>NZ_CP165625.1:570000-3915292 GCF_041200085.1 Flavobacterium sp. WC2409
AGTCCTATAACGAGCGCAACCCCTGTTGTTAGTTGCCAGCGAGTCATGTCGGGAACTCTAACGAGACTGCCAGTGCAAACTGTGAGGAAGGTGGGGATGACGTCAAATCATCACGGCCCTTACGCCTTGGGCTACACACGTGCTACAATGGCCGGTACAGAGAGCAGCCACTGGGCGACCAGGAGCGAATCTACAAAACCGGTCACAGTTCGGATCGGAGTCTGCAACTCGACTCCGTGAAGCTGGAATCGCTAGTAATCGGATATCAGCCATGATCCGGTGAATACGTTCCCGGGCCTTGTACACACCGCCCGTCAAGCCATGGAAGCTGGGGGTGCCTGAAGTCGGTGACCGCAAGGAGCTGCCTAGGGTAAAACTGGTAACTAGGGCTAAGTCGTAACAAGGTAGCCGTACCGGAAGGTGCGGCTGGAACACCTCCTTTCTAGAGCCTTATTGTTAGCTTATTTATAAGCACGTTAGGGAAAGAGACGAAAAGAGAAAGTGGAAACAAAGATTAAGAATTTATTACTCTTGCTGTTAGTTCAAATAATACCATTTAAGAATAAGAGTGTCTCGTAGCTCAGCTGGTTAGAGTACTACACTGATAATGTAGGGGTCGACAGTTCGAGTCTGTCCGAGACAACTATTAAACTTAAATAGATTCTGAAATAAATTCAGAATAAAAGGAAATTTTAGAAGTATGAGTATGAATTATACATTAATTCAAAATTCACCATTCATAATTTAAAATTTGAAACGGGGGATTAGCTCAGCTGGCTAGAGCGCCTGCCTTGCACGCAGGAGGTCAACGGTTCGACTCCGTTATTCTCCACAAATCAAAAGTTGATACGTTGATTTGTTAAATCGGTTAAACGATTAAACGAAAAAACGATTAAACTAGCGATACAAGTTCATTGACATATTGAGATAAGAAAAATATAAAAAGTAGAAAGCGTTTTTTACTATTTATAGTAGAAAACAAACAAAAACGGTCCTAATTAATTTTAGGATTGGTACAATAAGCAAAATAAGGGCGTATGGGGGATGCCTTGGCTCTCAGAGGCGATGAAAGGCGTGATAAGCTGCGAAAAGCTACGGGGACGGGCACACACCGATTGATCCGTAGATACCTGAATGGGGCAACCCACTAGATTGAAGATCTAGTACACCGATAGGTGGGCAAACCCGCTGAACTGAAACATCTAAGTAGGCGGAGGAGAAGAAAACAAAAGTGATTCCGTAAGTAGTGGCGAGCGAACGCGGATTAGCCCAAACCAATGTTGTTACGGCAATGTTGGGGTTGTAGGACCACGATATTCAATGTAAAACGAACTAGAATCTACTGGAAAGTAGAACCAAAGAGGGTGATAGTCCTGTATAGGTAAGTGATATAATTGATAGTGGTATCCTGAGTAGGGCGGGACACGAGAAATCCTGTCTGAATTTGGCGGGACCATCCGCTAAGGCTAAATACTCCTGAGAGACCGATAGTGAACCAGTACCGTGAGGGAAAGGTGAAAAGAACCGTGAATAACGGAGTGAAATAGATCCTGAAACCATACGCTTACAAGCGGTCGGAGCCCCTTCGTGGGGTGACGGCGTGCCTTTTGCATAATGAGCCTACGAGTTAACGTTGCTGGCAAGGATAAGTGGTTAAGCCACGGATCCGTAGCGAAAGCGAGTCTGAATAGGGCGCTTTAGTCAGTAGTGTTAGACGCGAAACCGTGTGATCTACCCATGGACAGGTTGAAGCTGTGGTAACACATAGTGGAGGACCGAACCCGTTGACGTTGAAAAGTCTTGGGATGATCTGTGGGTAGGGGTGAAAGGCCAATCAAACTCGGAAATAGCTCGTACTCCCCGAAATGCATTTAGGTGCAGCGTTAGTTATAAAGTTATATAGAGGTAGAGCTACTGATTGGATGCGGGGGCTTCACCGCCTACCAATTCCTGACAAACTCCGAATGCTATATAATGTTCACTAACAGTGAGGGCTTGGGTGCTAAGGTCCAAGTCCGAGAGGGAAAGAACCCAGACCATCAGCTAAGGTCCCCAAATATATACTAAGTTGAAAGAACGAGGTTTGTCTGCATAGACAGCTAGGATGTTGGCTTGGAAGCAGCCATTCATTTAAAGAGTGCGTAACAGCTCACTAGTCGAGCGGACGAGCATGGATAATAATCGGGCATAAGTATATTACCGAAGCTATGGATTTACAATTTATTGTAAGTGGTAGGGGAGCATTCTCACAGGGTAGAAGGTGTATCGTAAGGTATGCTGGACCGGTGAGAAAAGAAAATGTAGGCATAAGTAACGATAATGCGGGCGAGAAACCCGCACACCGAAAGACTAAGGTTTCCACAGCTATGCTAATCAGCTGTGGGTTAGTCGGGACCTAAGGCGAACCCGAAAGGGACAGTCGATGGACAACGGGTTAATATTCCCGTACTACTGTTAACTGTGATGGGGTGACGGAGTGATGAAAGTGCCGCGAACTGACGGAATAGTTCGTTGAAGTACCTACCTATAAGACCCGCAGGCAAATCCACGGGTTTTGGGGAAATACGATAGTACTCGGCGTCTTCGGACAAAGAGATAGTGCACCTAAGGGCTTCCAAGAAAAACCTCTAAACTTCAGGTTAATAGTACCCGTACCGCAAACCGACACAGGTAGTCGAGATGAGAATTCTAAGGTGCTCGAGAGATTCATGGCTAAGGAATTAGGCAAAATAGACCCGTAACTTCGGGAGAAGGGTCGCCAGCAGCAATGCTGGCCGCAGTGAAGAGGTCCAGGCGACTGTTTATCAAAAACACAGGGCTCTGCAAAATCGTAAGATGAAGTATAGGGCCTGACACCTGCCCGGTGCTGGAAGGTTAAGTGGAGATGTTATGGGTAACCAGAAGCATTGAAATGAAGCCCCAGTAAACGGCGGCCGTAACTATAACGGTCCTAAGGTAGCGAAATTCCTTGTCGGGTAAGTTCCGACCTGCACGAATGGTGTAACGATCTGGACACTGTCTCAGCCATGAGCTCGGTGAAATTGTAGTAACGGTGAAGATGCCGTTTACCCGCAGTGGGACGAAAAGACCCTGTGCACCTTTACTATAGCTTAGTATTGACCTTGGATAAATGATGTGTAGGATAGGTTGGAGACTGTGAAGTGGCGTCGCTAGGCGTTGTGGAGTCATTGTTGAAATACAACCCTTTGTTTATCTGAGGCCTAACCCCGTTTTGCGGGGGACATTGCTTGGTGGGTAGTTTGACTGGGGTGGTCGCCTCCAAAAGAGTAACGGAGGCTTCTAAAGGTTCCCTCAGTACGCTTGGTAACCGTGCGTAGAGTGCAATGGCATAAGGGAGCTTGACTGAGAGACATACAGGTCGATCAGGTACGAAAGTAGAGCATAGTGATCCGGTGGTTCCGCATGGAAGGGCCATCGCTCAAAGGATAAAAGGTACGCCGGGGATAACAGGCTGATCTCCCCCAAGAGCTCATATCGACGGGGGGGTTTGGCACCTCGATGTCGGCTCGTCACATCCTGGGGCTGGAGAAGGTCCCAAGGGTTGGGCTGTTCGCCCATTAAAGTGGCACGCGAGCTGGGTTCAGAACGTCGTGAGACAGTTCGGTCTCTATCTACTGTGGGCGCAAGAAATTTGAGTGGATCTGATTCTAGTACGAGAGGACCGAATTGGACAAACCTCTAGTGTATCTGTTGTCACGCCAGTGGCATGGCAGAGTAGCTACGTTTGGAAGGGATAAGCGCTGAAAGCATATAAGCGCGAAACCCACCACAAGATGAGATTTCTTTTAAGGATCGTGGGAGATGACCACGTTGATAGGCTATAGATGTAAAGGCAGTAATGTCATAGTCGAGTAGTACTAATAATCCGTAAGCTTATGTACACCTTTCCAGCCTCGCAAGAGGCTGGGGAAACTTTCTTTTATCCTGAATTTATTTCAGGAACTACAATATTTTTTTCTTTATCTCAGTATGTTAAGATATTGTTCAATAGATTTTTATCGTAAGATAAACAATCATTGAAAAATTGCCCAAAGCAATTATAACTTCTTAAGGTGGTTATTGCGGCGGGGCTCACCTCTTCCCATCCCGAACAGAGTAGTTAAGCCCGCCTGCGCAGATGGTACTGCAGTTATGTGGGAGAGTATGTCGTCGCCTTTCTTTTGAGAACCCTATTCATTTATTTGGATAGGGTTTTTTTGTGCGCAAAAAAAATCGATTTTTCTTCAAGGAATGGGTATTAGAGAAGAAATAGTAATCCTAATGATTTATGTGTTTTCAGAACAATATATCTAATCCAACCGTAGTTCGGCAGATTTTGCTATGTAAATCACCTTTTTTTCTGAATATAAAAATGTACCAAAGCAGTAATTATTAGATTTTGGTATGGGTAATAGTTTTATTATTTATAGTGACGAAAGCATTTGTTATGTAATGAAGTGGTTTTTGATTGAGATTAAATAAGGGAATATCAACTTAATATATTTTAGTCTGACAATTGACTTTAGTTTAATTTATTCTCTAGTAAATAAGTCAATAGGAACATAAACGAAATTCTCACTCAATTATAACACTAAAGGTTTGGAGTATATTTTTACTGCAAACAATTTACGGGTATTTTTGAATGATTCGATGACAGTATCCGATTTTCGTGGTCAGACTAAAAAAATCAGACCTCTGAAGGGTTCATCCAATTGTTATTGAAATTTAAATGGAACAGGAGTTGTCTAAAGTGGATTTCTTAATTTCATTTTGCATTCTTTTAAAAGAATATTTTTGGATAAGAGCTACGAGAGTATTGCTTTGTTATGTCAATGAAGCGCGGTTTGGGTAAAGATTGGAACTGATTGCTGACAATTTTAAGGACTTGCTTTGCTTTAGGGAGTTGCTACTGTCTGTTTTTGGTTTTTGATTTAGGGTTGATCAGACTTTAAAAGGGGCTTGGGCGTATCTCATATGGTCATTCTTTTTTTTAGAGAAGCTTTTATGGGATAAAATACGATTGAAAGAGCGTAGTTAGTCTGTCTTGTTAGGACGATAGAAGTGCTATTGGGAAAGGCTATATTTTGCGGAGGTAGTTCAAACTGCTTTATTAAAGCTTCTCTGTAGGGAGTATTGGATGGATAAAAAAAACTTTATTTAAAATACGGGTTTTCAACAACTTAAAAACAAAGTTGCGAAAAGGTTAAAAAAAAGGCATTAAAAGTATTGAATAACGGTATAAAGGTGTTATTTTTGCACCCGCAACAACGCAGACGTTCTTTAAAATACTGGCAAGCAAACGGAATTAATTAGGAAATTTATTTTCTAAAAAAACTTCAAATTTTTCTTGCCAGATAAAAAGAGAAGTTGTACTTTTGCACCCGCTTCGAGAAACACGTTAAGTGTTGCTACGAGTGGAAAACAAGATAAGACACGTTCCTAGACATATTGAATTGACAGCCGTTTTTGAGAGAGATTTCAAAGACAAAAGAATAAGAGTAATAGAATCGAGAGATTTGAAAAAACCACTAGACCTTCAGTCAAAAATAAATAGAGAATCATTTATGGTTCTTGCATAATATACGATGAAGAGTTTGATCCTGGCTCAGGATGAACGCTAGCGGCAGGCTTAACACATGCAAGTCGAGGGGTATAGTTCTTCGGAATTAGAGACCGGCGCACGGGTGCGTAACGCGTATGCAATCTACCTTTCACAGAGGGATAGCCCAGAGAAATTTGGATTAATACCTCATAGTATAATTGAGTGGCATCATTTAATTATTAAAGATTTATCGGTGAAAGATGAGCATGCGTCCCATTAGCTAGTTGGTATGGTAACGGCATACCAAGGCTACGATGGGTAGGGGTCCTGAGAGGGAGATCCCCCACACTGGTACTGAGACACGGACCAGACTCCTACGGGAGGCAGCAGTGAGGAATATTGGACAATGGGCGCAAGCCTGATCCAGCCATGCCGCGTGCAGGATGACGGTCCTATGGATTGTAAACTGCTTTTATACGAGAAGAAACACTCCTTCGTGAAGGAGCTTGACGGTATCGTAAGAATAAGGATCGGCTAACTCCGTGCCAGCAGCCGCGGTAATACGGAGGATCCAAGCGTTATCCGGAATCATTGGGTTTAAAGGGTCCGTAGGCGGTTTAGTAAGTCAGTGGTGAAAGCCCATCGCTCAACGGTGGAACGGCCATTGATACTGCTAGACTTGAATTATTAGGAAGTAACTAGAATATGTAGTGTAGCGGTGAAATGCTTAGAGATTACATGGAATACCAATTGCGAAGGCAGGTTACTACTAATATATTGACGCTGATGGACGAAAGCGTGGGTAGCGAACAGGATTAGATACCCTGGTAGTCCACGCCGTAAACGATGGATACTAGCTGTTGGGAGCAATCTCAGTGGCTAAGCGAAAGTGATAAGTATCCCACCTGGGGAGTACGAACGCAAGTTTGAAACTCAAAGGAATTGACGGGGGCCCGCACAAGCGGTGGAGCATGTGGTTTAATTCGATGATACGCGAGGAACCTTACCAAGGCTTAAATGTAGATTGACCGGTTTGGAAACAGACTTTTCGCAAGACAATTTACAAGGTGCTGCATGGTTGTCGTCAGCTCGTGCCGTGAGGTGTCAGGTTAAGTCCTATAACGAGCGCAACCCCTGTTGTTAGTTGCCAGCGAGTCATGTCGGGAACTCTAACGAGACTGCCAGTGCAAACTGTGAGGAAGGTGGGGATGACGTCAAATCATCACGGCCCTTACGCCTTGGGCTACACACGTGCTACAATGGCCGGTACAGAGAGCAGCCACTGGGCGACCAGGAGCGAATCTACAAAACCGGTCACAGTTCGGATCGGAGTCTGCAACTCGACTCCGTGAAGCTGGAATCGCTAGTAATCGGATATCAGCCATGATCCGGTGAATACGTTCCCGGGCCTTGTACACACCGCCCGTCAAGCCATGGAAGCTGGGGGTGCCTGAAGTCGGTGACCGCAAGGAGCTGCCTAGGGTAAAACTGGTAACTAGGGCTAAGTCGTAACAAGGTAGCCGTACCGGAAGGTGCGGCTGGAACACCTCCTTTCTAGAGCCTTAGTGTTAGCTTATTTATAAGCACGGTAGGGAAAGAGACGAAAAGAGAAAGTGGAAACAAAGATTAAGAATTTATTACTCTTGCTGTTAGTTCAAATAATACCATTTAAGAATAAGAGTGTCTCGTAGCTCAGCTGGTTAGAGTACTACACTGATAATGTAGGGGTCGACAGTTCGAGTCTGTCCGAGACAACTATTTATACTTAAATAGATTCTGAAATAAATTCAGAATAAAAGGAAATTTTAGAAGTATGAGTATGAATTATACATTAATTCAAAATTCACCATTCATAATTTAAAATTTGAAACGGGGGATTAGCTCAGCTGGCTAGAGCGCCTGCCTTGCACGCAGGAGGTCAACGGTTCGACTCCGTTATTCTCCACAAATCAAAAGTTGATACGTTGATTTGTTAAATCGGTTAAACGATTAAACGAAAAAACGATTAAACTAGCGATAAAAGTTCATTGACATATTGAGATAAGAAAAATATAAAAAGTAGAAAGCGTTTTTTACTATTTATAGTAGAAAACAAACAAAAACGGTCTTAATTAATTTTAGGATTGGTACAATAAGCAAAATAAGGGCGTATGGGGGATGCCTTGGCTCTCAGAGGCGATGAAAGGCGTGATAAGCTGCGAAAAGCTACGGGGACGGGCACACACCGATTGATCCGTAGATACCTGAATGGGGCAACCCACTAGATTGAAGATCTAGTACACCGATAGGTGGGCAAACCCGCTGAACTGAAACATCTAAGTAGGCGGAGGAGAAGAAAACAAAAGTGATTCCGTAAGTAGTGGCGAGCGAACGCGGATTAGCCCAAACCAATGTTGTTACGGCAATGTTGGGGTTGTAGGACCACGATATTCAATGTAAAACGAACTAGAATCTACTGGAAAGTAGAACCAAAGAGGGTGATAGTCCTGTATAGGTAAGTGATATAATTGATAGTGGTATCCTGAGTAGGGCGGGACACGAGAAATCCTGTCTGAATTTGGCGGGACCATCCGCTAAGGCTAAATACTCCTGAGAGACCGATAGTGAACCAGTACCGTGAGGGAAAGGTGAAAAGAACCGTGAATAACGGAGTGAAATAGATCCTGAAACCATACGCTTACAAGCGGTCGGAGCCCCTTCGTGGGGTGACGGCGTGCCTTTTGCATAATGAGCCTACGAGTTAACGTTGCTGGCAAGGATAAGTGGTTAAGCCACGGATCCGTAGCGAAAGCGAGTCTGAATAGGGCGCTTTAGTCAGTAGTGTTAGACGCGAAACCGTGTGATCTACCCATGGACAGGTTGAAGCTGTGGTAACACATAGTGGAGGACCGAACCCGTTGACGTTGAAAAGTCTTGGGATGATCTGTGGGTAGGGGTGAAAGGCCAATCAAACTCGGAAATAGCTCGTACTCCCCGAAATGCATTTAGGTGCAGCGTTAGTTATAAAGTTATATAGAGGTAGAGCTACTGATTGGATGCGGGGGCTTCACCGCCTACCAATTCCTGACAAACTCCGAATGCTATATAATGTTCACTAACAGTGAGGGCTTGGGTGCTAAGGTCCAAGTCCGAGAGGGAAAGAACCCAGACCATCAGCTAAGGTCCCCAAATATATACTAAGTTGAAAGAACGAGGTTTGTCTGCATAGACAGCTAGGATGTTGGCTTGGAAGCAGCCATTCATTTAAAGAGTGCGTAACAGCTCACTAGTCGAGCGGACGAGCATGGATAATAATCGGGCATAAGTATATTACCGAAGCTATGGATTTACAATTTATTGTAAGTGGTAGGGGAGCATTCTCACAGGGTAGAAGGTGTATCGTAAGGTATGCTGGACCGGTGAGAAAAGAAAATGTAGGCATAAGTAACGATAATGCGGGCGAGAAACCCGCACACCGAAAGACTAAGGTTTCCACAGCTATGCTAATCAGCTGTGGGTTAGTCGGGACCTAAGGCGAACCCGAAAGGGACAGTCGATGGACAACGGGTTAATATTCCCGTACTACTGTTAACTGTGATGGGGTGACGGAGTGATGAAAGTGCCGCGAACTGACGGAATAGTTCGTTGAAGTACCTACCTATAAGACCCGCAGGCAAATCCACGGGTTTTGGGGAAATACGATAGTACTCGGCGTCTTCGGACAAAGAGATAGTGCACCTAAGGGCTTCCAAGAAAAACCTCTAAACTTCAGGTTAATAGTACCCGTACCGCAAACCGACACAGGTAGTCGAGATGAGAATTCTAAGGTGCTCGAGAGATTCATGGCTAAGGAATTAGGCAAAATAGACCCGTAACTTCGGGAGAAGGGTCGCCAGCAGCAATGCTGGCCGCAGTGAAGAGGTCCAGGCGACTGTTTATCAAAAACACAGGGCTCTGCAAAATCGTAAGATGAAGTATAGGGCCTGACACCTGCCCGGTGCTGGAAGGTTAAGTGGAGATGTTATGGGTAACCAGAAGCATTGAAATGAAGCCCCAGTAAACGGCGGCCGTAACTATAACGGTCCTAAGGTAGCGAAATTCCTTGTCGGGTAAGTTCCGACCTGCACGAATGGTGTAACGATCTGGACACTGTCTCAGCCATGAGCTCGGTGAAATTGTAGTAACGGTGAAGATGCCGTTTACCCGCAGTGGGACGAAAAGACCCTGTGCACCTTTACTATAGCTTAGTATTGACCTTGGATAAATGATGTGTAGGATAGGTTGGAGACTGTGAAGTGGCGTCGCTAGGCGTTGTGGAGTCATTGTTGAAATACAACCCTTTGTTTATCTGAGGCCTAACCCCGTTTTGCGGGGGACATTGCTTGGTGGGTAGTTTGACTGGGGTGGTCGCCTCCAAAAGAGTAACGGAGGCTTCTAAAGGTTCCCTCAGTACGCTTGGTAACCGTGCGTAGAGTGCAATGGCATAAGGGAGCTTGACTGAGAGACATACAGGTCGATCAGGTACGAAAGTAGAGCATAGTGATCCGGTGGTTCCGCATGGAAGGGCCATCGCTCAAAGGATAAAAGGTACGCCGGGGATAACAGGCTGATCTCCCCCAAGAGCTCATATCGACGGGGGGGTTTGGCACCTCGATGTCGGCTCGTCACATCCTGGGGCTGGAGAAGGTCCCAAGGGTTGGGCTGTTCGCCCATTAAAGTGGCACGCGAGCTGGGTTCAGAACGTCGTGAGACAGTTCGGTCTCTATCTACTGTGGGCGCAAGAAATTTGAGTGGATCTGATTCTAGTACGAGAGGACCGAATTGGACAAACCTCTAGTGTATCTGTTGTCACGCCAGTGGCATGGCAGAGTAGCTACGTTTGGAAGGGATAAGCGCTGAAAGCATATAAGCGCGAAACCCACCACAAGATGAGATTTCTTTTAAGGATCGTGGGAGATGACCACGTTGATAGGCTATAGATGTAAAGGCAGTAATGTCATAGTCGAGTAGTACTAATAATCCGTAAGCTTATGTACACCTTTCCAGCCTCGCAAGAGGCTGGGGAAACTTTCTTTTATCCTGAATTTATTTCAGGAACTACAATATTTTTTTTCTTTATCTCAGTATGTTAAGATATTGTTCAATAGATTTTTATCGTAAGATAAACAATCATTGAAAAATTGCCCAAAGCAATTATAACTTCTTAAGGTGGTTATTGCGGCGGGGCTCACCTCTTCCCATCCCGAACAGAGTAGTTAAGCCCGCCTGCGCAGATGGTACTGCAGTTATGTGGGAGAGTATGTCGTCGCCTTTCTTTTGAGAACCCTATTCATTTATTTGGATAGGGTTTTTTTGTGCGCAAAAAAATCGATTTTTCTTCAAGGAATGGGTATTAGAGAAGAAATGGCAATCCTAATGATTTAATCGAAGGGGTTTTTATTCCGTTTTTAAAGTAACTGCATATTTTATTTATTTTTTAATTCTTACTTGCATCGCATAATCATAAGTATCAAGGGAATTGAATGATATTTTTTCGGTTTCAACAAAAGATAAATAGTTCCGTATTTTTTCTTCCGTAAAACGCTGAGACCAGAAACCTTCTTTTGTAGCGGTAAAACTATCTTTAGCATCTGTGATTATTGTCATTCCCATTTTTTTATAGGAATGTTCTTGTTTAAGTCTAGTTTTATCATTGTCAATGTAGCATGCACCTATTACTATTTCCCCTCCAGAGCGCAACAACTTGTATAAATTTGAAAATATAATTTCGAATTTTTCATTTTTTGTTAGATCCAGCCGCCTCTCTAAGGGGTTATACCTTTCAAAAGAAAAATTGCTAGGGTAAATATTGCCAGCTGTGAACCATGTGATAATAATTAAATCATATTTTTTCTTCCATTTATCTAAGTTGATGGCGTCTTCAAGATAGATCGCTACTTTATCATCAATTTTTAATTCTTTTGCTGTCTGTCTTGACAGTATTACACAGGCTTCGGCATTATCTGTGCCGTCATATGAACCCACCATTTTCCACATTTCAGGAATTCCACTAAGATGCTTTGCTATTCTGCCATTTCCAATTCCGATATCAAGAATAGACAAAGGTGTTTTCTTTCTTTGATACAATTCTGTAATGACCTTTTTAAGTTCTACAAATTCTGCCCATTGTGCTTGAATTAATTCTTCTGACAAGTAATTTTTATCCCAAGATTTCTGAAAAATTTCTTTGTTATCATACATTTCCATTATTTGTGTTTTTAGAAGATAATTCACAATTTAAATTTAAACCATTTTGGATAGTGTGTAGAAATAATTGGATTGTTTTATAATTAAATATAATCATAAAAGTTATTATTATATTAATTCTTTCTCTTATTTGTTTCATATTTTCGGTTTCTGAAATCTATAATGTATTTTTGTTGTTATAAAATTTTATTATGAAGAAAATATTTTTGTTTTTGGCTGTTATTATCATGTCAAATTTACAAGCACAGGAGAGACCTAAATTGGTAGTAGGTATTGTTGTTGATCAAATGAAAATGGAATATTTATATCGTTTTTCGAATGATTTTTCAAATGATGGTTTCAAAAGATTAATGGGAAATGGATATACTTTTCAAAATATGCATTATAATTATATGCCCACTTATACTGCTCCTGGGCATGCCTCAATTTATACAGGTACAACTCCGGCAATTCATGGTATTGTAAGTAATGAGTGGTTTAGTAGAAAATTGGGTAAAGAGATGTATTGCACAGATGATGCAAGTGTGAACACTGTAGGGGATGGAACTAAAGAAGAAGGTGAGATGTCTCCTAAAAATCTTTTAACGACTACAATTACTGATGAGTTGAGAATGGGTACTAATTTTAAAGGTAAGGTAATCGGTTTGAGTCTTAAAGATCGTGGTGCTATATTACCTGCTGGTCATTTTGCAAATTGGGCTTTTTGGTACAGTAAAACAGGTTCTTTTATTTCTAGTTCTTTTTATGGTGAAAAATTACCTGATTGGGTTCAAAAATTCAATGATGAAAAGCATTATATGTCATATATCAATAAAGGATGGGATTTATTGAAACCAAAAGCTACTTATGATGAAAGTTTAGAGGATAATAATCCTTATGAAGGGAAGTTATATAATAGTGTGGCTCCCGTTTTTCCTTATAATTTAAAGGATATGTATGCTAAAAATGATGCTGGTGTATTGCGATCTACTCCTTTTGGAAATAATTTATTGGCAGAATTTGCAATGAAAGCTATTGAAAAAGAGGAATTAGGTAAAGATAATATTACTGATTTCCTTACAGTTAGTTTTTCTTCAACAGATTATGTAGGTCATTTATTAGGGCCAAGATCAATGGAACTACAAGATACTTATTTGCGATTAGATCAAACAATTGCTGAGTTTTTGAATTATTTAGATAAAACAGTTGGAAAAGATAATTACTTATTGTTTTTGACTGCTGATCATGCAGGTGCTGAAAATGTAAACTATCTTAAAGATCATAAATACAATGTAAGCAGTATAAGTCCTAAAGATATTAGAAATAATTTAAAGGATTTTTCTGTGAAAACTTTTGGAACGGACTTAGTTTTAAATTATTCAAATTTCAATTTATTTTTTAATGAAGAAATTATTAAAACTAAAAACCTTGATTTAAGTGTAGTAAAAGAGGCTTTTAAAGAATTTTTAATGACTCAGGATTATGTCAAAAGAGTGTATACTGAAGATGAAATTTTAAATTCAACAGGTAATGATTATTTCTTGAACTTTATCGCTAAGGGATATGATGTAACTCAAAATGGCGATTTAGTTATTTTAGATAAACCTGGTTATATCGAGTACCTTGGAACAGGAACTTCTCATGGAACTACTTATACTTATGATACTCACGTTCCCGCTATTTTTTACGGTTGGCATATTAAAAAGGGAGAATCATTTGATAAAAAAGTCATTACTCAAATTGCGCCCACAATCGCGCAGAAGATTAAGGTTTCTTTTCCGAATGGAACTGAAGCAAATGTTCTTGAGGAAGTTTTAAAGGACTAGGTTATGATAGAAACGAAAAAAGGTGTATTTGAAAATACACCTTTTTTTTGATTTTATTTTTAAACAGTAGCTTCTACTGGTAATGGAATTTGATTTTTTAATAAGTCTTCAAATGTTTCATGAGCACGTATTAAGTGACCTTGGCCATTCATCCATAATACTTCAGCTGGTTTGTATCGTGAATTATAATTGGATGCCATTGAATAACAATAAGCACCTGCATTTCTAAAACTTAATATGTCACCTTCTTTTATTTCAGGGATTCTTCTATTGCTTGCAAAAGTATCTGTTTCGCAAATATATCCTACAACGGAATAGAAACGTTCTTTTCCTTTTGGATTTGATATATTGTCAATATGATGTTGAGATCCGTATAACATTGGACGTATTAAATGGTTGAATCCACTATCAACTCCAGCAAATACGGTTGATGTTGTTTGTTTGATTACATTTACTTTTACTAAAAAAGACCCAGCTTCACTCACTAGAAATTTACCTGGTTCGAATATTAATGTCAATTCTTTTCCATACTCTGTACAGAAAGCATTGAATCTTTTAGTTAATTTCTTTCCTAATTCTTCAATATCTGTTTCGATATCGTCTTTTTTGTAAGGCACTTTGAATCCGCTTCCAAAATCTAAGAACTCTAAGTTTTTGAAGTTTTTTGCTGCATCAAATAAAATTTCGGCAGCGTATAAGAATACTTCAATATCTAAAATATCTGAACCAGTATGCATGTGAATACCAACAATGTTCATTTTAGTATTTTCAACAATACGAACTAAGTGAGGTAATTGATGAACAGATATTCCGAATTTGCTATCAATATGACCTACTGAAATATTAGCATTTCCACCTGCCATTACGTGAGGATTGATTCGGATACAAACAGGAACATTTGGGTGTTTAGCACCGAATTGCTCCAATATAGATAAGTTATCAATATTGATTTGAACTCCTAAAGCATGTACTTCTTCAATTTCCTCAAGAGATACACCGTTTGGAGTATAAAATATTTTTTCTGGATCATATCCTGCATGAAGTCCTAATTGTACTTCTTGAATTGATACGGTATCAAGTCCCGATCCCATTTCTTTTAATAGTTGTAAAATAGCAACATTAGATAATGCTTTCATTGCATAATTGATGCGTAACTTCTCAACTTTAGAAAATGCTTTTGTTAATCTGTTGTATTGTGATTTTATTTTATCGGCATCATAAACGTATAATGGACTGCCAAATTGTTCTGCTAGCTGAAGTAAGTCTTTTGATTGCATTGTTATATTATTTTTAGCAAATTTATTATTCTTTATTTGTTCTCACAAGCGATTTTACAAATTCTAACAAATTGTAACAAAAAGTTACAAAATAAACAATATTGCTATTTATTTGTGTTATTTTAATTTTTCGGGTGAGGGATGGTAGCGTATAGCCCACAGTCGCTGTAGTTTTTACGAAAGCGACGAGGACTTGAAGCGTACAGCCCGACCATACAGTAACGATAGTGGATGTATGGACACCTCCTAAAACTAAAAAATGACTGCCCAAAAATAGATTTGGCAGTCATTTTATATTGTTTATTTGAAATTACAAACTTGGTAAATCTCCAGTACCTTTAGTAGGTAAGTTGGTAGACCCCATCAAGTAGAAGTCCACTTCACGTGCCGCTTCGCGACCTTCTGATATTGCCCAAACAATTAACGATTGTCCGCGACGCATATCTCCAGCAGTGAAAATATTAGGTACATTAGTTTGATAGTTAGTTGCTTTGTAATTACTTCTCATATCTGTTTCTAGCCCTAATTGCTCGCTTAAAGTTTTTTCAGGACCAGTAAATCCTAAAGCAAGTAATGCTAAATCACAAGGCCAAGTTTTTTCGGATCCTTCTTTTTCAATTAATTCTGGTCTTTGTCCTGGAGTTATTTTCCAAGCCACTTCAACAGTTTTTAATCCAACTAATTCACCTTTATCATTTGCGATAAATTCTTTAGTGTTTATTAACCAGTTTCTATCACATCCTTCTTCATGTGAAGATGAAGTTTTAAGTTGCAAAGGCCAAAATGGCCAAGGTGTAGTCTCGCTTCTTCCTACTGGAGGTTTTGGCATGATTTCAAAATTAGTAACCGATTTTGCACCGTGTCTGTTTGAAGTTCCAACACAGTCAGAACCAGTATCTCCACCACCAATCACGATAACATCTTTACCAGTAGCTTTGATTTGGTTAGGAATATCCTCACCGTAAAGTACTTTAGTTTGTTGCGTTAAAAAGTCCATTGCTTGAACGACTCCTTTTGTTTCAATTCCTTTTGTAGGCAAGCTTCTTCTTTCAGTAGCACCACCACATAAAACAATTGAATCAAATTCATTTAATTGATCAACGCTATAATTTACGCCAACATTTACGTTAGTTTTAAAAGTGATTCCTTCAAGTTCTAGAATTTTCACACGTCTGTCGATAATTCCTTTTTCTAATTTAAAATTTGGAATTCCATAACGTAGTAAACCACCTATTGCATTGTCTCTTTCGAAAACAGTTACTGTGTGTCCAGCACGATTTAATTGTTGTGCTGCTGCTAATCCGGCTGGCCCAGACCCAATTACGGCTACTGTTTTTCCAGTTCTTGTTGCAGGAGTTTGTGGTTTTATCCATCCTTCAGCGAAACCTCTTTCGATAATGTTTTTCTCAATATTTTCAATAGCAACTGGCTCTTCAATAATTCCTAATACACATGATTTTTCACATGGAGCAGGGCATAAGCGACCTGTGAATTCTGGAAAGTTATTGGTAGATTGTAAAATCTCCAAGGCACTTTGCCATTCTTCTTGATGTACCATGTCGTTAAAATCTGGAATTAAATTTCCTAATGGACATGAACTATGGCAAAATGGGATTCCGCAATCCATACATCTTGAACCTTGCTCTTTTATCTTTTCTTTTGATAACGGAATAGTAAATTCATTGTAATTTACTACTCTTTCTTGTACTGCTATATTACTTTCGTCTGTTCTATCGTATTCTTTAAATCCGCCTATCTTTCCCATAACTATGCTGTTGCTATTAGTTCTTCAATTTTCTTTTCTTCTGCTAATCTTTGTAATGCTATTTTATAATCTTTTGGCATTACTTTGATAAAATGTTTTTGTTGGTTTTCCCAGTCTTCTAAAAGTCTTTTTGCTAATGGACTATTGGTATACATGGAATGGTTTTTAATTAAACGTTTCAGTTTAGTTAAATCTTCTTCTTCCAAAGTTTCTAAGGCAACCATTTCCATATTGCATAATCCATTTTCAAATTGTTTTTGTTCGTCAAAAACATAGGCAACACCACCACTCATTCCCGCAGCGAAATTTCTTCCTGTTCTTCCTAGCACAGCAACTGTACCTCCAGTCATGTATTCACAACCATGATCTCCAATTCCTTCAACAACTGCTGTTGCTCCAGAATTTCTAACGCAGAAACGTTCTCCAGCCATACCATTAATGTATGCTTCACCAGTTATAGCTCCATAAAGGGCCACGTTACCGATGATGATGTTTTCCTCCGGTTTAAATGTAGCTGTAGGTGGTACTTTGATAATTAATTTACCTCCCGAAAGTCCTTTTCCTAAGTAATCATTACAGTTTCCATGAATTTTAAATGATAATCCATTGGTTGCAAATGCACCAAAACTTTGACCTGCAGAACCCGTGAAATCTACTAATATTGTGTCTTCAGGTAAACCTTGTGCACCATATATTTTTGAAATTTCATTACTTAAAATTGCTCCAACTGAACGGTCCGTATTTTTGATATCAAAAGTAACTCTTGTTTTTTCTTTTCTATAAATAGAAGGAATAGCCGCTTTTATGATTTCAAAATCAAGTACATTATCAAGTCCGTGATCTTGAGTTGTTGTATTGTGATTAGGTACTGTCTTCGCTTTTTCTGGTTTGTATAAAATAGTAGATAGATCTAATCCGTTTGCTTTATAATGCTTAATTGCTTTATTAACATTCAGTTTTTGTGATTGTCCTACCATTTCTTTCAAGGTTCTGAAACCTAATTGAGCCATGATTTCTCTTAACTCTTCAGCAATGAAATACATGAAGTTAATGATATGCTCAGGTGTTCCTTTGAAATTTTTTCTCAATTCAGGATCTTGAGTTGCAATACCTACTGGGCAGGTATTTAAATGACAAGCTCTCATCATGATACAACCTGATGCAACTAGTGGTGCTGTAGCAAAACCAAATTCTTCTGCTCCAAGCAATGCTGCAATAGCGACATCACGTCCTGTTTTCAATTGTCCATCACATTCTAATACGACACGACTTCTTAAGTCATTTAAGATTAAAGTTTGTTGCGCTTCGGCTAAACCAAGTTCCCAAGGAATACCAGTATGTTGTAATGAAGTTAATGGAGCGGCTCCAGTTCCTCCATCGTATCCAGAAATTAAAATGACATCAGCTTTTGCTTTAGCAACTCCGGCTGCGATTGTTCCAACACCAACTTCAGATACTAATTTTACGTTTACACGTGCATCACGATTTGCATTTTTTAAATCGAATATTAATTGAGATAAATCTTCAATAGAGTAAATATCGTGATGTGGAGGAGGAGAAATTAATCCAACATAAGGAGTTGAATTTCTAACTTTAGCAATCCAAGGCACCACTTTTTCACCAGGTAATTGACCACCCTCTCCAGGTTTAGCACCTTGAGCCATTTTAATTTGAATCTCTTTGGCACTTGTCAAATAATTGATAGATACTCCAAAACGGCCTGAAGCAACTTGCTTAATAGCACTGTTTTTAGAATCTCCATTTAATTCTTTTTGGAAACGTTTTGGATCTTCTCCACCTTCTCCAGAATTACTTTTTCCACCAATTCTATTCATGGCAATTGCCAAGTTTTCATGGGCTTCCTGGCTAATAGATCCATAAGACATCGCTCCAGTTTTGAATTTTTTTACAATTTCAGTCCAAGGTTCTACTTCATCAATAGAAATTGGATCTAAATTATTAAATTCGAATAAACCTCTAATAGTCATTAAATTTGAGCTTTGCTCGTTGACCATTGTAGAATATTCTTTATAACTTTCTGGACTGTTTAAACGTACTGCTTGCTGTAATTTAGCAATTGTAGTTGGATTGAACATGTGTTTTTCACCTGTTCTTCTCCATCTATATATTCCACCAATTTCTAAAGGTAATAAACTTGCAATTTTAGAATTTGGGAAAGCTTTTTGGTGTCTTTTTTTAACTTCTTTTTCGATTTCATTTAACCCAATCCCTTCAATTCGTGATGGAGTATATGGAAAATATTTTGTAGAAAAGGTTTTATTAAGACCTAATATTTCAAAAATTTGGGCAGCTCTATACGAATGTAAAGTAGAGATACCAATTTTATTCATGATTTTCAAAATTCCTTTAGCAATCGCTTTGTTGTAGTTTGAAATTGCGTAATCCGCTTTTACATTAGTAATAAAGCCTTTGTCAACTTGGTCACGTATAATTTCATTTACTAAATATGGATTGATAGCGCTTGCTCCATAACCAAATAATAAGGCGAAATGATGTGGTTCACGTGGTTCGGCAGATTCAATGATAATTCCAAATTTTGAACGAACTTGTAATTTATTCAATGAATGATGAATATAAGAACATGCTAATAGCATAGGTATTGGTGCCATTTTTTCAGTAACACCTCTATCAGAAAGTATGATTATATTATGTCCTTCGCTAACTGCTTTATAAGTTGCCTGAACACATTTTTCTAATGCACGCTCTATACCATTAACTCCTTTTTCTATTTTGTATAGAGTAGAAATAGAAGCAGATTTAAAATCGGCATGGTCAATATTTTTTATTTTATCTAAATCCTCTTTAGAGATAACTGGATTTTGGATTTTTAATTTTTTACATTGTTTAGCTTCAATATCAAAAATATTATAATCACCACCAATAGCTAAACTAATATCTGTAATTATTTCTTCACGAATACCATCCAAAGGTGGATTAGTAACTTGAGCAAATAATTGTTTAAAATAGTTGTATAATAGTTGTGGTTGTTCTGATAATACAGCCAATGGAGTATCATTACCCATTGAGCTAATTGCCTCAGCTCCATTAGCACCCATTGGGGTTATAATGGTTTTTACATCTTCTATTGAGTATCCAAATAAACGTAATCTCGTTTCAAAGTCAATATTCTCTGTCGGAGTTTCATTATTGGTATAAGGAACTTTAGCTAATGGAAGAAGATTTTCATTCAACCATTGTCTATAGGGACGTTTAGTAACAACTGCATTTTTTATCTCATCATCTTCAATGATACGACCTTCATTCATGTCCACAAGGAACATTTTTCCTGGCTCCAAACGACCGTGTTGAACAACATCTTCAGGATTTATATCAAGAACTCCAATTTCTGAAGCCATAATTACAAAACCAGTTTTTGTTAATGTATATCGAGAAGGACGAAGTCCATTTCTATCTAATAATGCACCAATCACATTTCCATCGGTAAACGGAATAGAAGCAGGACCATCCCATGGTTCCATGATACAAGAGTTGTATTCATAGAATGCTTTCTTTTCATCCGACATGGTTTGGTGTTTTTCCCAAGCTTCAGGAACTACCATCATCATTGCTTCTGGAAGTGTACGTCCAGTCATCAATAACAATTCTACAACCATATCCATAGAAGCTGAATCTGATTTTCCTTCTAATATAATAGGGAACATTTTTTTAATATCTTCTCCAAAAACCTCACTTTTCATCAATTCTTCACGAGCACGCATTCTACTTACGTTTCCACGAAGTGTATTGATTTCACCATTATGACACATGTATCTAAACGGTTGTGCTAATTCCCAAGAAGGGAATGTATTGGTAGAAAATCGCTGGTGTACTAATGCTAAACGTGTTACTAAATCAGTATCCGTTAAGTCCGTGTAATATCTACTGATATCTTCGGGCATTAGTAATCCTTTATATATTATTGTTGTCGTTGATAAACTAGAGAAGTAAAACATGTGACTTTCTGAAGTTTTTGATTTCAGAATTAAATGTTCTCCTATTTTTCTGGCAGCAAATAATTTAGCATTGAATTGTTGTTCTGTCAATTCTAAACCATTTTTACCTATAAATACTTGTTTAACTGTAGGTTCTTTTTCGGCTGCGATTTGTCCTAGATTTGTAACATCAACAGGAACATCTCTCCAACCTAAAATTTTTAAATTTTGATCTTGTACCGTTTTTTCAAAAGTATCCATGCAAAATTTAGCTTGGTTTTTCTTTTTTGGTAAAAAAACCATTCCTACTGCATACTCCCTTGTTGCTGGGATTTCAAAGTCACATACTTTTTTAAAAAAATCATGAGGAATATCAAAAAGAATTCCTGCTCCATCTCCAGTTCTTCCGTCAGCACTTACAGCACCACGATGTTCTAATTTAATTAGAATATCAAGTGCCTTATGAATGATATCGTTAGATTTTATTCCGTTTAAATTACAAATAAATCCCGCGCCACAGTTGTCGTGTTCAAATTCAGGCAAATAAAGGCCTTGTTCTTTAACTTTCATGCTTTATAATTTTTTTCTACAAAAATAAAGATTTCATTGAATATAATGTATCCAAAACAAGCAATGCGTCTTATTTTTATAGTAATAATAGAAAAACGTTTAATTAATAATAATAATGGTGTTTAAGTACCTGTGTATTGTTAATTCGTCAATAGCGTTTGTTTTGAATTGTATTAGATAGGCAATTATTGTAGTTCTTATCAAATTTACAAATTATATTTCAAACGTTATAGCAATACCTTTCGCTTGTTTTTATTTTTAATTTATGCGCTAATTATGTTTGTTTCTCTTGTTGTATTTTTTTGTGTAACATTTTTGAAATTTTAAATAGGAAAAAGATTTCTCTGTTTAGATGAATTTTGCTATTTTTGTGCCACTTATATTCTGAAATAACTTCAGAATCCAGACAAATTCTATATTATGAACATACACGAATATCAAGGAAAAGAGATTTTAGCTAGCTACGGAGTTCGCATTCAACGCGGAATCGTTGCTAATAGTCCAGTAGAAGCTGTTGCTGCTGCTAAACAATTAACTACTGAAACGGGAACGAGTTGGTATGTTGTAAAAGCACAAGTTCATGCAGGTGGACGTGGAAAAGGTGGTGGAGTTAAGCTTGCTAAAAATTTACAACAAGTTGAAGAAATTTCAGAACAAATTATTGGAATGCAATTAGTAACACCTCAAACATCTGCTGAAGGTAAAAAAGTGCATAAAGTTTTAATCGCTGAAGATGTTTATTATCCTGGTGAATCTGAAACTTCTGAGTTTTATGTTTCTGTTTTGTTGAATAGAGCGACTGGTCGTAACATGATTATGTATTCTACTGAAGGTGGAATGGATATTGAAGAAGTTGCTGAGCATACTCCACATTTAATTTTTACTGAAGAAGTTGATCCTTCTGTTGGATTACAAGGTTTTCAAGCAAGAAGAATTGCTTTTAATTTAGGTCTTTCTGGAAATGCTTTCAAAGAAATGGTGAAATTCATTGACTCTTTATATAATGCATATATTGGTTCTGATGCTTCAATGTTTGAAATCAATCCAGTTTTGAAAACATCTGATAATAAAATAATGGCTGTTGATGCTAAAGTAAATATCGATGATAATGCTTTATACAGACAAAAGAAATATGCTGACATGCGTGATATCCGTGAGGAGAATCCAATCGAAGTAGAAGCTAAAGAAGTAGGATTAAATTATGTTGATCTTGATGGTACAGTAGGATGTATGGTTAACGGAGCTGGATTAGCAATGGCAACTATGGATTTAATTAAGTATGCTGGTTTTGAACCTGCAAACTTTCTTGACGTAGGTGGAACTGCTGATGCAAAACGTGTTGAAACTGCTTTCCGTATTATCTTAAAAGATCCAAACGTAAAAGCAATTTTGATTAATATTTTTGGAGGTATTGTTCGTTGTGACCGTGTGGCACAAGGAGTTGTTGATGCTTACAAAAACATGGGTGATGCAATTAAAGTACCAATCATTGTTCGTTTACAAGGTACTAATGCAGCTATTGCAAAAGAATTAATTGATAATTCAGGAATGCCAATTTTATCTGCTGTTGAATTTCAAGAAGCAGCTGATCAAGTTAAAGCAGCACTTTCTTAAATAGAAAAAAGAGTATATATCAAAAAATCCTAAGTGAAAGCTTAGGATTTTTTTGTTATAATTATAAAGAGTGATTTGTCTTTATTTATGATTTTTTGTTCTTTCCGAAATTGTATTTTACTTTTTCTACGACCTGTACTTTTGCATTTCCTTTTGGATATTGTTTTTTGGAAGGTTTTTTAGCTGCGCTAGTTTTTGATGGCGCTTCATCACCTCTAGACTTTTCTTCGTCTCTTGGTTTAGCCTTGAATTCCTTTCTTTCTTTAGTTGCGTCCTTAACAGGAATTTGCGCTTTGTGTTTTGCTAAAACATCATTTGGATTTTTTGGATTTTCTTTTGTTCCGCGTAAATGTATAACTAATCCGTTTAGAAAATTACGCAATACTTGATCGCCACATTCCATATAGTTTTCGTGTTTTTCGTCACGGAAAAATGCACCTAATTCTGATTTAGTAATTCTAAAATCTACCAATTCTAAAATTTCAACTATTTGGTCGTCACGTAGCATTAAGGCAACACGTAATTTTTTAAAGATATCGTTATTTGTCATCATATTCTATTTTTTTACAAAGGTACGTTTTAAAACGAATTGCGCATCAATTTTAATTTGAGAATTAGAATTGGTTTAAAACTTCAATTATTTTATCTAGATCTTCTTTTTTGTGGTTTGCAGTAATTACAATTCGATTCAAATCTTTAATTTCCGATGCATATTTGAAATTAGCAATTATTATTTTATTTTCTATTAAAATGGGATTAATTGCATCATTTTCGAGGTAAATTAAAGGGTAATCACCGTTAAAATTGAACGCTTCGTTTTTATTCAAGTTTTTTTTAAGGTACGATAAGTTGTCTTTTAGTTTTTGATGTTGTTTGATGTATATTTTTTCAGCATTAGCTATTGTTTGGACAAATGCTGGATTCATTCCTGCACTAGAAACAAAACTGTCGTTTTTCCTTATTTGTTGAATAAATTCAGCATCACTAGCAATTACGCCTCCTGTTAATCCAAAGGCTTTTCCTAAAGAGGATAACATAATTTTTCGCTTAACATTTGGATAGGCTATAGATGAAAAAATACCACAACCATTAGTTCCCAAAATACCAAGAGAATGGGATTCGTCTAGCACTAAAGTAATCTCTTTATTAGCGGGTATAAAATTTAGAAATGAAAGATCAATTGGTTCTGTATTAAAAGAAGGAACAGCATCAGTAAGAATTGTAATTCTTTCTTTTAAATTGTCTAATAGTCTTGGATTCATTTCGTTTTGAACGAAAAACGGAATACTGTTTGCACTTTTTATTGCAGTATGTATGTTGGGATAATGAAAAAATTGATCTGTTTGAGATTGCAATACATCAATAGTAATTTTACCTGCTAACATGCCCGAAGAAACAGTAATTGTTGCTTCGGCTTTGATAAATCTAGCTAGAAATTTTTCGCCTTTTTCGTATGCAGTTAATTTTACATTTGCACTTCTTGAGCTGCCATATGCAGTTCCCCATTGTAAAATATTACTGATAAGTATTTTTTGAAATTTTTTATTTGTTGGTAACCCCAAGTAGGCAGTTCCTCCAAAATATAAATAATTTTCATTTTCAACTTTAAGGATTCTATTAGGAAACGAATTAACTTTCATTTTTTATTGTTTTAAAATAACTCCGGTACCATTAAGTTTAGAATAACTAATTTCACCCTCTTTTATAGTAACACCATCTGCAATGTCTTCTGCCAGGAGTAAGGCACCATCCATGTCTACATAATCTAATTGTGGTAATAAATGAGCAATGGCTGAAATTCCTACTGATGATTCAGTCATGCAACCCACCATTGTTTTTAACCCTAATTTTTTTGCTTGCTCGATCATCCTTTTTCCAGGAGTTAACCCACCGCATTTTACAAGTTTAATATTCACCCCATGAAAATGATTGTAACATTTAGCAACATCTTCTTCTATAATGCAGCTTTCATCTGCAATTATTGGTAAAACCGAATATTTGAAAACTTCTTTATGTGCGTCCCAATTGTCTGCTTTCATAGGTTGTTCTAGAAATTCTACACCTAATTTTTTTAATTCAACTGCGTTGTTGATGGTTTCTTCAATTCCCCAACCACAATTTGCATCTATTCTAAAAATGGCATCTGTATGTTTTCTAAGTTCTTTTACTATGGCAATATCTTCGTGTGTTCCTAATTTTATTTTATAAATAGGCCATGGAAGTTCTTTCATTTTTGAGACCATTTTGTCTATTGATGCAATTCCAATTGTATAGTCGGTTAATGGATTGTTTTCAATTGTGTAGTTCCAATATTCATATAGTTTTTTTCCTTTTTTACGAGCGTATAAATCAGTATATGCCATATCTAAAGCGCATAAAGCGAACATATTTTCTTTTAAATAGGGGTGCATCATTTGCCAAAATTCTTCTGGTGTTTGATTTTCAGATTCTTCGATAATGGGACGAATTTTATTTAAATCGGCAATCATCATTGGAACTGTAATGTTATAATATGGATTTGACGTTGCTTCTCCGTAGCCAGAAAATCCTTCGCTTTCTAATTCAACAATTAAAGAGGGTTGTACATCAATGGATTCTCTTGATATTGTAAATGTATGTTTTAGTTTTAGGATGTATTCTTTTACTATTAATTTCATTTATTTTGGATTTAATACTTTAAAAGTAATGTAATTATATTAAAATTTCACACAAAAGCTTTAGTAACCAAGCCATAGTAATGCTTTTATAAAACCATCACGCCATAATTTTTCATTGTGTTGTCCCCCTTTAACTATTTTTTTTTCATTTAAATGGAGGCAATAACATCTATTTGTATTTAGTAAATATTCCATTCTGTTGAGATCAGAAACCATCTCTTCACTTTCATTATCACCACAAAGAAAGTAGATTTTGGAGTTTATTTTTTTTGAATTTTCGGTAAGACTATATATGTCTTTACTAAACCAAAATGAAGGGGAAAAAACACCCGCTTTTCCAAATACTTTTGGGTATTTTAAAACTGCATAATAGGAGGTAAGACCACCTAAAGAGCTTCCCATAATAATTGTATTTCTAAATTTCGTTTTGGTCCTATAAGTGCTGTCTACTTTTGGTTTCAAAGTTTCAACAATAAACTTTAGATAGGCATCCGCATTTCCTCCTCCATATTTTTCATTTTTATAGGGAGTCAATTCATCGATTCGTTTTTCATTACCATGTTCAATTCCAATAACAATTATTTGGGCATTAATACTATCTAATTTTTCGTCCACATTCCATTCTCCTGCATAAGATGTTTTGGAGTCAAATAGATTTTGAGCATCATGCATATATAAAACAGAAAATTTTTTATTAGTGTCGTAATAATCCTTTGGAAGATAGACCCATATTTTTTTTGTTGTATTTAATTGTGGTGCATTAATGGTAAAAGTAGACACTTGTTTTGTCGCTGTACTTTGTTGTGCAAATAAACCTATAGATGTTAAAAAAAATAGGAATAATAGATTAAATTGTTGAATCACTGTTTGGTCTTTGTTTTTCATTTTAAAAACGATATTTTAGCTAAAAAAAATTATATTAATGGATACTTACGAAGAAAAAAAGAGCTTACTTTTAGATATGATTACTTTTTCTACTGAGAATGGTGTTTTACCTAAAAAAGACTATGACTTTTTATTTGTTATTGCGAATGCTTTAGATTTAGAAAAAGGTGATTTTAATAATTTATTCCTTTTAGAATTACCTAAAATGGCTGCTAAAACAGGATTTAGACGTATGCAGCAGTTTTATCGTTTAGCATTTTTAATGCATAAAGGACGTATTTTAAATGCAAATGAGTCTAATACGATTCATCAAATTTCTATTAGCATGGGAATAAATCCGGATGCTACAAAACGAGTACTTAAAAAGATGGAAAAATCACCTAATACTGTTATCTCACCAGAAGCATTATTGAAAATTTATAAGGAATTTCATGATCAATGAAGTTGCTCTTGAAGCATTTTAATTTCATCACGTAATTTTGCTGCTTGCATAAAATCCAGTTCTTTAGCTGCTTTCTCCATAGATTTGCGTTTTTCTCGAATGCGTTTTTCTATTTGATCTTTTGATAAATATTCAGTTACTGTTTCTGCTGCGGTATTTAATGTATGTCCTAATTCATATTCTACCAGGGGATTTTTAGTAAAAGCACTATCGATTTTCTTGTTTAATGCTTGAGGTATTTGATTGTTTTCGGTATTAAAGTTTATTTGTTTCGTTCTGCGATAGTTTGTTTCGTCAATCGTTTTTTGCATGCTGGCAGTAATTTTATCCGCGTACATTATCGCTTTACCGTTTAGATTTCTGGCTGCTCTACCAATGGTTTGAGTCAATGATCGATGGCTTCTTAAGAAACCTTCTTTATCAGCATCTAAAATTGCAACGAGTGATACTTCGGGTAAATCTAAACCTTCACGTAGTAGGTTTACCCCAATTAATACATCAAAGATACCTTTTCGCAAATCTTGCATGATTTCAATTCGTTCTAAGGTATCAACATCCGAATGTATATAGCGACAACGAATATTAACCTTTGTTAAGTATTTGGCTAATTCTTCTGCCATTCTTTTGGTTAATGTTGTTACAAGAACGCGTTCGTCTAATTCGCATCTCACTTGAATTTCTTCAATTAAATCGTCAATTTGGTTTAAACTAGGTCGGATTTCTATAATAGGATCTAATAATCCAGTAGGTCGAATTACTTGTTCAACAACTACGCCATCCGTTTTTTGTAATTCATAGTCGGCAGGAGTTGCTGAAACATAGATTACTTGGTTTTGCATGGCTTCAAATTCCTCAAATTTTAAAGGTCTATTGTCCATTGCGGCAGGCAGTCTAAATCCATACTCGACTAAATTTTCTTTTCGAGAACGGTCACCTCCATACATGGCATGTACTTGTGATAAGGTCACGTGACTTTCGTCTACAACCATTAAAAAATCTTTTGGAAAATAATCTAATAAACAGAATGGTCTAGTTCCAGCTAGTCTACCATCGAGGTAGCGGGAGTAATTTTCTATTCCAGAGCAATATCCCAATTCTCTAATCATTTCTAAATCAAAATTGGTACGTTCTTCCAAGCGTTTTGCTTCAAGGTGTTTTCCTATTTCTTTAAAATAATCGACTTGTTTGACTAAGTCTTGTTGTATTTCCCAAATTGCACCTTGTAATACATCTGGTGAAGTCACAAACATATTTGCTGGGTAAATCGTTAGTTTTTCGAATTTTTCAATTACAGCAGCTGTTTTTATGTCAAAAGATTCAATTTCTTCAATTTCATCCCCAAAAAAATGTATGCGAAAAGCATCATCTGCATAACTTGGATATACTTCTACAGTATCTCCTTTTATCCTAAAATTTCCGGGAGTAAATTCAGCTTCAGTTCTGGAATATAAACTCTGCACTAAGCTGTGTAATAATTTGGTTCGTGAAATGGTTTGATCTCTTTCAATTTCAATTACATTTTTTTGAAATTCCACTGGATTTCCAATACCATATAAACAAGAAACGGATGCGACAACTAATATATCTCTTCTTCCAGAAAGCAGGGAAGAGGTAGTACTTAAACGCATTTTCTCTAGTTCTTCATTGATTGATAAATCTTTTTCAATAAAGACTCCAGTAACAGGCATAAAAGCTTCGGGTTGGTAATAATCATAATAAGAGACGAAATATTCTACAGCATTATTTGGGAAAAACTGCTTGAACTCTGAATATAATTGTGCGGCCAAAGTTTTATTGTGTGCTAAAACTAATGTGGGTCTTTGTACTTCCTGAATGACGTTAGCAACCGTAAAAGTTTTACCAGAACCGGTAACTCCTAATAATGTTTGGAATTTTTCACCATCAACAATTCCTTGAGTTAATTTTTCAATAGCTTGTGGCTGGTCGCCTTTGGGTAGGTAATCTGATACGACTTGAAAATTCATTGGTATTTTGGGGCAAAGTTTTTAGAGTTACAAAGTTACGAAGTTTATAACTATTCTGGACGGAAGTTAATTCTAAAAAAAAAACCATCATGCGAACATGATGGTTTTGATCAATAAAATAATTCTTATTAGAAACTTAAGCTTAATCTAGCAAAAACGAATCTTCCGTTTTGTCCAAATTGAGATACATTTCTTGAATAAGTAAATTGATTAGAACTTTTTAATGATTCTAAATTTTCGTCTGGATACACATCAAAAATATTGTTTGCACCTACTACAACTTTAACATTATCAGTAAATTTATATCCTACAGATAGATCAGTTATTACTCTTGCTCCCCAAACTGGATGTTCAACAGCAACAGTTTGACCATTTACTACAGCAGTGTCAATAGTTCCATCTCCATTTGCATCAGCAGTATTTGGATCTGTAACTTGACCGAAGTACACATTTCTCAAGAAGAAATCGAATTTTTTCACAGACAATGAGTTTGTTAAATTAGCTTTAACTCTTGGCACAGCTTCTTGAAGATATACTCTACTTGATTCAGAATAGTAACGGTTAATTTGCCCGTTATCTGTTAAAATTTGTGAAGCGTGAATATTACCAACTCTTTTTGTACTTGATAATGTTCCTGATAAATCAGTTTTTAATGTTAAACCATTTCCAACATTTGCTTTGTGGCTTATAACAACATCGATTCCTCTTGACTCAGTATCAATTGCATTTGCAAAGAAAGTTGCCGCAGTAGCATTTGCATTATCAAACAAAGTGTTTAATTGTGCTGCAGGAGTTCCAGCTGCAGGAGTTCCTCCAGGTCTAGAAAATTGATCTGTAAGTACTACTCTGTCATTAATTTTAACAATATAGGCATCAGCAGTCAAAGTAAGTTTAGCTTCAGGTATTTTTGCAGTAAAACCAACACTTGCACTTTGAGATTCTTCTTGTTTTAATTGTGGAATTCCTAATAATTTAGCAGCTTGCGAATCATTACTGAATGTTCCTACTTCAAATGGTACACCACCTACGAATTGTGTAGCTGTTGAATTAAAATAAATTTGGTGTAATGAAGGAGCTCTAAATCCAGTAGAAACAGCACCACGTAAGTTAATGTTATCTGTTAATTTATAACGAGTCGCTAATTTATAATTTGTAGTGTTACCAAAATCAGAATAATTTTCGAAACGAAGTGCTCCGTTTACTAACCATTTTTCTGTAACATCATATTCTAAATCAGTATATAAAGCTACACTGTTACGACCTTTATCAACTGTATTTGATGGTTTGAAACCAGGAAAAACTTGTGATCCACCAGGTCTTGCAGAACCATAAAAGTCAGTTACTTTTAATTCAGAAGCTGTAGTTCCTGTTACAATACCACCGTTGATGTCATATTGATTATAAGAATCTGGTACTCCAGCATTAATTTGAAAATTCTCATGTCTGTATTCAGCACCAAAAGCAACGTTTAATTTGTCAAATTTTCTAGACGTATCAAAGTTAGTTGTATTTTGAGAAAAAGCCAATCCACCAGCATCAAATTCAGTAGGAGAATTTTCTCTTAAAGTTGCATTTAATGTGTTTTCAATATTATAATCAAAAGAGTTTCTACCAAAAGTATTACTTAAATCAAAATTCCAAGTTTTGAAGATCATACCTCTAATTCCTGCAGCAGCCGAGATATCATTAATTGTAGAATGAATTTCAGGTAAAAAACCATTAGGAAACAAAGCAGTATAAGCTCTAGATTGATTTGGTCTTCTGTAAAAACCTTCTGCTTGACCTGTTCTATGACTAGTACCACCAAAAGCGTATACTTCAAGATTTTCATTGATTGGGTAAGCAGCATTCAAGAAAAACTGTGCACTTTCCAATGAAGATTGTCCTACTTTCATGTTGAAATCTTTTCTTTCCAGTTTTCTGTAAGCCAATTCACCATCTGTTGCATCAAAATTTAATACCGATTGTAATCCTGTTGCACCATATAATGAAGTTGCATTAGCAATAGAAGATTGTTGAGCTGTTGTAAAATATCCTACTTGAGGAGCATATGTTTTAATAGCAGAAACAATTCCAGCTTCATTAGCTGTTGGGGCAGCTTGAGTTCCAATATTTCCCCATAAAGTATTAATATTTGTTCCAGCTTCTGCAGCTCTTTGTTCAATTGCATTAAAAGCACTAAATAGAGTTCCAGTGGCATCTTTAGCTCTACTCGTTTGTCCTCTTAATTGAAAACTTCCTGTAGCATTTATGAAACTTTTTTCTTTACCAAGACTAGTACCGTAGTTCAAATCTATTTGTAGATTGTTTCCATCACTACCACCTCTATGGTCATTAGCACCTCTAGATACATTGCTTCCACCTAAAATATTGATGTCTAATTTGTTTGTAGCTTTCTTAACATTGATGTTAATTACACCAGCGATAGCATCAGAACCATATTGAGCAGATGCACCATCTCTTAAAACTTCAATACGATCAATTGCAAAAGCAGGAATAGCATTTAAATCGGTTCCTACTGATCCTCTACCTGGAGATCCATTGATGTTTACTAATGATGAAGTATGTCTTCTTTTTCCATTAACCAAAACTAAAACTTGGTCCGGTCCTAGACCTCTTAATTGAGCTGGGTCAATGTGATCCGTTCCATCCGCTACTGTAGTAGTATTAGAAGTAAACGATGGAGCAACCATGTTTAAAATCTGATTTAAGTTGGCTTGTGGTCCTTGAGAAGATATATCTTTCATACTAATAACATCAATTGGAACAGCAGATTCAGTCACTGTTCTTGCACTGCTACGAGAACCTAATACAACAACATCTTGCAATGTTTCACCATTTCCTACTAATGTAACATTAACGGTTGTACCTGTTACTGTAATTTCTACAGTTTTTAAACCTACATAAGAGAATTGTAAAACAGCACCAATTTCAGCTGTTATACTGTAATTTCCATCTATATCAGTTGTAGTTCCTTTTTTTGTTCCTTTTACAAGGACTGTAACACCAGGTAATGCTTCTCCACTTTCGTCTACTACATGTCCCTTAATGATTTCAGCTACAGCATCAAATGTAGAAAATATCCCTGCATTAAAACCCACTTTAGCACCTTCCTTTTGTAAAACAATTTGGTTGCTTACTTCAGAATAATTAATTTTTAATGGTTTTAAAATGCGATTAAGTACACTTGATAATGCTTCGTTTTCAGCATATACATTTACTTTTTGGTTTAATTGTGACATTCTCGAATTGTACGAAAATTTCACATTTGACAATTTTTCAATTTTTGTTAAAACAACATCTAAGTTCAAATCAGTTACAGAGATTGAAATCTTTGTATCTAGTTTTTTTTGACCTCTGATTGTATTTGCAAATGTCACACTGGAGAAGACAAATGCTAAGACTAATTGTAATAAGGTTATTTTCATAATTCGAATAAATAGTCGTTGGTTGAGGACGTTTTTTTTCATAGTTTTGGTCTGTTTTTATTAATACTCGTTAGTTGGGTTATTTTTAGAACATAACAATTAGTCTTTACAGAGAGCTAATTGTTTTAATTCAAGGCGTCGAGAATGTTACAGTATTTTCGGCGTTTTTTTTTAGTCTATTTATTCATAGGCAATATTATGTTAGTTGCATCCATTTGATATAATAATAATTTGGTTTCCATTCATTTCGTAGCTAGTATTGTTTCCAAGACTTTTGCAAATAATTTTAAGTTTTTCAGGTAAAGGCTGGTCACTTAATGATGTAGTAAGATAACAGTCTTTTAACTTGGCTTTTGGAAAATCAATATTCACTAAATAAGCTTGTTCTATCGTTTTTAAAATTTGAGCAACAGGAATATCTGAGAATTCAAATCCTAATTGCTCAATATTACTTGTTGAATTAATTAATACTTTATCCTGTGTAATGTCAGTTATTTTATTAAAAGTGGCGCTTTTTCGAATAAATCGTAGGGCTTGATTGGGTAATAAAACAATCAAATTGTCTTTTTTATTTGTGATTTGTTGATTTGACAAAACTTTTACTTTTCCTGTTCTAACAACAACTTCAACATTAGGTTGGTCTGCGTATGCTTTTATTTTAAAACTAGTTCCTACAACTTTAGTAACAATTTCATTAGCATATACAAAAAAAGGTTTTTTCGGATTTTTGCTAATTTCAAAAAAACCTTCACCAGAAAGATACACTTTTCTCTCATTTCCCACAAATATTTTGGGATAACTTAGTTTACTTTTAGGTTGTAATAATACAGAACTGCCATCTGATAATGTAATGGTTTGCGGTTTGTTTGAGTTATTAGTTTGCTCCACTAAACCTTCATTATTATCATCTATAAGCTTATTGTAGACTAATGAGTTGTTGTTGTCTGAATTTGTATAGTTGTATAAAAAACCAGTTAATAAACTTATTAGTACTACTGCTGCAACGCGATTTAACCATTTTTGCCCCCAAAGTTTAATTATAGGCTTGTTAATTTTATTTTGATTTTTTTCTTTTATTTCAATTTTATTCCAAGTTGCTTCTAATGCATTCTGGATTTGATCTGAAGATAGATTAGAACTAGGAACTTTCATAGCTAAAAGCCATAACCGTGCTTCTTCAACTAGTTTAGCCCGACTTGAGTTTTCTAATGTCCATTCTTCCCAATAGTATTGGTCGTCATTGGAGCACACCCATAATTGGAATGAATTGTCAGCTAAAAAGTGCTTTATATCTGTATATTTGTTGCGATCTTGCATTAAAAAAATAGTATTACAATTATATAGAGGACCCTTTTCTAAAAGGATACTCACTAAAAGCGATTTTTTTTTAATTTTATTTTTTTACTTGAAAAAAAATGAAAATAGAAGTGTAATTAGGGGAACGTTTGTTCTCCATTCTCTTCGAATGCTTAATAAAGCGCGATGTAAAAGGTTGTTGGCTGACTGATAATTGATGTCAAGTGTATCTGCAATTTGGTCTACAGATAATTCTTGAGTGTAACGCAAATATAAAGCCTCTTTTTGTCGAGAAGGTAAATCGTTAATTAATTGATTAAGATGTGAAACTTTTATGGTAGTAGTTTCATCAGCTATTAAATTATGTTCTATTGAAAAATCAAATAAAAACGGAAGTGTTTCTATAGGGCTACTAAGTGAAAAAATGCGATCTCGAACATGCAATCTCCTAATTCGCTTGCGAACGCAAGATAATAAGTACGCTTTTACGACAACATTATCAGATAATTTTTCTCTATAAATCCAAATATCAGTAAATACATCTTGAATACAGTCTTGTACTTTTTCAGGAAAGGGAATAAACGAATTTCCATAACGTACTAAATGCGGGTAATGCTTTTTAAAGAGTATTGAAAAAGCATTTTCGTCGCCTTCTTTTAGACTTTTCCAAATTTTGGAGTCATCTAGAGTTTCGGTATGTAGTTTTAACTTTTCCACAATTTGATCAAGATTAATTCATTTCTAAATAATAAATTAAAACAAACATTTTGGTGTTTGATACCAATAGATTCAAATAAAAAAGCAACAATAAATGGGGCGGATATTGTTCAATTTATAGTTAGTTTGTTTTTTTATTACAGCTCTCTAGGGAACGTAATTAGTAATTTTGGTAATTATTTTTTTTGATTACTTTTTCAAACTTACATAAAATTAAGTTAAAACATGTTTTTATTATTAAAAAATAGGGAGAAATACAACAATCGATAATTAGTTGCGTGTTTTTTTTGGTAAAATAATTTTTTCACACTTTCATTATTAAATTAATAATGAAGGCTTTTTTTAACTTCATTTTAGATTTATTATTGAAGTATTATTAATGCTATAAGTTATAATTCAGTTCTTTTGATCTTCAAAAAGTGAGTTTGTAATAACTTACATTCTTATGATTTTAGAACTTCCATTCTTTTTGCTGTTTTTCACTTAAAAATGTCCAAGCAACAATACGGCTAATTTTTTGGCCTTGAGCCATGTCAATTGTCTTTATTTCAACAACGTTTGCTTTATTCAGTGTTTTGTAAATACTAGTAAGATGAGATTGTTTTGATACTAATGTAGTAAACCAAAGGCATTGCATAGGGTATTTAGCACTTTCATAAATCATTTGAGTGATAAAACCAAGTTCTCCACCTTCACACCACAATTCGGCATTTTGTCCACCAAAATTCAAAACCGCTTTTGTGGTTTTTCTGGTATTTTCTAGATTATTTACTTTTCTTAAAGCACTTTTTGAAGCTTCTTCTGGAGAAGAATGAAATGGAGGGTTGCAAATAGTAAATGCAAACTTGTCTTCGGGTGTAATGATGTTTTTAAATATAAAACGAGATTCATTCTGTTGCTGTAGACTTATAGAATCTATCATCTTTGGGTTTCCTTCAATTATTTTCCTACAATTTTCAATTGCTTTCTCGTCAATGTCGGTACCTACAAAACTCCAACCGTAAACTGAATTTCCTATTATTGGATAGATACAATTAGCTCCAATTCCAACATCTAAACCTTCAACTGTATTGCCTTGGGGGATAACACCGTTATTGCTTGAAGCTAATAAATCAGCGATATAGTGTATGTAATCCGCTCTACCGGGAATGGGTGGGCAAAGATAATTTTTCGGAATATCCCAGTATTTTATATTGTAGTATGTAATTAATAAGGCTTTGTTTAAAGTCTTAACAGCTTCAGGTTCGCTAAAATCTATTGTTTCAATACCGTGTTCATTGATAGAAACATGTTGTTGTAATTCAGGAAGTCTTTCTGTTAAAAGGCTAAAATCGTATCGGAATCGGTGTGGATTTCTTGGATGTAAATTTGTTTTCTCAGTAATCGTCTTAGACATGATTTTATTATTTCAGGACAAAGATAAAATTTATTTTTTCATCAAAGTCGACAGCAAGTTATATAAAAAAGAATAGGTATAATGTTTTATTGCAGATTAGTTTTTTATTTAAAAATCAATCGGAACATTCCATCATCAATAAATCACCTTCAGCATGCTCAATTATTACAATTCCATCTTTAGTAACATGATTACTGCTTCCAGTTCTATAGCCAATAGTTAAGCTGTCATTTTGCAATGGATAAAATAAATTTTCTGAATGAATTCCTGTCACATGTCCTATCGGGATTAATGAAATCACAGTATTTGCTGTGTACCATTTTTCAAATTTTTTTGGTAAAAGAAATACTTTTGAGTGGTCGTCTAAAATTACAATTTTTAATTTTTCTCTATAACGAACTATGTTTGTCAAATTGGTTATAGTATGATCGGTGCGTCTTCCTGTTGCCCAGACTACATTTACAGCGGGTATTTTTCTTTCATAGAGGTAGTCAAAAGCTTTTTCTAAATCGGTTTTGTTTTGATCAGGAGTATGTACTATCTCAATTGGATATTGTTTTTCTTTATAGTAATTAGCATCAAAATCGCGATCAAAATCACCGAGTAATACATCCACTTTTATATCTAATTCCATTACTCTTTCTATGGCAGAGTCTAATACAATTACTAATGGAGACCATTCTAATAATTGACCTAATAATTCAGGATTGCATGACGCACCGTTTGCTATTATTAATGCTGGTTCTTGGTCATCGCGGACGATATGATGTGAGGACATTTTCTTGAGTAAAGATTAGGAAGTGGTCATTGTTAATTTAAAAAACAGGGTAAAGATAGAAAATAGTTTTTAATTCTATAATGTGCCTTTTTAAGACAATTATATTGGTTTTAAGTATATAATTTTTTTATTGTATTGTATACGTTTTGGTATCCACTTCACTTAATGAAAAATAACCAAGAGGGTAGTCTTCTTTATTTGTTGTATTGATTATGTTTCCTCTTACAGTTGCGGGGGGAGATTGGAAAGGCCCGCCACCATTGCCTCCTGCGATGCTAACTAGTACATTCATGTAGTTGTAATATTGTTTAGAGATGCCATAATGAGTGACTATGACTTCATCGCCTACTTTTAAATTATCAGATTGTGAAATACTAAAAAAAGGATTTCCTTGAAAAAAAGTATCTTCATCAGTATAAAAATTTTGAGTTACTTGATTGGAATAACTGTATTTGTATAAATAATAATTTGTCTCATTGGCAGGGTCTGTATAATATGTCTTTATTTCTATATTGTTTCCTGTAAAGCCGCCTTCATTATTTTGAATAATTTCGCTTATGGGTGCAATAGATTTCATGGTTTCGGTTGCATGGTAGGTTTGACCGCCGTTTAGGATTGTTAGCGTGTACGTTTCGTCTATTTTTGGTATAAAATTAGTGCAAATATATTCTCCTGTTTGTTGTGCTTCTGTAAAAATAAAAGTAGCATTTGTCGCATTTGTTATATAAACTGTGGCTCCAGAAACTACAGGTATCAAATTGTCATAATAATTTGTAGTTGTTGTTAACTTTATGCTTTGTCTATTTCCTATGGTGTTTTTGTACCAATTAATAGATGCTTCTATAACAAGTTTTGGTGAATCCGTTTTTAAATTAACTTGAACCACTTCCTCGCAACTGCATAATAAAAGAGTAGTTAGCACTGCTATTAAGAAATTTATATGTTTCATTAGATTAAAATTTAAAGTTATAACTTACTGCTGGAACAATTCCGAAAATAGATGTTTTTACAGCTTCATTGTTACCTGTTTCATTGTTTTGTCGAAAGTTGATTGAAGCAGCATTTTTGCGATTATAAATATTGTAAATACTAAAAACCCATTCTCCTTTCCAGTTGCGATTGTTGTTTTTGACAGGAGTTAATGTAGCTGAAACATCTAAATGATGATAAGTAGGTAATCGATTTTCATTTCGTAATCCATAACTAGGAACGGTAATTCCTAAGTATTGGTATTGGCCTTTTGGGTAGCTAGCTGGTTGACCAGTTTGCAAGGCAAAATTGGCTCCAAAAGACCATTTTTGATTTAACGTATAGGTACTCGTAATAGCAAGATTGTGTGTTTTGTCATAAACGGAATTGTACCATTTGCCATTATTTATTCCTAATTCTCCTTCTGATCTTCCTGGAGTTTGTTGTTCTGATTTGGATAGGGTGTAGGAAATCCACCCATTCAATTTGCCTTCGTTTTTTCGAATCATTATCTCTAATCCATAGGATCTCAATTGTCCATTTAGAATAATTTGTTCGATGGACTTATTTGCAATCAAATCAGCTCCGTCAATATAGTCTAATCTGTTTTGTACTTCCTTATAATACGTTTCCAATTCTAGAGAATACTGCCCATCCTTGAAATTTTTAAAATATCCTAAAGCAACTTGATCAGCAATTTGTGGTTTGATAAAGTTGTCACTTGGCGTCCAGACGTCCAGTGGAGTAGGTGAGGATGTATTAGAAATCAATTGTAAATACTGCACCATTCTATTATAACTAGCTTTGATGGACTGTTCGTCATTAATTTTATAGGCTAACGAAAAACGAGGTTCTAAATTATTATAGCTTTTAATTGTTTTATTTTTATCGTAGAATTGGGTGCTTATTGGAGTCGCTTTTTCATAGATCTGTAAATCTGTATTGAAGACAACAGGATTATTATTGGCATAAATATTTACGGTTGATTTTCCTAATCTATAAAACTGACTGTATCGTAAACCATAAGATAAAGATATTTTTTTAGAAATATTCTGGTCGGCGCTAATGTATAGAGAAGGTTCGAAGGCGTATTTTTTGTCTAGTTGATCAAAATTTATTCCTGAATTAGAATCCGATGGAGTTATAGTACCTGGATTGAACTCGTAATAGATGGCATTCATCCCGTAATTCAATTTGAAATTATCAGAAATGTAATTCTTGAAATCATATTTGATATTGTAATTCTTAATGCCAGAATCCCATTTGAATCCTACAAAATCAAGATCTAACCCATAGTAATAATCACTGTATATAAGAGATAAATTCGAAAATAATTTATCTGTAAATAAATGATTCCACCTTAAATTTAAAATAGAGTTTCCATACGTATTGCTGAAACTTTTACTTAATGAAAATACGTCTCTTCCAAAATATCCAGATAAATATAAATTGTTATTAGGGTTTAATTTATAACTTAATTTGGTGTTCAGGTCATAGAAGTAGGCGGTGTTTTTCTTTTGCTTTTCGGATAATTTCAAAAATAGATGGGCATAGGAACTTCGGCCTCCAATAAGGAATGAACCTTTGTTTTTCACCAATGGTCCTTCGGCCAAAATGCGGCTTGAGATTAATCCTATTCCGCCATTCATATGAAACCCTTTGCTGCTACCATCTTTTTGATAAATATCTAAAACCGATGAGGCTCTTCCTCCAAAACGGGCTGGAATTCCTCCTTTGTATAATTTTAAATCTTTAATGGCATCTGGATTAAATACAGAAAAGAAGCCAAAGACATGTGAGGAATTAAAGATGGTTGCTTCATCTAGTAAAATTAAATTTTGGTCGGCTCCACCACCTCGTACATTGAAGCCAGATGCTCCTTCACCAGCATTTGTAACTCCAGGAAGTAATAATAGTGATTTAAGGACATCAACTTCACCCAGCACAACAGGCATTTTTTTAATCGTGGAAATGGAGAGTTTATTTACACTCATCTCGGGAGATTTTATATTGATTTCCCCTTTATTATTAGTGATAATTACTTCTTTCAATTCTTCACCGCTTTCGGTCAAGCTACTGTTTATTTTTTTATTTTCAGAAAGTGTTATGTTTTGTGAAAATGTATTAAAACCGATATGACTTATTAAAATGGTGTAGTTGCCTTTTGGAAGCGTAATGGAATAGAAACCGTACTCATTAGTAAAGGCTGTTGATTTTGTTTCGGGAATATACACATTAACACCAATAAGAGTTTCGTTGTTTTTTATATCTGTAATTATTCCACTAAGTGTAAATTTATCTTGAGAAAAGGAAGAAATAGTAATTAATAGAAAAATAAAAAGGAAGCTGTATTTTTTCGAAATCATTTCTTAGTTTTTGAATTACAAATTTGGTTAAAAGATAAGTAAATTGTAGCTAAACAAAGATTAAAATTTTATTAATAAAAAAAGGCAACTATTTCCAGTTGCCTTTTTTAGGTATAATTTACGGTAAAATAGATTTACGCGATTTTTGCTAATATTGCATTAAATGTTGCGCTAGGACGCATTGCTTTGCTTGTTAATTCTGGATTTGGTTGGTAATAGCCACCAATTTCTTGTGGTTTTCCTTGTGCTCCAATTAATTCAGTATTTATCTTAGCTTCGTTTTCTTCAAATTCTTTTGCGATTGGCGCAAAAATAGCACGCAATTCAGCATCTTTACCTTGGTTAGCAAGTGCTTCAGCCCAATACATTGCTAAATAAAAATGAGAACCACGATTATCAATTTGGCCTATTTTTCTTGAAGGAGATTTATCATTTTTCAGGAAAGCATCATTGGCTTCATCTAAAGTTTCTGATAAAATAATTGCTTTTGAGTTGTTTAGGGATTGTCCTAAATGTTCTAAAGAAGCTCCTAATGCTAAAAACTCACCTAATGAGTCCCAACGTAAGTATCCTTCTTTAGTGAATTGTTCTACGTGTTTTGGAGCTGATCCACCTGCACCAGTTTCAAACAATCCACCACCATTCATTAATGGAACGATAGATAACATTTTTGCTGAGGTTCCTACTTCTAAAATAGGGAATAAGTCAGTTAAGTAATCACGTAATACATTTCCTGTTACAGAGATTGTGTCTAATCCGTCTTTGATTCTTACTAATGTGAAATTAGTTGCTTCAATTGGGTTTAAAATACGAATATCAAGTCCAGTTGTGTCGTAATCTTTTAAGTATGTTTTTACTTTTTCAATTAATTGTCTGTCATGCGCTCTGTTTTCATCTAACCAGAAAACAGCAGGAGTGTTTGATAAACGTGCTCTATTTACAGCTAGTTTTACCCAGTCTTGTATTGGAGCATCTTTGGCTTGACACATTCTAAAAATGTCTTTAGCTTCAACTGCCTGTTCCATTAATACAGTTCCTTTTGTGTCAACAACACGTACAACACCATTTCCAGTCATTTGGAACGTTTTGTCATGAGAACCATATTCTTCTGCTTTTTGTGCCATCAAACCTACGTTTGGTACACTTCCCATTGTTGTAGGGTCAAAAGCACCATTCTTTTTACAGAAATCGATTGTTGCAGTATAGATACCTGAGTAACATCTATCAGGAATGATAGCTAAAGTATCTTGTTGTTTTCCATCTTTATTGAACATTTGTCCTGAAGTACGAATCATTGCTGGCATAGATGCATCAACAATAACGTCAGAAGGCACGTGAAGATTTGTAATTCCTTTGTCCGAATTAACCATCGCTAATGCAGGACCGTTTTCGATTGCTTTATTTATGGCAGCTTCTACTTCAGCTTGCTCTGGGCGTCCAGCGATTTTTGCATAAACATCACCTAAACCATTTCTAGTGTCAACGTTTAATTCATCAAATAATTTAGCATATTTTTCGAAAACAGCTGCGAAGTATACTTCTACAATTGCACCAAAAATAATAGGATCAGAAACTTTCATCATAGTTGCTTTCAAGTGAACTGAAAGTAATATGTTGTTTTTCTTAGCTTCGGCAATTGCTTTGGTAACAAATGCTTTTAAAGCTTTTAAATGCATTACAGAGCTGTCTATGATTTCACCCACTTTTAGAGGAGTACTTTCTTTAAGAACAGTTGTTTTTCCATCTTCGGAAACAAATTCAATTTTAACATCCGTGGCTTCTTTTAGTGTAATTGATTTTTCACTTCCGTAAAAATCACCAGTTTCCATTGAGGCTACTTCTGTTTTAGAATCTGCTGACCATGCTCCCATTGAATGTGGGTTTACTTTTGCGTAATTCTTAACTGCTTTTGGTGCTCTACGGTCTGAATTTCCTTCACGTAAAACAGGATTTACTGCAGAACCTAATATTTTAGAATACTTTTTCTTGATTTCATTTTCCTCTTTATTTTGAGGTTCTTCAGGAAAATTTGGAATTTTATACCCATGAGCTTGAAGTTCAGCAATTGCTTCTTTTAATTGAGGAACAGATGCAGAAATATTTGGTAATTTGATAATGTTTGCTTCTGGATCATTAGCTAGTTTTCCAAGTTCAGCTAAAGCATCTTTTACTTTTTGATCTTCATTTAAAAATTCTGGAAAGTTTGCTAGTATTCTTGCTGCTAACGAAATGTCTTCCGTTTCAATTTCAATTCCTGCAGTTGCAGTAAATGCTTTAACAATTGGTAAAAAAGAATAAGTTGCCAATAAAGGCGCCTCATCTGTCAAAGTGTAAACAATTTTTGATTTTTCAGTCATTATTTTTATTTTTATAATCGTATCCTTAAATATGCTAGGATGTGGAATGTATGTTTTGCTTAAAATTAAGCGAAGCAAATATATGAAAATCAGAGTATAATTGGATAGGATTTTGTATAGAAAAATACGAATTATAGTATAACTAACGAGTTAACCTCAAATTGTGATTTTTATTTTTAGTTTATACTCTGAATAATGCAAAAAAAAGCCCCGACAATGTCGAGGCTTTTATGATAAAGAGACAGTTGACTATCTTCTTTTGTCTTTAATTTTTGCTTTTTTACCAGTAAGTTCTCTGAAGTAGAAAATTCTAGCTCTACGAACTGCACCTTTTTTGTTGATTTCAACTTTTTGTAAAGCTGGCAAGTTTACAGGGAAGATACGCTCAACTCCTACTGCACCTGACATTTTACGAATAGTAAAAGTTTCTGTGTTACCAGAACCTCTTCTTTGGATAACAACTCCTTTAAAAAACTGTGTTCTAGTTTTTTCACCCTCTTTAATTTCGTAGTAAACTGTGATTGTGTCTCCAGCTCCGAATACAGGGAAATCTTTTCTTGCAACTAATTCGTCTTGAACGAATTTCATTAAATCTGCCATGATAATTTTAATTATGGTTTTTTATCAAATCAACATTCACGGATCTCGCCAGAGGTTAATCTAAAGTGGGTGCAAAAGTAAATAATTATTTTGAATTATAAATTATAAATTTTGAATTATTTAAACACTTATTTAGAGTCATTTATAATTTAAAATGCAACATTTAAAATTATTCTTCATCAAGTAAATCTGGGCGTCTTGTTTTAGTATGTTCATACGCCTTATCTTCTCGCCATTTATCTATTTTGGCAAAATTACCGCTTGTCAAAACATCAGGAACTTTCCAGCCTTTGTAATCAGCAGGTCTTGTATATATAGGTCCTGACAATAAACCATCCTGAAAACTATCGGTCAACGCTGAGGTTTCATCACTCAAAACACCTGGAATCAATCGAATCAACGCATCCGATAAAACCAATGCGCCCAATTCTCCACCACTCAATACATAATCGCCAATAGATATTTCTTTGGTAATAAAATGATCTCGAACTCTTTGATCTACTCCTTTATAATGTCCACATAGAATAATAATATTCTCATACATCGACATGGTATTGGCCATTTTTTGGTTCAATGTTTCTCCGTCAGGTGACATATAGATGATTTCATCGTAGGCTCTTTCACTTTTTAAATGCGTAATGCAGGCATCAATCGGCTGTACGGTCATCACCATACCAGCACCACCACCATAAGGGTAATCATCTACACTTTTCTGTCTGTTGGTAGTGTAGTCGCGCAAATTATGAAAATGTACTTCTACTAATCCTTTGTCAATAGCGCGTTTCATAATAGAAGCTTCAAACGGACTCCTTAATAGTTCTGGTAAAACGGTAACAATATCAATGCGCATAATTTCTTATCTAAGTTATGAAGCCGCAAAGGTACAAAGTTTTTAAGATTCAAAAATTCACTTCTGCTATAAGTTATTTAGGAAGCAATTTCCAGCAGTCCACTTTATCTATTGTGCCAAACCCTGGCACAATAGGATGCCGTTTCCATCTGGGCTAGGAGTAAGTGGAATTTGGGGTCTTATAAAACATTAACTTTAAATAACTACTTCCTTTAAAAACGATATGAAAACAGTGAAGCTGACTATCCTTGAAATGATTAATAAAAGTATGATATATATCATGTTTAATAGGAGTATATATCTGTAAATTAGGTCCTTGTAACTTACGCTTCAATATTATGAAAAATAAATATTTGTTTTTAATTGTACTGGTATTGATTTTATTTCAATTCGATAAAATTAATGCCCAAAGTCAAACTTGGGTTGCTCCTAAATCTGCATATGATCTCATAAATCCTTTTAAAGGCAACGAAAAAGCAACTGCTGAAGGAAAGAAATTATACAATCAAATGTGTGTGATTTGTCATGGAATACAAGGCAAAGGAAATGGAAGTGCTGGTGTAGCTCTAAGTCCTAAGCCATCAAATTTTTTGACAATAAACGTTGTCAATGAAACAGATGGTGCGATTTTTTGGAAATTAACTGAAGGGAAATCACCAATGGCTTCATATAAGGACGCATTAAGTGAAAATCAACGATGGCAGTTGGTAAACTACATTAGATATTTAGAGAAAAATAAATAATATTAAATTAAAAAAAGATGAATAAGACAAAATGGTTATTTGTGTTTTTGTGCTTGAATGTTTTTCTTTTTAAAAGTGTTGCACAAGATACTAAATCTTTAAATAAATCGATTTTTGGCCAGACTAAACTCGTAATTGTAGGAAATGCACAGGCAGATTATATGTACAATAAGGAAGAGAATGGTTTTGGGAATGTGGATTTTAAACCCATTTTTCTGTGGAGCCTGTCAGATAAGTTATTTATTGAATCAGAGATAGAGATTGCTACTGGTGATGGTGCAGTTGAAGTTGTTTTAGAATATGTAAATATGGTTTATTTTTTAAACAATAATTTAGCAATACACTTTGGTCGTTTTTTACCGAAATTTGGTAGTTATAGAGGGAAGTACATGGAAGGTTATTTGAATCGGTTTCCTAATAATCCAGTGGGTTTTGGGGATGGTGGTATAGGTCCAATGGTTGAAACAGGGATTGGACTTCAAGGTGGTGCCGAAATTGGTAAAGCCACTATAAATTATGATTTTTATATTTCCAATGGACCTCAATTGCTCCCTGGTAATGCAGATGCTCCAGATGAAGCAGGACAGTTTGAATACGAAGCCTATAAAGAAAATAATAAGGATAAAGCAATCGGTGGAAGAGTAGGGATTCTTCCGTTATATGATTCTAGCTTAGAATTAGGGTTTTCATTTCAACATGCAGCTAAAACGGGTGATTCTGGAACTAGTTTAGAAAATGTAAAAGTAGATATGTATGCAGTAGATGTTAGTTATTTTAAAAGTATCGAAGCCATAAGTTCTAATTTGAAAATCCTTGGGGAATGGAAAAGTTTAAATGCTGGTGATGCTTACTATCAGGATTTTGAATCAGAAACTGGAAATTATACATTTAAAAATAAAAGTACAGCTTATTATGTGCAAGCTTCAATAAGACCTTCAGGAGCAACTTCTGATTTTGTCAACAATTTAGAATTTGCAGGAAGATATTCAGAATTTGATACACCTAAAGAAGCACTTTGGGGTGGAGGTTTAAAAAAACAGACTGCATTTTCTGTGAATTATTGGTTGGGGTGGAATCGAGTGTTTAAAGTATCCTATCAAGTTCAGGACAATCAACCTAATTCACTTATTGCTCAATTGGTTTATGGCTTTTAAAATTAAATCTAAAAATAGTTAAAAATGAAAAATATAAAAATAATCTATTTTATGCTGCTCTTTTTTTCTTTTATAGTTTTCGAAGGCTGTAAAACATCAGAATCAAATTTGTATACAAATATGCCTTCAAGCGAAGAAGTAAACAGGAGTACTACTAAAAGAGCAGAAGTGTTAGTAGAAAAAAGTGGGGCACAGCTTTGGGGTGAAAATTGCGTTAGATGTCATAATGCACCTCCACCACAAGCTTATTCAAATGAACAATGGGACGTGATTGGTCAGCATATGAGAGTACGAGTTAACATTTCTAAAGTTAAAACGGAATCAATAATTGCTTTTATAAAATCGGCTAATTAGAAATCTTGTTTAAAGTTGTAACACATTTTATAAAAGTAGTATTAGATTCTTTAGAAGAAATATATAACAAGTATAGCGCTTTAAAGTTTCAAAAGAACAGTTTGCTTTTTCTAAATATTGAAATTTTCAAATTGGCTATTAAATTCGTAAATTTGCACTTCTATAAAAAACAAATACAATGGAAAACGGAATATACGCTAAATTCAACACCGCAAAAGGAGCGATTTTAGTAAAACTAACACACGATTTAACACCAGGAACAGTAGGGAACTTTGTAGCTCTTGCTGAAGGAAATATGGAAAACAAAATAAAACCTCAAGGACAAAAATTCTATGATGGTTTAAACTTTCATAGAGTTATTCCTGATTTTATGGTTCAAGGGGGTTGTCCTCAAGGAACAGGAACTGGAGATCCTGGGTACAAATTTGACGATGAATTTCACAAAGATTTGCGTCACAATGCACCAGGAGTTTTAGCAATGGCAAATTCAGGCCCAGGTTCTAATGGTTCTCAATTTTATATTACACACGTTGCAACACCTTGGTTAGATGATAAACATACCGTTTTTGGAAATGTTGTCGAAGGACAAGATGTTGTTGATGCTATTGCTCAAGGAGATGCTTTAGAGTCAGTTGAAATTATAAGAGTAGGTGATGAGGCTAAAAACTGGAATGCTATCGAAGCATTTGTTGGTTTAAAAGGAGCTCGTTTGAAAAAACAAGCTGCTTTGAAAGCAGAATCAGAAGCCAAAATGGAACAATTAGCCGCAGGTTTTGAAAAAACAGAAAGCGGATTGCGTTACCAATTTATCCAAAGAGGTTCTGGTAAAAAAGCAGAAGCTGGTAAAACAGTTGCTGTGCACTACGAAGGATCATTAGAAAGCGGAAAAGTTTTTGATTCTTCTTATCCAAGAAAAAAACCAATCGAATTTAGATTAGGTCAAGGTCAAGTTATCGAAGGTTGGGACGAAGGTATTGCTTTGTTACAAGTAGGAGATAAAGCACGTTTCGTGATTCCTTCTGATTTAGGATACGGACCAAATGGTGCTGGAGGAGTAATTCCACCAAACGCTACTTTGATTTTTGACGTAGAATTAATGGACGTTAAATAATAATTGATTATTGAAATAAATAGAAAACGCCTCAAAATATATTTTTGAGGCGTTTTTTTATCTAGGAAGTTTAAATCTTACGCTTCTTTTTTCCACTTAATATTACAACCAATACTTGGTTTTTGTTCGGCATTTATGGTTCTGTTATAAATCACGCCATCAATTGCACCACGTAAATCGCTTCCGCTAAGGGGAATCCCGTTGCCAGGGCGGCTGTCATCTAGTTGTCCTCGGTAAACGAGTTTGTCTTGATTGTCAAACAAAAAGAAATCTGGCGTACACGCTGCATCATACGCTTTTGCAACTTCTTGGTTTTCGTCATATAAATAAGGAAATTCAAAATTATTTTCGAATGCAAATTCGGTCATTAACTTTGGAGCATCCTGCGGGTAATTTGTAACATCATTACTCGAAATAGCTACAATGCCAAGTCCTTGTACCCTATAATCATTTGCAATCATTATAATTTCCTCAATTACATGAAGTACAAACGGACAATGATTGCATATAAATACGACCAAAGTACCTTTCTCCCCTTTTACATCAGCGAAAGAAAACCATTCTGTTCCAGATTTCATGTCTTTCAAGTAAAATTCGGGAGCTTTTGTCCCTAGAGCGAGCATGTTTGATGGAGTTCTTGACATTGTATTTTTAATTTTATATTCAGGTTTAAAGTTATGAAAAAAGGATTGCTTTTTGCCTAAAATGATTATTTTTAGATTTTATAAGTCATTTGAACAAAACCAAAATTTAAAATGGAAAATAATTTAAGTTGGCAAGATTTTGAAAAAACAGAAATGCGTGTAGGAACTATTCTAGCCGTCAATGATTTTCCCGAAGCCAGAAAACCAGCCTACCAATTGACGATTGATTTTGGGGAAACTATCGGAATCCGAAAAACTTCGGCACAAATTACTAAACGGTATTCCAAAGACGATTTATTGCATCGTCAAATTGTAGCGGTAGTTAATTTTCCTAAAAAACAAATTGGAAAATTCATGAGCGAATGTTTGGTTTTAGGAGCAGTTGGAGCCGAAGGGGATGTTATTTTGTTAGCCCCTGATTTCAAAATTGATAATGGACTGCGAATTGGGTAGTTTTCTTAGTTTAAAAAATAATATAATTTTCTTATAAACCAGCTAATTTTAATGTAACTATCTGTTTTTTAGTTGTTTATTTAAAAAAATAAGATTAAATTTACTTCCCGATTTAAGTAAGTGTCACTAATGCACTTACTTTTATTGCTTCAAATAATTTTTGTTAATGAATGTATACAAACCCTTGCTTTCTAGGTGTTTTTTATACCATGATTGTATTATGCAAAATGCAATTGGCTAAACCCCAAAGTCAATTTTAATATCCAAATAAAAATAGTGCTATATATAATAGTTAAAATCAGGCAGGAAGTTTTACGCAAACTATGCAAATTTTAGAATACTATTGAATTAGAATAATTGAATTCAACTATTTGTGGTTCCTAGTGAATCGCTATTGTGAGTTTTGGATGAAAATAAGTATTAATTTAAAAGTTAATAAAATGGAAAATCAAAAAATGATTGAATTATTACAGTACTGTGCGGCGCAATGTACCCATTGTTATGATGCCTGTCAATTAGAAAAAGAAATGGATATGAGTATTTGTAAGATGAATGACTTAGACTGTGCCGATATTTGTCGGTTGACAGCACAAATACTAGAAAGGAAATCGGATAATTCAGCAGTATTTTTAAAAGCCAGTGAAGAGATGTGTGATCTATGTGCAACGGAATGTGAAAAGCATGCCCAAATGGAACACTGTAAAAAATGTGCGGAAGCTTGCCGTAAATGCGCTAATCAAATTCAAGAGTTTAAAGTGGAGCATCACGTATAATTTTTTTTAGTTGAAGTATAGGAAGAAGCATATTTTATTGAGATCAAATAATTAATTAGAAACCTTAAATACTATTTATTATGTCAACAACTATAAACACAAGCTTGAGAATAAAAAGCAGTTCATTTAAAAACAACAGTGCTATTCCATCAAAATATTGTTGTGATGGATTAAATATTAACCCAGAACTTTCTATTGGCGATCTTCCAGAAAACGCAAAAAGTCTGGCTATTATCGTTAAAGATCCTGATGCAAAAAATGGGGATTATTGCCATTGGATTGTTTGGGATGTTGATCCAAAAACTAGCATCAAAGAAAATAGCTCACCTGGAATTGAAGGCAGAAATAGTAAGGGAATGAATAAATATGCAGGGCCTTGTCCACCGATGGGTATTCACCATTATCACTTTCAAGTATATGCATTAGATACAAAACTAAGTTACTTGCCTCCTAGTAGTAATGAAAAGGAACTAAAAGTAGCAATGAAGAACCATATAATTGCCAAGGGCGAATTAATTGGGCTTTATAAAAAAATGGATGCTCATTAACCTATTTTTGTTTTGAATACCTAATGCATCATAATCATTTTGAATTGGGATTAGTTTTTGGCAATTTGCCAGATGCTTATTTTAGTTCGGGTTATAAATCCCAATTTTTCATATAATTTGATGGCTCCTACATTAGCCTCTGCTACATGCAGGAAGGGTATTTTGTTTTGATCAAAAATAGCATTTGCGGTATGTGCGACTAATTGTTTTGCATAACCTTTTCCTGTGTGTTCTGGATGCGTAATAACGGCGCTTACTTCTACAAAATCATCCATTTGCATGCGCTCGCCTGTTATGGCTACGAGTTGGTTGTCTTTAAGAATACCGTAATAATTGCCTAAGTCAGCTGTTTTTGATTTGAAATATTCCGGATAAACAATTTTTACTAATGCCAAAAGTGCTGCTCTATGACTTTCGTCTAGTTTTACGATTTCATTAGTATATGTTAAGTTGATTTTTTCGCGAACAATCATTTGTAAGCACAGCAATTCGTCTTTTAATTGTAAAGATTGAGGAAGGTTTGGTTTTGCACCAAAGATGAAAAAGGAAGGAACTAATTTGGCGTAAGCCACTAAATCTTCGCTATTATTTGGGATTTCATTAAATGCACCAAAAGAACAATAATCTGGATTGTAGAAGCGTGTTTTATTGTAAGTAAGCGCAAGTTTTTTATGGCTTTCTGCCAAGGAATACCAAACAGGATTGTCTAGTTTATATTCTTTGTTCATGATTGAAATTTATTATTAATCTAATCAGCAATTTTAAGATCTGAATGTTTTTTTATTTTGATTTTTACTATTTTAAAATGTACTTGAATTAAATTTAGTGCCATAAATGCAACTAAAAAATCACTCAATAGGTAAGCTCTCTATCTGTCCCCATTCCGTCCAAGAACCATCGTAAACTGCTTTTATGTTTTTATTTCCAATGAGTTCGTAAGCAATTAAATCAATGCAAGCCGTAACGCCAGAACCACAACTAAAGGTTAAAGGGCGATCCAGTTTTGGAAGTATTTTAACTAATTCTTCTTTGGGAAGAAATTTCCCGTCCTGTAAAAGATTAGTATATGGAATATTAATCGAGCCAGGAATATGTCCGCTTCTAAGCCCAGCTCTTGGTTCTTTGGTTTCACCCAAGAATCGATCACTAGAACGCGCATCAATCAAAACCGCTTCTTTAGAGTCAATGTTTTCTAGAATTTGTTCTTTGGTTTTAACCAAATCAGGATTGAAATTAGATTCGAAATTACCCAAAGGATATTCTCTTTTGACAGACTTCTCTACGGGAAGATTTTCTTTTGCGTAAGCGGGAAGACCTCCATCCAAAACCCAAACTGCTTCATGTCCCATAATCGTAAACAACCACCACGCTCTTGGACTGGTATAAATTCCTATACTGTCATAAACCACAATTTTACTGTCTTTGTTTATACCCAGTTTTCTAGCTGCTTTAGTAAAAGCAGCTGGATCTGGGAGAGTATTTGGTAATGGATTGGTTGTGTCGCTAAAATCATTTTTAATATCAAAAATGCGAGCTCCTTTGATTTGCAGTTCCTCAAATTGTAATTCTTCTTTAGTTTGATTTACTTTTTGAGAGGCATCGAGTAAAATTAAGTCAGCATCTTCAAAATGTTCTTTGAGCCAACTTACAGAAACTATTGGGTTTTTCATTTATGTGGTTTTAAAAACTTTTTTATCGTAAAAGTAGGAAATAATAAGTAAAATTAGGGCAATTATAGAAGGCACATATCCACCATCTCCAGCATTAATATGCGCGCTGAAGGCCAGCAGGAAATCATAGAAAAAACCAGCATAAGCCAATTCTTTTAGGAAAGTGGATTTTTTAGTTAGGATTACCAGTATTCCTAAAAACTTGGCTGTAGCCAAAGGATAAATAATATAGATAGGATAGCCTAAACTTTGAAATAATTCCTCAACCATGGCATGGTTGAAAACAAACATTCCAGCAGACATAAGCATCATTACAGATAATAATCCAGTGGCAACCCAATACACAATTTTGTCTTTCTTTTTCATTTTATTACATTTAAATAATTGATAATAAGCAAATTGAATTAATGTAGTAAAGGTAATTATATTTTTTTAATGCGTTTAATCCACTTCCATATTTCAATCCAAAGAACTGAAACGCCACTTACTGTGATGCAAATTCCAATTTGACGAAGTTGAAGTGGGAGCACGTCAAAAAAGTCGGCAATGGGACTGATGTATAAAATCATTCCAAGCATCAATAGAGTGATGGAATTTACAAAAACCATCATGTTATTTTTGTTTTTTAAAGATAAAAAAACCGAATAATAAAAGGAACGATTAACGAGCGATAAAATGATATTGGAGAAAACTAAGGTGGTAAAAACCATCGTTCTGGTTAAATTTTCGTTTCCTCCATTTTGAACTGTTAATTGGTATACAAATAATATCCCAAGTGTGATTGCTATTCCTTGTATAATACTTATTCCCATTTCTTTTAGTGATAAAAAAGTGCTTCCCAATTGTCGAGGCATTTGTTTCATACTATTTTTTTCAGCAGGTTCGTTTTCATACACAATAGAACACATAGGGCCCATTACTAATTCTAAGAAAATAACGTGAACTGGGGTGAAAATATTGGGGTAAATCCAACCTAAAAATAAGGGTAATGAAACCGTTAGGATTATGGGGATATGTATGGAAACAATATACTGTACTGCTTTTTTGAGATTGGTATAAATGCGACGACCTGCCGCTACAGCCACAATCATTTTGGATAAATCATCATCTACTAGAATTAAATCGGCGGCAGTTTTTGCAATTTCAGTTCCTTTTTTTCCCATGGCAATCCCTATGTGAGACGCTTTTAATGCAGGTCCATCATTGACACCATCGCCAATCATCGCAACCACTTGATTGTCGTTTTTTAGTGCATTGACAACGGCTAATTTTGCTTCGGGAAACATACGAGTCATAAGCGTACTGTTGTGAATACTTTGTAATCTTTTTACTTCGTCCAGCTTCATGATTTCTTCCCCTTCCATTACAATGTCAGGATTTTTTATCCCAGCCATTTCTGCAATGGCTTTAGTGGTCACACTATTGTCACCTGTAATTACTTTTACTTGAATACCTGCTTCATAGAATTGTTTAATTACCTGGTGAATATTGGTTTTAGGAGGATCATAAAAAATGACCAATCCAACAAAATGAAAGGGAAGCTCTTCTTGGTTTATTGGAAAGCTTTTTTCGGTATAATCAGAGTAGGCAACACCAAGAATACGATAGCCTTTGGAAGCCAAGAGTTCTATCGTTTTATAAATTGTATTTTTTTCCTCGGTATTGAGGTTGGATACTTTTAGTATAGTTTCGGGAGCACCTTTTGCGGCAATTATTCGCTTTCCTTCTTGATTTTGAAAAACGTGTGTCATCATGGGTGGTTTTCCATCAAGAGGATATTCATGAACCATCAAGAATTCTCGTCGGGTATCATTTTCAGTGATTGCCTCATATTCTTGATGCACTGTTTTTTCCATTGGGTCAAAAGGAACGGGCTCACTGGCCCACATAGCCATTTCGATTACCTTTTTAGCTTCTGGATTATTCCAATTTTCTTTTTCAAATAATTGATTGGTTTGGAACGCATAAACCGATTGTAAACTCATTTTATTCTTAGTAATAGTACCTGTTTTATCCGTACAAATTACCGTAGCACTTCCTAAGGTTTCTACCGTTCTTATTTTTTTAACAATGACTCCTTCTTTCATTAATCGCCAGGAGCCCAATGCCATAAAAGTCGTGAAAGCCACAGGAATTTCTTCTGGTAAAATCGACATAGCTAAGGTTAGTCCTTTTAATAGACTGTTCAATATGTCATGCGTTTTCCAGTAGTATACACCCCAAACCAATAAGAAAATAACAATGCCAATAATGGCCATTCCTTTTACAAATTTTTCTATTTGTACTTGTAGTGGCGTAGGTTGTTCTTTAATGTTTAAAATAGAATTTCCTAGTTTTCCAATTTCAGTTTCAGGACCAATTTTAGTGGTTTTATATACTGCTAATCCCGAAGCAACTAAAGTGCCACTAAAAACAGTTTTTTTATCCGTTTTCTCCGATTTAAAAACCGAATAGGCTTCACCGGTAAGTGTAGATTCATTAACAGAAAAATCGTTGCTGTGCACAATTTCACCATCGGCATTGATCGTATTGCCTTCTTCAGCGATAACCAAATCATTTATGACAATTTCTCGGGTGGGAATTTTTATTGCAACACCATTTCGAAAAACGGTACTTAATGGTTCGTTTAATTTTTCTAAAGCTTCCAATGCTTTTCTACTGCGATTGTCTTGAAAGAATGATATTCCAGAAACAGCCACTATTGCAGCTAACATAAAACAAGCTTCACTGTTTTCACCTAGTATGAAATATATAATCGATACCGCAATTAAAAGTAAAAGCATGGGCTCTTTTAAGATATCAAAAAGAGTCAACCACCATTTGTATTGTTGTTTTTGAATTTGTTCATTGTTGCCAAATTGATTTCTTGAAGTGAGAACTTCGGCATCAGTCAGACCAATGATATTTTTAGGAATGTTGATTTCTTTTGACATTGTAAAAAAGGAGTAGATGTAACTCAAATATAAGTTTTTTACTTTAATCTTAAACCACTAGTTATTATCCTTTTTCTTTGGTCACCAGAATGAAATAGAATAAAATAAAAATACTAGAAATTCCAGTTACTATAAATGTGGTTGCAGGGCCAAATTGATACCAAATTAATCCTGCCAAGGAGCTGGCTAGCATAGTGAAAATACTTTGAAAGGCAGAATAAGTACCAATTGCTGTTGCAGTATCTTTCTTGTCAGTAATGTTACTAATCCATGCCTTTGAAACGCCTTCAGATGCAGCTGCATATATTCCATAAATGGAAAATAAACCAATAAAAATAATACTACTGTGATTAAATCCCATTCCGAAATAAACAACAGAAAAAAGGACTATACCAAAAAGTAACATTTTTTTTAGTCCAATTTTATCAGCTAGAATTCCTAAAGGAAAAGCACATAGGGCATATACTAAATTGTAAAAAATATAAATACCAATTACCTTAGTGTCACTTAATCCAGATTGTTTTGCTTTAAGCAAAAGAAAAACATCGGAACTGTTAAACAAGGTAAAAGCAAGAAGTCCAATGACTACTTTTCGATACATAACTGGACTGGTTTTCCAATAATTTAAAAAGGAAAAAAAAGGAGTTGGTTTGGGTTGTGCTGCATTCGTTTTTGTTTTCTCTTTTAGAAAAAAGGAGGCGCTTACAGCCAATAAACCTGGAATAAAAGCGATATAGAATAATGTTTTGTAATCTTGTGGGTAATAATAGAGATAGATTAATGCTAATGAAGGTCCTAAAACAGCACCTAATGTATCCATGGAACGATGAAAACCAAATATCTTTCCTTTGGTTTCTGGAGTAGCTTCATCAGAAAGAATGGCATCTCTTGCGCCCGTTCGAATTCCTTTTCCAATGCGGTCGATAGTTCGAGCAAAGAAAATCCAAAGAGGATATATAAAAACAGCCACCATGGGTTTTGAAAGGGCACTAAAAGCATAGCCTAATTGTACAAATGGCACTCTTTTACCTACAGCATCAGAGCGTTTTCCAAAATACCCTTTGCTAAATCCCGCCGTCGCTTCGGCAACACCTTCGAGAATACCTATGAGTACAATTGAAAATCCAATGGACTTTAAATAAATAGGCATAATGGGATACAACATTTCGCTGGCTGTATCTGTAAATAAACTAATCAAGGATAGAATCCAGACCGTGCGACTGATGTTTTTCAAGAGGAATTAGATTAAGTTTTACGTTATAAATATAAATAAAAAAGCCTGAAAATCAGATGACTTTCAGACTTTTAAAAATATATATTTTGGAAAGATTTACTTATTATTTTGCTCTTCTTTTTCTTCTTCAATTTCTACTGCTGTATCTTTTATATGGTGTAAAACCATTTGAGGAAATGGAATTTCAATTCCTTCGTTGTCAAAGGCTACTTTTAGTCTTTTGCGAAGTTCACCAGTAATTTCCCATTGTTTACTTGGCTGTGTTTCACCTAAAATCTTGAGCATTATTGAAGAATCGGCAAAATCATTTACTCTCAAAAATTGTGGTGCAAGTATAATATTTTCTTTCCATAATGGATCATTGGCTAATTCCGTTCCTACTCTGTTGATCACACTAATTACATGTTCTAAATTAGAGTTGTAGCCTACACCCATGTCTAAATTGATACGAGAGAAATCTTTGGAAAGATTAGACACTTTTTTAATTTCTCCATGTGGAATATGATGTACGGTTCCGTCTAAATCTCTTAAAGTTGTTTTTCTTAAACTAATTTCTTGAACGGTACCACTTGCATTATCAAAACTCACTACATCACCTATGCGGTATTGATTTTCTAGAATAATAAAAAGTCCTGAAATAATGTCTCTAATCAGGTATTGTCCACCAAAACCAAAAGCCAAGCCTACAATTCCTGCAGCAGCTAATATTGGTGCGATTTCAACTCCAAATTCTTGAAGAACCATTAAGGATGTAATGACTAATAATCCAATATTGGCTGTAGTTGTAAATATTTGAATCAGTGTATTTTCTCTTTTTTCTTCGGCTTCTTTAGATGAAATTCCGTCAGGTCGTACCGCAATTCGGACCATTTTTTCTATAAAGCGAACAATGATTTTATTTAATATAAAAGCACCAACAATTATAAAGATGATTTTTAAACCGCTTGTTAGGAGCCAGGGAATAACTAATTCGGCGTATTTTTCTAGGTATTTTTGAAAAATTTCTTGCATTTAATGTTTATTTTAAGTTTAAAATATTATTTTTATTAAAATAAAAAGTCCAAAAAATCATATGATTTTCGGACTTTTAGCTTTAATAGGTAGTATGAAAAGAATTTAATTTTTAATTAAATATCATCAAAATCAATGTCGGTGAAACTAGAAATATTCGGTAATGCTTCTTCATTAGTTACTTTTTCGGTTGCATATTCTTTTTTGAAATCTTTTTGATGTCTTTCTGAGATTACCTCTTCCCCTTTGTGGTTCAAAACATAAGAAGTCATATCGTTTAGGATTTCAGCGAAAGCGGTAAAGTCTTCTTTGTATAAGTATATTTTGTGTTTTTTGAAGTGAAATGATCCATCTTCTTCAGTAAACTTTTTGCTTTCGGTAATTGTAATATAATAATCATCCGCTTTTGTCGCTCTAACATCAAAGAAGTACGTTCTTCTTCCAGCGCGTAAAACTTTAGAAAAGATCTCTTCTTTTTCTAACATGTCATTTTCTCTCATAATCCGTTCTATCAATTAATGGTTGTTAACTAGTACTCAAAAATCTTAAAAAATTATGTATTACACAACAATTAAAGCAATTCTTTTTCTGAAAGTTGTTTTAAATACAAAGATGCATAATAGCCTTCTTGATTTACCAATTGATTATGAGTTCCTTGTTGAATAATTCGACCATCTTCAATAATAATAATTCGGCTTGCGTTTTTTGCTGAGGAAACACGATGGCTAACTATAATGGTTGTTTTGTCTTTACATATTTCAAAAAGGTTGTTTAAAATCGTTTCTTCTGTTTCAGTGTCTACTGCTGATAAACAATCATCAAACAATAAAATCGGAGGGTTTTTTATGATGGCTCTTGCAATAGAAACACGTTGTTTTTGACCTCCTGACAGCGTGATTCCTCTTTCTCCCAGAATGGTTTCGTATTGCTTATTGAATCCAATGATATTGTCATGAACCACGGCGCTTTTTGCTGCTGACTCCACTTCCTTATCAGTGGCATCTTCTTTACCAAATTTAATGTTGTTTTTAATAGAGTCGGAGAACAAAAAAGCATCTTGTGGCACGATACCAATACTGTTTCTTAAATCAAATAAATTTAAAGAACTGATTTCTTTAGCGTCTATTTTTATAGCACCATTTGTTGCGTCATATAGACGAGAAATCAAAGATAAAATAGTTGATTTACCAGATCCTGTTTTTCCAAGTATGGCCAGTGTTTCTCCTTTATTTACTTTGAATGAGATTCCTTTTAAGGCTTTGATCTTAGTGTCTTCGTAAGTAAAGCTCACATTATCAAAGACTATTTCCCCTTCTACGTTTGATTTTTCAGTGTTTGTATTTTGAATTTCAGGTTCTGTTTTTAGAAATTCATTCAATCGTTTTTGAGAGGCTTCGGCTTCTTGAACCATGGATGAAACCCAACCTAGTGATGCCACAGGCCAAGTAAGCATGTTGACATACAAGATGAATTCGGCTATAGTACCAATGCTTTTTATTGTTCCATCAATATACATAATCCCACCAAAATAGATTACAACTAAGTTGCTGATTCCTATTAAAGCCATCATTAAAGGTCCAAATAGTGATTGTACTTTGGCCAAATTCAAACTTTTGCTTTTGCTTTCATTTGCTAAAGCAACCATATTTTTTTGGTGTTGTTCTTCTAATGAATAGGCTTTTATTACTCGTACTCCAGAGAATATCTCTTGAGAAAAACTGGATACTTTTGATAAGTACTGTTGGAAAATGGTACTTCTCTTATTGATTTCTGAACTTAATTTGAAAATACCATAAGACAGTAAAGGCAGTGGTAGTAAGGTGTATAAGGTTAATCTTGGAGATACATTGTACATGTATACAATTACTATTGTAAAACGAATAATAGTATTGATGGAGTACATCACGGCTGGACCAACATACATTCTAACTTTTGAGACGTCTTCACTGATGCGATTCATTAAATCACCTGTACGATTTTGCTTATAGAAATTTTGAGATAAATTTTCATATTGTCTAAAAACTTCATTTTTTAAATCAAATTCAATGTGTCTTGACATTACGATTAAGGTTTGCCTCATTAAAAAGGTAAGAAAACCAGCAATTATGGTGGTGGCAATTATCAATAAAACATTAGAAATTAACTCTTGACGTATTACTTCGGAAGCAACGGTTTTGTCTTTTGAAAATTCTTCAATCGCCTTAAATGATTTGCTTATCAGTTTAGGTGTGAATAACATGAAGATTTGTGCGATTATTGTGAATAAAATACCAAGTGAAAAACTGTATTTGTATTTTATAAAATATTTGTTTAAATAACTTAATTCTTTCATTTTTTTATGATATTCGGTATTATGATTCTCTTATTTTTTGATTAATTGTTGTTGTATTGTTAATTTTAGAAAAGTGATAAAAAGCAATAAAAATGTGAATTGCTTATTTTTTTTATAAAAAAATGAAATTTATTCATTTTTTATGTAAATTTGATTTGTCTTTTTGACAAATTCATAATTTTATCACTATAAAAATTAACGCTATGGATGCAACTTTCACAACAGGAAAGGAACTTCAAAAAATGGATCCCGTTTTTGGACAATTATCATTTGATGATCACGAACAAATTGTATTTTGCAATGACAAAGATACAGGTTTAAAAGCAATTATTGGTATTCATAATTCGGTAATGGGACCTGCTTTAGGTGGGACTCGAATGTTTGATTATGCAAACGAGTGGGAAGCCTTAAATGATGTATTGCGTTTGTCACGTGGTATGACGTATAAAGCGGCTATTACAGGATTGAATATTGGTGGAGGAAAAGCCGTTATTATGGGCGATGCTAAAACCAAGAAAACGCCTGAATTGATGCGTAAATTTGGAGAATTTGTACATTCATTAAGCGGAAGATATATTACTGCTGAGGATGTGGGAATGGAAACTAGAGATATGGACATTGTAAGAGACGTTACTCCTTATGTTACCGGAATATCTGAAGAAAGAGGAGGAGCAGGGAATCCTTCGCCAGTTACTGCTTTTGGAGTATATATGGGAATGAAAGCAGCTGCAAAACATAAATTTGGCTCTGATTCACTTGCAGGAAAAAAAGTGTTGGTTCAAGGGATCGGTCATGTTGGTGAAACATTAGTTGACTATTTAACTAAAGAAGGCGCTATTGTTACTATTGCTGACATCAATGAAGAAAAACTATACGAAGTAGGGACAAAATATAATGCAACTATTTATACAGGAGCTGATTTATATACTGCTGATGTTGATATCTACGCACCTTGTGCTATGGGAGCAACTATTAATGATACTACAGTTAATAAAATCAAAGCAAAAGTAATTGCTGGTGCTGCTAATAATCAATTGGCTAATGAAGATATTCATGGTGCTATTTTACAAGAAAGAGGTGTTTTATATGCACCAGATTTCTTGATTAATGCAGGTGGAATTATCAATGTTTATGCTGAACTTGCTCATTATGGTAAAGCTGAAATTATGAGTAAAACAGAAAATATCTACAATACTACTTTGGAGATTTTTGATTATGCTGTTGCAAATAATATCACCACACACCATGCTGCACTTAGAATTGCTCAAAACCGCATTGATCAAAGAAAAATAGAAAACAGTAAAAAATAGGTTTTTAGTACTGTGAATTATTCCGTGTTGCGTTTTTTTTTGATAGTTAATTATCAATTATATAAAAACGGAACACGGAATACTTTTAAAATAAGCAATTATATATTTTATTATAAACAATGAAATACTTATTTTTGCACCCTAATTAATAAAAGTTCTTACAAGGTGGTAAACAGAAGACACATTCGCGTTAAAGTAATGCAATCCATTTATGCGATGCATCAAAACGGTTCTGATAATCTAGAGAAGGAAGAAAAATTTCTTTTTTATAGTATCGATAATATTCAAGATTTATACCTTACCATGATTTCTTCCTTAATGGAAATTGGTAAAAAAGAAGCTGAATTCTTGCATAAATCAAGCCTTAAACATCTTGCAACTCCCCAAGAGCGTAAACCAAACGAAAAATTTATTAAGAATAGTATTTTCCAAATTCTTGCCGAAAACAATTCTTTAAGCATTGCTTTAGAAAATCGCAAAATTGATGCTTGGACTCTTAATGATGATTATATTGTGTTATTACTAAATGCTATAAAAGCGAGTAATCATTATATAACTTATATGGATAATCCTGAAAGTTCTTTTGAAGAGGATCGAAAGCTTATTGTCGATCTGTTTATGGATGTAATTGTACCTAATGAAAAATTGTACGAATATTTAGAAGACGATAAATTGACTTGGATTGATGATATTCCATTAGTAAATACACATATTATTAAGCAATTGAAATCCATGAAGCCTATTATGGACGATAATTTTACTGTTCCTAAGGTATATAAGGATCCTGAAGATAAAGCTTTTGTTAAAGATTTATTTAGAAAAACAGTTTTAAACGAGGTTGAATTAGCTAAAGAATTTGTTGATAAAACACCCAACTGGGATAGTGATCGAATTGCTGAGGTAGATACAATTATTTTAAAAATGGCGATTTGCGAGTTTTTAAAATTCCCTTCCATTCCTGTTAAAGTAACTTTAAATGAATATTTAGAACTGGCGAAAGAGTATTCTACTCCAAAAAGTAGTATTTTTATCAACGGAATTTTGGACAATTTAGTTAAAGAACTAGAAGCCAATAAAAAAATGATTAAAGCCGGTCGCGGTTTAATGTAATAGTAATAAATAAAAAAAGAATTCAAAATTATGGAACAATTAACTCAATTTGCACCGTTTTTATTAATGTTTGTCGTAATCTATTTCTTTATGATTAGACCACAACAAAAAAGAGCTAAAAACGAAAAAGAATTTGAAAGCAGTCTTAAAGTTGGTGATAAAATCATTACAAAAAGTGGTCTTCACGGTAAAGTTTCTGAACTTGCTACAACTACGGTTATTGTAGAGACAATGTCTGGAAAATTAAAAATGGAGCGTTCTGCAATTTCTATGGAAATGAGTGCAGCTTTAGCAAAAAAATAATCTTTATTTTTAAGGTTATAAAAAAGTCCCAATCGAAATTTTCGTTTGGGACTTTTTTAGTTTTATGAAAAGTTTTATTTCTTTTTCTTTTTGTTTTTCTTTGCTTTTTTAGCTTTCGCCTTTGCTTTTTTATCCTTAATTTTCGCTTTGGCCCTAGCTTTTTTCGCTTTGTCTTTTTTCGCTTTCTTGGCCTTTGCTTTTTTCGCTTTCGCTTTTAATTTGGCGACTTCTTTGACAACTAGTTTTTTTATTAGTCCCTTTTCTTTCTGTTTTTCCTTCTTCAGTTTGTCTTTTTCTTTTTTCTTTTCATCCTTAGTTTCGTCAAGAGTAGTTCCTTTTGGCGTTTCACTTGTTTTCTTTTCTGTAATTGCTTTGGGAATAACTTCGGCAACAGGTTTGGCAACTTTGGTTTTTCTAGATTTAGCGGGTGCTTCTTTTTTATTTGCAACTGCTGTTTCTGGAGTGGTTACCTCTTCTTTCTTCTCATCCATAATACTATATTTAGGTTATTAATATTTTGCTTTTATTGGGTTGTAATGAATTTATTAGCAAGGTATTAGTAAATATACTAAATAAAAGAACAAGATAATGTTAAGCTTTTGCCTACAAGTTTAATTTATTCTGGGTAAGAAAAGTAAAAGTGGGTATTAAAATAAGAAAAGCCCCATGATGGGGCTTTTCTTATTTGTATTTATCATTCAAACCAATATTGGCTAGAATCATTGGTGTTATTTTTTCAATTCTCGAAAGTTTTGTAGGCTCTCGTTTTGCTTCTTCAATGTATTCGTGGAATTCCCGTTGTTTGGCTAATGAAAATTTTTGAAAGGTTTCCGCCAATGTACTATTGGTATCTATAGCGAGTTGTAATTCTTTCGATATAAGTGTTTCTTTTGCAGTAGCTTTAATTACTTTTCCTGCGTTTTCATTTTCAATTGCTTCCAAGATATAAGTTAATACTTCTTTTTCATTAACTTCTTCGATAGAATTAAAACGCCATTGTCGTAAAGATTTTGTTATGCCTTCTTGAGCATTTACTAATACTTTTTTTTCATCTTTAAGGAAAACACCATTAAAGAACCAAATTCCAAAATAACTCTTAAATCCACCAATACCAATCACATTTTTATTGTTCAAAACATAAACAGGACCACCCCATTTTGTAGTTTCAATCAATTCAGTTTGGGCAAGAATTTCTTTCAGTAGATGTAACTCTTCTGTCCAGTTATTATTCTTGTCCCAAGTATGTTTTTTTGGTGTGGATGTGTCCAATTATTTTCTCTTTTTAGATAGTTCTAATCCAAAGTTAGGCATTGAAGTTAGTTCAGCGATTTTTACAATTACGTCAACCGCTTTCTGCATGCTTTCAACAGGAACATATTCATATTTTCCATGAAAGTTGTGTCCTCCTGCAAAAATATTAGGACAAGGTAATCCCATATAGGATAATTGACAACCATCAGTTCCCCCACGAATAGGTTTAATCAATGGTTTGATTTCTAGTTCTTTCATTGCTTTTTCGGCAATGTCAACAATATGTTTTACGGGAACCACTTTTTCTTTCATATTGTAATACTGGTCTTTGATCTCAGCAATCACAATGTCTTCCCCAAATTGTTTCGCAAATTTCTTATTGATTTTGCGACTTATTTTTTCAATTTTTTCTTTTCGTTTTTCGAATTTTATCTTGTTATGATCTCTAATGATTAATTCCAAGACAGTTTCCTCAATGCTCCCTGTTAAATGGAGTACATGATAAAAACCCTCATATCCTTTTGTCTCTTGTGGCGTTTCATCAGAAGGCAAAGCATTGATAAAATCATTGGCAATCAACATGGAGTTGATCATTTTTCCTTTGGCATAACCTGGATGCACACTTTTTCCTTTAAAAGTAATTTTGGCTCCAGCCGCATTAAAATTCTCATATTCTAATTCACCTATTTGACTTCCATCCATTGTGTAAGCCCAGTCAGCACCAAATTTATCTACATCAAAATGATGTGCTCCGCGACCAATTTCTTCGTCAGGTGTAAACCCAACTCTAATTTTCCCGTGATTGATGTCTGGATTTTTGATTAGGAATTCCATTGCAGTTACTATTTCAGTAATTCCCGCTTTATCATCTGCTCCTAAAAGGGTTGTTCCGTCAGTTGTAATTAATGTTTGTCCTTTGTATTGTAATAAATCCTTGAAATAGCTTGGAGATAAAATGATGTTTTGTTCTGCATTTAAAACAATGTCTTTTCCGTTATAATTTTTTACGATTTGTGGGTTTACATTGGCTCCAGTAAAATCAGGTGTGGTGTCAAAATGAGAAATAAACCCAATTGTTGGTACTTCGTGATCTACATTGCTGGGTAATGTAGCCATGATATAGGCTTTATCATCGATGGTTACCTCTTGCATGCCAATTGCTTTTAATTCTTCTACTAATTTATTGGCTAAGTCCCATTGTTTTGCAGTACTTGGAGTTGTTTCTGAACTTGCGTCAGATTCGGTGTCAATCGTTACATAACTAATGAAACGGTCAATGATATGTTGCATAAAAGTATATTTATATATGAGGGACAAATATACAGTTTATTTACAAACTGAATTCGTAAGATGGCTTTGGTCTTTTGTTAATTAGGTATAATAAAGAAAGAGAAGCCTATTTACAATTGTTTTGTTTTTTAGCAGAAGGATAAAATTATACAGTAAAATTAGATTTTATTTAAAGTATGTTTCGTTAAACTTAAAAAGCGTTAAAAAAAACGGATTGACCACTTTTTTTTGTAAATTTAATAGTCGTTAGAATAAACGTATAATATTAAAAATCAAATCATTATGAAAAATTTATTATTATTTATCATCGCTGTGTTATTTTGTTCAGGAGTAGAAGCCCAAGATAATAAAATGCAAAAAGAAAAGATGCATGATGCTAAAATGGCACAAATGAAAAAGTATTTGAAAATGAAGGACGGTAAGGTAATGATGATGAAAGAGGGTAAGATGATGATGATGATGAATAAAGAGATGACATTGTCTAACGGTACTGTGGTTGCTCCAAATGGAATGATGAAAATGAAAAATGGCCAGTCTATGATGATGAAAAATGGCGAAATGATGAATATGCAAGGCATGATGATGAAAAATTATGTAAAAATGAAAGATGGTAAAATGATGATGATGAAAGAGGGCAATATGATGATGATGGATAAAGAAATGAAAATGTCTAACGGTGCAATGGTCTCTCCAAACGGAATGGTTAAAATGAAAAATGGGAAAACCATGATGATGAAAAATGGGGAGAAAATGGATATGGACGGTATGATGATGGAGAAAATGGAAATGAAAAAAGACAAAAAATAAAACGCTTTGAAGTTCAGTTTTTGATTAAAAAAAACAGTTAAAGTGGTAGTTTTTACAACCGAAGCCTATTATTAGGCTTCGGTTTTTTTATTTCATTTAAAACTCTAGCCTATAGAACCCTTTAATTTTTAGTTGAATAATAAATTTTAGTTTACAAATATTTATTTATCGACTATATAATTCTATTTTTGCACAACACAACTAAATATACATGTACAAACTTCTTATTCGTCCGCTATTTTTCTTATTTGATCCTGAAAAAATACATTATTTCACTTTCTCGCTGGTTCGCATTACTTCTAAAATTCCTGGTTTTTCGGCAATTTATCGTTCGCTTTATCTGGTAAATGATAAGCGTTTAGAAACCGAAGTTTTTGGATTGAAATTTAAAAACCCAGTAGGTCTTGCCGCTGGTTTTGATAAGGATGCCAAGCTGTATAAAGAGTTGTCGAACTTTGGTTTTGGATTTATAGAAATTGGTACTTTAACACCAAAAGGACAAGATGGAAACCCTAAAAAGCGTTTATTTCGTTTGAAAGAAGATTCGGCAATTATTAACCGAATGGGTTTTAATAATGGAGGAGTTCTGGAAGCAGTAGAACGATTGAAAGCAAATAATGGCGTTTTAATTGGAGGAAACATTGGTAAAAATAAATTGACACCAAATGAAGAAGCGACATCTGATTACGAAATATGTTTTGATGCTTTGTATGATTATGTTGATTATTTTGTAGTGAATGTAAGTTCGCCAAACACACCAAATTTGCGTGCGCTGCAAGATAAAGAGCCATTGACTCAGTTGTTGCAAACACTTCAAAATAAAAATTTGGCTAAACCAAAACAAAAGCCTGTCCTTTTAAAAATTGCTCCTGATTTAACAGATGAACAGTTATTAGATATTATTGATATTGTGGCTGAAACTAAAATTGCGGGTGTAATTGCAACCAATACAACTATCTCGCGTGAGGGATTGCAATCAGTCAATAAATCCGAAATGGGGGGATTGTCTGGGAAACCATTAACAAAACGTTCGACAGAAGTAATCCGATTTTTATCTGAAAAAAGCAATAAAGCTTTCCCTATTATTGGAGTAGGAGGAATCCATTCTGCTGATGATGCTATAGAAAAACTAGAGGCTGGAGCAAGCTTGATACAGTTGTATACCGGTTTTATTTATGAAGGACCAGCATTAGTAAAAGCGATAAATAAAAAGATTTTAGAACGATTGAAATAATTCGTTTTTCAATATATATAAAAGTCCGTTAGAAAGTTTCTATCGGACTTTTTTATTTTCTATTAGGAGAGAATTTGTACAATAAGTCCTGTAAGTAGAGCAATTCCGAAACTTAATAAAGTACCTATTAACACATATTCGGTTAATTTTCGGTCTTTGGCCTCTTTCAAATCTCCAAAACGAAAAATAGATTTTGCTGCCAATAAAATGGAATCGCTTAAAAAGGGTTGCGATAATAAAGCTAAAATAAATAAGTGACCTAATATTTAATATTACCAAATTATGTAATATTTATTTATATTACCAAAATACAGAATACGTTAAAGTTCTTAAAATTTAAAAGGCATCATTTAGAAATCCTAATTGTTTTTCTATCTTTGAAACTATATGAAGCAAGTGAAAATTATAGAATGTCCTCGTGATGCTATGCAAGGCATTAAACCTTTTATTCCTACAGATAGGAAGGTAGCTTACTTACAATCTTTATTGCGTGTTGGTTTTGATTCCATTGATTTTGGAAGTTTTGTTTCTCCAAAAGCGATTCCGCAAATGGTAGACACTGCCGAAGTTTTAGCACAACTAGATCTTTCGGAAACCACCAGTAAACTCTTAGCCATAATTGCAAATACAAGAGGTGCTGAAATGGCTTCTATGCATGCTGAAATACAATATTTAGGGTTTCCTTTCTCGATTTCCGAGAATTTTCAAATGAGGAATACACATAAAACTATAGCCGAATCTTTAGTTACACTTACCGAAATTTTAGAAATTGCGGATCAAACCAATAAAGAAGTGGTTGCTTATTTGTCAATGGGATTTGGTAATCCATACGGGGATCCATGGAACGTAGATATAGTGGGAGAGTGGACGGAAAAAATGTCTAACATGGGAGTTAAAATACTATCCCTTTCTGATACTGTGGGTAGTTCTACTCCTGATGTGATTAGCTACTTATTCTCCAATTTAATTCCAAAATATCCTGAGATTGAATTTGGTGCTCATTTGCATACCACTCCTGATAAATGGTTTGAAAAAATTGATGCGGCTTATAAAGCGGGATGTACTCGTTTTGATGGTGCTATTCAAGGTTTTGGTGGTTGCCCAATGGCCAAAGATGATTTAACAGGTAATATGCCAACTGAGAAATTATTATCTTATTTTACTGCTAATAAAGTAGAAACCAACTTGAATCCGTTGAGTTTTGAAAGCGCGTATAATGAAGCGTCCAAGCTATTTGGTAAATTCCATTAATTCATAAATAAAGACACAAAAGTTAATAATAAGTATACATAGAAAGCGTTAATACTATTCTAAATAGATTTACTTTTATATTTATGATTTTTAGAATAAAAAAATACTGCAATCTTACTGTTTTAGTTACAGTATTATTTACTTTTTTTTCGGTTTCTTGCTCCAGTGATTTAGATTTTAATCAAGCGAATAACCTTAAATTAGAACCTGTTATTGTTGCTAATTTAACTTATTTTGATATTTCTGAAAATGGATTTATTGATAATGGAATTGAGCAAAAAGTAGCTTTTGATGCCCAAGATTTTGATGTTTTTCGGGACTCTTTCTTTCGAGATAATTTAAAAAGGGCTGACTTTTTTTTTGAAATCAATAACACTGTAAATAGAATGTTTACAATAAACATTGTGCTTTTAGATGGAAATGACCAGCCACTTTATTTCATTCCTTTTACTGTACCAGCCTATAATGGTACTCCTAATACCATAACTAAAACGGAAGTTTTTGAAAATTTAAATTTGGAGTTACTTAAGAGCACTAAAAGAATGGGCTTTGTAATTGCTATGGCTCCTGGTGCACCATTGGATGGTAGTGGTCAAGGAAGTTTAAAACTACGCTCAAGTGCAACTGTTTATTTTGAAATAAAATGAGGAAAGTATATTTATTAGGCTTACTATTCCTTTCTATTAGTAGTTTTAGTCAAAACAAACAAATTCTATATAATTTTACTTCGGTGCCTCAATCTTTAATGAGTAACCCTGGCGCTGATGTTAAGTACAAATATTATTTTGGAGTTCCTCTGTTATCTGGAATTTCAGCTAATATAGGTTCGTCAGGATTTTCAGCTTATGATTTATTTGCAAATGACGGAGTCGATTTTAATACCAAGTTGCAAAATGTTGTATTGTCTACTTCAAGAAATGATAAAATTGCTTTAAATGAACAAATAGAATTGTTTACTGGAGGTTTTCAAGTGGGTAATTGGGAGAGTAAAGGATATGTTTCTTTTGGAATGTATCAAGAATTCGATTTCTGGTCTTACTTGCCACAAGATTTGGCTACACTTGCCCTGTACGGAAACAAAGATTATATAGGCAAAGTGTTTAATTTGGGAGATCTAAGTGTAAAATCTGAATTGCTTTCAGTATTGCATATTGGTTTCCATAAAAATATAAAGGAGAATCTTATTATTGGAGGAAGAGCCAAATTGTATTCGAGTGCTTTTAATGCAAGGTCTACAAATAACTCGGGATATATTTATACTATTCCTTCAACGACCACTGTTTATGAACAAGTCATTTATTCCGATTTGCAACTCAATACTTCTGGTATTTCTAAATATTTAGAAAAAGGATATCAAGGAGATATTGGTAGTGATATGCAAAAGAAAGCATTATTTGGTGGTGATATGGGATTGGGATTCGATTTAGGATTTACATACTATCCAGAAAAAAACATTCAAGTTACAGCAAGTGTAATTGATGTAGGATTTATAAAACATAGCAAAGATGTTGAAACATTTACATATAAAGGTTCTTATAAATATGAAGGGATAAATCCAAAGTTTGACGGGAATTCTAATCCTAAAAATGTGTTTGAAGAATTTCAAGCGGCCATTCCTCGAGATACACTTTATGCAGGATATACAACTTTGCGTCCAGTTAAATTCAACGCATCGTATCAATATTCATTTAATGATTCAAGAGGAGGAGACTGTAATTGTAGTGGTGAAGAATCGGAATATAAAAACGCAGTAGGTGGTCAATTGTTTATGATGACTACACCAAGAGCACCAATAGTTGCTTTGACAGGTTATTACAGACGAAATGTTTTACAAAATTTACAAATGAAGGCAACGTATACTGTAGATACTTTCTCGTATACTAATATTGGTTTAGGACTTTCTGGAAATTTAGGAAAGTTTAATATGTATTTTTTGGCTGATAATCTCTTGGAATATCGGGATCTGGCTAAAGCCAATAGTTTGTCTTTTCAATTCGGATTTAATTTTATTTTTAAAGAAAGTGATGACTAATTAGTATAGTAACAAGGAACTATTTGATTTTATAATTGCAATACTCTTTCGAAAAAGATCTATGCTAATTTTTAATGATTAAAAATAACTTGAATATTATTCACTAGTTTTTCAAACATTTAATCAAATAATTTGCTATATTTGCACGCAATTCAACTAGAAATTGCAACATGATAGCACACAACTCCAAGATTATCGGCGAAGGTTTAACTTACGATGATGTATTATTAGTTCCTAATTACTCGAATGTGCTTCCTCGCGAAGTGAGTATCCAATCAAAATTTTCAAGAAATATAACGCTAAATGTTCCTATTGTATCCGCAGCTATGGATACCGTTACTGAAAGTGCTATGGCTATTGCTATGGCTCAAGAAGGAGGGATAGGTGTATTACATAAAAACATGACTATCGAGCAGCAAGCAGCTAAAGTTCGTAAAGTGAAACGTGCTGAATCAGGTATGATCATTGATCCAGTAACTTTACCGCTTACTTCTACTGTTGCTGATGCTAAAAATGCGATGAAAGAATACGGTATCGGTGGAATTCCTATTGTAGGGGTAAACCAAATACTTAAAGGAATTGTTACTAATAGAGATTTACGTTTTGAAAAAAACAATGCAAGACCTATCATTGAAGTAATGACAAGCGAAAATTTAATTACTGTTGCCGAAGGGACTTCCCTAGAACAAGCAGAAGTAGTTTTGCAAGGACATAAAATCGAAAAATTACCAGTTGTAAATGACGACTATAAATTAGTAGGTTTAATTACTTTTAGAGATATCACTAAATTAACTCAAAAACCAATTGCGAATAAAGATGTTTACGGGCGTTTGCGTGTAGCAGCTGCTATTGGTGTTACTGGTGATGCAGTAGAAAGAGCGGAAGCTTTAGTAAACGCAGGTGTAGATGCTATTATTATTGATACCGCTCACGGTCATACTCAAGGTGTGGTAAACACGTTGAAACAAGTAAAAACTAAATTTCCTCAAATCGATGTGATTGTAGGAAATATTGCGACTCCAGAAGCGGCTAAATTTTTAGTAGAAAATGGAGCAGATGGAGTAAAAGTAGGAATTGGGCCAGGTTCAATTTGTACTACTCGTATTGTAGCAGGTGTTGGTTTTCCTCAGTTTTCTGCAGTGTTAGAAGTAGCTGCTGCATTAAAAGGAACAGGTGTGCCCGTTATTGCTGATGGAGGGATTCGTTACACAGGAGATATTCCTAAAGCTATCGCTGCAGGTGCTGATTGTGTGATGTTAGGATCACTTCTTGCAGGAACGAAAGAGTCTCCTGGAGAAACTATCATTTTTGAAGGTAGAAAATTCAAATCATATAGAGGAATGGGTTCTGTTGAAGCAATGGAAACCGGTTCTAAAGACCGTTATTTCCAAGATGTAGAAGATGATGTAAAGAAACTAGTTCCAGAAGGAATTGTGGGACGTGTGCCTTACAAAGGGGAACTAAACGAAAGTATGTTACAATTCATTGGAGGTCTTCGTGCCGGAATGGGATACTGTGGTTCAAAAGACATTCCTACCCTGCAAGAAACAGGACGTTTTGTTCGTATTACTGCAAGTGGAATCAATGAAAGTCATCCGCATAATGTAACGATTACAAAAGAAGCTCCAAATTATTCAAGATAATTGGATCAAATAGAAATAATTAAAAAGGCAAAAGTGTTTTCACTTTTGCCTTTTTTTATGCTTACTCTTTAAATAAAGTATTCATCAGTTTGTTGTTTCCTACAATCCATAGAATATCATCTTTTTGTAAAACTATATTGGATTCTGGGTTTAGTATTCGTTGTCCGTTACGTTCAATTCCTACTAGCAAACCATTCGTTCGCTCTCTTAATTTTGATTGACCTACGCTTCGCCCAATAAATTCCTCATTGTTCAGTTCTATTTGTTTTAAAACAAGATTGTTGTCCTGTTTTGCAGGTTCTTTAATCTCATTTCCTTTTAGATAGCTTGAAAATTGTTCGACTTGTTCATCGGTACCAATCACGCAAATTTCATCTCCTGGAAACAAACGTTCTAATTTATTTGGAATTTGAATCGTTAATTCCCCACGCTTTATAAAAGCAATATTAATTCCTAAATCTTCTCTAATATGAAGTTCACGAAGGGTTTTTCCGGCTAAGTTAGATTCTGGAGCAATTTCAAATGTAGACATATGTCCGTCCCAAGGCGTTAAATTGGCATGGCGACGATCTACTTTTTTAGTTTCTCTGTTGTTGAGGTTTTTTAGAAAATGATTTTCAATTTTATGATATTGGGCATGCAGCTGTTTTGGGAAAAAGAAATAGATAGTTATAGAAACAACTAAGGCGAAAAAAGCAATCACAGGGGAGAAAAAGATATTCAATAGAAACCCGATATAAAACAACGCCAATCCCATTCTAAAAAAGATCATCATCAAAATCGGCCCTCTGTATTTGCGTTCTTTATACAATGCATCTACTTGTTCTACTGCCACACGGCGAAGCGATAAAGCCCATAAGAAAGGAGAAATAATAATAATAGTGATTAAGGCTGCTATAGCATTACCAAATTTCGAGTCTTCAACCAATGGCAATACGTAATTAGCCGACAACAGAATAATTGAGGTAATAATTATAGTGTTTAAGACAATCTGCATTAAATAAGCACGTATGGCTATTTGCCACGTACTTACGGAACGAATCGCTTGTGCATTTGTACTGTAACGAGCGATATTTTTCACCCATTTTCTAGGTAATTTTCGCTCTAATATTTCCGAAAATGGAACCGCCATTTTCACCATAAACGGTGTCGTAAAAGTAGTAATCGCTGAAACGGCTACTACAATAGGGTATAAAAAGGAACTGGTCACATTCATCGACATTCCTAAGGTGGCAATAATAAAGGAGAATTCACCTATTTGAGACAAACTCATCCCTGTTTGCACTGCTTGTTTCAACGGTTGACCAGATATCAAAGCACCAATAGTAGAACTAATCGATTGTCCAAAGATGGTAACAAAAGTAAGAATCACTACGGGTATTGCATGTTCATACAAGGTAACGGGATCAATTAACATCCCAACAGACACAAAAAAAATGGCGCCAAATAAATCCTTTACTGGTTTTACTAAATGTTCAATATGTTCCGCTTGCGTCGTTTCGGCAATGATGGATCCCATGATGAATGCTCCTAAGGCTGGAGAAAAACCAACATCTGATGCCAGAATAACCATCATTAAACAAAGGGCAAGGGAGATGATTAATAACATTTCATCCGTTAGTAAATGCTTTGCTTTTTTTAATAAAGAAGGAATAAAAAAGATACCCCCCATAAACCAAGCGGTCAAGAAAAAAACGAGTTTTAAAATGGACATTAACAATTCAGTTCCAGAGAATTTCTGGCTTACCGCAACTGTAGACAGTAAAACCATCATCAAAATGGCAACAATATCTTGAACAATCAAGGATCCAATTACGATTCCGGCAAACTTTTTAGCCTTAACGCCTAGTTCGTCGAAGGTTTTAAGAATAATGGTTGTAGATGAAATCGAGAGAATAACACCCAGGAAAATTGAATCCATTTGACCCCATCCCATCCATTTTCCAGCCAAAAAACCAATCAGCACCATAGTCACAATTTGGGTGACGGCAGTGATGGAGGCGGTACCTCCAACCTTCATTAATTTCTTAAAACTAAACTCCAGTCCAAGGCTAAAAAGTAGAATGATAACGCCAATCTCTGCCCAAACTTCGACACTCTTCACATCTTTCACCGATGGAAAAAAGTCAAAATGAGTTCCCGCCAGAAATCCTGCAATTAAATATCCTAAAACTAATGGTTGTTTGAGTTTCTTAAATATCAAAACGGCAATACCAGCAGTCATCAGGATCAATCCCAAGTCGCTAATAAGTGGTTCTAAATGTGTTGTCGTTTCTGCTATTGTTGCTGCGGCACTCATAATTTATGGTTGTAGCTAATCCAGCTTTCCATTTCAAGATTTTGGTCAAAAAACTTTTTTATTAGGCAGTTGGCAGGAGTTTCCTTTGGTCACTCTGCCCATTGCCATAAAAATAGTTTTTATCCCGCAAGGCTTTCCATTACAATCTGGGCTAGTATGATTTTTATATTTGTTAATTCGTTTTTAAAAAAGCCACCTCTATAGATGGACTAAAAAAAAGCTATCGTTAAAGATAGCTTTTTTTAAAGTGTATATTTTTAAAATTTAAGCGCAACAAGCACTTTTATCATATTCAAAAAAATAGAAACTAAGAATTTACAATTTTTCTGTTTCCGTTCTAGATTCCTAAGAAATTACTAGGCGTGATTTGCATTAATTCTGCTTTTATTTCTTCCGAAACATCAAGTGTTGCTATAAACCCATGAATTGCTTTCTTGTCAATCGCTTCATTTGTTCTTGTCAATCCTTTCAATGCTTCATACGGATTTGGGTAGGCCTCACGACGCAAAATCGTTTGAATTGCCTCCGCAACTACAGCCCAGTTTTTCTCTAAATCTTCGTGGAATTTAGATTCGTTCAATAGTAATTTATTCAATCCTTTCAATGTGGCTTCAAAGGCAATGATAGTATGTCCTATTGGCACACCTACATTTCTTAAAACGGTACTGTCTGTTAAATCACGTTGCAATCTTGACAATGGTAATTTTGCCGAAAGGTGTTCAAAGATGGCATTCGCTATTCCTAAATTTCCTTCTGAGTTTTCAAAATCAATTGGGTTTACTTTATGTGGCATTGCCGATGATCCAATTTCTCCAGCTTTGATTTTTTGCTTGAAATATTCCATAGAAACATAAGTCCAAATATCTCTATCCAAATCGATAATGATGGTGTTGATTCTTTTCAATGCATCAAAAAAGGCTGCAAAATGATCGTAATGTTCAATTTGTGTTGTTGGAAAAGAGTGGTGTAATCCTAAAATATCCTCCACAAATTTCCCTCCAAATTGTTTCCAGTCAATTTGTGGATACGCCACATGATGTGCATTGTAATTCCCAGTTGCACCACCAAATTTAGCTGCAAAAGGAATGTTGAATAACAAACGCATTTGCTCTTCTAGTCGCTCTACAAAAACACCAATTTCTTTACCTAAACGAGTAGGTGAAGCTGGTTGTCCGTGTGTACGTGCTAGCATAGGAATGTCCTTCCATTCTACACTTAAATCTTTCAGCTTTGAAGTTAAAGTAATTAAAGAAGGCATGTACACTTTTTCAAACGCTTCTTTTGTAGAAAGTGGAATAGCAGTATTATTGATATCTTGAGAAGTCAACCCAAAGTGGATGAACTCTTTATATTGAGATAAACCTAATTTTTCAAAAGCATCTTTGATAAAGTACTCTACCGCTTTAACATCGTGGTTGGTTACTTTTTCCGTTTCTTTGATCCAAAGTGCATCTTCAGTAGAAAAGTTTTTATAGATGTTACGTAAGCTTTCAAATAAATCGGGATTTACTCCTTTAAGTTGTGGCAAAGGAATTTCGCACAAAGCAATGAAATACTCGATTTCAACTAATACGCGGTATTTGATTAATGCTTCTTCTGAGAAAAAAGGAGCTAAAGAAAGAGTCTTGTTTCTATATCTTCCGTCGATTGGAGAAATAGCATTCAATTCGTTTAAAGTAGTCATTGTTTTGTTGTTTGTTCGAAAGGCACAAATATAAACTTTTCGTGACAAAATAGAAAACGAATGGTTTTTAAATAAGGTCGATTAGCTTCTTTTTTAATATTTTCATTCCTTCAGAAGCCACTTCTGGAATCACTTCCAGTGGATTTCTCAAATTCGGGATTTTAATGGGTTTTGGATCGATGTAAAAAAGAGGCGTTTCTGGATGTGTAAAATCGATTAATCCTGCGGCGGGATAAACTTGTAATGAGGTACCAATAACAGCAAAATAATCGGCGATTTCAGTAATACGTATCGCCTCTTCCAGTGCGGGAACATCTTCCCCAAACCAAACAATATGAGGTCGCAATTGATTTTGATTGCTATCTAAATCACCAAAATTCAAATCTTCGGTCCAATCTAGGATGTAATTTACGTTTTTTGTACTTCGTACTTTTAATAACTCGCCATGTAAATGCAAAACATTGGTGCTTCCAGCGCGTTCATGTAAATCATCTACGTTTTGTGTAATAATATATACCTCAAATTCATTTTCTAATTCAGCCAGAATTTGATGGCCTAAATTGGGTTTGACTTCTTTGAGTTGTTTTCGTCTTTGGTTATAGAAATCCATTACTAAGGCAGGATTTTTATGCCAGCCTTCAGGAGTCGCCACATCCATCACGTTATGTCCTTCCCAGAGGCCGTCACTGTCACGGAAAGTTTTGATGCCACTTTCGGCACTAATTCCTGCTCCTGTTAAAACCACTAATTTCTTTTTCATAGATTTTTTCCTTCTTCGGATGAATTACTTGTACAAAAATAAATTATTGTGGCTCTGTTTAACCACTGATGTACTGATTTTTTTACCAACTGTAAATAATTGGGACATGGATTGTACGGATTTTGACGGATTTTTTTAATCTGCGAATCTGTGGTTATTATTCTTCTACTAATGAAATTTTTTAATTTGAGGTTAGTTTTCTCGACACAGTTTTTAAAGAATTAGTTAAATATAAATCTGTGAATTCGTGGCTATTTTTTCTTTTTACTATTTTTGCAAAAAAAACTTCTTCATGATTGATATCGATTACCTTAATTTCCTAGAAAATATCCTGACTGATAACCGCAAAGAGAAATTCCTGAAAGTATTAGAAAACAGAACCAATCATTTTACTATAGCTGTTGAAGATATTTTTCAAATGCACAATACCAGTGCAGTAATGCGCAGTTGTGAAGTTTTTGGAATTCAAGAACTCAATGTTATTGAGCAACGGTACGGGAAAAGTATCGATAAGGAAATTGCGATGGGAGCTCAAAAATGGGTGGATATCAATACCTATGATAGTATAACAGATTGTGTGGATACGTTGAAAAATAAAGGCTACCAAATCATCGCGACGACTCCTCATGACAATGATTGCCTAATGGATGATTTTGATATAACAAAACCTAGCGCCTTATTTTTTGGAACCGAAAGAGACGGACTATCCGAAGAAATTTTAAAACGAGCCGATGGTTTTCTTAAAATTCCTATGGTGGGTTTTACCGAGAGTTTGAATATCTCCGTTTCAGCAGCGATTATCATTCAAAACCTAACCAATAGATTAAGAAACTCTAACATTGACTGGCATTTATCTGAGGAAGAGATTTTAATAAAACGTTTGGCTTGGGCCAAAAATTCTATTAAAGATATTAAAAGAATTGAAGCTAGGTATTTTGAGGAAAACCCAATCTAGTATAACAAACACTTAAAAGAGCTTTTAACCGTTAACTGATTCATTGCGAGGAACGAAGCAATCGCATCCCGTTTTTCGACAAAGTAGGTAATGAGCTAAAGTAAGCAAATAACGTTTCTTATCATAAACCGCGTTGCAAACGCTACGATTTATTTTCTAATTTAAGTAGGTACTCGTTGAAAACAAGGACCTGATTGTATGGGCAAACGAGGGCTAGTTGGGAATTCCACTAAATTCCTGCTAGCTCAAAGTGACTTTTAGCAACTGGCTTTTTATTTAATCTCATTCCAATATTTTTCCATTAAAGGAATTCTATCGGTTACTTTTTTGGCAAGTTTGTCAAATTTGTTTCCAAAGCTAACAAATGATTTTTTGTCATATCTAAACCAATCTGCTTTTCCATTATTTTCATTCTCTGAATTTGGATATATTCTTTTTCGTTCATTCAAGTCGTGTGCATTTAACTGTTTTAGTTCTATAATTTCATTCCAATGAGTTGTATATTCATTGCCAATATGATTTGCTAGCTCTAATATAAAACCTCCACCATCTCTGTCAAATTGAAAAGTTAATAAATTCGTTTTGTCATTTTCGGTTCTTCTAAAATGAGGAAAACTTCCCTTGAATTTCAACTTTCTTAATTCGGGAATAAAAACACTATTTAATGAATGAATAATATTGTCTCTTTCTATACTCATTTTTCTTTTAAGCTTGTTGTTGATTTATATATATCATCAAATATATACAACTTATTTATTTATTCTAAAATTATGTATAAGTTGTTTGCCTAGCCCCGATAGCAGTGGAAATCCTCTGGTGTTGTGCTAACAAACACCAGAGATTGCAACGAATAGCGGGAATAGCTCCTAAAAAAAATCCCCAACTACTTTCGTAATTGAGGAATTTAATTTTATAAAGAAATGGAGTTGTTATCCGTTTACAATAACCCATTGCCCTGAGGCGATTAGGCTTTCGGCTTTTTTGTATTTCATTTCTTGTGTTTGTCCGTTGGCCACGTTTTGAATGGTTACGTTGTCATTGCGATTGATTTTTGGCATATCTCTCACGATAGTCTCTGTAACTTGACGTTGCTGAGTTTCTCCCGCTTCACGATTTGCTGATTCGCTATTTGGCACTTCATCTTTGCTTAATTTGTAATCTTCTTTTTGGCGTACTTCTACTGCTTCTTGAATTTTTTGATTTTGTTGTGCAGGTAAATCACCTTTGAACAAGAACGAAATTACTTCTTTATTGATCCCATTTAACATCCCGTTAAATAAGTTGAAGGCTTCAAATTTATAGATAAGCAATGGATCTTTTTGTTCGTGAACGGCTAGTTGAACCGATTGTTTCAATTCGTCCATTTTACGTAAGTGTTTTTTCCAAGCTTCATCCACAATTGATAAGGTGATGTTTTTCTCGAAATCAGCGACTAATTGCTTTCCTTCTGTTTCATATGCTTTTTTCAAATCAGTTACTACGTTTAGTGATTTCACACCATCCGTAAATGGAACTACGATACGCTCAAACTGATTGTTTTTGTCTTCGTATACTTCCTTGATGATAGGGAAGGCTTCTCTTGCGCTACGGTCTGTTTTTTCGTTGTAATATTTTAAAGCTTCTTTGTATACTTTTCCTGTTAACTCAATATCAGTTAATTTTACGAAATCACTTTCGCTAACTGGAGAAGTTATAGAGAAATAACGAATTAAATCAAACTCGAAATTTTTGAAATCATTAGATGGTTTTGTATCCTGAATGATCAACTCACAAGTGTCATACAACATGTTAGCAATATCCAGTTTTAGACGTTCTCCAAACAAGGCATGACGACGACGCTTGTACACTACTTCACGTTGTGCATTCATTACATCATCATACTCCAATAAACGCTTACGAACACCAAAGTTGTTTTCTTCTACTTTTTTCTGTGCACGCTCGATTGATTTAGTCATCATCGAATGTTGGATTACTTCTCCTTCTTCTAATCCCATTCTGTCCATTACTTTAGCTACTCTTTCAGAACCAAATAAACGCATTAAGTTATCTTCAAGAGAAACATAAAATTGAGAACTTCCCACATCTCCTTGACGACCAGCACGACCTCTTAACTGACGGTCAACACGACGTGAGTCATGACGTTCCGTACCGATGATTGCTAATCCACCAGCAGCTTTCACTTCGGCAGATAATTTAATATCCGTTCCACGACCCGCCATATTGGTTGCAATAGTTACGATACCAGGTTTTCCAGCTTCTTCAACGATTTGTGCTTCTTGCTTGTGCATTTTGGCATTCAATACATTGTGCGCAACACCTCTCATTTTTAGCATTCTACTCAATAATTCAGAAATATCAACTGATGTTGTACCAATAAGAACTGGTCTTCCTGCTTGTGATAATGCCGTTACATCTTCGATTACCGCATTGAATTTTTCACGAGTTGTTTTGTAGATAAAATCTTCTTTGTCATGTCTAGCCATTGGTCTGTTAGTAGGAATTTCTACTACATCCAATTTATATATTTCCCATAATTCTCCTGCTTCTGTAACCGCTGTTCCAGTCATACCCGCTAATTTGCTGTACATTCTGAAATAGTTTTGTAGTGTTACCGTTGCAAAAGTTTGAGTAGCCGCTTCGATTTTCACATTCTCTTTGGCTTCAATCGCTTGGTGTAGTCCGTCAGAGTAACGACGACCATCCATAATACGACCTGTTTGCTCATCTACAATCATGATTTTGTTGTCCATGATTACGTATTCTACATCTTTTTCAAATAAAGAGTACGCTTTTAATAGTTGAGTCAACGTATGAATACGCTCGCTTTTAATAGCAAAATCTTGAAATAATTTTTCTTTTTCTTCTGCTTCAGCGTCTTTGTCTAATTTTTTCTTCTCGATAATTGCAATCTCAGTTCCAATATCTGGAAGAACGAAAAAGTCAGTATCAGTATCTCCTGATAGGTATTTGATACCATTATCAGTCAATTCAACTTGGTTATTTTTTTCTTCAATTACAAAGTACAATGCTTCATCAATCTTGTGCATTTCACGGTTGTTGTCCTGCATGTATTGATTCTCCGTTTTTTGAAGTAGTTGTCTGATTCCTTCTTCACTTAAAAACTTAATCAAAGCTTTGTTTTTAGGTAAACTTCTATAGGCTCTTAAAAGTAAAACACCACCTTCTTTAGTATTTCCTTCTTTGATTAATTTTTTGGCTTCTGATAAAAAGTTGTTGGCCAATTGACGTTGTAAACTTACTAAGTTTTCAATTTTTGGCTTCAATTCATTGAACTCATGACGATCTCCTTGTGGTACTGGACCAGAAATAATTAATGGTGTTCTTGCATCATCAATTAATACAGAATCGACCTCATCGACAATAGCATAATTGTGCTTTCTTTGAACCAAATCATTTGGAGAATGGGTCATGTTATCTCTTAGGTAATCAAAACCAAATTCATTATTAGTTCCGTAAGTGATATCAGCATCATATGCTTTTTTTCTAGCTTCTGTACTTGGTTGGTGATTGTCAATACAATCTACAGTCATACCATGGAATTCAAATAAAGGGGCTTTCCAAGTACTATCACGTTTTGCTAAGTAATCATTTACCGTTACTAAATGCACACCGTTACCAGTCAAAGCATTCAAGTAAAGAGGTAAGGTTGCTACTAATGTTTTTCCTTCTCCCGTTTGCATTTCGGCAATTTTACCTTCGTGCAATACCATTCCACCAATCAGCTGAACATCATAATGAATCATATCCCAAGTAATTTCTTTACCTGCTGCATTCCATTTATTTTGCCATACTGCATTTTCTCCAACAATTGAAACGTAAGGCTTAGCTCCAGAGAATTCTCTGTCTTTGGCTGTAGCAGTAACTGTAATTTCTGAATTGTCTTTGAAACGTCTTGCTGTTTCTTTTACTACTGCAAAAGCTTCAGGAAGAATTTCAAGTAATGTTTTCTCCGATAAATCGTAAGCTTCTTTTTCTAAAGCGTCGATAGCTAAATAAAGGTCTTCTTTTTTATCAATGTCTTCAATGCCTTCAACTTCTTGTTTAAGTGTAGCAATTTTACCGTCAATACCTGCACGAGCTTGTTTTAGCTGGTCTTTGAAAAAGTAGGTACGTGCTCTTAATTCATCATGAGATAATGAAATTAAATTGCTTTCGAATGTTTTTATTTTATTTAAATAAGGTTGTAAAGCTTTTACATCTTTATCAGATTTGTCTCCAACAAAGGCTTTAATAATGCTGTTTATGAAACTCATAATTATATCGTATTTCTAATTTTATTTTATCGTGTAAATTTAACCAAAAAAAAAGCCTCTTTTGAGACTTTTTCTTTTGTTTATTCTTTAATATTCATCCTCATTCCAAAGATAATCTTCGTCAGTAGGGTAATCAGGCCAAATTTCTTCCATTGACTCGTATATCTCGCCTTCATCTTCAATAGACTGTAGGTTTTCTACTACTTCTAAAGGAGCACCAGCACGTATAGCGTAATCAATAAGTTCATCCTTGTTAGCAGGCCACGGCGCATCACTAAGATAGGATGCTAATTCTAATGTCCAATACATCTTTTGTCGATTTAGTTTTGTGCAAAAATAATTTTTTTACTGAAAAAGACAAGTAAAAAATCATTTATTTTATAAAAAAGTTAAGAACGTGTTTTTTAGTTTAAAGTTTCAGTCTTAAAGTTTTAAGTTTTTGACCAGAAATTTACTTCCTTGGAATCCATTTAACTTCCTCGGCGTTCAAATCTAGAGACAACTTTCGTGCCAACACAAAAAGGTAGTCAGAAAGTCGGTTGAGGTACTTAATTGCGATATCAGCGACAGGCTCATTATGGCTTAAATGCACTGCCAAGCGTTCTGCGCGACGGCAAACACAGCGGGCTATATGACAATATGACACTGTAGTATGTCCTCCAGGCAGTACAAAATGAGTCATTTGCGGCAGCGCTTCTTCCATGCTGTCAATTTCATTTTCTAATAATTCGATATCACTCTCCACGATTCCTAATTTTTGTAATCGCAGTTCTCCGTTTTTCATTACCTCTTTTTCTTGTGGTGTGGCGAGAATCGCACCCACAGTAAACAAACGATCTTGAATTTCGGCTAATATTTCTTTATAATGAATGTTCATTTCTTGGTCACGAACAAGTCCTATATGAGAGTTTAATTCGTCTACAGTTCCGTAACTTTCAATTCTAATATGATCTTTTGGGACTCTAGTTCCTCCAAAGAGGGCTGTAGTTCCTTTATCACCAGTTTTAGTATATACTTTCATTTTGAGGATATTTGTTTATGCGTGGATTTGTTTCGTTTTTTGTAAAAAACAAAATTACTGTATTAATTCGAGTACTGCATTAACATATCTGGTCAATGCACCTTGAGATAAATTGAAATACAAATCAGGTTCTATACATTCTACTTCCATAAGATGCAATTCGTTTTCAATGATAATTCCGTCTACGCGAGCATACAATAAATTATTAGGAAAAGTATTTACTATTTTTTGCGCTTTTTCGATTAGCTCTTGCGATGGTTCAATCAATTTGTATTTTCCACCAAACTGAACTTGAATTCTAAAATCACCATCTACAGGTTTTTTATTAACTGCATGCGAGAATTTTTTATTGAAAAAGATAAAGGAAGTTTCGCCCAAAGTTTGGATTTCAGGCATGAATTCTTGCAGTAGCAATTCTTTTTCGGAAGCAATGGCTTTGTATTGCGTATTGATTTTTTCAATATCCTTCAGTTCAAAAACTTCAGTTTGATAAGATCCAGCAGAAAAAGCAGGTTTCAATACCATTTTTTTCCAATGTGTAGGAATTATTTTGGAAAGATTTAAATCCTTTGTTTTTTCTAAGAAAACAGTGGGCAGGATTATAATCCCTTTCTTTTCCATTTCACGCAAATAGAACTTGTGCTTGTTGTTTTTTATGATATCAATTGAATTGAGGGTTTTGATTCCCAATTGTTCAATATGGTCTAACCAATTGTTGAATGCGGTTTCTTTCTCGAAATAATCCCAAGTATTACGGAAAATTAAATAATCAAAATCACTCCATTGAATGCTTTTATCATCCCAAATAGCAGCGGTAGCAGTAATGTTGTGTTTGGCTAATTCGGGTAATAATAATTGGTCTTCGGGGGTTAATTCAGGAAGTTTTTCACAAGTCAATATGCCAATTTTCATTTTGTTTTATGGGTTTTATATCATTCGAATGTGGTGCGCGACTGACTTAATAAATACTTTATTTTGTAGTGTCACTTTCTACCATTCCATCTCGCAACCTAATGATGCGATGAGCATATTCAGCAATTTCCTCTTCGTGAGTAACTAAGATGACAGTGTTACCATTAGCATGAATCTCATTAAAAAGCTTCATGATTTCTAATGATGTTTTACTGTCTAAGTTTCCTGTAGGTTCATCAGCAAGTATTATCGAAGGGCTATTTACCAATGCTCTAGCAACCGCTACACGCTGTCTTTGTCCACCAGAAAGTTGGTTGGGATGGTGATCCATTCTATCTGATAATCCAACTTGAGTCAATACTTCTTGTGCTCTAGCTCTTCTATCTGTTTTTGAAAACCCTGCATAAATCATGGGTAAAGCCACATTGTCTAGAGCTGTTGTTCTAGGCAAAAGGTTAAAAGTTTGAAAGACAAAGCCAATCTCTTTATTGCGAATTTCGGCTAATTCATCGTCTTTCATTTTACTAACATCTTTACCGTTAAGAATATAATTTCCAGACGTTGGTGTGTCTAAGCAGCCTAAAAGATTCATTAAGGTCGATTTTCCAGAACCCGAAGGTCCCATAAGTGCAACGTATTCTCCTTTATTAATTTGTAAATCTATGCCTTTTAAAACATTTACAATTTCTTCTCCAAGTACAAAATCTCTTTTGATATTGGTTATTTTTATTAATGGGTTTGCCATTGCTGTCTACTATTGATGAATTATGGTTTCTAGGTTTTAAAAGTACAAAAGACTTTCGAATTAAATATAAGTTGTCCAAAATACATTTTTGTTACAAAATAAGTTAGATATAATATGAGGAAGTTGCAATCAGTAGTTTTTTGTTTTTCGAAAGAAATACTATCATAAAACACTAAGGAAAAAGTGTTATATAATTTTGTGTCATTGTTATGTAATTCACACTTTTTTTAAAATTTATCACAATTTTATTAATTATTTACAACATTCACATATTTGTATTGAATATAATTCAAAGGTAGGTACATTTGTTGAGTAATAATTAATAAATCAGAAATTATGAAAAGTAGAAATTTAGTATTAGGAATGGCGGTTATCGCACTAGGGTTTACATCTTGTAAAGATGAGAAGAAAGAAGCAGCAGAAAAAACAGTTGATACCTATGTTGTTTATGTTGATTCATTAGGTAATGTTGCAAAAGAAGATGCTAAAGCAAACTGGCAAGCTATTGAAGCAACTTATGAATTAAAAAGTAGTCAAGCAGAAACTGCGTTGTCAGATCTTAAAGAAGATATGAAAGCGAAAGAAAAAATAGAAGCTAGTAAAGCTAAATATGAAGCATTGAAAGCAATGATGATGGCTGATATGGAAGCTTCAAAGCCAAATCCTAAACAACAAATGAGAAATGCTTTGTTTGGTGAAGGAAAAGTAGGAACAGATATGAATTTTGATTGGGTAAATGCAGGAAATATTCACAGTGTGTACCAACAATTTGTTCATACAGTTGAAGATAATAAAGATAGCTATTCTCGAGAAGATTGGGATGAAATCAAATTGATGTATGAAGCATTAGACAGTAGAAAAAATACAGTAGAAAAAGAAGGTCTTTCATCTGAAGATAATAGAAAAATTGCTGGTTTAAAATTGAAATTTGCACCAATGTATACTTTAAATAGGATGGGAGCAAAATCAGAAGAAATGGAAAAAGCTAAACAATAATAATTGGTTATTTTTGTTAAAAAAAGACAGTCAGAAATGGCTGTCTTTTTTGTTTCTTAATTTTTTCTCTAGTAAGGTCTCTAGTTTGTTATTTTATAGATTGCCATAATGTCTTTTAATATTTCATCAAAATTGATATTAAGATCTATTAATTTTCCAGTATGAATATCAAATATCCAACCATACACTTTTAGATTTCGTTCTCTGTTTGCTTTTTGCACTTCGGCCGTTTTGATGACGTTGATGCATTGTTCTTGTACATTTAACTCCACTAAACGTTTGTATTTTTCTTCTTCATTAGTGATAGCTTCTAATTCTTTTCTATGTATTCGATAGACATCACGAATATTTCGAAGCCAAGGGTTTAAAATTCCTAAGTCAGACTGTTGCATCGCAGCATGTACTCCTCCGCAACCGTAATGACCACACACAACAATATGATTTACTTTGAGATGCATGACTGCATAATTAATTACTGACATCGAATTGAGATCAGTATTGGGAACCATATTCGCAATGTTGCGATGTACAAAGACATCTCCTGGTTGCAGTCCCATAAGTTCTTCTGCAGAAACTCGACTATCTGAGCAGCCAATGTATAAGAATTCAGGAGCTTGTCCTGCACCAAGTTTGTCAAAATAATTTTCGTCTGTTTGAAGTTGTTTAGCAATCCACTTGCTATTGTTTTCGAAAATTTGTTTTATATCCATAAATTGATTTTTTAGGATTAAAGATATTTATCTATGTTCTAATTGTAAAATGTTCTTTGGGCTGTTCTCTTCTAAAGAATATGAAGCCCCACTGAAAAGTATCTATCGTTACGGTCACTTTTGGATGTGTTTTTATGATTTTCCAAGCTTCATCCATACCAGCTGACCAATGAATATCGTCAAAAATCCAAACGGTTTCATTAGTTACAGTGTGAAGTAGTTGCTCAAAATAAGCTAAGGTGGCTTTTTTCGAATGATTCCCGTCAAAAAAAATCAGTTTAAAGTTTAAAGTTTCTATTTTCAAGTCGTCCAAATAACGTTCAAATGGAGTCACAACAGAAGTTATATTGGTTAATTCAAATTCTTGAAATTGATTTTGAGCAATATTTGCTGTTTCGGGGCAACCCTCTAGCGTGGTTAATTTTGCATTTTTACTTCCCAATGCCATAGCAGCTGTAGCGAGACCTAATGAAGTTCCTATTTCTAGTATTGATTCTGACTGAAAATAATTGGTAATTCTAAATAATAATTCAGCTCGTTTTGAAGTAATTCCTGCTGTTTTGACAATTTGGGCTATTGCCCTAGTATTCGATTTGAAAACTTTGGATCCCGCGCCAAAGTCGGTTACTTCTATGGTATTCGGATTTGCTAAAAGTGATTTTCTATAATTATTCAAAACCGTGTATTCTGGTTTTGGTTTTCGATCATAAAAACATTTGGTGATTAAATTAAATACAAAAGGCGAATGAACTGCATGCTCATTTTTAGAATGCCAAAGGAATTGTAAGTACGATTTTATTTGGAAAAACATATTTTTATAAGCTTCAAAGTAGCAAAGGTACAAAGATTATGAGTGATACTGAGTTGGGTTTTTAAGTTTAAATATACTTATCACTTCAAAAATTAAGTCATTTCAAAAAAAACTATATTTGCGCTCTTAAAATCAATAGCCATACAATTTCAGAAGATGATGAACGAAGAACAAATACATGGAGGAGTAATCACATCGGAAGAAATTAACCGTTGTATTGCGATTCTCGCTCAATTAAATATGGATACTGATCAAATATTTGATATCCCAAAAGAACAAAGAACGGCTTTAATAAAAGCGGCAGGTCAATTCTCGAGACCAGATCGAGACGAGCTTTCTCGTAGAAAAAAAGACGGAAAAGCAGTTGCAAAACGTAAAAAAGAAAAGCAAGATAGAACGGCACGTAAAGAAACTGGAATTAGATATGCGCGTGAAGCAAGTGTTTTTGTTGCGCCAAAATTACTGGCTTTTAATGATTTAGAAAGCAAAGAGCAGTTAGAGTTAGAAACGTCTAGGAATTGCTATGTATGTAAAACGTCGTTTACTAAAATGCATCACTTTTATGATACTATGTGTACTGATTGTGGCGATTTTAATTATGCCAAACGTTTTCAAAGTGCTGATGTAAAAGGACAAGTAGCTGTTATTACCGGTTCTCGATTAAAAATTGGGTATCATATTACATTGATGCTACTACGAGGAGGAGCAACGGTTATTGCAACGACACGTTTTCCAGTTGATTCAGCTTTGCGTTTTGGGAAAGAACCTGATTTTATGGATTGGGGACACCGTTTAAAAATCCATGGATTGGATTTAAGACATATTCCTAGTGTTGAGATTTTTTGCAATTTCATAGAGCAGAAATACGAGCGATTGGATATTTTGATTAATAATGCGGCGCAAACTGTTCGACGTCCTGCTGGGTTTTATACCCACATGATGGAGAATGAAGAGCGTCCAATTCATACTTTGCCTAAACAAGCACAAGAATTATTACTAGATCATATTAATTGTTTGGATGAATTAAAAGTACTGACTTCTGGAGCTTCTTCGACTGAAAATATGCCAGTAACTTGGCATGGTCCAGAACCGGGAATTGGTTTGCGGGCTTCCGCCAAATTATCTCAGATCCCTTATTCATTTGACAACGCACTTGTCGCTAACGAGGTCTTTCCTGAAGGAGAACTCGATGCCGACTTGCAACAAGTAGATTTAAGAAAGACGAATAGTTGGCGTTTGAAGTTGGGCCAAATAGAAACTACCGAAATGATTGAAGTACAATTGGTGAATTCAGTTGCACCGTTTGTATTATGTAATCGTCTTTCGGAAGTAATGAAAAAAGACAATACGGGACAAAAGCATATTATTAATGTCTCAGCTATGGAAGGGAAGTTCCATCGTTTTTTTAAAGAAGCCCGACATCCACATACTAATATGGCTAAAGCTGCTTTGAATATGCTTACGCATACCGCTGCAGGAGAATTGGCGAAAGCCGGAATATTTATGAATGCCGTAGATACGGGTTGGGTGACTGATGAAGATCCTGCCGAATTAGCCAAGAAGAAACAAGAACTCGAAGATTTTCAACCCCCTTTAGATATTGTGGATGGTGCGGCTAGGGTTATGGATCCGTTATTTGATGGTATTAATACTGGAAAACATTGGTGTGGGAAGTTCTTGAAAGACTACAACCCGATTCCTTGGTAAAAGCATGTCCCCCTTCAATAGGGAATTCTAATAATTTATAAAATAGAGCCACAACAGAATATAATTTTGTTGTGGTTTTTTGTTGCTACTTATTACGTGCATAGAATATATTCATAGTTTTTATCTATTGAAAAAATATTTTTGATAATAAATTTTATGTAAATTAGCATAGAAACTTTATAAAACAAAAATCATATATAATTATGGAAAACAACAATAATCCAAACGGTGAAAGTAAATGTCCGTTTTCAGGAAGTGCTACAAAGCAAAGTGCAGGTTCAGGGACAAGAAACAATGATTGGTGGCCAAATCAGTTAAAATTAAGCATCCTACGTCAGCATGCTGATCTGTCTAACCCAATGGGTGAGGCGTTCAACTATGCAGAAGAGTTTAAAAGTCTTGATTTAGCAGCACTTAAGGAAGATATTTTTGAATTAATGACAAACTCTCAAGAATGGTGGCCTGCCGATTATGGTCATTATGGCCCATTTTTTATTCGAATGGCATGGCATAGCGCAGGAACGTATCGTATCGCTGATGGTCGTGGTGGAGCGGGTTTTGGAACACAACGATTTGCACCGCTGAACAGTTGGCCAGATAATGTGAATTTAGATAAAGCACGTTTGTTATTATGGCCAATTAAACAGAAATATGGTAAGAAAATTTCTTGGGCCGATTTGATGGTGCTTACTGGTAACTGTGCTTTAGAATCAATGGGGTTAAAGACTTTTGGTTTTGCCGGTGGACGTGCTGATGTATGGGAACCAGCTGAAGATATTTATTGGGGTTCTGAAGGGAAATGGTTGGATGACAAGCGTTATACAGGAGATCGTGAATTAGAAAATCCATTGGCTGCTGTTCAAATGGGACTTATTTACGTAAACCCAGAAGGACCTAATGGAAATCCTGACCCATTGGCTTCAGCTCGTGATATTAGAGAAACTTTTGCTCGTATGGCAATGAATGATGAAGAAACTGTGGCGCTTATTGCAGGTGGGCATACTTTTGGGAAAACGCACGGAGCTGCTGATCCAAACGAATATGTAGGTCCAGAACCCGCAGCTGCACCTATTGAACAACAGGGACTTGGGTGGAAAAACACTTTTGGTACTGGAAATGGAGAATATACAATAGGAAGCGGTCTAGAGGGTGCTTGGACAACAACACCAACAAAATGGAGTAACAACTATTTTGAAAACTTATTCGGATTTGAATGGGAGTTAGCAAAGAGTCCAGCCGGCGCTCATCAATGGAAGCCAAAAGCGGGAGCAGGTTCAGGTACAGTACCAGATGCTCATAATCCATCAAAAAGTCATGCGCCAACCATGCTTACTGCTGATCTTGCCTTGAGAGCTGATCCTATTTATGAGACTATTTCAAGACATTTCTTTGAAAACCCGGATGAATTTGCGGATGCATTTTCTCGAGCATGGTTTAAATTGACGCACCGTGATATGGGGCCAATAGAACGTTACCTTGGACCAGAAGTACCGCAAGAAGAATTGATCTGGCAAGATCCAGTTCCAGCGGTTAACCATGAGCTAATCGATGCAAATGACATCGTTGCTCTTAAAAGTAAAATATTGGATTCAGGACTTTCGGTATCTCAATTGGTGTCTACTGCTTGGGCTTCGGCATCAACATTTCGTGGTTCTGATAAAAGAGGTGGGGCTAACGGAGCGCGTATTCAACTCGCGCCACAAAAAGATTGGCAAGTAAATAACCCTGCTCAGTTAGAGAAAGTATTAGAAACACTTAAAGGAATTCAAGCAGCGTTTAATAATGCACAAGCAGGAGGAAAAAAAGTTTCACTAGCGGATTTAATTGTTTTGGCTGGTTGTGCAGGTGTTGAAAAGGCAGGAGCAAATTCAGGTCATAATGTTACAGTTCCATTTACTCCAGGAAGAACAGATGCTTCGCAAGAACAAACAGATATTGAATCATTTGCAGTTCTAGAGCCAGAAGCAGATGGATTCCGAAATTATATGAAGGCAAAATACACCACATCAGCTGAAGAAATGTTAGTGGATAAAGCACAACTGTTGACTTTAACAGTACCAGAGATGACCGTATTAGTAGGTGGACTGCGTGTTCTTAATACTAATTTTGATCATTCAAAAAAAGGGGTATTCACTAGTCGTCCAGAGGTGTTAACTAATGATTACTTTTTAAATCTTTTGGATTTAGGTACAACATGGAAAGCAGCTTCTGATTCTCAAGACGTTTTTGAAGGTCGTGATCGCAAGACAGGAGAATTAAAATGGACTGGAACACGTGTCGATTTGATATTTGGATCTAACTCTGAGCTTAGAGCAATTGCTGAGGTTTATGGGTGTGAAGATTCTCACGAGAAGTTCTTAAATGACTTTGTTGCAGTTTGGAATAAAGTGATGAATTTAGGGCGTTATGACTTAGTTTAATCTGTCTAAAAAGACTAAAGAGATTGTGTTATTTTATAAAACCACAGCGGAATCTAGGATTCTGTTGTGGTTTTTTTTCTTTATATTTTATAATTAATAATTTTGTCGAGTTAATTTAAAATATACTTTCAATTAATAGCAGTTTAATCTTGACTATTAATTATAGCTGTATTTATATTATTCCGTCTTTTTAGGTTATAATCAACAATGTTAACCCATTTGTTATGGTAAGTAGAATTAAGATCTTTTGTAAACCTGTTCAATTCTTCTGAAACGATTTCAATATATTCCGCATAAGTTTTTAGATCTAGTTCACTTAAGTTTTGTTCTTCTTTTATTAAAGCCGATAGACCCATTAAGTTGGCAACAGGTTTTCTAAGCACGTGCGAAATGTCAAATGAAATTTGTTCCATTGTTTTTTCGTAGGCAATGTGGCTGCTGATTTCATGATACATACCATACCAAACGACTTCATTATTAGGTAATCTTTCAGGCTCAGCTTTCACCATATACCATTTGGTTACATTATCTATTTCAATTTTATATTCAAAATACCAAGTAGTAAGTGTTTTGTATGATGTCTCTAAGGCTTTTTTGAATTTAGTTTGGTAATCTTTGTGAATTAAATTAAATCCATCAAATGGTTCTAAAACTTTTTTATCTTCATCAAGATTTTTAGGTAATTTAAAATCGCCTAAACTTAGAAAGTCGTATATAAATTCCCCATTAGATCTTCTTCTTAATTGAAAAATAGTAGAAGGAATGTTATCTGTAAGTTTTATTAGGTTCTCAGCACTTTTGGCAATGTAATTTCTTTGTTCAAGCATTAGCTTTCTAATATTCAAAAAATCCATTGTCTTTTTTGCCAATATTTGTAATGCTTTTTTTTGATTCTCGGTAATAAACCTTGGTTTACTATCAAGAACACATAAAGTACCTAATACATTTCCTTCTGGTGTCACTAATGGGGCTCCTGCATAAAACCGAATGTTAAGTGGACCAGTTACAGTAGGATTATTTGCAAATCGTTTATCTGTATAAGTATCTTCAATAACAAGTACTTCATTTGGTTTCGTTAAGGTGTACTTACAAAAGGAATACTCTCTTTTAGTTTGTTGTTGATGGACTCCCTTCCTGGCTTTAAACCATTGCCTGTCTTTATCAACCATTGTTATTAAAGAAATTGGCATGTCAAACACCAGGGAAACTAATTCAGTTATTTCATTTAATTCCTCCTCAGGATCTGTGTCTAAAATGGCATAACTTAACAAATCTTCAACACGATTTTTGTATTTCTTCACGGTTCTTTAAATAGGTTAGTTAGTTTTAATAAAAATACTAATATTATTAAAAAAAAACAATTCCATTTAACGCCACTTTTTTACTATTCATCTATATAAAATGGCTTTTTTAGATATAATCAAAAAAATTAACAGCTTTAAATGAATATCTAATCGTTAAAATTTATTAATTCCACTTATTTAATTGTTTTATGTTTTTATTAATTATAGTAAGTTTTAATGCTACCAAATAGATTATTTCAATGAATTACTTTTGGAGCCATTAAAATGCGGTTTTATACTATTTATTATGAAAAATCAGGGTTGTTTTTTATAACATTAATTGTAGCTAAATAGAATCGTTTTATTGTAGGATAGTTGTGTATTTGAATATTAGGTAAAGTAAAAGTTTATTTAGTATTATTAAATTTGTAAATTATTCTTAATTTTTTACTTCTGTTTTATTTTTTTACTAATTTTACAACTCAATAAAGAGAATATAATAATAAGACTTTCAATTTTAGTTTAACTGCATTTTAAAAATTAAAAATATGGTAGTACAATATCAAGGACAACAAAAAGGAATACCGACAAAATTTACGGTAAGAATTAGCAAGAATAATATATTGAAAAACGGTTCTAAATACCAAATGGATTTATTGGTAGGAGAAAAGAAATTACCCACGTTTAAGACATTAAATCATAAAAGTCTATCTGATTGTTTAAAAGAAATGTACCTGTTCAGAAAATTCAACAATATAGAGTTAGAAGCTTCTTCAGAAAAAGTTGAACCTACTTTTATTCCTTCGGATTCGATTTTATACAACAACTATAAGCAGACTTTATTTATGGCATAATACCATTTATAAGTTATAAAATCAAAAAGCCACAATAGAATTAATTTCTATTATGGCTTTTTACTATTCAAATATGTGGACAAGAATAAAAATTTGGGAGGCTCTATTCTTTCTCTTTCTGATATAATTAATATCATCCTTCCATCTTGGCACTCAATTCAAACCATCGTTCTTCTTTAGCTTCCATTTTATTGATAAGGTTTTGTAATTCTTTAGCTTTTTTCTCAATATCGGTATCAGCTACTTTTCCTTCAGAAAATAAAAGCTCAATCTTGGCTTTTTGTTCTTCTAAATCTTTGATTTCGCGTTCTGTTTTTTGGAATTCTTTTTGCTCGTTGAAAGTTAAGTTTCCAGTTGGATTGTTTTGTTTCCAGTCTTTTTTCTCCGCTTTGTTTTCTTCTTTTTGTGCCACATCAGCACTGTCTTCATAGGCTCTAAAATCAGAATAGTTTCCAGGAAAATCTTCTACAACACCATCACCTCTAAAGATAAATAAGTGATCTACAATTTTATCCATGAAATACCTATCGTGAGAAACCACTAATAAACATCCAGGATAATCTAGAAGGAAACTTTCTAGCACATTCAAAGTCACAATGTCTAAATCATTCGTTGGTTCATCCAGAATCAGGAAGTTAGGATTCTGAATTAAAACCGTACACAAGTACAAACGTTTCAATTCTCCTCCACTCAAACGGTCTACAAAATCGTATTGTTTTTTAGCATCAAATAGGAAACGCTCTAACAATTGGGAAGCCGAAATCAATTTCCCTTTCATCAACGGAATGAATTCCCCGTATTCTTTAATAACATCAATAACACGTTGTCCCGGTTTTGGGTTGATTCCACTTTGGGTGTAATAACCCACTTTTATAGTTTCACCTACAATTACTTTTCCACCATCAAGCGGTAAAGTTCCTGTTAATAAATTCAAGAAAGTCGATTTTCCAGTTCCGTTTTTACCAATAATTCCAATGCGTTCTCCACGTTGAAAGTCAAAACTAAAGTTGTCCATGATGACATGGTCCTTGAATTTTTTAGAAATTTTGTGAAGCTCAATAATCTTGCTTCCCATGCGTTCCATATTAATTTCAAGCTCTACTTTATTTTCACGACGGCGACTTTGTGCTTTTTCTTTGATGTCGTAAAAATCATCCTGACGCGATTTAGATTTGGTTGTTCTCGCTTTTGGTTGGCGACGCATCCATTCTAATTCTTTTACAAATAAATTCTGTGCTTTATCAACACTCGAATTTTCTGAGGCAATACGCTCTTCTTTTTTTTCTAAGTAATAAGAGTAATTTCCTTTGTATTGGTATAATTTTCCGTTGTCTAGTTCAATGATTTCATTACAAACACGTTCTAAGAAGAAACGGTCGTGCGTCACCATAAACAACGTAATGTTTTCTTTGGCAAAATAACTTTCTAACCATTCGATCATCTCTAAATCCAAGTGATTCGTAGGTTCATCTAGAATCAATAAATCAGGACGGTTAATCAAAATAATAGCAAGTGATAATCTTTTTTTCTGTCCACCAGAAAGATTTTTCACTTTCAATTTGAAATTTTCTAACTTCAGTTTGAACAAAATTTGTTTGTACTGTGTTTCAAAATCCCATGCATTGTGTTGATCCATTCCATCAAAAGCTTTTTGATACGCTTCTTCATCTTCTGGATTTTCTAATGCTTTTTCATAGGCTTCAATCACTTTCAAAGTCTCATTATCCGATGCGAAAATACTTTCCTCAATCGTCAATTCTTCTTGCAAATTATTGTTTTGCGACAAGAATGCCATTTTGATCCCTTTTCTTAAAACTACTTGACCAGTATCCGACTCTTCTAAGCCGTTAATGATACTCATTATAGTAGTTTTTCCAGAGCCATTTTTGGCAATAAAAGCGATTTTTTGGTCTTTATTTATTCCAAACGAAATGTTGTCAAATAAGGTTCTTTCACCAAATGATTTCGAGATATTTTCTACAGAAAGGTAATTCACAAGTCTAAATTTTTTGCAAAAGTAAACTTTTAAATGTCGATTTACGAATTGTTTAACTTATTCTAAGTTTTTTGAGCTTAATTATTTTATCAGATACAAAGACAAATAAGCACTTAAGTCAAATTGATGTAATTTTTGGGGAGAATTTACAAATGGTTTTCTAGTAAAATTTTCATTGGTTAAATAATAATGCAACCCGTCTGCAGTCGCAATTCCTTCAACTTGATGAAAAGGAAGTTGGAGTTTTATTTTTCGCTTATTTCCATTAAAAAAACTGGTTTTAGTGTAATTATAAAGCAGGTAAATAAAAGGGTGTAAAGTTTTGCTGTAACCACATAAAGCAATACTGTTTTGTGAAGGTAAATAGGTTGCTCCTGTGACCAATCCTTTTATTTTAAAGGTCTCTTTGTATTGTGCAATATAATTTCCGGGTGTTTTTGGTAAAGAGTAAACGCTGGTGTTTTGTTTATTCCATTTTTTGGTAAACAAATAAATACTGTCGTTTGTAACAATAAAAGCTTCACAGTCAAAATTGGTAGTATTGGGTTGTAAGGGAGTGAAATCAGTTTGGTCAGAGTACGAAAAAGAAATAGTATCTATTTTTTGGTTGAGTGATTTTAGCGACTTTTTTTCTACTTTTAAAATGTGTAAGTCCTTTCGGTTCCCAGATACATTATTCCCAAAATCACCAATGTAAAAATAAGAACTGTCTTGTGAAATTTCTTCCCAGTCTTTATTGGATACGTTTTTTAGCACCACTTTTTGTTTGATATTTCCTGAAGTATCTAGCGCATAAAGTGCAGTATCGGTATCGTCATTAATAGTCCATAACAGCGAATTACTTTGGGTTAAACCCGAACTTTCATTTAAATTTTTAGGAAGAGAAGCAGAATAAACTGGCTTAATTTTCGTAGAACGATAGCGACAACTGCCGTCATTTATTGTGGCTGACGGATTGTGATTTTTAGAAAGTGGATCAGTACAACCCGAAATTTGGGCATATGTTGCCGTTATAAAAAGGCAAAAGAATAGGAGTACTGTTTTCATATTTTCAAAAGTAATGGTTTCTAAATGATTATTTTAATAATTTGGAGCGAATCATTAGGCATTATTTGCAGGCAAAGTTCCTGCTTTCACCTTTATCTTTGCTCGTTCCTCGTAAAGGATATCGGTTCTATCAGGGCTACTATTTAAATAGTGTTTTTAATTTGAAACTTTGTGTCTTTGATTCATTAGATATATCTTTGATTCATGCAATTATCAGTAATCATCCTTAATTATAATGTCCGCTATTTTTTAGAACTCTGTGTTTTAAGTTTGCAAAGTGCGCTTACAAATATTGATAGCGAAATTATTGTAATTGACAATAACTCGGATGACGGTAGTTGTGAGATGATTAAAGCACTATTTCCCCATGTCAAACTCGTTCAAAATAAAGAGAATGTAGGTTTTTCTAAAGGAAATAATATTGGAGTAGCAGAAGCAAAAGGAGAATTTATATGTATTCTTAATCCAGATACAGTAGTTGCGGAAGATACTTTTGTTAAAATTTTAGCTTTCGCTAAAGGTCAAGACAACCTAGGAATTGTGGGGTGTCGATTTATTGATGGTTCAGGGAATTTCTTGCCAGAATGTAAACGAGGAGTTCCAACACCATGGGTTGCTTTTACCAAAATCGCAGGTTTGTATAAAATTTTTCCTAGATCAAGAATTTTCGGGAAATATTACGCCCAACAGCTATCGAAAAATGAAAATGGAAAAGTGGATATTTTAGTTGGTGCTTTTATGGTAATGAAAAGAGGATTCTATCAGGAGCTTGGTGGATTTGACGAAGATTGTTTTATGTATTCAGATGATATTGATTTATCTTATAGAGCTTTGAAAAAAGGTAGTTTTAATTATTATTTTCATGAAACTACCGTTATACACTATAAAGGAGAGAGTACTTTAAAAGATGAAATCTACATGAAACGGTTTCAAGAAGCCATGCAGTTTTTTTATAAAAAGCATTTCAAAGTTGCCCCGCTATTTACACTTTTTATGAACATAGGTAGTTATTTTTTTTCTTTCGCAAAAAGAATACAGGGGCATTCTATAATTAAAAAAGCTCCAAAATCGTATCTGCTTTATTCTTCAGATGAAGAATTGGCAAATAAGCTGACTTTAATTTTGCAAAAAAAAGTGGTGTTTCACAATTTGAAAACAGAAAAAATGGTAATTTCGTCTTCTTATAGAAGCGCTAAAGCGGTCGAAATTATTCTAGATAATGAATTTATTTCTTTTAAAGAATGTATAGCAATTATTGAATCTTCTAAAAGTAAGGAGCTTACCTTTAAAATGCGCCCTAAAAAAGCTAATTTTTTGATAGGAAGCAATAATAGTAATGAAAGAGGTGAGATTATAAAAATCGAATGAAAAATTACACTTAATGTAATTTATATATAAAATATTTAGTAATTTCGCAAACTGTAAAACAAAATCACCTTTTAGGTTAACAATATGGCAAGATTTGAATTAAAACTTCCTAAAATGGGAGAAAGTGTAGCAGAAGCAACCATTACAAATTGGTTGAAAGAAGTAGGTGATGCAATCGAAGCAGATGAGGCAGTGCTCGAAATTGCTACTGATAAGGTAGACAGCGAAGTGCCTAGTGAAGTTTCTGGAATTCTAGTTGAAAAATTGTTTGGAAAAGACGATTTAGTTCAAGTGGGACAAACAATCGCTATCATTGAAACGGAAGGTGGAGACGTAACTCCTGTTGTTAGTGGAGCTGAAGCTCCGGCTGAGGTGGCAGCAGTGGAAAAAACGGTGGACGCAGCTAAAGAAAGTGTTGCAACCTCTGATTATTCAGAATCTGATAAATTCTTTTCTCCATTGGTCAAGAATATTGCTAAAGAAGAAGGCGTTTCTTTAGGAGAATTAGAATTAATTACGGGAACAGGTAAAGATGGAAGAGTAACTAAAAGTGATATTTTAGAATACGTTAAAAATAAAGGAAATCAATCAGTAGTTGCTCCGGTAAAAGCAGTTGAAACTCCTGTAGCAGTTCAATCCTCAGCTCCTGTTGCACAAAAAGCAGCGCCAGTTTCTTTAAGTGGTGGTGATGAAATTGTCGAGATGGACAGGATGCGTAAGTTGATTGCGGGTTATATGGTAGCTTCAGTGCAAACGTCTGCCCATGTACAATCATTCATTGAAGTTGATGTGACAAACATCGTAAAATGGAGAGAGAAAAATAAATTGGCTTTCGAAAAGAGAGAAGGAGAGAAGTTGACTTATACTCCTATATTTATGGAAGCAGTTGCAAAAGCGATAAAAGATTACCCTGGAATGAATATTTCTGTGGATGGTGATTTTATAATCAAAAAGAAAAATATTAACCTTGGTATGGCTGCTTCATTGCCAAACGGGAATTTAATTGTTCCTGTTATTAAAAATGCAGATCAGCTGAATCTAGTAGGAATGGCAAAGGCAGTAAATGATTTAGGCGGACGTGCTAAAGCAGGAAAATTAAAACCAGACGATACACAAGGCGGAACTTATACGGTGACGAATGTGGGGACTTTTGGAAGTGTTTTTGGAACGCCAATTTTGAATCAACCACAAGTAGGGATTCTAGCACTTGGTGCTATCCGAAAAATGCCGGCAGTTATTGAAACTCCAGAAGGAGATTTTATAGGTATTCGTCAAAAGATGTTTTTGTCACACAGTTACGATCATCGTGTTGTAGATGGAGCTCTTGGAGGTAGTTTTGTAAAAAGAGTTGCTGAGTATCTTGAAGCATTTGATGTAAATAGAGATGTTTAATTCACACAATAATTAAGAAGGAACCCGATAAATTTTATATTTATCGGGTTTTCTTTTTTAATGTTATACCGAATTTTGAACCCAATTTTCTATATTTGTAGACACACAAAATTAAAAAATGGAACTTAAACTCAGTAAACCAATTTGCTTTTTCGATCTTGAAACTACAGGAATTGATATTGGAAAAGACAGAATTGTAGAAATATCAATATTCAAAGTTTTTCCAAACGGAAATAAAGAAAGTAAAACTTGGTTAGTGAATCCTACGATTCCTATTCCTCCACAAACTACTGCGGTTCATGGAATCACTGATGAGAAGGTGGCAAATGAACCCACATTTAACGAGTTGGCTGCGGCGGTTTATAATATGATCAAAGACAGTGATTTGGCAGGGTTTAACTCTGATCGATTTGATATTCCATTATTAGCAGAAGAAATGTTGCGAGCAGGAGTTGATTTTGATATGAAAAATCGGGTTTCGGTTGATGTTCAAACTATTTTCCATAAAAAAGAAGAACGTACTTTAAGTGCTGCTTTGAAGTTTTACTGTGGACAAGATTTAGAAAACGCGCATTCAGCAGAAGCGGATACTATGGCGACCTATGAAATTCTTAAAGCACAATTAGAACGTTATCCAGATTTAGAAAATGACATGAAATTATTGTCTGAATTTTCTACTAGAAAGAAAATAGCTGATTTTGCTGGAATGATTTCTTTTGACAAAGAAGGGAATGAAATATTTTCTTTTGGAAAACATAAAGGGATAAAAGTGGATACTATTTTAGAAAAAGAACCAGGCTATTTTAGTTGGATTCAAAATGCCGATTTCCCACTTTATACCAAAAAAGTTTTAACGGCAATCAAGCTTAGAAAATTGAATACTAAATAGGTATTAGGTTATTGGTGTTGGGTATAAAGTATTCCCAAAACCGAGAGCCGAGAAACAAATAATAAAAAACCAAGATATGAAAATCATCTGCATTGGTAGGAATTATGTCGACCATATAGAAGAGTTGCGAAATGAGCGTCCTGCGGAACCAGTAGTTTTTATGAAGCCTGATTCGGCAATTTTATTAAAACAACATCCGTTTGTGATTCCTGAATTTTCGGAGGATATTCATCACGAAATCGAAATTATTGTAAAAATAAATAAGGTTGGAAAATACATTGAACCAAAGTTTGCTCATAAGTATTATGATGAAATTAGTGTTGGAATCGATTTTACGGCGAGGGACTTACAGCAGTCATTAAAAGCGAAAGGATTGCCTTGGGAGAAAGCAAAAGCATTTGATGGGTCAGCTGTTATAGGTGATTTTTTACCAAAAGAGCAATTTAGTTCGTTAGAAAATATTACTTTTGAACTAACTAATAATGACAAAGCAGTTCAAATAGGAGATTCTAGTTTAATGTTGTGGAATATTGATGAGCTTATTTCTCATGTTTCTCAATATTTTACATTGAAAATAGGAGATATTATTTTTACAGGAACACCTGCAGGAGTAGCTGCAGTAAAGCCAGACGATGTTTTAGAGGGATTTTTAGAAGGACATAAACTATTTAGAATACAAGTAAAATAATGGCTTTAAATTACAACCTTTCAAAAGTGTACGCACTTTCAGATAACGATTCAGAATTTGTAAATGAAATTCTGACATTGTTCGTAACCGAAGTTCCTGAAGATTTATTACAAATCAAAGAAGGGATTAAAAAGAAAGATCATAAGCATGCTTATGCTTATGCGCATAAAATAAAACCAACTTTAGATCTTTTGGGATTGAATGTAGCTTTTGAAGAAATTCTTCAGCTTGAGGCATGGACTAAAACCGAAGGAAAAAAGAAAGATATCGAAGATACTTTTAAGAGTATTAAGAATCAAGTTAATGATGCTATAAAAGAAATTAAGAAAGATTTCGATCTATAATTCATTTGTAGTTTTTAAGTAATATAAATCAACATTCATTTTTATGAATGTTGATTTTATTTATAGAGCAAATCCTAAATTCATATCGATAATGAAAGCAACCATAGTTACTATAGGTGATGAAATTTTAATTGGGCAGATTGTAGATACTAATTCTGCTTTTATTGCAAAATCCTTAGATAGGATTGGAGTAGAAATTAATGAAATGATTTCTATAAGTGATGACAAAACCCATATTTTAGATACTTTTTCAACCCTCCAAAATACAGTAGATTTAGTTATTGTCACTGGAGGATTAGGGCCTACAAAAGATGATGTGACCAAAAAGACATTTTGTGATTATTTTGAAGATGAATTGGTTGTGAATCAGGAAGTTTTAGCTCATGTTACGCAGTTAATTGAGGGCTTCTATAAACGGGAAATAACACAAATAAATAAAGACCAAGCGCTTGTTCCGTCAAAATGTACTGTACTTCATAATCAAGTAGGTACGGCTCCAGGAATGTGGATGAAAAAAGAAAATACTGTTTTTATTTCCCTACCAGGCGTTCCTTATGAAATGAAATACTTGGTTGAAAATGAAATCATTCCAAAGGTTGTAAAAGAATATGAACGTCCTTATATAATTCACAAAACAATTCTTACTTATGGCCAAGGAGAAAGTATGGTGGCAGAACGGATAGAAAACTGGGAAAACAGTCTTCCTGAATTTTTGAAACTAGCTTATTTGCCAAGTCCAGGAAGAGTGCGATTACGACTTTCGGCACGAGGTACAAATAAAGAATTGTTAGAGAATGTAATTGAAGAATATATAGTCTCGCTAGATGCAATTATTCATGATATTATTGTTGGATTTGAAGATGAAGAAACGATAGAGGTTGTAATTGGACAGATGTTGAGGAAATATGGCAAAACAATAGCTACAGCAGAAAGTTGTACGGGTGGTTCAATTGCGGCGCTATTAGCTTCTGTTCCTGGAGCATCACATTATTTCAAAGGGAGTGTAGTTTCGTATGCGACAGAAGCTAAAATTGCTGTTTTAGGTATTCCAGAAGAGCTGATACAAGAGTATTCTGTAGTGAGTAGTGAAGTGGTTTCGGCAATGGCGTTGAGTGCAAAAAGGTTGATGAAAACAGATTATGCAATAGCGACAACTGGAAACGCTGGACCAACAAAAGGAGACGGAAATGCTGAAATTGGGTCGGTTTTTATTGCATTGGCAACTCCACGCGAAGTAATTGTTGAAGAACATAATTTTGGCCAACCACGTGAAAAAGTGATAGATAGAGCAGTGTTTAAGAGTTTAGAATTATTAAGGAAAGAAATTTTAAAAAATGTGCTGTAATTTTTTGCTTCATCCGTTTATTTTTCTTTTCTTTGCACCCTGATTTTGAATAACGATAAAAGATAAGTATAATGTCAAGAGTTTGTGACCTTACAGGTAAAAGAGCGATGGTAGGAAATAACGTTTCTCACGCTATGAATAAAACTAAGAGAAAATTTTCTGTTAACTTAGTGAAAAAGCGTTTTTATCTTCCAGAAGAAGATAGATGGATTACTCTTAGAGTAGCAGCATCTACGATAAAAACAATTAACAAAAATGGAATTGCAGCTGTTTTGAAAAAAGCACAGTCACAAGGATTTATTAAATAATCTTTAAATTCCAATATAAAAAAATAGCAAGATGGCAAAGAAAGGTAATAGAATCCAAGTAATTTTAGAATGTACTGAGCACAAAACAACTGGTGTTGCAGGAACTTCAAGATACATTACAACTAAGAACAAAAAAAACACTCCAGATAGATTAGAGATTAAAAAATTTAATCCAGTTTTGAAAAGAGTAACTGTTCACAAAGAAATTAAATAATAATAGCATTTTGAATACAATCTAAAATGATATCATTATAGATTTTTTAAAATACAAATAACATAGAATCATGGCAAAGAAAACCGTAGCATCGTTACAGACATCTTCTAAGAGATTATCAAAAGCCATCAAAATGGTGAAATCTCCTAAAACAGGTGCATATACATTCGTAGAATCTATTATGGCTCCTGAAGCAGTTGATGAATTCTTGAAAAAGAAATAATTCATAAAAGCATTATATAGAAAAGCTACTTTCATTCGGAAGTAGCTTTTTTATTTTCTATCTTTACCGATTAGGAAATCGTATTAGTTCATTGAGCCTAATGATTTATATTTAATACTGTATAATACCATGAGTTTTTTTAAAAGAATCTTTTCATCTGAAAAAAAAGAGACCTTAGATAAAGGTCTTGAAAAATCAAAAACAACTTTTTTTAGTAAATTAAGTAAAGCTGTTGCAGGGAAATCTAAAGTAGATGATGCTGTTTTAGACAATTTGGAAGAAATACTCGTTTCTTCTGATGTGGGAGTTGATACTACCTTAAAAATAATTACACGTATTGAAAATCGTGTAGCTTCAGATAAATACCTTGGTATAGAAGAACTCAATCAAATTTTACAAGAAGAAATTGCTGCTTTATTATCAGAAACAAATACTGGTGAAGCAACTGAATTTGTTATTCCTATACAAACTAAACCATATGTTTTAATGGTAGTAGGTGTAAATGGAGTAGGAAAAACGACTACTATAGGTAAATTAGCTTACCAATTCAAAAAACAAGGTTACAATGTTGTTCTAGGTGCTGCAGATACTTTTCGTGCCGCAGCCATTGATCAGTTGCAAATTTGGGCAGATAGAGTAGGAGTTCCTATTGTAAGACAAAATATGGGAAGTGATCCCGCTTCAGTAGCTTTTGATACTTTACAATCGGCTGTTGCTCAAGGAGCAGATATTGTTATTATTGATACTGCTGGTCGTTTGCATAATAAAATAAACTTGATGAATGAATTAACAAAAGTAAAACGTGTAATGCAAAAAGTGGTAGCTGATGCTCCTCATGATGTTTTATTAGTTTTAGATGGTTCTACTGGTCAAAATGCTTTTGAACAAGCAAAACAGTTTACAGCAGCTACAGAGGTTACTTCACTTGCAATTACTAAACTTGACGGAACGGCCAAAGGTGGCGTTGTTATTGGTATCTCGGATCAATTTAAAATTCCTGTTAAATATATTGGAGTTGGTGAAGGAATTGAAGATTTGCAAGTCTTTAATAAATTTGAATTTGTAGATAGTTTTTTCAAATAAAAGAATCCCATGAATTTTTCTTCGATTAAAAATTTAAGCAGTATTTATCTTTATTTAATAAGTGTTGTTTGCTTTGTGCTAGCTAATGTTATCCGTGATTATAATATTATTTTGTATTATATTTTACTAGTATTAGGTGTTGGTTTTTTTGTTATTGGTTTTACCAAGAGGTTAAAAAAGAAATAATTTTATTGGTATAAAGCACTAATTTTTTGCCAAAGTACGTCGTCAAAATCAGATAAAGCGAGATTGACATTATCAGCAGCATCTCCCATTCTAATGACTACCATATTCTTGCTAGGGATGATGTATATCTTTTGATCATTTTTACCTAATGCCATAAACATATCGTTGGGTGCAGAAGGAATTATACTTCCGGAGAACTGTAATTGTGATTGCGGTAAGTGGTAGCTACTTTTTCCATTTAGCCACCATAAATAGCCGTAACCTAAATTGATATTTTGTGAAGTGTTTGTGGCAGCATTAAAATAGTTTTCGTTTAGGATTGTAGTATTATCCCATTTTCCTTTATTGGCCATTAAAAGTCCGAAACGAGCCATACTTCGTGTTGTACTGGCATAAACGGAATTATTACCTGATTGAAACCAAGTGCCATCCATTCCTATTTTATCTCTTAATCTTGTATTGAAATAAGTGTTCCAAGTTTGATTTGATGCTTTAGCAATTACATCTTGTAGTTTTACGTATACATTGTGATACGCCCAGCGGTTTCCTGCATCTGCTTTGTAAGTAAGACTTGCTGGATCTACTGCGTCGCCGTTGTCAATATCTTCTATTCCAGAAGTCATGGTTAGTAAATGTTTATTAGTAATCAAGTTTTCTTTGGATATAGGCAAACTAGTCCATCCTATGCCAATATAATCAGATACTTTATTATTAATGTTTAAGTAGCCTTCTTGTTCTGCGATTCCAGTGAGTGTTGAAGTTAATGTTTTTCCAGCACTTGCCCAGTACCAATTAGTTGTTGCTGAATGTCCGTTGAAATAGTTTTCCATTACAATTCGTCCGTTGACAAGGATGATGAAAGATTTTGAGTTTTTTAGTGCTAAATAGTCTAGTAATGGTTTAACTGCTGTTTGTTTCCAGTTTAAGCTGGCTATTGATTTTGTTTCCCAAGTTGTTCCAGTAGTTGGGGGGAAATAAGTAGTTTCGGTTGGTGCAGGTGTAGGAGTCGTTGTAGGTTCTGAGCTACAACCGATACACAAAAAAAGGATAAACAAACTAGAAATGGCTTTTGATATCATAGCAGGATACGTTTTTTGTAAGACCAAAAATATGCAAAATAGTTTAATGTGTTTTGCAATTTTTCTTTTGTTTGAGTTTTTTAAAGTTAACTTTGTAGTATTAAAAAAAAATAGAATTTATTTCCATAAATCCATAGCCCTGATGGAAGCGGCATCCCTCGCTTTTTTGCGAGGATACAGCGGACAGCAGGAAAAAGCTCCTAAAAAATAATTATATGAAAAACACGTTTAGAATTCTGTTACTATCTCTTTTTTTTGTGGGTTGTCAACAAAAGATTCAGCCTACTGATATTGTAAAAATCAATGGATATTGGGAAATTGAAAAAGTGGTTTTTGACAAAGGGGAAGACAAGGACTATAAGATGAATGAAAGCTACGACTATTTTGAAATAGCGAATAATAAGGGGATTCGAAAGAAAGTAAAGCCACAGTTGAACGGAACATTTTTAGTTAATGATACGGATGAAAAGGTAAATGTGCGTTTTGATAAAGACAAAGTATATTTGGATTATGGGACTGATTATGCAAAATGGAGTGAGGAACTAATCGCATTGTCAGATAAAGAATTAGTGTTGAAAAATACAGAGAATAAGGAATATCATTATAAAAAAACGGGACCGATAAACTTGACAGGAGATGGCGAAAAGACTAAATAATCAGAGTACAGTAGGGGATGTTTTGAAACAAATAATCCAAGTGAATAAACTGCAACCAGGAATGGACCAAATTGATGTTAAAGACGCTTGGAGTAACTTGATGGGAAATGGTGTGAATAGCTATACCCGAAATGTAGTTTTGAAAGGAAGCACTTTGTATGTGGAGTTAACGTCATCCGTATTGCGTGAAGAGTTGAGTCATGGAAAGGCTAAGATTGTGAAAATGATCAATGAAGAGCTTCGGAGAGAAGTGGTAACGACTGTTGTTTTAAGATAATGATTTGCGATTGTTGATTAACAATTTCAGATTTCAGATTTTTCTGATTGTAAATAAAAAAATCCCGTCTCGATTTATTGAGACGGGATTTTATATTTTTTTGATGATTTTTAGTATCCAATCAGCGATTGAGTTCTAAAAACCGTAAAACTGAGTACTAGAATTGCTCTCTTCCTGCAAAATGGAAAGCACCTTCGATAGCTGCATTCTCATCACTGTCAGAACCGTGAACTGCGTTTTCTCCAATTGAAGTGGCGTATGCTTTACGGATAGTTCCTTCAGCAGCTTCAGCTGGATTAGTAGCACCAATTAGAGTTCTGAAATCTTCAACAGCGTTATCTTTTTCTAAAATAGCAGCAACGATTGGTCCTCTTGACATAAATTCAACTAATTCACCATAAAAAGGTCTTTCAGCGTGAACAGCATAAAATGCTTGAGCATCAGCAACCGTAAGTTGAGTTAATTTTAAAGAAACGATTTTGAAACCTGCATTAGTAATCATTGCAAGTATGTTTCCGATGTGTCCGTTAGAAACAGCATCAGGCTTAATCATTGTAAATGTTCTATTAGTAGCCATTTTTTATTTTTTAAATTTTGTGCAAAAATAGTTTATTTTGTTTAATAATGTTGCAATTTTCGCATTATAGTGCGCTAATTATATCTATAATGTAACAATTTCAAATGTTTGATCTAACGGATGCAACTGTGAAATTAATTTTGGGATTAAATTGGGTCCATTCTCGAGGTAAAATTCAGAAAAATTAATCTGGCGTTCCTGTAAACTTTTGTTAGGAAATAATTCGTTTTGTAATTCGGTTGCTCGTTCTATAAGTTCGCTGTATTTTCTTTTTTGTGCTTTAAGTAACCGTTTTTCTAGATTTTCTAAACCTTTTATTTGTTTTACCTCCTGTGCTTTTACGGCTCCAGTAAACGATTTATCAGTTTGTTTTGCTAGTTCAAATAAATCAGCAAATTGCTTGTGCAGCAGTTCTTTTTGAGGAGTTAAATCAATAGGAAATTCAGAATTTTTTAAGGTAATGGTATTTATTAGTTCTGATTGTTTTGAAAATAAATCACTCCATTCTAAATTTAATTTATCTATTTTTTTGATTTGTTTTTCTGTAGCTAATAGAACTGAATTTCGTACCAAAAGTATTGGAAAAGTAATGTTTACCGCATTAAAGAATGATTTTAATTCTAACCAATAGGCTATTTCTCCGCCTCCGCCTATGTAGCAAAGGTTTGGTAAAATAACTTCCTGATACAATGGCCTCATGATCACGTTTGGGCTAAACATTTCTGGATTAGAATCAAGTGATTTTAAGATTTCATCTTCAGTAAATTCAATTTTGGTATGGTTTACTTTGTAAATATCATTTTCAAAAACGATACGTTGGCGTAAATGATCTTCGATATAAAACAAATTGATTTCTCGAGGATTTACTTGAACGGTATAATCTTTTAGTTTTTCGACTGTTTCAAGTACTAATTTATGAGATTTTTGATGAAGTAATTCTTCTTTTATATATGGAATAAAAGTCCTTTTGAGGTCCTTATCATCTGCATCAAGAATTACTAAACCATAAGTACCAAAAAGAACATTTGCTAAATGCCGCGTTGCATTGGCTAGATTGTCATGTTGCAAGTACGCTTCTTTAAATAGTTTTTTTATCGCAGTTGCATTAGTACTTGTTCCTAATTCCTGTTCATAGATTTCAAAAAAGGCATCAAGACCTTCAGTAGATAATCGGCCTACAGGTCCCGTACTTTCGGTATTCCATCTGAATTTTTTGCCTTTGAAATTAAAATAATTGATTTCTTCAAAATCATGATCTTCGGTTGCCATCCAGTAAATTGGGACAAAATTATAGGCTGGATATTTTATTTTTAATTCCTCAGTAAGATTGATGGTAGAAATAATTTTGTATAAAAAATACAAAGGACCACTGAATAAATTGAGTTGGTGTCCAGTGGTTACTGTAAATGTATTATTTACTTTTAATGCTTCAATATTTTGTTTTGTCAAATGTGATATAGCTATAGAAGCATATTGCTTTTCAATAACAGAAGCCAATGTAGCTCTTGAGTCATTATTAAAATTAGCTTGTTTCTCAATGATTTGCGATTCAAAGTTTTCCAACTTTGGGAATCGATTGTATAAGGGTTGTAAATTTGATTTTTCGTCTAAATAATCATTCATTAAGGGAGAAAAATATCCAGAACTTTGATAGCTGATACAGTCGGTAGGCATAAGAGAATTTATTTGATGTAAAAATACCGAAAATTTTTGAAACAAAATATATTTGTTACTTTCGAAAAATAGTATCAATTTTATCGAAATATTTTAACATACAAATGAAAGATAATTTAAGTTCTAAGAAAGAAAACTCATTAAAACATGTTCTTTTTGGCAGTTTAATTGGTACAACAATTGAGTTTTTTGATTTCTATATTTATGCCAATGCCGCGGTTTTGGTTTTTCCACAATTATTTTTTCCGTCTTCTGATAGTACCAATTCGGTTTTACTGTCGTTGGCTACTTTTTCAATAGCCTTTCTTTCTCGACCATTGGGTTCGGCAGTCTTTGGTCATTATGGTGATAAGATAGGAAGAAAAACAACTTTAGTAATCGCTTTGTTAACAATGGGAATTTCAACAGTATGTATTGGTTTTCTACCTAGTTATGCCAGTATTGGAATTGCTGCACCTTTATTACTAATGTTATGTCGTTTTGGTCAAGGTGTTGGTTTAGGTGGCGAATGGGGTGGAGCGGTGTTATTAGCCATCGAAAATGCTCCACCCAATAAACGGGCTTGGTATGGTATGTTTCCGCAATTAGGAGCACCAATAGGTTTATTACTTTCTGGGGGAACCTTTTTGATTTTGACAGATATACTTAGTCCCGAATCTTTCCTTGATTATGGATGGAGAATTCCGTTTATAGCCAGTTCTTTATTGGTTGTAGTTGGTTTTTACATCCGATTAAAAATTACTGAAACCCCCGCTTTCGAAAATGCTAAAATAGAACAAGAGGAAGTGAAAATTCCGTTTTTTACTTTATTAAAATTTTATAAAAACCAATTGATTTTTGGGACATTTGCGGCTATTACTACCTTCTTGGTATTTTATTTAATGACGGTATTTACTTTGAGTTGGGCAACCTCAGATTTGGGTTATTCCAAAAGAGATTTTTTATTGATGCAGTTGTTTTCAGTATTGTTTTTTGCCCTTTTTATACCTATTTCGGCTTTAATTGCGGATCGAATTGGGCGTAGAAAAATGCTTATTTATTCCACAATCGCAATTGCAATTTTTGGTTTTATATTTTCTTTTTTCATGAATTCAGGAAATCCCGTTCTCGTGACTTTATTTTTATGTGTTGGAATGACTTTAATGGGATTTACGTATGGCCCTTTGGGAACTTTTTTATCGGAATTGTTTCCAACCAATGTACGTTATTCGGGGACATCTTTAGCATTTAATATGGCAGGAATTATCGGGGCCGCTTTTGCACCTATGATTGCGATTTGGCTGGCGACACATTATAGTTTGACTTATGTTGGTTTCTATTTAAGTGCAGCCGCTTGTATCTCTTTATTTTCGTTGTTAATGATTAGTAAAAAAGAGCATAAGTTTTAGTTGAATTAGCGTTTTAAGCTAAAATGCCCTCGGTATTCTATGCCATTTGCTCTAGTTACCACAAACCAATAATCGGTTGAGGGAAGTTCATGTCCGTTGAATGTTCCGTCCCAAGCGTTGCTGTGCGTTAATTCTTTGATGAGTTTACCATAACGGTCAAATATTTTTACGCTTAATCCTATCTCATCTGCTGAAAATTTAACTTTCCATGTATCGTTAAATCCATCTTCGTTTGGGGTGAAGAATTTAGGATACGTTATTGATGAATCAATGTCAGTTACTGGTTGACAATTTGCATCTGCTAAAATTCGGGTATTTATTACAATACGACTGCTTTCACAATTATTTATAGTTTGTGACGCATAATAATTTATTCCGTCTTTTAGTAAAGTTGTTTCAAGTAATTCAGTGCCTCCAGTTTGTGAATCATACCATTTTATATTGTCACCGCTAATAATTACATTACTTAAAGTTGCATTTTGTTGTGTACAAAATTCCTGTGGAGAATTTGCTGTTGGTACTGTTTCAATGTTTATCACAACAGTAGCTGACTTCTTATCATCGCATCCACCAGTTCCTGTTATACTACAAGTGTATTGACCACTTTGTGATGCATTTGCATTTAATATGGATGGATTTTGTTCTAATGAATTAAAACCATTTGGTCCAGTCCAAGCATAATTAGTCCCGCCAGATGCAGATAGCTGTATGGAATTGCCCTCACAAATTGGAGAATTACTGTTAGCAGAAAGGTTTTGAGAGCACAATTGGAGTTTAACCACCCAAAAATCCTGTAGCCCACTTTTATTTTCTGTTTTATCTCCAGATATATTAGACTGTGACCAGCCTAACGCAACATAACCTCCATCTTTGGCTTGTACTATAGATTGTGTTTGGTCAAGACTATCACCGCCTACAGTTTTATCCCATTCAAATTGACCAGCTGCATCGAGTTTTACAATCCAATAATCACGGTCTCCCCTTGAAGCTTCAGTTTTGTAGCCTGAAATTCCCGAGTAGGACATGATGCCTAGAATAAAACCATTATCCGAGGTCATTCGGATATCTGCAAATACTTCAGTATCATTTGCTCCAATATTTTTTTGCCATAAAATTTGCCCAAAATCATTTAATTTGAGAATCCAAACATCATTAGAATTATTCAATGTATTTTCTGTTTTATCTCCAGAAATGTTGGAGAAAGAATCACCTCCTAAAATGTAATTGCCATCTGAGGTCGCTATTATAGATTTTAAATAATCTCCATTATTTCCTCCAATAGTTTTTTGCCAGACAATAGTACCTAAACTATCGATTTTTAAAACCCAGTAATCTCCTCCTCCTCTTGAATTTTGGGTTTTATCACCAGAAATATTTGAGTTTGAAGAGCCAGCTAATAGATAACCTCCATCAGCTGTTTTCAGTAGAGATTGAACCCAATCAGAATTGTCTCCTCCAAATGTTTTTTGCCACATTATATTCCCGGATGCATCAATTTTAATAATCCACATATCTAGATTCCCCTTTGAATTTTCAGTTTTATCTCCTGAAATGTTAGAGTCTGAAGAACCTCCCATAAGATAACCACCATCCGCAGTTTGAATTATTGATGTCAATCGATCTACACCACTTCCACCATAGGTTTTGTCCCAAATAATATTCCGGTTTTCATCTAATTTTACAACCCAATAGTCATCTTGTCCCCTTGAATTTTGAGTTTTTTCTCCTGATATTCCTGAAGAACTGTAGCCGCCAAGGATGTAACCGCCATCCTTTGTTTCTTTTGCTGAAGTTAAATGATCAAAACTGTTTCCGCCAATAGTTTTTTGCCATAATAAATTACCAGAAGTGTCATCAATTTTAATTAACCAATAATCACCTTCTCCTCTTGAATTTTCAGTTTTATCATCAGATATATTAGAATAAGAATATCCACCCAAAAGATAATTTCCATCAGTAGACAGTTCTATAAAATCACTCCAATCATAATCATTACCTCCAATTGTATTTTCCCATTGTATGGTTTGGGAACTCATTCGGATAGAAAAAAAGATTGAAATGATTAGAGAGAGGGCAATGAGTTTTATATTTTTTATCATTAATTTTAAGGTTAGTGATTTGGAAAAGGATTGTTTTTGTTGACTAAAATGCTGTTTTCGGGATTATCTTTTTAAACTAAAATGACCGCGATATTCTGTGCCATTTGCTCTAGTTACCACAAACCAATAATCGGTTGCGGGAAGTTCTTGTCCATTGAATCTTCCGTCCCAATCGTTATTATGCGTTAATTCTTTGATGAGTTTACCATATCGGTCAAATATTTTTACGCTTAACCCAATCTCGACAGTTGAAAATTTGATTTTCCATGTGTCGTTAAATCCGTCGCCATTTGGAGTAAAAAACTTTGGATACATCAATAAATACACTTCATCAGTAACGGTTCCGCAACCGTTTTTATCTCTTACATGAACCGTATATTGTCCACTGATGATGTTTGTAAACTGAGGCTCATCTTGAAAATGAATGCCGTCGATGGAATATTCAAAATCACCAGCACCAGTTGCATACACTGTTATTGTATTTTGATTGTCGGTCCAGTCTTGTGTGTCAATTGAAGTTATTGTAGCGATATTGGATTGTCGTACTTCAAAATTCTTTGTACTTGAACATGAAATAGTAGAGTAATTATTAGTGACGGTAACAGAATAATTACCCGGATTATCCACATTTATGCTCGATGATGTTTCACCAGTTGACCATAAGTAAGTATCGTAATCCAAGCCTGCGTCAATAGTAATGGTATTGTTTTCACAAATAGGAACTACATCTGGGATTGTTATTTTAGGTTTCGACAAAAGAGTTAGTTTTAATTCGGAAATAGCATAACAAGGTGTATTAGAATTAATACGAACGTAGATTTTATTATCTCCTAAAGATAAATTAAAATTAGAAAAATTAGTAATTTGACTACTTACCAATTGATTTTCGGCAGCTGAATAATTTGAATAATACGAAAAAGTATATCCAGCAGTATTGGATATTAACTTTGAATTATAATCAGACAAATCCACTTTTTCAGAACCATCATTTAAATCATCACAAAACAATTCTGCATAATCATTTGCCGGTAAAGTACTGATAAGCGAAATTATAATGGCTAATTTATTTGTGCTCTCACAACCGTTTTCTGTTTGCGAAGCATAATAGGTTATACCGTCTTGCAAAGCGGTTGAATTGGATAAAAGAGTTCCACCAATATCATACCATTGTATAGCAGTTCCAGAAGCTACAATAGTATCTAAAGTTGGATTTTGACTTTTACAAAATGTTTGATTTGCACTTCCTGTTGGAGTGGGAGTATTTTGAATATTTATTAAAACAGAAATTCTATCACTTTCACAACTATCAATCGTTTGTGAAGCGTAATAGGTAATTCCGTTTTGTAAAGGAGTCGTATTTGCTAATAAATTACCATTAGTCAAAGCATCATACCATTTGATGTTTTGACCTGTTATTTTTATTTCGTTTATTGTGGCATTTTGTTGGATGCAAAAAGTTTGTGTAGATGGAGCAGTTGGTAATGGCTGAGCAGTTATTGTAATAGTTTGATTTTGTGTTGATGTGTTTCCGTTTCCATCATTATATTCCCAAATAACGGTATAGTTTCCAGGCAAGCTGTACGATAGCGGACTGGTGGTAGTCGCTGTAATAGTACCTGCACATACATCAGTAGCAGTTGGAATTGTATTTATGATAGTTTTGCAATCTCCAGTTATTGTTGGAAGAAGTGCAAGATTAGGAATGGGAGCCTCAATATCTCCAATGATTACATCCACTTTTTTTGTATCATCACAACCTCCACTTCCAGTAATACTACAAGTGTATTGCCCACCATTTGAAGCTGTTGCATTAGGTATAGTAGGGTTTTGTATGGTAGATGTAAATCCGTTTGGACCTGTCCATACATAATCTGTACCTCCAGATGCTTTTAGTTCTAAAGTGTTGCCAATACATATTGGGGAGTTACTAGTTACTAAAGCGCTTGATTCACAATCTTTAAACTTTATTAGATAGGCATCATTACCAGAATTATAAAGATTTGTTTGATGAGTATTTGGTGTTGCAATGTAATCTGAGCTACTTGTTGTCCCAGCTAGATAAATATTGCCATTGTTGTCGGTTGCAGATACATTTCCCGTACTTCCACCATAGTTTCCACCATAAAATGTGCCCCATTTTCTTTTTCCATTGTTATCAAAATTTTCTAAGTAAGCTTGAGCCCGTCCGTTATTATCTTCTTGATAAGCATTTGGAGTGGATATTGAAGGAATATTTATACTAGTAGTGCCAGTAAAATAAAGGTCACCATTTTTTGAAACAGATCCTTTTAGAGTTTCCGAAAAAAAATAAGTTCCCCAAATTTTATCGCCGTCTGAATTAAACTTAAAGATACAACCATTATTATCCGTAGCCCAAAATGAATCATTATATACTTCTTGAAAAACACCTGGGGTTGAAATGTTTGATAAACTTTGAGTCCAACCAAAAGTGTAGAGATAATTATTAGAATCAATTCCCAAAGAGAATGCGTAGTCGTGTTTTTCGCCTCCAAAATAAGTACCCCAAATTCTATTTCCATTGGGACTAAATTTTATTAAAAAACTATCTGCATTAGAGTGACTAGGAGTATTTGTTGTATTTATTGAAGCGATATTATTTGAACTTGAGGTAATTCCTGAAAAATATAGAAATCCGTTGGAATCGATTTGAGAATCAGAAATGTAGTCGTCATCTAGTCCTCCATAATAAGTTCCCCATTCTTTATCTCCATCTGAATTAAATTTAGCAATGAATCCATCACTAAAATAGCCGTAAATAGGATTTAAACTAGGGTTGTCAATATTAATTTGATGTGCATTTGGAGTAGATATTTTTTTATCAGCAAATGTTGCTCCTGATATGTATATTTTTTCGGAAGAATCAATAGATAAGTTACTAATGCTACCCCAATAATATGTACCCCATTTTCTTTCACCATTAGTATCAAATTTCACAAAAAAGCCTGCCAGTTTTTGCCTTCCATCCTGAATAATTGAGTCGAAATTAGGTTCGGAACTATTAGGTGTAGAAATGTTATTGTCACTTAGTGTTTCCCCTACAATATATACATTTTGATTGTTTGAGACTTTTACTTGAAATATAATGTCCGCTTTTCTCCCCCCATAATAAGTACTCCAAACTCTTGTTCCATTACTGTTGAATTTCACTAAGAAGCTGTCATAGTCGCTAATTGAGGCATAATAGAATGTGTTTGCTCCAGCACTAGCAATATTATCGGTGCTAGTGGTTGTACCGGTTAAATAGATATAATCGTCTTTGCAAAAAAGAGATGTAGGAGTTTCTCCATTTTCTCCCCCAAAATAAGTTCCCCACAGCCTCACTGGAACAGGATCAATAATTACCGTTTTATTCGAGATAGCATTTGCTGTTTTAAATCCATACACATCTTTTTTAATTTTTGAATAAGCAACATTTATTGACTTTTTACTCATTCCGTCTTCGGTCCAACTGGCGGGAAGAGTTTCTTCCATTTCACCAAAACGAACTTGCATTTTGATTTTATTGTCAACTAATTCTGTTTTAGCACCATTAAATTTCAATTGTATATCTGATATGTTCCCTTTTGGATGTACCACAAAATTATATTCTACGGTTTTAAGCGTGTCTTTAGGGATGGAGAATACAACATCAATATTAGGGTAAATATTCTTGTAAGTGATTTGTTGGTATTGATGTACATTGATAACACCTTCTGGTTTATTGGGTATATTATAATAATTATCATAATCAGTAGATGCTTTGTTAGTTACTAATTCAACATTAGGATTTGAATTTACAAAATCAATATCTACTCTATGAAAAACGTATTCTAAAGTATAATCAGGTACTTTTTTATCATTATTTTTTAATGAAGGGAATGCTCTTTTTTCTTCTAAACGTTGTTTTATAGGATGTTTTTTCGTTTCATATATGTCATACGAAAATCCATCCTTTCTCAGTTGAACATTTAATCCTCTAGTGTTTAATAGGTATTTAACTGTATTATTTGGTTTGCCATTTTGGTCAATAATTTGCCCTTTGTTTTCTTTAAAACCAATTGTTTGACTATTCTTTTGGGCAAAAGAAGCTAGAGTTATTAATAAAAAAAGAAAGAGTAATTTTTGTTTCATTTTTACAATTTGGCAATTGTAAATGTAATTAAATATCTACAAATTTTGCAACTATTTAATTTAGATAGGGTTTCATTTTTTGAATTGAATTACCAATACAATTAGTAGTAGCATCTTTTCGTGGAAAGAACAGAATTATCCCTTATTTTTGCACAAAACTTATTTCCTTTGAAAACTAAACTTTTCCTCATTACCCCGCCGTTTACCCAACTGAATACACCATATCCGGCAACGGCATATATAAAAGGGTTTCTGAATACTAAAAATATTGATTCAGTTCAGGCAGATTTAGGTATTGAGGTTATTTTAAAATTGTTTTCGAAAGAAGGATTGCAAAGTTTGTTTGAAGTTGCAAGTTTAAAGTTTGCTACGCCAGTTCGACTTTCAGTCTCGGGTGAAGTTGGAGAAATTTCAGATAATTCGAAACGTATTTTTGCACTTCAAGAGGAATACATTAAAACAATCGATTCAGTAATTACTTTTTTACAAGGGAAAAATCCAACCTTAGCTTTGCAAATTTGTCAAGAAGATTATTTGCCAGAAGCTTCTCGTTTTGCACAATTAGAAGAACTCGATTGGGCTTTTGGGACCATGGGAACACAAGATAAAGCGAAACATTTGGCTACTTTGTATCTTGAAGACATATCTGATTTTATAGTGGAATGTGTGGATGCTAATTTTGGCTTCAGCCGTTATGCTGAGCGTTTAGGAAGAAGTGCTAATTCTTTTGATGAATTGTACGAGGCTTTACAACAAGAGCCTACTTATATTGACACTGTTTTACTTTCTATTCTAAAAGAAAGGATTGAAACCATACAGCCCACATTATTTTTAATTTCAGTTCCCTTTCCAGGGAATTTATATAGTGCCTTTAGATCTGCACAATGGGTAAAAAAACACCATCCCGAAATTAAGGTTTCGATGGGAGGCGGTTTCCCCAATACCGAATTACGTTCGTTATCAGATGCTCGAGTTTTTGAATTTATTGATTTTATTACTTTGGATGATGGCGAAGCTCCTGTTGAGGAATTGATTGCCAATATTGAAGAACCCAATTACAAGTCTTTTAAAAGAACGTTTCTTCTTGAAAACGGAAAAGTAGTTTACAAAAATAATTCTACCAAAAGTGATTACAAACAATCCCAAGTAGGAACGCCAGATTATTCCGATTTGCCTTTGGATAAATACATTTCGGTTATCGAAATCGTAAACCCAATGCACCGCATGTGGTCTGATGGTCGCTGGAATAAATTGACTATGGCACATGGTTGTTACTGGGGAAAATGTACATTTTGTGATATATCATTAGATTACATTAAAATTTACGAACCAGTAGCTGCTAGTTTACTTTGTGATCGAATGGAGGAAATGATTGCGCAAACAGGTGAAAATGGTTTTCATTATGTTGATGAAGCAGCACCACCTGCATTGATGCGTGCCTTGGCTCTTGAAATATTGCGAAGAAAACTATCTGTGACTTGGTGGACCAACATTCGTTTCGAAAAAAGCTTTACTAAAGATTTATGTTTGCTTTTAAAAGCTTCCGGTTGTATCGCTGTTTCTGGTGGACTCGAAGTAGCTTCGGATCGTTTGTTAAAATTAATAGCTAAAGGCGTAACTGTTGAACAAGTGGCTAAAGTCACTCGAAACTTTACGGAAGCCGGCGTAATGGTTCATGCCTATTTGATGTACGGTTATCCTACACAAACAATTCAAGAAACGGTGGATAGTCTCGAAATGGTACGCCAATTGTTTGAAGTAGGCGTATTGCAATCAGGGTTTTGGCACCAATTTGCCATGACAGCACACAGTCCAGTGGGATTGTATCCTGAGAAATTTGGAGTTGTAAAAGAAACCGAAGTTATTGGGACTTTTGCTAATAACGACATTAATTATACCGATTCAACAGGAATTGACCATGATAAATTTAGTTTTGGATTAAAGAAATCGTTGTTCAACTTCATGCACGGTATCTGTTTTGATTATGAGTTGCAAGATTGGTTTGAATTTAAAATTCCGAAAACTAAAATCTCTCCCGATTTTATTTTTGATGCACTTCAAGAAAACGATGGTTTTAATATCAAACCTACAGCCAAAATTGTTTGGTTAGGTGGAACCCCTTTTGTAGACTATTTTACTAAAACTAAAAAAGGAAATTCTTGGGAAATGATGAGTTTGACTTTTCATGATAAAAAAGAAAGTTTTACAATTCAAACCAACAAGGAAGAGGGCGAATGGCTTGCAGAAATACTTTTAAAAATAGCTGTTTCTAATGCTAAAATTTATTCTTTCCAAGAAATTAAATCTGATTTTGAAACTCATTTTGAAGACTTTGAATTATTTTGGTATTCAAAACCTATTAATTCATTAAGAGAATTTGGATTATTGGTGTTGTAGATTAATTTTTGATAGCTATACTAATTTAGCATAAAACTTTTCTTTTTCTTTTACGAAAACGTTTTCTTTTACTTATTTTTACCACCATAAAAATAATACTAATGAGTGATAGTTATAAAGTAAAAGTAAATGATTCTTTTTCATTTGATATTAATAAAGAAGAAGTTTCAAAACTCGATGCTGTAAATTTGGATTCCAATTCTGTCCATATTTTACATAAAAACAACCCTTATAAAGCAGAAATTGTAAGTTCTGACTTTCTTCAAAAAACGTATACTGTAAAGGTCAATAACAACTCTTATGTTGTGGCAATCTCTAATCCGTTGGATGTTTTGATTAAAGATATGGGATTTGAAGTTGGACTCACTAAACAAGTCAATTTCATCAAAGCACCTATGCCTGGACTAATTCTAGAAATCAGTGTAGTGGTTGGACAAGCGGTACTTGAAAATGATAATTTAATCATTTTGGGTGCTATGAAAATGGAAAATAGTTTCCTGTCTCCTCGTGATGGTGTTATAAAAACAATTTCGGTTGTGTTAGGAGATGCTGTTGATAAAGGGCAGTTGTTAATTGAATTTGAATAAAGTTGTAAGAAACAAGAAGAAAGAGGCAAGAAAATAGTTAGAGAGGATTTATATTGAATCTAGCAGCGTAGCGGTCTTTCGTCTTTTATCTAAAAAAAATATGAAAAAAATATTAGTTGCCAATAGAGGGGAAATTGCTATTAGAGTAATGAAAACCGCCCGTAAAATGGGGATTAAAACAGTTGCAGTATATTCAACTGTAGATAGAAATGCACCACATGTAAAATTTGCTGATGAAGCGGTTTGTATTGGAGGAGCTCCTTCTAGTGAATCCTATTTGTTAGGAAGTAAAATCATCGAAGTGGCCAAATCTTTAAACGTGGACGCTATACACCCAGGGTATGGATTCTTGAGTGAAAATGCTGATTTTGCCGAAGAGGCCGAAAAAAACAATATCATCTTTATTGGTCCCAAGTCGAAAGCAATTCATATCATGGGAAGTAAGCTAGCAGCCAAAGAGGCTGTTAAAAAATACAATATTCCAATGGTTCCTGGTTATGATAAAGCCATTACCGATGTGGAAAAAGCCAAAGTTGTAGCTAAAGAAATAGGTTTTCCAATTCTAATAAAAGCGTCAGCAGGTGGTGGAGGTAAAGGAATGCGTGTAGTAGAAAACGAAGCCGAATTTGAATCTCAAATGGATCGTGCAATTAGCGAAGCGATTTCTGCTTTTGGGGATGGTGCTGTTTTTATAGAAAAATATGTGGGTTCGCCAAGGCATATCGAAATCCAAATAATGGCTGACAGTCATGGAAATATTTTGTATTTATTCGAAAGAGAATGTAGTATACAAAGACGGCACCAAAAAGTTATCGAAGAAGCACCTTCCTCTGTTTTAACACCAGAATTGCGAAAAGAGATGGGTGAAGCTGCCGTTTTAGTAGCTAAATCTTGTGATTATCTTGGAGCAGGAACGGTGGAGTTTTTATTGGACGAAAATAATAATTTTTACTTCTTGGAGATGAATACTCGTTTGCAAGTAGAGCACCCCGTTACGGAATTAATCACTGGAACTGATTTAGTCGAACTACAAATTAGAGTCGCTAGAGGAGAAGAATTATCAATCAAACAAGAAGACCTGAAAATAAAAGGACATGCGATGGAATTGCGTGTCTATGCCGAAGATCCTATGAATGATTTTCTACCTAGTGTAGGTCATTTGGATGTTTACCAATTGCCTGTTGGCAAAGGAATTCGTGTAGATAATGGTTTTGAGCAAGGAATGGATATTCCTATTTATTATGATCCAATGCTAGCAAAGTTGATTACCTATGGAGAAACACGTGAGGAAGCCATTCAAATTATGCTAGAAGCCATAGATGGTTATCAAGTAGAAGGAGTAGAAACAACATTGCCTTTTGGAAAATTTGTATTTGATCATGAGGCATTTCGTTCTGGAAATTTTGACACCCATTTTGTGAAAAAATATTACAATGCGGATTTGTTGAAAAACCAAATAGTTCAAGAAGCTGAAATCGCTGCAATGGTAGCATTAAAACACTATTTTGAAGATCAAAAAATCGTAAGATTACCAAATTGATTTTTAAAGAGTTATAAATAAAATTTGCGAATTAGCGGTAAAAAAAACAGTATGCAAGACAAAATAAATACATTAAACGATAAAATTGCTCAAGCTCATTTGGGCGGAGGCACAAAGAGGATAGCAAAACAACATTCGAATAAAAAATTAACGGCAAGAGAGCGTGTTAATTATTTAATGGACGAAGGTTCATTTGAAGAAATTGGAATGTTGGTAACGCACCGAACTACCGATTTTGGAATGGAAAAGGAAATGTATTACGGGGATGGTGTCATCACCGGGTACGGAACAATAAATGGACGATTGGTTTATATTTTTGCACAAGATTTCACCGTTTTTGGAGGTTCGTTATCCGAAACACATGCCGAGAAAATTTGTAAAGTTATGGACATGGCAGTCAAAATGGGTGCGCCTATGATTGGATTGAATGATTCCGGTGGAGCTCGTATTCAAGAAGGGGTTCGTTCTCTAGGAGGTTATGCTGATATTTTTTATAGAAATGTGCAAGCTTCGGGTGTTATTCCACAAATTTCGGCTATCATGGGACCCTGTGCTGGTGGAGCGGTATATTCGCCAGCAATGACGGATTTTACGATGATGGTCGAAGACACCAGTTATATGTTTGTAACAGGTCCTAATGTGGTAAAAACGGTAACTAATGAAACGGTAACATCGGAAGAATTAGGAGGTGCGAGTTCGCATTCAACTAAATCGGGTGTGGCGCACATCACTTCTACAAATGATGTCGAATGCCTAGAAGATTTGAAACGTTTGTTGAGTTATTTGCCACAAAGCAATAAAGAAAAAGCACATAATTTACCTTATGAATTGAATGATGAGGTTCGTACTAAATTAGCAACTATTATTCCCGAAAATCCCAATAAACCGTACGATATGCACGAGGTGATTGGTGGAATAATCGACGAAGATTCATTTTATGAAATTCATAAAAATTATGCCGAAAATATCTTGGTGGGTTTCGCTCGACTAGGAGGTAAAAGCATTGGAATTATAGCTAATCAACCGATGGTTTTAGCAGGTTGTCTGGATGTGAATAGTTCAAAAAAAGCGGCTCGATTTACCCGTTTTTGCGATGCATTTAATATTCCGTTATTGGTTTTGGTAGATGTACCAGGATTTTTACCAGGAACAGATCAAGAGTGGAATGGAATTATAGTTCATGGAGCCAAATTATTATATGCTTTAAGCGAAGCGACGGTGCCTAGAGTTACTGTGATTACGCGTAAAGCCTATGGTGGAGCTTATGATGTGATGAATTCCAAACACATTGGTGCCGACATGAATTTTGCTTGGCCTACTGCTGAAATTGCGGTTATGGGGGCAAAAGGAGCCTCGGAAATTATCTTCAAGAAAGAAATTCACGATGCCAAAGACCATGAAGCTAAATTGTTGGAAAAAGAAGCGGAGTATGCTGATTTGTTTGCCAATCCATATACAGCAGCACAACGTGGTTTTGTAGATGAGGTAATCCTACCGCAAGATACTAGACGAAAATTGATAAAAGCGTTTAGTATGCTCGAAAATAAAGTAAGCGTAACTCCCGATAGAAAACACGGGAATATTCCTTTGTAAAAGAATGATAAGAATAGAAAAAACCATTCGCCACGGCGAATGGTTTTTTGTTTAATGTAAACTAACCACTTTTGTTATAGTCCATACATTATTATCATTTTTCCAAAAAATGATAAATTTACTCGCATGTGATGGCGTTCCTTCTTTCTCCCTATTATTATGAAATTTATGCAGTCCCATTTCTATTGCTCCAAAATCTTTGATGGGATAAACCTCAATGCTTCCTTTTACTAATTCCCGCGTTACTTTACCGCAAATATTTTTTTTAGTACCATCAATTAGTTCTTGTTTAACAGTGCTTAATCCCCCTTTGTCATGGTAAAACTCAATATTGTCCGCGTATATTGCTGCCTGCTTATCTAGATCACAGGTATTGTACGCTTGGAAAAATGTACTATCCATGGCAACTATGGTATTGTAGAGTTCTAGATTGTCTGGAATGTATTGGTATGCTGGTTCTTTAGTAGTGTACTTTTGAGCAGAACATACAGCTGTTGTAATTGCAAATAAGAAAATTAAAAAACAGGGTAGGCTATAGTTTTTCATAATTTATTTTAAATATTTGTAAGTGAATAAATAAGGCTTTTTAAATACAACTTAAATAGGTTTTGGAAATTTTTTTCTAAAATCAAAAACAATTTCCGAAGCTCCATTTTCCTGCAAATAATCTAATTTTTCTTTTGCATTATATAGCGTTGGGAATTCCCCTTTTTTGATCCACCACATTGCAGTATATACTTTGCCAAAAGTTTGAAACCATTCTTTTCTTCTTTTCAAAAACTCAGTATGGAAAGTTTTATAAACGAAATTTTCCAATGATTCCACGTTTTCCCAAACGGAAACATTTACAATAATTTGTTCGTCATTATACGGGTTCAATGAAGTCGCATTATTTGTATCATCTTTTAGTCTCCAAACAAATCCGGCACTGCTTTCAGCCAGTTCATTAACGGAATCTAAATTATCGACAAACTCTTTCATTATTGGGTCATTAATTGCAACTCCCTTCATTTTTGCAATATTAATCTCTGCAATTTGGTATTCTGCCATAGAATTATTTTTTCGTTATTTTTTTTGTTGATAATGTGATTGATTGGAGACTAAATTATGCATTTATTTTTGAATTTTATCTAATGATTTAGATATATAACTATTTGTATTTTTATTATTTTAATAAGAAAATCGATAACTTTAAAATTAATTACGCGTTTTTTTTACCAAAAAGGAGTGACAAAGAAGGAGTCTTTGTGTAGAAACTACATAATGATATTTTTACATTGCTATTTGACATTTTAGTATCTTTAATAAATAGACAAAATAGATAAGTTTGTGACATATGTTTTTATTTAACCCATAAATTATGATTTTGAAAAAATATAGATTTTTAATTTTATTCTTATCAGTTTCTATTTTTTCTATGGCTCAGAATGTCAAAGAAAAATCTAGTTTTTATCACTATTCAGGGAGAGTCGAATTACAAGACAATAATAAAGTAATCTTGATTAGTGCAGCTTCATCTGTTTCCTTTGATTTTATTGGAAAGACGTGTAAAATATTTTTACAAAATGTAACAGACCAACATAGTTTTATTGCCTTAGAATTGGATGGGAATTATATAGGCCGAATTCGAATCGAAAAAGGGATAGCTCAGACATTTCCTGTAAAAGTTACTACCAATAAAAAAACACACCACCTTGCCATTTATAAAGCAACCGAAGCTTCAACAGGTGGGGTTATGTTCATAGGAACTACTGCAAAATTGATAAAAAGCACCACGCCAAACCGAAATAAAATTGAATATATAGGTGATTCTATTACCTCTGGATTTGGAAACGACACGGCCGAAATTCCTTGTGGGACGGGAGGTTGGTTTGATCAACATAATGGATATTGGGCCTACGGAGCTATAGTTGCTCGTAGTTTAAATTTAGATTATGTATTGAGTTCTGTTTCTGGGTTTGGGATGTATCGCAACTGGAATGACGATCATAAAGAGGAGCCTAATATTCCTGATGTATATGAAAATTTGAATTTGGATACCAATACTTCAAAGCCTTATGATTTTGCTTTCCAGCCTGATTTAGTGAGTATTTGTTTGGGAACAAATGACCTCTCAGATGGTGATGGTAAAAAAGAAAGGTTACCATTTAGTGAAGATAAATACGTTTCAAATTATATCGCTTTTATCAAAACGGTATATCAACATACACCTAATACTAGAATTGTATTGTTGAACAGCCCTATGGTTTCTGGAGATAGAAATGTAGTATTAGTACGTTGTTTGAAAAAAGTAATTCAAGCTTTTGAAAATGATGCAGAACATAAAACCATTGCTTTATTTGAATTTCAATCGATGCAACCAAACGGTTGTGGTTCACATCCTGATATTGCCGATGACAAAATCATGGCAAGCCAATTGACTCCATTTTTAAAAAAAATACTAGATGAAAAATAATGTAATTGCTTTTATACTTTTTCTAACGCTTTCTTCTCCTGCTTTTGCAAATGTGACGCTACCCAATTTGTTTTCGGATAATATGGTGTTGCAACGCAATACCGAAGTTGCCATTTGGGGTTGGGCGAATCCACAGGAAGAAGTAGTTATCAGTCCAAGTTGGAATAATGAGGTGTATAAAGTTAAAGCTTCAAATCAAGCAAAATGGGAGATTAAAATACCTACTCCAAAAGAAGGTGGACCTTATACTATTTCCATAAAAGGATACAATGAGATTGTATTGAAGAATATTTTGATAGGCGAAGTTTGGATTTGCTCTGGACAATCCAATATGGAGATGTCAGCAGCTTGGGGAATTGAGAATGGTGATGAAGCAGTAAAAAAGGCAATGAATCCCAATATTCGATTTTTTTCGATACCTAAATTGACAGCTACTACACCACAAAATAATGTGTCTGGTAACTGGACGGAATGTACACCAGAGACCATGAAAAATTTTAGCGCTACAGGTTATTTCTTTGCCAAACGCTTACAAGAAGATTTAAAAAATGTGCCAATAGGTTTGATTTCGTCTAACTGGGGAGGTACGCCAGCGGAGATTTGGACACCGGAAGAAGTCATTCAAAAAGATGCCGTTTTACTAGAAAGTGCTAAAACTAGAAAAGAAGAAACCTATGGGCCAAACCAACCGGGACGCGCTTTTAATGCTATGATTTATCCTTTGGCTGGATTCAAAATTGCAGGTGTGATTTGGTATCAAGGAGAATCAAATGTCGGTTCATCGGTTTATGACAAAACCTTTTCGGCTTTGATTACTTCTTGGAGAAAGTTATGGAATTACGAGTTTCCTTTTTATTATGTTCAAATTGCACCTTATCAATACGGAGAAGATCATTTTGGCGGAGTTGAAATTAGAAATGCGCAGCGCAAAGTGTTGCAAGAAGTTCCGAATGTAGGGATGGTATTAACAACAGATATTTCAACAGTTGAAGACATACACCCAAAAGACAAGAAATCGGTAGGAACTCGATTGGCGAATTTAGCCTTAGTGAAAACCTATAAAACCAATACGGATTTGGTAAACGGACCACTATATAAAGACATTAAAATAGAAAAGAATAAAGTTATTGTTGCTTTTGATTATGCTGAAGGATTGCATTTTACAAATAAAAAATCAAATCAATTTGAGATTGCAGGTGCGGATAATGTGTTTTATACTGCAGAGGCTAGCATAAAAAACAATACGGTTATTCTAAAATCAAATAAAGTACCGCATCCTGTAAAAGTTCGTTTTGCATGGACAAATATTGCACAATCGAACTTATTTAATAAAGCCAATTTGCCTGCTTCGTCATTTTTGAGTGAATAATGGAAGTGATTATTGACAAAAAAACGCAGCTTAATTACGCAGATGCTGCGTGAGGGATAGTAGGTGATATCCTCGTAGCGCAGCGGAGAGATAAAGCCGAATAGCCCGACCCGAAGTTTTTACGAAGGGTCACGCCCAAAAAAGAAAACCAAAACAAACTATGAATACTAAAAGAATAATTACAACGGGGATTTTTGCCCTGATTACTATTGGAACTATGAATGCACAGAAAAAATCTTATTTAGATAATACAAAACCTACTGAGGAACGTATTAATTTGTTAATGAAACAAATGACACTGGAGGAAAAAGTAGGGCAAATGAATCAATACAACGGTTTTTGGGAAGTAACAGGACCGGCTCCAACAGGAGGGAATGCAGAACTAAAATACAAGCATTTGCGCGCTGGGTTAGTTGGATCTATGTTATCCGTTCGTGGAGTGAAGGAAGTAAAAGCAGTGCAAAAAATTGCTGTGGAAGAAACGCGTTTAGGGATTCCGTTAATCATAGGCTTTGATGTAATTCACGGGTATAAAACCTTGAGTCCAATTCCGCTTGCTGAAGCAGCGAGTTGGGATATGGAAGCGATAAAAAAATCGGCTCAGGTGGCTGCAGCCGAAGCATCGGCAGTGGGAATCAACTGGACTTTTGGACCAAATGTAGATGTATCTCATGATGCGCGTTGGGGGCGCGTAATGGAAGGAGCGGGTGAAGATGCCTATTTAGGAAGTAAAATAGCGATTGCTAGAGTTACCGGTTTTCAAGGCGATACTAGAGCTGATTTGTTAAGAGTAAACACAATTGCGGCTTGTGCCAAGCATTTTGCGGCTTATGGTTTTGCCGAAGCAGGGAAGGAATACAATACAGTAGATATTAGTAATTCAAGATTGTATAATGAAGTTTTGCCTCCGTTTCATGCGGCTACAGAAGCGGGAGTTCGTACGTTTATGAACTCCTTTAATATCCTGAATGGAATTCCTGCAACGGGAAACAGTTTTTTGCAAAGAGACATCCTGAAAGGGAAATGGAATTTTGACGGTTTTGTGGTTTCAGACTGGGCTTCAGTTAAGGAAATGATAATTCATGGTTATGCAAAAGATGGTGCAGATGCAACACAAAAAGCAGTAACAGCAGGTTCAGATATGGATATGGAATCGTATATGTATGTGGCTGAATTGGCAAAATTAGTTCAAGAAGGAAAAGTTAAAGAAACATTAGTTGATGATGCGGTACGCCGAATTTTAAGAGTGAAATTTGAATTGGGATTATTTGATGATCCGTATAAATATTGTGACGAGAAACGAGAAAAAGCAACTATTGGAAATAAAGCCAATAATGACGGAGTTTTGGACATGGCCAAAAAATCAATTGTGTTGTTGAAGAATGAGTCTAATTTGCTCCCGCTAAAAAAATCAGGACAAAAAATTGCTTTGATTGGTGCATTGGCTAATGACAAAAACAGCCCGTTGGGAAGTTGGAGAATTGCTTCAGATGATAATACCGCGGTTTCTGTTCTAGAAGGAATGCAACAATACAAAGGAAATCAGTTGACTTTTGAAAAAGGCGCCGATTTAACTATTGGTAAAACAGCATTTGTAGAAGAGGTGGTTTTTAATACAACTGATAAAAGTGGATTTGATGCGGCCAAAAAAGCAGCAGCTACTGCCGATGTGGTAGTAATGGTGTTGGGAGAACATGGTTTTCAATCGGGGGAAGGACGCAGTAGAACGAATCTTGATTTACCAGGTTTACAACAAGAATTATTAGAGGAAATATATAAAGTAAATCCTAATATTGTTTTGGTTTTAAATAATGGTAGACCTTTAGCTTTGCCTTGGGCTGCAGCACATATTCCATCTATTGTAGAAGCTTGGCATCTAGGAACACAGACAGGTAATGCTGTAGCCCAAGTTTTGTACGGAGATTATAACCCAAGTGGTAAATTACCGATGTCGTTTCCAAGAAACGTAGGGCAATGTCCTATTTATTATAACAATTACAGTACAGGAAGACCTACTAATGGAGAAGGAAATGTTTTTTGGTCTCATTATACTGATGTAGAGAAAACGCCACAGTTCCCTTTTGGTTTCGGATTAAGTTATACTACTTTTGAGTATAAAAACTTAAAATTAGATAAAACTGCTATTGCTTTAGGAGAAGAAGTAAAAGTATCTGTAGATGTTACTAATACAGGGGATTATGATGGTAAAGAAGTCGTGCAATTATACATTCATGATGATGTTGCTAGTTTAGCGAGACCGGTAAAAGAATTGAAAGGATTTGAATTAGTGGACTTGAAAAAAGGGGAAACTAAAACGGTAACCTTACCATTGACTGATAAAGAATTGGGTTTCTTTGATAATGATGGTAATTATCTGGTAGAACCAGGAACTTTTAAAATCATGGTAGGAGGAAGCTCAGACAAAGGGTTGGAAAGTGCTTTTGAAATAAAATAAAACTTTTAAAATACTATTAATAAACCCGACAGCTTAAAAAACAGGTCGGGTTTATTTGTATTATAAACATATGAATGCGAATTTTACGAATTATAAAATTGAAAATCAAATCTTTAAATTAATACAATGGAATACAATAGATGTGGAAAAAGTGGTTTATTACTGCCACAAATTTCTTTAGGATTATGGCATAACTTCGGTTCAGTAGATGTTTTTGAAAACGGAGAAAATATTGTCAAAGAAGCTTTTGATAAAGGAATAACTCATTTTGATTTAGCCAACAATTACGGACCAATACCGGGTTCTGCAGAAACTAATTTTGGTAGAATTTTAAAGAATAATTTCCAAGGAAATTTGCGTGACGAAATGGTGATTGCTACAAAGGCAGGATACAAAATGTGGGAAGGTCCTTATGGAGAATGGGGATCAAGAAAATACTTAATATCGAGTCTGAATCAAAGTTTAAAGCGAATGAACCTCGATTATGTAGATATCTTTTATTCACATCGTTTTGATCCAAATACACCACTTGAAGAGACTATGATGGCATTAGATTATGCAGTACGAAGCGGTAAAGCTTTGTATGCAGGAATTTCTAATTATCCAGCGGAGCAAACTAAACAAGCAACTGAAATTTTGAAACAATTAGGAACACCTTGCTTAATTCACCAAGAAAAATATTCGATGTTTGTGCGCACCTGTGGGGAAGGGTTACTGGATGTTTTAGAAGATAAAGGAGTAGGTTGTATCGCTTTTTCACCTTTGGCACAAGGACTTTTAACGGATAAATACCTAAAAGGGATTCCTGAAAATTCAAGGGCTTTTAATCCTAATGGACATTTGCAATCAGAAGAAGTTTCTGACGAGAAGGTCGTTAAAATAGTAGCTTTGAATGAAATCGCAAAAAATAGAAATCAATCTTTGGCACAAATGGCTTTGGCTTGGTTGTTAAAGGATAACCGAATCACTTCTGTATTAATTGGAGCAAGTTCAGTAGGGCAGTTGAACAATAATATTGATAGTTTACAAAATCTTGACTTTACGCAAGAGGAGTTGAAAGCAATTGAAGGGATTTTAAAATAATCTTTATAAAAATAAAAAAAGGGACAGTTTTTATGAACTGTCCCTTTTTTGTTTATTTCAATTTTGTAATTATTTCAATTTGCAATTGTATTTTTTTACTATTTTCAATGTTGATTTGTCACTAGAGAAAACTGAATTTAATCCTTGCGGTTCTTGTGGTGGATCAGTTGTTAAAGGATCACCAGCGTTCCATTTTCCATCTTTGGTTACGGCTTTCCCTTCTCCCCCAAAACCCCAAAAATTGGCTGCTTGTAAAGGACCGTTATTCTTTTTACTTTCTACAATTCGGCTAAAAATATAGTTGTAAAAAATATCTCTATTTGCAACAGACGAACCTGCAACTAAACTTTCATTTGCTCTTGGTAAACCAAATTCTTCAATGATTATTGGTTTTTTTAGATTATTAGCCACAGCAACATGCGCATCAATATAAGCACAGGCTTTTTCTAAAGTAGGTTGAATCGTGTTTTCGGCATCTTCTGCTTTAAACCAACCCCAGTTTTTTGGCCAAATATGCATAGTCAAATAGTCAATATTTGGATTCTCATGCGTTCTTTGAAATGTTTCCATACTATCATTAGAACTGTTTTTTCCTTCAGAACCCGTAGAAACTAAATGGTTCTTGTCTAAACTATCTATTAAATTAACAATATTGTTTAACCATAAAGTGAATTTTTTTTCATTTTCAGCTGTAAACGTGCGTGGTTCATTCCCAACTTGCCAAGCCATAATGGTATTGTCTTCGGTATATTTTTTATGAGTGTAAGTATTTGTCCTTCCAATAATAAATTTCACATGGTCCTCTAAAGCTTTCATACAAGGTTCACAGCTATGGAATTGCTCGGTATAACTCATGAATTGCGGCCAAGTATTTGGTGCAATATTCGGGATAGGAATCGCTCCATGACCGTTCCACTCTAAATATTGTGACATACCGCCAGACCATTCCCAGTTATTAGTCAGGTAAAGTACCGCATACATATTGCGTTTTCCCATTTCGGCCATTAAATAATCTAGTCCGTCAAGTAAGTCTTCATTGTATTTTCCTTGTTCGTATTGCAAAGCAGGTTTTACGGTATAATCATAGGTTCCACCTTCGGCACCAACCAATATTCTTAAGTTGTCGATTCCGTTTTTCTTCATTAAATCCAATTCACGACCCAAACGATCTCTATATCCAACTGATTTTGAAGCCAGTAGGGAACCATACCAATAGTTTGTTCCTACATAAGAATACGGTTTATCACCTTTAAAAAATTGTGTTCCTTTTACGGTAATTCTAGGTTGGTTTTGTGCGGTATTTTTTGTTGAGGTAAAAAAACAAAGAATAAACAAAATAGGAAATAGTACTTTTTTCATGATTTTTATTTAGGAGCTTTATCCTGCTATCCGTTTCAATCTTTTATTTTTTAAAGAAAAAAATAAAAGGATTTTCACTACTATCAGGGCTAGGCTTTATGTTTACATTCTTAATTGGGTAACACATACATTTTAGGTAATGAATTCACCAATGCCGACTTTGGTTTTGTTGTAAAACTGGTGAAATCTGCAGCATTTGAAGCTTCAGGAGTAGGAACATAATAACCATTTGAGGTATTGTTCCAAAACATGACAAAACTAATTTCAGCACTATTTGCAGTCAATGCATTGTATAAATAAGTAGAAAACCATCCAGAAATTGCCGTGTTTGAGCTTGTAACCTGATATCCAGTCTCCGTCATAGCTGCTATTTTTACTTTGGTTATTGCTAAATCAGAAACCATTTTAATTTTTGTATTCGCTCTGTCCGAACCAGCTTGACCTTGATTATTAAAATCACCATAGTTATCCATTCCTAGAATATCAACATAAGTATCACCTGGATAACGACTCAAATAATTTGTGGAAGTAGAATAAGAGTTATCAGGTGAAAAGGCATATAAAATATTATGAACTCCTTTAGTATTTTTCAGATAATCAACTGTAAATTGAAACGCTGTTTTATATTCTTCAGGAGAACAATAATTTGCTCCCCACCAGAACCAGTTTCCGTCAAATTCATGAAAAGGTCTGAAAATAACAGGAATTAATTCTCCATTACTTCCTTTAAGATTAGAAATCACCGATGCAATTTTATCTAGTTTTGCTTTATACCAATCGTGTTTAGTACCTCCAGGCAAAATGCTTTTGAAAGCTGTAGCTTTTTCATCAGCTGTCATGTCATTGGCATAAAAACTATCTTCTTTGTTAGGTTCTCTTAAATGCCAGCAAAAAACATTTACCATTCCTTTGCTATAAGCTTGTTTGGCATCATCAGTTATCTTTTTTTCTTGTTGGTAAAACCAATTGTCAACTTGTCCATTATTGTTTTTATCTGTAATAAACATAAAGTCAGAACCTAGAAGTGCTGGATCATTTCCAGTAGTTTTTTTTATATCAGATAGAGCTGATGAACCATTATTGTAAAAAGCATTAAAAGCATCTTGTTGACCAATGGCAAATTTAGTTTTGGCCAGTTTCTTTAAATTATAGAACAAAGCAACTGTTTCTGCAGTAGCATTAGCATCTACCATATATGTTTTTACATTGGTGGTTGTTAAAACATCAGTTTGTGTAGGAGGCACAGTAGGTGGTGGAGTTACAACGGGATCTGGAGTATCAGGACTTGTAGAACAACTACAAATCAAAAGATTAACACATACAATTATAAAAAACACAAGAGATTTATTCATTTTTGATAGTTTTAATTCGGTTAATTATTTCAATGCAAGCACGACCATTGTGATAAGGGCATTTCCAAAAACCTGCTTTGTCTTTTTCTATTAAAGAATAATCAGCATTTACGCCCCAATACCATTCTCCATTTTTGCTGTCAAGAATGTATTTCTTTGTAAATTCCCAATTTTTTAGGACTACATCAAGATAGGCTTTATCACCAGTTAATTGAAATGAATTAAAAAAACCAATCATCAATTCTGCTTGTGGCCACCAATGTTTTTCGGCAATTAATTCATTGTTGTTCGGGTCTAATTCATACCACAAACCACCATCTATGTCAATTCCTTCATAGGTAACATCTGTAAGTTGGATAGCATGTTTTTTATAACGTGCTATTAATTTTTCATTTCCAGAAATTTCTGCACATTGTAATAAAAGCCATGCAGCTTCTATGTCGTGTCCATAGGATATTACATCTGGGTTTTCGATCCAGTTTTCATCAAAAAATAGTTTTAAATGACCTGTTTCTTCATTAATAAAATGAGCATCAATTACCTCGAGTAATTCAACAATGTCATTAAGTAAGGTTTCCTCTTTCCAAACGGTATACAAATTGGCATATGCTTCCACAATATGCAAATGCGTATTCATTGTTTTCTTTTCGTTAGCGTCTTTATCACTCAAGCGGAAATCGTCAATGTTTTGCCAATGGCGTGTAAAAGCTTCTAGATACCCTTTTTTTATTGGATCGTAACTGTGCTCTTGAATTTTTTTATACAAATTTATAGCTACTTCAAGTGCTTTTTCCTCTTTGGAAATGGCATAATATTCAGCCATGCCATAAATCACAAAAGCAATAGCATAAATTTGATTTTTGGTGTCTTTTGGAGTTCCGTCGTTATGGAGACTCCAAAAAATTCCACCAAATTCGGTATCATAAAAATGGCTTATAATATAATCAAAAGCTCTTTTTGCAATTTTTTTATGTTCTTCCTCATTAGTAAGTTTATAAGCTGATGAAAAAGTCCATAAGATTCGAGCATTTAAAACAGAACCTTTTTCTGACTGATGATGTGCAATGTCATTATGATCTATTTGCCCAATGAAGCCACCATTTATGGTATCAATAGTGAATTTAGACCAGTATTCAAGAATACCATCAAGTTCAGTTGTAAGTTCAGATTGTAATTGTTTTAATTGTAAAGGCACGTTTATAAAATTGCTTTGTTTTTATTTACTTGTTCAATGATTGTATTTACAGAACCTGCAGATGTAAAAGTATCTTCAGGAGTGTTTATTACATAGTCAATTAATTTTTCTACAGATGAAACTGCAACGTGCATTCTAGTGTCAGATGATGCATAATAGATAAAAACAGTTCCGTCTTCATCTTTAATCCAACCATTAGAAAATAACACATTCGAAACATCACCAACTCTTTCAATTCCTTCTGGCCCCATAAAATGTCCTGCAGGTTTGTGGGTTACTTTTGAAATATCATCTAAAGCTGTCATAAACATGTACAGTGTATAACGTAATCCTGCAGCTGTATTTCTAACACCATGAGCTAGGTGCAACCATCCCTTTGCTGTTTTAATTGGTGCTGGACCTAAACCGTTTTTAAGTTCGTAAACCGTATGATATTGTTTACCGTAGATGATGGTTTCGTCTTGTACTATTGGATTTGTCATATCATCGATATAACCTAATCCTACACCACCACCATTTCCTATGTCAATAAATCCGTCTTGTGGACGCGTATAAACTGCATATTTTCCGTTTACAAATTCAGGATGAAATACTACATTTCTTTGTTGACCTGTATTCGAAATTAAATCTGGCAAACGTTCCCAAGTTATTAAATCTTTGGTTCGTACGATTCCTGCATTTGCAATAGCAGAACTAGTATCTCCTTTTGGAGCATTTGGATCTTTTCTTTCTGTACAAAAGATGCCGTAAATCCAACCATCTTGATGATTTACCAAACGCATGTCATACACATTCGTATCAGGATTCCCTTCAATTTGAGGGAGCACACACGGTTTGTCCCAAAACTCAAAATTATCAACACCATTTGGACTTTCAGCAATAGCAATAAATGATTTACGATCAAAACCTTCTACACGAACAGCAAGAATATATTTATTATTCCATTTCATCGCACCAGAATTCAGAGTGGCATTAACGCCAATTCGTTGCATTAACGATGGGTTTGTATTCTCGTCCAAATCATATCTCCATTCAATAGGAGCATGTTTGGCTGTTAAAATAGGGTTTTTATAACGTATAAATATACCATTACTAACGTTTGATTGTGGCTCATTTTTTTGTTCTATCAATTGTTGAAATTCATTTTTAATTTCAATTTTTCTTTTTTGGAAATCGGTTTCTATTGTTTTTGTATTCATGTTTGAAAGTTCTAAAATCAAGTATTAATTAGTTAAATTTCTTTTTTCAGTAAGGTCTTGTTCGATTAGTTGTAATTTGTTTTCTGTAAGTGGGTAGAATAAAATAAAAATCACAGAGATAACTGCAGCAGCAGCAGGAAGAATACTCAACATAAGTTGGATTCCGTTTTGTGTTACAGCTGTTTGTTCAATATTCGCCTGAAAACCATAAAATGCAAGAAGCCATCCTGTTGCTGCTCCACCAATGGTCCAACCAAATTTTTGTGACATAGAAGAAGCAGAGAATACTAATCCTGTTGCTCTACGACCTTGTTTCCATTCAGAGTAATCAGCACTGTCAGCATACATCGACCAGATTAAAGGAAAGATGCAACCCGCACAAATACTTATTAATATTTGGAAAACCATAATTAGTAAAACATCTTCTTTTCCAAAAAAATAGAAAACAACGCTTAAAATTGCGGCTAAGGTCATTGCTCCAAAAAAGGTGTTTTTTTTACCAATTTTGTTTGCAATAGGAGTGGCGGCAATTACTCCAATAATATTCGCAGCTTGTCCTAGAACTAAGTATAATGAGGTTGGTGTCATTGCAAAAGTCTCTCCAAATACATTAAAACTGTAGTTTACTGTATTGCTTACGTAATATTTAAAGTAATAAACGGCTGCACCATCTCGGATTGAATTGAATACTAATGCACCAATTCCCGCACCAAGTAAAATCCACCATGGTTTGTTTTCCCATAGATCTTTAAGGTCTTCTTTTAAATTTGTTTTTTCATCAGAAATGGGTTTAACGCGCTCTTTGGTTAGAAAAAAACAGCCCCAAAAAAAGAGGGTCGTGATAATTCCAAATACGATGATGGTATATAACCAACCCGTTTTTGAATTCATATTTCCTCCAAAATGATTTACCAAAGGTTCTATTAACCAAAGTGCCAATAAGCTTCCAGCAAATGCAAAAACCATACGATAAGAAGATAGGGTTGTGCGTTCTTTTCTATCCGATGACATTACTCCAAGTAGTGAAGCGTAAGGAACATTGATTATGGAATACACCATCATCATTAAAGAATAAGTAATGTAAGCATAGATTATTTTGCCTTTTTCATCAAAATCAGGAGTATAAAATGTTAAGATACCTATTACGGCAAATGGAATTGCAGTCCATAATAAATAAGGTCTAAACTTACCCCAACGTGTTTTAGTACGATCAGCAATTATTCCTACAATGGGATCAAAACAAGAATCCCAGATTCTAGTTATTAAGAACATAGTTCCAACTATGGCTGGAGCTAGACCGAAAACATCGGTGTAAAAAAACATAAGATACATGCTGAATATTTTCCAAAACATGGAGGAGGCAGCATCTCCTAAGCCGTAACCAACTTTTTCTTTTATACTTATTTTATGATGCATTTTTGGTTGTTTAAAGGTCTAAATGTTAATTAATTATTTTTATACAGGTTTTCTTTTTTCGCTTCTTTTTCGAATAGAATTTTATCAAGTTTATAAAAATTGATAAAGTCTTTTTCGCTTATTTGCCCTTTATAGGGTGCGTAATAATGCATTTTTTGTTCTTTCTCTTGCCATCCGTGGTTTCTCCATACTAATAGATAGGAAATTTTATAATCACCAATCGCTTTTATTAATGTATCAGTCCACCATTTATCATAAGGAATAGCTTCATAACCCGTTTCGGCAAAAGCCATAATTTTATTTTGTTCTTTGGTTACTTCATCCATGATTTTAAATTGTCTTTGGCAATTTTCTATAAAAGAATTATCTTTCGTAGGGTCACTGTATTGGTATTTATCAAAACTTAAAATATCAGCATAATCACTTCCAGGATAATATTCTAGAAACTCTTCTTTGGTATTAAAGTCGGCAGTATTGTAAACATATATTAAATTATGTACTCCTTTTTGCTGAAAATAATTAATAGTAAATTTCCATAATGCTTTAAACTCTTCTGGACTTCCATTGTTTTTGCACCACCAAAACCAGTTTCCTGTAAGTTCATGGTAGGGTCGGTATACCATAGGAATAGGTTTTCCATTTTCATCTTTTATAGATAAAATAAAGCGTATTCCTTCATCTAACCAAGATTTGAATTTTTTATGATTGACACCACCAGGTAGCGCTGATACTAGAGAATTTGGAGTAATGTCCCAAGCGTTTTTATTTGTTAAAGGATTATCAATATGCCAGCTAAGAGTAGTAATACCTCCTCTTTTATGTGATTCTTTGATGTACTGTCTCATTTTATCAAATGGTACACCGTCTATATTTGTTTTTGATTTTTTTTCTAGTCCTGCAAGATCCCATCCATATACCGCAGGATAGTCTCCAGTGAGTTCTTTTACATCACTTCTTCCAGCTTCATATTTCCAATTTACACCGTAGGCTAAATCATCTTGGTGACCAAAAAAGATTCCTATATCAATTGATTTTTTTAAATTATTGTATAATTGTTGAGTTTCTATAGTTGATTTTGTATCAGAAAGAGATGATTTAGTATCATTAGGTTGTTTTTTTGAGGCGCAAGAGATAAAAAGGCAAAAAAGAGTGAATAGTGCAATAGTGTTTTTTTTCATTTTTGGGAGTTGATTTGAGTGCATGTTTTTTAGTACTCTACTTTTTTAATTTGATGCTAAAATAGTTTTTTATGTAATAAAAAAAACAAACGATTTAAGGAATGAAATTATTAAAACAATAAAAATAATGGATAATAAAAATGATTTGTATTTAATATGAATGTAGTTTTTAAAATAATGATAAATGTATTTTTCAAAGATAATTGGATGACTCGCTTCTAATTAATATTATTTTATCAATTATATATCATATTATTGCAAATAAAAAAGTTAATATGAGCAATCTGAAAAATTTTTACAGAGAAATACCCCCTCTTTCTTCGGGAGACAGTTTTTTGGTTTTTGACAGAGTCAAAGATAATTTTGACTTTCCAGTTCACTATCATCCTGAATTTGAGATCAATTTTATTCAAAATGGTAAAGGAGTGAAGCGTGTTGTGGGTGATAATATTGAAGAAATTGAAGATATTGAGCTGGTACTAATAGGACCTAATTTATATCATGGATGGGAACTTAATAGATGTAAAAACAATCAAATTCATGAAATTACGATTCAGTTTCATAATGATTTATTTGATGACACCTTGTTGTCTAGACGTATAATGAATCCTATTAAGGATATGTTTAATCGCTCAATTCATGGTATTTTATTTTCCAGAAAAACTGCTGAAGAGCTTTCTTCTCGTCTTGTTAAAATCTCAAAACTGGATGGTATAGATTATTTTTTAGAGATCATTTCAATTTTATATGACTTAGCTAACTCTAGGAATCAGAGGCTTTTATCTACTTTTACTGTTGATCATGATACGTTTGAAGATTATGATAAAATGAAATTGGTTTATGAATATGTGCAAAATAATTTTGCCGAAAAAATAACTTTGGATGAGGTTTCCAGTGTGGCGAGCATGTCGAGTATTTCATTTAATCGATTTATAAAAAAGAGAACTGGTAAAACTTTTGTCAATTATATAAATGATATTAGAATTGGGTATGCTGCAAGATGGCTAGTTGAAAAGGATCTGAGTATATCTGAAGTTGCATTCAAATCTGGGTTTAATAATATTGCTAATTTTAATAGAAGTTTTAAGACTATTAAAAAATGTACTCCAAGTCAGTATAGAGAAGATTTTTCGGGGTTAAAAAGAATTTTATAACATTTTTTCTTAATTGATTCTATTTGTTTTCACTGTACTTTAAAGCCTTTTTTGCGAAAACAGTATAGTCTTCTTTTTATTGTGAGACAATTTTATATAGCCTTTAATTATTAAAGGCTATTTTTTTTACTCCATTTCATTTCATTTTATCGTATTTTTTTTATCAATTAATTATACAATACGTAATTAAAAATGTGTTTTTTTTTCAAATACATATAGTTATTGAGTATAAAGTAAAAATATTATCATTAAATGATATAATACTATTAATAAGATGTTTGCTTGTGTTATAGATTTGTTAATTATAAATAATTAAAATTAACCTGTATTCTCATTTCTAATTTTTTCCCTTTTAGAAATTAGTATTCTTAACTAACCAAACATTTATTATGAAAAAATTATTGTCTAATTTGATTCATTGGAAAATCAATCATCGTCTGTTTCCTTTGATGTTATTTTTATTACTAACAAGTACTTTTGTTACTGCTCAAACCAAAATTTCGGGAGTGATAAAAGATGCGAATGGGCTTACTATCCCAGGAGCTAATATTGCAATTGTTGGGTCTAGTAAAGTCGTATCAACAGATATTGACGGTAAATATGAAATTGATGCGCCATCAACTGCGACATTATCATTTTCCTTTATTGGATTTGACACTCAAAAAATTGCTGTAAAAAGCAGGTCAAAAATCAATGTAACTTTATTAAGTGATTCACAAGCTTTAAATGAAGTTGTAGTTATTGGATATGGAACTCAAAAAAGGGGAGATATCAATAGTTCAATATCATCTGTTAAAGCAAAGGATTTAGAGAACATTAAGCAAGTCAACATTGATCAAATGTTGCAAGGTAAAGCTGCAGGTGTTTCTATAACAAATAACTCTGGATCTCCTGGTGGAGCGGCTTCGGTGAGGATCAGAGGAACAACTTCTATATCTGGGACTAATGAACCTTTATATATTATTGATGGTATTCCTATTTCTGGTGATGCTACAGGCAAATCTACAAGTGGACAAGCTCTAGCAGGAAAAGATGGTTTTTCATCAACTGGTGGGGGTGGTAATAGCGCTGTAAGTCCTTTGTCAATGATAAATCCAAATGATATTGAATCTATAGATATTTTAAAAGACGCTTCTGCGACAGCTATTTATGGTTCAAGAGGAGCAAATGGTGTAATTATTATTACTACTAAATCGGGTAAAAAAGGAGCAGGTAAAATTACTTATGATACGTACTCTTCTTTTATAGCAAATTCTAAATCTCTTGATGTAATGAATTTGCAACAATTCGCAAAAAACAAAACAGATTTAGCAAATTTATACGGATACGAAGTTAGACCAGAGTTTGCCCATCCTGAATTATTGGGATTAGGAACAAATTGGCAAGATGAGGTGTATAGAACAGCATTGGCTAAAAGCCATCAATTATCATTTTCTGGAGCCAAAGAAGGAACAAGTTATTATTTGTCTGGAGGATATTTAGATCAAGAAGGGACTATTATTGGTTCGGGTTATAAGAGATACACTGTAAGGTTAAATGTAGATTCAAAAGTTAAAGACTGGTTGAAAGTGGGGTCAAATTTGACTTCTGGAATAACGAATGAAAAAATTACTGTGAATCAAAGTTTTCAAGGTTTGATTAGTAATACACTACTACAATCTCCTGATATACCAGTAAGGAATATTGATGGAACTTTTGCGGGACCTCCTAATAAAGACCAAAGTGTTACTTATTATAATCCTGTTGCTGAAGCATTAACAAGAGAGAATTCATTAGTAAGAAAAAACTTTTTGGGGAATATCTATGCCGAGATTGACATTGTTAAAGGTTTGAAATACCGTGCTGAAGTTTCGGCAAATACCGAGTTTTCTGAAAACAATGATTTTAGACCTTCTTATAAATGGGGATCTCAAGTAAATCTTTTGGCAGATTTAAACATGAGAAGACAAAATTGGTATTCAACAAATATTAAAAACTTGTTGACGTATGACAAACAGATAAATAAACATAAGTTTACTGTTCTAGTAGGTCAAGAAGCAAATGATAGTCATTGGGAAGGATTAGTAACTTCATCAGAAGGGTTTCAGACTAATGAAAACCATACTATAAATTTAGCCAATGTTGATAATAACACAGTAACAGGTTACAAAGGTAGTGCATCGTTATATTCCCTCTTTGGGCGTGTTATTTATGATTTTGATAATAGATTTAGTTTAAATGCCTCAATAAGAGCTGATAAGTCTTCAAAATTTGACCCTGCAAATGGGGATAAACAATGGGGCGTTTTTAGAGCGGTTTCTGGATCTTGGAAATTGTCTAACGAGGCTTTTATGGAAAGTACTCGTGACTATATCGATAATATTAAATTTAGATTAGGATATGGTGAAACGGGGAATCAACAAATTGAAAACAATAGGTACACTGCTTTATTAGGACAACAAAGCTCTGGTTTAGGTAGTGGGTTTTTAGTGTCAAACTCTCCAAATCCGGATTTAACTTGGGAATCACTTAATCAAAAAAATGTAGGACTTGATTTTACACTATTTAATTCAAGATTATCTGCAAGTGTTGATTTTTATGAAAAAATTTCAAAAGACTTTTTGTTTCAAGTGCCATTGCCAATATACTTGACAGGTGGGGGAGGTCAATACGGAGGGATTTCTGCTCCTTATTCTAATCTTGGAACCATGAGTAATAAAGGATATGATATTACTTTAGGCTATAATACAAAAGGAAGTGGTTTTAATTGGAGTTCCTCATTAGTTTTTTCTCATTATGTAAACAAACTGGTAGATATTCAAAATGGTATTATTTTGACACAACAAGTAAATACAAATGGATACCAACCAGTCGTGGCAACAAATACCGTAGTAGGACAGCCAATAGGGATGTTTTATGGCTATGTTTCTGAGGGGATTTTTAAAGATATGACAACACTAAATGCAGCGCCATTACAATTTGGTCAAACTGTTGGGACTGGTGCTGGACAAACGTATTTAGGAGATGTTAAATACAAAGATGTGAACGGCGATGGCGTAATTGATCCATTAGACAAAACGTTAATAGGTAGTCCACATCCAGATTTTACTTTCGGATTTACCAATAATTTTAATTACAAAAATTTTGATCTTTCTGTTTTCTTACAAGGTTCATATGGTAATGATATCTTGAATTTAACTAAAAGAGCAGGTACAACTAATGCTTCATTATATGAAAATCAATTGGTAGAGGCAGCAAATTATTGGACTCCAACAAATACAAATACGGATATTCCAAGACCTATTGCAAATTCATCAAATACGAATCTTGTGATTTCAAGTCGTTATCTAGAAGATGGTTCTTATATGAGAATTCAAAATCTAACTTTTGGATATTCATTGCCTCAAGATGCTATTTCAAAATTAAAAATGTCAAGATTAAGATTTTATGGTTCTGTACAAAACTTGTACACTTTTACAAAATATTCAGGTTACGATCCAGAGATTGGTTCTTTTAATCAGAATCCTCTTTTGTCAGGTATTGATAATGGAAGGTACCCATCTCCAAGAACATTCACAGTTGGAGTAAATGTTGAATTTTAAAAAATAATAAATTAGAAAGATGAAATATAAAACTTTTTTTAACACCTATAGATTGCTTAGTGTAGCAATTGTATTTTTAGTTTTTGGGTCTTGTCAGGAAGACTTCACAAACAGACCTCCAGAGGATGCAATAAGTTTAGATTCTTATTACAGTACTAATGAGCAGGTAGCATCGGCTACTAATGGGATGTACAGTAGAACTTGGTTTCAAATGTATAATAAGTTCTATTGGGCTCTAGAAGTAGGATCAGGTAACATGTATTCAGGTTCACCAGATGTAAGTGGTTTAAGAACATTTTCTTTAAACGGGAGTGATCCTGAATTGGAAAATGGTTGGGCGTCACTTTGGGCTAATGTCGCTCAAGCTAATGCAATAATTAATTTCTTGGAATCAAGAGTTGGTTCAGCAGTTAATCCAGCTGTTGTTCAAAACACAATTGGAGAAGCTTATTTTATGAGAGCGACTGCCTATTTTGATTTAGTGAGAATATGGGGAGCTGTACCTATTATAGAAAACAATTTAGATTTCTCTAGTAATCCTAATGTTAATACTAATTCAGTTGAAGATATCTATAAGTTAATCACTATGGATTATCTCCAAGCGATTGATCGATTAGCTGATAGAACTAGAGGGGCTAATTATGGGGTTAATGGACATGTTTCAAAAGGATCTGCAAAAGCTTTTTTAGCTAAAGTTTACTTATACCAAAAAGATTATCCTAATGCTAAATTGATGGCAGAGAGTGTAATTAATAGTGGGGAGTTTAAACTTCTTGGAGGCGATCAATTACCAGATAAAAGTTTTGCTGATTTATTTTTGTATAAAAACAACAATAATGAAGAATCAATATTTGCATTACAATGGAAAGGGGATGGGAATTACGGTTCAGGAAACAATTGCAATACACAATTTGGTATAAGTTCATCTACAGTTTCTACTTCAAATGCTTCCTATGGAGGTGTGTTTGGTCCTTCTCAAGAAGTGATGTCTTTATATGTTACTGGAGATAAAAGAAAACATGAAACTGTAATGACTCCTGGAGATGTATATCCTAATATGAACACTACAACAGGGATTGGTTTTACTGTTCCTGATGAAAATAATGCTCAAGGTTCTGGGGGAGGAATTAAGAAATATTGCATTGGTGTAAAATCTGATGCAACTGGACCAACAGATGCCTGGGCGATGATGGATAATAATAGCTATGTGATGCGTTATGCTGAGTTGCTATTGATACACGCTGAGGCTATTTTAGCAGGTGGATCAAGTACAGGTGATGCAGCAGCATTACGTTCATTTAATGCTGTTAGAAATAGAGCAGGATTAGCCAGTAAAACATCAATTACTTTTGATGATATTTTTAAAGAAAGAAGGTTAGAGTTATGTTTTGAAGGAGATTATTGGTTTGATTTAGGGAGAATTGATAAAACAAAAGCAATAGCAATTATGGCTGCTCAAAATAGAGGAGATAAGAATGGTTCTGCCTATTTTACTCCAATTTATGACCCGGTAAATAGACAGGCTAATGACTTTTTAATGCCTTACCCAGATAATGATGTTGCTAAAAATCCAAAATTATTGGAAGCTCCAGTTCCTTATACTTTCAAATAATATTAAAAAATAATGATTATGAAAAAATTAAAAATAAAATATTTATTGAGCTTTCTGATGATGGCTACAATATTTATTAGTGTACTATCTTCATGTTCAAATGACGATAATGGGACTGCATCATCAGCTTTGACAATTGAAAGCGTGAGTAAGTCAGAAGCTGGGGATTTAGTACCTACAGCTGTTGGTTTTGCAAATAATGTGTATATCATAAAAGGGTCTGGTTTTAGTACTGTTGAAAAAATATATTTTAATGATACGGATACTTATTTTAACCCAACTTTAGTAACGGATACAGCAATTTTTGTAACTATTGATTTGAATACTCCATATGCAAACTCATCTAATGAGTTAAAGATTGTTACTAAAAATGGGACTGTAACTTATCCATTTGTTGTGGCTCCGCCAGCCCCTGTTTTATTATTTGGATTTAATCCAATCAATGCTGTTGAGGGCGATATTATTACAATATACGGGAACTTTTTTCTTGACCCTGTGGTGACTATCGGTACAACTGCTACTCCAGTAATTTCGTCTTCATTAACAGAGATTAAAGTAAAAATTCCTGCAAATTCAGATGGTAAATATGTAAATGTAACCACTATTTCAGGTACGATTAAATCTGCTGCTGCTATTGGTTCGGCACTTTATGATGATGCTTTGCAAGGAGATGCGGGGCATTGGATGTGGAATGGGGCTGATACTTTTAATACCGATTACACTTCGGATAAGGCTCAAGGGTTAAAAAGTATAAAATTTATTTTTGGTGGATGGAATGGTGCTGATATGAAGTTTGCTTCCAGAGATGTAACAAAATATAAAGCATTTAGAGTTCGTGTTAAAAGCATTTCTACTAATGCAGATGCCAGTGTTATATTTGTTTTTGGAGGATGGGCATTTCAAATTAAAAAGGCACTATCAACTGATTGGACCTATATCGAGATTCCTTTTTCTGAAATTGGCAATCCTACTACATTTGATCAGTTGACTTTACAAGAGTCAGGTAGTTTTGGAGGAAATACAATCCTTATGGACGATATGGGATTTGTCTTAAAATAATATTTTGTTTAAGTGAGTTTGGTTGAGCAATTCCCTAATTTAAAAATTAGGGAATTCTTTTTTTTAATCTATGTTAATAATTAAATATGAAAAAAATAACAATAAGTTTTTTAACATTACTAACCTCTTTTGTAGGCTTTAGCCAAGGAAATAAAGTGAATCAAACTGGTGGAAAATTTGAAGGTCTTGCTATGGCTCCACCAATGGGTTGGAATTCTTGGAATACATTTGAAACCAATATAAATGAAAAACTAGTAAAAGAAACTGCCGATATTATGGTAAGTACAGGAATGGCAGCCGCTGGTTATAAATATATTGTCCTAGATGATGGATGGATGACTAGAGAAAGAGATGCTAATGGAGATTTAGTTCCGGATCCTATTAAATTTCCAAGTGGAATGAAAGCCTTAATTGATTATGTTCATTCTAAAGGTTTGAAATTTGGACTATACAATTGTGCAGGAACACAAACTTGTGCAGGGTATCCAGGTACACGAGGATATGAATATCAAGATGCACGATTTTACGCTAGCCTAGAAATAGATTATCTAAAGTATGATTGGTGTAATACAGCAGGAATTAATGCTCCCGAAGCGTATGCAACGATGAGTAACGCGCTTAAAAAAGCGGGAAGACCTATTGTTTTTAGTCTTTGTGAATGGGGAGATAATAAACCTTGGGAATGGGGGGAACCGATTGGGAATCTTTGGAGAATTTCGGGAGATATTTATCCTTGTTTTGATTGTGAATTTCACCATGAAGAAGGAAACTGGTCTTCTTGGGGATTTATGAAAATTGCCGAAATGCGTAAAGACATTCGTAAATATTCAGGACCTGATCATTGGAATGATTTTGATATGATGGAAGTGGGTGATGGAATGACAAATACTGAAGATAAAACCCATTTTACGATGTGGTCCATGTTAGCTTCACCATTAATAGCAGGTAATGATTTTAGAAAAATGTCTAAAGAAACCTTGGCGATTTTAACTAATAAGGCATTAATTGCAGTCAATCAGGATAAATTAGGGATTCAAGGGTTTAAACTTTCAGCAGTAGATGGATTAGAAGTATGGGTGAAGCCATTATCTGATGGAAACTGGGCAGTTACATTTTTAAACAGAACAGAAGTAGCTAAAAATATTAATTTTGATTGGAAAAAGAACCCAATTAAAGACCCTGACTTTGGCTTTGAAGCCGATTTCAATAAAACAATATTCAAGTTGAAAGACCTTTGGAATAACAAGGATATAGGTACTACCAACAAGAATTTAATGGTTACTATTGCTTCTCATGATGTAATTACTTTGAAACTAATTAAATAAAAATAAACTATGAGTATAATTTATAAGATTATTATAATGTTGCTTTTAATGTGTTCCAGTCTAATGAATGCTCAATTTGTAAAAAAGCACGGGCAGTTAAAAGTAGCAGGTACACAACTTGTGGATGTTAATAATGAACCTATAGTATTGCGAGGGACGAGCTTTGGTTGGCATAGTATGTGGCCACGGTTTTATAATGAAGATGCAGTAAGTTGGTTAAAGAAAGATTTTAAATGTACTGTTGTCCGAGCAGCTATGGGTGTTGAAGCTGGAGAAAGTCCTTACATTAAGAAGCCTGAATTCTCAAAAGAAAAAATTGAAGCAGTAGTAGAAGGAGCCATCAAATCGGATATTTATGTGATTATTGATTGGCATAGCCATAATATTAATTTGGAAGAGTCTAAAGTATTTTTTGATGAGATGTCAAAAAAATACGGAAAGTATCCTAATATTATATATGAAGTTTTTAATGAACCAGATTACGAAACTTGGCCCGAAGTAAAAGCGTATGCTGAAGAAGTAATAAAGGTAATACGAACTAACGATCCTAACAACGTAATTTTAGTAGGGAGTCCTCGCTGGGATCAAGATGTTAACCTTCCTGCTGAGGATCCTATAAAAGGATATAAGAATCTAATGTATACGATGCATTTTTATGCAGCGACTCATCAAAAAGTATTGCGAGACAGAACTGATGAAGCGATAAAATCTGGTTTACCCATTTTTGTTTCAGAGTCTGCTGGTATGGAAGCCACTGGAGATGGACCTTTAGACTATAAGGCTTGGCAAGAATATATTGATTGGATGGAATCAAAAAAAATAAGTTGGATTACATGGTCGGTTTCTGATAAAGATGAAACCTGTTCGATTCTAAAAAAATCGGCAAAGTCTAATGGAAATTGGAAAAAGATAGATTTGAAAGAATCTGGAATTAAGGTACGAGAATTATTACGGAAATATAACAAAGAATAGTGTGATAAAATAGACTGTAAAAATAACAGTGTAGTTTTTTAATAGTGAAATTTGTTTTTTTTTATTTGTAGTTTATATGGGTGCCCCTATTTTTTAATAGGGGTATTTGTGTTTTTAGCATGTTTTTTATTGTTTTTAATCGTTTTTTATTTTGTTTTAACCGTTTATTGTTTGAAAAATAAGGGGGTTTGACTGAGAAACGCGTTATGAATATTTTGTTTTTACATCGTCAAAAATGAGGAATACATATTTTTTTTAAGTGTTTTTTTGTAATTAATAATTCTAACAGTTTTAAGTTAAAAATTCGGATTTTATTTATTTATCTTAAATAAAAGTTAATAAATTCGTCCCCAGAACAAGGAAAAATTCCTTCTTTAACATTTTTTATCATTAAAAAACGATTAAAAAAGTAACTAACTAAAACTAAATTAATATGAAAAAAGTAGTAATTATGTTGGCTTTTGTGCTGACGGGAACTATGACATTTGCTCAAGATGCACCAACATCAACACCATTAGAAATTTCAGGTTCGGGAGATCTTTATTATAAATATGACTTTTCTAAAACAGCAAACATCCCAACAAGTTTTGCTTCAGATCAAAACTCTGTTTCTTTAGGAATGATCGATATCGCATTGAAAAAAACAACTGGTAAAACCTCTTTTGTAGGTGAGATTTCTTTTGGTCCTAGAGGGCAATTTCAATCTATCTTAAATTCCGATGGTACTTACGATGAGTTAGGCGCTAACTCTTTCCATATTCAAAACTTGTATGCTACTTATGCAGCAACTGATAAATTAAGTTTTACCGCTGGTTTTATGGGAACATTTATAGGATATGAAGTGATTTCTCCTTTAGCTAATTTCCATTATTCAACTTCTTATTTGTTTACTAATGGACCATTCCAAAATGCAGGTGTTAAAGCTAACTACGCCATAACTGATAAAGTAGGTTTAATGGTAGGTGCATTTAATGATGCTTGGAATTCTTATCAAGCAGATGCATTTAAAGGATTAAACGCTTTTGGAGCTCAATTATCTTTAGCTCCAACTGAAGGGGTAAATGCTTACATCAACTTTATGGATGGTTCAGTAAGTGGTACAATCGTTGACTTAACTGCAACATTCAAACTTTCTGATAAATTTTTATTAGGTCTTAATGCTGCTGATTACTCTAACGATGGTGATGTTGGTTATACAGGTGTTGCTTTGTACCCATCTTATGCAATCTCTGATAATTTTGGCTTAGGTTTACGTGGGGAGTATTTTGATTATAAAAAAGGTTCTGGAGATACTTCAGTTACTGCATTAACATTTTCAGCCAATTTAAAATCAGGAGGATTAACATTTATTCCGGAGTTTAGAATAGATAATTCATCTGATGAAGTATTTGTTGACTCTAATATGGCTGCAACAAAATCTGCTGCACAGTTTGCTTTTGGAGTTGTATATGGTTTCTAACCATAAACCATAAAAGAATTTTAGATTATATATTTGTAATAATAACTTATAATTTTTTTTTTTGACTGTCAAAATAACTCTAGTATTTTGGCAGTTTTTTTATGATGTATTGTCTCGATAGTGCTTCATAAAATAAGACTATAAAAAAAGAGTTTTCCATATGGAAAACTCTTTTTTTATAGTCTATAAACTACTAGCTATTGTTTTTTGTATATGGAATAAATAGTGTTTATTGTATTTTCATCTAGTATATCACTTACATCTGTTTGAATAAAATGGCGTTTGAAAGCTATAATTGCAGCTGAAAGATTTTTTGTGTTATATCCTATAATTCGTAACCCTTGCTCTGGATTAAAATTTACTGGAGCTGTTTCTAAAAGATCATCTTTCCATATTCCAAATCCATTTTCGGCCAATGTTTTCCAAGGGAATAGGGTACTTGGATCATTTTTTCGAGTAGGAGCAATATCGGAATGGCCAATAATATTTTGAGCAGGAATGTTGTATTCTCTTTTTAATTTACTCAATAACGCCATTAAACTAGTTATCTGAGCTTCTGAAAAGGGCTCTGTGCCATTATTGTCTAATTCAATTCCTATTGAAGCCGAATTTACATCTGTATTTTTCCCCCATGATCCACTGCCAGCATGCCAGGCGCGTAAGTAGTCATTTAGCATTTGTACTACACTTCCATCATCTCCTATCACATAATGTGCACTTACTTGTGTTCTTGTAAGAGTAAATGTTTTGATAGTTTGTTGAATCGAGTCTTGTGCGGTATGGTGTATGATAATAAAATTTGGTTTACGTAAATTAAAATTTACAGTTCCAATCCATTCCGTTTTTATACCATTTCCTATTGGGGTAGACCCCATTTTAGATATTGTATCTTTAAAAGTATATAATTGTTTTGTGTACACATTATCAATACTAATTATAGTTTTTGTGACAATAGGTAATGCTTCTGGTTCTTTACTTGAAATTGTTTCTTTAAAAGATTTTAGTTTGCTATCATATTCCTTTTCACTTGCCTTATATGGATTTGTGGAGCAGGATGTAATAACAATTGTAAGAATGAAGTAATAAAAATATTTTTTCATAGTATTAACAAGGGGCTTATTGTTGATCAATAATTTTTATCTATTTCTTCTTGATCTTTTTTTGCTGTTGCTTTCTTCGTTTAGTGCTTTGTATTTTACTTTTTGGTCTTCATTCAAAAATTCGTTAATTTTTCTGTCAGTAGTTTCAGAAAGCGCTTTTATTTCCTCTATTTTTTGCTCTTGACTGGTCTCTCCCTTTATTAAAATTCCTTGAGAGCGAATGCTTTCAATTAAAACATTTGATATAGCAATCTCTTGTAAAGCGTCAAGATCAAGTTCAAGTTTTAGTTTTTCCATTATTTTACCTACGGTTACTTCTACAGGTATTTCCTTAGGTTTATCATGACTTGGGCCTTGATTCAATTGACTCATTTGCCCCATTCGTCCTCCACCATAACCACCTCCGCCATATCCATTACCATAACCACCATACCCATTATTTCCATATTGAGCCGAAACAGAATTAATTGATAATAACACAAGTGTCAAAACTAGTAAAGAGTGAATTGTTTTCATGTTTATTTTTTTAGTGATTTATAATGTGGAATAAGATAATATAAAATTAGGCTGGCTCTCCGTATAAGTCAAATTCAGTTGCTTCAATAATCTTAATCATAGCAAAATCACCAGTTTTCAAATAAAATTTAGAAGCATCAATAAGAACTTCGTTATCTACATCAGGACTGTCAAATTCAGTTCTTCCTACAAAATGACCGCCTTCTTTTCTGTCGATAATACATTTGAATGTTTTACCTAGTTTTAATTGGTTTAAATCCCATGAAATTTGTGATTGCAGTTCCATTATTTCGTTTGCACGGTCTTGTTTTACATCAGCTGGAACATCGTCTTCTAATAAGTAAGCGTGTGTGTTTTCTTCATGAGAATAAGCAAAACAACCCATTCTGTCAAATTTCATTTCTTGAACCCAGTCTTTTAAGATGTTAAAATCTTCTTGTGTTTCTCCTGGATATCCTACGATTAAAGTCGTACGAATCGCCATTTCTGGAACTGCTGTACGGAAATCTTTCAGTAATTTAGTTGTTTTCTCTTGTGTTGTTCCACGACGCATTGATTTCAATATAGAATCTGAAATATGTTGTAATGGAATATCAATATAATTACAAATTTTTGGTTCACGTTTCATGATTTCCAAAACATCCATTGGAAAACCAGTAGGGAAGGCGTAATGCAAACGAATCCATTCAATACCTTCTACTTTAACTAGTGCTTCTAATAATTCACCAAGATTACGTTTTTTGTAAATATCAAGACCATAATAAGTTAAATCTTGAGCAATTAAAATTAATTCTTTTACACCATCTCTTGCTAGACCTTCTGCTTCTTTTACTAGTTTTTCAATAGTTTGAGAAACGTGTTTTCCACGCATAATTGGAATAGCACAAAAACTACATGGTCTATCGCAACCTTCAGCAATTTTTAAGTAGGCATAATTTTTTGGAGTAGTAGTCAAACGTTCCCCAAGTAATTCATGTTTATAGTCCGCTCCTAAGGCTTTTAATAACGCAGGTAATTCAGTTGTTCCAAAGAATTGATCCACATTTGGAATTTCTTTCTCTAAATCAGGTCTGTAACGTTCAGATAAACAACCTGTAACGAAAACTTTGTCAACCAATCCTCTTTCTTTCTTATCGGCATATTCTAAAATCATATTTACTGATTCTGCTTTGGCATTATCAATAAATCCACACGTATTAATAACAATAATGTTACCTTCTGTTTCTGCTGGAGCCTCGTGTTCAACCTCTTTTCCGTTGGCACGAAGTTGCCCCATTAAAACTTCGCTATCGTATATGTTTTTTGAACACCCAAGGGTGATCACGTTGATTTTATTCTTTTTTAAAGACTTGGTTCTCATAGATTTGTAAATTGGAGTGCAAAATTACGCTTTTTTATTCAAACAGAACTTGTTTCCCTTCTTTTTAGCTATTTTTTATGGAGCTATTCCTGCTATCCGATACAAACGAAGTTCACTGAACTCCTTTCTAAATAAAGATTTAGTGAAGTAATCTCCTGAGAAAAATCGGGAGGATTTTCACTGCTATTAAGGCTAGAAAAAAACCGTCTTGTTAAAATTAGAACGAGACGGTTTGTAATTGTTTCTTCGTATTATTTACAATTCAAATAATAGGGTGAAAGTAATGTTGTTGTTAATGGAGTTGATTTTGGCTCCATCAGTTAACCCTTGACTAAAAAATCCTTGTTGTGAATCTCTTTTGGCGTAAGAATAAGCTAAATCCGCTTTAGTAGATCCAAAGTTGTAGCCTAAACCGCCTGAATATCCAGTTAAGTCTCCTATTGTTGTTCCGTTTTTGTAAGGACTTTGTTCATATCGATATCCTCCTCTTAAACTTATTTTTTCAATTTTATATTCGGCACCAATTCTTAGCTCGCCAGTATTGTTAAGAGTGTTACTCATAGTGTTATTTAATCCACTGAAATAGGCATCATTCTCTGGCTTGAATTTAGTTTTGCTATAATCTTTTATCGCATAATCAATGCTTATTAATCCTGATTTTCCAAAAATATAAGCAAAACTCCCTGTTAATTTACTTGGTGTTTGTAAATTGTACGGTGCATAAACATTAGTAATTCTTGGGTCAACTACATCCGATGGTAAAGAGCCGTCAACATTGCTACTTACAGCAACAAGTTTTTGAGAAAGTTCGTCACTTAAATGATACCATGTTGATGATTCATAGGCTAGTCCTAATCGCATTTCATTGGTCACTTTAGCGATGGCGCCTAATTGGAATGAAAATCCTGTTCCATAAGTGTATAATTCATTATTAAACTGTGCTTTAGTAACTTTGTAATTAGAGTCTAAAGCGTTGTTGTTGTCTTCATAAAAAACAGAAGACTGTCTGAAATCTGCAAAGTGTGAATTAAGATTTATTCCTAGGTATAATTTATCTTTATATGAAGTAGAAGCATTAAAAGAAAGTTTTCCATTATAACCAGTAGTGTAGACGCTATTTTCTTGGTAGTAATTTCCACCTGGAGCAACATTTGAATTGTATTGGGTGTTGTTAGCGTCAGTCGTTTCAGGATTTATGACGTACCCTTGGTATCCAAAATAAGCTTGTTGCGTTCCGTGGTCTAAACTACCGTAATTTGAATTTTCAAGTGTATTTAAAGGAACTCCATTTGCATAACTTAAAAAGTAATTGGCGATGGAATTCGTTGGGTTGGTTCCTGCAGAAAATACAGAATTATTATAATTATTGGTATTTTCATAATCGATACCTACAGCAATTTTGCTCCAATTACTACTTGGGTTTTGGTTTTTGAAAACAAAAACTCCTCCTGCTTGACTTAAGTCAAATGAATTCTTATTATCGGTTGTTGTAGTTCCAAAATAGGTTGAATTATTTTTAATATCATTATTGCTTAACGTAACTGCGATTTGATTGTTTATAAATACAGCTGAACCAGCTGGATTAACACTTAGAGAAGATAGGTCGCCTCCAAGAGCGCCAAAAGCACCGCTCATTGCTTTGAATCGTGCGGTACCGTTTAAGTTGTCTTGTGAAAAGCGTAATGCATCGGTTACCTCTTGTGATTGTACGACACCGAAAGTTAAGCCTGTCATTATTAAAAATATATATTTTTTCATTTTGATGATTTTTTATAAATATGAATTGTTATTATCTTCTTCCTCCACCAGATGATGATCTTCCTCCACCAGATGAAGATCCGCCTCCGCCAGATGAGGATCTTCCACTATTGCTATTGTTTCCACCGCTATTGTAAGAACTGTTAGATCTTGATGGAGAATAGCTGTCATTTCTTGAGCTATTTGAATTTGTTTGTCTACTAGTATTTGTATTGACTCTTCGAGTTGGAGTGTTGTAAGATTGGTTTTGTGATTCACTTCTTCTAGTAAAAGTTGGACTTGTTCTTGAGGTATTAAAATTTGTATTGTTTCTTCTATAGTCTACTGTATTGCTACTTCTATTAGTGCTTGTTCTGTTTGGAGAATAGTTTCTTGAGCTATAGTTTCGGTTTGTATTTGCTGTATTAGAATAGTAAGAAGAAGAACCTCTTCTACTTGGATTGTATGAATAATTGCGATTGTTGTAATAATTGTATCCATAATTAGAATAACCATAATATGGATAGCCATAGCCATAATAAGGATAACCCCATCCAAAGTTAGAATACCCATACCCGTAATAAGGGTAACCCCATCCGTAATTAGAATATGCCCAACTGTTATAAGGATAACCCCAACCGTAATTAGCGTAGCCTAATCCATATGATGAATAGCCCATTCCGTAACCAAAGCCGATTCCCCAATTGTTTGGTTGTATTGTAATATCTGTTCTTGAATAATTATTTCCCCAGTCAGCATAATTGGAGTTTGATTGTTGTAAACTATCATTTACAGCATCGTAATCACTGTATTCATCAATATTCGTAAAAATCTCAGTTGATTGATTCTCATCTTGGAGAGAACTGAAATAGTCTTTGTAGTGATTGTTTTCATTACTTTGTGGAGCTCTCTCAGTTCTGCTAGAAGTGCTTCCGCCGTAAATTCCATCACGTTCATAATAGGAGCTATTTTGATAGGATCCACATGAAGTGAATAAGAGACTCAAAAATACAATAATAGAATAAATTGGCGTATTTTGGGATGAAAAAATATTAGTTTTCATATCTGTATGGTTTTTTATTGTTGCACATTACAAAAATAGTTAGTTTTGTGGAACTATTTAGTTAAATAAAACAAAACAAAATTTGTGCCAAACTATTCAATATGAGTAAGAACCTTACTACAAGATCAGAAGATTATTCAAAATGGTATAACGAGCTGGTTGTAAAAGCGGATTTAGCCGAAAATTCAGGAGTTAGAGGCTGTATGGTTATCAAACCTTACGGTTATGCCATTTGGGAAAAAATGCAAGCAGAACTAGACAGAATGTTTAAAGAAACAGGGCATCAAAACGCCTATTTTCCTTTATTTGTTCCAAAGAGCATGTTTGAAGCCGAAGAAAAAAACGCAGAAGGATTTGCTAAAGAATGCGCTATTGTAACGCATTACAGACTGAAAAATGATCCAGATAAACCTGGGAAATTGATGGTTGACCCTAATGCTAAATTAGAAGAAGAACTTATTGTTCGACCAACAAGTGAAGCGATTATTTGGTCAACTTATAAAGGATGGGTTCAGTCTTATCGTGATTTGCCTTTATTGATTAATCAATGGGCTAATGTAGTTCGATGGGAAATGAGAACGCGTTTATTCTTGAGAACAGCTGAGTTTTTATGGCAAGAAGGGCACACAGCTCATGCAACAAGAAATGAAGCTATTGAAGAATCGGAAAAAATGATGAACGTTTATGCTGAATTTGCCGAAAATTTCATGGCTATTCCTGTTGTAAAAGGAATAAAAACAGAAACAGAACGGTTTGCTGGTGCTGAGGAAACGTATTGTATCGAAGCATTGATGCAAGACGGAAAAGCATTGCAAGCAGGAACGTCTCACTTTCTTGGTCAGAATTTTGCGAAAGCTTTTGATGTAAAATTTGCTAATGCCGAAGGAAAGCAAGAATTTGTGTGGGGAACTTCATGGGGAGTTTCAACTCGATTGATGGGTGCTTTAGTAATGACGCATTCAGATGATAAAGGATTGGTTTTACCTCCTAATTTGGCTCCTATTCAAGTGGTTATTGTGCCTATTTATAAAACGGACGAACAACTTGATGAAATTACAGTTGAAGTAAATGTATTGATAGATGCATTGAAAAAAAGGAATGTTTCAGTGAAATATGATAACAGAACTACTCAAAAACCAGGATTTAAATTTGCTGAATGGGAATTAAAAGGGGTTCCAGTGCGAATTGCTGTTGGTCCCAAAGATTTAGAAAACGGAACTTTTGAAGTAGCAAGAAGAGATACTTTAACAAAAGAAGTGCAACCTAAAGATGGAATTGCGACTTATATCAGTGATTTATTAGCTACAATTCAAGAAGATTTATTTAATAAGGCATTAAATTATCGTAACACTCATATCACTGAAGTAAATAGTTTTGATGAGTTTAAGGAAGTTTTGGATACTAAAGGAGGCTTTGTATCAGCTCATTGGGACGGAACGGCTGCTACTGAAGAGAAGATAAAAGATTTGACCAAAGCTACTATAAGATGTGTGCCTTTGGATGCGATAGAAGAGTCGGGAAACTGCGTGTTTACTGGGAATCCTTCTGGTAAAAGAGTTCTTTTTGCAAAGGCATATTAATTTTTTTAATTTTTTTCAAGTCTGCTATTGCACTTCTCAAAAATAGTTGTATTTTTGCATCCGCATTAGAGAAGCAGGGCCCGTTCGTCTATCGGTTAGGACGCATGGTTTTCATCCATGTAAGAGCGGTTCGATTCCGCTACGGGCTACTATTTTTTTTGCAGGTTAAAGTAATCCCAAACTTAGAGGGAAAAATGGCCCGTTCGTCTATCGGTTAGGACGCATGGTTTTCATCCATGTAAGAGCGGTTCGATTCCGCTACGGGCTACAATTTCAATTTAGATTGATAAAAACTTAGGAGGATAATGGTCCGTTCGTCTAGGGGTTAGGACGCCAAGATTTCGTCTTGGTAACAGGGGTTCGATTCCCTTACGGACTACAAAAAAGAATAGTAAAAGATAAAAACATAATAAAATGGCAAATCATAAGTCAGCTCTAAAGAGAATCAGAAGTAACGAAAAGAGAAGAGTATTAAATAGATACCAACACAAAACTACTCGTAATGCTATCAAAGCGTTAAGAATAGCTACTGATAAAGTAGATGCTACTTCTAAATTGTCAAATGTAATATCTATGATTGACAAATTAGCTAAAAAGAATATCATTCATGATAACAAAGCTTCTAATTTAAAATCTAAATTAACGAAATTTGTTGCTAAATTGTAATACATTCAATTTATCGATTATATAAAAAAAGCTCCTTTTTAAGGAGCTTTTTTTATATGCTTTATTTTTTAATAATGACTTATTTATGTTGTTGAATATTAGATTTTGTTTGAGAGGTAATCAAGCATTGATAAGGTGATGGGTTTAGATAGGAAGTCTATAACCATTGGATAAGTGCTTGCTTTTTGCAGGTCTTCTGGGTCTATTGTTGAGGAAAGAACGACTACTTTAATAGTGTTGAAATTAGAATAATCTGAACTACTAAAACAGTCTAGAAACTCCCATCCTCCCATTACAGGCATGTTTAAGTCTAGGAAAATTAATTGTGGGAGTGGTGTAGATTTGTTATTAACTTCAAAGTCGTTTTTTATTGCATCAAAATAGGAGAGTGCTTCTTCTCCATTTTGGGCTGTAATTATCTTATTTGAAAATGTTGTTTTTCCGATTACTTTTTTGCATAACATAAGTGTTATGGGGTCATCATCAACACATAAAATTAGATCTAGCATTGGTTATTTGTTTTTGAATATTAATGTAAAAGTAGTCCCTTTATTTACCGTACTTTCAATTTGAATCGTTCCTCCCATCGCTTCTACTTGTGATTTTACAAGATAGAGTCCAAGTCCTTTGCTGTCTGGGTAATTATGAAACCTTTGGTAAAGACCAAAGACTTTATCTCGATTTCTTTCTAAATCAATTCCAATTCCATTGTCTTTGAATAGTAATGTTATGGTATCGTTAACTTGGTTTGCAGTTATTGTGATTTTTAATTTTTGATTTTCAGACTTGTATTTTATAGAATTAGTCAAAAGATTGAGTAATATGCTTTCAATATAAGACTTGTTTATATTTAATACAGAAACTTTTTCGAAATCAATTTTTAAGATAGGCTTATGAGTGTCTATTTGAAAGGTAAGTTGGCTAAAAACATTTTCAAAAACTTCTTTTAATGAGACTTCTTCTTTTTGAATTGAAGGGTTGTCTTTTATTATCATGATTTTGGTCAAATCATTGACAGTCTCGTTAAGTAAGTGGGTAGATTTATTAAAGCCATATAAGATTTCTTTTAATTCAGGGTCTTTAATAGTTATATCTTCGATTAGGTTTAAAAGGCCTGTTAAATTAGATATTGGAGCTCTTAAATTATGAGAAGTAATATAAGAGAATTGCTTGAGATCTTTATTTGTTTGAGTTAATTCAAGTATAAGTTGTTCTTTTTCTTTTTCTTGTTTTTTCTCATCAGAAATATCTCGTTGCATGGAGACCCAGTGAGATAATTCATTATCTGAATTATAAATTGGAATAATAGAAAAGCGTAGCCAAAATTCTTGGTTGTTTTTTTTGTAGCATATCATTTCTATTACACATTCTTCTCTGTTTCTTATAGAAGAGATTATTTTTTTTATTTCTTTTTTATCAGAATTTGGCCCTTTTAATAAATCGGGTGATTCTCCTATAACCTCATTAGAAGAATATCCGGTCATAATTGAAAATGCAGGGTTCACATAAATAATCTTTGGTAGTTTTCTTTTATTAAAGTCAGCTTCAGTAATAATTATAGAGTCTTTAGTTTGCACGATTACTGTTTCTAATAATCTAAGTCTAAGTTCTTCTTCTTTTTGTTTCGTTATATCTTGAATAGCTCCAATCATTCTGACAGCTTTGCCACTTTCGTCTTTTAAAAGGAAGCCTCTGTCAAGTACATATTTATAAGAGTTGTCGGCGCATTTGAAACGATATTCATCTTGCCATTTTTCTGTTTTTTGCTCAATAAACGAGTATAGTTTAACAGACATTCTTATACTGTCTTCTGGGTGGATTTTGTCAAACCACCATGTTGAACTTTCGCCTACTTGGTCCTCATTATATCCAAAAATACCTTTTATTCCTTTGCTCCAAAGCAGTTTGTCATCTTGTATTTTCCAGTCCCAAATAGTGTCGCTTGTTGCTTTTGCTACAATGTCATATTTTTCATTTGACTCTTTAATTTCGTCATTTGTGTTCTTGAGTTTCTCAAAGACGGCTTTATTTCGATTGTCATTTTTGGATAAAATATACCTGTAAATTAGCCCTGTAAATAGTACTAAGAATAGGTCTTTTGTGAAGTTGAAAATTTCGTAATTTTCTACTTTTGAATAGATTAAGGATAGTTTATGAAAAACTATAGCCGTAAACATAGCGATGAGCAGATAAATTACGGTTATTTGATTCGTTTTGTTTTTCATTACTCAAATGTAATTAATTAAAATGAAATATAAAATTTCATTTTAAAGTTATTTATTTGAAAATTTTTGACGTTAATTTTAGACTGTAATGCGTTAACAATATGTAAAGTATTAGGTATTTATTTTTTTTATCAAAAAAAAGTGTACCTTTGCACCCATTAAAAATCACAGATGGAATCTATAAGAAACATTGCAATTATTGCCCACGTCGATCACGGTAAAACAACTTTGGTTGATAAAATTATGTATCACTGTCAGTTATTTCGTGACAACGAAAACACAGGTGATCTAATCCTTGATAACAACGACTTAGAGCGCGAAAGAGGTATTACCATTACTTCCAAGAATGTTTCTGTTCAGTATAAAGGAACAAAAATTAACATTATTGATACTCCTGGTCACGCCGATTTTGGTGGTGAGGTAGAACGAGTATTAAACATGGCTGATGGAGTTTGTCTACTAGTAGATGCTTTTGAAGGACCAATGCCACAAACGCGATTTGTATTGCAAAAAGCGCTTGATCTTGGTTTGAAACCATGTGTTGTTATAAATAAAGTTGATAAAGAAAACTGTACTCCTGAAGAAGTACATGAGAAAGTTTTTGACTTAATGTTTGAATTAGGAGCTACTGAAGAGCAGTTGGATTTTCCAACAGTTTATGGTTCTGCTAAGAATAACTGGATGTCTGACCATTGGGAAAACGTAACTGATAATGTTGAAGCATTATTAGATATGGTTATTGAAAATGTACCAGCACCTAAAGTTTCTGAAGGAACTCCACAGATGTTAATTACATCTTTAGACTTTTCTGCTTTTACGGGTCGTATCGCTATTGGACGTCTTGAAAGAGGTGTCTTAAAAGAAGGAATGCCAATTTCTTTAGTAAAAAGAGATGGTACTGTTTCTAAATCAAGAATTAAAGAATTACATACTTTTGAAGGACTTGGTCGTAAAAAAGTAACAGAAGTAATTGCTGGAGATATTTGCGCTATTATTGGTGTTGAAGGTTTTGAAATTGGGGATACTATTGCTGATTTTGAAAACCCTGAAGCATTAGCGTCTATTGCTATTGACGAGCCTACAATGAGTATGTTGTTTACAATTAATGACTCTCCTTTCTTTGGTAAAGAGGGTAAATTTGTAACTTCACGTCATATTAGAGACCGTTTGACAAAAGAATTAGAAAAAAACTTAGCAATGAAATTGGGTGAAACTGATTCAGCTGATAAGTTCATGGTTTTTGGTCGTGGTGTACTTCATTTATCTGTTCTTATTGAAACAATGAGAAGAGAAGGGTATGAGTTGCAAATTGGTCAGCCACAAGTTATCATCAAAGAAATTGATGGTAAAAAATGTGAGCCTATCGAGGAATTAACTATCGACTTACCAGAATCACTTTCAGGTAGAGCAGTTGAATTTGTTACTATGCGTAAAGGTGAGATGCTTTCTATGGAAACTAAAGGGGAGCGTATGATTGTAAAATTCAATATTCCATCACGTGGAATTATTGGATTACGTAATCAATTACTTACTGCTACAGCTGGTGAGGCTATTATGGCACACCGATTCATAGGGTATGAACCTTACAAAGGTGAAATTGCTGGACGTAATAAAGGTTCGTTAATTTCTATGGAAAAAGGAAAAGCTATTCCTTATTCTATCGATAAGTTACAAGATCGTGGTAAGTTTTTTGTTGAACCAAATGCTGAAATCTACGAAGGTCAAGTAATTGGAGAAAACTCTCGTGGTGATGATATGTGTGTAAACGTAACTAAAGAGAAAAAACAATCTAACGTACGTTCTTCTGGGAATGATGAAAAAGCGAGAATTATCCCGCCAATCATTTTCTCTCTTGAAGAAGCATTAGAATACATTCAAAAAGATGAATATGTAGAGTGTACTCCAAAATCTATTCGTTTAAGAAAAATTTATTTGACAGAAACTGATAGAAAAAGATTTAAAATCTAATTTTATTATTATATAAAATAAAAGCCATTCGTAAGAATGGCTTTTTTTATGTCTTTACTTTTATTTCAGTCTTTATATGGTTTGTGTTTAGTTACCTTTTTAAACTAAAATGGCCTTTCGCTTTTCTACCATCTTCGAGTTCAATACTAAACCAATAATCATCTGAAGGAAGTGGGCCTCCGTTGTAATTTCCATCCCAACCAGGACTTGAGGGATTTAATTGCTTTAACAGCTTTCCATATCTGTCAAATATAAATATTTTTGCATTTTTATAAACACTCCCATTTAGTCCTTTTAAATTCCAGTTGTCATTTGCCCCATCTCCATTAGGTGTAAAGAAAGGTGCAGCTTCTAATACGGCAAAATTTCTTTTTACAAGGCCACATCCATTTATGTTTTCAATTATCAATTCATGAAATCCACCAGGTATATTTTTAAAATTTGGATTATCCTGAAATACTGTAGATAATCCATTTTCAAAATGAATCATATATCTATAGTCTTCTGGATTTGTAAGTTCAATTGTAACTTGATTAATTGGAGCTAAATCTTGTACATCGATATTTTGTATTTTTGCCAAATATGACATTATTACACTGCAGGTCCTAGTTTCGCTGCAACCAGATTTATTCTTTACAATAACTTTATAGTCCCCTTCTTTAGTTACTGTAATCGAAGGAGTCGTTTCTCCAGTTGACCATAAAAAAGTATAATCACTTGATAAAGCTTGTGGACCTAAACCAGAATTGATTGTAATAGATGGGTTTTCGCTTTCACAAAGAAAGCTTTTTTCAAAAGTGTTTATTTTTGGTGTTGGCTCTACAATTAAATCAAATTGTCCCGTTCCATAACATCCTTCTTTGTTCTCAGCTCTAATAAATATAGTTTTTGAATTTGAAGAATATTCTTTTTCAAGTTCATTGGTGCTTAATGACGCATCTTGTTCAGTAGGGTAAAAAAACAAAAGAATATCTGGCGTTAACCCCAGCTCGTTCCTAATTGCGTCTTTTTTTTCTTCTAAATTAAATACGCCTATTCCATCTCCCTTGTCACATTCATGCAAAGGTTCTGGAAGTATAGAATTGTTTTTATTTGCATGTAAAATTACTGTGCCAATTCTGTAACAAGATGAATTAGGTTGTGTTACTTTAAGGTATATATATTCGTCAGGAATAGTGTTTCTGTAGATAGGGTTGATAGAATTTAGATTGTCGACATCATTTTCTGCATCATTGATAGTGTGATAATAAAATACATCATATTCTTTATTTCCGAAGGTGATTTTATCATTTGCAGCTTCCAAATTAAAAGTAGCAAGACCATCTAAAGGATTTGAATCTTGTGTATCACATTGAACAAGTGTATAGGGATCCGTTGAAATAATGGGACTTTCATATATTGTAATGGTCTTTTCAATAGGCTCTCTATTTTCTCCATTTATAGTTTTTATTAATGTTACTTTATAATCACCGGGGTTTTTGTAAATATGATAAGCATCAATAGCATTTGATGTTGTACCATCCCCAAAATCCCATTGCACGGAGTCAATTTTTTCAATAGTGTTTAAAAAGAAATGAGTTGAATCTCCTAAGCAGTTAAATTCATATTCAAAAGTATATAGAAATAAGGAAGTAATAAATGGGGGTAATCCTAACTGTGATATTCCTCCATTTAAGCTAATAGCATTTTGTAGAAAATTACAACTTGTTCCATTTAATTCTGGATTGTTTATTACGGACATTTTATCAATATATCCTCCGCCATTGGGGTAACCAACACGGTATATTTTTTCATCAATGGCTAATTGTAGCGCTCCCGCTACATAATTCGAATTATTAACAATTGTATTTGTAGATGGAATGTTTGGATTTTTTAAATCAAATTGAATTAAATTACTTCCCAAAGACATTCTTCCGGTTTGATCAAATAAGTTTACGGTAACATATAGTTTTTTTGATTTTGCCGAGAATTCAACTCCATAAGGATTGGCATTATTTAATAATGTAATACCATTACTAATTTTACCTGTTCCTGCATCAAAGTCGTATAATAAAACATTTCCTGTATTTCTTCTTACCTCTCCTTTTGGACCCAAGTCATTGGTAAGTCTTATCGCCGTATTTGCCATGGCAATTTTTTTTCCATTAGGAGAAAATTTTAAGTAACCAATAGCATTAGAGATATAGCCACTAGTGGGAACATCTAGAGGAGTAGTTGTTTGAATGGGTTTTTGATTTAGCCCTTGAGTACTAATTTTAAAGGAGTAGAAAGTGTTTTTAAAATGTGTGACTACCCATATTGAAATACCATCTAAATGTTGAACTGCAGTAATTTTTTCAGAACATTTAAATTTTACATCTTCTGCATCATTTGGATTGTAGGTAATAAGATGTATGTTTTTTTCAGTACTTATGATGTCACCCAGTCCATTATTTAATCTTAAATCTACTACTGAATAGTTTAAACCATCATTTGGAGGATCTTCATCATTTGTTAAATCATCATCCACATTATCGGGATTAGGTTGGTCTACTGTGAAAATATAATAGATATTAGGATTTTTTGGTTTGGGAACAATTATTGCCGATTGAGTACTGGATTTATGACCAAGAAGTCCATAACCATTTGGCATTACTTGATGTGTTTTGTCGTATACAATTGAGCCGTCAGTATAAAATAAGATGTTTCCATTTTTATCTGATATACTAGCGCAGCCTTCATTTGTGACCAATTTTCCATTATTTAATGCAACTGGACTTCCTGAGTTAAAGTCTAATCCAGCATTACCTCCAAAGTACCATATTGCAGCTTCTTTTTGTGCAAATAAAGGAGTTATTAATAATGAAAAAACCAAAACAAAAAAAATATTTATTTTCATGACCTATCTGAATATATCAAATGTACTAATTTTCAGAATTATAACAGAATTATAACAAAACAATTAAAATTTAATATTTAAAATAATTGAGCTTCTTATCTTTTGATACTAAAATGTCCTTTTACCTCTCTACTGTCTTCTAGTTTTATTGTATACCAGTAATCATCGGCAGGTAATGGTAGTCCATTAAAAGTTCCATCCCAACCTATACTATTGGGATTTAATTGTTTGAGAAGTTTTCCATAACGATCAAAGATGTAAATTATTGATTTTGAATTGAGATTAGTATTTACGCCTTTTAAATTCCAATAGTCGTTAAATCCATCGCCATTAGGTGTGAAAAATTTAGGAACCCCTATAACAGCAATCGTTTTTTGGATGATGCCACATCCATTGGTGTCATTTATAAATACTTCGTGAATCCCTGCTGAAACATTGTCAAAGAAATTAGAGGACTGGAAGGGGCCAGAAATGGCATCTAAACTATATTCATAACTCCCTTGTCCAGTAACGTTCACTGTAATAGTATTGTTTTCAACTAAGTCTAAAACTGATATTGTTTCAATATGTGCTACATCAGAAGCAGTTACATTAATGGTCCTAATTCTGCTACAACCTGAGGCATTAGTAACCGTAACTGAATAATTTCCTGTTGCATTCACATCTAATGTATATGCCGTATTTTCTGCTAGAACTTGATTGTCCTTCGACCAAACATAAGTGTAGTTTTCTGTTGGCGAACTATCATGAACTCCAGCATTTAATTTTACAAAAAAGGAAGCGAGATTCGAACACACTAATGCATCATCGGTATGATCCTCATTTGTATTTATATTAGGTTTTGCATTTACTTTAAGTTTTATATGTGCTCCAAGCCCATAACAAGAGTTGTCTAATGTACTTTCTACTCGGACCCAAATTTCTTGGAAGTAAGGTGAATTTGTATTTCTGTAAGTAGTTGTGTTCGTTATTTCATTTAATTCAGATAAAGCATCCAATTCATTGTTGTAATATTTTATAGCATATAATGTACTTGGGGAAGGTAGAATTGCTTTAATATCTAAAGTGGTGGAACTAAAATCAAATGTACTTACCCCATCCATATCATCATGAGTGGAATCTATATAGTCGTCACAAGTTTCATAGGTGCGACTAAAAGTTGTTGGAATTTGTGTTGATGACACAACTAAATTTAACTGAGATATACTAAAACATCCATTTGCATTTTCTACTCGGGTCCAAATAGTATTTGTTTTACTTTTGTAATTAATAGGATTAACAATTTGAACGAATTGATTTTTTGCTTTTGCTCCATCAAAAGTGGTATAATACGTGAAAATTTCTTTGGATGAATTAGTAGAAATGGAACTATTTTGTTCAGTAATATTAAAAGTTGAAAAACCATCTAAATCATCATCACATTGTATTAATTCAATAGGTGTTACCACTATTGGTAGGGGGTAAACAGTAAGAATTGCTGCGTTAGAAATAAGTCCACAGGAATTCCCAACTTTACTTAAAAGTACTCTATAGTGATAACCATTCATATTATTAGTTACGCTTTTTATTATTATTTGATCTGTAGTTACTCCTAAATAAGTTGGACCATTAACAATATCATTCCAAGCAGTTCCATCTATTGATACCTGCCATTGATAGGCAGTTACGGCATTAGTTTGGATAGTAAATGAAGTTGCTTGTAATTCGCATTCTGATTGACTTTTGGGTTGTTCAGTGATACTAATAGGTGCTGCTACGAGGTAATTACTGTTAGGGAGCATATAACCATTAATTCGGCTAGTAACGATTCCAAAAGCATTAATTGTAACTGGATTATTTCCTAAAACGCCGTCATTATTGTTATCTGTAAAACCTGCTTCAGTAACATCAAAACAAGAATCATTATCACTGTCTAAATCTATATAATTAAAGCTACCGTCATTATCCGTATCTTCAATAGGTTTTTTTAAAATGCCACTGTCGGGAGTTGTTTCAAGATTGTCATAAAGGCCATTATTTCCAAAAGAGGAAGGCGGTCCATCGATTATTCCATCATTATTCGTGTCCGGAGCGCTACTTCCAGATTCAACCAAATCATAAATTCCATCATTATCACTATCTAAGTCGATGATATCGTATTTTTTTATAATAGAATCAAAGAGATCATTATCAGTGTTGATTTTGTTTATTCCTGGTTCAAAGGCATTATCTAATCCATTATTGTTGTCATCAATTCCGGAATAAATTTTAAATCCTTTTCCTTGTGCTTCAATAGTATCAGGAATTCCATCATTGTCACTATCTAAATCTAATAAATCTGGAATTCCATCTGAATCCGTATCATAGGTTTCAGTATGAGTAATCATAAATGTCGCTTTATTTATGTTGGTTTCGGATAAATTATTATGAATTAAAGTAATTGAATTTGTAAGGTAGGTCGAAAATGTAAAGCTGCCAGTTCCAGGAAGCAATGGAGTAGTGCTCTTTAATCTAAATCTTATTTCAAATGAGGAAAATGTAGTAATGCCACTTTCGTAAATGCCGTCGAAGTTAGTGTCTACTAATAATTGATTTTGAGGATCACTCAAAGTAATAGTCTTGTCCGAAGGCACGCGTAATATAAAATCACCCTCAGAATTTAAATACTCAGAAATAGCTGTCGCTTGCGACGGACTATCTTGTGTAATATAATTTATTGAAAGGCTTTGAGGCGTCGTTAAATTAATGGTATAAGATGTGTTATTTGCTTTTCCAGCAGGAACTTCTGATACAAAACCATAAATAGGCTTGCCTATTATTGTACCATTGCCACTGATTACAGCATTAAAATCGGTGCTAGTAGTTGGATTAGATTGGTTAATAAGAGAGACGTAAGCTTCATCACTATTCAATATCCCGTCGTTATCAAGATCAATATCAATGTTGTTATTTACCGTGTCATTATCAGTATCTAACGGACAGTCGCTAACTGGAATTTTATCTGATTCTAAAGTTGTGCCACAAGAAGCAATAGTTGCTTTAACATGGTAATATCCAGGTTCTTTTGGAAATAATACGTTTGTAGTTGCACTAGGAATTGCTACATTGTTATAATACCATTGGAAAGTATCAAAACCTGTAATTTCGCTTACGAAAAGACGTGTATTTGAGACACAACCAGTCTGGGCAATATTTATTTTGTCAAAAGTTATTTGTGGTTTAAAAGTAAATCCAGAATAAAAACCGCCATAAGTCGCCGCTCCATCTGAACCGTAGGAAGCAAGATATAATTGTCCCGAAGAATAAGCAGATACGTTACCAGAAAGTCCCGTTATCGTATAGGTTTCATAATTTGAATTTCCTGTGACTAATTTTGGTCCATCCACTGTAGCAGGTAAATCAGATAGCGAGAACGGTGTTCCATTGATTGCAAATGTTAGTGTTGCATTTTTCTCGGTAACGATTGTTACACGACCCGTAAATGTTCTGGAACCTATCTGGTTTAGATTAGGAATATTGTCAATTAACTTTGGAGTTTCACAACTTAATGGAGGGACGAAAAATAATTCTTGATTGGCTTGGTCGCTTCTAGAATTATCGCCAACACTTTGATAGATAAAAGTGTTTTTTGAAGTTCTAATATACAAATTACCAGCTACACTATAATTTGATCCATTCAAAGCAATGTATTCGCCAGCATTTAAAACTTTCGATGGACTTAAATTATCATTTAAATATATTTCGGTATTGTCTTCATTTGCGACAATAAGAACTCTTTCGACTAAATTTTGTCCTGTACTCTTTATTAATATATAATCCTTACCAGTTCTTTCCGCAGAAACAATCTGATCAAAACCTAAGTCGACATTTTGGAGTATATCACCATTTGTTCCAGCGTAAGATCCACAATTTACTGCAATAGGTTTATCTGAACTCACTAGTGAACCTATTAAGCCATCTCTGTTGGCATTGTTAGGTCCTTTAACAGCCAAAACATAACTTTCGCCACTATTTAGTGTAATATTTGCGGGAGTTGCTCCACCACCATTATTTATTAAAGAAACGCCTGTTTTAATTCCGCTAAATTTTATTAGTGTATTGTTCTCTGTAGCTAAGATTGATATGAAAGTAAGATGATTTACACTTAGACTACTAATATCTGTGTTTGTAAACGCACCAATCCGAAACTGAGTTCCTAAAGCGGCTAATCCTTTGGAAACTAATGCTCCTGCCTGATTACCATTTCCGGCTATTACCCTAACGGTTACATATACAACGTCCTCGGCTTCTATAACATATCCTTTGTTGTTTAAAACAGTACTTATTAAACTTTCTTTTACGTGAAGTTGAGTGTCATTTCCATAACCAACATTAAAAATATAGGGGCTACTTTGTGATACAATTCCTGTTACTATTGTTCCTCCTAGTTGAATTATTTTGAAATTTACAGGTGTAGTACTTGGAGTTGAGATATAAATATATTGCTCTTCGGCAGCAACATTACTTGAACCACTTAAAGGTGGTATGTAGTGGGTTTTGCTAAACTGTGCAAAACAGTTTATGGATAAGAATAAAAAGAAAAGAGCAGTTATCTTTTTCATTTGCTAAAAATATAAAAAAGATATTATCTTTTTAACGAAAAATGCCCTTTAATCATTTTCCCATCGGCAAAGGTTAATTGAAACCAATAATCGTCTGCAGGTAATTCGTACCCATTGAAAGTACCATTCCATCCTGTACTTTTTGACCCCAACTCTTTTAATAATTTACCATAACGATCAAATATTGTCAAAGTAGATTTTGATAATAAATCAAGATTTTTAATGTTCCATAAATCATTAAATCCATCCCCATTAGGAGTGAAATAACGAGGATAATCTAAAACATATAGGAGAAATGGATTTGATAAACCACATCCGTTTTTGTCACGTGCATAGGCTAAATAATTACCAGGAGCTATTCCATTAAAAATGGGGTTATCTTGAAAATAAGACCCATCTAATGAAAACTCATAATTTCCTGTACCAGTATATTCCAGTTCAACTGAATTTTCATTCCCTGCAAAATCATTTATTGTTGCTCCAGTTATTGTTGCTATACCAGAGGCTGTGATGTGGAAGTTCTTTGTTGCCTCACAACCATTTGTATCTGTAACGACTACTGAATAATCTCCTGCCGTATTGACCAAAATAGAATTTGAAGTTGCGCCTGTATTCCATAAATAACTGGAATATATGTTGTTTACAGCTATAGTAAGAGCACTTCCTTCGCATAAAGGAATGTTTTCATCTTCAAAGTTTGGAGGATTAAATGTATTTATAAAAAGTGTAATTTGGGTAATCGCATAACAATCAGATCCGTTAAGTACTCTTACAAATAGAGTTTGTTGGTAGGGAATCGTATTTTTGAATAAGAAAGGTAATTCGTTTTTTTCAAGATATGCATCTGTTGGGTTTGAATAAAAAGTAACAAAAATATTATTTCCTATACCTGAAAATTGACCAGAAGTAGCTACAGCCATTAAATCAAATTGATGTATTCCATCACTGACTCCATCATCATCACAAACTGTTACTGGATCTAGTGGAGCTATAGTTTTATTCGAAATGGATAGTGTCAATTCTGCGGAGTTAGAACAGCCATAATTGTCCGAAACTTTGGCAATTACAATTTGATTATTTGCTTTGTTCGTATAATTAGTTGGATTTATAATTTGATTTTGATTGTTTTGAGCATCAAAACTATTTTCGTAAAAAAACATTTGTTTTAGATTACTATTATTGTTTTTTATGATTGCTTCAGCTTTTGTTAAATTAAAAATGGCTATTCCATCTCCATTTTCATCACATTGAAATAAAGAGGTATTTTTTAATACAATTTCGGGTGTGTATTCAACTTTTAGTTCACTTGTAGCTATACATATTGTAGGACTTAAAATGACTTCGACTTTGTAGGTTCCTGCATCTTTAACGGTATAAGAAGGGCTAATTTCTCCTATTAATAAGACATTGTTTTTATACCATTTATATATATAACTGGCAGGAAGTTTAGTGTCAATTACATAATTTTCACCAAAACAAATTCCATTATTAGTTGCTAATAACCGATCGGCTCCTAATTCTACTTTGGTTGTAAAACTTCCTGCTTGTAGAAAAACTGCCGAATCATAATACTCAAATTCATCATCAGCAAGTACTAATTTAATATGATATGAATTTCCCGCAACAACATTAGTTTGTGCATTTAATACAACCGTTTGTCCACTATAATTAATAGGGCTTGTATTTGCTGGGCTTGTATTTATTTGTCCAAAATAAGATTCGTTTTTTGCTGCACAGCCTGATGTACTTCCAGTAGTATTAGTAAAACTGATAGTAGGATGAACATTTTCAGAGGAAACTGGAGTAATGTTATCGGGTAAAACAGCTAAATTTTTATAAACACCTGTTGGTCCATTTTCTTTAATTAAAAAAGCAAAACCATCTGAAAACCGACAAGGGAAATCATCTTGATATTCATTTGAAGCAAAAATATAATTGAAATTAACAAAATTGGTTAAGGGCGTAAAATCAAATTCTAATACTGTTGCATTTATGGACTTAATTCCTAAGGCTTGATCTAAATCGGTATCTCCTTTCCAAGACGAACTTCCGCCACCTTGATTTCGTATAAAGGGACCAACTGAATTAGTGCTACTCCAAGTACTTAATAATACTCCTTCGGTAAAAGGAAAGTTACTTGTTCCTGAATTAAAATAACTATAACTATTTTTTATTCCAGAAAAAGTATCCCCAGTTACACTAGGATTAGAGGTGTTAGCGCAAGGACTTTTATTTGTTAATAAATCAACCAAGTTTTGTGCTGTGTAGCTATCATTTACAGTAATATATTGAGCCTTTCCTATTGTAGTGCAAAAGGAAAAAAGGATACAAAGTGAAATTGTTTTTAAACATCTCATAGCCTTGTAAAGGTACTACAAATCTCTGTTTTTTAATAATCTATAAGATAATAACATAAAAAGTAATGACCAAGTTAGTACAATTAGTATAGCGCTAAAGTGTACACTATAATCTATTGTGCTATTAACTCCAATTTGCGTCCCAATATTTTTTATGACCGATAGCCTTCTAAAGGGCATAACAATTAAATTAGACATAGATTCTAAAGGGAAAAATTGTGTTATAGAATCGGCGGTATCACTATCTGGAAATATTTTAAAAGTTAAAATTCCTTTCGTAATCCATTCCCCTATTGTCCAAACTAAAAGAAAACCTAATGCAAAAGCGGAGCGTTTAACGAGTATCCCCAAAAACAAACAAAAGGAGAAAAACCCAACTAATTTCACGAAAAATGCCACTAGATATTCTAAATCACTAAATACGATACTTATTTCTGTATAAGATGAAAAGCTGTACCCTAATAATAAACTCATCAAGAAAACAAAAACAGTTGAAACCAATGCAAATAGAAGTACAGTCAAGAATTTAGAAATGATTAATTCTTTTTTACTCATTCCGTCAATCAAGTTTTGTTTTAACGTACCATAGCTGTATTCATTTGCCATCATTGAAACAATAACAATGGCTAAAAAGAATTTTAACCAAGCAGCTATATAGGTATTGAAATGCCATATAATTGGAAAGTTAAAAATCCCCATTTCGGCAAGATCTAACTTAAAAAATCCAATATCAAATTTTATTGATGCTATTAATGCAATAAAGGAAAGAAGAATGAAATAAGTAAGTGTAAGTATTCTACTGGCTTTATTCATCCAGATTTTTTGTAATTCTATAGATAGTAATCGTTTCATAGCGGCTAGTTTAATGTTGTTGGTGTAACTGTACTGGTCAATTCTAAAAACTGTTCTTCAAGGCTATTTTTACGTTTTACCAAATGACTTAAACATATGTTTTTTTCAAAAAGGAATTTGTTTAATTCAGCCGCTTCTAATGCATTTTTTAAATAAACAAAAACTTTTCCCTCTTCTGTTTTTACACTTTCTACAGCTGGATGTGTTTTTAAAATAGCAATTAAATTGGCGTTGTCATCAGCTTGTAGCTCAAAGAATCCTTCATTTGCAGTCATGCCATCAACAGAACCAGAATATAAAACAGTTCCTTTTCTTAAAACCAATACATGGGTACATACTTTTTCGACTTCATCGAGTAAATGAGAAGCAAGTAATATAGTTGTTCCTTGAGCAGCGATTTGCTTGATAATATCTCTAATTTGGTGAATTCCTTGTGGATCTAATCCATTGGTAGGTTCATCAAGAATAAGGATTTCTGGATCATTCAGTAGGGCAGAAGCAATGGCTAGGCGCTGTTTCATTCCTAAAGAAAAAGTACTGAACTTACTATTTTTTCTTTCATCTAAACCTACTAATTCTAGTTTTTCCTGAATTTTAGTATAGTTGATATTCTTAATTTTACAAACTAGTTTTAGATTTTCTTCCGCCGTCATGTAAGGATAAAAGTTAGGTCTTTCAATAATAGCCCCTACTTTTTTCAAAGCTTCATGAGTTTCCATTTTACCATCAAACCAAAAGTATTCTCCGGATGTTTTATTTACAACATTCAAAACAATTCCCAATGTGGTTGATTTTCCACTTCCATTAGGTCCTAAAATACCGTAGACATGTCCTTTTTTAATTTCAAAAGAGACATCTTTCAAGGCTTGTAAACTGCCGTAGCGTTTATTGAGATTTTTAATCGAAAGAATAGTTTCCAAAATGTTCGTTTTTTAGTTTTTAATAGGACGAACAAAGTATGAAATTGTTACTATTATATTTCAAATTATGAATTAAATTAATTTTGAGGCTTCTTCTAATTTTTTTGCGTTGATAGGTTTCATAATATAGCTTTTTACCATATCATATTTTTTTGCCATTTCAATATCTGAAGGATCAATGGAAGAGGTAACAATAAAAATTGAAATATCTTTTTTTATTGGTAAAAGGATAAATTCGTCCAAAAATTGCCAACCATCTAGTATTGGCATATTTAAATCAAGTAAGATAACATCAGGCAAATTATCAGGATCTGTAGCGTTTTTTTTTAAGTTTTCTAATGCAACTTGGGGGTTAAAAAACGGAATAATCTCTTCACAAAAATGATTTTTTGTAATTAACATACTCATTAATTTTATAGATAATTTATCATCATCAATAATATAAGTAATTTTATTTTTCATTTAAGTGAATTTTAAAAGTTGACCCAACACCTTCTTCACTTTCTACTTCAATTTTACCTTTCATCGCTTCTAATTGGTTTTTGGTAATAAAGAGTCCAATACCTCTTGCGTCATCATTGCCATGAAAAGTTTTGTACATTCCAAATAATTTATGACCGTTTTTATTTAGATTTATTCCTAATCCATTGTCTTTAAAGCTTATTATGGTATAATGTTCATTAATTTCGTAACCTATTTCTAAAGTAGCTTTTCTTTTCGTGGATTTGTATTTGATAGCATTTGTAAATAAATTAAGTAGAATGCTGTCCAGATAGGCAGGAATTACACTTACAACAAGGTTGTCAGGAATAGAATGTGTTATTTCAATGCAACTTTCAACGATTGATTGACTTAATGCCATCTTTACTTTTTCTATTTCATCTTTTAAACAAATGTGTTTTTTATCAATATTTGTGTTTTTTTGAATGGTTATGATTTCGTTTAAATACTCAATCGTTTCGGATAATTTATCAGTTCCTTCTTTAAACATTTCTATATAAGACAATTTTTCATCAGTATCATCCGCACTTTCCATAACATCTAAAATCATAGATAAATTACTGGCATGCGAGCGGATATTGTGTGAAACGATATGAGCAAAATTAAAAAGTTTGTCATTTTGATCATTGGTAACATCTAATATTCTTCGGAGTTCTAGTTCTTTTTCTTTAGCTACGGTAACGTCTCTACCTACACAAATAAATTTGGTGCAATTTCCTAGATTGTCAAAAACAGGTGTTGTACTTGACTCATACCAAAATTTTTCTTTTTGTTTGTTATAATTAAGGATTGTGGTTTTTATATTTTTTTTAAAATGAAGGGCATCATTAATGTTACTAATAGTTTGTAAATCGGTTTCCGGACCATTTAAAAAGGCACGAGGTTTTTTACCAATGATTTCATTTAGAGAAAAACCAGTCAATTTTAGAAAAGCATTGTTTGCCCATACAGTCTCACCTTCTGGATTTGCAATTATAATTGCATCAGATGTTTCGGATGCTACTAGAGATAGCATGTTAAGGTTGTCTTCTACATTTTTACGTTCACTTATATCTCTAAAAAAACAAACTAAAAAAGTACGATTGCCGACGATGAATTTTTTTCCTGATGCGACTTCAACTGGGATTATAGCACCCAAGTTTGTCTTTATAAAAGTCTCATTTACAAAGTAGTTGTCTTTATCTTTATTATTGGCTAGAAACAATCGGATTTCAATTCTTTTCTCAATTGGGAACAACTTTGAGTTGTGTATACCTAGTAATTCAGATGATTTATATCCCGTAAGCTCATAAGCTCTCGAATTACAATCCGTAATTATTCCAGTAGAATAATCAATAATAATTATGGCATCATTAGCACTGGAAAAAATAGAAGAAAATTTCTTAACGTTTAATTCAAGTTCATTAATTAAATTTTGCTCTTTTGTAATATCTTGAAAAGTACCTAATAGTCTAATTACTTTATTGTTTTTCAATTCCGTCCGACAAATACATTCAACATATTTTATGTTATTTTTTGCTGTGGTAATTTGAAATTTATCATTAAATGAGATACCATCGCTAATTGCTTTTTCTATTAAAGCTACAATTCTTTCTCTGTTTTCACCGGGGCTATAAAATTTAATTCCGTCACCATTTATCGGTTGAAAGTCTTCAGGGACTTCAAGAATACATTTTGTAATGGAATCCCAATATACAGAATTGGTCTCTAAATTCGATTCCCAGATACCAATTTTTGCAGATTCGGCTGCCTTGATATAAATATCATGCTTATTCGTCATAGTAGGTTTTAAGATAATGGTATATTATGTCTTGGGGACTTTCAAATTTAAAATAAATTATTCTCTGAATCGTTTTTTTTGTATTTAATATTTTATTTTTTGAAGTTAAAAAATGTTTATTTTCTAATTGCTTGATAATCAGAAATATTTTTTAGCTGGTTAAAATATTTTTTTTAGTAGATTAAATATTGCATGAATTAACTGATACTGATGCATTCCGCTTTTTTAAAACTAAGAAGTTTATCTTTTATTGCCAATACGGATCAAATTAATGTAAATTTGCATTAAATTTTATCCAAATGAGCGAAGGCGAAATTCTATTTAAAAAACCAACTTATCCTGTAAATAAACCGTTATTTGACTATTTAGAGCGTTTTGACCGTATTTCAAAAGTTCAAATTTGTTATGATGATTTACTGCGTTTTTCTGGTTCAATAAATGTGTATGATAAGCAGGACCAGGACACTTTATGGGCACGTGTTTTTTATAATGAATTTGAAAGAAATGAAATAGACTTGAATTTAAAAAAAATCTATTCTCTTTTGCACTCAGATGGAAACAATGATATTATAAAATTTTTAAATGTAGATGCAATTGATTTTTGCACTTTTGGAAATTCTAAACCTTTTAGGATAAAAGTCAGAAATATTTTAAATGATAATTATGTACATTTTTACATTAAAAAAGCAGATGCTTCCCGTATATATGGACTGGAATTGGAACATATATTATCACCTGATAAAATAAATTTTTTAGTATACGATGATACTTTAATTGAAGAGCATATTATTGGGATTCCAGGTGATGTATTCATTGAAACACTATTAAATGACTGTACGGAGACTGAAAAATCTCAAATTGCAAAAGAATTTGTAAAATTTAATGAACGTTGTATGATTCGCCTTTTGGGTGACATGAGAGCGTATAATTATGTAATCATCCCAATTCATGATTTTGATCAAGTAGTGTATAGAATTCGTCCTATCGATTTTGATCAACAATGTTATGAGGGTAATTTTAAAATTTATCGTCCCCAATTCTTTAAGGAAAACTATCCGATGGTAAAATTGGTTAAAGAAAAACTGCAAGAAAGTTCAATTGAGCAATATAAAAATGAAGAACGTGCAGCCTTAGCCAAAAGAATTCTTTCGGCAGAAACACGTATCAAAAGAATATTGAAAATTATGGGGAACGATATGATTGCCCCAGACGAACATGTACAACAATTAAAATTGGACCTTTATAAATACACCAACGACTTGAATTTTAAAAATGCAAAACGAATGGGTAATGTATTGAGTGCTGCATTCAAATTTGTTACAAGGAACTTTAAAAATGCCAACTTATTTAAACCTGGTTTCTAGTTTGTTTTTTTGATTATCTTCTTTTTTATTTATGTGATATCGGTATAATTTATGAAAAATTATTTTTTGTTTTTTTCGGTCGGTTTCTTTTTATTTTCATGTCAACAAGATTCAGGTTTACTATCTCCCCTTTATAAATTACCGGACAATTTAAAGGAGGTTTCTGGTATTAGTTACGCACCAGAAAATCATTTAGTTTGGGTAATTGAAGATAGTGGCAATAAGAATAAAATCTATGCTTTAGATCAAAAAGGGAATGTTGCGAATAGTCTAACAATAAAGAAGACAAAAAATATTGATTGGGAAGAGATTACTAAAGATGGAGAAGGGAACTTATATATAGGTGATTTTGGGAACAATGAGAATGTCAGAAAGGATTTATGCATTTATAAAATTGCAAAAGCAGCATTAGATAATAAGACAACTGCACCCATTTATAAAGTGTCTTTTTCTTATCCAGAACAAAATGAATTTCCTCCAAAAAAGAAAGAATTACTTTTTGATGTTGAAAGTTTTTTTGAACTAAAGGGTAATTTTTATTTGTTTACTAAAAACAGAAGTAAGGGATTTGATGGTACTACATTATTGTATCGAATCCCAAATAAAGAAGGATTCCATCAAGCGAAGTTATTAGGTAAATATAAAACAGGGAATGATTTTGATAACTATGCAATAACAAGTGCAGCTATTAGTCCAGATCAATCAAAAGTAGTCTTGTTGAGTCATAGCAGAATTTGGTTATTTGAGAATTTTAAAGAGGACGATTTTTTCTCGGGAAAAATGTGTGAATTTAATTTAAAGCATAATTCTCAAAAAGAAGGGATTTGTTTTAAAGATAATGATAAATTACTAATTGTCGACGAAAAAACAAAGGGTAATGGGGGAATGGTTTATGAAGTTTCCATAAATAACCTTAAACTAAAATCCAAACCCTAATCCAAAAGTGATTCGTCCTTCATCATCTGGGCTCTTAAAATAAGTAAGCCTAGCAGTGATTACATTTAAACCATTAAGCCATAAACCTCCACCAAAGGATTGATGCCACTTGTTTGATTTCTCTTCGTCTAACCAAACTCTTCCATAATCAAAACCTCCTAAAACACCATAAGTCATTGGAACAATACTTTCGCGTATTTTTCCAATATTCCATCTTAAATCACTACTTTGAAAAAAGGATTGCTTGCCTAAAAAGCGTTCATTTCTAAAACCTCTTAAATCATAATCACCGCCTAAAGTTGCACCTTGATAGAATTCAAAATTATTATTTAATACCGCTTTTCCTTTTAACAGTGTTGCTAAAACAAACTTACCATTAGAGTCAATTTTGTGATTAAAATTAAGTTTTGATTCAATTGTTGGAAAATTACGATTTAGATCACCTAGGTTTACTTTCCAGCTTCCTGAAATCGAGAAACCCATTCCAATGCTTGGTAATGAGAGGTTGTCGTAATTTTCATAACTATATTTTAATGAGGTTCCTGCAAATTGTTGGTATTCAAAAACGTTAGGGTTTACAGTATTTACAGTGGTTATAAAACGATTTACAGTCCTGTCAATTTCTATATTTTCAAAAATAGATTGAATAGTTATTGTACTACCATTAAGGCCTGCTTTTTTTAATTGTGGAGCCGCTTTAATAATTCGAATACGAACACGGTTGTAATCCATTCCTTCGATATCATCATTATTGTGGGTTTCGTTTCCATAGCCAAAATAATTGATTGCAAAATTGGGGCTTGTAAACTGTGTATCTAAATTAAAATCCCATAAACCAATAACTTTTGGAGCCGATAAATTATAAAGTAATTCAAAACCTTCAGTAGCAAAATAGTAATTACCTTTAAATATATGTTTTCGAGTGTATGGATTTTGCTTGAAACGATTAACGGTATAGTTGACATTTATACCAAATTTTATTCCATCATCAGGGTTAAAGCCTATTGTAGGATATCCTGAAAAGGCATTGTATTTTGGCTTTTTGTAATTATATAAGTTAGTTTCATAATTGTCGCTCAATTTTTTTTGAGTTTTAGAATCGATATTGAAAGTGTTGTTTTTAGAATCAAAATCTAAGATTTTAATTTTATCACCGTTTTCTACGGTATAGGTATCGTTATTTTGACCACCAATTAGTCTAATTTTTGTTTTTGAATAATAATTCCCTTTTACTTCAAATTCATCATCATCATCTAACCCATAGATCCATATGTTTTTAGTTTTAGAACCATTATAACTAATGCTATGGATTAATTGTTCTCCTTCTTTTTTTAATCTATAAACAGAAACTTCAATATTGTTTTTTGAGATGTGATTGATGACAAATTTGTCTTTTTTATTGGTACCAACAATCAAAACTGTTTTTTGTAAAACGGTGGAATAATTAGAAGCATAATTAGCTAGTTTTGCTCTTCTAGATTTTAACTTTTCCTTAATTTCGGCAATTGTTTTATCCTGAACCTCTTTTGGTAAACTAGTAAAAGCATTATCAATCGCTTCATCTGTAAGGTTTTCTTGAATGTATCGTGCTTCTTTAATCCAATCTTTTTTTGTTGCCGTTTTTAAAAAAGCCAAGTCTAATTGATAGGCTTCACGATTAAACCACTTGACATTTTTTATATCATCTTTAAAACTTTGCATATGTCGCAATGCGGGAATATTCATTAAAATAGAAAGCAAAGCACCATCGTATTTTGAAAATGCTTGGTCTCTATCTCTAGGAATCGGTTTGTAAATTATTTTCCCATCCTCCTTATATTCGCCCCAACGCCATTGATCATAATGCCTGTCCCAATCTCCAATTAACATGTCAAATAAACGGGCTTTTATATATTCGTTTTCATCAATACTATATTTCTCGTCTTTTACTAGATTTTCTAATACTTCTTCGGTTCCTATTATATCCTTTGGAGTACCAAAACTTTTTAATTTTTTTTGACTTTCCGAAGGCCTTTCTTCAACTAAATACAATTCATCACCAAAATTGGTGTTAAATTCTTCCAAGCCATTTTGCTTTGGGATGTAAAATAATTTTGGATTAGTGTGAGATACCCCAATTTTATCTGCTAAAGCACCAACAGCTAAGGGAGTGTATGGATGTGCAGTGGTATAAAAATCATATAAAAAGTCTTCAGCAAATGTATTTTCAAATTCGTTTTCTACATATTGATCTTTAAATGCAACACTTTGCAAAAATCGGGAGACACTCTTTTTAACTGCACGCATTACATATTCCTTACCGTCTTTATCAACAAGTCGTAATGATTTTGATTGATGACCCCCACCTGCAATATCTGGTTTTAAACCTCCATACAAGGTATCTAGAATGGCAGTTTTGGCTTCTATAAGTACACCATAATAATTTCTATAATGTGTTCCTAAAAATAAATTATGTGCTTTACTTTTATGAATCATGTCTGGAGTATAAACAGCCGATTTTGTTGTTAGAGAAAATTTATTTGGATATTCTAAAACTACTTCGTTTTTGGAAAATAAGACAGTTTTCTCAAAAAGGAGCTTGTTTTTATTGTTTTCTTGACCAAAAAAGGAAACGATTGTTTTTCCATTACGATAGACTTTTAAAGTAGCAAAACCATTTTTACCGTAAGAGAAATCATTTTGATAGATCGCTCTGGCTGCTTCCGACTTTGATCCAGCACCGCTTATTATTTGTTTTATATTTTGATGATCAATGTATTGTAAATTATGATCGTGTCCAGAAACGACTATAACATTATCATGTCCTTGTAAAAGGGTTTTTATTCTTTTCGAAAAAGCGGTATATTGTTTGTTTTGAATGTCTTGAGGGCTTATTCCGGATGTTTTTCGAATAAAGTTAATTAAAGAGCCTATTACTGGAAGCGGGATTTTTTGTTCCAAGGGAAAAAGCTGTTTTTTTAATGAAAACTGACCGCCATGACTACCGTTGCTCATTAATGGATGGTGTAATGCGAGTATTACGGTTTTCTCTTTGTTCTTAGTTAATAAACTTTCCAGTTCCTCAAAAAAGCCTTCTCGAGATTTAATATCACAATCGTCATTTATTGTTGGAGTCTTGTCCCAGTCCTCCAAGAACCATTGACTATCAATTGTAATTAGTGTTGTGAAATCATTAATTTTTAAATCATCTATGGGACAACCTTTTCCTGGTAAAAATGATTTTTTATCATTTAAGTAATCAGTAACAATTTCTTCTTGACGCTTTAAACCATTTATTCCATTATACCAATCATGATTTCCAGGTATAAAAAGCGTTTTACCTTTAAACTCTTTAGAAAGTGCTAACTGGTTTAATAGTTTGTTTTTTGCCAAATCATAACTGGATTTGTCTTCTTTATTTGGCATTCCTTTCGGGTAAATATTGTCTCCCAAAAAAAGTAACGTAGCATTTTTATCTGATTTTAGTAATGCTTCATTAAGTTGGTTTAGCGTTTTTTTTGAATTATCTTCGTCACTATTACCAGCGTCACCAATTAAAAAAAAAGTATGAGCAATTTTAGAAGTATCATCTGCGTTTGTTGTTAAACTAGCTGTAATTTTATTTCCATATTGTGCATGATGAGTTGCACAAGAATGCAATATGAATATTGATAAAAATAAGTATGCGGGTATTTTATATTTTATAAAATGATTATCTGAAAACAATTTCATAATTTAGTATTATAAAAATTTTTATGAATCTTATAGAACAAGCCGAAAATTTTGTAATTAAATTACTCAAAGATAGACTTTCTATTTCATTTACATATCATAATGTTAAGCACACAATGGATGTGGTTAAGGCGGTTGAAGTCCTTAGTGAGAAAGAGTCTTTAAGTCAATTAGATAGGGAAATAGTTTTAATAGCGGCTTGGTTTCATGATACAGGTTACATTCAAGGTTGTGATCATCATGAGCTTTCTAGTGTAACGATAGCCACTGATTTCCTCAAAGAAAAAGACAAATCTACAGAATACATTGAAAAAGTGGCTAGTACAATTCAAGCTACTACATTCGATTATGCACCTAATACGGTTCTGGAAAAAATCATAAGAGATGCTGATTATTCTCATTTTGCGAGTCCTGATTATTTAAGTATTTGTGAATCGTTAAGAGCGGAATGGGAAAATACACTGCAAAAATTCTATAATGATTTTGAATGGGATAGCGAGAATTATAGAATACTAACACAATGTCATCAATATTATACTGATTTTGCAATTGCTAATTGGACGCCGTTAAAGGAAAAAAACATACTCTTGGTTCAAGATAAAATAAAAAAAATAGAAGCCAAAATGGAAGAAATGCCTAAGAAAATAAAAAATAAAAAGAAAACGGAGAAAAACAAAAAAGCGGATCGTGGTGTTGACACTTTGTTTCGAATCACATTAAGTAATCACACGAGATTAAGTGGTATTGCTGACAGTAAAGCCAATATTCTACTTTCAGTAAATGCAATTATTATTTCTATTGCGCTTTCGTCAATTATTCCAAAATTAGATAGTGCAAATAACGCGCATTTGGTTATGCCAACATTTATTATGCTTATGTTTAGTGTGATTTCAATAATTTTTGCCATCCTATCTACACGCCCAAAAGTTACCAGTGGTATTTTTACGCGAAAAGACATTGAGGATAGAAAAGTAAATTTGTTGTTTTTTGGTAATTTTTATAAAATGCCTTTAGAAGAATATGAATGGGCTGTAAATGAAATGATGAAAGACAACGAATACTTATATAATTCTTTAATTAAAGATTTATATTATTTAGGCTTAGTACTTGAAAAAAAATATAGATTGTTAAGGATTACTTATAATATTTTTATGATCGGAATTATTATTTCGGTGATTGCATTTGTACTGGCTTTTTATTCTGTTAGAGCTTAATTTATTTCACTTAATAATTCCTGATAAGAATATTTATCATTAGAAGACTCTGTATTAAACACTTTTATTCGTAAAGCTTTTAAACCTGAAACGCCCTGTAGCTCTTCAATGTCAAATTGTTCTATAGTAGGTTCTAGAATTTTTTTGAATTGCAAAAATTTAATGTATTTCAAATATTCAGTTTCCTCATAGCTATGAGAATATACGATTGTTATTTTTTCTTTTTGAGTTATTCTTTCTTGCGTACCTTTAATATTTGCTTTGTCAATGCGTTTTTTTACTACTTCATAGCGGGCATTATATGTTCCATCTACGTCAAAACGTTTTTCGTCCATTCTAAATCGTATGGAAAGTGGGGAGCTAAATACTAAAATTAATGAAGTCACATCTAACTCATATGGTAAGGCTTTTTTTAATCGATGGTGTTCTAATTCCATTTTGCATAAAGTTTGTAATTGCCATAATCTCAGGTTGCTAAGATACATGATGTCAAAAGGTTGTGAAGGTGTGATAGAGGCTCCAATATATAAATTATGTTCTACTCCATCAGTTTTAAATCGTTCAAAATAATGAGGAAAAATGGTTTGAGCATCAAGTTGTTCCTTATCTAGAATGGAAGCCATTTTTTTATTGATAATGGACATTGCATCATCAAACTTTTTTCTAGAATGATAAAACAAAGCTGTTTTAGGATCTAATTCTTCAAAATATTGGTTAATTATTAATTGACACGTATTGTCAATCTTAGAGTTATTTAAAATAGGATGTATTTCTTTTTGAATATAGTTTTGAATTTGTTGCTCAGTATCTGCTTTTAATTCCTTTTCAAGTTCTTTAAAATAGGTTTGCATTTCAAATTTTCGTTGTTCCAATAATGTGAGTGAGCTATTAGATTTCAAGCTCTCAAAAATAGTTAACAATGTTTTTAATTGATTTTTAAGATCCTCTTTAACAGTGTCATTTCTATGCTGTGAAGAGCCTTTAATGTCTATTTGACCATATAAAGGATATACTTCTTTAAATACAATTTCTTTAAAGATATAGTCTTTATTTGGGCTGTTCGTTTGGTAGTATTTTTCAGCTTCGTTCTTAAATTTCCAATATACACTGGAATGGATTGCAGTATATTCTCTTTGAATTACTGCCTCTATTTGGTTTTGTAAATCGACATTGTAGCGTTCCAAAGAATCAATTACATATGGCAGTAGAAGGTCTAAATTGTTAGCATTGATACTGTTAAGTTCTTTTGTTTTGGAAGATACTAGCTCTATAATACCAAGTAGTTTGCCGTTTTTTAAGACAGGAGCCAGAATACAACTTTTTATATTTTGTTTCAATAAATGGTTTCCTAAAGTCTCATTTCCTAAGATTGTAGAGAATTTTTCAACATTTGAAATTATAAATGTTTTTTTTTCATTCAAAAGAGTAATTTGAGAACATCCAAAAAAGGCTTTGTTACAATCGACCATTTCATCCTGTTCAAAAAGAATGTAACTTTTTATTTTGTTATTGAATGGCGGCTTTATGAATTTATCTTGTTTTTCATCATAAAAGATTAAACCTACTTTTAAATCGGGAATTTTAAAGATGGACCTAAATATAGTTTCAAAATTTTCTTGATTTCCGGCATCGGTTTCAGACTTTAATAAGTTACTTTTTAAATTAGAAATTGCACTTTCTGTGGTAGCATCAAAAAGAGTTACGATACCAAAACCCTTAAATATCCAACTTTCTATTGGAAATTTTTGTTTCCATAACGAGATGTCATCATAATTATCCATTAATTGATCAATATCTTCTGGGGTTAATGCAATTGATTTTTTAGTTGGAGTTATTTCTAAAAAATCAGCATTATAAAGAATACGATAATGTTTTAGTATGCCATTTGAATCAGGAATATCATAAAATAAAGGTTTATTGATTTCAAAGTGTTGTTGGTAAACCGTATTCAAGATGAGTATACAACTTACAATGTATAACTGATCCCCGTCAAGGTCTCTAATGGACATGTCAAAAGTACCGCCTGCCTCTTTTAGAATTTTACTAAATCGTTCCGAAAAATTAAAGGTCAAGTTTTGAAAGGGAATTGTAACCGCCTTGATTTCATTTTTTGTCAATGCAGTTGGAAATAAATCAGCCAGTAAGTATTTTATGAGTGTTTTATTATCCTCAATAATAGATATATCTTCAATACCAGTACTAAACTCAGGAATATGTTCAATTTCTTTTAATAATGCTTTGGCATAATTGGAGCGATAATCAATTTCAGACAAAGCTATTTCCTCCAAAGATTCAATCAGTTTATGAAATGAAATTAAGGTTTTAAATGGACTTTCTTTGAAAAAATTAATGTTTCCCATAAAATATGATATAGGGTACAAATCTACAAAAAACTAAAATTAAAAGTACATTTTGATAACTTATTGTGTTCTTTTTGTCAATCTTTTCCTATTGGCCTTTTGTGTCTTATTTACACTAAAACAGGGAAAAGTAAGGATGTTTTTTGGAGCGTACTATAGGTTATGCTTTATGGAGTTTTTTTTTATAAAATTGGATTAAAGTTTCGTTGATTTCTTTTAATTCAGGAGTGAGGTTGGTTCTATTACCTTCATCATCATTTGTTAATTCTAAATCACAGATTGAACATTTATATTCATTGATGTGATTGGTAATTCTTCTTGATAGGATGATTTTATGACCAATAATTTTGCAAATCATTTTTTTACTTAGAAAAATGTCTTTGATTTCTACTTTGGTCATAATTAGGTTGTTTAGGTAGATTTGGGGATAATAAACTTATTAAATTATCGTTAATATCCCTAAATTTATCGATTAAATGCGTGTTTATTTATTTTTAACAAGGTATTACGTATATTTTGTAACAATAATAAATTAAAATATAAAAAAAATCTCTAATTACTGAAAGTAATTAGAGATTAAAAATTTGGGGCAAAATTTTTTTAAATAAAAATTATAGGACTAACTCATAATTTAGATTTATTTTATAATTCAAGACTAATCAATAATAATTAGACATAAATTAATTCTTTTCTATTCGAATAACTTGAACCTCGTAAAACCTTTTTTTTATTGTTTGTAAACAATGTATGATTAATAGTATCAGCATCTCTTTAATTTAAGTTTTGAACAATTATTATATCTAGATCAAATCTAAGGAGTTATTTTTTTAATAAATAACTCTCTTTTTATTTTATTGACAATTAAATGTCATTAAATAAAGGGGCTTATTCTATCTAATATTCATTAGATTTTAAAAATATTTGATTTCTTAATTATGTAAAACAATAGGCTAATTAATTTGTCTCATAATAATAATTGTTTAGGTAGGTTTGGGGACTGTAAATATAGAATTAATCCGTTAAAACGATTAAAAAAATCGATGAAATACATAAATTTAGTTTATTTATAGTAAATACCTTATGATTATAGGTCAATACTATATTTGTTACTTTCTGCTTGCGGCATCAAAAAACCCTCAACTATATTATAATTGAGGGTTTTTTAGGTCTTAATTTATGATTTACGGTTTATGATTTCTCTTCTTTGTTGAAATAAACCAAGTAATAATACATTTGCTTTTCTTCGTCCCAACCTTTTTCAACAAATTTCTCTGCACTTTCAGGATTAATGAAATCCATTTTTATTTGAATGTGTGTATCTAGATTGATTACATTTTTGATTGACTTACGTGCATCAGTAACTGCTGCATTAGCAATAGGGAATGAGGTTACATCTTCAATACTGTATTTTTCTCCTTTATCAACTTTGTAATTCTTGAATTCAGGAATTAAGTCTGGGTTGTCAAGAACTTCATTTAAAAAATTAGTCTCTTCAAACTGATCGTTTTTGGCGAAATAATTTACAGAACGATTCATGAACATGACTTCTTCTTTTTTGTCTTCTGCTGGAAAAACAACATCTTTGGCAAAACTTTGACAGAATTTCAAATATTTCTTAGTAATGAAATTCTCATCTTCAAATGCATCAACTGATAAGAAATGCTCTAACCAGTAACGAGCATCATAACGGTTGCTGTCAACTGTAAGTATTTTATATCCTTCTTCTTTTTTATGATTAAAAATAATACATCCTTTATCTAATTTACTTAGGTTGATACCTTGTTGTAAAATCATTTCTAGATGTGTTCCTTTTTCTTCAAATTGTAAAAAGTCCGATTGTAATTCACTTTTAAAAATTCCAATGGCGTCCACTACATTATTATCAATATTTACATTGGTCAAATACGTAACATAAACCTCACCATTCTTAATGTGTGGATGGTTTGATTGATCAAATAGATGTTGTGTGATTTTTTTAGAACCTTCGTGTAAACTGCTAGGGTTGTCAAATATTTCCGAAGCATATTTATACATGTCGTTGTAATCCAAATCTACTTCATGGGCAAACTGGAAATAGTTCTCCTCTTTTTCTCTAAATGGTTTTAGAAAAAATTCTTTTATAAGAGGTACAATTTCGTCTTGAAGGCTAAATGGTTGCTCCGATAAGAAAATAGCTTCATTGCGACTTTTATTTCCTACCCTGTGAATAGAAAGTGTCTCAATATGTGTGTTAAATAAGTTGATCATTGGCTATGAGTTTCAAAGTTTCAGAGTTTCAGAGTTTCAAAGTATTTCGAACAAAAAAGCGATTATAAATCAGTTTTAATTTTTCGACAAAAAGCACTTATCATTCTTTCTACTTCTCTGCTATCTTCGTATGTTTTGTTAAATTGTAATTGGTTAATATATTTTAAATTAAAAGCAATTTCGAGTTGTGTTTGCAATTCAAATAATGATGCAACAGCAATATTTAAAAATTTCAAATAATCTTTGTTTCCGTTTCTACCCTAATCTTCAGCAATATTGCTAGGGATCGATATAGCACTTCTTCTTAATTGAGAGGTAAGGGCATAAATTTCTTCTTTTGGGAAATTATTAGACAAAGTGTAAATTTCAGTAACGAGTACCATTGATTTTTGCCATATTAATAAATCTCTAAATGTTCCCATATTTTTTATAACGGCTAAAAGTCTTTGTCACTCTGAAACTATGCAGCTTTGTCACTCAAAAAACTAATTCCAATTCTCTTCAAATCCAAAATCTTCAAAGCTATCATCTCCTCCAAACATATCTAGATCATCTTCATCTAAATCATCTTCAAATTCGCTGGCAAAATCATCAGCATTGTCTGCTTCAAAGTTTTTTTCCATAGCTTCATCTGGCATTTCACCATGTGAAAATAAGGTCTCAGGATATAAATTCCCTGCTTCTTGCTCTTCAATTGCAGCTAGTTCTACAAGGAATGTCCACATATTGATGAAGTCATAAACATAGATAATCTTAGTGTTTTCATCATCTAATAAATCGGATAAAACATAATCACTCATGATTTTTTGCTCCCCTGGAACATCTCCAGTATCAAAAAGTGAAATTTCATCCTCTTGATTCCAAGTTTCATCACAAGTATAGAAAGAGGCTACTTCCATGCCGTCAAAACCAAATGAATTGAAGATAGCGTTGTGTAAATCTTCTAAAGTATCATCAGCAAGTATTGCTATATCTCTAAATATATCTTCTTCAGCATCTAGAATTACTCTGAATTTGTAAACCATAATCTTTGTTTTTTATTGAAAGGTCAAAGGTAAAATTTAATTTCAGATATCTTTTTAAGAAACTTGATTTGTTAATAAGATTTTTGATTACAATTCATAAAACTCTAACGGCAAACCATCAGGATCAGCAATAAAGAAAAATCGTTTTTGAGTATAGGCATCTACTCGAATTTCTTCAGAAGAAATGTTATTTGTAATTAAAAAAGCTCTTGTTTTTTCAATATCATTTACTTCAAAAGCCAAATGACGCAAACCACAGGATTCTGGAGTCGAAGGTCTTTGAGGTGGATTTGGGAAAGAAAAAAGTTCGACAACAAAGTTTCCGTTTAAAGACAAATCTAATTTATAGGATTCTCTTTCTTCTCGATAAATTTCTTGAATGATTTTTAATCCTAAAATTTCAGTATAAAAATCCTTTGACTTTTGATAATCAGAACAGATAATGGCGATGTGGTGTATTTTGTTAAGTTCTAGCATTTTATTGTAAATAAATCATGGTGGGTAAATTAGCTTCGGGATTTTCCACTAAAGCTTGTGCGTGTAATTTGTTGATGAGTACTTTTGTTTTTTCGATAGAATCAATTTTAAACAAAAAGAAAACTTCGGTATCGTTATCTGTGTTTTGCCAAATGTTTTCTAAATACATTCCTTGGGAGGCATGAAATTCCTTGTCTTTTTCTAGGATTTCTTTAATAACTGCAATTGGAACATTGTTGAGTTTAGCTAATACATGTGACATAGTTTATTGATTTAGTTTTCGTATGACTTTCGCTGGATTTCCAACTGCCAGTGAATTATCGGGCATGTCTTTAGTAACTACTGATCCAGCACCTATAACACAACCTTTACCAATAGTGATTCCTGGGCAAATAACGGAGTTTCCACCAATCCAGCAATCGTCTCCAATGGTTATTGGTAGAGCACTTTCAAGAGTTTTTCTTAATTCAGCTTCCAGTGGATGCGTAGCAGTATACAATTGAACTCCGGGTGCAAAAAACACATTCGAACCTATTGTTACTTTTGCACAATCCAGCACCACACAGTTGACATTAAAATAAACGTTTTCTCCACATAATATATTGTATCCATAATCGCAATGAAAAGGAGGTTCAATATAAAGATTTGCTCCAGCATTCGGAATCAATTCTGCTATAATCTCACGTGCTTTTTTGGTCACTCGATATTGAGTAACATTCAAGCTATGTAGCAAGTTTTTTGCCTTTCTTCGCCCTTTAACTAAAACAGGATCTCCAGCCAAGTAATACTCACCATCAATCATTTTTTCTTGTTCCGTTTTCATTTACTATAAATCTTTGTTTCTAAATATTTCTTGGGCATGCCCTCCGCAAAAGCTTCGGTCGGGCTGTTCGTTGCAATCTCCCATGAAAAATGGGAGGATTTCCACTGCCATCCCTCATGCAAATCGCCATTGTAAATCCTTACGATTTGATGTAAATATAACAGAAAATCAAATCGACTACAACTCATCCCTGAAAATTGACAGTTCAGTTAGTTTAAGTTTTTAAAAAGAGACAATCAAAATACATTTGGAGAATCAAAATCAAACCAAATGAAATCAATCACTACATTAATTACTTTATTTTTTACCACTTTACTATTTGCACAAGCTACTATTTCAGGAAAAGTGATAGATGAAAAAGGAAAACCAATCGTTGGCGCTAATGTTTTTATCGAAGGAACTTACGACGGAGCAACATCTAATGAAATGGGGGATTTCTCATTTGTAACGGACGAAAAAGGAAATCAAACATTAGTAGTTAGTTTTTTAATTTACGAAACTTCAAAAACTCAAATTGATGTTGCTAATTTTCAGGGAAAAACCATCAAACTAAAAGAGAATTTAAATGCTTTGGACGCGGTTGTGATTACAGCTGGCACAATGGAATCAGGTGAGAAAGCACGGGTTTCAGTTTTAAAACCGTTAGATATTGTAACCACAGCAGGTTCGGCTGGGAATATTATTGCTGCTTTACAAACCTTACCTGGGACGCAAAGTGTGGGTGAAGACGGTCGTTTGTTTGTTAGAGGAGGAGAAGCTAATGAAACTCAAACTTTTGTCGACGGTATTCGTGTGGCACAACCGTATGGCGCAACAACTAATAATTTGCCTACTCGTGGTCGGTTTTCTCCATTTTTATTCAATGGTATTGCTTTCTCTACTGGAGGGTATTCTGCCGAATATGGGGAAGCGTTATCGAGCGTATTGCTTTTAAATACGGAGGACAATCCGGATCAAAACAAAACCGAAATTTCACTAATGACTGTTGGCTTAGGGCTTGGAAATACTCAAAAATGGGAAAAGAGTTCACTGAGTGTAAATGCTTCGTATATCAATTTAGCTCCTTACCAAGCAGCAATTCCACAAAATGTGGACTGGAATAGTCCTTTTCAATCTTTGTCGGGAGAAACGGTGTATCGCTATAATTTTAATAACGGAATTCTGAAATTGTATGCTGCTTTTGATTCTTCTAAATTTGATATTAATCAGGAAAATATAAACAGTCCAGAGAAAATAAGGGTGAATCTAAACAATGATAATTTTTATTTGAATACTTCATACAAAGGCGGTTTTGGAACTAATTGGCAAATTACTACTGGTATGAGTTATGGGTATAGTAAAAATAAAATAGGATTGGATTTAAATAAAGTTGATAATGATGAAAATGCTGCCCATTTAAAATTGAAATTGAAGAAAAGCTTTTCTAATTATTTTAAATTGTCTTTTGGAGGGGATTATTTTAGTACCAAATTCAATGAAGATTTCAAACCTAATCTTGGAACAACGAATACAAATGGGTACAACTCGAATATTGCAGCAGTCTTCACGGAAGCCGATGTTTTATTTTCGAAAAAGTTTGCCGCCAAAATTGGGTTAAGAGCTTCGTACAATGATTTACTTGATGAAACTGCCCTTGCTCCAAGACTTTCATTAGCATACAAAGTAGCTAAAAATAGTCAGTTCTCATTGGCTTACGGAGATTTCTCTCAAAGTCCATCTGTTGATTATATAAAATATTCTAAATACCATCAGTTTGAAAGTGAGAAAGCGGCTCATTATATTTTGAATTTTCAATATGCTAAAGACAGTAAAACCTTTAGAGCCGAAGCCTATTATAAAGACTACAATAATCTAGTAAAATACGATACTCAGGATATTGCTTATAATTCGGTTTTTAATAATACGGGTTCAGCATACGCTAAAGGGTTGGATTTATTCTGGAGGGATGGAAAAACAATTAAAAATCTAGAATATTGGATTTCCTATTCTTATATCGATACCAAAAGAGATTATAAAAATTTCCCAGTAGCCGCAACCCCCAGTTTTGTCGCTGATCATAGTTTGTCAATCGTAACTAAATATTGGATATCAGACTGGAGATCACAAATTGGATTTACGAATTCTTTTAGCTCAGGACGTCCCTATAATAATCCAAATGAAACCCAATTCATGAATGGAAAAACGAAATCGTATAATAGTTTAAGTTTTAACTGGGCGTATTTAATAAGTGCTCAAAAGATATTATATATCTCCGTTTCAAATGTATTAGGAACACAAAATGTTTTTGGATATGATTATGCTAAAGACCCAAATGCAGCGGGTTATTATAACCGAAAAACCATCACGCCCACAGCAGATCGGTTCTTCTTTGTTGGTTTCTTTTGGACCATTAGCAAAGACAAAAAAGACAATCAGTTGAAGAATCTGTAATTTGTCTTAAAGTTATAAAGTTGAAAGTTTAAAAGGAAGAATGATTTGGATTTTCAAAGACTTAAAGTATTTCCGCAAACAATGTGACTTTCGACTTTATGACTTTCAACTAATTTACCGATTCATCCTTAAAATTCAACAGTTCAGTAATTATAAATTTTTACAACCGTATTTCTGAAATACTTTTGAAATATAAATTAACAACGTTTCAATCATCAATAAAAAATTAATCAATCTTAAAAACTAGAAATCATGACCAAATTAATTACCACTTTCGCACTATTTGTTATTACATTATTATCGGCTCAAGGACAACAAAGCACTATGGAGTCAACAGGAGGGAAGTTTGAACAAGGAATGGGAAAAGCCTTTGGACTTTGGGGAGAAGGGAAAACTACAGAAGCTTCTGATTTATTCGAAAGAATTGCCGCTGCTGAACCTACGAACTGGTTGCCTAATTACTATGTGGCTTTAGTAAATACTACAACTGCTTTTGGAACTAAGGATAAAGAAAAAATAAATTTATTACTTTCGAAAGCACAAAACGCTTTAGATGTAGAAATGGGTAAAGATCAAAATAATGCCGAATTGTATGTGATGCAGGCTATGATTAATACCGCTTGGATTGTTTTCGACCCTATGACGAACGGACAAAAACTATCTGGACCTACTATGGGATTGTACGCAAAAGCTGAAGCAATTGCACCTAATAATCCGAGAGTAGTTTATTCAAAAGCAGAATTTGAAATAGGCGGAGCCAAGTTTTGGGGAAAAGATACCAAACCGATGTGTGCTCAAATTGATAAAGCCATTGAACTTTTTGCTACTTTTAAACCTGAAACACCTTTTTCTCCTAAATGGGGATTAGACAGAGCTTTAGAAGCACAGAAAAACTGTAAATAGGATAATTAATCAAATTCAATTTTCCTATTACTTAATTTAAAATAATATGTATAAAATTAATAAAGAAATACCTAAAGTATTTGTACTCTCATTTATTATCTTTTTTATAGCTCAATTTTTGAACTTAATTTTAGGGAATACAATACGATTTGATCTAAGTTTATTAATTAGTTTTGGATTTACCTTGTTGTACACGTTATCACTGTATGTGTCTAATATGTATCTTTTTAACTCCCTAGATTTGTATTTTAAAAAGGATAGGTTTTCTCTAAAAAGGATTGTAATTGGATTTTTTGGAGCATTTTTACTTTCTTTATTCGTTATTTTTTTACTGCGTATTTTTGAAGAAGTTTTAGTCAATGGGATGACATTTCAAGAGTTTTTATCAGCTGAAAAGCCATCCAATTATTTGTTTTCAATTAGTATTACTTTTTTTGTAACACTATCGTTATATACTTTTTATTTCTACAAATTATACAACGAAAACAAAGTAAAAGAACAGAAAATCATCGCTGGAACTGCCAATGCGAAATTCGAAAGTTTAAAGAATCAAATAGACCCACATTTTTTATTCAATAGTCTGAATGTATTGAGTTCTTTGATCGAAGAAAATCCGGATAATGCACAGCGATTCACGACTTCCTTGTCGAAGATTTACAGGTATGTATTAGAACAAAAAGACAAAGAATTAGTTTCTGTTGAAGAAGAATTGGCTTTCGCCAAAACGTATATGAACTTGCTTAAAATGCGTTTTGAGAATAGTTTGTTTTATGAATTACCAAATTCAATAATTGATCCAGAAGCTAAGGTCGTCCCGCTTTCCTTGCAGTTGTTGTTAGAAAACACAGTAAAACACAATGTGGTAAGTGAAAAAAGACCTTTGCATATTCGAATTAGCATTCAAGGAAGTTATTTAGTAGTTGAAAATGATTTTCAAAAGAAAGAAGTATTACAAGACCGTCAAGGAGTTGGTCTTCAAAATATAATTAATCGATACGGAATTATCACCGATAGGAAAGTATTGATAGCACAAAATGAAAAAGTATTTTCGGTCAAAATACCAATTTTGACCAAACAAATTACAGTTATGGAAACGACAAAAGAATACGATGAAAACAATGCCTACTACAGAGCAAAAAAGCGTGTAGAAGAATTGAAGGGTTTTTATGGAAATTTAATTTCTTATTGCTGTGTAATTCCTTTTTTAATTTTTATTAATCTAAGGTATTCGCCAGAATTTCAATGGTTTTGGTTTTCAGCAGGTGGTTGGGGATTTGGTTTAATCATGCATGCTTTGAAAGTTTTTGGGTATAGCTCGAATTGGGAAGAACGAAAAATCCAGGAAATATTGAGTAAAGAAGATGCAAAACAAACATGGAAATAGTCATGGAGAATAAATATCAAGAAGAAGATTGCTATTCTAAGGCAAAAAAAAGATTCAATAAAATCAAAGCATTTAAGTTGCATTTGTTCATCTATTTTAGTGTAACTCGTACTATATTTTTATTAACTAGAAATTCACTCCTGAATTACAATGGTGTTCATATTCAGTAGTTGTGGGCAATGCTAAAAACACTTAAAAAACAAATTTTTACATTAAACAAAAATGAACATTAACTCTTTTTCAAACTTATTTATTTGGTTAGTAGTAATAACTTTACCAGAAATTGTATTTTCTCAATCAACGGAATTTACAATTCAAGATGTAAAATTCGAAAGTCAGGGCGTCACTCTTTCAGGCTCAATTTTAACGCCAAAAAAAACATTTGCAGCTGTTGTAATTGTTCATGGGTCTGACCCTGTAAAAAGAGAATTGGAGTTTGCAAAACGTCTTGCCAAAGAAGGCATTGCTGTATTTACATATGATAAACGAGGAGTTGGGGAATCAGGCGGTGTATATGTGGGACCATCTGTTGGTACTAATAATATTGACACAACTAATCTTAGTTTATTATCTCACGATGCAAATACAGCAGTAAATACATTTAGAACCTATTTGAAGGATAAAAAGATACCTATTGGATTAGTTGGCTTTAGTCAAGCAGGGTGGATAATCCCAATTACTACAAGTAAAAATCCGAAAATAGAATTTATGGTTTTGTTTAGTTGCCCAACAATTACAACTCTGGAACAACTAAGGTTTCAGTTTTATACCAATGGAAACAACAATTTTTGGGAAACTCATTCAGAAGCGGATGCTCGTGAACATGTCAAAAATGATGCTGACCGCTATCAATTTACGGCTACTGATCCCAAAAACGCTCTAAATAAACTTTCAATTCCGGGACTTTGGCTTTTTGGTGAGAAAGATATACAGATCCCGGTAAAGATGTGTATCGAGCAATTAAACACATTGAAAGTTCTAGGTAGACCTTTCGAATATACTTTGTTTTCTAACTTAGGACACAATACTTCTTCTGACAATGATGCTGAACCTGTTGATATTTCAATTCAATGGATAAAACAGAAAGCTTTGAGTATTCAAAAGTCTAAAGTATCAAAATAAAGAAATGCCTACAATTGTATAGAAATATTAAGAATTTTCTTATAAATTTATGTTTGCGTTCCGTGGGAAATTTTATCTTAGCTGAAAGATCACTGCCAAGAATTTCGAAACCTTGCAAAGCCGCATTCCAAGAACGTTAGTAGAGGAATTCGTTTATTAATACATGCCTGTAAAATTTAATATATTTACCGATTAGTGAGAAGAAAGAAAAATTCAAGAGATTTTAATTAAAGAAGATAATAAACAAACATGGAAATAATCATGGAGAATAAATATCAAAACGAAGAACGTTATTTTAAGGCTAAAAAGCGAGTAGAGGAAATTAAAGGATTTTACGGAAACTTGATCTCTTATATTGTTGTAAACACGGGGCTTTTAGTACTTAATTTGGTTACCTCACCAGAATATTTATGGTTTTTTTGGCCGCTATTAGGTTGGGGAATGGGTGTGTTTTTTCACGGGATGAAGGTTTTTAATTACATGCCATTTCTAGGTAAAGATTGGGAAGAGCAAAAAATCAAAGAATTTATGGAGAAGGAAAAAATGCAGAAATGGAAATAATATTTTAAATCAATAAAATGGAAAATAATTATCAAGAGGAGAAACGCTATTATGAAGCGCAAAAAAAAGTAAAAGAAATTAAAAGTTTTTATGTGCATCTTACAGTATATCTTCTGACAAATCCAATTGTAATTGCAGTAAATCTGATTACTTCTCCAGAATATTTGTGGTGTTTGTGGTGCTTGTTGGGCTGGGCAATACCAATAGTTTTACATGGTTTAATCGCTTTTGATTACCCTCCTTTTTTTAATAAAGAATGGGAAAAAAGAAAAATAAAAGAGTTTATAGATAAAGAAGAACAATCCAGAAATAATTGGGAATAATTTAAATTTTTATAAAAATGGGAAGATTTAGACGAAGAATGTATGAAAATTATACGTCAGGGAATGATAGTCCTGATGCGCGTTATGATATTGCTTATAGAAGAGTAAAAAGAATAAAAGGGTTTTATGTTCATTTATTAGTTTACGTTTTAGTTAATGCCTTTATAGTGCTTTCTACTTTTAATAGAAGCTTGCTCGGAAGTGAAGTCTTTTGGAAATGGGAGACATGGAGTACGGCTTTATTCTGGGGAATTGGTTTGCTATCACATGGATTATCAGTTTTTGGAAGAGAGTTGTTTTTTGGATCCGATTGGGAAGAGAAGAAAATTCAAGAATTAATGGATAAGGATAAAAATAATAAATGGGAGTAAAATGAATTTTTAGATTTGATTCTTTATTATTTAACCGTAAACTAGAAAGCTAGCTACCTTGAAAAAATATGTACCAGTTATTGCCGTTTTAGCCTTTATAAAACTTATAATTCATTTAATTGGAAATCAAAATTATGGTTTCCATCGTGATGAATTATTGCACCTATCAGTAAGTGAACACTTGGATTGGGGTTATTTTGAATTTCCACCTTTTATTGCTTTCGTAGGTAAAGTGGCTCATTTCGTTTTTGGATACTCTTTATCAGGAATTCGTTTTTTTTCTACTTTAGCTGGAATTGGAATACTTATAATCTGTTGTTTCATTGCCAAAGAATTGGGCGGAAAGAGAAATGCCGTTTTGTTAGCAGGAATTTCAGTTTTGGCATTCTTACCCTTTTACCGCAACCATTTATTATTTCAGCCAGTAGCTTTTGATCAGTTTTTCTGGACTTTAGGATTCTATTTTTTAATTAAATACTTCAATACCAAACAAATTAAATTTCTGGTGCTTCTAGGAATTACTTTTGGTATTGGCTTGATGAATAAATACACCATTCTAGTTTGGGGATTTGGAGTTTTTATTGGATTGATGTTTTACGATAAAGGGAAATTATTCAAAAATAAATGGTTGTATATTTCAGGAATTATTTCTTTTTTAATTTTTCTCCCCAATATTATTTGGCAAGTAAACCACCATTTTCCTCTCATTTTGCACTTAAAGAAATTAAAAGAAACTCAATTAGATGCTAATGGTACATTTGATTTTGTTATCGAACAAATCAAACACCCTTTCACATTTACGATTAGCCTCATTGGTCTAGTTGCTTATTTTTTGGATACCAATTTAAAAAAGTATAAAATTTTTGGAGTTGCCACGCTTGTCATCTTTGGAACCCTATGGATTATGGAATCCAAAGCCTATTATTTCTTTGCCATTTATCCAATACTGTTTGCAGCAGGTGCCGTGAAAATCGAAAAATTATTGGAGAATAAGCCTAAATGGATTTATGTTGTGGCTGCGGTACTATTACTTCCGGCTCTTCCTTTTTTGCCTTTAGCAATACCTATTTTGCCTATCACGGATTATGTGGAATATGCTGATGCAAAAAAGCTACAGGACGGTAGAGTCGAATTAACATCGGATTATGCGGATATGTTTGGTTGGGAAGAACAAGTGAAATTAGTAGATAGTTTATATCAATCCTTACCGTTAAAAGAGAAAGAGAATTGTATGATTTGGGCCGAGAATTATGGTGAAGCTGGTGCATTAGAAATTTTAGGAAAAAAGTATCATTTGCCTAATCCAGTTTGTTCACATGGGAGTTTTTGGACTTGGGGAACGGGAAGTACAGATGGCACTTTTTGTATCAGTGTTGGGAACGAAAAAGTAGCCGTTTATCGTGTTTTTCAGGAGGTGAAATTGGTTAAAATAATCAAGCATAAATATGCCATTGATGAAGAAAATAATATTCCCGTTTACCTTTGTAGAAAACCCAAAATTAACCTGAAGAAAAAATGGCCTTTGTTAGAAAAATATGTTTTTGAATAACATGTTTTTTACACTCATTAATTTAGATTTTAAAAACAATATTTTATGACTATCATAATAATCGAAGATGAAAAACCGGCAGCAAGATTGTTGCAACGTAAATTAGAAAAGCTGAATCTGGAGGTAGGAGTAATGCTTCATTCTGTTGAAGAATCTATTGAATGGTTTTCGAATAATGAACATCCAGATTTGATATTTTTGGACATCCAATTGTCGGATGGATTGTCCTTTGAGATATTTGAAAAAATCGAAATTAAGAGTGCAATTATTTTTACAACTGCCTACGATGAATATGCTTTGAGAGCATTTAAATTGAACAGTATTGACTATCTTTTAAAGCCTATTGACGAAGATGATTTAGAAATTGCAATTGCAAAATTTAAGGACCGTTTACCTAAAAAGGAAAAGCTTCAAATTGATTTTGAAGAGATCAAAAAAATGCTTTCAAATCCGTTTGAAAAAAATTACAAAAAGCGGTTTACAGTAAAAATAGGGCAGCATCTAAAAGTTATTTCTACTGATGAAATAGAGTGTTTTTATAGCGAAAATAAGGGGACTTATATTCATACTTTTGACAATAGAAATTATCTTGTCGAAACTACTTTAGAAGTATTGGAGCAAGAATTAGATCCTTCTGCTTTTTATCGAGTGAGCCGTAAATTCATTATTCCAATGAAGGCAATAAAGGAAATTATTGTCTATAGTAATTCTCGTTTAAAAGTAATTTTGCCGTCGTATACCACCGATGAGGTTGTTGTAAGTAGAGAAAAAGTTTCTGATTTTAAAAATTGGATTGCTTAATTAGTGATTAAACTATGAGTTTATAATAAATAGCTTAACTATCTCGTATTTAATTTTTTAAATACCGACAATAGATTATCTCTATTGGGTATTAATGTCTAAAATATCGCTTTCTTATTCCTATTAGGATAAAAATAAAAATGGAATACACTATAAAAAATGGAGCAATGTATTCAATGTAATCTAAGGCCAACATCAGCGCTATTATTAATAGTTGGAAACCCAATCCATAGATAGATACAAAAGTCATAAACCAATTTGGTAATGTTTTGACTCTATAAGCATCACTGTCGAAGGTGTGAATTATTTTATCAAAACCACCATAAACAAGAGTGTAAATTTCGAATAAAATGGCTACTGATTTTTGACTTTCTCCAGGTAAAGCTTTAGGCATTTTGTACTCAAAAACTTTGCTTGTGGAGTCACCTCCAATTGATTTGTTTCTTAAAATTACATAGTAATAATTGTATAATGTTCCCTGTAATTGGATGCAAAAGAAAGCCAATAATGCGACCCAAAAAGGCGTTGCTGAAACGTAGCAAATTGCCGATAAAAAGAAAAAATTTAGAAAAATATCAAAGACACTGTCAAGGTATCTTCCAGTGTAGGATGGTCTTTTTTTTAAGCGTGCCAGTTCCCCATCAGCGGCATCAATTATCGATTTTAAAATAATAAAAACACCTGCTAAATAGTATTGATTTTGCACTATAAAATAGACAGCAATAAGACCTGATAGGCCAAAAAGCAGCGTAACATGTATAGGGGTAAATCGAGTGTTTTTTAATCGTTTTGCAAATAATTTTCCAGGTGATCTTCCGTAATCTGATAAATCGAAGAACTTATCCTGAGCAGCAAGTTTAGACATTTTTGTTTAAGATGAACAAAGAAATGTGACAATATAGTCAAATGTAAATATAGCTAAAAGTTGTTATTTAGACAATCGGTGCAAGGTATATGTCATGGCTGATAAAAGGAAAAAAGCATTGATTTGGTGGATCAATCCTAGCCATAATGGGACACCATAAAGTAATGTAAAAACACCTAAAGCAAACTGTAAAAAAACAAGAATTACAAGCAAATTAATACCATATTTTTGTCCATTGTCCAATACGTATTTTTTGCTTTTAAAATAAAGTAAAAGCATCATAGCAACTACAAAATAAGCTAATGTTCTATGTATAAACTGCACGCCACTTTTTCCTTCGGTAAAGCTTAAAAACAGGTTTTTTTGCTCTAAAAATACCGAGTCATGAATGAATTGTCCATCACTCATTAATGGCCAATGATTGTGAATTAAACCTGCATTTAAACCTGCAACAAAGCCTCCGTAGATGATTTGCAATAATAAAAAAGCAAGTGCATATTTAGCGATAGTTTGTAACGATTTTTGAGCAGCTCTTTTGTCTGGATAAATTAGGTCTAACGCTACCCAAAAAGTGTAAGCAAAGGTAATAAAGGCTGTCGTAAGGTGTAAGGCAAGTCTAAAATGGCTTACATCAGGATTATCAATTAATCCGCTTCGAACCATAAACCAACCAAAAAAGCCTTGTAAACCACCAAGGCCTAATAGTATGATGCATTTTTTAATTGTGCTTTTGTCTAGTTGTTTTCGAATTAAAAAATAGATAAATGGAAGCATAAATACCATTCCAATGGCACGACCTATAAAACGGTGAAACCATTCCCAGAAATAAATAAATTTATAATCAGAAAGGGTAAAATCATTATGGATATTGATTTTTTGATATTCAGGAAATTGTTTGTATTGGTCAAATGCTTCTTGCCATTTTGCTTCTGTTAATGGGGGTAGAGTATCTGTTATCAAGTGCCAATCAGTCATCGATAGACCTGAATTTGTCAATCGGGTGATTCCACCCACGACTACCATTATAAAAATTAATAAACAACCGGATAACAACCAAATTATAACTGATTTATTCTGTTTTTTCATTTTGAAACTAATTTTGGCAAAGATATTTTATAAACAATTAATTCTTAATTCAACAAGCGTTAATCTTTAATCCGATTTTTTGAGCCCTTTTTAACATAAAGTCGTAAGCAGCTTGGTACTCGTTGGCGATTTCACCTTCTAATATAGCTTCTTTTATAGCTTCTTTCAGCATACCTATTTCTTTGGAAGGCTTTATGTTAAAAAGCTCCATAATTTCCTCTCCTGTTATTGGAGGTTGAAAATTACGTACTTGATCGCGTTCTTCTACTTCCACAATTTTCTTTCGAACAATTTCAAAATTACTATGGTATTTCTTGAATTTATTTGGGTTTTTGGTGGTAATGTCAGCTTCACAAAGTGTCATTAAGTCTTCTACATCTTCACCAGCGTCAAAAACCAATCGGCGTACTGCTGAGTCCGTAACTGTGTCTTGCGAAAGTACAATAGGACGGGAGCTCATCATGACCATTTTTTGAACAAATTTCATTTTTTGATTCAAAGGCATATGCAAACGTTCAAATAATTTTTTGACCATTTTTCCTCCGAGAAATTCATGTCCGTGAAAGGTCCAGCCTTGTTTTTTATTAAATCGTTTGGTTGGTGCTTTCCCAATATCATGTAGTAAAGCAGACCAACGAAGCCATACATCATCTGTGTTTGGACAAATATTATCTACGACTTCAAGCGTATGGTAGAAATTGTTTTTGTGTGTTTGCCCTTCAATTTCTTCTACGTTGTTTAAAGCGGTCAATTCTGGTAAAAGAATGTCTAGAAGTCCCGTTTTGTAAAGCAGTAAAAAGCCAATTGATGGTTTATCAGTCGAAAGAATCTTATTTAATTCATCTACAATTCGTTCTCCTGAAATGATTTTGATTCGCTCAGCATTTTTAGTTATGGATTGCAGCGAATTTTCCTCTATTTCAAAATTCAACTGATTGGCAAAACGAATGGCACGCATCATGCGCAACGGGTCGTCAGAATAGGTGATATCTGGATCAAGAGGTGTTTTTAAAACCTTGTTTTCCATATCTTTTAAACCATTAAAAGGATCTAATAATTCCCCGTAATTTTTTGAGTTTAAAGAAATAGCCAATGCGTTGATGGTAAAATCACGACGGTCTTGGTCATCTTTTAACGTTCCGTTTTCTACAACGGGGTTGCGACTTTCAAAATGGTACGACTCTTTTCTAGCACCAACAAATTCGATTTCAGTATCTTCAAAACGCAACATGGCAGTACCATAAGTTTTGAAAACCTGAACTTTTGGTTTGTTAGGTAGTAATTTAGATACTTTTAAAGCCAATTCGATTCCGCTGCCAACAGCAACGATATCAATGTCTTTTTTAAAATCTCTTTTTAAAATCAAATCTCTCACAAAACCACCAATAACATAACTATCAACGTTAAGTTCTTGGGAAGCCTGAGAGATGACTTGGAATATTTTGTTATGTAATGCTTCTTTGTAATTCATAAGATTCTACCGCAGATTCGCAGATTTTTTTATTTTTTTGTGCGAACAATTCGTTTGTATTCTAAAGAAATAGAATTGAAATTCACCAATAATGCAAGTTCATTATCTGACACTTTTAGATAATTTAAGCATTGATTATAATGGCTATTATTAAAACAATCTACAGTTTTAATTTCTAAAATTATTGACTTATAAAGTACGAAATCTGCATAAAACTGATGCTTTAAAATTGTGTTTTTATAGTTTACTGAGTATTCTTTTTCACGTTCATAAGGGATGTTGTTTTCGTTAAACTCAAATTCTAAAGCGTCTTTATATACAATTTCTGAAAAACCTTTTCCTAAAGTTTTATGAACTTCAAATAGAATTCCAATTATTTTGTAGGTCTCATCTGCGGATAAATATTCCTCCATAAATTAAAATTTTAATCTGCGAATCTGCGGTTGTACTTTAATAATCTGCTATTAAAAACTATTTACGTATCACTTTTACCTGAGAGTCATTTGTCAACTTTATAATTGTCGATGGTTTCCCCCCAATTTTATCGCGGTGCAAATTTACAACATAGTCTACACCTTTAATAATCTCAGGACTAATTTCTTTGAAACTTTTTGGTGTGGGTAGCCCTGATATGTTGGCCGAAGTGGAAACTAATGGTTTTTTCATTCGCTCCAATAGTTTAAAGCAAAAAGGTTCTTTTACGATTCGGATTCCTAAAGTTTTGTCGGTGGCAATTAAGTTAGCAGCAATGTTTCTAGGATTATCAAGAATTAAAGTAGTGGGGTTTTCGGATAAATCCATGATTTGCCAAGCTACTTCTGGGATTTCTTTGAAAACATTGTACATCATTTTTTCGCCATTCATCAAAACGATCATGCTTTGCGTTTCGGCTCTTTGTTTGAGTTTGTATATTTTGGCTACAGCCTCAGCATTAGTTGCGTCACAACCTATTCCCCAAACGGTATCTGTAGGATAAAGGATAATTCCACCTTCTTTGATCACTTCAAGTGCTTTAATTACTTCTTCGTTAAGATCCATAGTTATATAAAAAAAAATAAATTTGACTGCAAAAATAACTATTCTAAATGTTATAACTCTTTATTTGAGTTTCTAATAACTTAAAATACTGTTTTTTTATACTTATTACCTGTGGTTTTTTGAAATACCGTTTAGTAAATCTCCCTTTAATTTAGTGTGATTTTAAGGATTCTTAATCGTTTGTAACGAATAAAAACACTGTACGCATTTAGATAGCAAATAGTGATTCCTTTTTTTCCGTCGAGAAACCCCAATCGTACAATATAATTAAAAAGGAAGTTATAGGCAGGGTGGAGGTATTGGAACAAAATGGAAGGAAAGTCATTTTGCATAAACTTTTCCTGTGCTTTCAATTCTCCGTAACGTATTATTTTTGCTTTATAAGAACCATAATTAGGATAGGAGTAATGAATGAGTTTGTTTTTGAATACCGCCGTTTTTCCATTCGTAATTAATTTTTCATGGACTAATTTTTCAGTTGCGTAAGTAGCAAATCCTTTATGGAAAAGGCGAAAAATTTTATCATTTTGACAGCCACTAAAATGAAGAACCTTATGTTTGAACATAAATTTTCTACGAAACTGAAAAGCAATAGAAGTTGTTTTTTGTTGTGTCGTTTCTAGAATTTCTGACTTTAATTCAGGAGTTAGCCTTTCATCAGCATCAAGGAAAAGAATCCAATCATTTTGGGCTAATGAAATCGCATAATTTCTTTGTGCTGGATAATTTTTAAAAGTGTTTTGAAAGAATTTTACTTTTGGAAATGATTTACAAATTGCTTCCGTTTTATCTGTACTAAATGAATCGACAACAATAATTTCGTCCGCAAAATCCAAATCAGCCAAAAGCGTCTGCATTTGATTTTCCTCGTTTAATGTAATTATTAAAACGGATATATTTGTATTAGACGATTCAATCATAAATTATGGGCAGTTTGAAAATAAGTTCTTTCTTTTGGGTTTAGCGAGAATGTGTATTTAAAAAAGTTTGCAACGAAGGGAATAATAGTTCAGGTTGAAACTCATTATAAAATAATTTAGTTTCTTTTTTTACAATTTTAGCCGACTTTCCTTCAAATAATTCGGGTTTAAATTCATTTAAATGTAAGGAAATATGATTGATTCCGTCTTCAAATGTGGCCCAGCCTTTTTTGTCAATCCAAGGAGAAAAAACAATGTAGGAAGGTTTGTGGAGTGCTTTAGCCATATTGATTGCTCCACCATCATTACCAATAATCATATCACATTGGTTCATTATGGCGATAAATTCTCGAATTGTTTTTCCTAAAACAGAGAAGTAGATTTTTTGTTTTGTACTCTCTTTGCATCCATTGAAGATCGTTTTAGCTTCTTCAATTTGCTTTGGAAAATAATTAAAAAGGATATTACAGTTATCATTGTCACCAATGAAATCAACTAATTCTGACATGTATTTCAATGGATAGGTTTTGTCGGGACTGCTTCCAATAATACTGAGCATAATCGTTTTTTTGGATCGATCTAGACCATGAGAATCCAATAGGGAAGAGGCGAAATCATTTTCCTCCTTTGTTACATAAATTTCTGGAAATGTAATCAAATCGATGTTGAGCTGCAATGGATCTAGCAATGCTAATCGTTGTTCAATTATTAAGCCTAAATTACTAGTAGGTGTTTGCTGTCTTATTATATTATCTGTATAAAGGAATGTTCTCCCTTTTTTTAGATAAGATATTTTTTTTGATGCTCCTGAAAATAATACTACGAGCCAACTTTCTAATTTGGAATAAGCATCTATAACAATATCGTATTTTTCTTTACGAATCGTTTTTAGGAATTTATAAAGTTCCCATTTACTCTTTTGATGTTTTTCCTTAAAAAGGATAAGATTATCAAAGCTAGTATTTCCCTGTAAAACAGCAATTGTCGATTCATAAACCATGTAATCAATTTGAGCGTTGGGGTATGCTTTGCGCAAATTATCACATAATAAAGAGCTTATTAAGACATCTCCAATCATTTTTTGTTGAATAACAAGTATTTTCATTTGATTTGGATTTGAAAAATTATGCTTTTATTTTCAAGTAATTCATGGCTCTAGGACTAATCCAGGTTTGCTTTTGTATGGCATTAAAATAATAAACGGATAGATTTTTAAGCATCAATCGATTCACTTTTAATTTTGGAATAAAAAATAAAAATAGACTAATTACAGATAATATTATTTTTTCTAATAGTACTCCAATAATCAACAAGCTATGTAAATAGATTTGTATTCCAAAAGTAAATTGATTGCTAATATAAGTGTGTTTTGAAATAATAACTTCTGTTTTTGTGAGTGCTTTTGTTTTGATATTCAATCGGGAAGCACCACCATGTTGATGAAAAATCGTTGCTTTTCTAGTAACGGCAACTTTTCCACCTATATCGGTTATTTTTTTACAAAGATCAACATCTTCAAAGTACAACCAGTAATCTTCGTTCCAGCCGTTAATTTTGGTGTACCAATCTCTGTTTATAAAAACAACTGCACCAGTGACCCAATCTGGGTAAAACAAATCGGTAGTAGTGTTAAAGCGTTTTTCTAGTTTGGCTTTGTTCCATTTTCTAAAAAGCGCTCGCGAAATTCCGAAAAAGCGTCCCAAAGCAGGAAATAAGTTGTTTTGCTTATAGAAAATAGCATTCTCATTGATTTGTAAACACGATAGAATTCCAATTTCAGGATGTGAAACGGCAGTTTGTAAAAGTATTTCTAATGCTTCAATAGTAAGTTTGGTATCTGGATTTAAAAAAAGGAAATGGTTTCCCGTTGCCATGCTTGCACCAACGTTGCAACCATTTGAGAAACCATTATTTCCAGAATTTTCTATTATTGTAAACTTGGAATATTTTTCTTTAAAAATAGAGAATTGTCCATCGTTAGAGAAATTATCAATTACGATAACCTCAAAGGAAATTGTTTTTGAAACAATTGTAGCAATAGATTCTAAACATTCGTCTAATGCTTTCCAGCCACGATAATTAACGATAATTATAGATATATCCAATAGGTCTTTTATAAAGTGGGTTAACGAATCGGATTATACCGCTACGTCATATTCGCGTAAAGCATCATTCAATGAAGTTTTCAAATCAGTTGAAGGTTTACGTGTCCCAATGATTAATGCACATGGTACTTGAAATTCACCAGCAGCGAATTTTTTAGTATAACTACCAGGAATCACTACAGAACGAGCAGGTACAAAACCTTTCATTTCAACCGGAGTTTCACCAGTAACATCAATGATTTTTGTAGAGGCAGTCAAACAAACATTAGCACCAAGAACTGCTTCTTTACCAACATGAACTCCTTCAACAACAATACAACGAGAACCTACAAAAGCGCCGTCTTCAATAATTACCGGAGCCGCTTGCAAAGGTTCAAGAACACCACCAATACCAACACCACCACTTAAATGTACATTTTTACCAATTTGAGCACAGCTTCCTACAGTTGCCCAAGTATCAACCATGGTTCCTTCATCTACATAAGCACCAATGTTTACATAACTTGGCATCATGATTACACCACTTGAAATATAAGCACCATAACGAGCTGATGCTCCAGGAACTACACGAACTCCTTTGGCAGCATAATCTCTTTTTAGCAACATTTTATCGTTGTATTCAAAAATACCGGCTTCCCAAGTTTCCATTTTTTGAATAGGGAAGTACATTACAACCGCTTTCTTTACCCATTCATTTACCTGCCATCCTTCACCTACTGGTTCAGCAACACGTAATTTTCCTGCGTCTAATAATTCAATAACTTCTCTGATAGCATCAGTTGTTGTAGTTTCTTGTAACAAAGCACGGTTTTCCCAAGCTTGTTCTATAATTGTCTGTAATGGATTCATTTTTGTTAGATTTTTGACAAAGATATACTTTTTAACCAAAAGCAAAAAGTGAAAATTTTTCCAAAATGTTAGTTTTTTCATATGATTTCTTTGGGCATGACCCTACGTAAAAACTTCGGGTCGGGCTTTTCGTTCTCGCTTTTTTATTACTGGTCAAAAAATCCAGCAATAAAAAGAGCTTCACTACAATCCCTCACGCAGCCCTCTTTAAAGACAAGATTTTGATTTTAAATTTGTTTTAAAAATCATATGAAAACAGACAAGATATTTGGTGTGATGGAGAAACGAATACAAAAAACAACTTATCATGAAATGTTTTATCTTTGTATTTTAAAATCAAGATTATGGAAACCATTAGATTAGAATTTCAACCCAATATCAAAGCCAAAATTTTAGAATTATTGAGTTCATTCTCTTCGGATGAGTTGAAAATAGTTCAAGAAGAAGCACAATTGGATAGTAATAAAAGAAAGGTAGATATTGCTTATGCTAAACTAAAAAGTGGTGCTGAAAAAATGCATACTGTTGAAGAAGCAGATGCTATTTTAGATCAAACCTTTTCAGAATATGACAGTTAGTGTCTCCAATGAATTTTTGGAATTACTTACAAATCAAGTTCGTTTTATTTACAAAGACAAACCCAAAGCGGCATTAAAATTCAGAAAAGAATTACTTAGAAACATTAAAAAAGACCTAAAACATCCCTTTCATTTCAAAGTATCTAGATATTTTGAAAATGAAAACATAAGAGATTATGTTTTTAAAGGATATATAGCTGTTTATGAAGTTGATGTTGAGAAAGAAATGGTTTCTGTTTTTGCTTTCATAAAATATAAAGACTCCCTATAAAATGCCAAGAATACTTTCCATAGACTACGGTCAAAAACGCACCGGAATTGCTGTTACAGACGAAATGCAAATCATCGCCTCGGGATTAACTACTATTCCCTCTGCTACAGCTATTGCTTTTTTGAAAGATTATTTTACCAAAGAAAAGGTGGAGGCAGTTTTAATTGGGGAACCTAAACAAATGAATGGTCAACCATCCGAAAGTGCCTCAATAATAAAAGGCTTTGTGACTCATTTTACCAACCATTTTCCAGACATGAAAGTCATACGAATGGATGAACGTTTTACCTCAAAAATGGCTTTTCAAACTATGATCGATAGTGGACTCAATAAGAAACAACGTCAAAATAAAGGCCTAATTGATGAAATTTCGGCTACAATTATGCTTCAAGATTACCTGATTCAAAAAAAGTTTTAAGTAGTCATTTTGAATCAACTATAAAGACTAGAACGTTTTCGTAATTTCTAACTTTTCCACCTTAATTTATTATAATTTTTTTAATTATATAAAGTATCTTTGCATTTTAAAATTTTGATATGCTTGATACAAAAACCATTCGTTCAAATACTGAAGTAGTACTTATAGGAGCTGGAATTATGAGCGCCACGCTTGGCTTAATTCTAAAAGAACTACAACCTGATATAAAAATTCAAATTTTTGAGAGATTAGACATTGCGGCTGCCGAAAGTTCTGATGCATGGAATAATGCTGGAACTGGACATTCTGCTTTTTGTGAGCTGAACTATACCCCAGAAGGAGCAGATGGTTCTATTGATCCTAAAAAAGCAATTAGTATAGCTGAATCATTTGAAGTATCAAGACAATTTTGGTCTTATTTAGTGGAACAAAATAAATTACCTTCTCCAGAAAATTTTATCAAAAGTATTCCGCACATGAGCTTTGTGTGGGGTGAAAAAAATGTTGCCTATTTAAAGAAACGTTTTGAGGTGTTACAAGCCAATCCGCTTTTTAAGGATATGGTTTTCAGTACTGATTTTTCTCAATTGAAAGAGTGGATGCCGTTAGTAATGGAAGGTAGAGATGAGTCTGAGAAAGTGGCTGCCACTTCTATGGCTATAGGAACGGACGTTAACTTTGGTGAATTAACTAGAAATATCTTTGGTTATTTATCAAATTTAGATGGAGTTACGATTCATTATAACCATGAAGTTTCTAAGATAAAAAGACGTGATGATGGTAAATGGAGATTAAAAATCACGGATTTGGTTACGGGTCAAAAAATGAAGGTGTATACTAAGTTTTTATTTATTGGTGCAGGTGGAGGTTCTTTACCATTATTAGAAAAAGCCGATGTTCCTGAAGGAGAAGGGTACGGTGGTTTTCCAGTAAGTGGGCAATGGCTTAAATGCACGAATCCAGAGGTAATTGCTAAACATAAAGTGAAAGTATACGGAAAAGCTAGTGTAGGTGCGCCTCCTATGTCTGTTCCTCATATCGATTCTAGAATGATTAATGGAGAAAAACAATTACTATTTGGACCTTTTGCTGGTTTTTCTACTCGTTTTTTGAAAAATGGTTCTTATTCTGATTTGCCATTATCGATCACTACAGATAATATTTTTCCAATGATTTCTGCAGGAATAAAAAACATTCCACTAACAAAATATTTAATAGAGCAAGTACGTCAATCGCCAGAAGATAGAATGAATGCCTTAAGAGAATATGTGCCTGGAGCAGAATCGAAAGACTGGGTTATAGAAAGAGCAGGGCAAAGAGTTCAGGTGATAAAAAGAGATAAAAAAGAAGGAGGAATACTTGAATTTGGTACTGAGGTGATTACTACTGCCGATGGGTCTTTATCAGTATTATTAGGCGCTTCACCAGGCGCTTCAACGGCGGTTTCCATTATGGTAGATCTAATAGGTAGATGTTTTAAAGACAAATTGGCAACATCAGAATGGCAAGAAAAATTGAAAATAATGATACCCTCTTTTGGCCAGCAATTAAATGAGAATCCTGCACTTTCAGCTGAAATAAGAAAACACACTGCTGAAGTTTTAAAACTGAATAATTAAGTTTTAAAAATAGAATTGCAATTATAAAAAAAAATGAATCCTATCTAATGGATTCATTTTTTGTTTGGATCAATATTTTTGTTGTTTTTACAATATTTTCAGATAAGTTTATTAACCAAATCAATTGTTCAATCACAAGTTGTGCCTCTTGCATTTTTTGTTGAAACACTGCGTCATTACTATTATTTACTTGTTTTAGTTCTTTTTCACGAATCTTTTTTAACTCCGTAAATCGTGTATTGAATTCTTCATTATTGTTTTCTTCTTTTTGTTCTAAAGCAGTATTTCCTAAAAGTACTATAGCGTAATCTAAATTTTTTATTACTTGATTTACAACCACATTAAAGGCTTCAGAAGCTTCGGTTGTTTTGTGTGATTGAATATAGGTTCCTAATGAGGCTTCGGATGACAGTAAGGCATGGTTCAGCACCGTTAATTTATACACTTGAGCTAGTTTGTTTTGCTTAGATTTAGGTTCTTGCAACATCCTTTGGAAAGAAGCCATAAGGTTTCCAATTTCAATAAATGCTTGTTTTCTGGCAAGGCGGTAAGAGGTAGAAACGATTCCTTTTTCATTGTAGAAAATCGATATTTGTTGTAAATAATTTCTGTTGGCTTTAATGGATTTTTCCAAATGGATTGGAATACTCAAAAATTCCCAAGAAGGCCATAAAAAATAATTAGCTAAAAAGGATAATGTAGCACCCACTAGGGTATCTAATATTCGAAATTGGATTACATCTTGAATATTAGGTGTTAAAATTCCATAAATAAAAACCACATATAAAGTGACAAATGTGGCTCCAATTTTATAATTAGTGGGAGTAAATGAAAATCCAAAAAGCATTGCAATAATAGCTAAACCCCCTATTATGTTTTTATCATGAACAATTGATAAAATCCCAAAGGCAATTAATCCACCTAAAAGAGTACCAAAAATTCTTTGATAAGTGCGTTGTTTTGTTAAGCCGTATTCTTGTCGCATGATAACTATAATGGTAAGTAATATCCAATATACATTCTGAAACGGAAGTAGTTGCCCAATTATAAAACCAATTAATATTGTAATTGTTAAACGCAGAGAATGTCTAAATACGGTCGATGAAAAACTCAAATTTTCTAGAAATGTACTTATTGGGTAATATAATGGCGTTATAAATTTTTCTAAATCTTTGTCTCTTTCTTTAAAGTCATGTAAGTCGACGGTTGAAGTATAAGCACGTTCTAGTGTTTTTATTTTTTCGACTTGCTTTTCAGCATAGTGCAACATAGTTGTAAGCATAAAAACGCCTTCAGTCGCACGTGTTTTTCCTATCTCAATTTCATAGTCAGAAATAGCTATTTCAAATTCGTGTAAATCGGTTATTAAATTATGTTTCGAATTGTATTTGCTTTTGTCTTCAATGCTTTTTGATATTTCTTTTAAGACCTTGGACAGGTTATATGCTAAGTTTTGATATGTCAATAAAACATTGGGATGGTTATCAAATTTTTGATGTAATTTATTATGATCAAATGAAGTTGATATGGCGAGTTCCATTATTTCTACAAGTGAAATAAAAAGAATAAGCATTTTACGATTTTGATTTGAAGAACCTGAATTGGTACGATTTCGTATTAAAATTTCTCGAATATTTTCATGAATAGCATTCAGTTTTACTTGTAATAGTAACTGTTTTTTTGTGATTGCTTTTCTATCCGAATTTATTTTCCAAAGATCACCTCTTAATTTTAAGTAACTGGAAGTTAATTGAATGCATTCGGCGATCTGTAGTTCTACATATCTATGAGGTCTAATGTAAAAAAAAAGCAATGAAATTAGTAAATAAAATAATCCTCCTATAAGTAGAAGTCCGGAATGCAATACCATTTCCCAACCCGAATTAATATGAGCAAACGCCAAAGAAATAGACAGTAATGCTGAAAATGAAACCATAATCGCACGTTGTCCGTAAACGGAGATCATGGATAATATAAAAATTAATATTGCTAATAATGGATAAAAAATCCATGGGTAGGGATGGATAAGATTTATTAATAAATTCACTCCAGAAACAATTAATGTAGCTACTAGAATTCCAATTACTTTGTGTTTTAAGTTACTGGGAATGTCACTTGGGTACGTGAAAAATGCACCAAGAGCTATTGTAAAGCCAATAGAATAATCACCTAAATAGGTAAATAACAAAACAGGAATTACTGCGGAAATAGTTACTTTTAATGCATTTGTAAAATTGGTACTGTCTGTAAATTTTTTTATTGTAGAAATCATAAATAATATCGCTTACTCACAAAGATAAGGATTGTATGATTTAAGCCTATCATAATGAATGACCATTTAATACAATAGTATAAAAAAATATTATTTATCAATTTGGAATTATTCATTGTCTAATTTTTTACTATTTTTGCAAACTGCAGTTAAGGAATGTTGATTCTGGATTTGTGGTTGATAATATTTAATACAAGAACAATGATTTTACCAATTGTAGGATATGGACATCCTGTTTTGAGAAAGGTAGGGGAGGATATTACGGAGGAGCACCCAGACTTGAAACAAACTATCGCGGATATGTATGAAACGATGTATAATGCTTATGGTGTTGGCCTTGCGGCTCCACAAATAGGGAAAGCGATTCGTTTGTTTATAATTGATACAACTCCCTTTAGCGAGGATGAGGATTTAGAAGCATCGGCACAAAAAGAATTAAAAGGCTTTAAAAGAACTTTTATTAATGCGAAAATTCTAGTGGAAGATGGAGAAGAATGGTGTTTTAACGAAGGTTGCCTAAGTATTCCTGACGTTCGTGAGGACGTTTATAGAAACGAAAGAATTACTATTGAATACTGTGAAGAGGATTTTGTAATGAAAACGGAAGTGTTTGACGGTTTAATTGCAAGAGTAATTCAACACGAATACGATCATATTGAAGGAATCTTGTTTACAGATAAAATTTCATCTCTAAAAAAACGATTGATACAAAAAAAATTAAAAAACATTACTGAAGGAAAAACGTTTCAAGATTATAGAATGCGTTTTATTGCGAAAAAAGGAAGATAATATTATTTTTCATTTCTTATTTTGGTATGGTCTTTGGTCGTGACAAAAAATATAATACAAATTGAATTCTTAATAATAATTAAAAAAGCATGAGTTTAGAAAAAATATTATCCATTTCAGGGAAGCCAGGTTTATACGTACTTAAAGTACAAACGCGTACTGGTTTTGTAGCTGAATCATTAGCAGATGGAAAAAAAATCACGGTAAATTTAAAAAGCAATGTAAGTTTATTATCTGAGATTTCAGTTTATACTTATGAAGGAGAACAACCGTTAGGCGAAATAATGAAACGTATTGGGGCTAAGGAAAGTAATGGTCCAGCAATCTCTCATAAAGAAGATAATGCCACATTAGCAGCTTATTTTAAAGAAATTTTGCCAGATTACGATGAAGAAAGAGTGTATCCATCTGACATCAAGAAAATTTTGAATTGGTACAATACGATTCAAGCAAAAGGGCTAATTGTAGATGAGGCTCCAGCTGAATCTACTGAAGTAGAAACTACTGTTGAAGCAGAAGCAGTTGTTGAAAAACCAAAAAAAGAAAAAAAAGTTAAGGAATAATTAATTCCTTATGTTTATAAATTAATCCTGTAATCTTCTTTATTAGATTACAGGATTTCTTATTTTTACACAAAACCGTACGCTATGAATGCAAGACAAATTCAACTTCAAGCTTTTGAAAGATTATTAAATATTATGGATGATCTAAGGGAAAAATGCCCTTGGGATAAAAAACAAACTCTTCAAACATTACGTCACCTTACTATTGAAGAAACCTATGAATTGGGGGATGCTATTTTGGATAATGATTTAAATGAAGTAAAGAAGGAATTAGGTGACTTACTATTACATATTGTTTTTTATGCCAAAATAGGCAGTGAAACTAATGATTTTGACATTGCGGATGTGTGTAATGAAATTTGTGAAAAATTGATTCACCGTCATCCTCATATTTATAGTGATACGGTAGTAAAAGATGAAGAAGAAGTCAAGCAAAATTGGGAAAAATTAAAATTGAAAGAAGGTAAAAAATCGGTTCTTGAAGGAGTTCCTAAAAGTTTACCTGCTTTAGTAAAAGCAAGTAGAATTCAAGATAAAGTAAAAGGGGTAGGATTTGACTGGGAAGAATCACATCAAGTTTGGGACAAGGTGCAAGAAGAATTGGAGGAATTACAGGTTGAGGTTAAAGCAGGAGACCAAGATAAAATAGAATCCGAGTTTGGCGATGTTTTATTTTCAATGATTAATTACGCTCGCTTTTTAAATGTAAATCCCGAAGATGCTTTAGAACGCACTAACAAAAAATTCATTAAACGTTTTCAATATTTAGAAAGTAAAGCAGGAGAATTAGGAAAACCACTAATGGACATGACTTTGGCTGAAATGGATGTTTTTTGGGAAGAAGCGAAGCGGTTACCCCAAAAATAGGAATTTAAAATCTCGGATTTTCACATACTTCAATTTTGGGAAGAAGCGAAGCGGTTACCCCAAAAATAGGAATTTAAAATCTCGGATTTTCACATACTTCAATTTTGGGAAGAAGCGAAGCGGTTACCCCAAAAACAGGAATTTAAAATCTCTGATTTTCACATACTTCAATTTTTGGAGGAAGCGAAGAAAGTATTATAACAAAATAATTATTCTGCTATTCTTTTTAATTTATTGATGTCAATAAGTGTGATTTTTTTACCAGTTAATTCAATTAACCCCAATTTTTTGAAATCAGAAAGTAATCGTATACAACTTTCGGTGGCAGTACCAATCATACTGGCTAACTCTTCTCTAGATAACTGAACTTTTAAGCTACTATCTTCATTTATGCCAAAAGTAGCTTGTAAGTACAATAGTGTTTCTGCAAGTCTTTCTTTTACTGTTTTTTGAGCCATATCAACCATATGTCCATCAGCTTCTTTAAGATCGCCACAAATTACTTTCATGACATTCATTGAAAACTGATTGTTTTTATCAAAAAAGCCCATTACTTCAGTTTTAGGAATAAAACAAACTTCCATGTCCTCTAGTGCTACCGCACTTAAGTTAACAGGTTCATCACTTATTAATGATCTCTGACCTAATAATTCTCCTTTTGAAACAAGTTTAACTATTTGATCTTTGCCATTGGGGCTTAACTTCGATAACTTACAAACACCATCTTTAATACAAAAGATTCCATTTACATTTTCTCCTTCTTCAAAAATGACTTCCCCTTTTTTTATGATGCGTGATGTTTTACAATCAGCAAGTTTTACTAATTCATCTTTGTTGAGGGCTTTTAGTGAGCTAAATTCCCTAACGATACATTGTTCGCATTTACTCATCTTGAAATAGTTTGTTTTTATGTAAAAATACGCTTTAATATGACATATATCATATTTTAATTAACATTCGTTTAAGAGCTTTGCATCAGGTAAAATGAGCAAATTTATGGACACACAAAACTGTTTCCATTGTGGGTTAGATATTATAAGAGCAGAAGAAATTATTTTTGACAATAAAGAGTTTTGTTGCAACGGTTGTAAAACGGTGTACGAAATCTTTAGTGTCAATGATTTGACTTGCTATTATGATTTTGAAAAATCCCCTGGAGCAACACCATTAGATATTAAAGGTAAATATGAATTTTTAGATAATGAAAATATCATTTCAAAATTATTGGATTTTCAAGAAACTGCAACCGCTATCGTTTCACTTAGTATTCCTCATATTCATTGTAGTTCGTGTATTTGGATTTTGGAAAATTTACAGCGTCTTCAAAAAGGAATAAGTACTTCTCAGGTTAATTTTCCAGAAAAAAAAGTCCGAATTACCTATAATCCTGAAGAAGTTTCGCTTAGTGAAATTGCTTATTTATTGAGTTCTATTGGCTATGAGCCCTATATTAGTTTAGAAAACTATGAAACCGGAAGTAATAGTGTGGATCGAAGTTTAACTTATAAATTGGGAGTCGCTTTCTTTTGTTTTGGAAATATTATGTTGTTATCCTTTCCAGAGTATTTTGAAGTGAGGGAATATTGGTTGGACGCGTACCGCCCTTTTTTTAGATGGTTAATCTTCGCTCTTTCGTTACCCGCTTTCTTTTATTCAGCTAGTAGTTATTATGTTTCGGCTTATAAAAGCATCAAATCGAGAATGTTGAATATTGATATTCCTATTGCTTTAGGGATTATAGTAATGTTCGTTCGCAGTACCGTAGATATTGTTTTTGATTATGGGTCCGGTTTTTTTGACAGTTTGACTGGGTTGATTTTCTTTATGCTTTTAGGTAAAATGTTCCAAATTAAAACATACAGTTTTTTGAGTTTCGAAAGGGATTTTAAATCGTATTTTCCAATAGCGATTACTAGAATTAATCCTGATGCAACAGAGGAAAGTGTACCTGTCTATGATATTATAAAAGGCGACCGACTACTTATAAGAAATCAAGAGTTAATTCCCGTAGATGGAATTTTGATTAGTGATAGCGCTTCTATTGATTACAGTTTTGTAACTGGAGAAGCTGTACCTATTACTAAAAATTCTGGTGATAAAATATTTGCAGGAGGTAAACAAATAGGTAAAGTGATTGAAATGGATGTTTTACAGTCTACTTCACAAAGTTATTTAACGCAATTGTGGAGCAATGATGTTTTTCAAAAAAATGTAGAGCAAAAACACAAAAACATCACGGATACGATTAGTCATTATTTTACTCCAATTTTACTCGTGATTGCTTTTGTTTCGTTTGGATATTGGATTTTCATCGATACCATTACAGCTTTCAATGTTTTTGCTTCCATATTAATTGTGGCTTGCCCTTGTGCCTTAGCCTTAACTGCACCGTTTACAATGGGGAATGTATTGCGAATTTTAGGTAAACAGAAATTTTACCTGAAAAATGCTTTGGTAATAGAACAATTGGCAAAAGTAGATACCATTGTTTTTGATAAAACGGGTACTATAACGACCAATAAAAAATCAAGTATTTCCTATCAGGGTAATCCTATTTCTGATATAGATAGCCTTTGGATTAAGAATTTACTTCGTGCGTCCAACCATCCTTTGAGTCGTATGTTATATGATTATTTACCAGAGATGCAAAAAATATCTATTGCTGATTTTGAAGAAATTAATGGGAAAGGGATTCAGGGCACAATAGATGGGAAACAAATTAAAATTGGTTCTGCTTCATTTGTTGGAAAAATAGAAGGCAATGCTTTGTTACGAACCGTTGTTCATATTAGAATTGATGGCGTTTATTATGGGAAATATATTTTCAATAATCAGTATCGAGAAGGGTTAGATAGCCTTTTTAAAGGCTTGAAGGATAATTATCAAATCAAAGTCTTATCTGGAGATAATGATGGTGAAAGAAGAGCCCTAGAGACTATTTTGCCGAAAGGAACCGAACTAATTTTTAACCAAAATCCAGAACAGAAATTGGAGTTTATCAAAAAACTACAAGAACAAGGTCGCAATGTGATGATGGTAGGCGATGGATTGAATGATGCAGGAGCATTGGCGCAAAGTAATATAGGTGTTTCAATATCAGAAAATGTAAATGTTTTTTCACCTGCTTGTGATGCTATTTTAGAAGCCAATGAATTTCAAAAACTGCATTATTTTTTAAAGCTTTCAAAAAAAGCGATGACTACAATTAAGTTGAGTTTTGCTTTATCACTGCTTTATAATTTCGTAGGGTTATCATTTGCCATAAGTGGGAATTTACGGCCTTTAGTTGCGGCCATTATAATGCCTTTAAGTACTATTACCATTGTCAGTTTTGTTACCGTTATGAGTAATTATTATGCCAGAAGGTTAAAATATATTAATAAGAATTTTACCAAATAAAGGAAGTATGATAAATGTCATATTTTTTAAAAAAGGAGCAGACTAACTTTGTTAACACAAATTTAAGGTATGAGTGTCATTTATTTATTAATCTCCATAAGCATATTCGTTGCGGTTGGCTTTTTTATTGCTTTTATAGTAGCAGTAAAAAGTGGTCAATATGATGATGATTATACGCCATCTGTCAGAATGCTTTTTGACGATGAAATCAAAAAAACACCCCAAAAACAAATACAAACAACAGAAGAAAAACAAAATTAATTATGGAAATGCAGCAGTTTTACTATGACAACAAAATTGTAAAAAAGTTTATTTACGCTACCATTGTTTTTGGCGTAGTCGGAATGGCCGTCGGACTTTTATTAGCAACATTTTTTTTATTCCCAAACCTTACTGACGGGGTTTCGTGGTTAAGTTTTGGTCGATTAAGACCTTTACACACCAACGCCGTTATTTTTGCCTTTGTAGGTAATGCCATGTTTGCCGGAGTATATTATTCTTTGCAACGATTATTGAAAGCAAGGATGTATAGTGATTTTTTAAGTAACCTTAATTTCTGGGGTTGGCAATTGATTATTGTAGCGGCAGCTATTTCCTTACCAATGGGATATACTTCTTCTAAAGAATATGCTGAACTAGAATGGCCTATTGATATTGCAATTGCATTAATTTGGGTTGTTTTTGGGATCAATATGATTGGTACGATTTTAAAAAGAAGAGAACGTCATTTATATGTCGCCATTTGGTTTTACTTAGCGACTTTTGTGACAGTTGCAGTATTGCATATTTTTAATAGTTTGGCTATTCCTGTTTCTGCAATGAAAAGTTACTCTGTTTATGCAGGAGTACAAGATGCATTAGTACAATGGTGGTATGGTCATAATGCGGTTGCCTTTTTCTTGACAACACCATTTTTAGGATTAATGTATTATTTTGTTCCTAAAGCGGCAAATCGTCCGGTATATTCTTATAGATTATCAATTGTTCACTTTTGGTCATTAATATTTTTATACATCTGGGCTGGACCGCACCATTTATTATATTCTGCTTTGCCTAACTGGGCACAGAATCTAGGTGTTGTTTTCTCAATCATGTTAATTGCACCTTCTTGGGGAGGTATGATTAATGGATTGTTGACTTTGCGTGGAGCATGGGATAAAGTGCGTGTAGATCCTGTTTTGAAATTTTTCGTAGTAGCTATTACTGGATACGGTATGGCAACTTTTGAAGGACCGATGCTATCATTAAAAAATGTAAATGCAATAGCGCATTTTACAGATTGGATTATTGCACACGTTCACGTAGGAGCGTTAGCATGGAATGGATTTATGGCTTTTGGTATGATTTATTGGTTGGTTCCAAGAATGTCAAAAGGACCTTTATTCTCTGCTAAACTAGCTAATTTCCACTTTTGGATTGGAACATTAGGGATTATACTTTATACGCTTCCTATGTATGTAGCTGGATTTTTACAAGCTTCTATGTGGAAACAATTTAATCCTGATGGAACATTAACATATGGTAATTTCCTTGAAACGGTAACGCAAATTATGCCAATGTATTGGATGCGTGCTGCTGGAGGAACATTATATATTATTGGAATGTTTGTCTTGGTATACAATATTACTAAAACTATAAGAGCTAATGCTGCAATTGAAGATGAATTAGCCGAAGCACCAGAATTACAAAAAATAAGTAGTGGTAGAACTAAAGGTGAAAAATTTCACCCTTGGTTAGAAAGAAAACCAATCCAGTTAACTATTCTGGCTACTGTAGCGATTTTAATTGGAGGTGTTATTCAAATTGTACCTACAATTATGGTAAAATCTAATATACCAACAATTGCAAGTGTAAAACCGTATTCACCATTGGAATTAGAAGGTCGTGATTTATACATCCGTGAGGGTTGTGTAGGATGTCATTCTCAAATGGTTCGACCATTCCGTTCAGAAGTAGAACGTTATGGACCACAATCAAAAGCGGGAGAATTTGTGTATGATCACCCATTCCTTTGGGGTTCAAAACGTACAGGACCGGATTTATTAAGAGTAGGTGGTAAGTACAACGACAATTGGCATTTCAATCACATGTGGAGTCCACAAAGTGTATCTTCTGGATCTATAATGCCTGGGTACAAATGGTTATTTGATAATAGCGCTTTAGATATTTCTGACATTGAAAAGAAAATGCAAGTGATGAAAACACTTGGGGTTCCTTATACAGATGCTGAAATTGCCAATGCTAAAAATGCAATCAAAGTACAATCTCAAAAAATTGAAGACAATTTGCATGCTGATCCTGACTTTGTGAAAAGTTATGAAAATAGCAAGAAAAAAGCCGAAGCAAAAGGAGAAAAATTTGTGCCAATGCATCAGAGAGAGATTGTAGCATTGATTGCTTACATCCAAAGATTAGGTACAGACATTAAAGTAAAAGATAAAAAGTAACTAAGTAGCAAAGTAGCATAGTTATAAAGTGTTGAAAAACAAATTTGTAACTGTGCTACTTTGAAACTCAAAACTATAAAAAAATGTTCGAACAAATAAAACACAACATGGAAACGATTGCAGGTGTTGCAATTTATCCGATACTATCGTTATTGATTTTCTTTTTCTTCTTTGTGGGGCTTGGTATATGGGTTGCATCCTATAAAAAAGAGAAGATCAATGAATTGAGCCAAATTCCATTAAACGACAATTAATCAGTATAATTTCAAATTAGATAAAATGAAAAAATTAATCCCAGCATACGTAAGAGTACCCGTAATTTTCTTTCTCGTGTTTGGCGCTATGGAATACTTTATAGATTCTGGCGATCGTGCAGCATTTATAAAATATCCAATGGTTTCGGTATTTCTATTTGTATTTCTCTTTCTTTTAATAGCGATTGAAATCACCGTAAGTGCTATTGATAATATTACGTATCAAATGCTTACAGAAGAACAAAAAGCAAAATTAGAAGAAGTTAGTGCTATAAGTTATAAAGAGAGCGAGTGGTTTAAAAAGTTAATGCAAAAACTGACTAAAACCGAGCCTATTGAAAATGAAGCTAATTTATTGTTGAGTCATGATTATGATGGAATCAGGGAATTAGATAATAATTTACCACCATGGTGGGTGTATTTATTTTACGGATGCATCGCTTTTGCAGCAATATATTTAGTTCGTTTTGAGATCATGGGTGGCGATAATCAGGAAATGGAATTGAAGAAAGAATTGGCTCAAGCCAAAATAGATGTGGCGGAGTACATGAAAACGGCACCCGATTTAATGGATGAGAAAACAGTAACCTTACTGACTGATCCTGCTGATTTAGCTATAGGGAAAACCATTTTTACAACCAATTGCGCTGCTTGTCACAGAGCGGATGCTGGTGGACAAATTGGTCCTAACCTAACAGATGATCATTGGATTCTGGGTGGTGGAATTAAAAATCTTTTCCATACTGTAACTAATGGGGGTCGTGATGGTAAAGGAATGATTTCATGGAAAGGAACTTTAAAACCAAAAGAGATTCAAAAAGTAACTAGTTATATATTGTCATTACAGGGAAGTAACCCAAAAGATCCAAAAGCACCAGATGGTGAAGTTTGGGTTGATGATGCTGCAGCACCGGCAGCAAAATAAAAACACTGATTTACTAAGTTTTTAAAAGTGTAAAATAGCTTAAAACTTAGAATTATAAATTAAAACAAAATGTCAAAATTACCAGACGAAGCTTTTAGAGATACAATTGGAACCATTGATGTTGAAGGAAAAAGGAAATTTATTTTTCCAAAAAAACCTTCTGGAAAATTCTATGACTATAGAAAATGGGTGAGTTATATTTTATTAATCATTTTAGTTGCAAACCCATTTATTAAGATTAATGGGAACCAATTTATGATGTTTAATGTATTAGAACGTCGTTTTAATATTTTTGGATTCCCATTTTGGCCACAAGATTTTTATCTTTTTGTGCTGTTTATGATAGTAGGAGTCGTATTTGTAATCTTATTTACAGTAATTTTTGGACGAATATTTTGTGGCTGGATTTGCCCTCAAACTATTTTCTTAGAAATGGTTTTTAGAAGAATTGAATATTGGATAGAAGGAGATCGTGGAGCCCAAATTAGATTAGAAAAACAAGAATGGAATAGCGAGAAAATAAGAAAGAAAGGAATTAAGTGGTTTATATTTTTACTCATTTCTTTTGCTATTGCAAATGTGTTTTTGGCGTACCTAATTGGTAGTGATGAATTGATTCAAATGATTGAAGATGGACCAGAGACCCATTTCAGTACACTAATTGCATTGTCCATTTTTACAGGAGTTTTCTACTTCATCTTTGTATGGTTTAGAGAGCAAGTGTGCATCATAGCTTGTCCATATGGTAGACTTCAAGGGGTGTTATTAGACAATAAATCAATTAATGTTGCCTACGATTTTGTTCGTGGTGAAAAAGAATTGGGTAGAGCCAAATTCAATAAGCAAGAAGATAGAACTGTTTCTGGAAAAGGAGACTGCATTGATTGTAAACAATGTGTAAATGTTTGTCCTACCGGTATTGATATTCGTAATGGAACGCAATTGGAATGTGTGAACTGTACCGCATGTATTGATGAGTGTGATATAATCATGGATAGCGTAGGTTTACCCAAAGGATTAATTCGATATGCATCTGAAGATGAAATAGAGAAAAAAGCGCCTTTTAAATTCACTGCTAGAATGAAAGGCTATTCCGCTATTTTGTTGATTTTAGTTGGTATTTTAATTGGATTATTATTTTTACGAACCGAAGTAGAAGCAACCATTTTGCGATTACCAGGACAACTGTTTCAACATAAAGGAGATAATATAAGTAATGTATTTACCTATAAAATTATCAATAAAACCAACAATGATTTTAATGATATTCATTTCAAATTGGTAGGAATAAAAGGAAATTTGAATGTAGTGGGGAAACAACATTTCAAAGTAAAAAAACAAGGAATGAATGAAGGAACTTTATTTGTTGAAATCAATCAGTATACATTAGAGAGTGATAAAACAAAATTAAAAATAGAAGTGTACGAGGGCAATAAAAAAATTGAAACCAGTACAACCAGTTTTTTAAGCCCACGAAGTTTCGATTAGCATAATAATGTATTGAAGGAGTTTACTTCAAAAAAATAATAGAAAAAATGAAAATAAATTGGGGAACCGGAATCGTCATAGCAATAGCTTTGTTCATGAGTTTTATATTATACTTCGTGATTAAAGTACAAACTAATTCTAAATATGATAATGAATTGGTTGTTGAAGAATATTACAAACACGATGCCCGTTTTGGGGAGGAAATGACTCGAGTACAGAATGCACAAGATTTAACTCAAAAGCCTATTATTACCAAAACTAGGGATGGAGTTACCATTGTTTTTCCAAATGAATTTATTCCTAATAAGATAAAAGGGAATGTGTCCCTATACAGACCGTCTAACAAAAAATTAGATTTTGAAATTCCAATTTCATTATCTAATCCAACTTTGCTCATACCTAAATCAAAATTGGTAGGCGGTCGATGGGACATTAATATGGAATGGCAATATGATGGAAAATCGTATTTAACCAAAGATGTGATTTATATTGATTAGAAACAACATGTTGAAGTTGTAAAACGCGAAGTGGTAATGATTTATTTCTTCGGGCTTTCGACCTTTGACTTTTAGACTAAATTTATGCTTTATACAGCCTTTATTTTTGGATTGATCAGCAGCTTTCATTGCATAGGAATGTGCGGTCCTATTGCTATGATGTTGCCTGTAGACAGAAATAATCCAGCGAAAAAAGTCACTCAAATAATGACATATCATATAGGTCGATTAACGGCTTATGGGACAATAGGATTACTTTTTGGATTGGTAGGAAAAGGTTTTTTTATGGCTGGAATGCAACAAAAATTATCTATCTTTATAGGAGTGCTAATGCTACTTGTTGTTTTGATTCCTCAAAAAGTGGTCGCCCGTTATAATTTTTCAAAGCCTATTTTCAAAATAATTTCAAAAGTAAAACAACAGCTAGGGAGTCAATTTAAAAATAAGAGTTACAAATCATTATTTACAATAGGTTTACTCAATGGGTTTTTGCCTTGTGGCATGGTGTATGTCGCTTTATTTGGAGCAATGGCTATGCAATCAGCTAGTTTTGGAATTATATACATGCTCTTATTTGGATTAGGAACTGTTCCCATGATGAGTAGTATTATATATTTGAATTCCTTTATTACGATTTCTTTTCGAAATAAAATTCAGAAAGTGGTTCCTTACGTTGCCGTTCTTATTGCATTACTATTTATTTTAAGAGGTTTAGGGTTAGGCATACCTTATGTCTCACCATCTAATATGAGTTTGTTTATTCACGCTACCCCAAATTGCCATTAATTGATTTGACATCATTTAAATATTCTATAAAATTAAACACAATGGAAAGACACGATTTAATACACGAATTTCCTGAATACGAGGAAAAAATACATCAACTAAAAGTTGACGACAGTCATTTTAGAGAACTCTTTGACGAGTACCATGAATTAGAACATGAAATTCACCGCATAAATACGGATATTGAAGTAGTTACTGATGAACATGCCCATGAATTGAAAGCGAAGCTATTATTCATTAAAGATGAATTATACAGTATTTTAACTAAGGATGAATAAACTGCATTTCTAATAATTGAATTGCGATATTTTTTAGAAAAAATCACCGCAAATTTGCAAATGATCAACACAATATAAGTGTTTCAACTTGCGAATTTGCGGTTTATCTTTTAACTCAAAGGCGAGTTTTTTATACAGTCATTGAAAATAATTTTGTATCAGGTGTTTTTCGTTTTAATAGTAAGTCAAATGCCATACATATATTGCGAACATGTGCTTTACCCGATTCTGTCACTTTTATTCCACTATCGCTAAGTAATAGCAAACCATCTTTTTCCATTTCTTGCAATTGGGTAACAACTTCAGGAATTTCTTCAAAATAATCACTTTTGTTTTCCCAAGAAGTTTCAAATTGGCACATTAAATTCAAGATGTGTTTTCGAATAATTAAATCTTCGGCTGTCAATAAATGACCTCGGTAAATGGGTAATTTATTCCATTCTAATATTTGATAATAGTCTTCCAAGTTTTTTTCGTTCTGAGCAAAACTGTACCAACTATCACTAATAGATGAAACACCGAGTCCAATCATTAATTTTGTTTTAGAAGAGCTGTACCCCATGAAATTACGATGTAATTTCTCATTTTGAAAAGCTTCGTATAAGGAGTCCGTTTTTAAAGCAAAATGATCCATGCCTATTTCGTGGTATCCATTTTCTAGTAATAATTCTTTGCCTATTTGGTATAGCATTCTTTTCTCTTGATCTTTTGGGATGTCTTCGTCCTTGAAACCACGTTGTCCGTTTCCTTTTATCCAGGGAACATGGGCGTAACTGTAAAAAGCCAATCGATCTGGTTGTAATGATTTTGTTTTTTCTATAGTATCAATCACATCTTCTATTTCTTGAAAAGGCAAACCAAAAATGATATCATGTCCAATTGAGGTATATCCAATTTCTCTAGCCCAAAAAGTGACTTTGGCTACATTGTGAAAAGGTTGTTCTCTATGAATGGCTTTTTGTACTTTTTCAGAATAATCCTGAACGCCAAAACTCACTCTTCTGAAACCTAAATCATATAGTTTTTGTAAATGTTGGTATGTTGTATTGTTAGGATGTCCTTCAAAACTGAATTCATAATCGGGAGCTTTCTTTGCATAACAAAAAATCCCATTGATTAAATCTTCTAAGTTTTTAGTCGAGAAAAAAGTAGGTGTTCCGCCACCCAGATGAATCTCTTTTACGATAGGTTGTTTCCCTAGAATTTCACAATATAATTTCCACTCCTTGAGCAATGCTTCAATGTAAGGGTGCTCTACTTCATGGTTTTTGGTTATACGTTTATTACATCCACAAAAAGTGCACATACTTTCACAAAAGGGGAGGTGTATATATAAACTAATTCCTTCTTTTGAATTACTTTCTATAAATGATTTTTGTAAAGTTGCAATCCAATCCTCATATAAAAAATCGGTTTCATTCCAATACGGAACGGTGGGATAGCTAGTATATCTAGGACCGGGAACATTATATTTTTGAATTAGTGTACTTTTCATTTCTAGGAAATTTATCTTAAATCAAAAGTACAAGGAATGATCAAAAATTAAAATGATAATTATCATGCCTCATTTTTTATATAAAAAAAACCTCATGCTATTTCTAGGATGAGGTTAATAAGTATCAGAATTAAAGGTTTTATTCTTGATTTATATTTCTTAGTTGTTTTAATTTTTCTTTCCAAACATCTAAGCTTTCTTTATGGATAGCAATGTTTTTTCGAACTTCTAGAACAATAGAATTTTCTTTTTTAGCATTTCTAGTATTCGTAAAAAACTGAATGTTGTTTTCCAATTGAAAAATTTCATTTTGCACTTCATCAATTTTACGCATGATGAAAATCTTTTCGTTTTCTAGTTTACGAGTATCGTTATTCTCTGATAAATGATCCATTCTGTTAGCAAAACGCAACATATCAGTGTCTTTTTTACTCAAACTTAATTTATCAAACAGCGCATCAAGGATTTTATTGAATTTTCCTTCAATATGTCTTCTTGGAAAAGGAACTTTACCCAAGTTTTTCCAATTTTCGATATGTAATTTGATAGCATCCAAATCCGTTTTGTGATCTCCCGTTAATTGGAATTCTCTCAACGTTTCTAGATAAGCTTTTTTATTATCAAAAGAAGCCACCTCTTCACCATTTTCCTCATTCTTTTGCTCTTTTAATTTGTCAAAATAATGGTTACAGGCATCTTTAAATTCTTTCCATACTTTGTCCGAATATTTTCTTGGCACATGTCCTATTTGTTTCCACTCATCCTGAATACGCTTCATGATTGGAGTAGTCACAGCAAAGTCGGTGCTGTCTTGCAATTCAATTGCTTTGGCAACAAGTGCATTTTTTTTATTTAAATTTTCAGTTTGGTCTCTCTTAATATCTTTGTAGAAAGAATTTTTGAAAGAGTTGAAATTTCGAACTGCTGTTTTGAACGCAGCCCAAGTTTCTTCATTCACTTCCGAAGGCACTTTTCCAGCCGAAAAAAAAGCAGTTCTTAACGCTTCTACTTTTTCAATTTGGCCAAGCCATTGAGAATGAGCATTTACTTTCACAGATGCTAATTCTTCAATTTTAGAAATAATTTCTTTTTTCTTTTCTAAATTTTCAACTTCTGTACCTCTCAGTTTCTCAAATAAAACCTCACGTTTGTCGTGCATTTTTTTTGTCAAATCACTGAACAGATTCCAAATTTCATCACGATTTTCCTTAGAAACAGGACCTATGTCCTCTTTCCACATTCTATGTAAATCCTGCAGTTCTCTAAAAGCTTTATTCACATCTTCTTCATGCAATAATTCCTCAACACGCAAAATAATTTTTTGCTTTTGCTCAAGATTGTGCTTGAAGTCTAAGTCTCTGGCCTCTCTGTCAAGATGCAAATAATCATAGAAATTTTCTACATGAAAATGATAATTATTCCATACATGATTGTATTTGTCTTTTGGAATTGGCCCTGCATTTTTCCAACGTTCTCTTAATTCATTAAAATGTTTTAAGGTGTCTTTGATGTTTTCCTGCGGATTAATTAGCTCTTTTAATTCTTCAACGATAGCTAATCTATTTTCTAAATTCGATTTCAAGTTCGTTTGTAAACTCTTGAAATGAACATTTTTATTGTTTTTATATTGCGTGTAAAATTGGTCAAATTTCACTTTCAACGGAGAATGGTATTGAAAATCTTCAGTACTATCAGGATTTTCTGCTTGGAATTCTTCTTTTTTCTCTTCTATGAAGTGATTGAATTTTGCCAAAAAAGCTTTCTTGATTTCATCAACATGATCCTTTACTGACATTACTTTATCAGTACCAACAAGGTTTTCTAACTCATCAACAAGCTGCTCCATAGACAAAGTATCATAATCTTGCATCGGGATGTGATGACGCTCCTTCAAGGTCTCATCTTCACTTTCCTCAGCATTAGAATCGTCTATTGAATTTAGTGCTTTTTGATTTTCGTTTTCAATTACCGTATCTGTAACCAAAACTTTTTCGGTTGCAGGTTCAACAGTGTTTTCTTCTGCGGGTACAACTGTCTCTTCCGCTACAGTTTCTAGGTTCTCTGTAGTTTCTGGAGTTGATTCAATAGAATCAGTTGTTAACGTTCCATCTGCATTTTGCAGGTTATCATTCTTTTCTTCTAACATTTGTTCAATGTGTAAGGTTTCTATTTATTGAACACGAAAGATAGTAAAGCAGTATTGAAATACAAAACAATTCTCTAATTTAGAGTCGTTTTAGGTTAAAATGTAGGGTTTTTTTGTAGCAATTTCCTGCTATTCGCTCTATCTTTTATAGCTTAAAAAAAGCTATAAAAGGATGCCGCTACTATCAGGGCTAGGCATTGTTTATAGGTTTAAATTTTAGTGATTTAAAGACAATTGGGGCGATTGTAAATAATTAAATGTAGTCCACAATAACAAATACTTATTGAAACATAAAAAAGTACAAATTATAAAATAAAAAAGTCCCACCGAAGCAGGACTAAAGATTTTCATCTACGGCATATAGCCTTATTGTGATAAGATTAAAGATTAGAAATTTTAATCAGTTACAAACATAACTAAAAATTAGTTAGTTAGCAATGAGGAAAACCGTAAAGGGACTAATTATTTTTACCGTAGCTTTAAAAATTCTTACAAAACATAGATTGATATGGCAAAAATATTAGGATTAGATTTAGGAACAAACTCGATTGGATGGGCTTTGATTGAGGATAAATTGAATAAAATAATAGGTGTTGGAAGTAGAATTTTTCCAATGGGAGTTGAAAACTTGGGTGATGGAGATAATGAAATGTCTAAAAATGCAAGCCGGACAGGGGCAAGAGGAGTAAGGCGTCAGTTTTTTAGAAGAAGATTAAGAAAGAAAGTGCTGTTGAAAGCACTTTCGGAAAATAATATGTGTCCAATGAATAACAGTGATTTTGACGATTGGAAAAAAACGAAGCAATTTCCATCCGAAAAATTAGCTTCTTGGTTTGCTATAAATCCATATGAATTACGTCAGAGAGCTTTGAATGAAAAACTATCTTTAGAAGAAATTGGCAGAGTTTTTTATCATTTAATTCAAAGAAGAGGTTTTTTAAGTAACAGTAGAAAAGGCGGAAGCGATGACGGAGCTATTTTTAAAGGAAATGCTAAAGAAGGAAAAATCGGAATTGATGATACTTTGGAAAGTATTGAAGGTAAAACATTAGGCTCTTATCTATATGAAATTTATCCAAAAGAAAACCAACCTTTTCAAGATGGATTAGAAAGAATCAGAAATAGATATACTACTCGTAAAATGTATATTGATGAATTTGAGATGATTTGGGGGAAGCAATCCCAGTTTCATTCGGTACTAAATGATGATTTAAAAACAATTTTGGGAGGAAGAAAGCAAGACAATTACACAGCTGATGGAATTTTATTTCATCAAAGACCTTTACGTTCTCAAAAGCATTTAGTTGGTAATTGTTCTTTTGAACCTTCAAAAACCAAATGCCCTATTAGTGCTATTCCTGTTGAAATGTTCAGAATTTATCAATGGGTTAATACGGTTGAATACAATGGAAAAAAAATAACTCAAGACGAAAAAGACAAACTAATTGAGCAATTACTTTTATCTGATAAAATTGAATTTAAAAAACTACGAAAAGCTATTGGCAAAGAAAGTGCTGAATTTAAGTTTAATTATAAAGATGATGATAAAATAGTTGGAACACACACTATCTCTAATTTATCAAATAAAAAATTCTTTGGTAAAAAATGGTTTGATTTTTCAGAGAAAGAGCAAGAAGATATTTGGCACGTTTTGTATTTTTTTGATAGTAAATCAAATTTAAAAGAATATGCTATTCAGAATTGGAATTTCTCAGATGAACAAGCTATTGCTATTTCTAAATTTAATGTAAAAGACGGTTATGCTAGTTTGAGTCGAAAAGCAATTGGGAATATTTTATCTTTTCTCCACCAAGGATATACCTATGATGTTGCCGTAGTTATGGGGGGAATAAAAAATACATTTGGTGATAAATGGCAAAATGATACTACAGAAAACAATCAAAAACAATTAGACTTAGTTGATAATATTGAAGGAATTGTGAGGTCGAAAATATCAGGAGGTTTTATCGATACGATTAAGGATTTACTTCGTAAAGATTTCCAATTGGATGATAAACAATTAAAGAAACTCTACCATCATTCCGCAACCATTGATGTTGAAGTATTATTAGATAAATTACCAGTTGGTGCAGCTGCAGACAAGGAAATTCAAGCGATTCGGAATCCTATTGTCATTACTGCTTTATTTGAATTGCGAAAATTAGTCAATGAATTAATTGAAGAACACGGGCAACTTGATGAGATAAAAGTAGAAATGGCTCGTGATTTGAAAATATCTAAATCACAACGAAATAAAATTAGAAGAGACCAAAAAAGATTGGAGCGAGAAAATGATAGAGTAAAAAGTGAAGTAGAAAAATATACTAGAGTTTCTCACGATAACATATTAAAATTCAAATTATGGGAAGAGTGTAAACAAACTTGTCCTTATACAGGGGTAACAATTCCAATCAACAAACTTTTTACAGGTGAAGTTCAAATAGAGCATATTCATCCTTGGAGTCGTTCATTAAACGATAGTTTTAATAACAAAACATTGTGTTATGCAGATGAGAACAGACGAAAAGGAGACAAAACACCTTTTGAATTTTATGGAAACGATGAGTTAGATTGGATTTCTAGAAAAGAACGAGCGTTAAAATTATTTTCTGACACTAAGGAATATCCGAATGCTTACCAGAAATTTAAACGATTTGTTCAGGTTAAATTTGATGACGATTTTTCTTCAAGACAATTAAACGATACGCGATTTATAAGTAAAGAAGCAGCGACTTATTTAACTCAAGTTTGTAAAAAAGTAAATGTTTCGCCAGGTCAAATGACAGCTAACTTACGCCAAAAATGGGGTTTGAACACGGTTCTGAATGATGAAAATGCAAAAACTCGTGACGATCATCGTCATCATGCTATCGATGCTTTGGTTATGGCTTGTGGAAAAACAAGTTACTTACAAGAATTATCAAAATGGAATCGTTACAATAGAAATTATGATTTAAAAGATTTTCCAATGCCTTGGGAAACCTTCCGATTTGATGCGGAAAAAGCAGTAGATAAAATTTTGATTTCGCATAAGCGTATATCAAATGACATCACCGTTAGATATACTAAAGTTGAGAAAAACGGCAAAACGCATATCAATAAAGGAGTTGCAGCACGCGGGCAATTACATAAAGAAACTGTTTTTGGCAAAAGAAATTTTAATGGAGAAGAAGCCTATCACGTTAGGAAATCTATAGATAGTTTAACAACCGAAAAACAACTAGAAAAAGTGGTTGACCAAACTATTAAAAAGTTAATCCATAAAAGAATTCAAGAATTAGGAGGATTTGTAAAAGGCACAATTCCAGTAAATACTTTTTTCATAGTTGATAAAAACGGAGTAAAGCAACCTCAGATTTTCTTACCAAATAATAATGGTTCGCCTGTTCCTATTATGAAAGTTAGAATGAAAGAAAATATAGGAGGTGCAGAAAAACTAAAAGACAATATAAATCAATGGGTAAACCCAAGAAACAATCATCACGTTTTGATTTATAAAGATGAAAAAGGAAACTTAAAAGAAGAAATCTCCACTTTTTGGACCGTTGTAGAACGCAAAAGAACAGGAGAGGCAGTTTATAAATTACCTCCCGATGGAGCCGTAATTGTTACAACTTTGCATATTAACGATATGTTTTTATTGGGATTACATGAGGAAGAAATTAATTGGGAAAATCCAGATTACGTTTTTTTGAAAGAACATTTATTTAAAGTTCAAACTTTATCTTCAATATTTTATGAATTTAGATTGAGTAGTGATTCTACCCAAAATAAAGATACTAATTCAAACGTATTTAAAAGAATTCAGAGCTTTGGAGATGGAAAAACGGGATGGAGAAATCATAATCCAATTAAAGTAAAAATTTCAGTTTCAGGAAAAATAGAAAAGCTATAATTTTGCCAGGGAAGACAAATTAGTATAGTGAAGTTCTTTGACATTTCGTTCGGCATCTTAAACATCTCAAACCACAACTGAAAGGTATGGTATCCGCCCAGCAGGGATGCAGTAACTTTCAGTTGTGGTTTGATTAAAGATTAGAAAACACGATATTAATTATCTTTCAAATCAGCCATTCCAAGACGTTGTGGTTTGATTAAAGATTAGAAAACACGATATTATTTAAATATTTGTGTAATATAAATATTTTGTTGTGGTTTGATTAAAGATTAGAAAACACGATATTCGCTTGTGTTGACAATGTAGCTGTTGGTACGTTGTGGTTTGATTAAAGATTAGAAAACACGATATTAAATGCTATAGATAGGCAAAACCAAAAAACGTTGTGGTTTGATTAAAGATTAGAAAACACGATATTAAATGGATTTGTCAAGACATTCCAAGAGGTGTTGTGGTTTGATTAAAGATTAGAAAACACGATATTTATCAATACATTTTGATTATCACTCGCATAGTTGTGGTTTGATTAAAGATTAGAAAACACGATATTACCAAATGAAAAATAGCTTTCATCCGTTATGTTGTGGTTTGATTAAAGATTAGAAAACACGATATTTTATGGCTATTGCATCCGTATCGTAAGAGTGTTGTGGTTTGATTAAAGATTAGAAAACACGATATTTCAACGTAAATAAATAAGCCATGACACGAGGTTGTGGTTTGATTAAAGATTAGAAAACACGATATTTTGAGTAATAAACGTATGGAGTATTTTTATGTTGTGGTTTGATTAAAGATTAGAAAACACGATATTCTAAATAAATTTTTCCATTTGTGGTCAACTGTTGTGGTTTGATTAAAGATTAGAAAACACGATATTATCACTCACTTTATTCCAATTTGATGAAGGGTTGTGGTTTGATTAAAGATTAGAAAACACGATATTTAAATAAATTTTTCCATTTGTGGTCAACTGTTGTGGTTTGATTAAAGATTAGAAAACACGATATTTTTTATAGCGTAGTTGATTGCTTTCATGATGTTGTGGTTTGATTAAAGATTAGAAAACACGATATTTAGTGCCAAACAACTGTTATAAAACGTTTAGTTGTGGTTTGATTAAAGATTAGAAAACACGATATTCCCTTTCTCGTAACAAACTTCATCGAAAAGGTTGTGGTTTGATTAAAGATTAGAAAACACGATATTTCTTTTTACCAGTTCCAGTAATGCTATTTTGTTGTGGTTTGATTAAAGATTAGAAAACACGATATTTGGAGATATTGGAACGGATGCTTTACGCACGTTGTGGTTTGATTAAAGATTAGAAAACACGATATTAGTTGGTTTGTTACCTTCTAGTAATCAATAGAATAAATAGAAATATCGTAAAATAAAATGCTCCTTTTTAGCACGTGATAGACTAGATTGGAGCATTTTTTTCTTTGTAATAGAAAATGACAGGTTAAGACCTGTCTGGATAGAGGCAGTATTAAGTTTTATATTATAATATTTTGATAAAAAATAGAAAAAGAAATCGAATGAAAGGATTCGATTATTCCAGTAATAATATATATTTTGTGACGATATGTGTTCAAAATCGAGAATGTTGTTTTGGATACGTAGGGACAGGTCGCGACCTGTCCGTACATCATCGCGCCGAAAATGAGATTAATGATTCGATTGAAGTTGAAATGGATTTAAATAAATATGGTAAAATTGTAGAAGAAAAAATAATTTGGTTACAAGAACAATACAAATATGTAGAAATACATAATTATGTAGTTATGCCCAATCACGTACATATTATTATTGAAATTGATAGTTTGAAAGTTGTAGATTCTGCCGTGAAAATAAAATCTTTGTCAAGTTTGATAGGTGCTTTAAAAACTACGTCATCTAAATTTATTCATATTGAAGGATTAGAAAAGTTTTCTTGGCAGCGTTCTTTCCATGACCATATAATAAAGAATGAGAATTCTTATGATAATATTAATAACTACATAGATTTAAATCCTCAAAAATGGCATCAAGATACTTTTTATGAGGTACATTAAAACAACTCTAATTGTGTTGGAGCATCAATATTCTCTTGCTTGGCTTTGCCTAAATAATTGATTATCATACCAAATTGTTTATCGGTTATTCTTAAAACACTTACTTTTCCTAAAGGAGGAACAAGTTTGTTAATTCTTTTCTCGTGTACATCGGCACTTTCACTACTTGCACAATGCCGTATGTAAACAGAAAATTGCATCATACTAAAGCCATCTTTCAGTAGGTTTCCACGAAATTGTGACGCATTCCTTCGGTCTTTTTTGGTTTCTGTGGGTAAATCAAAAAACACAAACAACCACATTATTCTATATCCATTGAGTTCCATAATTTTGGATATTTAATTTTTTTTCGGTGACCTGTAAAACATTGCTGTAAAGAACTAGCCGTTTTTTGTAAACCCACCATGAGTGGACTTTTCTCGTATTTAAAATAAACCGTTCTGGTGAGTATTTGTAGTAGTTCCGCTTTAATAGCTGTATTTAGTTCTTGTTCCTGATGGGTATTCATTATTTTATAAACAGCTTCATCTACAAGTGGTCTGAATGGTTCCATAATATCATCTGCGAGTGCAAATGCATTGTATTTGCTTTTATGATGAATCCCTAACGTGTTCAATAATCCACTTCCAGATAATGCCCTAGCTGTTGCGGCTCTTAAAATGGCATAGCCATAGTTGAGGAAATTATTAGGATAATCACCATAGCGCTCTCTTTTTAAACCCTCTTTTTCAAGGTTTGGTTGTGGGAAATGTTTCCAATAAAATTGTGCAGCAACTCCTTCCATGTTAGAAGTATCTCCACTTAGTACTTTACTCGCCAAAAAAGCAAACGTATTTTTATCGTTCGTGAGTTTTTCTAATAATTCACCTTGATTTTTAATTTTTTCAATAATTGTTTGCTGCCACAATTTCTTTTTTAGGGGTACGGAAGCTTCAATTTGGTTTTTAAAAATTTCTTGTTGTATATGATGGCTGTTGAGGTTTAAAAACATACCATTGGGAAGATGGTTTTTTCCGCAAATTATTATAGCTGTATTATTCTCAATAATTAAATTCATTGCAGGAATACTCAAGTAAATTTCGGGATTGTCAAGCAGTAAAAAGCCAATATCTTCAATTGGAATAGTTGTTTCTCGGGTTTCTGTTTTGAGTACTAATTGAAGATTTTTTGTAGTTATAGAAGATTTGTTTTCAACTAGAATAGTTCTTTTTATCATAATTTTGACCTTTAATTTGCTTAACAATCTGATTATTAAGTAAATTAAGGGATAATCTAACTAGAATCTTTACGGGAATCCTCATTGAGGTATTAAGTGATATTACTTTGGTAATAAAAAAACGTCTTGATATAAAATTGGATTGCCCACGCGAGTAGACAAATTTTATATCAAGACGATTCTATTTTTTATTAAATTTAGCTCTATTTATTCCAAATCTTCCAAGCTTTCTCTGCTTGAAAAATTAGCATATCTAATCCGTTTTTAATTTGTGCTCCTTGCGCTTTAGCCTTTTTAAGGAAAGTAGTTTCGGCAGGATTATAAATTAAATCAAAGGCAATGTGTTTTGGGCTAAAGAACTCGTAAGGTAGTAATGGCGCTGCCTCAATATTAGGGCTAGTTCCTACCGGACTGGAGTTAATTATAATTTGATACTCATCAAATGTTTTGGAATCAATTTGATCATAGCCAATTGCATTTTCATTTGAGGTTCTAGATACAAAATCATATCTAATTCCCAATTCATCAAGAGCATAAGCCACGCCTTTTGAAGCGCCTCCTGTACCTAGTATTAAAGCTTTTTTATGATGGGGTTGCAATAAAGGTTTTAAGGATTTTTTGAATCCATAATAATCCGTATTGTACCCTTTTAATTTTCCTTTTTTGGTAAATTTAATGGTGTTTACAGCACCTATCAATGCTGCTTTTTTGGATAATTTATCCAAATAAGGCATCACAACTTCCTTGTAAGGAATGGTAACATTCATCCCATTTATTTCCTGATGATTTTCTTTTATGATGGTAGTAAAACCTTCTATTTCAGGAATATCAAAATTTTCATAAGTGTAGCCTACAAAGTGCTCTGTCTCAAATTTTTCTGTAAAATATCCTTTCGAAAAAGAATAACTAATATTTTTACCTAGTAAGCCAAAACGTTTTTTTTCAATATTAGTCATTATTCTTTTTATGTTTGTCAATGTAATTTCGAACTGTCTTTTTGGTCCAAACTACAGGAAATAGATCTTCAATTAAGATGTAATTATCAAATTTTAAACGCAAGCCATTACTTAAATGGAATTTTGCTTTTGTTGTATCTTGAATCATAAAATACAAACCAGCTAGGCGGTATTCTACTTCGTTTTCTTCAGGGTAGAACTCTGATGCTTGTAATAATGTTTGAATAGCACTTTCAAATTCACCTAAAAATTGTAAAATATCAACCCAAAACAACCAAGTATCCAATTCCGTATCTCCAAATTCTACTGCTTTTCGATATCCAAATTCTGCTTCTTCAAAGAAGTTCATCTGTTTGTTTATCGTAGCATATCGTTTCCAGTACAAACGGTTTTGATTGTCAATTGCTAATGCTTTATTTACATAAAACAACGCTTTTTGAAAGTTTTTTTGACGAACATAAAAATCAGTAATGGCAATCCATCCTTTGTCTAGTAAAGGATCTTCATGTACGGTTTCGTTATAAAATTTAAGTGCTAGAATGGTATTGCCTAATTTTTCATGACATTTTCCTATTCGAAGTAAAGCATAGGAGGTCGCGTCATCTAATTCAATGGTTCTACTGTAACTTTCTATTGCTTCTTCGTATCGATTCAATCGTTCAAAGGCTTTTGCTTTTTCCATAAAAGCACCTAAGAATTCATCATCGATTAGGGTGGCATAATCAAAAGCACGAATAGCATTTTCATACTCTTTTATTCCATAATATAAACGCCCCATTTGATGCCAGGCAATTTCACTGTATGGATTTTTGTCAATATATTTGTTTAAATAAGCAATAGCTTCCAAATTTTGGTCTAGAAATTCAAAACAATACACTACATTATACAATGCCGATTGATCCTCAAGATCTTCTTCGAGGCATTTGATGAAGCTTTCTTTGGCTAGTTCTAGATTATCCATAAATAGATATTCCATTCCGATTAAATTATAGACATCAGCATAATCATCGGTAAATTGTAAAGCAATTTTTAATAATTCAACCGCTTTTTCATGTTGATCCCTTTTGGAACAAATGTTAGCTTTTTGAATGTAAATTTCTTCATTATTAGGTTCAATAGCATATAGCTCATTGAGTAATTTCTCGGCTATATCTAGTTTGTCGTCATACACCAGCATCTCTACTTGAACCAACTTCAATCCTGTCGATTTAGGGTGTTGGTCTAATGCAAGTTTGAGTGCTTTTTTTGCCAAAGCGGCCTTACCCATATCAAGATAATGAAGGATAATTTCTTCAAACTCTTCGGAGTCAAAAAAGAGTACTTTGTTGGTTTTCAACATAGACTCAAATTTGGATAGTGATAAGTTATAGTCTTCTTCTTCGTTGCTTAATTGCATACTTTATTTTTTTGAATTTGGCCTAATTAAAGTTAGGCATCCATATTATTGTTGTGAAGAAAAACCTGAATTGTTGTGAACAATTTAATTAACAATAAGATATTATTAAATTAGAGTTGTATTTTATGCTTATTTAGGGTCCATTTCAACCTGAATTTCATTTAGTACTTCTAGCATTATGGCACAACCTTCACGAATTTCCTCTTCAGAAATAGTTAACGGTGGCGTAATTCTAATCGCACATCCTTCAAATAGTAACCAGAATAATATTAATCCTCTGTCTTGGCATTTTAAAATCACTTCATTCGTTATTGCTGCACTACGTGTCATTGCGGCAAGCATTAACCCTTTTCCTCGGATTTCTTGTATCAAAGGGTGTACCAAAAGCGATTTAAATAAGTTTTCTTTTTCTAAAGCACTGGACATTAGATCAGTTTCAGTAATTTCCTGCAAAGTGGCCAAACAGGCTGCCGCTATGACAGGATGACCGCCAAAAGTAGTAATATGCCCTAGCTTTGGGTTATCACTTAATAAATCCATCATTGCTGCCGATGCCGTAAAAGCACCTACTGGCATTCCGCCTCCCATTCCTTTTCCCATAACTAAGATATCTGGAACTACATCATAATTTTCAAAACCAAAAAGAGTACCTGTTCGGCCAAAACCAGGTTGGATTTCATCCAAAATTAATAAGGCTCCAACTTCAACACATCTGGCTTTTACCTTTTTCAAAAAACCGTTTTCTGGTTGGATAAATCCTGCACCTCCCTGAATTGTTTCTAGTAGTACACCAGCAGTTTTGGTGGTTATTTTTTGTAAATCAGATTCATTGTTGAAAGTAATAAAATCAACATCAGGAATCAAAGGACGAAAAACTTGTTTGCGCTCTTCAAAGCCCATAACACTCATAGATCCCATCGTATTTCCATGATACGCATTATGACAAGAAATCAACTGACTTCTTCCTGTAGTTCGTCTAGCTAATTTCAAGGCGCCTTCTATTGCTTCTGTACCTGAATTTACTAAATAGGTTTTGTCTAATGGAGCGGGAAGGAGTGAGGCTAATAGTTTGCAGTATTCTACTGCAGGACTTTGTGAATATTCTCCATATACCATTACGTGTGAATATTTGTCTAACTGGTCTTTAATGGCTTGATTGACTCTTGGTGGTTGGTGTCCTAACGTACAAGCAGAAACTCCAGCGACAAAGTCTAAATATTTTTTATTATTTGTATCGAAAATGTAAGAGCCAATAGCATGTGAAACTTCCATTCCTAGTGGGTATGGAGAGGTTTGAGCTTGGTATTTTATGAAATCAGTATTCACGGAATTTTGTTTTATTTTTTAATTGGGCATCCATTAATTAAGGAATAGTGGAATAAAATAACTGATACGGACCACTTATTTCTTTCCTTTCTTCTTGTCATAGTTCAATGTTTCCTTTCGGATTTTCATAGGGACGTCTTTCTTTGCTTCTTCTGCTTTGGTTGCATTACTTATTTTATCATTATCCTCATTTTCCTCTGGAGGAAAAATATCGTCTTTAGACTTTATTCGTTCCTCACCACGCCATACTAAACCTCGAAGTTTCCGAGCATTTTCTGGTAAATCTTTTTCTGGATAAATATCACCATCCACTTGCTGGAAAAAAGTGATGGTCTCAATGGTTTTTTCATCAAAAATGATATTGATCTTACTACTTACGTTTTTATTGATTCCAATGAGTTCTTTGTCGTCATTTCGCATGTAATAAATCACCTCTGTATTTTTTATAATGTCTACATCATGTAATTTTCCTTCTTCAAATTTCCCAAAGAGATTTTGCCCTTTTACCTGATTAAAACCTGTTCCCAGCGTATCTTTCGAGACGAGGAAGGTATTATTAAGAACCTTGAGTGAATCAAGTTCCTTGGTGGTATTGTTACCAATAAGATGCATTATATCTCCTGTAATTTGATTTTCACCATTCCAGAGTATTGGATTTCCCATTAGTTTTGTTAATGCAGTTTTGGAACTGGAATGGATCGAATCACATTTACCACTCATATCCATTTTGAAAAAACGAACATTATTAAAAGCTCTTATGATGCGGTTTCCTTCTTTTCCTGTTACCATTAATTTTTTTCCATGAATGTAAACCGAGTCATTTTCGACAAAATTCACAGCAACCGCTCTTTTGGTCACAAACATAGAGTCTTGTTTTTTGTAAATTTCAGCATAATTTCCTTTCACAATCCCACGGTTAATGGAATCCGTTATTTTTACATTTCGTGTGGCCGATGCAAATTCTCTATTTCGATCATAATACAAACTATCTCCTTTTATAAGCCGATCATCGTACCTGATGTACGATTTATTGAGAAAATGAGCCAGATTTTTTTTAGTGTCATAAAATCCTTTTTCGGTATAAATATAATTGGCTTTACTGGTAATTGTTGAAGGACCTAAAAGGTACGAATGACCTGAATTAGTATAATAATCCAAATGATTTGTTTTGATAACATAAGTGGGGTTTGTAATAGTTACCGCGGTTAGGAACTGAAATTTCTTTTCGGCAACGTAGTATTTTCCTGATTTACTTTTTAAAGTATTGTCTTTATTAACAATAGTTCCCAGTGAATTATAGTAGGCTTCTTGTGTGTTTCTATCAAAATTAATCGTGTCAGTAGCCAATGTTGCATCTGGAGAACTCATAACAGCATTTCCTGTTGCGTATGCCTTTTTTAAATTTCCATTGTATTCAGCATATTTACTGTTTAAAAATAAAGTATCTCCCTGAACCAATTGTACATTTCCAAAGGCTTTTAAATAGTTCTCTTTTTGAAAAAAATAAGCTTTATTGCAAGTCAAAACAGCTCCGTCATGGTTTACTCGAACATTTCCTGTAAGTAGAACGGCATCAGGAATTTCAACTTGATTGACATCAAAATAATCAGAATGCTCTACAACAATTTTTTTAGGGGCTTGCGCCAAAATGAAATTAGTACAAATCAATAACAAACAATAACGAAGGAAAAATTGTGATTTCTTCAATGGATTTATTTTTTGACAAATTTATGAAAAAGGAGACAATCCTAATCCATATTAGGAATTATTTATAATTCACAAAAAAGGCATTGAAAATGCTTTATTTTGTTTTGAAAGTTATCAACTAATTAAGCTACTGTTTCGTTGTAGTTTTTGTTTTTAAATTATAATTTATTTTATTTGAAACGATAGCTTTTTCATTAGTTTAAAATAGATTAATTTAGGAAATTGATAAAAAGAGCGTAAATCAGGATAAAAAATTTTGTATGATAAAAAAAATAACTATTGTTGCAAGCATAAGTACAATGCTATTGGCCACAGCTTGCAAGACAAAAGATTTAAAAATGGAAAACGGAAATAAAGAGATAGCCTCAAATAAAAAAGAAGTAGTATATCAAGTATTTACAAGATTGTTTGGAAATAAAACGACAACTAATAAACCTTGGGGTACACTTGAGGAAAATGGAGTAGGGAAATTTAATGATTTTACGGATACTGCTCTTAAAGAAATAAAAGATTTAGGTGTTACCTATATTTGGTACACCGGAGTTCCCCATCATGCTTTAATCCGAGATTATACTGATATTGGAATTTCTAATGATGATCCTGAAGTGGTAAAAGGGCGAGCTGGTTCTCCATATGCAGTGAAAGACTATTATAATGTTAATCCAGATCTAGCTGTAAATCCTGCGCATCGTTTAGAAGAATTTGAAGCCTTAATTGCTAGAACTCATAAAGCGGGTTTAAAGGTTATTATTGATATTGTGCCCAATCATATCGCTCGTAAATACGAAGGAAAAAACAATCCAAAAGGAGTTCGGGATTTTGGTGCAGATGATGATGTATCCGTAGAATATAAAAGAGATAATAATTTCTACTATATGCCCAATACGCAGTTTGAAATTCCAGATGCAGATGTGCCATTAAATGGAGAAAGTAACCCGTTAATTGATGGGAAATTCAATGAATTTCCCGCAAAGTGGACAGGAAACGGTTCTCGTAAAGCTAAACCAGATCGCAATGACTGGTATGAAACGGTTAAGGTAAATTATGGTATTCGCCCAGATGGTTCTAAAGATTTCCCTGAACTTCCATATGGGTTTGATACTAAATCATACCAAGAACATTTTGATTTCTGGAAAGATAAAGACGTTCCTAATTCTTGGATCAAATTTAGAGACATTGCATTGTACTGGACGGCCAAAGGAGTGGATGGTTTTCGATATGATATGGCCGAAATGGTACCATTTGAGTTTTGGAGTTACATGAACTCCGCTATAAAAGTGAAGAATCCGAATGCCTTTTTATTAGCTGAAGTGTATAACCCAAATGAATATAGAAATTATATCCGTTTAGGGAAAATGGATTATTTGTACGATAAAGTAGAAACTTATGATAAATTAAAAGATGTTATTCGTGGTCATTCATGGCCTGATGGTTTATCAGATATCCAGCACGGTATGGCCGATATCGAACATCATATGCTTAAGTTTTTAGATAATCATGACGAACAACGATTAGCAAGTCCTGAATTTGCTGGTACACCTGAAAAAGGAAAACCTTTAATGGTTGTTTCAACCACTATAAGTACGGCGCCAACTATGATTTATTTTGGACAAGAAGTAGGAGAGGCTGCGAATGAAAATGCTGGCTTTGGAACCCATTCAAGAACTTCCATTTTCGATTATATTGGTGTTCCTAGTCATCAGCGTTGGATGAATGGTGGAAAATTTGACGGTGGGCAACTCACAGAAAAGGAAGCATCACTTCGCGACTTTTATAGGCGATTGCTTAACTTTTCTCTTAACAGTTCTGCTTTAATGGGTAAATTTCAAGAGATTCAATCAGTTAATCGTGATTCAACTTCGGGTTATGCAACTGGAATTTACTCGTTTGTTAGGTGGTCTGAAAATGAAAAATTGATTGTTGTCGTTAATTTTTGGTCTGAAGAAGGGTATGAATTTGAATTAAAAATACCTTCAGATATTATTCAAAAATGGAACTTAAAAGAGGGCAATTATACTATAGAAGATCAATTGTATAAAAAGAGTAAATTGGAAATGCGAGTTGAAAATGGAGAAGGAAAAATACATGTCAAGATTGGGCCTTCGGAATCTTTTATTTATCAATTATAGGGTTCTGTTCAATTGCTGTAGATAAATAAAAAAGCTGATGTATACTTTTAGTAGACGTCAGCTTTTTTATTTTTAGGTAGCTATTTTAGTATCTTTTCCTTTGAGAAGCTTCGTAGTTTTCGTTGATTTTTTTCCAATTAATGACATTAAAAAACGAATCAATATAGTTTCTTCTTCGGTATTGATAGCCTAGATAATAGGCATGTTCCCATAAATCTAATGCTAATATAGGAGTTCCTGGAATTACTGCATTTCTCATTAATGGATTATCTTGATTTTGCGTACTAGTCACTTTTAATTTTCCATACTTGTCTACAATTAACCAAGTCCAAGCTGATCCAAATTGATTTGTTGCTTCAGCTTTAAAACTAGCAACAAAGTTTTCATACGAACCAAAATCTCTATTAATTAATGAAGCTATTGTGTCTGTTGGTTTTCCGCCAGTATCAGGAGCCATAGATTTCCAATATAGACTATGATTGTAATACCCTCCAGCATTATTTCTTAAATCGGCATTGTTTATGTCTAATTTAGATAAAATATTCTCAATGGATTGATTCTCATATTCAGTTCCAGCAATCAGTTTGTTTAGATTATTGGTATACGTCAAATAATGTTTAGAATAGTGCGTTTCTAATGTTAATGGGGAAACAGTTGGTGCTAATGCATCATATGGATAAGGTAATTTTTCTAGTTGGAATGAACCAGGTGCAGCTTTTACATCCTCAGGAAATCCAATAGTAACCTTTTCTTGTGCTGTGGGTAATGGCACTTCGACAACTTCAGTAAGCTTTTTATTTTTACATGAAATTAAAAGTGAAATTAGCAGCAGGTTTGTTATTATAAAATAATATTTTTTCATTAGTGCATTATTTTTTCAATAGGGAATTGATGATTTCGATATACTGTTCTTTTGCCTCAGTTGAAGAAAGATGACTTATTTGCATCCAAGCATTAGTCTTAAATGCATCCCTTAAATGATAGGTAGACGTTTGTCTTGGTTCTAATGTGCCAAAAGTAGCTTGTTTGTAAAAGGCATAAAGGCGTAGCTGCACATCTTGTGGTAAAGATGCTTGAGTCATTTCGGAAGCGGATTGAACTGCTTCCTGGAACCTAGTATCTAAATCTTTTTCAATCATTATCCTTTTGTTGCAATAACGGTTTTTCCTCCAATAGCTTTTTGATTAAGCTCTACGTTGATAGGTGTGCCTAAAGGTAAAAAAATGTCTACTCTTGATCCAAATTTAATGAATCCTGCGTCTGTTCCTTGAACGACTTGCATTCCTTCTTCAGCATAGTTTACAATTCGTCTTGCTAAAGCTCCTGCAATTTGACGGTATAAAATAGCGCCAAAAGTTTCGTTTTCTACCACTATAGTTGTTCTTTCATTTTCTTCACTTGCTTTAGGATGCCAAGCAACTAAAAACTTACCAGGATGGTATTTACTAAATTTCACAATTCCGCTTAATCCATAACGGGTAACATGTACATTAATTGGTGACATGAAAATAGAGATTTGTAAGCGCTTATCTTTAAAATACTCCCCTTCATAAACTTCTTCAATAACAACTACTTTCCCATCTACAGGTGCCAGTATTTGATTTTCATTTATAATCACCGTTCTTTTTGGATTTCTAAAAAACTGTAATATAATAATCAAAATTAAAAATGCACTTAACTGAATTACCATTTTAATCCAGTTGATGTCGATGAATTTATCAGATAGTAATAGCACAGTTGCTGTGAAAATAATTCCTAATAAAATGGTTTTGGTTCCTTCTTTATGAAACATAATTTAAAATTTGATAAAATAAAAATATAATTGGTGCTACAAATATAACACTATCTAGACGATCTAGTACACCTCCGTGGCCAGGCATTATTTTTCCGCTGTCTTTTACTCCAGCAATACGTTTAAATTTTGATTCGATTAAATCACCAATAGTTCCAAAAGTGCCAACTATCGTGGCTATGATAAGCCAAATGTAAATTTTACCTTCAGCTATTTGTATGTAATATTTAGCAATTAGATAGCTAGCAATAACAGCAAATACAACTCCTCCAAAAAAACCTTCAATAGTTTTCTTAGGCGATATTCTTTCAAATAATTTAGTTCTACCAATTGATTTCCCAACGATATAAGCAAAAGTATCATTTGTCCATATCAATATAAAGATACTAATAAGAATTTTAGGATTGTATCCATCTTTACCAAAAGGAATTTTTGTAATAATGACGAAAGGAAGTATGATGTATCCTATTAGATATACATATTTTGAAAAGGAATCAATTTTAAGTGTTTTATTATCAAATAGAAAATGAATACATTTCATAAATACAAAAAGAGTTGCAAATAAAACGACCAGATCAAATGTTTTACTGAATCGTAAGGTATAGAATAGTCCATCAGTAGCAAAGGTTATTTTGTAAAATAACAAATACGAAAGGGTAGCAAATAAAAATGGAAATATTTTTTGAATTTGAACTAAATTACAGAATTCCAATGTAGCGATGAGGAGAAATATCCCAAAGAGGATAAAAAAACTTTCGGTAGAATATAATATGCAGAATATTAATAAAATAATATAAACAGCACCAGATATTGCTCTCTTTAAGGTTTCATTCATCTTAAAGATCTTCTAATAGCAACAAATAAAGGTTTTTTGCCGAACTGCCATATTGAGTAAAGTCTTCTTCTTTGGCTTTTTCAAAATATTTAATTGCGGTAATATTTGTTGGATAATCTCTTTCGTACTTCTTCTTTATTGCGCTAAGTCCATCGCTTTTCACTCCAAGAATCTGACTTGTAGTTGCAAAAACTATAATGTTTGTTGGTAGTTCGTTTGGTTTATGCTGTTTTATTTGCTTTGAAGAGAATAATATTGATCCTTCTTCGGCAATTAAATTTTCGCAAGTAGAAAAAAGGAATTTTGGATTAGCTGCCTTTTCATAAGTAAGTTTGTTTTCTTGTAAAATGTTGAAAAGGGAAGAGTCGTAACACAATACTTCACTTTCATACCAGTCATTCTCTTCTAAAATATTCTCGAACTGTTCTTTTACTTCTTCAGAATTCTCACAGTATAAAAATTTACCTCCATTTTTTTTAAAATTGAATATAAACTGTTCGTCTATTGACATACTGCTGTCAGAAAAAGAGCTGTTATTTTCTTTCTCTTTTTCCTCTTCTGAAGCCGAAATACTAGAACCAAAAATTTTTCTAAAAAGACTCATATTTTGTTAAGGTACTTTATATGTTATTTGAAAACGTCCAAAGATAAAAAAATCTTAATTCAAAAGCGGGTTTTGAATTAAGATTTTAAAAATAATTAAATTTTTGGGTAATTTATGTTATGAAACTACTTCCTCAAGATTTTTGTCAAAAGTTCTTTTTCCGAAAATAGCTTCTAGATCATCTTTGAAGATTACTTCTTTTTCAATAAGTATATCTGCCAGTTGATTTAGTTTGTCTTTGTTCTCTTCTAGAATTTTTATTGCTCTTTGGTATTGGCTTTCAATTAATAATGAAATTTCAGTGTCAATTATTTTAGCTGTTTCTTCAGAGTATGGTTTAGAGAAATTATATTCACTTTGGCCAGTTGAATCATAATAGGTAACATTTCCTATTTTGTCATTTAGTCCATAAATAGTAACCATTGCGCGAGCTTGTTTGGTTACTTTTTCTAAATCACTTAATGCACCAGTAGAAATTCTGTCAAAAGTAACTCTTTCAGCAGCTCTTCCTCCCATTGTTGCACACATTTCGTCTAGCATTTGGTCTGGGCGAACAATTAAGCGCTCTTCTGGTAAATACCAAGCAGCACCTAAACTTTGTCCTCTAGGAACGATTGTTACTTTTATAAGCGGTGCTGCATGTTCCAGCATCCAACTTACCGTTGCATGTCCTGCTTCGTGAATAGCAATAGCTTTCTTTTCTTCAGGTGTAACAATTTTATTTTTCTTTTCTAATCCACCAACAATTCTATCTACTGCATCCAAGAAATCTTGTTTGTCAACTGCCGTTTTATTATAACGTGCAGCAATTAATGCAGCTTCGTTACATACATTGGCAATATCTGCTCCAGAAAATCCTGGAGTTTGTTTTGCTAAAAAGTCTAAATCTAGCCCCTCTACTTTTTTCAACGGAGCAAGGTGTACTTTAAAAATTTCAGCACGTTCACGAATATCGGGTAAGTCAACAAATATTTGTCTATCAAAACGACCAGCACGCATTAAGGCTTTGTCAAGAACATCTGCTCTATTCGTAGCCGCTAAAACAATTACATTTGAATTGGTTCCAAAACCGTCCATTTCAGTTAGCAATTGATTCAGTGTGTTTTCTCTTTCGTCATTTCCACCTGACATATTACTTTTTCCTCTTGCTCTACCTACAGCATCTATTTCATCAATGAAAATGATTGCAGGAGATTTTTCTTTGGCTTGTTTAAACAAATCACGTACACGTGAAGCTCCAACACCAACAAACATTTCAACAAAATCAGATCCTGATAAAGAGAAAAAGGGAACTTGTGCTTCACCAGCTACGGCTTTTGCTAATAATGTTTTACCAGTTCCAGGAGGCCCTACAAGCAAAGCACCTTTGGGAATTTTACCACCTAGATTGGTGTATTTTTCGGGGTTCTTTAAGAATTCTACAATTTCTTGTATTTCTTCTTTGGCTCCTTCAAGTCCTGCAACATCTTTGAATGTTGTTTTTACATCTGTTTTTTCATCAAAAAGTTTTGCTTTTGATTTTCCAATGTTGAAAATTTGTCCACCTCCACCACCGGCTCCACCAGACATTTTTCTCATAATGAAAATCCAAACTCCAATAATGATAATAATTGGAAGCAAGCTGATAAGGATATCGGTCCAGTTGCTTTTTTGAGCAAATTTAAAATCTTTTAATTTTCCTTCAGCAATGGCTTTTTCTAATTTGGATTGGAATATTTGATCGTTACCTATCTCAAAAGTATATTGAGGACCTTTGCTGACATTACCCAGCATGTCTTTAGCTACTTTTTCATGTTCTTTCAATTTTAAAGCATCTGCAGTTAAATACACTTCTGCTTCTGTTTTATTTGAAACTATTACCTTTTGAACTTGGCCTTTTTCTAATATAACATCAAAATTAGGCGGAGTTAATGGTGCAGGTTCTTGAAAATTAGAACTACCAGTTATAAAACTGATAAATAAGAAAATAAGAAGTATGGCAGTGTAAACTAACCATGGACTTACTTTAAATTTATTAGGGTTTGGATTATTATCTTTTGCCATTTTAAGTGTCTTTCTTTAGTATTTGTTTGCTATTGTAGTAATTTTTGCATCTCCCCACAAACTTTCAATATTGTAATATTCTCTAATTTGTTTTTGAAAAACATGAACTACAATGTTAACATAATCCATAAGAACCCATTCAGCATTGTCTGAACCTTCAACATGCCAAGGTTTATCTTTTAATTCTTTTGAAACTGTTTTTTGAATAGAGTTAACGATAGCGTTAACTTGTGTGTTTGAATTTCCGTTGCAAACAACAAAATAATCACAAACTGCGGTATCAATTTCTCTTAAGTCGAGAATATCTATATCATTTCCTTTTACTTCTTCGATTCCTTTAATGATGTTTGCTAATAAATCATCATTGTTTATTGTCTTTTTTGCCATGAAAAATTTTTATATAAGTTTGTAAAGTTACCATTTTTTGTGATTATTTTTGAACCTTAACATAATATTAAATTCTCTCCCACAAATAATAACTAATGAAACTAATCAAACTCGATGCCATAGATTCAACTAATGAGTTTCTAAAAGGGTTGTCAAGTAAACAAAAACTGGAAAACTTTACAGTTGTAACGGCAGAAAATCAAACTAAAGGTAAAGGGCAAATGGGGTCAGTCTGGTCCTCTGAAGCGGGTAAGAATCTAATAATGAGTGTTTTTATTAAAGATTCTTTATCTGATGTTAATCAGATTTATAACCTTAATATAGCGATAGCATTAGCAATTATTCAAAGTTTGGAAACATTTAATATTCCTAATTTAAGCATTAAATGGCCAAACGACATTATGTCATATAATTTCAAAATTGGCGGTCTTTTAATTGAAAATAGCATTAAAAGTGACGGGAATTTGAGTTCAATTGTAGGTTTAGGGCTCAATATTAATCAAACAAATTTTGATAACTTGCCTAAAGCGTCTTCAATTGCTAAAATTTGCGAGGCTTCATTTGATAAAGAAAAAGTTCTTTATTCTATAATTGACAAAATAAAGCAAAATACCGACAAGCTAAAAAATGATTCTGATTCTATGTGGGAGGAATATGTCAATTTACTTTTCAAAAAAGGTGTTCCAATGCCTTTCAAAGACGGTTTAGGTAAAAATTTTATGGGTATTATCCAAGGGGTTTCTACCTCTGGTAATCTTCAAGTTCTTTTAGAGGATGATAGTATTGCCGAGTATAGCCTTAAGGAGATACAAATGCTTTATTGAGCTATAGGGAATTCTAGCAAGGCTAATTTTATATTTCTATGTTGAACGGGTAGATTATTGGTGTTTGGCGTGGTGAAATTATTTAAAAAATTAAAGCCAAAACTGCAGTAATACTTGATGATAATAGGATTGTCTGCCCAAGTATCCATACGTAAATAATCTATATTTTTTTGTAAACAATATTTTTTTGCCCATTCAAATATTTTTGCAAATTGTTGTTTTCCCTTGTGTTTCGGGTTCACCACAATACGATGCAAGTAGATGGCTGAATCCTTATCTTTTTCTTCCCAAATAATTGGGTCATTACTACATGTCGAAAAGATGCAGGCAATTTCGTTGTGAATTATAATTTTATATTGAATTTTTTCTTTGATATCATTTTTGATCACATCAACATCATAACCATTCCAAACAGGAAATTTATTTTTTTGTTGGTACAGTATGGCTTCGTCAAACATCCAGCAGATAAATGGAATATCATGTTCTGTGGTGTTTGTTATGGTAAATGGTTCCATTTTTATGATAGTGTGTAATTGATGTAAAAAGACACCCTTTTTGTTTTCACTAAAAGGGTGTCTTTTTTATATAAAATCTGAATTTATAACTTGCCCATATTCGAAGCAAGAGTTTCAATAAATTTACCAATAGGTCCTTTTATCATCATAGCCATCATCGGGTTAAAATCACCTTCGAAATCCAATTTTACAGCACTTGAACTGTCAGAAACAGTATCAATATTAGCTGTAAGTGTAAAAGGAAGTTTGTCACTTGCAGCACCTAAAACTACTTTGTTTGGTGCTACTTTTTCTTTCATTTTAAGTTTGATTTCAGGCATCCCTTTTAATCCAAAAATAAAAGCATCTTCTCCAATAACTTCAAATTTAGCAATGTTTTCAGGCATTAACTTTTCGAAACTTTTCACATCAGTCAATAAATCAAATAATTCTTGTGCCGATTTCCCTACAGTAACTTTTGGACTTTCTAAGTTCATTTTTTTTATTTTTTATTTTTTTTCCACATCCCAAGTAGATGGAATAGTGCTCCATTCTCTCAATGTTTTTTCTTCTTTTTCAGTGATATAACTTTTTGCAACAGCTAAATTAAGTAAGTTTTGGTAATTACTCAAGGTGTATAAATCCAGTTTGGCGTCTTTAAAGTTTTGTTCAGCAACATCAAAACCATAGGTAAAAATGGCAGCCATCCCTTTAATATTCGCACCAGCAGCACGCAAAGCTTCAACAGCATTCAAACTGCTGTTACCTGTACTGATCAAATCCTCGACCACAACTACATTTTGCCCTTTTTGTAAAAAACCTTCCACTTGGTTCTGGCGACCATGTTTCTTGGCTTCTGGACGCACATATACGAACGGGAGTCCCATGCTTTCAGCAACCAGCATACCAATTCCTATCGCTCCAGTGGCCACACCGGCAATAACATCTGGCTTGCCAAATTGTTTTTCAATATGTTTAGAAAATTCATCTCTAACATAATTTCTTATAGTTGGAAATGAGAGTATTAGCCTGTTATCACAATAAATAGGTGATTTCCATCCAGAAGCCCATGTAAAAGGATTTCCTGGATTCAATTTAATTGCATTTATTTGTAAAAGCAATTCGGCTGTTTTTTCGGCAGTATCTTTATTAAAAATCATAATACAAATGTATAAAGTTTTTGTTAACGACAAACCACTTTTTTTGACAAATAAAATCTCAAAAGAGACAGATTTTCAATTATTTCTTCTTGAAAGCATTGATATAAAACAACTTATAGTCAAAATTTTTCAAAATAAAATTCAAAAAGCCTATCTATATCATCCTGATGAAAAGGAGATTATGAAGACTTTGAAAACAAAAATCCCTGTAAATAAAGCAGGTGGAGGATTAGTTTACAATAAAAAAGGGGAGGTGCTCTTCATTTTTAGGAACGGAAAATGGGATTTACCCAAAGGCGGAACTGAAAAAGGAGAGGATATGGAACAAACTGCCATGCGTGAAGTCGAAGAAGAGACTGGTGTGAATTTATTGAGGGTTACACACAAACTTCAAAAGACCTATCACGTCTTTAAACGCAATGGTGTTTATAAGCTAAAAATCACTCATTGGTTCGAAATGCAGTCCGATTTTGAAGGTATTCCGCAGGGCCAATTGGAGGAAGGAATCGAAAAAGTGGCTTGGTTTAGCCCAGATGAGATACCTGACGCATTAAAAAATTCTTATGAGAACATTAAATTATTGTTTGAACAAGAAAAAAGTATTCACCCTAATTCATTGTGATTTGGGCATATCACCATTAAAAAAAAGAGGCCAATCAGCATTACGGTGATTGGCCTCTTTTTTTAATGCTGTCAGGCTATTCGCGCTACTTCGGTAGCCAGCTTCTATCCTTTATGCAAAAAAAGAGCTAAGTCAGTTCGTTATTCTTGTTCAATCAATTTTAACTACCTTTGCGCAAATTATAAAAATGAACAAGAAACACCATTCTAACAATATACTATTGAATTTAGGCATCGAGAGCCTAAATGAAATGCAGGAAGTAGCTCAAGACGCTATTTTAAACGATAATAATGTCTTACTATTATCACCAACAGGTTCTGGAAAAACATTAGCTTTTTTATTGCCTATTTTAGAAATGTTACAACCTGAGATTCTATCGGTTCAATGTTTAATTTTAGTTCCATCACGTGAATTAGGATTGCAAATTGAACAAGTTTGGAAAAAAATGGGAACTGATTATAAAGTGAATGTTTGTTACGGCGGACATTCAATCGATACTGAAATCAAGAACTTAAGTAATCCACCTGCAGTTTTAATAGGAACGCCAGGACGTATTGCGGATCATATTGATAGAGGAACTTTTCGAGTAGATAAAATCCAAACGTTGATTCTAGATGAATTTGATAAATCATTGCAGTTGGGATTCCATGAGCAAATGTCATTTATCATTGGGAAATTGACCAAACTAAATAAAAGAGTTTTGGTTTCGGCGACTTCGGATATTGAAATTCCTAAATACACTAGAGTAGTTAATCCTACAATTCTTGATTTTATTCCGGAACATGAAGTAGAGACCAATCTTTCAATGAAATTGGTAGTTTCTAAAGAGAAAGACAAAATAGGAAGTTTATTCAACCTGATTTGTTCTTTGAAATCAGAGTCGGCTATTGTTTTTTGTAATCATCGTGATGCAGCAGAGCGCATTAGTGATACTTTAAACGAAAAAGGAATTTACGCTACGTATTATCACGGAGGAATGGATCAGGACGAACGGGAGCGTGCCTTAATTCAATTTCGTAATGGAAGTGTTAGTTATTTAATCACAACGGATCTAGCAGCACGTGGATTAGATATTCCTGAAATGAATCATGTTATTCATTATCACCTGCCATCTAAGGAAGATGAATTTACGCATAGAAACGGTCGTACAGCTCGTATGACAGCTTCAGGAACTGCGTATGTTGTGGCGCATGAAAGTGAGAAAAAAATGGATTATATCGATTATGGAATGAACGTTTTTCCAATTGATAATGCTACTACTTTGCCTAAACCGCCACAATTTCAAACTATTTATATCAGTGGAGGAAAGAAGAACAAACTAAACAAAATTGATATTGTTGGTTTCTTTTCTCAAAAAGGAAAACTGGAAAAAGGAGATTTAGGACTAATTGAAGTAAAAGATTTCATTTCTTTTGCAGCAGTGAAATTTAATAAAGTAAAAGATTTATTGCACAACATTAAGGATGAAAAAATGAAAGGTAAAAAGTTCAAAATTGAAGTCGCTAGAAAAGTAATTAAGAAAGAAGAGGAATAGATTTTTTTTAAATCCAACTATATTTTAAAACTACAACTTGAAGCGTTTAAAGGCGTTTAAAGTTGTAGTTTTCTTTTTTTGTAATTATTCCTCTAGGTAATAATCAGTAAAATCATCTTTCAAGGCGACTCCTGAAATTTGTCTGCTAATCATTTGTTCTAATAAATAGGCTAATTTTTGAGCCGCAAACTCATAAGATAGTCCATCAGGCTGAATGTTGGATACACAATTTCTTTTTTCATCAGTATTTCCTTTTTTGGGATTCCAAGTGATATAAGCACCCATACTTGTAGGCGAACTTAAACCAGGTCTTTCGCCAATTAATATCAAAGCAATTTTAGCATCTAATAATTCACCTATTTCATCCGAAATAGCCACTCGGCCATATTTTACAATAACTATGGGGGCAAGGTTTTTTATTTTTAATTTCGGAATTAACAATTCAATTAGCTTCATCGCATGAAGATTAACGGCTTCTGCCGAAAGGCCATCTGCGATAATGATGCATAAATCAGCTTTCTTTTTGGGATAATCGTCTAGTTGCGTACTGCTTTGATCATGGAGTAATCGTCCTTTATTTGGATTTCTAAGGTATTCGCTGGTATTTGCTATTTGACTTTGTGCAAAAATCGTTGTTAATCCTATGTTTTTTGCGTCAGCTTTTATATTTAGCACATCTAGTTCAGTACTTATCGCATCTTTTGCAAGGGCATGTGCCATTCTTAACTGTAACACTTCATTGGTAGGTAGCGCATTTCCAGCTCTACCAAGTGCAATTCTTGCATTGGTGAATTCTCTTAATTGGTGCCAGTTGTCTAATTCCATATTTTTAAATTAGGATTACCTTTTGATTAATTCTAATAATTTATTTTGATTTTGAGCTTTTAAGAGTTCTTTTTTGCTGTTCATAATTCCCATTTTGATGAGCCATTCTTCAAATTCGGGTGCAGGTTTTAAGCCCAGTAATTTTCGTATATACAAAGCATCATGAAACGACGTACTTTGATAATTGAGCATGATATCATCTGAGCCTGGGATTCCCATAATAAAATTGCAACCTGCGGTTCCCAATAGTGTTAGTAGAACATCCATATCGTCTTGATCTGCTTCGGCATGATTGGTATAGCAAATATCGCAACCCATAGGTAATCCCATTATTTTAGCACAAAAATGATCTTCTAGACCTGCTCTAATAATTTGTTTACCATCATATAAATATTCGGGTCCAATAAAACCTACCACTGAATTTACTAAAAAAGGATCAAAGGCACGCGCCACAGCATAAGAGCGCGCTTCGAGTGTTTGTTGGTCAATACCATAATTGGAATTCGAAGAAAGGGAACTGCCTTGTCCTGTTTCAAAATACATTACATTTTTACCAATAGTTCCACGGGATAATGATTGTGCGGCTTCATATCCTTCTTTTAATAACCCTAAATTGATTCCGAAACTGGCATTTGTTTTTTCGGTTCCACCTATAGATTGAAAAACTAAATCTACGGGAGCACCTTGTTCTATTGCCATTATGGTATTGGTAATATGACTTAAAATACACATTTGCGTCGGAATTTGATATTGCATTCGCATATCGTCGAGCATTTTTAACAAATTAATTTGTGTGGTGATATTATCAAATGCAGGATTAATTCCTATAAGTGCATCGCCATTTCCATAAAATAAGCCATCAATAACTGAGGCTAAGATTCCTTTGACATCATCTGTTGGGTGATTGGGTTGAAGGCGAGTAGATAGATGTCCTTTGAGTCCTACTGTACTTCTGAATTTTGTAATTACCTCACATTTTGAACTCACCAATATCAAATCTTGGAGGCTCATAATCTTTGAAACGGCAGCAGCTATTTCAGGAGTTATGGCTTTTTGTAAAGCAGTTAATTCTTGTTTTTGTATTTTATTATCGAGTAAATAATTGCGAAAATCACCTACTGTAAGATGTGATATGTTTTTAAAAGCTTCTTGATCGTGCGTGTCAATAATCAAGCGGGTCACTTCATCAATTTCGTACGGAATTAATGGCTTGTTCAAGAACTCACTTATGGGTAACTCAGCCAATGCCATTTGGGCTGCCACTCGTTCTTGGTAGGATTGTGCTGCGATTCCAGCCAGTTGATCACCAGAGCGCAGCGGAGTTGCTTTGGCCATTAATTCAGCTAAAGAATCGAAAACAAAAACAGTATTGTTGACAGTATGTTTATACATTTTTTATTCGTGCTTGTACTTATTGATGTTGGAATCAGTGCAAATTATTTTTCTCCTTTATAGAAAATTTTGAACAATGCAAAGCCCAAAACGATCGCTCCAAAATACCATAACGCCAAAATGGGATTGTAATAACTCATGGCTATCAACGAAAACAATCCAATTAATAGTGCTGTAATAGGGAGAGCTGGATATAAAGGTACAACAAATGGGCGTTCTAAATTGGGTTCTGATTTTCTTAATTGCAGTAGCGACATCATGGAAAGAATATATAATGTAAGCGCTCCAAAAACCGCTATAGTTATTATTTCGCCTGTTTTATTGGTAAATAAGGTGGCAATTCCTAAACCTGTATTTACAATAAGTGCATTGGCGGGAGTTAAAAATTTAGGATGTACTTTGCCTAGGAATTTTGGTGCAAAATCTATTTTTCCAAATTCCATTGTTGCTCTTCCTCCCGCAAGAATGAGTCCGTGGAAAGAGGCAATTAAACCAAAAAGGCCCACGCCTATCAATAAATGATACATCATGCTATCAGTAGAAACTGCCATTCCCATTGCCATTGGCAAAGGAGAATCGGATAAACTACCGTCTGCTTTATACACCACTTTTTCCCAACCACCTACACCAATGGTTGCTACGAAAACCATGATACACAATATAACGAGTGTAAGTATGGCGCTTCCAAAACCTTTTGTAATGTCTTTTTGTGGATTTATGGTTTCTTCGGCAACATTGGCGACGCCTTCGATACCAAGGAAAAACCAAATTGCAAATGGGATGGCCGCAAAAATTCCTTCCCAACCATTTGTACTTGCATTAAGCGTTAGTTTTTCTGAAGAAAAATGCGGAATAGTTACCCCAAAAAACAATAGCAACTCGGCAACAGCTAAGATGGTAATAAACAATTCGAATGTTGCGGCTATTTTTACCCCAAAAATATTGAGGGCTGTAAATAATAAATAAGCTCCAATTGCCGCTGGTAAAATAGGGATTTGAGGAAAGGAGAGATTCAAGTACGCGCCTATTGCGATTGCGATGGCTGGCGGAGCAAATACAAATTCTATAATTTGTGCCAGTCCTGTAATAAAACCAATGTCTTTACCAAAGGCTCTGTTCGCATAATCAAAACCGCCACCTGCTTTAGGAATCGCACAGGATAATTCACAATACGAAAAACTAAAACAAACATACATGATAATGATGATAAAAGTGGCAATGGCCATGCCAAGCGTGCCTCCTTTTTCTAATCCTAAATTCCACCCAAAATACATTCCTGAAATCACATAACCTACTCCAAGTCCCCAAAGCAAAAGAGGAGAAAGTGTTTTTTTTAGATGTGCACTCATAAATTTAGAATTTGAATTATTTGTAGTTAAAAAGTTAAAACTATAAATATTATTTCAAATAAATTTATTTTAAGGGATTATTGTTGTGGTATTTTCTTCTAATTGATAAATATTTTATTTTTTAACTTTTGAATAGAGATATAATAATTGATTTGAGTATAAAACAAAAAAAACGTCTTGAATAGTCAAGATGTTTTTAATATAAACCAATTTTGGTAAATTATGTTTTCTTTACATATTGTGTAATAATCACAATAGTTTGACCATCTACTTTTCCTTCAATGTATTCAGCGTTTTCGTGGTCTAAACGAATGTTTCGAACCGCAGTTCCTTGCTTAGCGACCATACTCGAACCTTTCACTTTAAGGTCTTTTATCAAGACAACCGAGTCTCCATGTTCTAGGATTACGCCGTTGCTATCGCGGTGTATTATTTTATTTTCATCATCTTCACCTTCCCCCGTTGCTTGAGCCCAAGCAAGGGTGTCCTCGTCAAAATACATTTGGTCGATTAATTCTTGTGGCCATCCTGCAGCACGCAAACGGCTCAACATTCTCCATGAAACTACCTGTACAGCGGTATGCTCGCTCCACATGCTATCATTCAGGCATCTCCAGTGATTAAGGTCTTCATGACCTGGGTTTTCAATCTGGTCGATACAGGTACTACACGCCATTATAGCTTCGTCTATTCCCCCTTTTTTAGTGGGTAAAACCTCGTATACCTTTAGGTTTTCTGTTGCGGCACATAATTCGCATTGTGATCCACTGCGTTTGCTTAATTCTCTTTCGATACTCATTGTTGGCTTTTATTTTATTTTATGCAAAAATAGGGTTAAATAATGTTTTTTACAACAAACATATTTTTTAGATAAAATCTTATAAATAGTTTTAAATAGCTATTAATTAGTGTTTTAAGTAGGGATTAAATTGCTTGCTGAATTAAATTATTTAAATTTAAGTAAGTAACAATTAAATTATAAAGCTATGAAAACTAAATCATTACTATTTGCAGGTTTTATTTTTATTTTATTCGTATCCTGTGATTCGACTTCTATTGATGGATCAGAACAAATTGCCGCATCTTTAAGTGCAAGTGCAAAAAGTGTTAACGCGAAACCAGTTGAAAAGGATGTGTCCATTTCACTAGTGGGTATAGACAATTCTACTGGAACTGGATCTAATTTCGTAGGTACAATGACACATTTAGGAGAGGTACATGGAGCTACGTCCACCACTCTTTTCCAAGATAATGGTGATGGCACTTTTAATTATGGATCGAGTGATATCCTTTATGCCGCAAATGGAGATGAATTATATACGGAAACAAAAATTGTTTTGACTTTTAGTTCAGCAACAGCTGCAACGTATGTTGGAGGATTTATTGTAACAGGAGGGAATGGTAGATTCCTTGGAGCAACAGGGTCTTTCTCTATTGCCAATGGTGTTTATATCATTAATGAGTCTACAGGCTTAGGTACGTCAACCCATAATGCAATTGGAAAAATTACGTATTAATGAAATAATTTGGAGTTTTTAAATTTGATCAAGTATGTGCAATAAAAGTTTTACTATGGTATAATACTAAACTTTTATTGCAGATACTTTTTTAAGTATCATGTAAAGTGAACCTTTTAAATAATTAAAAGAATATTAAATTAAATAATATTTTTTTAGATTAATTAAAATATAAAATCATTTAGAACTTACTCTAACTGCCTCCGGCACTAGCATTTCGTACTCTCCTCCATTGCGGATGACATCTCTTACAATACTAGAACTAATGTAAGAAGTTCTTGCAGCAGTCAGCAAGAAAACCGTTTCTATTTTGGATAAATGTCTGTTAGTGTGTGCAATTGCTTTTTCAAACTCAAAATCGGCTGGATTTCGCAATCCACGTAAAATGAAGTCCGCATTTACTTTTTTACATAAGTCAATTGTAAGTCCTTCATAATTAATAACGCTAACTTTTGGTTCATCCTTAAACGTTTCTTCAATAAAGCGTTTCCTTTCTTCTAGGGTAAACATGTATTTTTTTTCGGCATTAACACCAATTGCTATGACAATTTCATCAAATAAAGGAATTGCCCTTTTAATAATATCTTCATGTCCTAGTGTAATGGGATCAAAAGATCCTGGAAATATAGCTTTTCTCATTTATGTTAGAGTTTCAAGTTTGAGGTTTCAAGTTTAAATCTGTAATAACTTTATAAAGATAACTCGATTGCATTAGTAAATAACTCAGTTAGTGAAATTCCTGCAGCTTTGGCTTGTTGAGGAATCAAACTTTCAGTAGTTAAACCAGGAATGGTATTCATTTCTAGCATATAAGGCTCATTGTTTACGATAATGAACTCAGAGCGAGAAAATCCTTTCATACGTAGTATTTCATAAGCACGTTTAGCAATGTTTCCTACTTTTTGAGTCATTTCATCAGAGATTCTAGCAGGAGTGATTTCTTGTGATTTTCCTAAATATTTGGCTTCATAGTCGAAGAAGTCATTTTCGGATACGATTTCTGTGATGGGTAAAACGGTTGTTTTTCCTTGGTAATTGATTACCCCTACAGAAACTTCGGTTCCGTCTAGGAAACTTTCGATGATGATTTCGTTGTCTTCTTTGTAAGCGACTTCGATGGCAATTGGCAATTCGGCTTCCGTTTTTACTTTAGAAATGCCAAAGCTAGAACCTGCTTTGTTTGGTTTTACAAAACAAGGTAAACCTACTTTACTTACAATTGCTGCAGTGTCAATATGTTCTCCTTTGTTTAAGTAATATGATATAGCACTTTTTATTCCGTATGGTTTTAACACCGATAAAAGATCTCTTTTATTGAAGGTTAAAGCGGCTTGGTAATAATCGCATGAAGTATGTGGTATATCTAGCAATTCAAAATAAGCTTGCATGAGTCCGTCTTCACCTGGAGTACCATGAATGGCGTTGAAGACACAGTCAAATGTGATTTTATTTCCGTTAAGAGTTATAGAAAAATCATTTTTATCAATTGGGAATTCGGTGTCATTATCATCAACATAGACCCATTTTTCTTTAAAAATGTGAATTCGAAATCCATTGTATTTTGTTTTGTCCAAAAATTGGTATACTACGTTTCCGCTTATTAGTGAAATTTTGTATTCGCTGGAATAGCCGCCCATGATAATGGCAATATTTTTCATTTTATATTGTTTAATGTTGGAACACAAATTGTGTTTTGTAGTTCGAATCGTTTTATTTTCTAGCCCCGATAGTAGCGGTATCCTTTTCTTTTTTTCTTTAAAAAAGAAAAGATACAAGCGTATAGCGGGAAATAGCTCCAAATATACAAGGGTATTTTTTGCTTAAACAAAATTATCATTTTTTTTGAAACGAAATAGCTATATCTTTGCCCATATAAAAAAAAATTTATGAGTTTACGTAAATACCTTACCAGCCGTGTGTTTTTTCTACAAGTATTTATCGCGGTTTTGATAATTGCCGTTTTGGGATATCTTTTTATGCATTGGTTGACTTTTACTACTAATCATGGAAATGAGATTGCTGTTCCTAATTTAAGTAAACTAACAGAAGAGCAAGTGGAGGAAAAACTAGATGATTTAGACTTAGATTACGTTTTACTTGATAGTGTGGATTATAGAAATGATTATCCTAAATACAGTGTGGTACAACAAGATCCCTTGCCTGGAGCCAAAGTGAAAGAGGGTAGAAAGGTGTATATTAAAATTAATTCATCGGGATTTTCATCAGTGAAAGTGCCTGATTTAATTGAAAAAACATACCGTGAAGCAGTACCTACGCTAAAAGCGTTAGGTCTTGAAGAAGGGACAATTACTTATATACCAAATCTTGGAAAAGACATGGTATTAGAAATGCGTTATAAAGGTAGAAATATCAAAGCGGGAGATAAAGTATTGAAATCGTCTAAAATTGATCTAGTTTTAGGAGATGGAAAAGCGAGTTATGAAGAAGATATAAGAACGGATAGCATTGCTAATCCAACACAAGAAATGCCTAATGAACAATAATGTAGAGTCGATTGACTTAGAAGAAGAATTATACGAACATTTTAAATTTGAAGTTCCAAAAGGAATTACGCCTATACGAATTGATAAATATTTAATGGGATTGATTCAAAATGCAACCCGAAATAAATTACAAATAGCAGCTACTGAAGGGAATATTTTTGTGAATGATGCGACTGTGAAGTCAAATTATAAAGTAAAAGCTTTTGATGTAGTTCGTGTGATGTTGACGCATCCACCCTACGAAAACCATATTATCGCGGAGAATATTCCGTTAAACATTGTTTATGAGGATGATGCTTTGTTGTTAATCAATAAAAAACCAGGAATGGTGGTTCACCCTGGACATGGAAACTATACAGGAACATTAGTGCATGCCTTGGCCTATCATTTTGATAATTTGCCAATGAATAGCAGTGAGCGACCAGGATTAGTACATCGTATTGATAAAGATACTTCAGGCTTACTTGTAATTGCCAAAACGGAAGCGGCGATGACCCATTTAGCCAAACAATTTGAGGCTAAAACTTCTGAAAGAGAGTATATAGCGTTAGTTTGGGGGAATGTAGCTGAAGAAAGTGGAACAATTGAAGGAAACTTAGCTCGTCACTTGAAAGACCGCATGCAAATGGCTGTTTTTGCAGATCCAGAGATTGGGAAACCAGCGATTACTCATTATAAAGTTTTGGAACGTTTTGGTTATGTGACTTTGATTTCATGCCAATTAGAAACGGGGCGTACACACCAGATTCGTGCCCATTTAAAACATATAGGACATCCTTTATTTAATGACGAACGTTATGGTGGTCATTTGATTTTAAAAGGAACTACGTTTACAAAATATAAGCAGTTTATAGACAATTGCTTTAAAGCATTGCCAAGGCAAGCATTGCATGCTAAAACACTTGGTTTTGTGCATCCTACCACTAAAGAATTGATGCGTTTTGATACTGAATTACCACAAGATTTTCAAGATTGTATTGAAAAATGGAGAGGGTATTCTAAATCACATTTAACAGAGGAAGAGGAGTAGAGTTTCAAAGTTACAGAGTTTCAAAGTTTCGGAGGTTTAAAGTTGCTTAGCTTTGAGGATTTGAAAATCTAGATAAATAATAAAAATCCCTTTTGAAAAAGTCAAAAGGGATTTTTGGTTAAAAATGGTTTTTGGATTGTTCCACTACTTTTTTATATCTAAAACTATTTAATTTGTTTTAATGCTATTTTCTTGTTGTCTACAAATAAGCGGCAACGAACTTTAAAAAAGCCAGAAAGATTTGTTTTCACAGAAAATTTTTCTCCTTTTTTAGTAGTTAAAATTCCGGTCATTGTACTAGGAGTAATAAAATTTAATTGTTCATCCTGTAGTTCATTATTAATGAAAAGTTTTTCACCTGTAAACCAGTTATTAGTGATTTTTATTTCTTCATTTTCATAATTGGCAATCCATTCACTTTTCATTATTGTCTGTTTTGTTATTTTCGTAAAGGGCAACTACTAAAAGCGTAGTTGAATTATAAACCTTATGAGTCAATTAAATTATATGTAAAATTCTGACTTTTTAACTACAATCACAATACCCACTTTTAGTGATATTTGAAAGAATTGGGTTACAGGTTATTATTATTATTATTATTATTTATTTTCATGCCTTTTATTTGAGTTATTCCACTGCAAAACTCATCAATATAAACTTGATATTGTTTAATGGCTTCTTGTTGTGCTCCAAACTGGATTTGCATTGTTCCTGCTTTTCCATTATATAAAAAACCTTGAAAAATGTAGGTGTAATTATTAAAATCTAAAGTACATGTAAAATATTTAACTTTCATATCATGAATCATCTTATCATATATTTTAAGGTTCTTTATTTTGCCAAATTCTGCATATTGTGATTTTAGTGTTTTTTTGATGTTTTTTTCAGGTACAAAATAATCATATTCAATAAAATAGGCGTTAAGTAAGTTATAAGTGTCGTGAAATTCTGCATCCCATTTTGAAGTTAAATCACTTTTTAGCCAATGATTATTATTGTATTTTATTTCAAAAATTCCTTTCCGACTTTTATAAATAGTAGTATCTGTTGAGGGAATTACTTGGCCTATGGTAATTAATGGGTAAAAAAGAAACAGTAAAATGTGTTTTTTGAGCATTGATTTCATTTTATATTTTGATCGTTTTAATTAATATTTATGGTGTTTTCGTTCAAGTCATTATTTGGATTCGTTTGCTTTTAATACCCTTAATATATTACCACCAAGAATTTTAATTATATCTTTTTTACTATATCCTTTTTCAACCAGTGCTTTTGTAATTAATGGATAAGTTGTTACATCGTCCAGCTGTTGTGGTGTTAAATTAATTCCATCAAAGTCGGAGCCCAATCCTACATAATCAACACCCACTAAATTAATGATGTACTCGATATGTTGAATTACATTAGATAGTGGTGGTCGCATTGCCTGAGCTTCCTCATGATATTTGTTATAAAGGTAATCTTGTGCATAAAAATCTATCATTCCTGTTTTCATGAGGGAGTCATTTTCAACGGAATGTTTTTGAAGGAAAGCAAGTTCTTTAGCATCAAAAGTGGGATCAATAAATCCGGGATTAAAATTTATTTGGATGACACCACCATTTTTTGCGATGGCTTTTATTTGGTCGTCTTTTAAATTGCGACGGTGTGGGACAAGACTATATACGGAACTATGAGAAGCAATGATAGGTTTAGTTGTGGTTTTCATTACATCCCAAAAAGTTTGGTCGCCGGAGTGGCTTACATCTACAATCATTCCTATTTGGTTCATGTGTTGCACTACTTGTATTCCAAAATCAGTGAGTCCTTTGTGAGTCAAGTTAGGATTGGTAACTTCCTCCATAGCGCTTGTAGCCCATGTGGGAGCTACGTTATGTGTTAAGGTAAGGTAGCGTGCCCCACGATTGTAAAGACTGTCTAATTTATTGAGGTCGTTTTCTATCATATGTCCCCCCTCGACACCAAATAGTGCCGCAATTTTATTTTGATGTACGGTTTTTAGGAGTTTTGCATAATTACTCACTTTTACAATTTTGTTTGGATTACGGGCTATTACAGCATCTAGACTGTCCATTTCTCTATTGGCATAAGCAAAGGGATTTTTTAAATCGCCCTCACAAAACACAGAAAAAAATTGAACATCTAGCCCTCCTTTTTTCCATCGGTCTAGGTCGCTGTGTGTTTTTCCTTTTAGATCTTGGTCAAAAACAATTCCTATATCGGCAGCTTTCATGAGGATGTCATTATGAGTATCGACCACAATGGCTTCCTGATGTATTTTTTTGTAGGATTGAGCGAAGGTTTGACTCGTTATTAGAATACTAAGTAATACTAATTTTATTTTCATAGTACAGCTTTGGTTTGATGTTGGGTCACTTAATTGAAATTGAGAATACCGAAATAAAAACGATTTCTAAAAAAGAGGTTGTTAGTGAACTAAAGTACTGTTTTATTTGGAATAATCGAGCGTAATTTGTTGGTTTTTAGTGCGTAAAAATAATATTTATGGCTTGTATCGGGGTTGTCCTAGTTTTAATTTACCGCTCTTTTATAAACTAGGCTGCGTAAAGGATAGCAGCGGAAATCCTCCCTTTTTGGGAGATTGTAGCGAATAGCCTGACGCTACTGTAACGGAGTGGAAGTAGGGGTACGCCATAAAAAAAAATCCGACTTGCTTACGCAAATCGGATTCTGGTGTTAGAGTTATTTATTTTTCTTGGTGTTATCAGTGGAACTGTCCATCATTTCCATGAGTTTCAGTCCTAATAATCCACTAATTCCTCCTTCGGAACCATTAGTTCCTGTGATTAAAACATCAGGAATTACTTTTATATTTCCTTTTCCAATCTCTTCGGTGATTTTATACTTAGTAAAGTTATCACCACCCATAGCAGAGACTTGAAGTTGGTAGGCCTCAGCAGTCGATTTACCAATAGCCATAATTTTTTCGGCTTCGGCAAGACCTGTTTTCGAGATCTTCTCGGCTTCGGCACTTGCATTTAATTTGGTTGCTTCAGCTTGTGCACCCGCTCTCGCTTTTGTTGCTTCGGCTTCTGCATTGGCACGCATTTTTGTAGCTTCGGCTTCTGCATTTACGTTAAGTTTCAAACTCGTAGCATCTCCTTCGGCTTTTTTTACCGTTGCATCAGCAGTACGTTGCGCAATCTCGACACTTTGTGATGCTTTTACAATTTCTTTTTGCATATCAGCAATAGCGGTTTCTTTCTCTACACCTTGACGTTGTTCTTGCGCCATTCTTTGTGTTTGATAGGTTTTTTGCTCTTCTTCGGCAATTTTCCTGTCAGTTAATGTTTTCATCAATGAATCAGGTGGTACGATGTCACCAATCAATGTATCTACCGCATTTACATTGTACTCGTCCAAAACGGTTTTGATATGCGTCTTAGCCGATTCTTGACGCTCTTTTCGAGTGCTTAAAAATGAAATTACGTCACTGTCTTGAGCCGAGTTTCTAAAATAGTTACCAATGGTAGGTTCTAATACTTGTGAAACCAAGTTAGTCATACTACCAAAACGTGCAATTACCTTAGGTGCTTCATTGGCTGGAACGTGAATAATTTGTGCAACATCTAGATTGAACGGGAAACCATCTTTAGATCGTACCGTGATTGTTGATAGGTTTTTGTCTAAATCATGGGATTCGCTTCTAGCATTGGCCCAGTTCAAAACTAAGTTTGTTGTAGGAACAGGTTCTAGCTTTGTCGTGTATTTGTTTAAAGCATATTTCCCTGGTCCTAGGGGTTCCATCCAAACGCCACGCTGTCCTTTTGAAACAATATTTCCGTGTTTAAAAGTATCGCCTGTTACATCTTTTCCGTCTTCTCCAATATAGGAGATCACTACTCCTACATAACCAATAGGTACATCAGTCATTGGGTTTTGTTCAATTTGAATTCCCCATGTATTGATATAATAAGATCCTGCAAGCATCACTTGAGGTTGTAAACCCCGATTTCCGCCATTATCAAGAAAGGCGTCAAAATCCTGAAAGTTATTGTGTCCGTCAATGTTTTTACCCGCAATTTGTCCTTGAGGTATAGGCTCTCCGTCAAGCGCCGTTACAATACCAATCATGTTTTCATAAATCTTGATTTGTTCTACAATCACAATTTCGAATAGAAAGGTATTAATACGATAGGATCCAGTGGTGATAAAGGCCGTTTGACGCCCTTTTTGACCACCATTGTTTAAGAATGCAGTTGCATCCTGAAAATTATCTGATGTTACCTTGCGGGCAAGAATTCGACCTGTTGGGATTTCTTGTCCATCTCTACTTAGAATCAAACCAATTTGACCTTCTGGAATGATTGTAAATCCAGTCATATCAACAGAGTATTGCCATATCCACATCATCCAATATAATCCTGGAGCCAGTGTTCGTGCTTGATACCCGGCTTCGCCTTTAGTAGCTATAATTCTACCATCGGGTAACGACTTATCAGCGCCGAAGAGTACAAATTTTTTGGTCACTAAACCAATTTTATTCTCGGGAACAATAACCATCCCAAAGAAAACACGCAAAACGAATTTGTAAAAAATGATGGAAAAAACTACCGGGAGTATCCACCAAAAAGAGGCCATTAAAGTTGTCATATTTGATTATTTAGACTACTAAATTACTGTTAATTTTTCCTGTTAAAATAAAAATCGTAAAAAATTAACATTTGCTAAATTTTGCACTTTTGCAGTAAAAAAATCGCTTTTCTAAGGTCGGAAATTGGCATTCTACGACACGATTTTTCGGTTTGTCAACTATGTTTGGTATTTTGGATTTTAACAATTTTAAAACGAATTTTATGAAAAAGGGCTAGTTCTTACTATTTTTATCTGAGTATAAAACATAAAAAATCCGACTTGCTTTCGCAAATCGGATTGTGTATTTCTTATAATCGTATTTTAATATAGTCTCAACTTACAATTTACAAGTGAATTACTTCACCGTAAGCATCAGCAACTGCTTCCATAACTGCTTCACTCATTGTTGGGTGAGGATGGATCGATTTTAGGATTTCGTGCCCTGTAGTTTCTAGTTTACGCGCTACAACTGCTTCAGCAATCATATCCGTAACACCAGCACCAATCATGTGACAACCTAACCATTCACCGTATTTAGCATCAAAGATTACTTTTACAAATCCATCAGAATTTCCAGAAGCCTGTGCTTTTCCAGAAGCTGAAAATGGAAATTTACCAATTTTCAATTCGTATCCTTTTTCTTTAGCTTGTTTTTCTGTCAAACCAACAGAAGCGATTTCTGGAGTAGCATACGTACAACCTGGAACGTTTCCGTAGTCGATTGGATCTACATGTAATCCAGCTATTTTTTCAACACAGTTGATTCCTTCTGCAGAAGCAACATGTGCCAAAGCTTGTCCTGGAGTTACATCACCGATAGCGTAATATCCTGGGATATTCGTTTGGTTGTAAGCATCCACTATTATTTTGTCTCTATCAGTAGCAATTCCTACTTCTTCTAGACCAATGTTTTCAATATTTGTTTTGATTCCAACAGCCGAAAGTAAAATATCAGCTTCAAGAACTACTTCTCCTTTTGCTGTTTTTACAAATGCTTTCACTCCAGCTCCAGTAGTGTCAATGCGCTCTACAGATGAGTTTGTCATAACTGTAATTCCAGATTTTTTCAAAGATTTTTCCATTTGTTTAGAAATATCTTCGTCTTCTACAGGAACTACGTTTGGCATAAATTCTACAATAGTCACTTCCGTTCCCATTGAGTTATAGAAATGAGCAAATTCTACTCCAATTGCACCTGAACCAACGATAATCATTTTTTTAGGTTGGCTTGGTAAACTCATTGCTTGGCGGTAACCAATTACTTTTTCTCCATCTTGAGGTAAGTTAGGTAACTCACGTGAACGTGCACCCGTTGCAACAATAATATGGTCTGCACTATATTCAGTTGTTTTACCATCTTTATCGGTCACATCGACTTTTTTACCTGGTTTTATTTTTCCAAAACCATTAATAACGTCAATTTTATTTTTTTTCATTAAGAAAGTAACCCCTTTGCTCATTCCTTGTGCAACCCCACGGCTACGTTGAATAACAGCAGGAAAATCCTTATCGAATGAAGAAACAGTCAATCCATAATCGGAAGCATGTTTTAGATAATCAAAAACCTGAGCTGATTTTAGTAATGCTTTCGTTGGGATACATCCCCAATTCAAACATACACCACCTAAGCTTTCTTTTTCAATTACGGCAACTTTAAACCCTAATTGAGATGCTCTAATGGCAGTAACATATCCACCCGGACCACTTCCTAAAACTATGATATCGTATTTCATTTTTATAAGTTTTCTAAATTAATTGATTTGGCGAATTTAAGGATTTATTCTGTTTTGGAAAAATTTAAAGATTCAATTATTTAAAGATTTGTTAGGAATCATGAAAATAATAAGTGAATACTTAATTGGCATCAAAAGATCCTCTTAAATTATTTAAGTAGTTAGTAAATAAAATTTGTAGGTAAGTATTAAGATTGTCTAATTACAATTTAGTTTTTACTAGTTAGCTACAGAAAATTGAGAATCATATAAATTCTTATAATACCCACTTTCACGATTGATTAATTCTTGATGGGTTCCTTGTTCTACAATTAAGCCTTTGTCCATCACCACAATTTTATCGGCATTGACAATAGTAGCCAGTCTGTGCGCAATTACAATCGAAGTTCTACCTAAGGTAATTGTTTCTGTAGCACGTTGAATCAATTCTTCGGAATACGTATCAATAGATGATGTGGCTTCGTCTAGAATAAGTATACTTGGATTACTTACATAAGCTCTCAAAAAAGCTATCAATTGACGTTGACCAGAAGATAGCATTACCCCGCGTTCTTTCACATCAAAATCATAATTATCAGGTAAACTCATAATGAATTCATGAACGCCAATTTCTTGGGCTGCAGCCAAAACATCTTCTCTAGTGATGTCAGGGTTATTTAAGGTAATATTATTATAAATAGTATCAGCAAAAAGAAAAACATCTTGTAAAACGACTGCAATTTGTTTTCTTAAAGAACCAAGTGTATAATTCTCAATATTAGTATCATCAATAAAAATGGTTCCACAATTAATTTCATAAAAGCGATTCAATAAATTAATGATTGTCGATTTTCCCGCGCCGGTCGATCCTACAATCGCTATAGTTTCCCCTGCTTTTACTTCTAAATCGATTCCTTTTATGACTTCTTCATCGGCGATGTAACTAAAGTGCACCGCTTTGAATTCAATGTTTCCTAAAAATACTGGAGCTTCAATTAGTCCAGTATCCTGAATTTGATCTTGGGTATCAATAATTTCAAAAACACGATTCGCAGCAATCATTCCCAATTGCATCTCGTTGAATTTATCAGCAATCTGACGCAATGGATTAAATAACATTCCTATAAACATGGTGTAGGAAAACAAATCTCCAAAAGTCGTGAAATGATCCCCATTCAATATTTTAATACCACCGTAAAGTACTATAAATCCTAATGTTAGAGATGAAATGATGTCAGCAATAGGGAAGAAGATGGAGTTGTATAAAATGGTTTTTATCCAAGCTTTTTTATGTTTATCATTGATTTCTTTGAATTTTTCTGCTTCAATTTCTTCTCGATTAAACAATTGAACAATTTTCATTCCTGTTACCCGTTCCTGAACAAATGAGTTCATATTGGCAATTTGAGCGCGCACTTCTTCGAAAGCGACCTGCATTTTACGTTGAAAGATTCGGGTTATAAAAACCAAAATCGGCATGGCAACAATTACAATCCATGTTAATTTCCAGTTCATATAGAACATGAAAATAAGGACCACAAACATTTTCATCAAGTCACTGATAATCATAAATAGTCCCTGACTAAAAATACGTGCAATAGATTCGATATCCGAAACGGAACGTGTAACTAGTTGTCCTACGGGCACCAAATCAAAATATTTCATTCTAAAACTCAAGATGTGTTTAAAGAGTTTAGTACGAATGTCTTTCACAATGTCTTGCCCTAGCCAGTTGGCCCAAAAAACAAAATAAAACTGTGAAAAAACCTCACATAAAAGAACGATTCCCATCAAAGTGATGTAAAACAAAAGCCCCTTAGCATCTTCAGTTTGAATGTAATCATCCACTGTTTGCTTCAATAAATAAGGACGCAAAGCCGCAAAAATAGATAAAGAAACCGCAAAGGCAATAACACCATTAAAGCGCCATTGATACGGTTTAGTATATTGTAATATTCTTTTAAATAATCGAGTGTCGAATGCTTTTGCTTTCATTTTTTTTACCTGAATTTAGTTCAGTTATTTGGAGCTAATTCCTGCTTTTCGCTTCAATATTTTTATTTTTTAAAGAAAAAAATAAAAATGATTTCCACTTCAATCAGGGCTATTTAGTTATGTAATCGTAATCTATTTCGGTTAAATACAATCCGTGGGCCGGTACCGAAAACCCAGCTTTGTCTCTGTTCTTGCTTTCAATGATAGTATTAAAATCATCCAGCGTTATTTTATGTAACCCGATATTAACAAGCGTTCCTACAATAGAACGCACCATATTTCTTAAAAACCTATTGGCCGATATTGTAAAAATTAGTTTGTTGTTTTCCACTTTCCAATCTGCTTTGTAAATCGTACAATCAAACGTATTTACATCTGTATTGACCTTAGAGAAACATTGAAAATCAGTATGGTTGAATAGCAATTTTGCGGCTTCATTCATTAAATTAAGATCTAATTTTTGATGAAAGTACCAACTTTGTTCTTGCAAAAAGGCGTCTTTAAACGTGTTGATATGATATTCATAGGTTCTTTTTGTCGCATCAAATCGAACATGCGCTTCTTGGTGAACTGAAATAATATCATAAACAACAATGTCTTTGGGCAAGTAAGAGTTGAGTTTGTGAATCAATTTAGCGATATCAAACGAAGTCTCAAAATCAAAATGGGCATACATCACTTTAGCATGAACGCCTGTATCTGTTCGACCGGCGCCCATTAGATTGATGTCTGAATTAAGTAATACCGAAAATGCTTTGTTTAACGTTTCCTGAACAGAGGAGGCATTTGGTTGGTATTGCCAGCCATGATAAAGAGTTCCGTTATACGCTAATTTTATAAAATATCTCAATTTAATGTGGTCGCAAAGTTTCAAAGAAGCAAAGATACAAAGTTTTTATGTTGAGAAAAGGTTAAATGTGTAAGTTCTGATTGTAAGGATTTATTTTCTTCTTTTTAAAGAAACAAACTACCTTTGTAGCTACTAATTTATCGAAATAGTTCATTCTGAATGAAAAAAATACTCCTCCTATCTGATACACACAGCCATATAGACGATACAATCTTAAAATATGTTGCTCAAGCCGATGAAGTTTGGCATGCAGGAGATATTGGTGATTTGATGGTAACAGATACTTTAAAAAAACTCAAACCATTGCGAGCTGTTTACGGTAATATTGATGATGACAAAGCTCGTTTAGAATTTCAACTTCATAATCGTTTTATATGTGAAGGAGTTGACGTGTGGATTACGCATATTGGTGGTTATCCAGGTAAATACAATCCCAATATTAAAGCGGAAATAGTAGCAAACCCTCCAAAATTATTTATTTGCGGGCATTCTCATATTTTAAAAGTAATCTTCGACAAGAAGAATAATCTTTTACATATGAATCCAGGAGCATGTGGAAAAAGCGGTTTTCATCAAGTGCGAACTATGCTGCGATTTGTAATTGATGGAGATAAAATAAAAGACTTAGAAATTATAGAAATAGAAAAAAGGGTGTAACTATACCTTGTAAGTAATAGGAACATTGATATAGATTGATGTTCCCGATTTTATTTTTGAATGGATTGTTACTTCTCCATCAATATTATTTACTCTAGCTTTAATTTGGTTAAGCCCAAACCCTTCAATTTCTTTATACTCACCAGCAGTGTTAAAACCTTTTCCATTATCTCTTACATGAATGAACAATGAATTATCTCTTTCATCAATGCTTACAAAAGCATTTTTAGCTTTACTATGTTTTATAATATTATTCAATAACTCCATAATTATAAAATACATTTTCATTTCAAAATCTCCATTGTAACGTGTTGTAGTCTCCATTGTACTAGCGTATTCAAAACTAATACTTGAATTTGAATTCTTTTCACATAAATCATTAAGTGCATAAAACAATCCAAAACGAGCCAATAAAGAGGGCAGCAGTTGATGCGAAAGGTCACGTACTTTATCATGAGCCTCATTCAATATTTTTTTTGTTTTAATAATTTCTTCCGACTCAATTTTATTTATGCTACTAAAAACACTCAAGTGTAATCCTGCTGAAGAAAGCAGGGCACTAATATTGTCATGTAAAAATGCAGCTATTTTTTTTCGCTCTATTTCTTGACCGCTAATGGAGGCATTGATAATGTTTTGCTGAATTTTACTTTGGATGTCTTTCAGCTTATTTTTTTCTTTTAATCTATTATTTTGGAAGAAAAAGTAAAAAAGAATAAGAATTAAAAGTAGTATTGAAATGATTATAATACTAATTCGTTTATTTTTAGATTGTTTCTCTAATAGGATTTGTTGCTTAGTCTTATATTTAGTTTCAATATTGTCAATTTCTCTTTTGTATTCATCTATTTGGAGATTTATTCCAGCTACATTTACTTTTTTTAACTTTTCTTGATTGTTGATTTCAACCGTAATTGTATTATAAAGATCTAAATTTTCATAAGCTTTTTTATAATCCCCATTTTTCAATAAAAACCTGGAATATTCTTGATAAGCGAAAGATAAATCTGATTTTTCATTTTCTAATGTTTCAAATTGGATTGCTTTTTTAAAAAAATAATCTGCTTTTTGAGGATCATTTATAGAATTGTAATACATACCATTAAGCATGTTTAGAACTCCTGATAAAGATTTATCACCATATTTAGGATGGTATTTATTAATGAAATTTAAATAGGGTAGGCCTTCGGAAAAATTCCCAATATCAAAATAAGCCCATGTTATGTTTAGTTTTGTAAAAACAATTTCAGCTGAATCTTTTATTCTGGTACTATACTCAAGAGATTTCTTATAATAAGAAATTCCTTTTTGATACTCTTTTTTATCAAAACAATAAATGTTACCAAGATTATTATTCAACCAATTCTTGAGCTGATTGTTATTGGTTCTATTAGCATATAAAATTCCTTTTTGATAATAAAAAAAGGCTTTTTCAAATTCAGCTAGTTCATCAAAATTTGCTGCAATAGTATTGTAGCAAGTAGCAATTAGATTGTCATCTTTGATGGCAATTGCATATTTTAAAGCAATCCTTGATTTGATTAATGATTTTTCATATTTTTCATTTTTCATCAAAGAAGTTGCTTCTTTGGTCATTTTTGTAATTTCATTTTTGGAAGGAAATGTCTCTTGAGAAAATACAATTGTACTGAAAGAAGTTTGCAATAGTAAAAACAATAAAATAAATCTGTTTTGAAACATAAATAAGTTGTGTCGATTAATATAGCATAGTGTTTAAATAAAGATAGAGAAGCTGTTCTAATTAAATTTCACGATTTAATTAATTTGTTTTTAATGGCAAATTTAACTAGGCTAATGGTGTTTTTTGCTTTTAGTTTTTTCATTATATTTTTACGATGTGTTTCAACCGTATTTGAACTAATAAATAATTGTTCGCTTATCTCTTTTCCACTATATTCTAATGCAATTAAGGTTATAATTTCAATTTCTCTACCAGTTAATAGCAAGTCGATAGTAGGTTTGTATTTATTAAGTTTTGAGATATTTTTGGTAGCTGAATTGAATATTTTTTCTCTAACGGTAGTACAAAAATAATCCTCACCGTTTGAAACTGCCTGAATGGCTTCGACTATATTTTCGCCAGCACATTGCTTTGTTAGATACCCACTAACACCAAGCTTCATCACTTCTTGTATAATTTTTAAATCATCATAACTAGATAGAATAATTACTTTACAAGGAAACCCTTTTTCAGCAAATTCCTTGACAACCTCTATTCCGTCTTTTTTAGGCATACTGATGTCTAAGATTAGAATAGTTGTATTGTTGTTAGTGACGTCGTCATATAGTGTGCTTCCATCCAAAGAAAAACCTACAACCTCAAAATTTGAGATTGTATTTAATAAAGTTCTCATCCCATCAATGAGAACTTGATGGTCGTCAGCAAGGTGTATCCTTATTTTTTTTGTCATATTATAGTTAAACTGTATTCAAATTTAGGAAAAAAAAACTACTTATCATTTATAAGATTTTATTTATTAAATGCTTCTTTTTGAAGCACAAAAAAACCCGAACTGTTACATTCGGGTTTCCTTCGCACTAATAAACTAAGTTTATAGGTTTACCTCAATCTGTCCACAGATTTTACAAGATCTTCATCCTTTTTGATGGCCTTATTAGCCAAGACTAATAATACGATAGCAATAATAGGTAGAAACATCCCAATACCTTTCTCAGAAACAAGAACTGTTTCTCCAGATACATTTAATGAACGATATACAAATAATCCTAATAAAATTAAATTTAATATCATATTCAATCTGCCAACGACAAATTGATTCTGTCTTTTTTTATACGAAACAATACTTAATACAGTAAGTGTTGTACTTAATCCCAATAAAATTACATAAATCTGGTTTTGCATAAAGAAATATTCCTTTCCGTCATTCATTGTCCATAAAGGAAATAAAAAAGGTAAAATCCCAGTAACTACAAAAGCTAGAATTAAATAAATCGTCTGAATTCTCTGTATCATTGTTTCAATTTGTTTTACAAAAATATATTTTCTTTTTTTAAAATACTATTGTATCATTAAATTTTATTCGTATTATTGCATAACAATACCGTAAGCACTTCATACTGCGGTCAATTCAAAATAAAATATTTACTACCTATCTTTTATAGTATTACCAAATTAATTAAACTCATAGAACATTCATGTTTGATATTTCTGCATTAAAAGAAATGAAGCTTTCTGAGCTTCAAGAAATCGCTAAGTCAGCTAAAACCATAAAGTTTAATGGTGTTAAAAAAGAGACCTTGATTGGGTCAATTTTAGAACATCAAAACAATACTGTTGATTCAACATTAGATAAAAATTCGGATGCTCCAGTTGAGGATAATAAACCTAAAAGAGCCCGTATTCTGCCAGTTAAGAAGGTAGCTATTCAAAAAACTACAAATAAAACTATTTTTAAAGAAGTAGCTCCTGTTGAAGCTGATCTTCAGATTAAAGTAGAAATGCCTGCGGAGGTAATTGCACAAGTTGATGCAGTTAATTCGCAAACCGAAGATGAAAAAGATAATGTAATTCCAGAAAAGAAAGTAGGTAAGGTTATTAAGTTTAATAAATCAGCTTACGAAAAGAAAATAGCTTTAAAAAAGGATAAAGAAGAAACAAAAGAAGTAGTTGTTAAAGACGAAAATAAAGAAGTAGCTGAAGAAAATGTTTCAAAAACAGATGCTACTGAAGTTGCTCCTCCTGCTAAAAAAATAAATCCAAATCAATTAAATAAACAAAATCAAAACCCTAATTTTAAAAATAAAAAAAATAATTTTAGAGATTCAGATTTTGAATTTGACGGAATAATTGAAAGTGAGGGAGTATTAGAAATGATGCCTGATGGCTATGGTTTCTTACGTTCTTCCGATTATAATTACCTAGCTTCACCGGATGATATTTATTTATCAACTTCACAAATTAGATTGTTTGGTCTAAAAACTGGAGATACGGTTAAAGGGGTGGTACGTCCTCCAAAAGAAGGAGAAAAGTTTTTTCCTTTAGTTCGTGTGTTAAAAATTAATGGGCATGATCCACAAGTGGTTCGTGATCGAGTTTCATTCGAACATTTAACGCCTGTTTTTCCGTCAGAAAAATTCAATTTAGCCGAAAGACAAAGCACCATTTCTACTCGTATTATCGATTTATTTTCTCCTATAGGAAAAGGACAACGTGGTATGATTGTCGCACAGCCAAAAACGGGTAAAACCATGTTGTTGAAAGAAATTGCAAATGCAATTGCTGCCAATCATCCCGAAGTATATTTAATTGTTTTACTAATAGACGAACGTCCAGAAGAGGTTACGGATATGCAACGTAGTGTACGTGGTGAAGTAATTGCTTCTACATTTGATAGAGAGCCACAAGAACACGTTAAAATTGCTAATATTGTACTTGAAAAAGCAAAACGATTAGTAGAATGTGGACATGATGTCGTGATTCTATTAGATTCCATTACCCGTTTAGCAAGAGCATATAACACAGTACAACCTGCTTCAGGTAAAGTATTGAGTGGAGGAGTAGATGCTAATGCTTTACAGAAACCAAAACGTTTCTTTGGAGCCGCCCGTAATGTAGAAAATGGAGGTTCATTAAGTATCATTGCAACTGCTTTGACTGAAACTGGTTCAAAAATGGATGAAGTTATCTTCGAAGAATTTAAAGGTACTGGTAATATGGAATTGCAGTTGGATAGAAAAATTGCTAATAAACGTATCTTCCCAGCCATTGATTTAACTTCTTCAAGTACAAGACGTGATGATATGTTGTTAGATGAGAAAACGTTGCAAAGAATGTGGATCATGAGAAAATACCTTTCTGATATGAATCCTGTTGAAGCAATGAGTTTTATAAACGATCGTTTTAGACAAACGAAAAACAATGAAGAGTTTTTAATTTCGATGAATGATTAAATTCAGATTAAAGAGAATAGAATAAAAAAGATATAAAAAAAGTCCTCGAAATTTTCGAGGACTTTTTTGTTTTTGCTTCTTTTTACAATAAAAAATGCCTTCATTATGAAGGCATTTTTTGTTATTTAGAAGGAAATAATATTAGGCTTTTGCTTCTTTTATTTCTTTTACTTTAACTTCTTTTGGTGTTACTTCTTCTTTTCTTTCTAAAAGTGCCATGTAAAAACCATCAAAACCAGATTCATGTGCTAGAATTTTTTGGTCTTTTATAAAGTTAAATTCTTTTCCTATATCCGTTGTTAAAAATTTAGCTACTTGCTCTTGATTTTCTGAGGGTAAAACAGAGCATGTTGCATATACCAGTTTTCCACCTGGTTTTACAATTTTAGAATAACTTTCTAAAACTTCTGCTTGTACCTTGCGGATATTGTCAATAAATTCAGGTTGTAATTTCCATTTCGCATCAGGATTTCTTTTAAGAACTCCTAATCCACTACAAGGGGCATCGATCAATACTCGATCTGCTCTTTGGTGTAATTTCTTGATCACTTTAGTAGTATCAATGATACGGTATTCAATATTGAAAGCACCATCGCGTTTTGCTCTAATTTTTAATTGCTTTAATTTACTTTCATATAAATCCATAGCAATCAATTGTCCTTTGTTTTCCATCAAAGCAGCAATATGCAATGTTTTTCCTCCTGCACCCGCACAAGTATCTACAACACGCATTCCTGGCTTAACATCAAGAAAAGCAGCAACAAGTTGTGAATTGGCATCTTGAACTTCAAAAAAGCCTTGTTTAAATGCATCAGTCATGAAAACATTAGCTCTTTCTTTTAATACTAAAGCATCTGGTTGGTCTTTAAGGACATCGGTATCAATGTCTAAATCCATTAAGATCGCTCTTAATTCTGTTTTAGTAGTTTTTAGAGTGTTTACTCTTAGAATAACTTTAGCAGGTTGATTTTGAGCTGTGATTTCTTTTGACCACACTTTTTCACCTAATTCTTTTACTCCCATTTCATCCATCCAGTCAGGAATAGATTCTTTAAGGGCTCTTACTTTTGATAATTCATCAAAACGACCTTTTATTTTTCTCTCAGGAGTTCCTTCCAGTTGACGCCAATCAGGAATTGGGTATCCTCTTAATACTGCCCATACTGAAAACATTCTCCAAATATTATCTCTGTCAAATGGCTCTTTTACTTCTGCAATTTCTGCATATAATCGTTTCCATCGAACTACTTCGTAGATCGTTTCAGCAACAAATTTTCTATCTGAGCTTCCCCAACGTTTGTCTTTTTTTAAGGCTCTGGCAACTACTTTATCCGCATATTCTCCTTCGTTAAATATTGCATTTAAGGAATCTATAGTAGTGTAAACTAAATTTCTGTGTAATCTCATTTTTATTAATTGAGGTGCAAAGGTAGTATTAATTGATCGAAAGTTAAATTTTAAATAATGAATGTTGATTTTATATTTTAAACAGCAAAAAAAACACTGTTTAAAGACAGTGTTTTTTAAAATTCAATATAAATTGATCTTATTTAACTCGAGTTAACCCGATGTTTTCTGGAGCATGAAGCACCATTGGGAATTTTTCTATTTTAACGGAGCTACTGTCTAGTCCAAAAGCACTTTCTTCAGATAGACTTAGTTTTTTAATTAAGAAATAAGAATTCATAATCAATTTTTCATGCCATAATAAATCACTGTCATTTGAAAGGAATTTTTCAGATAATACAAATTTGAAATCCCCGATAATGTTATTCTTATTTAAAGATTCATATCTACTAGTGATATCTACTTCTCCTTTTTTAACCATATCCTTAATTACTTCCTTGAACATAAGGCTGATTTTAGTAGGTTCTCTAAATCCTAAATTAAAATCTACACGGTATAAATCATCTTTAATAATTTCGCTTACTTTGTATTCTGTTTTATAAGGCTCTGTCAAGATGTTTACATGGACAAACCAATAGATATCAGCTCTTTTTGGTCTTTTTTGCAAAATAGAATACATCACTTTTTCTTCAATCTCATCCACACGATTTGCATTAGTCATATACACTAAGTGTGTTGCATATTTTGGAATGGATAAATCAGCGCTTAATTCCTTCAACACTTTTTTGTAATCATCTATTTTTACAATTTTAGTGTAGTTTTTATTAATTTTTTTAGCCAAGTACCAAATGGTCATAATTGAAATCAGTACCATAGCAATGATTAAAGTTACATAGCCACCTTCAGAAAACTTTGTTATGTTTGCTGCTAAAAAGCTTAATTCAATTAATAGATAGATGGTTATCAATGGTACTATAAAATATAATTTTACTCTTTTCATAATTAAATAGAAATTAAGTAAAATAGTAGTCATAATCATACATAAAATTATCGCTAATCCATAAGCATGCTCCATATTGCTGGACTCTTCAAAATGCAAAACTATTCCAACACAACCAAAAAACAACAACCAGTTTATAGAAGGGATATACAGTTGACCTTTTAATTCAGTAGGATACTTTATTTTTACTTTTGGCCAAAAATTCAATCTCATCGCTTCATTTATTAAAGTAAATGAACCGCTAATAAGGGCCTGAGAAGCAATAACAGCTGCTAATGTTGCAATTACAATTCCAATAGGTTGAAACCAATCGGCCATGATAAGATAAAATGGATTTCCATTAGATCCTCCTAGACTTTGTAATGTTTGTCCTTCATGGTGAATGAGATAAGCTGCTTGTCCAAAATAGTTAAGTACTAAAGTTGTTTTCACAAAAATCCAACTTATTCGGATATTTTTTCGTCCACAGTGGCCCATATCTGAATAAAGTGCTTCAGCTCCTGTGGTACATAGGAATACAAACCCCAAAACAAAAAATCCGTCTGGATGAATGGATAGTAAATGATATGCATAGTAGGGATTAAAAGCTTTGAATACTTCAGGGTGTTTCGTAATTTGGATTAATCCAAGAATTCCAAGCATGCTGAACCAAATAAGCATCATAGGGGCAAAAAACTTTCCTACTAATTTGGTACCGAATTGCTGAATAGTGAAAAGGACAAATAAAATTCCGATTACAATTGGTATGGTGTTTATTTCTGGATAGTACGTTCTAATACCTTCTACAGCAGAAGAAACAGAAATGGGCGGGGTAATTATTCCATCAGCCAGTAGTGCGCTTCCACCGATAATAGCGGGGACTATGAGCCATTGTATTTTGGTTTTTTTGACTAAAGCATATAAAGCAAAAATTCCTCCCTCACCATGATTGTCTGCGCTTAATGTAATAATTACATATTTTATCGTCGTTTGTAATGTCAGGGTCCAAAAAACACATGATATGCCTCCTAAAACTACATCTGCATTAATAATATGATCTCCAAGAATGGCTTTCATTACATATAACGGGGAGGTCCCAATATCGCCATATATAATACCTAATGTAATTAATAAACCTCCTAAAGTTAATTTTGAATGTAAATTTTTATGCGAAGTGCTCATGTATTATTTTTAAAAAACACGACAAATTTACTCTTTTTAAATAAATTAGGGCTTTTTTTTTCGAAAAAGACATAAAAAAACACGGTGTTAAAGCACCGTGTTTATAATTTTGAAGAAGTGTTCTTTTTAAGACCTTCTATTGTTTCCTCTTGAAGAATTGTCTCTTTGTGATTCTGTTCTTTGTGGAGCTGATTGTCTTGAAGAATTTCCTCTGTTTTGAGAAAAATCCCTTTGGGGTGTGGCTTCTCTTGAACTATTACCTCTCGAAGAATTGTCTCTTTGCGGTGCTGTTCTTTGCGGAGCAGATTCTCTTGAAGAATTGTCCCTTTGTGGCACTGTTCTTTGCGGAGCAGATTCTCTTGAAGAGTTGTCTCTTTGGGGTGCGGTTCTTTGTGGAGTTGCTTCACTAGAACTATTTCCTCTTGATGAATTATCTCTTTGTGGCGCTGTTCTTTGTGGAGTAGCTTCCCTTGAAGTGTTTCCTCTGTTTTGTGAATAATCTCTTTGTGGAGTAGTTTCTCTAGTGCTATTTCCTCTTGATGAATTATCTCTTTGAGTTTCTGTTCTTCTTTGTGGACTAGCATCTCTTGAAGTGTTTCCTCTGTTTTGAGAATAGTCTCTATCTGTATTTGTTCTTCTACCGGAGTTTTCTCTAGATGAAGTAGTACTATTTCTAGAACTGGTATTTCTAGTTCCTCTTCTTTGATCTAGTTCATAACGATTCGTCACATTTGAATTTCTTCTATTAAAAGCATAGTCAGGATGTTGTCTTTCATATCCGTTTGAACGTCTTGAGCTATATAATACAGCAGCTTGATTACTTCTTCTATAGTTTACGTAGTTATAGTTATTATTGAAGTTTAATGAAATTTGAATATTGTTTCTATATCTGTATACTGGATATGGATTCCATGCATAATAATATGAAGGATAAAAATTCCAATACCAATTTGATACATAAGGACGGTAGTTGTAGGACCAAAAAGAAGCATATATTGTTGGAGTGCTATAATATACTGGTTCGTAAATGTAATTTGGACCATACATGTATTCATTTCCTACAACTTGTAAATGCACATTGTTGTATCTGTCTTTTTCTACTTCAATTGTAGCTACATCTTGATAAACATCACGATCAAGTACTGATTGAATGATTACAACGTGAGTTCTACCTTCTACGGTTTCAATGACACGCAAGTAATCAACTTCGTTATCATTATTTAAATCTAAATTTGAAATTTGAAGCTCAGGATCATTTAACTGTCTCTCAAAATCTTGAAGATCTCTTGAGTCACCAAAAATATCGGCAACAGCTCTCAAATCTAAATTATCGCTAATTTCATTATTCATGGCATTAACTCGCGCTCTATTTTGAGCTTGCATTTGCATTGCAAATAGGGAAGTTAATAGGGTTACTATTAGTATTTTAGTTTTCATAACAAGTTTATTTAAGTATTATATTTTTTAATTATCCAATTACTGTGCCAATAAAATTTTAGAGCAATTGCTATTCCTATAATTAATTGTATTTTAGCTTTTATATAATTCGATTATAATGAGAAATGTGTTTTTTATTTTTACAATGTTTTTATTATTAAATTCTTGTAAAACAGTAGGTTATGATATAGAAAGTAAGGATAAGACTATTTATACTTCCATAAAGATTGATACTTTATTTCAAGACAATATCAGTATTCGATCCGTAATTATTGATGCAAATAAAATTTGGTATTCCGCTAATAATTCCAGATTTGGTTTCTATGATTTGAAGAAAAAAGCAAAGTTTGAAAAGAAGATTACCAACGATTCTTTAATGTTAGAATTTAGGAGTGGAGCCCAAACTCAAAAAAACATATTTTTATTGACGGTTTCTAATCCCGCTTTGCTTTATAAAGTATCAAAAACGGAATTAAAAACAACATTAGTTTATCAGGAGAACCACGAAAAAGTATTTTACGATAGTATGCAGTTTTGGAATAACCAAGAAGGAATTGCTATAGGAGATCCTATTGATGACTGTCTTTCCATAATTATAACTAGAGATGGTGGTAATACTTGGAGTAAGTTAAACTGTAATCAACTCCCTAATGTGGCGGAAGGAGAGGCTGCTTTTGCTGCTAGTAATACTAATATTGTTATTAAGGGAAATGCTACTTGGATAGTGACTGGTGGTAAAAAGGCAAGAGTTTTATTCTCTAATGACAAAGGGTTAAGTTGGAAAATTTATGAAACACCTATTGTACAAGGGAAGGCAATGGCTGGAATTTTTACAGCAGATTTTTACGATAGTAAGAATGGTTTTATTTCAGGAGGGGATTATGAGTCTCTGAATCAAAATTATGGAAATAAATCAAGAACATCTGACGGAGGTAAAACATGGAATTTAGTAGCTGAAAACCAAGGTTTTGGTTATGCTTCTTGCATTCAGTATGTACCACATAGCAAAGGGAAATCATTGGTGAGCGTTGGTGCATCAGGAATTTATTACTCCTATGATAGTGGAAATTCATGGAAACAACTAGCATCTGATCCATCGTTATTTACTATTCGATTTATCGATAACCACACGGCAATTGCAGCTGGAAAAGATAAGATGATCCGAATTAAATTTATAAAAAAAAACCCTAAACAGTAATGTTTAGGGTTTTAAATAAAGTAGTAAATTATTAATTTCTATTACCTCTATCTCTATATTGGTGTAGCAGTTTTCTATTAAAATTCTCTTCTGATTTTCGAAGTTTTAGAATCTTAACTGCTGGAAGAATCTCTTTTAAATCTCTAACAAATTTTTTGCGTAATAGATATAATTCTTCATCAGTGCCCTCCATTTTGTTTAATAAATTTAAGGCTTCTTTTTCGCTGATCTTATCTAAAGCTGCATCATTAATTTGATGCATATAGGATTTCATTTTTTGATGTCTTATTTCAAATTGGGCGTCATCATAGGTGTTGTAAACAGGCCAGAATTTTTGAGCTTCTTTGGTCGTTAAATCTAGTTCAGTAGTTAGAAAAGCTACTTTTAAGGCTTTTATTTGCTCTTTCTTTTCTTTCATATCTGCACTTTGAGCATAAAAGTGAAATGAAGTAAAGAGTAGGAGTATTGGGAGGATTTTTTTAAAGTTCATTTTTTTTAATTTTATATTATAATTTGCATTTTATTGTAGCACTTCAAGCTACTCAATTATAAAATGTTCTAAGTTAGCATTATCAACAAGGATGTCTTCGATGGTTTTTTCTTCTAATGTGACTGGAGCATCTATTTTATCAATATCTTTTGCATCCAATATATTTATTAGATCATATTGATTAACATTTGTTTGGTAGCTTAAGTAATTTTCTAACGTTGTTTCATCTAGCTCTGTCATCGTATTTACTTGTGTTGTATTTAGTATCGGAATCATTAAAGCAATTACAAATAAAGCCGCAACCAACATAAAAATAGTATTTCGTCTTTTGAAAAAAGGAATTACTTTTGGTTCATTATGTGGTAATTTCAGTAATAATTCAGCTGAAAATTTTTCAAAGTAATGGTCTGGAGTTTTAAAACCCGTTTCAATCTTAGTACTATTTTCTAATTTAAATTCTTTCATGATATACGTTAGACTTAATTTAATTCAAAAGGTTTAATTGCTTTTTACAAAGGATTCAATTTTCTTAACTGCATGATGATATGATGCTTTTAATGCTCCCACTGAGGTGCCTATTATTTCTGATATTTCTTCGTATTTTAGTTCTTCAAAATATTTCATTTTAAATACTAATTGTTGCTTTTCGGGAAGGGTAGCTATCGCTTTTTGTAATTTTATCTGAATTTCATCGCCATCAAAATAGACATCTGCTTGTAAATTGTCAATGACTTTATTTTGTAACGCTTCGGATGTGATTCCGTTTTTTTTAGCCTTTTGATTTAGAAAAGTGAGAGCCTCATTAGTTGCAATTCGGTAGATCCATGAAAATAGTTTGCTATCTCCTTTAAAGTTTTTTAAATTTTTGAAAACTTTTATAAATGTATTTTGCAAAACATCATCCGTATCATCATGGTTTAAAACGATATTTCTGATATGGTTATAAAGTGGTTTTTGGTATGTTAACAAGAGTTTTTGAAATGCTTCATTTTGCATTTTTGGGTTTAATAACTGTTGTATAAATTCCTGTTCTTCGGGCAAAATAACTATTTATAGTATTAGAATAGGATTTAGCCAAAAGGTTTAATCCATTTCTTTAAAAAAATTAAAATTCAGATTTTTCTTCTTCTTTAGTTTTTAGAACAGGTACCTTTTTTGGTTCTGTATTTTTAACTGCAGGTTTATTGATTTTTACCGGTTCTACTGTATTATTATTAGATACAGCTGGTATAGTTTCATCTGGAGTAGAATTTACTGGTGCTTGGTAATACGTTTTTTTAGGTTCTTCTTTAGGGATAAATGGAATGTAAATTTCTGTAATCCATTTTGAAGGATTTTTAATCTCCGTTTTATTGATAGTATAAATTTCGATATGCGAAATTGCTGGATTTGGGGTAAGTTGGTTTTTATTTAGAAATTCAACTGCTTTATCATATCCTTTTTTAACATGCGATATATCACCAGTTAATGTCGTTTTTACTGCATCAAAAGGGTCCAGTTTTCCGGATACAATATCGCTTCCTTGACTTATAAATATTTCTTTTTTAATAGGAACACAAATTGATATTTTTGTCAACTGGCTTACTAAATCATAAGTATGGTAAATTATAAAAGGCTTGCCATTCACGGGGATATCATTTTGCTCACAAAAAGCAATTATTTTAGGGATTACAATTTTAAAATTTTTATTCACTTTAGCGATTTCACTTGTGAAACTTTGACTCAAATAAAATAGTTCTGGTTTTTTTGTTAATCCATCGACTTTTATCGAAAAAGTATTTATTTCATAGTCAAGTGCTTTGTCTAAGTTTACTAGACTTTTTTCATACATGGTGCCTATAACTTTATCAATTCCTCCGTTTAAGGCGGTGTATATTTTGAAAAGGAAACTCATTTTTCCTTCACTTTTCCAAGTTACTTTAGTTCCACCTATAGTATCTTTAAAATTCCAATAAATAGAAGATTTGGTTCCGCTAAAGTCCATTTTTTGAGAAATACTGTCATTTTCTTTTGAATAAAGCGTTTGCATGGACCCATTTCCATCTTTTCCTTCCCATGTATACGAAGCACCATTACCAATTGTATTTTGAGGATACTGTAGTTTCATTTCTGGATCTTCGGCAATCCATGAACCAAAATCAGCCCAGTTTCTATAATCATTTACATAAGTAAACACAGCCGCTTTTGGAGCATTAATAATTTTACTCCTTTCAACAGAAAAATCACCTTTTTGGGTGGCAATAAAAATCGACAATGCTACAAAACTTAGTAATAGTAAAAGAAATATATATTTTAAAATCCTCATAATAAATTGATTGTTTTCTGATGTAAAGTTAGATATTTTATTAATATGCTATACTAATTATGAATATATTATACTATGTCCTATTTTATTTATTTAAATAGGAGGCAAAATTACGAATAATTGTAATTTGTTACTTAAATCTTACAAGTATTTATATTGCTATAAAAATACTTGGAAATTTTGTTTTCAATTTGAAAACAAAAAATGCCTGCAAATTAGCAAGCATTTTTTATATTTCTTAAAAAAGATATTATCGTTTGAAAAATACTTTTATAGCAAATAAAATTCCAATAAAAATTAGAAAACCAATTAAGATTTTATAATTTCCTTTGTAATATACTTTATGCAACTTTAAATCTTTTCTATAAGCATAGATCATTGCAATAACAAAAGCAACAAAAAATAGGCCTGCAAATACTAATTGTCCTTGACTAAACATAGTTTAAATTATTTTGGACAAAAATAGTTAATTGTTTAAGAATTGTTACTAATTTGCCTTTTCATTTGTAAAATAAAAATCATGCAGAAACAAATTGATTCAGTTAAGGAATTTCATACAGCATTTAAAATTGGACATAGTGAATTACCAATTGCCGATTTGGGTGAAGTGAAAAATACACTTCGCTATCATTTAATGAAAGAAGAGAATGAAGAATACTTAGAAGCAGTTCAAAATAATGATTTAGTAGAAATTGCTGATGCTTTGGGAGATATGATGTATATCCTTTGCGGAACTATTATTGAGCATGGATTACAACACAAGATTGAAGCCGTTTTTGATGAAATTCAACGTTCTAATATGAGTAAATTAGGAGAAGATGGAAACCCTATTTATCGTGAGGACGGAAAAGTGATGAAGGGACCAAATTATTTTAAACCAGATTTTTCAAAAATTCTGGGTAAGTAATAGTAAAGTTATTCCAGTTTAGAAGTTCAATTCTACTTATTAGAATTTAAAATAGAAAAAAAGCGCTTTTCAATTAATGAAAAGCGCTTTTTTAGTGCTATGGTTTTGGTTTTATACTTTAACGGTCCAACCAAATGTGTCTTCAGCTAATTTGTGCTGAATGTTAGTTAATTTATCCTTGAGTTGAGAAGCATATGAATTTTCTATTTTAGGCAATTCATAATATTCATCACGATATGAAAACCCGATGATTGGGTTTACAACTGCTGCAGTTCCAGCGCCAAATATTTCTTTTAAAGTACCATTTTTTGAAGCTTCAACAAGTTCCGAAACAAGAACAGGACGTACATCAACTGTAATACCTTCTTTTTGTGCTAAATCGATAAGACTTTTTCTAGTGATACCATCAAGAATTCTTTCGCTTATAGGAGCAGTAAGTAAAGTGTCATTTATTCTAAAAAACACATTCATTGTTCCTGCTTCTTCCAGTTTAGTATGTGTTGCATCATCTGTCCAGATTACCTGTTGGAAACCCTCTTTATTAGCTAAACTTGTTGGGTAAAATTGGGCAGCATAATTACCAGCAGCTTTAGCAGCACCAATACCACCATTAGCAGCTCTACTGAAATGTTCAGCAATAAGTACTTTTACTTCTCCTGAATAATATGATTTAGCAGGAGATAAAATAATCATAAACTTATAATCATCAGATGGGTTTGCAATTACCCCTTCCCCTGTGGCAATCATAAATGGTCTGATGTATAATGTATTTCCTTTTCCGGATTTTATCCAAGCTTTATCTAATTTCAATAATTCGTTAAGACCATCCATGAAAACTTCTTCTGGAACTTCTGGCATTGCCATTCTTGAAGCAGAGTGATTGAAACGGTTGTAATTTTCATCAGGTCTAAAAAGCCAAATGGCATCATTATCATCTTTGTACGCTTTCATACCTTCAAAAATAGCCTGACCATAATGGAAGACTCTTGCAGAAGGATCTAGTAAAAAAGGAGCATAAGGCTTAATTACAGGTTTTTGCCATTCTCCATTTTTAAAATCACATTCTAGTAAATGATCCGTGAATACAGATCCAAAGCTTAAATTTTCAAAATCTACTTCGTTTATTTTTGAAGTTTGTGCTTTAATTATTTCAATTTTGTTAGTTTGAGTGGTACTCATAATTATGTTTTTATTTTATTATATTTTTGAATGCAAATTATTAATTGAGTTAAAAGAATCAATTAATCGTAGTTTCAACTTTATTTGATGCAAAATTAAATAAAAATCAATTAATTACTTGCTAAAATAACATTAATTGTCGCTTTTAATTGTGATTTATTTATTTATAAAAAAACCGAAATAAAAAGCTCCTATTTCTATTAATTATGTAACAAACAGTAGCGTTTATAAACTAACTTTCTTAGTTTTTGATTAATTTTGGCAAAAGTAAATCACATAAATTATTTAATAATATCAAAAACAATATTTTGAATAGAGAAATTATAAAAACTTTAGATGGTTCTACTACCATACACATAAAAGAATGGGATGAATGTTATCATTCAAAGCATGGAGCAATTCAAGAAGCGCAACATGTTTTTATAAAAAATGGTCTTTCGTTGTTTCAAAATAATAATGTATCAATTTTAGAAATTGGTTTTGGAACAGGTCTTAATGCTTTCATTACTTTTTTGGAAAGTAAAAAAATGAATCAAACAATTGACTATGTTGGAGTAGAAGGGTATCCAATATCTTCTGAGGAGTTACTTTCTATGAATTATGTAGAGGAGCTTAATGCCAGTTTAGATAAGTCTGTTTTTGAAAAAATGCATCAGAGTAAATGGGAAGAAAAAACGGTTTTAGATACCCATTTTTCGTTAGTTAAAAGGCAACAATTTTTTACGGATATAGAGGATCAAGACAAATATGATTTAATTTATTTTGATGCTTTTGGATATAGGGTGCAGCCCGAATTATGGAGTACAGCTGTTTTTAAAAAAATGTATGATGCTCTTAAAAATAATGGTGTTTTAGTTACTTATGCGGCTCGAGGAGTTGTAAAAAGGAGTATGATTGAAGTAGGTTTCACTGTTGAAAAACTGGAAGGACCCCCTGGAAAAAGAGAAATGTTTCGTGCTAGAAAGTCAGAATAAGAATATTTTAATAAATTAACATAAATTTTAAACATGAAATAATATTCAAAAATATACGTTAATATTAAAAGTTATATTTATAAAAAATGTACTTTTACAATAAGTTAAATAATAATCTAACCTAAAATTCTTAATTAATTATGTCGAAAATCATGTTTGATTACACAAAATCAATATTAGAAAGAGTAAGTTTTGATCCAATGCTTTTTTGCAAAGAATTAGAAAAAGCAATTAAAACATTGTTACCATACGAAATGGAGCAATTGCGAGAATGGTTATTTAATTTTATAATAGAAAAACCGGAACTAAAACAATGTTTACTAATCGTAAACCAATAAATAGTAAAAAGGAGCCTAATAGGCTCCTTTTTTTATGGTTTTAGTTTTTATTATTTTATTTAATTTGTTTGTTATTTTTTTTACATTGTAAGTTTTTTAATAAAAATAAATGACAATTATGTATTTAGACGATGTTTAATGTATTTTGTCGTTATTTTTGGTTTAATTCAATTTCGTATTCTTTATATTTACAGTATGTTTATTTGATAACTTTATAAATCTTATTTGTTATGTCTAGAATGATTTACGATTACACAAAAGAGGTACTTGAAAGAGTAAGTTTCAATACAGAGCTATTCATCAAAGAGCTTAAAAAAGCGGTTAGAAACTTATTGCCTTATGAAATAGAGCATTTAAAGAAATGGCTAGATTTTTTCACTTTTGAAAAACCAGAATTACAAAAATGTTTGTTTATAGTAAATGAATAAAAAAAAGGAATCCATTTTAATGGATTCCTTTTTTTAGTTTTTGAAATAAGTAAATGTTTTGAAGTAGCTATGATTTTATCCAAACTTAGTGCACTTTGGCCTGTCTTTTGTATTAAAGGAAGTATAGATTTTTTTATCAAATGAAATCAGTCACTCTTTAAACAATTTACCATGTCTAGATTAATCTACTTTTATACTAAAGATTCTCTTGAAAAAGTCAGCCTAAACCCTGATTTGTTTACTAAAGAATTAAAAAAGGCGTTAAAAAATTTATTGCCTTATGAAATGGAACATTTAAGAAACTGGCTTAAGTTTTATACGAATATGAAGCCAGAATTGATAAAATGCGTTGCTATAGTTTGCGAATAAAAGGGGTTACTATTGTCTATTTCTTTTGAATTGGACTAATAATTTCAACATTTTGAAAAACAATTGCCCCTTTTATTACTCCTGCAATGGTGCTTCTTAATGCATCAATTATTTGAATTTTTAATTCGCTTTTTGGATATATTAAACTCACTTCGCGTGCCGGCTTTGGTTCTTTAAATTGGCGGAGTTTTATTTTATCTGAATCTTTTAGATCTAATGTATGCAAATAGGGAAGTAGTGTTGTTCCTAAACCTTCATCCGCTAATTTTATCAAGGTCTCAAAACTCCCACTTTCAATTTGGAAATGATTGAATTCATTTTTAGCGGTATGTTTACATAAATTTAATATTCCTTCTCTAAAACAATGCCCGTCTTGCAATAACAATATTTCGTCTAAATTTAAATCAGAAACTTCAATTTCTTCTTTTTGAAAATGGTGATGACTTTCAGGAATGTAAGCGACAAATGGTTCAAAGTATAAAACAATTTCTTTGATTTTTTCTTCCATTAATGGAGTCGCTGCAATAGCCGCATCTAGATGGCCATTATTTAGTTTGGTAATTATTTCCTCCGTATTAAGCTCTTCTATAATAAGTTTTACTTTTGGATATTTTTTTATAAAATTGTTTAAAAACATAGGTAGTAAAGTGGGCATTATCGTTGGGATGATTCCCAATCTAAATTCCCCACCAATGAACCCTTTTTGTTGTTCTACAATGTCCTGAATTCGATCGGCTTCATTAACAATGTTTTTAGCTTGATTGACAATTTTTTGTCCAATATCAGTAAGCTGAATCGGTTTTTTTGTTCTATCAAAGATCTGAATACTTAATTCTTCTTCTATTTTTTGGATTTGCATACTCAAAGTAGGTTGGGTAACAAAACATTTTTCAGCAGCCAAAGTAAAATTTTTATGTTCGGCTACTGCAAGGACGTATTTTAATTGTGTAATTGTCATCTATAGTATTTTATGATGCAAATATAAAAACAATCAATTTAAGTTATAGTATTTTTTTCTGTTTTATAAGGTAAATTTGGATAAAATTAAAAATTATGAAAATGAATATTTTAGGTTTACCAATTAAAGAGTCACAACTAATAGTAAAAGAATTAAATGTATTACTTTCTAATTTTCAAGTTTATTATCAAAATTTAAGAGGGATTCATTGGAACATTAAAGGAAAGCGTTTTTTTGATTTGCATATTAAATTTGAAGAATTGTATAATGACTCCCAATTAAAAATAGATATGATTGCAGAGCGTGTCCTTACACTAGGGGGAACACCTCTACATACATTTGAAGATTATATAAATAATAATCAACTTATTGTGGGGAAAAATATTTCCAATGATGAAAAAGCGATTCACTTAATAGTGGATTCTTTATCTCATTTACTAAAAATTGAAAGAGAAATTCTCAACAAAACGGGTGAAATTAATGATGAAGGAACGAATGCTATGATGAGTGATTTCATTTCTGAACAAGAAAAAACAATTTGGATGATGCAAGCTTGGCTAGAAGAATAGATTAGTATATATTGAATGATAAACGCCCAGTTTTAAACAAATTAATAACTGGGCGTTTTTTTATTATGTTAAAATTTTATAAATTTTTTTGCACATAGTTTTTATTTTATAAGTTATGCCTTATTTTTGCAACCATGAAGTTAATAGCTCGTTTATTATTATTCTTATTTATTGCTTTTCTATCCACTCCTACTATAGTTAGGATGATAGAGAAATCTTGTGATACCTCAGTAATTTTTAGTATGACCGAAGAGGAACATGCTAAAAAAGAATTTAAAGTGTTTGATTACTATAGTGAATTACAAGATGTATCTTTATTAAGTAATTATAATAAATCTAGTTTGATACTTTCTGAAAACTTGTCAAAGCATGATAAAATTAGTGCTAGTATCTTTTCCCCTCCGCCTGATTTGGCATAATATTTCCGATTAAATTTTAAAAAATTAACTGCTTTACATTTTACATGTATAGTCTGTTTATGTATCATTTATTGTACTATTATGACAAAAAAAATCAATCTTTTTGCTAACCTTAAATCAGATTTTGCTTCTGGTTTAGTGGTTTTTTTGGTGGCGCTTCCCTTGTGTTTAGGAATTGCAATGGCTTCAGGAGCCCCTTTATTTTCAGGAATTATTTCAGGTGTTATTGGCGGAATTGTAGTGGGGTATTTAAGTAAATCGCATTTAAGTGTATCTGGACCAGCAGCTGGTTTAACAGCTATTATATTAACAGCAATCACTGATTTTGGTGCTTTTGATATCTTTTTGACAGCAGTCTTGATTGCGGGATTTATTCAACTTGCTTTAGGCTTTATAAAAGCGGGTAGTATTTCAAATTATTTTCCAACTAACGTTATTGAAGGAATGCTTGCCGGTATTGGAATTATTATTATTCTAAAACAATTGCCACATGCCTTTGGATATGATGCCGATTTTGAAGGAGATCAATCGTTTGTACAAAGAAACGGAGACAACTCGTTCTCCTCCCTATTTGAAGTGTTTAATCACGTTCAATTAGGTGCAATTGTAATTACAGTTGTGTCATTAATTATCCTAATTTCTTGGGATAAAGTACCGTTCTTAAAGAAACTAAAATTAGTTCCGGGGGCCTTAATTGCAGTAGTTTCAGGAATTGTTTTAAATGAAATTTTTATAGCATCTGGAAGTTCATTAGCAATATCAAATCAGCATTTAGTTTCGTTACCCGTTCCTACTTCTTTTGAGGAGTTAAAAGGGATTATCGTTACCCCAAACTTTTCAGGTATTACAAATCCTAAAGTATGGGTAGTAGGTTTGACTATTGCTATAGTTGCTTCAATTGAGACATTGTTATGTATTGAAGCATCAGATAGAATGGACGAACAGAAAAGATATACAGATACTAATGTGGAACTAAAAGCACAAGGTATTGGTAATATTGTAAGTGCATTACTTGGTGGTTTGCCCATGACTTCAGTTGTTGTGCGTACTTCAGCTAATAATGCAGCTGGTGCAAAATCTAAAATGTCAGCTATCATTCATGGTATTTTACTATTAATTAGTGTATTGGTTATTCCTGTTATACTTAATAAAATTCCGTTAGCGACACTTGCTACTATATTAATTTTAGTGGGATATAAATTAGCTAAACCAGCAACATTCAAACACTTTTGGGAAAAAGGGAAGTACCAATTTATACCTTTTGTTGCCACCTTAGTTGCTGTGGTAACAACTGATTTACTTAAAGGAGTAGCTTTAGGAATTGTTATTAGTATCATTTTTATCTTAAAAGGAAATCTTAAAAGAGCCTATAGCTTTAAAAAAGAAGAGTATTTAGATGGTGATATTATTCACATTGATCTAGCACAAGAGGTTTCGTTTTTAAATAAAGCGGCAATAAAAAGCACTTTAAATGATATCCCTGAAAATTCTAAAGTAATTATAAATGCCAATGATACGGTGTATATTGCTCATGATATTTTAGATTTGATACGTGAATTTAAAAATACTCGTGCTATAGATGAAAATATAAAAGTGAAGTTAAAAGGGTTTAAAAAAGCGTATGATTTAGAAAATAGCCCTGATTTAGCCAATCATGTTACATTTGAACATTATTATGATGTTGCGAAAAGACAAATGGTAAAAAAAGAAGTAACCGAAGCGTCTTTTAAAAATTAACTACATAAAATAAATTATTTGTACTTTAACCGTGAATTTTGATGATTGGTTAATTTGGAATATTAAATATTAAAACTGAAAAAAATGAGTGATTTTTATAAAAAAATATTAGATAATAATAAGGAGTGGGTTGAAACAGCTTTAGCAAAAGACCCAAATTTTTTTGCTGATTTAGCCAAAGGGCAAACGCCACCATTGTTATGGATTGGTTGTTCAGACAGTCGTGTTCCTGCGAACGAAATCATTGGTGCTAAACCAGGAGAAGTTTTTGTTCATAGAAATATCGCCAATATGGTGGTACATTCTGATATGAACATGTTAAGTGTGCTTGATTATGCAGTTAATGTATTAAAAGTTAAGCATGTAATCGTATGTGGTCACTATGGTTGTGGTGGTGTTAAAGCCGCAATGGGGAATCAGTCGATTGGAATTATTGACAACTGGATTCGTCATATTAAAGACGTATATCGTTTGCATAATACTTATTTAGATTCTATAGAAGACGAAACGGAACGTTTTAATGCTTTTGTTGAAATAAATATTAAAGAACAAGTTTTTGATTTATCTAAAACTTCTATCGTTCAAGCGGCTTGGAAAAACGGTCAAGATTTAAGTATTCACGGTTGGGTTTACGGATTAAATTCTGGTTTTGTAACCGACTTAAAAGTAAATATTAGTTCGAATAAAGATTTAGATGAAGTATTTCAACTTAAATTTTAATAAAAAAAAGTCGCTTTTTAAAGCGACTTTTTTTTTATTCTACATCTAAGTTTTCATTAAAAGCTGATGGTAGTAGCTTTGGGATAAACTTGATTAATATAGGTAACAATAAACTTCCTCCCGGCAATAAAAAAATAGTTAATGAAGGAACAGATTTACAGATATCCAACAACTGTTTTTTTACCTTTTTCTTTTCTTTTTCATCCAAATCTCTTCTTGTAGAAGTTGCTAATAGAATCATTAATTCTTTACTTTCAACAATTTCTTTAACCAGTCTGTTTTTATTTCGACTGATTAACGTGATAACACTTTGTGTCGTTTGATCATAAAAATGTTTAACGGGATTCGAATAATTAAAATAGGGGATGTCCTTTTTATTTTTGTTTATGAAGTCATCGGTACTTTTAATACTATCCGTAACAAAGGCATCGGGAACTTTTAATAACTCCCCCAATTTATGTAAAAAATAGACTTCTTCATTTTCAATTTGGCCATCACTCCACAACGCCATTCCGGCCATGTCAATCAAGTAATATTTTTCTAACTCACTGCTAAAGTAATCCAAATTCAATTCTTCTAGATTTTGGACATTTACTTTCGAGAATTTACTGTAACGTACAGATGCTTCAAAAAGTTTAATTAATAAATCATCATAATTAGATTTGTTTAACTTGGTTTTTAAAGCAAGTGAGACAAGGCTATTTATGGTTTCTTCAATTTTCTTTAAATACTTTTCGGGTATTTGTTCGTGAAGTAAATATTGGCGAAAAGCCAAAACATCTACAAATAATAATGCATTGGTCACAATATGAGAAAAGTTCTTATTGATAATGTCAATATTGGTTTGAACTCTTTCGTCTATTATTTTTTCTAAATTTAAAGAGGGACCACTGTTTGGTAACACTTTTTTAAATAAACTGAAACCTTTCGGGTTCATTTCATTATAAAAAGACAGCGCTTTAGTAATAAAATTTTCCGGATTGTTATCTTGGGTTGTTAACGAATAAATAGCATGTAAAGTGTTTAATAGAGCCACTTTTGGTACTTCGTTTTGTACCCATCCTTTAGTGTTAATTGGCACTGCAGTTTCAAAGGAGACAATGTGTCCGTATATAAAACCAGTTTTTCTGATTTTTTGATAGAATAAATCAGAACTCGTTGAAACGTTTTCTTCCTTGAGTTTTTGTTTACTAAAATATTTGTCTATCCAACCTGGAGCCGAAGGGTTAATCATGGTTTTATTTTAAAGCTGTAAAGCTAAAGTTTATTTATTAATTTATAAAAAAGCAATCTTCAATTAATAATTAAATTAGTATTAATTTCTAGATTTCATATTCTTCTCACAACAATTGATTATTTCGGTAATTCTGTTGTTTCTTGTTTCTTCCCGTTTTGCTTGATTGAGCCAATATAGGTAGCTTTTTCTATAGGAAGGACTAAAGTTGAGATAATTTTGATAGGCTTTACTATTTTTATTAAATGCGTTTTCTAAGTCAGTAGGCATTATCAAATCCTCCACTTTATCAAGACTAGTCCAAGATCCATTTTTTTTAGCAGTTTCAATTTTTGCCAAACCACTTTCGTGAATTAAATTAGCATGGAGCAATTTTTCAATATAGGACTTATTGAGTTTGCTCCATACACTTTTATCTTTTCTAGGGGAGAATGCTTGCCTTCTTCTTTCGGAATCTAATTTTTTGACAGTAGAATCAATCCATCCATAACAAATCGCGACTTGAACTGCTTCTTCCCACCGCATGCTTTCAACAGCACTGTCTACTTTATAAAAAATCAAATAAACACCATTGGAGTTGGTATGGTTTTCATGAAGCCAATTGCGCCATTCTACTGCATTCTTAAAATAATGATGTTCTTTTTCTTCCAAAATGGGGTATTTTCCTTAGCTGATTTATTTTATAATTGCTGAACAAGCGACTCTTGCACCTGCATTTCCTGAGGGCTGTGAGGTGAAATCATCAGTTCCTTGGTGTACAATTAAACCTTTACCTAGAATATCTTTTGTTTGATCTCCACATCCAATGCACCATTCGTCTGTAGTTAAAGTGATGGTTCCATTTCCATTTGCATCAGCTGTAAAGTTTCCAATATCCCCTTTGTGGTATTCTCCAACGCCCCATTTTCCATGTTTTTTAAATGTTGGATTCCAGTGTCCACCTGCTGAACTACCATCTGCTGCTGAGCAATCTGATTTTTCGTGGATATGGATGGCATGAACGCCAGGTTGTAAACCGGCTAACTTAGCTACAAAAGTTACTTTCCCGTTTTTTTCGGTAAAAGTGGCCGTACCTGAAACTTTGCTATTGCTTTTTGGTTCAAATGCAATGACTAATTTCTTAGCATCACTAGAACTACTGTTGGTTTTACATCCAATTATAACAGCAATAATAAGGGCAATTGATAATACTATTTTTTTCATTTTTTTAGATTTTAATTATTATATAAAGTTACTTAAATAAGTAGTATCTAAAATAAAAAAAAACCGCAATGTGTTTTTACTACAATTGCGGTTTTTTGACAAATAAATTCAACTAAAAACTATCTTCTTTGCTTAAAAGCAATATTCATTTTCTGCAACTAATTTGGTTGTAATTGTTTCTCTTAAACCTACAATATTTGGCATATTTGTATATTTAGTAAAACGTCTTAATCCCATAAGCATCATTCTTTGTTCGTCTCCTTCAACAAAAGAAATTACGCTTTCTTTTCCCTTTTGAGTAACTACATCTACTGCTTGGTACAAATATAATTTAGCCATGGCAATTTGCTCTTGTACTTTATCTTCTCCTTCTTTTTTGGCTAATTTTTCCGTTCTAAGAATCGTACTTTCCGCCATGTAGATTTCAATCAACATATCTGATGCTGCCATCAATAATTGTTGGTGTGCGTCTAAATCTGGACCAAATTTTTGAACGGCACTTCCAGCAACCATTAGGAATGCTTTTTTCAATTTAACGACCATTTCTTTTTCTTCTGCAAATAATTCAGAATAATCAGGAGTTTCAAAAGAAGGAATACCAACTAATTCTTCCGCTACTTTCATAGCTGGTCCTAGTAAATCAACATGACCTTTCATTGCTTTTTTAATCAACATTCCTACTGATAGCATTCTGTTGATTTCATTCGTACCTTCATAGATACGAGCAATTCTAGCATCTCTCCAAGCACTTTCCATCGGAGTGTCTTCAGAGAATCCCATTCCACCAAAAATTTGAATTCCTTCATCAGCACAATTTTGAACGTCTTCAGAAACCGCCACTTTTAGAATCGAACACTCAATAGCATATTCTTCCACTCCTTTTAATTCGGCATCTTGATGCGTAGCACCTTCTGCTTCACGTGCAATAATTCTGTTTTCAATGTCTTTTGCTGCTCTGTATGAAGCACTTTCTCCTGCATAACAGCTTGTTGCCATTTCAGCTAATTTGGAACGAATAGCACCAAACTTCGAAATAGGAGTGTTGAACTGTATTCTTTCATTAGCATATTTTACGGAACCGGAGATTACTCTTCTTTGCGCGTCTAGACAAGCTGCTGCCAATTTGATACGCCCTACATTCAACGCATTCATGGCTATTTTAAAGCCATTTCCTCTTTCCGAAAGCATGTTTTCTACGGGAACTTTAGTTTCACTAAAGAAAACTTGGCGAGTTGAAGAAGCACGAATTCCTAATTTATGTTCTTCTTCACCCATTGTGATTCCATTATTTGGATCATTTTCTACAATGAAACCAGTAATGTTTTTGTCATCTCCAATACGAGCAAAAACAATAAATAAACTACAGAAACCGGCATTAGAAATCCACATTTTTCCTCCAGTGATTTTATAATGTGTTCCGTCTTCCGATAAAACTGCTTTTGTTTTTCCTGAATTTGCATCTGATCCAGCACCTGGCTCTGTCAAACAATACGCTCCAAACCACTCACCAGAAGCCAATTTAGGAACGTATTTTTGTTTTTGTTCCTCTGTTCCATAAAGTGTAATTGGCATCGTTCCAATCCCTGTATGTGCTCCAAAAGCTGTAGAGAAAGATCCCGTAGCTCCAGAGATGTAATCACAAACAAGCATTGTAGATACAAATCCCATTCCTAATCCGCCATACGCTTCAGGAACAGCAACACCTAGAAGCCCTAAGTCTCCCGCTTTTTTCATACACTCTTGTGTATACGCGTAGTCTTTTTTCTCAAAGCGATCTTTGTGTGCCCATAATTCTTTGTCTACAAACTCTTTTACAGAGTCACGCATCATTAATTGCTCTTCCGAAAAATCTTCTGGTGTAAAGATATCTTCGCATTTTGTTTCTTTTACTAGGAATTGACCTCCTCTGGTTACGTCGCTCATGACTTTATTATTTTAAATTTTGAATTATAAATTTTTAAATTATTTTGTATTGTCTTCCTGAGAAGTTTTTATAATTTTTGTTATTATATTTATTATGTGTTCAATTTCAATTAAATAATTTTTCATTGAAATTGATGTAAGATTTGATTTGTCTAATAGGCGCAACCAATATTTGGTTTCTCTCGCTTCTTTTGAGGCGATAGCCATTTTATGAATAAAATCTTTTCTTGATTGGGCAGCTATTGCTTCTTCAACGTTTGCTCCAATACTAGTGGCGGATCTTAGAATTTGTTTTGAAATAATGAATTCATTTTCTTTTTTTAATTCGATAAAAAGTTGAACTATAGTTAATGCAAAATCAAAAGTTTTTGTAGCAATTATGTTCTCTTTCATCCCATTCAAAATTTAAAATTCATCATTTAAAATAAATTAAAGCAACTCATAAACCCCTGCAGTCCCTTGTCCAGTTCCCACACACATCGTTACGATTCCGTATTTGTCACCTCTGCGTTTCATTTCGTCAAATAATTGAACAGACAATTTTGCACCTGTACATCCTAGTGGGTGACCTAATGCAATTGCTCCTCCATTTACGTTTACGATATCTGGATTTAATCCTAATTCACGAATTACAGCGATCGACTGAGAAGCAAATGCTTCGTTCAATTCAATCAAACCGATATCATTCAATGATAATCCCGCTTGTTTCAATGCTTTTGGAATTGCTTTTACTGGTCCGATGCCCATTATTCTAGGTTCCACACCTGCGGAAGCAAAGTTTACTAATCTTGCGATAGGCTCTAAGTTCAATTCTTTTACCATTTCTTCGCTCATAACTAGTACAAAGGCAGCACCATCACTCATTTGTGAAGAGTTACCCGCTGTTACACTTCCACCAGCTTCAAAAACAGGTCTTAAACCCGCTAAAGCTTCCTTAGAAGTTCCTGCTCTAGGTCCTTCATCTTTATTTACAACGTATGACTTCGTTTCTTTTTTACCGTTTTCATTAAGGAACGTTTGTTCGATAGTGATAGGAACGATTTGTTTGTCAAATTTTCCTTCTGCTTGTGCTTTCAAAGCTTTCATATGAGAGTGGAATGCAAACTCATCTTGATCTTCTCTAGACACTTTAAACTGTTGTGCTACTGCTTCTGCAGTTAAACCCATTCCCCAGTAGTAGTCCTCGTTTCCTGCTTTTGCAACAGCATAATCCGGAGTAGGTTTGTATCCTCCCATCGGAATAAAACTCATGCTCTCTGCACCACCTGCAATAATACAGTGCGCCATTCCTGACTGGATTTTAGCAGTCGCCATTCCAATGGTTTCAATTCCAGAGGCACAGTAACGGTTTACAGTTACACCAGGAACGTCTTCGATTTTTAATCCCATTAAGGAGATCAAACGAGCTACGTTTAGACCTTGTTCTGCTTCTGGCATGGCATTTCCTACCATCACATCATCAATACGAGTTTTATCAAAATCAGGCAATTCGTTCATCATAAATTCGATGGTTTCCGCTGCTAATTCATCAGGTCTTTTAAATCTAAAAACTCCTTTTGGTGCTTTACCAACTGCAGTTCTGTATGCTTTTACTATATAGGCTGTTTTCATTTTCTTTTTTTTAGAGATTTTTAGAAGAAAGAGACAAGAGAAAAGAACAAAAGATTAAAATCTTGCCTCTTTCATCTTGCTTCTATTTTCTTAATTACGTAGCGGTTTCCCTTTGGTTAGCATAAATTGAATTCTTTCTAGTGTTTTTCTTTCTGTACATAAGGACAAGAAAGCTTCACGTTCTAGATCTAATAAGTATTGTTCGCTTACCAATGTTGGTTCCGATAAATCACCACCAGCCATTACATATGCCAGTTTGTTTGCAATTTTCTTATCGTGTTCTGATATGTATTTCCCCGCTTCCATTTGGTCCGTTCCTACTAAGAACATTCCTAAAGCTTGTTTTCCTAATACTTTCACATCCGTTCTGCGTATTGGTTGCGTGTAACCAGCTTCAGCCATTAGTAAAGCATGTTTCTTCGCTTCAGCAATTTGACGGTCTTTGTTCACTACAATGATATCTTTACCCTGTTGTAAAAGTCCTGTGTCAAAAGCTTCGTAACCGGAAGTAGATACTTTTGCCATAGCAATAGTCAAGAAATACTCTTGCAATACATTCAGCTCCACGTCATTTTTATGGAATAAATCAGATGCTCTTAAGGCTAGTTCTTTAGAACCTCCACCGCCAGGAATCACCCCAACACCAAATTCTACTAATCCCATATAGGTTTCTGCTGCGGCAACCACTTTATCCGCGTGTAAGCTCATTTCGCAACCCCCACCAAAAGTCATTCCGTGAGGTGCAACAACTACTGGAATTCCAGAGTAACGCACGCGCATCATCGTGTCTTGGAACATTTTAATCGCCATATTCAACTCATCATATTCTTGCTCCACGGCCATCATGAAAATCATACCAATGTTAGCTCCTACAGAGAAATTCGCTGCTTGATTCCCAATCACTAATCCTTGGTATTCTTTTTCTGATAAGTCAATTGCTTTATTGATGGCTTGTAAAACATCACCACCTATCGTATTCATTTTAGATTGGAACTCTAAGTTCAAGATTCCATCTCCTAAGTCTTGGATGATAGCACCGCTATTCGCCCATACTTTTTTGCTTTCGCGAATGTTGTTCAGGATGATAAAGGCATCTTGTCCTGGAACTTTTACTTGCGCTTTTGTCGGGATATTGTAGAAAAACGTAGCCCCTTCTTTAATAGAGTAGAAGCTTTTGCTTCCTGAAGCTAGCATTTCATTTACCCAAGCAGCAGGCTCAAGACCTTCCGCTTTCATGATTTCAATTCCTTTTTCAACACCAATGGCATCCCAAATTTCAAATGGACCATTTTCCCAACCAAAACCGGCTTTCATGGCATCGTCAATTTTATATAATTCGTCTGAGATTTCAGGAATTCTATTCGATACATAAGCAAACATACCTGCAAAACTCTTGCGGTAAAATTCACCAGCTTTGTCTTTTCCTTTTACCAGAACTTTAAAACGATTGATGGGTTTATCAATTGATTTAGTCAATTCTAAAGTAGCAAATGACGCTTTCTTAGCAGCGCGGTATTCCATAGTATCCAAATCCAAAGTCAGAATGTCCTTTCCTTCTTTTTTATAGAAACCTTGTCCCGTTTTGCTACCTAGCCATTTGTTTTCCATCATTTTATTGACGAAATCCGGCAATTTAAACAACTCATGTTGTTCGTCAGTAGGGCAGTTGTCATAGATTCCGTTAGCCACATGTACTAAAGTATCTAATCCTACTACGTCTACGGTTCTAAAAGTAGCCGACTTTGGACGACCAATAACCGGTCCAGTCAATTTATCGACTTCTTCAATTGTCAATCCCATTTCTTTTACCAAGTGGAACAAACTTTGGATTCCGTAAATACCAATACGGTTTCCTATAAACGCAGGAGTATCCTTAGCCACAACCGAAGTTTTACCTAAGAATTTTTCTCCGTATGTCGTAAGGAAGTCCAAAACTTCAGTTGAAGTTTGTGGGCCAGGAATAATTTCAAATAATTTTAAGTAACGCGCAGGGTTAAAAAAGTGAGTTCCACAAAAGTGTTTTTGGAAATCATCACTTCGTCCTTCACTCATAAAGTGAATAGGAATTCCTGAGGTATTAGACGTAATCAAAGTTCCCGGCTTGCGGTATTTCTCCACTTGCTCAAAAACTAATTTTTTAATGTCCAGTCTTTCCACAACCACTTCAATAATCCAGTCTACATCAGCAATTTTAGCCATGTCATCCGTCGTATTTCCAGTGGTGATTCGGCTAGCAAATTTCTGACTGTAAATAGGAGAGGGCTTCGATTTCAAAGCATTCATTAAATGCTCATTCACCAATCGGTTTCTTACAATTTTGCTCTCTAAGGTTAATCCTTTTTTGGTTTCTAGTTCCGTAAGTTCTCTAGGAACAATATCGAGTAGTAACACTTCGACACCAATGTTGGCAAAATGACAAGCAATCCCCGAACCCATGATTCCGGATCCAATTACTGCGACTTTTTTAATTGTGCGTTTCATACTTTTTTTATTTTTTTTATAGGAAAAGAAGATCGTTCAGCGGTATTATTTTACGATAGTACCTCCTAACGATTTAATTTTCTGTGTTTTCCGATTGTTGCGTCATTTCACTGACACTTGAGTTATTAAATATATTTTTATCTTGAATTAATTCATTGATGGTTTCAGCCACTTCAATGAAATGTTGGAGTTTTTCTTCTGAGATGTTCAGTTTCACCGCCTCGTTGAATTTCAAAACCGTACTTTTAGACAAAGCTCTTTTCTCTTTTCCAAATTCAGTCAGGTAAATCAAAACACCACGGCCGTCATCAGGATTCTTCTTCCGAATAATCAATCCTTTTTCTTCCATAGACTTTAAGGTTCGGGTCAAGCTAGTGGCTTCCATACCCATTTTTGGTCCCAAAGCCGTCGATGGAGTGCCGCCTTCTTTATCGATACTCAACAAGGCAAAACCCGTTGCCATGCTCGCATCGTATTTAGATGCTTCTTCGTTATACATTCTTGCTACAGCTTGCCAGGTAGCGCGAAGGATGTAATCTATTGTTTTGTCTTTCATAAGGAACTATATCGATTTCAAATATAATAAAAAAATACTATGCATGCATAATAAATTCAATTTTTTTTTGTTAAAAAGTACTAAATATAAAAAAACACTACTGAATAAGAGCTAATTGATTGATTTTTTAACGTATTTTTTGGGCATGCCCCCTTCGTAAAAACTACGGGTCGGGCTGTCCGTTGTATCTTTTATGTAGTCCCGAGGGATCGAGACTACATAAAAGGATGCCACTTCCATCCCTCATGCAACTCGTGATTAAAGAAAATACGATTGTAAAATGGAAGAAAAAAATTACAATACTTATATAAGTGGAAGAAAAGTTGTATATATTTGATTATATATACAAGTTGTAGGTAATTTAACCAAAAATGAGAAACACAATTTACATTCTGGCTTTGATACTATTTGTGAGTTGTAAAACTATTCAAAACAAATCTGAACTTCCGACAAAAAACACAATAACCGAATATTATGAAAGCGGCAAAATTAAAAGTGTTGGAGCAATAGAAGAATTTCACAAGGAATTTAATAACTATCGAGTTGGAACTTGGAAAGAATTTTATGAAAACGGAAATTTAAAAGCCTATGGAAATTATAAACTCGATACTTACACTCAATGTTGTACAGGCGGAGTTTGTGACGGATTTTATAGTTATAAATATGGAGAATGGAATTACTATTTTGATAATGGAAAGTTAAAAGCCAAAGGCACTTACAGAATTGGAAAAAAACATAAAGAAACGAGTTGTGAAGGTGGAGACGAAATAAAATTTGGTTTTGTAACTGATAGTTGGAAATTTTACAACAACAACGGAAAAGAAATTAAACCAACAGAAAAAGATATCGCCGAAATCGAAAAAAGTAGTTTTCTTGATGAATGGGATATGATGAAAAAATTATAAACTACCTACAACAGCTATTTTGAGCTAGTGTGTGATTTAGTGGAATTACCGTTTCGCATCAATTTTGTGCAAAGCCGAAAATTGAAAGGTTACGAACCACACACCATCTCAAAGTAGCGAAACGTTGCTACAATTATACCGCAGAGTGACGAGAATTTAAAAATCTAACGCAACAAATGAAGATAAACCCGAAAGTTTATAAGATTAACAAATCTCAAAGACTGTTAATTAATTATAATTCAACAGAAGATATTTGTAAAGCAATAATTAAAATCTCAAAACTTAAATTAGATCCTAAATTTATATTAAAAGATTCTGATTACAGAATTAATGTTGACGAAGATAATAAACTTTGGTTTTTTCTATATACATTCAAAACTCCCGAAATTGACTCCGAATGGGTTAATTTTCTACCATTAAATTTCACGAAAGGTACCGACTTTAACCAACAAAAAGTTTCATTAATTTTTTTCATTGAGTACCAAAATCATTTGTACTGTATTATAGGAGGAAACGCATTTAGAATGATACAACCATATATAGAAGAAAATTTTGGAATTAATCTGTATTCAAGAATATTAGACCCTGAAAAAGATGAACTTTTAACAATCCGTACTAGAAATATCACAGGTAAAATTGCTTCAAGTTCCAATTTCTATAAAAGTAATTTCAAACTTATTGACCACATTAAATTCGGAACAGTTCCAACTGAAATAAGTTTAAAATTAGACAATACAGATAACGACTATTTTAGTTTCTTAAAAAAAGATAGTTTAGATAGTATTCAGATACACGTTTCAAATTCTTTAAAATTCAGAAAAGTAATAGAATTTGCTGATTTAGTAGAAATTATTAAAGAAATAAAATATATTGAAGAATTAGAGAAAAAAAATTATTTAACAACCTACGAAAAAATTGATAACGAAAAACTTATTGAAGATACTCTAAAAGAACATTTAGTACGAACAATATTTGATGATATTAATAATACTTTAAGAGCAACTATAAAACCTATAAATAAGTTTTATTTTGAATTTTGCCATCCAACAAAATTAGAGAAATTTTATGAAGCAGATTACTTCCACTTAATTGAATTAGATGAGGAAAAAAAGCACAAGGTTTTTAAACAAATCATTGATCGTAATAGAATTTACTTTGAAGTAATTACCAGAGCAGTAGATAAATTTGGCACCCAAATGTCATACGATGAATTTAAATTCTTTTTGTTTGGTGTTAGAATTAGAAGTTATAAAAACGGTAATAAACAAAACCTAACATCAGGAATGTTTTTACAACATTTTAACACAGAATTTGAAATTGATAAAAAACCTATTTTCTTATTAGATAATAATTGGTACTATCTTCAAGATTCTTTTTTGCTTGATTTGAATAGAAATTGCGAACGCATATTAAAAAATTACAAAATAAATAGTAACATTCTTTACAAGAAATGGGATTTATCCATTCAAAATACTGAAAAAAAATATAATCTTTTATATAAAGACTTAAAAAATTATTTAGTTTTCGATACTATCACAATAAATGGAATTGAACTATGTGATGTAATTAAATATGATGAGAAAAATATTTATCTTATACACGTTAAACGTGGTTTTGATTCATCTATGAGAGAACTTTATAACCAAGTTATACTTTCTGCGCGACGTTTGGAAGAATCAAAATCTAGTAAAGAAAAAGATTACCTAAAAAAGTGCTTCAAATCATTAGTCAAAAAAAAGCAAAACAACAATATTAATACATTTGAAGACTTTATTGAGCTATTTGATAAAAACATAAAATATGTAATGGCATTCTCAAATGAAAAATCAAATCAACCAATAGAAGAAAATATTAAGAAAATTAGATCAAGTATTGCAAAATTCTCGATTATACAAACCTCTAGCGAGATGAAAACATATTATTATGAATTACTATTTGCACAAATTGAGCATTAATAACTGTAGCTAACAGCCATTTAGCAATATTGCGAATTTTGTGGTAAATTCACGTTTGCGTTTCGCAAGAAATTTTATCTTTAACGGAAAATAATCGGTTACGAAGTTCGCAAACTAAAGGCAAACTAAAGGCAAAACGTTGTGTGCAACTTTAGCAGACCGCTATAAAAGACCGACAAACTAACTTTTTGCCAAATGACAAGTGCCACAAAAATGATATTTACTACCTTGCCACAATGAAAGAATTTATTGACTACGTCTTACAGTTTGGAAACTTAAACCAACAGCAAATTGACTTGATTTCAAAAAAAGCAACCAAATTAGAACTTAGTAAAGATGACTATTTTTTGGAAGCAGGAAAAGTTTCCAGACAATTCGGCTTCATCGTTGAAGGCATTGCTCGAGTTTCATACTACAATAATAAAAGTGAAGAAATTACAAAATATTTCATTGACGAAAATAATATTGTGGTGGACTTAGAAAGTTTTGACAATGAAATTCCTTCCATTGCTTATGTGCAAGCAATGACCAATTGCAAAATTGTTGTCTTCTCAAAAAAAGATTGGCAAGAATTGCTGAACACTATTGTTGGTTGGGATGCGATTGTGCGTAAAATTATTTCAAAAGCATTGCTTCAAAAAGTAGAAAGAATTAGCTCAATTGTTGCGCAAGATGCGACAACAAGCTATTTAACTTTTTTAGAAAAATATCCAAATCTTGCTAACCGTATTCCACTTTCTTATTTAGCATCTTATTTAGGCATTACACAATCTTCACTGAGTAGGATTAGAAAAAATATACGATAAATTGCTTTTTGCCAAATGGCAAATGGTTTCATTTTTAAACGATCTATTTTTGCATCATTAACTTAAAAAAAATAAAAAAATGAGATCAGTATTAATTACAGGAGCAAGCAGAAGCATTGGTTTAGAAACAGCCAAACAACTTTCAAAAAAAGGTTTATTTGTCTATTTAGGAAGTCGTAACATTGAAAAAGGTAACTCAATCGTAAAGGAATTATACGATAATGGCTTTAATAACATAAAGGCTATTGAAATTGATGTTACAAATCTTGATACAATTGTTGATGCCAAAAATATTGTAGAAAGAGAACAAGGGAAATTGGATATTTTGATAAATAATGCAGGAATAAGTAAAGGCTTTCCCGAAAGTGTTTTAACAACTTCCATTAAAGATATTCAAGAAGTATTTGATACAAACTATTTTGGAATAATTAGAGTAACACAAACTTTTATGGAATTACTCAAAAAGTCAGAAAATCCAAGAATTAGCAATATTACTTCGGGGCTTGGTTCATTAAACTTACATAGCGACCCAAATTGGAAATATTATAATGTTAAACTTGCGAGTTATGTTCCTTCAAAGGCTCTTGTAAATGCTTATACTATCCTTCTCGCTTACGAGCTAAAAGACTTGCCATTTAAAGTAAATGCGATTGACCCAGGCTATACTGCGACAGATTTTAACCATCATAGTGGACCAGGTACAGTAGAAAGTGCTGCAAGCTTCATAGTTAAACATACATTAACAGACGAGAATGCACCAACTGGAAAATTTTTCAGCAACGACATAGAAGATAAAAGTGAAGTAAGCCCTTGGTAGAAAAGCTGCACACAACAGCGCGCAAAACTTCATTGCTAAGTTTTCTGTAAATTGTTCGTTTCTTTTTCCTAAATTCGTTTTGTGCTAGTGGAAAAATCTCGGTCGCCAAGCCGCAACGAGTTCTGCGCGCGACACGTTGTGCGACAGTTTACAGCAAATCGCTAAAAAAACAGAAACTTATAAAATAAATGTACTTTTCAACAGACAAACTATATAAATTATCCAAAGAAACTTTACGAGGAAAAAAACAAGAATTTGTTTTTGAAAAACTTGCTAATTGGACAAAAGATAGTTTCGTAATTAATGTAATTTATATAGAATTTGAAATTGACAAAAAAGACAATAAACCTAGATTACACTTAATTCTTGAATCACAAAAAGATTATCAAAAAATATTAAGCAAAAGTGGTTACGATAAAGAAATACAAAGTGAAATTTCGCAAAAATATCAAGAATTATTAAGCATTGAAGATCAGAATAATATTGACCAAAATAAAAATACTTTTGTCGATAAATTTCTATTGAATCTTGGTATCAAAAGTAATCTAAATAAAAAATCCTTTGAAAATATTTGGGTTTGCTATTCAGTTTTTTTGACAGTTTATGCAAATGAAATAAGTGGTGAACTTTCCAAACAGAAAATTGCAGAACTTATAAAAAAATACAAAAAAGACAATATTTGGGAAATTCATATGAATTCATTTTACATCACAATATTTGTAGAGAAAGAAAATCAAATTGAAATAAATAGAATAAATCCAATTTTTGAAAAACTAAAAGAAGAATATTTTTATATTGTAAAAGAAAAAGATGAGTTTGGACTTTTTAAGAAAGAATACATAAATATTGGTTTTGACAGTAAAGAAAATTTCGAAAAAAATTATGAGGGTAATTGGTACTACTATTATAAATAAAAAAGCGATCGTACAACACACGTCTTGCGCCATTTGCGAATTTAGTGGAATTATCGTTTTTAAATCGTATTTTCGTTTAGTCATAAAAACTCGTTTTCAAAACCTTACAAATAGCTTAAGGCTTGCAAACATTATAGGAGACTTGTACTGAAACTAAACAGCATATTAAATGAAAATAGATTTTAAAGAAGAACAAAAGTTTACGCAATGGTGGCTTTGGATACTTTTAATAGGAATTGGGTTTTTACCAGTTTTTGGAATTTACAAGCAATTAGTTATCGGAGAGAAATTTGGAGATAAACCAATGTCTGATTTAGGGCTTATCCTTTTTGGCTTTTTTATTTTTGGATTGATTGTTCTATTTTACTTTATGCGATTAAGTACAGAGATCGACAAAAATGAAATTCGGATGCGTTTTTATCCTTTTGTTAAAAAACGCGTAAGTTGGGGAGAAATTAAAAGTGCTGAAGTAGTCAATTATGGATTTGTTGGTGGTTGGGGAATTCGTCTTTGGACAAAATTTGGAACAGTTTATAATATTAAAGGAAGCAAAGGATTGGCTATCGAGCTCTTAAATGGTAAAAAATTTTTAATTGGAACACAAAAAGAAAATGAATTGGATAAAATAGTCAAAGGAATCAAAGAAAACTAGACTTTGATTTCTATAAAATATCGCTTTAACTGCTGCAAATCACTATATAGTTAAGTAGTTTAATGAGATGCTTCCTTCGTCAGCATGCCAAGATGGGCGATAAGACACTCCCCGAAATGGTGTAAATAACTAAAATGTAGCATGGTGTCTCCATTTACTTTCGAACAAAACCATAAAAAAACCACGAACAGTAATTCGTGGTTTTTTGTAATATAACTTTTCTAACCCTTCTTAAACTCCCCGCTATCGACATCTTTCAAGAACTTGATTACACCTGGAAAATAGGTTTTAGGATTATCGTATTGTGAAAGGTGGCTTCCGTTAGGGCAAAATAGAAAGCGTCCGTTTTGTACTTCGTTAGCAATCCATTTCATGTGTTCAGGATCCATGGTGTCGTATTTAGAACCTATGGATAGGGTAGGGACAGTCAATGTTTTTAATCGATCCATGACATCCCAATTTTTTAAAGATGCATTTCCTGTGATGCCAAATTCACTGTGCCCTTGCATAAACACATACACCTCTGGATTGATGTGCTTGAAACAACGGTTGATGCTTTCTGGCCAGTCTTCCAGTGGCATTCTTAAAATGTGTTGGGTGTAATAGTATTTAAAAAGCAGTTCACTGTATTTTGGATTGTCAAAATCATTGTTGCTTTCCATATCCTGCAATTGCTTTAGGATTTTTGGGTCCATTTGTGGTGCCAATACGTTTTTTGCGTACGCATTATATTCAGGAGCGCTTGCCATCATATTAGAGATAATCAAGCCTTTTAAGTTTTTTTGGTATTTCAAAGCGTATTCCATCGCTAGGATGCCACCCCAAGATTGTCCCATCAAGTAAAAATTTGAACTGTCTAATTTTAGTGCTTTACGTACTTGTTCTACTTCTTCTACAAAGCGCTCATTCGTCCATAAACTAGTGTCACTGGGTTGGTCACTGTAATACGAACCGAGCTGGTCGTAGTAAATGTATTCAATGCTTTCGTTAGGGAAATAACCGTCAAAGGATTCATACAGTTCATGGGTTAATCCAGGACCGCCGTGCAACAGCAAGACTTTTATTTTAGGATTGTTACCCACCGTTTTTGTCCAGACCTTAAAAGTACCTTTTGGAGTTTGTATCGGAATCATTTTGATACCTCCCGTCAACTGATCGTCTCGTTTGGAGAAATCCAAATAATTTGCTTTTATCGCATCTTCCTTTGGTTTTTCTTGGCAATTAGAAAAAAAGAATATACTTATAACGGAGCAAATTAGGACTTTTAGTTTCATAACGAGATCGTTTTACAAAAGGTTAGTTGTAGATTTTGTCAAATAATGGTTTGTACATTTGCATGACTATTTTTCTTTTCAATTTTAGCGTTGGAGTCAGTTGTCCGCCTTCCACTGACCAAACATCGGGTGTTAATTCAAAACGTTTTATTTTTTCCCAATTTCCAAACTTTTCATTCAAAGTGTCAATTTCCTCTTGTATGCGTGCAATGACATGCGCGTTAGAAATAATTTCTTCGTTTGTTGTTCCAACATTTATTTTATGAATAGCAGCCCATTCTTTTACAAAATCAAAATTAGGTTGAATGAAAGCGCCTGGCATTTTTTGCCCATCTCCAATCACCATTATTTGATCAATGAAACGGGATTGCTTCATCGTGTTTTCAATAATTTGTGGTGCAATATATTTTCCTCCAGAGGTTTTAAACATTTCTTTTTTACGGTCAGTAATGCGTAAGAAACCGTCTTGGTCAAACTCACCAATATCACCTGTATGGAAATACCCATCAACGATAACCTCATTAGTCAGTTTTTCATCTTTGTAATAACCTATCATCACGTTTGGACCTTTGCAAAGGATTTCTCCATCTTCGGCAATTTTTACGTCTACATGGTCAATTACTTTACCTACAGTTCCTACTCTGAAACCATGATTTCTCATGTCATTTACGGAAATTACGGGAGAAGTTTCAGTCAATCCGTATCCTTCCATCACTGGGATTTCGGCAGCGGCAAAAATGCGGGCCAATCGGGTTTGTAAAGCAGCACTTCCTGAAACCATTAAATCTAGATTTCCACCCAAACCTTCTTTCCATTTGCTGAAAATTAATTTGCGCGCAATCTTCAGTTGGAACTCATACCAAGCGCCATTGGCGCCATACGGTTCAAAACGCAATCCTAAATCAATTGCCCAGAAGAACAATTTCTTTTTGATTCCGGTAAGTTCTGATCCTTTGGCATATATTTTATCGTACACTTTTTCCAATAGTCTTGGAACTGCAGTGATTACTGTAGGTTGTACTTCTTTAAGGTTGTCACTAATTTTGTCAATGGCTTCGCCAAAATAAACTGAAACACCATAATATTGATACAAATACAAAATCATGCGTTCAAAAATATGGCAAATAGGTAAGAAGCTTAACGCCCGACTTTTCCCAGCTTCAAACGGAATTCTTGAAGCGCTGTCCAGCACATTTGAAACAATGTTTTGGTGCGAAAGCATCACCCCTTTAGGTCTTCCAGTTGTACCAGAAGTATAAATTATAGTAGCTAAATCAGTAGTCTTTACGTTGTTTTTGCAAATTTCAACTTCGTCTTGATTACTTTGGTCTTCGCCAATTTTCAGTAATTCATTCCAGTTTTTACAACCTTCAATTTCGTTAAAAGAATACACTTCTTTTAGATGGGTTACTTTGTCCTTGATTAAATTTACTTTATGAAGCACTTCTGCATCAGATACAAAACAATATGTGGCTTCAGAATGATTTAAGATGTATTCATAATCATCTTCGGAAATCGTTGGGTAAATAGGAACAGTTTGTGCACCCGTTTGTAAAACTCCAATATCAAGTATATTCCATTCGGTCCTATTATTCGAAGAAATAATAGCAATTTTATCGTCTTTTTTAACTCCTAATTTTAGTAATGCTCTTGATATACTATTGGCTTTGGCAATGTATTCTTGTGTAGACGTTTTTACCCAAACTCCATTTTGCTTTGTTACTAAAGCATCTGGAATTGAAGTGTATTTATCTTGCTGATAATAAGGAAAATCAAAGAGTCTGGTTATAGAAGTCATTAATAAAATTATTGAATTGATTCGCAAATTAAATAAAAAAACAGTATAATTTTTGTTTTTAAATAATTAATTAGGAAAAATAAATTAGAATTATCAAATTTAGCGAAATCGTTTTCTTAAAATGCGATTTAAGCTGTTGATTTAGAGTTGTAAAGTCGTTTTTGGAGGTTTTGTCCAATAAAGATTAATCTACATAATCTTTACTACGATCTCCTAAAATGAACATTTTCTTCTTTTGAAAATGGATAGAAAAGTGCGCGTATGTCCAATTTCCATCTGTTTCTGCTTTGTTTTTATACCATAGCGAATACACGGCATAATTAAATCCCTTCTGGTATTTGGGCGTTCCATTTTCAAAACATTCCATTCCCCAATCCATATTAATTTTGGATAAATCACTCAATTGAAAAACCCCAGTTCCATCCGGATTTAATTGCACCAAAGGCTCCGCATCTCCATTTAAAAGGTAAGTTCCTGTTATGGGATAATCAATATTTGTAGTGATGTAATGCGCACCGCCTTTCGCCATTATTTTTTCGACTTTTTGAGCAAATGTAGGAGTTGCAAATAAGAGTATTGATAGGATTAATAGGTTCGCTGATTTTGCCATTTTAGGAATTTGTTTAAAGTGGTATTATTATTATTATTATTATTTATTTTTTAGGCTTTGAACCCATGTAAAAAGTAAGCGTCCCTCCATCGGTAATTGATTTGTGTTTTAGCACAAAATCTGTTACTGTTTTTCCGTCTAAAAGTACTTTTTGAACGTATACATTTTTTGGACTTTGATTGATCACATTCACCTTGAATTGGTTTCCGTTTTCCAAAGTTAGAACGGCATTGTTTACTAATGGAGAACCAATAGCATACTCATCAGAACCTGGAGCTACAGGATAAAACCCTAGTGAAGAGAAGATATACCAAGCACTCATTTGTCCGCAATCGTCATTACCGCCTAAACCATCTGGACTAGGTTTGTATTGCATATCGAGAATTTTTCGAACTTGAGCTTGCGTTTTCCATGGTTGGTTTGCCCAATTGTAAAAGTAAGCAACATGATGTGCGGGTTCATTTCCATGGACATAACCTCCTATGATACCTTCTCTTGTAATATCTTCGGTATGTTCGAAAAAAGAATCGGGTAAATGCATGCTGAATAAAGTGTCTAATCGAGCAGCAAATGTTTTTTTACCGCCCATTTTAGTAATTAAAGTAGCGGGATCTTGCGGTGCAAAAAAGCTATAATTCCAGCTGTTTCCTTCTATAAACCCTTGTCCTTCGGTACTCAAAGGATCAAATTCTTTTTTAAAGGTTCCATCGGCCATTTTGGGTTGCATGAATCCAGTAGCGGCATTGTAATTGTTTTTCCAGTTTTCAGAGCGTTTTATAAACTCATCGTAGACCGCTGTTTTATTCAGTTTTTTTGCAATTTGTGCAATACACCAATCATCATAAGCATATTCTAAAGTGTTGGAAACCGATACCCCACTTTTTTCGGCAGGAATATAACCCAAATCCATATAATAGCCAATTCCTTCATAATTGAGGTGTTTTGCTGTTGTAATACAGGCTTCAAGAGCTTGGTTTTCATCTCCATTATAAACGCCTTTTATAATAGCATCTGCAATTACGGATACACTATGGTAGCCACTCATACACCAATTGTCATTGGAATAATGAGACCAAATAGGCAACATATGCAAAGCACTTTGGTCGTAATGTGCTACCATCGATTTAACCATATCGTTATTTCTTGATGGCTGAATAATATTGAAAAAAGGATGCAACGCTCTATAAGTATCCCATAACGAGAATGTACTATAATTAGTAAAACCATTCGCTTGATGCACATCTTGATCGAGTCCTTTGTATTGTCCGTTTACATCCGTATAAACTGTTGGGTTGATGAACGTATGATACATGGCAGTGTAAAAATTTACCTTAGTGTCCTCGGATGCAGTGATGGTTATTTTGTTTAATTCTTTGTTCCAACTGGTCTGCGCTTGTGCTTTTACTTTTTCAAAATTCCAATCTTTGATTTCAGCTTGCATGTTTTGCAATGCATTTTCTTGACTCACTGAAGATAAGGCAAACTTGATTTTGATTTTTTCGGCTTCTTCGGTTTTGAAATCAAAATACATTCTTATTTTTTTTCCAGCTATTTCAGGGAAATTTTTTGATTGATCGAATTTTCTCCAAAAGCCTCTGTACGCTTGTTTGTCATCATAATTTTTTTGCCCGTATTCGGTAAACGGTTTAGAAAACGACATCGCAAAATAAACAGTACGCGTTCTTGCCCAACCATTGGTTTGGCGATATCCCGTAATCAAAGTATCATTTACCACACGTACGTACGTCCACACGTCTTTCTCGTCGTAATTGTAAATTCCTGCCATCAAATCCAGTATAATATGACTTTCATCCGATTTTGGAAACGTATATTGATGCATTCCCACTCGCGTAGTAGCGGTCATTTCGGCCAGAATGTTATCATCGTCTAATTTTACTTTATAATAACCTGCTTCTGCTATTTCATTAGCATGTGAATAGGAGGAACGATAGCCACTTTTAGGATTAGCAGCAGTTCCTGGATTCAATTGTAGTTTTCCTTGAGTTGGCATGATTAAAAAATCCCCTAAATCCGAATGTCCTGTTCCGCTCAAATGCGTATGGCTAAAACCAACAATAGTTTTGTCTTCGTATTTGTAACCCGCACAATATTTATACACATCACCATTGTATTTTCCGTTTATTTCGTAGGAGATAGTATCCGTTTCTGGACTTAATTGTACTGCTCCAAAAGGAACCGTAGCACCAGGGTAGGTGTGTCCCATTTTCTCGGTACCGATAATTGGTTTTACATATTGAATTAAATTTTGTTGGGCTTGGGAGACAAAAGAAAGGATTAATATGGAGAAAAGAAATGTCTTTTTCATAGTCTATTTTCTTGGTTGAATTGAGGTCGTTTTTTGTAAATATGGGATTCTTTTCAAATCTAGGGAATCCTATTTTTTTGAGCAACTATTAGCGTATAAAAAAAGACTTCAAAGCAGAACGACTTTTCCAATCTTCCGTCTATGGCCAACGAAATGGTGCACGAGTTTGATATCCATTGATTAGTATTAAGAATGGTGTTACTAAACAAATTTTATTTATAGTGTAAAAAAGCGCTATAAATGTATTGAAATTAAGGAATAGCATTGAGGTGACGGGCAAGATGTACACCCATGCTAAAACAAGATTGAAGGAGATAGCCTCCAGTAGGAGCATCCAAGTCTAGCATTTCTCCAATGCAATAATGATTTTTCATCATTTTCAATTGAAAATTTTCATCTAAGGCATTCAATTTAATGCCACCCGTGGTAGAAATGGCTTCGTCCAATAGGGCAGAACCAGTGATTTCTATATGAAGTTTTTTGATGTTTTGTGCCAAAAGTTCTGGATTCAAGTAGGTTTCTTTTGACAAATAGATTTTCAACAGCCCAATTTGTGCAGGGTTCAATTTGAGCTCTTTTTGTAATTTTTGGCTCGTCTTTTTTAAGGTTGATTTTTTGATCTTCTGAAGCACTTCATCATAAGTTAATGTTGGTTTTAAATCCAGAAATACAGTAGCCTTTTGCTGATTATTAAGCTCATTGCGAATTTGCGGACTGATTGCATAAATGGCATTGCCCTCTAAACCGAAACGGGTAATTACCATTTCACCTTTTTGACGTTTATCGCCACAGCTAATAGCTATATTTTTAAGGGGATGCCCTTCAAAGGCAGTGATGAAATCGAAATTCCAGTTGACTTGGTACGCACAATTGGAGGCTTTAAAAGGGACAACTTCAACGTCTTTTTTATGGAATAAATCCAGCCAGATGCCATCAGATCCAGTTATTTTCCAGCTGCCACCACCCATTGCAAAAACGGAATGCTCAGACTGGACTGCTGTGTCAACATTGAAAACAAGATCGTGGTTGGTATTCCAGCCCGTCCAATTTTGTTGATACTGAATGGCAACGCCTCGTTTATTGAGGACATCCATAATGGCATTAAGTACGGCAATTGGTTTAATTCCGCTTTCAGGATATACGCGTTTGCTGCTCCCAATGTAGGTGGGAATTCCCATAAGATCGATCCATTTTTGAAAATCGGCATTGTCAAAATCGAGTAGGGCTTCCTCTATAAAATGGGATGGAGTGTAGCGTTCTACCAGTTGCGCAATGGGTTCCGAATGAGTAAGGTTAAATCCGCCTTTTCCAGCTACAAGAAATTTTCTTCCAAGGGTTTTGTTTTTCTCGTAAATGGTAACATTGAATTTCTGGGGATCGAGGAATGCGGCGAGTAAAAATGCGGCGGGTCCTCCTCCAATAATTGAGACTGATTTCTTCACCCTGCAAAAATACTCTTTGTGAAAGGATTAAAGACGTTTTCCTTTTTTTATTAGTTACAGCCAAACCAAAACGGGAATTAAACTAGTGCGATTTCGTTTGTATGTAGTACAGTTAATTCAGAATTGTATGCTACACCTGCACTACTTTAGTTACTTTTTCTTTTCTTCATTGACAATCAATTTCAAAGAGTTAATATAATCAGTGTCAAATTCTATAACTCTTATTTTGTTTAGCTTAAAACTCATTTCACCATCAAATTTCCCTTCAGTTCCCAAAAAATCGATGATCAGTTCTTTTTCGTCTATTTCAATAAGTTTACCTAGATAAACTGCTTTATTAGATTTTTTTGAAATTTGGAAAATCTCGTGCTTAATTGCTAGATAATTTATAATTGAAGGTAAGTCATTAAGTGGAATTATTTCCTCAGCACTTGTTTTTAAACCTTTAAGCTTAATTACCCTTTCTGTGAATTCATAATCCTCATCTTGAATAATGGACTTGACGTTTTTATTTTTCAAAATAGTGTACCCATCAATTATAAAATCAAAAGGATTGTTCTTGAGCAGTATCCAATCTTCAGTCCAGTCAATTAAAAAACCAGTAAAGATTTCTTTTTGATCTTCAAAAACTATTGAAATTAATTGACGCAAATATTTTTCCATAATGTTTATTAAGTTTCTAGAGTATGTTACTATCAACGATACCGAACCACTATCCGCTTTTGGCCTTACAAAGAGGAGTGTTTTTTGGTTAAACGAAAATACGATAAAAAACGGTAATTCCACAAAATTTCCAAATGGCTTAAGAGAAGCCGGATTCAATACAATACTTTTTTAACAAATCGGTTTACGAGCGCCACACCCTCTTTTCAAAAGGAAGCTGGTCCTCATTGCAAATGAGAACCAGAGGGATACTTTTTAAAATTCGGAAAAATTAATGTGAATATCAGGTACCAGGAGAAATATAGCTCACAGATATTTTTGTTGCTTTATCCACTTCTTCTGGAGTAATCAGAATTGTAGTGGAAGTAGATACCAATCCAGAAGAGTTTATATTTAATGAAACTGCAGTAGCAACCGTGGTATCAGGCATGTCTGCAATTACATAAACATCCGTGTCGCCAAAGGCAAAATAAAAGGCTTCCATTTTTCCTCCTAAGTCAGTAATCATTTTTTCAATGACTTGCTTTCTATTGGTACCACCTACCTTGAGTAATCCTTTGACTCCTGCTGAAGTATAAGATGCTTTAATTAAAATCTTTTTCATTTTATTGTATTTTAGTCTTCCTACTCATTTGGCTTTTCGGTTCCGCCCCGTTTTTTTAGCGGTTTCTGGACTCCACTTTTTTTATTTTAACTAGCATAATAAAATGATTTGAGGTGTGTTTTTTAATCTTGTTTATAGCGGAACTGTGTCTTTTTGTGTTTTTAAGTTGTTGATAATCAATATCTTGCTATATACTAAAATACGATAAAAAAACGGTAACTTCTACGAAATTATAAATAGTTTAAGATGTGATTGTAGTTCGGTTAGTATATTGGTTTTCTTGATACTGAATATAAAATCCTAGTACTTGATTGTAGTATCTTTGTGGCTTTCTATCAAAAAATTTCGAACCATATGCTACTTTTATAAAAGGATTGACTTATGAAACAGGAAGGGACATATACAGGCGCCGAAGGTAAATTAGCGGGCTACGATATTCAATATACACCAAACCAAAAGCGACCTCTGATTGTGTTTTGCCATGGATTCAATGGATTTAAAGATTGGGGCGCATTCAACTTGATGGCGGATTACTTTTTGCAAAAGGGATTTCAATTTGTAAAATTGAATTTTTCTCATAATGGAACATCTCCTGCTCATCCTTTGGATTTTGTGGATTTAGAAGCTTTTGGGACTAATAACTTCGAAAAAGAACTCGAAGATATTGGGTCTTTGTTAGTCCATCTAAAAAAGGAAAGTTTTGCAGATAGCATCGATTTTGATAAACTGTTTTTGATTGGTCATTCTAAAGGTGGAGCAACGGCTTTGGCTTATACTTTATCCCATCCTGAAATTGTTTCTTGTGCCACCTTAGCAGCAGTGCTCGACCCAGTAGCGCGCTATGGAAAGAAGAATGATAAGCTGTGGAAAGAAAACGGTGTAAAATTTGTCGTTAACGGAAGAACAAAACAAAAAATGCCACTGTATTATCAATTGGTTGAAAACACACAGAAAATAAAAGAGAAACTGGATCTCCGAAATTTGCTGAAAGGGGATAAGCGAAAATTTTTATTTGTCCATGGTGTAAAAGACGAAGCGGTTCCTGTAACAGAAACTAATTTGGTAAAAAACCTGCCCAATTGTACCGTCTCCATTATTGAAGATACCAATCATGTTTTTGGTGCTTCGCATCCATATACAAGTATCAATTTACCTACTGATTTACAAAATGCCCTGAGTCAAATCGCAAAATTCTTTGAATCAGTGTGATGGTTTTGAATCAGAGGTTTTACAAGCAAACTTGTCATTCAAAAGAAGGAGGTATCACATCAAGTAGCTCCAAACACCTTAGATTTATGTAGTCAAGTAGATGAATTATACACAGTATATGAAACTGTGCTGTTGGTAAATTATCTGCGTTGCAACGCTCTGTTTTGTTGTTTAATTGAAGTAATTATTCGATTCAATCGAACGATAGATTAATTGAGTAAGCTAATAAACTGGCTTTTTTAAAACAGATTATCTTTTTAGTGAAAAATGGCCTTTAAAATTCCTGCCATTTCCCAATTCAACTGTAAACCAATAATCTGAAGCAATCAAATTTTCTCCATTGAAAGTGCCGTCCCATCCCATATCACTATATTGTAGCCTCTTTAGTAATTTTCCGTATCGATCAAAAATACTTGTAATTGAATTAGGGAATTTTTCAATTCCTAATATACTCCAATAATCATTATATCCATCATTGTTTGGAGTGAAAAATTTTGGATAATCTACTAGTATAGCTTCTCGTTCATCAACACCACAACCTTGTTTATCTCTAACTTTTACTACATATACTCCTCCTGATATGTTATGAAAAGTGTTGCTGTCTTGAAAATTATTTCCATCAATTGCATATTCAAAGTCACCATTTGTAGAAGTTATTATTTCGATAAAATTCTTATCTGAAAGATCTTGAATTTTAATTTCGGTAATTTTTGGTAAAATGGAACGAATTAGATTAAACGAAAATGAATTTTCACAAGATATTCCATTACTTATTTTAGAAACTCGTAAAGTATATTTTCCAGCTTCTACTAGATTAGCCTCAAAGGAATTAGAAATTATAGAGTTATCTTGAAAACTCCATTCCCAAGAATCGAAATTTAAATCAGTTGTTATCTTTAATGACGGTTCTAAATCACATAAAAAATATTCTTTTTCTAAATTTATTTGTGGTAACTCATTTACAACAAATTTAAAATTTGTTTCTGAAAAGCATAATGAATTTAATTGATTCTCAATTCTAGCAGTAATAGTTTGAGACCATGGAACAGTATTTTTATAATCTATAGGTAATGGGCTTGGTAATTTATTTCCATTTTCATCTAAATAGGATATAAGTAAATTAGGTTGATTTCCTATGAGTTCACTTTCAATTGTTGAAGTGTCAAAATGTGAAAAACCGTTACCTTCATCGCAAGCGTATAAAGTATTAGGTTGAATAATAGTTGGTTTAGTTGAAGTGATTAAATTTAAAAATGTCTCTGAATAACAATTTGTTTGAGGATTTGTGACTCTTACCGTTATAGTTTCTTGATTTGGTTTACTGTTAGTAAATGGATTTACTAATGGACTTGGAAGTTGATTTCCATTAGTATCAAAATAAGTTACTTTCATTCCAGTTTGATTTCCTAAAACAGTTGATTCTATATTTGAAGTATCAAAATATTCTGAAATGCCGTCATTATTATCATCACATCCAGTTATTTCTTTTAATGAATTTGCTATTGGTAATGGGTTTACAATTAAATTAAAGGTAGATTCATTATAGCAATTCGTATCGGTATTAATTGCTTTTACTTTTATGGATTCCTCATTAGCAATTAAATTACTAATTGCATTTAAAGGAGATTGTATTTGCTGACCATTTTCATGATAAAATTCAACTTTTATATTGGTAGCAGTTCCTATAATAGAATTCTTTAATTGTTGTAAATTAAATGTAGCAAGACCATCAGTGTCATTATCACACACAATTAAGTTTAAAGCTTCTGATAAATCTGGTAATGGATTTACAATTAAATCGAAAGTGGTTTCAGAGTAGCAACAAAAGTTGTCTTTATGAGATACTCTTACTGTTATTGTTTCTCTATTTTTAGTGGTGTTTGTAAATGGATTTGGTAGTGTATTGTATTTAGTACCTTTGCCATCTATGAAAGTAACAACTTTATCAATTTGTCCTCCTAAAACTTGCTGCGTAACTAGCGAAGTATCAAAAGAAGTTGAAAATCCAAGGTTATTGCTTTCCTCACAGGCATATATATTATTAATTCCATATGCTTTTGGAGGTTCTTTAGCATCAATTATTTCCGTTAAAACTTCCACTGTTCCGTCATTACCAATAACTGTCGCGGTAATAGTATATTTTCCATCAGTGGAAAAATCATGAAAAGGAGATAAGTCTATAGAGGTATTATTAATTCCTGAAGCAGGATCTCCAAAATCCCAACTAATTGACGCAATTTTAGACTGATCATCAACACTGAATTCCTTTAAAAATTCCGAGCAAATATTTGAGAAATTCATTTCAAAATTATTCGTAACATGATTTACATTTCCAGTGACGTTTATGTAAAAGTTAGCTTTTGGAAATCCGAAGTCAGCAGTAGAAACATATTTATCTCCAGCTCCAGATAAAGAAGAACAACCTCTTTGCCATGATACATCATTATCTTGTGCAGATCCTGCAATAAAAGCTACACCATCTCCATATTCAATTCCTTTTTTAACTTCAACCAAAATCCGTTCTACATCTTTTGGAATAACAATTGGTGTATCAAAATCTACTTGTATAATTTGAGAATTACGCGGTATGTAAGGATCAAGGGCTTGAGATTGACTACTTCCTATCAAATCTGCTTCAGAAAAAGAAGCAGGGAAAGAATCATCTATTTTATAAATATTAAATGAAACATTTGCTAGCCAGCCCGTTTTATTAATTCCAACTTGCCCTGATTTAATTACGAATTCTTCATTATTCGATATACCAAAATCTTTTAAAGTAAAAGCCCGTGCCCAATATATATAAGTTGAGTTACAAGAATAGATATCAGTTTCAACTAGATCATCACATACGTTATGAGAAAGCCTCGTGATTGAACCTGAACTTTTAACATTAAAAACTTCTCCTGTTACATTGATGTAAAAATTCGCATTTGGAACGGGAATGGTTAAATCAGTAGTTGGTGCTAAACCATGATTTGGATCACATCCAAAATACCAGGATTCGCCAGTGTCTTTTTCAGTACCAGCTATATAGACAGCTCCTGTAGCTGGATTATAAATGTCTTTATACTTTTCTACTGAGACCATAATTCTTTTAACTCCGGCAGGAACAATAATGGGTTCATCAAAATTTACTTCAACAATTTCAGGAGCACCAGTAATTAATGGCGATTGTGCAATACCACGTCTTCCAAGTATCGTGGTAGGATAAATAGAATAGGAATAATTGGGAAAATCTTCATCCAGACTGTAAACAATACACTGTAAAGTAGATCCAATATCAGATTTACTTAGTCCAACTTGTAATGATTTAATCATAAATTGCTCATTTGCCGCTATTCCAAAATCAGATAGTGTAAATACTCGTGACCAACTCTCATCTCTATCACAAGAATACATATCTGTCTTAACAAGTGTTGTTCCAATATTATTAGTTAATTTTATTTGGGCTTCAATAGATTGAAAAGACAAAAAAAGTAGAAGTAAAGCTACAGTATTAAATGTTTTTATTTGAGTTATTGTCATTCCTATTTTTGTTGTTTTTTAGCTTGTCTGTAATTAGTATATATTAATTATTTTATAGAGTGTTTACAACCATAATTGAGTAGATCTTCTTTGATAATTAGCGTATTTAAAGTAAATATATAAATAATATTTTTATTACAAATTATCAAAATAACTTTTAAATTTGTTCATAAAAAAAGCGCTCCTTTTCAGGAACGCTTTCTATATAATTAATCAAAAGATTATTTTTTCTCAATCCACAATCTTGCATTGACAAACGCTTCATGCCAAGGAGAAACTTCATCGTTTCTACCTGCTGGATAATTTGCCCAGTTCCATTGAAAGTTAGAACGCTCAATATGTGGCATCATCACAAGGTGACGACCAGTTGTGTCACATAGCATTGCGGTATTGTAATCAGATCCATTTGGATTCGCTGGATATCCTTCGTATCCGTATTTACCCACGATTTGATATTGGTCTTCGGATAATGGTAAGTTGAATTTTCCTTCTCCATGTGAAACCCAAACTCCAAGTGTTGCTCCAGCAAGGGTAGACAACATCACTGATTTGTTTTCTTGAACCGTTACGGATGTAAAAATACTTTCGTGTTTATGACTGTCGTTATGAAGCATTTTTCCATGCACTTCATGCTCTGGATTAATTACTTCTAATTCCATAAACAACTGGCAACCATTACAAATTCCAACGGATAAAGTGTCTTCTCTTTTGAAGAAGTTTTTCAAGGCTGTATTTGCTTTCTCATTGTATAAAAATGCTCCTGCCCAACCTTTAGCTGAACCTAAAACATCCGAGTTAGAAAAACCACCCACGGCGCCTATAAATTGAATGTCTTCTAGCGTTTCACGTCCCGAAATCAAATCGGTCATGTGAACGTCTTTTACATCAAAACCGGCAAGGTACATTGCATTGGCTACCTCACGCTCTGAGTTACTTCCTTTTTCACGGATAATAGCCGCTTTTGGACGTGGTTTTGAATCATCGATTACTGGTTTCTTTCCTGTAAAATGAACAGGGAAGGTAAACTGTAACGCTTGGTTCTTATAGTTATCGAAACGCGCTTGAGCCGTTCCGTTCTTCGATTGTTTTTGGTCTAATAAAAACGAAGTTTTAAACCAAATGTCTCTGTATTTTGGAATGCTTAATCCACATGGACCAAAGTCCAACGTTTCCTCTGCAGTTACTGTTCCTAATTTATAGAAAGCAACTCCATTAGCATTTAATTTATTTTCTAAAGTAACATCGTCTTTGGCTTGAAATACAATTCCAATATTCTCCGCAAAAAGGTACTTGATGATGTCTTTTTCTTCGAAAACAGAGAAGTCAATTTTAGCACCTAAATTCACATCGGCAAAACACATTTCTAGTAAAGTAGTAATCAAACCACCACTTCCGATGTCATGTCCAGCCAAAATTTGATTGTCAAGAATTAATTCTTGCATCGTATTGAAGGCATTTTTGAAAAAAGCAGCATCTTTAATCGTTGGTGCGTCTTTTCCAATAGTGTTCAACGTTTGTGCTAGCGATGAACCACCTAATTTAAATTCATCTTGTGACAAATTGATATAATAAATAGAACCACCGTCTCTATGTAAAACAGGCTCTACTACTTTTCTAATATCAATACAGTTTCCACCTGCTGAAATAATTACCGTTCCCGGTGCAATCACTTCTTCGTTTGGATAACGTTGTTTCATAGAAAGTGAATCTTTTCCTGTTGGAATATTCACGCCTAATTCAATTGCAAAATCCGAACAACTTTTTACAGCCGCGTACAAACGAGCGTCTTCCCCTTCGTTTTTACAAGCCCACATCCAGTTAGCCGAAAGGGAAATTCCATCTAAACCATCTTTTATAGGAGCCCAAATAATATTCGACAAAGCCTCGGCAATTGCGGTTCTAGTTCCTGCAACAGGATCGATTAATGACGCAACTGGTGAATGTCCTATTGAAGTCGCAACTCCTTCTATTCCTTGATAATCTAAGGCCATTACACCACAGTTATTCAATGGCAATTGTAAGGGGCCAGCAGTTTGTTGTTTGGCTACTTTTCCACCTACACAACGGTCTACTTTGTTAGTCAACCAGTCTTTACAAGCTACTGCTTCTAATTGCAATACTTGCTCTAAATAAGTGGAGATATTTTTAATGCTGTATTCTAAATCAGTATAGTTTCTGTCGATGTTTTTATCCGTCATCACTACTTTTGGAGAACTACCAAAGAAGTCTTCCAAAGCATAATCCATCGGTTTAGCACCCGTAGTTTTTGATTCGAAAGTAAAACGATGATCCCCCGTTACATCACCTACTTGGTACATTGGAGAACGCTCTCTGTCAGCAATGCGTTGTAAGATGTCAATGTTTTCTTTAGCAATAACTAATCCCATTCTTTCTTGAGACTCGTTACCAATGATTTCCTTTGCCGAAAGGGTAGGGTCACCTACAGGTAATTTATCTAAATCAATTAATCCTCCAGTTTCTTCCACTAATTCCGAAAGGCAGTTTAAGTGTCCACCTGCTCCGTGATCGTGAATAGAAACAATAGGGTTGATATCGCTTTCTACTAATCCACGAATGGCATTAGCAGCACGTTTTTGCATTTCTGGGTTCGAACGTTGGATGGCATTCAATTCAATTCCTGAACTAAAAGCACCGGTATCAGCAGAAGAAACTGCTGCTCCACCCATTCCAATTCTATAATTTTCACCTCCTAGGATAACAATTTTGTCTCCCGGTTGTGGCTTTTTCTTGATGGCTTGATCCAGTTTTCCGTAACCAATTCCACCGGCTTGCATGATCACTTTGTCGAAACCTAATTTACGAGCGTCTTCTTCGTGTTCGAAAGTAAGGATAGAACCAGTAATTAACGGTTGTCCGAATTTGTTTCCAAAATCAGATGCTCCGTTTGAGGCTTTTATTAAAATATCCATTGGCGTTTGGTACAACCATTTTCTTTCGGTCATGGCGTTTTCCCAAGGTCTGTTTTCTTCTAGACGTGAATACGAAGTCATGTAAACTGCAGTTCCTGCTAATGGCAACGAACCTTGTCCACCTGCTAAACGGTCGCGAATTTCTCCTCCTGCACCAGTCGCCGCTCCATTGAAAGGTTCTACTGTTGTTGGGAAATTATGCGTTTCTGCTTTTAAGGAGATAACCGAATCAAAGTCTTTTAGTTCGTAGAAATCAGGTTTGTCAGCGCTTTTTGGCGCAAACTGTTGTACACGTGGTCCTTTTACAAAAGCCACATTATCTTTATAAGCCGAAACGATATCGTTCGGGTTTTCTTGAGATGTTTTCTTGATTAATTTAAATAAAGAAGAAGGCATTTCTTCACCATCAATTACAAAAGTCCCGTTGAAAATTTTGTGACGGCAGTGCTCTGAATTGGCTTGTGAAAAAGCAAAAACTTCAGAATCGGTTAATTTTCTACCTATTTTAATAGCTAGATTGTCCAAATATTCTACTTCTTCTGGACTTAAAGCCAAACCTTCAGACTGGTTGTAAGCCGCAATATCGTCAATGTCTAAAATTGCTTCTGGCTCGATATTGATCGTAAAAATAGCTTGATTTAACTCGGCGTACTTTTGCGAAAGCATCGGGTCAAAATCAGAAAAATCAGACGTAGCATGATGAAATTCTTCGATTCTAATGATTCCAGAAATACCCATATTTTGAGTAATTTCTACTGCATTAGTGCTCCAAGGCGTAATCATAGTGGCGCGTGGACCAACAAAAAAATCCGTCAATACGGATTTTTCTATTTTATTTGAATTGGCAAAAAGCCAGTTTAATTTTGAAATGTCTTGAGCCGAAATTTCGTTTTGCGTTTGTACTGCAAAAACAGTTTTGCTTTGGTTTTCAAAGAAATGGATCATTGTTGTGTAGTTTGTTGTATTACGGTGCAAATTTAGTTTAAAAAAGTAGTAAGAGCAAATGTGAAATACAAAGAATTTGACAAAATCTAACATTTAAAAAAATGCCGAAAATCTACTGTTTTAAATTTCTAAATAACCTTTTATTTAGGAAAAGACATAGATTGAAAAGCACCTAAATCTGGCGGAGTAGTTCTTGTATTTCCTATGATATCCAGCGGAATTAAATAGGCCGAATTCCCTTTTGCGAAAGCGCTAGAAGATTCGTCAATATTGAGTTTGTTAAGATTAACATTGAAAAACTTTGGACTTTGATTCAAAATAATTCCATTGTAATGCACAGGATCGGTTGCAAATTGGTAAAGTGAATTGGTATTAGAACTGTCAAATTTTACTAAGCAATTATTGAATTGATACTCAAATGTACCTGTACCACTTTTGTTAATCGCGATTTCATTGGTATAAGAACCATAGATGATACAGTTGTTAAAAGTGGCTTGGGTGAGGTCTTTCGTTTCTGGCGTTGCTCCCGAAATAGAATTGTCTATTGTGACTGCCAGCTGAGAGGAACTATTCCAATTGTTGTTAAATGTGGAATGTGTAAATTTATAATCTCCACCGTAAGAGCAGGCCAAACTAGCTAAACCAGCTGAGTTGATTGCTATATTTTCACCTACTATTTTCCCTGTTTGTGCTAAAATACCATAGGTAGAAGAGTCGTAAATTTGGGTATTTTTGATAGAAGTAGTTGTTCCATCATTGTTTTGTATCAGTAATCCAATCGTAGCATTTTTAATTGTTAGATGGTTTATCAGATTGTTTGTGCTTCCACTACTGAGCCAAATAGTACCCCATTGACCAGGTACATCATCATATTGGGGTTCCAATCGGTCGCCTTCAAATACCACTTCTTTTTCTAAGTTGGCCGTAGTCGATTTTCCTCCGTTAATATTAATCGAAGCATTGTTGGCGACTATTAAACCAGAATTAGCATGAAAATAAACCCTGCTTCCCGCATCAAAAACGGCGGTTTTACCAGTTGGAACGGCCGCATAACCATAAATAACGTAGGGCTTTTTATTGGTAAAAATGAGTTCATTTCCATTTATAGGATTGTTTTCATCGAGGTAAAACCCTTCTATTTGTTGATCTCCTATAGGCAGTGTTTCGGTAGTTCCATCAGCAAGACGTTTGGGATATAGAAAAACCGCATCTTGGATTAGCGTAACGAGTGCTACTTTTTGTGCATTTTCGCCACTGTCAAATTGAATTTGATCGGTGTATAAAAAATCAGTTGGATTTGCATCAGCAATTGCCGCTGTTGTTTCGATGAAAATATACAAACTGTCTTTGGCTAAAAGGGTCACATTAGTAAAAAGCTTTCCGTTTGTTCCTTGCATTCCGTCTACGGTCAAGCGGTATTTTGAACTTAGTCCTTTGCCTAGTTGTATGGTAGGAATATTAATATCGTTTTTGCTATGGTTGTACACTTTAAGTCGGTAGGTACTAGAACCAATGTTTGTAAAAACGGTATCCAGATAAATGGTGTCCTTTGAAAATGCTAAATCTCCTGTACTTAGAACGGTCTCAAAATCGGATCGACAGGAACAGATGGAGATGAATATTCCAATAAAAAACAAGAATTTGATGGGACGCATTGGGATTAATTTTTGTAAAAATAGGGAAAATCTTATTTGTATGTTGTGGCTTTTTCAAATTTGAATTTAGAATAACAACTGCATTTGTTATTTTATGACTCATCTTTTATTTAATTTTACATTTTAAAGCTAAAAATATGACCTTCGATAAAGATAAAATCCTAAATTATTGCAATCAAATTTCCGAAAACACTTTGATGCGCACCTTAGATATCACTTATACAGATGCTGGTGAAGATTATCTAGTTGCCACAATGCCAGTAAATCCGTCAGTACACCAACCAATGGGATTGTTACATGGTGGAGCATCAGTGGCATTGGCTGAAAGTGTGGGAAGTGCTGCTTCGATGTTATACGTAAATGCTGATGTAAGCGAAGTGCGCGGAATAGAAATTTCCGCCAATCATTTGAAAGCAAAACGAGACGGAATGGTGACGGCAACTGCAAAAATAGTTCATAAGGGACGTAGTATTCATCTTTGGGAAATACGCATTACAGACGAAAGTGATAACTTGATTTCGCTTTGTAAATTGACAAATATGATTTTGCCAAAAAGAAAAATGGAAGGTAAATAATGGAATTAATTTTAGATAAAGCCAAGCGTCAATTCACACAAAAACTACCTTTTGTACTCTATTGCAAACCCAATTCAGATACCGTAATTGGGCTTTTTCAGCAAAATGATGATTTGTATAACCTCAATGATTTTAACGAAAAGGGATTCGTTTTTGCTTCTTTTGAAGGCAATCAAAACTATTTGATTCCAGAAAATCAGTCCAAAAGAGAAAGTGTTATTTGGGAGAAAAAAAGAGCGATTGTTGCTGAAGTTATAGGTAATAATGTGGATGAAGAAGCTAAAAATAACTTTGAAAAGGTAGTATGCAAAGGAATCCAAGCTATAGAAAGGGATGAATTTAAAAAAGTGGTTTTGTCTCGAAAAGAGATTCTGGAGCTAGACGATTTTCAATTTGAAACTGTTTTCGAAAATTTAGTGCAGCTATATCCTTCTACTTTTGTGTATTGTTTTTACCATCCAAAAGTAGGCATGTGGCTTGGTGCTACCCCCGAACAATTATTGAAAGCCAATAAAAAAAGTTTTGAGACGATCGCTTTGGCAGGTACTCAAAAAGACATGGGTTTGGCTGAGATTGTATGGGAGAATAAAGAAAAGGAAGAACAACAAATTGTGACCGATTATATCGTTAATAAATTAGAAAATGTGGCTACAGAAGTTATAGTTTCGAAACCTTATAGTATAAAAGCGGGAAGCATCTGGCATATAAAAACAGATATTTCAGGCGTATTGAATGCTGATTTTAGTTTGCAGCAAGTGGTTTGTTTACTGCATCCTACACCGGCAGTTTGTGGTTTGCCCAAAGAAAAAGCAAAAGCCTTTATTTTGGAAAATGAAAACTATGATAGGGATTTTTATACAGGATATTTGGGAGAATTGAATTGTAGTTTTGCTACTGATTCGGGAAGCACCGATTTATTTGTTAATTTGCGATGCATGCAAGTAGAAGTGGATTCAAAGAAAAAAGAGACTAGGGCTTATTTGTATATGGGTTGCGGTATCACAAAAGATAGCGTGCCTGAGAAGGAATGGAATGAAAGTATCAATAAATCAATGACGATGAAGAAAGTGTTGATTAGAAATTAGAAGGGTGTATGGGAAACTTTAAACCTGAAACAAAAGAAACTTTAAACAAAAAAAAATGAAACTAGATATATTAGCTTTTGGAGCGCATCCAGATGATGTTGAATTGGGTTGTGCAGGAACGATATTAAAAGAAATTTCCTTAGGGAAAACAGTTGGGATAATTGATTTGACAAGAGGAGAATTAGGCACCAGAGGTTCTGCGGAAATTAGAGATAGTGAAGCGAATGCAGCAGGAAAAATTTTAGGAGTTTCAGTTCGTGAAAATCTTGAAATGCGTGATGGTTTTTTTGTCAATGATGAAAAGCATCAATTAGAAATCATAAAAATGATTCGAAAGTACAAACCAGAAATAATATTGTGTAACGCGATTGATGATCGACACATCGACCATGGAAAAGGAAGTAAGCTGGTTTCTGATGCTTGTTTTTTATCGGGACTTATGAAGATAGAAACAGTTATAGATAACGAAAAGCAAACAGCTTGGAGACCTAAGTTAGTCTATCATTATATTCAATGGAAAAATATCGAGCCTGACTTTGTAGTGGACATAACTGGATTTACCGATAAAAAAATCGAATCCATTTTAGCGTACCGTTCCCAATTTTATGATCCAGATTCTAATGAACCCGAATCTCCAATTACGTCCAAAAACTTCTTAGAAAGCTTGAATTACCGCTCTAGAGATTTAGGAAGACTTGCAGGGGTAGATCATGCTGAAGGTTTTACTGTAGAAAGATATTTGGCAGTCAATAGCTTAGGAGATTTGAAGTAAATTTGCTGTAAATTTTTAAAAAAAACTTTTGCAGAAGTAAACTTTAGTTGTATATTTGCCACCGCTAAGCAAATGGTGGTTGTAGCTCAGTTGGTTAGAGCATCGGTTTGTGGTACCGAGGGTCGCGGGTTCGAGCCCCGTCTCCCACCCAGAAAGCAAAAGCCTTGAAGAAATTCAAGGCTTTTTTTGTGGAATAAAGGCAACGAAAAAGAGCTTTGAATTTCTTCAAAGCTCTTTTCTATTTAGCACAAGTACTTAGCTCACTGTAACGCTAGTATAAGCGAGGATAGGTACTACTTATTTTTTATCTACAACAGGTCGGTTTTCACGATTTGCAAGATCCCAAGCGATAGTAAATGCCAGTTGGGCTCTTTTGGCTAAAGCATCGTATTCAATCTTGTCAGGAGTATCTGTTTTTTTATGGTAATCAGCATGAACACCATTGAAAATAAATACAGATGGAATGCCATGTTTAGCAAAGTTATAATGATCTGAGCGCTCGTAGAAATGATTTGGATCAGCAAGATCATTGTATTTGTAATCGATATCCATTTTAGTGTATTTAGCGTTTGCCAAAGTACAAATGGCATCCAAATCACTTGATAAACGATCTGCACCTATTAAATAGACATAGTTATTTGTGTTTGCATGTTCAACATCACGACGTCCAATCATATCAATATTAATATCGGTAATCGTGTTCTCAAAAGGGAATAAAGGATGTTCAGAATAATAACTGGAACCTAGTAATCCGTGCTCTTCACCAGTTGCATGAAAAAACAGAATAGATCGCTTAGGTCCGTGTCCTTCTTTTTTGGCTATTTCGAATGCTTGTGCGATTTCTAATAAGGCAACTGTTCCAGAGCCATCATCGTCGGCACCATTGTACACATCACCATTTTTAACCCCTACGTGGTCGTAATGTGCTGAGACTACAATCACCTCGTCTGGTTTCTCAGAACCTTCGATAAAAGCCCAGATATTTTCAGAACTGTTTAATTTGTCACCGTATCTTTTGTTTAAGGCTTCAGCAGGTACATTTTGAAAAAAGCTGGTTGCACCTTTGGGGAAAGAAATGTTATTTTTTTTGTATTGACTGATTAGGTATTGACCGGCTTTCTTTTGTCCTGTAGACCCCGTTTCTCGTCCTTCCATTGAATCGGCAGCTACGATGTAAAGATGTGTTTTTAATTCAGATGCCGTAATAGTATTCATGTATTTTGTAGGGTTGCTGTTGTCTTGTTCAACAGCTGTTTTTGCACTGGAGCATGAGAATGCTACAGCTAATGCAAAAAAAGAAATTACTTTTTTCATTTATGAAATATTGGTTGTTATTATTTTTTTAGGACTTCGTTTAGGAAAAGTTTCAAATGTTCGAAAGAACGTTTGGCCGCTTTTTCATTGTAAGCTGCTCCTTTAGAATTATCATTTCCATATTCAGGATTGGTAAAACCGTGCACAGCATTAGCATAATAAATCATTTGCCAGTCAGCTTTCGTATCACGCATTTCTTGTTGGAATGCAGTAATTTCTGCTGCAGATTCATAAGGATCATCTGCACCATGACAAACTAAAACTTTGGCAGTAATAGGCTCAGTAGGTCTAGCTGCGTCTTTAGCTAATCCGCCGTGGAAAGACACGACACCTTTTACATTGATATGTCCGCGAGCCGCTTCCAATGCACCTGTACCACCAAAACAATATCCTATAACTACTATATTATCTGGGTTTGCACCCGCTTTAATAAGTTGGTTTAAGGCCAATGAAATTCTTTTTTGGTATTCGGTGTAGTTGGTTTTGTAATAACCGGCACTTTTTCCCGCTTCAGCATTGTCTTTAGGATAATTTCCTTCTCCATAGATATCAGCAATAAAGGCATAGTACCCTAAGCTTCCTAAACTAGTGGCGATGTCTTTGGATGCTTTATCGATTCCTTTCCAAGCGGGAAGAATCAGAATTCCTGGTTTTTGAATGCTTTTTTTTGAAGGTGCGATTTCAAAACCATTTAAAATTTGTGCTCCATCTTTATAAGTCACTGCTTTTAACTGGGCAAAAGCACCATTAGAATAAATTAAGATTCCTAAAACTAAAAACTTTATATTTTTCATAGTTGTTATATTTTACACAAATATCTGAATTTATTTGTTATTTTTTTAAATTAGGAACTCATTTTCAACTTTTAGGGCAATCTATTTTTATTATGATTAAAGGCTTATGTTTCTTTTGAATGCACAACCCAGTTCTATCATGGAATCTGTTTTTGCAATTCCTTGAATGGTGTCGATTTTTTCATACAGTAATTTTCTCATGTGTTCATGATCAGTAGCAATCATTTTTATGTATAAAGTAAAAGAACCAGTAATGTAATAACATTCAGTTACTTCAGGTATTTTTTTTAACTCTTCAATAACTCTGCTGGAATCCTCGTCTTTATTTAGTGTGATTCCGGTGAATGCACCCCAATCGTAACCAATTTTTTTTTCGTTTATGATGGGTTTGATTCCGGTTATTATCCCTTGATCGAATAAACGGTTGATGCGCTGATGAACCATTGTATTTGAGATTTTTAAAGCTGTAGCAATTGCAGAATAGGCCATTCGCCCATCTTTTTCTAACTCTTTGATGATTTTTATGTCGAATTCATCTAATACATCCATGGAATTTATTTTTTTGATTATAAATGCGTATTTTTATGGGTCTAAATGTAGTTATTATTTTTTATAAATCAATAAATGTAGATTTGTTATAATGACTTTTTTAATATCATTATTAATTAAAATTAACTTTAATACCTATATATTAAGTCAAATTTACGTTTTTATTATTGTTTAATAAAAAAAATATTTGTAGATTTGTGCTTTAAGAACGCAAAAAAAAGACATCATGGAACAAACGAATCAAACACTTTCTTCAAAATCGGAAGCATTAATAGAAAAAGAAAATAAATACGGGGCTCATAATTATCACCCTTTACCAGTTGTTCTTGACAGAGGAGAAGGCGTTTTTGTTTGGGATGTAGATGGAAAAAAATATTTTGATTTTTTATCTGCTTATTCAGCAGTAAATCAAGGGCATTGTCATCCGAAAATTGTGGGAGCTATGGTGAAACAAGCGCAAACATTGACGTTGACTTCACGTGCTTTTCATAATGATCAATTGGGAGTTTATGAAGAATATATAACTAAATACTTTGGTTTTGACAAAGTGTTACCAATGAATACGGGTGCCGAAGCGGTAGAAACGGCTTTGAAATTATGTAGAAAATGGGCATATGAAGTAAAAGGAATTCCAGAAAATCAAGCGCAAATTATTGTTTGTGAAAACAATTTCCACGGAAGAACTACTACCATTATTTCTTTCTCTAATGATGAAGGAGCACGTAAGAATTTTGGTCCTTTTACAGCAGGATTTATAAAAATACCATATGATGATACTGATGCATTAGAAAAAGCATTAAAATCAAGTACTAATATTGCTGGATTCTTAGTTGAGCCGATTCAAGGAGAAGCGGGTGTTTATGTACCAACAGATGGTTATTTGGCGAAAGCCAAAGCACTTTGTGAAGCGCATAATGTATTGTTTATTGCGGATGAGGTACAAACAGGAATTGCACGTACTGGAAGGTTACTTGCTGTGAACCATGAAGACGTACAACCAGATATTCTTATTTTAGGAAAAGCAATTTCTGGAGGTGTTTATCCAGTATCTGCTGTTTTGGCAAATAATGAAATAATGAATGTAATTAAACCAGGTCAACATGGATCTACTTTTGGTGGTAATCCAGTTGCAGCTGCTGTTGCTATTGCTGCTCTTGAAGTGGTACGTGAAGAAAACTTGGCACAAAATGCTGCCTTTTTAGGAATTCTTTTAAGAACTGGTTTGAATGAAATTGCTGCTAGAAACCCATTGATTACATTGGTTCGTGGTAAGGGATTGCTAAATGCTATTGTGATTGATTGTGATGAAGAATCAGATTTAGCTTGGCAAATTTGCTTGAAATTTAGAGATTATGGTTTATTGGCTAAGCCAACACATGGTAACAAAATTAGATTGGCACCGCCATTAGTGATCACCGAATCACAAATTCATGAGTGTCTTGCTATTATCGAACAAGCATTAAACGATTTCAGATAATCTAACTATAATGGAAAGAGCTATAAAATTAATTAAAAATCGTTCTGATATTGGAGCTGGAACTCGTGGCTCTGACTTAGGAGTGGATGCCATTGAAATTGCTGCTATCAATAAAAATAGTGATTATTTTAATCGGTTTCCTTTTGAAGATGTTAAGACTCACAATGAGAGTATTTACGATAAGAATAAAAATGATTTTGCCAAAAGAATCGAGCATGTTGTAGAACAATGCACGAGGGTGAGTTATGCTGTAAAACATAATTTAGAAGCCAATTATTTCCCCATCGTTTTGTCTGGAGATCACTCCTCGGCACTAGGTACAATAAGTGGTATTAAAGCGGTTTATCCTAAAAAAACGATAGGTGTTATTTGGATTGATGCGCATGCCGACTTGCATTCTCCCTATACTTCTCCTTCAGGAAATATTCATGGAATGCCTTTGTCTGCTGCACTTTCAGATGATAATTTAGATTGTCAAATCAATGAGATTTCTTCGGAAACCAAAAAACATTGGGAGGACATGAAAAATATTGGTTGCCCTGGTGCTAAAATTGATGCAGGGAACCTTATCTATTTTGGTGTTCGCGATACCGAAGAAGCAGAGGAAAAACAAATAGAGAAGTTGAAAATTAGGAACTATATGGTTGCTGAAGTGCGTTACAGAGGTTTGCAAACTTGTGTAAAAGAAGCCTTGGCTAAATTAGCTAATTGTGACATGATTTACATTTCTTTTGATGTGGATTCCATGGACTGTGATATGATTTCTTATGGTACAGGAACTCCAGTATCTAAAGGTTTTGATCAATATGAAGTGATTGAAATCATCAATCAAATTGTGAAAAGTAAAAAAGTCGTTTGTTTAGAAGTCGTTGAGGTAAATCCTTTATTGGATACCAAAGGAAATAAAATGGCGGAGACTGCATTTGAAGTATTAGAACAAGTCACAGAAACAATTGATTTGTGGATTGCATAAATTTTTAATTATAAATATATAAATCCCCAAAGTCTAGTTGTAGATTTTGGGGATTTTTTATGCTCTTTAGCCACGGATTCGTAAATTAATTTATTGGTATTATGAGTTTTACTGCAAATTATTTGTTGGTCATTAATTTACCGCTTCTTTATATAGTTAAATGAAAAACTGTAAAAAAGGTGGCTTTTAACTTTTAGCCATGGATTCGCTAATTATTTGTTTCTAATAGTATTCATTTTTCTTTATTAAAGATTTGCCAGCATCAAGAGCACTATATTCCCTTTTTCGTAATTTAAACGATATAAATTGCTCTTAATTCATTTCGCTGTATTTAAAAGTTAATTCCTATTTTAGCTTAACAGATTTATATATATTTGTAGTAAGTATTTTTACGTAGTTTTTAAAATTTAGTTTTTATGATTCAAGTAGATCACGCCTTGTCGATTATAGCAGAGAACATTAGTAAAATGCCTGTCAAGAAAATTAAAGTGGGTAAGTCACTAGGGTTTATTTTGGCGGAAGCCATTTATTCTCCTATAGATATGCCGCCCTTCCGACAATCGGCAATGGATGGATATGCGTTTGTACATAGTGAATTGTCGACATTTTCTGTGGTTAGTAGTTCGCAAGCAGGAGATTATTCTAATTTAAAACTAGGACTAAACGAAGCAATTAGAATATTTACGGGAGCTTATGTTCCGGATGATGCTAATACGGTGGTAATGCAAGAGCATACCACTGCAACTAAAGATTCAATCCATATTGACAAATTACCAGTTCCCTTCTCAAATGTTAGAAATAAGGGGGAACAAATAGAAAAGGGGAAATTAGTTTTAGATAAAAATACAATTATAACACCTGCTGCAATTGGTTTTTTTGCTTGCTTGGGCATTTCGGAAATCAAAGTGTATTCGAAACCAAAAATAGCGATTTTGGTCACAGGTAATGAACTGGTAAAAGTGGGTAAGAAATTACCTAAAGGAAAAATATACGAAAGTAATTCGGTGATGCTAGAAGCAGCATTAAAAGAAGTTGGAATAAAGAAAACAACCATTTTTAGAGTAAAAGACAATTTAAAGGCGACGTCAAAAATGGTCGAAAGTTGTTTGGCTCATTTTGATGTGATTCTTATTTCTGGTGGAATATCCGTTGGAGATTATGATTTTGTCAAAGAAGCTCTGTTGCAAAATGGAGTAGAGGAGTTGTTTTATAAAATAAATCAAAAACCGGGAAAACCTTTGTTTTTTGGTAAAAAAGAAGAAAAATTAGTTTTTGCCTTGCCGGGAAATCCTGCTTCTTCTTTAACTTGTTTTTATGTGTATGCGTTACCAGCGTTAAAAAAGCGTTTGGGATTCACGGATATTCATTTGCCAAAAATGAACCGAAAAATAACGACCAATTTTCAGAATAATACAGGCAAGACATTATTTTTAAAAGGATTTTACGATGATGATTGTGTGACTGTTTTAGAAAGTCAGAGTTCAGCGATGTTGAACACTTTTGCGGTTGCCAATTGTTTTATTTATGTGCCGCATACGGTGGTAGATATTCAAGAAAATCACGAAGTACAAATTATTCCCTTTAATTAATTTAAGAAATGGATTTAATAGCAACAGATCATTTACTTTTATTTTGTATCGCTCTTGCGGTTATCGCCTTTCTGTATTCTAGTGTGGGTCATGGTGGAGCATCGGGTTATTTGGCACTAATGGCTCTTTTTGCAGTACCTATTGTGGTGATGAAACCATCGGCTTTGCTGTTGAATTTATTTGTTTCTAGTATATCGTTTTTATTTTATTATAAAATGGATTTCTTTCGACCTAAACTCTTTTATCCTTTTGCGATAGCATCCGTTCCTGCCGCATTTTTGGGAGGTTATATAACATTAGACAGTGCCATTTATAAAGTGATATTGGGAGTTGTACTTGTTTTTGCTGCCTTTCGATTATTAGGGTTTTTCTCTTCGAAAGAAAAAGAACTGACTGCAATAAATATTCCATTGGCTTTGGCTTGTGGAGCCACAATCGGACTATTATCAGGAATGTTGGGGATAGGGGGCGGAATTATTTTAAGTCCGATTCTTTTATTACTAGGATGGGCAACGATAAAAGAAGCGGCAGCAATTTCTAGCTTATTCATTTTTGTAAATTCATTGGCGGGGATTTCGGGTTATGTTTTTGGAGGAAAATCGTTTCCTGTTGAAAGTTTTTATTTTGTTCCTATAGCGATTCTTGGCGGAATCTTAGGGGCCTATTATGGAAGTGGGTGTTTTTCGAATAAAACGTTGAAATATGTTTTAGGTACGGTGATTTTGTTAGCAAGTGTGAAGTTGATTTTTCCGTGAGATAGGATGAAAGAGACAAGATGAAAGAGACAAGATGAAAGAGACAAGATGAAAGAGGCAAGATGAAAGAGGCAAGATGAAAGTGGCAAGATGAAAGAGGCAAGATGAAAGAGGCAAGATGAAAGAGACAAGATGAAAGAGGCAAGATGAAAGAGGCAAGATGAAAGAGACAAGATGAAAGAGACAAGATGAAAGAGGCAAGATGAAAGAGACAAGAGAATAGAAGGTTTGAATATCTATAAACTATGGAATAAAGAATAAGAATAGAAATAAAAAAAGTTAAAGTGAATATTTAAAAAATGAAAACAATAGTAGTATCAATTCTTTGTGGTGGCAAAAGTAGCCGAATGCAGTCCGAAAAAGGATTGGCACTTTATCAAGGGATTCCTTTTATTGAGCACATTATAAAAGCGGTTTTGCCCATTGCAACCGAGATACAATTGATTACCAATACTGCTGATTATGATTATTTGGAGTATAAAAAAATAAAAGATATTGAATTGGACAAAGGGCCAATTGGCGGAATTTATTCGGCTTTGACACATTCTAGTTCCGAATTAAATTTGATAGTTAGCTGTGATGTTCCTTTAATTTCAACGGAGTTGTTACTAGAGTTGCTGGAAAAACACCAAGAGAATGCAACAGTTACAGTATTTGCCGACAGGGAGCGCATTCATCCTTTGATAGGGATTTATTCTAAAAAAGTACTACCAATTTTAAAAGACGCTATTGTCAATTCTAATTTAAGAATGATGGAAATGATACACAATGTAGACGCTCAAATTATTAAAGTGGGCGATGATAAAAGCAATCAATTTCGAAATATAAATACGATTACCGAATTAAATGAACTGAATACCAATTTATCCTAGAGCAAAATGAAAAAAGTACATACACCAAAGTTAACCATCGTAGGGGCTGGGCCTGGAGATGTAGATTTGATTACAATTAAAGCCGTAAAAGCATTAGAAACTGCCGATGTAGTTTTGTATGATGCGCTGGTGAACGAAGAATTATTAAGTTATGCTCCGCAAGCTGAAGCTGTTTTTGTAGGCAAGCGTTTTGGATGTCATGCGTACAGCCAAGATCAAATCAACGACCTGATTGTTGTCATGGCGAAAAAACACGGACATGTAGTGCGCTTGAAAGGGGGTGATCCATTCGTTTTTGGAAGAGGAAGTGAGGAAATAGATTACGCACAGCAATTTGGTTTAGAAACGGCTATTGTACCTGGAATTTCATCCGCATTGGGTGTGCCTGCTTCTAATGGAATTAGTTTAACGCAACGCAAAGTATCCGAAAGTTTTTGGGTAATTACAGGAACAACATCCGATCATAAGTTGTCTAAGGATGTGAGCTTGGCTTCTCAATCGTCTGCTACAGTTGTTATCTTGATGGGGATGCATAAACTAAATGAAATTGTAACTTTATACCAAAAGAATAGAACCGATGATTTGCCTATTGCTATTATTCAAAACGGAACTACCGCTTCACAAAAAAAAGTTAGCGGAAAAATAAGCTCTATTTTGGAATTAGTTAAAGAACAAGAATTGGCTTCGCCAGCGATAATTATCATTGGAGAAGTGGTGGGACATACGTCAAAATTGACTTCCTTTGTTAAAGAAGAAGAGATGGAAGACGAGTTCATTTTGCAAAATTTAAATGAAATAGCATGATTACGATAAAATATTTTGGTGCCATTGCCGAGAAAGCAAAAACCGAAGGAGAAGCACTTTCTTTTTCGAATCAATCGTTGCAGGATGTAATTAATACATTAGATCAAAAATACGAATTGAGCACGCTTTCTTATAGCATTGCAGTGAACCAAAAAATAATTCAAGACACCAAGTCTTACCTTTTAGAAAGCAATGATATTGTTGCTTTATTGCCTCCTTTTGCGGGAGGTTGATTAAACTGAATTATATGGAAACAACACGATACAACCGACAACTCATTCTTCCTGAAGTAGGCGAAAACGGACAGGAAAAATTACAGCAAGCCAAAGTTTTACTCATTGGACTTGGAGGTTTGGGCGCGGCAGTTTTACCGTATTTAGCCGCAGCAGGAATTGGCGAAATAGGATTGATTGATGAAGATGTAATTGAAGTAAGCAACTTGCAACGCCAAGTGATTTATAAAACCGCTTCGGTAGGAAATAGCAAAGTGGAGGAAGCAAAAAATAGGGCGTTGGAATTAAACCCAACCTTAAAAATAAATGCGATTGTAGAAAGAGTAAATGGTAAAAACGCACTTTCTTTATTTGAATACTACGATATTATTGTGGACGGAACAGATAATTTAAGTACCAAATATTTAATCAATGATGCTTGTTGCGTTACCAATAAACCATTTGTTTATGGTTCTGTTTATAAATTTGAAGGGCAGGTTTCCGTTTTTAATTATCAAGATGGACCCACGTATCGTTGTGTATTTCCAGAGGAAAATGCCGCGGTGAGGAACTGTAATGAAGCCGGAGTGATGGGAATATCCGTTGGAATCATAGGGATGTTTCAAGCCAACGAGGTTTTAAAAATGGTTTTAGGAATAGGAGAGGTGTTAACGGGTAAATTACTGGTTTACAACATTCTTAATAACGAGCAAAAAAAATTTGAATTTTCAAAAAAACAAACTATAAAGACTGACAAAACGACTTTCGATCATAAATACAATGTAGCAACTACTCGAAATTTTGAAATCCCTACTTCGGTAGCAATGGAGCAAATCAATCAGCCCGAAGTTGTTTTTCTAGATGTTCGAAATCCACAAGAATCTCCAAAATTAGCACAATCCAATTGTATCCAAATTCCGTTAAGTGAACTGGAGCAGGAATTACATCAATTGAATCCCCAAAGCAAAATAATTGTTTTTTGCCAATCAGGAATTCGATCTAAAACGGCAGTAGCAGTGCTAAGAAAAAATCAGTTCATTTCGACCTTTAGTGTAATGGGCGGAATGAATGCAATGACCAAATTTGAACCTAACGAAACGCTTTTTGTTTCTTAAAATAATAGACCATGGGAAAGAAAACCGTATTTATAGAAGGCCCCATTTCGGCTGAATTTATAGGTCAGTCTATAGCCAAGCATCAAAGCAAGCACACGATTGGTGCACACAATATTTTTCTGGGACAAGTACGTGCAGATGTGCATGGCGATACAGTGGTAAAAGCAATCGAGTACACCGCTTATGAAGAAATGGCCAATGAAAAGCTAGACGCCATCCGCGAAAAAGCATTCGAAAAATACGATTTAATCTGCATGCATATTTACCATAGTTTGGGTGTGGTGCAAGCAGGCGAAGTTTGTTTGTTTGTGTTTGTATCAGCCACACGCAGAAAACAAGTATATGAAGCCACCGAATCGATTGTCAATTGGATAAAAGAAGACGTACCCATCTTTGGCAAAGAAATATTCGAAAACGAAGCATTCACTTGGAAAACAAATACGAAGTAGTCGTTGATCGATGTTCGAAATTCGTTGACCGATGTTCGAAAAACGAATAAACCTGAAACTTTAAACAAAAAAAATGGTAGACATTACGCATAAAATAAGTACATTACGTTCGGCAACTGCGACTGCTACGGTATTGGTGAGTCATCAAGACACCATTGATGCCATTGTAAATAACACCGTTCCCAAAGGCAATGTGCTCGAAATGGCCAAAACGGCGGGTTTATTTGCGGTAAAAAACACCCATTTATCCATACCAGATTGCCATCCGCTTCCTATTGAATTTACTTCGGTAGAATATGAAATTAGCGGACTCACCATCGCCATTATTTTCAAAGTAAAAACCGTTTACAAAACAGGTGTTGAGGTCGAGGCCATGCACGGCGCGTCTATTGTGGCGTTGACCATGTACGATATGCTGAAACCGATCGATAAAAACATCGAGATTTCGACCATTAAACTAGTGGAGAAAAAAGGAGGAAAATCGTCTTTCAAAAATACATTTCCTAATCCCATCAAGGCAGCGGTTTTCGTTTGTTCCGATTCTATTTTTGCAGGCCAAAAAGAAGATCGCTCGGGTAAAATTATCGTCGAAAAACTAGATTCTTACGGTATAGAAACCACGCATTACGAAATCATTCCTGATGAAGTCGATTACATCCAAGATCGCACCACACGATTTGCGCAGGACGAACACCAGCTTATTATTTTTACAGGAGGAACTGGACTTTCGCCACGGGATGTCACTCCCGAGGCATTGGAGCCCTTGCTAGAATCTCGCATTCCAGGTATCGAGGAAGCCATTCGTTCCTATGGGCAACAGCGCATGCCGTATGCTATGCTTTCGCGCTCCATGGTGGGCACGATAGGCAATACTTTGGTGCTGGCTTTACCAGGGTCTACTAATGGTGCTAGAGAATCCATGGATGCTGTTTTCCCGCATGCACTGCACGTTTTTCACGTATTAAAAGGCAACAATCATGACGCCAAATAAAAACCTCTTAACGGATAATTTTGGGCGCACCCACAACTATTTGCGTATTTCGTTGATCGAAAAATGCAACCTGCGTTGTACCTATTGCATGCCTGCCGATGGAATCGCATTGTCTCCAAAAGCGGATATAATGACCGCACAAGAGATTTATGCCATCGCCAAAACATTCGTCCATCATGGGGTGAATAAAATACGATTAACAGGTGGTGAGCCACTATTACGAAAAGACTTTCCCGAAATAATCACCCAACTCGCCACTCTAGGCACCGAGATTTCGATTACTACAAATGGTATTTTGGTCGATAGACACCTAGAAGTTTTAAAGGCTAATAAAGTCACCAAAATCAATTTGAGTCTCGATACACTGGTAGCGACCAAGTTCAATGCCATCACATTGCGCAATCAGTTTCAAGGCGTTATAGACAATTTGCATCTTTTGCTCCACAACGGCTTTCAAGTCAAGGTCAATGTCGTCTTGATAAAAGGATTCAATGACAACGAAATTATCGATTTTATCAACCTCACCCAGTTGTTGCCACTATCCATTCGCTTTATAGAATTCATGCCCTTTGCTGGTAATGAGTGGGATAAGAGCAAGATGGTGTCACAGCAAGAAATTCTGGATGTGGTGCATACCGCTTTTGCCAAAACCAATGTGGAGAAATTACAAGACGATAAAAACTTCACTTCCCGTGATTTCAAAATCAAGAATTACGCTGGCAGTTTTGGGATTATCAGTTCCATCACCAATCCTTTTTGTGATGGTTGCAACCGCATTCGATTGACCGCCAACGGTAAAATAAAAAACTGCTTGTTCTCTAACCACGAGACCGATTTACTTACCGCTTACCGCTCTGGCCAAGCCCTCGAAACCGTCATTGCCACCGCCATTCAAACCAAAATGAAAGTAAGAGCCGGCATGACCTCCATAGACGAAATAAACGATCCCGCCTTGCACCAAGACAACCGTTCCATGATTAGTATAGGAGGTTAATTCTAATAAATAATATTTTAATAATAATAAGCGAAGCCCATCCCGTCATTCGTTACAACCCATTGGGTCTCAAACCGGTTTACTAGGCGCCGGCAGGAGCTTCCTGCGGTCGCTCTGCCACCACCAGTAAACCCCGTTTTCTACCTGCATGGGGTTTTCACTGCTACCGGGGCTAGGGGATTTGTGGTTTAATTCGCATGAATGTGGTTTCCCGTAAAGTTTAGAGTGGAGAAGGAATTATCTTTGAGTTCAAGTATATTATTTATTCAGAATTTTCGGGGATTAAATGGTATATTTGGAATAAGAAGTAAAACGAAACTTTGCTAATCTACCAAATTGGGGAGTATATATGAAGGTTTATTTTGCGTATATACAAGTTACCTGCAAGCTTAACCAAATGAAACTAAAAAAACCAACAGAAGATTTCATTGATGAAATTCTGAAATTATATTCAGTCGAAGAAGGTGATGAACTTAATGAAAACTTACTGAAATTATTTAAAACATTTAATGACGACAAAAACAAATTTAATGTTTTAATAAAAGTAGCATCATTAAATAAAATTTATTCAACAGCAATCGTTAATATAAATCCAGTAGTTGAACAAATAATTAAAATCTCAAGCGCCGAATCAAGTCCAAAAACAATGACTGATTATATTGCATTTGTAGATAAAATATCAAAAGTTAATTGGACAAACGGCAAAGGAAAATGCTTTGAACGGAACAATTTATCTTTTTCATCTAAATACGTTCATTTTTTGAGCGATTTTGAAATACCAATTTACGATAGTTACATTTGGATTATCATAAATGGATATTTAGGTCAAAGAAATAACGAAAAAATTTCATTTGAAAACCCGAGAAATTTCAAAGGGTTTTATGCGACATTTGAAAAATTTAAAAAAGATTTAGGTTTAGAAAAGTATTCGAATTACGTTATTGATAAGTTTTTATGGCAGTATGGGAAAAAGTTAATAAGAGAAATTGAAAATGAAATGTTGATTGATTTAGAACAAGCTAAATCTGAGCTAAAAAAAAGAATAAAAGCCAGCAGGTAACAGTTACTGTAACGGATTTGAACAATAGACTTGATGGAAAGGTGGTTTTGTATTTGTAATGATTTGCCAAATCCGAAAATAGGGCTTAATTCAGTCCCAAACTCGCTGTAGTACTAGAACGTTTTAGATAAAAATGAAAAATATGAGCAATGAACGAATAATCCTAGAAGGATGCCTTAGTCAATATAAAACTGATAATGAATTAAGCACAGTAAGAGATTCTGATGTTTTTGAATTATTTGCTTTAAATGAAATTACTAAGTCGTATAAATTATCTTTTGAGAATTTGCAAAACTCCGTTGTTGATGGTGGACATGATGGTGGTATAGATTCAATGATTTTACTTGTTAATGATGAAGTTGTTGAACATTTAGATGATTTAGAAGAATTTAAGTTTAACAGTAAAACCTTTACCAAAGTAATTCTCACACAGAGTAAAAAAGAAAATTCTTTTAAAGAAGGTCCATTAGATAAATTAATAACCTCTATTCCTGAGTTATTTAATTTAGCATCAACAGAAAATTCATTGTTAACTAGATTCAATTCTAATGTAGTTGATAAAGCAATGATGATTAGAGATGTCTGGACTAAAACAGCTGTTAAAGGAGGTAAACTTGAAATCGATTTTGTGTATGCTTGTAATGCTGATGAGATAATAATTAACAGCGCGTTTACAAGTAAAGAATCACAACTAATCGCAATTACGAAATCAACCTTTTCTACGGAATTGGTCTCGTTTTTAAAATTCAGCTCAAAAGAACTTCTGGAATCCTTTAGAACAACTCTTTTAGATAGAATTACTTTAGAATTTAAGGAACAACCTCTTTCGACTTCTTTTTCAATACATGGAATTGGATACGTAGGAATGGTCAAATTAGGTAAATACAAAGCCTTTTTAACAAGTGAATCTGGTGAAATTAGAGATGATTTATTCGAAAGTAACATTCGTCATTTTCAAGGATCCGTTGATGTTAATAAAAAAATCAGTCAATCAATCGAAACTACATTTAATCGTGATTTTTGGTGGCTAAATAATGGAATAACAATAATTGCAGAAGCACCAAATCAAATAGGTACAAATTTATCACTTGAAAACATTCAAATTGTTAATGGTCTTCAAACTTCATATTCAATTTACAATAGTCATGATGGTGATCTAACCGATGAAAGATCTGTATTAGTTAAAGTAATTATAACAGATGACAAAGAGACTATTGATAATATTATCGCATCTACGAATAGTCAAAACCCTGTTTCAGCAACGTTGTTAAGAGCAACCGATAGTATTCAAAGAAATATTGAACTTTATTTTTTTACTGCTGGATATTTTTACGATCGAAGAAAAAATTATTATAAAAATCAAGGAAAACCAGCATCAAGAATATTTAGCATCCAATTTACAGCTCAGTCTATTAGGGCTATAGCTGATAGTGACCCACATAGCGCTCGCGCTAAACCTACATCACTTATAAAAGAGGACAGAACCTACAATGAAATTTTTAATTCAACACGAAATTTCAAAGGATATTTAAATTGTTGTTTAATCCAAAAGAGAGCAAATGATTTATGGCTTTCGATTGAAGTGCCAGAAACAAAAAGAGAACTTGGTAATTTTAAGTTACATGTGGCATGGGCTCTACCTCGATTTGCGCTCACATCAAGAAACTTAACATTTGAACAAATTTGCAGTATAAATTTTGATTTAGTTACAGATGAAGTTTGTAATCAAGTAATAGAGTTTTTAACCGAAAACATAGCGTCATTTTTAAAATTAAACACCTCTTCAAATCTCATTAATATGGCAAAATCTAGTTCATTTACTGATCATTTAAAATCGGAAATGAATAGAAAATTCAGTCTATAACCCCCGCTACTGCACGAATCCTTTCGTGTGGTACGTGAGTTGAGCACTAACATAATTTTAAACAAAACTTCCTAATATTTACTTAAACCTTAAAAGCAACACTATGAGTAGAAATTATAAATTCCATAATCCAGAGGGTTTGTATTTTATAAGTTTCCCCCGCTACCGCACGAATCCTTTCGTGTGGTACGTGAGTTGAGCACTAACATAATTTTAAACAAAACTTCCTATATTTACTTAAACCTTAAAAGCAGTAACTATGAGTAGAAATTATAAATTCCATAATCCAGAGGGTTTGTATTTTATAAGTTTCGCTGTTGTAGGTTGGTTAGATGTATTTACTCGTAATGAATACAAAGATTTATTTCTTGAAAGTGTAGCATTTTGTCAAAAAAACAAAGGATTAGAAATTCATGCTTGGTGCATTATGAGTAATCATGTACATTTAGTTTTTAGAAGTATAAACGATCAAAATCCTGAGTTATTAATTGGAGATTTAAAACGGTTTACTAGTCGTTCGATTGTAAAAAGTATACAAGAGAATCCTAGGGAAAGCAGAAAAGAATTCTTATTGGACTTTTTTAAAAAAGAAGCCGCGAAAAGTTCCAATGTCAAACATCATCAATTCTGGCGACACGACAACAAACCAATAGAGTTGTGGAGCAATAAAGTAATTCAACAAAAGATAGATTATGTACATAATAATCCTGTAGAAGAAGGTTTAGTTTATAAGCCGGAAGATTATGTCTATAGCAGTGCCATTGATTATGCAGGTCAAAAAGGACTAATTGATGATGTAGTTGTTTTTAGAATGTTTGGTATTTAACAAACAACGAACCACACGAAGGGATTCGTGCGGCAGCGGAGGAGATGTAGTTGTTTTTAGAATGTTTGGTATTTAATGACAACGAATCACACGAAAGGATTCGTGCGGTAGCAGAGGGTAAATACTTTTAAAACGGAATAGCTGTATTTTAATAGCATCATCAATTTTATAAATAAAATAGCATTAGGATTGTAGTTAATCATAGTGTGATTGCTTCGTTCCTCGCAATGACAATAGTGGAATAAAGTTAGTATGAGGATTAATTGTTTAATGATATTGAACCACAGCAAGGGATTCGGTAGCGGAGACTAATTGACGATGTAGTTATTTTTAGAATGTTTGGTATTTAACGACAACGAACCACACGAAGGGATTTGTGCGGTAGTGGTGATTAATTGAGCATGTAGTTGTTTTTAGAATGTTTGATATTTAACGACAACGAACCACACGAAAGGATTGACTTCGTCGAATTTCATTTCGTGCGGTAGCGGAGTAGATGTAGTTTTTTTTAGAATGTTTGTTATTTAATGATAATGAACCACACGAAAGGATTTGTGCGGTAGCGGTGATTAATTGAGTATGTAGTTGTTTTTAGAATGTTTGGTATTTAATGACAACGAACCACACGAAAGGATTGACTTCGTCGAATTTCATTTCGTGCGGTAGCGCAGGTTTTGTGGTTTATTTCAAGCGAATGTGGTTTCCCGTAAAGTTTTTATTTATCAAGTATTTATCTTTGAAAATGAGTTGATTATCGAATGATTTATTCAGAATTTTAGTTGATTATAACGGGAATATTTTCGTTAGATTAAAATACTGTAGGATGATTGGTAAATAATACTTAAACGACTTTTTATGATAAATAGCTTAGAAAGAAAGAACAGGCTATATGCCGCGGACCTCGCTAGAAAATATTTTAGTGGACAAATATCAATGCATCAGTTTTTGAACAACCTACTGGATTATCAAAATGACATTAAAATTAGATTTCTTATTGACAAGGTTGGAAAAAGACCCAAAAAAGGTTGGTTTTTTGATGTTTCTAGAGAAAGAAATACAGCTTACATTAAAGAGGTTTTTATAATTATTGAAGATTTGGAAAATAGCGATGTCTAATATTTAACGATAACAAGTCGTAAAAAGAATCACTATGAATTAATTAGATGGAAATTATACAACCTTTAGTTATTATTTTATAACAGTTTTTAAATCATTAGTAATCAACTTTGTAATGTTGTAAAAATTAAATTACAGCTTAACAATTTGATTATGAAAAAGATACTTTTAATTGCTACGTTTATTGTATTTGGAATTACAGTGAACTCTTGTAGCAGCGATTCTACTTCTGGCACTTATGCCTACAATGTTCGTATGACAGATGCTCCTGGACCTTATGAAAAGGTAAACATTGATTTAAAAGCGGTGGAAGTTACAGGAAACAATGGGCAAACGGTACTATTAAACACTACAGCTGGTATTTATAACCTTTTAGAGTTTTCGAATGGTTTGAGTACACTAATTGCTACGAGTGAATTGAGTGATGCTAATGTATCACAAATTAGGTTGATACTTGGGTCTAACAACACAGTGGTTGTGGGAGGTGTTACTTATCCTTTAGACACGCCAAGTGCGGAACAATCAGGTTTGAAATTACAAGTACACCAAACCTTGCTTGCGGATATTCAAAATGAGATCCTACTTGATTTTGATGCCAATGCTTCTATTGTAAAAACGGGAAATGGAACGTACAAACTAAAACCAGTGGTTAGAACTATAGTTACCGCTATTACTGGAAATATCAAAGGAATTATTACGCCTATTGGTACTTTGGCAGTGGCAACAGCTACCTCTGTTGATGCTGTGGAATACTCGAGTAGTGTGAATGCGTTAGGTGAGTTTCAAATATCAGGGCTTTTACCTGGAATCTACACTTTTACTATAACGCCTTTATTGCCATTACTGCCTGTAACCCAAACAAATGTGGTGGTAACAGCAGGTGTAAACACTAATGTGGGTGTGATAGCGCTATAATTTATTGCTTTTTACCTTAAATTTTTATTTAAAAACCACGAGTTAGTTCTCGTGGTTTTTTTATGCCCTGAAGCGAACTATTAACTTAACCATAAGTTACAGTAGCCGCACCCAAATATAAAGTTAGAAAGTTGCCATAGTAATTTTTCGGTAGCGCAGGATTAATTGACGATGTAGTTGTTTTTAGAATATTTGGTATTTAATTTTAACGAACCACACAAAGGGATTGGTGCGGTAGCGGAAACTATGTGTTTGGTATTTAATGAAAACAAACTACACGAAACAATTCGTCCCTTTACTTTGTATTGAGTAAAATGGACTACATTTATTCAATGAAAAACAGAGGATAACTTATTCAATACTACAAAATGAAAAAACGCTTACAATTATTTGTTCTATTCTTAGTGTCAGTGTTTATAACTTCTTGTAAACAAAATCAAACAAACGTAGCTAAAGATAGTATCACGGCAGATGGCAAAGATTTTGTTACTATGTACGGGCCTACCACAATGGTTCGTAATGTAAAGCAAGATAGAAAAGGAAACATTTTGATTGCTGCATCATTAGCTGGTGTATTTCGATACGATGGAAAATCGTTTACTAATCTCACAACTAAGTTAGGTTTCCTCAGATTCTGGGATGTTCTAGAAGATCGACACGGAAACCTTTGGTTTGCTACTACTGATTCTGGTGTTTACTATTACAATGGGAAATCATTTCAACATTTTACTACCAAGGATGGACTTGTTAATAATCGGGTGATGTCTATTTATGAAGATAAAGCTGGCGTTATTTGGTTTGGGACAGGTGGTGGAGTAAGCCGTTATGATGGGAATTCTTTTCAAAATTTCACAACTAAAGAAGGGCTTTCTAGTAACGACATTACAACTATTATGGGAGATAAGACAGGGAAGTTATGGTTTGGAACCAGAGGCGAGGCCTGTTTTTATGATGGAAAAACATTTACGATTTTCAAAAACAAAGACGGAAAAGCCTTTAACAACGTTTGGTCGATAATGGAAGATAAGCAAGGCACTATTTGGTTTGGTGGATCCATAATCGAAGATAAAAAAGGTGATACTGTGGTCGTTTCAGTTGGTCTTTGGCGCTATAACGGCAGTACTTTTACTAAGGTAACAAACAGAGGTGCTTCTGCGATAATCGAAGATAGAAAAGGAAACATCTGGACTACTGGTGCAGTAAATCCAAATGGGACTGGAGGATGGACACTTTCCCGTTATGATAAAAAGTCATTGTACAGTAAAAAGCCCACTGTAACCGAAATAATGTTAACAAGTGGAACGGGAATGCTTTGTGGCATATTGGAAGCTAATGATGGAAGTATTTGGTTTGGATCTTTTAGTGGAGTGTATCGTTATGATGGAAAGACGATTTCGGACTTTAAAGAAAAGAAGAGTAAGAAATAAGGTGTATAGCTGACAATTTTAAAACGGAATAGTACTTACGGTGATGCAATTTTTGTCATAGAACGCAGTAGCGAAAACTATTTAGTTGTTTTTAGAATGTTTGGTATTTAACGACAATGAAGCACACGAAAGGATTTGTGCGGTAGCGGAGAATTAATATTGATTCCTTGATTTGATTGTTCTATAATAAACAACCATTTGTCACTTGTATTCCAAATCTAAAATAGAAATTCACTACTGTTTTTTCAGTAATAATTGCACTCTATCTAATAGTGCGACAAGCTCTAATTGCTCTTCTTGCTTTAAATGATCGATATTTGCAATTACCATTTGGGAGGAAAGAATATCCAATTTTTGATATTCAGTTTTTCCTTTATCAGTGGGATTAATGACGTAAACTCTTTTATCAGTTAGCGATTGTTTTTTGGTAATCAACGATTTCGAAATCAACCGTTTTATAACTCTACTCAAATATCCTTCATCTAGCTTTAATTCCTTATTTATGCTTGTTGCGGTCGAATTAGGTTGAGAGGTGACTTCATTTAAAATATGCGCTTCGGTTAGGGAATAGCCAGTATTCAAAATCGTGTTTTCTAATAATCCTATCGTCCTCACGTAGTTTCTATTGAAGCTTCTAATTTGGTGTACTATTTTTTCATCCATAATTCAAATTTATAAAAAATATTTGCTTCTGGCAACTATTTTTATTTATATTTGCCTAAGGCAACTATTAAATAAGGATAATTATGACAACAGCAATTACTAATAAATTAGAAATTATAAAATTTCGAGAAGAGTTTAAAGATGCTTTTAAAGCCATCAATTACGAATGGATCGAGAAATACTTTGAAGTTACGGCACTGGACAAGCTGGCTTTTAATAACCCCACGGAAGCAATACTAGATAAAGAAGGTTTTATCTACCTGGCATTGTATGAGAACACCATAATTGGGTCGGTTGCTTTGGAGAGGATTACCCAGAAGCAATACGCACTTACTAGAATGGGGGTACAACCGGGTTTTCAAGGGATGAAAGTAGGACAATCACTAATGGATGCGGCAATTGACAAATGCAAAGAAATGGAATTGGAAAGTGTAGTTTTATATACCAATCATGTATTAATCAATGCTTTGAATTTGTATATAAAAAATGGTTTTAAATTTGTGACTTTAGATGATGTGCCTTACAAAAGAGCAAAGATAAAAATGGAATTAAAATTCTAGTGAGCGCTCAAAACAAATGTTCGTTAAAATTATAGTAAGTCTATTTTGGCTCCTTTCCCTTATTACCACACGGATTTTTTTGTGTGGTTTTTTTATATTTGATTTTGATTAATTGGAGGAAGTATTCTAGTGTGATTGCTTCGTTCCTCGCAATGACTTTTTTGGGTAGTTTTATTATGAAAATTACGCGTGTTTCCTAGCCCTGATGGTAGCGGCATCTCCCGATATAGAAAACAAGGCTTTTTAGCCGTAGTTTTTATTATTCGGGAATACAGCGAACAGCAGGAGGGGAGCTTCTTGAAAACGGCTAGCCATCTTGCTCCCAAAAGAAAAATTAGAGGGCTATGCCGTTACTTACTAGCTACTACTTATATTTTTTCTATTTTTACTGTAACAGATTATAATAATCGCACTCTTATTGTAGAATCGTTTATTATTTAAAATTAGAGATATGAAAAGAATTGTTTTAAGCGGACTAGTACTTTGTTCTGGTTTGATGGTGCAGGCGCAGTCTATCGATAAAATCATTTGCACGGATAAAGTGACTGAGATTGAAAAAGTACTTTCGGCAGATGATATGCAAGGGCGTAGAGCTTTTACACCTGGGATTGATAAGGCATCGGCCTATATTGAGTCTCAATTCAAGAAAATAGGGCTACAAACCTTTAATGGAGCCAAGGATTACAGACAGGAATTTACAATGACGGAGTCTAAAAGGAAAAGTCTGGAAGTAACGATTGATGATAAAGCGATTGATGCGGGGTCGATGATTTCATTTTCGTACCAACCTCAGGTTTCCTTGACAGAGGCGAGTCCTGTTACTGTGGTAAGCATTGGTTCTGGAGATAATTTTGGACCTAAGTTTTATGAGTATTACCGAAGCGATAAAAATTTATTGGTTTTAGTTGATGCGTCGTTTAAAGCCAAACTTCAAAATATGCAACATATTGGTCAAATGGCTGCTAAACCAGGGAAGAATACGGTAGTATTTGTTTTTGGACCTACAACTGCTACACGTTTCAAAATTGAAGCAACCAATACTATTACTACTAAAAAACTGAACAATGTAGTGGGGATGTTGAAAGGAAAAACGAAACCAAATGAATATGTAATATTTTCAGGTCATTACGATCATCTAGGTGTGGGCTCGCCAGAAGAAGGAGTGCCACATGATGCCACAGATTCTATCTACAATGGAGCCAATGATGATGCGGCAGGAACAACTGCGGTGATTGTGCTTGCTGAATATTTCAAGAAAATAAATAATAATGATCGTTCTATCATTTTTTCGACTTTTGTAGCAGAAGAATTGGGAGGTTATGGAGCTAAATATTTTTCGGAACAAATGAATCCAGAGCAAGTAATGGCCATGTTCAATATTGAAATGATTGGTACCGATTCTAAATGGGGGGAAAACTCGGCTTACATCACTGGATTTGATAAAACGAATATGGGTGAAATTTTGCAGAAAAACTTAGAAGGATCACAATTTAAATTCCATCCAGATCCCTACCCAGAACAACAATTATTCTATAGATCTGACAATGCTACGCTGGCAAGACAAGGAGTTCCGGCGCATACAATTTCGACATCAAAAATGGATAACGAACCTAATTATCATAAAGCGAGTGATGAGATAGGAACATTAGACATGGACAACATGACCGAAATTATTAAAGCAATCGCAATTAGTTCGTCATCTATTATCAGCGGAAAAGACACGCCAACGAGAGTGGATACTACGAAGTTGAAATAAGTGATTTTTTAAGTTATAGAAAAAGTTTTACTACTTTAAAATACTTTTTTTTGAACCATTTAGAGATTAAGAAAATTAAGGATAGACACTTAATGAGCCTTAATCTCTAAATGGTTTTTTTAGTTTTATTATTTAGAGGTTGGTTGTAAATAAATTTAACCATTAAGGTATTTAGGAGATTAAGGATAGCAACTTAATAAACGGTAATTTCTAAAGGGTGTATAATATTTCACAAAAATGGACTAATTGAATTCGACTTGTACTTTATATTTATTAGAACTTACAATAGATTCTATAGATCCAAATGAGGCAATACTTTGATGTTCTTCTCTTTCTTTTCTCATAGAAATTTGCTTTAACGCATTTTGAAACCGACTTACTTCTTTTAAAGTAGTCAGTATAAGTCCTGGAACAGCGGCATTTTTACCAGCAATGTCTTTAGAAACCATCGTGAAATAAGAGGAATTACAATGATTGACAGTTCCTGTTTGAATATTTTCCGACTCTACTCGGATGCCCACAATCATAGAACTGTTTCCCACATAGTTCACACTGGCTTTCATAGTAACTAATTCGCCTACTTCAATAGGTTTCAAGAAATTCACCGTATCCACAGAGGCCGTTACACAATAATTTCCGCAAAATTTAGACCCACATGCAAAGGCAATCTGGTCCATAAGTGACAAAATATAACCACCATGAATTTTTCCGCTAAAGTTGGTGTGGGAAGGCAGCATTAACTCGGATATAGTGATGTGCGACGAGCTTACCGTTTTGAAAGTAGTATTCATATTGTAATGATTTATAATAAAAAGAGATTTTGAACGGCCAAAAATAGATAATTTTTTTGAAGTAAAAGCAGGCAATTAAATTTCAAGTTTTTTAACCATTAAGAGATTAAGAATCTTTAGTATTGAGTCTTAATGAGTCTTACTTTCTTAATGGTTTTTATTGCAAAATTTAATCAAGAATGTTATTTAAATTGAATTAAATCGCATCCAGTTTTTCAAGATTTAACGTGATAAAATTGGATTTTGGTTCTTCACATAAAGAACAACAATAATTCACAGGTAAATCCTTAAATAAAGTTCCTTTTTCAATGCCTTGTTCTATATCTCCGTATTCGGCATTATAAACCGTTAAGCATTCTTTACATTGATGTACATCGAGTTCTTTTTTTTCTTTTTTGACTGCTGTTGCCGTATCAATTTCAGACACAGAGTTGCCTAACTCTTCAAAATATTTCCTACTTAATTCTATCAAAATCGTAGGCAATTCCAGTTTGTCTACATCTTGTGCATGAACAATATACGTGCGACTATTAGGATCAAAATTTTTGGCGTAAAGCACATTATACGTATCTCTGATTTTTATGGAAGCTAGATCTTTAGGCATCTCATTTTTTTCTACGACAATAGAAGTGAAGTAATGACCCTCTCGGTTGTAATCGGAGATTCCAAAAGTAAGTCCATACGTACTAATATCAAATTGATCTAAAGTACGAACTAAGAACGTTTTTAGATTCAACGCCCAATCCATCGCTACTGGTAAATGCCAGTTGAGTTCTAATAACGAATGACGGACATTGATTCCTTTCTTTCCTAAGAATTTTTCCCAGTCTAATTTGCGGTCTTTTGGGATTCCTTTTACCACAAATGATTTCCAAGGTGTAATACATATTTTTCCTATTTTACAGTCAAAACACAAATCGCACATTTCTTTTAAGAACTCTAAATCGTATAAGTTGTTTCTCCAATACAAACCCAACCAATATTGATCTATACCCAATCGATTCATTCCTTCATAGTAAGGAAACGGATAAAAGGGTATGTTTAAAGGTTTGTCAATGGTTCTATTATTGGTATCCAAAGCTTCACTCACCAAACTAAAAATCATGTCAATTCCGCAAGATTCTTCGCTTACAATGCGTTCTATTTCATAATAAAATTTTGAAATATCCCAGCTGTAAATTAATACTGGATACACTTCCATGCGCTCCCAATTGGGCAAGCGAATGTATAGAAACCAGTAATCTTCATGCTCTGAAGCTATAAAGTTAATATGTCCTGTAAACAAAGGAACCAACTGCTGTTTAGGGTCGGTAATGTTCACTTTTAATACAGGATGTTCTTTGAATTGTTCTAATATATAAAGGAATTTGTTTCCTGTAAGCCAATTTGTATTTCTAAAAATATCGGTAGAGACATAAGAAGAAACAATGTTATTCCCGCTTTTTTGATCTGGAAAAATAACTTGATGTCCTTCTTTTGTATCCGTATATAAATTATTAAATCCTTTTGGAAAAATAATATCTTGTCTGGATCCAAAAGAAAAATCTTTGAGCCCTTGTTCCAAGCCCATATTTACAATGTTTCGTAATTCACCAGGTGAAATAACGCCTCCTTTTACTATTAATCTCGTTAGTTCCATAATTTTATAGTTTCAAGTTTACCGTTTCAAGTTTATGTCTATATAATTGAAACAAAAAACTATTTTATTTTTGATAATATTTCCTTTACTTCTGTTTTACAACTTCCGCAGCCTAAACCAGCTCCGGTACTTCTACATAATTCTGTAAAATTAGTAGTTCCACTTTTTATGGCTTCTTCAATATTGCCACTTCCTACTTGACTGCAAGAACAAACGAGTTTTCCTAAAACAGGCTTTGCATTGGAGCTTCCTCGCAATAAGGAGTTTCTCTTGTCGGATAATTCGATTTTGCTTTCAATCATGCTTTTGAACTCGGCAAATTCATTTTTATCGCCCATCAAAATAGCGCCTACTAATAAATCATTTTTAACGATGCATTTTTTATAGTAGCGTTGTTTCAAGTCGGCAAAAACAATTTCTTCATAGGAATCATCATTTTCGGGGATTTCGATTTCACCAATACTACAAAGATTGATGTCTTCTAGTTTTAAGATATTCATTAAAACAGAACCTTTATAAAAACTGCTAATATCTCCAGCTAAATAATTGGCTAAAATATCAGCTTGTTCTTCTGCCGCTGAGGTAATTCCGAACAAACGATTGTTGAATTCGGCTATTTCACCAATGGCATAGATATCAGGATTAGACGATTGCAAGTACTGATTTACTTTTACACCGCGTCCGCAATTAATCCCAGATTCTTTGGCTATTTCAATATTTGGGATAGTTCCAATAGTATATACGATAGCATTTGCGGTAAGAATTCGTCCACTTTTTAAAGCGATTTCAATTTCATTTTCATTATCAGTTTCAAATACGGTACTCACTTCATTATCAAAATAGATTTGTATGTCTCTAATTTGCACTTCTTCGGCTAATAATTTACTGGAAATACGATCCAGTTGGCGTTCCATTAAACGGGATGCTCTTTGGATAATAGTAATCTTGACTTTTTTATGTTTCAGTGCAGCGGCTAATTCTAAACCTAATAAACCACCTCCTACAATCACTACGTGTTGCTCTTCGGGAGCTAATTTAGTATTGTCTAGATAGTTTTTCAGTCGGTCTGCATCTTCTTTTTTTCTTATGGTAAAGCGGCCAGGTAAATGCAATTGTGCGTTTTCTGGAATAAAAGGGCGACTTCCTGTGGCTAGTATTAAATTGTCAAAAGTATGTGTGATGCCTTGGCTATCCACCACTGTTTTATCAGAAGTATTAATAGCATTTATCCCAACGCCAGACTTCATCGTGATATTCAATTTGCCTAAAGCGTCATCTTTTATTTTTAATAATTTATCCCAAGACAACTCAGCAGTGACATATTCAGGTAATAAAACACGGTTGTAAAACGGGTTAATTTCATTAGAGAATATTATTATTTCATCAGTAGTGTTGATTTCTCTATAATTCTGTATGAATCGAAAGGCAGCTGCTCCAGCGCCAATAATAGCAATTTTTTGGAACGGTTTAATGTATTTAGCTACGGATACCGTGGTATATTTAAAATCAGGCTCTTTAGAAATGGGATCAACAAGAGTATTCGTTAAATTATTGGTACGATTCAAATCGTTTTCTAATTGTTTTCCCCAATGCATCGGTAAAAACACCACGGTTTCTTTAATGCTGTCCGTCACTTTTGCTTTTACGCGTACAGCACCATTTTTACTGGTAACCATAACGATATCTCCATTTTTAATGGACGCTTTAAAAGCATCAATAGGATTTATTTCTAGAAAAGGACTCGGAATATGCGTCATTAAGCGCGACACTTTTCCTGTCTTGGTCATTGTATGCCATTGATCTCTTACACGTCCTGTTGTAAGTATAAAGGGGAACTGGTCATTGGGTTGCTCTGACGTATTTTCAATAGCTGTTGGGAGATTGAAAATTGCTTTTTGCGAAGGCGTAAAGAATTTTTTATCAGTAAATAGGCGAGGGGTTCCAGGATGTCCATAATCAGGAACGGGCCATTGAAAAGTACCTTCGTTTTTTAATCGGTTGTAATTTAAATAAGAAATATCAATATTAGTGTTTTTTGTCATTTGACAATATTCCTTGTATACTTCTTCGGTATTATTGAAATTGAAGCCATTGAAATTCATTTTTTTAGCAAAACGAAGTAGGATGTCAATATCTGATAAAGCTTCACCAGGTGCATTAATTCCTTTTGGTAAGTAAGAAATTCGTCGCTCCGAGTTGGTCATAGTCCCTTCTTTTTCTAGCCAAGCTGCTGCTGGTAAAAGTAAGTCGGCATGTTTAGCCGTATCTGCATTGTGTGATATTTCTTGAACGACTACAAATTTGGCTTTCGCCAAAGCTTTCTCTACTCTTCGAGAATCAGGTAAACTCACCAAAGGATTGGTGCAAATTACCCAGATGGCTTTCATTTTTCCAGATTCAAGCGCTTCAAACATTTCGGTTGCCGTAAATCCTGGTTTTTCGGATATGGAGTCTACTCCCCAAAAATCAGCTACTTCTTGTCGGTGCACAGGATTTGCTAAATCTTTATGAACTGCTAATAAATTAGCCATTCCACCTACTTCACGACCTCCCATAGCATTGGGCTGGCCCGTTAATGAAAAGGGACCAGACCCAGGTTTTCCTACATGACCGGTTAACAGTGAAATATTCAATAAGGCAGTGTTTTTATCGACTCCAATCGCGCTTTGATTCAATCCCATGGCCCAAAGCGAAAGAAATCCTTCTGCTTTACCTATTAAATCAGCTGCTAGTTTAATATCACTAACAGAAATTCCACAAAGTTTAGATGCTTTTTCTAATGAGGTAGATAAAACAAGCGCTCTGTATGCTAGGTAATTTTCGGTATTGTTTTTTATAAAATCAGCATCCGTATAGCCTCTTTCTATAATGCATTTAGCTAAGGCATGGTATAAAATAATATCAGATCCTGGAATAATTTGAAGATGTAGATCGGCAGTTGCTGCAGTATCTGTTCTTCTTGGGTCTATAACAATTATTTTTACCTTAGGATTTTTCTCTTTATGTTGTTCAAGTCTTCTAAAAAGGATAGGGTGACACCAAGCTGGATTAGCACCTGTGATTAAAAAAGTATCCGCCAGTTCAATATCGTCATAGGCGATAGGAACGGAGTCTTCTCCAAATGTTTTTTTGTATCCCACAACTGCTGAGCTCATGCACAAGCGGGAGTTAGTATCTATATTATTGGTTTTTAGAAATCCTTTTACCAATTTATTTACTAAGTAATATTCTTCAGTAAGGCATTGCCCAGAGATGTAAAAACCAACACTATCTGGACCGTGTTTTTTTATTATGGAAGAAAAAACCGCTGCCGCACGATCCATCGCCGCATCCCAACTCACTCTTTCCATGGGATGGGATTTACTCCATCGCATTTCTGGGTACAGGATTCTATCCGAAGTATCATTGGCTACATAATGCAAGTTCATCCCCTTAGAACAAAGCATTCCTCTATTTACAGGATGATTTTCATCTCCACGAACGGTTACGCCATTTTTAGAATCATTGGTTACAATAATCCCACAGCCTACACCACAATACGAACAAGTTGTTTTAATTTCTGGATTTTGCATTTGTAATCTTCTGTATTAAATAGTAAAACTGTCGAAGAAATAGAATATTCGATTCTGAGATCTTTATAACAAAAGTAAGTATTAATACGTAATAATACGTAATTTTAAATTTGTTTTTTCTAAGTTTTATCAATTTAGAGAATCAGATGCTTCTGAAACTTGAATTTATTGTAAAAAGCGGGGTTTAATTATAACATTAATAAATTTTGTTTTGAAACAAAAAAAGATTGAAGCATTTTAGACTTCAATCTTTTAAGGTTTAATTTTATGAATTCTATTTTTTTTAGCCGCAGATTAAAATCATTTCACAGATTTTCTATTTGTGAAAATTTTGTCTGGGTTACTTATTGGAACTAGTTGTTTTAATGTTCTAAGAAATTAATTAGATGTTCACGGTTGTCATAATAGGTGGGATGTTCTAATATGGCTTTTCTATTTCGAGGTCTTTCATAGGTAATGTCTAGAATATCTCCTATTTGTGCTTTAGGTCCTGAGGTCATCATAATCACTCTGTCTGCCAAGAAAATGGACTCATCGACATCATGGGTAATCATTATTCCAGTTGTTTTTTCTTTGTTTAATACCTCTAACAATACATCTTGAAGTTCCCCTCTAGTTAAAGAATCAAGCATTCCGAAAGGTTCATCTAAAAGTAAAATTTGCGGTTTTAAAGCCAATGCTCTTGCAATTCCAACTCTTTGCTTCATTCCTTGCGATAGGTCTTTTGCTTTTTTGTCAAAGGAGCCATCGAGACCTACTTTACTTAGGTAATATTTACAAATGTCTAAGCGTTGTTTTTTGGTTGCATTTGCAAAAACTTTTTCTACACCTAGTAAAACATTTTCTAGGGCACTCATCCAGGGCAATAAACTAGGAGATTGAAAGATTACTCCTCTATCTGGTCCAGGACCTGTAATTGGGGAGCCATTTAATATAATTTGGCCTCCTGATATTGGATTTAAACCTGCAATCATAGAAAGCAATGTTGTTTTTCCGCAACCAGAGTGCCCAATTATAGAAACAAATTCACCTTCTTTAATTTTTAAATTTAGATTCTCCAATACTACAAAATCACCATTTGGAGTAGGATAAATTTTGGTTAAATTAGATAACTCCAACATGTATTTTTCAAATCCCAATGGATCACGATTTATTATATCTTTTTCTAATATGGACTCTTTCATGGTATCTATCTCTTTAAATTTTAATTATATAATGAATTCTAGTTGAATTTCATTGGTACTAAATCAGGCAATTCGTAGTGCGTAATTTCTAGTCCTGCCGTTCTTTCCTGTCCAATTTCCATCAGATATTCAATAATACCATTTCTTAATTTTTTAAAACTGTCTAAATGGTTCAAGGCAATTTTATTGCGAGGTCGCTCAATTTCAATTTCAAATTGGGGTCCTAGAGTGGCTTTTGGACCTGGACGTAAAGGTATCACGCGATCAGCCATGAAAACGCCTTCATCCACATCATTGGTTATTAGCAAAGCGGTACGTTTGTCCTCACTCCAGATAGAAAGTATTTCTTCTTGCAGGTTCCCTCTTGTCAACGCATCCAATGCTCCCAAAGGTTCATCCATTAAAATTAATTCTGGTTTCATAGCTAATGTTCGGGCTACCGCTACACGTTGACGCATACCGCCTGAAAGTTCTTTTGGTTTTTTGTGTGAAGCATGAGAAAGATGTACTTTTTCAATAAAATTATTGACATGATCCTCTATTTCTTTTTTAGTCCAGTCTTTAAAAACGGATTTTACCGCCATTTCAATATTATCATACACAGTAAGCCAAGGCAGTAAAGAATAATTTTGAAAGATAATTCCACGTTCGTGACTGGTTCCTTGGATTGGTTTGCCTTTGAATAATATTTCACCTGAATCCGGTTCTATTAATCCTGCGATTAGATTGACTAAAGTGGTTTTTCCACTTCCTGTAAATCCTACAATAGCCACAAATTCTCCTTCTTCTATTTTTAAGTTGATGTTTGATAATACTTCGGTTTTGTTTTTTCCTTCACCATACGATTTACAAACATTTTTTAGTTCTAAATATGCCATGATTTTTTTGTTTAAAAGAGTTTAAAGTTTTAAAAGTCGATTATAGAAAGTCAATTTGGTTTATTTTAAATGTCATTATTCTCAAAAGTAGGACTTTATGACTTTCGACTTTATGACCTTAAAACTTCCTCAATCCGTAAACGTTAGTAATTTTTGAAAAATCATCATTACACGATCCAGCATGAATCCTATTATTCCTATTACAAACATGGCTACAATAATTTTAGAATTAGAATCACTAGAACCATTTTGGAATTCTTCCCAAACAAAAGATCCTAAACCTGGACTTTGGGCTAACAATTCGATTGCAATTAATACCATCCAAGCCACAGAAAGAGTAATTCTCAATCCAGTAAAAATCATTGGGAAAGAGGAGGGAAGGATTATTTTAAAAACCTTGCTAAAGGTTCCTAATTGCAACACTTTAGCTACGTTAATATAATCTTTATCTACAGATGAAACTCCAACGCTGGTATTAACAAGAGTGGCCCACATAGAACACAGTCCTACACTTATAAAGGAAATCACAAATGATTTTTCGATATCAACATTGGTCAAAAGTGTTTTTATAATCATGGATACTAATAATAGCCAAACAACAGGAGATACTGGTTTGAATATTTGAACAATCCAGTTGAAAGAAGTTCTTAGTGTTGTACTTAGTCCTAATACAATACCTGTAGGAACGGCAATAATTATAGAGAGTAAGAAACCGGCAAAAACGGTTTTTAAACTCGTCATTATTTGATCTACAAATGAAGGACGGCCAGTGTACACAATTTCAATTTGGCCTTTGGCTTTACGATCGGCATTTATAGCTTCGTATTTGTCTATAAATTCTTGTTTTTTGGCGGTCATTATTTTATGATCATCCCATAATTTTCCTAAGGCAGTATAAACCATAGCAGGAGAAGGCAAGGAATTAGGTCTGCAGCTTATGTCTCCAGATGCGATACAAGCTTCTAGTTTTTTGGCGGCTTCTGGTCCTTGGTCTTTAAGTGCTTTTTCAATTTTTATTTCGGACTCAACATTATTTAAATAATTAGAAAAGGATTGCCATAAAAGGATAAATAATACTACTGATAAAATAGGGAAGAGGATTCTTTTGAATGCATCTTTTCCATTTTTTTTCAAATCTTCTCCAGTTAGTAATCTAATGAGAGGTTCTAAGTAACCCAGTCCAATAAATTGTACAGTTTTTATTATTTTAGTCTTCATGTTTCTTTTTTTATATATTTAAAATTGGTTGTAAGGATTATCATTAGTTTTGATTTTGAACTAATTATCTTCTAAGTAAGAAACCATTCTAAGGTAATGTTGTATTTTTTAGTTTTTAAATAAGTAGTTGAGGATGAAACTACAACACCCCCAACTACATCATTTTATGAATTAGTTTTTATTACCAATTTTTAAGCTTTTAATGTATTCCAATGGCATTTTACCATCGTATTTTACACCGTCAATAAAGTCAGTTGTTGCTGGTTTGTAACCATCAGTTGTTGGAATATCTTCGGCAACTAAATTTCCTTCTTTCAATAAAAGTTGTGCTGCTTTGGTCCAAATTTCAGGCTTGTAAACCTCTTTGATTTTTGATGCATACCATTCAGCTGGTTTTGATTCTGTAATTTGTCCCCAACGTCTCATTTGAGTCATGAACCAAATTCCATCAGAATAGTAAGGATACGTTGCATTGTCTTTAAAGAATACATTGAAATCAGCTGCATCGCGTTTGTCTCCTTTTTCGTATTCAAATGTTCCAGTCATTGAGTTTTTTAATACATTCTCATCGGCACCTACATAAGCAGGGCTAGATAAAATTTTAACTGCTTCCAATCTATTTTTTGGATCGTCTAACCATTTTCCTGCTCTAATCAAAGCTTTAGTGATCGCAATAGCAGTATTTGGGTTTTTGTCGATAAAAGCTTGAGTCATAACAAATACTTTTTCTGGGTGGTTTTTCCAAATGTCACGGCTTGTGATAACTGGTACTCCAATTCCTTTGCTTACCGCTTGTTGATTCCAAGGTTCCCCAACACAATATCCATTGATTGTTCCTGCTTCTAGTGTAGCTGGCATTTGCGGAGGAGGAGTAACTGATAATAATACATCAGCATTGATCATTCCTTGTGCATTGTCTTTTGTGTATTGTCCAGGGTTAATTCCTCCTGCAGCTAACCAGTAACGCAGTTGGTAGTTATGTGTTGATACCGGGAATACCATACCCATTTTAAATGGTTTATTAGCATTTTTGTATTCTTTAATAACTGGTAATAAGGCACTAGCACTAATAGGGTGAATGGGTTTTCCATCTTTCATAGGCAATCCTGGTTTCATTTTTGACCAAACATCGTTAGAAACAGTGATAGCATTACCATTTAAATCCATAGAGAAAGTAGTCACTAATTTCGCTTGTCTTCCAAAACCTACTGCAGCAGCTATAGGTTGTCCTGCTAGCATATGAGATCCGTCAATTTGTTCGTCAATTACACGGTCTAAAACATTTTTCCAGTTGGATTGTGCTTCTAAGGTTACAAATAAACCTTCGTCTTCAAAGAAGCCTTTTTCTTTGGCTATAGCCAAAGGAGCCATATCAGTTAGTTTTATAAATCCTAAAGTTACCTGTGGTTTCTCCAGCGTTAATTTTTCGGTTTTTGAAGTAGAGGCAACTTCAGTCGTAGCCTCTTTCTTTTCTTCTTTTTTACAGCTCAAAACGCTCAAAGAGGCAATGGCTAGTACTGATAATCTAAAAACTAATTTTTTCATGTTATACTTTTTTAAAATAGTTGATTATTATTTTTTTGTTGAAAATATTTGTGGGTTGATGTTGATCATTACCCAAGCCCAATTGTTTGTTTTGCTCGCGTCTCCAGTTTTTAAAGTCTCTAATGTTGAAGAACCGAACATTTGTGAATATCCTGCAACAGCCATGATGTCTTTGTGAATTTTATATCCTGCAGTTAGGTCTACTTCAGTACCTAGGTAAGAGTCTTTTTCAACTCCTGCAGCGATTACTTTATTTGGAGCATAAAAAACGTGCGGTGTCAAGGAGAACTTTACTTTTTTGATTCCAAAATCCAGTTTTAAATAAGCATCTTGTAATCCAACACTGTTTTTGTGATTTCCTACGTAGAAATAATCCATAAATCCGTTGAAAGCATGGTTGGTACCAAATAGGGGAGTAAATGATTTTATTTTGGTATCAGTATCGTTTTGATCTTTTCCAGAAAGGAATTCATATCCTACTGTAGCTTTGAATTTTTCGCTTACAGTATACCCTAAATTTGCTCCTGCATCAAAAGCACTTAAATCAGTACCACTACTTTTACCAGATTGTCCGTAAAGGCTTAAGTCAGCGTCCCATTTCTTACCTTTATACGTCAAGTAAGTACCGTATGTTTGAATGTAATCCGTTTTTAAATCGGTAGGTGTTTTCAGGTATTGGTACCCCGCATTTAATAATAAGAAGCTCGCATTTATTTTTTTAATAGCAGTGTGGTACCAAGCATATTGCATTTCCTTGTAGTTCGTGCCATAGGCTGTTGTAGGTGCGATTAGGTTTTCGGCGGAGGCATTATGAGCAAAACCCAAATCCAATTGATTTTTGGCACTTTTATAAGTTAGTAATGCTGCATCATGACTTTGACCTTGTTGAATCCAATCGATTCCACCCATGATACGTTGATTGTCATAATTTAATACTTGACGACCTAGGCGTGCGCTCCATTTATCATCAAAGTTATATTCAGCATACGCTTCAAAAACGGCTACTCCATTTTTATCTGCAGTAGTTGTAGTAGCTGCATCTCCCCAAGTGCGGATATTTTGTAAAGACAGTTTTAATTTTAATTTATCTTGTTTAAAGTTTAGGTTTAAACGAGAACGTTGTGATATAAATGATGTTGGACTATCTCCTGCTTTCAATAAGCTTTTAAATCCATTTCTATATTCATAACGTGGTCTAAGTTGTATGTTGGCATCGAAGTCTTGTGCATACGAAGCGGTACTGATAACCCCTATAAATGACAAGCATATTGTTTTAAGTAATTTCATAGTTAATAGTTTTAGTTAATGTTTGGTTTTCGTTTTACTTATTTACTTAGCAAATATACGTACGTAGTTTTACTTATTTATTGAAGTTTTTACAATGAATTTTAGCTTTTTTAACCATAATTTAACGGCTATTCTGCTTATTAAAACAGGTGAAAACACATATTTTCAACATAATGTACTATTATATAATATGTTACAAAAGTAAGTAGTGTGTTATATTGGATTTAAAACACGTATTAGAATACGTAAATCTGATTTTTCTGCATAAAAAAAGCCCAAAACTATTGGGCCTTTATATTGTTTTACTTAGAATAAAAATCTATCGGTGTTCTGCGATTTCCTGCTTCATTTTTTCGACTTGCAACAAGCTTATTTTCTTGCCTACAATTTTTATCAGTCCTTCTTTTTTTAGACTGGAGAAGATACGGGTAACTTGTTCGTCCGTTGTTCCAGCAAAATCGGCAATTTCTTTCCGAGATAAATTGATATCTATTAAATGATTAGTTTGACCAAACTTTTTAAGTAAATATAAAAGAGTGTCAATAACACGTTCTCTTACATTCATTTGGGCAATTTTCTTTACATTATTTTCACTTTTATTGAGTTCTTCGGCGTAAAACAGCATCATATCATAAGTGAATTCAGGTATAGTTTTAAGGATGTCTTGCATTACTTTGTTGCTGAAATTACATAAGACAGTATCTTCAATTGCAGATGCACCTATCAAATACCTATTACTGGTTCCAAATCCTCGAAAGCCAACTGTATCTCCCTCTTGTGTTAATCGAACAATATGTTCCTTGCCGTAGATTCCTGTTTTTAACACTTTTACTTTTCCCTTATTAATAAAATACAAACCTTGCATTGGTGCACCTTCAAACATGAATTGCTGTCCTTTTTTGCAAGCAAAATTTGTTTTTTGCATTACAAAATCTTGCATTTTTTCTAGATCCAAATGTTTCTTTATAAAACAATTAGTATTGATACAAATAGAGCAATCGGCATTTATTTTTTTCATTTTGTATCTTTTTAAAGGTTAGTTTCAGATTCTATTTTGATTAATCAAAAAGAGCATTTAAGTTGTATGGAATAGGAAAAGTTTTTGATGTATAATTTTTTAAAATTAATTTAGCCTTCTTTTAACTTTTTCGATCCATCTCTTTGGACATAATAGGATGTTTTTCATTCATCATACTCGTTATTGTAACATGCATCCAGATGAGACAAATTGCAGAAAACAATAGTACAAAAATCCATGAACTGGACCAGAAACCTGTAAAGTTTAATAAATAACTAAAGATAATTGGTCCAAAGAATCCACCTAAACCTCCTAGTAATCCTACCATTCCACCCACAACTCCTATTTCGGTTGGGAAATATTCTGGAATGTGTTTGTAAACTGCTGCTTTACCAATTCCCCAGGAAATACCAATCATAATAACTAAAATGAGGTAGACCCACATGTTAGCATCAAATGTTATTCTTGTTACTCCTTTTGCTAATAATTCCTTTTTACTTACACTTTGATTTTGAGTAACAATTACTTTTTGCCAAGAAGATTTTGTTGGAAAAATATTTCCAGTTGTCGTGCTTTCTGGTTTAGAGTCAATAGGAAAATCTTTATTATCTATTCTTACATTTGTTGGGCTTACTTGGGTAACAATTCCAGTTTTTCCTGCCATTACTCCGGGACCTGCTGTTTTTATTTCCATTTTAGGAATCATTAATAATGCACTTAATATTACAGAAGAACTCAATACCCAGTACATTACTTTTCTAGCGCCAAATTTATCTGATAAATAACCACCAAAGGCTCGTATTACGCCAGACGGCAAACTAAACATAGTGGCAAACATACCACCCATTACTAAACTCGTTTGGTATACATTCATAAAATTAGGTAACAACCATTGTGAATACGCTACGAAACACCCAAAAACTAAGAAATAGTACGCCCCAAAACGCCAAACTCTTGGGCTTTTTAAGGTAGATAACATTTGCGGAATTGTTTTGGTAGACTTTTCCATTTTTTTGTTTTTGGCAAAAACTAAAAATAGTATTCCAATAATTAGCAATGCTGCACCATATATTATGGGTAATATTTTCCATCCATTTTGAGGATCTTCTACTGAAAAATGATTCAACAACGAAGGTGCCATAAAAGTAGTGATAGCAGCCCCTGCATTTCCCATTCCAAATATTCCTAAAGCTCGTCCTTGCCATTCTTTTGGATAGAAAATAGAAGTGTACCCAATACCAACGGCAAAACTAGTACCTACCATACCGAATAGAAAACTAAGTACGGCAAACATGAAAAAACTATTGGCTAATGGAAGTAAAAATAAAGGGATGGAACATAGTAAAAGCAAGATAGAAAACACTGATTTTCCGCCATATTTGTCGGTAAGGATACCTATAGGTAATCGCATGATAGAACCGGTTAGTATAGGGATTCCTAATAACCATCCAATTTGTACTACGCTCCAGTTAAAAATGCCTTTGTCGACTAAATAGGTAACTAATACACCATTTAGTGTCCAGCAAGCAAAACAAACAGTAAAGGCCAGCGTGTTTAAAAATAACATGCTGTGAGATTGGGCTAATGAAGTTGATTTTTCCATTGTACTTATGTTTTTTATACAAATATAAGTACAATAACGTATTATAAATATTAAAATTAAGTATAAATACGTATTTATCTAAAGATTTTGGACATTTATTTTTAAAACTCTTTTTATTACTAATTTGCTAAAAAAGAGAAACCTTTTTTCATTTTTTGAATGATTTTAAACTTTAAGTACCATGATATAAAAGCATAATTCATTTCATTTGAAGTACATAATTAGGCTTCAGATGGAATTTAAATTCAATTAATATTTTGGTTTTTTCTTTTTAGTGAAGAAGATTATATTAAAGCATACTCATTTGCTTTATTGGACAGCTCCATAAGATTTTTTACTTTAAGTTTTTTCATCAGGTTAAAGCGGTGCACTTCAGCGGTGCGTTTACTAATTTCTAATGCCTCTGCAATTTCTTTATTGCCTTTTCCTGATAATAAAAGTTTTAAGATTTCTTTTTCCCTTTTGGTGATAACCAAATCATCAGCTAATGGTTGCTTAGAATCTAATGTATTTACATTATTTTTGAGTTGATCAATAAGAATAGAGGAGATGTCACCACTGAAATATTTTCCGCCATTAGAAACGGTATGTAATGCTTTTAAAAATTCTTCTTTACTAGATCCTTTCAATAAATACCCATCGGCACCAGCCTTAATAGACTTAAGTACATATTCTTCCGATTCGTGCATCGATAGCACAATTATTTTGACGGGATTATTTTGATTTCGCAATTTTTCAACAACTTCGATACCTGTAAAATGAGGCATACGTATATCCACAATCAATAAGTCCGGTTTGCTTGACTCTACTGTGTCCAATGCTTCTTGACCATCTGTAGCTTCCCCTACAACAATAATATTGTCTTCGGTTTCTAATAATGATTTTATTCCATCTCTTACAAAAACATGGTCATCAGCCAGTACAACTCGGATTGTATTATTCATATCTTACTTAATTTTGAATCATTTTTTTTTAAGTATATTCAACTAATTGGAGGGCTAATATACGTAATCTATCTAAATAATTTAGAATCTTACTTTTAAATGGGGATATTGAAGGTGATTCTAGTTCCTTCACCAGGTATGGAGTTAATAAAAACACGTCCGTTAATGTATTGTATTCTTTCTTTCATGAAAAGCAATCCCATTCCTGATTCACTATTTCTTTTTTTCTCCACTTCAGTAGCATCAAATCCCTTTCCGTTATCATCAATTATAATGCTTAAAATGGAATCACTATGGGATAATTGTACCACAATATCAGAAGATTCGGCATATTTTATGGCATTATTAATGGCTTCTTGAGTGAGGCGGTATATATTTATTTCAATTAAAGAATCCAATCTTTTATCAAAAGCTGTTTTGTTATAAAAATGAACATTTTTCCCAGTGAGTTTTGAAAGTTCCTGCGTTAGTTTTGAAAGGGAGGAAACAATTCCATGATCGCTCAATTCAGGAGGCATTAAATTAAAAGTAGCGGTACGCACTCCTTTAATAATGTCAAGGGATAATTTTTTTAGGTATTCTATTTTTTGGGCTGATTTTACTTTGTCATCTAAGTTGATGCTTTCTAAACTAAATTTCAATCCAGTAAGCATTTGTCCAATTCCGTCATGAATTTCTCTTGCAATTCTATTTTGTTCGTTTTCTTGATTTTCAACAATTTTGCTTGAAATTATTTTCTGCTGGTTTACTTTATCATTAATATTTTCAGTATTCAACCGATCTACTTCTTGTTCTGCTTTTTTTCGTTCGGTAATGTCAAAGCAAATAATCAACAATTCAGATTCCTCTTTTTTTATAGTTACAGGCACCATTGATAGGTCTAGCCAAATGGATTCTTTATTTCTATTGGTAATATTTATTTCTCCCTGCCATCCACTTCTTTGTTTTTCCGTAATGATTCTATCAATTACTAGTTGTTCTTTTTCAATTGGTGTCAGTGCCTCTGAGAACGTTTTGTCATTTATAAACGGATTGTATTGTAATAGTTTTGAAAATTTTTCTCCAATATGTATAATACTTCCGTCAGGTGCTATACGGCAATACAATAAAGTATTTTCCATAGCATAATTGAGCGATTTTAATTCTTTGACCGAGTTTTCTTTTATTTCGCTAATCACTTCGGTATCATGCGCTAGCTTTATCGCTTTTCTTTCAGAGACTAGAAGTTTTGAAATTAATAGCTCAATTCTTTTGTTAGTGGGCTTAAAAATAAAAAGAAATTCTAAAAATAAAACTAGTAGTGTAAATCCTAAAATAGCATATTCAGTATTTCGTTGAAGGGTTACTTTTTTTAGTGCTTCCACTTCATATTGACTCACTATTTTATTCATTTTAGAAAGGAATATCCCTTCGTTATCTAGAATAGTTTGTACTATTTTTTGATTTTTATTTGAGTTTATAAATCCAATATGATTTTTTAAAAGTAGGGTAGTTACATGGTCTATACTGTCAAAATTAGGTTTTATTTCTGCAAATAATTGGGTCAATATCTTACTTTTTGCTTTTGGAAAGTGAAGACTGTCATTTCCGTTTTCTAATGCATAATGAGTGAATTTCCAAAGGGATACGGTTTCATTAATTTTAGAAATTTCCTCTTGCCTTTTTAGAGTATCAGAGACTAAGTTTAAGATCAACACTTCTTTTACCAACTTCTGGCTCAACATCCGTTGTTTTCCTGAAATGTTTATTAATCGTGAATCATTCAATTGGCGATTCAAGTTGTATTGAATGAGTAATTGACTAAGCAGTACCGTTATAGCAATAGTGATCAAAGCAAAAAGATACATTTGCTTTAATTTTATGAAATTAAGATTTTCGGTAGATTGTTTGGTCTTATTTTTCATATCAAAATCAAATTACAATCCAATAGCTTCTTTAATTAATTGAAGATTTGTATCGCTATAGTTGATTTTTAAGGCTTCCTGATGTCCTTTTTCAGACATTTTATTCCACGTTTTCAGAATGATATTTTTCATTTTTTCCCTGTCATGCTTGTGAACAAAAGGGTCCAAATAAAATTCTAAAAACACCAAACAAATTACATCTTCAAGGAGTTGTGTTTCATCGTCTTTTTTAAGTAATTTCTTTTCAATTAAAAAAGAAACTCGAGCAATAAAATGAGAGTCATATCCCACCTTTTCTAAAATTTCTGCTGTCGTTTTAGCATGGAATTTTTTCAAGTCTTCTCTCCATTTTAAATAGCCTACACGATCCATTGGATAGGTTTCTCGTGCTATTTTCCATCTGCAAATGTGTTGCGCTTTAGATGCGATTTGAATTGCTTCTGAAGCATTAGGATGAAATTCCATTAGTTTTTTATACATTCTATTCGAATATAATAATTCTTTTGGATAACTTTTAGATTGATATATTTCGCTGTTTGGATCTTGTGCGTTTTCAGCATCAATTAACTCACTTGCGTTATAAAATGGTGTTTTTGTCATTTGAAAAGGGATATCATCAAAGATACATATTTATTCTAAAAAGCCAACAAATACCTCTTCATCAACTATTTTTATTGGATAAGTGGCTATTTTTAAATCATCACCACTAAGGTTGCTACCGTCTTTTAATGAAAATGTCTTTTTGTGAATGGGACAAGCAATTTTTGGAATCTCATCTGCTGACCCAATCATACCTCTTGAGAGGACCATTTCCATTTTATGAGGACATAAGTTTTGACAGGCATACCATTCGTTTCTTCGTTCAAAATTGATAATGGCAATTTGTTTGTTTTTGTATTTGATGCATCCACCACCATCAGCGGGGAAGTCTTTAGTTGAACCTGCTTTGAACCACACTTTTACCTCCTCAGGAGTTACTGTTGCGTATTGATTTAATATATCTTCCATGATTTGTATTTTTTTTAGCTAATTTTGAATCTATAAAACTTTGAAACTTTGTGTCTTTGTTACTCTTAAAAACTTACCAAGCTTTAGGCATTTTTTGATCTCTAAGTGGCGTAAAAACAATGTTTTCATCCGTTTCATCAGAATTAGTAAAATGACTAAAACGTTTCATCATTTCAGGATCTTCAATAGCTTGTTTCCATTCGCATTCAAAGGTGTCTACAAGTCCTTGCATTTCGGTTTCTAATGCTTCAGCTATTCCTAGACTATCTTCAATTACAACTTCTTTTAAGTAATCTAAACCTCCGTCTAATTTCTCTAACCAAGTAGAAGTACGAACTAAAGGTCCTGCTGTACGGATGTAAAACATCAAGAATCGATCTAAGTATTTGATACAAGTGGCCCTGTCAATTTGTTCTGCTAATAGCACTGCATGTTTAGGATTAGCTCCACCATTTCCAGAAACGTATAAGTTCCAACCCCCTTCTACGGCAATCAATCCAAAATCTTTTCCTCTTGCTTCGGCACACTCTCTGATACAAGCGGATACGCCACCTTTTATTTTATGAGGAGATCGAAGTCCTTTGTATCTGTTTTCTAATTCAATGGCAAAACCAGCACTTTCATCCATTCCATAACGGCACCAAGCATTACCAACACAACTTTTTACTGTTCGCAGTGATTTTCCATAGGCATGTCCACTTTCAAAACCATTATCAATTAATTTTTTCCAAATAGCGGGTAAGTCATTCAGATGCGCACCAAATAAATCAATACGTTGTCCGCCTGTTATTTTAGTATATAAATCATATTCTTTGGCTACTTCACCAATAACGATAAGTTTGTCAGCGGTGATTTCTCCACCAGCAATTCGAGGCACTACAGAGTAGGTACCATTTCGTTGAATGTTAGCTAAGAAACGGTCATTAGAGTCTTGTGCAGGGATATGTTTATTAGCAGTATCATTGTAGATACTAGAGAAAATGGAAGATAACACTGGTTTACAAACTTCGCATCCATCTCCTTTTCCTACAACACCTAATACTTCATTATGTGAAGTAAATTTGTTGATTTTTATAATATCATATAATTCTTGTCTGTTGTATGCAAAGTGCTCGCAAATAACATCTTTAACTTCTTTTCCTAATGATTTTTGAGTCGCTTTTACTAAATCAACGACCATTGGTTTACAACCACCACAACCTGTTGTTGCTTTTGTTAATTTAACAACATCAGATAACGTAGCACAAGTTTCATCAACAATAGAACAGCAAATAGCTCCTTTAGTCACATTCTCACAGGAGCAAATTACAGCAGTATCAGGAAGATCCATAGCGCTTCCTAAAGTCGATGCTTCTCCACCTCTTGAACCTAGAATTAAATCTTCTGGGTTTTTTGGCAAAGCCATAGCATTGCTATAAATTTGGAATAAACCATTATAATCACTAGAATCACCAACTAAAATCCCACCTAATAAAGTTTTTCCATCTTTGGTTACGTTAATCCTCTTGTAAATTCCGCTAAATTTATTTTCATAAACGATAGCAGTAACATTTTCGTTTTCTATAAAGGGATCTCCAAAACTCGCCACTTCAACGCCAATTAATTTTAATTGGGTTGACATGTCAATGGTTTCTCTCATTGTTTTTTCACCTTGCATAATTTGCTCGGCAGCCACATCGGCCATTTCGTATCCTGGAGCGACTAATCCATAAATCATATGGTTATAAAGTGCCACTTCACCGATCGCATAAATGAAAGGATCAGATGTTTGCATTTTATTATTTACGGTAATACCACCACGTACACCAACTTCAAGTCCTGAAACTCTTCCTAGCTCGTCACGTGGTTTGATACCTGCAGATATAACCAACATATCAACTTTTAACAATTCTTGTTCTGTAAACATCATCCCAGTGATGCAATGTTCACCTGCAATATATTCAGTGGATTTATTCAGATGTATACCAATGTTTAATTCTTCTATTTTTGATTGCAACATATCACTCGCACCCTTATCCAATTGTCTTGGCATTAAGCGAGGTGCAAACTCAACTACGTGTGGGTTTAAACCTAAATCGCGAACTGCTTTGGCTGCTTCCAGACCTAATAATCCGCCTCCAAGTACAGCGGCTTCAGTAGCACCATTTTGTTTTATTTTTTTGGCGTAAGCCATAATTGCATCAAGATCTTCGATGGTACGGTACACAAAAACCCCTTCTTTGTCTACTCCCTCTATAGGAGGCACAAAAGCAGATGAACCAGTAGCTAATACAATATAATCATAGGAATAGGTTTTTTCTAGATGTGTATGTATCGTTTTATGATCCCTATTAATATCGGTAATTAACTCGGATGTATTAAGGATAATATTGTTTTCAGCATACCAATCTAAAGTAGACATCGATAAATCATCAGCGCTTTTACCCGCAAAATATTCACTTAAATGAACACGGTCGTAAGCGCGCCTTGGTTCTTCACCAAATACAGTAATTTGATATTTCTCTTGTCCTGGTTTCGATATGAATTTTTCACAAAATTTGAAACCTACCATGCCGTTTCCGACTACTATTATATTAATCATACTAGCTTGAATTAAGTATTACGTAACAAATATACGTATAAGTACTTAATTTATATACTTAATTTCTGTTTTTGGAAATTAATTGGAATATCTTGAAAATGGAAGGGGTAAAATATATTATTAGTAAAAAATGATGAAAAATATAGGAAAAACGAAATCGTATTATTCTATTTTGGAGGTAGAAAAGTAGTGTTTGATTTTAATACGATTGTGGAATTAAATAAAAATACCGCAAATTCTCAAATTAAATATCGCATTGCTACTTTATAATTTGGGAATTTGAGGTCTTAATTTTTTAAACGACTTTAAAGTTATTTAATACAACCTATGTCGCTGACGTGTAGTATTTTTTTCTAAACCAAAAGGCAACATTAACCAAAGCTATTAAAGCTGGGACCTCTACTAATGGACCGATAACTCCAGCAAATGCTTGTCCGCTATTGATACCAAAAACACCAATGGCCACTGCAATAGCTAATTCGAAGTTATTACCTGTTGCTGTAAATGCAATAGCAGTACTTTTTGAATAATCAGCACCAAAATATTTCCCAATAAAAAAACTCACAACAAACATGATTGTAAAGTAAATCACTAGTGGAATTGCAATGCGAACCACATCCATCGGAATTTGAACTATCAATTCCCCTTTTAGACTAAACATAATTACAATAGTAAATAATAAAGAGATTAAAGTAATTGGTGAAATAAAAGGCACATATTTATTTTGGAACCAGTCTTCTCCTTTTATAGCTATTAATGCGTAACGACTTATAATGCCCAATGCAAAAGGAAGACCTAGGTAAATACCAACACTCTCGGCAATTTGACCAATGCTAATGTTGACTTCAAAACCAGTATAACCAAAATAGGGAGGAAGAATCGTTATAAAAATATAGGCATAAACACTATATAACAATACTTGAAAAATACTGTTTAAAGCAATCAATCCTGCCGCATATTCTCTATCTCCATCAGCAAGATCATTCCAAACGACCACCATGGCGATACATCGTGCCAGACCAATAAGGATAACGCCAATCATGTATTCAGGATAACCGTTTAGGAATATTAAAGCTAGTAAAAACATTAAGATAGGACCTACAATCCAATTTAGGAAAAGGGAAGCACCTAGTACTTTTGTGTTTTTAAACACTTGACCCATTTGCTCGTATTTTACTTTGGCCAATGGTGGATACATCATTAAAATTAAACCAATAGCCAACGGAATATTTGTAGTTCCACTTGAAAAAGAGTTGATAAAATTACTGCTCGAAGGAATAAAATAGCCAACAGCTACACCTATAGCCATAGCTAAGAATATCCAAAGGGTTAAATAACTATCAAGAAATCCTAATTTTTTTCGGTTTGCTACTGGAGCACAATTATTTGCCGACATATTTATTTTTTAATTTGTGAGAATACATAAAAAAGTTCAGTAGCAATTTGCATACTTCTTTCATGGTATTTTTCTGCTTGTTGTGGTGTGTTATCAAATGCTTTTGGATCTTCAAAAGTGATGGGAATTCTTTTTTCGGCACCAGCAATAAATGGGCAACCATTGTCAGCACTAGAGCAAGTTAAAATGGCAGCAAACTCCGCTTGAGGATTGAAGTCGTCATCATAGGTTTTTGAAAAACCAATAATTGGATGCTCATTGTCCGTGTATTTTATGCTGTAAACAGGGTTGTTTCCCTCAGAAAGTGTTTTTACTTTGAATCCAGATTTAGATAAAGTTGCTGCTGCCATAGGGAATAGAGCAGTAGCCTCAGTTCCTCCAGAATAACTGAACACATTGCTAAAATTAAAATAAGACGCTGCAGTTTGTGCCCAAACTTGGGATAAATGGCTTCTTCTGGAATTGTGTGTACATATAAAGTTGAGCCTTATTTCCTCTTGATTGCTCACTTTAATTTGAATAAAATCAATTAAAGGTTGTAAAATTGTTCTACGTTCTTGCGAAATATTTTCTGGATGAAAAGATAGAATTTCCTTTTCGATTGCGGGAAAAATTTGTGTTTTTGATGGCATCATTTTCAGTAGTATATTTGGATTAGCAACAACCTCCACCAGGAGTACAGCTGTTGTTTTGAACTGGAATTTCAGAGATTTTAATTTTTTGTTTTTCTTGAGGAATTCCACATTGATCTTCTGCTAAACAAGCAGTAAGCTTATTTAACAAAGTGAAATCATTTCCATTGAAACCTAAATCGTATTTACCAATAGTTTCCGATTGGTATTCAACTTCAATTTCATAATCTTCGATGCCTAATACTTTTTCAGATAGTTCAATAATATCTAATAATTTTTTTGGTTTCAAGCGGTGTTCAAAATCATTGGCATCCCATAATTGAAAGTTCACTACGGTTTCTTTTCTTACTTTTCCACCACAATCAATAAAGTTTTTAGTGATTAAACCCACTTCTGTTACATGGAAATGTTCAGGAACATAAGTTCCGTTTGGCAATACAAAAGTTACGTTTTCTAACGTACTTAGCTGTTTTTTAATTTCAGATAGTTTCATATGAATATAATATTTGTTTTTTAAAAGAATATGGTATCGCCATTACTAAAATTAGATTGTTTTTGAGTCATGGCAATTTCATGATTGGTATTTTTAAAAATTAACAACATTGATTTTTTTTATTTTCTAAATAGGTATTGATGTTTTCGAAAAAGCCTTTTATTTTTTCAAAACCTTCTTCGTTAAGACAATAACAGATTGCATTTCCTTCGAAATTTCCCTTTATTAGACCAGCATTTTTTAACTCTTTTAAGTGTTGCGAAACAGTGGGCTGTGCAAGCGGAAGTTCATTTACAATTTCGCCACAAACACAGCTATTCACTTTTATGAGATGCTGTATTATAGCAATACGCGCCGGATGACCAATTGCTTTAGCTAAAATGGACAATTCGTTTTGCTCTTCTGTAAAATGTTCTGATTTAGTAATTCCCATCGTTATATATTTATATTGCAATATTACGATAATAAAAAATAAGAATAAAATATTTTTTATTTTTTTATAAAAAGTATTGAAAGTGCCTTTTGAAATGAAATACTAATTAAATATTAAATAAAATTTTCTCTTTAGTAATATGCGTATTTTTATAGTAATTATCTTAAAAAAAATATAAGATGAAACACTATGATATTATTATTGTAGGCTCAGGTGCTGGCGGATCGACTTTAGCTTACAAATTGGCAGATTCTGGAAAAAATATTTTAATAATTGAACGAGGCGATTTTATACCAATAGAAAAAGAAAACTGGGATAGTGAAGCAGTTTTTGTAAAAAACAAATACACAACTACCGAGCGATGGCTTGATAAAGAGGACAAAGAATTTCAACCGGGACAACATTACAATGTAGGCGGGAATACTAAATTATATGGAGCGGCACTATTTAGAATGCGAGAAAATGACTTTAATGAAGTGAAGCATTATGGCGGAATTTCTCCAAAATGGCCCATATCCTATTATGATCTTAAAAAATATTATTTAGAAGCTGAAAGATTGTATGCTGTTCATGGCGAAAGAGGGGCAGACCCCACAGAACCCGAAGAAGAAAACCCTTATTTATACCCACCTTTAAAACACGAACCGCGAATCCAACAGGTTTTTGATGAATTGAAAAATGCTGGCTTACATCCGTTTCCATTACCTATAGGCTTGAATCCTGATGATAAGAATAAAGCAAGCGCTCCTTTTATTTTAGATCGTTTTGATGGATTTCCAGACCCTACAGAACATAAGGCAGATGCTCATATCAATGCACTTAGAAAAGCGCTACAGCAAGACAATGTAAGTTTAATGACTAATGCTCAAGTCACCAAACTTTATACTAATAATTCAGGCACAGCCATTTCTAAAATGGATGTTCTTTACAATGGTGAAGTTGTAACCCTCACCGCTGATTTGGTAATTTTATCCTGCGGTGCAATTAATTCGGCCGTATTACTTTTAAAAAGTGCTAATACTATCTATCCCGCCGGCTTGGCGAATTCTTCAGGAATTGTTGGTAGGAATTATATGTTTCATAATAATTCAGCTATGATTGCTTTATCAACTACGGCAAACGATTCCAAGTTTGGGAAAACCTTTGGAATTAATGACTATTATCATAAGAGTGATGAATTTGAATTTCCCCTTGGACACATTCAAATGCTAGGCAAATCAGATAAGACACAAATTAGTGCCGATAGCCCAATTCCAGCGCCAGGATTTACATTTGAAATGATGGCCAAACATTCCGTTGACTTTTGGTTGGCTTCTGAAGATTTGCCTGATCCAAATAACAGGATAACTTTGGAAAGCCAAAAAATAAAAATAAATTACACACCCAATAATTTGAAAGGACATCATCTTTTAATGGATAAACTGAAATACAGTTTAGAACATTCGGGGAGCTTTTCTCATTTTATTCCTAAGAATATTTATTTTGGAAAAGACATGGATATAGCAGCAGTGGCACATCAAAATGGAACCATTCGTTTTGGTACTGATCCCAAATTATCTGCTTTAGATACTTTTTGTAGATCTCATGATGTAAAAAATTTGTTTGTTGTAGACGGAAGTTTTTTTGTTTCCAGCTCTGCAGTAAATCCAGCTTTAACCATAATGGCTATGGCATTACGAGTGGGAGATTATATTAAAAATGAACTACTAAATTAAAAGAATATGCAAAAACCAAATGAACGACTAGCAGGTCAAACTTGCATAGTAACTGGAGCGAATTCAGGAATTGGAGAAGCGGTGGCTATCGCAATGGGTAGAGACGGTGCTAATGTAGTGGTCAATTACGTTTCGAATCCAGAAATTGCCGAAGAGATTGCACATAAAATTTCGATGGATAACCTTTGTGGAGATGCAATAGCTATAAAATGTGATGTCAGTAAGGAAGAGGAAGTAATCGCTATGTTTAAACAAACAGTAAACCATTTTGGAACGGTTGATATTTGTGTACCTAATGCAGGTTTACAGCGTGATGCCCCAATGCACCAAATGACACTAGCCCAATGGCAACTGGTTATTGATGTGAATCTTACAGGGCAGTTTCTTTGTGCTCGTGAATCGATTCGGGAATTTTTACGAAGAGGAATGCGTCCAGATGTTTCTAAGTCATTAGGTAAAATTATTCAAATGAGTTCAGTACATCAAATTATTCCTTGGGCTGGCCATGCTAATTATGCTGCTTCCAAAGGAGGAATTGTGATGTTAATGGAAACAATTTGTCAAGAATACGCTCCCCATAAAATACGATGCAACAGTATTGCTCCTGGCGCCATAAAAACACCTATAAATAAGGAAGCTTGGGATACACCAGAGGCTTTAAACGAATTGAATAAACTAATTCCGTATAAACGAATTGGTATTCCTGAGGATATAGGAAGTACAGCAGTTTGGTTGGCTTCTGATGAGTCGGAGTACATAAATGGAACAACCATTTTTGTGGATGGAGGGATGACTTGCTATCCAGGTTTTACTACAAATGGTTAAAAAAACAGTGAAATAAATGGTATCGAAAGAACAGCTGAGGATTAACGAAAATTATGCTAAAGAAAAAGATTGGCTTCATTGGGGACCATATCTTAGTGAGCGTCAATGGGGAACTGTAAGAGAAGATTATAGCGCGTCAGGTGATGCTTGGAACTATTTTACACACGACCATGCTCGAAGCAGAACCTATCGATGGGGAGAAGATGGAATTGCAGGTTTTTCGGATAAATATTGTAATATCTGTTTTGGTATAGGCCTTTGGAATGGGAAAGATGCTATTTTAAAAGAGCGCCTTTTTGGTCTAACTGGTCCAGAAGGAAATCATGGAGAAGATGTTAAGGAACTGTATTATTATCTTGAAAATACGCCATCTCATTCCTACATGAAACATTTGTATAAATATCCTCAAAACGAATTTCCTTATGATCAATTGGTTGCTGAAAATAAGAAGCGAAATCAAAATGAGTTAGAGTACAAATTGTTGGATACAGGAATATTTGATAATAATGACTATTTTGACATAATTACGGAATATGCCAAAGCCGACGCCGAAGATATTTTAATTAAAATCACCATCAACAATAGAAGTGCCAGTGCTGCTTCGCTTACTCTATTACCCACTTTATGGATTCGTAATTTTTGGAGTTTCAAAAAGGATATTGTAAAACCAGTCATCAAAAAAGAAGTAGCAGGAAATAAAACATTTGTATCCATTGTTCATCCTTTTGTAGGGAATTATAATTTTTATTTTGATGATGCTTCCAAGCTTCTGTTTACTGAAAATGAAACTAATGAAGAAGTAATTTTTGATAGTCCAAATGATCATCAATTTAAAAAAGATTTATTTCATGATGCAGTGATAAAGGATGATTTTTCATTGGCAGAAAAAAATAGTGAAGGAACAAAATTCAGTCCTTTGTATCAGCTTCATTTAGAAGCAGGAGCATCGTATTCCGTGCGATTGCGTATTTCAAAACAAGAAATAGAAAATCCTTTTGATGAGAATTTCGAGCAAATTGTTACTGAAAGACAAACGGAATGTTCGGAATTTTATGATGGAATAGCAGGAAACGACACCAAGGTTGAACCTGCAATTCAGCGTCAGGCATTTGCAGGATTATTATGGTCAAAGCAGTATTATAATTATGAAGTAGAGACTTGGTTAGAGGGAGATGCCAAAGAACCTACACCTCCTGCAGCAAGATGGAATGGTCGAAATAGTGATTGGACCACGCTTCGGAATCACGATGTTATTTCGATGCCAGATGCCTGGGAATATCCTTGGTATGCCTCATGGGATTTGGCTTTTCATTGTGCCACTTTTGCATTAATAGATCCCGAGTTTGCAAAGCAACAGTTGCTGCTCTTTACCAGAGAATGGTATATGGCACCCAATGGTCAAATTCCAGCTTATGAATGGTCTTTTAGTGATGTAAATCCTCCTGTGCAAGCTTGGGCCGCTTTACAAGTTTTTAAAACTGACAAAAAGAAAAATGGAGTAGGGGATATTAAATTTTTGAAACGCATATTTAACAAATTGGCACTTAATTTCACTTGGTGGGTAAACCGATTGGACACTAATGAAAATAACGTTTTTGAAGGCGGTTTTTTAGGATTAGATAATATTGGGGTTTTTGATAGAAGTCATGGAATTCCGGGTAACGGACATTTAGAACAAGTAGATGGAACTTCTTGGATGGCTTTATACTGCTTGAATATGCTCGAAATGAGTTTAGAAATAGCCATGGAAGACGATTCATATGAAGATATGGCTACCAAGTACTTTGGACATTTTGTCTTTATTGCTGAGGCTTTAAACAAAATGAGTATTGAATTTATAGGGACTTGGGATGAGGAACAAGGCTTTTTTTATGATAAATTGGTCTTCCCTAATGGCGAGTTTATGCCAATTAAAGTGCGTTCCATAGCAGGATTATTATCTATGACAGCCGTTTTTTGCATCAAGAAAGAAACACTGGAGCGTTTACCCATTTTTAGAAAAAGTGTTTTGTGGTTTGAAAAATTTCGAAATGATAGTTTAAAATATCCCGTGATAACAGAACATACAGATGGAGGTGATTTGTTATTGTCATTGGTACCCAAAGATCGTTTACAAATATTAATGAAAGCGCTATTGGATGAAAATGAATTTTTAAGTCCACACGGAATACGGTCTTTATCTAAAGTGCATGAAGCCCCATATTGTATCAATATCGAAGGAGTGAATTACAGCATTAATTATGAACCAGCTGAATCAACTACGACCCTTTTTGGAGGTAATTCAAATTGGCGTGGCCCAGTTTGGATGCCTTTAAATTATTTGTTTATTCAATCTTTAAAAGAATATTATTCCTATTGTGGAGATACTGTAAAGCTTGAATTTCCAACTGGTTCTAATAATGAAATGGATTTGCAGCAAATAACAAATGAGCTTAGTAAACGACTGATTTCAATTTTCGAAAAAGATGCAGAAGGAAATCGCCCTGTTCATGCCTTACATGCTATAAAGTACAAAGAGGCAGACTTTGAGAATTTAATTCTTTTTTACGAATATTTTCATGGAGATACTGGTAGGGGTGTGGGTGCTGCTCATCAAACGGGGTGGACTGCTTTAATAGCCAATTTAATTCATGAAACCCAATAATTAGTTTAAGGCACAAATCACTTTTGTAAGAAAGATGGATTCTAATTATTTAAAGATTATATTATAATGGAAAGCAAAGTACTTAAAACGGTTGTAGTTTATCTCGGAGGATTGTTAACCGGATTATCCTTGATTATTTATCCTGCTCTAGGGCCTATTTTTACTGACTCTGCTCATTTTGGATTCAGTAGCAATCAGTTCAGTAGTATTTTTATACCACAAACTATTTTGGCTATTTTTTCGGCTTTGTTGACTCCTTTTTTTGTTTCAAAATGGGGCGTGAAAAATGTTTTGCTCCTAGGGTGCATATCACTGGCTTTTACCCTGTTTTTATTATTCATGAGCCATTTATTTATACATGAAAAAACAAAAGCTTTATTTTTAATTTATTCTGGCACTTGTTTTTTGGGTCTTGGTTTCGGATTGGTAATAACGGTGCTCAATCCGCTAGCTTTTCAGCTTTTTCCAAATAACGAATTGGCATCTATTTCCGGACTCCATTTTTCATTAGGATTGGGTACTGCAGGCGCACCAATGCTCGTTAGTATGTTACATAACCCCAATTTGTGGTGGTATTTACCCCTAATAGTTTTTGCATTAGTACTAATCTTATTGGTGTTTGTGTTATTTTTAAATTTAAATAAGCAGGAGAATACTTTGCAGGCCAGTACTTTAAAAATTCCATTGCGTTTATGGGGATTTGTCCTTATTGTTATTCTTTATGGAATTTGTGAGGGTACTTTAGGTAGTTACGGTGCCGTTTTTCTCAAGAACCAAGGTTTTTCAATTAAAACAGCTGCAGTAGGGCTCGCTTTGTTTTGGGGTGGATTGGCTTTTGGGAGAATTGTTTTTGGACTCTTATCAGCTCGTTTTAAAATGAAAGGCATTACATTACTATCGGCTTTGTTAATCGTTTTTATGTTTTACTTGATTCCAATGAGCACAGTTGAAAATTGGAGTCTTTTAGGAATGGCATTAGTAGGAATTTTGATGTCTTCCTTATTTCCTTCTTCAGTAAATTGGGCTACACAAGAAAATACAAGCCAAGCTATAATGGTATCTGGTTTGATGGTAGCATCACTTCAGTTTGGAACTGGCATCAGTACTAATTTTCTTGGATTTTTAAGTGCAATTTATCCATTAGCATTATTGTTTAAATGGATGGGGCTCATCGCTTTTGGAATGGTTGGATTAATGTGGTACATGCAAAAAAAATCTAAAAGCAAAAGTTGATATCTACTTATTAATTTTTAAAGTATAAAGGTGTCTTTTGGTATGGCATGAAACCCTATTTGTTTTACTTTGTTTTCAATATCAGTAATATTCACTATCTTATTAGTGTGAACAGTAAATTCTCTCGGGAATATTTCTAAATTGACGATAACATTTTTTATACCTTCAAGTTCCAATAAATTTTTTTTGATTTCTAGTAAATCAGTCTCTTCCATGGCATTTGTTCCAAAAACTTTACCATGATTATCTGGGATGACATTGTTTGTTAGGAGGCTCATATTTTTTATATAAAATGGTTAATACTTTTCTAAGAAGTTACTATAAATTTAAGCATTTATGTTCTATTATTTTTTATTTAATTGATTATTATGTTTAATAATAGGAAAGCTATTAAATATTAAATGATTAACTTAGTATTTAGTAGTCAACTAGTTAAAACGGAAAAAAATGAAAAATTCAGATAAAAATTCAGATTCTTTAAAAAAAAGTAAAGAAGATAAAAACAAACTCCCAGATTCTCTTAATTATCCTCCAAGTGAAGATATTTACAATCAATTTCATAAAGAGAGTGATATTAACCCAGATGATATTACCAAAAAGAAAATCCCAGTAGAAATAAATAATCGTACTAAGTTGAATGAAAAAGACTTTGAAGAAGATATGTCTGGTGGTGATTTAGATATTCCTGGTTCCGAGTTGGATGATGCTCAGGAAAATGTTGGAAGTGAAGATGAAGAAAACAATCATTACAGTATAGGTGGTGACAACCACAATGATTTAGAGGAAAATAACGGCAATCAATAGACTCATTTTTATAAATATGCTATTGAAAATCGATTCTATTAATGTCTTTTATTCAAATTGTTTTGAATCTATTATATTCTTTAAGTTAGCAACACTAAGTCCCCATTTTATAAGATTATTGTTGTAGATCTCACGGTATTTATTAATTATGGTGTAATATTGGTTTTGAAAATCGGTAGTCATGTCATAATTCCACCTGTTGTCTCTAAATACGGTTTCAAAATTGAATACGTTTCCCACTAAATTTTTATAATCATTGATTAATTGTGCCTGATTATTTAATTTTAATAATGGTGCTATTTCTTCAGTATAGAATTCAACGGCCGTTGCATTGATCGCTAATCCTTTTTCTAGCCATTGATTTTGTAAAGAATCATCGGTGTATTTATAAAAATCATCTATCAACTTATCTGAAAATGTTTCGGGAAGAATAATGTTTTTTAATTTTGAATTTAGTATTCCATTTGCGTCATATTTCAATTGAGAATTAGGAATCATAGTGGAATTAAACAAATACCATTCAAAATCCAGCATTAATGAAATTAGCTTTTTTGTTTTAAGTTTATCTAACCATGTTTTATAATGAACTAGACCTTTTGGAAAAAGCTCTAAATCAATTACCATTTGGTGTGTTTCTATACCATCGTTTACATGTAATACTGTGGCAACATGATATCCCCAATCAATTGTTCCATTAGGGGAGAGCTCTTTTTTATCAATAAATGTGATTAATTGTGAATTTGAATTGGAATAAATACCAGGAGAAAATGCCCAAATTTTAGATGTTATAATCCCTTTTGATTCTAATAGCAAGCTTATATAATGTGACAAATTATGACAATTTGCTTGCTGATACCCTACAGGCAATGATGCCTTCAATATATCCTTGAATACTTTTTTAGCAGTATCTTGATCTACAATTGAAGCTTTTGCAGGGGTTAATATTTGATGTTTTGATTTAATGATTATTTTTTTTTAGTATTAAACTACTGGAATTACATCTACTTCCACTTTGACTTTATGTTCTCCTGAACTAAATATTATTCCTCTAAGTGGAGAAACATCAGCGAAATCTCTACCGTATGCAGTAACAATATGCCTTTGTTGTGGAATCATATTGTTAGTAGGATCAAATTCGCACCACCCCATTTCAGGAATATAAACAGATATCCAAGCATGTGATGCATCAGAACCTTCTAGCTTTATTTTACCTTTTGGTGGTAAAGTTTCAATATAACCGCTTACATAGCGTGCTGGAATACCTGCACTTCTTAGGCAAGCGATAGCCAAATGAGAAAAATCTTGGCAAACCCCTTTTTTTTCTTTCAGTACTGTACTGATTGGTGTATTTACATTTGTTGATCCTGATCTAAAGTCAAAATCGGTAAATATTTTTTTTGTTAAATTCATAACACATTCAAAAAGCGGGGCTTCTGGAATAAGGCAACTTTGAGCAAAGGCAATTATATTGTCATCCCAATTGATAAATTGACTAGGTAATTGATAAATTAAAAGGTCCGCTTTAAGGACAGGATTGGCATTGATTTTTAATGTAGTTTCTTCACAGGAAATGGTGCTCCAGGGTTGAACTACATTTTTTAAAACTTCTATTTCACTAGACACAATAACATTCAATTTGGTGTGTGACTCGTGTAAAGAAAAATAATGTTGAATATTTCCAAAATAATCTTTTCTACTATAAATTTTAGAAGGTTTTGGCTCTATTTCTATTTTAAAATTGGTACAAATTTGTCTGGCTGAACTTTGCGGTTGTAAACACAATACGCTTTGGTAATTGTGAACAGCATTCACATAAGTGTAAAGGGTTTTGTGTTTTAGTTTATATTTCATCAGAATTCATATTGTCTAAGGTGTCTAAAATGGAGTGTTGGATAACAGAATGATTAAAGTATAAACTAGCCAAGTTAGTTGACACATTCGAAATTAGATCAAAAACATCTGAAAGTGTTTGGTCTAGTTCAGGTCGAAAAAGAGTATCGCTATCCGCTTGTATTAAACGATCCGCATCAATTAATTTTATAATTGTACTTGCTTCCAAAACTGATTTTTCAGCAAGACTTAATCGATTTGGTTCTATTGTTTTTGGCAATTTAGAAAGATAAGAAGAAAGCGTATCGAGTAAAAAAGTAAGGGTATACGGTAGGTTTTGCTCTAGAAAAACCATGTTAATAACAGCTTTCAAGCTTAAATGAGACTTGTAAATGTTTCTGTATTGGGCTAATAAATGATGGTTTTCTAAAATAGCTTCCATTAAAACACTTTCTTCTTCTTCAACTTTTTTATAATTGAAAGTATATTTGAAAACAGAAATCAATGATAAAATGCGCTCTACATTTTTCCCTATTTCCAATAGATAGAAGCCATTATCTCTAGGTAATGTTTCATAAACATTTCCATAAAAAGAGAAAAGACGAATATGTAGTTTATCAAGACCGTGATTTACTTGGTTGATATTACTCGTGTTTGAACTTTTTAGCGCAACAAGACTGTCTTCTACTAAATTAATAATTCGGCGGGTATCGTGATTCCATTTTTCACTTACTTGATTTAAGGTATTTAACAACGCCTGAATATTATAAGTAACAGATCCAGGTTTTTTTGAATCACTAATTAAAAGAAGTAATTCAGGAATTGGATTAGCAATGGTGTCGTCAATGTTTACTTCTGGATCACTTTCCTTTTCTTTTCCTACAAATCCTGGATAGGTATGAGTAAGATGAGTAAGAGATTTGAGAAGTACTATTAAAAAAGCAGGTTGCTCATTTTCTTTATTAGTAACATTTTCATTAAGGCGACTCAAGATTATTTTTAAAAAACTTCTCAAAGCCATTGTTCTTTCACACAGGCGCCCTACCCAAAATAAATTTTCGGCATTTCTACTTGTTAAGGAATTGTTTAGATGATTTGTTAGGTTTCTACGTTCTACATAACTTTCATTATATTCATTTGGGGTATCAGTTATAATCCAAGTATCTTTAGACAAACCTCCTAAACGGTTGGACACCTCAAACTTTCCTTTTATTGCAGAGCTGCGGGTTAATCCACCTTGCATAACTCTATAGTCGTTTCCATCAGAAATTAAAAAAGCTCTCATTGCAGCAAATCTGGGTACAATTTCTCCATCAATAAATGATGGGGTAGTAGATAAACTAACCTCTTGTTGTGCTACAAAATCCTTTGGATTTTTACGAATCACGATTCTCAAGTCTTCCAATTGCTGTTTATCAAGAAGACGTCCATATATGGATCTAAAACCTTGTTTCCGATTTGTTTTTTTAATAATTAGTTTGGGTAAATTGTCAAGAACATAATTCAGTTCTTTTTTTTGACCGCACCACCATGTAGCTATAGAACTTAATATTAAAGGTTCTTTTAATAAATATTTACAGGCATTTTGCATAAAAGCCATCAAACCATGATTTTCTAAAACACTGGTTCCAGGCGGATTTATAACAGCGACATTACCTAAACGGATTACTTGCAGTAAACCAGGAATTCCTATTAATGAATTTCTTTTTAATTCTAATGGATCACACCATTCATCATCGACTCTTTTAATAATGACATCTACACGTTCTAGTTGGTCAATAGACTTCAACCATACATAGCCATCTCTAACTACTAAATCGCTTCCTTGCACAAGTGTATAACCTAAATGTGAGGATAAATATACGTGTTCAAAATAGGTTTCATTTCCAGGTCCAGGTGTTAAAAAAACTACATTTGGATTTTCGTTAGTGTTGTTTCCAAGTGCATCAACAGTTTGTTGCAGGTCATTAAAATAAGGGGAAAGTCTGCTTCTAAACATTTTTTTGTTCAGTTCAGGAAAAACTTTACTCATTACAATTCGGTTTTCAAGCGCATATCCTGAACCTGATGGTGACTGAGTTCTATTATCCAATAACCACATTTTTCCGTCCGGCCCTCTAGCTAAATCACAGGCATAATTAAGTAATTGTATGTCTAGTTTTTGTCTAATATCAAAACAAGGCAATAGAAAACCAGAATTATCAAAAATTAATTCAGCTGGAATAATTGAATTTTTTATTAATAATTGTGGTCCATAAATATCTTTTAGAATTAAATCGTAAAGATGTGCTCTTTGTCTTAACCCTTTTTCAATGGTTTCCCATTCTGATTTATGGATTAAAAACGGAATTGGATCTAGTTTCCACGCACGATTAGGTTCATTATTATTGTCATAAACATTATAAGTAACTCCGTTTTCTCTTAGTTTTTTTATAATTTCTTGATTACGTAATTCTAATTCTTCAAGACCTATAGATTCTAAAGTATCAAAAAGCTTTTGCCAATACGGTTTTACTTGACCGTTTTTGTCAAGTACTTCATCGTACGTATTTATTTTCTCTTTATAAGATTGGAGTAATCCCAATGAAATATCTTGAATCATTTGTTAATTGTAAATGAATTGCGTTTTTTATAATTGGCAAAATAAAGGTTTTTAAAGCGAACAACAATGCAATTATTCTATTCTTTTGCTTTCCAATAATGTCTTAAATCTAATGTGTAAGGGTATTCAGGGTTAATAAGTTCAATGGGAGTATCAAGTTTAAGTTCGGATTTAGACTCTACTAAAAAGCGAGAAGTTGCACTATTATTTATTATAATTTCTTTCTCGTTTTCCATGTCATTATGTACTGAAGATGGTGTATGACCAAAATCCCAAAAGCGACTTATCTTTCTTGATTCTGCTTCAAAACTATTCACAGGCATAGTTTCAAAACTTCTTCCGCCTGGATGTGTTACAAAATAGGTACAGCCACCGATTACTTTATTATTCCAAGTATCTACAATATCAAAAACCAATGGAACATCTACACCTATATTTGGGTGTAAAGCGGATGGTGGATTCCATGCTTTATATCGTATTCCTGCTACATATTCTCCTTTTGTACCAGTACTTCTTAAAGGAATTCGGCAGCCTTTACATAGTAAAATATGGCGTTCTGGTACAATTCCAGAAACTTTTACTTGTAAACGTTCTAATGAGGAATCTACAAAACGAGAGGTTCCAGAGCCTGAGAGTTCTTCACCAAGTACGTGCCATGGTTCAATACCTAATCGAATTTCTAATTGGATATTATCAATAGTCACATTACCATGGTGAGGATATCTAAATTCGAAAAAAGGATCAAACCATGAAATGTCAAAATTATATCCAGCATCTTTTAAATCATTAACTACATCAATCATGTCCAAATAGGCAAAATGAGGCAACAAAAACTTATCATGTAGTTCAGTTCCCCAACGGACTAATTTTTTCTCATATGGGTTTTTCCAAAATTTTGCAACTAAGGCACGAACTAATAAATTTTGAACTAAATTCATGTGTTTGTGAGGTGGCATATCAAAAGCTCTTAACTCTAATATTCCCAAACGTCCTGTTGATGAATCAGGAGAATATAATTTATCGATACAAAATTCTGAACGGTGCGTATTTCCAGTGATATCAGTTAATAGGTTTCTGAAAATTCTGTCCACCATCCAAAAAGGAACTTCTTTGTCTTTTGGGATTTGATCAAAAGCAATTTCCATTTCGTAGAGACGCTCATCACGACCTTCATCAATACGCGGTGCTTGACTTGTTGGTCCAATAAAGGGTCCAGCAAAAAGGTAACTTAAAACGGGATGGTGTTGCCAATAGGTGATTAAGCTTCGCAATAAATCAGGTCTTCTCAATAGGGGACTATCCTCAGGCTTTTCAGCTCCTAATGTTACATGGTTCCCTCCTCCAGTTCCAGTATGACGACCGTCTACCATAAACTTATCGGTGCCTAAACGAGATAGAAATGCCTCTTCATATAGCGCCGTTGTGTTGTCTACAATTTCTTGCCAAGATTTGGCTGGATGTACATTTACTTCAATTACACCTGGATCTGGGGTTACCATCATTTTTTCGACTCTGTAGTCCGACTTTGGTTGATATCCTTCAATTCTTACTGGCATTTGTAATTTTTCTGCAGTAATTTCTATCGAAGTAATTAAATCTACATAGTCTTCTAAATAATCAGTTGGAGGAAGAAAAATGTACAACATTCCATCGCGCTCTTGTATACACATGGCGGTAATAAAAGTGTCTACTTCAAATAATAAAGATTCTTCTTCTTTTTTTTCTTCTTTTTTAGATAATACTTTTTTGACAGACTGAATGAGTTTTGAAATGGTCCCATAACGTTTGTTTATTTTTTCTGAATAATCACCTAAAGCGGGTAAGTCTTCAAATAAACTTCTATCTACAACTGTTTCTCTCTTGTTTTTAGAAATTTTTGGTAAGGAATCCAATGGTAAACGCAATCCAATTGGAGAATTTCCAGGAATTAAAAAGCAATTGCCTCTTCTAAATTCCCAAGCACAACTTTCCCAATTATCATTATTGTGATTTTTTTGTATTGGCAAAACAAATCCTGATGGATTATTCAAGCCTTTTTCTAAAACCTTTGCCAAATTATGACGTTCCATAGAATCTTTTAAATTCACTTTCAATGGATCTAAATTCATTGGAAGTTTACCTTCTTCTAGAGCCCAATAGATTGGATCTTCGTAAGTTGGTAATATGTTTTTAGTGTCAATACCTAAAAATTTGGTCAATTCGACAGCAAATTTTTCAGCATCGTGAAAAGTAAATTGAGTTTCACCTTCTTTTGCTACTAGCGCATCATTTTTCCACAAAGGGAATCCGTCTTTTCTCCAGTATAGTCCATATTGCCAACGTGGGAATAACTCTCCAGGGTACCATTTTCCTTGTCCAAAATGCAGCAAGCCTCCATGAGCAAATCGTTTTTTTAAACGAAGGGCTAAATCATAAGCTAGTTTACGTTTCAATGGTCCATCGGCTGCTGTATTCCATTCGGCTCCCTCAAAATCATCAATAGAAATAAAGGTGGGTTCTCCACCCATTGTTAAACGCACATCACCTTCAATTAAATCCTTCTCCACTACATTTCCTACCGCCATGATATCTTGCCATTGCTTGTCAGAATAGGGTTTAGTTACCCTTGGGTCTTCATGAATGCGAGTTACTTTATTTTCAAATTCAAAACTTACTTCACATTTTTCTGTTGCACCTGTAACTGGCGCTGCACTTTCATAATGGGGAGTACAACATAATGGTATATGACCTTCACTTGCAAAAAGTCCAGACGTAGGATCCAGTCCAATCCATCCTGCTCCAGGAAGATAAACTTCGGCCCAAGCGTGTAAATCAGTAAAATCGTTTTCTGGTCCAGAAGGGCCATCAAGTGATTTTATGTCGGGTGCTAATTGCACAATATAGCCAGAAACAAATCGTGCAGCTAAACCAAAGTGACGTAAAACATGAATTAATAGCCATGCAAAATCTCTGCAAGAGCCACTTTTTATTCGTAATGTTTCTTCTGGTGTTTGTACTCCTGCCTCCATTCGTAGATTATAAGAAAGCGTTTTGTAAACTTCTTGGTTCAGATAAACTAAAAAATCATTTATTTCTATGGAATCATTTAGTTTTATTTTTTCAATAAATTTTAAGAATATGGGACTTTCTTCACTCAATTTTAAATAAGGAATTAATTCTTGTTCCAGTATAGTATCATATTTAAAGGGATACTTTTGAGCATATTCTTCTACAAAATAATCAAAAGGGTTGATGACTTGAAGTTTTGCAATAACTTCGACTTCGACTTTTAATTCTTTAATTTTTTCAGGAAAAATAACTCTAGCTTGATAATTCCCAAAAGGGTCTTGTTGCCAATTGATAAAATGATCCTCAGGACTTATTTTAAAAGAGTATCCTTCTATAGCCGTTCTAGAATGTACAGCTGGACGAAGTCTAAAAACATGAGGGAATAATTTAACGCTTCGGTCAAATTTGTAAGTTGTTTTGTGTGAAATAGCGATTTTTATTGACATAATTTAGGCGTGTTATCTTTGAATAGTAGTAGTATAACAAATATTGCAAAAAAATCATAGTTTATGCTTTTTTTATGATAATAATCGACCTAATTTTTTGCTATGATTGCTTTTTTTACATTTTATAATTGCGAATTATGTAACAAGAATTAAATTATTCAAATTCTAAATCCTATCGTTTATATCAATTATGGGTAGATTTTTTTTAAACCTATTTTTAAAAAAAGAAAGGGGAACCTTTTGTAATTTGTTAAATAGTTCTTAGTGAATATTGATGTAGGTGTATAGTGCGAAAAGCACCATTAGAATAATTATAATGATAACATTTATCAGTAAAATTACACTACTTTTTAATAAAGAAATCATGATTTTTTCTCCATAAAATCTTCGGTGTGCAGGAAAAAAGTAATACAGCATCCAAAAAATGCCAATCGATTTGAGACCAAAATGAACCCAAGTCAAAATAGGATTTTCACCAAACAACAGAAAGAGTTTGTCTATAAAGAACAGGGTTAAAATCAATAAGAGTAGAAACGAAAAATAATGCAAAGTAAAAATACCATTATCAAAGTAGTACCATTTTTTTTTGTCATGAAAAACCCATAGTATAAAAGCAAAAACAGGCATATACATAAACAGTACCTTTGGGAGGTTATGCGTAAATGATTCACTGAATTTCTCAATGATTTCCTCATTTGTATTTTCTTCTTTTACAGCAAGCCATTTTTTTAGGAACCAATATTCGGTTTTGCTTACTTTTGCTTTTTCTGCCCCATTTTTTTGTATTGAGTCTAGTTCATTAATAGATTTATAACCAAAATCAGCCACTTCTTTTTTGTTTATTTTAGTAGTGTCAATTTTAGTAGTTTGTAGTAAAATCTTTTTAATAGTATCATTATTTTTTTGAGATAATATTCCAACTTTTGTTAATCCATCGACGCTTTTTTCTTCAATATGTAATGAATCAATTGAGGGGATATTTACTTGAGTTTTTTCTATAGTAATTGGAATTGTTACTTCTTTTGTGTCGCTAGTTGGGAATAAGGATAGTAATAAAAAGGTAACGAAACTAATAAAAATATAAAGACGTACAGGCGCTAGAAATGTTAATCTTTTTCCAGAAAGATAAGCTTTAGTTAATGCTGCAGGTTTGAAAAATAAATAAAAAATGGTTCTCCAAAATGCATTGTCGTAATGGGTTAAATCTTCAAAAAAATGAATAAAGATATGATGAAAAGACTTAGTGCTTATCGTGTTTTCTTGACCGCAATTGGGACAGTAACGTTGGTCAACAACATAATTACAATTAAGGCATGTTTTATCTATTCGTAACTTTTCTTTTGACATAAGCAGTGTTGTAAATGAAATCTATTTTGGTAAATCTATTATTTTTTTATTTGATTTATAATTGCTGTCCTATAGTTTTAATGTTTAATTAACTAGTATGTTTTTATTTGCGACTTACTTTTATAGTGGTTGCATTTAATCTAATTTAAAAAGGTTAAGTTAAATTTTTTTTTAATGTAAATGTATATTCAATAAAAAAAGCCTACAACAAAATCATTTTGTTGTAGGCTTTATGTTTTAGGTATTTAAAATGATGCTTAAAAAATAATTTTTGATTGCCAACCGCAATTCTTTTAGAAAACACATGAGGGTGTGTTTATAAAAAGGAAGCATCACTGTAAATAAACTTTTATTATAATTTTAATTGTTTAGTCATTATAAACATTAGTTCCATGCTCATGAATATCTAAACCATCAATCTCTTCTTCTTTGGTAACTCTTAGTCCCATAGTTTTCTTTAATATAAATAATACGATAAAAGAAGCTCCCATTGCCCATGCTACAATTGCTGCAACACCTGTGATTTGTACAATTAATTTATCAAAACCCCCACCATAGAATAAACCCCCATCTGTAGCAAAAAATCCAACTAATATAGTTCCTAATGCACCACAAACTCCATGAACTGAAACCGCTCCAACTGGATCGTCAATTTTTAATTTTTTGTCGATAAATTCAATTGAAAATACAACTACAACCCCACAAATTAATCCAATAATTAGAGCTCCTAATGGGCTTACAGCTGCACAACCTGCTGTCACACCAACTAATCCAGCCAAAACTCCATTTAAAGTCATTGAAATATCTGGTTTTTTGTAAAATATCCAAGTTAAAAACATAGCTGCTAACGCACCTGCAGCACCTGCTAAATTTGTTGTAATAAATATAGCTGCTACTTTAAAAGCGTTATCACCAGATATTGCAAGTTGAGATCCTGGGTTGAACCCAAACCATCCTAACCAAAGTATAAATACCCCTAAAGCTCCTAGCATTAAACTATGACCTTGTATAGCATTTGATTTTCCATCTGTGTATTTTCCAATTCTAGGGCCTACCATAGCAGCAGCTACTAAAGAAGCAGCTCCACCAACAGCATGTACTACAGTTGATCCAGCGAAATCAGTAAATCCCATTTTAGCTAGCCATCCACCTGCATTCCATACCCAGCTACCAGAAATAGGGTAGATTATTAATGTCATTAATAAAGAGAAGATTAAATAAGTAGTAAATTTTGTTCTTTCAGCAATCGCTCCAGAAACGATAGTTGCTGCAGTTGCTGCAAATACAGTTTGAAAAAATAAACTATGCATGTCTGGAAGACTATCAAAAAAAGCATATTGCTTCATATCTCCAACCAATCCTCCAATAGAATCTCCGTACATTAACGAATATCCTACTGCCCAGAAAGCAAGACTTCCAATACAGAAATCCATTAAATTTTTCATTATAATATTTCCAGTATTTTTTGATCTAGTAAAACCAGTTTCTACAAGTGTAAAACCGGCTTGCATAAAAAACACTAAACTTCCGGCGATTAACACCCACATTAAGTCCATTGCAGCATTCGTATCCATAATATATATTTTTATTAGTTAGTTTTAAAAGTGATTTAGTTAACAGCGTCTGTTCCTTTTTCTTTGGTTCTTATTCTATACGTTTCTTGTACATCAGAAACAAATACTTTACCATCGCCCACCATTCCGGTAGCGGCTGCATTCAAAATAGCGTCAACTGTTTTTTCTAGAAAAGGATCCGAAACTACAATGGAAATGTATCTTCTTTGTATATCTGTTGTACTGTAAGTAATACCTCTATACACGTGTCCTTCTTTCTCGTTACCAACTCCAGTAACGTCCCAATACGTAAAAAAATTAACTTCTATTTTGTGTAAAGCTTCTTTAACTTCATCAAATTTTGATTTTCGAATAATGGCTTCGATTTTTTTCATAATTAAGTGGATTTTATAATTGATTTATTTTGTTTAAGTATTTTTCCTTGATTTTTTTTGTGATTTTCTAATCAGAAAATAAGCAAATAATTTTTGGGAATTAGAAATTTTGATAGTGTTTGTTTTTTTGTGATTAATTTAATATTTGATTTATATACAGTGAATTTGTATTTAATTAGTGTATTATTCAATAATAACAATGATTTATTGTTTATTATCTGTTAAAATCTATTTTTTTTCAGTGACGAATTTATTAACTTTTATTTAAGAATTATAAATAAGAACTGAGTTTTTGGATAAAAAGAGGTAGAATTATTAATTACAAAATATCCTTTCAAAATAATAAAGAATATTCATTATAGATTTAAATAATTGCACTATTCACAATTAAATTTTTTAACTATACCCCCATTTTTTTGAGTTATTTTTAAATATTATAGGATAAATATTCTTAATGTTTCATCTTTTTATAGGTGAATTTTTAATTTTAAGTAAAATAAGGGGGGGGTGTAGTCTTAATTTTATTTTATAACAAAAGTTATTTATGATTATTGAACAGTTTTAATAGTAGTAAGAAATCTATAGTAATAACAAATGTTTAAAAATTGTTTTAGACACGATATAAAAGGCCTTTATCTAGATGAGCGATAATTATAAAATGGACATCAATCTTTTTTGATTTATTAACCTCATTCTTGGTGACATAATTAAAAAATAAATGGGTATATTTCATTATATAAAAAAAAAGAGGACTATTTTTCTGATAAACTGTATATTAGAAAATTAAAACTGATATTTTTACAGTTGATAAAAAAAATAATTTCAAACGATACTTAAATACGAGATACAATGCAAATAGGACTGATAGGATTAGGAAAAATGGGCTTTAACCTAGCCTTAAACTTGCAAAGAAATGGGTATGATGTGGTAGCCAATGATGTTAATACCGACTTTGTAGCTAAAATAGAGAAAGAAGGAATAGATACGGCTAATTCAGTTGCTGTATTAACCGAAAAATTAACCGAGCGAAGAGTGATTTGGATTATGGTTCCCGCAGGAGAAATTGTAGACAAAGTGATTTTTTCTTTAATCCCTTTTTTAAATAAAAACGATATTGTCATCGATGGAGGAAATTCTAATTTCAAAGATTCAAAACGCAGGTATAAAATTTTAAAAGAAAATGGGTTTTGCTATTTGGACTGTGGTACATCTGGAGGAACTTCTGGTGCATTAAATGGCGCTTGTACGATGGTGGGAGGAGATAAAGAAGTATTTGATTATGTAGCAGAAGTTTTTGAGAATATTTCAGTTCCTAATGGATCTTTATATACAGGTGCTTCTGGGAGTGGCCATTATACTAAAATGGTTCATAATGGAATTGAATATGGAATGATGCAATCAATTGCAGAAGGATTCGAAGTGTTTGAACATTCTGAATTTGATATTGATTTCGAAAAAACAGCAAAACTGTTCAATCATGGTTCTGTAGTACGCAGTTGGTTAATGGAATTGACCGAAAATGCTTTCTCAAAAGATCCTAAACTCGAGGGTATAAAGGGAGTTATGCATTCCTCAGGAGAAGGAAAATGGACACTTGAAGAAGCATTGGATTTAGGCGTGCCAACACCTGTTATAGCGTTATCGATAATGATGCGTTATCGTTCTCAAATGCAAGATACATTCTCTGGTAAAGTAGTTGCGGCCCTCCGAAATGAATTTGGTGGTCATGCTGTAGAAAAAAACGAATAATTTTCCACAATTCGCTAGAAAACTAAAAGAGTGTAAAATTTAAATTCTAACTTATGTCCATACTGATTTTAATTGCAAGTATCCTTTTGTTGCTATTTTTAATAACCGTTCTAAAATTTAATGCATTTATCTCTTTACTATTGGCTTCTTTTTTTGTTGGTATAGTAAAGCTAATGCCTTTTGGAACAATTGTTAATTCCATCCAAAACGGAATAGGTAGTACTTTAGGATCTTTGGTCTTAATTTTGGCTTTTGGAGTCATGCTTGGAAGTTTACTATCCGAGAGTGGTGCAGCACAACGAATCAGTACTGTTTTAATCAATTCCTTTGGTGTGAATCAAGTAAAATGGGCCGTTTTAGTTACTGGTTTTGCTGTAGGAATTGCCATGTTTTATAATGCTGGTTTTGTTATTTTGATTCCAATGGTTTTTGCCATTGCGGCCAATACGAAACAACCCTTTATTTATCTAGGTATTACCATGGCATCGGCCTTATCAATTACACATGGTTTTTTACCTCCACATCCTGGACCAACTGCAATAGCAGTAATTTTCAAGGCAGATATTGGTAAAACATTATTATATGGAATTTTAGTTTCTATTCCTGCTTTGCTAGCTGCAGGAATTATTTTTCCTGAATTTATAAAAAAAATTGTTACGAATCCGCCTAAAGGATTATTCGAAAGTAAAACTTTTACTGAAGGAGAAATGCCTTCTTTCTTGACAAGTTTCATGATTGCACTCACTCCCGTTATTTTAATGGGGATAGGGACTTTGAGTGCTTTTATTTTACCAGAAGGATCGGATTTGCGGACCACATTAGAGTTTATAGGAAATCCAACTACTTCGATGTTGATTACAGTATTATTTGGTATTGTTTTTTTAGGGATAAAACGAGGGCAAAAGATGATGGACATTATGGATAAATTTAGTACTTCTATGAGTTCTGTCACTATGATAATTTTAATAATTGGTGCTGGTGGTGCTTTTAAACAACTATTGATTGATAGTGGAATTGGATCTGATTTAGCTACTTTTTTTGATGGATCGACACTTTCACCCTTATTTTTGGGTTGGCTTATTGCTACTATTATACGCATTGCATTAGGATCGGCCACGGTTGCAGGATTAACTGCTGCAGGTATTGTTCAACCCTTAGTGATAAGTTCTGGGGTCAGTCCTGAATTGATGGTTTTATCAATAGGAGCAGGAAGTTTAATGTGCTCTCACGTAAATGATACTGGTTTCTGGATGTTTAAAGAGTATTTTGGAATCAGTATTAAGGATACTTTTCGTTCATGGACAGCAATGGAAACTATAGTTGGTGTTACAGGGTTAGTAGGGGTGTTAGTTCTTAATTTATTTGTAGGTTAATAAGAACGAAATCATGGATGATAAAAAAATATATGTTGGTATCGATATAGGAACGACAGCAACAAAAGCGGTATGTTTCAATAGATCAGGTAAAGTAATTTATGAGTATTCAAAAGAATATCCATTGTATCACCCAGAATTCGATCAAAGTATTCAAAAACCAAATGAAGTTCTTGTTGCAGTTTTAGCTTGCATTAATCAAATTACAAAGGAATATCAGCCTGAGTTTATCAGTTTTAGTTCGGCAATGCAAAGTGTTTTAATCATTGATGAATTAGGAAATCCATTAACAGATGCTATTATTTGGGCAGACAATCGTGCACATGAATTTGCAGAATCGCTTAAAGTAACAGATGTAGGAAAGAGGTTCTATCAAAAAACGGGAATCCCTATTCATACATTTTCTCCCATGACCAAAATCGCTTGGTTGAAAGAACATAAAAAAGGAGTCTTTTCTAAAGCATTTAAATTTATTAGTTTAAAAGAATATGTATGGCATCAGCTTACTGGAGAATATGCAATTGATTCTTCCATGGCATCGGGTACCGGAATAATGAATATTCATAAGTTAGAATGGGATCTTGAGATTTTAAAATTTCTAGATATTCATTCGAATCAATTATCAAAAATTGTAAAACCCACCCATTTTTGTAAAGGATTAAATGATCACTTGTTATATGTTATAGGAGGGGGAGATGGAGCTTTAGCCAATTTAGGTACTGGAGCAATGGAACCTGGAAAAGTGGCGTTAACAATAGGAACAAGTGGAGCAGTACGCTTACCAATCGAGAAACCTTTTATAGATTCCCAAATGCGAACGCAATGTTATCATTTGATAGATAATCAATATTTAACACTAGGAGCGGTTAGTAATGGTGCCATTGTTTTACAGTGGTTAAAAGAATCTATTTTGAAAACTGAAGATTCATTTGAAACTCTTTTTAAGCAAGCAGCTAACGTTTCCTCAGGATCAGATGGATTACTTTTTGTACCCTATTTATTAGGAGAAAGAGCTCCTATTTGGGATGCTTCCGCAAAAGGTACTCTTCTAGGAATCAAAATTATTCATACCCAAGCCCATTTTATTCGGGCCACAATGGAGGGGATTTTATTTGGACTTTTGAATGTTTTAGAAATTCTATTGCCTAATGAAGAGACTAGAGAACAACATACTATTATGGCAAGTGGAGGATTTGCAAAAAGTGAATTTTGGTTGCAAATGACTGCCGATGTTTTTCAAATGAAAGTTAGAATTGCTGAAACAGTCGAAGCTTCGGCTTGGGGAGCAGTATTGATTGGCTTTAAATCAAATGAAATAGAGGTGTTGCCCGAGACTTCAAATGGGAAAGTATTTGTACCCAATAAAAAGCATAAAATAATTTATCAGCAAAGTTTTGCCAAATTCAAACGTGTTTATCCTTTACTAAAAGAATTAGAATAAATATTTTTTTCAAAATCTGTAATAAAGTAGTTACAAAACAATAAATATTTTTAACATAATATGTTGATTATCAGTATTTATGATTAAATTTAATGGTGTTTTTAACTAAAAATCTTATTTAATTATGAAAAAAAGTATTCTAATTGTATTGTTGATGATTACTTGCATCACATACGCACAAAAAAAATCAAATGGAACTATTTATGTAGAACATCCTGCAATCAATACAGTAGAGGATATGGTTCAGGCATTTGTTAAAGGAGATACTGACAAAGTTGCCAGTTATTTAGCAGAAGATTTTAAATCGTATAACGGTACGAGCATTGACAAAACAGATAAAGGAGAAGACAAAGCTTCTTTTTTAAAAGAAATGAAATTCTGGAAAGACAATATTGATTATTTTAGTATTAAACGATCTGCAGGTGCTTATCCAGATGCATTAGAATACAAAGATGCTAACAACAAAGATGTGGTTTGGGTTCAAACTTGGGAAGACCTAAAAGGAGTACATAATAAATCTGGAGTAAAGATTGATATGCCCATTCATCGATTATTTATTGTTGACAAAAATAATAAGATAAAAACCATCATCAATTACATGAATAGTAGCATTCCTGATGAAATTGGTGATAGTTCTACTGATAGACAAAATGGTATGATTTACAATCATCATGAATATATCAACACTATTCGAAAAATGATTTATGCATTTGAAAATAATGATCTTGATAAAGCGTATATTTTTTATGATGATAAAGCGCGATTTTTAGATGAAAATAATTCAGAAAGAAAAAGTATTTCATTAGCTGAATTAAAGGCCAATGACAAAAAATTTCTAGATAAATTTGAAGTTAACAGTATAGACGTATCCGGATATCCAGATTATTTGCATTATGAAATGGGAAATACTAAAGTGGTTCAATCCTGGTGGAATTATAATTTGACTAGAAAATCAGATAAAAAGAAAATTATTTTACCCGTATTTTTTATAGATGATTTTAATGATGATGGAAAAATAGTTTTTGAACATGCTTATTACAGTGAAAAAATGTTAGAGCAATAAAATAACAAAATAGATACTAATTAAAGGCCGAAATAGATGTTTCGGCTTTTTTTGTGGAGAAATTGAGGTTCTTTATATCAATTGATAACCTTTATTCTTTTGGATGATAAAAGGGTTGTTTTATCATAAACATAGAATTCAAATAGAATTAATTTCTAAAATTGTACTGTATCTATTTAGTAAAAGCAGAGAAATTTGGTGTAAAGCTACATTCGAAAAATAATAGCACCTGAAGTTTTTTATATTGTTACTGTAGTATCAAGATAACAATGATTAAATTTAAGTAAATTTATATTTTATTGATTAGCCAAAATCAACACGAATCAAAATAAATAAGCATGAAAATTTTATTAATCGAAGATGAACCTGAATTGCAAAAAAGTATCAAACAATATTTTGAAGTAGAAGGGAATGTGGTTGAAATAGCTTCGGATTTTAGTAAGGCACAACAGAAAATTGCGATCTATGATTATGATTGTATTTTGGTTGATATTACGTTGCCAAATGGTTCTGGTTTGGATTTGATTACCGAAATTAAATTAAAAAAATCAAAAGCGGGAATCATTATTATTTCTGCAAAAAACTCACTGGATGATAAAATTTTTGGTTTGGATCTTGGTGCCGATGATTATTTACCAAAACCGTTTCATTTATCGGAACTTAATTCGAGAATAAAAGCGTTGATTAGACGAAAAAATTTTGATGGAAGTCTAGAAATTGTTGTCAATGAAATTAGAATCCTTCCAGCAGATCGAAGCGTTTATGTAAATAATGCAATTGTTACTTTAACCTCAAAAGAATATGATTTATTACTGTATTTCATCGCCAATAAAAACCGCGTAGTGAGTAAAAATGCCTTGGCCGAACATTTATGGGGAGACGATGCAGATCGATTGGATAACTATGATTTTATATACAACCATGTAAAAAACTTGCGCAAAAAATTATTAGAAAAAAAATGCGAAGATTATTTACAAACTGTCTACGGTCTAGGTTATAATTTTAAATTACAAGAATGAAACTAATTACAAAGACCAGTTTATATTACTTATTGTTAAGTATCCCGATCTTGATTCTGTCGGGTTTTATTTGTTTTCATATATTAACACATAAAGTACGGCATGCTAATGATGAGGTTTTAGTGAATCGCATCAAATTGATTGAGCAATATTTAGTAGAAAATGATACCGTTTCGTTGCAGTTTTTAGTCAAAACTAAGGAAGCGGAAATCAACAAAACATTAAAAAATAATTTTAGTAACGGGAATAAAACAATTTTTTCGGACACATTAATTCTAGATGAGGCTGAAAATGAAATGGACCCAAATAGGATGGTTTCGTCGATTGTAAGGGTTAAAAATACTAATTATCTAATAAAAATTTGGCGCAGTAGCATAGAAAATGAAGAGTTAATCAAAGGTATTTTGTTTTTACTTGTCTGGATTTTAGCAGCATTATTTTTAATTTCAATGATTCTTAATTTTTGGATTTCAAAAAAAATGTGGAAACCGTTTTATACTTCGGTCTCCAACTTGGAGAAATTTAGAGCTAGTGATAACGAAATACCACCATTTGAGGATTCAACCATTAAAGAATTTACAGCTTTAAATAAATCGCTTGCTAGCATGATGAGTAAAATGATTGCGGATTATAATGCCCAAAAGAAATTTACAGAGAATGCATCTCATGAAATTCAAACTCCGTTGGCAGTCATAAAATCAAAGGTTGATTTACTTATTCAATCTGAAAATTTAGATCCAAATGATGTTGAATTAATTGTTGCAATTGATGATGCATGTTCTAAACTGAATCGCTTAAATAAGTCATTATTATTGCTTACAAAAATTGAAAATAGACAGTTTAAAACCATTGAAAAAGTGTCTGTCGAAAAAGTATTGGATTCGTCTTTATTGCTTTTTGAAGATTATATAAAAGAGAAGGAAATAACTATTGTAAAAAATATTGAAACTGAATTTTGGATTAATATGAACCCTGATTTAGGGTTAGTATTCATTAATAATTTAATTCAAAATGCGATCAGACATAATGTTGATGAGGGGAGTATACATATTAGGATCAAGTTTAATAAAATTATCATTGAAAATACTGGAGCAATAGAACCGCTAAATTTGGACCATCTATTTAAACGTTTTCAAAAAAATTCAACGTCTCATTTATCAATTGGACTTGGTTTAGCAATAGCAAATGAAATTGCTGAAGTCAGTGGATTAGTTTTAAAATATAAATTTATAAACAACAAACATCGCTTTATTTTGAAAGAAAGGGATTAAAAAACAATTACTATGCTTGTTTTAAAAATTCAAAAAATAATAATTTTTATGATATTTTTTATCTGTTGTACTTCTTGTAATGTATTTCGTTCCTTGAGGTACGGCGGGATTCCCAGCCAATCAGATTACAAGCATTTCGCACAACGCGTTATTGCTAATGAAGCGCCTGTTTATTATTTTCATAAACCTATCAAAGACTCTCATTTAGGAACTAAAATAGGACTTGTCAATCGGGATTTTAACGGTACAAATGTTAGTTTAGATAGCTTTACTACATTACATAAAACGATCTCTTTTTTAATTATTCGTAACGATACAATTGTTTACGAAAGATACAACAAAGGATATACTTCAAATTCATTTGTTTCTTCCTTCTCTATGGTGAAACCATTTGTTTCTACTTTAATTGGAATTGCAATTGATGAAGGAAAAATAAAAAGTGAAAATGACCTCATTATTGATTATTTACCTGAATTTAAAAATAAAATTGGTTGGGATAAAATTACCATAAAAAATTTATTACAACACACCTCAGGTATTCGATTTACTGATAACAAACTAAATCCAGTATCTGATAATGCTGAATTTTATTGGGGAGATAATTTAAGAGAAAAGATGCTCAATTTAAAACTAGAATACCCACCCAACACAAAATTTAAATACAGTAGTGAAAACACAATGCTTTTAGGATATATTATTGAAAAAGTAAGTGGCGGAACCATTTCTAACTATTTAGAAGATAAAATATGGAAACCATTAGGAATGGAGGCACCGGCAACATGGAGTTTGGATCGAGATGATGATAAAGCAATCGAAAAAACATTTTGTTGTTTACAAGCTAGAGCAATTGATTTTGCAAAGTTTGGCAGACTTTATCTTAATGGAGGGAATTGGAATGGAAAGCAAATTGTGTCAAAAAGATGGGTAGAGTTGTCTACACATTCGGATCCATCAGGAAATAACAAACATTTTTATAATAATAATTGGGGAATAGGGCCTCTGAAATACGGGAGTTATTTTGCTGTAGGGTTGTTTGGGCAATATCTCTATATCTATCCTGAAAAAAAAATGATTATAGTGCGTTTTGGAGATGCCGAAACGTCGTATCATCCTAATTATTGGCAGGAAGTTTTTTTGCAAATAATTGACCAAATGAAATAAATAATTTCTTTGTTTATAAAACGCAATAATAGAAATAGCAGCATAGATTTAAAATAGATTTGTAATCTAAGTTTGTGTTAGAATTAATTTTTAAATCTAAAAAAAATGAAAAAATTAGTAATGTTATTGTCAATTGTATTGGTATCCAGTTTTGCATTTGCAGGTACACCACCTGAAGCAGTAAAAAAAGCTTTCGCTAAAAAATTCCCTACTGCTACCAAAGTGAGTTGGGGAAAAGAAGCGCCAAAGGAGTGGGAAGCAGACTTTATTTTTGAAGGAAATTCCATTTCGGCTAATTTTTTGCAAGATGGAACTTGGCTTGAGACTGAAAAAGAGATTAAAGCGATGAACTTACCAAAAGCCGTTTTAGCCACTGTAAAATCAAATTATTTGGATTGGAAAATAGCAGAGGCTGATCTAACCGAAACTGCTAAGAATGGAACCATATACGAAGTAGAGCTAAAAAAAGGGTTAAAGCGAAAAAGTTTAGCTTTCAAAGCAAATGGAACTTTAGTAAAAGAATAATTTTCGAACTAAATATTCAATTAATATATGATGTTAGAAAATTTTAAATTCCAGTTTACATATCCTGCGACTAAAATTATTAAAAATGGTTCTTGTTTTTTGATCCTACTATTTTTAAATACTGGAATAATGGCACAAGGGCTTAGTAGCCAAGACAGTATTAAGGGTGCCAAAAATGGTAATTTAAGTTTCAATTACAAGCAATTGATTATACCAACGGTACTTGTTGGATACGGTATAATTGGTATGGAAAATAAAAATTTAAAAGACTTGAACTTAGAAATCAAAGAGGAAGTCACCGAAAATATTGATAGAAAAATTAGTGTAGACGATTTCTCCCAATACGTTCCAGCATTAGCGGTTTACGGTCTGAATTTAGGAGGTATTAAAGGAAAAAATAATTTACGAGATCGAAGTATAATTTTTGCAACTTCTTATCTTATTATGGGAAGTACGGTTTATGCTTTGAAAAAAACAACCCATGTTTTAAGACCAGACGGAAGTAGTAATAATTCTTTTCCATCGGGACATACTGCTACTGCATTTGCTGGTGCCGAATTTTTATGGCAAGAGTACAAGGATGTTTCTATTTGGTACGGGATTTCAGGTTATATAGTAGCTACAGGAACAGGTTTTTTTAGAATCTATAATAATCGACATTGGTTTACTGATGTAACTATGGGGGCAGGAATAGGAATTTTAAGTACAAAAGTGGCCTATTGGATGTTTCCTTATATCAATAATAAGATTTTTAAATCGAATAAGAATAATTCTTCAGTAATGGTTGCTCCCTTTTATAACGGAAGACAAATGGGACTCGGAATGGTCTTAAATCTACATTAAGCACAACTTAGATTTTAATAAATTAAATATATAACACAATGAAAAAAATAGTTGCATTAGTAATTCTTGGTTTTTCAATTGCAAATTGTAATAGCCAAACTTTCAAAGTTTCTGAGAAAATAAAATTACCTGGGAATGATGGCTGGGATTATCTTGCCGTTGATGATGTGAATCAACATTTATTTATTTCACACGGAAGTGAGGTAAATGTAATAGATTTAAAATCAAATGCCTTAATTACTACAATTCCTGATACAAAAGGGGTTCATGGTATTGCTATTGCAAATGATTTAAACAAAGCATTCATTTCTAATGGGAAAGACAATTCAGTATCAATTGTCAATTTAACCACTTTTGAATTGATCGAAAAAGTAGCTATTTCAGGTAAAAATCCAGATGCCATTTTATATGATGCATTTTCCAAAAAAGTATTTACTTACAATGGGAAATCTAATAATGCTACAGTTTTAGACGCGATCACAAATAAAGAGATAAAATCGATAGCTTTGGGTGGAAAACCAGAATTTTCAGTAACGAATACCAAAGGGTTGATTTTTGTAAATATCGAAGATAAAAACGAAATTAAAACCATCGATGCCACTAAACTGGCTGTAAAAGCTACTTGGAGCATTGCACCAGGAGACGAACCTTCAGGATTAGCAATTGATTTAGAATCGAATCGATTATTTGCAGTGTGTGGTAATAAGTTAATGGTGGTTGTAAATGCTATAAATGGTAAGGTTGTTAAAACTTTACCTATTGGTGATGGTTGCGATGGTGTTACTTTTAATCCTAAAAATAAACTTATTTTTAGTTCTAATGGAGAAGGAACAATTACAGTTGTTAAGGAAAAAAGCCCTGCAGTTTTTGCAGTACTACAAACAGTAAAAACCCAAAAAGGAGCACGAACAATTACTTTGAATAAAACTACAAATCAATTGTATTTATCTACTGCAAATTTTGGAGAAAAACCAAAACCTACCGCCGAAATTCCTAATCCAAGACCAAGTATTATTCCTAACTCTTTTACTATTTTAGTAGTTGATGATAAAAAATAAATAAACTACTTATTTTTGAATAAATTTATCCAATGAGATCATTCCTTATCATTCTTATTTTTTTAATTACGGCTTCGTCCTTTTCACAGGAAAAGGACTTGGTTTTTTATATAGAAAAAGCCCAAACCAATTCCCCTTTACTAAAAGACATATCGAATCAAATTCAATCCAATACAATTGATAGTTTGCTTATTAGAGCTACTTACAAGCCGCTGGTTGCCGCAAATATAAATGGGTATATTGCTCCTAATTATAACGGTTTTGGTTATGATACTGCTTTAAGTAATGGTCAGTCCATTTCTGGTTTGATAGGGATAAATCAAAAAATAATTAGTAAAAGTATAGTTAATTCACAAGCCGAAACATTCAAAATTATTAAAGAAGGCTTAGTTTTAAATAAAAAAATTGCGGTTAAAGATTTGAATAAAGCCATAATTGCGCAATATATAACGGCGTTTGGTAGTGCTGAGCAGCTGGTTTACAATCAAAATATGATACAACTACTCAAAAATGAAGCTGTGATTTTGAAAAAACTCACTCAACACTCCATTTATAGGCAAACGGATTATTTGATTTTTATTTCAACCTTAAAGCAGCAAGAATTACAGGTGTTACAATTAAAACAACAATATCAAAATGATTTGGGGTTACTCAATTATTTATCAGGAGAAACGGATACTACTTTTGTCAATTTAAAAAAACCAACAATTGCTTTAAAAAGTATACAAAATGAAAAGGCTACTGTTTTTGAAAAGCAATTCGAAACCGATAGCTTGAAAATTATCAATCAAAATAAATTAATAGATAACAGCTATAAACCTTCTCTTTCGTTACTTGGTGATGCGGGTTATATGTCTAGTTTTATCAGTCAAGGATATAAAAATTTCGGATTCAGTATTGGTTTAGGATTATCAATTCCTATCTATGATGGAAATCAGAAAACATTATTACATCAAAAAAACAAAACTGCGTTGGCTACTAATTTAGCGTATAAAAACAATTTTAATAAACAATATCAGCAACAATTATTGATGTTAAATCAGCAATTAAAACAAACCTTTGAAATTCAAAATCAGTTGCAATCTCAACTTCAAATAAGTGATGCGCTTATCGATGCCAATAAAAAACTGTTACTTTCTGGAGATGCTCAAATTACTGATTTTATGATTGCTATAGGAAATGTTATCAATATCAATAATACGATTTCGCAAAACAAAATAAATACGCTTCAACTGATTAATGAAATCAATTATTGGAGTTCTAATGACTAATACTATGAATAAATTTATCTTTTTTTTGGTGCTAATTCCGGTCTGTTTTACCGCATGTAAGGACAATTCAGTAACCGAGAAACCTATTGATGCTAGTATTCCTGTAACGATTACTTCTATTGATACAACTGGTATTGAAAATTATATGGAATTGAATGCTACAGCAACTTATTTAGTTAAAAATAATATTAAAGCGAATGCTACTGGGTACTTGAGTTCCGTTAATGTAGCAATAAATGATTTTGTAAACAACGGTTCCACCTTGTTTTCGATTAAAACAAGAGAATCTAAAGTGCTGGGTAATACGATAAATAAAATTGACCCTAGTTTGAATTTTGGCGGAGCTATTCAAGTGCATTCTAACACGAGTGGAATAGTAACAATGGTAAATGTGCAACAAGGAGATTATGTGCAAGATGGTGATCCATTGGTAACAATAAATGACGCTAATAGTTTTGCATTGGTGTTAAGTTTGCCTTATGAATTAAAAAAATTCGTTACAGCTGGACAACATTTGAATGTTAGTTTGCCTGATGGGAGTGATAGAATTGCAACAGTTCAAAAGTTTTCACCTACAGTGGATGCCACTTCGCAAACCCAAAATGTAATTTTGAAAATAAATGGGAAACAAGATATTCCTGAAAATTTAATTGTAAAAGTTAGAATTAATAAAAGCTCAAATTCTAAAACTATTTCGTTACCCAAAGGGGCCGTATTAAGTGATGAAACCGAAACTGATTTTTGGATTATGAAAATGATAAATTCTAACACAGCTATTAAAATTCCAATAGAAAAGGGAATTCAGACAGATGATAGAATCCAAATTTTAGCACCACAATTAACGGCTAAAGATAAAATTTTAGTTACGGGTAATTATGGAGTGAGCGATACGATTAAGGTTAAAGTAATCGGAAAATAAAAAGGTTTACCACAGATTTAAAAGATTAAAAAATTTTTATAAATCTGTAAAAATCGGTCTAATCAGTGGCTAAAAAAATAAATAATGAACAACTTCTTCGTAAAACATAAAAATGGTTTAAGCGCCATAATCTTCCTAATTATTTTAGGAGGTTTTTTTGCCTATTCAGAGATGCAAACAGGCTTGTTTCCTGAAATAACTTTTCCCAAAATAAAAATCATTGCCGATGCAGGACAACAACCTGTTGATAAAATGATGATTACGGTTACCAAACCGTTAGAAAATGCCATTAAAAAAGTTCAAGATTTAAAAACCATTAGAAGTACAACCAGTCGCGGAAGTTGTGAAATATCCGCTTTTATGGATTGGAAAGCAGATATTGATTTGAGTAAAACGCGTATTGAAGAACAAATCAACCAAATCAAAAATAATCTACCTCCTGATACTCAAATCACGGTAGAAAAAATGAATCCGTCCATTCTTCCTGTAATTGGGTATGCTATCGAAGGCAAAGGAATGTCGGCAATTGAGTTAAAAAAAATAGCCAATTTTACTATAAAACCATTTCTTTCTCAAATAGATGGTGTATCGGAAATTAGAATTATTGGCGGTAAAGAAAAAGAATATTGGTTGTCCTTAGATTTTAATAAAATGACTGCACTAGGTATTACACCAGATGCCATTTCCCAGGTTTTAAGTCAGACCAATTTTATAAAATCAAATGGTTATTTGTCTGATTATCGCTATTTGTATTTAACCATTACGGATGCCCAAGTCGACAAAAAAGAAGAGTTGGAAAATTTGGTTATCAGTAATAATGGGAAAGGAATTGTTACACTAAAAGACATTGCTGCTGTTGAAATTAAAGAAGCTAAAGAATACATAAAAGTAAATGCTAATGGGAAAGAAAGTATTTTGGTTGCTGTCATTAAGCAGCCCAATTCTAATTTAATTTCTCTTTCGGATGCCATGAGTCAAAAGCTGCAGGATTTAAAAACAATCCTTCCCAAAGGCATCACGATTAAACCATTTTATGAGCAAGCCCGTTTTGTAAATGATGCGGTAAAAAGTGTTACAGACAGTTTATTAATTGGATTATTATTGGCCATAATTGTCGCAGTTTTGTTTTTGAAATCAGCCAAAGCCAGTGCTACTATATTAATTATTATTCCTGTAACACTGGGATTAACATTGGTTGTTTTATACCTCACAGGGCAAACGTTCAATATTATGACTTTGGGGGCAATAGCGGCTGCTTTAGGGCTAATTATTGATGATGCCATCGTTGTGGTAGAACAAATTCACCGTACACATGAAGAACATCCTGACGAGCCTACGGTTTCGCTTTTGCAAAAAGCAATTCATTATTTATTTCCAGCCATGTTGGGATCATCCATCAGTACAATTGTAATTTTTATTCCTTTTGTTTTAATGAGCGGAGTTGCAGGTTCCTATTTCAAAGTACTTACGGATACGATGATTATCACTTTGGTTTGTTCCTTTTTTGTTACTTGGTTGTTGCTTCCGGTTGTCTATTTATTGCTTTCCAAAAAAGACAGAGGGATAGCTGAAACAGAAAAAGTCTCTGAAATTCATGAAGTAAAAACTCAAAATTGGGTGTCTTATTTTATTGGAAAACCTATTATAAGTATTACTTTTTGCCTTGTTTTAATACTTTCAATAGTTATTATTCTACCTAATTTAGAAACTGGTTTTTTACCCGAAATGGATGAAGGAAGTATTATTTTAGATTATGAAAGTCCGCCAGGAACTTCACTTGAAGAAACGGATAGAATGCTGAACGAAGTAGAGAAAATTATTATAAAAGTTCCAGAAGTTGAAGCCTACAGTCGCAGGACAGGTACCCAAATGGGATTTTTTATTACGGAACCCAATCGAGGGGATTATTTAATCCAATTGAAAAAAGACAGAAATAAAACCAGTAATGATGTAATTGATGAAATTCGTGCCAAAGTAGAGGCTACGCAGCCTGCTTTGCGTATCGATTTTGGGCAAGTAATTGGAGATATGTTGGGGGATTTAATGAGTTCCGTTTCACCAATTGAAGTCAAAGTCTATGGAAATGATCAGGCACAATTACAAAAAACGGCAAAACAGGTTGCTGCTATTGTTGAAAAAGTAAAAGGAACCGCCGATGTTTTTGATGGCATTGTTTTGGCTGGACCAGTAATTAATATTCATCCTAATTACATTCAATTGGCACAATACGGAATCACTCCATCGGACTTACAGTTTCAAATGCAAACCGCTTTAGAAGGAAATGTCGTAGGAAGCTTGTTAGAAAATGAAAAACAAACTCCCATAAGATTAATTTATGCCAATGGGAAAAAAAGAAGTTTGGAAGACATTAAACAACTAAAAATATTTTTACCTAATGGACAAGCTATTCCGATTACCAGTTTAGTGACTATTTCAATCGAAAAAGGAGTAGCTGAAATCGAGCGTGAAAATCTACAAATGATGAGTGTAGTAACTGGACGATTAGATAATCGAGATTTAGGAAGTGTGATGAAGGAAATTCAAACTAAAGTCACCGCTCAAATACAATTGCCTAATGGATATTATATTGAATATGCGGGAGCTTATAAAGATCAGCAACAATCGTTCAAAGAGTTATTAATGATTTTAATTGCTTCTTCTTTATTGGTTTTTGGTGTTATTCTATTCCTTTTTAGAGATTTTAGAGTGGCATTTGTAATATTATTAATTTCAGTTTTAGGAATTGCAGGAAGCTATATTTTGCTATTTATTACAGCCACTCCACTGAACGTAGGGAGTTACACTGGAATTATAATGATTGTGGGTATTATTGCCGAAAATGCCATTTTTACTTTTCTACAATTTAGAGAAACTTTTAAGTTAACAAGAAACGTCAATGAATCCATTGTATATTCAATATCCACTCGATTGCGACCTAAGTTAATGACAGCACTGGGAGCCATTATTGCACTGCTACCATTAGCAATTGGGATAGGAACTGGGTCTGAGTTGCATCAACCCTTAGCTATTGCAGTTATTGGAGGATTCCTGATTGCGATGCCTTTATTACTGATTGTGTTACCAAGTTTGCTAGCGCGAGTTTATAAAAACGAAAAAGAATTTAAACATTTTCAATAGTTTTTGTAAAATGATTATGGTGTAAATGAAATGAAATTACAAGCCGAAACAACCCGTTTCGGCTTTTTATATTTGGATAATTAGCAATTTAGAATGTCTTTTGAAACAGAATAAAATAAAAAAATCTTAACTTTAGAAAAGAATAAATTTTAATCCAAAGTGATATAATAAATACCTCCTCAAATAAAAATGGTACCCATGCTACAAAACATACTTATCGAAAGAAAAATTTATGCCACAGAAGAACATAAAATGATGCAATCTATGATCCAAGAATTCATTGCAAATGAAATTATGGGACAGTTAGATCATTGGGAAAAACAAGGAATGGTTTCTCGTGAAATTTGGAAAAGAGCAGGAGAGTTAGGGCTACTATGTTTAGATATTCCAGAAATATATGGAGGTGGAGGATTGGATTTTACTTTTAATGCGCTACTTATTGAGGAGTTTGCTAAAAAAGGAATTACAGGTCCAGGATTTTCACTTCATTCAGATATTGTAGCGCCTTATTTGCTGCATTATGGAACCGAATTACAAAAACAAAAGTATTTACCTCTAATGGCAAAAGGGGAGCTTATTACCGCTATAGGTATGACCGAACCCAATTGTGGGAGTGATTTAAAAGCATTGGGAACTACTGCAGAAGACAAAGGCGATCATTATTTAGTAAATGGTCAAAAAACGTTTATAACCAATGGTTTTATGTGTGATATGGCTATAATAGCAGTAAAAACGAATGCGAAAACTGATGATGAAGGTGTTACTTTACTCATTTTAGAGTCGGAAATGGAGGGTTTTAATAAAGGAAATCCACTCAGAAAAATAGGGATGAAATCGCAGGATACAGCCGAGTTATTTTTTGACAATGTGAAAGTTCCAAAAGAAAACCGACTTGGAGATGAAAAAATGGGATTTAAAATTATGATGAAAGAATTAGCACGCGAGCGACTAACTGTGGGAATTATGGCGGTTGCCACCGCTGAGGGTGCTATTGAAGACACGATTAAATATACTACTGAACGCACTGCTTTTGGATCTCCAATTGCTGGGTTTCAAAACACACAGTTTAAAATTGCCGAATGCGCTACTCAAATGCAAATACATCAGGCCTTTTTAGATCGTTGTATTGAGTTAATGAGTACACATAAATTATCGAGTGAGAGTGCTTCCATGATCAAATATTCGGCCACGGATATGTGTGGTAAAGTAGTGGACGAATGTTTGCAATTGTTTGGAGGATACGGATACATGTGGGACTACCCAATTGCACGAATGTATGCTGACAATAGAGTTACCCGAATTTATGCTGGCACGAATGAAATCATGAAAATATTAATTGCCCGTGCCTTATTTAAAGATTTATTAAAATAAAGAAGTCTGTATAAATTCTTGTTTTGTATTCCCGTTAAACGGAAAATGGGCTATGATTTTAAATTGTTTTACTGCAGCATCAAAGCGTCTTAAAACGACATCTTCACAACGGTATTCTAATTCAATATTTGGAAACATACGGAAAGCCATTTCTAAATTTTCAGCAGATAGTTTTCGGGCTATAGATAAGTGAGGATCCGTGCTTTTATGTACAATTGGGAAACGGATTTCCTGATGAAAACGTTTCATAATAGGAATTAGTTCTTCTTTCGAATTTGGATTTGGTGCAATAAAAAAAGCGCCATTTGGATAACTACCAAAATGATCTAAAACTACTTTTAGGGGTTGGATGGAATCGCCTATTTTGGCGAGTTGTTTTTTGATATTTTCTAATTGTATGTCAGTTGCGGTAAATTCACCAATGGTAATATGCGCCAATGAGTTTTTACTGTTAAACCAGCCTATTTTTTCTGACAGAGTTTCCTTCATCATTTTAATTTTAGAAATAATATCTTCTGATGGGTGTAAAACAATGGAGTAGGTATTGGGCATTTTTTAATTTTGATAAAAATTAGTACAGAATTTAAATGGATAAAATTCAGTTTTTTAATAGTACAATCTAAAATCGAGTAACTTACAAAGTGCATAATGTTTTTGATGCAATTCTTCTACTATTTCAACTACGTCATCGATTTCTTGACACAAGCTAAAGAAGGCTTTATCGATAGCAATACTAGGTAGTTTATACGACACTTCTCCATAGCCAGACACCGCACTTGCTCCAGTAATATCTAGAAAATATTGCGCTTCTTCGGCGCTTAAGTCTAAAACTTTTGCATTAGAAAAATGAATGATTTTGCCTTTCATTTTCCCTTCAAATAGTTCGGCTATTTCTTCAAAACTATAATAGTAATCATTGAGACAGATATTATTTCGTTCTCCAGGCATCACTAAATAGATAATCTCATAATCCTTAAAATTATGATCGTGATAAAGTAAAGCACTTAAACTTTCTTCTAATCCTTCAATTGTATCGCAGGTTTTATATATGCTAGAAATCCCTTCTTCAAGGGCCAATTGTTCTAAGTTTTTAACTACTTCAGTAGCAGTTGTAATTTCTACATCTCGAACTCCTTCGAGGCAGAAAATAAATTTATCCTGATCCATTGTTGTTTTTTAAGGAGGTAGTTTATCTAAAAGCAAAGATATGTTTTTATGGAGAAAAAAGAGACTAGAAGTGTGGCTTTAGGAGCCTTAATTTTTACTTGTTTTATTAAATAAAAATATCTTTTTTGATACAATTTTAAAAATAATAATCCCAAACACAATAAAAAAATAGTGTTTGGGATTATTAATAAAAATAGGATCGATATTATGCTTTCAAAGAAGCCATATCAATCACAAAACGATATTTTACATCACTTTTTAACATTCTTTCATACGCTTTGTTGATATCTTGCATTTTGATAATTTCAATTTCAGATACAATGTTGTGTTCTCCACAAAAATCTAACATTTCTTGTGTTTCGGCAATTCCACCAATTAAAGAACCCGCGATTGATTTTCTTCCCATGATCATTGGAACCGTATTTAAAAAAGGATCTAATGGTCCTAAATAACCAACTAAAACTATAGTTCCACTATAATTCAAAGTAGCAACATAAGGATTAATATCATGAATGTTAGGGACAGTATCAATAATTAAATCAAATTCGCCGGTTACAGCATTCATTTGGTCTTCATCGGTTGAGATGACAACATTATGGGCTCCTAAATCTTTTGCATCTTGTATTTTATCTAGAGTTCTTGAAAACAAGGTTACTTCTGCTCCTAAACCTTTAGCTAATTTTACAGCCATGTGTCCAAGTCCACCTAAACCTACAACGGCAACTTTACTTCCTTTACCTACTTTCCAATGTTTTAATGGTGACCAAGTGGTAATTCCGGCACAAAGTAATGGCGCAACGGCAGCCAAGTCTAGGTTAGCTGGTACTTTTAATACAAAGTGTTCATCTACAACCACTTTTTCAGAATAACCACCAAAAGTATGACCTCCCAAATGTTTGTCAGGACCGTTGTAAGTTCCAACCCAGCCATTAGAACAATATTGCTCTAAATCATTTTTACAACTATCACAAGTGCTGCAAGAACCTACAAGGCAACCAACACCTGCTAAATCGCCTACTTTTAATTTAGTCACTTCACTACCTACTTTGGTAATTCTTCCTACTATTTCGTGACCAGGTACTGCGGGATATAGTGTTCCTCCCCAGTCGTTTCGAGCGGTATGCAAATCGGAGTGGCAAACCCCACAATATAATATTTCTATTTATATATCTTTTTCAGAAACTGCTCTTCGGTTAATGTTTAATTCTTTTAAGTCCGCATCTTTATCTGCAGCACCATAAGCTTTAACTTGAGTTGTGTTCATATCCGTGTTTTAATTTATGTTATTATTATTATTTATAGGTAAAATTTCATTCAAACAATTAATGGCATTTAATGTACGTGGATAGCCCACATAGGGCAATAATTGTGTCATTAGATTAATAAGGATATTCCTGTCATTCCCAACATTAACATTCCCAGTAATATGCCCCTTTATTTGGTTTTCACTGCCTCCTAATGCAATAAGAAAAGAAAGTGTTATCATTTCTCGAGTTTTAATATCCAAACCATCTCTAGTGATATAATCGCCAAAACAATTTTCAGATAAATAGTGTTGAATGTGTAATAAATCTTTGGGCGAGTTTTTATACATCTTATCTATTTGGTCGCCGAAAATTTCCTTTTGTTTGGCCAATCCTTTTTCCAGTCTATTTTCTGGAGTAGTGGTAGATTGACTTTCTAAAGGTAAAGAAATATTCCGTTCGATAAAAATTTCATTGGTAGCATTTATAAAATCAATCACCTTAGAAATACCTACATAGGGAACAGATTGGTATAGAACTTCTTTTATTTCAATTGGAGATATACCAACATTCAAGGCTGCATTTACATGCAAACGGTACTCATTCAAGGCATGACTACCTATTGTAGAAGCCATAATCATCAGTACTCTTGTTTTGACATCGATCGTATCGTGGTTAATGACTTCGTCAAAAGCAAAATTGTCAAATATCTCAATCAAATCAGGATCCGTTTCTTTTACCTTCGAAATATGATTAGGCCATAATTCTTCATGATTCATGATAGCGGCTGGTGTTAATTTGTTTTCTACTTCATAAACAGGGGCTTTAAAAGTATTATACTCTTCATTACTTACGGCTTGTAACCAGTCTGTTGTATCTTTATCAAATTCTGGAACTAGTGCAATATGACGCATCGCACTGTTATGAGAAGCTCCGTGCCAATGTGTTATATTTTTTGGAATTTTGACAACATCTCCTTTTTGGATTAGTTGAATGGGTTTGTCGAGCTCTTGATAGTATCCAATACCTTCAATAACAAACAATATTTGGCCGCTGGTATGGCTGTGCCAATTGGTTCTTGCTTTCTTTTCAAAAGATATTGTTCCCATATTAATGTTATATCCTTCATCGGGTATTACATTCATATTGACCCAAACGGTTCCAGTGAAATAGTCCTTTGGAGCAGCTACTCCTTTATCTATAAATGTTGTCATTTTATTTATTTGTTTTCTGTTTAGGGATGATTACAACAATAGTTTAATCTAATGTAAAAAGAAAATTATTCTGGTTTAGGAGCCAATTCACCATACCAATAGGCAGAAGTTACACCACCATCCATTAAGAAATAACTTCCTGTGATAAAAGCACCGTCTCTCCCCATCAATAAAGCGCCTACTACGCCCACTTCATCTGGTGTACCGGCTCTTCCGGCAGGCGAAATTGCTAGCATTTTTCGATAGCCCTCTCCGCGAGGTCCATTCAATTCGTCGTTTGCAAGTGGTGTAATAATTATTCCCGGACTGATTGTATTGATCCGGGCTCCTCGTTTTCCCCAACGTACGGCTTCGGCCTTTACTCGTAATAAATTTCCTCTTTTGGATAATTGGTAAGCAAATAAGGAACTATCTACAGCATCTGATTGTAAAAATGGAAGCGATAGCAATTCCTCTGTTGGGGTGGTTGCCAATGCTTTATCTTGTTCAGGGGTTAATGATGGCAATCGATGTCCTGATTGGGAAGCAATTACTACTCCTGAACCTCCATCTTCAATTACATGACCAAATTCTTCCAAGATTAATGCTGTTCCATATAAATCTACTTTGAATATAGTGACAGGTGAGGCTTGCGATGGAGAAACTCCTGCAGCATGTATCAGTCCTGTAACGCCACCAATTGCTGTTGCAGTTTCAACAAGGTCTTGAACCGATTTTCTGGAGGATACATCAACAATTGTCGTGCTCACAACAAAGCCTGCTTCGCTTAGAACTTTAGCGGCTGTTTCATTATTTTCTTGATATAAGTCAGCTAGTAAAATATGATTTCCAGCACCTACACGTCTCGCAATGGCTTGACCAATAGAGCCTGCACCAATAACTACAATTACGTTAACTTTTTTCATTTTTAAAGATTTAACTCCACTCTCTTTAATTGAAATTGGCTTTACAAATATCATTTAATATGAGGATCAATTAAGCATATAAATTACTGCTGTTATAACCATTATTACTGTTATAACCATTATTACTGTTATTGCTTTTTTTGAAGTGCATTTTTATACCGTCTGTGTTATATTTGTATAAAGAATCAATAGCTATGGACACCATTATAAAACTTGAAAACGTTAGTCAATATAATGCATTAAAGGATATAGAAACAAAACATCCATTGATTAGTGTTTTTGATAATAAAAATACTAAAAATTTACCCAATCATTGTAAAATGTATTTTGGTTTATATGCTGTTTTTTTAAAGGCGGGAAATTGTGGTGAATTAAAATATGGCAGAAATACTTATGATTATGATGATGGAACACTGGTTTTTATCAGTCCAGGGCAAGTTCTTGAAATCAATAATGAAGAGAATTACCAGCCTACAGGTTTAGCACTACTTTTTCACCCAGATTTAATAAAAGGAACCGCTCTTGGTAAAAAAATGAGTCAATATTCGTTTTTTTCGTATGATTCGAATGAAGCTTTGCATTTGTCTCTAAAAGAACAACTAATTATAAAAGATTTATTTAGTAAATTGGATTATGAGCTAGATCAATCCATTGATAAACATAGTAAAAGTATTATTACGAATAATATCGAATTGCTATTGAATTATTGTATTCGATTTTACGATAGACAGTTTATAACTCGTGAGAGTATAAACACTGATATTTTATCAAAATTTGAAAATTTATTGAACAACTATTTCCAGTCAGATACCACTCAAGATTTAGGGTTGCCTTCTGTTGGGTATTTTGCAGATCGTTTGCATCTTTCTCCCAACTATTTTGGGGATTTAATTAAAAAAGAAACGGGAAAATCGGCGCAGGAACACATGCAACTAAAATTGATTGATGTGGCCAAGGAAAAGATTTTTGATACTGAAAAATCAATTAGTCAAATCGCTTTTGAACTTGGTTTTAAATACCCTCAGCATTTTAATCGTATGTTTAAAAAAAGTACTGGCTTTACGCCAAATGAATATAGAATGATGAATTAATGGTGTGCTCCTTACGTACTAATTTTTGTTAGTTTCATTTTATTGTTTGCCAATAACTATTTTACTTAAAATTATTTATTTGTAAGTTAGCACTGGCAATTGCCACATTATTAATTAAATCTTACTATTATGAAAAATTCGGGTCTTTTTTGTTTGGCGATTGCATGTGCTATACTTGGAAGTTGTAAAAACAATCAAAGCGAAAATGGTTCAGAAGGCAGTCAAGTAAAGGCTGAAAAACCAATAAGTGTAACCACTTATAGAGCATTATATGAGCAAGATACAATTGACTTGAAAGTGAATACTTTGAAAAGTGGAAAAATAAAAGGGGATATGGTAATGAAAATTTTTAATATGCCGAAAAAAACAGGAAAAATAGCAGGAGAATTCCGTGGTGATACCTTATTTGCTAGCTATACTTTTTATCAAGGTGGATATGAAAAAAAAACTTACAAGAATCCTATGGCTTTTCTTAAAAATGGAGAGGAACTTATTTTAGGTAATGGAAAAATTGAAACTACGATGGGAGCATCTTATTTTATTAAAGGGGAGCCTATAGATTTTGAACAGGTAAAATACAAATTTGCTAAGTTGGAAGATGTCAAAATTTAACCATTAAATAGAGGGGGAGTTCCCTATTTTTAATTTTGACTCTGTTACAAACTATTTAAATATTCAATATAGGATTGAGAAAATCAAAGAAAATCATTCAGGTTTTATTTGATGATCTTTTTCCAAATTAAAATAATGCCTGATCCGTTTGGAACAGGCATTTTTATTAATGTCTCACTTTGAGAAATAATTACAATTTACTTAAATTAATAATCAAAACGTTTAAATGCTTCAATGGCTTCGTATTCAGCTAAACCTAAATCATCATAAAGTTTCGCAGTATTTTTGTTGCGATCTTCGGCTCGTACCCAAAATTCTCTTGAGTCGTTTCCTTGAAACATTACTCTGTCTTTTTGGGATTGATGGTATAAAATCGCATGTCTTTTTAATAAAACTTCATCAGGACTTAGTGGAACAGCCATATCTATTTCGTGGATATCCCATTCATGCCAAGCACCTCGGTACAACCATAACCAACAGTCATTCATAAATGGTTTTGTTTTTAGAACTGCCATAGCGGCAAATATTGCATTCAAACAAACTTCATGAGTACCATGCGGATCCGCTAAATCTCCAGCAGCAAAAACTTGATGTGGTTTAATTTTTTCGATGATGCCCATAACAATAGTAATATCTTCAGCACCCAATGGATTTTTCTTTACTCGGCCAGTTTCATAAAAAGGAAGGTCTAAAAAGTGTGTGTTTTCATCTTTTAAACCAATGTATCTAGTTGCTGCATAGGATTCACGACGTCTGATAAGCCCTTTTAACTTTCTAACTTCAATAGAATCAATTTCATTTTCAGTTTTGTTATTAATGAAATTAATTACCGCTGGAAAGTCAATATTACAATCGCTTCCTCCAATGAAATCATTGCAAACTTCTGCAAATTTCAATGCTTCGTCATCAGTAACCGCTATATTTCCAGATGTTTGATATACAACATGAACATCATGACCTTGTTTTATCAGTTTAGAAAAAGTTCCACCCATTGAAATTACATCATCATCTGGATGTGGACTAAAAAGGATGATTCTTTTTTTGGCAGGATTAGCTCTTTCGGGTCTGTGAGAATCATCAGTATTTGGTTTTCCCCCTGGCCACCCAGTTATTGTATGTTGCAATACATTGAACATATTTATATTCAAATCATAAGCAGAACCTTCTTGTGCCAAAAGATCCGACATTCCATTGTTGTTGTAATCTCTGTCAGTCAGTTTTAATATAGATTGTTTTGTTTCTTGGCAAAGCGAAACAATTGCTTTATTTCTTAATTCTGTTGTCCAAATGCATTCTCCAACTAACCAAGGCGTTTTAAAACGAGTTAATTCAGAGGCAGCTGGTTGGTCTAAAACGAAAGTCGCATTAGCATGATTTTGCAAAAATGTAGCAGGAATTTCGGAACTAATATCTCCTTGAATAGTTCTCTTAATGATGGAGGCTTTGTTTTGACCCCAAGCCATTAATACAATTCTTTTGGATCTTAAAATTGTAGAAACTCCCATTGTAATCGCTCTTTTAGGAACGTTATCAATCCCATTAAAATCAGATGAAGCATCTATTCGTGTGATATGATCTAAAGTAATGATACGAGTTCCTGAATTGATATGGGATCCTGGTTCATTGAAACCAACGTGTCCTGTACGACCAATTCCCAATAATTGAAAATCAAGCCCTCCGGCTTTTTTAATTTTCATTTCATAATCAACACAATATTGATTCAACTCATCAATGGCTACCGTTCCGTCCGGAACATTTATATTCTCTGGTCTAATATCAACATGATTAAAAAGATGTTGATGCATGAAATAGTGGTAACTGTTGTTGTTTTCTTTTTTCATTGGATAATATTCATCCAAATTGAAAGTCACTACATTATTAAAGCTAAGTCCTTCTTCTTTATACATTCGAACCAATTCTTCATAGACTTTTATAGGAGAAGAACCAGTAGCTAGGCCAAGTACACAGGATTTATTTTCGGCTTGTTTGGATCTAATTAATGTTGCTATTTCTTGTGCAACAATTTTTGATGCTTCAACTGAATTTTTAAAAATCTCATTGTGGATTTTCTCGAATCTAGTTTCTTCAAATTTTCCAACACTTTTATAGCTGATGTCAGGTTTAATTTCTAAAATACTTTTCATTTTTTTTTATTTTGAGTTAGTTATGTAGTTACTTTTTTTATTAACATCTTTGATATTAAAGTGTTAAATCAGATTATAATTTAATGTTTCTATTATTGACAGATTATCATTAAATGTGACAAAACTTGCTGGAAATCCAGATTTGATTTTACCCACTTGATCCTCCATATTAATAGCGCTTGCTACACGGCACGTAGCCATTTTGATAGCCTCGTCAGCAGATACATGAAGATGATTAAATGCATTTTGCACGGCTTCTTCCATCGAAATGCTTGCGCCGGCCAAATTACCTTCTTCATTTCCATAAAAACCATTGTCGAGATGGGCATCAAAACTATCCCATTTAAAATTGGCAACTTTTCGCCCTAAAAAGGCAGCATCGCTAATTAGAAAGAATTTATCCTTCTTTAATTTGTAAGCCACACTTGCTGCGGCATAATCACAATGGGCACCATCTAAAATAATCGGAGCATAGACAGCTTCGTTTTCAAAAGTTGCACCAACCAAGCCCGGTTCCCGATGACCAAACTGGGTCATGGCATTGTATAAATGAGTTACCAGCTTAATCCCTTTTGAAAAATAATATTGTGCCTCTTTATAAGTCATAGTCGAGTGACCAGCCGAGATAACAATACCACTTTCTAATAGCATATCCAATTGCTCATCAGTAAAACATTCCGGGGCAATTGTGTTGCAAAAAATCAACAATCAATTCGACAAGTTGTTCAGGTTGTTCCTGTTGCACCCAGTGACCTGCACGTTCAATGATGTGAAAGCTTTGCATTTTTGTACAAGCCTTGCGCTGCATCTGCTCCAATGCGCCTACAGGACGAAATCTTGCCCAATCGGCAATCCCTGAAATAAAGCAAGAAGGCACATCTATTGTGTGACCCGAAAAAAGTTCGAGGTCAGACCTGTTTAATCCGTTGGTAGTACAACGGTACCAGTTTAATCCTCCCTGGAAACCGGTACGTTTAAACTCCTGGGTATAGAAATCAAGGTCGTTATCCGAAAGCCATTTGGCGGCGGTTATTTCATCCTGTGAGGGCATGTAGGGAGCAACTGACTCAGGCATTGTTTTATCAAGATCCAGAACATAATAAGTCGGAAGTTTGGCGAATTCTTCCGCCGTGCCCGAGGTAAGTGCAAATGGTTTATTCGGACTCCAGTCGGCACTCTTTACATGAAAGTAAGCCCGCTGAAAATTGTGCAGACCCTGTTTGGAATTCAGCATGTCATTATTGGCACTTCTTGTTGAGAAATAAGTGGTACTGTCCTTACGGGGTCTTGCTAATAATTTAAGTGGATCTTGAGCTGGTGGCGCTGTTTGTAGATTCGTTGAAGCTTGAACGCCAACGCCAAAGGGTAAAGGTGGCACTCCACCGAATGGGCAACTTAGAATCACAACTGACCGAAAAAAATCTGGTCTAACAAGAGCGCAATAAGCCGCTACTGTCGCACCCACATCGTGTCCGACTACAGCGTAAACCGAATCATGCCCCATAGCCATCATCAAACCGAGAGCATCTCGGGAGAGTTCATGCGTCCTGAAAGAGGCGAAATTGCCATCATAATTGTCATCCCAACCTGTTGTGCGTCCATACCCCCGCAAATCGGGAGCGATTACATGGTAACCCGCAGCAGCCAGTGGAAGCATTACTTTCCTCCAACTGAAGGCAAGTTCTGGAAATCCGTGCAGCAGAAGTAAAGCAGGGCGTTTTGGTGTTTCAAAACCAGCTTCCAGTACATGCACTGTCAGTCCATTAACTCCGGTAACATATCGTTCGCGTATTCCTTCCGGCAGGTTCATGTCCTTTATTGAATCTTGTGTTTACAAAGGATCTGTTTTCACAGGATCTAATTTTTTTTCCGCTAATACCTCCAATGGGTTGATCAAAACTGCGCCCAAAGCTGTTAGCACAATGTTTTCTACAAAGTTTCTACGTTTCATATCTGATAGTTATTTAGTTGATATAATTAAAAGACTTTTTAGTCTTATTTTGATTGTAAAAAAATGGTTTTCCTGATTCTATCATTTAAACCATATCTCTCATTTATGCTTGCTTGATCTCAAAAGATTTTAACTCAGATTTAAGCACTTTTATGACTGTCTGCATCGGCTTAACGTTATCGGTTACTCTCGAAACCAAAGTTGCTCCTTCCAGCATTACTAGTACTTTTAAACAATACTCTTCCGGGTTCAGCTTATCTGATAATTCTCCAGTTTCTATACCTTTTTTTAAAATATCAATAAAAAGTGTCATAGAGCCTTCGATCATTGCCTTTACCTTTTTTTTGACTGTTGGATTTGTGTTATCCGAGTCTACACCGAAATTTAAAATAGGACATCCGCCTTCAATAAACGGAACCAAAGGATTTTTACGAAGATCTATGAATGCAAACAGCTTTTTAATCGCTGTTTTTTCTTTTGAAATTACGGAATATGTTTTAGTCGAGACTTTACTGAAAATAAAATCTACAGTAGCGATAGAAATCGCCTCTTTGTTTTCAAAATTTCCATATATTCCTCCTTTCGCCATCTTTGTGGCCGCCAGTATATCATCTATTGTCGTTCCGGCTATTCCTTTCGAATTGAATATTGGTGCAGATTGTTCAATGATAAACTGCTTAGTTCTTTCCGCTTTTCCTTTAACATTCATTTTATATTCATCTTAACGATTCAAAATTAGACTAAAAAGTCTTATTTATAAATGATGAATTTAAAAATTTAACAAAATTATAACATTTTAAGATTAGGGCTCTTATTTTCCTAAATAATTAATGTTTCTTTGATATGGAAAACAGTATTTTACAATCTGTGTAAAATGTAATGATATGTATACAAACGGAAATAATTTTCATCTTCGCTGTACCAAATGTGAAACGATTGAATACCTGCCAATACGGGTAGAGTTTATAATTCCTGAAAAATATGTGTCTCAACAAATGAACTTTATACTCGTTGGAATTTGTAAAGATTGTTCGTAGTTATCTTTTATTTAACTTGGTATATTGGCATTTCTACAGATGCAAACTTATCTCTCAAAACCTGCATATCCTCACTTACTTTTTTATCGAGAACCTTTGCATAATGTTGAGTGGTTCTCAAATTTTTGTGTCCAAGCATTTTGCTTACTGATTCAATAGGAACCCCATTTGTAAGCGTTACAGTCGTTGCAAAAGTGTGTCGGGCTATGTGAAAGGTTAATTCTTTTTCAATCTCACAAACGCCAGCTATTTCTTTTAGATAGGCATTCATTTTTTGGTTTGTCAAAATCGGCAGTAGTCTATCTTCATTATTGCTTTTTGGATGGTCTGCATATTTATCAATAATCATTTGGGTAACCAGAAGGATTGGTATTTTAGAAGCGGTTTCTGTTTTCTGTCTGTGAGTAAATATCCATTTCTCGCCATCAATTTCAATGCTTATATGCGATTTTGTCAAGTTTTTGACATCTATGTATGCCAAACCAGTAAAGCAGCTAAAAAGGAAGATATCGCGAACAAGAGATAATCTTTCTGTTTTGAAATCTTTATTGATAATGTTTTGAATTTCTTCTTCAGATAAATAAACTCGCTCGACTTCTTTGACTTTGGATTTATAGTTCGCAAATGGATTTTTGTCTAACCAGTCATTGGCCAGACAAAGTTTGATTATCTTACTGAAATTCTTGATGTATTTAACAGCTGTATTGTTGGCACAATTTCTAACACTTCGTAACCAAAATTCATAATCGGTTACAAAAGCGTGATCTATTTTGTTTATCTCGATATCGGAAACTTTGTATTTCCATTGCAAGAACTCGATGGTATGGCTCAACGAAGTTTTGTAACGTTCTAATGTTCCTGGTGCATATTCTTTGCCAACCAGTTCTTTAATTTTATTATTATGGTCTTGGAAGATTGGGATAAGCATTCGTTGGCGTTGTTCGGTTCCTAATAGTTTTTCTTTGAAATTTTCAATCGTTAAGTTTTCGTTACGGTGCATTAATTCCATTTGTGCATTAAAAACTTTCGTTTTCATCAAATCAAGGTAACTATTTATTGAACGTGCTTCTTCGGTTGTGCCTTTCATTTTCGACAGTTCGGATGACCATTTGGAGGTTTCGACAAACTTCTTGGTGCTGAACTCTAATCGTTTTCCGTCAACTGTCAAGCGTACATAAATTGGGAGTTGTCCTGCTGCATTGGCTTTTGTGCTTTTGGCATAAAAATGCAAAGTGATTTTTGTTTTCATAGTGGTAACCTTTTAATTAATATTCAATTTAGTTTCAAAATCCATATTAAACAAGATGTTCAAATAGTAAACTTGTTGATGAACAAGTGATTGAACTGGTTGTTTGAAATTCTTAAGGGATTTAGCGAGACCCTAATTTTTGAAAATTCTAGGGTCTCGATTTTATCTCTTTAGTAATAAGATTAAATGAATATTTTGAATAGTGCATAAAAGAAAAAACCCCGTAAATCATAAGATTTACGAGGTTTTGATTGCATTTGTTTTTCAACTGGCGGAGAAAGAGGGAGTTGTTTGTTTTTCTAAAGCGCCGTAAAATAAGGCTTCGCAAAGCTTTTATTTTAAGTGACACCTCAACTGACACCTCTCAATATGTTAGCAAATTGTTCTAAATTCCAATTACCAAATATAAGTGTTTTTTTGCTGGAATTAATGATTAATTGTCATAATTTGAACTGGTTAACCATTTTTTTTAAACAGGCATTGGTTCAAAATTTAGTTACCTAAAATATAATTTCTACCCAATTATCAAAGGTTCAACTTGTTCAATTTTTAAGCTGGTATATTGGCAAAACTCCTCGACAGATACAAACTCATTTTGGAGCTTGTTGAGCTCCTTTCTTATTTTTTGAAGTAGTCTAATACTTTGGCGATAACTCTTTCCGGTTATGCGTTGTATATCCTTAGGGTATATACATAATCTATTGTTTTTGGCTCTCATACTCTATCTATGACTTTGATTGGGCTTTGCCTAGCTTGAAACCTATATGGTTCAAGTTCTGGCATTCCATAAAAATAGTAAATAATTCCTTTGGTTTAGAAGCGGAAATCTACTCCCGTCAATGTTGGTTGTAAAAGGGTATTTAGGTCATTTTATGCCATTTGTGTCACAAAGTGACATATGGGATAGGGGAGTCTTTTTTATGTGATTTAATTGGCTAAAATTTGTTTCATAATCAATCGAAAAGTGTTGCAACAGGATGATGATTGAAAGAGTTTTAATTGAATAATTAATCTAAATTTTAGGAATTATGGCAAGACAGAAAGGCATAATTAAATTGAAGGGTACTATCGGAGATATTACCTTTTACAAAACCAAAGATGGGCATTTGGCCCGTGAAAAAGGTGGTGTTGATGCGAGCAGAATTAAAAGTGATCCTGCATTTCAAAGAACCCGTGAAAACGGGGCCGAATTTGGAAGGGCAGGTAAAGCCGGTAAAACGCTCAGAACAGCTTTGAGAACTTTGCTTATTAATTCTGCTGATAGTAGAATGGTGAGCCGTTTAACCCAGTCTATGGTCAAAGTGATTCAAGCGGATTTAGTGAACGACAGAGGGTTGCGTAATGTAATTGATGGAGAAGCGGAATTGCTTGTGGGTTTTGATTTTAATATCACTGGAAAATTAGGGACTACTTTATTTGTTCCTTTTGTAGGTACAATTGATAGAGTGGCTGGTGAGATTTCGGTTGCGGTGGATCCTTTTGTACCTGCCAATATGATTGCTGCTCCAGGTGGAACAACTCACTATAAAATTATTTCAGCGGGAGCCGAAATTAATTTTGAGGCGGAAACTTTCGTTGTTTCTAGTTCTGAAACAGTCATCCAACCGTGGGATTCAACTCCAGTAGTAGCCATTAATCAATTGAATGCAGTGACTCCAAACAGTGTAAGTCCGTTGTTTTTAGCTTTAGGTCTGGAGTTTTATCAGGAGGTAAATGGAAAAATGTATCCATTGAAAAATGGGGCTTACAATCCGTTGTCATTGGTACAGGTAAGCGGTCTGTAAGATGGTTTTAGTGTTGAATAGAAGCTATTTTCCCGAGGGAACACAAGGATTTTTGGAATGGAACGGCACTTTAGTTTGTTATACCATCGAGTTGCCTTGGTTGCAAAACCAACAACGAGTTTCTTGTATTCCCGAAGGAGAATACGTTTTACAGAAGCGTTTTAGCCCAAAATTCAAATGGCATTTGCATTTAAAAAATGTTCCAGGTCGAGATTTTATATTAATCCATCCTGCTAATGATGCTAAAAAAGAACTGTTGGGCTGTATCGCTCCCGTAACGATACAAACCGGAATAGGGAAGGGCAGCGGCTCTCGAATAGCGTTGGAGAAGTTGAAAGCTCTTGTTTATAAAGCTTTGGCAAACAACGAAGAAGTGAAAATAAAGATCCAATCTAATCCTTCGACTCCGCTCAGGATGGCAAGGTAAAAAAGTAAAGTAATTATGAATATAGTTGAACGTGCGAAAGCACCAACCCCAAAGTTTTTTAAGGTTTTGAGAAGTATTGGAATGGCCCTATTGGCTATCAGCGGGATTATAATTGCGGCTCCGGTAGTTTTACCTGTAGCCGTTGTCAGTATTGCCGGATATGCAGCCCTTGCGGGAGGTGTTATTTCGGTAATCAGTCAAATTACGGTTGATGATGAGGCAAACCGAGAGCGGTCCATAGTGAACCGGTTGAAAAAAGACAATCAAAATTTACCCCGAGATGGAATCAAATAACAGCTTGCAAATCGGAACCGCATCCGGAACTTTATTAAGTGTGATGCCAAATATTGTTTCTGAAGATATTCTAAAAACGATTATCTTAGCGGTAATTGGAGCTATTATTAGTTTCATTATTTCGCTCCTTTTAAAAGGATTGACAAAATTTAAAAAGAAATAATTCGGGTTTGGATTGGTAACCTTTTCCCGAATTTACATGAGAGCCTGATCGAGAGATCAGGCTTTTTTTTGTTATTTACAATACCTCAATAATATCACTCTTTTCATTTCACTGATAAGGACAATATTCTTCTTTAATTGGTCCTCTTTTTGTTCCAATAACCTCAACGCCTGGATTTGTTTTTTATGCAGTTCGTGTTCTTGTAGCATTTCGTTAACTTTTGACATAAAATCCTTTTTAAAATCAGCAATTCTTAAAAATGGAATTACGGACCCCAATAATGATTGGTGCCAGAATTTTGCTTTCCATAAACTATAAGCTAACCAATACACTGTTTCGGCATCTTCATCGTTTTGAAATAGGATTACAAAGCTATTGGTAAATGGTTCTTTTTGAGGCTTGCCACTGTTCATTCCTTTGTTCAGAATAAAGATTTGGTTTGCTCTGTAAACAGCATTTTTTTGGTGTGTTTTGATGATGAAATTCGGCATAGCGCTTTGGTGTTAAAGATTCGACCTTAATTTTTCGGAAAAGAAAAAAGAGAAAAAAAGAAAGCCGTTATAACAGCAGAAATGACGAACGAAAATGGAGGGAAGAATGACCGACTGAAAGTGAGGAATGAATGCTATTCTTGCTGGATTTTTTTCTTTTTCTTTTCAGAAAAATGCACTATCGTACTGGTTGATGTTTCTCAGGGGAGTTCTTGAAGAAACGGCAATTAACACCCCCAAGCACCGCAAGGAGCAAAAAAAGTGGTGCCCCTTTTGAGGGCAAGGAATTTTTTTTTGCGGATGAGGAGCGCCGTGGCGGGGTTGCGGCAATCGAACAGCCACCATAGACGCGAGAGTTGAGCGGAGGTACGGAGCGAAACGTAGCGGCTATGAGCGTGAAACGGCGGGTAAAAAATAGAAGACAACCGCCTTTGTGGCGGTGTACCTTGATTAAGGGCAAAGCTACCGAGCCAACTGATAATTGATAGTGGATAATTGATAATTGAAAATGGAGGCTTCTAAGATAACGCAAGTGAGGTAAGCGGAGCCAAGCCCGATGGCTGTGCGAAGGAGCAACCGCTGAAAAAACGGAGGGCTGCAGACATAATATGGCTGGAATGCAGTGAAACGTACCCGCGGCGGCGGGGGAGTGTAACGAAATGAAGCGGTATTGTGGATGCATAAGCCCGACCGAACGTAGGAAGTGAACGTGTGAAGATGAGGAACAAGCAGTGCAAAAAAAAAACAGCTGCTTATTTTCAAGCTGCTGTTTTTATTGTGACTGCGCCGTGCCTGTGGAACGGAGGGAAACCTGAATATTAAATTGAAATAATAAATAGACTATTTACCAAAAGGGCTCTTATGAAAATGGCGGGTTGACCGACTGGAACAGCCGAACGGAACAAAGGGAACGACCGAAGAGAGACCTCTTGATTGCTCGTGATGTTGATTTCCTAAATTGTCTTATGAAATAGGATTCAATCATTCTTATAAATTCCAATGGTGGATTAATGATCCTAATTTGTTCTAGGTTTTCTACCCACCTTTTCTACCCACCTACGGTAATTTGAACTTGATCATCCATTCACCACCTTTTGCGCCACCTTCTCTTTCCAGTAAGCCTAATTCTTTTAGCGCTTCTATGTTGTTGTCAATAGCAGTGCCACTTAAGCCGATATTTGATTCGAGTTTCTTTTTTGAGATTTTACTGTTGTAATGAATAGCCTTTAATATTTCTATTCTGTTTTCGGATAGTTTTTCTACCCACTTATCTACCCACTTATCGAAATCAAATGGTCTTCGGAATGTTACTGTAAACATTCCATCAATATTAAATTCTGGTGGAGTTAATCCTTCTTCAAGCATCAAGTCTCTCATTCTGCTAATACCAGAACCTATTTGTTCCACCATTCGCATTCTTTCGAATAACCCAAAAATTAGAGGATTACGGCTTAAGCTTCTTTTACCAAATTCATTTCGGGGAATAGCACTAACTAATCCGCCAGGATTACTAATTTCTACACGATCATCAAACAATTCTATTGTAATTCTACCGCCTTTATCATAGTAATCACGATGTGCTAATGAGTTTATGATTGCTTCCTTGAAAACAGTTTCCGGAATTTCCCATAACTCTTTTCTTGGTTTGGAACCTTCTCCCTCAATTTCATAGCGGATATCAAGTTTAGAGTGAAGCCAATACATGCTTTTTAGAAATTGTTGATACAGTGCACCGGTCATTATTTTATCATCAATAATGTACCTTTTGTCTGTTCCGTCAAATGCGATACATCGTATAACTGCTTTTTCAAAAAAGTGTTCCGGTTCTTTGGCAAAGAATAACACCCCGCCATTTTTTAAATATCCTTCTTTTGTAGTTAATCTCAAATTGCGGAATATTTGTTCATCAGAAATAGTGTTGTTTAATCCTGCCTCTGTTCTAAATACGGCTATATTGTCTTTGTCAAGGTCAGTTACTATGTTTACTTCTGTGCATGGCGCTTCGTCAAAATAAATTCTGTCCGCTTGTTGAAAAAAGTCTCTCATTTCTTCGACAGTAGTTAGCTTTTGTGAATTTGGACCTTGTCGTACATAAATTGCACCCGACAAAACATAAGGTTTGTTTGCACCCGATGGCACTTCAATGGCCGTAATTTGTTTACCTTCTATTTCAATACTATAGGTTTCACATTGTAGCGATGGAGATATTTCGTTTATTGAGTTTTGAATTGCAGAACGTTTTGCATTGTCAATAGTTACTCCTTGTATTAAATTATTATCATCTACACCAATAAGAACTACACCACCGGAGGCATTTGCAAAAGCACATACCTCTTCTGTAATATCTTTTACCTTGCTAGGGAGACTTACTTTGAATTCTGCATTATATCCTTCTCCTGAGCTTATGATTGATTGTATCTCTTTGACTGACAGCATATTTTTTATTATTTTAAAGAATCAATTGCTTTGTTCGACGACAATCTTAAATGTTCGAGTTTAAGCATTTCGTCAAAAATAACTAATACTTGCTCAATCTGTTTCTTATTGTCTTTAAAATTATTATTTAAACTACTATAAATAGAAAGTACCAATTGAACCGGTTCGGTATCATAATGTCCTCTATTTTGAATGTTTGGAACCCTGTTAAATTTCATGCTTTTTACTAATTCTAAACATTCAATAGGGTAGTCTTTTGTATTCTTCAATAGATATTGTAAAAAATATCTGGGATCTTTCCGGAACAGATCAGATTTTGCATAAACTTTCATAAAAGAAAATAAAACGTTAAAGTTTGAAGAATTAAACTTTCGAAGTATTAAACCTGAATATGAACTAGCAAAATCATCTTCTTTTTCATCAAGAAATTGAAATAATATTTCGATACATTTATTGTCTAATATACCATCTTTAAATAAATTTTTTTCAGCAATATGTATTGACTTTAATCTGGCAGTTTTGCTTTTCGAAATTAATCTATTATAATATTCTTTCTTCTTATCATAGCCTAGGAGCCAGCTATGAACAATTAAAACACTACCATTATTATGTAATTCTTCATTATCAATAATTTTATTGAATAACGGTTTCATTTCCTGATAAAATTCATTCTTTAAATAACTGGCCGCCAGAAAAGAATTTTTTAAAAGCGTTAGGTCATCAGTATCTGTTAATTTGATGAAAATTTTAAAAGTTCTATCTAAATCTAAGTGATTCAAATAAGCCAATTCAAATAAAACTGCCACCCTTACTGAAAGCTGCGGGTCATTTATTACTTGTTCAGCTGTACTGAAAATGATTTCCTTAAACCCCGGATTGTAGGAACACTTTATTAGTTTATGGATGGCAGCACCTCTAACAGAATTTAAACTATCGTGTAAAGGATCATTCGGATTAAGAGGCTTTTCTGGATTTGGATGATTTAAAGCCAAATTAGCTAAATAATTTAATATTTCTAAATCGACAGCCTTATTCCCAATGAAATAATCCACATTCCAAACAGAATAAAGAGTGTTAGTTTGGTTAAGATTTCCATTTATGAGTTTTAAATAAAATTTCTTTACTTTTAAAACATCATATTTTGCCTTTATTAAACCAGATATACCTGAAAATAAATAATCTATTGATATATTTTCAGTTTCAAATAATTCGATAATTAATGGATAAAACCTATCGGCATCATTACTTACCTCTTCTTCAAAAGACCTAGAATGCTCTAATTTCCCCCCTTTTGAGTTGCCACTAAATCTATCTTTTTGATAATCATCCCCAAATACTAAAATACTATTTTTCCAATCTGCATTGTTCATTTTCTTGTAAGCTTTACTAGAAAGAGGAGGCCCAATACAACTCCAACTAACATTACTTCCATCTAACTGTTTTTCATTAACTTCGCCAAACTTCCTTTCTAATTCTTGATGTGCTTTTTTTAATATTGGAATATCATAAACTTCTTCTTTTGGCAAAGCATCAATAAATAAATATTTTTTTTTACCATAAAAACTAAGTGCAGGTTTTCTTTTATTGTTTGCATCGGTATAGAAATAAAAATCAGCGGGGTGTTTTATCGATAATAGAATTTGAGAAATTTTAATTTTATCTTCTGCAGAATAGATATAAAAACTTTTGCTAATAAGATTTCTTAGATATAACTGAAATTTATCATCAATTCCATTAAATCCATTTTTTACATATATAATATTAATAAGTTCAAGGATTTCATTTTTATATAATAATGGGATTTCGGATAATCCCAAAATCAAAATTTTAAGATGCGATACAGAATTTGATTTTGAATTTTCTTTAAAAAAAGCTTTTAAATATTTCTTATCCCTTGCTTTAGATTTGATATATTCAGTTAATAAATTCTCTATAAAATCATCGGCATTTTCCTTAATATCACTTTCAAATAATTCTGAAAATTTAGAACTTTCATATAAGGGGCTATTAATTTCATCGTGGCTACCGGTATACTTAGTATCCTCAATAATTTCATCAAATATCATAAAGAAGAAGATGAAAGTTTCATCAGGATTCAATTCATTCATCTTTTCAAACAAGCTTACTTGGTCATGACTGAAGTTAATTGTAAAAGAATTTTCGTCGAAGCATTTTAAAATAATTGGCTTAAGCTTTTCAAAAACATACTCTGGATGTTTTTTGAAAATCTTTTCTAAAATCTGATAATGCCAGAAATCATCTTTCTTTTTATCAGATTGACTAAAAGGAAAATAAGTGTCAAATAGCTTAAGTAATTTGCTGTTTTCCCATTCTTCAACATTCGTTAGAAATCTATTTATAAAATATTGTTTTTCAGAAAAATCAGGAACTTTATCAAAATAATCCATAATGATATCTAAGCCTTTATGTGTATTATTTATATAAAGTCGCAAAATTAAATTTAATCTGATGTCCTTTTGTTTTGCATAATTGTATTTTGGAGCATTTTCAGGGTTAATAATTTTTTTGGTTATTAAGTTTTCATGGAGATTGTTTTTCCATTTTTTCTCATAAGTGAAATATGTTAATGGTATATTTTTATTGAGTATAAACGCTAGCCATCCTTTTGAGAAAATTGAACTAATAAAAATTTCGGTATATTTAAAATTGGTTAAAATTAGTTTTGAAACAATCATTTTCTCCTCTTCAGAAGGATTGTTTACCTCTCCTAAACTTGTAATTACTAATGTCTTTATATGGAATCTATATCTTGAAGATTTTATTAATTTGCTTATTGTATTAGAATATTCTTTGGGATTAAATTCTCTGTAATATTCGACAACCATTTTTACAGTTGATCTTACATACAAGCTTTGATTATTTTCTTGAATGTATTTTTCTAAAGATTTTCTGTTTTCTACAAATTGTCTGGAAAACGTATAATCATAAAATGTTTGATGGAAGAATTGCAATTCATCATTATTTTCGACAAGTAAATGATTGCTCTTTAAATAATTAATTTCCTGGAAATTTTCATTGTCAAATATATTCTTAATTGTGATTTGCTGATCTTCATACATTTTATCAGCAATCTTATATAAAATTGATTTTAAATCTAATCCCTGTTTACTAGATATTAATTGTTTCCATAGCGAATCATATAAATCCTTCAAGGAAGTTAATGAATCAAGATTTAATTTTTGCTTATTAGGTAATTTGCAAAATATATCCAGATGATTAGGGACAGTCAATAACTCTAAAAGCTCTTCAGAAGTATTATTAATTCCATACTTTGATAAAACCTCTTTGACTTTTTCTTTCGAAATTGATGTTATTTTAACTTTTGAATATTTGTCTGATTTATATATGCTTAACTCTGCATCATAATTTAAATCATAACTTCTAGTAGATATAATTATTCTTATGTTTTTATGATATGATAGATCAGCAATTAATCTATTATAAGTTTGAATATATTCCCTGTTTGAAGAAAGAGATTGAGAAAGGGCATCTAGTTGGTCAACAATAATGACTAAATTTTTATTTTTATCATTATATAGTTTTGCTATAGCTTCTATTGAAATATTTTCTTTTTGAAATATCTTTTTTTCTAACTCAATTCTATCAGCAGCAAAGTATTTGTCTGCTTTTATTCCCAAAACATCTATTTCATCTTTTTTAAGTTTTAATAATAAGTCTTTTAGAACAACTGTTTTTCCATATCCTTTTTCGCCCTCTAGTATAAAAACATTTTTTTCATTAACTTTTAAAACATTTTTTATCCAATTATAAATTTTTGGGGTTTCTTCTCTTTCAATGTGCGTTTCAATATTTTCTCCAAAAAAATGCGGTGCGCTTTCAAGATAAAAATTTGCTTTTTCCAATTCAATTTTAGCATCTTCAAAGGAAATTATATTAAAAGCTTTATTGCTGATATCATCAATTTTTTTATCAATTGTATCTAATTTTAAAGAGTCTTCTAATTTAAATACTTGATTGAAAAGTTTATGTTCTTTAAATAAATCGATTAAATCATTACCGTCCTTTAAATTAATAAATTCATGATCTAAAGAATAAGTTAATTTTGTTTTATCTACCCAATTACTCCACCATATGCTTTGTTTTAAATCAAGAATTCTTGGAATACAAAGAATCCATTCTTTCATTTCATAATCACTCGATATAATTGCTGTTTTGAATGATTCTCTAATTTGCTGTTGTTGTGAATTGCCAAACTCCTCCAGAAAGAATTTACATTGAATTACTATAATAGGTTCGATGCCAATCTCACCAATAAAAACATCAATACCACCATCTCCTTGTGAAACTTTTACAGTTTTTACATTTTTGTTTGGATAAATAGTATTAAAAAGTGTAGCACAATCTTTCTCAAATGCAGCTCTAGCTCCTTCAATATTTGTATTTCTAACTTTGTAGTCTTGCCAATCCATGGTTTACTATACTTAATTACTTTCCACAATCTCTATCTCTTCCTCACTCAAACCATACAACTCATACACCATTTTATCAATAGCTTTTTCGGTTGTTTCTATTTGTGATTTGAGGTTTTGGGCTTTGGTTTTGTTTTCTTCAAATAGATCCAGCCATTCAAACTCGTCTTTTTTCGTGAGGGGAGTTTGTCCAGCTGTTTTAATCGCTTTGTTGAGTTCTGTGATGAAATCAGCAAATGATAATTCGCTCCAGTTTTCAAGTTTTTTTGAATTTAAATTTAAAATATTGAATTTTGAATTAAGAAAACTTAAAAACTTAACTCTAGATTGTTCTTCTTTTAAGTTTATTTCTAATAATTTATCAATATTTGTTGAAATCAAATTTTCATTAATTAATATTGGAATTGGAAGCCATTCAATATTTATTTTTTTAACTTGAGGATAAACTTTACCTCCTTCGTCTAACTTCCAAGAGTATAAATATTTAAATAATTTTGAATTTAAAATCCCAAGTAAAAATTTCAAAGTAGCAACTTTATCATTTGCTTCAATTTTTAAATTTAAAGTGTGTAAAGTGTCAAGTGAGTAATAATTATCATTATCAAAAACTCCTATTATATGACTTGCAGTTTGTCTAATTAATATTTTTGGCTCATTAAAGTCTCTTTCATCTCTTGCCCAATGTAGACAATACCAAGGCAAATTGCCTTGTGCAGTTTCTCTTTTTTCAGACAACTTATTTTTAAATTGTTCTAATAATACCGATATCTTATTTTGAGTGTCTAGGTCAGTCTTTTTTGTAGAGTATAAGATATAGTCGTCATCAAAAAGAATTTTATTTCTGTGTATTGATTTCCCTTTTAATACTTTTTTAAAAATAGTTTCTGGTATTCCATTTTCAATAAAATAGTTTTTCTTTCCAATAAAAAAATCATTTCCTCCAGTTGTTATTCCTTGAGTTATTTTTAAAATATCACTTAATTTATGAGGACAATTTTTTATAAGCTTTTTAATATCAAAATTCCCAGTTGATTTTAAAATGAATCCATTTGAACTTAAGTTTTCGGAACTTAATAAAGGTATAATTGAACTCTCTAAAGATGTTATTTTCTCTTTTATATTTATTCCTCTAAAGTTTTCATCTTGGGCTTTAAATTTTGTTAAAATAATGATTGCAGTATCTACAATTGCATCTTCAAAAACATTTGTAAGACTAATTAACTGTTCTATATTATTTCCTTTTAAGAGCAGCTTTCTTAAGCTTGAAAATTGAGCGTAATCTATAAACGTATTAGGTGTTATATAACATAGTTTTCCTTCTGACTTAATTAAGTTTAAAGCTACTTCAAAAAACATAATGTACATATCAAATGTCCCCGAAAATGAGGCTTCGAATTTTTTAAGTAAATATGTTTTTTCGGTTGAATTAAAGTAATCACCATAAGGCGGATTCCCAATAATCACATCAAAACCTCCTTTGGCAAATACTTCTGGGAATTGTTCCTTCCAGTTGAAAGCTTTTTCACCCGCAATGGCTTTGCTGTCAATAAGCGAGTTACCGCATTTAATGTTGTTGTTTAAGCTCGTGAGTTTTCGTTTGGGTTGGGCAGTACGCAACCACAAAGAGAGTTTTGCAATTTCTATGCTTTCTTCGTTGAGGTCGACCCCATAGATGTTGTGTTCCAGGATTTGGTTTTCGATATCGGGAAAGACAAAGAAACCTCCAAAGAGTTGTTTGTTGAGTTCGTCTAGGTAGGCGTGTTCCTTGATCAAGAAATCTAAGGCTTGGTTCAGGAAAGCTCCCGAGCCACAAGCTGGGTCACAGATAGTGAGTTCCAATAGCCATTCTCGGTAATCCTTGAGTTGGTTGTCCAGTTTTATGATGGTGGTGGTTTGACGGTTCTTGCGGCCTTTGGCGTATTCTTCGTCAATTATTCCTAGTTCTTGTTTTTTCTCAGTACAAAGTTTACCAATGGTGTTGTCGACTATGTATTTGGTAATGTATTTCGGGGTGTAGAAAACACCGTCTTTCTTGCGTTTGGTTTTTTGTTTGTCAAAATCGGTTCCTTCAATTTCGGCATTTACACTTTCGATTTCATTAAGTGAATGTTCGAAAATGTGCCCCAGAATGTTGACATCTACCTGACTTTCGAAATCATAAGTAGAAAGTTTTAAGGTATGGCGGTAGAGTAGTTCATTGTCTATGATCACGGCATCGAGAATCGCATCGGGTTGGAAGAGTCCACCGTTATAAGCAAAGATTTCTTCTTTCTTGTCGGTGCCTTTTCGACCTGTATCGAGATAGCCAAAGTATTGTTTGTAGCGATCGTAAAGTGGCATTTCGACATCCAAATCAGCCAAAGCTTTCCATTCTTTTAGCACGGTATTGATGGAGTTTGGAGCCAATAATCCTCGGTCTTCTGCAAAGAGGATAAACAGAAAACGGTCAATCAATTTTTGTGATTTTTGGAAAAGAATCAGTTTAGTAGTCTTTTCGGGTAAATCATTAAGTAAGATGTTAGATCGATTTTGTTTGACTAAATCCCGGTACAATTCGCGTTTGAATACGGAATAATCCCCATAGAATTTTTTAGTAATATTTTCTTCTTCTACTACTGAAGCTTCTTTTATGCTGAGTGGTCTGTTAGCCAAGATATTTTCTTTGGCCAGACAGAGGTAGAAGATTTCAAATGCGGCGTGGGTTAGGGTAAATAAGTTGAATTCTTCATAGTCTACGGCATTGTTGATGTAGAACCTCAACTTCTCGAAATTGGAGGTAATGACATAGATACAGCCTGTTTGGTTGGCTTTGTAATCAAAGGCTTGTTGGCGGATGCTTTCGAGGTCTTTGGTGTTGGTTCCCTTAAGTTCAATTACTGCTAGGGCATTTCCGTCTTTGAGGATGGCGCCGTCCACTTTTTTGGCTCCCTTTATGTTTTTAAGTTCCGTTGTCAGGTTGAAGCTTGGTGCTGGATTGAGTGTATAACCCAAAATATCCACAAACAATTCGCGTAAAAATCCTTCCTGGAATTGCTCTTCCTTACTGTTTCGAATGTTTTCTTGAATAACAGCGTTGTGAAAATACCTAGTGTATTTTTTATAGGCTTTCTGGACTAGAGCAGTATCTTGTTGACTCAAATATTTTTTGAGTACGGAGGGCTGAAATAATGACATTGGTAACGCTTTTGTTAGCTTACTAATGTAAGAATTTATTTTAGGATAAAGTAGGACGTCTGGAATGAGTTCTTAACAGAGTTATGCTATGCGTTTATTCAAAAAAAGGATGCTTGTATTTACAACAAACATCCTTTTTTGAATTAAATAACTAACTTAATTTAAAACTTCATTCGCTGTATTCTTACAGCGTTTAAAATAGCCAATAAAGCCACTCCAACATCAGCAAAAACGGCTTCCCACATAGTAGCTAAACCACTAGCACCAAGTACCAAAACAATTGCTTTTACGGCAAACGCTAAACCAATGTTTTGATACACGATTTGTTTGGTTTTTTTACCGATATTTATGGCTGTAAAAATCTTTGTAGGCTGGTCGTTTTGAATAACGATGTCAGCAGTTTCGATAGTGGCATCACTTCCTAAGCCACCCATTGCAATTCCGGCATCGGCAAGGGCAACGACAGGGGCATCATTAACACCATCGCCTACAAAGGCTATTTTTAGGTTTTGGGATATTAGTCCTTCAACTTTTTCAACTTTGTTTTCGGGCAACAAATCGCCATAGGCTTGATCAATATTTAATTCTTTGGCAACAGCATCAACAACGGCTTGTTTATCGCCTGAAAGCATTACAGTTTTGATATTTAACTTGTGTAAACTTTCGATAGCTTCTTTAGCATCTTCTTTAATTTCATCGGCAATTAAAAAGTATCCCGCATATTTTTGATTGATTGCTATAACGATTATTGTAAATGGCGTATTTTCGATTTCGGTATCATAACTAATGTTGAATTTCTTCATCAGTTTTATATTTCCTGCCAAGATTTCGTTTCCATCCACTTTTCCTTTAAGTCCGTGTCCTGCAATTTCTTCTACATCAGTAACGGTTGTATTTTTTTCTGACCCTTTGGCATATTCGATAATGGCAGTTCCGACCGGATGGGTAGATTTGGTTTCGAGTGCTGCTGTATATTTTACTAAATCATCTTCAGAAATACCTACTGCTACTACTTTTTGGACTTGAAATACGCCTTTGGTCAATGTTCCTGTTTTGTCCATAACGACCACTTGGATAGATGCCATTATATCAAGAAAATTAGATCCTTTGAACAAAATTCCGTTTTTGCTTGCTGCTCCAATACCACCAAAATAACCTAATGGAATGGAAATAACCAATGCACAAGGACAGGAGATAACTAAGAAAATTAATGCCCTGTACAACCAATCGTTGAAATTATAGTTTTCGACAAATAGCATTGGGAGTAAACAAATTCCGATTGCCAATACTACAACTATTGGCGTATATATTTTGGCAAATTTTCTAATGAATAATTCGGTTGGTGCTTTTTTAGCCGTAGCATCCTGAACCATTTGTAATATTTGGGACAATTTGCTGTCTGTATATGCTGTCGTAACTTCGACGAGAACAACTTTGTTCAGATTAATCATACCTGCAAGTACAATTTCTCCTTTTTGTTTGGTATCCGGTTTACTTTCTCCTGTTAAAGCTGCTGTATTTATAGAAGCATTGTCTGAAAGTAATTTTCCGTCTAGAGCTAGTTTTTCACCAGGTCTTAATTGGATAATTTCTCCAATAGTAATTTCTGATGCTTTTTTAGAAATTGTATTTTCCCCTTCCATTACCGTTGCTGTGTCGGGTCTTTGATCTAACAGCGATTTGATGTTCTTTTTAGCTCTTTGAACTGCCAATGTTTGAAAAATTTCGCCAATAGCATAAAATAACATTACTGCAACACCTTCTGCATATTCGCCAATGGCAAAAGCTCCAATGGTAGCAATTCCCATTAGAAAAAACTCTGAAAATATTTCTCCTTTCCGGATACTTTCATACGCTTCTTTCAGTACTGGGTAACCTACTAATAAGTAGGCTATTAAGTACCAGGATAAGCTTACGTAACCAACAAACCAGGTTGGTGTAAAATAGTTGTCTAAACCTATTGCAACAATTAAAAATATAAAACTTATGATTGCAGGCAAGAACATTTGAAATGTAGTGCGGTCGTCTCCTGAATGGTCGTGTCCATCATCATCAGCATGTTCAGATTTATAGTCCACGGTACAACATCCCGCTTGATTATCGGTTATTCTATTTATTTTTTCTTCAAGTGTGCAACAAAGCTGTTTGCCGTATGCATCGTATTTGTGTTGGTGTTTCATTTTGTTTTGATATTAATTAACAACAATTATCTCCTGCTTGTATTGGTGGACATTTTACCGAACCGTAGCTGCAATAAACACAACAATCTCCCTCTAATGGTTTGAGTATTGTTTTGCACTTTTCACATTCGTAAAAGAATTGACAAGCATCGGTTGGCATTATTTCTTCTTTTCTGTATCCACAGTTGGGGCAAGTTAAAGTTGATTTTAATTCAACTGTTTTCCCTTCATAGGTTGTACAACTCTCGCAATTTCCTTGTAATTTGTTTCGGTAATAATTTACCCCTGTAGCTATTAAAATTCCAAACATTCCCAGATAAATAAGTGAAGTATTGCTATTGGTAAAAAAAGCATAATTTATTACAATTGCGCTTGGTATAGCAATTAACAAAGGAAGCAAACTGCGATGTTTGTAATATGAAATAACTAAACCAATAATAGAAATCATTACCATTATTAGAAATATCCGCATTGTCCATCCGCCAAACAATTCAATACTTCCTAATCCAAGTGCAGATGCTCCGAAAGCAAATAATGGAAAACAACAAGGGGAAAATAGGGCGGTGATAAAAAGCCCAATTGTTCCAAATTTGTCTATGTTAGATTTTATTTTCATAATAGATAGTATGAAGGGTATTGATATTATTCTTCACCTTTGTTTGTCAATTTTGCATTTACAAAGAATGCGCCTTTTGTTACGATTTTTGCATTTGATGGAATATCCTTTACTAATGTGATTGCGGTATAACCCATATTAGAAACTCCTTTTACTACTTCTATTTTTTCGAAATTAGTGTTTTTTGGCTCTTGTTCTTTATCTTTTGTTTCGGTTTCTTTGGCTACTTCTCCTTCTTCTGGTTTTTCTTCTTCTGCTTTTTTATTGGTGACCACAAAAATATAGTCTTTGCCATCTGCGCTCACTATAGCATCATTTGGAACAGCGTTAGTAGTCACATCATTTAAACTGACAATTGCGGTGATATTCATTCCATCAATTAGTCCTGATTTATTGCCTTGAACGGTGGCGTGTACAGGAATACTTTTGCTGTCATTCTCAAATGCTGCACCTATTGAATATACCTTAGCGTTGTAGTCTTGTCCCGAATTATTGGTAATTCTAAAATGAATAATTTGGCCTACTTTTAGCATTGGTAAATCTTTTTCAAACACATTTAAATCCAAATGCAATTGTGAGTTATCTACAATTTCGGCAACTGGTGAAGAGACATCAACATAACTTCCAATTTTAGAAAACACATTGCTAATTGTGCCACTTATTGGACTTGTTACGGATAATGAAGAACGTAAATTACTATTATTTAAATTATTAGGATTGATTCCCATTAATTGGATTTGTTGTTGTAAAGAGGCTCTGCGAGTTCGCATTGATTTTAGTTCGGCATTAGCACTCTGGTAATTTTTTAATGCTCCTGCATTTCCTTCGTTAAGCTCTTTTTGTCGTACTACTTCTTGTTCGGCAAAGATTATTTTACTGGAAGTGCTTAAATATTCTTCTTGTAATTGTATAAATTGTGGATTAGCGATTGTAGCGATTAGTTGTCCTTTTTTTACATAATCACCTAATTGTACATTTATGGTTTTTATAACGCCACCATACAACGAAGTTGCATTGGCTTTGTTATTGTTAGGCACTCGCAATGCCCCATTGGCTTGGAGTGTAGCTGTTAATTGTTTTTGTTCAATTGTTCCGTATTGTATACCCACCGTTTTAATTTGCTCGGCAGTGAGCGAGGCAATTGAAGGGGCGGCTTCTTCCGTTGTTGCTTTTTGTTCTTCTTGAGGTTTAGTTTCAGTTTTGCCGCAAGAAATTAGAACGAGACAAGAGGCAATTAACAAAAGATAATTCTTATATGTTTTTAAAGATTTCATTTTTTTTTATTTTATTTATTTGTGAAATAATTGTAATCAATAATGGCTTGGTTGTACGCATTTAGATTGTCTAAATAATTTTTTCGTATTTCTATTGCTTGGCTTAAATATAATGAAAAATCAGCGTAACTTATTTCTCCTGCACGATAGGACTGATCAGCGGCTTTTATAATTTCATCAGCTTGTTGTAAACCCGAAGTTTCGTAAAATTGTAAACCCGAAATGCTTTTTTCTACTTCAGTCTGGTGTTGCATTAAAGAAGATTTTAGAATTTGCGTTTGATATTGCAACTTTTGTTCTTGTACTTCTTTTTCGGTTTTAGCCGCTCTTATTTTATTTTTATTGGCTCCAGTACCAAAAATCGGAAATGAAGTTCCAAAAGAAAAACCACTTAAAGGGTCATCTACGCCATAGAGTTTTTGTGAAAAAACCCGACCAGAAAACTCTGGCAAGCGATTGCTTTTTTGGATTGCAATTTCACTATTGGCAATCACTACATTTTGCTGTAATAAAAGAAGATTCGGATGGGTTTCGGATGTGTTTGGTAATCCATAGTCTAGTTTTTCCAACGAATTAGAAAGTGGCAAAATGGCTTCTGTACTATTGAGTAATTGCATTAAAAGCTGCTGCTGCACTACTATTTCTTTTTGAAGTTGCGTGATGTTGGTTTCAATTTCATTTAATTTTACATTGGCCGAAATTTTTTCGATACCGGCACTCTCTCCTGTCTTTACTTTTACAATAGTCGTTTTTAACAGTCCAATATAAATAGTGTCTAATCGCTGGTATAAAGCGGCTTTATCTTGTAAATACCACATTTGATAATATACAGAACGAATGTTTTTTTTCAATTCTGCATCGATTACTTCTTTGTTGAATTCATAATATTTGGTTTGTTCTCGATAAAAGTTTTTCTTGGCTTGATTTACTTGTGGCAAAAAGAAACTTTGTTGCAAACCAATTTTCCAAACGCCTATTTTATCCGAAGGACGCAAATCTTCATTTTCTACAAAAATGCCTGTTTTAGGAAATTCCTTGTTTCCTTTTATCAATAGCTGATTTTTTGAGATTTGCGACTGGTTGATACTGTATTGTAAATTATCTTTTAGACCTAGATTCAAAACTTCATCAATGGATTTTCGTGATTGTGCTTGACCATTAGTAAATGAAAGAAACAATCCAATAACTAAAATAGTTACAATTGATTTCACTTTTGGTTTTCTTTTTAAATTCATTTTTGTGTTGAATATAATGTAAAGCAAAGGCAATACAAATAAGGTTAAAAACGTAGCTGAAAGTAATCCTCCAATTACGACAGTTGCTAATGGTTTTTGTACTTCGGCACCTGCACTATGTGATAATGCCATTGGTAAAAACCCCAACGAAGCTACGGTAGCCGTCATCAAGACAGGTCGCAATCGTATTTTTGTTCCTTCGATAACTCGTTTTATAACATCATCCCACCCTTCTTTTTCGAGTTGGTTGAATGTGCCGACCAGTACAATTCCGTTTAATACGGCTACTCCAAACAAAGCAATAAAACCAATTCCGGCCGAAATACTAAAAGGCATTCCACGAAGAAGTAATGCAAATACGCCTCCTATAGCACTCATTGGAATTGCAGTAAAGATTAAACTGGCTTGTTTCATTGAATTGAAAGTAAAATACAAAAGCATAAAAATTAGCAGTAGCGATACTGGTACAGCGATCATCAAACGATTGGATGCTTTTTGTAAATTTTCAAATGTTCCTCCATAGGTAAAATAATAGCCCGAAGGCAATTTTACTTCTGTAGCTAATTTGCCTTGAATTTCATGTACGATACTTTTTACATCTCTATCCTGTACATTAAAACCAACAACAATTCTACGTTTCCCTTCTTCTCGGCTTATTTGTGCCGGACCCAATTTAAAATCCACTTTCGCCACTTGTGATAAAGGAATCTGGCTTCCATTAGCTATTGGTATCAATAGATTACTTACATCATCGATACTTCTTCTTGAGGCGCTATCTAATCGTACCACTAGATCAAATTTTCGTTCGTCTTCATAAACTACCCCTGCTGCTTTTCCCGCAAAGGCGGTACTCACGATACTGTTGATATCCTCAATATTTAAACCATAATTTGCAATACGTAAGCGGTCGTATTCAATATTGATTTGAGGTAATCCATCTACTTGTTCTACTTGAGGAGCAGAAACGCCTTGTACGTTTGTGATTACACTTTTTACTTTTTGTGCATATACGGAGAGACTATCCAAGTTTTCTCCAAATATCTTTATCGCAACATCTTGTTTAATTCCTGTCATTAATTCATTGAAACGCATTTGAATAGGTTGACTTTTTTCGATAAAAACCCCTGGAATCACGCTTAATTTTTCTTCAATAGCGTCACCCAATTCATCATAGGATCTGCCTGATTTCCATTCGTCTTGCGGTTTCAGAATTATCATCATATCAGTCGCTCCGGGTGGCATTGGATCTGTAGGTACTTCTCCAGCGCCAGTTTTACCAACTACAATTTTTACTTCATCGAATTGTTTTACAATTCTTGCGCCTTGCATCGAGGTTTCGATACTTTGGGATAAAGAGGTTTCAATCGGCATTTTAAATTCAAATGCATAATCTCCTTCGGCTAATGTGGGAATAAATTCACCTCCCATTTTGCTGAAAATAAAAAGTGTGACCAATAACAAAGCGACAGTAATACTAACGACTTTGTATTTTATAGCAATAAATTTCTCTAAAAGAGGTTGGTATTTACTGTACAAGAAATCCATCATTTTATCTGAAAATGTCTTTTTATGGCTGATCTGTTTCGGCAAAAACAAGGCACTCATCATAGGGATGTAGGTTAATGAAAGTATCATTGCACCAATAATTGCAAAGGAAACCGTTTTTGCCATCGGACCAAACATCTTTCCTTCAATACCTACTAAAGACAGGATAGGAAAGTACACTATCATAATGATGATTTGACCAAAGGCAGCGCTACTCATCATTTTTTTAGCACTGTTTTCAACCGCAACATCCATTTGGATTTGAGTGAGTTTCGTTTTGCTTTTATTGTGTTCCAGGAAATACAGAGAGGCTTCCACAATAATTACGGCTCCATCTACAATTAAGCCGAAATCAATTGCGCCCAAACTCATTAAGTTTGCACTTACTCCAAAAACTTTCATCAATCCCAATGCAAATAACATTGAAAGCGGTATAGCAGAAGCTACAATCAGTCCAGCTCGAAGGTTTCCGAGAAACAAAACCAATACAAAAATCACAATTAAGGCACCTTCAACTAGGTTCTTTTCTACTGTAGAAATGGCGCGGTTTACAAAAGTACTTCTATCTATAAACGGTTCAACGATGACATCATCAGGTAATGATTTTTGAATGATTGCCATTTTGTCTTTTACCCTTTGTACTACTTCATTACTATTAGCTCCTTTAAGCATCATCACAATACCACCTACGGCATCCACTTTTCCGTTATAGGTCATTGCTCCATAGCGAACAGCACTACCAAATTTCACTTCTGCAACATCTTTTATGAAAATAGGGACGCTGTTTGGATTACTTTTAACAACAATATTTTCTACGTCTTCCAAGGAAGTAACTAGACCTACGCCACGAATAAAATAGGCTGTTGGTTTTTTGTCAATATAAGCCCCACCTGTATTTTGATTATTTTTTTCTAAAGCCGTAAAAATTTCGGGAATCGTTACCCCCATTGCCCTTAAACGATTAGGGTTAACGGCAACTTCATATTGTTTTAGTTTGCCACCAAAACTATTTATTTCGGCAATTCCCGGAGTTCCTAGGAGTTGTCTCGCTACTATCCAGTCTTGCATGGTACGCAAATCCATAGCGGAGTATTTCTTTTCGCTACCTTTTTTTGGGTGTAGAATGTATTGATATATTTCGCCAAGCCCTGTGCTTACCGGACCTAATTCAGGTGTTCCGATGCCTTGAGGTATTTGGCTAACAGCTCCTTTTAGTCGTTCACTAATGAGTTGTCGTGCAAAATAAATATTGACATCATCATCAAAAACTACTGTGATTACCGATAAACCAAAACGGGAAATACTTCTGGTTTCTTCTAAATCAGGAAGATTTGCAATACTTTGTTCTATTGGAAACGTTACTAACTGTTCTACTTCTTGTCCTGCCAAAGTAGGGCAAAGCGTAATGATTTGTACCTGATTGTTTGTAATATCTGGTACTGCATCGATGGGCAATTTGGATGCACTCCAAACTCCCCAAATAATGAGGAATAAAGTCATCAAACCAATGATGAATTTATTATTTATACTAAAATGGATGATTTTGTCTAACACTATTGTAAAGGATTAATGTTTAATATTGATTTATAAATCACAGCATTTGAATTTATCAAATACGGTAAAGTAATTAATGAAAAAGACTAGTTCGATTAATGTACAAGTCATTAATCGCTATTCATTTAATCATTAATAAAAAAAAAATTAAACATTAATTTGTGGCGGTTGCCAAATACTTCCGAAGAAATTGGAAGTGAAAATTGATTTGTATTCTGGTACTTTTTTGTCAATTATTGTTTTGACAGAAAAGAGATTATATACATAAATTGAATTGTAATCGAAGCCTTGGCAACCACAGCAGCTACAAATACATAAAGGTGAGCAAGCATCTTTATCTTGATGTTGGCTTGACTGCATACTAATTGTTGCTTTATTATATGAAGTTACTGTTTCCATATCTGCGCAAGGCATACAGGAAAGAATCAGAATAATAATTGATAATATGGCGTTTGTAAGTTTCAAGATTGTAAAAGTAATAATAAAATTTATAAATTTTAGATTTATCTATTTTGATTTGCTTAAGATTTAATATAGTAAGGCCAAATCCTTGTGTCAATTTGTTCGTGGAAAGCGGTACAAAAATTATTAATCTTACGGTATTCATCAATTGCAAAAGTGAAAAATTAGAAATGAAAATTAGTTATTTTTTTGCTTTTTTCAACAAATTTAAATCATAACTATACAATTGAGAATCATACAAATATACTATTCCGTCTTCATTGTCATCCGTTTGTGCCAATTGAACAAAATTAACGTTTTTCTTCATTGAATAATGTTCTAATACATCTGTAATAATAAAAATTGCTTGTTCCAAAGTTTTATTGCTGCAATGTAAAGTGTAATTGTTTAGATATACAATGAGATCCAGTTTTGATTTTTCATCATCATAATCCAGAGCTAAAAATTTGAGGTCACTTGTTTTTAAAATAATATCCTGGAAAATATAAGGTTTATCAAGATCATTCATAATTTCCTCAATTCTTTCGGTTGGCTGGATGAAGGCGGTGAATTTCCAGTTTCTTAATTGTGGAGCATTATCGACTAAATTAATTACTGGGCTGAAATAATCAGGGTTACCATTGGCGGTTATAATGAGTTCGGATTTTGTATTACCCTTTTTTGGAAAAACAATCAGAAAGTCAATTTCCTTGCAATAGTAGCTGAGGTTTTTGCTTATCCAAAAACTGATGTGTTTTTGGTTTAAAGGGGTTTCGTTGATAAGGTTTTTGATGGTTTGATTGTTGTCTTGGAACCAGTTCCAGAAGGTGTTGATTTTTCTCATGATGAAAAAGTTTAAAGTTTAAGATTTGAAAAGTTTAAAGTTGGTTTTCGATACCAATTTTTACTCAAAGTGATGCCATTGCTTCGATCCTCGCAATGAATTTATCTTTTGTCTGTGGTGTTTTTATCGAATGTGATTAGGTTAAACATGGCTCTCATTCTGGAGCGGAGGCGGTTGCCGTAGTTGTTTTCGATTTCGGAGGCGGAAAGATTAGTGGTAATGTGCGTGACAGATTTGTTTTCGACAAACTGTTCGTAGCGGCTGATCAGTACCTCAGCCATGACGTTGCAGTCGTTACCGAAGTGCTTGATTTGCTGTTCAGCACCCAAATCGTCAAAGCAATAACCCGTTAGTCGCGATTGATTGACTTGCTTTAACGTGTAGCAATTGATGGCCTCAAAGCCATTTTTGGCAAATTCAAAGGAGACTTCCCTGCATGTTTTGATTTTATAGTCGGAGCTTTGATATGCAAAAGGTCGTATTAGATGCATTAGCGACGTTTTTCCGCAACCAATTGCTCCAGAGACCAGAATACCTTTTGACAGATCGATCTTTAGTTTTAAGGCTGTTTTCTCGTCTTGAATCATATAAATCAACAATTTGTAGATGGTAGGATAATCCGCTTCGCTAATTTGAAATGAATTTCCGTAGGTCGTTTTTCCTTCGTTTTCGAGGTATAGTAGACATTTTTGAAAATTATATACTTTGAAACCTTTATGTATGACGAAGGTTTCACGGACGGATGATTTACAATGGTTCGTCATAGTTTTTTTGTGTTGCCGTGTGCAGGTGCATCGGTTTTGGTTGGGAATTGTAATCGGATTGTGGAGCATTTACAGCAAACTTAGCAGTGTTGAGCATCCAGTTTCGTGCTGCTGCTTTCCAATCTTTCATTTTTGTTTTTCCGCCTACGAGCCAACCGATGCTAGAGTAGTAGTTGAAAAACTTGTTGGCTTCCGTTAAGGAACTTTCCTTGAAAGAGAAGTATTCCAGTATCATTTCGAGTGAAGGCTTCTCGACTTCGCTCGAAGTGACAATTTTGTGCAAACTGTTTTCGGTTTGATTTTCAGTGATAGTGTCAAAAATTAAATCGAGTTCAATCGGTTTTTCTTTTTTCACGCAACTTTTTTCTTTCTCCTTTTTTTCTTTAGGATTTATTAATGGATTCAAATTTTGAACAAGTTGATTTATTGAATTTTTTTTTATATCTATTTTTATATTGTTTAAAATGTTTTTAGATGTTTGTTTTTTATTATATATATATACCTGTTCATTTACCTGTTCAATGACTTGTTCATTTTTTGTTTTGGTCAAATTGTGAACGGGTTCATTTTTTGAATGGGTTGGTATAGCTAATTTTGAGTTTGTTTTTACTTCTTCAGAGAAATTTGTCATAATGATGTTGGAACAGGAATGGGGGTTAAATGTTGGGTTGTATACCATAAATCCTAAGAGCTCCAACTCTTTCATGCACTTGTGATAGGTCGCTTTTGAATTGATCTTGCTGGCTTTCATAATCTCTTCCCGCGATATGCCTGTTGGGTTCTTAAACCTATTCACGTTCCAACATTGGAAAAGTGCTAAATAGAGCGAAATGTGGGTTGGATTTAGGTTGGTTTCATAACTGATTTTATTGAAAAAACCAGTGAGGTGTTTGATGTAGTTCATTTTTTGAGAAGTACTAAGATTGAAGTATTAGGAATTAAGATCTCTGGGTCTGGATTATTGATTGATGAATTATTTAAATAAATTGGGAATTGAGTTTACTTTGTTGCTTTCCAGTACTTTGTCAATGTCTTGATTGGCGTAATAGATAGTGCCACCGATTTTGGTATAGGCAAGTGTTCCGTTGATGCGGAGGTTTTGGAGGGTTCCGGGAGAAATGTTTAGTAGTTTACGTACTTCTGTGGATTTTAGCCACTTTTTGGTTTGCGTAGTAGTTTGCGATTGAAATATTTTTTTGATTTCCTCTAATAAATCAATTTTGAAGTCTCTAAGATCTTCGACTGTGATAATTGTTGCTGCCATTTGAAAGTAATTTGATTTTGTATCTATTATGTTTTTTAGTGATACAAAATTGACTGCTTTTATTTGCTTTCTATCCCCATACGCTTCGTAGTACCGAAGAAATTTAACATTTCAATATTATTTAAAGCCTGTTTTGGGGGGTATTGGTATCTTCTAGCTGTTCTTTTTTTTAGCTGTTAAAGTTTATTATTTCCAGTTGCACTTTTTATAATGAAAAATGCCCCAATGTACTGGGGCATTAATATCTCGATTGCTCTCGATATGACATGGAAACGAATACTATTTATAAAGTTTAGAAATACTCGAAGTCCCATTACGTAAGGTGTAACAATCAATTCTAGGGCTGTATTTCTCTAGTGTATTTTTCGTACTACCGATTGGATACCGATTTTTAAAATTCGTCTTCTTTGTGGATTTTTTGTTGCAGGTTCATCATCAGTTCTTCCAGGAATTTTGTTTTGCTACTTTTACGGTCCTTAATCTCTGAATAGGTTTTATATATATTATCTATTTTAATATTGAAAAAATCTTCAAAAGAAGCCGCAATAGTATTTATATCGGCTCCCCCATGGTTCAACGCCCCATTAGAGTATAAAGCATAGATTAATTCTGTTAGTGCTGTTTTGGGTGCTGTCCAAAGCAGTACTTTGTGTTTTTTTTCGTCAAATAGCATTGAGTTTCCAGCATTGAGTTTTTGCATTGCTTCGCGGATGTAATGAATGAAACGGTACATTGCCTTTATTTTCGCCCAGAGCATGTCATGTGAAGAGGAAAATTCGGGGTATTGGTAATAATCCGTCATTGGAGTGAAAGGAAAACTATTACCTGGGTTTCTTGTGAAAAATTGATGATCAATATAGGTGTATCCTTGCTCCATATAATTAACAAAGTCCAGATTGCGAGAAAAGAACTTATTGATTTTTCGCATTTCCTTTTCGAAAAATTCTATTTGATAGGACGTGCCTGCTTTAGGTTTGCGGAGTTCGCAAGAACGCAGTTCTGTAAAATAGATAAGGTAACTCATTGGAAGGGGTTTGATATTTTTAAAAAAATCAATCTCGTCAGGTGTCGTTTCAAAATCGTTTTGCTCGACTTTCTCTTTCATGTCAGCTAGTGTTTTGTTACATAAATGAATACCATCAGTTGCTTTTTTAAGATGATTTTCGTCAGAATTAATTATCAATTTAAGTTTTTCATCAAACTCTTCTACAGTAATTTTTAGCATAGGTTTTTGGTTTATCCTTTCCCCAGCCCCTCCGAAGGAGGGGAGTGAGAAAAAGAGGAGGGGAAAATTGGATTGATTTTTGTTTTTTAGTTGTTTTGCAATAAGTTGAAAAACTCAAATTTTATTTAGTTTTTGAATGTGTTTTATCTTCGTTTTGAATTGTACCCATTAATTCCATGGAAAAATTATCTCGGGCTTGAATATAGGCTACTTTTGGAATTATCGTGGCTCCCAGTTTTCTTTTCTCGAAAGTGGCGGATACCCCAAAATCGATTTTACTTAAGTTTAAGTACCGAGCTCGTTTGATTGCCTGAAAAAGTAGTTGTCGGTAGAGTTGGAATTCTTTTGCATAGGAATAGTCCATTCCTATTAAAGCAGGAACATAGGTATGTTCTGTGTTTTTATAACAAAATAGAATTCCGATTAATGGGTTTGTGATTTCTTCTTTTTCTTTATTTTTGAGATATAACAATATAAATTCCCATTGCCGATTACTCTCCATTTTTTTAAATACGTCTATTGGATAGGTAAATGTATTTATAGCATGATTGTTATTTTTTACATTCTGATACAGATAATATGCTTGTTCTAATTCTTCATCTGATAATTGATCTTTTATTACAATATCGAAAGCTTGTTCAAAAGGTACTATCTCTTTAAAGAAATGCTTTCTGGAGCGGGAGGAAAGGGTCGCCGAAAATTCTTCGGTACTATTCCATTTACTATTTTGTATAATGCAGGTTTCCGGCATGCTTATTTTTAAGAAGCCTTGATTGTGAAAAATACGATTCAATTGTTGGTCTTCTTCGAAATCTCTTAAGACGAGCATGTCAGCATCTAATTTATGGTATACTAATTCCACTTGTTCCAGCAAAAGTACTATTGCTTCTTCTGCTAAGGGGTGTGTTTTATTGATGTAACAGTGATTGCCTTCTGTGAATAAGGAACCCATTCCCAAGACTTTTGAAGTCAGGTATAATGGATTTTGTTTTCTTTTTTCTTCTAGTTGAAGTGAAATCGATTCAGGTGCCAGCATATCGTCCTTCCAAAGTCCATAAGTAAAAAAAGTTGCTAGTATGGGAATTTCATTTTTGTCTTTTATTACATAATAATGAAATTCCCAATTATTTTCAGGGGACTTTGTATTTGAAAAAGCATTTTCCAAAAAAGATAATCCTTCCCAGTCGAATGTGCTTTGTTTTCCTAAAAGGTTATTCCAGTTTTGCTTGTCTATTTTTTTTATGGATGTTTCGTACTGTACTATTAAGTTAGATTTTGGCTCTTCATTTTCTATTTGAGGCATTGTTTCAGGGATGCCAAATGCCTTTTTTACTTTGTGAAGGCTATTACCTGATTCTTCCAAGGCTTTAGGAAAATGGAATTCCATTGCTTCTACTAGTGCTTTTATTTCTTCTTTTTGATTGTGGCGGGAAAGGGTAATACGAATACCCGTGTTTTTGATTGGTACTGCGGGGTATATTGCGGGATTTACATAAAAACCTTCATTAAAGAGTCTTTGTACCATTTTATAAGCGGTCAACGGCATAGCGGTACCTAAGAAAAATACTGGTGAGTTATTCAGATCAATCATTGGAAGGGTGGTTTTTTCCAATAATGATTTGAAATATTCTATCTTTTCTGATAAATCGCACTGTAAGCTCGTGATTTCGGTCGAAAGATGAATGTCAGCCGAAGCAATTGCGGCTGCTACAGAAGCGGGTTCCAGTTGTGCAGAAAAAGTAAGTGGTCCACCAAAGTTTTTAATTTTTTCACGCAGTCGATTATCTGTGCAAAGTAAAGTCGCTCCACTGGCACCAAATGTTTTGCTCAAAGTACCGAACAGTAAAACATTGTCTGGTAAATTTTTTAAAACATCCAATACGTACCCAGTGCCATTTTTTCCTCTCCAGCTCATGCCATGTACATCATCAAAGTACAGGTGTAGCTGCGGGTATTTTTTACACAGTTCCATCAAATTAGGTATTGGAGCGAAATCGCCAAACATGGAATATACCCCATCAGCCATATACCATATTTTATTGCATCGTGTAGCGAGGTATTTAATTTTATCTTCAAGCATATTCAAATTATTATGTCTAATCATTTCTACCGGGATGCCTCTTATTTTTAATAGTTGACAGGCATTTTGAACACTCCAATGTACCTGGTGGTCTAAAATTACTCCGTCTTCATCTCTTACCACTGTTGGAATTACTGCCAAATGACCTAGTGTACTGTTTTTAGTTATTATAGGTGGGATTCCATACATCGTTTCAATTTTTGATTCCAGCTCATTGTATAATGGATTGGAAATGTAAGTTTTGGATAGGGGGAATTGTGTACCATAATTTTGAATAGCTGCTATTGCTGCGTCTTTGAGCCGGATGTCTTGTTCTAGCCCCAAATACCCTGTCGTGCCAAAATGAAACATTTTTTGCCCTTTTATCTGTAGGGTACGTCCATTCAAAATTTGATCTTCAGCATAAAGGTGAAGTACGCCTTCTTTTTTTGCTCCAGCGATCACCTCATCGACGGTGTCAATGAAGCTGTTGTGTTTGATTTTTGCCATATTATTTTGGTTTTAGTTGTTTAAAAATATAACCACCTGAATATCTCTTACAAGTTTGATATTTGTGGCGTAAAACTCTGAATAAAAAGCTAATGAGATTCAATGAATTATAAAAAAATCCTTTTATGACAACAGATACTCCCGATTTGATAACATTTGTGATTATTTGTATCAAATTGTGTGTGTTTAATTTAAATTGTATTATTTTTAATATTTTTTTTGCTAAATTGTGGCGTTTTATTTAATTTTTTTAAAAAATGATGCATACTTTTCAGGATAATGAATTTGCTCAATTTTGGATTCATAACGAGATTCTTTTCTTTAAATACAAGCCTAATGTTGTCATTAATTTAACAGCAGCCCAACGCATCGTTGGTGATCGAATTCAGTTACAAAATGAAATGGCTTATCCTATTTTTTGTGATATTAGAGGGATTGTAGATTCTGACAAAGCTGCAAGGGACTATTTGGCGCAATCGGGTTCTATTCTTACCAAGGCAGTAAGTCTGGTAGGGCACCAAAGTGTTTCCTTAAGTATGATCTCATTTTATCTCAAAATATGTAAGCCAAGTGTTCCGACTAAGATTTTTACTGATGAAGCAGCTGCTTTAGTTTTTTTGGAAAAGTATGTCTAGTGGGCGGATATTTATTTATGACTAATATTTACACATTATGAATCAAGAAATTAATCTGCAGCGTATGCGCAGTATGTCTCAAATGCTTCTTGAAATGGCAGGAGGTAATTTTAGTAATCGAATTCAAAGAACAGAAGAGGATGATGAACTAGAAGGATTAGTTGTGCTTATGAATATGGTTGCCGAGGAAATGAAGGAGTCTGTTTTTCACGCGGGTTTTATAAATCCTCATCATTCCTACAGGAATCTAGTTCAAAGTACTTTTATCTTAGATGAGTGTTTTGTCATTAAAAGTTATAATTCCGAAGCCTCTGTTTTATTAAACTTAACTCCTGATTTGTTATATGATACGTTATTTAAGAATTTGTTATCCGAAGATTCATTGTGTTTTTGGAATCGTTTAGAAGAAGAAATATTGTTAGACCCTGACTATCATGCTACAGTGCAATTAATTTATATTGCGCAAAATAAATTATTAGTTCCTGTGTATTGTACTATTTCAAGGCTAATGAACTGCTCAAAAATTTTAATTAGTTTCGTAACTACCGTAGTAGAAGAAACTATTTCGAAATCTGCTATGATTACTCCAGAAAGTAAAGATCTACCGATTTTCTTAAGTAGACCTTCGGATATATTAATAATTCAAAATGTTTATGATTATATTTTAGAACATTTGGATAGTCCGTTACCTTCTGTTAAGGAACTCTCTTATATTTTTGGTACGAATGAAAATAAATTAAAATACGGATTTAAGCAACTCTTTCGGACGAGCATCTACCAATTTTATATCATTGAGCGGTTGAAAAAAGCGCATCTTTTAATTCAGCAGACCAAAATTCCTTTAAAAAGTATTGCTACTATGACAGGCTTTAACACTTATCCTAATTTTTCGAAAGGTTTTAAAAAGCATTTTGGGTATACTCCGATGGATATTAAAAGAAAATTTTGACAGCAGGAGGAAAGAGGAAAGAATAAAGAAAATAGAGAAAAGAATAAAGAGGAAAAAAGTATAATGTAGAAAAACTCCTTTTTTGACAAGTTATACTCCCGATTTGCTTCACTTTATTTATTTGTTTTTTGGAATTTTATATCGGATTAAATTTAAAGTTTAGCGATATGAAATTATCTTCCTCCACAGAAAGTATTATTGTCAAAGGTGTTAGCTTGCTGTATGCTGTATTGTTTGTTTACGCAGCAGTTAGTAAACTACTTGATTTTGAGAATTTTCAGGTTCAGCTAGGGCAATCACCCTTACTAAGTGCTTTTGCGAGTTGGGTTTCATGGGCTGTCCCAATTATTGAATTGCTTATTTCCTTACTTCTGATTTTTCCAAAATATCGACTTATTGGATTCTTTTCCGCTTTTAGTTTGATGATTCTATTTACTACTTATATCATCATTATTTTAAATTTCAGTTCTTTTGTTCCCTGTTCCTGTGGGGGTATTCTTGAAAAGATGAATTGGACTCAACATCTTATTTTTAATATTGTTTTTGTTTTGTTAGCTTTAGTTGGGATTCTAATACTAGGGCAAAATGAAATAACGGCACAAGTCAAAAAATGGAAACCTATTTTTATAGCTCTTCCAATCGTATTTGTTTGCAGCATTTCCGTTGTGATTTTACTTTTTATAGTATCAGAAGATATTATTCATCATCGCAACAATTTTATTCGTCGTTTTCCTCACCACCCAATATTAAAAACACATGAAAAGGATATTCATTTTAATTCTTATTATATAGCGGGAATAGCTGATGGGAAAATATATTTAGGTAATATTACTGCCCCGTTAAATATACTTGTTTTAGATACAAGCTTGCAACATCAAGAGCGATTCGTGATACAGCTTAAAAATGAAAATATTGCTTTTCGAAGAATTGCTCTAAAGGTTAAACCTCCTTATTTCTATGTTTTTGATGGAACAGTCCCAACTATTTTGAGTGGAAGTATCAAAGATTGGAAAGCATCACAATTAATGAAAGGCAAAGCTTATTTTTCTTTATCTGAGCCCATTAATTCGAAAACTTTTGTTTTTCGAGCTGTAAGCAGTACAATGCATAATTCTATTTTAGGACTTTTAAGGATTAGTGATACCATTCAAGTAAGATTAGCTCCTCATTTATTGCAAAAACAAATTGATGGACTTTTCGATACAGACGGGATGCTTTTGTATAACGAACAACTTCAGAAAGTTATTTATACCTACTATTATCGCAATCAATATCTTGTCATAGATACTAATTTAAAGCTGAATTATATAGGACATACAATTGATACGACTAGTCGTGCTCGTATTAAAGTAGCTTACATTCATTCTAGAAATCAAAGCAAACTTTCAGCCCCTCCGTTATTAGTTAACAAAGGCACTTCAACTTATGGGAATTACCTTTTTGTGAATGCTGGTTTAATGGGATTGTATGAGCCGGAAGAAATGTGGCGAACTGCTTCTATTATTGATGTTTATGATTTTAGGCATAAACGTTATGATTTCAGCTTTTATATTAATAATGAAGAGCAACATAAGATGGAACATTTTCAGGTTGTGGATAATTTAGTAGTTGCATTAATCGGTCATAAAATTGTTACGTATCGTTTGTATAATAAAGGGTTTCATCCGGCAAATTTTAAATCAAAAATGGGAAATACAATAGGCCTATAAAAACATACTGCGCGGTGTCAGGAAATCGATCGAAAACCTGTAAAAAAGAGTAGATCAAAAACTTTTAATTTAAATATTATGAAAACACGTATTGTACAAAAGGCGTTGCCTTTTGCAGCTATTGTTTTAGCAGTAGCAGGGGCTTTTGCAGCCAACATTTCCAGAACCAATGTCAGCACTTACGCTGATGTTAACGGACGAATTCCTTCCACTTGTGCCGAAACAAGTGTTGTTTGTTCGGATAATTTTAATCCACAAATGTGTACTAATGGTGCTCAACAGTTGTACAAACTAAATGCAGCAGGTACAGCTTGTCCTCAGGCTCTTTACAAAAAGATTCAGTAGGACTTCAACAACCCTATATTAATTAGGGGAAATGGCAATGCCGAACTTGAAAATTTCAGGTTCGGCATTGTTTTTTACCCTCTCACAGACCATTCAATAGTAGGGAGTGAACAAGTGTACGTATCATTTTCGTTTTACCCTGTCCCTAAAGGGAGTTGAAAATATTGCGCTTTATCTTTTTAAACTCCCTTTTTAGTTTTGACAAAGTGCATTGATTATTTTCGTTTTGCCCCGTCCCTAAAGGGAATCGAAAATTTGGAGTTTTTCATAATAAAAGAGGAATTTAGTAAGTAGCAATCCGTTGTTTAGATTCTTTTTGTGGAAAAAGGGATTCCTTTAAGATACAAATCGAACCATTCTTTTACTCTTGTATCGAGGTCTATTTGTGATTCGGGTTTACCAATGGCATGGCCTTGGCCGGGATATACCAGAAACGTATGTGGTTTTTGCAGTCTTTGTAACGCTAAATGTAGTTCGATGCTTTGCGTCCAATTCACGTTAGGGTCTTGCTGGCCCGTCCAAATCAACACTGGTGTATTTATGGAGGAAGCGTGTGCTATAGGTGAGTTTTCAATATATCCTTTGTAATTGTCAAACAAAGAGGCACCCATTCGCAATTGTGCGGATTCATAGCGCCACATATGGGAGCGCTCGCCACTGGATTCCATACTTAAATAATTACTGACTAGATCTGTACAGGCGGCACCCACGACTGCTGTTGCAAACCTATTAGTTTGTGAAATAATATAAGCAGTCTCATATCCTCCAAAGGAACCGCCTATCAAACCAATGTGATTGGATTCTACGATGCCCTTCGCTAGAACAGTATCAATAGCTTCTTGTACGCATGAAACGGCAGATTGTCCTGGTGTTCCTACTTCATAGGCAATGTCTGGATAGAATACTAAATAGTCATCGAATGTATAATTAGTTGGATTAAACCCATCCGAATTGTATTGTGTAGGATTAATATAGTGATGCATCATTCCCGATTGTCTTTCGTATAGGTGAACAATCATAGGATATTTTTTACTAGATTGAAAACCTGCAGGATAAAATAGTACTCCTTTCAAGGGTTGTCCTTTTTGGTTTGTATAAGAAATCAGTTCAGCATGTCCCCAGGAGAATTTATCCTGCTGCGGATTTGTTTTCAATACCAGCTGCTCTTTTTTCATGATTTTGCTCCAAAGCTGTAATTTTGGTGAACTCTCAAACGACTCTTCTTTATACAGATATTTTTCACTTTGCTTTGCCTTTTTCAGCATGCTGATTCTTGCCTTTTTATATACCATCACATTGCACTGACCATTGCTTTCCAAGTAATAATATCCTGAGGCTTTATTATCGCCCAAGGCTTCAAGTATCGTTCCTTTAGTAAAGTTAAAAGTACGGGTTGGTAAATTAGATGAGGTATTTATGATGTCATTTTCATTTTGGTAGATTCTGAAACGAATTTTTTGCTCCCGACCTTGGGTTAGTCTTTTGGCGTTTTCCCCATCTGGAGTTACTGTCCAAATATCATACTGGTCGTACACAATAAGCTTACCGTCCTGTGTCCAACCCGGACTACCATAAGGTGGCGTTGCTCCTGGCTGATCGAATTCCAAGTTATAAACGGCTGAGGGAATTAGTGTTGTAACATTGGTCTGTTTTTTCAATATAGGATCGTATATCCACCATTTTTTATCTTTAAAGTAATTGATATACCTGCCCTGTGGTGGTGCTCCTATATTTCCAATGGAATGGAGCTGTTTCTTTACTACTAAACTGCTTTTTCCTGTATTTAAATCGGTCAGGTAGAAGTCGGGTATTGCCTCAAATTCATATTGAGGTTCATATGCTTGATTATTAAATGTCAATGCATAGTTTTGATTCCCAGTTAACAATACGTTTGGCAAATCATCTGTTCCTATTTGGACTATTTTATTTTCCTCTGGCCACCATACTGCCAATTTAGGAATATGGGAAGGGTCTAGCTGTTGACCATGATGTACGCCTGTTACAACACTACTCCATATTTGCACTATTTCGTTTTCTTCCTTTTGAGGAACTGCAGCAGCTAGGTAAAAGAAGATTCGTTTGCCATCTTCTGAAATTTCAAGCGGCACGCGAGCAAAGGGAATTACAATATGTTTGTCTTTAAAGAAATCTGTCGACAATAATGGGTCTAAAACTACTATTTTAGGTTTTTGTTCTAATTGGGTTATGTAGTATAGCTTGTGGTTTTTTAGTTTAGCGGTCACGATATTAGATTCCTGTAAAAAGGAGAGTACATCGCCTTTACTATTCCACGTAAGGTATTTAAAATCCCCTTCTTTTTCTTGAACTAATGTCGCACTATTAAAATTGGAATTCATTCGAATCAGCTTCACTGTATTTTCTTTTGGTGTTACGTAGGCTAAAAGAGTACCATCCCCATTAAAACGATATTCTGAAACTCCATTGATCGTCTGTTCTTTACCCGTTTGTAAATGGAGTATGTGGAGAGACTCTTCCTTCTGTGATTCCTGTTTCGTTAGAACTACATATTTTCCTCCAGCTACAAACTCATATTTGGAAATGTTTTGAATCCATTGCAGTACACCCGATTTTAAGTTTAGTAATGCCATTCCTTTCTTTGAATCTTGCGCAATCCACCATTTACTGTCTGGACTAAAAAGTCCATTTTCTGCTGTTGGAAAATACTTTTTCTTCGCAGTTTGTGTGTTTTGTACAAATAATGTGTCCTGTGCTGAATGATAATTCAGTTTGTAGCTTATCCAATTTCCATCTTCTGAAATTTTTTCATCTGAGAGGGTACTCCATAATGGATAGTCTGCGGGTTTAAGTTGCCTTTTTGAAAAGGATTGGCTCCAAGAAGAGCCAATCCCAAGTATCAAAAGGAGAAAAATCCAGTTCGTATTCCCTTTTAAATTCATCCTCTTATTCATTTTAATATCCTGGATTTTGATGTAGGTTTTTGTTCAGTAGTAATTCTGTTTGAGGAATGGGTAACCATTTATCGGTACTTTTCCATCCGGGCTTTAAAGGACTTAAAATCCCATCTGCTTGTTCTGTTCTTTTTAAGTCAAACCAGCGTTGCCCTAATTCAGTAAATAATTCGACCCTGCGTTCTTGTTGAATAGCCAGCAACACGTTTTGGGGAGTGTTGGCCGCCGTATCTGCTAATCCTGCTCGGTTTCGAATTAGGTTTAAATCAGCTAAAGCACCAATCCAATTATTTTGATGAGCCCTAGCTTCTGCACGGATGAGGTATTGTTCTTCTAATCGCAATATAATTGCAAATTCCTGAGAGCTTCCTGTATTGGCGATTTGTTTGTATTTGTATGAGTAGTACCATGTTTGTGTACCGTCCGTCACATTCCCCAACCAATGTTGCTTTCTTTGATCTCCAGTTTCGAATGCGTTTAGTAAATGGGTACTTATAACAGTAATTGGAGGAGGGCCGCTGCTAAAAATAAAAGTATGCGCATCATGCGTGTTCAGCCCCGAAATACCTGGGTGCAATTGCCAAATTGTTGAGGGATTTTCCTTTAGAAATACCTTATCTAGATCCGCTTCCAACTGGTATGTATTCGTATTAATTACTTGGGACGCTTCCTCTTCGGCTAGTTGCCACGCTCCTCTGTAAAGGTACACTCGTGCTAGTACTGCTGTAGCTGTGCCTTTATTTGGCCGAATACGTTCTGCAGTACCATAACTGTCGTTTAATATGCTTTTAGATAGCATTAAGTCGGTTGTAATTTTATCATATACTTCGTCTTCGGACATTCTCGAAACGGTGCTGTTCTTTTTATAATCCGTTGTATCGATGTAAGGAATATCTCCAAATAGATTTAATAAATAAAAGTGAATAAATGCTCTAAGAAACAAGCCTTCTCCTTTTAAGATATTACGCTCCTCTGTGGGAATTGTGGTTGATTTTTCAAGACCTTCTAAAAGTGCGTTTATTGCATAAATTTGACTGTAACTGCTATTCCATAAAGAACTAACCATAGGATTTGAGGAGAGTACGGTATGATTGTAAAAGTCTTCTAAAGGCGCACTGGGACTTCCATAATAGGTTAATTCATCCGAATAGTTTCCCAGTCCATTCGAAAGGCCATCTTGGTTTCCAGAAAGTATGCCGTTTTCTCTTAGTTGTGAATAGCAATTTGAAAGTGCTGCATTTGCTGTTGTAACATCTTCGAACACTGCAGTACCAGTAAGCTGTGATTGTGGCAAATCTACCTCCGTAAAACTTTCGCAGCCATTCAGCCACAAGCAAAGGAGTACTATTAATGCTATTATTAGCATTGACTGTATTAATTTATAGTATTTCATATCGCAATATTTATTGATTTTTAAAAGCTAAGGTTTAGTCCAAAAGTAAATTGACGTAAAGGAGGGGAGTAGAAAGCGGATTGATTTTCAGGATCGGCACCTTTGTACTTGGTCCATGTGAGGAGGTTTTGTCCTTGTAAATAGATTTTTGCTGTCCCCCCTTTTGTAACTTCTTTTGGAATCGTATATGAAATACTGATGCTTTTCAATCGGATGTAGGAAGCATCACTTATGGTTGCGTTACTGTTGCTGTATAAAAAATAGGCATCCAATGCTGCTGCATTAGCTCCTGTTGTATATTGCTGAATTTCGGCATCGGTACCATTTTGTGGCCAGTGATTCAAAACCGCTTGTGGCTGATTGGAGAAATCTCCTATCCAAGAAGCCGTGTATAAGTAATTACGCCCTTTTTGTTTTACGCCCTGAAATAGAAAATCCAGTACCCAATTTTTATAGCTGAGTTGGTTGCCAAATCCTCCAAATAATTGAGGTGCTGTATCTTCAATCCATTGGCGGTCTTCTGGTCCCGTAATTTTTCCGTCACCATTGTAGTCCTCAAATTGATAAACACCTGTAACTGGATCAATTCCTGTGTAGTGGTATGTTTTTTGGATACTCAATGATTTACCTATTACCAGCGAATTGGCGTAAGTAGACCCCTCTAAATCAGGGAATTCCAAGAGTTTGTTTTTAGGTAGGGTCAGGTTTAATGTAGTCGTCCAATTGAACGCTGTCTTTCTAAAATTAACCGTTCGCAATTCCAGTTCTAAACCTGTATTTTGAACTGTTGCATTTAAATTAGCTTGTAAAGAAGAAAAACCTGTAGTTCCTGGTTGTGGCACACCCACAAGTTGATTAGAAGAACGGTTGCAAAAATAGGCTGTAGTTAAGAAAATACGATCGTTGAGAAAACCAAGGTCGATTGCGGCTTCCTTTTTTTTATTGGTTTCCCAACCAAAGGAAGGATTGAAAAGACGAGTAGGTTTTATCCCAATAGTACCATTGTAATTGTTGCCAGTAATCTCATAAGTGTCTAAGAATTGGTAATCACCAATCTGGTCATTTCCACTGGTACCATAACTGATGCGTAATTTTCCGAAACTTAAGAAACTATTATTATTTATGAACGCCTCCTTTGAGAATATCCAGGCTGCACCTATAGCTCCGAAATTAGCAAAGCGATTGCCAGGGCCAAAACGACTGGAACCATCTCTTCTTCCTGTTAAGTTAATGATGTATTTACTTTTCCAATTGTAATTAATTCTACCAAAGAACGCTTGGTATTTGTAAATGGTCAACTGATCGTCAGTAATGGTCAAATAGGAAGCTGCAGCTATATTGTGCAGTAAACTGTTACTTGCAAAACCTGATCCGATTTGCGCCAATTGTTGCCCGGTTTGCTTCTGGAAAGTTGTGCCTGCCAATAGCATTAATTCTGAATTGCCTACTGTTTTCTTCCAATTGATCTGAGGTTCAATAATCCAAGAGCTACGTTTGGCATTGTTTATAATAAGTGTGGAAACTTCACTGCCCAGTCCATACGCTGGATTGTACATGGTAGAAGGAAATGTCCGATTTTCGGAGATGTGATAGTCTGTGTACCCTAGATTTGTTTTTATTTCCAAGTTTTCCAGTATGTTGTACGAAAGAACAGTATTAGCAATTAGGTTGGTTGTGTTGGCTGCATATTTGCCTTCCAAATAGCTTAACGGATTGTTCCAAGTGCCATTTTTCCAATTTAAGTTTCCTTGGGCATCGTATAGAGCTGGGGCATTTGGCGCCAAAATTGTAGCTTGGTACATCAAGTCGTTTGCGGGTAGTGTATTCTTATCAGTAGCATAGTCTGCTGTAAAGCTCATTTTAAAACGATTGTCAATAGAGCGATGCGTTAGACTGTTGTGAAACGCCAATTTTTCATATTTTGCATCCCCAGGGAAAACGGTTGTTTCGTTACGGTAGGTGCCACTTAACAAAAATTGAGTTTCGGCATTTCCACCAGAGACCGTAGTTTGAATATTGTTCGTATTTGCAGTACCTCCCAGTAATTCTTTTTGCCAATTGGTGTAGCGGTTTTGATCCCAAGTACCATTTACATCATAGGCGTACCCGGGATAGTCTGTAATTCCGTCATTAGCAAAAGCTTCCTTACGCATGGATAAATATTGTGCTGTATTTAGTAAATCCATGGTACGAGTTAGTTTTCCAAAACTGGAATACGTATTCATATCGAATTTGGTTTTTCCTTGTTTTCCTTTTTTGGTCGTTATGAGCACAACGCCGTTGGATCCTCTTGAACCGTATATTGCAGTAGCATCAGCATCTTTTAGTACTTCCATACTCTCAATATCTGATGGGTTTATATTGTTGAGAGGACTTGCTGATCCTGCCAAAATATTGCCCGATGTCATTACCGAGCCTAATGATTGCGAACTGTAAGGTACTCCATCCACAATATATAGTGGCGCATTACCATCAGTGCGAATGCTGTTTATCCCTCTGATCTGTATATCAAAACCACCACCTGGTGTTCCAGTGGCTTGTGTAATATTCACACCAGACATTCTTCCTTGCATTGCTGCTAACGGATTATTTATGGGTTGTTTTTCTATATCCTTTGCAGTGATTTTCGCAATACTTCCTGTGCGTTCACTTTCTTTAACGGAGTAGTAGCCTGCGTTGACACGGACTTCTTGTAAGGAGGTGATGTCCTCCAGTAATTGTATGTTGATCGTTTTACGACCGTTTATGAAAATTGTTGCCGTTTTGAATCCTATGAAAGTGACCACTAGCGTATCAATTGGGGTCGCTTCTATGGTGTATTTTCCATCAAAGTCAGAAATAACGGTTGATTTTGCTTTTCCTTTTATGGAAATAGTAACACCAGTTAAGGGGTTGATGCCATCCGTAATGGTACCGTTTATTTGTATTTGTTGCGGTAAGGAGTGATTTTGCCTCAGTAGCTTGTTTGCTAGAGCAGGGGTATAGGATAATGAGAACCCGATAATAATCAGGTACCAAAATGCCGATCCACCCTTGTAAAATGAATTTTTTTTCATAATATTGGGTTAGTTAATTGAAACGTTAGTTTTGTTAGCGATGGTCCTCTATTCGTCCGCCAAGAAGAGTTAGAGGGCCTTTTTTTTTTGATTTAAAGTTTAAATCTGGGTGTCGAAAAGTGACTATTTCCGACATGAGATTGTGTTTTTTATAGCATAGGCAATTGGTTTTAAAGGTTATTTAAGAAAAGCGTACTACCGTTGTTTGTTGCAGCCAAACGCAGGTAGTGCCTTTCCCAACTAATTCAATAATTATTGGTATTGCGAGACTAATAAGAAGAGGCAGTGCTAAGAATAGAAGTTGAGTTTTGCCTAAATAATTGGCATAAAAAATGGCATGGAACTCAGCTTATCGTATCAGAGGTACTGGTATACCGGGGAACAATAAGTGAGCCCACGCCATGGGACGTGAGCATCTTACTTATCTTCTCGTTCCTATAAATTACCAGTTTTCTGATACGAGATTCTAAGCGAATGCTTCAAATATTTTAAATGAAGAAACGCAAATATATAAATTCAAAAACAAATATAAAACAAATATCCGAATTGCACACTATCGTGTGCAAAATAATCATAGATATTATATTCTTTTGCTCTAATGACTAATGATAACTCACAAAGTAACAAATCTAAAGATAAGAAGCCTGTAAAGGTTTTTCTTATAGACAGGTATGTTTGTAATTTTATATGCGAGAAGTGGATGAGTGATGATGTATCTAATAGGTCTTTTGGAAAATCTCATGGTATACATGAAGGAATTGTTAGAAAAATAAAAGAAGTAGACGGCTATAAGATACCGGTATCTACACTTACTACTATATGTTTCTATAAAGGGATGAAATTGTCAGAGTTTTTTAAATTAATAGAAGAAACATATGGCGAGTTAAATGATAACTTTGAAACCGTCTTTAAGTAATTAACGGCAAACAAGATTGGTGAAGAATATTGAAATGTAGATGCTGAGAAGCATCTTTTTCTGTTTTATAACTAAATGGAGCACTTGTCAATTCGGGATTATTAGTTGTCAAAAAAGGAGTAATTGACTTCAACATAAAAAAGGAAATCTTATACCTTTTATATTTGAGGTATGGAATGGTATGAAATAATAGGGCTTGTTGTGGTATTACCTATAGGACATTATCTGCGAATGAAGATGGATAAATTCAGGAAGGATTATCATAAAAATGATAGTTGGAAGAGTAGGGGGAATGGATAGAAGATGCTGATGAGGAGTCTTTTTTTTTTTACTGATAATGTGGGAAACCGTAAAGAATTACAGAAATGGTTTTGTATGTTTGGTACAGTGCAGTAAATAGCCATTTTATCGAATAAAGCAAACCTAATTTAGGCGGATTGTAGCCACTTTGTAGATACTATATAATACATTTTACCAAAAAAAAGCGAAAAAATGAAATTATCAGAAATAAAGTTAAAGAATTTCAGAAATTACAGAACAGAAACATCATTCAAAATGAATGATTTAGCGTGTATAATTGGGAAGAATGATATTGGAAAATCAACAATTTTAGAATCTTTGAGTTGTTTTTTTAATGACGAAATTGATAAAAATGATTTATCCGTAGATTCAAATACTGACACGATTGAGATAACCTGTGTTTTTGATGACTTACCAGAAATATTGATTTTAGATGCAACAGTAGAAACTTCTCTTGAAGAAGAGTCTTTGTTAAATACAAATAACAAATTAGAAATAAAAAAGTGCTTTAAAATTGGAAATACTACATCAAAATCAACTTATATAATTGCAAATCATCATATTGATGATAGGTTGAAAAACATTTTGTGCTTAAAAAATTCCCCTCTTAAAGCATTAGCAATTGAAGTTAATGCAAATTTAGAAGGCATAAATAAAACTAAAAATACATTATTAAGAAAAGCTATAAGAGAAGTTATTGATAGTGATAAAACTTTGATGGAAATAAAAGTTGATGGTAGTTTAGATACCGAAAATAATTTAAAAACCTTATGGCCAAAATTAAATGGCTATTTGCCAATATTTTCATTATTCAAAGTAGATAAATCTATTGACGATAAAGATAAAGATGTTCAAGATCCAATGAAGCAAGCAATAAAGGAAACTTTAGCAATTCCTGAAATAAAAGCTTTATTAGAACAAATTGAAATTCAGATTAAAGAAAAATCAACAGAAGTTGCAGATAGAACAATTGAAAAATTAAAAGAAATCGATTTAAGTTTAGCGGAAACTATGAAGTCAGATTTTAATAAACTACCAAGTTGGGATAAAATTTTTGATTTAACTCTATTAAACGAACAAAATATACCATTAAATAAACGTGGAAGTGGTGTTAAAAGATTAGTTTTATTAAGCTTTTTTCAAGCGCAAGCCGAAAAAAAGAAAATTGATAAAAACTCACCATCTATAATTTATGGAATTGAGGAGCCTGAAACAGCACAACATCCAAATCATCAAAAAATATTAATCAAATCACTTTGTGAATTAAGTGAACGAAATAATGTGCAAGTTCTTTTTACTACACATAGCTCAAATTTAGTTAAAGAAATTCCAATGGAATCATTAATTTACATTTCAAAAGACGAAAATAATGATAACATAATCGAATACGGAATAGACTTCGAAACTGAACAAGTGAATGAAAACACAATCGACAAAATTATTGAGGCTTTAGGAGTTTTACCTAATCCAAGTGATAAAATAAATAAGCTTTTGTTTGTAGAAGGGAATCACGATATTAATGCTTTGATTAGATATAGCAAAATATTAAATATTCACGATAACCAAATTAAAAATTTAGAAGAAAGAAACGATGTCGGTATAATAATTTCTGGCGGTTCGTGTTTAAAGTTTTATGTTGATAATAAATATTTAGATGGCTTGAACAAAGCCGAAGTTCATATTTATGATAATGATATTCCGGACTATAAAAATTATGTTGAAAAAATAAACTTAGAGCCAAATAAGACAGCATTTAATACTACCAAATTAGAGCTTGAAAGCTATTTAACCAAAGAAGCTATTGAAGAAGCTTATGCAAGTAATGGAACAATAATTAATTTACCACAAATTACAGATTTAATGGATGTTCCAAATGTTGTTGCAAGAACATTATATGAAACTACACCAGAAAAAGTTTGGGAAAATCTAGAGGAAATACAACAAAAGAAAAGGGAATCAAAAGTAAAAAAACTATTAAATACTCAAGCAGTTGAAAAGATGACAATTGAGAGATTGATTGAAAGAAATGCACTTGAAGAATTTAAAAGTTGGTTCAATAGCTTAAACTAAAAAGAAAAAACGATCTGCCAACAGCTGACGCAAGTGATTTGGGTAATTGGCTTAATGGAAAGTTAGTTTTGAAAGATAAAAAGAAATAATTAGCTAAATGATTTGCAATCCATACCAAAAAACTGCTTGAATGTATAATTGATTTAGAAAAAGAATAAACACAAGGACATTTAATCAAAGACCATTTAAAAAAGCCAAATTTATAGTGCTCAATTTTGGAATTGCTGTTAAATACAGAAATATTATTTTGTGCTAACTAATGTTTGAAAATTTATTTTTATTTAATGTAATTGTATTTTATTATAGATTTATCTTAGCTACGTTTTGAAATATCCTAACAAAGATTTTTAGTTTTTATTACTAAGGGTAATTCACGTATAATTTTATTTCTTCATATACATTTTTATGGCAAGTTCCCTAGATAACGACTTAAGATTTAATAACTCAATCGAATTGGCGCGCACGAGCAAACGCTTAATTCCAGAAATACAACATTGGTGTTCGCATTTAAAAATACAGTCTGAATATGGTGGCTTAATCGGTAAAATGGGTCTGCCAACAATGAATTATGTTTCTTGTCCACAAGCCAATGGTGGAGGCGGAATGAATTTGGAATGGGTTGCCAATGATTTTATAATTCAAAACTGTCAGAATTGTCAGTCCCACGCTGAAGTTTTTCACAAGAACTTTGGACGGATAGCAATTGAAAGGCATCGGGACTACAAAGAAAAACAGGATTGTGAGCAGGTAGAAGAAGAAAAAATAATTAACGAAGTAAGGTCAAAAATAAAAGGAAAAATCCTTGATCGTTTTAAGTCTTCAAAGACAACCGAAGTTTCAATCTTAAAGTTAGTTGATAAACTTAATGATGCCGTTGATAGATTGGCTGTGGCACAAAGTGTTTTGGAGTCGAGTAAACTGAAGCCTGCTTTTTTCAATTCATTGGCACTAGACTACTTGGTTCTATTTCTTGATGACGAAAATATTTCTCCAGAAATTTCACAAGCGTTGGTAAATGTAGTACTTCTTGCCCCAGACAAGTTATCCGATTTTTCACGGGAGCGCGTCAAAGATTCAATTGCAAGAGGGGAAAATCACAATGATCTTGTACAATTAGCTGCTTGTTTACAACTGCAGGAAAATGAGGAATTGCTTTTAATTGATATGTTATTAAAAAAGTATACAATTGAGGACATAAGGGGGCATAGCGATCCTTTTGAAAATCCCCAACCTTTTATAATAAAACACTTTAAAGAATTTTATGATTGTGCACCGGAAAATTTTATATCAGTTATAGAAAGTGCCTTAAAACATCCTGTTTCTTTAATTCGCAAAAATGTCTGCTTTATATTGTACCAATCGTATCTGGTCGATAGAAATATGGTTACCTCTTTTTTCGACAAAATGATACTGGCATTCAATGTAGATGAGGATGAGGATGGCGGAGCTGATTGGGCTATTTGTCGTACTTTAATAAAGTTTTGCTACACCGACTGTAATTTGGTTCAAAATAGCATAGATAATTGTTTCTCAAAATTATCCAAGGCTGGTAAAGTTCAGATTTTAAAATTCTATGATAATTTTTTGAAATCTGATGATCTAAGGGAATCTTTTCCCGAAGTAAGCGATATTCTTATTGATAAGATCATAGGATTCGCTGGTAAAAATGAATTAGAAGATGATTTGGAAACACCTTATTCAGTACTTAGAAATTTGACAAGGTCATATCCAGCAAAGTTTAATACTAAGTTTGAAACATTTGTCGGCTTCTTGATAACTACCCTGAAGGAGAAAAATACATTCAATTGGTACAAAGAAAATCTGGATACAAATACGGCAACGTTTAATCCGCTTACGAATTTAAATGTTTATGAAATCATGGAGAAGGAAACTAAAATTTCTTCAAAGCTTTCCAATGTTAGAGAGATGATTTCGTATGTACTAGAAGAAAATCAATACACAAACTTTGAAAACGTTATAAAAATTATCCGGAACCTAGATTCAAAAAAGGATGAAGAATCTGAATTAAAAATTTATCTGATAGATGCTGTTCGTTCTGCAAAATGTTCCAATATAAACCTGGTTCAGATTCTTCCAGATCTTTACAATTGGATCCTCGATATGAATGCATTGGCAGTAAGAATGGAAGCGCTTAAACTTTTAGCAGTTTTAGTCGAGAAGCATTTTGAAATTCTACCGCAAACACTGATTGACTTATTACAGATATTGATAAATGACACTGAAGTTGTGATAAAAAAATTGGCAATTGATGCATATGGAGAAATCCTCGTTAAAAAACCTGCTATAATTAGAGAAGATACAATCAACTTTTTAATTGACCAATATGACAGTCGATATATTGGCATCCATCAAGCTATGTCGGGCCTGACATATAAACTCTTTGAAATTTTGCCGACCGAAAAGCATGGAAAACTTTACAGTAAAATTATTTTACTGCTACACGCACACTCACAGGAAAAAGATAAAAAACAAGATCTGTACGAAAATTTGTTTCGTCAGGCTCTATTTCTTAACCGAAAGATTAACGGTGAAAAGTTTGCAACTTTTGAACGAAATATAGTTGAAAACTATTTAATACCTGATTGTTATACACATGATTTCTATAAAGGGGAGAAGGCCATTAAGACGCTAACTGATTTGCGGAGAAAAAATGATGCGTTAAATGACCTTTGGCTTCGCGCAGCATTAAATTTTATATATAAGTATCAGCCTCATAGACACGAGGGATCTATTTCTAATTCATTTAGAAAAGATTACTACAAAGAAATGTATAAACTTAAACGATCAGAAATTCTCAAAGAATTTGTGACCATAAATGACTACATAGGTAAGTATGTCGTTGACGCAGATCTTTATGACTATGATACTATAAACATGCTGAATGTTCTGGGTTATTTTAGTTTGCATACTGAGATCAGACAATTATGCGACAATATTATTTCTAAAGTTATTGAAGTTCCATCACTTACATATTTTTTCCGTGTTGTAAATGGCCACAAATTTCTATCGGAATTAGCTGCATCTAGTGAGAGTGATACTTTACCCCAGTTTTTACAAAATACAAAATAATGGCTACACTTTACGAACCGGACCTCGTTGAACTTCAAAGACAATTACGTCTTGACGTTGCGAAATTATTTTCTGCTTTTAGTCTTGATCGCGTTTCAGCCATGCTGAAGGGAAGAGAAAAAATTGAACAATTACAGATGGCGCTGCTAACTGCCACTGAGGGTAATAGGGAGAATTTAATTTTTAGAAACGAAAAGCTTTTATTGGATAGTATTTTCATACTTTTTGAATGGTGTGAAAAAACATTAATGGGAAGCAAAGATGCAGAGGCAAAACTAAATGCTGCCTTAGCAAACAGTAATTTATTCGACTTAAACACTTTTTCATATTTAGAAGTGTTTTACGATAAAATCGTGAAGATTAAGCTCCTTATTAATGAGATTGATGCCAGTCATTTGGACAATGTGAAAATTGTAGTGAAATTATTTCTTCAATTACAACATCCAACGATCGCATACTTAAACTCTGATAATTCATATAAAATTAATTTTCAGAGCAACGAGGAAATAATAGAGTCTAAACCTGAATTAATTGTGATTTCACTTGAATTTTATCTTCAAGAAACTCCGTGGGCAAATCCACAGGTGTTAAAAGCAAAGGAAATTTACACAATTACAGGGACGTTAAAATTTAATAAATTCCCTGAAAACTTTAAAGTACTGAAAATCTTGTCAGCAACAACTTCTTCCGAAATTTTTGAATTAAAGTTAGCTGATGTGGAGATCACTAATGAATTAGAGTATAACATTGAAGGAACATTATTATTTAAATATGCGCAAAGCAATTTCGAAGATAATTTATCAATCAAACTTGTTCCTTATTTAATCGGAAATGCGAAGGAGGAATTACAGCCGGTGATAATAGGTTATGATGAATTAAATGCTAAGATTCTGGATCAGAATAATATCTTGTTTCAGACAGGATTCGAAACCATTAACAAGAAAGTATTTGAGATATATACCAATCCACTTTTGGCAAAAATTGACTTACAGGATAGAAATGAATTTATAACACTCCTCAACAGTATTGCCAATTTTCAGGGATATTGTCTTCAGAGTGGCTTATATAAAAACGTTTCTTCTCTAAAAGAAGACCAATTTAGGGACAAACTTATCCAACACCTTACTGCCAATCCTCAAATTGGTGGAAAAGTTGTAAAAGAATCTCAAGTTGCCGGAGGAAGAGTAGAGATTGCATACAAAGGTCATATTGCTGAATTAAAAGTTGAAACAGCAACATCAGACCGTGCAAAACTAATGAAAAAATTTTCCTCTCAGGCGGTGGCATATGCCTCTGGCAACGGAAAGTCAGCATCTATAGTTTGCGTTTTAGATTTGACAGAAAAAATACTGCCACCGGGTTCTCCCGCAAATAATATTATTCTAAAGTCGCCTTCAATTCATGGCTTTGAAGATGTTCAATCTAATGCCCATGTTCAGGTATTTGTATTCATTGATGGCAATACTAAAAATCCTAGTGAGTATAGTAGATAATTTATTACAATTTTACACAGAGGGGGTTGTAGGGCTTTACTTCAGAGGTAAGTATTATGACAATAAGAGGAGATGGTGTCTTAATGATAGTTGGAGGAGTAGGGGGAAGGAGTGAAAAGATGCTGAGAGGTGTCTTTTTTTGCATAAAATTATTATCTTTAAGGTAATGAAAAAGATCATGAAGAATAATAGAAATGCTTTTGTAGGCTTGGTATATAAAACTCAGCCAGAGTTGAGTATATACAACAAAAAAATAAACAGATATACTTAGTTCTCATTCAAATAACTGTGTATATAAATAAGTTGTACGCAACATTGAAACCGCCCCGCCACTTATTTATTAACAGAAATTTTTAATAAATTACAAAGCCATGAAAAATTTAAAACTTGTATATCTAATCTTTATCATTACGTTTACTGCTTATGGTCAAAATGATTGCGACAAAGCGCTTGAATTTCAAGACGAAATAAATATTAATAATTCCGGTAAAACAGTAAAGGAAATACATACTTGGCTTAAATCTTCTTCTTTTAGAGAATATGCTTCCTCATTTGCTGCTGGAGGAGGTGTAGAGTTCCCAATTGATGGTATTCCTGTAGGATTTGATGCAAGTACTACTGATACAGATTATCAAAAGCTCTACGATGCGATTGATAAAGGAGATTCTTATTTTTATAGTAATGAATTCAAACAAAATCTGTATAAAAAAACACTCAAAGAAAAGGCATATGATGTATGGTTAGAATGTATAAAATTGAAAACAGCAAATCAAATTCCAACAATTAAAGAACAGAACAATATAATTGGTGAAATTACCAATGTAGGTGATGATTTTTTTATTCTTAAACTTAAATGGAAACCTACAGCTGGTATAAATACTGTTAAACTAAAAAAACCTATTATAATAGGAGCAGAATGCGTAGATAATACTTTGTTTAACAATGAGATTAGTTCTGAATTTATTAGCATCCCGTTTTATAGAGACAAACAAAAAGAGGTTCAAATAATTTTAAATACTAATGATAACAGAGGTTCCTTTAGTTTAAAACTTCCTAAAGCTAATCAAATAATTTCTGTTAACACAGAGATAAATAAATTACCGAAAGAAACATTTGAAGTAAATGGGGTTAGAGTTATCGGGCAATTTACAATTGAACCTATAAGTATATCATTTGAGATTGATGCAATAAGAAAAATAATTCTTAGTTCTGAATTAGTTGGAACAATAAAATTTAATGTTTTAGATACTAAAACAGAATTAGAGAGAGATAAAATACCTGAATCTAGACAACTAAATCTTAAAAGAGTTACCGACAGTTTTGACGAACAAAACAATTGGCGAAGAAGAGAATTTTCTGTTGATAACATTAATGGACTTGAATTTTCCAAAAAATTTTACGGAAAAAAAATAAAAAAGTCCATTATAAATAATGATTATAATTATTCTTCCTCATTAGGTCAATCTAAACGAAAAGTACCTGCTTTTAATGAAGAAACTAAATGGTCAGGAGAACGTAATTATAAAATTTACATTACAAATATAATATTCACTGAGAATTCAATGAATGGCGTTTTAGTAATTGAAACTGGGTTTCCATATTCCTCAGAAGGCGTAAAAGGACAGTCCTCATATATACCTTTTAGAGATACTGGGAAAACGACGTTTAAACAAAGTATAAATATTAACTATTAGTATTAAATCTAAAATGCAGCGTACAATACAGGTTTTGCGCTATTGCAGGTTTTGCGCTTAGTTTTAAGTTTGTTTCTTATAACTTGAAAGCGGAATTTAATATTACTGCTAACCGAATGCCAGCTTTTTGGATTTGTGATTGAATTGTGATTGCACTAGAGTTACATAATAATCTTTTATTTTTGCTCCTCCAGTGTTATAAATAGTATCGAGTAGGCTTCGGGATTCTTTTGACCAAGCTATAACATCAATTGTTTGCAATTTGTTCATTTCTTTCTTAGAAAACTGGGCTCCTAAACAGTCTTTTAGAGCTATGTTTCTGTAATAAATAATACCGGAATCCCAGAAGGAATGAAGGTTTGTACCTTGACCCTTATAATTAATCTGCATTGTATTGCCTCCTTTATCTGAACCATATCCCACATGCAATGGCTGATGTAGGTCGCCTACTAGATGGAAAATAATAAGTATTTTGGTTTTGATTTCTTCTTTAGTGAGGTTTTTATTGTTTTGCAGTTCTTTAATGGCTTGGTTTAAAATGAAAATAATATTACTTCCGGATCTTTCAAACACCTCAGCGCCTTTGTCAAAGTTTACATAATGATATGGCTTCATATAATCGTAAATATGGTCATCTTTGATATTATCCATCCAATTGGCAGCGTCTTCAATAGTCATTCCATCTAAGTATCCTAAAACTATTTTTTTAGTGTTTTTATCCAAATAATTAAAAGCCACTTCAGCAACTAGAGCGTGACCATTTTTACCCCATGCTAAAGCTTTGGTTGGTAACAAGGAAAGAGTGAATAGAATGGTAACTAGGATGTGCTTTTTCATTAGTAATGGATTTATTGAGGGGTTTTCTATTGAACAAATGTATGAATTTTTTTATTTTTGATAATATGGAAAAGCATCAAGAAAAATAGAAATGGTTTTGTATGTTTGGAGAATGATTCTCAAGTTTTTTGATTAAAAAGTGAGAGTATAAGCAAGTTAGAGGTCATACTGAAAGATAGAAGAAGTATTGATAAAAATGAAAACCTAACGCATTAAGAACAACTGTGAAGACAAAAAATAATTTAAAATGTATATATCAAAGCTATCAATAAGGAATTTTAGAAACTTTCGGAATGTATCATTAAACTTCAATAAAGGTGTTAATACCATTATTGGGGAGAATGGTTGTGGAAAGACGAACTTATTTCACGCAATTAGGATACTTGTTGATGAAAGTATGCCTAGAATAACAAAACTATATGAAAGCGATTTTAATCGATCTATAGGTGAATGGGCAGGAAATTGGATTATTATCCAAATTGAATTTAAAGAACTAGATTCCAGTGAAGAGGCACAGTCAATTGCAATGCATAAAGTTGGCACTGTAGATGACTTCGATAATTCTAAAGGTACATATTCGATGTTCTTTAGGCCGAGGATTGATATTCGACGTATTCTTTTTGAGCTTTCTGAGGATTTGAATGCATCAAAAGAAGATCTTGAAAAAGTATTAGCAGGAATTTCATTAAATGACTATGAAACAGTTTTTGCTGGCAGAGGAAATGTTGATTTTTCAGATGATACTAGTTATTCTAAATATGTAGGTGATTTTGATTCAATTATTTTTCCAGATCCCGATAATGAACAAACTGATGTTTACGGAGTAAAGATGTATGGTATTTCAATTCCAAATGAATTCGCTTGCACATTTGCAAAAGCTCTTAGAGATGTTGAATCCGATTTGCGTTCATATAGAGACAATCCTTTATTAAATCTCTTAAGAGATAAAGAAAAAAATATATCAATCGATAAAAAGGTTGAGATAGAGGAGCAAGTTACAGTATTAAATAATAATATTTCTAACCTTGATGAAGTAAAGGCAGTCTCCACAGGGATTTCGCAGAGTATTAAAGAAACTGTTGGTGAAACATATGCACCAAATGTTAATATTAAATCTGAATTACCTGCTGAAATGGAGAAATTGCTTCAGTCTTTGAAATTATGGGTTGGAGATTCTGATGAAGAAGATCATGAAGGAAGGCTATGGGAGTTAAGCTTAGGTGGCGCAAATCTTATATATCTTTCACTTAAATTGTTGGAATTTGAAAAAATAAAAAAGGAAAATAAGATAGCAAATTTTATATTAATTGAAGAACCAGAGGCACACATACATACACATATTCAGAAAACCCTATTTCAAAAATTAGACAATCAAAAAACACAAATTTTTATATCTACACACTCTACTCATATTTCATCAGTAAGTGCTATCGGTTCAATGAATATTTTGGGGAAAGGAAGAAAAAGAACTGAAGTTTATGATCCCGCAAACAATCTTGACGATAAAAATGTCATTAAATTGGAAAGATATTTAGATGCAAATAGAACTAATTTATTATTTGCAAAAGGTGTTATATTGGTTGAGGGAGATGCTGAACATATTTTAATACCTACATTAATCAAAAAAGTATTAGGAGTTACTTTAGATGAACTTGGGATTTCTTTGATAAATATAGGAAGTACAGGTTTTGAAAATCTTGCTCAATTATTCCATGAAGATAGAGTAAAAAGAAATTGTAGTATTTTGACAGATAATGACATTTCAATTGTCGAGTTACCTGACCCCTTAATAGGTGATTCAGAATACGAAAAATCCTGTAGGCAATCTGAAATATCAGGAAAGTTAAGAAAAGAAAAACTGGACGAGTATTGCAAAGAAAATATTTTTGTAAAACCATTTTATGCAAAACATACTTTTGAAGTTGACTTTTTAATGGCAGATAATACTGTGGAAATAATTAGTACAGTTGAAAAGGAATATAAAAAAGATGTTGATAAAAAACGAATAGAAAAACTTTTAAAAGATAAGGATATTGCTATATCAGGAAAGGAAGTTTTGCGCCTAGCAGAAAAGTTTGGGAAAGGTTGGTTCGCAATTATGGTTTCTGAGAATATTGATAATATTACAATAATTCCAGATTATATTTTGGATGCGATTGTATTTTCTTGCCATAATTTTAACAATGGGACATTGCTATCAATAGCTAGGTATAGGGCTAAATCACTGATTGATAGACATTTTTCAGATGATAATACCGATTACGAAAATTTATTAAAAGAGCTTAATTCTTGTGGAACCCAGTCAGAAGCAATACAATATTTTAAATCTAAGTTACCAGATGATGTTTTGACTAAATTAATAGATAGGATTAATGCTTAAAGGTTTAAATGAGCAACAAAGAGATGCAGTAACAGAGCAAGGAAGTGTTTTGTTGACAGCATGCCCAGGAAGTGGCAAGACTCGTGCACTTACTTATAAGATTGCATATGAATTAGAACGACTGACTAGTCCTAAAAAAATTATAGTAGCAGTTACATTTACAAATAGAGCCGCAGATGAAATTAAAAAGAGAATTAGAGATCTGAATGCTGATGATACTAATTTATGGGCGGGTACTATTCATTCATTCTGCCTAGAATGGATATTAAGACCATATATGTGTTATCTGAGGGAACTTAAAAACGGATTTTCAATCTCTGATGAATACAATTCAGAAAGTCTAATTAGTGAATTAAAGATAAAATATAATATAAGCTTTTGGGATTCCGTTTCAACGAGATATTTAGCTTCTGGTGAGAAAGAAGAAATAATAAATAGAGCACTTATTGATGATTATCATGAATTACTTATGATTGATAAATTAATTGATTTTGATCAGATATTACATTATTCGTATAAACTTCTTTCTTCATTTCCTAAAATATCAGAGACGCTTAAAAATATGTTTCAATTGATTTGTGTGGATGAATATCAAGATACTCAAGAATTACAATACGCTATATTAGCTAAGATAATGCATGGTAAAACAGGTAAATGTAAAATGTTTATAGTTGGTGATGCAGATCAGGCAATATATGGTTCTTTAGGAGGAGTGGCTAAAACACATAAAGAAATACAACTAGAATTTAGTACAGCATTTATTAAAAGGGAGTTATCCGGAAATTACAGGAGTAATCAACAATTAATCGATTATTATCGAAATTTTCAAACTTCGGATATAGATATTAAGGCACTAGGTGTAAATGCAAATGATTCAGCTATTATTACATACAATAAGGCTATTCACAAAGATGAATTAGTGAAGTATATTGTAAAAATAATTGGAGATAAAATTTCAGAAGGTATTCCAGAACATGAAATTTGTGTTCTTGCCCCCACTTGGTATTTGGTGATTCCAATGGGAAGAAAGTTAAAGTCGCTAATGCCAAGTGTTAATTTTGATGCGGTTGGTCTTTCTCCTCTGTTAAAAAATAAAGAAAATGTTTGGTTTAAAATTGCTAGATTATTTCTTGTGTCGCCTTCGCCAAAATCTTATTTAACTAGAAAAAGGTGGGCCACTGAACTTATAAATGAGCTAAATGATTTCGGTGTTTTATTGTTTGAAGATACTCCACATAAATCTAAAGCATTATTAAAACTTACTAATACCATCAGTTCAAATGAAAATGATGGTTTGGCTTACTTAAAAGAATGTTTTATTAATTTATTTAAACAATTAGAAGTAGATATAGATTATAATGACCATCTAAAAATACATTGGGAAACGTTCTTTCAAGGAGCTGAAAAAAGATTAGAAAATCCTGATTTTGATTTAGCAAAAGATATAGAAAGTTTCAAGAAAATGTTTAAACATGAAGAAGGTGTTGTTGTGAATACTTGTCATGGGATAAAAGGAGAAGAATTTGATACAGTTATTTCTTTCGGCTTATTACATGGAAAATTGCCAAATTGGAATGAAACAACTCCGAAAGCTGCTGAAAAATTGTTATATGTAATTTGTTCAAGAGCAAAACGCGAATTGCACTTAATTTCAGAAACAGGAAGAGTGACAGGTTCAAGAAGACCTTACAATCCGACAGCTCAATTAAATGCGGTTACATATGATTATGATTAAAGAAAACTTAAATTTATTAGAACGAAATAAACAAATTAATGATTAGATATACTCAAAAAGTAAAAGTTAAATTCTAAATTTGAAACAAATGTTTTTTTATGCTACAAACGCAGTCTTCTACAAATTTGAGAAATAGGGTAAATAAATTACACTTACCTAAGACAAAACCATTGCTTCCATTATTTGAGATTGTAAGTAATTCTATACATGCAATTGATGAAAAAAAGCTCATAGATTATACATTGACGGGCTTGATATCTATTAAGGCTATTAGAAATGGCGAAGAAGCAGCATTAATGCAGGTTTCGGATATAGAACAATATCCAATAAATTCTTTTATCATTGTTGACAATGGAATAGGACTAAATGATGACAATTTTGTTTCATTTCAAGAATTTGATAGTGAAAAAAAGTTAGACATTGGTGGAAAAGGTATAGGAAGATTAGTGTGTTTAAAAGCATTTAAAAAATTAATTATTGATAGTATTTATATAGAAAAGGATGAATTTCGATATAGGAAATTTGAGTATAAAAAATCAAAGGACGGTTTTGATAATTATGCAGATGTAAAAAGTGATAAAAGTGTATCAGGCACAAAAATTACTTTGTGTGAATATGAAAATGAATTCCAAAAACAAACTCCTAATTCTTCGCGCGAGATTGCTAGGCAGATTATCACGCATTTTCAACTTTATTATATTCAAGGAAAGCAGCCTGAAATAATAATAAAAAATCAAGACAATGCTGAAATTAACTTGACAAAGTTATTTAATCAAGAATTTGAAAAGGAAATTTTGCAGAAGGATTTTTATATAGAAGGAAATAAGTTTTCAGTATATATTTCGAAATCATTTACGGCCAAAAGTCATAAGTTACATTTTTGTGCGCACGAAAGGACAGTAAGAGAAGAAGGTTTGTCAAAATATATTTCTGATTTTAAAAATGTAATTAAAAATGCTTTAGAGGAAGGCTTCTATTTTCAAGTATTCGTCGTTGGTGAATTTCTTAATAAAAATGTAAATGAGGAACGGACTAGCTTTAACTTTTTAATTGAAGATGATAGTGAAGAATTTGATACTCAAGAAGTTTCATTGGCAAAAATCAGAAAAGGAGCATTGCAAGTGATTGAAGAATTATTAAGTGTTTTACTTAGTAAAGTAAGAAAAGAGAAGTTAGATGTTTACTTACCAATTATAGCAAAGGAATTTCCTAACTACAACACCGTTGTCAATCATAATAGAGAAAAAGTAGAAAAACTTCCTGCTGGATTGAACAAGAATGAATTAGATATCAAATTATATGAAATAGAATCAGAATGGAGAAAAAAAGTTAAAGAAGATGGCTTAGACATTATAGAAAAAAAGAAAGATGTTACCTCGCTTGAACAATATAAGGCCTTGTATGAAAAATTTTTACTTGAGTTTAATGAAATTGGTCAATCTGACTTAGCTAGATATGTTATTCATAGAAGGTCTGTAATCGATTTACTGGATAATTTGTTAGGTTGGGACGATGATAAAAAGTTCATTGATGAAGATACAATTCATAGTTTGTTTTTTCCAATTAGAGAAACCGGACAAACAGTTGTTTCGGAAAAACAAAACTTGTGGCTTCTTGATGAAAGATTGACTTTTAATTCGCTTCTTGCATCAGATAAATTATTTAAACAAGTAAGTTCATTAAATTCTGATTCTAGAGAGAGAGTAGATCTAATTATTAAAAAAGAAGAAGTTTTCGATAAAGCCACATTGTTTTCAGAGAGTAAAACGCCATTTGAGTCATTTACGATTGTTGAATTTAAAAAGCCTGGAAGAAATGATTATGTTTATGGTGATCCCGCAAAAGATCCAACATTTCAAGTAAGGAGATACATAAGAGAAACTATCGATGGGAATACTAAGATTAAAGGTAGACCAATAGAAGCCAAAAATAATACCCCTTTTTACTGCTATATCGTTGCTGATATAACTGAAACTTTACTATATATTTTATCAGAAGAAAGCTATACTCCAACCGCAGATGGAATGGGTTATTTTAAGTTTTACGATACGGCCCATTATAAAGCTTACATAGAAGTATTACCATTTACTAAAGTTATAAATGATGCAAAACAAAGGAATCGCATTCTTTTCGATAAATTAAACTTAACATTGTAATTTTACTTTTTATGTTTTTTCTTATGTGTTCAAGTAGCTTTTGAAACTTAGAACAGATAGATTGCTTTATTTGATTGTTATTTCAGACAAAATTGACTTACTTGTTTGAAATAACAAACATGTAGACTAATGATTCTCAAAGGCCACTTCGTGAATTAGTTCCATTCGAGACATTCTGTTTAAAATTACCCAATTTAGATTTTAATAACTCCATATCCTCACTCACTTTTTTATCTAATATTTTAGCATAGTGCTGCGTAGTTCTTATGTTTTTATGTCCTAGCATTTTACTCACACTTTCTATGGGTACACCATTCGTAAGTGTTACAGTCGTCGCAAAAGTATGTCGGGCAATGTGAAATGTTAGTTCTTTTTCGATTTCACAAACACCTGCAATTTCTTTTAAATAGGCATTCATTTTTTGATTGCTCAAAATAGGAAGCAGTTTGTTTTGATTGCAACTTTCTGGATGGTCCTCATATTTATCAATGATCATTTGTGTAATTGGAAGGATTGGAATTTTTGAAGCTGCTTCTGTTTTCTGACGGTGGGTGAATATCCATTTCTCCCCATCGATTCCAAGGCTTATATGCGATTTTGTTAAGTTTTTGACATCAATGTATGCTAAACCTGTAAAGCAGCTAAAAAGGAAGATATCCCGCACTAGTGATAATCGTTCTGTTTTGAAATCTTTGTTGATTATATTTTGGATTTCGTCTTCGGATAAATAGACTCTTTCTACTTCTTTGACTTTCGATTTGTAGTTGGCAAACGGATTTCTTTCTATCCAATGGTTAGCTATGCAAATCTTGATTATTTTATTGAAGTTCTTGATGTATTTTACGGCAGTGTTATTGGCGCAATTACGAACGCTTCTTAGATAGAATTCATAATCTGTAATGAAAGCATGATCTATTTTGTTAATGTCTATATCTGAAGCCTTGTATTTCCATTGCAGGAAGTCGATAGTATGCTTTAGAGAGGTGGTATAGCGCTCTAATGTTCCTGGTGCATATTCTTTACCAACCAATTCTTTGATTTTGTTGTTGTGATCCTTGAAAATGGGGATAAGCATTCGTTGGTTGTCGTTGAGATCAAAAATTTCATTCTTTAGATTTTCAGAAGTTATAATAATATCCTTTTTGTATAATTTTTTCTCAGCTTCTAAAATTTTAGATTTTAAATATTCAAGGTGACTGTTTATTGAACGAGTCTCTTCATTGTTTCCCTTCACTTTAGATCCTTCATTTGACCATTTCTCAGGATTAACAAATTTGTTGCTACTAAATTCAAATCGTTTAGATTGTACTGTGACACGTACATAAATAGGGCAGATGCCATCATTATTGACTTTTGATCTCTTTATATAAAAGAGAACGGATACGGCTGTGTTCATGGTTGGTGACCTTTTAGTTATTATTAAATTTAAACTTTGTAATACTTTCAAACAAGATGTTCAAATAGTGAAAAGGTATTTGAACAAATGTTGAACTGGTAACTTTTGAGATAGGTGTCACTTAAAAAATATAATTTCAGTGACACCTCAAAAGACACCTAAGTTTTGAGATTTAATGAATAATTTGATTTGCCGTAAATGAAAAAACCCTCCTAAATCATAAGATTTAGAAGGGTTTGCTTCGTTTAGTATTTCTACTGGCGGAGAAAGAGGGATTCGAACCCCCGGACCTGTTACAGTCAACAGTTTTCAAGACTGCCGCATTCGACCGCTCTGCCATTTCTCCAGTCTGTGCTATCATTTGCTGATTGCGAGTGCAAATATAAGCACTCTTTTCGGTTTACAAAAACAATTTTGATAAAAATTTTAGTTGTTTTTGAAAGTATTTTTTAATTGTTTCATTTCCTTTGATTTAGATAAAAATTATTTTTCAGAAATAAAACAAATAAACACTAATAGCTGACGTATTCTGTTATTTCAAGACCGTAACCAATCATTCCAACACGTTTTCCTTGCTCGGTATTAGAGACCAAACGAATCTTAGAAATGTCTATATCGTGAAGAATTTGGGCTCCAATACCAAAATCTTTGCTGTCAATCTTAATTTTTGGTGCTTTTATTTCTCCTGTTGCTTGTAATGTTTTTAACTCAGCCAAACGATTTAATAAATTTACCGATTGCATATCCTGATTAATAAAGATTACAGCGCCTTTTCCTTGCTCGTTAATGACTTTAAACATATCATCCAATTGTTGGTCTGCATTATTAGTCAAAGTGCCTAATAAGTCATTATTTACTTGAGACGAATTGATTCTTGTTAAAACAGCCTCGCCTAAATTCCAATTCCCTTTTGTCAAAGCAATATGAATTTGTTTGTTGGTAGTTTGTTCGTAAGCGCGTAGACGGAAAGTTCCAAAACGGGTTTGAATATCAAAATCATCTTTTTTTACAATCAAACTGTCATGTTGCATTCTGTATGCAACAAGTGCTTCGATAGAAACTAATTTCAAATCAAATTTTTTCGCCACTTTTACTAATTGTGGTAATCTCGCCATTGTACCATCCTCATTCATGATCTCTACGATAACCCCTGCCGATTTAAATCCAGCTAGTCTAGCAAAATCAATTGCAGCTTCAGTATGACCAGTTCGTCTTAGTACACCACCTTGTTTTGCAATTAAAGGGAATATATGACCGGGTCTTGCTAAATCATGTGGTTTTGTATTAGAATCGATAAGTGATAAAACGGTTTTGGCTCTATCTGCAGCAGATATTCCTGTAGTTACGCCGTTTCCTCTTAAATCTACTGAAACAGTAAAGGCCGTTTCCATTGGATCCGTATTATTGGTAACCATTACATGCAATCCTAATTCTTTACAACGACTTTCGGTTAATGGAGCGCATATTAATCCACGTCCATGTGTAGCCATAAAGTTGATCATTTCTGGAGTTACCTTTTCGGCAGCAGCCAAGAAATCACCTTCATTTTCTCTGTCTTCATCATCAACAACAATGATTATTTTTCCTTGACGGATATCTTCAATTGCTTCTTCAATTGTATTGAGGTGTATTTTATTTTTGACCATGATTGGTTTTTATTTTTTAGAGGGAAATAATTTTTTAAATATTTTTTGAATGGGGGATAATATCACATCCATGTTTATTAATCCAATATCATTTGTGGCCCTATAGGTTAATAATATGGCTAATGGGGTAAGAATAAAGGACGACATCCAGGCTCCCATAAAAGGAGACATTCCGTTTTCTTGGGCTATTCTTTTTCCAAAAGTATTTATAAAGTGAAAGGATATGAATATTAATACAGCAAAGATGATTGGAAGTCCAAGTCCCCCTTTTCTGATGATGGCACCTAGTGGAGCACCTATAAAAAACATCATCAAACAGGCGTATGCAATTACAAACTTATCATAGAATGCCAGCACGTGATTGTTGATGTTTTTTTGTTTGTTTTCCAAATTTACTTTGGTAGCATCAATTGAATAATTGGTGCTAACGACATTGCTGCTTGCAATTTTTAAAATTTCTGATTTTTGTTCATTGGTATACAAGGACAAAATGTTATCAGGTATTTTTTTGCTTTTTGGCTCCGCTTTATCATTATAAATGTTATTACTTGATATTCCAGTTCTTAGATTTATATTTTCAGAATAAGAAATAATCTCCGTTTTATAATTTTTTTTCAAAGAATCCAAAGTATAGTTTAACTCACTTAAAGTCAACATCGTATTTGTGTTGGCGATATTGTTTTCGTCAACGTTAACCTTGTTCAATTGTGATAAATCAATATTGATGGTGTATTTTTTAAAAGAGCTTTTCGCAAATGGTAATTTGTTTCGATCTTCATATTTTTTAGGAATCAGATCTTCATAATAATTTCCGTTGTTGAGTACCAGTTGTAGAATACTGGATTTTTCGCTACTAATCAGTTCACCATCTCTTGCCTTGATTACGGTTTTGCTACCATCACCAATATTTGATTTTTTATGAATAGTAATTCCCGTTAAAGTATTTCCGTCTTTCCCTGATTTTTTATTTACCTTAATGTTGTAAAAACCAACATCGCTAAACTGGCCTTCAGTAATTGCCATTGCAGGTTTTACTTGTGCAATGTTTTTTCTAAAGTTTATAAATTTATATTCGGCATACGGAATCACATTATTAGCAAAAAAGAAGGCAACCACACTGAGTAACAAAATAAAAATAGTCAAGCCTCTCATGGCTCTTTGTAGTGAAATCCCTGAAGATTTCATTGCAGCAAATTCATAATTTTCGGCTAGGTTTCCGAAACTCATGATAGACGCTAGCAAAATAGATAAGGGTAATACCAACGGTATGATTCGAGGCATCGAGAATAAAAGAAATTTTATTACTAATGCGAAATCTAAATCCTTACCAGCTAGTTCCGCTATGAATAGCCAAACTGTTTGCAGTATGAATATAAAAAACAAGATTACAAATACCGTAGCAAATGTAATCAAGAATGTTTTTAATAAGTATTTGTCAAGAATTTTCACCTAATAATTTAATCTAATTTATTGATGTAGTAATTTGGATATTTACTTTCGGCAAAGATAAATTGATTTTTTGACAAAGGTTGGTTGGTTTTAAAAGAATTAACGGTTAAAGTAGTTTTTGTTCCTTTTTTACCCATTTCAATCAAATTATAGATGTGTTTTGTTTGCACATCAATCCCCAATAGGATTTCTTTTCTTTGATCTCTTGAATTGGTAGGAATCAATTTGATATATTGAATTTTTCGTCCTCTTACATCTTGCAATGCATCCATTGAATACCTGTAGCCACTATTGAAAAAAGTAAGCATTTTTGAAGGAGTAATGGCACTATCGTCTTTTTCATTTACATTTGAAATAGTAATTTCTTCATCTTCAGGAACAATAGTATACGTTTTTCTTCCATCAAAAATCTTGGTAATTCCCATGAAATTCAACACATATTGGTTGTTTTTCATCGTTACATTTCCTTTACTGTCTTGATTGATATTTTCTTTTGCGTTATTTAAAGAATATTTAAAATCAATTACAATATTATCATAACTTTTTACTTTTGCAGTCACTTGATCTAAAAGGTCTTTTGCCTTTTTGTCTTGTGCTTGTATCGAAAAGCTAAAAAGAAATATAAATGCAATTTGAATAAATGTTTTCATAATTTTAATTATTTTGTTCATTGTTAAAAAATTGATCAAGAGAACTCATGTCTAGAATGTTAACACTACGTGCTTTACTTCCTTCAAAGGGTCCTACAATTCCAGCTGCCTCAAGTTGATCAATTAATCGGCCGGCTCTGTTGTAACCCAATTTTAGTTTTCTTTGTAACAATGATGCTGAGCCTTGTTGTGCATTCACAATGATTTCGGCCGCTTCTCTAAACAAAGTATCTCTATCGGATATATCCATATCAAGATTAATGCCACTTTCCTCTCCCACAAACTCAGGAAGTAAATAAGCGGTAGCATATGCCTTTTGTGAACCTATAAAATCAGTTATTTTTTCTACTTCAGGTGTATCAATAAAAGCACACTGTACGCGGACTACATCATTCCCATTGGTGTAAAGCATGTCTCCACGTCCAATCAGTTGATCTGCTCCTTGGGTGTCCAAAATTGTTCTTGAATCTATCTTCGATGTTACTCGAAAAGCGATTCTAGCAGGAAAGTTGGCTTTTATCAAACCTGTAATTACATTTACTGACGGTCTTTGAGTGGCAATAATTAAATGGATTCCAATAGCACGTGCCAATTGAGCCAAACGAGCAATAGGTACTTCAACCTCTTTTCCTGCTGTCATAATCAAATCGGCAAATTCATCCACCACCAAAACGATGTAAGGTAAAAAACGGTGTCCATTTTCAGGATTTAATTTTCTAGCTTTGAATTTATCATTGTATTCTTTGATGTTACGGACCATAGCATCTTTTAATAAAGAATAGCGATTGTCCATTTCCACACAAAGAGAATTCAAAGTGTTTACTACTTTAGCATTATCTGTAATAATTGCATCATCAGTATCAGGAAGTTTAGCGAGGTAATGTCTTTCAATTTTATTAAATAAAGTTAGCTCTACTTTTTTAGGGTCAACCAAAACAAATTTAACTTCTGCTGGATGTTTTTTGTATAATAATGAAGTAAGAACTGCATTTAAACCAACAGATTTTCCTTGTCCAGTAGCACCTGCCATCAATAAATGGGGCATTTTGGCTAGATCGACAACAAATGTTTCGTTAGAAATTGTTTTTCCTAAAGCAATTGGCAACTCCATTTCGGCTTCTTGAAATTTAGCGGAACCAATAACACTTTTCATAGAAACCATAGTTGGATTCTTATTTGGAACTTCGATACCTATTGTTCCTTTTCCAGGAATAGGAGCAATGATACGAATCCCTAATGCCGATAGTGATAAAGCAATATCGTCTTCTAGGTTTTTAATTTTCGAAATTCTAATTCCAGCCTCTGGAACTATTTCATATAAAGTTACCGATGGTCCAACAGTTGCTTTAATTTGTGCAATCTCAATTTTGTAATTGCGTAATGTATCAACAATTCGATTTTTATTTTCTTCTAATTCTTCCTGATTGATTGTGATTCCTCCAGTTGAATATTCTTTTAATAAATCGATTGTTGGGTATTTGTAATTGGATAAATCCAAAGTAGGATCAAATAGTCCAAAGTCAGAAACCAATCTTGAAGCTAGATTTTCTTCGATAAGATCTTCCTCTGGTGCTGTTTCAACAACAAAGGTATCTAAAGGTATTTCTTCAATAGGTTTGGATTGAACTGGATTTGGTTTCAAAACAGGGTCCAAATTGATTTCGGAAGAATGTGAAATGGTTGGTTTCAATGCTTCTTTATTAATTTCGAATTGGGACGCTTTTGGTTTTAATTCGATATTTTCTAATCCATTTTCTTCAGCAACGGCAAACTCTTCTAGGTTGTAAGCACTTTCACCTTTAGTTGTTGGAGCTGTGTTTAAATCCGTTTTTATTTCTTTTTTGGTATTTTCAAAAAAGGACATGATTTTTTCAGGCGATAATTTAATTTTAAAAATCACATAAATAATCAGCCCAAAAAGTAAAGTAAGTAGGGTTCCTGTTTTTCCAATATAATCTTGTAAAAATAAATTCAATTCGTACCCTACTGTTCCTCCCAGTTCAGGTAATGATGTGGCAAAAAAACCAAATAATATAGAAACAATGATAAGGGCAAATAAATCCCAAAACCAAATTCCTTTCAATTTTCTAGCTGAGATACCTACAATTAAATAAATACCTGTTAAGAAAAACAAACGGACAAATAGGAAGGAAGCCAAACCAAAACCTCTATAAACAATAAAATCAGCTAAATAAGCACCAAATTTTCCTAACCAATTTTGGACAACTTCAGAGCGATCTGTCAGTTGAGAAACGGCACTTTGATCTTCTTGTCCATGGAGGTAAAAGGAAATAAAAGCAACTAGTAAAGCTATAGAAAATAATATAAGTAAACTCCCCAAAACAATTTTGTGTTGTTTCGTTAATTCCCATGATTTTCCAACTTTAGTTTTTGGATTACTCTTCTTGTCTACAGGTTCTTTTTTTGTTGTTTTTGCCATTCTGGGTTGTCTTATGCCTATAGAAATCGAGGCATGTATATGATTAAACCGATTATTATTGCTGTAATAGCTGCAAAAAATACAGCACCAGCAGCAATGTCTTTTATGAAACCAATTCTTTCATGATAATTAGGATGAATAAAATCTGCTATTTTTTCTACAGCAGTATTTAATCCTTCAATGCTCATTACTAAACCGATGGCCATAGTTTGAAAAAGCCATTCTGTTGATGAAATACCAAAGTAAAAACCAGCAACAGTCAACAAGATTCCAAGGGAAAATTGAACCATTATACTGTGTTCCGTACTAATTAATTTTACTGCTCCTTTGAAAGCATAAGTAACGCTTTTTAATCTTCCCGTAAAGAAAGTATTGTCTTTTTGAAACTCCATTAATTTCTTATTATAGTACTGCTAATGCAGCTTCGTAATTTGGTTCATCAGCAATTTCGCCAACTTGTTCTGTATGAAGGATAGTTCCATCAGCATCCGTTACTATAAGTGCTCTAGAGTGTAAACCAGCCAATGGACCGTCAACAATTTCTAAACCATTTGCTTTACCAAAATCTCCTGCTTGAAAGTCAGATAAGTTAACAACATTTTCAATTCCTTCAGCTCCACAAAAACGTTTTTGAGCAAATGGTAAATCTCTTGAAATACATAAAACAGCTGTGTTGTCTAATTTTGCTGCACTTTCGTTAAATTTTCTAACAGATGTTGCACAAGTTCCTGTATCTATACTAGGGAAAATATTAAAGACTAATTTTTTTCCAGCAAAACTAACTAATGAAGCTACTGAAAGGTCGTTTTGTATTAATTTGAAATCAGCTAATTTAGTTCCTACTTTTGGTAATTCACCTGATGTATGTATTGGATTTCCTCCTAATGTAATTGAAGCCATTTTTTTTGTTTTTTGTTAAGGTTCAAAAGTATGAAAATTATTTAAGAATTAGGTTTTAAGCGCTAAGATTTTAGAACAATTGCAAACTGTTGTACCCGAATGTCTTTTAGGGACAATATCTTTTAAACAAAAAAAACGCACTTATTTCTAAGTGCGTTTTTTTGATTATTTTGTAAAGAATTGATTTTATTTATCTATAGAACCTAGTACTCTTTTCATAAAAGTGTTTAGTGCTTCTTTTTTATCAGTCCCATTTTTAATCATTTTGTGTACTTCAATAGCGCCGTACATATTCGAAATTAGTTCTCCTATAACATCTAATTCTTCGTCTTTCAATGAAGGAATCTCTGTCATTGCTTCTAGAACATCAATCGTTTCTATGATATAATCTTGATCGTTATCTTCTATAAATTGGGTGAGATGCTTTATTACAGGTAATTTCATTTTTTTCTTTTAGTTTAAGGTTTAAAGTTTTAAAAGTTTAAAGTTTTAGCTTGTTTGGAAATTGTTATTGCGCTTAATAGTAAACAGGTTGACAAAATCTGGAAGCGATAAAATTTAAACAAAAAATTTAAACAATTTCATTCACTAATTCAATTAGTACTTCTTGTTTATTTGTTTGCGTTTCATTTACCAGTTTACCGTCAACAAAAGTTGCAAAAGTTGGTAAGTTACTCACGTTAGCTAGTTTTCTTGATTCTGGTGAATTTTCGGCATCTACTAGTACAAAAGTGATTGCTTCATTTTCAGTCGCTAATTTTTTAAATTTTGGTTTCATGATTCGGCAATTACCACACCATGAAGCCGAAAATTGCACAACAACTTTATTGTTTTGGTTTACTAAATCAGCTAAAGTATCTTCGGTTAAATCGATTAACATATGTTTTTTTTTAGGTTCAAAGTTGCAGAGATGCAAAGTTGCAAAGGTTTTTATTGAGTCTGAAAGTTGAATAGTTACAAAGTCTCAAAGTTTTAGAAACTTTGTAACTCAGCTACTCAAGAGCTTTGCAACTTTGAGACTTTGTAACTCCTAAGAAATTAGTTTAAGCTTAAGTATTCAGCAGTACTTTTTCTGTCAGCACTCATTGCTTCTTTACCAGCTTCCCAGTTTGCAGGGCAAACTTCACCTTTTTCTTGAATATGAGTATAGGCATCAACCATACGTAAGTATTCGTTTACGTTACGACCTAATGGCATATCGTTAACACTTTCGTGGAAAATTTTCCCAGTTTCGTCAATTAAGTACGTCGCTCTAAAAGTAACATTAGATCCTTCGATCATAACTGAATCAGTTTCTTCACTATATTCAGTTGAATCAATATCAAGGATACCTAAGATGTTAGATAAGTTTCTGTTCGTATCTGCAAGAATTGGGTAAGTAACACCTTCAATTCCACCGTTGTTTTTTGGAGTATTTAACCAAGCAAAGTGTACTTCGTTTGTATCACATGAAGCACCAATTACAATTGTATTTCTTTTTTCAAATTCAGGCAAAGCCGCTTGAAAAGCGTGTAGTTCTGTTGGGCAAACAAAAGTAAAGTCTTTTGGGTACCAAAATAATAATACTTTTTTGTTGTTTTTTGTAGCTTCTTCGAAAATGTTGATTTTCATGTTGTCTCCCATTTCTGAGATAGCATCAACTGCAATACTTGGGAATTTTTTTCCTACTAATGACATAATTCTATTTTTATTATTAATTTTTTGATGGTGCAAAAGTAGGGAATAACAGAGGTTATGAGTAATCAATTTCAATTATAAATTTTTATATAGTAATAGTTTTTGATTATTAATATAAACCAAAAAACCATAACTAATAGTTAGTCATGGTTTTAGTGTTTTTTATATTAAAATAGTTAAAGTGTTTTTTTACTAATTTTTTTTATCAGTTGCTAATTGTCTAATTTTAATATTGAAAGCGGCAAAAATTAAGGTCATAAAAGGGCTTAGAATATTAAAGAAAGCATACGGTAAATAATCAAACGTTGAAACACCTAATGTTCCTGATTGATAGGCACCGCAAGTATTCCACGGGATTAATACGGATGTAACAGTACCAGAATCTTCTAGTGTTCTACTTAAATTTTCGGGTGCTAAACCTTTATTTTTATACGCTTTCGCAAACATTTTTCCAGGAACTACAATAGCTAAATATTGATCGGAAGCAGTGATGTTCAGTGCCAAACAACTTCCTACAGTGGAGGCAAAAAGTCCAAACGTTGTATGTGCTAATTTCAATAAGGTCTGACTAATTCTGGCCAAAGCGCCAATTGCATCCATGATTCCGCCAAAAACCATAGCACAAAGAATCAACCAAATCGTTCCTAACATTTTTTGCATGCCACCTGAGGTGAACAGATCAGCCAAAGTTTTATTCTCCGTAGGGATAATTATTTTGCCAGTAATGGCATCCATCACAGCTTTGTATGCTGATTTAAATGTCATAGCTTCCACACCCGCAATTTGATTTAAAATATGTGGTTGAAAGATAATTGCAAAGACTGCGGCCAATAATGTTCCTGCCAAAAGCGCAATTAACGGCTCCGTTTTTTTAATGATTAGTCCAATAACAATAGCAGGAACTAAAAATAACCATGCCGATACGGTAAAAGTACCTTCAATATCATTTAATAGGCTAGCAATATTTACATCTCCTTTAATATCAATAGTTAATCCTAAAATAATGAATAGAATTAAGGTGATAATGTAAGTTGGAATAGTAGTTAATGTCATGTATCGAATGTGAGTAAACAAATCGGTTCCAGCCATTGCAGGGGCAAGGTTAGTTGTATCTGACATGGGGGAAAGTTTGTCTCCAAAATAAGCTCCTGATATTACTGCACCAGCCACCATTCCTAAATCAAAACCTAAGGCACCACCCACGCCTATTAAAGCAATACCCACAGTGGCACTGGTGGTCCAAGAACTTCCTGTGGCAATAGATATAATGGAACAAATAATTAAAGTAGCAGGTAAAAAGATAGCAGGACTTAATATTTGTAAACCATAATAAATCATAGAGGGGATAATACCACTCACGAGCCATGTTCCTGCCAATGCACCAACCATAAGTAATATGAGGATAGCACCTACCGTAGATTTAATATTCTCGGCAACTTCCTCCATCATTTTTTGATAGGTCACTTTATTGAAAAAACCAACAATAGCAGCAACGGCAGCACCTAATAATAAAACAAATTGATTGCTTCCGCTTAAGGCTTCGTCACCATAAACCGATACATTATAACCCAAAAGTAAGATAAGAGCAAGAACTGGAATTAAGGCTTCTGTTATTGATAATTCTTTGTTTCTAATGATTTTTGTATCCATTCTATAGTGTTTGAGTTTGCAATATAGATAAAAAAAGAGGCATTAACCTAACTTCACTTTTTGTGGATAACATGGTTTTGAGGATATCAATGTTGTTTTTTAATAATCAAAAAATAACATTGATTTTGTTTTAATATCGATGGTTTTAATTGAATTTTATTCGAATAATTCATTGTAAAAAAGCAGATTTTATTCGATTCTAAAAATCAAACTAAATTCCTTCAATATGCACTGGCAGAGTTCCTTTACAGTCTAGATTCTCTATTAATTGTAATGCTGCGCTTTCTTGAAATTCCTTAAAATCTTGGTAGACTTGTACAAGTCCAATCGCTGAAGATATATTTTGAATTACTTGCATTGAATACGGGTTTCCAAAGACATATAATATGCATTTTTTGGACATGAATATTTTTTCTAAAAATTCCAAAACGGCCTTATCAATATCAAAATTATTCATCGGTTTTGCTTTTAGAACAAATAATGCAATAAGTAAAGTATCGTAATCACTTAGTTTTTTTTCTAATGCTAATAGCGCTTCTTCTGTGCCTATTTCTATCGCAAATTCTGATGAAGGAATAGAAGTACTTAAAGTCTTAAAAAAGACATTGTCGATAGGTCTATAAAGACTGATTTTAGCTAATTTTCCTTTTTTGGATGCATCCAAAACAATTTCGGTATTGTTGCTGTCTTTGATTTTTGTAATGCTATATTGTGCTATTTTTCGATTTAAAACTGCAGCAGTTTCAAAATCTAAAGTGGTATTAATTTCAGAATTTGAATTTAATATTCCCACTTTTTCTTTGCATTGCATCAGTCGGTTATAACTGGCTTCAATGCGTTCTGGACTAGCATTTTTTAGGATTTCTTGAATTCCTTCGGGAACATTTTCGGCAAAACACAATACATCATTTCCAGCATTAAAGGCTTCCCATTCCAGTTGGCCTTTAATATCATACAGTTTTGATACACTGTGCATGTTCAAGGCATCCGAAATCACTAAGCCATCATATCCTAAATGCTTTCGTAAAAGTTCCTCGATTATGTTTTTCGATAAAGTGGCCGAAGTATCTTTTCCATCATTCAAAGCAGGCACCGCCAAATGACCAATCATGATTGAGTCTACTTGGTTTTCAATTCCTTTAATGAAAGGATATAGTTCATTTTCCAATAATTCATCTAAACTTTCCTTTAAAACGGGTAATCCCAAGTGCGAATCTACATTAGTATTTCCATGACCGGGGAAATGTTTAAGGCAACCTAGTACACCTACATCATTCATTCCACGCAGGTATTCAAGAGCAAAATGAGCTACTTTTTCTTTGTTTTCACCAAAAGAACGGTAGCCAATTACGGGATTATTTGGGTTGTTATTGATGTCCGCTAAAGGTGCTAGATTATAATGAATTCCTACTGATTTTAAATCCAATCCAATTTGTTTTCCTACTTCATAAACCAAGTGTGATTCACTTTCCGGTAAAGCTCCTAAAGTTATAGCATAAGGATATTGCGGTGTTTTTTCTACACGCATGGCCAATCCCCATTCGGCATCAATACTCATCAAAAGTGGCGTAGGAGCACATTTTTGGTAACGAACAATTAAGTCTTTTAAACGTTGGTAACTATCGTCATTAAAAACAATTTTTTTCTTCGTTTCATAGTTGGTTGCTGCACTGGCTCTACTATGAAAAAAAGTCAATCCACCAATGTTGTACTTTGTAATGAGTTGTTCAATTGCCTGAATGTTTTCTTCGGTGTCATTGATGAAAACGGCAGGAAAAAAGAATTGCCCTATTTTTTGTTCTAAAGTCATTTATGAAAATATTTGCTGTTATTTCTTGCCACAGATTCACTGATTTTTTAAAACTAATTAATATTAAAATCAGTGAATTAGTGGCTATTTTTTAAAATCGGCATTTTACCGGGTCTTATGAAGTAAATCCGTTTCATCCATAAACTTATGCTGATTTCTTTCCGTATTCTTTTGGGAATATCAAGAAACGAGATAAAATTAATCCTGGAATTGTAGCTAAGAAAACCCAAATAAAGAAGTTTCCGTAGCCTAAATATTCTTGGATGTATCCACTAATCATTCCAGGTAACATCATTCCTAACGCCATGAACCCAGTTGCAATAGAGTAGTGGGAGGTTTTTGATTCGCCATCAGCAACATAGATTAAGTACATCATAAAAGCAGCAAATCCAAAACCGTAACCAAACTGTTCTGCAATAACGGTGGCATAAATATAATACACTGATGCAGGATGAAAATGAGCAAGGAGTATAAAACCAATGATTGGTAAGTGCATGGCTAGAAACATAGGTAACATCCATTTACCAAGACCGTCTCTCGAAATTACAATTCCGCCAATAATTCCGCCAATCGTTAATGATAGCACACCAAAAGTCCCGTAAATAATCCCTACATTTTGGGTAGTTAAACCGAGTCCGCCTGCATTGATATCATCAATTAAAAAAGGAGTTAGCATTTTTAATAATTGAGATTCGCCTAATCTAAATAATAAGATAAAAGCTAATACAATACCGATTTGTTTCTTTTGAAAAAAGCTAGAAAATACGCTAGAAAAACTTGCTTTTTTAGCTTCTACTGAATTTTTTACAATCGCTTTTTCAGTTCTTGGTGTAGCAAAATAATTGTAGATAGTAATTAAAGTCATTAGTAATCCAACTATAATCATCGTATAGGACCACGCTTTTTGTTTGTCTCCATATTCTTGTTCTAGATAGCCACCAATAATTACAATTAAGCCATTTCCAGTAAGCATAGAAAGGCGATAAAAAGTACTGCGTATTCCTAGAAAAAAAGATTGTTGGTCTTTCTCCAGAGCCAATAAATAAAAACCATCACTAGCCACATCATTGGATGCTGATGCAAAAGCAGCGACCCAAAAAACAGCCAAACTAATCAAGAAAAAATGATTCATGGGAATGGATAATCCTACGATTAAAAAGGCAATAGAGATGAGTAATTGCATTGCCAAAAACCATTTTCTTTTGGTAGAATACAAATCGATAAAGGGGCTCCATAATGGTTTTATAACCCAAGGAAGATATAAAAGACTGGTGTAAATTCCAATATCTTCATTACTGATTCCCAGATTCTTGTACATGATTACCGAAACCGAAATAATAATAGCGTATGGTAGTCCCGAGGCAAAGTTTAAAATAGGTATCCAATACCAAGGTCTATTATTTACTTCCATTATTCATTGCGCTTTGGTTTGATTTTTTATCCGTTTTGGTGCTTACTTGTGTAGCCTTACTTTCATTACCAAAAAAGTCAATAAAGGATACTGCATAAGTAGTATTTTTATCCTCAGTAGTCTTTGGAATAACTATAGAAATAGTGTCCTTTTTTTCTTTGAAAGCAATTTTATCAATAATTTGACTAGGGTCATTAAGATCTAATTTGGCACCATTTTTAGCTTCATAAACCATAACGTAACGAATCTTGCTATTCAATGGATAATTGAGTGTATAGGTAGAACAACTACTATTACTAGTTGCATTACATACAGTGGGGATGTCAATTACTATTTTTTTAGAATTAGGGACTACATACGGAAGCGCTGGATATTTGTATTGATTTTCCAATAATAAATCGGTAACAGCTTTATTTCTGTTCACAAATGATTTCGCACTAAAAAAAGCGTTTCCATTGATGTTTTTATACGATCTAGTTACATCAATCTGGTTTGGAATTTCTGTTGGATTAAACCATCTTCGGTCTGAATCGGTATTGATTTTATAACTACCATTTCCGATGTAGACTGCGGTATTTTTTGAGTTCTCAGACCACCATTTTAATAGTTTGGTATACGAAGCGGTTTTATGATCCATACTCCAATATAATTGAGGCAAGATATAATCAACCCAGCTGTTTTCCATCCAAGCCATTGGATCAGCAAATAAATCATCATAGTTCGTTTGCCCCGATTGTGTGTCAGATCCTTTTGGATCTACTGATTTATTACGCCAAACTCCAAATGGACTGATACCAAATTGTACCCATGGTTTTCTCGTTTTTATGGCGTAAGACGTATATTTTACAAAATTGTTGACATTCAATCGTCGCCAATCTTCTAAGCTTAATCCGTTTCCGTATTTTTTATATGAGGCAGTGTCATTGAAATTTTCTCCTGCTATTTTGTAGGGATAAAAATAATCATCAAAATGAATGGCATCAATATCATAGTTTTTTACTACTTCATCGACAATTGCTACTAAATGGGTTTGTACTTCGGGTAGCGCCGGATTGTAATAGTATTTTCCGCCGTATTTAATCATCCATTCTGGATGTTTATAATAATCATGGGTTGGACTTAAAATAGCCGTGTTCAAGTCCATTGTTGCACGGTATGGGTTTAGCCATGCATGAAATTCGAAACCTCTATTGTGTGCTTCGGTAATCATCCATTCCAAAGGATCAAAATTATTAGCAGGTGCTTTTCCTTCTTTTCCAGTTAAGTATTTTGACCATGGAGCTAAATTTGTAGGATAGAAAGCGTCACCAACACTTCGTATTTGGACAATTACTGCATTATAGTTTAGTTTTTTATAAGTGTCTAATATTTCAATAAAATCAGCTTTTTGCTTTTCAATTGGATCTGTGCTCGTTTTAGGCCAGTCGATATTTGCTACGGTAGCAATCCAAACTGCTCTAAACTCATTTTTTGGGTTTACAGTCGTTTCCTGTGCATTTCCAACTGAAAACGCTAGGAGAAAGCTAGATAGGAGTAGTAAGAAAGATTTTTTAAGGTTCATTGGGAGGACTTTTTTATAAGTATCAAAAATAGTTTTTTTGGCGAATTATAGCTGCTAAATTACTATAAAATTATATGTAAAATAGTGCTGCAATTTCTTTGCCAAAGAATTACGATATCATTTTATTTGTGTAAGATGGCCTAGCCCCAACAGAAGTGAAACCCCTTTGCAGGTCGAAAATCACTTTTTTCTGGGGTGGGCAGAGCGACCAAAGGAAGCTCCTGAACACGCCTAGAAAAAGGATTTGAGACCCAAAAGGGTGTAGCGGATGGTGGGAATTGCTCCTGAAAATAAAAAACGAAAGGAGTGTTAGAATTTGTGATTAGGTAAAGGACTATTATTTATATTTGTACATTATCTAAAACACTGCCATTTCATGTCAATTTTCCAACAGTTCGAATCATTATCCCAATCGCTGGACGGTACACTTTTATACGACACACTTCATAAAATTTTATACGCAACAGATGCATCGGCCTACCGAATCATGCCTGAAGCTGTGGCTTTGCCCAAAACCACTGAGGATATTGTGAAATTGATGCATTTTGCTAGAGAACATAAAATTTCTTTAACACCTAGAACAGCTGGTACTTCACTGGCTGGGCAAACGGTTGGTAGCGGAATAGTAGTGGATGTTTCAAAACATTTTACGGACATTGTTTCCTTTGATGCAGCCAAAAAAACAATAACGGTGCAGCCTGGTGTTATTCGGGATGAGCTGAATTTATATTTAAAACCGCACGGATTATTTTTTGGCCCTAATACGTCCACTTCCAGTAGATGTATGATTGGTGGAATGGTGGGAAATAACTCATCAGGAACCACATCGATTCGATACGGAGTGACACGCGATAAAATTGTCGAGATTAAAGCTGTTTTGAGTGATGGATCTCAAGTGGTTTTTGGCGAATTGAGTTCGGAGGCTTTTATCGAAAAAACCAAAGGGGATTCTTTGGAAAATGCTATTTACCGAAAGTTATACGAAGAATTATCAGTAGCAGCGACCCAAGAAGAGATTAAAAAGGAATTTCCAAAACCAGAAATTCACCGTAGAAATACAGGTTATGCGGTAGATATATTATTGAAATCAGATTTATTTGGAGGAAATGAACCTACAATTAATGTGGGTAAATTACTTTGTGGTAGCGAAGGAACACTAGCTTTTACAACTGAGGTTACGTTGAAAGTGGATGATTTGCCACCAACGAATAATGTGATGGTGGTAGCTCATTTTCATACCATTCAGGAAAGTTTAGAAGCTGTTGTGACCGCGATGAAACATCATTTATATACTTGTGAAATGATGGATGATACGATATTAAATTGTACAAAAACCAACAGAGAGCAAGCTAAGAACCGATTTTTTATTCAGGGAGACCCGAAGGCGGTGATCATGATGGAGGTAGGTTCTTATGTAAGCATGGAAGATGCCGAGGCACAAGCTAATGCTTTAATAGCTGATTTGGAGTTGTATCAATTTGGGTATGCTTTGCCTAAAATTTATGGTAGTGATATTGATAAAATAAACGAATTGCGTAAGGCTGGTTTAGGACTTTTAGGCAGTATTGTAGGCGACAATAAAGCAGCTGATTCTATTGAAGATACTGCAGTAGAATTGAGTGATTTGCCTAATTATATTGCTGATTTTTCGGCTATGATGGCACGCCACGGTCAAGAAGCGATTTACTATGCGCATGCTGGAGCAGGAGAAATTCACTTGCGTCCAGTTTTGAATTTAAAAACAAAGGAAGGCGTTTATCAATTTAGAAACATTGCTACCGAAGTAGCCGTTTTAGTCAAAAAATATAGAGGTTCCTTGAGTGGAGAACATGGTGATGGAATAGTGCGAGGAGAATTTCTTCCATTTATGATTGGGGAGAAAAACTATGATTTACTAAAGCGCATTAAATTGGCTTTTGACCCGTATTCGGTTTTGAATATTGGGAAAATTGTCAATGCCTTGAAAATGGATGAAAACCTTCGTTTTGAACCAGGAAGAGAAGAGCCAGAAATTCAAACGATTCAGGATTTCTCCGATAGTATGGGGATTTTAAGACTGGCGGAAAAATGCAACGGTTCAGGAGATTGTAGAAAACCAGCATCTGCAGGAGGAACATTATGTCCGAGTTATCGCGCTACCAAAAATGAAAAAGACACCACGCGTGCTAGAGCCAATGCTTTGCGAGAATATTTAACGCAATCAGAAAAAGACAATAAATTCAATCATAAGGAATTATATGAAGTTTTTGAACTGTGTGTAAGCTGTAAAGCTTGTGCTAGTGAATGCCCGTCTAATGTAGATGTAGCTTCGCTAAAAGCAGAGTTTTTATACCAATATCAAAAGGCAAATGGATTTACTATTCGAAATAAAATTTTTGCCAATAATGCCAAACTAAATAAGCTAGGAAGTGTATTTCCAGCGTTGACTAATTTTATGGTCAATCAGCCTTTAGTGAAAAAAGGGATGGGAGTAGCTCCAAAAAGAGAAGTGCCTTTACTAGCACCAAAATCATTTAGAAAATGGTTAGAAAGTAATAAGTCAAACAAAATAACGGATTCGTTTGTAAACGGGCAAGTGTTTTTGTTTTGCGATGAGTTTACCAATTATTATGATGTTCAAGTAGGAATTGATGCTTTTGAGTTATTAACAGAATTGGGTTACGAAGTACTAGTTGTTGATCATGAAGAAAGTGCTAGAGCGTATATCTCTAAAGGTTTTCTAGAAGAGGCAAAATCCATTGCCAATAAAAATGTTTCAATTTTCGCACCGATTGTAACAGCTGAAATCCCATTGATAGGAATTGAACCTTCAGCAATATTAACTTTTAGAGATGAATATCTCAGACTTGCAGATGATAAAGTTGCTTCCGAAAAATTGTCTAAAAACTGTTTGACTGTTGAAGAATTTTTCAAAAGAGAAATCGATGCTGCTAAGATTCATGCAGACCAGTTTTCGAATGATGGCAAACAAATTAAAATTCACGGACATTGCCACCAAAAATCATTGAGTACTATTGAAGCTACATTTGCAATGTTGAACTTGCCTAAAAACAATAAAGTGACTATTTATAACTCAGGTTGCTGTGGTATGGCGGGTTCTTTTGGTTATGAAAAAGAGCATTATGATATTAGTATGCAAATGGGGGAAGATACTTTATTTCCTAAAATTAGAGCTACTGAATCGAAAGTTGCTATTGCCGCTGCAGGAACAAGTTGTCGTCATCAAATTTATGATGGAACAAACAGAAAAGCACAGCATCCTGTTACTATATTGAGAAGTTGTTTGAAATAATTTGGATAGAAGCACGGCCTTTTAAAAAGATAAAAAATAAGATGTTTCTTTTATTAAATTTTTATTGTCTTTTAAATAATAGTTATTGACTTTTTAATTCTGTTAAAAATGAATTTTTGACTTATTTTAACTATATAATAAAAAATATACTCTAAAATAACCGATAATTAAAATTGTTTTATACATTTGGATTTTGAATAAAACTTGCATTATTGTTAGAATAATGGCAAACAATTTACAAGATATTAATTTTTAATAAGAAATTACAACCTATGGCACTATCCAGTTTATTTAGAAAAAAAACAGTGCAAGATATCTTGGCACAGGTAGAAAAAAATAATGCTGACGGGCACAATGCATTAGGAAAACATCTTAAAGCACGAGATTTGGCTGCTTTTGGTATCGCTGCTATAATTGGTGCGGGGATTTTTAGTACCATTGGTAAAGCTAGTTTTGATGGTGGTCCAGCAGTAATATTTTTATTTTTATTTACTGCAATAGCGTGTAGTTTTGCTGCTTTTGCCTATGCTGAATTTGCATCTATGGTTCCAGTTTCTGGTAGTGCCTATACGTATTCGTATGTTGCATTTGGAGAATTAATAGCTTGGATTATTGGTTGGGCATTAATCATGGAATATGCCATTGGAAATATAACGGTCGCCATTTCGTGGAGTGATTACTTTACGAGTTTGATGGAGAACATCATAAATAATATCAATCATCATTACCATCTTAATTTACAGGTTCTAGCCGATTGGGCTCAAATGGATTATTTAACGGCTTCTAACGGTTTCAAAGATGCGACTGCTTTAATGCAGGGAGGAAAGTCTTTTGAGAATTTAAATACGGGACTACAATCTGCTTATATGGCTTGGACCACTTCGCCAACAATAGGTTCTTTCCATTTTGTTGCTGATTTACCTGCTCTATTTATTATTGTTTTGATTACAGCCTTAGTGTACCGGGGGATGAAAGAATCTCGTAATGCCAGTAATATGATGGTATTAGTGAAACTGTGTATTATTCTATTGGTAATTGCAGTAGGTGTTTTCTATATCGATATTGATAATTGGACTCCTTTTGCTCCAAATGGAGTAAGTGGTGTATTGAAAGGAGTTTCGGCCGTGTTCTTTGCTTATATTGGGTTTGATGCCATATCTACTACAGCTGAAGAATGTGAAAATCCACAGCGTGATTTACCCAAAGGAATGATGTGGGCTATTATTATTTGTACTGTTTTGTACATTATAATTGCTTTGGTCTTAACAGGAATGGTGAGCTATGCGGATTTGAATGTGGGGGATCCTTTACTGTTTGTTTTCAAAAAATTAGATTTAAAAATCATGTCGGCTATTATTGGAGTAAGTGCCGTAATTGCGATGGCGAGTGTATTGTTAGTTTTCCAAATGGGACAACCACGTATCTGGATGAGTATGAGTCGTGATGGGCTGTTGCCAAAACGATTTTCAAGGGTACACCCAAAATACAAAACTCCTTCGTATGCTACTGTAGTAACTGGGTTTGTAGTGGCTATTCCTGCTTTGTTTTTGAACTTAACTATGGTAACTGACTTATGTAGTATAGGTACTTTATTTGCCTTCGTATTGGTTTGTGCTGGAGTTTTAGTTTTGCAAAATAAGAAAGATATTCCTAGAGGGAAATTTAAAACGCCGTATGTGAATTCTAAGTATGTAATCCCATTTATGCTGGCTGCAGGAATATTCTATGCATTGCAATTTAACCATAAAGGAACAATGGATTTTATTACTAATGAAACCCAAATTAATAAAGCGGAAGATATTATTACTTCATTGAATAAAGAAGAATCTCAAAAAGTGTATGCCTATCTCGTAAGTATAGACACAGACAAGAATAGTGTAGGTAAACCAGATTTAGAAAATTTATTGAGTAAATACCAAGACGATGATGCAAAATACGCTACCGTTGTTGCTGGTTTACCAATTGATACTAACTTAAAATACGAAAGTGGTTTTAGCTTGTTCAAACATAAAATTCCAATGTGGATTTTCCTATTCGCCTTAATTGGATTGACAATTTGGTCTTTCAAAGATAATTTATCATTGATTCCGTTATTAGGATTAGTAAGTTGTTTGTATATGATGGCCGAATTAAGCGTTTGGAACTGGATCTACTTTACTATTTGGTTGCTAATCGGTTTGGTGATTTACTTTGGCTTCAGCCGAAAAAATAGTAAACTCAGTCATTTGTAGTTTTCTAAAACTAATATCTTTTATAGAAACCGTTTTGATTGATTTCAGAACGGTTTTTTATTAATGTAGCCAAATTAATACAAAATTAAACATGATTAATTCAACCCAAATAAGAAAAGCCACAAAAAATGATTTTGATTCAGTATGGGAAATTTTCAAAGAAGTGATAAAAACAGCCGATACTTATGTTTTTGATCCCAATACTCCCAAAGAGGATTTAAATAAAAATTGGTTTGCTCCTTATATGGATACTTTTGTGGCTATTGATGAAAATCAAGCAGTTTTAGGAACTTATATTATCAAACCCAACCAAATTGATTTAGGGAATCACATTGCCAATTGTAGCTATATGGTCAACCCTAAATACCATGGTAAGGGAATAGGAAAACTATTGTGTGAGCATTCCATAAAATTTGCAAAAGAAAAAGGTTATTTGGCAATTCAGTTTAATATTGTTGTCAGTACTAATCTAGCAGCAGTTGCATTGTGGCAAAAGTTTGGTTTCGAAATCATAGGTACAACTCCTAAGGGTTTTAGACATAAAACGTTGGGACTTGTAGATACTTATATCATGTATAAAGAAGTGTAAAAAAAATAATATAGAATTATATAATAAGCAATAAAAGAATGTCAGTATATAAAAAATTAGCCAACTTAGGAGGCAGGTTCATAGGGAAAAGCAAACTCTTTAAATATGGTTTCAATTATTCACCTATGTATCGTAGGAGCACGGCGAGGATTGTAAATATATCAGAGGATTTGTTGAATGTAACCATTAAACTTCCTATTAGTTATAAAAACAAGAATTATGTAAACTCCATATTTGGCGGGAGCATGTTTTCAGCAGTAGATCCTATTCCTATGATTCAATTGATGCATCTTTTGGGTGATGATTTTGTGGTTTGGGACAAGTCGGCCGAAATATATTTTAAGAAACCAGCTAAAGAAAATTTGTATGCTGATTTTAATTACACCGTTAAAGAAGTAGAGGAGATATTAAGTAGAGTGGCAACCGAGAATGAAATTGAAGTTACTAAGGTGACTCAACTTACTAATCTTGATTGTACTACTGTTTATTGCGAAGTTAAAAAAACGATTTACATTGCCGAAAAATCTTTCTTTAGAGAAAAAAAGAGATTGAGAAACCGAGAATAACACTTGAATTAAAATTTGAAATCCGCTCAAGATTGCTCTCAAACGGATTTAACCAAAGTAAACAACTAAAAAAAAATTATAAGATAGAAAGTTCCTGCATGCAGGTTTTCATCATTTGATACGTTCTTTCAATGTCATTGTCTAGACCAATTGAGAACCGAATTAAACCATCTGTCAATCCCATTTCGGCTTGCTCATCAAGAGGAATTTCACTTGATGTGGAAGTTCCAGGAGCGCTAAACAACGTTTTGTAAAATCCTAAGCTTACCGCTAAGTATCCTAAATTGCGCGCTTGCATTAACTCCATTAATTCATTGGCTTTCGCCAAAGTGCCTACGTCTAGTGTCATCATTCCTCCAAAACCATATTCTGGATTTATCATCGATGCATATAGTTTATGACTTGGATGGCTAGCTAAACCAGGGTAAACCGTCTTTAAACCGTCTTTTTCAAAACGTGCAGCTAAGTAAGCCGCATTGTGGCTGTGTTGTTTTATTCTCAAATGCAACGTGCGCATATTTTTCATGACACTCGCGGAGCGCATGCTGTCCATTGTAGGCCCAAGAAGCATACTTGCACCACTATTTACATCCTTCAAACTATTTATAAATTCTTGCGAAGCACAAGTCACACCACCCACTGTATCGCTACTTCCGTTGATGTATTTGGTTAATGAATGAATTACAATATCAGCACCAAGTTTTATTGGAGTTACAGATAAAGGTGAAAAGGTATTGTCCACCACTAATGTCAAATTGTGTTTTTTCGCAATTTTAGACAAACCAGCAATATCAGCTACTTCTAGTAAAGGATTACTTACTGTTTCACAGTACAGCACTTTTGTATCTGGCGTGATAGCCGCTTCTACTACATCCAGTTTTGTAATGTCTACAAAAGTAGTTTTGATCCCTAGTCGCGGAGCAAAATTTTTCAAGAAAGCATACGTTCCGCCATAAATTGTTCTACTTGAAACGATATGATCACCAGCTCCACATAGTTGTAACAAGGTAGGCGTGATGGCTCCCATTCCTGATGCAGATACATTAGCGGTTTCTGTCCCCTCCATCGCTGCTAGCGCTTTGTCCAAATATAAATTACTAGGCGAGGAGTGACGCGAGTACAAGTAGCAACCTTCCATGTTTCCTTCAAAAGTATCAAACATGGTTTTTGCTGATAAAAAGGTATAAGTTGAAGAGTCAGAAATCGATGGGTTTACACCACCAAATTCGCCAAAATACTGTAAGTCTTGAATGTTGTCTGCAGGGTTGAATTTCATGTTGGTTTATTTTTTTGATTATTATTTTATGATGTCGAGTATAATTGGCTTTAAGCCACTAAAAAAGAATTCTACAGCAATCACCATTACTATAAGTCCCATTAATCGCATCATGACATTGATTCCCGTTTGCCCGATGAGTTGAATGATTTTTGTTGAACTTAATAAAATGAGATAGGTTGTGAAAACAACTATTGCGATTGTAGTTAAAAGGATTATTATTTTGGCATAAGTATTGGCATCCTCCATTAAAACAATAGCATTGGTAATGGCGCCTGGTCCACAAATCATAGGAATAGCCAATGGGGTAATTGAAATATCATTGACATATGTTTTTACTTCGTTTTTTTTAATTTTTACAGCACTTAATCTCGCCTGTAACATATCCATTCCCATCATAAAGAAAATAACGCCACCCACTACTTTAAAACTATTAACAGAGATTCCGAAAAATTTAAAGAGGAGTTGCCCTGATAATGCAAAAGCTATAATGATAATAAAAGAAACTAAAGATGCTTTTTTGGCAGTGTGATTTCTTTCCTGATCCGATAAGTCGTTGGTCATGGTTAAAAAAATCGGCATGGTACCCAATGGATTAATCAAGGTAAAGAAAGAGGTCAAACATAAAAGTCCAAAAGTGATTAATTCATCCATTATTTATGGGTTTATTTATTAATGTAAAGTACGTTTATATAGTTTTTATTATCAATATTTACTGTTTAACTTAGTTTTTTAAATTACTATATCTATTTTTAATAGATTTTTTTTCTATTTTTGATGTGATTTAATGGCTTTCGCCAAAAAAACTACAAAATGACATTAGACCCAACCGATAAAAAACTGCTCTTTTTACTACAAACCGATAGTAAAAGAACCAATAAAGAATTGTCATTAAAGCTCAATCTTTCCGTTACTGCAGTTTATGAACGTATAAAAAAATTAGAGCGCGAAGGGATTATTGATAAGTATGTAGTTGTTCTTAATAAATCAAAAGTAGAGAAGGGCTTTGTTGTTTTTTGCCATTTAAAACTCATTCAACATTCGCATGAATTTCTAACGCATTTTGAAAGTGAAGTGGTAAAGCTCCATGAAGTGTTAGAATGCCACCATGTAAGTGGTGATTATGATTATATATTAAAAATTGTTGTAAAAGACATGGAAGCTTACCGAGAATTTTTGGTGACCAAATTGACTACACTGCAACACATAGGTAGTACACAAAGTACTTTTATGATAAGTGAGGTAAAAAATACGACAGTAGTAACGATTTGATATTTTTTTTTCATAATAACACCAATTTTAAAGATAAATAATCAGTGTTAGCCCAAAATCTTAACAAAAAAGCTCGAACTTTAAACTTTAAACAAAACTTAATTCCTTAATTTTGTAGCTCGAAAAATTAATATACATATAAAAAATATACTATGAGTTCATTTGACGTAGTCATTATAGGTTCTGGTCCAGGAGGATATGTGTCAGCAATTCGTTGTGCACAACTAGGTTTCAATACAGCAATTATCGAGAAATATTCCACATTAGGCGGAACTTGTCTTAATGTAGGATGTATTCCTTCTAAAGCTTTATTGTCATCTTCACATCATTATGCTGAAATAGCACATTTTGCTGATCATGGAATCGAACTTTCAGGGGAAGTAAAAGTAAATTTGGAGAAAATGATTGCTCGTAAACAAGCAGTTGTGGACCAAACTTCAGGAGGTGTAAAATACCTAATGGATAAAAACAAAATTACAGTATTGGAAGGAATGGGATCTTTTGTAGATGCGACTCATGTTGCCGTTGCAAAAGCGGATGGAACAACTGAAACAATTGAAGCTAAAAACATCATTATTGCTACTGGTTCTAAACCATCTTCTTTACCTTTTATCAAAATTGATAAAGAAAGAATCATCACTTCTACGGAAGCATTAAAATTACCAGAAGTTCCTAAACATTTAGTGATTATTGGTGGTGGAGTTATTGGTATTGAATTAGGTCAAGTATATTTACGCTTAGGAGCGCAAGTTTCAGTAGTGGAATACATGGATCGTATTATTCCAGGAATGGATAGTTCATTATCTAAAGAATTGACTAAAGTATTAAAGAAACAAGGAATGAAATTCTACGTTTCTCATAAAGTAAAATCTGTTGAAAGAAATGGTGATGCTGTAACTGTTCAAGCTGAAAATGCTAAAGGAGAAACCATTACTCTTGAAGGTGATTACGCATTAGTTTCTGTAGGGCGTCGTCCTTACACAGACGGATTAAATACAGATAAAGCAGGAGTAAAAATTTCTGATAGAGGACAAGTAGAAGTAAATGATCATTTACAAACTAATGTTTCTAATATCTATGCTATTGGTGATGTAGTTCGTGGAGCAATGTTAGCACACAAAGCAGAGGAAGAAGGAGCAATGGTTGCTGAAATCTTAGCAGGGCAAAAACCACATATTGATTACAACTTGATTCCAGGTGTGGTGTATACTTGGCCAGAAGTGGCTGCAGTAGGTCAAACAGAAGAGCAATTAAAAGCTTCTGGAGTTGAATATAAAGTAGGAAGTTTTCCTTTCAAAGCATTAGGTCGTGCTAGAGCAAGTGGAGATTTAGATGGATTTGTAAAAATTCTTGCCGATGCAAAAACAGATGAAGTTCTAGGAGTTCATATGATTGGAGCTAGAACAGCTGATTTAATCGCTGAAGCAGTGGTTGCAATGGAATTCAAAGCATCAGCCGAAGATATTTCAAGAATGTCACATGCACATCCTACTTTTGCGGAAGCAATAAAAGAAGCGGCATTAGCAGCTACTGATAACAGAGCATTACACGTATAAATTTACGTTTTGGATATATAAAAAAAACCGCTTAAAGCGGTTTTTTTTGTGCCAAAATTAAATTATTCAGCTCTAAATAAACCTTTATAGTTTTCCCAATGAGAGAAGATTAAAAATACATTACCTAGAAATACAAAGATGGCCAGAGGTAAGTTCTCTGGTGTTAGGAAGTAATTAATTAATAGAATATTGATTGTTACAGGTAGTATTACAAGGTTGGCTAAGGTCATGTATTTCCCTGTGACAAAGGATAATCCACTTAATAATTCTACTATTTTTGCTAATGGTAATAAATAAGTTGAAGCGACTAGGCCAAGTTGGAATGCCTTGAACTCTCCTGTTGAAGCTACTTCGGGAGTTAGGTGAAAAAAATAACTAATTGAAGTGTAAAGAAACAAAAGTCCAAGCATAATCCGAATAATAATGGTAGCAATTTTCATAATATTTAGGTTTAATTGGTTAAATAACTAAAATGTATTATTGTGGAATCTCACTTTCATTCATATAAAACAGGTCCCATTGGTGCCCGTCTAAATCTGCAAAACTATGGCCGTACATCCATCCATAATCTTGCGGTTCCATATATTGCTTTCCACCAGCTTCAATTGCTTTTTTTACCAGTTCATCTACTTTTTCTCTGCTTTCAAGATCTATGGAAAGTAAGACTTCGGTATATTTTTGTGCATTACAAAGTTCTTTTTTGGTAAAGTCTTTAAAACGTTCTTCTTGTACAAGCATTGTAAATATATTTTCTCCAACAATCATACATGCTGATTTATCGTCAGTAAACTGAGGATTAAAAGTAAAACCTAGTTTTAGAAAAAATGCCTTTGATGCCTCTAGGTTTTTAACAGCTATATTTATGAATATTTTACTAGCCATAATTCAATCCTTTTAAAGTGATTAAATTCAGTATCTTACTGTAAATTTACAAAAAAAATGGACTGATTTTTCTTATAATGATATATTAAAGCTTTTTTTTTATCGTAATTTTGAGTTTTAAAGAAAATATTTTTGAGAACATCAGTTTATAAGTCCATTTCAAAACCAAAATTGTTCAAAAAACAACTTTTAATTTGGTCACAGCAATTCCGTGAAATTACTTTTATGGATAGTAATGATTACCCACAGGAATATTCAAATTACGACTGTATTTTGGCCGTTGATGCGCTTACTTCGATAAAAACGGATACTCATAATGCCTTTGAAGATTTAAAACAATACCAACAAATCACTAAAGATTGGATTTTTGGTTACTTGTCCTATGATTTGAAAAATGATGTAGAAGAATTGTATTCTAATAAATATGACGGATTAGATTTTCCTGATTTATTTTTCTACCAACCCAAAAAAATATTTTTGTTAAAAGGAGATCAGCTTGAAATGCAGTATCTCAATATGTGTGATGATGAATTGGAAGAAGACTTCGCTGAAATATTTGAAAGTGTAATAGTAGAAGAGCAAAAAGAAAATACGCTATATATTCAACAACGCGTTTCTAAAGAAGCTTATCTAGAAAAAGTCTCCAAAATGCTAGATTATATTCATCACGGAGATTTGTATGAGGCCAATTTTTGTATGGAGTTTTATGCTGAAAATACTAGTATAAATCCGTTAGAAAAATTTTTAAAACTCAATAAAATTTCGCAACCACCTTTTGCCGTTTTTTTTAAAAATAACACTCAATTTTTATTGTCTGCTTCACCTGAACGGTATTTGAAAAAAGAAAATGAGAATCTTATTTCCCAACCTATAAAAGGAACAGCTAAGCGTTTTTTAGATCCTGTTGAAGATGAACTTTCTAAAAATAATCTCGCTTTAGACCCAAAAGAAAGGGCCGAAAACATTATGATCACGGACCTCGTTAGAAACGATTTATCGCATACAGCTCAAAAAGGTTCCGTTGTAGTAAAAGAGTTATGTGGCATGTATTCTTTTATGCAAGTACACCAAATGATCTCTACTGTTACTTCCAAATTGGATTTTCAATATTCTGCAATTGATGCCATTAAATCGACTTTCCCAATGGGAAGTATGACCGGTGCTCCCAAAATTGCTGCGATGAAAATTATTGAAGAACTCGAGGAAACAAAACGTGGGATGTATAGTGGAGCAGTTGGGTATTTCACTCCAAATGGCGACTTTGATTTTAATGTAGTTATTCGTAGTATTTTATACAATCAAGAAAAAAAATACGTTTCTTTTTCTGTGGGAAGTGCTATTACATCGTTATCAATTCCAGAATCAGAGTACGAAGAATGTTTACTCAAAGCAAAAGCCATGCGCGAAGTTTTGGAATAAGTGAAATTCATAAATCGATTTCAGATTTTAATCTTTATTTTTGAAGCATGTTAGATAAACTTAAAAATCATATTGCGCATCACTTTCCCTTTTTGGAAAATAAAAAACTTTTTCTGGCTACAAGTGGTGGTTTGGATAGTATGGTGATGGCTCATTTATTTCAGCAATTGGACTATAAAATAGCTTTGGCACACTGTAATTTTCAGTTGAGGGGAGTAGAGAGTTTTGGAGATCAAAAATTTGTTCAAGATTTCGCTGAAGCAAATGATATTCCCGTTTTTATAACGCAATTTGATACTCAGGCTTTCGCCAAAGATTACAAACTGTCTACTCAGGTTGCAGCAAGAGATTTGCGATACAATTGGTTCTATGAACTTTTAGAAACCGAAAACTATGATTATATCCTCACAGCACATCATGCGGATGATAATATTGAAACCTTCCTGATTAATTTGAGTAGAGGAACAGGACTAGAAGGTTTAACTGGTATTCCAGCTGAAAACGGAAATATTATTCGGCCGCTTTTGTTATTTTCTAGAGAAGAAATTGCTCATTATGCTGAAGAAAATAAGATTGAATGGCGTGAAGACAGCAGCAATGCCTCAGATAAGTATTTACGAAATAAGATTCGTCATGATTTAGTTCCTTTATTAAAAGAACTGAATCCACATTTTATTGAATCATTTCAAAAAACACAATCGTATTTGCAAGAATCAGCAGCGATGGTAGAAGACGCTTCTATCATGGTATATCAACAAGTAGTGCGACAAGAGGAAGATGAAATGCATTTTAATTTGAACCAGCTAAAGCGATTGCCTAATTATAAATCGTATTTGTACCAATGGTTGCATGAATTTGGTTTTTCGGCTTGGGATGATGTTTATGATTTGGTCGATAGCCAATCTGGAAAACAAATTTTTTCATCAGAATTTAGATTATTGAAAGATAGAGATTCTTTAATTCTAAGTCCGATAAATTTTGAAACTGAAAACGAAGAATATTGTATCGAAAAAGGAGTCCAAGACGTTAAGATTCCCTTAAATCTTTCGTTTTGTAAAGTAGATGACATTTCCATTAGCTCAAATACGGCTATATTTGTTGATGAAGATAAATTACATTATCCTTTAAGTTTACGTAGGTGGAAAGAAGGGGATAATTTTCAACCTTTTGGCATGGAAGGCAAGACTAAAAAACTAAGTAAGTTTTTTAAAGATGAAAAGTTTTCCTTATTAGAAAAAGAAAATTGCTGGATTTTATGGTCTGGTGATTCCATTGTTTGGGTTATTGGTTACAGACAAGATGAACGTTTTAGAATAAATAGTACGACACAAAATATATTAAAAATAGATTTAGAATAATGAAGAAAATTATTTTTTTACTACTTACTTTTTTGGCTTTTGCCAATGTAAATGCACAAATTTTGGATCCCGTTAAATGGACTACTAAAATTGAAAAAAAATCAGAGAATACCTATCTACTAACTTTTAATGGTGTTATAGAAAAAGAGTGGCATATGTATTCGCAATTTACACCTGATGGGGGACCACTGCCATTGGAAGTGATTTTTAAAAATGCAAATGGAAATTTTAGTCTTGTAGGCAAAGCCAAAGAAAGTAAAACAAGAACAGCTTACAATGATATTTTTGAAGTAAATGAAACTTTCTTTGAAAGAAAAGCGCAAATTCAACAAGAAATTAAGATCACAAATTCAAAAGTTACTAAAGTTGAAGCCGAATTGAATTATCAAGTATGTAAAGAGGTTTGCATCAATTTAGAGAAAAAATTTACTTTTACTATTCCCGCAAGTACTGCTGCTGTTGCAATAGTAGAAACTCCAAAAGCTGAAACAGTTGCAGGTCCTACATCATTAGATACTATAAAAGAAGACACTTTGGCTCCAAGTCTTGGTGCCAGCAATATTATGGAAGCTACTCCTGAAAAAACGGTGGAAGCAACTCCAAAACCAGATTCTAAAAGAGGACTTTGGTCGATCTTTTTTATTGCTTTTCTTTCAGGGTTCGCCGCTTTGTTGACGCCTTGTGTATTCCCAATGATTCCTATGACGGTAAGTTTCTTTACTAAACAAAGTAAAACAAAGGCTAAGGGAATCAGAAATGCTATTATTTACGGAATTGCTATTATTGTTATTTACGTGATGCTGGGATTTGTAGTAACCTGGGTTTTTGGCGCCGATGCGCTGAATGCTTTATCAACAAATGTGTGGTTTAATATTATATTTTTTGTTTTATTGGTTGTTTTTGCAGCGTCATTTTTAGGGGCTTTCGAAATTATGTTACCTAATTCTTGGGCCAATAAAGTAGATAATCAAGCTGATAGAGGCGGAATGATTGGTATATTATTTATGGCATTAGCGCTAGCTATTGTTTCTTTTTCTTGTACGGGACCTATTGTAGGGACTTTATTGGTTGAAGCAGCTTCAAAAGGAGGTATTGCACCAATTGTTGGGATGTTTGGTTTTTCATTGGCATTGGCATTGCCTTTTATGCTTTTTGCAATGTTCCCAGGCTGGTTGCATTCTTTACCAAAATCAGGAGGCTGGTTGAATACCGTAAAAGTAGTTTTAGGATTTTTGGAACTGGCTTTGGCTTTTAAATTTTTGTCGAATGCTGATTTAGTTTTACAATTACATTTATTAGAAAGAGAAGTATTCTTGGCGATTTGGATTGCTATTTTTGGAACGTTAGCATTCTATTTATTCGGTAAAATTACCTTACCACATGATAGTCCATTAACACACCTTTCGGTAGGAAGACTATTAATGGGATTGGTTGTTTTAAGTTTTACTATTTATTTAATTCCAGGACTTTGGGGAGCTCCATTAAAAATTATTAATGCTTTCCCACCTTCTATTGAATATAGTGAAAGCCCTTTTGGTGTAGGTGGTTCTAGCACTATTTCTGCAGCAACTGTTTTGCCTGATGGTGCTAAAAGGGGACCTCATGGAATCGTAGTTTTTGATGATTATGAAAAAGGATTGGCTTATGCTAAATCAGTTAATAAACCTATTATGCTTGATTTTACAGGTTATGCTTGTGTGAATTGCCGTAAAATGGAAAATAATGTTTGGTCTGATTCGACTATTTTACCTATTCTAAATAATGATATTGTGTTAATTTCTTTATATGTAGATGACAAAAGGGATTTGCCAAAAGACCAACAATTTGTATCGAAAACAACGGGTTCAACAATTGAAACAGTAGGAGATAAATGGACTGATTTTATGATATCTAAGTATGAAACGAATACACAACCTTTATATGTTTTAACTGATTTAGAAGGGAATAGTTTAAATAAAACAAAACCAACTATAAGTTATGTAAGTATAGGAGAGTATGAGACTTGGTTAAAATCAGGAATTTCAAATTTTAAAAAATAAGTAATTGATTTATAAATGAATAGTTTGTTTTAATTAGTAAAAACAAAAAAACGTCTCTAAATGAGGCGTTTTTTATATCAACTTATAAAATTAATTACAAATCAAGCTAAGGCCTATTGTATTTTATCATGAATAGCAATCATAAAATTTTCGTCCCGTTTATTTTAAATAAAATTTAGATGTAAAATAAATTGAAATAACAGCAACCAATACAAGCAGTTTGGAAAGTCACAGTAAATAAAAAGAGGCCTCAAAATATATTTTGAGACCTCTTTTTATTTATTAAGTTTAAAAATTATTAGATACGAAAACCTGATCTAACACCACCAGAAACAAATATGGCATCCATTCTTGATTTTTGTCCATTGGTAAACATATACATTCCGGGATCATCAGTATAATCCATGTAATTCATCGTCATTTCAACTGGAGTTCCGGGACAAGTACTATAATGAGGGTAAACTGGTACACCATAATTTGCAGTGTTATGCGTAGGAGTATCAGATACTAAATCATCTCCACAAGTTGCATCACCCCAAATATGACGTAGGTTCATCCAGTGACCTACTTCGTGAGTTGCAGTTCTTCCTAAGTTGTAAGGTGCATTTGCTGTACCTGACAAACCAAAGTAGTTTGGATCAATTACTACTCCATCAGTAGCGCTTTTACCACCAGGGAATTGTGCGTAACCTAAAATTCCACCACCAATTGTACAAACCCACATATTAAGCTTGTTTGAAGGTGACGTAGGGTCTAATCCTCCTTTTTTCGTACTTTTCATAGCATCTCTAGTACCCCAAGAAGTTTTTTTAGTCGATTTTCTATTGATTGTTTCTAAGACAAATGAAATCCCTACATTCGCTTTGTCTCCAGAAAATAAAGCAGGAACATCATTATAGTCTGAATTTCCAGCATTAAAATCTGCATTCAAAACATCTATTTGGGATTGAATTTGTGCATCAGAAATATTTTCTTCTGCAGTTTTATACAATACATTAACTACTACTGGTATTTCAATTTTTCCATTTACTAAACGACCTGTCAGCATAGTTTTTTGTATGGACTGTTCAATTTGATTCATCCTTAAAGCTAATGTTGGGTCAGCTGCTAATTGTGCTTCAAGTACATCTTGTGATGCACATTTACGCTGCGTAATTGCGTTTGTAGAAAGAGAACTTGCATCTGATGATTCATTTTGGCAAGAAAATAGCATCATGCATGCCACGGCTGATAAAATAATTTTTTTCATAATGGTTTGTTATAAATTAATGATTTTGGTTAATAGAATAACAATTTTATAACATTTTTATCTAAAATAAAAATTATAGCTAATAAAAAAGTATTTTATTATTCATGCCGATTGTATTATTAAAAGTTTTTTTTAATTTTTAGATCTTTATTTCATTATTATAATGCAAATGTATATAGGTATTATAAAGATACAGCTTTTTTTAAACTTTAATGAACTTCTGATTTTCTCTAAAGTTACTTTCTTATACATTTTTAATTTAGTAATAGTATTCTTAAATCTTTTATTTTAAATTTTCCCAAAAAAAACTCGCTAACAAGTAGCGAGTTTAATTTGGGAATGGTTAAAATCTAGATTCCAAAACCAGCTCTTGCTCCTCCAGAAACAAATAAAGCTGTCATTCTTGATTTTTGACCGTTTGTAAACATGTACATACCTCTATCATCAGTGTAATCCATGTAATTCATTGTCATTTCATTGTGAGCAGGTAAACAAGTACTTACGTAAGGGTATGTTGGTACGCCAAAGTTTGAAGTTTTGTGAACAGGTGTATCAGCAACTAAGTCATTACCACAAGATGCATCACCCCAAATATGTCTTAAGTTCATCCAGTGACCAACTTCATGACTAGCTGTTCTTCCTAAGTTATAAGGATAACTAGCAGCGCTTGATAATCCAAAATAATTAGAATCAATAACAACTCCATCAGTAGCACTTGATCCACCTGGGAATTGAGCATATCCTAGAATACCTCCACCAATAGTACAAGCCCACATATTAAGTGTATTTGCTGGTGATGTAGGGTCTAATCCTCCTTTTTTTGTGCTTTTCATTGCATCTCTTGTACCCCAAGAGGTTTTCGTAGTTGATTTTCTTTTGATTTGAACTAATTCAAATGTAATACCAACATTTGCCGCAACTCCTGCAAACTCAGCTGGAGTATTACTGAAGTCAGCATTAGTTGCTGTATAATCTTCATTTAAGACATCAATTTGTGATTGTATTTGTGCATCAGAAATATTCTCAGCAGCTGTTCTGTATAATACATTTACAACAACAGGAATTACAATTTTACCATTTACTAGACGGTTGGTTAACATCGCTTTTTGGGTAAAAGCCTCAATTTGATTCATTCTTAAAGCTAATGTAGGGTCAGCTTTTAATTGTTCAGCAAGTACATCTTGTGAAGCACATGCTCTTTTTGCCATTGCGTTTGTAGCTGCAACAGTCGATTCTGTTTGGTCATTTTGGCAAGAAAATAGCATTAAGAATGCCATTGCGGATAAAATTACTTTTTTCATAATAATAATTGGTTTTGTTATAAAAAATTGATTTTGGTTAATAATACCGCAATTCTATAACAAAATAATTAAATAAAAAAATTTTTTAAAATAAATAAATTAACAAGAATTTAAGAGTGCTTATTTGACGGGCTTTTTTGAATAAAACATTCAAAATATAAAATAAAAAAATAGGATTAATCTTACTAAATATAAAATACAAACGTCTTTAATCGGCTTTATCGAACACTTTGACTGTTATGAATTGTTGTTATAAAGTATTTATTCAAACATATTATGGAACAATTCAACATATTTTCATGAAAATCATCCATTTATTTTAATTTTGTACTGGATTTTTTTAAGGAGTTCATTTAATTTTTATGCTAAAAAAAATAAATTTTAACTAGGAGTACTTATTTTTAAGTAGCAGAAGAATTATCTCTTTATATTTTAAAAATAATTTTTAGAAAACAGAATTTGTTTTATGTTGTAAATAGGTTGTAGTTTTAAATGTAATTCTCTTTTTAGGAGATTTATGCAGTATATAGTTATCAATTATTAAAAATATAATTGATAATATTGGCACCCATTTTTAATGCTTTTTCACGTACAGGAATTGGATCATTGTGCACTTCTGGATCCTCCCATCCATCTCCTAAATCACATTCATAGCTATAAAGTAAAACAAGTTTATTTTCTATAAAAATGCCAAATGCTTGTGGACGTTTTCCATCATGTTCATGAATTTTAGGTAATCCATTGGGAAACGAAAATGGTTTTTGAAAAATGGGATGAGTAGAGGGAATTTCTATTAATTCGTTATTTGGAAATATTTTTTTTATTTCTTTTCTGATATATTGATCCATTCCATAATTATCGTCGATGTGCAGAAAACCTCCAGATTTTAAGTATTTTTTAAGATTATTTATTTCAGCATCATTAAAAACGACATTTCCATGACCTGTCATATGAAGGAATGGATAAGAAAAAATGTCAGAACTTCCAGGTTCAACAGTTGCAGGTTTTGGGTTTATTTTTGTGTTGATATTCGCATTACAGTATTTAATTAAATTAGGAAGTGATGTAGGGTTTGCATACCAATCACCACCTCCATTGTATTTTACCAAGGCAATTTCTTGTGAAAATGATGAAATAGAGATTAACAGTAAAAGCGAATATAATTTTTTCATAATTCTTTAAAAAAATTAATCTTCGTTAAAGAACGCTACACTATGGCAAGCTACTATAGCCGCTGTTTCGGTTCTTAATCGAGTAGTACCTAAGGTAACGGGAATAAACTCACTGGCTATTGCTAATGCAATTTCTTTTTCGGAAAAATCACCTTCAGGTCCTATTAGTATAGTAAGGTTTTCATTAGGCTTTAATACCGATTTCAATGATTTTTTATCTGTTTCTTCACAGTGCGCTATCAATTGTAACCCTTCATTTTTTTGTTTAACAAATTCTTTAAAAGTAATGGCATTATTTAATTTGGGGAGATACAGTTCATTTGATTGTTTCATCGCGGCCAAAATAATTTTATCAAATCGTTCTTGATTAACTACTTTTCGCTCCGAGTGATCACAAATGATTGGAGTTATTTCTTGAACACCAATTTCAGTTGCTTTTTCCAGAAACCATTCATATCGATCATTCATTTTTGTAGGAGCTACAGCTAAATGTAAATGTACTTTTGAAGGTGCTTTTTTTGTAGCAGATATTATTTTAACAGTACATTTGTTATCAGAAGCTAATGTGATTTCTGTTTCAAATAAATCCCCTAAACCATTTGTAACATATAATATATCAGTGTCTTTTTTTCGTAAAACTTTTATGATATGTTTGCTTTCTTCTTTGTCAAAAGAGAAGTTTTCAGTAGTTGCGTCAATATTTGGATTGTAAAATAATTGCATAGTTTAAAATTGTATTCGTGCTTTTGAAACTACAGATGAAGTTTCGAATTTTTGTGATAAAAACTTTTGATAACCTACAATTCCAATCATTGCAGCATTATCGGTTGTGTATTCAAATTTAGGAACAAAGGTTTTCCAACCGTATTTTTGTTCGGCTTCTTTCAAAGTATTTCTAATTCCAGAATTGGCCGAAACGCCACCACCAATTGCAATTTGTTTTATTCCGGTTTCTTTTACGGCTAATTTTAGTTTATCCATCAAAATTTCAATGATGGTATATTGTATGGAGGCACAAATATCATTCAGATTTTCGGATATAAAAACAGGGTTTTCTAATTTTTTCTTTTGAATAAAATATAAAATGGCCGTTTTCAATCCAGAAAAGCTAAAATCGAGTCCAGGAACTTTTGGTTTTGTAAAAGCAAATGCTTTAGGATTTCCTAATTGTGCATGTTTGTCAACTAAAGGACCGCCTGGATAAGGAAGGCCCAGTATTTTTGCACTTTTGTCAAAAGCTTCTCCAACTGCATCGTCCGTTGTTTCTCCAATAATTTGCATATCAAAGAAATCATTGACTTTTACGATTTGTGTATGTCCACCACTAATTGTTAAAGCTAAAAATGGGAAACTTGGTTTATCGTAATTTTCTTCTGCTATAAAATGGGCTAAAATATGGGCATGCATATGGTTTACAGCAACTAAAGGAATTTGTAATGCCAATGCCATAGATTTAGCAAATGAACTGCCAACAAGTAATGACCCCATTAATCCGGGACCTTGGGTGAACGCAATTGCTGAAAGTTGTTCTTTTTTAATATTTGCTTTTTGTAGTGCGGCATCAATTACGGGTACTATATTTTGTTGATGAGCACGTGAAGCTAATTCAGGAACTACACCTCCATATTGGGTATGAATCAATTGATTTGCTACAACATTTGACAGTACTTTGTCGTTATGTAATACAGCAGCAGCTGTGTCGTCACAGGAGCTTTCGATAGCAAGAATAAAAACCTCGGAATTTTGCATAAAAAGGCACAAATTTTGGATTATATTTGACAAACCGATTTTATTTTTTTTATTTTTACGGCGCAGCCAAAATTAAAGAATTTTTATTAAAGGTGCCGCTCTTTCCTAGGGCAAAATAATTATTTAGAAAAAATATAATAACAAAAGGTATCAAAAAATTCATTAAAATAATTTTCCGCATAATTTTGGGGCTAATTCTATTGCTGTTAGTGCTTGGTATTGCTCTTTCTTTGCCTTTTGTCCAAACTAAAATTGCACAATATTTTACCAATTCGATCAATAAAGATTATGGAACTAATATTGCTATAAATGAAGTTAGAGTTTCTGTTTTTGGTGGGGTGAAATTCAAAAAAGTCATCATTCTGGATCACCATAAAGATACTTTGATTTATTCAAAAATAGTTAATACCAATATTCTTGAAGGAAAAAAAATATTAGATGGAGATTTAATTTTTAAAGATATTCATTTAGAGGGATTGTTATTTAAGCTGAAAACGTATAAAAATGAAAAAGAAAGTAATATTGATAATTTCATCAATGCCTTTAATACAGGAAAACCTTCTGGTAAACATTTTTTGCTAAAAGCAAATAATGCCTATATTACTGATGGGCATTTTATCTTAACAGATGAAAATAAAAGCACACCTAAACAACTTGATTTTACTAAACTAAATACAACTTTAAGTGATTTTTTATTATATGGTCCAGCTGTTAAAACTATAATTAATAAAATGTCATTTTTAGATCATCGTGGTCTATATGTTGCCAACTTAAGTTCTAAGTTTAGTTATACAAAAAAGAACATAAAACTTGAAGAGCTAAAAATTGAAACAAAAGAGTCAAAAATTGATGCTGATGTTTATCTGAATTATAAAATTGAAGATTTTTCTAGTTTTACAGATAAAGTTCAATTTGACGTAAAAATCAATTCAGCCAAATTGGCTTCTAATGACATTAGAATTTTTTATGATGAGCTCGGTAAAAATCAATATTTTAATATTAAAGCCAATATTAAAGGAGCTTTAAATAATTTAAAGATTACACGATTGAACCTTATTGATTCCAAAAAAACAAAAATGATTGGAGCGATTAATTTTAAAAATATTTTTGGTGCAGAAGATCAGAAGTTTTTAATGGATGCACAGCTTACTTCTTTTTCAAGTAGTTATGATAACTTAGTGTCTATTCTCCCTAATATTTTAGGAAAGAAACTACCAATAGAAATTAAGAAATTAGGTTATTTCAATGTTATTGGAAATACTCAATTGACTAGTACGGCAATTGATGCGGATATTTCAATGACTTCAGATTTAGGGAAACTGCAATCTGTTTTAAGTATGAAAAGAATTGATTTTATCGATAAAGCATCTTATTCAGGTAATGTGGTTTTAGAAGATTTTGATGTAGGCGAGTTGCTTGAACGCAAAGACCTTGGTAAAATAAGTATGAATATTGATGTTGATGGAGTAGGTTTTACTGAAAAATATTTAAACACTTCCCTCAAAGGCGATATAACAAAAATTGATTTTAATAATTATACCTATACTAATGTTGTCGTAAACGGTAAATTTAAGGCGCCAAATTACAAAGGCCAAATTTCTGTAAATGACCCAAATTTAAGTATGAATTTTGATGGCTTATTGGACTTAAGTAAAAAAGACAATAAGTATGATTTTCATATAAATGTTGAAAATGCAGACTTACATAAATTAAAACTAGTAAAGGATTCTGTTTCTATTTTTAAAGGGGATGTCATTGTTCAAGTAACAGGAAATACAATTGAAAACCTTCAAGGGAATGTATATATTAAAAAAACATCATATCAGAATGTCAAAGACACTTATGTTTTTAATGATTTTAATATTTATTCTAGTTTTGATAATGAAAGAATACGCACAATAACTGTAAATTCACCAGATATTGTTGAAGGTGAGATTATTGGAAAATTTCAATTTAGTCAATTAGGAAATTTAGTAAAGAATTCTTTAGGAAGTTTATATACTAATTTCAAACCCAACAAGGTAAACAAAGGACAATTTCTAAAGTTTAATTTTACCATATATAATAAAATTATAGAAATTTTTTATCCCGAAATTGCAATCGCCGCTAATACAATTGTAAAAGGGAATATTAAGTCGGATATTCAAGAGTTCAAGCTTAACTTTAACTCACCGCAAATTGTAGCATCTAATAATATTTTTGATAACATCAGAGTTGCAATAGATAATAAAAACCCGCTATATAATGCCTATATAGAATTAGATAGTATTAAAACAAAATATTATAAAATTCGAGATTTTAGTTTAATTAATGTTACTATGAAAGACACGTTGTTCTTTCGTTCTGAATTCAAAGGAGGTGTTAAAGGGGAAGATTATTTCAATCTGAATTTATACCATACCATTAATAAGAATAATGATAATGTTGTTGGGATTAGTAAATCAGAGATGAAATTTAAAGATTATCTATGGTATTTAAATGAAAAAGACGCTCCTAACAATCAGATCGTTTTTGACAAGTCCTTTAAGAATTTCAATATTGATGATATTATATTGTCTCATGAAAATCAGGCTATTTCACTAAAAGGAAAAATTAAGGACGATACAAATAAGGATTTGAAACTTAGTTTTAAGGATGTTGATTTGTTTAAAATAACACCCGAAAATGATAAATTTGTTTTTAACGGAAATATAAATGGAGAGGTTGATTTTAAGCAGAATAATGCTATTTATAAACCCACGGCTTCATTAGTAATTGATCATTTAAACATAAACAAAACGGATTTAGGGGTTTTGAATTTTGATATTGAAGGGGATCAGAATTTAGAAAAATTTTCTATTAATTCCTTTTTAGAAAATGAGAATTTAGAGTCTTTTAATGCGTATGGAAATTTTGAAATAATAAACAAGGAAACAGTTCTAGATTTAAAATTAAAATTTGACAAATTCAATTTAGGCGTCTTAAGTTCGATAGGCGGGGAAGTAATGACAAATATTAGAGGGTTAATATCAGGAAATGCTTCTATTGGAGGAAACTTGACTAAACCTAAAATAAACGGTCGTCTTTATGCTGATAATACAGGAATGACAATTCCTTATTTGAATGTAGATTATGTATTAAATGATAGGTCAATAATTGATTTAGTAGATGAGAAATTCTTGTTTAGAAATAATACAATCACAGATTCTAAATTTGATACAAAAGGTACTTTGAATGGTAGTATTGAACACAATAATTTTGCCGATTGGAAACTGGATTTAGCGGTAAATACGAAAAGGTTACTTGTTCTAGATACGCAAGATAGAGAAGATGCAGCGTATTATGGTACTGCATTTATAGATGGTGATGCTACAATAAAAGGGCCTACCAATGGATTGTTTATAAAAGTTAATGCAAGATCGGAAAAGGGTACTGCGGTTAAAATACCTATTAATGATGCAGAAAGCGTCAGCGATAATAATTTTGTTCATTTTTTGACTGCCAAAGAGAAATATAATATTGAAAGAGGTATTGTCGATTATGGTAGAAAATACAAAGGGTTAGAGTTAGAGTTTGATTTGGATATTACACCCGATGCAGAAGTTGAAGTGATATTAGATAGGAATTCTGGTCATGGTATGAAAGGGAAAGGGTATGGGTCATTATTATTTAAGATAAATACGTTAGGTAAATTTAATATGTGGGGGGATTTTCAGCCGTATGAAGGAAGTTATAATTTCAAATATGGGGGACTTATCGATAAAAAATTTGATGTTAAAAAAGGAGGTTCTATTTCGTGGGAAGGAAATCCAATGAAAGCACAATTAAATTTAGAAGCTGTCTATAAAACAATTGCCAATCCTGCTGTGTTATTAGAAAATTCCTCTTTTAACAGGAAAGTACCTGTAGAAGTTATCATTGGTATTAGAGGAGATTTAGCTAGTCCTGAACCTGATTTTAATATCGAATTCCCTACGGTTAGTAATGTATTAAAATCCGAGATACAATATAAATTGAATGATAAAGATGTGAGGCAAACGCAGGCATTATACCTATTATCTTCTGGTGGATTTTTAAGTCCTGAAGGAGTTAATCAATCTGATTTTTCAGGAAGTTTATTTGAAACAGCATCCAGTTTGTTAGGTGGAATTATAAAATCTGAGAATGAAAAATTTAAAGTTGGACTTAATTACATTTCTGCTGACAAAAGAATTGGTAGAGAGACTGACGGTCGTTTTGTAGCGACAATTTCCTCAAAAATTAATGAAAGAATTACTATAAACGGAAAAGTAGGGGTACCATTTGGAGGAATTAACGAATCTGCTATTGTTGGGGATTTAGAAGTTCAATATAGAGTAAATGAAGATGGAACGCTTAATTTACGCCTCTTTAATAGAGAGAATGATATTAATTACATAGGACAGGGGATTGGCTATACTCAAGGTTTAGGGGTTTCTTATGAAGTAGATTTTGATACTTTTAAAGAGTTAGTGAACAAGATATTTAAGAATCATAAATTAGGAACTACAAATTCTTCAAATGATGTTTATCAAGACTCAAACTTGGCGCCAGAATATATTAATTTTTCTAAGCCGAAGGAATCTAAAAAAGAAGAGCTAAATAAAAATCAAGACGCAATCATTCCAGAGGAAGATTAATTTTTTTAGTTTGTAAACAGTAGTTGATTTTTATAAAAGTCTCTTTGTGATGTCTTTTTCCTTTTTATTAATTTTGAAAATTAATAACACTTCCTTTTAAATATTTTTAAGATTGTATAGCCACAATTGAATTTTATAAAAATTTGGTAAAATTCTAACTAATTTTAATAATTCAGATGTTTGCTTTTATATTCTTTAAAATAGCGAGAAGTGCTTTTTTATGGTTAATTATCAAATAATAATTGAAAAATTTAACTTTTGTTGAAAAAAAACGGTTTTTTTTTGTTTTTTTGAAAACTTATTAACGAAAACGTTTGAATTTAGAGCACTTAACTAATTTAATATAAACATAACGCTTTAAGTGCTTTATGTTTGCTAATTTTACACTTTAATACTTAAATAATGCCAAAAACAATAAAAAAAATAGGGGTTTTAACTTCGGGTGGTGATTCACCTGGAATGAATGCTGCTATTCGATCAGTAGTTCGAACTTGCGCTTATCATAACATTGAATGTATAGGGATTTATAGAGGATATCAAGGAATGATTGAAGGAGACTTCAAAGAAATGGGTCCTCGTTCTGTAAATAATATCGTAAATAAAGGAGGGACGGTATTGAAATCAGCTCGTTCTCTTGAATTTAGAACACCAGAAGGAAGAAAAAAAGCACACGATCATCTTGTAAAAGCAGGGATTGATGCTTTAGTAGTAATTGGGGGAGATGGAACTTTTACAGGTGGCTTACTATTCAACACTGAATTTGATTTTCCAGTAATGGGAATTCCAGGAACCATTGATAATGACATATTTGGAACAAGTCATACCTTAGGTTACGATACTGCCTTAAACACTGTTGTAGATGTAATTGATAAAATTAGAGATACAGCTAGCTCACATAACAGATTATTTTTCGTAGAAGTTATGGGTAGAGATGCAGGTCATATTGCATTGAATGCTGGAATTGGTGCTGGTGCCGAAGAAATTCTTATTCCTGAAGAAGATTTAGGTTTGGATCGATTATTAGATTCTCTACAAAAAAGTAAAGCTTCTGGAAAATCATCGAGTATCGTTGTGATTGCCGAAGGGGATAAAATTGGTAAAAACGTTTTTGAATTAAAGGACTACGTTGAAGCAAATTTACCTGAGTATGATGTTAGAGTTTCTGTTTTAGGACATATGCAACGTGGTGGTTCACCATCTTGTTTTGACAGAGTTTTAGCAAGTAGATTAGGAGTGAAAGCTGTAGAATCCTTGTTAGAAGGAAAATCGAATTATATGGTAGGTTTACAAAATGACAAAGTAAATCTTACTCCATTAGAGCAAGCTATAAAAGGAAAATCAGAAATTGATAGAGAGTTATTAAGAGTTTCTGATATCATGTCAACTTAGAGTTATAAAATGGAACTGTGTAACTACAGCATCTGTTTTTTTTAAATGAATAATAAACAATAAATAATAAAGAAATGTCAAAAGTAAAATTAGGAATAAACGGTTTTGGTAGAATTGGAAGAATTGTTTTTAGAGAATCTTTCAATAGAGACAATGTAGAAGTAGTAGCAATAAATGATTTATTAGATGTAGATCACTTAGCTTACTTATTAAAATACGATTCAGTTCACGGACGTTTTAATGGAACAGTTGAAGTAAAAGAAGGAAAACTTTTTGTAAACGGAAAAAACATTCGTATTACTGCTGAAAGAAATCCTGCTGACTTGAAATGGAATGAAGTTGATGTTGATGTAGTTGCTGAATGTACTGGTTTCTTTACTACTGTTGAAACTGCAAATGAGCACATTAAAGGTGGAGCAAAAAAAGTAATTATTTCAGCTCCTTCGGCTGATGCACCTATGTTTGTAATGGGAGTTAATCATACTGAAGCTAAAGCTTCTGATTTGATTGTTTCTAATGCATCTTGTACTACTAACTGTTTAGCTCCATTAGCTAAAGTTATTAATGATAATTTTGGAATTGTTGAAGCTTTAATGACTACAGTTCATGCTACAACTTCAACTCAAATGACAACTGATGGTCCTTCTAGAAAAGACTGGAGAGGTGGACGTGCTGCATCATGTAACATCATTCCTTCTTCTACAGGAGCTGCTAAAGCAGTAGGTAAAGTTATTCCTGAATTGAATGGAAAATTAACTGGTATGGCTTTCCGTGTTCCTACTACAGATGTTTCTGCAGTAGATTTAACAGTAAAAGTGGCTAAAGAGACTTCTTACGAAGAAATCATGGCTGTGTTGAAAAATGCTTCTGAAACTACTATGAAAGGTGTTTTAGGATTTACTGAAGACTTAGTTGTTTCACAAGATTTCGTTGGTGATTCTAGAACTTCTATCATTGATGCTAATGCTGGAATTGGATTAAACTCTACTTTCTTCAAAATCATTTCTTGGTATGATAACGAATATGGTTATTCAAGTAAATTGATTGATTTATCTGTACATATTTCTGGATTGAAATAATCTTTTATATATTTATAAATCCCGTTATTGTATTTTAACGGGATTTTTATTTTTTATTCTTATATTGTATCGGTTTATAGTAAATCAATTTTATATTAAACCAAAAGCAAAACCAAAACCCAAAAACTAAAAAAATGAGATTAATTGTTGATAGTGGATCTACGAAAGCCGATTGGATTGCGATAGATGATGATGGAAAAATATTATTTACTACACAAACTTTAGGATTAAATCCTGAAATACTTGAAAATGATGAAATTATTGAGCGATTAAACGATCGTTTTGATATTTTGCAAAACAAAAAAAACGCAACTCATTTATTCTTTTATGGAGCTGGTTGTGGAACTGATAGAATGAAATTGACTTTGTCTCAAGCTTTTCAAAGTTATTTTCCAAATGCTATTATTACAGTTGAAGAAGATACTTATGCCGCTGTATATGCCACTACTCCAAAAAATCAAAAAGCAATTGTTGCTATTCTAGGTACTGGATCAAACTGTAGTTATTTTGATGGTAAAGAATTGCATCAAAAGGTACAGTCATTGGGTTATATTGTCATGGATGATTGTAGTGGAAATGTTTTTGGTAAAGAATTAATCAGAAAATATTACTTTAATAAAATGCCAAAGGAATTAGCAGAAGCATTTGAAAAAGAATACAATGTAGATCCTGACTTTATCAAAAGTAAATTATATAAAGAAGCAAATCCAAATGCCTATTTAGCCACTTTTGCTAAGTTTTTAATTCAGCATAAAGAGAGTGAATTATGTAAAAAGATAATCATGAAAGGGATGAAGTCTTTTGTGAAAAATTACATAAGACAATATGATAATTGTAAAGAAGTTCCTGTTCATTTTGTGGGGTCAATTGCTTTTTATTTAAAAGAAGAATTACAACAAACTTTTGATAAATATGAATTGCAACTAGGTAATGTACTTAGAAGACCTATTGATGGATTGATTGCTTATCATATTGCAAATAAATAAAGAAGGCTATCGATGGAAATTGCAATTATTGCCCATGATGGAAAAAAAGTAGATATGGTTCAGTTTTTGAATAAAAATATCGACATTTTAAAAAATGAAAAAATTAAGCTTATTGCTACTGGAACAACTGGTGGCAAAGCGGAGAATGCAGGATTTAAAGTAAAAAAGATGCTTTCAGGACCTATGGGAGGTGATGCTCAAATTGCAGCAAGAGTTGCTGAAGGTAAAACTAAATTAGTTTTATTTTTTAAAGATCCCTTAGCAAGTCATGCTCATGAAGTAGACATTAATATGTTACTTCGAGTTTGTGACGTACACAATGTGCCTATCGCAACAAATGAAGCTTCAGCACAATTGTTGTTAAATGCAATTATAATGCAATTATAAAACTTATATATACTATATTTATTAAACCGTTTTCTTTTGAGACGGTTTTTTTTATTGATTTTGCTCCTGTTTCTATTAGAAATAAAAATGTCCCAACTTATAGTGGGACATTTTTAATTTTATAAAGGGTTTAGATTTTATAAACTATAGTATTGCAATCATTGAAATCTCTACATTTACATTCTTAGGTAAACAAGCTACTTGAACCGTTTCACGAGCTGGGGCTGTTTTTTCATTAAAATAAGTGGCATAGACTGAATTTATTTTGGCGAAATCATTCATGTCCATAATAAATATAGTTGTTTTCACTACATTTTCAAATGTCATTCCTGCTTCGTCAAGAACCGCTTTCATATTTTCCATAACTTGTTTCGTTTCAGTTTGGATGTTCTCTGTATTTAACTCACCCGTTTTTGGATCAATAGCTATTTGTCCAGAAGTATATAGTGTGTTTCCTTTTAATACGGCTTGATTGTATGGTCCAATTGGAGCCGGAGCTTTATCTGTAAAAATTATTTTTTTCATAATATATTGTTCTTAATGATTATTTTTTTGAATTAAAGCTTCGGTTGGAAGATAATTATTATTCGTATTTAATAGGAATATTAATTCTCAAGCGTTCATTTGCCTTCTTTCTTAATCTAACGGTTGATAGTGCTTCGTTTATTCCATTTAATATCACTTAAAACACCAGATTTTATACCTATAAAAAATCCCCAGTTCGCATTAGTCCCAAAAGGAGTCCAGTTGAAATCCATTCTCCAGCTTAGTAAATCTCGTTCAAATCTTAGTTGTGTAAAGGTAACTCCATTTTGAACAAAATCATATCCAGTTGATATTCCCGCTTTCCATTTTGGTGTCAAGTCGGCATTTGCTGAAATCATAATAGAGTTTCCAATGATTTGCTTTTCTCTATTGTTATTTCCATAGGTTAAGGAGTAGGCAAAAGTCATGTCCCAAGGTAATTTGGATCTAAAAAATTCAGATATTTTATCATCGCCTTCTTCTTCACTGCCGTCAAATTGACTTTTAGTATTGTCATTTACAATGGTGTTTTTTCCAAAAAGATCATCTTCTCGGCCACCATTTCTTTCGCTTTGGGTATTTTTATCTTTCTTAGTTTTGTCTTTTTCTTTACTTGAAATCGAATAATTTAATGTCATATTGGCACTAGTCATTCTAAATAAACTTCCTCCATTGTTAATGTTAAAAGTGTTTATTCTTGTTCCTGAATTATTAATGGCATAGGGGTCTAAAGTGGTACCAAAATTAACATTCATTTTATTATTTAAAAGCTGGGTTCCACCACTTAATCTAAAAGGAGCTAATGCTAGTGTATTGACTCCGTCAGCATCAAGATTGTAACTTGTTGAGATGTTTAAATTGTTAAGCAGCATCACTTTCTTTGCTTCTACCTTGGTACTGTCTTTATCGGTCACTTTTGCTTCAAAAGTATTGCTCAAATCAAAACCTAGTATATTTGAATTACTTAAACCTGGAGACCCAAAAATACCTCCTTCAAATCGAGTGTACTGTTTTGTAATTGTTCCAGTAGCATCAGAGGCATAGGTATCATAATATTTTTCAAAACTAGGGGTATATGCATAAGAAACTGAGGGTCTCATGACATGTCTAATCGATTGTATCTTTTTATCTTTACCAAAGTTAAAAGTTCCATAAATTGTAGTTCCTACGCTGGATGAAAAAGAATAGGTTCTATACGCATCAAAGCCATTCACAATTTTATCAACCACTTTACTTTGGTCTGAATCATAGCTGCGGCTAATTGTTTTTGCATACCATACTTCTTCGTAGTTTAATGAAGTGGAAGCGCTAAAATATTTAAACAGTTTAAAATTGGTGCTTAAAGGAATGCTGTGTTGTACTCCCATTTTTGCATCTTTAAACATTTGAGGTTTAAAAAACAGTGAATCTGTTGTTGTAATACTATTTCGACCATTCAAGTTATATTGCAAATTGATGTTCTTAAAAAAACCTTTTTTTACTCCATCTTTCCCTACAAATGGATAAATACGATCTACACTAAGTTGAAGTGTAGGTAGTGTCATGTTTATAACTTCAGTCTGTGTATTTTGAGAATGAGTTGCTGATAGCGACATTCTTACCTGTGGGACTGAATTAAATGTTTTAGAATATGAAACAGATGAGCTTAAAGTGTTGTTAAGATTAGATCCAATATTAGCTTGATTAATAGATTGTTGAAAATATTTGCTGCTTCCAAGATTGACAGAAGCTGAAAAACTGGAGTTAGGATTTGCTTTTGAATCTCTTGAATGTGACCATTGTATATTATAGATCTTTTGTTTAGCATAATCTGGATAGCCTCTTTCGCTAGAGATTAAGTTTTCATACCTAAAATTTAGATTTCCTCGGTAACTATATCGTTTTGCATAGGAGGACTCAAATCGCAAACCGTAACTTCCATTGGTGTAATAATCACCCAATACTGTTAAGTCGTAATTATTACTTAGTGCAAAATAATATCCCCCATTTTGTAATGAAAAACCTCTAGTATTGGAGTCATTGTAACTGGGTAATATTAGTCCCGAAATATTTGTTTCTTTACTCATTGGGAAATAAGCGAAAGGTAAAGCTATAGGTGTTGGTACATTAGCGATGACCATATTAGTTAAACCCGTAATTACTTTTTTTCCAGGAATAAATTTAACTTTATTAGTTTGGAAGTAATATTCAGGATTATCAACATCTTTTGAGGTTGTGAATCTTGCCCCTTTTAAAAAGTAAACAGAATCATTTTCTTTTTTAGTTATAGAAGCTTTGATTTTAAATTCTCCTTGATCAGATCTTGAGTTCCATATTAAGGCTTTTTTAGTTTTGAAATTAAAACGAATAGAATCAGGCTCTACCTCATTAGACCCTTGTTTAAAATGAGGGTATTGCGTGTACTTTCCCGTTGAATCTTTAATTCTTCCGGCATAGACTTCATTTTTTTCATAATCCATAATAATTATACCCGAGGTTAATTCGACATCTTGATAGTATAATTCGGCTTTATCATATAAAGTTATTAGTTTTTTCTTTTGGTCAATTTTGGCATATTTTTCAGCCTTATATTTTACTTTTCCGTCAAGAAATGTTTTTTTTGGTTTTAAAGTGTCAATTCTAATTAAAGTGTCAGTCTCTTTTTTTTGTTCTAAAAGAGTTTGATTCGATTTTGTACTAACAGAAGAGGACGTATCTACTTGCTTCTTAGCAGGTATAGCGCTCGTTTTTTTTGAAATATCTTGCGAATACAGATGATTGCATCCGATTGTAAGGAAAAATGATAATAAAACGATATTAAATAAGTTTGTCTGCAAAGGTTTTAATGCTATTTTTGTAAAATTATGGCCTGTTTTTTGAAGTGTCAAACTTACAGATTATTTTTTGTCAAAAATAATCAAATAAAAAAAATTATAACCGTAGTCTTTCATATAAATTAACTTTAGATTTATGCATATATTTTATAAGATGAAAATCATTATTCCTTTTTTACTATTTATAGTCACTTTTACAGGCTATGGCCAATCAAACATTTTTAAAGTAACCCTAGATGCCGGACATGGAGATCATGATTTTGGTGCCGTTTATAATGGGCATGTTGAAAAAAATATTGCTTTAGCGGTAGTACTGAAAGTTGGGAAGTTATTAGAAGCTAATTCAAAGGTGGATGTAACGTACACTAGAAAGACTGATGTTTTTATAGATTTGGTTGAAAGAGCCAATATCGCCAATAGAGCTGATGCTAATATTTTTGTTTCTATTCATTGTAATGCCAATAGAAATACTGCAGCAGATGGTACAGAGACCTATGTAATGGGTATGAATAAAATCGCATCTAATTTAGAGGCGGCTAAGAAGGAAAACTCGGTTATTACTTTAGAGAAGGATTATAAACGAAAATATGAAGGATTTGATCCAAATTCTCCCGAAACAATGATTGGAATGACCTTAATGCAAGAAGAGTATTTAGATAATAGTATTACTCTTGCAAGTAAAATTGAAGAAGCATTTGGTGGTTTAGGAAAAAGAATTAGAGGTGGTGGTGTAAAGCAAGCTCCTTTTATGGTACTTCATAAAGCGTATATGCCAAGAGTGTTAATAGAGATGGGATTTATCTCTAATTTTACTGAAGGAAATTTATTAGATTCAGAGGATGGTCAAAATGAAATTGCCAAAGCTATTGCAAGTGCAATTATGAGTTATAAAAATGAGTATTATGGCAATGGTTCAACTGAAACCTATGAAGCAAGACCATCACAAAGGAGCATCGATAAGCCAGCTAAGGACACTGCTACTCCCGTTAAAACTAAAGTTGTTTTAGAATCTGTGGAGTTTAAAAAAACTGCCTCTAGCCGAAATAATGAAATTCTTTTTAAAGTTCAAATTTCAGCAAGTAGTAGAAAATTAGATTTGGAACCTAGAAATTTTAGAGGATTAAAAAATATATCTTTAGACTATGAAAATAGAGTTTATAAATACATGTACGGTGAAACGTCTGATTATAATGAATCTAAAAGTTTATTAGAAGAAGCTAAAGCAAAGGGTTATGAATCGGCTTTTTTAATAGCATTTAAAAATGGTGAAAAAATCAGCATTCAAGAAGCTATTAAATAACTATAAGTTCGAATTTTTTATATTAAATTTGTACAAAATACTTACATTTTGAAATTAACAAGAGAAATCAAGACAGCAATTTTAGTAATTGCTTCAATATTATTATTTATTTGGGGTTATAGTTTCTTAAAAGGGAGAGATCTTTTTACGAGTTATAAAACATTATATGTCGAATACCAATCAGTAGAAGGGTTAGCTAAATCAGCTCCAGTCACCTTAAATGGTTTAGTAATTGGTAAAGTAAACAGCATTACGATAAATGAAAATACAGGAAACTTATTAGTAGAATTACAAATCAAATCGGATTTTCCTATTTCTAAATCCAGTGTTGCCTCTATCTATGAACCAGGGTTAATTGCGGGCAAACAAATAGCAATTGAACCTAATTTTAAGGATAAGACCATTGCTCTTTCTGGTGAAAAGTTAACAGGGAATATTAAACTTGGACTTACTGATAAAGTAAGTGACCAGCTTGTCCCTCTCCAGGATAAATTAGAAAAAATAATGGATAATGCTGATAAGCTAATCAGTGGTGTCAATAACGTTTTAGATAAAAAAGCCCAAGATGATTTAAAGATTAGTTTAGCTGAATTAAGCAAAACAATGGAGCAATTTCATAAAGCATCTATCAGCATGAATGCCATCTTAGATGATAATAAAACTCAAATAAAAGGAGTTGTTACCAATTTCAATAAAATTTCGGGAGATTTTTCTAAAATATCAGATTCATTGAATAAAGCTGATTTAGGAAAAACGGTTAAAAACCTTAATGCGACATTAGCAAAAGTGGATGGTATTATGGACGGAATAAAATCTGGAAAAGGGACAATGGGTAAATTAGTAACCGATGATGCTTTGTATTCTAATTTAGCAAAAACATCTAAAGAGTTAGAGCTATTGCTACAAGATGTTAGACTTTATCCTACTAGGTATGTAAATGTTTCTCTTTTTGGGAAGAAGAACAAGCCTTATAAGGCTCCAGTTGCTGATACAATTTCAAAAAAATAAAACAACTATTTATGAGTTATTTAGACAATATATTATTTGCTATTGTTTTGATTATCGGTTTTGGTTATTTTTTTAATAATATTAAAAAAATAATTAGGAACATTAATCTTGGTATTGATGTAGATAGAAAAGATAATCCTAGCTCTCGTTGGAAAAATATGGCAATGATAGCTCTTGGTCAATCTAAAATGGTCAAAAGACCCATTGCTGGTGCGCTTCATATTGTTGTTTATTTGGGATTCATAATAATCAATATTGAGCTTGTAGAAATAATTATTGACGGTTTATTTGGTACTCATAGAATATTTGCCTTTTTAGGAACTGCTTATAATGTTTTAATTGGTTCTTTTGAAATATTGGCATTTTTGGTTTTGGTTGCAGTTACTGTTTTTTGGATCAGAAGAAACATTGTGAGATTAAAACGATTCATGAATCCTGAAATGAAAGGATTTCCAAAAAGTGATGCAAATTACATCCTCTATTTCGAAATGGTATTGATGACCTTATTCCTTTTGATGAATGCTTCTGATCTGCATTTGCAAAATGTACCAGGAGGTTTCTCTCATTTTATTCAAGCGGGTTCGTTTCCAATAAGTCAATTCATTGAGCCTTTGTTTAATGGTATGTCAAATGAATTTGTGATGTTGTTGACTGAAATATTCTGGTGGCTACATATAGTAGGTATTTTAGTATTTATGAACTATTTGTATTTTTCAAAACACTTACACATACTATTAGCTTTCCCAAACACCTATTTTGCAAATTTAAAACCATTGGGACAATTTGATAATTTAGAAGCAGTTACTACAGAAGTAAAAATGATGATGGATCCTAATGCTGATCCATTTGCAGCAGCGCCAGCTCCAGTAGAAGGAGAATTGCCAGCTAAATTTGGAGCAAGCGATATTCAGGATTTAAACTGGGTACAATTGTTAAACGCCTATACCTGTACAGAATGTGGCCGTTGTACATCATCTTGTCCAGCAAATCAAACAGGGAAGAAATTATCTCCTCGTAAGATCATGATGGATACTAGAGATAGAATGGAAGAAGTAGGTAAAAATATTGATGCAAACAAAGGTGTTTTTATTCCGGATAATAAAACATTATTAAACGATTATATTACACCTGAGGAATTGTGGGCTTGTACATCTTGTAATGCATGTGTTGAAGAATGTCCAGTTAATATAAGTCCTCTTTCGATTATTATGGATATGCGTCGTTATTTAGTTATGGAGCAAAGTGCAGCACCAATGCCACTAAATGCAATGATGACAAATATTGAAAATAATGGGGCACCATGGCAGTTTAATCAACAAGATAGATTGAATTGGAAAAATGAAGATTAATATTTTAAGGTACTTTGTTAATAGCTTTTACTACTTTAAAATTATAAGATAACCGGTTAGTTTGAAAACTGAATAAAATAACACAAAATGTCAGAAAATTTAATAGTGCCAACTATGGCAGAGATGCTTGCTCAAGGAAAACAGCCAGAAGTGTTGTTTTGGGTAGGTTGCGCAGGAAGTTTTGATGATAGAGCAAAAAAAATTACTAAAGCATTTGTTCGAATTTTAAATCGTGCTAATGTACCTTTTGCTGTACTTGGTACAGAAGAAAGTTGCACAGGAGATCCTGCAAAAAGAGCAGGAAATGAATTTTTGTTTCAAATGCAGGCCATGATGAACATTGAAGTTTTGAATGGATATGAGGCAAAGAAAATAGTGACCGCCTGTCCGCATTGTTTTAATACTTTGAAAAATGAATACCCTGAATTAGGAGGTAAATACGAAGTAATTCACCATACTGAGTTTTTAAAATCATTATTAGATACTGGTAGACTGACTATTGAAGGAGGACAGTTTAAAGGAAAGAAAATTACTTTTCATGACCCGTGTTATTTAGGAAGAGCAAATAATGTGTATGAAGCTCCAAGAGATTTAATTTCAAAATTGGATGCTGAATTAGTTGAAATGAAACGTTCAAAAGTAAATGGACTTTGTTGTGGTGCTGGTGGTGCTCAAATGTTTAAAGATGCTGAACCTGGTAATAAGGAAGTAAATGTTTTAAGAACTGAAGATGCATTGGAAGTGCAACCAAACATTATTGCTACTGGATGTCCTTTTTGTAATACAATGATGACTGATGGTATTAAAAACAAAGAAAAAGAAGCTGATGTTAAAGTAATGGACATAGCGGAATTAATTGCAAATGCGCAAGATCTATAAGAGAGTGTCATCATTATTAGTTTGTAGTTTTATTTTATTCTAGTTTAATACTATGAATTCCAAACTAGATTAGCTGTTTGCAAAAATGCTTTTTAATAATATTAATTATACTATAAAACGAGATTAGTTTTCATTCAGAAATCTAAAATCGTTTTTCTAAAATCATAAATCATATGTACGTACCATTTGAAAATTTACCCGAAGAATCCAGAATTTGGATTTACCAATCGAATAGAAAATTTTCGGATGCCGAGTTTTCCGAAATCGAAGTTGCTTTAAATACTTTTCTTGAAGGTTGGGCAGCACATGGAACTAGTTTAGAATCTTCGTACCAATTAAAATACAATAGATTTATTATTATTGCTGTGAATCAGGATGTTCAGGCGGCAACAGGATGTTCAATCGATTCATCAGTTGAATTTATTCAAAGTTTGGAGCAAAAATATTCAGTAGATTTATTGGATAAAATGAATGTTACTTTTAAACTAGGAGAACATATTGCTCATAAGCCATTAATAGATTTCAAAAAAATGGTTAAAGATAAAGCTGTTACTGAAAACACTATTGTTTTTAATAATTTAGTGAACAATATCGAGGAATATAATGAATCATGGGAAGTTCCAGCTTTAGACAGTTGGCACAGTCGATTTTTCTAAAATAAAAATACTTTAATGAAAAATATAGGCATCAGAAATTCTTTTCTTTATGTCTTATTTTTTTTTGTAGCCAGTTGTATTGGTACAAAAAATAATAAGCCGAAAGTCGTTTTTTCTCATATTCCAACAGAGGTTAGTGATTTTAAAATTGATAAATCCAAAGAAGAGACCTCCCTTTTTAAGTTGTCTCGTGATGGGAATAAATGGGTTGACAGTATATATAGCGGACTCTCATTTGATGAAAAATTAGGGCAGTTATTTATGGTAGCGGCTTATTCAAATAAAGATGCTGCTCATGAAAATGCGATTGATAAACTAATTACAGAAAACAAAATTGGAGGATTAATATTCTTTCAAGGCGGTCCTGTTCGTCAAGCAAAATTGACCAATCGGTATCAGTCTAAATCCAAAACACCTTTATTTATAGGAAATGATGCGGAGTGGGGTTTAAGTATGCGACTGGATTCTACCTATAGTTATCCTTATAATATGACTTTGGGTGCTGTTCAGGATATTAAGTTGATTGAAAAAATGGGTGAACAAATTGGGGATCAAAGTAAAAGATTGGGACTTCAGTTCAACTTTGCTCCAGTACTTGACATCAATACCAATCCCAATAATCCTATTATTGGATTTCGTTCTTTTGGAGAAGATAAATACAATGTCACCGAAAGAGCTATTGCACTCATGAAAGGGTTTCAAAGTAAAGGAATATTTGCAACAGGAAAACATTTTCCAGGTCATGGTGATACGGAAACAGATTCTCATAAAGGGTTACCTACTGTGAATTTTTCAAAAGAAAGACTCGAAATCATGGAGTTTTGGCCTTATAAAAAAGCTTTTGAAGAAGGATTGTCTTCTGTTATGGTGGCACATCTAAATGTTCCAAGTTTAGAATCAAGACCCAATTATCCATCTTCGATTTCCTATAATGTTGTAACTAATGTTCTTCAAAAAGAATTAGGATTTAAAGGTCTAATTTTTACTGATGCACTGAATATGAAAGCAGTGAGCAATTATAAAAAGCCAGGTGAAGTGGATTTAGATGCTTTTTTGGCTGGAAATGATATTTTATTATTTCCTGAAGATGTTCCAGTGGCTTTAGAAACATTAAAAAAAGCGTATCAGGATTCTTTGTTTACCGCAGAAAGATTGGATTTCTCGGTTAAGAAAATTTTAAAATTTAAATATTTGGCAGGCTTGAATTCATATAAGCCTATTGAGATTTCAAATTTGTACCAAGATCTTAATTCGTCAAAAAATGATGCATTGCAATATGAATTGTATGAAAATGCAATTACAGTTTTAAAAAATGAAACATCTATTTTGCCTATTAAGAATTTAGAAAATCAAAAGATTGCGTATGTAAAAATGGGTGATGCTACAAACAGTACTTTTGTTTCAACATTAAAAAAATATACAGAGGTTACTGAGATTACGGATACCAACATAGATAGTTTGCAATCTAAATTAAAACAGTTTAATACCGTAATTATAGGATATCATAAATCGGATGCTGCTTTTAAGAACCATGATTTTAAACCATCGGAATTAGTAAAATTGGCTTCATTGGCCAAAAATAATAATGTAATTCTGGATGTTTTTGCATCTCCATATTCATTAATTCCTGTGACCGATTTTAATGATTTTAAAGGGATTATAGTTTCCTATCAAAACAGTGCAATTGCACAAGAAGTTTCGGCTGAATTGATTTTTGGTGCCATAAGCGCTAAAGGAAAATTGCCAGTTTCAATTTCTAATAGTTTTAATGCCAATTTTGGTTTAACTACTGAAAAATTAAATGTATTAGGTTTCACTGCTCCTGAAAACGTGGGAATGAACCCTTTAGTTTTAGCAAAAATTGACAACCTAGCACGCAAAGCAATAAATGGTAAAATGACGCCTGGATTACAGATTTTGGTGGCTAGAAAAGGGAAAGTAATTTATCAAAAATCATTTGGAAGTCCAACCTATGATTCTGCTGTAAAAGTTACTAATTCAGATGTTTACGATGTGGCTTCATTGACCAAAATACTATCTACATTGCCCAATGTGATGGTACAATACGATCAGCAGAAGATAAACATGGAAACTAGATTGGATTCGATGTTGCCTATTTTTAAAAACTCAAATAAAGCTGATATTCATTTTAAAGAGTTATTATCCCATTATGCTAGATTGCAACCTTGGATTCCTTTTTATAAGGCTACAATTGATAAAAATGGAAATCCATTGGATAAATATTACAAGAAAGTTCAGGAACCTAATTTTGCTGTAAAAATTGCTGACAGCCTGTTTTTAAGATCGGATTATAATGATACGATTATGAAATTGATTGTTGACAGTAAATTATTATCCCAAAAAAAATACAAATACAGTGATTTTACGTTTATGATTTTGAAGGAATATTTGGAAAAAGCAACAGGAAAAAAATTAGATGTTCTAAGTACTGAGAATTTCTATAAACCACTGGGTACTAATAATACGATGTACAATCCATTAGGAAAAATCAATAAAAATAGAATAATACCAACAGAAATTGATACGTATTTCCGTCATCAAATAATCCAAGGTTATGTTCATGATATGGGAGCAGCTATGGAAGGTGGCGTTGGAGGCCATGCTGGTATTTTTTCAAATAGTATGGATGTTGCCAAAATAATGCAGTTGTACCTTCAAAAAGGGAATTATGGCAATCATCAATATTTTTCTGAAAAGACATTTAATGACTTTAACACCTGCTATTTTTGTTCTGAAGGGAATAGGAGGGGAGTAGGGTTTGATAAACCACAACTAGGAACTAGCGGTCCAACTTGTGGTTGTGCTTCGATGACTAGTTTTGGACATACAGGATTTACGGGAACAATGGCTTGGGCTGATCCCGAAACTGATATTGTTTATATCTTTTTATCGAATAGGACATTTCCAGCTGAATCAGCCAATAAATTATCAAAAGAAAATATACGCGAAGACATTCAAGAATTAATATATCAGGCTATTGAAAATTGATTATTATAATTAAATTATTTTTTATTAATTAGGAATCATTAGTAGCATTTTTTGATTAAAAACAGAATGGCATCGCAATTTTCCTTAAATTCGTTTTATTAAAATATACCCATGAAAATTGCAATAGTTTGTTATCCTACATTTGGAGGAAGTGGCGTTGTAGCTACAGAGTTAGGCCTTGAATTAGCTAGACTAGGACATGAAATCCATTTTATTACTTATAGTCAACCAGTACGTTTGGCATTATTGAATCCCAATGTTCATTATCACGAAGTGAATGTACCGGAATATCCTTTATTTCATTATCAACCCTATGAATTGGCTTTATCTAGTAAGCTAGTTGACATGGTGAAACTACATAAAATTGAAATATTGCACGTGCATTATGCCATTCCACATGCTTATGCAGGATATATGGCTAAACAAATGCTTAAGGACGAAGGTATTGAGATCCCTATGGTGACTACGCTTCATGGAACTGATATTACTTTAGTAGGGAATCACCCATTTTATAAACCAGCAGTTAGTTTTAGCATCAATAAATCGGATGTGGTAACTTCTGTCTCCCAAAGTTTAAAGGATGATACTTATAAATTATTCAATATTAAAAGAGACATACATGTTATACCCAATTTTATTGAATTAGATAAAAATAATACTGATCCTAGTATTGCTTGTCACCGTTCCGTAATGGCAAAACCAACGGAGCGTATTATTACACACATCAGTAATTTTAGAAAAGTAAAAAGGATTCCAGATGTAATTAAAATATTTTATAAAATTCAAAAAGAAATTCCTGCTAAATTAATGATGGTGGGAGATGGTCCTGAAAAGGAAAAGGCAGAATATTTATGCCAAGAATTAGGGATTTTGGATAAAGTAATCTTTTTTGGTAATAGTAATGAGATCGATAAAATATTAAGCTATACCGATTTGTTCTTATTACCCTCTGAAACAGAGAGTTTTGGACTTGCAGCACTTGAAGCAATGGCTTGGAGTGTTCCTGTAATTTCAAGTAATTCGGGTGGTTTATCTGAAGTTAATTTTGACGGAATTTCAGGGTATCTAAGTGATGTAGGAAATACTGATGAAATGGCTGAGAATGCATTGAAAATTTTAAGTGATGAAGAAATACTTTTAAAATTTAAAGAAAATGCGTTATCAGTTGCAAAAAAATTCGATATTAAAAACATTTTACCGCTCTATGTTGAATTGTACCAAAAAGCAATAAAGAAATATTCGAAAAAAAATAAATTTCTAAGAGAAGCCAAAAAAGAATAATTCTTTAGAATTAAGATAAAAAAATGAAAAAAACAGCAATAGCATTATTTACTTTGACTTTGTTTTCCTGTGGGACTACTGTAACAAAGAGTACAGGAAAAAAAGCTTTATATGAGGTCTTAACTCAGCAGTCAGATGGTGGTGGAAACATTCATTTCTTTGAAATTCTTACGGAACCAAATGAAATTAGGATGTTGCAGAATGATAAAATGCTGAAAAATAAAATTAGCCCAACTGATGTTCAAAAATCAAATTTTGTCATTTTAAATATGGGAGAGAAAACTACAGGTGGATTTAAAATAACAGTTGAAAATGTAGTTGAAACGGATAAAAATGTAATTGTTACTGTAAAAGAAACTGAACCTGAAGCTGGGACAATAGTCACTCAAGGTTTTACTTATCCTTTTTGTGTAGTAAAAATAAATTCTAAAAAAGAAATTATAATTAAATAAAAAAATGCCACTATTTCTAGTGGCATTTTTTATATAATAAAACTAAGTTTTAGAATTGGTATCTAACACTTAATGCGATGTCTGAACCATAATTGTTTTTGTAATATCCGTTTCCACCAAATTCTGGTCTGAAATCCAAAGATACTAACAAAGGAATGTCAAAGTTGTATTCTAATCCTACATCCCCTGCAGCAAAAGCAAAAGTATCATTGTAGTGATTTCCACCGTTGTCATAACTATAACTACCTAATCCACCACCTACACCAGCATACCAGTTGAAACCACCATCAATGTTCCAAACCCATTGGTACAAACCAGCTAATTTTATAGCATTGTCATCATAACCATTGTGATTAAAATCACTTCTGTTTCTCCAACCTAAATCTAATTCTAATCTATTGTTGCTTGATAAAGCTCTTTGGTAAGAAAGTTCTCCTCCAAATCCACCATTGTCACCAAAACGAAGTCCTAATGCATTTTTAGAGATATCTTGTGCCTGTGCGCTAAATGCTAAACCGATTAGCATAAAAGCAGATAAAATAATTTTTTTCATAAGTCAATTTTTGTTTTTACAAATGTACATAGCAATACAAACGATTCTTTTATACTATAATTCTTAATTGTTATATAATTTACATGTTTGTGAAAAGATTAGCACTGACCAAGTTCATTATACTAATAATTATCGCTATCAATTATGAGCTTAGTGCATTTTAATAAATGAAATACTAAACTGGAAGTTATTTCGATAAAAGGATTGAATTGACCAGTTCATTACTCAAAAGATCTTCCATTTCAAATAAATTTTCTTCTTCTGTATAATTAGTATCCTTATAATAATGTAGCTTCCATCGTTTTTTATTGTATTCCAAAGCGGTTAAGTTCTCCACCCAATCACCAGAATTTAAGTATAATGTCTTACCATTTTTATTTTCTTTTTTTATTATTTTTGGCTCATGTATATGTCCGCAAATTACATAATCGTATTTTTTTTCTATTGCAATATCAGTAGCCGTTTCTTCAAAATCCGATATGTGCTTTACTGCTTTCTTGACGCTTGCTTTGATTTTTTTAGAAAAAGAATAGGGTTCTTTTCCAAATCGTTTTAAACACCAATTAACAAAACGGTTTATTAGAATCAGATAGTCATAACCTAATCCACCTAGTTTTGCAATCCATTTAGCATGATGTACAGAAGCATCAAATACATCGCCATGAAATATCCACGCTTTTTTGTCGTCTAGTTCCAATACTAATTTATCAACCAAGGCAAAATTACCCATATTCATGTCACTGAATTTCCGTAGCATTTCATCGTGATTTCCAGTGATATAATACACTTTTGTACCTTTTGAAGCAAAGCTTATTATTTTTTGAATGACTTTTAGATGTGTTTTTGGAAAATACGATTTTCTAAATTGCCAGATATCAATAATATCTCCATTTAAAACTAGAATTTTAGGCTTTATGGAAGATAAATATTTGTTGAGTTCAATGGCATGGCTTCCAAAAGTTCCAAGATGAACATCAGATATAACAACCAATTCCACTTTTCTTTTTTTCAATTGTATTTAATTTGAAGTTTAACAAATGAATTCAATTAATCGCAATTGTATTTAACGATAAGGTTAATAATTTAGCTTTAATATTAATTAAAAGTCAATAAATGCTATTTGATTCTTAAAAGTTTAAACTTTTAATTTTTAAACTTTAAACTAAAATGCTACTTTTGTTCAAAACATATAATAATGGCAGGAAATAGCTACGGAACACTATTTAGAATAACCACTTTTGGTGAATCACATGGAGAAGCATTAGGTGGAATTATAGATGGTTGCCCATCAGGAATACAATTAGATTTAGAGGCAATTCAACTTGAAATGTCTAGAAGAAAACCAGGCCAATCGGCAATTGTTACGCAACGAAAAGAACCAGATGATGTTCAATTTTTATCAGGAATCTTTGAAGGTAAAACAACTGGAACACCAATAGGTTTTATTATTCCAAATACAAACCAAAAATCGGATGATTACTCCCATATAAAAGATAATTATAGACCTAGTCATGCTGATTATGTTTATGATCAAAAATATGGTTTTAGAGACTATAGAGGTGGAGGTAGAAGTTCTGCTCGTGAAACAGCAAGCAGAGTTGTTGCAGGTGCAATTGCAAAACAAATGTTGCCCGAAATAAAAATCAATGCTTATGTTTCTTCAGTAGGCCCCATATTTTTAGAAAAACCGTATCAAGATTTAGATTTTTCAAAAATAGAAAGTAATCCAGTACGTTGCCCAGATGAAGAGATGGCAGTTGTAATGGAAGATTATATTCGTGAAATTCGTAAAGAAGGGAATACTGTAGGTGGTACTGTAACTTGTGTGATACAAAATGTTCCCGTAGGATTAGGGGAACCTGTTTTTGATAAACTTCATGCTGAACTAGGTAAAGCAATGCTTTCCATAAATGCGGTAAAAGGATTTGAATATGGAAGTGGTTTCTCTGGTGCAAAGATGAAAGGAAGTGAACACAATGATTTATACAATACGGACGGAACTACCAAAACAAATCTTTCTGGAGGAATTCAAGGTGGAATTAGTAATGGAATGGATATTTATTTCAGAGTAGCATTTAAACCAGTTGCTACTATTATGCAAAAACAAGAATCATTAGATAATAAAGGTAATATTACCGAAATGACTGGTAAAGGTCGCCATGATCCTTGTGTTGTTCCACGTGCTGTTCCTATTGTTGAAGCAATGGCTGCCATTGTATTAGCTGATTTTTACTTGATCAATAAGACGTATTAATATGCACTATTTTTTTTCCGTTTAAAAAGAATTTAAAATATTTCTTATAATAGATTAAACCTGGGTTCAAATCCCAAACTAACCATTAAATAAAAAACCACTAGATGAATTCTACAGAAACAAAAAAGCCGTCAATCTTATCAAATTTGACTACACAAATACTTATTGCAATGATTTTAGGAATTGCTTTAGGTATCGTAATTCATAATACAATTTCAGAAGAAGGCGCTTTGGAGTTTAGTGATAAAATAAAAATTCTTGCTACCGTTTTTATTAGATTGGTACAAATGATTATTTCTCCACTAGTATTTACAACACTGGTAGTTGGTATTGCAAAATTAGGTAATGTGAGTGCAGTTGGAAGAATTGGAGGAAAAGCTTTGGCTTGGTTTTTTACGGCTTCATTTATTTCATTACTATTGGGAATGTTTTTTGTAAACACACTTAAACCTGGAGAGGGGCTTAACTTGTCAAATATTGATTTAGGTTCAGCATCAGAAGTGGCGGAAAATTCTAAAAGTATATCTTTTGATAATTTTATTGCCCATATAGTTCCCAAGAGTATTTTTGAAGCAATGGCAACAAATGAGATCCTTCAAATTGTGGTTTTTTCTATTTTCTTTGGTTTGGCAGCTGCCGCAATAGGAGATTATGTAAAACCGGTTGTTAATGGTTTAGACAAAATGTCACATATTATTCTAAAAATGGTGAATTATGTTATGAACTTTGCACCAATTGGAGTTTTTGGAGCTATCGCAGGAGTTTTTGCTGTTAGAGATTTTCAAGAACTAGCTATCACTTATTTTAAATTTTTCGGATCTTTTTTAATAGGAATTTCATCCCTTTGGGTTGTATTAATAGCGGTTGGTTATATTTTTCTAAAAAGCAGAATGACCGTTTTGCTTAAAAGAATTGTTAGCCCATTGATTATAGCTTTTGGAACAACAAGTAGTGAAGCCGTTTTTCCTAAATTGACTGAAGAGCTAGAACGTTTTGGAGTAAAAGACAAAATTGTTTCCTTCATGTTACCTTTAGGATATTCATTTAATCTTGATGGAAGTATGATGTATATGACTTTTGCTAGTATTTTTATTGCTCAAGCTTATGGAGTTCATTTAGATTTAGGAACTCAAATGACGATGCTTTTAGTTTTAATGCTTACAAGCAAAGGAATTGCAGGTGTGCCTAGAGCAAGTTTAGTAGTTGTTGCTGCTACTTGTGGTATGTTTGATATTCCAATTGAAGGTATTGCATTAATATTACCAATTGATCATTTTTGTGATATGTTTAGAAGCGCTACTAATGTATTAGGAAATGCATTGGCAACATCAGTAGTAGGAAGCTGGGAAAACGATGATGATTTAGAAGCGGTTCCAGTTGATGTCAATTAATTAGTTATCATTTTATTTAAAATAAAAAAGCAGTTACAAGGTATTCTTGTAACTGCTTTTTTTATAGTTTTATTTTTTAAGAATATTCTTTCAGTAAAATTTATTTTTTTTAAAATATTTTTACTTATCAAGTCTATTCTCTTTTTAAATTATTGATACTTAATGTTTAAATAAAAATGTATATTTGATAAAATTAAAATTTCTATGCTCCAATCAAGAATTATTTTTTTTATTTTCTTTTCATTAAATCTTTTTAGCAGCAATTCTGTTACCGATAAAATAAAACCATCAAGAAAGGAAATTGTTAATCTTACTAATAAGGCCTCACAATACTTGCAAGAGTTTAATTATGAAAAATCATTTGCTACTGCAAGAAAAGCATTAAAACACTCTATAGATGCTAAGGATGATATCTTAATTGCAAAATCCTATAATACAATTGCAGGTAATTATGATGAATTATCAGAGTATGATAAAGCTATATTTTTCTATAAAAAAGGGCTGTTTTATGCCAATAAAACAAGTAATGATACTGTTAAGAATAGTATAAATAATAATCTAGGGAACATTTATTGTTTTGAAGTTAATCAACTTGCAAAAGGGTTAAATTATTATAAAAAATCACTAGACTATAGTTTAAAAATAGCCGACTCAAGTCAAATTTACATAACTAAAATGAATATTGCTTGGGCCTATTTTTATATTGGTAATTTTAAAAATGGAAAGCCGTATTTAGATTTTATTACTAAATACAAAAATAGGTTGGGTGATAATACTACAATTGTTGCTTTAAACATGTTAAATGGAATGTATTATACGAGTACATCAGACTATGATAAAGCAAATTCCTTTTTTATTGATGCTATTAAGCTTGGTAATAGTGGAATTGAAAAATCGGATTTGTCTTATTCGCATGAAGAATATGCCAAATTATTATTAAAAACAGGTAAATATAAAGAAGCATACGAAAACTTGGCCTTGTTTAATAAAATAAGAAAAGAACTTGAGCAATCAGATAAATTGAAGAGGGCAGAAGTTATAGGAGTGAACTTAGAGCTAGATGAATATAAGAGAAAAGTTGATAAAATTGAAAATGAAAAAGATTTACAATATCAAAGTTTGAAAAAATCTAGAATTATAGTTTTTCTATTCATAATTGCTTTTAGTGTTGTATTGCTACTACTTTATACCGTTTATAAAAATTATAATTTTAAGAAAAAAAAGAATGCCGAACTTGTTATAGCCAATGAAGAGTTAAGTATTGCAAAAGAAAAAGCGGAAGTTGCTTCTCAACTTAAATCACAATTTGTTTCAACAATAAGTCATGAATTACGAACTCCATTATACGGTGTAGTTGGAATTACAAATATGTTATTGGATGAACACAAAGAACTAGCGGATAGTCCTCATTTAAGTTCTCTTAAATTTTCTGCTCGTTATCTATTATCACTCGTTAATGATGTATTGCAAATTAATAAAATTGAAGAAAATCGAATTGTTCTTGAAAGTTTAACTTTTAATATTACTGATGAGATAAATATGATTAAAAATTCTTTGTCTTTTATTGCGAAGAATCATAATAATGAAATTAATGTTACTATTGACCCTGCGATTCCGGAGTATTTAATTGGAGATAAACTTCGTTTTTCTCAAATAATAATAAATTTAGTCAGTAATGCATTGAAATTTACTGATAATGGAAAGGTTGACATTTCGGCTAACTTGATTAAAGTAGAAAATAAATTTAATTATATTGAATTTAAAATTCAAGATAATGGTGTTGGAATAGCGATCGAAGATCAGGAAAAAATATTTGAAAAATTTGTACAAGTTGGAAGGAAAGAGATTGATTATCAAGGTACAGGTTTAGGGCTATCTATCGTAAAACGATTGTTAGAACTGTTTAATAGCGCTATATCACTTCAAAGTGAAATAGGAAAAGGAACTACTTTTATCTTTGAAATTGCATTTGAATGTGATCCGGCGAAGACTGTTGAAATTATTAATAAAATTCATGTTGACTTGACATCAAGTGAAATTTTTTCAGTTCTTGTAGTAGATGATAACACAATTAATCAACTGATTACAAAAAAAATAATTGAAAAAAACAACTATAAATGCAGCGTTGTAAGCTCTGGTTTTTTGGCTTTAGAGATTCTCGAAAAAGAAACTTTTGATGTCATTTTAATGGATATTAATATGCCTTTAATGAATGGGTTTGAAACCACAAGGCGCGTTCGTAATATGGGAATAAAAACACCTATTGTTGCATTGACAGCATTTGATAAAGATGAAATTATTGAAGAGTCATTATCAGCTGGATTTAATGATATAATTGTGAAACCCTTCGAGTCAGTTATATTATTTAAAACAATAAATAATCTTATTTACAAAGAAAAAGAATCTTGTTTAATATGATTTAACTAAAAAAAAACACCTAAAGTATAATTTTAGATGTTTTTTGAAAGAGATGAAATTTCCTTTTATCTTATTTTATAGCTATGTTTTTAGCCATTTTTTTCGTACTTCCTTCTTTTTTTGCAATTTCGACATGAAGTATGCCGTCTTTATAATTAGCATTAATGTTGTTTTCATCGGCATAATCAGGAAGGCTAAAGGTTCTACAGAAAGATTGATAGTTAAACTCTTTTCTGTAATAATTTCCTTTTTTTTTGGTTTCTTCTTTCTCTTCCTCTTTCTCTGAAGAAATAGAAAGCATGTTATTTTCGATTTCAACCTTAAAGTCTTCTTTTTTCAAACCAGGAGCAGCCAGTTCAACTTCTATCTTTTTATCTGTTTCTTTTAAATTAACAGATGGTAAACTGCTACCAATAGTCGAAAAATTCTTATCAGTCCAGTCCATAATATCTCTCGATATAATGTCATCAAAAAAGGGATTTAGTGTTGGTAAAAAACTAGAATTTACTAACGGTAAAAAACCGTTTCTTTTTACGATTGCTTCCATAATTTATTAAGTTTTATGATTATTAATTGTATTAAAATTAAATAAAAAATATATATCAAATGGAAAAATAACAGTTAATTAACTAATTACTAGGCGTTTACGTATTAAAAAAAAAGCCTTTTACAAATTGAGTAAAAGGCTTTTCTTACAGTTAAGTAATTATGTTAAATTTAGTATTAATACCACCGTTTTTTATTCTGTTTTGAAGCATCAGATTTTCTTGATTTATGAGCACCACCACTTCTATTTGAGTTTTTTGGTTTATTTGAAGCTCCAGGAGCAGTCTCTGGGTTACCTGAATGCCATGGATAAGGATGATCACTAACCGTTTTTACGTCAACTTTAATTAATTTTTGAATATCCTTCCAATACCCATGTTCGTCTTTACTGCAAAAAGAAATTGATATCCCACCATTTCCTGCGCGTCCTGTTCTACCAATACGGTGAACATAAGTTTCTGGTATATTGGGCAAGTCAAAATTAATAACATAGGGCAATTGATCAATATCAATACCGCGAGCAGCAATGTCAGTAGCTACAAGCACTCCAACTTCTTTATTTTTGAATGCTTCTAAAACGCGTTGTCTCGCATTTTGAGATTTATCACCATGTATGGCTTCAGCTGCAATATTATTTTTTCGTAATGCTTTTACAACATTATCTGCACCGTGTTTTGTCCTTGAAAAAACTAAAACATCTGACAAGTCCTGATTTTTAATCAAGTGATATAACAAGTTTCTTTTTTCCGTTTTTTCAACAAAGTAAACATGTTGTTCTACATTTTCAGCTGTTGATGACACTGGGGAAACTGTTACTGTTTCAGGATTTGTTAAAAACATTTCGGCCAATTCTCGAATAGCCATTGGCATAGTGGCAGAGAAAAATAAGGTTTGTCTATTTTTAGGTGTTAGTTTGACGATTTTTTTCACATCATTTACAAATCCCATGTCAAGCATTTGGTCTGCTTCATCAAGAACTAATGTATGTAAATGGTCTAAGTCAATAAAACCTTGTTTATGTAAATCAAGTAACCTTCCAGGTGTAGCAATTAAAATGTCAATACCATTTTTTAATGTATCGACTTGTGGGTTTTGCGAAACTCCTCCAAAAATGGTAAGCTGAGTTAAATTGGTATATTTAGCATAAGTATCAAAACTTTGCCCTATTTGAACTGCTAGCTCTCTTGTAGGTGTGACCACTAGCGCACGAATTTGTTTAGCTTTTTTAGAAGAGCCAACAATACGATGTAATTGATGTATAATGGGGATTGCAAATGCTGCTGTTTTTCCAGTTCCTGTTTGTGCACAGCCGATCATATCTTTTCCAGCCAAAACTAGCGGAATAGATTGCTCTTGAATAGGAGTGGGATTGATATAGCCTTGTTCAAATACGGCTTTTTGTATACTTTTTGAAAGTGATAAATCTTCGAATAACATATTTTTGAAATTAAATATCTTGTATTATGTACATAGATAGATTTGCAAAGATAGTGTTATTTATCGATTCGCTTAATTTGTTGTCTATTTTACAGATTGAAAACTCTTATAAAAGAGTTATTTATTGACTTGACTTGATAAAATCAGTAATTAAATAACCTATTAATTTACCAATTAAATGATTGTTTTTCTCTTCGCCTAAATCGGGAGCACCTTCACAAATATGTAAATAGGCAACATTCTTGTGTTTTCCAAAAAAAGAAATGAATTGTCTTAATTCTTCAACGGAGAAACCACTTAAAGTCATTGCACTACTTGCTATATTTGGTATGGCATCTAAATCTATTTCAATTCCAAAACTATCAGTCTTAATAAATTCTAATGCTATATTCATTTCTTCATTAAAATTTTTTTCTTGTCTAATTTTTAGGCTGTCATAAGTATTATACCGTACACGATCCTCCGTTTTTTTTATAATGTCCAAAACGCTTTTGGAGGTGTAATTTTCATGTAAGCCAAAAACAAAATATTTTTTCAAAAAACCTTCTTCGTATGCATATGAAAAACCATTCCCACTATGACGACCTTCAAGAATTCTAAAATCGGAATGTGCATCAAAATTGATGGCATTTATAGGTTTCCCTTTTGCTAAAGCAGTTCCTTTAATATTGCCGTATGAATTATTATGACCTCCACCAATAATTATAGGTGTTTTTCCAGCTTTTATAATATTAAAGATAATATGAGAAACGTCTTTGTCTATTTTTTCAACTAATTGACTCAATTTGGAACGATCATCAATATCATTAAAATCTAAATGTTCGACCTCCTTCATTTCTTCACAAACATTCATTTGACCAAGGATAATTATTTGATTTCCTTTGCAAAAGCGATTGTGTTGAATGTTAGCAATATTTTTTATAGCAATCTCCCATGCCGATGCAGCGCCTGGTCTTCCAAAATTGGCTCTAATACCAATATCTTCTGGGATTCCCAATAAAACATATTTAGCTTCTGATGTTTTTAAAAATGAAAGTGGGTCAGTTCCTTTTGGTACAGTAATCATCTTTTCTCCAAATTTTATTTCACCACTTCTATGGTTAGTAATTTTTGCAAGATCATTCGTAGTAAAAGGTAGAATTTTTTCCATAAAAAAATATTTTTTTCCAAAAATACTATAATTGTGTTAACTTACGTTATAACTTAAATATATATTATTAAATTTGGAAAAAAATATTTAAACATGGAAAATCAAAAAAGCAGTTCAAGTCTTAAGGCAGTTATTGCTGTATTAGCAGTTTTATTAGTAGGTAGTTTAGTGTATATTTTTAAAATGAGTTCTGATGTTGAAACAGTTCAAACAGAATTGAAAACTACTATGACTGAAAAAGAATCGGTTATGAAAGATTTGCAAGAATTAAAAGCTACTTATGACGCAGCTATTTCTGAAAATACCTCTATGTCGGATGAGTTAATTCAAGAAAGAGATAAAGTAGTTAATTTAATGGCTGATTTAAATAAGTCAAAAGGGGATGTAGCTTCATTAGCAAAATATAGAACTCAATTTATTGCTTTGCAAAACAATATGAAAGTTTTAATGACAGAAAATGAAGGATTGAAAAAAGCAAATACTACATTAACTACACAACGTGATAGTACAGTAGTAGTATTAGGTGAATCTAAAAAATATAATGAAGTTTTAGTTGGACAAAATGAAGAATTGTCTAAAGCTGTTGAGAAAGGTTCAAAATTAACAGTTTTGAACATGAAAACATCTGCTTACAAACTAAGAAGTTCAGGAAAACAAGTTGAAACGGATAAAGCAAGTAGAGCTGATGTTCTTAAAATTAGTTTTACAATTGCTGAAAACCAAATTGCTAAATCTGGAGATAAAACATATTATGTACAAGTAATTGATAGTAAAAACAATGTTTTAGGTGATAAAAAGACTGAAAATTTTGGAGATGCTTCGTTAGTATATAGTTTTATAACTAATGTAAAATATGAAAACAAAACTGTTCAAGTAACAGAAGATTTACCTGGTAAAGACTTTGCAAAAGGGACGTACTTCGTAAATGTTTTTGATAAAAATGAATTGGTTTCAAAAACGAGTTTTACTTTAAAATAAAATAAGATATTTCATAAAGAATAGCCGTCTCAAATTATTTTGAGACGGCTATTTTTTTGTATATAGTTTGGTGATTTTAAGTTGATTTTATTCCTATACAAGTTTGCATTGTTTGTGTGAAACTTAGCTTATCAATGGACAAAAGATGCTTTGATGTATAAAAAGAATACCAGAAATAGTTTTGATCTTTCTATAAATAGATTGCGAATAAAATGAAATTCAGTGTGTTTTATAGCCATAAAAAAAACTCCCTGAAAACTTAATTTCAGGGAGTTTTATTTTATTTATTAAAGCGTTTACTACAAAAACTCTCCGTGTTGAGAGATATCTAAACCTAACTCTTCTTTGTCTTCAGTTACTCTTAAAGGAGTGATTTTATTTACAATAAAGAAAAGGAAATAAGAAACAGAAAAAGCAAATACAGATACAATTACTAAAGCCGTTAATTGGTGTATAAATAAAGTTGTTTCACCAAAAATTAGTCCTTGGTCTGTAACTGCTGGATTTATTGCTTTTGATGCAAAAACACCAGTTAATAACATTCCAGTCATACCACCAACACCATGACAAGCAAATACATCTAATGCATCATCAATTTTACCTTTAGGAAATTTACTTACTACAATATTACTTACTAAACTACTAAATACACCTATGAAAATTGCATTGGGAATACTAACGAATCCTGCTGCAGGAGTAATAGCTACAAGTCCTACTACTGCACCAATACAAGCACCCATTGCAGATACTTTATGTCCAAGAATTTTATCAAAGAAAACCCAAGCCATACCAGCAGCAGCTGCAGCAACTGTTGTAGTTCCTAAAGCTTGCACTGCTAATCCGTTTGCAGCAAGAGCAGAACCAGCATTAAATCCGAACCAACCAAACCATAACAATCCTGTTCCTAATAATACATAAGTAATACGAGCAGGATTTGATTTTTGACCTTTTCTTTTTCCTAAAAACATTGCTCCAGCTAAAGCAGCCCATCCAGCACTCATGTGTACTACAGTTCCTCCAGCGAAATCCAATACTCCCATTTTATAGAAAAAACCATCTGCATGCCAAGTCATATGACATAATGGAGCATATACAAAAATGATAAATAAAACCATGAACAACATATAAGCCCAAAAACGAATTCTCTCAGCAAATGCACCAGTTATTAAGGCTGGAGTGATAATTGCAAATTTAGCTTGAAATAAAGCAAAAAGCATAAATGGAATGGTTCCCCAAGCTGTTGTAATCCCAACATTTTTAAACATGAAATAATCTGTAGGGTTACCTATGAAGCCTCCTATTGAAGTTCCAAAAGATAAACTGAATCCAACGATTACCCAAAGTACAGTAACAATTATCATTGCCATGAAGCTTTGTAACATGGTGCTAATGACATTCTTTTTTCCTACCATTCCTCCGTAGAAGAAACCTAGTCCAGGAGTCATTATTAATACAAGTGCTGTTGCAACAATCATCCAAGCTGTATCTCCAGTGTCAAATTTTACTGCATCTAATGGAATTGGATTTTCGGACAACATGAAATTGGTACAGAGTGATAAGACCAATAGAGCGATAAGAATTACGCTTAAAATAATTTTTCTCATTGTTTTTAGGTTTAGTTTTTACGGTAAAAATATAAAATGAATCAATATCCCTATTGAAATAGGGTGATATTATGCTATTTTTATTAAATTTCTAATTTAACCCCTATTATTTTAAGGGTTATCTGAGAATACACCTCTGTAATTTACAATTTGTTAATATGAGTATTTAAATTGGATAATAATTATTGCCTGAAATGTAATAGTAATTTACAAAAAAAAATCAGATAATAGTTTATCTGATTTTTTTTAGGAAAGTGGAATTTATTATTTTAAATGAATTTTATTAGTAATTAGTTTTTTAAGGCTAATTTATCCGATTCTCTTTTCAATATAATCTGAATTTAAAAGATAGAGTGCTCCCATATATTGTATTTTAAAGGAAACTAAATCTCCAATTTTATATTTCTTTTTTGAATTTGAAATATCTATTACAAGCATATCTGAACTTGCGTCGATAATTTTAATATCACTATCCTCGGCTTCAATATATTGTGGTTGCATGTCAAGTAAACCAATGTCTAAAATGGCTCTTAAAGAAGTTTCTCCTAAATCATCAGTATCACTTGGTACATAACTAGTTCCAACACCACTTTCGCCTAGTTCTCCAATGGGGGCATCAGGTTTCTCCGTAATTTCAATTATTTCTGAGTACAGCTTAAACACATCATTGTGCATCCCCGCGATGGTATCGCCTGTAAAAAGATCTTTTCCAAAAAACAATGCTTCTCCAACTCTAAAATGGTTTACCGCCATAGGACGTGCATTTTTTAGCATTAATGGAATAGCTACCGATGTTCCACCAGAAACCCATGGAATAGTGATGTTAAATTTGGCTTCAATGAGTTGTTTGTACAGACTTAACTGAATTAATTTATCTTGTGTTGGCATGATTCCACTTAAACAATTAAGATTGGTACCTATACCACGAATTTCAATATTGGGTAATTTTAAAATAGTACCATAAAATTCAACCAGTTCTTCACCCATTACACCTTCACGTAAATCACCCATTTCAATCATGATTATGATTTTATGAGTTTTGTTCTGTTTTTGTGCTTCTTTAGAAAGCAGTTGTATGGTATAAATTTCTGTGTTAAAACTTACATCAGCATAGCGAACGATATTTTCTATACTTTGTTTTGCAGGAGGTTTTATATATACCGTTTGAATAGTAGGGTCTAATGATTTTATTTTTCTTAAATTACTTACGCGAGAATCATGAATTTCTCGTACTCCAAGTGCAATTAATTCTTTAAGATATATTTTATTACCACACAAAAGTTTGGATACAACACCCCATTGTATGTTTCTAGATTTGAAGATAGTATCAAGAAATGTGTAGTTTTCTTCTAATTTCTTTCTATATAATTTTATAAAAGCCATTATTCTATTATTTTACGTGGAATCGTTTTTGAAATTCGGGTTAGTAATTCATAATTTAGTTGATTACTGAAATCACTAAAAGAAGCTACAGATACGGTAAGATCTTCTTGTGTGCCAATTAAAACGACCTCATCTTCTTTTTTTACAGTTTCGATGTCAGTCACATCAACTGTCATCATATTCATGTTGACTGAGCCTACAACAATACAACGTTGTCCATTAATTAAAACTCTTCCTTGATTACTCAATGATCTACTGTATCCATGAGAATAACCTATTGGAACAACTGCAATTTTCATCTTTCTTTCTGCGAGAAAACTAGTGCCATATCCTATAAAATCGCCAATATTCACTTTTTTCACACTCATGATACTGCTTTTCCAAGTAATGACACGATGCAATGGATCAATTTTACTTTTTTTAGTATTTAAATAATTTACAAAAACTTCAGGGCTTGGCCACAAGCCATATTGCATGATACCAATTCGAACCATATCCATTCTTGTTTCCGGAAACATTATAGAAGCCGCTGAACAAGCAGAATGTTTCATCTCAGGTTTTAGGTCATTATCCCAAAGGTATTGATAAATTTCGTCAAATCGTTTGATTTGTTTCTCCACTCTATAATAGTTTGCAATGCTTTCAGCTCCGGCATAATGAGTGCATAGCCCTTTAAATATAAGGTATTCCTTTTCTTTTTTTAGAAAAGCGATAACGTTATTGAGTTCTTTTTTTTCAAAACCAGTTCGGTTCATTCCTGTTTCTACCTCAATATGTAATATTGCCTTTTTATGCAGTTTTTTTGCAACTCTGGTGGCTTTTGTAAGTCGGCTTTTATCGAATACAAAAAACTCAACATCATTAGCAACAACCCACTCCATGTCTTCATCTTGAACCAATCCCATCACCATAATGAAGGCTTTATCAGCAAGTGTGGCTTTTACTATTTTGGCTTCTTCGACATCAAAAACTGAAAAATGTGTAACACCACATTCATACGCCATGAGTACAAATTCCTTTATACCATGACCGTATGCATTTCCTTTTACAACTGAAGAAAGTAGTACTTTTTTTCCAAAAGTATTTTTTAGAAAGCTAATATTTTTTTGGTACGCTTTTTTGTTTAGTTCTATAATCGAATTAGTATGCATCCGTAATTTGTTTGCTTATTTGTAAAAAAGTGGCTACTCCAGTTGTTATGATTTCATCTGGGAAATCATAATCTGGATTGTGTAGGGCGGGAGTATTCATTCCTGATCCTAATCCAAACATTGCTCCTGGAAATTGCTGGGTAAGTAGACCAAAATCTTCTCCCCATGTAAATGGCATTTCTTTTTCTAACAGATCAAAATCATTGATTTTCACTGCATTTTTTATGTGATTTACTGCTTCTACATTGTTTTCATTGGCTTGAAAACTCTGCGTCCAAGATATCTTGCATTTCAATTGGAATTCTTCGGCTATTGATTTTGCTAGTTTTTCCAATTTACTTTCAATGGCTTGCATTTCCGAATTACTATCGCTTCTTACTGTAAAATGAATTTCTGCCGCACCCGCTGAAACACCATACGCCTTCTTACCCATTTTCGAATAAATAGGTGTAATCAAACAATATTTTGCTGCAGCAATATCGGCTTGTATGAGCTGGTTAAATTGGGTAGTTATTTTAGCTAATGCCAATGCTGGATTGATTCCTTTATGAGGTTCTCCTGCATGAGATGTGATTCCTTTTAGTTTGATAATTAAGCTGTTTACGGCACAACTAAAAGTATCGTTTTTAACAACAATTTGATTTTTTTTATACCCTGGAATATTGTGCAGTGCGAATACAAAGTCAGGTTTATAAATAAATTTAGGGTCATTAAAAACTTTTTCAGCACCAGTGCCATCTTCTTCCGCAGGCTGGAAGAGTAAAATAACAGTTCCTGTTTTAGGTCTTTTATAGTGCAATTCAATGGCTAAACCACACATAATTGCCATGTGTCCATCGTGTCCGCATTTATGGGAAACTCCGTTGGTTAAAGAACGATGTTCAAAAGTATTAATTTCGTCAATGGGTAATGCATCTAGTTCACAACGAAATAAAACCGTTTTTCCAACGGTTTTTCCTTTATAAATAGCTAGAATTCCAGTTGTCCCAACCTCGGTAACAATTTCATCAGGAGGATAATTTTCAAGAAATGAAAGAATCATTTTTGCAGTATGTACTTCTTTTCCTGAAACCTCTGGATTTTTATGTAATTCCTTTCGCAATAGCGTAAGTGTTGCTATACGTTGGTTTAAGTTTTGCATTTTGGATTATTTGATGAGACGCATTTCTAGGTATTTATTTGTAAATCCTAGTTTTTCGTATAATTTTTTGGCAGGATTATCAGGTTCCACATGAAGTGCAATATTTCCTTCGGCAATTGAGATGGCTTTTTGCATCAATTGTTTTCCATATCCCTTACCACGTTGGCTATTGTCTACTGCAATATAAACCAAAATATTTTCAGGGATAAAGTCTTTCATACCTGTGTTGTTTAAAATAACAACACCTACAATTTTATTTTCATCTAAACCTACAACTATATTTCCTCCTTTATCTGGATTCATTACGTAAGCGATGCATTTTAGAATATCGTCTACTTTATCGCCATATTCCTCTAAATGAGTGAAAAGAAATTGAGCAATTATTTGATTAGTATATGTGATGTCTTCTCCTGAAGTTGAATTAATTATTTTGAATTCCATTTTGTTTTTCTTTTTTATAATGATAAATTGATATTGTATAAAATAAAATAAGCGAAATACTGATACCATAAATGTTGGCATCAAGATGCTCGGGTAGTTTTATTCCTAAAGGTAATTTATTTTTAGTGATTATGAGTAAAATTGTTGCTCCTCCTCCAAAAAGCATGCTCCAAAAAGCGGCAATGGGATGGCTTTTCTTCCAAAATAAAGCGCCTAGTACTGGTATAAATAGTCCTGAAACCATAAAGGCATAGGAGTAGAGCATGAGTTCTAAAACATTTTGCATTTGGGAAGCCAATAGAATGGCAAAAACACCAATTGCTAAGGTTACTATTTGTGAAAGTTGTAATTCTTGTTTGTGGGTTAATTCTTTTTTAGAAAATTTAGCGAGAATATCGGTTACTATATTACCAGAGGCCGCCATCAAGCAGCTATCTGCAGTGGAAAGGATAGCCGAAAAATAGGAGGAAAGCATCAATCCCATTAATCCAACAGGAAGAATGGTTGCTAATAAAATAGGTAATCCCATTTCACTATCCATCGATGCAGCATCAGTAATTCCTTTAAACATCCCATTAGTAGCAGCAACTTTAGCAAGCATTCCCAGAATTACTCCCATAAATGCCATGATAGGCCATTCAAAAACTCCAGCAATTAGCCATGCTTTTTTTGCTTCTTTTTCTCCTTTACTGGCATAAATTCTTTGGTACAATGTCATTCCTACAAACCAAATAGGAATAATAGTAATGGACCAGTTTAAAATTTGGTACCACTTCACATTAGTTAATGACAAATATTCAGGGGCTAATGTTGCTTTAATAACATCATATCCTCCAACAGCAGTATAGGCAATAGGAATTCCAATAAAAACCAATCCACCAATTAAGATTAGCCATTGAATCGTATCGGTATAAATTACCGCCTTTAGACCTCCAATTGCGGTATAAATAACAGCAATTGCACCCATAACAATAAGTGCGGTTTGAATGTTTAATCCTTCTATGGTTGCCGAAGCTAATTTGGCTCCAGCCAAAACTTGAGAACTTGTAAACCCAATGTATCCAATAGCTGAAATAATACCGGCTAATAAAGCTACTTTACTGTTATAAAAATGCTCAAATATTTGTGGGAAAGTAAAAAAATTATGTTTATGGCCCAAATGACTCACTTTTGGAATGAGATAAACAGCACTAAGCCACGCACCGAGTAAACCTGTAAATAACATCCAAGAACCTGATATTCCCATCGTAAAACCAAGCCCTCCTAAACCGATGGAGAATCCTCCACCCACATCAGTAGCCACTACAGATAAACCGATGTGCCAACTACTCATGTTTCGACCACTTACGTAAAAGTCTTCAGCTGTTTTGTTTTTATTAAAAAAATACACGCCAACACCAAGCATAGCGAGCATATAAACGACAAAGATTAGATAATCTATCCAGTGCATTTTTGATTAATTTTTGATTATTTATTAGCCTGTAAATGGAATTTTTCCAAAAGGCAAAAGATGTAGCGAACTACAAAAAAGAATGATTTTTAGATTGATTTCATGAAATAGAAATCATAGAATGGTTGTTGTTAAAAATGTATAAAAAAACGTTTTTCAACCCTAAAAATCAAATAAATCTCGGCAAATATAGGAAATTATATCCAAAAATGGAACAAATTGGGCGTAAGGTCTAATGCTTAAGTTTTGAAACTTCATTTTTTTGTAAGCAAATAATAAGTGACATAATAAATCAAATTTAGATTTCATGATTCTATAATCCATCTCTTTTTTAAAAATTAGAGTAGTAAAATAGTATTGCTAATGTGTTATTATTTAGTAAGATAAATCTATAGTTTGGTATGTTAAAATTCGTTATTTTTAAAAAAAATATACGCCATGTTAGTTAAAGTTTTTGGAAGTGCCGTTTTTGGTGTTGAAGCCACAACAATTACTGTTGAAGTAAATATTGATAAAGGAATTGGATATCATTTAGTAGGGTTGCCTGATAACGCAATTAAAGAAAGTAGTTATAGAATTGCTGCTGCTCTCAAAAACACAGGCTACCACATGCCGGGTAAAAAGATCACAATCAATATGGCACCTGCTGATTTGCGAAAAGAAGGTTCAGCCTATGATTTAACTTTAACCATAGGAATCTTGGTTGCTTCTCAGCAAATTGAAGCCAAAGAATTGGAGAAATATATAATTATGGGAGAACTTTCTCTCGATGGAAGTTTGCAACCTATTCGTGGTGCTTTGCCAATTGCTATAAAAGCAAAAGAAGAAGGATTTAAAGGTTTTTTTCTGCCAAAACAAAATGTAAAAGAAGCTGCAATAGTAGCTGGATTGGATGTTTATGGAGTTGAAAATGTACAGGAAGTCATTGATTTTCTAGAAGGGAAAGGCAATCTAGAACCCACAACAATTGATACGAGAGCCGAATTTTATAAAGATTTAGATTTTCCTGAATTTGATTTTAGCGATGTGAAAGGGCAGGAGTCTATAAAAAGATGTATGGAAATAGCGGCTGCTGGAGGACATAATATTATTTTGATTGGTCCGCCAGGTGCTGGAAAAACAATGCTTGCCAAACGTTTACCAAGTATTTTACCACCAATGACGTTACGAGAAGCCTTAGAAACAACTAAAATCCATAGCGTAGCAGGAAAGTTGAAAGAAGTAGGTTTGATGAATCAGCGGCCTTTCAGGAGTCCACACCATACTATATCTAACGTAGCACTCGTTGGTGGGGGGAGTTATCCCCAACCAGGAGAGATTTCGATGGCACACAATGGGGTTTTATTTCTGGATGAGTTACCCGAATTTAAGCGTGATGTTCTCGAAGTGATGCGTCAACCACTAGAAGATCGTGAAGTAACCATCTCTAGAGCCAAGTTTACCGTTACTTATCCCTCTTCATTTATGCTGGTAGCAAGCATGAATCCAAGTCCAAGTGGTTTTTTTAACGATCCCGATTCACCACAAACGTCTTCACCACACGAAATGCAACGGTATTTAAGTAAAATATCAGGGCCTTTATTGGATCGAATTGACATCCATATCGAAGTAACTCCCGTTCCGTTTGAAAAATTATCGGAAGATCAAAAAGCAGAAAGTAGTGTTGATATTCGAAAAAGAGTTACTGCAGCCCGAGAATTACAATCAGCACGTTTTGAGCAAATGGAAAACATCCATTACAATGCGCAAATGAATACCAAACACATTAGGGAATATTGTGCTCTTGATGATACATCCAAATTACTTTTGAAAACAGCCATGGAACGATTGAATCTTTCGGCGCGGGCGTACGATCGCATTTTGAAGGTAGCACGCACGATCGCAGACCTTGATGCTGCGCCTACTGTTGTTTCTAGTCATATTGCCGAAGCCATTCAGTATAGAAGTTTGGATCGAGATGGTTGGTTGGGATAAATTAGATTTCAGATTTTTGATTGCAGATATTTAAACTATGCTAGGCAAACTCTTCAACTTTGAGGAAGTGACTTTATAAAAGAGCATTGGGATACAATTTAAATAACAGTTTTAGCAATTGTAATCTTCTATTTTGTTTTTCGAGCTAAAATGAAAAAAGAAAAGTATAGAAATAAATAAGTCAAAAAAGAGAGTTCTATCAAAATCTCTTTTATTTTTGCCAAATGTTAGAAATTCTTTACCAAGACGAATATATTATAGCAATTAATAAACCAAGTGGATTGTTAGTCCACAAATCATTTTACGCGCGCGATGCAAAAGTTTTTGCTATTCAAGAATTGAGAAATCAAATAGGAGGGCGACACGTTTATCCTATTCATCGGTTAGATCGCAAAACATCTGGTGTCTTGTTATTTGCATTGGATAAAGATGCTTTAAAAATTATGAATGATCGTTTTGCCACACGCGAAGTAGAAAAAAAATATTTAGCAATTTTACGTGGTTGGTCACCCCAAGAACTAACGATTGATTATGATTTAACCAATGATGATGGCATTGTACAAAATGCAATAACATACTTTCATCGATTGCAAAGTACCGAAATTGAGTTAGAATTTAACAATAAACCAACGTCACGATATTGTTTAGTAGAAGCGATTCCTGAAACTGGACGTATGCATCAATTACGAAAACATTTCAAACATATTTTTCATCCCATTTTAGGAAGTCGCCCTCATGGTTGTAACAAACAAAATAAATTATGGTTGGAGAATTTTGAACTGAAAGGAATGATGCTTCATGCACATCAGTTAATTTTTAATCATCCAATAACAAATGAACAACTTATCTTGAATGCAAAGATTAATGAAGAGTTTAGCAGAGTAGGTTCTATTCTTAATCTAGATTTGAAGACCTATGAATAGCATGCTAATTTGTAAATTTACGCTTTAAATTAGTGTAGTATTTGGAAATAATAGTTTTCAGTATAAAGAGGAACAGATTTTAGGACAAAACATTAAGGATAAATACACACTTTTTGTCATTCCGAAGAATGAGGAATCCCATTATTTACTAACGTTATGGAATTTATTATTGGAGTGGGCAAGGATTGCAAATCCGCGCTATCGTCGTCGGCAAGAAATTATGGTAATGATGACCAGACCGTTTTATAGATAGATATAAATTGATTTAGATTGTGTTCACGAGCGGACGCTCGCGCCAGCCGGTGATTTGTCCGATGAATTTACAAAATGGTATTATTGAAAATAAAAATGCCCTAAATAGCCCCGATAGAAACGAAAATCCCTGTGTGGGCTAGCGTTTAGCCCTCACAAGGATTGTAGTGTATAGCGGGAGATAACGTTTATAAAAACGAAATCGTTCTGCTCCTAAAAATTTAAAAATGTATTATCTATTTGGGCGTCTTTCATTATTTTGACTAGGACGTCTAGGACCAAAACTGTTATTACTACTACGGTTTGTAGTATCTGTTTTTGGTTTCCTTGGAGTTGAATTGCGTTGTTGTCGCCCTTGCCCTTGTTTGATAGGTTCGGTTGAAGCGTTTGGATCTGGTTCAAACCCTTTAATATTTTCTTTTGGCAATTTCATGCCAATCAATTTCTCGATATCACGTAGAAAAACGGTTTCATCTGGGCTAAATAAAGAAATCGCTTCTCCATTGGCACCAGCTCTCCCAGTACGACCAATACGGTGTACATAATCTTCTGGAATATTAGGTAATTCAAAATTGACAACATGAGGTAATAATGGGATGTCTAATCCTCTAGCCGCAATATCAGTAGCTACTAATGCCGTTAAGCTTCCGTTTTTAAAGCCTGCCAAAGCTTTGGTTCTGGCTCCTTGTCCTTTATTACCGTGAATGGCTGCTGCTTGAATTCCAGCACTAATCATACTTTCAGTTAATTTATTGGCACCTTGTTTGGTACGGGTAAATACCAAAATCTGTTTCCAATTTCCTTCGGTAATCAGTTTGATCACTAATTCGGTTTTTTTCTCTTTTGCAACTGGATATACTTTTTGAGTAATAGCATCGACAGTCGTATTTTCAGGTGTTGCCTCCACTTGAACGGGATGGTTTAAGATACCCATTGCTAATTTTTTAATGTCTTTTGAGAATGTAGCTGAAAACATTAGGTTTTGCCTTTTTGGAGGCAATACTTTCATGATGCGCTCAATATCTCTTAAAAACCCCATGTCTAACATGCGATCCGCTTCATCCAAAACTAAAATTTCTACTTTGTTTAGTGTGATTAATCCTTGATTTTGTAGGTCAATCAATCTACCTGGAGTTGCAACTAAAATATCTATACCTTGATTCAATTGTGCTACTTGTGGTTTTTGATTAACACCTCCAAAGATCACCGTACTGCGTAAATCTAAAAATTCACCGTATTCTTTTATATTGGCTAATATTTGTGCCGCTAATTCACGTGTTGGTGTTAAGATCAAAGCACGAATGGGTCTGTGACTTAAATGTTTTCCTTGTGATAAGATTTGTAATATAGGTAGTGTAAAACCAGCTGTTTTTCCTGTTCCTGTTTGTGCAGATGCCAATACATCTTTGCCTTCTAAGATTGGTGGAATTGATTTTTGTTGTATTGGAGAAGGAGTTGTATATCCTTTTTTGCTGATGGCTTTTAATAAAGCATCAGATAAGCCTAATGAGTTGAATGACATAAATTGTGTTTATGAAGTAAACACTATTATTTTGAGTACTTCTTTAATTTGGCGCGAAGGTACTGCTAAATTGTCCGATCTGCTTTTTAATGATTGATTTTGTTTGAATTTATCATTTCGTTCTACTTCAACTTATTAGAGTACAATGATTTAGTACTTTTGGTTATGCGAAGTCAAAAAGGGGATTTAATGGGTAGGACTATAAAATTTATTACTACGGAACGAAATATTCATTGATAAAAGCATGTTGTTGATTAACATTCATTGTATCTGTTTCTTTTATTTCTATTTTCATTTTTACAAAGCGTTCATCTTCGCTTAGGATGTCAAAAAAGTCAACCTTTGTATTTGAGGGACCAAAAAGGATTATTTTATCATAATTAATTATTGCTTCGGCAATTCTATTGTAATACCTATATACGTTTTTAATAGATGTATTCTTTTCAAGTTTAGATGTCGCTTTATCTTCCAAGTGAAATTCATGTATAATCGTTTGAATTTCAAAAGGTTTTGTAGTAAATTCCATTAAATAGGCAAGAGAATGATCCATCCATATACCTAGTTGCTTCGTTTTTTTCATTTTGTTTACCCATTTATTTCGAGTAAAATTATCGATATAAAGGAGTGTAATTATTTATTTTAGTTAAGAGGTATTTGATATAAGATGAGTTGCAATAAAGTGTCGATGAATTGAATTTAGAATAAAAAAATAATGGCTTAATAAATGTTAGGGACAAAAAAAATCGGGCAATTAGCCCGATTTTAAATACTGATTTTATTTTTTTATTTTAATTCAGCAAAAGTATTTCCTTGCTTGATATCTCCCGTTTTATATCCTTTCATGAACCAGTATTTCCTTTGTTCGGATGTACCGTGAGTAAATGATTCAGGAACAATATGTCCTTGCATTTTTGATTGTATAGCATCATCACCAACTGCATGTGCAGCACTTAATGCTTCATCAAGATCTCCTTCTTCAAGAATGTTATTCATTTTTTGGTTGTAATGTGTCCATACACCAGCATAAAAATCAGCTTGTAACTCTAAGGCTACGGATAATTTATTAGCTTCTGCTTTACTTTTACCTTGTTGCATTTCGCGCATTTTTTCTGATGTGCCTAATAAGGTTTGAACATGATGCCCAATTTCGTGGGCAATAACATAAGCAGTGGCAAAATCACCTCCTTGCGCACCAAAACGGGTTTTTAGTTCTTCAAAGAACGTTAAGTCCATATAGACTTTTTGATCTCCAGGGCAATAAAATGGGCCGGAATCAGAAGTTGCATTTCCACACGCAGTTTCTACAGCTCCGCTAAACAAAACAATATTTGGCTTTTTATAATTGAGATTATTTTCATTGAATATTTTTGTCCAAACATCTTCATTATCTGCTAATAGTGTTTTTACAAAATCTTGTTCTTCAAGCTCTTTTGCTGTTAGATCTCTTTGTTCGGTGGGAGTACTTTGACCTTGATTCATTTGTTCTAGTATTGGCGTAAGCATTTGAGCATTTTCACCACCAAAAACATTTAAAAGTAAAATAATAATTCCTATTATTCCGCCACCTACAATTGTTTTACCACCGGAGGACATGCCTCTTCTGTCTTCGACATTGTCACTTTTTCGTCTACCTTGCCATTTCATATATTATTATTATTATTATTATTATTAGTTATTTCAAATACAAATTTAATTACTGTTACAAGATCCACTTAACAATTGTTTCTTCTATAATTCGTTTAATTATTGGTTTCGATATATAATCATTCATTCCTGCTGAAAGACACTTTTCTTTTATTTCAATTTCTGTGCCAGCTGTAATTGCAATAATAGGAATTGTTTTGCCTAATTCTGACTTTCTAATTGCTTTTGTAGCCTCATAGCCATTCATTATAGGCATTTGGATATCCATGAATATAATATCTGGATTTATATTTTCAAATTGTATTAAAGCTTCGGCCCCATTAACAATTTCAAAAAATTCTGGTTCAAAAAGAACATTTTTAATAATTGTTTTAAGTAGTAGCATATTGATTTTATTATCTTCAACAAGCATGACTTTAAGGTTTCTTAATTTATCATTTGTTTTAAAAATATGCTCCATATTTGTAAAATCCTCTTCAACTGTTTTTGAAAATAGGTCTTCAATATAATCATTACTAGTTTTTAAATCCAGATCAAAATAAAAAACACTACCAAGCCCGATCTCGCTTTCAAGATTTAAACGACTTTTCATTAGTCCAAGTAGTTTATTTGAAATAGTAAGACCTAAACCTGTTCCTCCAAATTTTTTGGTTGTAGAACCATCCTCTTGAGAAAAAGCTTTGAATATTTTTTTCTTATTTTTTTCCAAAATTCCAATTCCAGAATCGACAACTGAAAAGCGTATTTTGGTTTTTGAGTCACTAATTTTTTTAATTATCGAAATATCTAGTTTTATAGTTCCTTTTTCAGTGAATTTTACAGCATTAGCCAAAAGGTTAATCAAAATTTGTTTTAATCGAACAATATCAATCCAGAAATAATTAGGAATATCTGGTGCTATGTTAAGTTCTAGATTTAATTTTTTTTGATTTGATTCATATAGAATTAAATCAATAATTTGACTCATAATTTCCTTAATATCATGTTTTTCTATGTGCAAGTCTAATTTTCCAGCTTCAATTTTTGAAAAGTCAAGAATATCATTTACGATACCCAATAAGGAATGTGCAGATTGGTTTACCGTGATCATATGTTTTTTTTGCACTTCGCCTAGCTCGGTTTTCATTAATAGATCCGTAAAACCAATGATACCATTTAAAGGGGTTCTAATTTCATGACTCATATTAGCTAAAAATTCCGATTTGGCTCTGTTTGCTGCTTCTGCGTATTCACGACCTTTTATCGCTTCCTCAGCCTCTTTTCTTTTTGTAATATCAAGCATGATGCCTTCGATATAAGTTATTTTTCCATTTTTTATAACGGCATCACCAAATTCTTCTACCCAAACAATTTCATTATTTTTTTTAATAATTCGATAGGTAAAATGAAACGGTTCAGATTTAGATAATTTATACGAAGATTCATCTAACACTTTTTTTACATCTTCAGGATGTATCAAATCAGTATAAAAAATTTTCTTATCTAAGAAATCAGATTTTTTAAAGCCAGTAAGTTTTTCTATTTCATCATTAAGATAAATTTTGGTAAACTTATTATCATTCTCTGATAAGTACACTGTTCCAGGTATATTGTTAGCTAAAAGTCTAAATTTTTCTTCGCTTTCATAAATTGCCGTTTCGGTTTCGATTCGGTCAATTGATGATGCTATATTTCTAGCCAAAGTTTGAAGGATATTTACTTCATCTTCGGACCAACTTCTTTCTTCGTTTGTATCATCAAAACCTAAAAAACCATGAAATCTATTCTTTATAAAAATGGGGAATAGTATTAATGAAATTACATCAACATTTAATAATTTATTTTTTAAAGATTCATTTTTAATTTGTGAAACAACAGCTTCATAAATTTTGTTATTTAATAATGGATCTATTAATTCTTCAAAATAGTCATAGGGAATATTTTGAAGTTTTGGATTGTTTTGTGTTAATGTATTGTTGCCCTTTATCCATCTGTATTTTTGGCTAATTAAATTAGTGTCATTATTTTTTTCATAATAATAGGCGCGATGTGATTTTGTCGCTTTCCCCATTATAATAAGGACATCAGCAAAAATATCATTTATGTTTTTACTGTTTAAAAACTTCTCAGTACACAACGTCATTGCTGCTAAAAGTTCACTTTTATATGTTAGTTTTTTTTCAATTTCGAATCTCATTTTTGATTCATAGGCTATAGCTATAATATCCGAAACTGATCTTGCAAAGTTAATATCTTCATTATCCCAATGTTTTATTTCTTCACTCGCTTCAAAACTAATGATTCCTTTTAAATCACCATCGATAAAAACGGGAGTATCGAGTATGGAGTAAATATTATTAGTATTGGTATAATCATTTTCCAATTCATATGTAGTATTGTTTTTAGAAACATCGGAAATAACTACTTGTAATTCATTTTCAATTATTGTAAAATAGTTTGGATATTGTTTTTTTGTTATTTCTTTTCCTGATGTAAATTCATTTTTATTTAATTCATATAATACAAGGCAATCTATTTTATCTGGATAATAATTCCAGTAACTAGCTCTGTTAACCCCAATTTTTTCTGCTGTTATTTTTAAAATCGTTTTTAATTTTGATTCTAAACTTTCATTGCTGGAGTAACTTTTTTCAGTAAATGCTTTTAAAGCGTTGCTGTATTTTTGAATTTTTAATTGTCTTTCTGTTTTTTCTTTTTCAATGTTTTTATAATATGTTACATCTCTTGCAATTACAGAATATCCTTTAATATTATTGTATTGGTCTCTAATAATTGATACTTTTTGTGAAACCCAGATTTCTTCTCCATTTTTCCTGACAATAGGAAATTCTAATATGGGAAAATTAGTCATTTCGGGTGTCGCAGCCGAATAGAAATCTAATACTTTTTGGATATAATCTTCTCTGATTAAAGAATTAAATTTTGAGTTAAACAGTTCTTTCAAACTAAAACCAGTAATCTTTTCTGTACTTTTATTTATAAAAAGGTAATCTCCTTTCCTGTTTAATTCATAAATAATATCATAAGCAGACTCTACAAGATTTTCATATCTTTTTTGAGTTTTAATTTCATTAGTTACATCTTGACCTATTCCAATAATTAAATCATCCGAAAATCGTTTGTCATTCCATTGAATGTATTTATAGTTTCCATTTTTACATTTTAATTTCCTTGTAAACGTTCTTTCAATGATTTCGTTATTATGAAATTCTTCCCCAATAAACTCGGGGTCTTCCGTTACTTTCCAAAATCCTAAGCCCATAACTTCCTCTGAAGTATAACCTAAAATTGACTTTATCGTTTCACTACAAAATTGCACTTCCCCTTTCTTATTAGTAGCCATAATAAGCGAGTTTCCGTTGTTTACAATCTCATTTGAAAACCGAAACTTATCTTTGATATTTAATGATGTTATAAAACTTATATAATTTATTATAAACACTAAAATGGAAAAATTTAATAATATTATAGCAGTTTTATCTGGGATAAGATTAAAAGCACTTGTAGCTGCAATATAAAAAAAGGCAAAAGACATAAAATACCAAAAAATCTTGATAGGCTTGAGTATTGTAAATGAAAAGAAAAAACTAATAATAAAAGTGATTATAGGAACTAATTCTAAGGGGAATAGAATAATACTTCTACAAATTAAAATAAAATAGGCAATATAAATTGTAATAAAAATGTGTTTTATATATTGAAAAACTATTGCCTTTTTAGTGCTGATAAAGTAGATTAATAATAGGAAAACACCAATCATTAAGTTTTGATATAACAAGCTTTTTGGTCTTTCTGAAAAGAAATAAAGGTTGATTTCGGTTATAGGGCTTATGATCCCAAAAAATAACAAATAGGTTTGATATTCCTTATTTCTTATATATTCTTCATTATTTACTTTTATGAATGTATTAGTTAATCTAGATTTAATTTTAAAAAAATTAAAAAACAACATGCAATAACAAATAATTAAAATAGGTAGTAAAACCCATTTTAAATTTGGCGTGTTGTTTATATAATGATAGGGGGGGATTATTTCCATTGCAAATAGATTAATCTCAATTGAGCTAATTATATTTACGATAGTTGAAAATAAAAAGTTTAGGAACAAGATCATTTTATTTTTTTAATTCTTTACGTGTTAAATATTCAACAATTTAATGAATATTTTGCAATATAAAGGATATCATTTTAAAAAATCTAAAAGTTGTTTTTATTATTATATTGAATTTAAAATGGATTGGATTCTGTTTTTTCTTCTGTTTCAAAACCTATGATTTCACTATATATGGCATAGTACATAGAATATAAGAAAGGAAGAGTAAAAAAGATTCCAATGTAAAATACTAAAAAGCCAATTACTGATACTATATAGCCAACTAAAATTAATCCTAAAAGGAGAAAAGGTTTTTTGAAAAAAATAATGACACTTGTTTTTATTGCATCTATGGCTTTTAAATTGCTAAAAATAATAAGTGGAATTGTAATAAATGTCAAAAATAGTATGGCATATGAAACTAAATTCATGACTATCTCAAGTTCAGGTTGATCTAACAACACGGGTAATCCAGTATTGACAATCGAAATTAACAAAGTTGCAATAACGAGTTCTTTAAAATAAGAACTATTGTAGTATTCAAAAATAGTTGAAACATGGAATTCTTTATCTCTTTCTGCACAATAAGCCATTTTAATAAAACCTGCCATAAATGGGCTCAATATTGTAGAAAAGATGATACTACCTACTATGAACGCTATTCTTGAATTTCCAGTTAGATGATCTGGGTTTAAATTTTCAGGTTTTAAAATTTCAGTAAGTTGATTAGCACCAAATTTATAAATTAGTATTGCAGAAACAAATACTGCCATTAAAACCGCAAACACAAAAAATAGAAGCCCTGCATATATGACGATTTTCTTATAGTTTTTGAAAGCCAAATTAAATACGCTTTCAAAACTTAATGTATACCCGTTTTTTTTTATTTCTTCAATTCTATTTTTTTTTGAAAACATGCTGATTTTTGTTTTTGGTAATTTTTAAAATTTGGATTTATAGTTTAAAATAAACCTCTTCAAACGGTATTCTGAATCGATCTCCATATACACCGGTTTCTTCGCGAATTCCACAACCAATAATCATATTAATTTCAGATGATGGTGAAAGGTTTATTATTTTTTTTACGCGCAAGGAATCAAAGCCTTCCATAGGACAAGTATCATAATTGATGGCAGCCATACTAATCATGAAGTTTTGTGCCGCTAATGCAGCACTTTTTTGAGCTACAATTCGCATATCACTTTTTCGCGTTTGTCTATAGGTAGGTTTGAATAAGCCTATGAGTTGGAAGATCAAAAATTTGAATGCACCTGCTATTCCAATAAAATCAAAATAAAGTGTGGGCACTATTTTTTGATAATAGTTTAGGGCGAATTTTTCTCTTTTAGTATAATCAGCTTCTGGTTTCTCTCCGTATTGAGATTTTAAGTAATCTACATTAGATTGTACTCTCTTTTTCCACAAATCTTTTCGAGAAACAATTACGACCATTTGTTTTGCCGTTTTTGCTGCATTTTGACCTAAACAAGCTTCCGTAAGTTGTTCTAGAATTTTAGGAGAGGTAATATGATAGAATTCCCAAAGTTGCATGTTACTACTTGTAGGAGCAAGAGAGGCTAAACGAATGCATTCTTTTACTTTGTCGTCTTCAATGTTTTCATTTTTAAAAACCCGAACGGAGCGCCTATATTGTATTGCTTCACTAACCGTTTTTTCCGTTATTAGACCCATTTTAGCAATTTCTTGATTGTAGTTAATTTATCTTTATAAGGGGCGTAACGCATTGGTAAATCTAACCAATAGGCTTTTTTGACAATTGCTTTTTTATGAGAAAAAGTATCAAAACTTAGTTTCCCATGATACGCTCCAATACCGCTATGACCTACGCCTCCAAAAGGCAGTCTTTTATTAGAAAAATGGATGACCGTATCGTTTATACATCCGCCACCAAAGGAATAATCCTGTATTATTTTTTCAGCAAATACGTTGTTTTTGGTAAATACATATAGCGATAATGGCTTTTCATATCTAGAAATGATGGTATGCAAGTCGGCATCACTTTTATAAGAAAGAATAGGTAATAACGGACCAAAAATCTCCTCTTTCATAATAGGAGTATCGAGCTCTGTTTCCTCGATTAAGGTAGGAGCGATGTACTGTGTAGGTTCATTCGTTTGCCCTCCGAAAATCACTTTCTCTGGTTCAATCATCTGTACTAATCGAGCCCAATTTTTTGAATTAATAATTCGAGCAAAATCGGGAGAGGTTTCTGGTTTTGCACTATATGCTAAAGTAATTTCTTTTTTTAAAAATTCGACAAACTCCGTTTTTATATCATTATGGACTAATAAATAATCGGGTGCAATACAAGTTTGTCCAGCATTTATAAATTTTCCCCAAACGATTCTTTTTGCAGCCAGTTTTAAATTGGCAGTTTCATGAATGATACAAGGATTTTTCCCACCAAGTTCAAGTGTTACAGGAGTTAGGTTTGCGGCGGCTGCTTTGGCTACTATTTTTCCAACTGGAACACTACCCGTAAAAAATATATAATCCCAGCGTTTTGCTAATAAACGTTGAGAAACTTCAATACCACCTTCTATGACTTCTACATGATTCACTGCAAAAGTTTTAGTTATAATTTTGGTTATCACTGCCGATGTGTGAGGCGTTAACTCAGAGGGTTTAAGTACTACTTGATTTCCAGCAGCGATTGCCGAGACTAAAGGACAGAGAGCCAATTGAAAGGGATAGTTCCAAGGAGCTATTATCAACACTTTGCCATAAGGCTCTTTATAGACATAGTCTAAGGAGGGGAAATTCACGATTGATGGAAGCACCATTTTGGGTTTTCCCCATTTTTTTATATTCTTTATGGTGTCTTTTAATTCTGTAATTACATAATTTGTTTCTGTCAGAACCGCTTCAAAAGCAGGTTTTTTAAAATCATCATATAAAGCTTGAATTATTTCATTTTCATGAATTATAATAATATTGAGCAGTTTTTTTAAAACTTCTTTTCGGTATTTTATATTTGTTTTATAATTCATCTTAAAATTAAATATTTTAATGGCTATGCAAGATAATTTAAATTTTTAATTCTAATTTTTATCAAATTAAAATTATAGCGCATTCCAAATAACTTCATTTGGAACTGGTGCTATTATCTTGATTTCTTCTTTAGAGACTGGGTGAATAAAAACTAATTTTCGAGCATGTAAATGAATACCACCATCTGGATTAGAACGATCAAATCCATATTTCAAATCTCCTTTTATTGGTGAACCAATGGATGCCAATTGTGCTCGAATTTGATGATGTCTTCCAGTATGTAAATTAATTTCTAAAGCAAAATAATTGGTTAATTCTTTGAAAACAGTGTAATCTAAACTGGCTATTTTACTATCAGGAACCTCTTTTATATGTGCTTTCGAAGTATTGTTTTTTTCATTTCTTTTGATAAAATGAATTAATTTATCTTCTTTTTTTAGAGGTTTATTTTTTACAATCGCCCAATATGTTTTTTGAGTTTCTCTATTTTTAAATAATTCATTCAATCGTGTCAGTGCTTTGCTTGTTCTTGCAAATACAACTATTCCGGTTGTGGGCCTGTCAAGACGATGTACAACACCCAGAAATACTTCACCAGGTTTATTGTATTTGTTTTTAATGTATTCTTTTACCACCTCACTAAGTGGCTTGTCTCCCGTTTTATCACCTTGCACGAGATCTCCTACACGTTTGTTTACCACTATGATATGGTTGTCTTCATGAAGTACTTGAAGGTTATTTTTATTGGATAGCTCTTTCATTACTAAATTTTAGTCTCTTATTTTGTTACAAAAATAGCTGTTTTATAATTGCTTTCGGTTAAAACCATTTGTTTCCTATATTTTTCTGGAATTTCATTTTCAGTTTTCTTAAGAGTTACTAAAAATATTTTTTTATGTAATTTAAAAACAGAATCAAATTGGGTAGCATTTTTTATTAATTGTGCTTTTCCATTGGTATAAAATTGACCAGAATAATTTTTCTCTTTCCAATAATATAGTGGTATATCTTTGTTCTCGTTTTTCTCCATAAGATGTTCCAAGATGTACTTATCAGTATTCATTTTGTCATCAAAAATTCCAGTTGCAAGAACGGTATACGCTATAACTGCAATTATTGGAAAAATTAAAGCAACTCGGATGAGTTTCTTTTTACTTTCAAAGTCATCCCACCAATACACCATCAAAAACATGATAGGAAGTGTTACAGGAAGCATATACGTATGGAGTATATTCTTAGATAAAGTAAAGAAAATAGGGGTCCAGAATAACCATAAAACCAAGAAGGAAATCCAGTCGTTTTTCCATATTGATTTTCTATTTTTCCATAATTTATAAAAAACAATTTGCACCCATGGAAGTCCAAAACCAAGCATAAAAAGCCAAATCATTCCTTTTGGTTGTGAGTGACCACTACCATATAAATCTCCTTGCCAGCCGGGTTCAATAAAACGCTTGAAGTGTTCTCCAATTATAAAGTAATCTAGAAAACCAGGTGATTGTTGTTCAGCAAAATAATACCAAGGTAGTCCAATTAGGGCTGTAATTAGAATCCCAATTATAACTGAAAACTTAGAAAACAATTCGCGAAATCTTCTTGTATCCAAGCAACACCATATAAATAATGGGGGAAAAGTAAGCACCATAATAAGTGGTCCTTTGGCCAATAGTCCCAATCCGAAAGCAACAAAAAACAGATAATTCCAATAGGTTTTTTTATCACTTTTCATGGTTTTCCAAAAAGAAATCATCATGATAGCTACACAAAATTCTAAAGCAGTATCAGTTGAAACTACGCCTGTATGTATTAAAAACTCAGGCATCGTTAATAAAATAAAACCGGGTAAATAGAACGAAGCTCCGCTTTTTTTAACCATTTTACCTGCTATAATCACTAATAATATGCTAAGTAAAAAAGATGGAAATCTTGAAGCAAACTCATTTACGCCAAAAATAACATAACTAAAAGCAGACAACCAAGTTGATAATGGGGGTTTTGCCCAAAAAGGAATACCGTAATCAATTTGAGGGACAACCCATTGATTGGTTTCTTGCATAATTCTTGCAATTTCAGCATATCTGGCTTCCGTTTTATCTAGTAAAGGAATTGCTGCAGTCAACAATAATCTAAATAAAGCGATAAGAATTACGGAGATAGATAGAACATAAGAGTTACTTTTAAATTTCTCTGCAATCATTTTTTTAGAGTTTAGGTTAGATTAATTTGGTAGAGTTGTTTTTGTATTTTTTTCTAATTTGGAATAAATCGATCCAAAGTTTAAAAAAGTAGCTTGGTTTAACTTTAGAATTTCCTTTTTCAATCCAAGATTTAAGCGGAACTTCATACATTTTTTGAATGGCTCTTTCTTTTCCAAAAAGGATAATCATTCTAAAGAAGAGCTCAACATCAAACAGCCATTTTGAAATAAATTCTTTTTTAAACAATCGAATCGAAATTTCTCTTGTAAAAACTTTGCAACCACATTGTGTATCGTAAACTTTAATGCCCAATACATGTGAAATAAAAGTCGCAATAACACGACCAATCAAAAAGCGACTATTTTGACGCTCAATTGTGGAACCTATTTTTCTAATTCGGGAACCAAAACAAAATACAATTTCATCCTTTATGTATTTTTGGATTTCCATGAATTCCTCTAGTGTTGTAGCAAGATCAGCATCTAAATACCCAATAAACTGGTGGTCAAAATTTTGATTACAATAGATGATTCCTTCTCTAACTGCTGCTGCTTTACCCGCATTTTTTAATAAAGAAACAATATACACTTGATTCGTATATTGTTTCTTTAAAATATTTAGTAAAGCAAGGGTACTATCAGTTGATCCATCATTTACAAAACAAATCTTTGCGTGATGATAATTATCTAGAAACCTTGAATATTCTTTAATTGTAATTCCTTTTTCCTCATTATAACAAGGAATTACAATAAATGTATTAGGTGGTTCAAGCATAGTAATATTTATTTAGGGTAAATATACAACCATGAATGTTAAAACACCTTTAATAAAAGATTAATACTGTTCTTTTTCATTTGGGAAGTCGCTAGATTTTACATCAGCAACATATTGACTAATGGCTTTAGTCATTCCGTCGTATAAATCCATATAACGACGTAAAAAGCGAGGACTAAATTCATTATTCATTCCTAACATGTCATGAATGACTAGTACTTGACCGTCAACACCACCTCCAGCACCAATTCCAATGACAGGAATCGAAATACTTTTGGCCACTTTTTCAGCTAGATGAGCAGGTATTTTTTCTAAAACTAAAGCGAAACACCCAAGCCTTTCTAATAATTTAGCATCTTCCACTAATTTATCAGCTTCGTCCTCTTCTTTAGCTCTTACGGTATAGGTTCCAAATTTATAAATCGATTGTGGGGTCAAGCCCAAATGTCCCATAACTGGAATTCCAGCATTCAGTATTTTTTTAATTGATTCTTTAATTTCTTTTCCTCCTTCTAGTTTTACCGCATGTCCACCGCTTTCTTTCATGATTCTGATAGAAGAACGCAAGGCTTCTTTGGGATCCGATTGGTAACTTCCAAAAGGTAAATCAACAACAACTAGTGCTCTTTCGATAGCTCGTACCACAGAGGAGGCATGATAAATCATTTGGTCTAATGTAATAGGCAACGTAGTTTCATGTCCCGCCATTACGTTTGAAGCCGAATCTCCAACTAGAATAACATCAATACCGGCTGTATCAACAATCTTTGCCATAGAATAATCATAGGCAGTAAGCATGGAGATTTTTTCTCCATTGGCTTTCATTTCAATTAATGATTTTGTAGTTATTCTTTTATAATCTTTTTTTGCTACAGACATGGAATTGTTACTTTTTGTCCCGTTTTAAGGTGACAGGTTATAGGTTGTAAAAGTAGTAAAACAAATTCTTTAGAAACAAAAAAATGGGTTCGAAAAATCGAACCCATTTTAAAGAATTATTATAAATTAGTATACTAATGTTTTAAATCAGTAAATTTTAAGTCAGAAGCAAAGGAAGAATTTGTTTTTTCAACAATTGTTTCTTTTGCTAATGTGAATGTAGCCGTATGTTTTGTGTCCAATGAGGAAGTTGCAATTGCTACTTTATAAGTACCTGCTTCAGCAATCCATGCGTTTTTGCTTGTAATAAATGAAGCTAAATCTTTAGGATTTAACGTTAATGTAATTGTTTGACTTTCTCCAGGTTGTAATAAATTGGTTTTACCAAAAGCTTTTAACTCTGAAATTGGTTTGTCAATGCTTTTTGATGGAGCAGAAAGGTATAATTGTACTACTTCTTTACCTGCTACTTTACCTGTATTTTTTACAGTTACTGTAAAATCCATTTTGTTTGTAAATGCTTTTGAGCTCATTTTTAAATTTGAAATATCAAATGTAGTATATGATAATCCGTAACCAAACTCGTAAGATGGTTTTACATGAAAAGTGTTGAAATAACGATATCCAACATAGACTCCCTCTTCATAAGTTACATCAGTAGGGTTTTCTGGAGGTGTTCCAATCCAGTTTTTAGCCGATGGTGTATCTTCGTATTTTACAGGGAAAGTCATTGTTAATTTTCCAGAAGGAGTTACTTTTCCAGAGAAAACATCTGCAACAGAATTTCCTCCTTCTTGACCCGGTTGCCAAGGTAAAAGAATAGCATCCACTTTGTCTTTCCAGCTAGCCGTTTCGATTACACCACCGATGTTTAAAACAACCACTACCTTTTTGCCTTGAGCATGAAAAGCTGCCGAAACGGTATTGATTAAATTGATTTCATCTTGTGCTAAGTTAAAATCTTCTTCAACTTTACGATCATCCCCTTCACCTGCATTTCTACCAATTGTGATTAATGCCAGTTCAGAAGTTTTAGCTTTATTTTGAACGATTTCTGCATTTAATTCTAATTCTGGAAGTCTTTTTGGTGTTGCCAATAAACCTTCTTTTTCACGTCTTTTAGCTTCAATTTCTTTTTGAGCAACCATAAATGGTTTGTATAGTCCTTCTAATTCGGTATCAATTGAAAAACCAGTATTTGTTAAACCTTCAATTAAGGAAATAGAATAGGCTTCATTTACATCACCACTTCCAGTTCCACCAGAAATAAAATCATAAGAAGTAACACCAAAAACAGCTAGTGGAGCTGATTTTGAAGTAAATGGCAATACATTACCTTCGTTTTTCAATAAAACTACCCCTTCTGCAGCAGCATCTCTAGTTACTTGTGCATTTTCTTTTAAGTTTGGTTTATTTGAATAATGGTAATTGTTCATTGCAGGCGATCTCATTACTAGTTCTAAGACTCTTCTTAAATTAATGTTGATGTCTTCTTGAGATAATTTACCATTTTTTATATTTTCAATAATTGCATTTTTTTGAGCAGGTAGACCTGGCATCAATAAATCATTTCCAGCAGTTAGTTGTTTGGTAACATCACTAACAACATCTTTATTCATTATAGCCCCAAATCCGTTGTATCCACCAAACCAGTCAGTCATTACTAACCCTTTAAAACCCCATTCATTACGAAGTACAGTGGTTAATAAATCTTTACGTGCCGATGTATAGGTACCATTCAAAAAGTTATATGAAGACATTACAGTCCACGGTTGTGCCTCTTTTACTGCAATTTCAAAACCTCTTAGGTATATTTCACGTAAAGCTCTTTCGCTAACATGTGCATTAACACCCATTCGGTTTCTTTCCTGGTTATTTGCAGCAAAGTGTTTTATCGAAGTTCCTACACCATTAGATTGTATACCATTTACCATTGCTGCTGCAATTTTTCCAGCGATTAATGGATCCTCTGAATAGTATTCAAAGTTTCTTCCACACAATGGATTTCTGTGAATATTCATTCCAGGACCTAATAGTACATCTATACCATATTCTTTTACTTCATTTCCCATTGCTTTACCAACTGAATTGATAAGTGCTTCATTCCAAGTAGAGGCTAATGCCGTTCCTACTGGAAAAGCTGTAGCATAATAAGTGTTCGCATCGTCTTCTCTAATTGGTTTAATACGCACACCTGCAGGACCATCAGATACAATTACCGATGGAATTCCTAATCTGGAAATTTCAGTTGTACCACCTGCTGAACCAGGAACTTTTGCTGTTTCTTTCCCTGTTGTGAATTGCATTTTTTCCCAATCAAAACCAGGCATTCCGATTCCAATAAGCATACTCGCTTTTTCTTCGTCGTTCATTTGATTAATTAGATCTTGAATTCGATCTTGGGTAGAAAGTCGATAGTCTTCATATTTATCTAATTTTCCGTTTTTATTTAAATCTGAAAAAGTAAAACCATTTATAGTAATGATTGGACTATTTTTCGGGTCATTTATTTCTGGTTTTTTTGTCCAAGAAATCCCAGAAACAACTAACGCTGATAGCAGCGAAGTTTTTACGATTTGTGAAATTGTGTTGTTTTTCATGTGGTTTATTTAATAAATAGTTTTTATTGCTTCAATATGAAGCAATATTAATTATTTTTTTTTAATATTTGTAAAAAAAAGGAGTTTATTTTTTGATTATCAGTTTTTAAAGTAAAAATTATAATCTATTTCGTATTTTCGCAACCAACTTGAAAAAATGGAATTTAATAAAATAATAGAAGAGAAGTCAAATGAAGCTTGGGATATTTATATTCCAAATTTATCTGTTGATTGTGTCGTTTTTGGATTTCATGATGGCATCTTAAAAGTATTGCTTACAAGATTGAAAGAAAAAGATCTTTGGGCGCTTCCTGGGGGATATGTTTTAAAAACAGAAAATTTGAAACAAGCAGCCAATAGAATCCTGTTTAGTAGAACAGGTGCTGAAAATATTTACTTACAGGAATTTAAAGTTTTTAGTGATCTAAATCGGTCAGCTGGTATTTTTGACGAATTTCCAGATACATTATGGAATAAACAGCGATTTCTTTCGGTAGGATTTTATGCTTTAGTCGATTTTCACCAAGTCAATTTGGTTATGGACGATATTTCCGATGCTTGTGAATGGAAAGCAATTGAGGAATTACCCCTTTTTATGATGGATCACAGAAGTATTTTTGATAAAGCATTGGAAACACTTCGCCGACAATTAAATCATAAACCTATTGGTCATAGTTTACTGCCTGAAAAATTTACCATGCCTGAACTTCAAAAGTTGTATGAGATTATTTTAAGTAAAAAATTAAATCGCGGTAATTTTTATCGAAAAATGCTGCGTTATGATATCCTTGAAAAACTAGACGAAAGTAGAAAAGGAGGGGCCCACAAAGCACCCGATTTGTATAAATTTGATTTAGATAAATACCAGTTGGCACTAAAAAATGGATTTAATGAAGGCTGGTAACTTAAACCGCATCTATCTTAACTTATATTCAATTTCAGTGTGATTTAAATAGGTAATTCCACTAAATTCCAGCTCGCTCAAATGGCGGTTATAGACAGTGGTTATTTTTCCGTATATCTTTGTAAAACATTCCGTTTCGAATTGACTTCTTTCCACATTTCAATTTTATAGTAATCGCTTGGATTTTCATCAAAAGCTGTTTCCAAATTTAACGAATAAACACGTATTCTGTATGCGCCATTTTCAATTTCTACTTCAATTTCAATTTCGGAATTTGGGCAGTCCAATACTTGTAAAATTCCAGAATGAATATTTATACTAGCTTCTACTACGTGGTCAAATTCGGCAAAATCTTTAATTAAACTTTCAGAATCTAAAATTTCAAATTCACAATTTACTATTCCTTCATCATTCGCAATTCCAACGCCAATTATTCCATCTTCTATTGCAAGTCTGTCGGTGAATGCTTCGTCAGTCCAAAACTTTTCGGAACCAGTATTTCCTTTCGCATTTTTGTCAGCAATATAGAACTGTCCGTAATCAGTTATAAATTTTAGTTCAAATTTCATTTCAATCTATTTCAGGATTCTGCATTTTTTTCGCATTGGCTATAACGTCAGTTCGTCTAAGAACCTAAATAAACTCTCTAAGAATTCCATATTTTATATTTTTCAAAGATAGGAATCCGAGAACAAAAACTCAAAACTGAGGTTTTTAGACAGTTTGAAGTTATGCCACTTCTCGTCGGTTGCGAGAAACAGCTGTTAGCCGACGTGCTTTATTTCAATATGTTTGAATTAGCACATCTGTTGGAATATTCAATCTCTCATGAAGTTGACGAATCATTTCTAATGAAAGTTTTCTTTTTCGGTTTAAGATTTCGCTTGCTCGACTTTTCAATCCAACAATCTTTGCCAAATCATTTTGATTATAACCCATTTGTTCCATTCTGAATTTTATCGCTTCGATTGGATCTGGTAAACCAATTGGAAAACGTTCATTTTCATATTGATTGATAAGAATTCCCAATACTTCAAGTTCATCGCCTTCTGCTGAACCGAATTTTGCATCAAAGATTGTTTCCAATCTTTCCAAAGCTTGATTATAATCTTTTTCTGTTTTTATAGGTTTAATTTCCATAGCTTTTAAATTTCGTTAGCGTTAATCTTATCATACTCTGCATGCGTTCCAATAAATCGAATCCAAATCATTTGGTAATTATAATTTATCCTTACAATCAATCTGTAATTATTTCCTTTGATATTGAAAACAAAGCGATTATCATTTAAAATACTCGCGCTTGGATATTCTTTTTTTACTTCGTTTGGATTTTTCCATTCAGCGTTGCTGGTTTCCTGAAACCAGGATTTGAGTTGCTGTTCTGAATCTGCATGAACTTCCCAAAAATCTCGCAATATCTTTTTCGAAATTATTCTCAATGTTTAATTTTTTTTTCAAAGATAAACAAAAGTTCCCAATATGGGAAATGCTTATAAGATTTTTGTTATGCACAAAATGCTTCACTTTAATTAAACCAAAGTATTTTCCGCTTTGCTATTTCGCTATATTCTTTTTCGTCGCAAACGATTGCAAAATCATTTACTGCAACGTTTTGCCTTTAGTTTGCGAACTTCGGAACTTTATATTTTCTGTTAAAGATAAAAATTCTTGCGAAACGCAAACGTGAAATTACCACAAAATTCGCAATTGCGAGAAACAGCTGTTAGCTGCTGGGCTTATATTTATTCTGGATTTGGTTTGGTAGAAATTAAAACCACACCTTTTTTTCCATTTTCGCCATATATTACGCTTGCTGTTTTTTTACCCAAAAAGGTTAATAAATAGACATCTTTCTTCTCAATTGGCAAATAAACTGTATCAAGTTCATTTTTGTACTTGAGTGGTATTCCATCGATTACTATAAGTGGAGAACTTGTTAATTGTCCAGCATCTATTCTAAAGTTAATTGAATCCGATAAATAGAATTTTTCACTATTTGCGTCTTTTAAAACAAAAACTTTTCTGTTTGAGCAACTCAGAAAACTTATTGCAATAATTAAAGTTAAAAACTGTTTCATGATTTTAAGTATTTCGTGTGGCCTTGCTGCTAACGTCAGTCTGTGAAAAAACTTTCGTTTGATTCTCAATCAAATATAGCAAAATACTAGAATAAAAAGAGGAATTTTCGTATTTTTAGTCATGCAACACATCACAGGAATTTCCCGCCACCAAATGCGTTTTTCGAGTTTAGAAGACGCCATAAGTACAGATAATCAGGTACGCTTTATCGATGCCTTCGTTGGACATATTGATCTGAGCAAGCTTGGTTTCGCTGTAAAAACGCTTAAGACCGAAGGTCGGCCCAGTTTCAATAGCCAAGTCTTTCTAAAAATCTACTTATACGGTTATCTCAACGGGTTCAGAAGTGGTCGTGACTTAGAAAAAGAATGTTCAAGAAATATAGAAATGCAATGGCTTTTAGAAAATATTCGTCCCAATTACCATAGTATCACTGATTTTAGAAAGAATAATCCTTTGGCTTTAAAAAATACTTTCAAGCTATTTGTTTCCTTTTTAAAAGATGCTAACTTGATTTCGGGAGAAACTATTGCTATTGATGGTACAAAAAGTCGAGCTCATAATAGTAAGAAAGCCAATTTCAACCAAAAGAAAATTGACAAACACCTCGAGTATATTGAATCCAAAACCCAAGAATACTTAACTGCTTTGGATGAAAATGATGTTAAAGAAAGTGCTACTAAAATACAGCACATCCAACAAAAAATAGAACGATTAAAGGGGAATAAATTGCGTTATGAACTACTGGAAGAAAAACTAAAAGCCAGCGGAGAACCACAGATAAGCACCACCGATAGCGATGCTAGAGCGTTATTAGTTCAAGGGCAAGTGGTCGAGATTTCCTTCAATATCCAAGCTGCAGTTGATTCCAAACATAATCTTGTGGTTGCAACTCACACCATTAATCGTAATGATCGCAGTGCATTATCAGCAATCGCTTTGGAAGCCAAAGAAAACTTAGGCATTGAGACTTATACGGCTTTGGTAGACAAAGGTTATCATAATGGCAAACAAATAGAAATTTGCCAGCAAGCCAATATCACTACCATAGTAGCTCAACCTGAACAAGGAAAAAGCAATGAAAATGGAACAACCGCAGCCTATTTAGTTTCCCAATTCCAATACGATAAAACCACCGACAGCTATACTTGTCCAAAGGGCGAAGTATTAAAAACGACAGGTAGTTGGCACAAGAAAAGCAAAGATAGAGATAGTTATAATTTTAAAAAATACCGAACTCCCAAATGCAAAGGATGTTCGGTAAAACATTTATGCACAAGTCGAGCAGGAGGCAGGGAAATAGACCGCAGTCAATATGGGGATGCTGTAGAAGCAAACAATAAACGCTATCACGCAAATGCACAACTCTACCGCAAACGACAGGAGATAAACGAACACATCTTTGGAACCATCAAGCGGCAATGGGGTTACAATTATACCAATTTAACAGGATTGGAAAAAGTAAACGGCGAACACAGCTTAATAATGCTAGTTTATAACATCAAACGCAGTATCAACATCCTGGGCGTTCCTGATTTGATTACCAAACTAAAAAAATGGAACTCACCCTACAAGGCAAAAGTCTTGCTTTGGTTAAAAACGAACTATTTAAGACTGAAATTAGCCTTCGTATCATATAAAACTAAATTAGCAGCGTAAAAAATTAGCCTTCTTACAAGGCTTTATTAGTAGTGTTGCGATATGAAAATTGAGTGATTTTGAGGAAAAAAGGAGGTTTTTTCACAGCCTGACGTTTTGGCGCTTGGCGAAGAAGCGGATTTCGAAGCACTAAACTGTCTGCCAGTACTAAACTTGATATGAAGCACGAAACTTCTTTTAAGCACTGAACCCGCTTTTTTGCCAAACGCCTGTTAGCACCAGTGGTTCGTTCGTGTCGGTCTTTCGTTGTCATTTTCCGTGAGTTATTCTAATTATTTTACAGTCTCTTGAGTCAATGATTATTAAAAATGTCCCACCTAAATATTCTTTTGGAAGTGTTCCACCAATTACCCAATAACTGTCAATGAAGTAAATTTCATATGGTCGCTGTTTAGTAATGTTGTCTTTGCCGTAAATGCTGAAAAGAATTGGTTCTGCTATGTTTATTGCAGTCAAACTGTCTTTAATAATTGAAGTCTTGTTATCAATTACGTTGTGTTGGGATTTGTCGGTAAGTGCCGATTTAAGTTCTTGTTCAGCGTATGATTTTCCAAGTATAGTTATGTCACTTTTTGTCTGTCCACACGCAGTTAATGTGAAAGTCAAAAGTGTCAAAAAGTAAATTGCTTTTATGTTTTTCATTGGTCTGTTTTTATGTCGTCCTACCATTGGTGCTAACGGTTTGCGGCTTTGCGAGGTTGCGAACTTCGTAACCGATTATTTTCCGTTAAAGATAAAATTTATTGCGAAACGTAAACGTGAATTTATCACAAAATTCGCAATCTTGCAAAACCGCTGTTAACTGTTGTTTTTTTCTTTTTCATTTGTTTGGTTATTCCGTTTTTTCTTTTAAATTTGTAACCATTGTGTAAGGTTAAATAATTTGGTTATGAGTGAGTATATGACACTTTCAGAAACTTCTGAATATATTGGTAAAAGTAAAGAGACTTTAAGACGTTGGGATAAAGAAGGTAAGTTGCCTGCAGTACGTGAGCCAATGAGTAATTATCGAGTTTATAGAAAATCTGATGTTGATACTTTATTTGCAGATTTTTTGGATGAAAATATTCAAGAAACAGTTTCAAATTATGTTGAGCCTCAAAATGAATATACTGTTTTAGAGCTTTTTGCTGGAGCTGGTGGATTAGCTGTTGGAATGGAAAAAGCGGGTTTAAAGTGCGTAGCTTTGAATGAAATTGATAAATGGGCTTGTCAAACATTAAGAAAAAACAGACCAAATTGGAATGTTTTGGAAGGAGATATAAAAACTCATAGTTTTAAGGATTATGAAAACAAAGTTGATATTGTAACTGGTGGATTTCCTTGTCAAGCATTCAGTTATGCGGGAAAAAAATTAGGTTTAGCAGATGCAAGAGGTACGTTATTTTATGAGTTTGCGAGAGTTGTAAAAGAAGTCAATCCGCCAATTTGTATTGGTGAAAATGTTCGCGGTTTATTAAGTCACGAAAATGGTAAAACTTTACAAGGAATGATTTCTATTTTAGATGAAATAGGTTATAATGTTGTTCCTGTTCAAGTTTTAAAAGCAATTAATTTTAATGTTCCTCAAAAGAGAGAACGATTGATTTTAGTCGGAATTAGAAAAGATATTGATTTAAAATATGAATATCCTAAACCTTACAAGAAAATATATAATCTAGAAGATGCACTGAAAAAAGGAGATTTGTTTGATTGCGATGTTCCAAAATCAGAAGGATCAAAATATCCAAAAAGTAAAATAGATGTTTTAGATTTGGTTCCACCAAAAGGTTATTGGAGAGATTTGCCGATAGAAATTCAAAAAGAATTTATGGGTGGAAGCTTTCATCTTGGTGGTGGAAAAACAGGAATTGCAAGAAGAATAGGTTGGGACGAACCTTGTTTAACATTAACTTGTAGTCCAGCACAAAAGCAAACAGAAAGATGTCATCCTGAAGAAACTCGACCATTTACTGTTCGAGAATATGCTAGAATTCAAACTTTTCCTGATAATTGGAAATTTGAAGGTTCAGTTGCTCAGCAATACAAACAAATCGGAAATGCCGTTCCTGTTAATTTAGGAAAAGAAGTTGGTTATTCAATTATTAAGTTTTTGAATAGCTATTATTCTAGTTTAAAAATGAAATAAAGGAGAATTTCTAATTTCTTCTGTTAGTTCATCACAACCTTTAGTAATAAGTTCCTTTGTGTCAAGATTGTTTATGCATTCTTGAAGTGAAGCTACTAAACCATTGTAAAAATCTGGAAATCCAGTTATCATGTGCCAAAAATCCTGCCCAATTATTACAGGGTGAAATTTGTCTATTTCTTTATAATGCATACTTAATTCACTAGTTTCACCATATAAAACACCTACTATAAAATCTGTATTATTTATGTTTTTAAGTGCTTGATTAGTTCTTGCTAATTGAATAGTGTTAGTAAATTTTCTTATTAGTGGCTTTACATCTTCTGAATTAATAGTATTTGGTCCTGATTTTAATTGACACCATTTTTTTCTATTATCTCTTTTGTCAGTAAACTCAATATCCATTCCAGGAATTAATGAACCATCAGCGATTTGTAGTTGAACAAACATATTCTGAATTCTAGTTCCGAATGATGTATTTATTGATGTTCCTAAAACTCTTGGATAAAAAAGTGCTTTTGCTACTCCTTCTGGACTATAATTACCTTCTAAAACTTTAGATAAATATTTAACAACAATTGGATTTATGTTGTATGATTTAAGTCTAGAATGAATTGCAAGTGATGCATTTATGTGATTTTCAAAAATGTATTTTTCAAAGTATTCTACAATTTCACTTAAAAGTTCCTTTTCTGTTCTATCTGCCATTTGAAATTCAAAATTAATTAGAATGCTAAAATACTATTTTTATTTGAATTTTTTGGATGTATTGATTATGACGATTTTGAGGTAAAATAACAGTTAACGTTTTGCTGCTTTGAGATGGCTGGAAGTTCGTAAACGCTCAGTTTTCGGCTTAATGAAAACTTGATGCGAAACGGTAATTCCACTAAACTCCAGCTAGCTCAAAACAGTTGTTGTGCGTTCGGCTTTTATGCTAGTAACCAAAATCTCCAACCATTCCAATAATTCCCATAATTATCTTCAAAAGTAAGGAACTGATTTGTTTTTGGTATTCCATTTTTTACGGCATAAGTATTATATTCTGCTTCAGTTGTAAATTCGGTTAGTTGATCTATTTCCAAATTGTAAACAAAGTAACTATTTTTATAATCGTAAAAATCACTGTCGTAATTTCCGCACAGTATTTTTCCGTCATTTTTAAATTTGGTAGTATAAATTTCATAACCATCTAGACTTTTCACACCTTCAAAATTCGCGTATTTTGTCCAATTTATGTTTGAAATTTCTTTGTCATAACCTATAGGAATTCTTGCGCTATCACCAAGTTCGTGATTTCCCCAATATGAAAATAAAAAGATGAATAAGCTAATTGAAACTAAAAATCCAATTGTAAACCAAGCAATTTTTTTTCGATTTAATATTTTCTCGATAAAAGTATTCGGCTTAAACTTCGCTATTAACTTTAAAAGATAAATTATTATTGTAGCGTGCAAACATCCCAAAATTGAGATTTTTATAAGTTCAAACACAAAATGAATTAATACTTCCACTGTTTCCTAAATAATTTATTTTTCCACTACGATTTGCCAAGTTGACGCACAACGTGTCGCTGCTTTGAGATGGCTGGAAGTTCGTAACCGCTCAATTTTCGGCTTAACGAAAACTTGATGCGAAACGATAATTCCACTAAATTCCAGCTAGCTCAAAACAGCTGTTGTGCGTAGTACTTGTTACTCGATAATTTTTTCTACCGTTTTGTTTAGTTTCCATTTTCCGTTCGATTCGAGCTTATATATAAATATTCCTGTTTCTCCCCGTGTGCCACATTCCACAATTGCTAAATCTTTTTTTAAGTTAAATAAAGGAACATATATAAAACTAATACATTTATTGTCCTCATTAATTTTCTTCCAAAAGCTTTTCTTCTTTTTTTCTGAATAAAATATTGTGGTGTCAATTTCAATAACCTTTTTGTTTTCTACAAAAGATTGATCTAAGATAAAATGATTTCCATTTTTGTATTGTTTTAAGATGAATTTTTTCTCATTTTCGTTGAAAATTGTATCAAACTTTTTAATAAAAGTCGAATCATAATTTATAAATACGGTTGTTTTTCTATTTATTACTGCATCACAATTCTTTATTATGTTTTCTTTGTCTCTATTCAAAAGTGCTGAGTTGATTACTGCGTAAACTAATTTGTTATCGACAATTTCAGAATATACCTCTTGTGTTTTAGATTTAGTATTTTCATTTTCTAAATTGTTTTCATTTTTACATCCTAATAAAAGTATGAATGAAATAAGTAGTAGAATGTTTTTCATTTACGCATTTTTTTTTTGTATTACGCACAACGTTTTGCCACTTTGAGATGGCTGGAAGTTCGTAACCGCTCAATTTTCGGCTTAACGAAAACTAGATGCGAAACGATAATTCCACTAAATTCCAGCTATATCAAAATGGCTGTTAGGTGCTGGCGTTATTTGTTGAGTAATATTTTTAGTTTATTAAATACTTTAACCTCAATTTTACTTTCCAACGCTGTCTTTGTTGGTATCCAATCCATCCACCTCATAAATCCAAAAACTCCTATTAGCGCTGAAACAGTCCAAATCGAAATATTGAAAATATCATTATCAAGAGCGGGTTTTAGAGTTTTAAATAATATTGATAAACTTATTAAAATAATTGCAATAAAGTAAAAAACAGCTGTTGCTATAAATTTTGAAAACTTTGACAAATTGTTATCAATTTTAGAAAGTTTATTTTTTTCTTCATCAAGTTCAGCCTTCATTTTAAGTTCAATATCCTCTAATATTTCACCGGGTGTTCTGTCAGTATAAACTTCTATATCGTTAAGTGTTTTCTTTTCAAGTAGAGAATATGCTATGTTCGAAGAATTTAGCAAGTAAAATTGTTCGTTAGTAATTATATTTTCTTTGTGCATTTTTGTAATATCTTCATAAAACTTATGCAACAGTTTGTTGTCTAATTCAATAATATTATAGCATTCACTCATTAGTTGTTTTATATTTAAATTATCGTTTTTTGTTGGATAATTTGCCCATAAAATTGTCGATAAAAATATATCAGTAACACATACTGGAATTGTAGATTTATATTCCCATTCTTTTTGCTCATATTTTTTTGTAGCATAAGCAATTAAATCATTGTTAGTTAAAAAAATTGCTTTAGCATTTTTTAAGCTTATTGCTTGATTTGATTTCCTAATTTTAAAAATATTAGATATTGATTCTACATCTCTTTCAATTTGATTTGATTTGTACCACGGTAATTTGTAGCTATCGTTTGAGCCTTGATATAATTCTACTATACTGTCTGTTAGTTTAGTTTCGTCTATTTGATATTTCCATTCAGTACCAGAAGGAAAATCTTTTTTTTCAATCTTGTAACTTTTAAGAATATCTTCTAATTGGTTTAGCTTTATTTGTAATTGTTGTGCAGAAATATTTTCTCTTAATGCCGTTCTTAAAACTCTAGAACTTTTTGCTAAAATATAATCGTTTTCATTTAATCTTCGGATCGTATCTTGAATTGTTTTAAAAAGCTCTCCGTAATTAATTTCAAAAATTCTCAATTTTGCTTTGTTAGCATTTAAAGTTGTTAGTAGTTCTTGTGCTAACAATAAATTTGATTCACCATTTAATGCTAGTAGACTAAAAAGAATTGGAGCATCTAAATATATTTCTACGTCTTCTAAACTACCAGAAAAACTATTAATATCTTCATAGGTAATTAAAGAAGCGATTGCATATCCTTGAGCTAACTTTAAAACGATAGAAAATTTTTCAGGATCTTCTTTTTGAATTTCAGTTATAAATTTTGCAATTATGTATTTTGCTTTTTTGCTTTCTGTTACTTTAGGTAATACACTTTTACCATCATTATTAGCAAAGAGCAAATCTAGATCATTATCTCTGAAAAAGTTTATTAAACCTAATTCGATATCTTCCGTACTTATATCAATATCGAAATTTTCTTTACTATATTTTTTAATTTCAATTACTAATAATCTAAAAGATCTATCTAAATTTTCACGTTCACTATATTTTACATTTTCAGAAACTGCATCAAAATGAATAAAGTATTCATTAGGAGAATTTTTAGTTAATAATCCATTTTTTACCATTCTTTTCAGCAAACTTTCGCAAGCACCAAGTGAAATATTTATTCCGTAATATTCTAGTAAATCGGATTGTGTTTTTTCTCTACAAGTTAAATTATCAGTATCTTTTTGTAACGTATGGCATACTAATGGTACGTAACTGTCAAAAATATCCTTTTTGTAATTATTCCAATTATATGATAGTAAAGCTAAACCAAATAGAGTTTTATTCATGAAAAATATTTATTTTTTGTAAATTATTGTTGTTTTCAGTTCTCGTGAGCCACGCTTGCACCTAACGTCAGTCTGTGAAAAAACTTTCGTTTGATTCTCAATCAAATATAGCAAAATACTAGAATAAAAAGAGGAATTTTCGTATTTTTAGTCATGCAACACATCACAGGAATTTCCCGCCACCAAATGCGTTTTTCGAGTTTAGAAGACGCCATAAGTACAGATAATCAGGTACGCTTTATCGATGCCTTCGTTGGACATATTGATCTGAGCAAGCTTGGTTTCGCTGTAAAAACGCTTAAGACCGAAGGTCGGCCCAGTTTCAATAGCCAAGTCTTTCTAAAAATCTACTTATACGGTTATCTCAACGGGTTCAGAAGTGGTCGTGACTTAGAAAAAGAATGTTCAAGAAATATAGAAATGCAATGGCTTTTAGAAAATATTCGTCCCAATTACCATAGTATCACTGATTTTAGAAAGAATAATCCTTTGGCTTTAAAAAATACTTTCAAGCTATTTGTTTCCTTTTTAAAAGATTCCGACTTAATAGGCGGTGAAACCATAGCCATTGATGGCACAAAAAGTCGAGCTCATAATAGTAAGAAAGCCAATTTCAACCAAAAGAAAATTGACAAACACCTCGAGTATATTGAATCCAAAACCCAAGAATACTTAACTGCTTTGGATGAAAATGATGTTAAAGAAAGTGCTACTAAAATACAGCACATCCAACAAAAAATAGAACGATTAAAGGGGAATAAATTGCGTTATGAACTACTGGAAGAAAAACTAAAAGCCAGCGGAGAACCACAGATAAGCACCACCGATAGCGATGCTAGAGCGTTATTAGTTCAAGGGCAAGTGGTCGAGATTTCCTTCAATATCCAAGCTGCAGTTGATTCCAAACATAATCTTGTGGTTGCAACTCACACCATTAATCGTAATGATCGCAGTGCATTATCAGCAATCGCTTTGGAAGCCAAAGAAAACTTAGCCATTGAGACTTATACGGCTTTGGTAGACAAAGGTTATCATAATGGCAAACAAATAGAAATTTGCCAGCAAGCCAATATCACTACCATAGTAGCTCAACCTGAACAAGGAAAAAGCAATGAAAATGGAACAACCGCAGCCTATTTAGTTTCCCAATTCCAATACGATAAAACCACCGACAGCTATACTTGTCCAAAGGGCGAAGTATTAAAAACGACAGGTAGTTGGCACAAGAAAAGCAAAGATAGAGATAGTTATAATTTTAAAAAATACCGAACCCCCAAATGCAAAGGATGTTCGGTAAAACATTTATGCACAAGTCGAGCAGGAGGCAGGGAAATAGACCGCAGTCAATATGGGGATGCTGTAGAAGCAAACAATAAACGCTATCACGCAAATGCACAACTCTACCGCAAACGGCAGGAGATAAACGAACACATCTTTGGAACCATCAAGCGGCAATGGGGTTACAATCATACCAATTTAACAGGATTGGAAAAAGTAAACGGCGAACACAGCTTAATAATGCTAGTTTATAACATCAAACGCAGTATCAACATCCTGGGCGTTCCTGATTTGATTACCAAACTAAAAAAATGGAACTCACCCTACAAGGCAAAAGTCTTGCTTTGGTTAAAAACGAACTATTTAAGACTGAAATTAGCCTTCGTATCATATAAAACTAAATTAGCAGCGTAAAAAATTAGCCTTCTTACAAGGCTTTATTAGTAGTGTTGCGATATGAAAATTGAGTGATTTTGAGGAAAAAAGGAGGTTTTTTCACAGCCTGACGTTTTGCGGCTATACGAGGTTGTTGCCGAATTAAAAAACAACCTCACAAATACAAACTAATATTTAAAATTATGACTGATATTTCAAAAAAAACAGAATTGCAACAATCTTGTATAACCGCTGTTATGCCTCGTTATTTTAAGTGCAGATTTTTCAAAGGACAAATACTACATTCAAAAATATTAGAGGCTAAAGACGAAGAAGATATTAAGACTGTTTTTGGTAAAAAATACCCAAGCCGTCACCTTTTGGAGGCAATCGAGGTATAATGAGGCATAACGGTTCTCGGCTTTGCAAGGTTGCGAACTTCGTAACCGATTACTTTCCGCTAAGATAAATGTTCTCGCGAAAAATAGACGTGAATTTCCCACAAATCTCGCAATCTTGCAAAACCGATGTTGCAATAAGTTTTTTCGGCACAATACTTCTAGTTATTCTATTTTTTTACCGCAATACATTTCGCTGCAAACTGCATCGCTTTCATTGAAGCAAATTACTTTCTGCTTAACGATTCCGCTATAATTTTTTGGACGCAAACTGCATCGCTTTCATTGAAGCAGATTACTTTCTGCTTAACGATTCCGCTATAATTTTTTAGACGCAAACTGCATCGCTTTCATTGAAGCAGATTACTTTCTGATTAACGATTCCGCTATAATTTTTTAGACGCAAACTGCATCGCTTTCATTGAAGCAGATTACTTTCTGCTTAACGATTCCGCTATAATTTTTTAGACGCAAACTGCATCGCTTTCATTGAAGCAGATTACTTTCTGATTAACGATTTTGTAGTGAATTTTTCAGCGCAAAATTCGGCAGAAATTTATTGCAACGTTATTGTGCTTTGCCGTGTTTTGGGGTTTTGAAAACGGGTATTTTCGGCTTAACGAAAATACAAATTAAAACGATAATTCCACTAAAGCCCCAAATACGGCAAAACGCATGTTGCTGTGAGTAATTATTTCAATAATCGTCCTTTCTGCAATTATTTTTTCCGCAATACATTTCGCCACAAACTGCATCACTTTCATTTAATCAGATTATTTTCTGCTTAACGATTCGATTCTGCTAGAATATTTTTGGGCGCAAACTACTTCACTTCATTAAACCAAAGTATTTTTCGCTTCACGATTTAATTCAGCTAGAATATTTTTCGCCGCAAACGGCATCACTTTCATTAAACCCAATTATTTTCTGCTTAACAATTTCATTCTGATTTTTCAGCGCAAAATTTGCAAGATTATTCACAGCAACGTTTCGCCGCTTGGCGAGGTTGCGAACTTCGTAACCGTTTATTTTCTACTAAGATAATATTTCTTGCGAAACGTAAACGTGAATTTACCACAAAATTCGCAATCTTGCCAAACGGCTGTTGTAGGATGCCCTTTTTTCCACTGCAACTCATTTCGAGGTATTTAATTTTTGTCTCATTTCGTACAATGCTAACTTTAGTATGTTGTTAAGCATTGTAAATACATATAGTTTTGCATACTTTAATTAGCAATGAAAGAAAAATCTAAAATATTAATAAATTTTGGTGATAAGGTTAGAGAAGTCAGAATTAAAAATGGACTTTCTCAAGAACAACTCGCTCATTTAGCAGATGTTCACAGGACTTATATAGGGATGATTGAAAGAGCTGAAAAGAATATTACTCTTATTAATATTGAAAAAATTGCTACAGCCCTTGGTGTTAATATAAATGAATTAATAAAATGACAGCAGAACAAATAGAGGAATTACGTATTGGATTACAAGAGAGTTTTGATTTATTAGTTGCTAAGATTAGTACAATTCAAATAGGCACAAAAGAACAATTCCCTTTTGGGTGGAGAAAAGCAGCAAAAGGAAGAACCGTTTGGAGAATTTTAGAAGAATTAATTACTCAAAATTTAGAGCAATACCATACAGAGTTTAAACTACAAAGTATAGTTCCTTCTGAATCTGAAATATCAGTTTATGATTTTGAATGTAAAATAGAAGGTAATAATACTCCCATATTTATCAATATCAAATCAGCAGTTCTTGGTGGAAGAAAAAATAAAGACGATATATCAAAAGCTGTAGGGTTAGAAGAATTTTATGCTACAGACATTACAAAAACTTTTTTCATTGGAACTTTTTTTATAAAGTTTAATGATGATATGACAATTGAAATTGACCACGCAACAGTATTTCCTTTAGCTTGGATTAAGGATATTTATGTAAATCCAAGTAATAATGGTAATTTACAATCTGCTTATTATAAAGATATTAATGATGCGGTAAAAAGGTCAAATTCAGAATTTCACTCATTATTTATAAATGCTTTAGGATATGGGCAAAGTAAAAAGAATGCAAAACCGGGAGATATTATTAGAGAACCAGATGGGAAATATTTCAAAAAAATAAACAACAGATGGAAAGAAGTTGGTGAAACTGGCGAAGAGTCTTAATATTAAACTCTTTTCGATAAATTTAAAGCAAAATCTTCAATCTTATTGATTATATTTTTATCCAAATTTAAATTTGTATAAATAATTAAATTTATTTTTGTAATAGCTTCGTCAATATCTAAGTTTGAGTTAATAACTTCTTTTGAAATTAGAGATAATTGTTTTTTTTCTTCAATTGTAAATGGTATAATTGGTAATTGGGAAATATAACCTGATGTAACCATATTTGACCTAATAAGTATTCCTCTTACCAAATAAGTGATTAGATGGCTGTTTAAATATGATAACATCCAAAAAAGGTCTTCTTCAGTCGTAAATATATTTGGATTTACCCCAAATGTTGAGTTTTCGGGTAAGTAACAAGCACTAAAAGTTAATCCCATTGAAGAGCAAGTAATACCTTCTTTAAGAACAAATTGCTTGTTTCTAACCATAAAATCTTTAACTACTAAAGACTCTTCCATAAAGTGATTAATTAGATAAGCATCTTCTTCAGTTTTAAATTTTTTCGAACCAGGATTTTTATAAAAAGGAATTTCAAATCCTTTCTTTCGTTCTTTCGATAAGTATTTTTTGTCGTTCCCAGTTGATATTCCAGTGATACAATTAAAAACGTGTCCTAATCGTGGGTTTTTAAATAATGCTAAAATATCGGCATCAATATCAATTATAAATTGATTTGCATTTTTTTGTTTGCTTAAAACTATACTATCTAAATCAGTTGTAATAAATTCTCTGTTTTCAAGAATACTTTTTAAATGATTTGAATTTTTAGGTCTGTTAACGATTTCAATTTTATTTTGAAATTTTATACCTTTTTGTAAAATCAAAATACAAGTTCTTACATCGGCTTTTTGAGACCAAAACAAATCGTTAGGACATAGTATTAATTGATGAATTGAACATTCTTCAAGTATTTGTTGTCTTAATCCAGAGTGCATTGTAGAAGTTAAAAATGAATCTGAAATAATTACTCCGATTAAAGCACCTTCTTTTGCACAATCTATAATTGCAGATAAGAACATAGAATACATATTATGTACTCCAACTTTCGGAAAAATGCTTTTTAGTTCGTTTTTATTATTTTTTATATAGTCTAATTCGTGACAATTATAAGGAGGATTTGCAATATAATAATCGTAATCTAAATTTATGGAACTTTCAAAAAATAAGGATTTTTTTTGCTCTTTATAAAATTCTATAAAATCTTGTTTTTTAAAATTTGAGTATTGAATATTTCCGTGTTCTATAATATCAAAACTATCAATATGTTTACCGTGAATGAAAAAAGTTTTAAGTAATTCTTCATCACCAACAGCTGGGTCAAGAACTTTTCTGCCAAATGGATTTAAACTTAATAATTCAGAACTTATATAATCACAAATAAAATTAGGAGTGGAATAGTATCCAGAATCTCTTTTGTCTATTCCGTTAGAATTTATTAATATTTTCTCAAATCTCCCCATTACGTTTTGCTAATTATAGTATGCAAATTTACGTATTTATTTCCACAATAGCAAGTGTTTAATTTTAGGTTTTTTCAACGTTCCGTGTAGCTATAGGGTTTCCTACAACGTATGGTGCTTTGCTTCAGTTGTGCCTATGCGGTGCGTATGTTCGGCACAATTGAGCAAAACACTTGTTATGCAAAGTTGTTTTAATTAAAAATAAAAAATATGATATTAAGAAGATTAGGAAATAAACAAGCAATAGCTTCTGAAATACAAAAGTATTTCCCTGAACATAGATTTTATGTTGAGCCATTTTTTGGAGCTGGTGGAATGTTTTTTAATAAACCAAAAGCAAAATATAATATCCTTAATGACTTGGATAGTGATGTTTGTAATTTGTTTCAAGTTGTAATAAACGAAAAGGAAAATTTAAAAAAGCATTTTTATTCAATGCCTGTTCATTCAGATTTATTGGATTATTGGAAAAAAAATGAAGAAACCGAACCTATAAAAAAAGCATTAAGATTTTTATTTATTAGCAATTTTACTCTAAATGGAACAGGTTCTGCAATTAGACACCAAGTAAGTTCTGGAGCTGGAGGAGTTAAGGATTTTAAAGATGGTTTTGAAGTGGAAGTAGAAAACACATTTAAATTTTTATACGATTGTAATTTTACAAATTTTGATTTTAGAAAATTTTTATCAAAATTAGGTTTTCAAAATGATGGCAGGAATGATGAAAATAAAACCTTTATTTATTGCGACCCACCATATTTAGGAACGAATGACAATTATAGTAATTCATTTACTGAACAAGATAGCATTGATTTATTTGACTGCTTACAAGCCACAGGTTGCAAGTTTGCAATGAGTGAATTTGATAATGAGTTTATTCTTAACCAAGCAAAAGAACGAGGTTTAAATGTAATAATTATTGGAGAAAGAAAAAATTTAAAAAATCGTAGAACTGAAATATTAATAACTAATTATGAAAAACAAAAAGGACTTTTCGATTAAGCGGTTCGTCCTTACAATTTTGCATAACGTTATGCCACTTTGAGATGGCTGGAAGTTCGTAAACGCTCAATTTTCGGATTAACGAAAACGTGATGCGAAACGATAATTCCACTAAATTCCAGCTAGCTCAAAATGGCGGTTAGCAGCTGATATTTTTCAGTTTGGTTGTTAAATTAGTAGTATTTTTTTACTTGTCTAATATTTTTTAAATCTATCATATATAAATGCATTTACAAAAACCAAAAACCACGTAAAAATTATAAATAATACTACCAAAATCATTTTTGTAAGTTTTTTTCTTTTGGATTCATTTTTCCACCTTTCGTCATACTTATCATATTTGTCCTTATAGATTTTACTGTTATAATAATCCATTCCAAAAAAGAGTAAAACAATAAATGCTATTTCGTAGATGTTAAATTTTCTTCTAGTTTCAGGAAAAATAGAAATGTATATTGCCATTAATATATTTCCCAAAATTAGAAACTGACATACTGTTACGCTTAGAATTGCGTTATTTTGATTTCCATTTTTAAAATTCAATTTTGCAATTCTATAGAAGAAGTATTCGAAGAATGTTTTTATTATTTGCATTTTTATTCAGGTAATTTATTTCTGATTTTTGGTCAATCTAATTTTATATTTGCTGCTAACGTTATGTGGCTTTGCAAGGTTGCGAACTTCGTAACCGATTATTTTCCGTTAAAGATAAAATTTCTTGCGAAACGTAAAAGTGAATTTACCAGAAAATTCGCAATCTTGCAAAACCGCTGTTATGCAACGTTTTTATTTCAGTAAACTATGCAATCAGTAGTTTTTAAATAAAACCCATTGCTTTTTATGTTTTCAATATTTCCATTCTTATTAATAGATAAAGTAAAACTCTCTTTTGATTCTGGACAATTGTTATATTTCATCATTTTAAGCTTGTAACCATCGTTTTGTTTTACAAATCCATTTCCTTCTTCTGAATTTTGGTCAATGTCATATTCATTTATTTTTCCAATCAAATAGGCTTCATATACATTATCAATCTTATCAATGAAAGTTTTTAATTCTTTTTCTGACTGTATGATTTTCCATTGGTCATTTTCCAAATAAGTAATTCTGTAAACACAAAGTGATGGATGACAACCTGAAAAAAATCCATTTAAATTAAATTCATTTTTCGGAATGGATATATTTTCTGTATTTCCTTTTGAAAATAAAATTTCAAAATCCAACTCCTCAGTTTTATAATTTGGAAAGTGTTCAACTTGCCAATATTTGACGTTATTATTTGGTATAATTTTTTGTAACAGAACTTCGTTTTCCGCATTTTTTTCTGATAACCTTTCGAAATGTTGATTACATGAGCAAAAGAATAAAATATAAAAAATTGTTGTAATTATCTTTAATTTCATTTGTCAGTTTTTAAATGTTGCATAACGTTATGCCACTTTGAGATGGCTGGAAGTTCGTAACCGCTCAATTTTCGGCTTAACGAAAACTTGATGCGAAACGATAATTCCACTAAATGCCAGCTATATCAAAATGGCGGTTGTGCGAAGTATTTTATCTTACGTATACTTTTTCGTGAATTCCCCATGTTTTGCTTAGTTGTATAAATGGACAAGCTTCAGGTTCATTCATTTTTTTGAAAGGATTTGTTTGACATAATTCGTTTGTTGGATTTTGTTTAGCAAAATTTTTAGAACAAAACCCATATAAACCAAATTCATTTTTAGCAAATGCATTAAACAACAATTCAGATGCCGCAAGTAAAATGTATGTTTGATTTGGGATTTTTTTTAATTTTCTGGGCGGAACAAAACCACCATCATTAAGCTCATTTATAAAAAAGGGTGTTCCTAAACTCTTAATTATTCGTTTTAGTTCAATGGTGAACTTTCCTTTAGAATTAATTAAATTCAGAATGAAAGTTGGGTTTTTTATGCGAAGTTCTCTCGCATTTTTCAGGATGTGCAAAAACCAATTTAACTCATTTATAAAAATTTTAGATTTGAACGCATCATTGTAATCATATTTTATTTGATCATAGATATAATTAAACAATTGTATTTGATTGTCAAATTTGCCCAATTTCCCATCATAACTTATGTCCTTAAAAATATAATTGTAAAATTCGGTTGGGTTTTTTGGATATACTTTTTGTTTAAGTCTTTCAATAGTTTCAAAAAAAAATTGTGCTGGATAAAGGTTCATTAATGAAGCATCACATAATAAAATTTTTAAATTATCATTATCTTTTAGTTCAGGTAACTCTTTATCAATTATTAACTCTGCTATTAAATATGGAATATCTGGATGCTGTATACTTTGGAAACTATTTTGAATTTTATGAGCAACATATTCTTTTAAAGCAATAGTTCCAAAATGATATTTTTCAAACTTATGAGTATCAAAATCAGTAAATTCAATGAAATATTTATTGACAATTATAAGATTATTATCACTTATATCCGTAATTTCTGTTTTTTCAGAACTATAATTTTCATATCTAACTCTGTTTCTTATAAAACCAGATTGACCTAAATATATTGAGTTTAATTTATTTAGAGATTCTCGATTGTAATCGTTATCAATAGTTAGAGGCAAATTTATTATATCATCTTCATTCTCTTTAATTTTTGAAATTGTATATTTTAAAAATTGGATATAAAATTGGGATGAATATAAACCACTTGTTGTTGTAAAATTCTGTAAAAAATGAATATATTCATGTAAAAACGTTGAGAAAACTGGACTTTGTTTTGATATTAATTGATTTAAATTTCCTAAATCTTCCTTAGTATGTATTTTAATATTCAGAAATCCTAATGTATAGTAACCTCGTTGTTCGTTTTCTAATGTTATCATTGTATTATAAGTTATTGTTTTCAGCGATTTCGGGTAATATTTCGCACAACGTTATGCCACTTTGAGATGGCTGGAAGTTCGTAAACGCTCAATTTTCGGCTAAACGAGAACTTGATGCGAAACGGTAATTCCACTAAATTTCAGCTAGCTCAAAATGGCGGTTGGGCGACGCTTTTTATTCTTCATCTTTTTCTTGAGTTAGCCTTTGAGCAATTGCTTTGTCTAATAGTCCTCGTACCAAATTTTCCATTCCTTGATTTCTAACTATTGACGAAAAAGACATTGCACCCATTTCTAAAAAAAGTTTACCAATCAATTCATCTGCGAAACTACTTGAAATTACAGGTACACCTGACCAATCAATTATTAGAGGGTAGTTTGGTCTAGCGCTCATTAGATTCTTAATTTTTGTTCTAATTTGTAATCCTGATTTTCTTGAACCAAATCCTGTCGATTCCTCTTTCATTATTAAAATTAAGCAATCTTTATCTTGCATTTCATATTGCATTTCTACAATATCGACAGGAATATAAGTGCTTTTATTTCCATCGAAATCAAGTGCTTTAGATATTGAGAAGTCGTCTGTTATTTTAATTTGTCCGCAAACAATAGTTCCTTGGTATTTACTATAAATAAAAGGTTTTTTTACAGTTTCTTCTTGTGTAACTACAAGTCTACCGTTTCCACTAGTAATGTCAAATGAACCGCCAGTCATTGTAGTAACTCTTAAAGAACCAGCTAATCCATTTCCTTGACCAAATTTCGGGTTTCTAGTTACGCCAGCTTTGACAGCTTCGCCAATTGCGTCTAATTCAGTTCTTAAAGATGGATAACCTTCTTGCATTGATTTTAATATTCCTCTTCCTGAGTCTGCAATTGCAAATGCAATTGTTTGTTCGCCGGGATAAGTACTAGCTTGTATTATACCGCCAAATTTTGATTCTGAATGATTTAAAACATTGTCAGTTATTTCATTTATTGACCATTCAAGACCAGATAAAATATCTTTTGGTACAGGCATACTTCTAAGAACTACATCCATAAAATCATCAACTACCTTTTTTTGTTGTTCAGCATTTTCAAACCGTCTTGTTACTAGATGTCTATCGTGTGTTGATTCGGATTTTTCAAATTGTTCAGGAGATAGATAATGAGCCCAATTTACACTTCTAAATAATTTTCTAGTTCCATCATTTTTTGGCAATTTCACATAAATTGTGATACCTTTTTTTCTTACCAAATCTAAACTTGTGATTATAGGGAGAACACCACTTGGGTAAGCTCTTTCAACTCTTTCAAAATCAATGGTTAGATTTTTTTTTCCAGTTTCATAAAATTTATCTAATGCTGAACAAAAATCTTTCACGTTAAAAGCATTTAATTTTCCCGTTAGTTGAATAGCAGGTTCGTGTTTTCTAAAATAACAGGTTTTAAACATTAATTTTTTTTTATCGTTTATGAATTCTCCAATTGTTTGTTAAAGTGTTGCCCAACGGAAATTGCTTTGCTACGTTGAGGATTAAGCAAGCGTATTGCTTCGGATTATCACAAATAAAAACTGACATAAAAAACTAATTAAATTAAACGCTATGCCGAAATGTTGCAAAACAAATGTTATGCGTTCGGCTTTTTTAACACCTAAAAAAATGAAATCAAAAATCACAAAATACTACGCAGATTTAAAAGGAAGAGATTCTTACGGAAAATTTCTTATCAGAATTCAAACAGATTTTAGTCAATTTATTTTAGAAACAAGTAACGGTGACGCTTATATTGATATTGATAAATCGGAATTAAAAGAAATTAGAGATTTTATTACAGAACTTCTTGGAGATACCGACCAAGCTGACGCATAACTTGTATATAACATCAAATATATACATCTTTTTGGATGTTTTTGATTAATCTTTCAGTTTTTTCTTGTTATTTTCATCTACCAAGCGATCTAATGGACTGAGTATCTTATCAGCAGCCATTTTCGAAACATGCGTGTATATTGTGGTCGTTTTAATACTAGCATGACCTAGGAATTTTTGAATGTATCTAATATCAGTTCCATTTTCTAGTAAATGGGTAGCAAAACTATGGCGTAAGGTATGTACAGTAGCACTTTTGGATAATCCGGATTTTTTTAGTGCTTGTCGCATTACTGATTGCGCACTACCAATGCTGTAGGGTTCCCCTGCATATTGCCCTTCAAAAACATATTTATTGGGTTCGTATAATGTCTTATAAAGCTCCAGTGAACTTACAATAGAGTAGGGCAACATCACCAGGCGGTCTTTCTTGCCCTTGGCATTTTTAATATGAATTTTATGCTCGGCAAATAATATATCGCGCCACTCTAGAGTTACAATCTCACTTACACGTAGGCCTGCACCATAGCCTATTAACAATAATAATTTGTGTTTTGGGTTGTCTACAGCTCTAAAAATTTGTAGACATTCTTCCATGGTTAATACTGCCGGTAATTTTTTTTCACTTTTTGGTCGAGGAATTTTTAGTTCAAAGCCTTTTTGATGTTCAATTTGCTGATAATAAAATAATAAAGCATTTACCATATTGTGTCCGGAGGAGGCTGATAAACCGCGCTCCATAATGGAAGCCAAGTATTTTATGATTTCTTTTTGTGTAATGGTGTGAGGATCTCTAAACTGGTGATCCCGCAGGAATTTTAAAAAGGAACTGGTATAGGTTCGCATCGTGGAACTACTGTAATTAAGCGCCAATATAGTGTCTACCATTAACGTAATATAGTCATGTGCTGCATCAGGAACTTGGTTGAATAGTTGCGCTTTGGTTTTACTTAAATCGAGTTGTTTCCTGTTAGGTAAGTTTTGTTTCAATAAATACCCTTTAGGAAGCCGGTTGTTAATTAGTACTTTATGAGGCTCAAATTGCATTCCCATGGCCTCATATACACTAGGTGCGGCAGGAAGTAAATAACAATCTTTGATGGTACTAAAACGAGCCATAGAGAACCGTTTTATTTTTTCTCGCAATACAAGAAATGGTGGTACATACACTTCCATCCATTTCGGGTCTTCTGGATGTGGTTTTACTATAATCGATTCAGATGTAAAGACCGTTTCGCTTTTGTAAGAATCATTTTCAGGAAAAAAAGAGGATGCGCCAAGTATTTTTTCAACTTGCAATTTTACATTAGTGTTCCTTAGCACCATGTAAACCTTATAATTGGCATTCCAATAGACTCCTTTTGTGGCCAATAATTGCCTGCTTATTGCCTGATAATACTGCATCTTGAAAACCCAATACTTACCTAAATTAGGCAGTAATTCTAAACGCATGTTGGGTGCTAACGAATTTGTTTTCGCTATATGTTCAGGGTTATTCAGCATTAGTGCCGAATCTAACTGAAGGTTGCCTGTGGCTATGGCTGGAAGGTCACGGCCTATGGTAAGGCCGGCCAGCGGTTGCGTTTTTGTCTTTTTTGGGTTGTCAATAACCAAATCATCAAAGGTTTGACTTATGAGCTTGTAATTTACAGCATTGTAATCAAAATACCAACAACGGAGCGACTGGCTATAGATTCCTCCCAATTTTTTTAATTGAGAAATAGTCCCACTATCATAGGTAAAAAAAAGTCCGATTCGATCTGCATCGCGATGCCATATCTTTTTTACAATTATTTGCATAAGGCGTATATGAAGTAACTAAAATACTACTTTATTTTAAATAATATCATATAATTTATTGATTTTGAATGGTCTATGATGAATTTTATTTCGAATAGTTAAAAATGCCTGTTTTCGCTGTCGCAAAAGGGGATCTTGCGTGAAGGATCAAAGTGGAAATCCTCCCGATTTTTTTCGGGAGATTGTAGCGTAGAGCCTGACGCTGCTGCAACGGAGTGGAAGCTGGGGCACGCCCAAAAATAGGAGATTGTGAAAATCATTTACCGTCTATCGTTTTCCGTTGATCGTTTTCTGTTTAACGAATAACGAACAACGGTCAACGAAAACCGTCCACCGTTTACCGTCCATCGCAGGACAAATTACGATTATTGATTAGCTAAAATGAATATAGGTCAACGGGCATCGAACAACGAAAACCGTCCACCGTTTACCGTCCATCGCAAGATAGATCATCTACTAACGAACAACGAACAACGAACAACGTGCATCGAACAACGAATAACGGTCAACGAACATCGGTCAACGAACAACGATTAACAATCAGCCATATTAACGGCAATCGCTAGTCCGCCCTCCGAAGTTTCTTTGTACTTATTGTTCATATCTTTAGCGGTTTGCCACATAGTATCGACTACTTTGTCCAATGGTACTTTGGCGTTTTTTGGGTCGGTTTCAAGGGCGAGTTCGGCGGCATTGATGGCTTTTATAGCACCCATCGTATTGCGTTCGATACATGGAATTTGGACTAAACCACCTATAGGGTCACAGGTCAATCCTAAATGGTGCTCCATGGCAATTTCGGCGGCCATCAATACTTGTTCGGGTGTTCCACCCATCAGTTCACAAAGTGCCGCTGCAGCCATAGAGGAGGAAACGCCTATTTCGGCTTGGCAACCACCCATAGCGGCTGATATGGTTGAACCTTTTTTGAAAATACTGCCTATTTCTCCAGCCACCAGTAAAAATTGTTTGATTTCTTTTGGGCCCGCATTGTGGTTTTCAATTACCAAATAATACATTAAAACGGACGGAATTACTCCAGCACTACCATTTGTAGGTGCGGTTACAATGCGGCCTAGTGCTGCATTGACTTCGTTTACGGCCAAGGCAAAACAGCTTACCCATTTTAGGATTTGGCGAAACTTCACTTCGGTCAAGCGTATTTGTTCTAACCAAGTTTGTGGATCACTATAATTAGACAATCCTATTAAATTTTGATGCATGTCAAACGCTCTTCGACGCACATTTAATCCACCCGGAAGGATTCCCGAAGTATGGCATCCTATGTACATGCACTCCAACATCGTGTTCCAGATGCGCATCAATTCATGATCGATTACTTCCTCCGTGCGCATGGATTTTTCGTTTTCATAAACAATCTCCGAAATGCTTTTATTTTCGCTTTTGCAAAAGGCCAATAGCTCAGCCGCATTATTGATCATGTAAGGGAAAGCACATTTAATTTTGATTTTTTCCTTGGCGTTAATGCGTTCTTCTTTTACTACAAATCCACCACCGATGGAGTAGTAGGTAGCCTCATATGCAATCTCGTTTCCAATAAAAGCAGTAAATGTCATCCCATTAGAATGAAAAGGAAGAAACTCTTTATTGAACCTAATATCATCAGCGAACTGATAGGGTATTGGATATTGATTTCCTAAATTGATTAGGTGGGTATCTTTAATGATTTTTATAATTCCATCGATGTTTTCCACCGGAATATATTCTGGGTCTTGACCGCTAAGTCCTAGCATCACTGCCAAGTCAGTCGCATGCCCTTTGCCTGTTAACGACAAGGAGCCATATAAGTTAGTTTTAATTCGCGTAACAGTAGGTAAAAGGTTTTCCTCTTTCAATTCTTGCAAGAAGCGTTCAGCGGCACGCCATGGGCCTAAAGTATGAGAACTTGATGGTCCAATACCAATTTTAAGCATGTCAAAAACTGAAATACACTCTTCCATATGTTGCGAATTTTTTTAAACAAATATAATTGAAATTAGCAATGAATTGCCTTTAACAGCAATAAAGATGTAATAATTATTGTGTTTTAAGGTTTTATTATGATTATTCTTTAATAGATCAAATAAAAAAAAGGCATTGTAGATTTTGAAGCTATTGGTAATTAAAGTAATAGGTCTAAAATGGATATCCAATAGCCAGATTAAATACTAAATTGTCATTTCGCCAAGATCCACTTCCAAAATTTACTTTGTCCAATACCCAGCGTTGACCATCGGGCAAGTACGGTTTACGTATAGGAAAAGCAAGATCCGTTCTCAGGACCAGAAACGAGAAATCAAATCGCAATCCAGCACCTACACCCACAGCGAGTTCGTTTAAAAAGTCTTTAGAGAATTTGGCACCCGGTTTGTCTATGTTGTCTTTTAAAAGCCATATATTTCCGGCATCCATGAACAAAGCTCCTTTAACCAATCCGTAAATTTTTGCTCTATACTCTGTATTGAATTCAAGTTTTAAATCTCCTGATTGATCCGGTAAAAAGGTATTGGCATTCGTTGATCCATCAAAGGTTCCAGGGCCAATAGAGCGTGCTCTAAAGGCTCTAATACTATTCGTACCACCATTAAAAAATTGTTTGATGAATGGCATTTCATTTGAGTTGCCATAAGCAAAACCTGCTCCCACGATAATTCTACTAGCGAGTTGTGATTCGGCACCTAATTTTAGGTAATGCCTGAATTCATTTTCTACTTTTATAAATTGACTAAATGGTACCTTAAATACTTTAACGGTATCTCCTGATTTTATATTAGCACCGGATAGTAATCCTGTTATATTCCCAGCGAGGTCAATACTTCCCTTGTAATAAAAGGTATTCTTTTTTCTTTTCTCCATGGTATTTGTATACGTATAGGAGTAAGTAGGACCAAAAATCAATTGTTTTTCGATTACTTTTCCAAGTGATGCATTGGCAGCAATTTGTTCGCGATACAAAGCCGTAACATTTTGTGGACTGGCAAAGGTGATCTCAGTGACATTCAACAAGTGTTCTTTGCGTTCATTCTCTTTCCATAAATATCCAAAAGAACCTTTGAGGGTTTGCAAGGAATATAATTTGGTTCTGTTTTGAAACTCATATCCTAGTGTTGCTTTTGTTTTTGGAACAAAACCACTGGAAGATTGAAATTTAAAAGGAGCAATAAGGCGCGGCCAAATTAAATTAGCCTCTGTTCCAAAACGGTATACATTAAACCCATTATTTTGTCCAGATACCTGTACTTCAACTCCACCAAAAGCTGAAATTGTAAGCTGTTCCGCTCCTTTCCATAAATTACGATTGCTCCAGTTTACATTGAGTTCTGTTCCAGTATAATTAGCTGAATTGGTTTTGGCCAACACTTCTACACGAATGGATTTCTTAGGCAAAGGAGTCAAATAATAATAGGCATCGAGATAATTACTTATCGTATCGGCTACTTTAAACTGGTTTTTTACAAACTTGAAAGTGCCTAAATTGACTAATCGATTTAAAGATAAATTGTGGTTGGTGCGGTTGTAATAATCCCCTTTTTTAAAATAAAGCGTTCGGTCAAAAATGCTGGGATTAAATAAATGTTCGTTATCTATAATCGTAAAATCCTTGTAATGAACAATTGAATCACTGTTGCTGGAGGCATTATCTGTATTAATGGAATAATTAGGATACACGACCACTTTATTGATCTTGTATTGCTCTTTGGACAGTTGGGGCGCATCTGTTTTTATCTTCACGATCAAATCTACTTGATGATCGGCTACTGTACTGTCTACCTGTACGAGCAAATAATCAGGATTGAAATAATAGAATCCTTTTTCTTTGAGTCGGGTATCAATTCGTTCTCTTTCGGTTTTAATAACTTCTAAACTGTATCCTTCTCCTTTTTTTAATAAAGAGCGTCTTTGTGTTTTACGCACTGCTGCAGCCACAGCCGATGATCCTTCGGGAAATTTTACGTCTCTAATAAAGTAACGTTTGTTTGGTGTAACAGTATACGTCGCTTTTGCTTTTTTTCCCGTTCTCGTGGAATCAGCAGTGGATTTTACATTGAAATACCCTTTGTTTTCACTATAGTTTTGTAAAACACTTTTGTTGTATTCTAGATCTACTTTACTGTATAAAACGGGTGCTTCGCCCAGTTTTGTTTTGATCCAGTAGCGAATTCCTTTTTCTTTTTTTGGCTGTCCCGCCAAATTATAAAAGAACAGTTTGGGCCTCATCCCTAGAAAGGAAGAATTGGGTTTTGGCCTTACCAAAAGCTCTAATTCTGATTTTAGTGCTTTGCGTTCCTTTTTAGCAGGTTCATTTCCTTCTATTTTAATTTTTGCACCTGTATAAAGCAGTTCTCCTTCGGGTAAATATTTAGTACCACTGCATCCAGATAGGAACAGGATGACAAAAAGGAAATAGAGTAGTGGCGCTTTGTTTTTCATAATGCTATAGGTAGAATTCATTATTTCTTTTTGTTTTTCTCTTTTTGAGTTTTACTTTTTTGAAATAATTCTTTAAAATGATTGTAATCTAAAGTGATAATAAAAGCAATTCCTGTTTCTATTACTTGTCCTTGCAGTGCCACTTGGTATTTGTTTAAACGGTAGGCTTTTAACTTGTATCGTCCATCTTTAGACAATTGATATTCAACAGATACGTCACCCGCAATGTTATTGTTAGTTTCATTGGTTTGTTGTGGCCCTTCCAGCCCAAAACTGCTCCCAACGGTTACTTTCAATCGATCGTTCAGTAATTTTTTAGAAATCCCTACATTCAAATCGGTTTTATTTTCAAGTTGTCCCGTGGTATAATCTTCGGTTGAATTTAAATCAAAATTCAATTCGACACCGCTAATTAAGTTTCCGGCCAAATTGTTCAGTTGTTGCGATAGGATTTTACTGGCACTTTGTCGCGCTATGGATGTCAAAGAACTACCACCAGCTTCACTAGCAAAAGGATTTTCACCTATAAAACGATTCAATAGCAGTAACGCAAATACTTGCTTGTTGAGTTCGTCTGGTTGCTGACGCAATTGCGTTAATTTAGCTTGAGTTGTATTGATAATTTCGGTGGATACACTATTGTTTCCATCGGGCAAAATAATATCAAAACTGATGACGGGTTTCATTAACTCCCCAGTCATTTTTAATTCGGTTTCAAAAGGGATTTTTTGTTTGTAGGTATTTCTTACTTCTGCCGAAACATTAGCCAATTGGTCATCAATAAGATCAATAGGAGCAGCCTGATTTTTGTAAACAGCAGTTATATTAATATCTGCCGATGTTGGTTCGCCTGTCCATAGAATATAACTACCGCTCTTAATATCGAATTTTCGTTTGATAAAATTAAAATTCATTTCATAAGCTCCTTCTTTTAGCTCATATCTTCCTGTTAAGGTCGTTTTTCCTGAAGGATCAATTCCACCATTTAACTGCGCTTCTCCTTTTAATTTTAAAAAGTCACCATTGGATTTGTCAATTACAATAGATAATTCGGCCTCTTTATCGACTTCTATATTGACCGATGCATTGATTCCTTTTATTTCTGTTTTACTTAAATTTTCATCTACAGCAATGGTTTCAATCATCGAAGGATTGTCTTGGTCAATAAATTCCACAATTCCTTCTCGATCCGCGATGGATGGATCCGATTGTGGCATTACAATAGTCAGTTTGGTGTCTTTATTTACTTTTATATCTCCATCTACAATAGGATTATTGAAATCTCCTTTTATTCTTAAATGGTTGTCTAAATATACTTCTCCATAATACAAAGGATTGTCTTTCTCTTTGGAATTTAAGGCTTTGAAATTTGTGGCATCTAATGTTAGATCAAAACCGAAATTATTGAAATTTGCACTATTGATTTTTCCGTTAATAACTAAATCATTGTCTTTCTCATCTTTAATGGTAAAATGATCAAATAGAATGGCATCATTGGTAAACGAAACGGCATCATTCATGGACTTAAATGTGGCGTTGAGTGGCGTTACTTTGAATCCGATATCATTCAATTTTAAGTCACCAATCATTTTAGGTTGATCTGTAGTTCCTGTTATTTTAAATTTACCATTAAAAAAACCAGTGCTTTCTTTTAGGTTATCCAATGTAAATCCTTGAATGCTTTTCAGATTTAGTTTTACAATATCCAGGTTGAAGTCCATTGCACCATTTCCTGTTTTGTAAGTTCCATCTAAATTCACTTGATTGTCCTGACCTGTTATAGCTACTTTTGCATTATAGCTGTTGGCAACGATATTATCCACTTGAATATTGATTGTCCCAACGGTGTCTTTTTTAAATGCAAAATCAGAAATGGTAAGATTAGAAGTAAAAACAGGCGTTTGATTTAAATTTTTTAGTAGAACCGCACCATTTGTAGTTCCACTAATGGTTAAGTCACTTTTTTCGGCAATGCTAGTCAGCGTCTCTAGTTTAAAATCTTTGAAATTAATAGCCAGTGGCGCATTTGTTTTTTGAGATTCAGATTGCAATTCAATGCTACTCCCGTCTTTGCTTAGTTTAAGCTGGTTAGCATACAATCCTTTAGGACCAAAACGGATTACATTAGCAGGATCTATATTCCAGGATTCGTAATTAAGCAATAGGTTTTTTGGATCAAAATGAAGGTCATTATTTCCATTTTTAGCCTCAACTGTACCAGCAATCAAATACCTTTCTTTGTCTTTTAAGTCTTTTAATTGTAAAACATAATTGGCAGTATTGTTTTGTATTTTACCAGTTAGGGAAGTGTACGGCAGTTGAAATTGAGTGTTTTGTAAATCATCAACCATTAAGTTGTATACCAAAGAATTGTCTTTAGTATCTATTTTAAAAACGGCATTTGTCACTGTGTTTCCTCCATAAATAACTTTTGGGATGGCGGCATTCAAAACAATAGAATCATTTACGGTATTGTATCTTCCAGAAATAGCTATAGGTTCCAGGCTCTTTAAATCAGGAATTAATTTCACTAAAAGCGGACTGTCAGCAATTCCAATTTTGAATTCCAATTGCTGCTTTTCAACTGCTTTAGTTTTCGAATATGAATCTGTTGAATAATATTTTGAAATAGACTGAGACAAGGCAGCACCAATTTTAGATAGTTTGTATTTTCCGTTTACGCTAGCAGTCATAAATGGAGATTTTAAATCCAAAGTATTTTTATCAGCAGTAGAAGTGGCAATTAAAGTAATGGAATCGGTGACATATTGCGTTGCCTCATCAGCAACGGTTAAGTTTAAAACAGTAAATTTACCATTGAGGTAATCCAGATCAGCTGATTGAATATCAGCTTGTACAGTTCCTCTTATTTTTAGTGGACCAGCATGCAGGTTTAACTTTTCAAGGTCAGCAATATCAATATTAAGGTTAATGGTACCAGCGGGATATTTATCTTTAAAACTACCGCTGCTCACTAAGTCAAAAGTAAGATTGGGATCAGGGCTGCTTGCATTTATTTTAAATAAACCATTATGAATGGCGCCTTTTAAATCCAAGTTTTGATAGGTATATTTATTGTAATATAGTTTTTGAATGGTCCCGCTTATGGATGTATTTGCTGTTTTGGGATCAAAACCTGTTCCTTTAATAGTAGCATTTAAACTGATTTTACCAATATCACTATTTTTTATCAATTTGCCTAAATCAAAATTAGTCAGTTCTGTATCTAGATTGTACTTTTCTTTGTTTTTAATTTGTTGGTTGTACTGCCCCTTAATGGTAGCATTTCCATAACTACTCCCTAAAACGAGATCGGTATAGAAATCATTTAGCGTTCCTTTAAATTTTCCTACGGCATTAAATACGGCCGGAAGTGCAATGGTATTAGGAATCGTTCCTTTTGGAATAAATTCGTTTATATCTTTAGAAGTGGTTTTGAATTCATTGATGACCAAATCAAAATGCGCTTTATTGACATCAGGTAAACCTGTTATTGTACCACTGGCATTTACTTTAGTCGTTCCCAAGCCACTTACTTCTAGTTTTGGTATTTTGATGTAATTGAGCTTTCCACTGACTTTACTGTCAATAAGAAGGATGGCGTTAGGATTACTATCAAACGGCTTTGTAGTGGATAATGTAGGAACAAAAATTAAAATGTCTTTAAAACCAATACTGCTTTTTTTCAAATTGGCAATCAGACTTAGATCACCTAAATTTTTCGAAATATTTGCTATGGATTCATACCCAATTTGGATTTCGTTTTGTAATTGGGTTTGGGGAGTTTTGAGATATAAATTTTTAAAGAAAGCATTCTTTCTTCCGTAGAACACATCCGATTTTAAAGCGAGTATATTTAACCCACTTTTTTCCTTCCCTTTGAATGAGTCAATATTTGCAGAAATACTGATGGGGCTATAACGGAAGTTTTTGGCTTCGGTACTTAAGGATGAAAATTTCAGATGGTTGTAATCAATCCCTTTTTCTAGGACAGTAGCATTATAATTGTCATAAATAAACCCCACTCTTTTTAAACTAAGTTCCCTTATTTTTACTTCCCAATTATTAGAATCAGTAGCTGTTGTACTAGTAGCAACTATTTCTTTTAGCTTTCCAAATGCTAAATTTCCTTCGGCATCGGCTAGCGAAACTTTATCAATTAATAAAAATTGGTTGTTGATATCTGTTTTATCAAATTTTACCAATAGTTTTTTTAAGGAAAGGGTAGTGGTTAATTTACTTTTTTCATCTTGGTAGTCAATGGCAATTTTAGACAAATCTACTTCTCCTAGTCCAATGTTGAAATTCGATTTAGATGCTGTACTATTTGCTACACTGGTAATTTCTTTTGGAATTCCTTTTTTTAGCTTTAGCTTCAATCCTTTGATTTTGATTTTAGGAACCTCAAAATTCATTTCTTCCAAATCAAAAGTTTTGATTCTCGTTTCTAAATGCCTTAGTTTTAGTGTTAAATCATTTTTAGAAAATGCATCAGTATATTTTAGGTTTATGGTGTCTAGATTGACTTCATCCAATGAAAAAATCATTGGTGTGCTGTCTTTGGGTTGTTTATCTGGGGACGCAAAAGCTTTGATTATATAATCGAAATTAAAATCTCCTGTTGCATTTCGGTTTATATTTGCCGTGATTCCATTTAAATCAATAGAATTAATAGCAACCGTATTATTTATTAGTTGCCACATACTAATATCAACTGCTATTTTTTTACCAGCCAAAAGCGTATCTTTTTTTTGACCTTCAAAATAAATGCCTTCCAGGATGATTTTTTTGGGAAACTCAATTTTTAAATGGTTTATAGAAACTTTAGTTTGAATTTTTTCTTGGATATAGGATACCACTTTTTGTTTCGCAACGTTTTGTACCGAAGGAATTTGTATGAGGATTAGAAGTATTAAAAACAAGCTAAAGATTGTTCCTACTATCCAAATAAATAACCTTAAACTCTTTTGTAAGTATTTTTTCAACTGTTGTTGTTTTAGATTTAAAATTGTCAGAATAAACTGAAAACCTCTTTTTAAATTTAAAATTGAATTTTACACAAAGATGAAAATTAATATTCATATTGGCTTATAAAATTTAGAGTAAATCTTATAAAATTTTTTGAATTTAATTTTCTATATACAAGTAGTTTTAAGTTTTATACACGGGAATTTCATTAAAGTCTTCAGCTAGTTTTTCTTTCAGTAGAAAATCTTTTATAGCCATAAACATAGCTTTATTTGAAGTAAAAAGTTCTCTGTTGAAATTGATAACTGTGGTAATATCTATATCTTCAATTGGCGCATTTTGTACCTCTGAATAAAAAGTGTTTAGTGCCGATGTATAATTGATTTGTATGGAATTAAATAAGCTTTGTAATTTTTCAAATGTAACTTGATTTTTTTCCGTTAAATAGGAGTTCAACTCCATATAAAGGATTTTAGTTTCTTCTTTATGATGGATAAAAAATTGGTACTTGATATCTTTAGAAGAATGACTTAGATTCGAAATATTAGTTCCAATATCTTTCACGCTTTTTACAGCATGCATTGCAGATCGCACTGCTGATATTAATTGGTTGATTTCGGAATATTCTTCTGTCTGTAATTTGGGTCTTAATTTCAAATAAAAAATTTGTAGTTCCCCTTGCAATTGTTTTAAGAAATCATATTGATCTTCTTTAGTTTTAGAGAAAAATTTATGTTTATCATTGATGCTTTTAAATACAGCATTTTCCCGAAAATCGTGAGTGTCAATTTTGAACAATTCCATATTGAATAGCATGGAATTATGTATAAAATAGTTGGTTTCTCTTCTAAATAAATCCAATGCTGTTATGGGCTCAACGATCGAGGCATGAGTAATAAAAGCAGCCGTATTTCCATTAAGATCTTTGAAAAACCGTTCTAGAAATTGCGCAAAATTATCAAGGAAAGGAAGGAAAAAAAGGATAGAAAATAAGTTGATTAGACTTGAAAAAGTGACTAAACCAATCAGTGGATTTTTAATATTGAAAACATCCGTAATAAGACTCAAAATAGGTTTTAACAAGATAAAAGCAAACACAGTAACAAAAACATTGAATAGAAAATTACCCAAAACAACTCGCTTTTTTGAAGCATTACCGCCAATAGCTCCTAACACAATTTTTATGGTTGTCCCTGTTTCTGATCCCAATACAATAGCGGCAGCAATTGGAAAACTGACTGCTCCAACATGAAGTGCACTAAGAGTCAATGCCATAGTGACAGAGCTAGATTGAACTAGCATGGTTATAATAAATCCAATAACTAAGAAAATGATTAATGGCATTTCGGCATATTTTGAGAAATCAAAAATCTTAACTTGCGCTTCCATTGCCGTTTTCATGAAGGAAAGACCAATGAATAATAATCCAAAACCAAAAAGGAAAAAAGAAATGTATTTAATGGTTTTACGACTTCCAAAAAGAATTAATAGTAAACCACCCACACAAACGGCGGGATAAGCTACTACTTCAATATCAGTTTTAAAACCTAATGTAGCTACTAACCAGCTATCGAGCGTGGTTCCAAGATTAGCACCCAAAATTATAGCCATAGCATTTTTCATCGTAAATACACCTGCACCTACGAAGGCCAAAACCATAAAGGAAACCATAGAACTACTTTGAAGAATGGCTGTTACTATTGCTCCACCAGTTACAGCTCCAATCTTATTTTTTGTAATGCGTTGTAGAAATAGTTTAAAACTACGACCCGACAAATTTTTGAGAGATTCTTCTAGCAAGTACATGGCAAAAAGGAATAATCCTACACCAGCAGCAAGTTTAAAGAAATGGTTGAGCGTATCCATAAGACATAAATAGACTTAAAGATAAGAATAAAATTATTGAAAACTGTTCTTAAGGTTGGATTTAAGCGGACTTGAAATGCTTTATTATGCAAGTGGGAATTACTATTTAGAAATAATCATTCCCTTTAATGACCAAAGAATTGCTAACACCTCTTTTTTTGAATCTTCATCAATATTATGTTTATCTAAAACACGAAAGATATCCTCCATGACATGCATATACTCTCCTCGATTTACATTCATGCCAGTGTGGGCTGTACTCATATCTTTGCCACTATAAGTTGCGGGACCTCCGCTACCTGCGCTAAAAAATTCAATGGTGTGCTTTTTAATGTTTGCCAATTCTTCTGGTTGGTCCCTAAAGGGTATAAATCGAGCATTTATTGCAGGATTATTCATGTGTTCTTCAACCACATCATTGACAATTTGTGTAATTCCAGAATTTCCTCCTAAGCGATCGTAAAGTAAAGTCGTCATAATAGTATTTTTTATGATTAAACAATAGAACAATAGTAGTTTTGATATTTGAAATAAGATAGTAGTATTCTTGGGGAGAAGTTAAAGCGCTATTTTAGCTTTACTAAGTTACTCATTTTTTTAAGTAATAGAGTATTTTAAATAAAAATATAATTATAGAATTCTGATAATTAATTATTTAACTGTTGTAGTGCTATTTTTATTTCGGTTGTAGGCCTATGGCATACTTTATCTTTACAAATATAAATAGTGGTCTGTTTTGGGGTTAATTTCTCCTCTAATAATGCTAATTGAAATAGAACTAATGCAATTGTCTTTCACTCTTGCGTTTGTTTAATTGTACAGTTAAATCTTTTATGGTTTCTGCTACTGCAGCTTCTAAAGTTTCCTCGTTAGAAGAGGCAAAAATTGGAGGTCCAGGACAGCTAATAGTAACATCGCACAATTTCCCTTTTCCATTTGTGTCTTTTTCCTCTTTGAAAAATACTTTTGCTCGAATAATCCAGTCAAAGTGTTTGTATAATTGGTCCAGTTTTTCCAATACAAGATTTTCTGCAATTTTGTTTTTTTCTGTATTAACAAATTGAATCGTAGTTTCCATACTATTTATTTTTAGGATTAAACAATAAAATTAATAGGTATTGAGGCAAAACAAACGGAATAATTACAGATGTGTTTTTAGTTGTATTTGAAAAAAGGTTTTGCCTTTAAATGTAGTATTCAAATTTACGATTTTAATTTGCAGAAATAAAGGATATAACACTTTAATACGCTAATAATAAGTGGATTTTCATGTTTTTGGTAATGATCAAAAAAAGAACCACAACGTTTATAGTTGTGGTGCCTTAAAATTTGATTTTTCAATTTTTTACTAATAATCTGAGTACTCTGTTGGATATAAAAAGGTAATATCAATATGTGAGATGTTATTCTTGTATTTTTCCATTGCAATTAATCCTTTCCATTCAGGCGAATCAGAAAAGGCTTTCCAATGGGCATCACGACTGTCCTGATCTTTAAAAGTAGTCATGTACATCAAGTTGGGCATCTTGGCTCCTGAAAGTACTTGGCCATAAAAAACAGCATTAAATTGAAGGCGGTTAAAAAGTTTAACTTCACCACCAGCATTAAACATGTCCACTTTATTGGCATGAATAGCTTCAGTAGGAGATTCGTAACTTCTTAATTCATACACTCGTTTGTCTCTAGGACTGTCAAGTGCTGGAGTAATTAAAAAAGGGTGATATGTAAAAGCTTTCAATAAAACTGATTCAATGCGTAGGTAAGGGGCTTGATTATAATTGGCATTCAAATAAGCTGCTCCCGCCGATAAATAGATTTTGTCTTTGGATAATTTCTCATCAAGATTTAGAAATTGATCCATTGATTTAAAAGGAATTACGACAATTATTTTTTTTAGGGTATCTGTATCAGTAGCATTTGCTTTCGGTTTAAAAACGCCAATATTCTTAATTCCTAGTCTTTTTAATCCAGGCAAATAGGCTTCTTTCAAGAATTTATCGGTAGCTTGAACTTGCTCATCTGAATGTAAGGTATACGTTTTGAGCTGGTAGAATTCTCGTGATTGGTTTGTTTTGTTAAATGATTTAAAACTTGTTATTGCAAAAGCAAGAACCACAAGAAATAGTATTTTGGTTGTTTTCATAATAAATTTGATTAATTTTTAAACGGTATTATTTTTTAGTAATAGAATAGTATGAGGATTCTTTTCAGCTTAAAGCAAATTTTACAGCAGCAGCCGAATGTATTATTGCGGTGTCAAAAACAGGAACAGTGACATCTTCTTGTTGAATTAACAATGGAATTTCAGTACACCCTAGAATAATTCCTTCAGCACCATTTTCTATTAATTTATTGATAATAGCAATGTAGCGCTTTTTAGAATTGGGGTTAATGATACCTTTTCCCAATTCATTGTAAATGATATCCTGAATAAAATCTCGATCTTCCGCATCTGGGATAATAGCTTCAATATTTTGGTCGTTGAGTTTTGAACTAAAAAAAGTAAGTTCCATGGTGAACTTAGTACCTAGAAGTCCCACTTTGGATAAATGGTGTTTTTTTATTTCTTTTGCCGTTTCAGTAGCAATATGGATAACGGGAATGTTTATTTTTTGCTCAATTCGGTCCGCAAGGAGGTGCATTGTATTTGCACATAAAAGAATCGCTTCCGCACCGCTTTGTTGTAAGTTTTCACATGCTTCGGATAGCATGATAAAAGTTGATTCCCAATCGTTATTATTGTTGTTTCTTACAATATCGGCATAGTTAAAGGAATGGATGATGCATTTGGCAAAATTGATACCACCCAGTTCTTTGTTAATGCCTTCATTTATAAGTTTATAATAATCAGCAGTTGAAACCCAGCTAATTCCACCGATAAGACCTAATGTTTTCATCTCTTTTAGTTATATTTTATTATCCCTTTTCATAAATCAGGACTTGAGTTGTTTTTTTATAAAAGTATAAAAAAAACTATAACTTTTTGGGTTATAGTTTGTGGGTAATTTTTTATGGTTTTATTCTAAAATTTTTCTAACATTTAGGTGGTTTTCTTCCCCCATTTTCCATAATTCCCCAAATAAATTAGCCGTTTCTCCAATTTTAAATAAGCGATATTTTTCGGGACTTCCTAGATTTGGAATACTGATTGTAGCAAAATAAAGCAGTCCATTTGTTGTTTTTATTTTGGCTGTATAGCCATCTTTTCCTCTTTCGATACTTTGAATTATACCAGTGATTTGTGCTTCGGCGCTATCTTTCTTTTTTAGTTCAAGTATTTCTTCAACTTTAATGTGTTTTTCTGTTCCCATTTTCCAAACTTCCCCTTTTACAACTATAGTATCCCCAACGGATGCTTGTTTGAATAAATGTGGATTACTCAAATTGGGAATGCTAATTGTTCCCAGATACATTTTGTTTCTTTCGTTTTTAATTGTCGCTGTGTATCTGTCTTTTCCAGATTGAATAGCTGTAATTTTACCACTAACAGTCGCTGTTTTTACTGTGGAGCATGACCCCAAACTTACTAGGATAATAAGGCTTAAAATTCGTTTTTTTATTGAGAATATTTTCATGTTTCTATTTTTAATAACTATGTAATAAACGATAAAGATATGATTTGTTATTAGAAATAGGATCTACTATTAGAAATGTATTTAATTGAAAGAACTTCGATACTCCAAGGGGGAAACATTGGTTCTGTTTTTGAATAATTTACTAAAAGACTGTGGATATTCATAACCCAATAGGTATGCAATTTCACTAACGGATAAAGAGGTTGTAGTCAAGATTTCTTTGGCTTTTTCAATTAACTTATCTTGGATGTGTTGTTGCGTACTTTGTCCTGTAAGAGAACGAAGCATATCACTTAAATAATTGGGAGAAACATGCAATTGCTCTGAGATGTATTGAACAGTTGGAAGGCCTAATTCGGCTACTTTATTAGTGTTAAAATAATCGGTAAGTAGTTTTTCCAGTGCAGTCAATAGGTCATTACTAGCATTTTTACGGGTGATAAACTGACGGTTATAAAATCTGTTGGAATAATTAAGTAATAATTCAATTTGTGAGATTATCACATCCTGACTAAAACCATCAATTACAGAACAATATTCAATATAAATACTTTGCATAATATCAGTAATCATTATTTCTTCTTCATCCGAAAGATGTAACGCTTCATGTGTGGCATAAGAGAAAAAACCAAAGTCTTTAATGTTTTTTGCCAAAGAATAATTTTGAATAAAATCGGGATGTATAACTAACCATCTGCCGGATAAAACAATATCTTCTTTAACAGCGGTAGATATTACCTGACCTGGAGAAAAAAAAGTCATTATACCTTCGTCAAAATCGTAATAATTTTGTCCGTATTTCAATTTACCTTTAAAATCATTTTTGGTACAAACCGAATAAAAATTGTAAATAAAATTATTTATTTTATCATCAAAATCACATTTAATTTCATTCAAATTTATAACGGATACTAAAGGGTGCTTCGGTTTAGGTAATTCTAATAAACGATGCAACTCAGAAATGGAATTGATCACATATGGAGCATTAGTTTCTTTTTTCATGGTACGAATTATAAATACAATAGGAAAAACCAATGGTCAAGATAGTTTTTCCTACTGTATAATTTGTTTTATTGATCGATGGCTTGCATGTTTGCAGCGTCATAACGAGCGCCGGTTATGGTTCCTAAAGGGATGATAGTTTCTAAACGGTTTATTTCTTCAGTGCTTAATTTAATTTCTGCTGCGGCATTATTTTCTTCAATATATTTCACTCGTTTTGTTCCTGGTATGGGTATTATCCCTTTTGAAACAATCCAAGCAATAGCCAATTGCGAAGGTGTAATTTCTTTTTCATTGGCCAATGTTTTTATTTCATTTACCAACGTAATGTTTTTGTAAAATTGTTCGCCTTGAAAACGAGGTAAACTTTTTCTAAAATCATTTTCAGGAAAATCATCAATGCTTTTAATATCCCCAGATAAAAAACCTCTACCTAACGGAGAGTAAGCTACAAACCCAATTCCAAGGTCTCGAATTGTTTTTAGAATCCCAGCTTCTTCAATGCCACGCTCAAACAAAGAATATTCAGTTTGTACTGCGGTTAAAGGATAAACATTGTGTGCTTTTTTGATGGTTTCTGATGAAACTTCTGAAAGACCAATATGACCAATTTTCCCTTCTTTTACTAACTCAGCCATTGCCTGAACCGTTTCTTCAATTGGCGTATTCGGATCTAAACGGTGCAAGTAATACAAATCAATATAATCAGTTCCTAAGTTTTTAAGGGAACGTTCTACTGCTTTTTTTACATAATCCTTTTTACCATTGAATTGCCAAGTCAGTTGCTCATTGTCATCGATTTCATAGCCAAATTTAGTAGCAATAGTATATTGGTTTCTATTTCCTTTGATCGCTTTGGCGACAAGCCTTTCATTTAATAATGGGCCATATAAATCAGCAGTATCTAAAAAGTTATATCCTAGTTCTAGTGAGCGGTGAATGGTAGCTATAGATTCAGCTTCATCCGCTTTTCCATAAATATCCATTCCTGCAATTTGGGTCATTCCCATACAACCTAATCCTACTTTTGGAACATAAAGTCCTTGACTTCCCAGTTCGATTTTTTTATTGGTATTCATACTTTTTATTTAATTGTTTAATTAACAATACAAATGTCAGTCGAATACTAAATTTATAATTATCCCAATCTCTTATAATTGTATCCAAAATGAGAATCAAGGATAATTATTTGTTTCAAATCTCTTTTAAAGGCTTACAAAATCATCACTTTTAGGAAAACTACTTAACGCTTTCACAGCCATTTCTGGAGTTGGGTTGGCAATTTTTCTAAGTTTAGTATCCATCCATGCTCCATCAACTGTAATTGTAGCACATATTTGGCTTTCTTCATTCATGAATTCATGAACAATGGACCAGCGAGAAGCATCTGCTTTCATTTTGGATACTTTAGTTTGCATAAAGATGATATCAGAAAGTTTGATTTCTTTTCTAAAAACGCATTCTTCTCTAAAGAGAATTGGTCCAAAATGATTGGTTTGTAATACTTTCATGGTCAAGCCAAGGTTTTCCAAAATCTCAATACGATGTTGTGCTCCAAAATCATAATATGCACTATGACGAACATGAAAATTAGGATCTAAATCAGACCAACGAAAGGATAATTGTTTTCTAAAAGATGTCATAAATTATTTTACTATTATTATTATTATTATTATTATTTAAAAAGGATACTCCAACACAATTAAATTATTTTTTTTCCAAAATTATTTTTCAGCTTTAAATGCGCCAAAATGCCATAGAATACCCGATGGATCATGTAGGTAACATTCACTTCCCCATAGTTGCTCACGTATTGGGATTAATTTTACACCAATGTATTTAGCAGGAAGATCAAGTGCTAATAGGTTATTGTAAAATTGCGGAACATCTTCTACCTCCATAAAAATCATGGTGTTGTCAACCCAATCTTTGACATAAGCATCCTGTAAATAGAACCCTAAATTATCCGATTTGAAATAGGACATATTTGTAGCTAAAATAATCTCTTGGAATCCGAGGTCTTGATAGAATTGACGCGACATGGCATAGTTTTTTGCTCCTATGAATGGACGAATAGATTTGCCTTTGTGTTCCATATTGATGGTATTATTACTTTGCACTTTCTTATTTTGTGATTTCTTCCAGCACTTTTTTTCCATTTTGATTATTAGGATCCAATTCTACTGATTTTTTATAATTTAAAATGGCACCTTTTTTATCACCGTCTTTTAAATAGGCTTCTCCTAAACTATCATATGTATTTCCTGATTTTGGAAATGATTCAACATTGAGTTTAAAAATAGCGATGGCTTCTTTTACTTTTCCCGTTTGTAAAAATTGGTATCCTTCATTATTCATTTCACTTTCATTTAGGGCATAGGTATCTGATTTTTTATTTTCGTTAAAAAAAGTAAGTCCAGATGCAATTCCCCTTTCTAAAATAATAGCTACGAGCTCGCTCGCCAATGATTTTTTAGGTAAACTATATGGCGTATTGTACAGTATGTTTCTAATGGCTGTACTCATTTCGTTTAACTTTGCACCGCCCGTATTGTTTAGTAAAACAACTAAATTTTTATCAGATGGAATTCGAGAAACTATAGTGTTAAAGCCATTTATTCCACCGCCATGCTCCACCACCGTTAAGCTGTCTTTACTTTCGCCATTAGGCACCTTATTGATAAACCAACCATAACCATAAAATCCTGGTCCTGCGGGGATATAAGAATTAAATAATAGCTCTCGGTTTTTTGTTGAAAGTAACTGTTCTGTATATAATGCTTGATCCCATAAATAGAGATCCTCAACTGTTGAATATAAGGAACCCGCAGCGTAAGGGATAGACATATCTAGATAATTGGCATTACTATAGTCTTTCCCTTTTTTCTCATAACCAGATGCTCTGTTTTTTAGAATAGTTTCTAGGTGATCATATCCTGTATTATTCATTTTAAGTGGTGTGAGAATATTATCTTGTAAACACTGTTCATAGCTTTTTCCAGAAACTTTTTCAATGATATAACCTAATAAAAAATAACCCGAATTACTGTATGCAAATTTTTCACCTGGAGTAAATTCCAATGGCAAATTAGCGAATGTTTTTACAAATGCTTCTGGACTGTACAGGTTGATGCTTACTTCTTTTACGAAATTTGGGAACGACGTATAATTTGGAATTCCAGAGGTGTGGGTGAGTAATTGATGAATAGTGATTTGATCTCCTGATTTTTTAGGATAATCAGGTAGGTACGTAGTAATAGGGGAGTCCAACTTTATCTTTCCTTGTTCCACTAATTGCAGAATTAGCATGGAAGTAAATTGTTTAGTAACGGAACCTAATCTATGCTTTGTGTCCGTTTGATTGGGAATATTCCATTCCATATTTGCCATTCCAAATCCTTTTTTATAAATCACTTTGCCTCCATCGGCCACTAGCACGGAACCATTAAACTGCCCGTAACCCGAATATAAACTCATTAATTGATCGATTTTTTCGGCTTTAGTTTGTCCATTGGAAACTGTTACGGTTGCCAGTTGAACGAAGAGAACAATAAGGAGTGTCTTGCATACAAAGTACTTGGAATGTTGATACATGAATGGATAGTTTAAATGATTAATTCTTTGATTGATAATTTAATTTGATAATTTAGATTGTATTAAGTAGGAATTTTTTCGATGATAAGTGCATCCCCTGCAGTTGTTAAATAGGTACATGTCATTTCAATAATATCAATACGCCACTTAGCAATTCCACATTGAGCAGCCTGTTGGCAAAAGGTAAAATAATCTGTTTGACCACTTTCATGCATCACAAGACATTCAATAAAACGCTCTTTATTACCAGTGGGTGTGATGTATAATGGTTCGTATTTTTTATCGGTACTTACTTCGTAATCGGTATCGCTGTAATAAACAACTCTACTATCGCTTACGATAGTATCATATCCTTTAATCCCTAAATGAATTAATTCTTGAATGTAAATTGCAAAATCAGATTCTGTTTGGACTTTATCGTACGCTTGTTTGATTTGTTCTAGAGTAAACATATATTTATTATTATTATTATTATTTAAGTTTTTCTTATTGATGAGATCCTTTTTTATTTTTTTTCTCCTCGCTTTACAATTGATTTATTTCCATGGATAAAGTTAGTCAACTATTTTTAGTACGCAAACAGAAAATGTAAGGCAAAAAAAAAGAGAGTTTCATATTGAAACTCTCTTTTGCATTTAAATAAATGTAATGAATTAACGTCTGTTATTGTTTTCGTATTTATCACGCCCGTTTTGGTTGCGATCATTTGAAGCATATCTATTGTCTTTCCAATCTTTAGACTTGTTTTTATTATACTCTTTACGATTGTCTTTACGATTCTCTACAAATCTATGATTCTCTCCTCTGTATCCTTCATAATATCTAGTTCTGTCATTATTGAAGTTGTTGTACGGTTGGTTTCCATGATAGTCATTCAATGCTACTTTATAACCATTTCTGGTATCATAGTTTCTATATTGATTAGGTAAGTATCTTGAACGTTCCCAGTTCCCTCTTTCCAAATAAATATATTGATTAGCGCGAACATCGTAATAGGATTGAATGTCTGGCAAATAATAATATCCTACAGCTACATTTGCTGAATTTTGATATACAGGGGCAGTCCCTATGTTTAGACTAATTGAAATTTGTGCATTTGATGTGCTTGATACAAGTAGAATTATTCCAACGGCAATTAATTTTAAGGTTTTCATATTTTCTATATTTTAGAATTATATTTAATTTTTTTTTATTCGTTTCGTATATACATTTTCTGTAAATTCAACAACTGTGCCACAGTATTTTTTTAACATTATATTGGGCTGAAGCAGCTGAGTTGTATTACGAATTTTAGTATAATAAAATGCTGAATATTAATAAGTTGCGACTTATTTATATTCAGCATTTTAATTTATAGAAAATATTTTTTTTAATGCCTAACGGGTCATTAAACTTGAGTAAGCAATTTATTTTTATGATTTTTTTTCCGAATGTAGCTAATCTTAGGAGACGCTACACCTCTAATTTGTAATTGATGTTGTTCCGTTTGGTATTTATTAAAGTTGTCCCATTTTGGAGGGAAATCTGTTTTTTGTCCGCACATCGCGTCGACACATACATTGTTGTCTTTGTACTTCGTGTGTAGCACTGCTACAATTTTAAAGAAAAATTCATCAAGCAGTACGATGGTATCAAATTCTGACTTAAGCGTATTACAATTTGCATCTGAAGGATTGATTAGCTGTAATAAATCCAATACTTCTTCCTTTTCTTCGGGGTTAATTTCTGTTAAATAACCATATTTTAAGGTTTTAAAAACCAAATTATTCCAAGCTTCACTATCGTGTCCCCATTTAACATCGGGAAGGTTTAAAGCATGTTCACAGATTAAGATAATAGAAAAAAGAACATCATTTAAGTAGGTTGCTGGGAATTCGTCAAGGCTTCTAAATTCAAAACCACTTTGGTACATTTTTTCCTGATTAAAATCAAGACCTACTTCAGGAAGTAATTCATATTCCATTTCCTTTTCGATTTGATCTCTCCACCAAATGTTGTCTTCTTTTTTAAATTGTAAAAGGGCTCTAAAATCATCAACTTTGTAGGTTAAGATTTTTCCTTTTGGCATTGATTTATTATAAGTACCAACTCCAATATAACGAGACATGGCATTTCGCATAGAACCTAAAGTGAAGTTTTTGTCTAAATTATGAGTATTACTAATCACTCCCATAATATCTGGGCTTCCTAGTGTGGCAATAAAAAAAGGCTCAAACCATTGCAGTAAGTAAATTGCGTTAGCATGTGTTTTATCAAAAGCTGGGTAATCAACAATTCTACTGTTTTCTGTTAGAGTAGGTAAGGTGATATGGAAATGGTAGGTTCCATTATTAAACAAAACAAGATTTTCTTGATTAGTCATAAACATATTAAGACCAGTATTATAATCTGGAAAACTCAACTTTTCTTTTAGTACCGATGATTCGTTGATTTTGTCAAGGAATAACTTTTTGGTTGCTTTCAATTCATTGCAAGAATCAACGATAGTTCTATTTTCAAAATATTTAGTTACAAATTCGATAGAATCACCATCAAAATGTACAGATCCCATCGTTTTTTCTCTTTGAGTAATCATACTTTGAATATTGTACGGTTCCTTCTCTAGAAAACGTTCCATAATTGACTGCCCAATATATTCGGGATTGTCTATGGATTGCGGTTTTCCATCAGCAGCTTGATCACTATTCGTTACTGCATTTATTGCTGGTATTGTTTTGTGTTGGAAATTGATGTCAAGCTTTTCTAAGGAATGACTATTCATCATTCGGCTCACTTTATAATTTTTGTCTGAGCTAAAAGCAGTTACTAATAAAGGCGCTATGCTTTCTGGTTTATAACATTTTCTATAATCAATACTGTATTTCTCAAAACCAATTTTTTCTTGTATAAAATCACCAGATACTATTAAGGGGTCTTCAAATTGCATGTAGGTTTCGTTTTCTAATCCAATTCCCCAATAATATTTTGTTGTCTGATTTTCTTTCATTTATACGAGTTCTTTTTTTTATGGTTAATGATTATATAATTTTTTTATAGGTGTACAAAATCGTATTAGTTGTCAATCATTTTAATGCCGTTTTGCTGCATTAGAAATAAGTATTTACAACCATTTAATCGCTTTTTACTTTTAAATTACAGGAATTTAATTTCAGTCTCAGAAAGTTTGTGTTTGTATCGACTGAATGATTGATAAGAATCCAAATTTTATAATGTTATTGTAAAATTTGAACTGCTTTTAATTTATTTTATATCAATGATTTATGTAGATAAATAGCTAAATTTTAATTTTGCCATTTTTGTGATTTTCCAAGTTGCAAAAGTACTTTATTATTATGTCATTTCCAACTAGATATTGGAATGAAAATTATGAAAAAAGAAGGAAGTTTAATTTTAAAAAAGGAAGAGTAATTTATTTAAAAAATAAAGGATTTAATGTGTTGATTGTGAATATTTTAATATTAAATTAAATAAAATTTTAATTATGCCAATGAGTATAGTTGAAAACTCTTTTTTTTAATTGAAAGTATTGGTCTATTTTAAGATGCCTATAAGTGTTCCTTTAATGGTATTATGTAGAACTTAAATTTAGTCATGATAGTAAAATACAAAGGAAGAATATAACGGATCATTCCACCAATCTTTTTTAACTTCAGAGAAGTAATTGTAGTTCAGTTTTCCAGCTTGTGATTGCAATGGATATAGAACTACGCCATTTTCTCGGTATGCTTTATTTGTGTCTGTTTCGGGTACAACGGGAACGATGTGTCCTGAGAGTCCTTTTTGTTTTCTTTTGGCACAAATAATGGCAACACCTCCATTGGTATTTACTTTATTTTGCATTTCTTCGACGCTAAATATTCTTTTCCAGCCAAAACTGCTTCCCCATTTCAAAAACCAATCATGGATCGCACTAGAATAAATTGTTTTTACAGTTTCATTATAAATAGCTTCTACTTCTTGTCCATCCAATATTTTTTGGATTGCTTCATCTGTCCACCAAACAGTAGGGATATAAACATTAGAAAAATAACAATAATCATAAGAATAAACATTGCAATAGGTGTCTTCTACTGTCCTTTTATAGCGAATGTTTTTAGTAACATCTAGTTTTTCGATCAGGCGAGCAATGCTCTCACGTTTTGTTGTGGGGTTTGTTAAGTCTCTAAACGGGATGCTGGAGTCACAAATGGGCTTGTACTTCATCACTGTGGAATCTAAACGGGATTGAGGATCGGGTAAAAAACCAGCAATTTTTATTCTGGGATCTGGAATTGCATCTTCAACTATTGATTTATTTGGATTGGTAGTGGTATCATTCTTCATTTTGACTAATTTGATGTACTCTAAACTTGATTTTTAGGAGTTACAGTTAAACCTAGTTTTCTATTAAAGTAACTTTTCTAAGTTTAGAATTCTTATAGTTTTCAAAAACTCCTTAGCATATATTTCTCTAAAATTTAAATGTAATAAAAAAAACTAAAAAAGGAAATGAAATTAAGTTATAAATATAAAACGGAGTTGAAAAAGAATAGGGGTCATTTGATTTTACTATCATTAGAAAAAAAAACAAACAATATAAGCTACCATTTAGGATGTTTTTTTTATTCTATTGGAATACACAAATCAACAATGCTTAATTTTTCAGGGTGTTCATTAAAATTATTATAATAGATTTCATAAGGATTTCGGTCTGCTTTTTTATATCCATTTTCATTCATCCAAATAAATAAACTAATCCACGATTTTTCAAATTCATTTAATGCAATTTCAAAATGTCCAACGATACATTTTCCTTTTTCAATTGTTGTTAGTCCAATTTCGCCACTAACTTCAACTTTTTGGTTCAATGAAATGCAAGCACTCATTCTTACTTTCTCAGGCTCTGTTATTTTAAAGCTATCGTGATAAATCGTAACTATTTTTAAATTTTCATTTTGTAATAGTCCTTTTGGTGTCGCCCATTTAATTAATTTGTCGTAGGTCTTTTCCATTCCAATGTGGCCAATTTGTGTAATAAAGGCTAGATGCAGTTGAGGCATTTCTTTAATTTCAGTTTTTGCTTTCATTTTAATCCAATTTTGATGATTATTAATGTTGCAAATATATTGTTCGAATGTTTCCTTTTCTTGTCCATTCTTGCTTTCAATTGTACTAATCTTGCTATATTTATTAGGATTTGACTTTCTGAATGCGGTAGGACTTAATCCGTAAAATTTTTTAAAAGTTCTGGTAAATGAGGAATTGCTATTGAACCCATACTGTAAAGAAAGCGTAGTAACTGTAGTTTCTGGTTTATGTAAAAGAATTGAGGCCGTTTTTTCAATTCTTTTACGAGTAATATATTCGTTTAAAGTTTCATTGGTTATTGCTTTGAAAATTCGGTGCAGATGAAATGGAGAATAAAACCCAACTTTAGCTATAGTTTCCAAATTTAATTCTTGGTCTAAATTTTCGTCAATAAACAAGAAAATAGTATTGATTCTTTTAATATAGTCGTCTTTCATATTTTAATTTCTCCATTTAAATCAGTCGTAAGAACAAAACTCAGATGATCAAAAAACGGGCGTACGGTTTTGAAGATGTCGTTTACTTTGTTAGCAAATGCGGAGTCAAGTATTTCTTCATCTGTAAAATTATGTCGCAGTATAAATTGTTTGTGTCTGATTAAATCTATGGCTTCATGGTCTTTAGGGAATCCTTTTGGGAAAGTAGGAACTTTATTTCCGGCCAATGCAACAAAATTATCTTTGATTGGTTTTGCATTTAAAATTTTATACCAAACTGCTGGGTTCAACTCAATATCTTTTCGGATTCTTTTTAAGTCCTCTGGGTTAGGAGAGAAAAAACCACAGGCTAAGAAATTGTTACCGGGTTGAATATTCATATAATAACCGCCTCTTTTTAGTTTAGTAGCTCGTTGTAAGCTAAAAGCAAATCGAGGTTTATAAGGTGCTTTGTCTTTACTAAAACGGACATCGTTATAAATGCGATATAAACTTTTTTTAGCTGAAGTATTTTCAATAGCGTCGTGGCTATTCATAAGCACGATGAGCTGATCTACAAAAGCGATCATATTACTTTGCGCTTCAATGTAGGTTTCCTTGTTATCGTTAAACCAATCTCTATTGTTGTTTATTGCTAAGTTATTCAAAAAAGAAATGCTGCTTGGGAGTATTGAGGAATCTTTCATTTTTAATTTACTTTTGTTCGGAATTCTTTTTAATATGAGTTAATACTCTATCGTGAATTTTATGAATTATAAAATCGCTCCATACTTGCCAATAAAACATAGGTTTTATATTGTGATAATACCAAGTAGTTCCTTCAAGCAAAGTTTTACCATTTTCTAATTTAGTTAATTTAAATTGCCCTTTTTTTGATACAAAATAATCGTGTAAATGTGGCGCATCAATATTCCAAAAACTCAATTCTTTCATTGGTGCTGGCTGTTCAAGTACGTCAAATTTTAATAGTTTTCCCTCATTCCAAACCGTTACAGGCTCAACGAAGCTTCCAGTTGTAAAATTACAATGTCTAATTGCGCCAACTCCCTTTCCTATAATCTTTGCGTTAATTGGGTAAGCAATTCCTGTTTTAAATATAAATTCAGTAGGTTCGTTTAATTGAGGAAATTCAATTACATTTTTCCAAACCTCCATGGGTTTTGCATTTATAATAATTGAAGTTGTTACCGAAGTCAATTCGGGTTTAATTTTATTTTCAATAAATGAAGTTAGCGGAATTATTGCAATAAGGATTAATAAAATTGATGGAGTAGAAGTTGTTAATTTTTTTGATAAAGAGTATCCGATAAGGCTTCCTATCCAAGTTAATATTATTCCTATTGGTGCTGCCATTGCAATGCATATTAAGCCTTCAATTGCAAACACAATTAGAGCTAATGTACAAATTGCGAGAGTTATATGCCCAATCCAAATTGCTTCACTTTTAGTTATTATATTTTTGTAACCATAAAGTATTGTTGAGCAAAATCCAATTAGAAAAGGTGTTAGGATAAAAAGTGCAATTCCGTATTCTCCAATTCCATAGATACCGAAAAGTGATAAAAGTCCTGCAATTATTACAGTGATTGTTATTGAAAACCATTTTCGTTTGGTCTCATTTAAAAGAATTAAATTATCCAATAATTTCATATGTTATTAGTCTTTTATTCGTTTATAAAACTTTAAGCTATAACGTTATGCCACTTAGCTAGGTTGTGGAGTTATGAAAACGAGTACTTTCTGCTGAACGTAAACGTTATTAAAAACGATAATTCCACTAAAACCACAATCTTGCTAAATGGCGGTTGTAGTTAGTGCTTTAAAATGTTTGTGGTTTTCCACCAATCATTATTGTTGCCTTTTCGTGAAATTGATCTCCAATTTTAAAATTAATTGCAGCTTTTTTAAAAGCATCAGCAATTCGCAACGCAGCTGGATCATTTGTTTGATATATAATAATACCTTCCCAAATTACTCCTAGCGGGAATTCTTTTTTGTCAACTTTCCAACCCGAGTCAAGAAAAGTTTTAAAAATATCTGCCGCGTACATACCAGATTCTGGATCCCCCATAGTTTCAATATTAAACGTTGATGGATTTTTCGAAAGTTCAGTAACTAAAATTCCATATTGTTTTTGATCAATATGTCGACTAGAAAATTTTATCCTCAACTCTATGTTCTGCTTTTCAACTTCAGCTGCACGAAGATTAGATTTTGCAGCACTTTTATTTGCTTGCGCAGCAACTTTATTTGCAATTGCAGCATTTTCATTGGCTTTAGCTGCATCAGCTTTTGCAGTAATCGTCATACTCTCATTTTTCGCTGTTCTCTCATTGCTATATTGTTCTCTAATTGAACCACTTTTAATCGCTACGATTGTTGCTATTAAAGTGATTGTAGTGCCAAGGATTAGAGCAATATTTGCATAGTTATAAATAGTGTCTGCTGTTGAAGATGATATATTGAACATTCTTTTAAAGTTTATATTTCTATATTTTTTCTGCGTAAAAATCGGGGGCATTGACTACAACTTGTATATATCATCAAATGTATGCAATTTTTGTAATCTATAAATTTAATTATCTAAACTGTTTCTTGTTGTATTCAGTTTGTAATGTTACTCCATTAAACTACATTCAAAACCTAAATGCCCTAGCCCCGATAGGAGCGGCATCCTTTATGTTCTTTCTTTAAGAACATAAAGATACAGCGGATAGCGGGAAGTTGCTCCTTATCATTATTAAAACTGTCACCCTGATTATAGCGTTTTCTCAATGACAGTCTGCTTAAAATGTCATCTTGTCAGATTTATTTCCGCCAATTTTAACAAAAACTGACAATTTCCTATGACCATAAGCATTGGCACAAAGATTGACTTATGCACCTTGAGTTAATAAAATTAGTATACATTATAATTAAATATAAATAAAAATGGGTAAAATAATCGGAATTGATTTAGGTACGACAAACTCTTGTGTTTCTGTAATGGAAGGTAACGAGGCAGTTGTTATTCCTAACGCAGAAGGAAAAAGAACAACGCCATCTATCATCGCTTTTGTAGAAGGTGGAGAAATTAAAGTGGGAGATCCTGCAAAAAGACAAGCAGTAACTAATCCAACTAAGACTATTGCTTCTATTAAACGTTTTATGGGACATTCTTTTGCTGAAATTACAAACGAAGCAAAAAGAGTTTCTTACAAAGTAGTAAAAGGGGACAACAATACACCACGTGTTGATATTGATGGTCGTTTATACTCTGCTCAAGAATTGTCAGCAATGACACTTCAAAAAATGAAAAAAACTGCTGAAGACTATTTAGGTCAAACAGTTACTGAAGCAGTTATTACTGTTCCTGCTTACTTTAATGATGCACAACGTCAAGCGACAAAAGAAGCTGGTGAAATTGCAGGTCTTAAAGTAATGCGTATCATCAATGAGCCAACTGCTGCGGCACTTGCTTACGGATTAGATAAAAAAGGAACTGATCAAAAAATTGCAGTTTACGATTTAGGTGGAGGTACTTTTGATATCTCTGTTCTTGAATTAGGAGACGGAGTTTTTGAAGTGTTATCTACAAATGGAGATACTCACTTAGGTGGAGATGATTTTGACCACGAAATTATTGACTGGTTAGCTGACGAATTTAAAACTGAAGAAGGAATTGACTTGCGTCTTGACCCAATGTCTTTGCAACGTTTGAAAGAAGCTGCTGAAAAAGCAAAAATTGAATTGTCTTCTTCTACTGAAACTGAAATCAACTTACCTTACGTAACGGCTACAGCTTCAGGACCAAAACACTTAGTTAAAAAATTAACTAGAGCACAATTTGAAAAATTAACTGATTCTTTAGTTAAACGTTCTATGGCACCAGTTGCTAAAGCGCTTAAAGATGCAGGTTTATCAGTTTCTGATATTGACGAAGTGATCCTTGTAGGAGGTTCTACTCGTATGCCAAGAATTGCTGACGAAGTAGAAAAATTCTTTGGTAAAAAAGCGTCTAAAGGAGTTAACCCTGATGAAGTTGTTGCAATTGGAGCAGCTATTCAAGGTGGAGTTCTTTCTGGAGATGTAAAAGATGTATTGTTACTTGACGTTACACCTTTATCTTTAGGTATCGAAACTATGGGTGGTGTTATGACTACATTAATTGAGTCTAATACAACTATTCCAACTAAAAAATCTCAAGTTTTCTCTACAGCTGCAGATTCTCAACCAACTGTTGAAATCCACGTTTTACAAGGAGCTAGAGCAATGGCTGCTGATAACAAAACTATCGGTCGTTTCCATTTAGATGGTATACCACCAGCACCAAGAGGTGTTCCACAAATTGAAGTAACTTTTGATATTGATGCTAATGGTATCATCAAAGTTTCTGCAACTGATAAAGGAACTGGAAAATCTCATGATATTCGTATCGAAGCTTCTTCTGGATTAACTGCTGAAGAAATCGAAAGAATGAAACAAGACGCTGAAGCTAACGCTGAGTCTGACAAAGTTGCAAGATCAAGAGCTGAAAAATTGAACGAAGCAGATGGAATGATCTTCCAAACTGAAACTCAATTGAAAGACCTTGGAGCAAAATTATCTGATGAGAACAAAGTTGCTGTAGAATATGCATTGACTGAATTGAGAATGGCTCACCAATCTCAAGACATTCCAGCTATTCAAACTGCACTTGATAACATCAATGCTGCATGGAAAACTGCTACTGAAGCAATGTATGCTCAAGGAGAACAAGGGCAAGCGGATGCACAGCCACAAGCTGAAGCTGAAGGAGACAATGTTCAAGATGTAGATTACGAAGAAGTAAAATAATCATTTCTGTAGAGACATGATTTATTATGTCTCTTACATCATACAAAAACCGTTCACTACTAGTGAACGGTTTTTTTTTGTTTTATATGAAAATATGATTTTTCTCATAGAAAAAGACTTCAGTTGTAGTTATTTTTGTTTTAGATTATAAAAAAATTATAAATTGGTATTTCAAATATGTTAAGGACTATTAGATTCCTAAAAGTTTTTTGTAATATTACTGTAGATACTATTTTGCATGAGAAAAATTAAATTTAAAAAAAGCCGTAAATCACAATCCAACCCATTAGAATATACTGGGAAGCATAAAAAGTTTGAGTCAGAAATGCAATTATTTGTATATGATGATTTAGAAGTTACGGAATATGATGATTTTGAAATTGAAGATTTAAAAAAATGCATTTTTAAAGATAAAATCAATTGGCTCAATTTACACGGTTTAAATGAATTTGAAATCATTGAAGCTATTGGGGAGTTTTTTAAAATTGACAACTTTATACTATCGGATATTTTAAATACAACAAGAAGAACAAAAGTAGAGGAGTCTTCTAACAATTTGTTTTTTAATATAAAATCTTTATTACCTACTGAAAACTCAGATAATATAAGTGCTGAACAAATTAGTTTTTTAATACTGGACGGTGTTTTAATCTCATTTCAAGAAAAACGTTCTGATTTTTTCACACATATCAGAGAAAGAATAAGAGATCACTCTGGTATGGTGCGATTAAAAAAAGCTGACTTTTTACTGTATCTTCTTTTGGATGCAATTATGGAAAATTTTTATGTGACTATTGAGAATGAAGAAGACAAAGTAGAGGAGTTAATCAATATTTCTAAAAGTAGTGCTGATCCAGAAATCTTAGTCCGAATTGAAAAACACCGCGATAATTTTAATTTTTTAAAACGATCTATTATTCCGCTTCGAGATTCCTTATATGCAATTAAAAGTTTAAAAGAGGATGATGATTTTAAAATAATAGAGCAAGAAACATTCAGTTATTTTTCAAGATTACATCAAAAAACGTTAGAGTTATTGGAACAAATAGATTCAGATATGGGAATGCTAGAGAGTGCTTCCAATTTCTTTTTTTCATCACAATCCCATAAGATGAATGAGATTATGAAAACACTTACCATTGTATCGGCAATTTTTATTCCGTTGACGTTTATAGTAGGAGTTTATGGAATGAACTTTGAACATATGCCAGAATTAAAGTACGAAAATGGCTATTATACAGTGATAGGTATAATGTTATTAATAGGAATTATAATGATTTTCTATTTTAAAAGAAGGCGTTGGTTTTGAGTTTAGTGCATAGGGTGTAGAGGAGAAAGAAGAAAGAAGAAAGAGGAAAGAAGACAGAGAATAGACTAAAAGGGAAGAGAATTAGTAGTTTAGGGATGAGTTGGGATTTTTATAATTGGAAATCAAAATAATAATATAAAATAAATAGAATGAACAAGGCTGTATATATTGCAACTAGTGAACACAATAGCGGGAAGTCTATCGTAACTCTTGGCTTGATGAGTATGTTGATAGGTAAAACGGCCAAAGTGGGTTATTTTAGGCCTATAATTGAAGATTTTGAAGATGGAAAATTAGACAACCATATTGAAACTGTAATTTCCCATTTTGGATTGGATATTGATTTTGAAGATGCTTTTGCTATTACCAAGAGCAAATTAATCAAAAAAAAGAACAAAGGTAAGATAGGTGAGGTGCTAGATTTGATTATTGAAAAATATAAAAAACTGGAGGAACAGTTTGATTTTGTTCTAGTAGAAGGAACTAGTTTTAGTGGTGAAGGCACGGTTATAGAATTAGATATGAATGTGCTTATTGCCAAAAATCTTGGAATACCAACAATTATTGTGGGTTCGGGTGTTGGTAAAACTTTAGAAGAACTAATTGATAGTTTGTATTTAGCTTACGATTCTTTCAAAGTAAAAGAAGTAGAAGTTTTGGCTGTTATTGCCAATAAAGTGCAACCTCAGAATGTTAAGTTAGTTACTGATGGCTTGAAAGCCAGTTTACCAAAAGAAGTATTAGTAAATGCAATTCCGATTATATCCAGTTTAAATAACCCAACTATTAAAGAGATTGTTGACGAATTAGATGCCAAAGTTCTTTTTGGAAAAGAGTTTTTAAATAATGAAATTGGGAACTTTAGTGTAGGTGCCATGCAATTGCATAACTATCTATTGCACTTAAAAGAAAATGCATTGGTGATTACTCCAGGAGATAGAGCCGATATTATTTTGGGTGCTTTGCAAGCTAATGAATCGGCTAATTATCCAGCTATTTCAGGAATAGTATTAACAGGAAACATTATCCCAGAAGATAGTATTTTAAAATTGATTGAAGGATTGACTAGTATAGTCCCTATAATATCTGTAGTAGGAGGAACATATAGTATTACGAACAGAATAGGTAATATAAAATCTCAAATCTATGCTGATAATACACATAAGATAGAAACATCGATAAATACCTTTGAGAAATTTGTTGATGTGGATGATTTATCTGCTAAATTAAGTGCTTTTCACGCAGATGGAATGACTCCAAAAATGTTTCAATACAATCTAGTAAAGAGAGCTCAAAAACATAGAAAACACATTGTTTTACCAGAAGGGAATGATGAACGTATCATTATTGCGGCCTCTCGTTTATTGGCAATGGATGTAGTCGATATTTCCATTATTGGTAATAAAAAGCAAATTGAGCACAAAGTAGCAGAGTTGGGTATTGCTTTTGATTTTTCAAAAGTGGATATTATCAATCCAATTGAGTCTGAGAAATATGAAGATTATGTAAACACCTACTATGAGTTGCGTAAGAACAAAAATGTAACTATAACTATGGCCAAAGATTTAATGGAAGATGTATCCTATTTTGGTACCATGATGGTGTATAAAGGAGATGCTGACGGAATGGTTTCTGGTGCAGCACATACTACACAACATACCATTTTACCCGCTTTACAATTCATCAAGACAAAACCAAATACTTGTATTGTTTCCTCTATATTTTTTATGTGTTTAGAGGATCGAGTTTCGGTTTTTGGAGATTGTGCCATTAACCCAAATCCTACTGCAGAACAATTGGCTGAAATTGCGATTTCTTCAGCCGATTCAAGTGCGGCATTTGGTATCGAACCTAAAATCGCCATGTTATCTTATTCTTCAGGAGCTTCTGGAAAAGGAGATGAAGTAGATAAAGTAAGAAAAGCAACAGAAATTGTAAGAGAAAAACGCCCCGACTTAAAAATCGAAGGGCCTATACAATATGATGCTGCCGTAGATATGGAAATTGGTCAAAGTAAAATGCCAAATTCAGAAGTAGCAGGACAAGCCAGTGTGCTTATTTTTCCTGATTTGAACACAGGAAACAATACTTATAAAGCGGTTCAAAGAGAAACAGGAGCTTTGGCTATAGGACCAATGTTACAAGGTTTAAACAAGCCTGTAAATGATTTAAGCCGTGGTTGTACGGTAGATGATATTATAAATACAGTCGTGATTACAGCGATTCAAGCACAAGGTTTGTAAAATATTATTTAAAGATTGAAAATTTAATGATTTAAATAATAGTTGTTTCATCTTTCAATCTTTCAATTTTTAAATTTAAGTTTAATGAAAATAGTCATAATAAATTCAGGCAGTTCATCTATAAAATACCAACTAATTAACATGCCATCAAAGGAGGTAATTTGTAATGGTATGATTGATCGAATAGGATTGGAAACTTCTAATTTTACTTATAAAACAGATAAAGACAGTTTAGAAGAAATTTTGCCAATTGCCAATCATAAAATTGGATTAGAGAAAATTGCTCAGTTGTTGATGGATGACAAAGTAGGAGTGATAAGGAGTACAAAAGAAATTGATGCTGTTGGACATCGGGTAGTGCATGGAGGAGCTAGTTTTTCGGATACTGTAATTATCGATACTGATGTAAAAGAAAAAATAAAACAACTTTTTGATTTAGCACCGTTGCATAATCCAGCGAATTTAGAAGGGATTATAGTTGCTGAGGAGATTTTTGGAACGGCAAAACAAGTAGCTGTTTTTGATACTGCTTTTCATCAAACGATTCCTGTTTTGGCACATAAATTTGCGTTGCCAAATTATCTTTTGACAGAAAATAAGATTAGGGTCTATGGATTTCATGGAACCAGTCATAAATATGTTTCGGAAAAAGCGATTGATTATTTAGAGAAAAGCTCAAAAATAATTACAATTCATTTAGGTAATGGCTGCAGTATGACTGCCATTAAAGACGGAAAAAGTATCGATCATACGCTTGGTTTTGGACCTATGAACGGGCTAATTATGGGAACACGTTCTGGTGATGTTGATCAATCAGTAATTTTTTATCTGGTTAATTCATTAGGCTATTCATTGGATTCAGTGAATACAATGTTGCAAAAACAAAGTGGGATGTTAGGTCTTACTGGATATAGTGATTTACGGGATATTGAAGATAATGCTGAAAAAGGGAATTTAGATTGCCAGTTAGCATTAGCAATGAATGCCTATCGAATTAAAAAATACATTGGTTCTTATGCTGCTGTTTTGAACGGTCTGGATGCGATAATTTTTACCGCAGGAATTGGAGAAAATTCTTCTTATATCAGGAAATTAGTATGTACCGATATGGATTATTATGGTATTGAATTGGATCATGCTAAAAATGAAACCCGTTCCAAAGAAATTCGGGAAATCAACACTTTAGATTCAAAAACTAAAATTATGGTGATTCCAACTAACGAAGAAATAGAAATTGCAAATCAAGTTTATCATTTACTTTTGAGTTAAAACTAATCCTGTTTTGTAAAAAGCTTCTCGGTTGAGGAGCTTTTTTTATGCCTAAAAATCGAATAAATCTGATTATATTTGAAAATAAAAACTTCCCAAAATTGAAAGCCAAGACAATACCATTATTCTTTTTCTTTTTTCTATCTATTCAACTATGCGCTCAGGATTTACTGCCTTTTGTAGAAAATTACAGCAAATCCAATTACCAAGGCGACAACCAAATTTGGAATGTAGCTCAAGGAACTGATGATGCCATGTATTTTGCTAATAATTATAACTTGTTGCGTTATGATGGTGTAAAATGGGAAAAATATTCTTTGCCAAACAAAACAATTATTCGATCTATAATGGTAGACGGAGACCGAATATATTCAGGTTCTTATAAAGAATTTGGGTATTGGTTTCGTAAAGGCGGTAAGATGCAATATGTTTCGCTATCGAAAGGGAACAAAGTATTTGATGACAAGAATAATGAAGAAATTTGGAAGATAATTAAATTTAAAGGACAAATTTATTTTCAGTCATTTAATAGTCTTTTCCTTTTTGACGGAAAAGCAATCAAGCAAATAAAATTTCTTTTTTTAGCTTCTTATTGCTTTGTTGTAGACAATCAACTATTGATAGCATCAGTAGAGAAAGGGATTTATAAAATGAATCAAGGGATTATTCAAAAAGTGAATGAATGGTCCATTTTAGAAAATAATGTAATCCATGCCATTCAAAAACACGACGGCAAGACCTATTTTTTTACTAAAAAAAATGGAGTTTATGTATTAGAAAATAATACTCTTATTCCATGGAAAAATGCATTAAACACGATGCTGAAATCAGCAAATATAAATGTGGCTGAATTCATTAAAAATAATAAATTAGTAATTGGTACCGCAAGTAAAGGAGTTTTTATTTTTGATTTAAATGATGGTTCTTATACAAACATCAATAGAAATAATGTATTGATGAATAATTCTATTTTGAGTATTGGCCACGATAAAGAAGATGATCTTTGGTTAGGCTTGGATAATGGAATTGCACATATCGAAGTCAACTCACCTGTATCTATTTTTTATGACAGCTCCGGTATTCTAGGATCGGTTTATTCTGTTGCCAGTATTCCAAAAGGGTATTTAATGGCTTCTAATCACGGGGTATATAAATATGTTTACAAACAGTTATTGCTAATTCCCAATTCAGAAGGTCAAGCATGGAATATTAGTAAAATCAATAATAAATTCCTTATTGGTCATAATGAGGGGACTTTTATTTATGAAAATGATTCCTTTTATAAATTGAGTTCTATAAATGGAGGTTGGAATATGACCAAGAGTAGCATCAATAATTCTTTTATTCAAGCTACTTATAGCGGTGTGGTAATTTACAATGATGTTAACGATTTAAGCAAACATATTGTAGTGAAGGGAGTATTGAAACCAATTAAATATGTTGCGCAGAATAGAAAAAATGAAATATGGGCCGCTGATAATAACAGAGGTCTTTATCGAATAGTCTATAATGATGCATATGAAACACTAAGTGTAGATAATGTAACACAACTGAGTAAGATAACGAATGATTTTGGGGTTAAAATAGTGGAATTCCGTAATGAAATTCTTTTTTTAATACATCATACTTGGTATACGTACAATTCAATTACTAATCAATTAGAAGAAAACGAATTATTTAATGTGAATTTTAAAAACGTTTCCGATATAGTGACTATTGATGAAAATCATTTTATGGTGCTTAAAGATGGCCTTTTGTATCACATTTTTGCTAATAAAAATAAGTTTATTTGGAATATAGTTCAAGAAAAATATTACAAAGGTAAAATCATTAATGACAATTTGAATGTGTTCAAGAGTAATGATAATTATCTATTAAATTTAGATGATGGTTTTATAAAATTGCAACTAAAATACAATAATAAACCGATCCCAAAAATCAAGGTAGAAGCATTTAATGTAGATCAATTAGTAGTCAATCAATCAAAGATTGATTATAACTCAGAATTAAAACTGCATGTAATTTCAGGTATATATGGAGCAAATAAGCCTAGTCTATTTTATAAAATTAATGATTCAAAAGAATTTTTAGGGGTAAAAGAAGGAACGATCGTTCTTAATAATTTGGATAGTGGTGATTATGCAGTTTCTATTTATAATCATGATGGTTTAAATTATAACAAAGTAGCTGAGTTTAGTTATGAAGTAGCTAAACCATGGTATTATTCTTTTTGGATGATTCTATTGTACCTTATTGTAATTAGTGTCATTTTATATGTGTATTATAGATGGAATAAAATTAGATACATTCAAAAATTAGCTTTAAGAGAAGAAGAGTTAAAGCATCAAAAGAAAATTCTTGAAATGGAATTGAAAGCGGAGAATGAGCTAAACAGTCAAGAGTATGAAAAACACATTCTAGAATTAGAATTGCAATCTAAATCATCAGAAGTTGCTGGAAAATCACTTTCGATAGCTAAGCAAAGTGAGATGATTGAAAAAATTCAAGGGATTTTAAATACGGAAACCGATATTAATAAATTAACGAGTGAAATTAAAAAGGCGATAAAAATTAACGCAGTTAATAAACATGAATGGGAAACTTTTGAAACTAATCTCAATCAGATTCATAATGAGTTTATAATAAATCTTTCTAAAAAGTTTCCAATTCTGACACCTAAAGATATCAAGCTTTGCATTTACTTAAAAATGAACCTTTCTTCAAAAGAGATCGCTCCCATGATGAATATTTCATATAGAGGGGTTGAATTACACCGTTACCGTCTTAGAAAGAAATTGAACCTTGTTCAGGATGAAAATCTATCCAAATTTTTATTAATGATATAAAAACAACTCTATTTTTATAGATAGTTTATTATTTACATTATTTTTTTACGGAATTACAACTCATCATTACTACATCATAACGATGTAGTCGAGTACTCATTTTCCTTGACAGCCTCTTTATAGCGTTGATTTGTTAGTTGTTTCTTTTCATTTGATGTGGCTATGTAGTAATTCCTTTATAGTTACTATAACGTTGTAATTATCTAATTTGGCTCCACTAACTTTAACAAATTATTAATACATGAGAAATTTTATTTTGAGCTTTATAGCACTCATCCTACTTCCAGCTTATATGTCTGGTCAAGTAATTAAGGGAAAAGTATTAGATAAAAATGGAATGGGAATACCAGGAGCAATTGTGGTATCTTCAAGTTCAAATACTGATACTGATTTTGACGGAAATTTTAATATCAATGCCAAAGTAGGCGAGACATTAAAAGTGACCATGTTGGGTTTTGAAGCTGTTTCTATAACTGCTACAGCTGCCCCAATGACTATAACACTGTTGGATTCCAAAGACACTGCACTAAAAGAGGTAGTAGTAATTGGGTATGGAACTAGAAAAAGATCCGATAATACTTCGGCAACTACTTCAATAAAGGCAGAAGAAATTTCGAAAACTAAAGTATTGAATGCATCACAAGCTATTCAAGGTAAAGCAGCAGGGGTGCAAGTTATTGCTTCTGATTTGCCTGGTTCAACTCCAACGGTTGTGATTAGAGGTTTAGGAACTGCTTTAGGAGGAAGATCTCCTTTGTATGTTGTTGACGGAATGCCAGTAGAAAACATAAATAATATTAATACAAATGATATTACTTCTTACGATATTTTGAAAGATGCATCTGCATTAGCAATTTATGGTAATAGAGCAGCAAATGGGGTAATTTTAATTACAACAAAAAAAGGGAGTGGAGAGAAAGCAACTGTTGAATTTGAATCTTATGCCGGTTTTAGAAATGCATTAAAGAATGTAAAAATGGCGGGTAGCAACAAGTATTCTTATTATTCTAATGTAGCTTTGGGAAATACTACTTTCTCACAAGACCAACCAACTAATACGGATTGGTACAAAGCAATTACTAGAACAGGATCATACACACAAAATAATGTTTCAGTTTCAGGTTCATCTGAAAATGTAAAATACTTTTTTAGCTTGGGTCACTATGATGAAAAAGGAATTTTGGATGGATTGGATTATAATAGGTTGACTTTAAGAAGTAACAATGATTTCAAAATTTCTAAAAGAATCAATTTATCTCAAAATTTCAGTGTAGGATTTACGCATTCAACTCCAAAACCGTTATCAGCATTTACAAATGCGTATAAGCAATCACCAATCGTTCCCGTGTATTTTCCTTCTGGACAATATGGTGTACCATTTGTTGGTTCAAACGGCTTTGCTTCTACAAGCGGATCTGCATTTAATAATGTGGGGAATCCAGTTGCGCAATTAAACTTTTTTGATGAACAACAAAAAAGTATCACCATGCAAGGTGGTTTAAAACTAGATGTTGAGTTACTTAAAGGATTGAAATTCACTTCTCAGTTTAATGCGGAATATTATACTTGGAAAAATTACAATTATGAAGACACTCAAAAAATTTGGTTGGCTGCTGATCCTACACGAGTAGCAAGTACGTATTCATCTACTGCCAATATCAATTTATTGACTAAAGAAAATGAAGATTATTTCAATTGGAATTTATCAAATTATTTAGTGTATAATAAGGTAATTGGCAATCATGATATCGAATTAATGGCAGGTGTGGAGCAATCATCAAAAGGCGCAAGAGAACACATAAAAATCTCAAGAAAAAATGTGAATGCAAATGAAAACTATTGGTCCTTATCTGGAGTTGATTATGCTGCTAATGTTACGAGTTTGACTGATGTTGTCAATAATGAAAGAAGTTTGTCTTCTTATTTTGGTCGTTTCCAGTACAAGTTTATGGATAGATATTTGATTACAGGAACGGTAAGAAGAGATGGATCTTCTCAATTTGCCAAAGATTATCGTTGGGGAACTTTCCCTTCAGTAGGATTAGGTTGGATTATTTCTAAAGAAAGTTTTTTAGCTGATGTTAAAGGAATCGACCTATTAAAATTACGTGGAGGTTGGGGTAAATTAGGAAATCAAAATGTTCCATTGAATAATCAATCTTTTGCTTCTGGTTTAGACAGTTATTTAGGAGGTTCAATATTGTATCCTGGCGTAAGTGTTGATTCACAAGTTGACCCTAGCTTATCTTGGGAAATTACTGAGGAAAAAACAATAGGTTTAGATTTTGAGTTTATGGACCGCAGATTAAAAGGAGCTATTGATTTATATGATAAAAAAACTAACAATGTAATTTTAGATACTAAACCTTATTTAACAGCAGGTGTAGGTTCTACCTCACCAGCACATGTAGGTGCGGTTTCAAACAAAGGGTATGAATTATCATTACGTTGGGATGATAAAATAAATGATAATGTATCGTATTGGATAGGTGGTAACTTCTCAAATAATAAAAATGAGTTGACAAGCTTAAGTAATCCTAATTTACCTGATAAAATTGGTGGAGGTTTAGGAAATGGACAATGGACAAAATTGTTGAACAGTACTTCAATAGGACAACCCTTAGGGAGCTTTTTCTTATATGAATATGCAGGTTATGATGCAAATGGTCAAATGCAATATTTAAAAGCCGATGGTTCAATTGTTAGCCAAGGATTATTAAGTATTGAAGACAGAAAATATGTTGGTTCAATATTACCAAAATCAACTTACGGAATTTCATTGGGTGTAAATTATAAAAACTTTGATTTCTCAGTTGATGGATACGGAACGAACGGTAGTAAAGTATACAATGGTAAAAAAGCACAACGTTTTTCTGGTGAAAACATTGAAAATGTATTGGCAACAGATTTCTTTACTGTTAATAATACTACAGCTGTAAATCCAGCTCCTTTCAATCAAGTGCCAGTTGCATCAACTTACTATATGGAATCAGGTGATTTCTTCAGAGTAAATAACATTACCTTAGGATACAAACTACCTATAAAAAGTGCGTTTATCAATTCAGCAAGAATTTACTGCAACGCAATAAATCCTTTTATTACTCAAAAATTCTCAGGATTTTCACCTGAATTAAATGGTGATGGAGATCCTTATGGTTCACAAGGTGTTGAACTGGATGCATATCCTGTTTTGAGATCTTTCGTATTAGGTGCTAATTTAAAATTTTAATAAGATGAAAAAGATATATATATCAGCATTTGTGCTTTCGGCATTGTTTTTCTCAGGATGCACAAATGATTTTTTAGATACAAAGCAAACAGAAACCATATCAACTACAGATTTAGCTTTGTTTAACAATAATGCTGGAGCTCAAGGTTTTGTTACTGCAATTTACAGTAAGTTCACAGATTGGAATATGAGTTCTTTCTCATGGATAGGGCTATCAAGTATTACATCTGATGATGCGGATAAAGGTTCTTCTCCAGGGGACACAGGATCAGATAAAGATTTGATGGATGCGTTAACATATAATGCTTCTAGTGGATCTGTTGAAGAGGTTTTTACTGCTAATTATCAAGGAATTAATAAATGCAATCAAGCACTGTCATTCCTTCCTCAATTAGACCAAGCTGATGCTAGTTTGAGAGCTCGATTAATAGGTGAAGCCAAGTTTTTACGAGCATTTATGTATTTTACATTAGTAAAAACATATGGAGGAGTTCCAATTGTAGATCATTTACCAAATCCTTCTTCAGATGAAGATAGAGTGATGCAATTAACTCGTAAAAGTACTGCAGAGGTATATGCATTTATTGTAAGTGATTTAACAGATGCAATTGCTGTTTTACCTGCGAAAGGTTCTTATGCTGCTTCTGAAAAAGGAAGAGCTTCTATAGGTGCTGCTTATGCTTTATTATCTAAAGTGTATTTATACCAAAAAGAATGGCAAAAAGCATTGGATAATGCAAACCTTGTTACGGGATATTCATTAGTTACTGATTATGCTTCTCAATATAAAATTACAGGAGAAAATGATTCGGAATCTATTTTTGAAATTCAAGGTACTGGTTCAACTCCAGCCAAAGGAATTCAAGGATATTCTGCTACCCAAGGTGCTCGTGGTGCTGGTGGATGGGGATGGGGTTTCAATACTCCTTCAATGAGTTTAGTAAATGCATATGAAACTGGTGATGTTAGAAAAAATGCGACTATCATTTTTGCAGGAACCACTTTATATGATGGTAGAGTAGTACCACTAACCGTTGAAAATCCAAGATACAATTACAAAGCGTATTCTTCAGCTTATACTGATGCTTGGGATTCTGACGTAAATATTAAATACTTAAGATATGCCGAAGTTTTATTAATAAAAGCAGAGGCTATGAATGAACTTGGGCAAACGGCGACTGCAATTCCAATTTTAAACCAAATTAGAAATAGAGCAGGTTTGGCTAATACTACTGCCGTTTCTCAAGCAGATGTTAGAACTGCTATTTGGAAAGAAAGAAGAGTTGAGTTGGCTTTTGAGCATGATAGATTTTATGATTTGGTAAGAACGGGTCAAGCACCAGCTGCATTTGCTATTGATGGAAAAACGTTTGCCGTAGGTAAAAACGAACTTTTCCCAATACCTCAAAAGTTTTTAAGTGAAGCCAATGGTTTATCGACTCAAAATCCTGGGTACTAATTTTTTAAAATTGTAATTATGAAAATAAATAAATTTATATACTTTCTTGCTACTATAGTTGCAGCTCCATTATTTGTAAGTTGTGCAGGAGATAGCTTAGACACAGTTAATAGCCCAATTGCCTATGAAGCAATTGGGGGCTATGATAACTCAGATGATATTGCTGCAAGTAACTTACTTGTTAAATTAAGTTTTGATGATAATTTAACTGATAGTAAAAACAATATTACTGGATTAGTTGGTAAAAACGTTGGGTACACTCAAGGAATAAAAGGGAATGCCTATAATGGTTCAAGCTCTGAAGAGCGTTATGCAATTGGAAATGCTACAACTGCAATTACATCTTTAAACAATTATACAATTTCATTTTGGATGAATACGGCTAATACTGTTGATCCTGGAACTCCAGGTCAAGGTAAAGGGGCACAAGGTATTTTTTCTATTGTAAGACCAGTTGAATTTTGGGGTGGAATTAATGTTTTTATGGAAAATCCTGATGGCGCTTTCCCAAACAGAATAAGATTAAAATTAGGTGTTGAAAATGGAAGAGCAGGTGTTGCTTGGAGAGGTCAAGGAGCTATTATGAATTTAGACAATAGTTTGAACCAATGGGTCCATGTTGTATTTAGTTATAATGCTACAAATAGTACAATTTCGGCCTATGTAAACGGTGAATTAGCTACTAATTTATCTGGTTTTGCTTATGCACCTTCAGCAGGTGTTGCAGGTGTAGCAACCTGGTATGCTGATAATCCAGGAAGTGTAGACAATATCAATAATGCTCCAAAATACGGAAATTTTGAAATGGCAGGTACCAATGGCAAAGTTGTTTTTGGAACACACCAGTTTGAAACTACACCTGCACTTAATAATGGTTCACAACAAGATTGGGCTACTAGTTATGCAGGATTAATGGATGAATTTAGAATATATAATGTTTCCCTTTCTAATAATGATGTGAAAGCATTGTATTTATTAGAAAAAGACAATAGATAAAAAATCTTATAAACCTCTAGTTTAAAAAACTAGAGGTTTAATTATTAATCCTAATTATATTATTAAATGAAGATTTCATTATGTTTCATAGCGCTAATTAGTCTTTTTAATTCTTGTTCGTCATCTGGTCCTGATACAAAAGGAGGTACAGGAACTCCATTACCTACTACTCCCACAGTTCCAGTTCCAGTTTTGTCTGATGCTGAAGTTTTAGACCAAGTTCAAAAAGATGCTATAAAGTATTTTTGGGATTATGCTGAACCCAACTCAAAATTAGGAAGAGAACGCTATCATACAGACAATCCTAGTTTCGAGGCAAACAAAGTCACAACTGGAGGTTCTGGTTTTGGGTTAATGTCATTGATTGTTGGTGTTGATAGAGGTTTTATTCCAAGAGTTGAAGCCGTAACTAGAATGACTTCTGCCATGGATTTTTTGGATAAAGCAGATCGTTTTCATGGTGCTTGGGCACATTGGATGGATGGAACAACAGGGCATGCCATCTCATTTGGTAATAAAGATGATGGTGGTGATATCGTTGAAACAGCTTTCCTGTGTCAAGGATTGATTGCTGTTAGAGAATATTTTAAAAACGGAAATACCCAAGAAATGGCATTATCGGCCAAAGCTGATAATTTATGGAAAGGGGTAGAATGGAGTTGGTATACTAATGGAGAAAACGCCATGTATTGGCATTGGTCTCCTACCTATCAATGGGAAATGAAATTTAAATTAGAAGGATATAACGAATGTTTGATTGCTTACATACTTGGAGCAGCTTCACCTACTCATCCAATTCCTGCTGCGGCATATCATGAAGGATGGGCAAGAAGCGGAACTATTGTAACTGGAAAAACACAATACGGAATTCCTTTAATTTTTAAATACAATACGGTTTCAGGAAATGCGGGGCCTTTGTTTTGGGCACAATATTCGTATTTAGGACTAGATCCTTCACAATTATCGGATCAGTATGCAAACTATTGGGATTTAACACAAAATCAAGCCAAAATTATTTATAGTCATTGTATCGCTAATCCAAAAGGATGGAAAGGGTATTCAGATAAATGCTGGGGGCTTACCGCTAGTTATTCTCGAAATGCTGACGGAACAACCGGCTATTCAGCTCATGACACCGATAATGATTTAGGAGTGATCACGCCAACCGCTGCACTTTCATCTTTTCCATATACGCCAACGGAATCCATGAAGTTTCTACATTATTTATATGATGAGAAAAAATCAGATTACGTAGGAATTGCAGGACCTTATGATGCATTTTCACCGAATTACAACTGGGTTACACCACGTTATTTAGCGATTGATCAAGGAACGATTGCTCCCATGATTGAAAATTACCGTTCGGGTTTAATTTGGAAATTATTTATGAATGCTCCAGAAGTAAAACCAGGCTTAGAAAAACTAGGATTTCATTCGACTAAATATAATTTTTAAAGAATTATGAAGCATAAAATTTTTCTAATTGCACTTTTATTTTCTTTTATAACCTATGCTCAACAGGAAGTAAATGGAATATTAAAAACCGAAATCGTGCAAAAACACGAGATGGGTTACGCCTTACATATTCCAGTGAATACAAAAGAGAAAAAACCATTAATCATTTTTCTTCATGGTTCAGGTGAAAAAGGAACGGACATTGAAAAAGTAAAAATTCATGGGCCTTTTAAATATTTAAAAACACATGAATTGGATGCTTATGTTCTGGCTCCGCAATGTCCTGAAAATGAATATTGGGATTCAGAAGTATTGTATCGTCTTATTTTAAAAATTCAAAAAGAGAATAACATTGATCCAAACCGAATTTACCTTACCGGTTTAAGTATGGGAGGTTGGGGTGCTTGGAATCTGGTTTTTGCGCATCCTGAAACCTTCGCTGCTTTAGTGCCTATTGCAGGTTTTGTAGATAGAGTACCTATGATAGAAAACTGTAAAATTGCCACTATTCCAATTAGAATTTTTCATGGCTTGCTTGATGATGTTGTAGATGTAAATTATTCCATAACAATTTACAAAAAATTAAAAGCGTGTAATACCAATATTCAATTGACCATTTTTGATGATGCTGGTCATGATAGTTGGACAAGAGTGTATGATAACAAAGAAATTTATGATTGGATGTTCCAACAAATAAAAAAACAATAAGAAATGAATAACAAATTTATCATAGTGTTTTTGTGTTTTTCAGTCTTTGGCTTCAGCCAAAAAAAGAAAATCACGAAAGCCGTAACAATCAAACCAAAAGCCGAGTTTGTTGCCGAATTAATGGCAAAGATGACTTTGGATGAAAAAATAGGTCAATTAAATTTACCTACTTCGGGTGATATTACTACTGGGGCTGCCAATAGTTCGAATGTGGCTAAAAATATTGAAGAAGGAAAAGTAGGTGGTTTATTCAATATCAAATCAGTTCAAAAAATTAAAGAAGTTCAAAAGATTGCTGTTGAAAAAAGCCGACTAAAAATTCCATTGCTTTTTGGAATGGACGTTATCCATGGCTATGAAACCACTTTTCCTATTCCGCTAGGACTTTCTTGTACTTGGGATATGAAATTGATTGAAAGAAGTGCTCAAATTGCAGCACAAGAAGCCAGTGCCGATGGGATTAACTGGACTTTTTCACCCATGGTTGATGTTTCTCGAGATCCACGTTGGGGAAGAGTTTCTGAAGGTTCTGGTGAAGACCCATTTTTAGGAAGTGCTATTGCAAAAGCAATGGTGCAGGGATACCAAGGAAATAATTTAGCAAACAACAATACTATTTTATCTTGTGTAAAACATTTTGCTTTATACGGTGCTCCAGAAGCAGGTCGTGATTACAATACGGTCGATATGAGCCGAATCAAAATGTACAATGATTATTTTCCTCCTTACAAAGCGGCGATTGATGCTGGTGTAGGTTCTGTAATGGCTTCTTTCAACGAGATTGATGGAATTCCAGCTACAGGGAATAAATGGTTGATGACAGATGTGTTGAGAAAACAATGGGGGTTTAAAGGTTTTGTAGTGACTGATTTTACAGGAATTCCAGAAATGATTCAGCATGGTATGGGTGATTTGCAAACGGTATCAGCTTTAGCATTAAATGCCGGAATTGAAATGGACATGGTGGGAGAAGGATTTTTAACAACGCTTAAAAAATCATTAGACGAAAAGAAAGTTAGCATTTTACAAATAGACAATGCAGTTAGACTAATTCTAGAAGCAAAATATGATTTAGGTTTGTTCCAAGATCCATATAAATATTGTGATGTAAATAGAGCAAAAACAGAAATTTTCACCAAAGATCACAGAGCCGAAGCTAGAAATACAGCGGCACAATCTTTGGTTTTGCTTAAAAATCAAAATCAATTACTTCCATTAAAAAAGACTGGAACCATTGCTGTTATTGGCCCTTTGGCTGATGCCAAAGAAAATATGGCAGGAACTTGGAGTGTAGCAACCAATATGGATAAATCTATTTCACTTTTAGCAGGAATTAAGGAAGTAACAGGAAATGTGAATGTGCTGTATGCCAAAGGAAGTAATCTAGATTATGATGCTGTTTTTGAAGAAAACGCAACCATGTTTGGTAAAACATTGCATCGTGACAATAGAACAAGTGCGGAGTTAGTAGCGGAAGCTTTAAAAATTGCCAATCAATCAGATGTGATTGTTGCTGCGCTTGGAGAATCTGCTGAGATGAGTGGGGAAAGCAGTAGCCGTACTAAACTGGAAATTCCGCAAGCTCAAAAAGACTTATTGCAAGAATTACTTAAAACTGGAAAACCAGTTGTTCTGGTATTGTTTACAGGACGTCCATTGGTTTTAGTACAAGAAAACGAAACTGTTCCAGCAATATTGAATACTTGGTTTGCGGGTAGCGAAGCTGGTTCAGCAATTGCCGATGTTTTATTTGGTGATGTAAATCCTTCGGGTAAATTATCAGCAACATTTCCTAGAAGTGTAGGACAAGTGCCTATTTATTACAATCAAAAAAATACAGGAAGACCTCTTGGTAATAAAGAAGGAAAGTTTGAAAAATTCAGATCAAATTATATTGATGAAAGAAACGAACCTTTATATCCTTTTGGTTTTGGATTGAGTTATACCACATTTAAATATTCAAATTTAAAAATCTCATCGGAGAAAATGAACGTCAATGATACGGTAAAAGTAAGTGTTGACGTTACTAATGACGGAAATTACGATGGAAAAGAAGTAGTTCAATTGTACATTAGAGATTTAGTGGGTTCAGTTACCAGACCCATAAAAGAGTTAAAAGGATTTCAAAAAATATTCCTTAAAAAAGGAGAAACACAAACAGTGACTTTTGAAATATCAGAAGAAACATTAAAATTTTATAATTCCGAATTGCAATTTGCTGCTGAGCCGGGTGCTTTTGAGGCTTTTGTAGGTACAAATTCTGATACGGATATGAAAGTTGTTTTTGAGTTGAATAAATAGTTTGGTTTTTATTTTACTTGGTTTACCCTTCAGTTTAAGTACTGGAGGGTTTTTTTATGTAAAATTGTATGCTACTATCTGTTACTTATAAGGTAAGAATTTGCTATTTTAGCAATTCTAAAAACGTTACTAAATGAAATACTATTTCTCTTTTTTCCTTCTGTTTGCGATGAGTTTACTTCACGCACAAAGTATTCAATCTCCTTCCAATAAAATAACTTTAAATTTTAAACTTGCTGGAAATGGACAACCTGCTTACTCCGTTAATTATAAAAATAAGACAGTTATTCTTGAAAGTATTCTTGGAATAAAATTAAAAGAAAAACCAGCTTTAGACGCTAATTTTGAAATTACAACATCTACAAAAGCAACATTCAATGAGACTTGGCAACCCGTTTTAGGAGAACAAGCCAATATCGTTAATCATTACAACGAACTTACAATAGCACTAACTCAAAAAGGAACCAATGTAAAAATGAATATCATTTTTCGAGTTTTTGATGAAGGAGTCGCTTTTAGATATGATTTTCCAAGACAAAAAGAATTGAATTATTTCATCATTTCTGATGAAGAAACACAGTTTAATTTAACTGACGACAATAAAGTTTTTTGGATTCCTGGCGATTTTGACAGTAATGAATACGAATATAATGAAACCAAATTATCTGAAATTGATAATACCAAAATCAATATGAACAATGGTATTGGTGTAAAATCAATTCCAGGGAAATATATGGTTCAAACGCCATTGATGATGAAATCTCCGGCAGGATTATATCTCAATATTTTTGAAGCAGCAGTAGTGAATTATCCTGTGATGCATTTAAATGTGGATGTAAACAATTATAAATTAACATCTCAATTAGTTCCTAATGCGATTGGAGATAAAGCCTATTTACAAACGCCATGTGTATCGCCTTGGAGAACGATTATGGTGAGTGACGATGCAAGAGATATTGTGAGTTCCAAAATGATTTTAAACTTAAACGAGCCTTCAAAAATTGAAGATACTTCATGGATCAAACCAATGAAATATGTTGGAATTTGGTGGGAAATGCATGTAGGTAAATCAACTTGGGATTATGCAGGTTCTCAAAATGCTACTAATTTTGCCGATGCTCCCAAAGCGTCAGGAAAACATGGAGCGACTACTGAAAATACAAAAAGATATATTGATTTTGCTGCTAAAAACGGTTTTGATGGCGTTCTAGTAGAAGGATGGAATGTAGGTTGGGAAGATTGGAATGGAAACTGGAAAGAGGAAGTTTTTGATTTCACAACGCCTTATCCTGATTTTGATATAGCTGCTATTTCGGCTTACGCCAAATCAAAAAACGTGAAAATGATTATGCACAATGAAACTTCGGGTTCTGTTGCTAATTTTGAGCGTCATTTAGATCGTAATTTTGAGAACATGGTGAAATACGGTTATCCAGCGACCAAAACGGGTTATGTGGGTAAAATTATTCCTCGCGGAGAATTTCACGACGGACAAACCATGGTGAATCATTTTAATTATGTTGCACGACGTGCCGCCGATTATAAATTAATGGTCAATTCACATGAATCATCACATCCTACAGGTTATGGTAGAACCTATCCTAATTATGTGGCTGCCGAAGCCGCTCGTGGAACGGAGTTCAATGCGTGGAGTATTGGAAATCCTCCAATGCATGAAACAATTTTACCATTTACAAGACTTCTAGGAGGTCCAATGGATTATACTCCAGGAATTTTTGAAATAAAAATGAGTTATTATGACAAAAATAAAACGGAACAAGTGCATACAACATTAGCAAAACAATTGGCTTTGTATGTGACTATGTATTCTCCAATTCAAATGGCAGCCGATTTACCAGAGAATTATGAAAAATATCCCGATGCTTTTCAGTTCATCAAAGATGTCGCTGTAGATTGGGATGAAAGCAAATACCTTGAAGCAGAACCGGGTGATTATTTAACGGTAGTCAGAAAAGCAAAAGGGAAAGAATCATGGTTTCTAGGTGCAATTACTGATGAAAACGCTAGAAAATCAACAATTAAACTTGATTTCTTGACTCCAGGACAAAAATACAAAGCAACAATCTACGAAGACGCAAAAGATGCCGATTGGAAAAAAAATCCAATTGCTTACAAAATAAAAACAATGGAAGTTACGAGTAAATCTAATATCAATTTGAACTTGGCTCCAGGTGGAGGAACTGCTATTAGTTTTGAACCAATAAAATAAAAAAAACCTGCAATATTTAAAGTAATCAGGATTTTAAAATGCGGAACCTATTTTGAAATTAACTTAACTATTTATGAAAAAAACAACTTTATTAGCGCTATTATTAATTGGAAGTTCGGCTCTATATGCTCAAAAAACGGATGAACAAGTTCTAAAAGAAATTTACAAATCAGCATTAACAAATTCTAAATGTTATTCTTGGTTGGATCATTTGTCTAACTCAATTGGTTCCCGTTTATCAGGATCTGCAAATGCAGAGAAAGCAGTTTTGTATACTAAAGGGGAAATGGAAAAAATAGGTTTTGACAAAGTCTATTTGCAAGAAGTAATGGTCCCTAAATGGGTAAGAGGCGAAAAAGAAACCGCTTATATTTTAGATAATAAAACAAAAACTACGGTGCCTATTTGTGCTTTGGGTGGTTCTATAGCTACTGCTTCAAATGGACTAACTGCAGAAGTGATTGAAGTACATTCTTTGGAAGAATTAAAAACATTGGGAACAGAAAAAATAAAGGGCAAAATTGTATTTTTCAACAGACCCATGGATAACGAACAAATAGAATCGTTTCATGCGTATTCTGGTGCTGTAGATCAAAGGTACGCGGGAGCTAAGGAGGCTTCAAATTTTGGTGCTGTTGGGACCATCGTACGCTCCATGAATTTGAGATTAGATGATTTTCCACATACAGGAGCTCAGAGTTATGGTGATATTCCAAAAGCGCAATACATTCCAACCGCTGCAATAAGTACAAATGGAGCTGAATTATTAAGCAAAACACTGAAGAATAACCCAAAACTACAATTTCACTTTAAACAATCTTGTAAGCAGTATGATGATGTTTTATCGTATAATGTAGTAGGAGAAATTACTGGTATGGAGCATCCAGAAAACATTATGGTTGTTGGAGGTCATTTAGATTCTTGGGATTTAGCTGACGGTTCTCATGATGATGGAGCAGGAGTAGTGCAAAGTATGGAAGTGATGAATATTTTTAAAAATCTAGGATATAAACCAAAAAATACGATGCGTGTTGTTCTTTTCATGAATGAAGAAAATGGTTTACGAGGAGGAAATAAATATGAAGAATTAGCTCAAAAAAACAAAGAAAACCACATATTTGCTTTAGAAAGTGATTCAGGTGGGTTTAGTCCAAGAGGTTTTTCATTAGAATGTGATGCCGTAAATTTTAAAAAAATCGCCAGTTTCACTACTTTCTTCGAACCATACTTAATTCATAGTTTTGTAGAAGGACATAGTGGATCTGACATTGGTCCATTAACTTCTAAAAAAATAGTAAAAGCAGGTTTAAAACCAGACTCACAACGTTATTTTGATTACCATCATGCAGCAAATGATAAATTTGATGCAGTTGATAAAAGAGAATTAGAACTGGGAGCAGCAACAATGGCTTCTTTGATTTATTTAGTAGATCAAAATGGAATTGTAGAATAGTTTTAAGTTATAATACTAAATGCCACAAGTTGATTCTTGTGGTTTTTTTATGTTTTAAAATAAATTAAGGTTTTTCTTTTTTGTGAATGCCATCACCTAATAAAAGAGAGAGAGTTTTTAGGCTCTCAGTACGTTCAGCAATTAGTTTTATGATACTGATGAACGGAATAAACAAAATCATTCCCGAAGCGCCCCATAAAATGCCACCAGCTGTAATCATTAAAATGATAACAAGTGTATTTATTTTTAAACGGCTGCCTACGGCAAAAGGGAATATTACATAGGCTTCCAAAATTTGAACTATCGAAAAAACAAGAATAACACCTAATGGATACCAAATAGAGTTAAAGGTAATCCATGAAATCGCTATTGGTAATAGTGACGAAATCATTATGCCGATATAGGGGATAAAAGTAAGAATAGAGGCTATGAAACCAAACACGAAAGGGTGAGGGATTCCAATAATTGCAAGCCCAATACTGTTTAAAAGCCCAACGATTAGATACACTAAAGCCATTCCTTTTATAAAATTATAGTAAGCACTGATGGTTTCAACTAGGACTTCATGAACGGTTTCTTTTTTGTCAGATGGAAAAATTTGGTATAATACTTCAGCTAACATGCTACGATGATATAGAATAAGGGCTGAAAAAACGGGTATTATTAAAATAAAAAAAGCATACCCTGATAAGGAATATAAAATAGTTTTGAATGCTGAAAAAGTTTCTGATCCAGAATTATTTATTGCGTTTTTAAAAAAAATAGTCTGTTCTTCTGTAGTGATGCCGAAATGTTCAGAGGTGTAAACACTAACTTGAGCTAATGCTTCTAGTAACTTTATTTTAAACGGCTCCCATTCGGTTAAAAATTCATTTATTTGTAAAAAAAGCAGGTATAAAATGCCACTGCTTATAAAGAGCACCATAAAGATTGCGATTAGGATAGCAATCGTTTGACTCATTCCCTTATGTTCCATCCATTTACAAACGGGATAAAGAATGAAACTAATCAATAATGAAAAACTAAGGGGAATGAATAGTGTTTTACCAAAATAAAGAATAACACAAACGAGTACAACGGATTGTAATATCTTGGTTGTAGAAAATTTCCAACTGGTAGATCCTGTATTTGGTATTTTAGAAATTGGTATCATAAAAACACTTGAATTTTAAAGTTAGAGTTTCTTTTTTTACACAATTCCGTTTTTATAATTACTAAGAATAGTACAATATACTGCTATTAATCAGGAAAAGTTATAATAAATTTGGCTCCTTCATCTATTTTACTTTCTAAAGCGATATGACCACCTAGACTTGTTATATGGTTGTAAACTAAATATAATCCAATACCATTACTGTCAAGATTTGTGTGAAATTTTTGGTGCAAGCCAAAAATCTTATCTTTTACTTTATCCATGTCAAAACCTATTCCATTATCTGTAATAATCAATTGTTTTACTCCATTATCTAAATTAGAAGAGATAGTAATAACTGGTGATTTATCTCTTTTACCATATTTTATAGAGTTGGTAATTAAGTTTAAAAAAATGCTTTTTAAATAGGCCTTATTAAAATTAACTGTTTCAAAATTTGAAAAATCAATATTTATTAATGTCAATGAATTTTGAATTAATGAATTAATGGAAAGCAGTACTTCTTGTAAAGAGTCGTTTAAATTTATTTTTTCAATTTTGGCAATGAGATCATTTTTTTTGTCCAAAATTTTAACATAATCATTTAGGGTATTTTTTAACCCATCGGATGTTGTTTTTAGTATTGAAATTAATTCAAGTGTTTCGGAATCTGTTATTTGTGAAGTATCCAAAAGTTCAAAAACGGAAAGTAAATTATTTACAGGTGATCTTAAATCATGTGCAGAGGTATAAGTAAGCTGTTTGTAATCTTCATTGATTTTTGTTAGTTCTGCAATATGGATGTTTCGTTCATGTTCAATTTCTTTTTTGTAAGTTATGTTTTTTGCTATTGCATAAACTAATTGATCATGGTCTATAGGTAAAGACGTCCATAACAACCAAACGATTGTCCCATTTTTAGTTAAATACCTGTTTTCGAAATTGAATAATGGAATTTTCTTTTTTAGCTCATTTCGAGCCGATTCAGTACTGTTTTTGTCATCAGTGTATACAAAATCATTGATAGGTCTTGACAGTAATTCTTCTTCAGTATATCCTAGTAATTTAGAAACGGCAGGGTTTATCCTCTTAAAAAAACCATCATAACCAGCGACACATAATAAATCAGGAGACGTATCGAAAAAAATCTCAAAATTTTTGAATGTTTCTGGGTCATGATTTACCGCTTTTCCTTCAGCTCGTATCATTTTGTTTAATTTTTTATTTTACAGAATTTTATAAATTAAAACTAAAACCATCTTTTAATATTACTAAAGTAACAATTATAAATTAAATAGCACCCAATTTATGAGCCAAAACTATTATAAAATAAGGGTTTTTGCTTATTTTAGAGTATAAATACCTATAGATTTAAAATAAAAAAGGAGATTGTTAGAATTAACAATCTCCTTTTTTTAAGCTAAACAACTTTAATTATATTTTAAAAATCCCTCCAAAAGCAATTAGTCTTTGAAAAAAGAAAAAGTCTTGTGAAGCACGATCTTCGGCACTTTGTGTTGTACGAATATCTTGCATATTTATATAACCACCTTTTAATTCTCCCTGAACATAAAAATGTTTGAAAAAAGTGACATTTAAACCTGCTTTCAATGAAGTTCCATATCCTGAAACATGAAAATCATCGTGGCGTTCTTTACCTAATAGTGTTGTATTCGTTTTGGGATATAATAAACCTACACCAACACCTTCAGTTAAATTTACTTGGATTTTATCAGTATTCCCTATTTTAAATAATGATGAAATATCATCATGTCTTGAAAATTCAGTGTTCACATAATTCAAACCATCTGTATGTTCATACATCAAGAATTTTTCAGTCATTACTGTTGGAGTATTGTTGTACGTCCCATCAAACTCTGATCCAGTTGCGATTGTTCCAGTCACATTTACGGTTTGATCTTGTGTCATAACATACTTCATATGGTCCACACCAAGAGCAATGCTATAATGGTCATTAATGAAATACCCCATTCTGAAATTCGTTTGAGGAATAGTCATTCTTGTAGGATTTATATAGTCCACATGCCATCCTTTTGGTTTGTCATGTGCAGTCATGTTATCCAAAGTAAAATTGTAATCTTTACCACGAAAATTCACATCCGATGTGGTGTAGCTCTCTCTATTTCCTCCCCATGACACAAAGAATTTTCCTTTGTTGTGAGCAGTATATTTATCTTGTATTTTAATTTCTTCTTGAGCGTTTGCTATATTAGAAAGGCATAAAGCTAAGAATGCTGTATATAAAAATATCTTTTTCAATGCGTGTATTATAAAAATTAAAATTTATTAACCGTTTGTCTAATAGCGACTAACTTGGTCATTAAAGCTTCAAAATAATCTAAATGTAACATGTTAGCACCATCACTTTTTGCATTTGCTGGATCAAAATGAGTTTCAATAAAAATACCATCTACACCTACAGCAATTCCTGCTTTGGCAATCGTTTCAATCATGTCTGGTCTTCCACCAGTTACACCAGCAGTTTGATTGGGTTGTTGTAAAGAATGTGTTACATCTAGTACTGTCGAAGCATAATGTTGCATAGTAGGAATTCCTCTAAAATCAACAATCATGTCTTGGTAGCCAAACATAGTTCCACGATCTGTAACCATTACGTTCTCATTATTGCAATCCAATACTTTTTGTACTGCATGTTTCATGCTTTCTGGACTCATGAATTGTCCTTTTTTCAAGTTGACTACTTTACCAGTATTGGCAGCAGCCACAACTAAATCCGTTTGACGTACTAAAAAAGCTGGGATTTGTAAAATATCTACATATTGAGCTGCCATTGCCGCATCCTCATTTGTATGAATATCAGTCACAGTTGGAACTCCAAAAGTTTCCGAAACTTTTCTTAAAATTTTTAAAGCTTTTTCATCACCAATTCCTGAAAAACTATCAATTCTAGAGCGATTTGCTTTCTTAAAAGATCCTTTAAAAACATAAGGAATTTGTAATTTATCAGTGATACCAATCAGTTTTTCAGCAATTCTCATCGCCATTTCTTCGCCTTCAATGGCACAAGGACCAGCTAATAAAAAGAAGTTTCCGCTATCAGTATGCTTAATTTGTGGGATATGTTGTATGTTCATTTGAGTATGATTTTTTAAAGTGCAAAGGTAGTTATGATTTACGATTTAGTCTTTACTTATTAACATTTTTTATAGAGAATAATAGTATGTTTTGGAGCTATTTCCTGCTATACGCTTGTATCTTCTTGTTTTTAAAAGAAAAACAAGAAGGATACCGCTTCTATCAGGGCTAGGGGAGTTGTTTATTGATTATTTTTCTTCAATCCAAAGCCAACTGGAACTTTCAAAATTCCTTTTTCATAAATGTTCATATACAATAGAATAGGTTTTTTTAAACCATCCCATTTTACTTCATATACATCAAGAAATCCTGCACCCATTTCGCTTCTTTTTGTTGGGAATGGACAACAACTTTCTAATTTACTAAAGCTTATTTTTTCCCCTTTTGGTCCAGTTAAGGCATTCAAAAAACGTTCTTGATTGATGGTTTCATTTCGCGTGCTATAATAAAATACATTGATCGGATAATCTTTATCATATCCGTATTTTTTGTCTTTACTATACTCGGTAATTACAAAAGTATTATCAGAGGTTAATTTTGGAATTGGGGCATTATCATCAACGTTTTTCAAAGTTGACTTGGTACTTACACATGAAATGGCAAATGATACTAATGCAAAATAAAGCAGGACTTTTTTCATGATTGTGATGAAATTAGATTCTTTTAAATTTATTGTAGTACAAATATACTGAGAACTATATAGGGGATTACTACTACAATAAATATTTGTGATGAAATTCTTAGAATTGTAAATAGTAGAATCCTTACTTTTGCATCAAAATAGAATTAATTATGGGTATCTTTTTTCAAACTTGGCCTTGGTACATATCTGGTTTTTTAATTGGATTGATCATGCTATGTTTAACTTATTTTGGTAAATCGTTCGGAATGTCATCTAATCTTCGGTCAATGTGTACGATATTAGGGGCAGGGAAGCGCACTGCTTTTTTTGACTTTGACTGGAAATCACAGCGATGGAATTTAGTTGTAGTTTTAGGTGCTATGTTAGGTGGTTTTGTAGCAGTACATTTCATGAGTGATCCATCAAATGTTTCAATTAACCCTAAGACTATTGAGCAATTAGCTCAACTAGGAATTGATGCTCCAAATGGGAAGTTAGTTCCTGATTCACTCTTTGGCCCTCAAGTTTTTCAATCACCCAAAAGTATCCTGATTCTTCTTATTGGTGGTCTACTTATTGGTTTTGGTACTAGATATGCCGGTGGATGTACTTCTGGGCATGCTATTTCGGGATTGAGTAATTTACAAATTCCTTCTTTAAAAGCAGTTATTGGTTTTTTTGTTGGTGGTTTAATTATGGCTTATTTTATATTCCCATTAATTTTTTAGAAAATGAAAGTATTAAAATATTTATTAGTTGGTTTTGTATTCGGAATTGTATTAACAAAGTCGGAAGCCGTTTCTTGGTACCGAATTTATGAAATGTTTCAGTTTCAATCTTTCCATATGTACGGAATCATTATGGTCGCAATTGGTACGGGTGTTATTGGTATCCAAATTATAAAAAGGAAAAACATTAAAGACATAAAAGGGAGGCCAATTGAAATTGTAGATAAAGAACCAGGATCAATCCGCTATTGGGTTGGTGGTATTTTATTTGGATTGGGTTGGGCATTAGTTGGTGCTTGTCCAGGACCTATTTATATATTATTAGGAGCTGGTTTTTGGAGTATTCTTATTGTGCTTTTTGGCGCTTTATTTGGAACCTATTTGTATGGATTTTTTAAAGATAAATTACCTCATTAACATTTATTATAATTGCATTATTGATAGCATTTTCTATAAAAAGGGAATGCTATTTTTTTTATTTAATTTTAAAATTCCCACTACAATCAAATATTGAGCAATTAGATAGGTTATCATAATGAAAAATGAACTCATTACAACAGGGGTATAAAACTTATTGAACGCCAAAATACTATCTGAAGTTACAAAAGCGATTGCACCAATCAAAATGTACCAGTTGCCTGGTTCTTCCCAGTTCAAAAAACCTTTAAAGGCAAATAAAAGCATAGTGGAAATAACTAGAGCATACATAAATACAGGTATTGTTAAATCACCTAGATTGGGTAGTAGAATAGAAATCATAATGATTAAGTACATTATAATTGTAGTAACTCCAATCCAGAATACCGCTTTGTTTTTTCTGTTTTTATATCTTAATTGTTTATTGAAAAGCAATATATAGATAATATGGGAAATCAAAAATGCAATTAACCCCACTATAAAAAATAGTTCGTCACGATCTGCAAAAAGGAGAATGATGTCTCCAAACCATGAAAAAGTTAATGCTGCTAAAAGGTATTTTTTAGAAGAAAACGCTCCACTAAAATAAACTCCTAAAATAAGAAACGGAAGCAAAAGGGGTTTCATAAACCAAGCAATTGATTCTTGATCAACAAGGAGAAGGAGTAAATAAACAATACTTAAACCCAAATATCCAATTAATAATTTATTATTTTTCATGTTATGAGTTTATAAGTTAACAGATACAGCACTTTTTATTTTGAAATCAAATAGCGTAAAATAAATTGCTATTCCCAATGAAAATAGGAGGTAAGTAATTATTATATAATTACCCATAGGTAAAATAGAATTTAGTCCAAACCAATCTCCAAAGTAAATTAAAATCCCAAGACCAAATAACAATCGGAAGGTTTCCCAATAGATTGAAAATCTATTTTTATCCATTAATTCCGTATAACTGAAAATAGTTATAAAAATAAAAAATCCATAAATGAAGATATTAGGCAAACCTATTTGGGCTATATTGTTAAATAAATAGCTAACAAATAGTAAAGTAATCAGTGCTTGAATAATAGACCAACTAATTAATTTAGTTGAGTTCTCGGCACCATATTTTTTAAAATTATAAACATCTGATATTTTTTTTACTGGATATTTTTCTTCAAAATGCTCTGGTCGCCAGCCAGTGGGTTTAAACCAAATTGTCAATTTGTCTTTCCAGCTTTCGGTACGCCAAGCATCCATAATTAATAGTCCTAAATGTTGATAATTTATTCGAATAGGGTTCCAAGTTCCGGCTGGTCTAGTTATTCCAAAAGCGGGTGGTACTTCGTCTAATTCTTCTTGAAAAGTACCAAACCATTTGTCCCAAATAATAAAAATTTGTGAATGATTTTTATCAAGATATTCTGGATTTATAGCGTGATGAACTCGATGATGTGATGGAGTTACAAGGACATGCTCTAAAAACCCCATTTTTTTAATATGTTTTGTGTGGTACCAAAATTGTAAAAATAGTTGAATAGGTAGTGTTATTGCAATTACTTTAGCAGGAACGCCCAGAAGTGCTGCTGGAATAAGTATAAAAGTAAATAGATTAATAAAACTGGAAACCGTTTGACGTAAAGCACAAGCTAGGTTAAACTCCTCACTACTATGATGTATAGCATGTTTATTCCAGAAAAAATTTACTTGATGTGACAATCGATGTGTCCAGTATCCATAAAAATCGATGACAATAAAAGCTACTAAATAGGTTGCAATAGTATTTTCAATATGATAAATAGCTATTTTTGAAACGATCCATTCATAAGAAATAAAAGTAATACTAAGTCCTAATACATCTTTAACTGCGTTTGTAATTCCGGAACTAATACTGGAAACGCTGTCCATTAATGGAACATGATTCTCCCCTTTGTATAAATCATACATTTTTTCAATAATAATTAGTACCAAAAAAAGAGGCATCGCAATGATTAATATTTTACCATATTCTTCCATAAAAAAAAACGTTCTATTTTATTCAAATATAGAATAAAATAGAACGTTTAATGAATTATCGTTAAATAAAAAGCTATTTAATTGCCTTATTGTTTGAAATCAAACAATTTCAGCACTTAATCCTGCTTCTAGTAATTGTGTACATTGTGGTTTCAATTTATCAATAGGTCCTGTTTTCACAGTACATTTCCCATTATAATGTACAATTAAAGAACATTGTTCCGCTTGTTCAGGTGTATGTTCACAAACACGCATTAGAGTGTCGATTACATGGTCAAAAGTATTTACATCATCATTATACACGATAATTTCGTTGTTTAATGTAGGTGCTTCTTTTCGACTTACTTTTTCTCTTATTTTTTCTTTAGTACTCATTTTGTAGGTTTTTGTACTTTCGTTATTAATAAAACTAATACTAATTTACGTATTTTAATGAAACCCAGTTATTTCTTTCAAATTTTTTAACATAAGTTAACCCTTTTTCTGTACATGAAGCATCTATAAAAGGGATGTCTTCCGTGTAAAAACCACTTAAAAGAAGGGTTCCTTTTGGATTTAGACAATCTACGTACGCTTGCATATCGTTCAACAAAATATTTCGATTGATATTAGCAATGATTAGATCATATTTTTTTCCTTCTAATAAAGAAACTTCACCTTCATAAACTGTAATGTGTTTGCAGTGGTTGCGCTCTGCATTTTCAATAGAATTCAAGTAACACCAGTTATCGATATCTATTGCATCAATTGGTTGCGCTCCTTTCATTTCAGCAAGAATAGCTAAAATAGCAGTTCCACATCCCATATCTAGGGTTTTCATACCAGTTACGTCAATTTCTAATAAATGTTGAATCATCATATGTGTAGTTTCATGATGACCTGTACCAAAACTCATTTTTGGTTCAATTAAGATATCAAATTCAGCATCCGTTTTTGGGTGAAAAGGTGCACGTACATGACAGTTTCCTTCTACATCGATAGGTTCAAAATTCTTTTCCCATTCCTCGTTCCAGTTCACTTGATCTATTTCTTCAAAAGTGTAATCAATTTCAAATTCTTCCGATTTTAAAATATTGATGTTCTCCAGAATCATTTCATCCCATAAATCTTTTTGTACAAAAGCGGATATACCAGATTCAGTTTCAGTAAAACTTTCAAAAGCAGTTTCACCTAACTCTGCAATTAATATTTCTGAACCCATTTCTTTTGGTTCAATTGTAAAATGGTATCCTATATAAATATTTGACATGTTTAATTTTTTTGCAAAGGTAGTATTTCTCTTTTTATGGAATTATATAAAAATAAAAAAAGCGGTAAAATACATTTTACCGCTTTTTTAATATGTTAATTTTATTTTAGATTGCATTTACAATTGCAACAAAATCATCAGCTTTTAATGCAGCACCACCAATAAGACCACCGTCTACATCTGGTTTAGAGAAAATTTCTTTTGCATTTTCTGGTTTAACGCTACCTCCATAAAGGATTGAAACATCTTCAGCAATATCACTTCCGAAAGCTTTGCGAACCGTTTCTCTAATGAATTCATGCATTTCTTGTGCTTGTTCTGGTGAAGCAGTTTCTCCAGTTCCTATTGCCCATACTGGCTCATAAGCTAAAACAACATGTTCCCAATCTTTTGCTTCGATTTGGAACAATCCATCTCTTAGTTGGTTTTCAACAATGTTGAAATGGTTTTGAGATTGACGATCTTTCAATTCTTCTCCAAAACAGAAAATAACCATCATGTCATGCTCTAAAGCAGTATTTACTTTACTTGCAATTAAAGCATCCGTTTCATTGAAAATAGCTCTACGCTCAGAGTGTCCAAGTATAACAATATCTACACCAACACTTTTTAACATATCTGCTGAAATTTCACCTGTAAAAGCGCCACTTTCTGCTTGATGTACATTTTGTGCAGCAACGTCGATATTAGTAAACTGTAAATGATCAACTGCTGAAGCTAGATTTACGAATGTAGGAGCTACAATAACTTTAGCATCTGTATCAGTAGGTATTTTAGCAATTAATTCATTCAATAAATCTTCTGTTTGCTCTGCATTTTTATGCATTTTCCAGTTTCCTGCAACTATCTTTTTTCTCATTTTAGTTTGTATTATATTTCAATATTTGTTTTTAGTTCTTTATTGTGTAACGTTTATTTTAATTTAGCTAATGTGGCATTGATTTTATCAAAATCAGTTTCAATTGCTCGGTATAAAACTATTTTTCCTGTTTTGTCAAGGATAATATATCTTGGAATCCAATCTAAATCAATAGCATTTCCAAAAACACCTTTCATTTGATCATTAGCCATATAATGATCCCCTTTAAGTTCGTGTTTTTCAATTCCTGCGATCCATTTATCAGCTGTTTTGTCCATTGAAATGAATATGTAGGCTACATCAGGATTTTTGGCTTGTAATTCTTTTATTTTTGGCATTGCTTTTACACAGTCACCACACCAGGAAGCCCAAATTTCAATTACTACCGTTTTTCCTTCCGCTTTTTTGATTATATCTTGAAAAGCTACTTGGTTTCCTTCTGGAGTTAATAATGTTTCAGATAATGCTTCTTTTGTAAATTCCGTTTTTTGTGCATTTGAACATGAAAATGTAGCGAATGCAACGAATAGAGCCAGTATTTTTTTCATTAAATAAAAATTTTAGTAAAGTTAAACAAACAATTGGAAAGTAATATATAGAATATCATTTTTTGAAAATAGAATTTGAAATTACAAAAACAATATCGATATAGTTAGTAAAAATAACAAAATAGACACAAAACGATTGAAAAAAGCCACGATGATTTGAGTTCATACGTGGCTTATTCGTTTTTTTTTCAGAATTAGTTACGGAACAAAAATTTTATAAATTCCTGTATTTTGATTGAATTCAAAATCAGAATTCTTTATGGCAACTTCATTAAATTCGGTGTAACTACAACCATCACTTATTCTGGATGCATCTACATATAAACTAAAAAGTGCTTTTTCTTGTATTGTAATAGAATAATTTATTTTTTCTGTTTTCCAACCAATAGTATGGATACTGATGATGTTTTGTCCGTTTTCCGCAATAAATGTAAAAGGCACTTTGCTATTGTTTGATAAGTCAATTATTGTAATTTGATTGGATTGATACGTTCCATTTGTGAATAGATTTTCTCCTGAAGTTTTATTTACAATTTCAAAATTAAAACCACTTGGTGGAGTGAAACATAATTTTCGATTTGATTCTAATTGATTGGTACATCCTACAAATACAACTATTAAGACTAGCAATAAAATTTTAAATAAATTTTGCATAAATTATTTTTTTTAAAGAATCAAATTAATAGCAATTTGTAAAACCTATATTATTACAACTTTAAATCTTTAATATCATTATAATGCACTTTTTGTTTGATAGTTCCTTTTTCAAGAATTACAATACTAGGATTTGCTCTTTCAATTGTTTTTAAGGCTATTGCGTCACATGTATAAAAGTCAAATTGAAGTCCGTATTTTTTCTTTGCTTTAGCAATTTCTTCTAAAGAGGAGTTCGTCATCCCTATTACTTTATATCCTTTAGCAGTAGCTTCTTGATTTAACTTTTCTAGTTTTACCATACCACCTTCTTCAGCTGTAATTAAATCATAAGTAACAATCATCAATAATTTAGGTTCTTGTAACAATTCTTCTTTATAGTCTGAATCGTCTTTCATCATCGTAAAATCATGAATAGGAGGAACGTAACCTTCAGTGATAACTTTGTCTTTTCTATCAACAAATTCAGCTCCTTCAGGCAGATTCATCAAATCATTTTCTGAGAATTCTTTGTCAACACCATTCACTTTGTATATAAAAGTCATTTCCACAACGGATTTTGGAGCGCCTTCTGGAATTTCCATTCCTTTTTCAATATTGTTTCCTACTTTATAAGGTCGGAAATCAATAATAGGCAAGTGATTTAGTACCCAAACCGCCATCAGCATGCATAAAAGAATACTTGCATAGGCAATAATATTTTGTATGCTATTTTGAAATAAAGGTTTTACTAGTCGTTTGTTGATGAATAAAATTAATATAAAAAACAATAAAACAATATCCTTAGCAAATGATTGCCATGGAGTTAAGTGTAGTGCGTCACCAAAACAACCACAATCCTTCACCACATCATAATAAGCAGAATAGAATGTTAAAAAAGTAAAAAACACAATCATAAGAAGCAAACTCCAAATAGTAAACTTTGATTTATATCCAATGAGTAACATGACACCCAAAACCACTTCTACAATTACTAGAAACAAGGCCAAACCTAAAGCAAATGGCACTAAAAAAGGCATGTTAAATACAGGTTCACTAAAATATTCGGCTAATTTATAAGAGAAACCTACAGGGTCATTTAGTTTTATTAATCCTGAAATAATAAATAGTAATCCTACGAAAATCCTAGAGAATTGAGTAATTAAGTTTTTCATTATTTTCCTTTAAAATTCATTAATATAAGTGCAAAAATCGAATAGTTAATCATATCTTGATAATTGGCATCAATTCCTTCAGATACGATGGTTTTCCCTTTATTATCTTCTATTTGTTTTACTCGAAGTAATTTTTGTAAAATTAAATCGGTCAAAGAACTCACACGCATTTCACGCCAAGCTTCACCGTAGTCATGATTTTTGGCTTCCATTAATTCTTTGGTTAATTTAATTTGGGCATCATATAATTCGGTAGCTTTTTCAACATTCAAATCAGGTTGGTCGACTACGCCCAATTCTAATTGAATTAATGCCATTATCGAATAGTTGATAATTCCTATGAATTCACCGGTTTCATCTTCGTCGACTTTACGGATTTCATTTTCTTGTAAACTTCTAATTCTTTGTGCTTTGATGAAAATTTGATCGGTTAATGATGGCAGTCTTAATATGCGCCAAGCACTTCCATAATCTTTCATTTTATTGATAAATAGTGATCGACAAATTGCGACTATGTTATCATATTCTTGAGAAGTATTCTTCATTATTGATGTATATTTGTCTAAAATTTTCTCAAAAATAGGGATAAAATTTAAAAAAAATTAGCGTTTAAAGTTTAAAGTTGCAGGAATGCATCCGTTTTATTGGTCAAGATCATTAAACTTTAAACTAGAAACTTTAAATAAAGAAGTAATGACAATAAATTGTAAAGGGCAACTGATTGATTTAGCGCATCCAAAAGTGATGGGAATTTTAAATGTAACGCCTAACTCTTTTTTTGACGGAGGAAAGTACAATGATGAAAATGAAATACTTTCTCAGGTTAAGAAAATGCTAAATGAGGGGGCTACTTTTATAGATATTGGTGCCTATTCTAGTAAGCCTAATGCGGAGTTTGTTACTGAAGAAGAGGAAATTGCCCGAATTGTTCCTGTCATTCAATTAATTTTAAAACAGTATCCAGAAACGTTACTTTCTATTGATACTTTTAGAGCTGGAGTTGCAAAGGCTTCTCTAGAAAATGGTGCTGCACTTATTAATGATATTGCCGCAGGCAACCTAGATGAAAAAATGTTTGAAGTTGTAGCAGAGTATAATGTTCCTTACATCATGATGCAAATGAGAGGTACACCTAAAACGATGCAAACCATGACAAGTTATAATGATATTGTCAAAGAAATGCTTTTTTATTTTTCTGAAAAAATTGCCAAAGCTAGAAGTTTTGGAATTAATGATTTAATTATTGATCCAGGTTTTGGTTTTGCTAAAACATTGGAGCAAAATTATGAGGTGATGAAAAAAATGGAATTATTTCAAATGTTAGATTTGCCATTATTGGTAGGAATTTCTAGAAAATCTATGATTTATAAAGTATTAGAAACAACTGCTAATGAAGCTCTAAATGGAACCACTTTTCTAAATACAATTGGACTGACAAAAGGTGCAAATATATTGAGAGTTCATGACGTAAAAGAAGCGGTTGAGTGTGTGAAATTATATGAAAAATTGAATTTTTAAATATGAAATATTTAAGCCTGATTGTTGTGTTTTTATTTCTTTCGTGCGGAAACAAAGAGGATATCTTATTGCCAAAATCGAATGTTACGATCGTAAAGGATGTGCAAGATCATTCACCTATTTATATTTTTTTTAGAACTAAAGATAAAGACACTCTAGCCGAGGTCAATAGAAAAAACAGTATTATCACTACCAATTGGATTCTGAATATAGACAAGCGTTTGCCTTTACGAATCGTGATTCCGGAGGTTATGAAACTACAAGACAAAAAACGCAAAGAAAAAGCACATAAAAATGAAAAAGCCGAAAACTACTATTCCTATGCAGATAGTATAGGTAAAAATATGGCTTTTATTCCTTTTACAAATGTGTATTATAAAATGGTGAAACCACCTGTTTTCACAAGCTTTTTGCGGTTTATAAAAGGTGGAATGATTGAATTTAATCAATCGAATGAAAACCCATTTCCAAAAGAAAAATTAGAAAGTGTTCTAAATAATTTATTTATTGAGCATGAATCTGAAATTATATTTTCTTTCGATAAAAATATGTCTTACGGGGAATATCTTCAAAGCAAAATTCTTATTAAAAAATTAAAAATCACGAAAAAAGGAATCTGGATTAATCACGAAAAAGAATTCATCTTCTAAACTTTAAACTTTTTTTTTACTGATGATGATACGGTTCATTTCTCAAAATCGTAAATCCACGGTACAATTGTTCGATAAAAAACAGGCGCACCATTTGATGAGAAAAAGTCATTTGCGAAAGCGAAATTTTACCTTTTGCAGAAGCATAAACGGTATCCGAAAAGCCATAAGGTCCTCCAATAACAAAAACTAATGTTTTTACACCAGAATTCATTTTCTTTTGCAATTCCTCTGAAAAACCCACACTAGAGAAGTTTTTTCCATTTTCATCCAATAAAATAAGTTGGTCTGTTGGTGCAATTTTGGACAAAATTAATTCCCCTTCTTTTTCTTTCTGTTGGCTTTCCGATAATTTTTTTACATTCTTGATATCCGGAATAATATCTAAATCAAACTTGATGTAAAAAGACAAACGTTTCGTGTAATCGTCAATTAAAGATTGTAATGCTTTGTTATCGGTTTTGCCAATGGCGATGAGTTTGATATTCATTTTTGATTTTTTACAGGATTACAAAAGTAATCAATCAATATTTTTGAGTTATGCTAATTTAATTTTTTCTAAAATGACTTCATAATGTTCCACTATAGGGAAAGGATCATAATAATGATGTAGTAGCTTTTTCCATTCTAAATATTGTTCAGATTGTCTAAAAGCAATAGTATGGTCTTCTAGTTTCTCCCAATCTACCAGTAGTAAATATTTATTTTCTTGTTCGATACATTTTCTTAAACTGTGTCCAAGATAGCCATCTATTGCGCTAATGTATTGACCTGCAATTTTGAAATCATGTTCAAACTGTTTTTCTTCTCCTTTTTTTACATAAAGAATTGCCGTTTCTAAAATCATATTTTATTTAATTAGAAGGAAAATTAGCTTCAAAGGTTTTAAATCGTAAATCTAAATCTGATATTAATTGTTTTTTTAATTGCTCGTCTTTTATAAAACTATAATAGATACTGTTATATACATATTGTTTGATATTGACATACGAAACTTGCTTGTAACGTTTGGCAAGTAACACATATTGTTCCGTCATGTTTGTTCGAAGAATACCAGCATCGTCAGTACTGATTACAATTGGAACTCCAAATTCTTTATACAATGTTATAGGATGGCGACTGTCTTTTACTTTTAAAATAAATTCATTGCTCACTAAGTTAATTTCGATCGCAATGTTATTTTTAGCCATATATCGTAAAAGTTCATATGATTTTTCTTCATAGGCCATATCTACACCATGACCTATGCGGTAGGCTCCCGCTGTATATACAGCATCTCGAATATGCCAAGTTAAATCTTCAGGTTGAACTAATCCTAAGGTAAGTTCACCTGCATGCATGGAGTATTTTACTGTTGGGAATTGAGAATGACAATACTTAAACATCACCATGTGCAACCAATAATCTTTCATTGCTGTTTCGCCATCTTCAGGTGAAACGATATTTACACCTGCCATTAGCGAACTCGTATCAGCTGAAATGAAAGCAACTACTAAATTTTTAAAAAGGTCAACGGGTTCCATAAAGCGCAATACAAAGTTTTGGTAACGCATGGTGAAACGATCATCGTCAATTTTAAGATCATTATGCAATTTAGCGACAAAATTGGTGTTGAAATCTTCGGCATAAACGGCAGCGTCCCTTTGTAATAAAGTTCCATAAATGGAATCGAGTAGTTGGGTAACTCCAGCTTCATCTCTATTTATAGCCAGTGCTCTTAATTTAGCATTAAAATCAGTTAGATCGTCCGTGTTTATATTGGAAGGAATAGTTGAAAGTTGGGTTTCAATATAACTTACATTTTCAGTAATAGCTCTATTTTTTAGTTCTAATAATCCTTGTCCAAAATTACCTACTATTGCGGGACTAAATTTACCGAAAGATTCAAAAAATAATTTATCAGAAGGGTAGTCAACATGATTGTAGTCCTTCACGGACCATTTTTCCATTATTTTTTGTTTGTAGCTATTCAATTCTCCGCGACTTTTTAGTGTAGAAAAAAGTTCCCAGTTTCCAGTTGTAAGCTTTTCTTTTAGAACTTGCATAGTTGCTGTATTTAAGTAAAAATCAGCTGATATGGCATCTTCTAATAAGGGTTCGGCATAAATTGAGCCACTATAATGGTGATGTAAATCCCCACCTTTTGGCATCTGAGAAAAGAAAGCGGTCAATGCGGCTTCATTGTTTCTAATTTTTTCGAAGTATTGATTTACTGAAGATTGTGAATATCCAATATTAAGTATAACTGAAAAAATTAATGTATATAATAACTTCATAGCGTTTTTTTAAGATATAACCTTGATTTATATATTAACAAACTAGAAACTCATTGTTTTTAGTTTACTTTTTTTGTTCAAAATTGAGACAAATATAAGTTATAAATAGAATAAAAAAAACCGCTGATAAATACATGTTAGCAGTACATTTTGTTTTATTAAAAGAATAAAACAAAATGTTTCTAGCTATTTTAAAGTTTAAAAATTTAAAATGAAACGTTAAATAGTGTTGTCATTTTTAAAATTCACATTAAAAGGGGGTGTTTTATAATTTTTATCCAAATAGTTTTCTGGAATTGTGGTTTTATTCCCGTCTCTTGCTGCACGATAATGTGGAGACATAATTTCAATGTTTCTTTCATTGCAAACATCTTGAATGTTTTGGTGCAAATTAGAATAGATAACTGCTTGTTTATTAGGTTCTTTTATGTATGCATTGATTTCATACGAGACATAAAAATCATCTAAACTAGTTTGTAATACAAAAGGTTTTGGTTCTTGTAATACAAACTCTGTTTTAGAGGCAGCATCTATTAAAGCTTGATGCATCTCTTTCCAGAGTACATCATAACCGATGGTAACAGTCGAGTGGATAATCAATCCTTTTTCAGGAGCATCACTACTGTAATTTATAGTATGACTACTCATTACAGTTGAGTTTGGAATAGAAATAATTTCATTTTTTATGGTTCTAATTCGGGTTACCAACAATGATTTTTCGATAATATCCCCCACGACTTCGCCAATTTTAACTCGGTCTCCAATTTTAAATAATCGCATATAAGTAAGGATTAAACCAGCAATGATATTCGAAAGCGATCCTGCTGAACCAAAAGTAAATAAGAAACCTAGAAAAACGGAAACCCCTTGAAAAACGGGAGAATCACTACCAGGCAAGTACGGGAAAATTACCACTACCATAAAAGCAAAAACGATTACTCGTACAATTTGATACGTAGGGTTTGCCCAATCGGCATAAAAACCAGGTAGTTCTAAATTTCCTTTTTCGATTTCATTTTTTAGAAAATGAATTCCTTTTAAAACATATCTAAATACAAAAATGATAACTAGTATAGTAATTAAATTAGGAAGATAATTCCAAAAACCTAAAGCTATTTTTTTAAGAGGATTTAGTATATAACCAAAAAGAGTAGCTGCGAAATCTTTTGTCCAAGGAAAAATTCCAAAAAGTATAGGTAAAGCAATATAAACTAATAATAAGATGAGAACCCATTTTAAAGTGGTGTTAACGTTCAATAAAGCATTTACTTGCTGTTTAGCATCAAATAGAGTGAAGTTTCGGATCTTAATTCCTTGAATGCGTTTGTTTTCTTCGTGTTCTATTTTTTGTGCAGTCCAGCGAAAAAACCTTCTTAAATTTGATATTAAAAAAAACATTATTACTAAAACTAAAAGTGCCAATCCAATTTCTTTTGCTAAAGTCGACACACTAGTTTCACTTTTATACAGAGCTAAAGCTTTCTTGATAATGTCTTGATATTTTTTTGCCAATTCTAATTTGGTACTGTTATTCCAAATCGCATCATTTTCAGAAACGCTAATAATAATACCTTCTTTATATACTAGATCTATAGTGGTTTCGGCATCAACAATTTTTATTGAGTCACCCTTAAATCTAAATTGATCAGAGAGATTTTTAATTCGAACACTTATGGCATCTGCTCTGTCTTTTGCCGAAAAGCTTCCCAATTTACTATAAATAGTGAATAAGGTATCGTTGAAAAATCCAGTTACTGGGTATCCTTTTGCGGTTAAGCGCAAAGAATCAATTTGAGCTTTTTTTTCGGCAAGCCTTTTATATTCTTTCGTATTTAATACTTCTAATTCTTTTTGTAGCGCTTCTTTTTTTAAATTATCGGTTTTTTTTAATGATAAAAGCTGTGTCTCTAATTCTGATTTTTTAATGGAATCACTGACACGCTGTCCTTCAATTATTGCCAGTTTTTCATTGAAATTTTTAATTATGGAAGTGTTTAACGAATCATTCTTTTTATTGATACTATCTTGTTGTGCTACTGTTTTTTGAGTAAAAAGAACCACAAAAAAACTTAGAATAAGAGTTTTTACGGTGATGGATAGTGCTATTTTTTTTTTAGATCGAAACATAAAATAATTTGATTGGAAAGTTATGACTTTTATACAAATAAACAGTTTTCTTTTAAAAGTAGTATATCAGCTTCAAGTTTCATTTCCATTTTTGCTCTTTCAAATGCTTGTTTAGAATTATAAAAACTAGATTTTTGAATCGCTGTATTGCTATTTTTAGAAAGAATTTGAAAACATTTTTGGAGTCTGATCATTACTTCAATGTTTGATGCACCATCGCGGGCTATAGGTCTAAACGCATCTTCAAATAAATCGGATAGTTCTAATTGAGGAACAGCAATACGATCAAAAAGGTCTTCTTTAACTGGAATTGTTTCTTTAACGGAATTCCATAAGGAGAACAGTCTAATGTGGCTACTTATGATTTGAATTGCCGTTCCTGGATCATTGACAGCAGGTGAAAGAGCTCGACTAGCAATCTCAGTTAAGGTGATTAAACCAAAACGGGGGTCTTGGTCAAAATAACGCATATTACCAACCGTAAATGCATTTTTTATAGTATTGTAGTCTATTTTTTCCTCTTTGTTTTTTAAAGCAATAAATAACAAGGGCTGATCTATGGAAACGAGTTTTCCAGGGATCGCATTTATAGTAAAAACGGCGTCCATCTTTTTGGCTATTTTTTGCAATTCAGACATGTTAATTTGTTGAATGTAGCCTGTTAGATCGCTATACAAGGCTTCCCCTTTATTTTTTGAAGGATGGACTGCAATTCCGTTTAGAGTAGGTGATACTAAGCGATTTTGAATGGCATTTGTAGTTGCATCTTCAACTAATTGAATTGTATGTCCCATTCTGCCCAATTTAGATATTCGCTCTACCCATCGTAAGAAAGTTAGAATTACTAAACTAAAAAATAAGAGTGTAAAAATAAATAGTGTGAAATAACCTGCTCTGCCGTAATAACCATTTTTAAGCGCTACTAGAGCAACAATGCTAAATATAAAAGAGCCAATAAAAACAGATAATGCATTCTGAGAAACATCATCTGCGATAATTAATTTAAAAGAGCGGGGTGTAGCAGTATTGCTTGCTGCAGCAAATGCGGATATCATTGATCCTACAGTAAAAATGGCAATCACAAGCATGCTTGCTGAAATTATATTGAGTAACTCAGATAGTGATTCGGTTTTAATATCCGGAACAATTTCATGTAGTCTTGTACTATCGGCAATTTGAGCAATTAAAGCAGCTAAAATCGAAACAAAACAAAATATTAAGGGTCTGAACCATAATTTTTCTTTTATACGTTGCATGACAAAGAGTACGTTTTCTTTCATAAATATAGCTTTGGGACTAAATTAACACCTTTTTATTTAAATAGCTAAAAATTGTAACGCGTTGTATTTACTTAAAACGCCTAATCCTTTTGTAGTTTTGAGTATTAGTGTGACTTTCAAGCTTTACTGACACCAATTTTTTAATTAACAAGTTTACTGTAATCGTACCTAGCGTTTATGAGATCTATTCATCTTTGATAGAAATTAGAAGAGTACTAACTTATTAAAAAGAAATGGAGCGCGTAGGTTATTCTAGTTTCATTTTCAATAGTCTAAAGTTTCATTTTAAAGAAAAATAGTCTAATGTAAATTCAAACATTATTTTCAGGTTTAATGAATGTAAATCCTACTGCCACCACGTTGCTCTATTAAAGTACTTATTTTTAATGATTTATTAAAATGATAGTACAGAAGTTGTAATTTATTAGAAAAGGGTTTTATAACAAGTTTTTCAATCCACAAAAAAACTACTACATTAGCAGTAAATATAATTTTTTGAAAAATGATTAGTGAAACACAATTTCAAGACGAGTTACAAATACTAATATCTAATGCTATCCGCGAAGATGTAGGGGATGGTGACCATAGTTCATTGGCTTGTATTCCAGTAGAAGCACAAGGTAATGCAAAACTTTTAGTTAAAGACAATGGAATCATAGCAGGAGTTGCATTTGCGAAAATGATTTTTAATTATGTTGATCCAAACATGAAAGTTGAAACTTTTATTGAAGATGGTACTCCAGTTAAATATGGAGATGTTGTTTTTCATGTTTCGGGAAGTTCACAATCTATTTTAAAGGCAGAACGAATGGTATTAAATTCGATGCAAAGAATGTCTGCGATAGCTACTAAGACAAATAGTTACGTAAAATTGTTAGATGGAACAAATACAAAAATATTAGATACTCGTAAAACGACACCTGGTTTTCGGGTAGCCGAAAAATGGGCTGTAAAAATAGGAGGTGGAGAGAATCATCGTTTTGCTCTGTATGATATGATTATGCTTAAGGACAATCATATTGATTTTGCAGGTGGAATTACTTTAGCAATAGCTAAAACAAAAGAGTATCTTAAGAAAGAGAACCGTGATTTGAAAATTATAGTGGAGGCCAGAAATATAGAGGAAGTAAAAGAAATATTGGACTGTAAAGGGGTGTATAGAATTCTACTAGATAACTTTGATTATGAAACAACTAGAAAAGCGGTAACTTTGATAGGAGATTCCTGTCTAACAGAATCCTCGGGAAATATTAATGAAGATACGATTCGTAGTTATGCACAATGTGGTGTTGATTATATTTCATCAGGAGCATTAACTCATTCTATTTATAACATGGATTTAAGTTTAAAAGCGATTTAAATAGAATTGCAACTAATAAAAGAACTTAATTTTAAAGTGATTTATATTTAATGTCAGCAGAAATAGAAGAAAGTATTCAAAGAATACCAGTACTTAGGGATTTAGCCAGCTATCTAAAAAAGGTAAAATTGCCTTGGTTAGAAGGATTGACGCTTTATGACTTATTAGAGCTATATGGAATTGGTATTGCTGAAGGAGCTTTATCTAATCGTGCAGGTTCTATTGCATTTAGTTTTTTTATGGCATTATTCCCTTTTACATTATTTATTTTAAATCTTATTCCTTATATTCCTATCGAAGGTTTTCAAGAAGATTTTTTGAAATTTGTTTCTGAAGGAGTTCCTCCAAATACTTATTATGCAATTGCAAATATTATTGATGATATTCTACACAACAGTCATTCAGGATTGTTGTCTTGGGGATTTTTATTGTCTATTTTATTGATGGCAAATGGATTGAATGCTATTTTAGGAGGTTTTGAAACTTCTCGTCATGTATTAGTGAAAAGAGGTTTTTTTCAGCAATATTTTGTAGCAGTTGGTATGTCAGTATTGTTATCAATTTTATTGATACTTACGGTTGCGATAATCGTTGTTTTTGAGGTTTTTATTCAAAAATTAAACGCGCATCAAGTTTTAAATGATCAGATTCCTTTGATCGTTATGGGGAGATATGGTTTTTTAATTCTAATGATTTTAATTACAACTTCTATCCTTTTTAAGTTTGGAACCAAACATGATAAATCGAGGGCATTTATATCAATAGGCTCCGTTTTCACAACAATATTGACGATAATTATCTCTTATTTTTTCGGAATTTGGGTAATACGGTTTTCACAATACAACCAGCTTTATGGCTCAATAGGTACTTTGTTAATCGTAATGTTTTATATTTGGATTAATTGCATGATATTATTATTAGGTTTTGAATTGAATGCAGCGATAAATAAATTAAAAAAGAAAAATAATAGTTCTAAAATTGCAGAAATAATTTAGCTAACTTTATAGTTGTGGTCACTAAAATTAAGAACTATTTTGATTTTAACCTTTAGAGATACAAGCAATTTTACAATCTTAGTTTAATCAAAATTAAAAATTAAAGTCATGAAAAATACAATTACAATTATAGCACTCTTTATTAGTACGTTTTTTTTTGCTCAAAATCATAGTGTTACGGGAAAATGGAAAACAATAGATGATGAAACCGGTGAAGCCAAATCAATTATAGAAATTTATGAGAAATCAGGAAAAGTTTATGGGAAAGTAATTGATATTTTGGATAAAGAACATAAAAAAGATCTTTGTCATGAATGTGGTGGAGAAGATTATAACAAACCTATTATTGGCATGACTATCTTAAAAGGACTTTCGAAAGATGGTAACGAATATAATTCGGGGAAAATTATGGATCCTAAAACTGGAAAAGTGTATAAATGTTATATTGTTTTAGAGAGTAATGAAAAACTTAAAATTCGTGGTTATATTGGATTTGCATTATTAGGAAGAACACAATACTGGTATAGAGTGAAGTAGCTTTTTCTTCTTGTCTTTTTTAATTATAACATTTTATTGAATGCTTTTTTTTGTCGAAGTTATTTTACCGCTTTCCCTTGCTAAAACCTTTACTTATTGCGTTTCGGAATCAGAGTATCTTTATGTTAAAAAAGGAATGCGAGTTGCAGTTCCTTTTGGTAAAAATAAAATCTATACCGCTCTGGTTATAGATAAACATCAAGAGAAACCAACCCTGTACGAAGCAAAAGAAATACATCAAATCCTTGATGAAAACCCTATTGTTACTGAAATTCAAATTGCGCATTGGCAATGGATTGCCAGTTATTATATGTGTGCCATTGGGGATGTATATCGTGGGGCAATGCCAAGCGCTTTATTATTAGAAAGTGAAACTATAATATCTCAAAAAGCAACTGATTTTGTTGATGAAAGTTTACTTTCAGATGAAGAGTATTTAATTTATCAGGCGCTACAGTTGCAATCTTCACTTAAAATAAATGATATCGCATCAATTTTAAATAAGAAAAATATTTTTCCTGTTATTCAGAAACTGATTGATAAAGGAATTATAGTGCTGCAAGAAGAAATGTTGGAAAACTATAAACCTAAATTGGTGCGGTATGTTCGGCTACATTCAAAATACGAATCTAATAACGGTTTAGGGGAATTGCTGGAAACCCTTAAGAATGCGAATAAACAAAAAGAGATTGTTCTTACTTATTTTCAATTACTTGCTACAGAAAAGAAGCCATTAACAGTAAAAAAATTAATAGATACTGCTAATTCGACTTCGGCAATTATAAAAACATTAATCGACAAACAGATATTTGAAGACTACTATTTGCAAGAAGATAGGGTAAGTTTCTCAGGTAATGGCAAGGAAAATGAATTGCGATTGAGTGAAATTCAACATAAAAGTCTGAATGAAATTAAAGAGTCCTTAAATAAAAAAGAAGTTTGTCTTTTGCATGGGGTAACTTCAAGTGGTAAAACGGAAATCTATATAAAATTGATTGAAGAGTATCTTCTTTCAGAAAAACAAGTTTTGTATTTGTTACCAGAGATCGCGCTTACCACACAATTAGTAAGTAGACTGAGTGCTCATTTTGGAAATAAAGTGGCTGTTTTTCATTCGAAATATAATCATAACGAACGTATTGAGGTTTGGAATCAAGTATTGCAAAATTCAGAAAAAGCACAGATAGTGATAGGAGCGAGATCGGCATTATTCTTGCCTTTTCTTAATTTAGGGTTCATCATTGTAGATGAAGAACATGAGCAAACTTTTAAGCAAATGGATCCTGCTCCTAGGTATCATGCGCGTGATGCTGCAATTGTTTTAGCCAATTTTCATAAAGCTAAAGTTTTGTTGGGTTCAGCAACACCAAGTATCGAAACCTATTTTAATGCGAAGTCAGAAAAGTATGGATTAGTTGAAATCACAAAACGATATGGGAATGTCATGATGCCTGATATTGAACTGGTTGATTTAAAAGATAAATATTTTAGAAAACGAATGAATGGACATTTTAGCGATGTCTTAATTGAAAGTATAACTAATGCCGTATCGATTGGGGAGCAGGTAATATTGTTTCAAAATAGAAGAGGATATTCCCCTTTATTAGAATGTTTGACTTGCGGCCATGTGCCACAATGCCAGCAATGTGATGTGAGTTTAACGTATCACAAGCATAAAAATCAATTGCGTTGTCACTATTGTGGGTATTCTATCGCAAAACCTACACATTGTCATAGTTGTTCTAGTGTTCATTTGACCACTAAAGGTTTTGGAACAGAGCAAATTCAGCAAGAATTGACGATTTTATTTCCCGATTATAAAATCGGGAGAATGGATCAGGATACTACGAGAGGAAAATTTGGTTTCGAAAAAATTATTGATAGTTTTAAAAATAGGGAAGTAGATATTTTGGTAGGGACACAAATGTTGGCCAAAGGATTGGACTTTGACAATGTGAGTTTAGTTGGAATCATGAACGCAGATAATATGTTGTATCATCCAGATTTTAGAGCCTTTGAAAGAAGTTTTCAAATGATGATGCAGGTTTCAGGGAGATCAGGACGATCTGGTAAGCAAGGAAAAGTAATTATTCAAACTTATAATCCGGATCATAATACCATACAGCAAGTTACTAAGAATGATTATATAGGGATGTATAATGAGCAATTGTATGACAGGCAAATTTATAAATATCCACCTTATTTTAGAATTATAAAAGTCACCTTAAAACATCGTGATTTTGATAAATTAAAAGAAGGTGCAATGTGGTTGTATCAAGTTATAAGTCAAAATTTGAATGTACCTGTACTTGGACCAGAAGAGCCAGCAATAAACAGAATTAGGAATGAGTATATCAGAACTATAATTATTAAAATTCCACAAAACTCGTCTATAGTAAACACAAAAAAAACTATTCAAAAGATGTTGAATAGTTTTGATGCAGTTGCTCAATACAGAGCTATAAAAGTTATGATAAATGTAGATTTTTATTAAAAGTAGTTTTTATGCAAATGATAAGGCTTTTACTAGATCTTCTTTTTTGTTTCTACTCAAAGGTATTTTAGTAACGCCAATTTCAGCAAACTTACTATTGAAACGTTCTACCTTATCAATATTAATAATATATGACTTATGAACTCTTACAAATTTCTTTTTAGAAAGATCATTCTCAAAAGATTTCATTGTAGAAAGAACTAAATTACTATCATCTTCAGTAACGACTCTTACATAATCACCAAAAGCTTCAATCCATTTTATTTTAGCAGTGAAAACTTTTAGTTTTTTTAAATTACTTTTAATGAATATGTGTTCTCCTTCTTCTTCTTTAATATCCTTTTTATATAGATGTACATCTACAGCTCTTTTAACAGAAGCGTTGAAACGATCTATTGCAATAGGTTTTTGAAGATAGTCGGTAGCATCATAATCAAAAGCTTTCATAGCGTATTCCGCTTTGGAAGTAATGAAAATGATTTGTGGTTTAATTTTTAATCCATCCAAAAAATCAAAACCACTTATAACAGGCATTTCAATATCAAGAAATATTAGGTCTACATTATGTATAGACATACAACTTCTTGCCTCAATAGCATTAGAAAAGTCTCCTATTAAGTGTAAGTTTGGATGATTATTGACTAACTTTGCGATGATCATTCTTTGTATAGAACTATCATCGACAACGACACAGTTTAGTTTCATAATTTCATAATTTAAGATTTGGAATAGTAAATATAATTTAAAATTTTAAAATATTTATACTTTATCTTGTTTTTTTTACCTTTTAACGATTAAATAGAAAAAACATTAGGTTATTCAGAAATAAAGACTACTTTTGCACCCAAAATAACAAATAAATATATATTTATGAATCATTATGAAACTGTTTTCATTTTAAATCCCGTTTTATCTGATGTTCAGGTAAAGGAAACAGTAAGCAAATTTGAAGATTTTCTTACTAGTAGAGGAGCAGAAATGGTATCTAAAGAAGACTGGGGTCTTAAAAAGATGGCTTACGAAATCCAAAACAAGAAAAGTGGTTTTTACCATTTGTTCGAATTTAAAGTATCAGGTGAAGTTCTTATTGCTTTTGAAACTGAATTTAGACGTGACGAAAGAGTTATGCGTTTCTTAACTGTAAGTCTTGACAAACATGCTATCTCTTGGGCTGAAAGAAGAAGAGCAAAACTTAAATCTCAAAAAGCTTAATTATCATGGCAACATTACAACAATCTGCTTCAGGAAAAAAAGACGGGGATATCAGATATCTTACACCTTTAAACATAGAAACTAACAAACAAAAGAAATACTGTCGTTTCAAAAAATCAGGTATTAAATATATCGATTATAAAGATGCTGATTTCTTATTGAAATTCGTAAACGAACAAGGAAAAATTCTTCCTCGTCGTTTAACAGGAACTTCATTAAAATACCAAAGAAAAGTGTCAGTTGCTGTTAAAAGAGCACGTCACTTAGCTTTAATGCCATACGTGGCTGATTTACTTAAATAATATTAAAAATAAAGTTTGTTGTCCCGATAACTATCGGGACTAACTTCTATAATAAAGGACAACAACATGGAATTGATTTTAAAACAAGACGTTCAAAATTTAGGTTTTAAAGATGATGTGGTAACGGTAAAAAATGGTTACGGTCGTAACTTTTTAATTCCTCAAGGTCACGCACAATTAGCAACTGCTTCTGCAAAGAAAGTATTGGCTGAAAACCTAAAACAAAGAGCACATAAAGAAGCTAAAGTAGTAGCAGATGCAAATGCATTAGCTGAAACTATTAAAGCTATCGAAATTAAAATTACTGCTAAAGCAGGTGGAGAAAAATTATTTGGTTCAATCACGAATATTGACATCGCTGAAGCTTTATCAAAAGGTGGTCAAGTAATTGACAGAAAATTCATCACTAGCGGTATCGTTAAACGTACTGGTAAATACACTGCAAGTGTTCGTTTACATAGAGATGTAATTGTTGAATTACCTTATGAAATTATCGCAGAATAATAACAGTTTGTTAACTGTTTGTTAATAAAATGTAAAAATCACTCTTCGGAGTGATTTTTTTTTGTCTAATTTTGCGCTAAATAACGCAAAATATAACAAATGAAAAAAATTATTACTTTTTTGGTTCTGGTTTTTGGTCTGCATTCCATGATAGCCCAAACTACTACGTCGAGTATAAAGGGAACTGTAAAAAGTTCTGAAACAGAGTCGCTTCCAGGAGCAACTGTGCTTGCAATTCATATTCCAACAGGATCTAAGTATTCTTCATTATCAAATGAAGACGGAAGATATAATATGTTGAATATGAGAGTGGGAGGCCCTTACAAAGTTATTGTTACTTTTATTGGTTTTCAAACTCAGGAATTTAATGATATTTTCTTGGAATTGGGAAAACCATTTAATTTAAATGTTCTTCTGAAAGATGAAAGTCAGCAACTAAATGAAGTTAAAATTACAGGATCTAAGAACAAAGTTTTTCAAAGTGGAAAAACCGGTGCTGAAACTACAATTGGTAGAAGAGAATTGTCGGCCTTGCCTACGATTTCTAGATCAGCTGATGATTTTACTCGTTTAGAGCCTTCTGCAAGTGGTGGTTCTTTTGGTGGGAGAAATAACAAATACAACAATTACTCTTTGAACGGTGCCGTGTTTAATAATCCTTTTGGGTTAGACGCTGCTACTCCAGGAGGGCAAACAGGTTCTCAACCAATATCTCTTGATGCAATTGATCAAATTCAAGTGGCTACGGCACCATATGATGTAACATTATCTGGATTTACAGGTGCTTCTGTAAATGCCGTTACCAAGTCAGGAACGAATGAATTTCATGGAACAGCTTATGCTTTCTATAGAAATCAAGATTTAACGGGTAATAAAATAAAAGGAGAAAAAATATTTGTTCCTTCATTGGAGCAAACTCAAGCTGGTTTTAGCATTGGTGGACCAATTGTTAAAAACAAATTATTTTTCTTTGCAAATTATGAAATAGATCAAAGAAGTGATTTAGGTTCTAATTTTGTTGCTAACGATGGAAATGGAACTACAGATGTAAATGAGTCTAGAGTGCTAGCAACTGATTTAATGCATGTTTCTACAGAGTTGGGTAAATTAGGTTATGATACCGGTGCTTATCAAGGTTTTACTCATAATTCTAATTCAAATAAAGGAATTATCAAGTTTGATTGGAATATTAATGACAATCATAAGTTAGCATTTATCTATAATTTTTTAGATGCATCTAAAGACAAGCCAGCACACCCTACTGCAATTTTACGTAGAGGACCTGATGCTAATACATTGCAATTTCAAAATTCAGGATATCAAATAAATAATCAAATTAGTTCTTTTTTGGTTGAATTGAATTCAAAATTCAGTGAAACAGTTTCTAATAAACTACAAGCGGGTTATACGCATTTCAATGACTTTAGAGACCCGTTTTCTGCTCCAGCTCCAGTAATTAATATAACAAAAGATGGTTCTCCATATATTATTGCTGGACATGAACCATTTTCTATCAACAATAAATTGGATCAAAAAGTAATTCAAATTACAAACAATTTAAATATTGTAAAGGGTAATCATATTTTTACAGCTGGTTTCTCTTTTGAAAAATTCAGTTTTAAAAACTCTTTTAACCTTAAAGGATATGGTTTTGATGTGTTTGGTAGTACTGATATGGCTGGTTTTGATGCTAACATTGCAAGTGGATATTACGCGTCTGCAATTGCTGATGCGCAAGCAACCTACGATACAAAAAACAAACTTCCTGATGGTTCAAATGGTGGTTGGAATTTAGCTGAACTGAATGTAGGTCAATTGGCTTTTTATGCTCAAGATGAATGGAATATTAATGACAACTTCAAATTGATTTACGGTTTAAGAGCTGATAAGCCTTTATACTTTAATACTTCAAAATTAATTCAAAAATTTATTGACACAGATAATTCAGAAGGATATGTTCCAAATATTGAATATTACAATCCAAATGACGGTAGTGTTAAGAAATTTGATTCAACAAAATTACCTGGAAATGCTTTATTGTGGTCTCCTAGATTAGGTTTTAATTGGGATGTGAATGGAGATAAAACGACACAGTTAAGAGGAGGTACTGGTATTTTTACTGGTAAACTACCATTTGTGTGGATAGGTAATCAAGTAGGTGGTACTGATCCATTTTTCTATGAAGTGGTTGATGAAAACTTTAAATTCCCTCAAGTTTGGAGAACAAGCATAGGAGTTGATCATAAATTTGACAATAACTTTATTGTTACAGTTGATATGTCATACAATAAAGATATAAATGGAGTACACATTCAAAACTGGGGATTGAAAAAACCAACTAGTACTTTAGCAGGTGCTGATAACAGAGCTATATATGGCGATTCTGACTATGGTGTTTGGACTGATTATGGTTTTCCAGCAAGAACTAATGGATATGTATTAACAAATACAAATAAAGGAAGTGCTTTTAATACGTCAGTAAAAGTTCAAAAAACATTTGACAATGGTTTATTTGCTAGTTTGGCATATAACTATTTAAAATCAAAAGATGTGAACTCGATTGAAGCAGAAATTACAGGTGATGCTTTTTCATTTAATCCAGCTTTAGGAAATGTGAATGATGCTGTTTTAGCAAATTCTAAATATGGAGATACACACCGTTTTATTGGAGTGGCTTCTAAAGTATGGAAATACGGTAATGACAAATGGGCAACTACAGTTTCTACATTTTTTGAATATGCTCAAGGTGGACGTTTTAACTATACTTACGGAGGAGATATCAATAATGATGGAGCATCTGGAAATGATTTAATTTATATTCCAACTACTGCTCAAATTAGTACAATGATTTTCTCTGGGGCTGGACAAGGTGTGGCTTTTGATAAATTCATCAGTCAAGATAGTTATTTAAGCGGAAGAAGAGGTCAGTATGCAGAACGCTATGGTGCTTTGTCTCCATGGAGAGGAAAATGGGATCTTAAATTAATGCAAGATTATAACTTTAAACCTTCTTCTAGTTCTAACAAAACGAATACAATTCAACTTAGTTTAGACGTGTTGAACTTAGGGAATTTAATTAATTCTGACTGGGGATTAGTTCAAGTTCCAACAAGTGTGCAGCCAATAGGTGTTTCTGTTGATCCAACAACAAAAATTCCAACATATACATTTAGTGGTAGTCAAACTAAAACATTCAATTATGACGCTAGTTTGTTGTCTAGATGGCAAGCTCAATTTGGAATCAGATATATTTTCTAAATTTAAATAAATAATAAAATAAAAAAGCGTTCCTGCAAAGGAGCGCTTTTTTATTTTATACGATTAAATGAGATTTTATTCTTAGATAAATTTGTTTTCATAGTATTGATTAGATGGTGTTTAAAAAAAAAATATTTTTTTTTAAAACCATATCCGTTTTCTTAGCGTAAATGCTTTTATATAACTTAATAAATAGATTTATGAAAACTAGAAAATTTTTATCAGTAGCATTATTTGCATTAGTATTTGGAGCAACATCTTTCGCTCAAAAAACAGTTATGGTTGGTGGAGCAGCTATGTATCCTTCGAAAAATATTATCGAAAATGCAGTTAATTCTAAAGACCATACTACATTAGTTGCCGCAGTAAAAGCAGCAGATCTTGTTGAAACGCTACAAGGAAAAGGACCGTTTACTGTTTTTGCACCAACAAACGAAGCATTTGCTAAATTGCCAATGGGTACTGTAGAAACGCTATTGAAACCAGAGAATAAAAAAATGTTGCAAACGATACTTACGTATCATGTAGTTGCAGGAAAAATGAATTCTTCAGATATTGCTATGGCGATTAAGAAAGGTCATGGTAAAGCCATGTTGAAAACCGTTAGTGGTGGTACATTGACTGCTTGGATGAAAGGTAAAAAATTATACATCACTGATGAAAAAGGAGGTATGTCTCAAGTTACAATTGCTGATGTTAATCAATCAAATGGTGTAATTCACGTTGTAGATGCGGTTTTATTGCCTAAAAACTAATTGATCTTAAAAGGTTGGTTTTTAATTGAAAAGTCTTGATTTAGTCAAGACTTTTTCAATTAAAAAAAATCCCAATTCTATTTTTAGAATTGGGATTTTTATTTTATAAATAGTTTAACTTATCTTAAGATTGCTCCAAGTTCAGATTCAAAATTATGTTGCAGTTTGCCCATGATTTTATCAATTTGTGCATCAGTCAATGTTTTTGTACTATCTTGAATGATAAAGCTTAAAGCATAGGATTTTTTACCTTCTGGAAGATTTTGCCCTTCGTAAACATCAAATAAATTAATGTCTTTTAAAAGTGTTTTTTCTGTTTTTCTAGCAATAGCATAAATGTTATCATAAGTAACACTTTGATCAATTAGTAAAGCTAAGTCTCTTCGAACTTCAGGATATTTTGGAATTTCAACAAATTTGATTTTACTTGAAATCATTTTTATAATTACATCCCAATTAAAATCAGCATAAAACACTTCCTGTTTAATGCCAAAATGTTTTAGTATTGATTTTTTAACTACTCCAAATTCAACCAAAGCATTGTGTCCAGTTCCTATTGCTATTCCTTCTGAGAATACATCTGATGTTACTGGGCTATTTTGTGTCTTTTGTATTCCAAATCGGGCAAGAATTGCATCTACGTATCCTTTAAATAAAAAGAAATCAGATGGTTTTTGAGCACTTGTCCAGCTTTCTTGATTTCTATTTCCTGTAAGAAATAAAGTTAAATGCTTGTGTTCTTCAAATCCAGAAAGGAATTTATGGTATGTTTTTCCAAATTCAAAAAGTTTTAAATCACTATTTTTACGATTGATATTGTATGATAAAGCTTCTAATCCAGAAAACAATAATGATTGTCTTAAAGTAGCTAAATCATTACTCAATGGATTCAACATAGTCACATTATATTCTTCTTTCAACATATCCGAAAGTTGAACATAAGACGCAGTAGTCAATGAATTGGCCATCATTTCATTAAATCCTTGTGAATTTAATTGTGTGGCAATTATATTTTGTAATTTATAATCTTCATTTCGTGGTGAATTAGAAACAGTGGCATTGAATTTTTTAGAAAAGCTAATGTTATTGTATCCATACACTCTAAGAATTTCTTCAATAACGTCAATTTCTCTTTGTACATCTACACGGTAAGAAGGAATTGTTAATCCTAATCCTGCCTCTGAAATGCTATTTACTTTTATTTCTAGAGAAACTAAAATTTGTTTAATTGTATCTTTTGGAATTTCCTGACCAATAATTTTTGCCACATTAGCAAAATTTAGAAACACTGAAAAATCTTCAATTTTCTTTTGATATACATCACTTACATCCGATGTGATTTCTCCACCTGCCATTTCTTGAATTAAAATAGCAGCGCGTTTTAAGGCATATGCCGTAATGGTTGGGTCGATTCCTCTTTCAAATCTAAAAGAAGCATCGGTATTCAATTGATGTCTTTTGGCTGTTTTTCGAATACTAACAGGATTGAAATAAGCACTTTCTAAGAAAATAGAAGTAGTATGTTCAGATACTCCTGAATTTTTCCCTCCAAAAACTCCTGCAATACACAAAGGTCCTTTTTCGTCACAAATCATTAAATCTTCCTCATGTAACGTTCTTTCTACATCATCAAGAGTTGTAAACTTGGTTCCTGCAGGTACTGTTTTTACAATAATTTTCCCGTTTATTTTTGATGCATCAAAAGCGTGAAGCGGTTGTCCCAATTCATGTAAAACATAATTAGTAACATCGACAATATTATTTTTTGGATTGATTCCAATCGCTTTTAAACGATCTTGCAACCAACTAGGTGATGGTTTTACTGTAATTCCAGAAATAGTCACACCACAATACCTAGGAGCTAATGTTGTCTCTTCAATAATGGTATCTATTTTTAAGGTTCTCATGTCCACTCTAAAATTACTAACAGAAGGCGTAATCAATTCAACGTTTACACCACTTTGTAATAATCCAGCTCTTAAATCTCTGGCCGTACCTAAATGACTCATCGCATCCGCACGATTGGGCGTTAATCCAATTTCGAATACTTCATCATTTTCTATTTTAAAAACTTCAGATGCTTTTGTTCCAGGAACTAAAGACGCGTCAAGAATCATGATTCCATCATGGCTTGTTCCAAGGCCTAATTCATCTTCGGCACATATCATTCCATGACTTTCTTGTCCGCGTATCTTCCCTTTTTTAATAGTAAAAGCTGCTCCTTCTTTGTCATATAAAACGGTTCCTATAGTTGCAACGGGTACTTTTTGCCCAGCATCTACATTAGCAGCTCCACATACTATTTGTATAGGTGTGCCAGTTCCAAGATCAACTGTTGTTAATTTTAGTCTGTCAGCATCTGGATGGGGAACACAAGTAAGTACATGCCCTACTACAATACCTTCTAAACCTCCTTTTACGGATTGGTATTTTTCAACTACTTCTACTTCTAAACCTAGATCAGTAAGTAAAGCTGCTGTTTCTTCGGAATTCCAATCTGTTTTAAGGAACTGTTTTAACCAGTTGTAAGATATTTTCATCTGTCATTTTTAATAAGGTTGCAAATATAAGGATTGCAGTTTGTAGTAAGAAACAATTTTTTTGGTTTTTTGGTACATTATTTTAATGTCTATAATGACTTTAAAATAGAAATAGTGTAATTTTAATCTAAATTATTTACGAATAAATTATTAATATTATGTTAAATAAACGAATATGTAAATTTTATGCTATTAACTGAATGAATAATGCTACATAAATTGAAATGGTTAAGGTAAATTTGATAAAATTAAAAATCGAGATAGTATGAGCAACATAGCAAAAAGACCTGAATTTAAGGCAACGTATGATAATTATATAGGTGGAAAATTTGTAGCACCAATCGGAGGTCAATATTTTGACGTGGTTTCTCCTATTGATGGAAAAGTATTTACAAGAGCAGCGCATTCAACCAAAGCAGATTTGGATGTAGCTGTGGATGCAGCATATGAAGCGTTTCAAACTTGGGGTAAAACCTCTGTGACGGAACGTAGTAATTTATTAAATAAAATTGCACAAGTAATCGAAGATAACTTGGAATATATTGCCACAGTTGAAACAATAGACAATGGTAAAGCTATACGGGAAACTTTAGCTGCTGATATTCCTTTGGCAATTGACCATTTCAGATATTTTGCAGGAGTAATTAGAGCTGAAGAAAGTTCGATTGCCGAACTGGATTCACAAACAGTTTCAATTGCATTAAGTGAACCATTAGGAGTAATAGCACAAATTATACCTTGGAACTTTCCAATACTAATGGCCGTTTGGAAATTAGCTCCAGCATTGGCTGCTGGAAATACAGTAGTTTTAAAACCTGCAGAAAGTACACCAATTTCAATACTTGTATTAATGGAATTGATAGGGGATATATTACCTCCAGGAGTGATTAATATAGTGAATGGTTTTGGAGCTGAGCTAGGTAGAGCTTTGGTTACTAATAAAAAAGTATCTAAAGCTGCTTTTACAGGATCTACAACTACAGGACGTTTAGTAATGCAATACGCTACTGAGAATATTATTCCAGTAACGCTGGAACTAGGAGGGAAGTCTCCTAATATTTTTATGAAATCAGTAGGTGATGCTGATGATGATTTCTTTGACAAAGCGGTTGAAGGTGCAGTAATGTTTGCCTTAAATCAAGGAGAAATTTGTACTTGTCCTTCTCGATTATTAGTGCATGAAGATATTTATGAAAAATTCATAGCTAGAGTAATTGAAAGAACGGCAGCAATCAAAGTGGGTAATCCATTAGACAGAACGACTATGATGGGAGCACAGGCTTCATTAGTTCAAAAAGAAAAAATCATGTCTTATATAAAACTGGGTAAAGAAGAAGGTGCCGAGTTATTAATAGGTGGGGATGCCAATCATTTTGGAGGTGACCTAGAGGGTGGATATTACATTCAGCCAACACTTTTTAAAGGAAATAATAAAATGAGGATTTTTCAAGAAGAAATTTTCGGACCAGTATTGGCTGTTACTACTTTCAAAACTACTGAAGAGGCTATCGCTATTGCAAATGATACTATGTATGGATTAGGTGCAGGAGTTTGGACACGTGATGCACATGAAATTTATCAAGTACCAAGAGCTATTCAAGCGGGTCGTGTTTGGATTAATCAATACCATTCTTATCCAGCAGGCGCTCCTTTTGGAGGATACAAACAATCAGGAATTGGACGTGAAAACCATAAAATGATGTTAGGTCATTACCGTCAAACAAAAAATATGTTGATTTCTTACGATAAAAAGAAATTAGGTTTCTTTTAGTAGATTGAGATTATTGTTAATGATAAACCTGACAGATTGTATGATTTGTCAGGTTTTATTTTAAATATAAAAAAATGATAAAAAGAATTGATGCCACAGAAAACGCAATAGAATTAATAAAAATACTCAAAGAAAAACATGGTGATTTAATGTTTTATCAAGCAGGTGGCTGTTGTGAAGGAACGCAACCACAGTGTTTTGAAAAAGGAGGTTTTTATCAAAGAATGGGCGATGTATGTATTGGTACCATTGAAGAAACCGAATTCTGGGTTGATAAAGATTTATTTGAATACTGGAAACATGCCCATTTTACTTTAAAAGTAATTGATGCATTCGGAGTAGGTGGATTTTCACTAGAAACGCCCTTGAAGAAAACCTTTCAAATTGATTATCGGATTTTTACTCCTGAAGAAGAACTCACTTTAGAACCCGTAAAATATATTGAATAAATTAATTCACGTACAATAACTGGTATTGTTTAGGGGTAATTCCTTCGTGTTTTTTAAACAATCTAATGAAGTAATTGCTGTCTTCAAAACCCGATAAATGGCAAACTTCATTAATTTGTATGCTTGGATTTTTTAGTAATTTCTTAGCACAACGAATTTTTTCATTGATAACAAATTCAATCGGACTCATTCCTAACTCTTTTTTAAAGAAACGATAGAATGAAGTGGTACTCATACAGGCTTTTTCGCTTAAATTTTTAAGACTGATGTTCTCTCTTAAATTCAATCGGATGTAGTCGATTACGGGAGTTATCGGAGAGTTTGGATCAGCATATAAACCATCATCAATGGATTTTGCCGTTTGGGTTTGAATAATTCGAATCAACAATTCTTGTAAAGTCAAGTCGGCCAAAACATCTTTCGTTACTGATGTACTCATGCATTCCTTGATTAATTTATTGATGGTTGTCGCCAGTTCTACGTTATTATAGAAATAGTAATTTTGATAATTTAAATGCCAAAACTGCTTGTTTCCCTCCTTAGGATAACGCTCGTTCAAGAAATCCAAAGTATCTGTAATTTTTTGTTGATCAATTGCCAGTGCTAAACATTGTGTAGGATTATGTATTGAAGCCTCAGGAAAATCAATTTTCATTTCTACATTCGAAGGAATCATTACCGTTTCTCCAGGTAAATATTCAAAACCTGGATCGTCAAAAAGATGCATTACTTTTTTACCTCTCAACATACTCGTCACCACTAAATCATTAAATTTCAAAGAAACCAATTCGGATGCTTTATACGTCTCAAAAAGATTCAATTCACAATGATTTAAATTGTAAACCGTTCTGTTCTCCACTAAGGTTTTCAGTGATTTTTCATTCGATAAATGAGGAGGAGTAATGTAGGTACGATTCATTGTTAGCGTTTGTAATCAGGATTTATAAACTTACTGAAAATAAATGTATTAACGAAATGCTTTTTTGTTAAAAAGAATATAATTATGATTTAATGAATACAATAATAATAATAACCTTTAATCCTAGTGTTTTTGGAGCAGAACGAATCAACATTTAAGAGCGTCAATTCCTGCTGTACGCTATATTCCCGATTACAAAAACTACGGCTAAAAAGCCTTATTTTTCTATATCGGGAGATGTCGCTACCATCAGGGCTAGGGGAGAACGCATCTTTTTCAATAGAACTATAAAACAGACGCCACTAATTATTTTAAGTAATTGTGTTTTCTACAATCTGCTCTTCCCACAGAGAGCGAAATGGTATAAAATAATTAATTTAATAACTATATATACTTTATTTACAAGTTTTTAAGTGACTTTACTTAACTAATTTGTAAATGTATTAATTGATAAAAAAAGGGAGGCTATTAAGCCTCCCAAAATATTTAAATTGTTTTAACAAAATCCAAAAATACTTTTTTGTGCAATTCCAAATCCATATTTGGAGAAAGGGAGGCACGAACAATATAATCTTTGTCTCCTTCTTTAGTCGTTCCTTGAGTAGAAGTTGCAGGTATCGTCCAGTAACAGCCTTTTAACTGTCCATAACTCACGCAAAACTTACTTTCATTAGGAATTTTAGTAATCATTAAGTTAATAAGTTTAAGATTCAAGGCTCTTTTATTCGCTTCTCTTTCCTCATCCGTATTCCCTTTAGTAGGAAGGTCTAATGAAAAAACAGAAGGTGTAAATCCTTGTTGTGCTAATTCTTCTGAAACAAAATTGATTTTCGCAGCTGGTAATACTTCATGGATAAAGTTTACAAATTCACGGGTATTGATATAAGCATCAGTAATCCTTTGATTCATCGATGGTAATTGTTTTGCTAATATTTCATATTGTAGTGCTGTAGCTTCGTTATCGCAAAGGAGTAAGTGCTTTTCTATTTTCTCCATCAAAGCTTCTGTTTTTTTATTTCCTACACAGTAGCCAGCAGTACATTGCCCGCCACTTGGAAATTTTGATCCACTTGCAAATGAAATAGTTCTAACCGCTGATAGTACTTCGTCTTCACCCAAAAAGTGAACGTTAGGACAAAAAGTTTGATCTAAAATAAAAACAGGATCGATCGCCATTGCACCATTAGCAGTGGTACGTGCTTTACTTAAAACAGCTTTTAACTGCATTAAATCTGGTACTTCTACTCTTGGGTTTGTTGGAATTTCAGCAATGATATATGGTACAGCATCCTCGTTAGCCATTTTTGCTAAAACAGTATCAATGCTTTGAACCATATCGTTACCACCATCAACAGCTAAATCCACAATTTCTACATTAGCAACACTTGCAGCAACGCGTCTAGCTTGGTCATTGGTTCCACCATAACAATTGGGAGGAACGATAATTTTAATCGCTTTTCCTTTGTGTTTTTCTAGCGCATCGTCAATAAGCCCCATCAAAATCGCATATTGAATTGATAGTCCACTAGAAGCAACTAATGGTTTAGTAGATGTATCAGTAATTTCTCTAATTGAATGTAAGACTAATGGTTTATTTGTCTCGACATTACTTTTTGTAGTATCTAAAGCGGATTTATCTACTAGCAATTGTAAAGCAGTAAGACAATTGGCAGGTGTCATGGAGATGGTCTCTCTTCGTCTTACATGCTGAATGTCTGAGATATAAGGTTCATTTCCCTTGTTCACTACTAATATACTTCCAAGGTCAGCATAAAGATTGATATAAAAATCAATATTTGGATTGAGATCAATAGCATTCATTTCATCGTGTTCTGAAACGAAAATAGTACTTCCTTCAAAGACTGGAATCGTCTCGGAGTTTTCAACATGTTTTAAATCAAATTGATATCCATAAACGTGTTTTAGAACTTCCGCATCAAAAAAAGCGGGTAATTTCCCAGTATAAAGAATTTGAGTGTTTTTATGGTCTAATGCATTTTTTCTTAGAATGGCCAAAACAGGAACTGTCTTTGATGAAAAACTAATTGTATTTTCTGGCTTTAGCTGTTGCAACTTAGCCATTGCCCATTCTAGAACACAAGATAAGGGGTGACCTAACCGAATATAGTCGTAAGCAGTAGGTAATTCACTTAGTGCTACTGATGTTGCATTATTGTTATTAAATAAGGTTTCAAATTGGTCTAAAAATTGAGTTTTAGCCAATTTTTCATCATAAATATCTAGTCGATGGGTTGTGATATTCAACCAGCCAGCAGGTTTGTTTTTTAAAACTTCTTTTATATAATTAAGCATTTTATTGACTTCCATAATTTCATTTTTGAATAGAGTAGCAAGGTACATGAATTCCATTTATTCTAAAAATGGAACAAGATGTTTTTATAGCAGTTTGTCTAAAGTCTCCTTAACTTTAGATGTGGTTAAAATGCGTTTATTTGTTCATATCAATTAAAGTGGAGCTGTGGATTATTTTTTGTGTAAATGAAGTATAATATTGAAAAGCAATACATCTTATAAAATCGAAATTAAATCTAAGGGATGATCTAAAACTTTTTTGGCACCATTGGATAGCAATTCTTCTTTTGGTCTATAGCCCCAAGATACACCTACGGCATACATATTAGCATTAGTAGCTGTTTGCATATCTATTCCTGAATCGCCTACAAAAATAATTTCTTCGGGTTTCAGTTCTAAATTTTGGCTTATTGCTGTAGCTTTAAATGGATTGGGTTTTTTAAGAGGCTCCGTTGTTAAACCTATAACTGGATTAAAATAATTAGGAAATAGGGCGGTAGTGATTTCTTGAGTCAAATCCTCAGCTTTATTTGAAAAAATACTCAGTTTAATTCCACGCTCAATCAGTTGATCCAGTAATTTAAAAACACCATCATACTGTTTTGTTTTACGCGTACAAATAGAACGATATTCCTTTACCATCAATTGGTAACAACAATCAATTTGGTTCTCATCCTTATGGTTCTCTGGCAAGGCTTTACTAACCAAATTACGGAGACCACTACCTATAAAATATTGATAATCGTCATAACTATGAGTAGCGAAGTCTAGGCTTTGTAGCACATTATTCATCGCATCAGCAATGTCTTCAAGTGAATTAACTAATGTTCCATCTAAATCAAAAATTACTCCTTTAAATCTCATTTGTTATTGTTTTATTTAATCGAAAGGACATGCATTTCAATTATATTTGGAAATGTCCCAAAGATAGGAATATTGTTATTTTTAGTCCTGCCTTTTTTAATATTATTGTTGCTTTTAAGTACCGTGGCATTGGAATAATTTATACAAACTACCACCAAACAATAAAAAAAGACAAATGGTCTTCCTTATATTTTTGCCAGCACAATACCGATTGTTTTTCCTTTAGGCTTGTATTCATTTGATTTTCGATGCCTTTATAATCATTCCAAATTTCATTTTCAGAAGGCCTTATTCCCCATTCCTTTTTTGATGGTAAATAATATTGTTTTTCTGGATTGTCAATGCTATTGAAAGTCTCTAAATTGAAGTAATATCCTTTTACTGCTTTCTGATAGGCAGGAGGTAGTTTTGTGTTAAATTCATAAGGAATAAACAAACTCACTAACAAGCATAAAGCTTGCGAAATAGTGTTTATGTCAATGGTGCTAAATTTTGATTTTGTACAGCTATGGTATAATAGAGGGAATTGTTTACTTTTTAATTTATCTAATTTTTGGTGTAAAGAATCGTTTCTGTTGGGACCAATCCAGTTGTTTATGAATTCCGAAGAAATACTTGGATCAAGCAAATAAAATTTATAAGCTAATTCTATGTGAATTAACTTCTTATCTATGCTGTTCTCTACTATAAAATCAATTTCGCCTATGGTTTTTTGGTCTTCAATTATTTGAGAATTTTCATATAATACCTTATAGTTTGTAGACAATTTTATTAATTCAGAAACAATTTTTTCGGCTAAATGGCCCAATCTCACATTGGTTGGTAATTGGAAATCTTGGTCGTTTTGAAGGATTAATTCTGACAAATAAAAAGTAGGCATACCAGTAACCGTACTGTCTAAACAATTTGCTTTTAGAATTGAAGCTATCCTAGATTTAGTTTTCATTAAAATGCATTCAAGTTTTTTATACTACAATGAGTCTCCCGCTAAAATATTGAGCAGCTTAATTGTTAACTATCTTTTTTCTTTAAAATTCTACCTCTAGGCTCATCACCTTCATGGAGGACTATTTCAGAATGCAGAAACTCTGCAGCCGAGGCTGAATCTTTGACTTTGATGGAAGAACGTTCCAGCATTTCGAACTCGAATTCTTTTAATACACTTTCTCTCAATCCTACTTTTCTCCATTGAGAAAAAGGTTGACATCCACTATAGATTCTCTTAGCTAAAGAAAGCGCATCCAGTAGTGCTTGATTTGCTCCTTGTCCTTTGAATGGACTCATTGGGTGTGCTGCATCGCCTATCACGGTTACATTTCCTGCCTTTTCTAATAATACTGTTTCTAGTAATTTTCGGTCGTACACGGGATAGCCAGAAACATGACTTTCTGGAGTCGCCGCTAAAATCTGTGGAATAGGATCGTGCCATTGCGTCCTGCGACAGGCTTCTTCCTTCAGTGCTCGTGGTCCTTGAGAACTTAATTCCTTCGCCTCTTTTTCTGACATGGGGAAACTCAATTGCCACATTACCGAGTCTGTTTTATATGGCATCATGTAAATTCGTTCATGGCCATTGGCAGTTTGAAATACGGTGGCCGAGTCCAGCAAAGAACTATTTAGTCCTTCAAGATCCGCCAAAGGACAAATACCCAAAATCACAATACAATCTAGATAACGCAAGGGAGTACTGTTTTCACCAATCAGCAACTTCCTAACGGAACTACGAATACCATCGGCACCAACCACAAGATCTGCTGTTGCCTTTTTCTTCTCTCCATTTACCTCAAAGGTGAGATGAACACCACTCTCTTTTGATTCTTTAATATGGACCAACTGATGTCCCCATTGTACCGAATCATTTCCGCCAAGTTGCTCCAAGAGCGCTAAGCGCAAAGATTGTCTTGCGATATGGACATTGGTCCGTTTCGAAGATGTTTTCTCATCATTCTGCATCCGTTTTCTAATTCCCCACTCTCCAATCACTTTTCCTTCTGGAGTATGAACGAGATGTCGTGTTGAAAGTACCCCTTCTTTTAATGAGAAAATCCCCAATCCTTCGATCGCTTTGCTAGCTTGCTGCAATGTAAGTCCATAACCCTGAGATCGAGCATCAAAGTTGGTATCGCGTTCATAAAGGGTAAAAGGGATTCCGCGGTGCAAGCATGCCACCGCTAGAGCAACTCCACCTATACCACCACCAATAATAGCAACGTGTGGAAAGTTTTCTTTATCAGCAATAGGAGGGCTGTCAGAAGCAATCAAGCCAGACCCATTGCAGTTCATGCAGGTATATAAGTGCCCTTTTGGAGGAATAGGCGCTACTCCTTTACCATTTGTTTTTTCAAATAGATCAATTGCTATCTGGTAGCGGTCTCGCAATTTCTTAGATAGTCCCCGACTTTTTTTGCCGCGACCTCTACAATCGGGACACAAAGTCCAGCTTGTTGCTGTATTTTCTACCTTTTTCAATTTCTCTTTATTTCACTTGATTTTAACCCAAATGGGTATTTATTTTCAACTACTTACTCCAGCCTCTAGCCAATTTAGAACTTATGAAAACGAGTGTTTTCAGTGGTACGAAAATACGATTAAAAACGATATTTCCAATAAGTATGTTACTGGATAGGGACTGCTGTTGCCTTTTTATAAATCTATATGACGATAATCTAGTTGCACGGTTTTAGTACTTAGGCAGGAGAATTTTATACACTTTGTCACTGCGAGGAACGAAGCAATCTCATCTAGTATTTCCGTTGCAATAGTTTTTTAGTTTTATTGTCGATGTTTGAGTGAGATAGCTTCGTTCCTCGCTACGACTTTAAGTCTGGTATAATATTGGTTTCTCATTATATTTCTACAATATTGTCATTCCGAAGAATGAGGAATCTCATCCAGTATTTCCATTGCGATATTTTTTTAGCTTTATAGTCGATTTGTTTTAGTGAGATAGCTTCGTTCCTCGCTATGAATTTGATTAAGGGAAACCGTAAACGTCATTATTTAGCACAGGTTTATTAGCCCCGGTAGTAGTGAAAGTCTTTGCAGGGAGAAAACCACTTTTTCTGGTTGGGGCAGAGCGACCAAAGGAAGCTCCTGCAACAGCCTAGAAAAAGGGTTTTATTACAAAAAGACTGTAACGAATGACGGGATAAGCTCCTAAAAAAAACTAAAATGTATTTAATTTACAGCAATTCTTCGACGTGGCGCTTGATGTTTTCGGCAATTTTTTTGGTAGGTAAATCATTGTCGTCATGGCCAAAAGGATCTTCGATTTCTTCGGCAATTAACTCTAAGCTTGCCAAAACGTAGAATATGAAAACTACTACAGGAATCACATAATACCCCAAATTGAATACGTACCCAAATGGTAAGGTCATCACGTAAAAGAAAATGAATTTCTTAATAAAAGCACTGTAAGAATAGGGGATAGGCGTATTCTTGATTCTTTCGCAAGCGCCACAAATATCAGTCAAAGACTGGATCTCGTGGTTCAAAATAATGAGTTGGTCACCCGTTATTTTCTTAGAATTATAAAGGTCATTGATCTTGTGAAATAAAATTTTGGCCACTTGATTGGGTCTGTGTTTGTGGTGCTCGATGATGATATCTTCAAAAAGTTGCTTGCTGGTTTCTTCGTCTTTTAAATGTTTGTTCAAGATAGAAGCATAGCTAGGAATTAATTTCCTGAAAAAAGCACGGTCCGATTCTTCCTGTAAAATAACGGACAGTTTTATAGCTAGATTTCGAGAGTTATTTACTAAACTTCCCCATATTTTACGTCCTTCCCACCAGCGATCGTAAGCGGTATTGGTCCTGAAAACGAGCAATAATGAAATCACAAATCCCAGCATGCCATGCATGATAGAAATGTTCTTGACATGACTGTTTTCTGGCAATTCCCAATATTCGATTTCAAGATAGGCAATCCCAGCTGAATAGGTACCTATGAAAATCATCATGGGAATCAGCTGCCGAAAAGTGTCGGCTTTGTGAAAACGAAAAATAAACGTAATCCAGTCTTTTGGGTTGTATGAAATCATTTTAGTAAGTCGAAAGTTAAAAAGTCCTAAAGTCGTAAAGTCTGAGGATTGCACTTAGAAGTTATTTACCGAAAACCAGATGATTACTTTATCTAATTTCAAGAATTCTTTTTATAATGTCTATGTTCTATTCCTCAGATTTGCTACAAATCTAATTTAAAATTGGATAGCTCCCGCTAATTCTTTCAACGCAATTTCGGATAATTTTGCCTGAAACTGGGCATCGCTATAACGGACTTTAGCATTGACATAATTCAATTGCGCCGTTCTAAATTCGAGTGTGGTAATAGTACCAATATGGAATTTATCTAAGGTTATATCTAAATTTTGTTTGGCAATCGCTTCATTTGTCTCTTCCAAATCAATCAATTCTAAATTGGTTAAATAGGTTTGGTAGGAAGTAGCCAATTGCGTGTTTAAGGCTTGATTTTGTTGCTCTATTTGCAGGGTTGAATTTTCAATTTCAATGTTGGCAATGGTCTCATTTCTTTTTTGCGCAAAGCCATCAAACAAGTTCAAAGAAGCACTAAAACCATAATTTAATCCACGTGCCGATGATTGCGTAGTAAAACCAAGACTGGAATGACTTTCGGCAAAATTATAACCAGTATTCACTTTTACAGTAGGGTAGCGCCCTGATTTTACTTGTTTTAATTCGAGTTCAGCTACTTTTTTACTGATGACTAAAGCTTCTATTTGTGGGTTTTGCTTTTCGGCTAATGCCTTTAATTCGGCAAATTCCAGTTTGCTTTTCATCGTAAAATCTGAAACGACTTTAAAATCAATTTGGGTATCTCTAGCCAAAAGCTGATTGAGTGCGATCTTAGAATTTTTATATAATTCTTGTTGTCTTAGCAAAGTCACTTTATCCGTATTAATGTCTACCTGCGCATTTAAAACCTCCAGTTTAGATGCTTTACCAATAGTAAACCGATTTTTGGCCAGATTCACTCTTTGATTCGAAATAACAATAGTAGTGTCTAAAGCTGCCAATTGTTGCTGTTGCTGTACCAAATTGTAATAAGCGGTTTGCACATCACTTATTTTTGTAATAATGGTGAGTTTCAACTGGGTTTCACCAAGTTTTTGTAATTCTTGCAATTGATCTTTTCTAGCAAACATTTTAAAGCCATCAAAAATAGTCCAATCCAGACCCACGCCATAATTTAAACTGTTGCTTTTGGCATTATTCAAACTGGTTGAAGTACCATCAGTACGGGTTTGTGACAAATTTTGCAGGTTGTTGTTTTGCGTTATAGAGGCAGTGGCTTTGGGTAACATTCCCGCATTTCCTGCTGTCACATTCGTTTGATCTATTTTTAAATCGTTTTTGGCAATCTTAATTTCGTAATTGTTTTCTAAGGCTATTTTTACAGCATCTTCTAATGATAATACTTCCTGTGCATTTACTTTAATGAAACAGAAGAACAGCAATAGTACACTTTTGAATATTATTTTCATGTTCGTCTTTTTATTTACTTTCGTTTTCATATTCCTCAATGTGTTCAAATTCTGGGTAATGCTTGCGGGCTTTAGACCACATAAAATAAAGTGCTGGAATTACAAATAAGGTTAATACCAATGAGAAAATAGTTCCTCCTACAATTACAACTCCCATTCCAATTCTACTTGTCGAAGCGGCACCAAGCGACATAGCGATTGGTAAAGCTCCCAAGGAAATTGCTAAACTCGTCATTAAAATAGGTCTCAAACGCGCCTCTGAAGCTTCTAGAATGGCTTGTAATTTTGGTTTGCCTTGTTCTCGAAGTTGATTCGCAAATTCGACAATTAAGATTCCGTTTTTGGTTACTAAACCTATTAGCATTACAGTTCCAATTTGGCTAAAAATATTCCAAGTTTGGTCAAATAACCATAAGGAAAATAAGGCTCCTGCCACAGCCATAGGAACGGTAAGAATAATAATAAATGGATCAATAAAACTTTCAAATTGTGCCGCCAAGATTAAAAATATTAATAGCAAAGCCAATCCAAAAGCAAAAGAAGTATTCGAACTACTCTCTACAAAATCCCTAGATTCTCCACCTAAATCGGTAGTAAAAGTATCGTCAAGTACTTTGGCTCTAATTTGTTCCATAGCTTCAATTCCATCACTGATACTTTTGCCTGGAGCGAGCGCTGCAGAAACAGTAGCCGACATGAATCGATTGTTATGATACAACTGTGGTGGTTTACTTTGTTCCTCAATACTCACTATATTATCCATTTGGATTAAATCCCCTTTGTTGTTTTTAACATACATTGAGGTTAAATCCAATGGTTTCGAACGGTCTTTTTGGTCAAATTGTCCAATAACTTGGTATTGTTTTCCTTTTTTCATGAAATAGCCAAAACGTTGTCCACTTAATGACAACTGCAAAGTTTGTGCAATATCAATTACTGAAATACCTAAACTCTCCGCTTTTTCACGGTCAATAGTTACGTTGATTTCAGGTTTGTTGAATTTCAAATTCACATCGGTCATGGCAAAAGTAGGATTGTTGGCCGCTTCCTCCATAAATAATGGAATTTTCTCTTCTAACTTAGCAAAACTTTGGGTTTGAATGATGTATTGAATAGGCAAACCACCACGTCTATTTACGGCGATGGTAGGCTGTTGTGTCACTGATGTTTTGGCATCCGGATATTGTTTGGTCCATTTGGTTAATTTTTCGGCAATTTCATCTTGGGATAGTTTTCTTTCACTTGGTTCTTTTAACGAAAGACGCATAAAACCACTATTCACTGAGGAAGAACCAAAACCAGGGGAAGTCACCACCAAACTTACTTTTTTCTCCGGAATAGAGTCATCTACCAATTGGGCGATTTCTTGCATGAATCGGTCCGTATATTCATAACTCGCACCTTCAGGAGCAGTCATTCTTAGAATTAAAGAACTACGGTCATCATAAGGTGCAGTTTCTTTTTGGATCAAATTATAAAAAACAAAAATCAAAGCAAAGCAAGCAAATAAGATGGGGAAACTCCACCATTTTTTAGCCATAAAACGACTTAGCGCATCGGCATAATTAGTGTTTAATTTTTGGAAATACGGTTCGGTTAAAACGTAGAATTTTGATTTTTTTTGTTCGCCACCTTTCATTAAATAGGCATTCAACATGGGTGTAAGAGTTAACGATACAAAGGCCGAAATTAAAACCGCCGCACCAATTACGACGCCAAACTCTCGAAAGAGTCGGCCCACAAATCCTTCCAGAAATATTACAGGTAAGAATACTGCAGCCAAGGTGATTGAAATAGAGATTACTGCAAAAAAGATTTCGTTAGACCCTTTAATAGCTGCCTCGATAGGCGTCATACCTTCTTCTACTTTTTTGAAAATATTTTCGGTGACAACAATTCCGTCATCAACTACTAATCCTGTTGCTAAAACAATGGCTAATAAAGTCAAAACATTGATTGAAAAACCAAACAACCACATGATGAAAAAGGTTGCAATCAAAGAAACTGGGATGTCAATTAAAGGTCTAAAAGCAATAGCCCAATCTCTAAAAAATAAGTAGATAATTAAAATCACCAAAAGAATAGAAATCCCTAAGGTTTCGGCCACTTCCAGTACTGATTTTTTTACAAAAATGGTATTGTCAAGCGCAATGTTTAATTTGATATCCTTTGGCAAATCCTTCTTTAACGCTTCGAATTGCTCATAAAAAGATTTCGAAATATCTAGATAATTTGCGCCTGGACGAGGAACAATCGCAAGACCAATCAATGGTAAACCTGACTGACTTAATTTGGTTTCGATATTTTCAGGGCCTAATTCGGCTCTACCTACATCACTTAAACGGACAATTTTATCACCATTCGTTCGGATGATGATATTATTGAATTCTTCGGCAGTTGCTAAGTTTCCAACCGTTTTTACGGTCAACTCCGTATTATCACCCGTTAATTTTCCTGAAGGCAATTCGACATTTTGTGCATTCAATGCGGTGCGCACTTCGGCTACTGTCAATCCGTAGGAAGCTAGTTTTACAGGATCAATCCAAAGTCGCATGGCGTAGCGCTTTTGACCCCAAATTTGAACACCACTTACCCCAGGAATGGTTTCTAAACGTTGTGAAATTACATTTTCCGCATAATCACTTAATTCTAGTGGACTACGAGTGTCACTTTGTACGGTCATCGAAATAATTGCATCACTATTGGCATCAGCCTTAGAAACTACAGGTGGCGCATCAATATCTTGTGGTAAGCTTCGAATGGCTTGAGATACTTTGTCACGAACATCATTGGCGGCTTCTTCTAAGTCTTTATCCAAGTTAAATTCTACCGTGATATTGCTACTTCCTTGTGTACTGGAAGAAGTGATATTTCTAATTCCGTCAATCGAGTTGATTGCTTTTTCAAGTGGTTCCGTAATTTGTGACTCTATAATATCACTATTAGCACCAGTATAATTGGTACGAATAGAAACTTGAGCGGGATCTATAGAAGGAAATTCTCGAACGCCAAGGTAGGTATATCCTATAATCCCAAATAATACTATTGTTAAATTCATAACAATAGTCATCACGGGTCTTTTAATACTTAGTGTAGATAAACTCATTTAGATTTTTATTTTTTTATTGCTGATTTGAAGGCTAAGATTTCGACTTTGAATCGGATACCCTAAATCTATTTAACGGTTACTTTAACAGGAGCATCATTTTTTAATGCCATTACACCAGTTGTAATTACAGTATCACCCGCTTTTAATCCCGATAAAATTAATAGAGAAGCATCCGTTCTAGTGGCAGTTTCCACCATTATTTCTTTGGCTTTTCCCATATCAGAAATGAACACTTTTTTACCGTTTTGCACTGGAATCACCGCTTGGCTAGGAACAACAATAGCATCTTTAATGACATCTAGTGGTAATTCGACATTAGCAAAAGTTCCAGGTAACAATTTCCCATCTTTATTATCTGTAATCGCACGAACTTGTAATGTTCTGGTAGCAATTTCTACAGCCGGCTCTATAGCATATACTTTGGCTGAATACGTATCAGAAGATCCCGCCACTGTAAAATTCAGATTGGTGTTATTTTTTATTTGATTGGCATATTTTTCAGGAATCGAAAAGGTGATTTTTAATTGACCAATGTTCACGAGTTTGGCTACTAAAACTGTAGGAGTAATATAGGTTCCTTTGGAAATCGAACGCAAACCAATTCTACCTGAAAACGGAGCTCTGACTGCTGTTTTGGCAATTTGGGCTTTAATCAATTGACTTTGCGCTTTTGTTGAAGCGTATTCGGCTCTTGCCACATCATATTCTTCTTGACTGATGGCTTCCTTTTGTAATAAAAGTTTAGCTCTTCGCTCGTTTTCTGAAGCTAAACTTTCTTTGGTATTGGCTTGACTTAGTTGCGCTCTTAATTCGGTATCATTAACTTTAAAAAGCAATTGTCCTTTACTGACATTGGTTCCTTCTTGAAAATTTATACTTTCTACAATTCCAGATACTTCAGATCGAATCTCTACTTGCTCATTGGCTTCAATTGAACCCGAAAGGGATAAATTGTTATCAAAAGTTTGCGGTTGAACCACAATTCCTGACAAACGCATGGCTTTTGGTTTTCCTGATTTATCATTTCCTGCTTCCGATTTTTCTTTATTTTCCATAATTCGATACGTGATAAAAGCACCGAAACCAACAATTAACAAAGTGTATATAAAGTATTTTATTTTCATAGTTATTGAGTAAAGTAAGGATTAGGGTTTTATAATATTATGTTAAAAAATCAAATTTAGGTTTTCATTTCCGAATCAGCAATTTGTTAATTTTTATTTAACGTTTGTCTATACAAATATTTTTAATAAATGGAAAAAAATGAATGAATCCTCAGAAATAGTAATGGAGAGGCTCATTTTTAAAATTCAGAAAAACAATTGATATCATTCTTAAATGGTAGTAGGACGTTAAAATGGTTAAAAGGTTTAAAGGAAAAGGGAAAAATATTTTAAAAAAAATACTAACTGATATAGTTCCAAATATTTTTCTTTTTGGTCAATTCAATATAAACTGCTCTTAGGGAAGCATGTTCTGGTTTTTGCAACGGAGCATCTTCTTTTAATATTTTCATAGCATGGTTTCTGGCTAACGCCAAAATGTCTCTGTCTTTTACAATATCAGCAATTTGAAGATTAAGTACACCACTTTGCTGCGTTCCCATTAAGTTTCCAGGACCACGAAGTTTAAGGTCGACTTCGGCAATTTCAAAACCATCGTTAGTACTCACCATGGTTTCCATTCGGGTTTTACTATCCGAACTCAATTTATGACTCGTCATCAAGATGCAATAACTTTGGTCGGCACCACGCCCTACGCGACCTCGTAACTGGTGTAGTTGTGAAAGGCCAAAACGTTCCGCACTTTCTATAATCATTACTGAAGCATTGGGTACATTAACACCCACCTCTATTACAGTAGTTGCGACCATTATATTGGTTTTACCTTCGGAGAAGCGTTTCATTTCAGCATCTTTATCGGCAGGTTTCATTTTTCCGTGTAAAATTGAAATGGCATATTGGGGTAGCGGAAAATCACGAGAAATACTCTCATAGCCGTCCATTAAATCTTTGAAATCCATTTTCTCCGATTCTTGAATCAGCGGATAAACAATGTAAATTTGGCGTCCTATCGCAATTTCATCGCGTATGAATTTCCAAACTTTTAAGCGGTTGCTATCAAAACGATGTACCGTTTGAATGGGTTTTCTTCCTGGAGGTAATTCATCAATCACAGATATATCCAGATCGCCATACAAACTCATGGCTAATGTTCTAGGAATAGGCGTTGCTGTCATCACTAAAACATGTGGCGGAATCACGTTTTTCTTCCACAATTTAGAGCGCTGCTCCACACCAAAACGGTGTTGCTCATCAATTACTGCTAATCCTAAATTTTTGAATTTCACCTTGTCTTCTAGCAATGCATGTGTACCAATCAGAATTTGCAAAGTCCCATTTTCTAGTTCTTCGTGAATGATTCTTCGTGCTGCAGTCTTACTTGAACCAGTGAGTAGTTTAATGTTAATATTCAGTTCCTTAGCTAATTCTGATAATCCTATAAAATGCTGATTTGCCAAGATTTCGGTAGGCGCCATCAAGCAGGCTTGAAAACCATTATCAAGCGCCAATAACATCGTCATAAATGCCACAATCGTTTTTCCAGAACCTACGTCACCTTGTAATAATCGGTTCATTTGGGCATTGCTACCCATGTCCGTTCTTATTTCTTTAATCACTCTTTTTTGTGCTCCTGTGAGTTCAAAAGGCAGGTGATTTTGATAAAATTCATTAAAAAATTCACCTACAACAGTAAAAGGATGCCCTTTGATTTTATGTTTCTGAATCAGGTTTTTAGTAATTAACTGCAACTGAATAAAAAACAATTCTTCAAATTTTAATCGGAATTGGGCTTTCGCCAAAGCTTCGGTGCTTTTAGGAAAATGGATATTGATTAAAGCGTCTTTTTTAGAAATCAGCTTTAGTTCAGCAATGAGATAATCCGGAAGCGTTTCGGTAAACAAAGTATGCGTTTCAAGAAACAACTGTTGCATGATTTTGTTAATCGTACGGTTTGAAATACCACGATTTGTGAGTGTTTCTGTCGAAGGATAAACGGGTTGCATGGCGGAGCGTAAACTTTTTTCATGTTCGCTCAATAATTCAATTTCAGGATGTGACATATTGTACATACCATTGAACGACGTGCATTTTCCAAAAATAACGCAAACCTCATTGATTTTGAGTGATTCACGAACCCATTTATGTCCTTGAAACCATACTAGTTCCATTTGTCCAGTATCGTCGACAAACGTTGCTACTAATCGTTTCCTGCCTTTACCAAACTCCACCGTTTTGACATTGATAATTTTACCAATGATTTGAACTTCGGCTACATTATTTTGCAATTCATTGATTTTGTAATAACGGGTGCGATCAATGTAACGGTTGGGGTAAAAATTGATTAAATCGGCATACTTATGAATCCCCAATTCCTTGCGTAGCAATTCGCCCCGACTGGGACCAACGCCTTTCAAATATTCAATGGGAGTAAGTAGGAGGTTATTCATTTGACTGTATTGGACGCGGGTAACACGGATTTGCAAATGCAAAACACAGATTAATGCGGATTTTTATTTTGATGAAGCGAAGATAGTTTTTTGTTTGGAAATTTGGAAATGGGACGGATGGAATGTGATGTAGGAAAAAAGTGTATATTTGAAATATGATTTTAGAAATAAAAAAAATAAAATGAAAAAAATAGTATTACTCTTCACATTTTTGTTTGTTTTGAATGTTTTCTCACAGCAAAAAAAAATGTGGGCTAAATCAATTATTAATCAAAAGGCGCCAAAAATCACTGTTGAAAAATGGCTTTCTGATAAGCCTAATACAAAAGGAAAATTTATCTTAATAGATTTTTGGGCAACTTGGTGTGGTCCGTGTAAAAGAGCTATTCCAGAATTGAATAAGTTTAAAACAGAATTTGAAAATGATCTTGTAGTAATAGGTATTAGCGATGAAACAAAAGAGGAAGTAAATAAACTTATTGACCCTAAAATTGAGTATTATAGTGCAATTGATACCAATAGAAAAATGTATGATTTTCTAGGGATAGCTGCTATTCCACATTGTATTTTAATAGATCCTGATGGGATTATACGTTGGGAAGGTTACCCGATATTAAGAGGATATGAATTAACATCTGAAGTTATAAAAAAGATCATTGGGGAATATAAAAAATAAAATATTTTCACTAAAACACTTTTAAAGGATTTAAAGGATTTAAAGATTTTTTAATTTTTGGTATAATAATTACGATGCAAAGAATAATTTTAGAAAGGAATCTTGATTTTAAACAATTTCAAAATTTATTTATTTTGACATTTAGTTGCTTAATTACATTATTTGCAATGTTGTATTCATTGCGATCTAATGAATTTATTTACATTAAATTAGGATTGTTTGCTTTTAGCCTCATTTTCATATTAGTGATGTTTACCAAGAAAGGGTTGGTGGTTAAAAAGAATGAATTGTATAATGGAGTTTTTTTATTTGAAAAATTGACTTATAAAAAAGCAATTAAATGTGATTTTAAAATAGTAACCGTTTTTAAAGGAAGGTTATCTACTAACTATAATTACTCCTATGACATTAAAGAATTTCACAATTGGGAGCCTGATTTAAACACTACTGTAGTAAGTTTTACTTTAAATTTGCTTAATCAAAATCATACAAAAAAAATCAAAGTGATTACATTAACAAAAGTGGATAAAACAAAAATAGCTGTTGATTTTATACTAGCCAATACTTCTTTAAAATATGAAATTTTTAATCCAGTCTTTAACTAATTCAAAATATTAGTATGATAAAAATTGTTACTTCTTTTATTTTGTTGATCTCAATTTCCGTTTACAGTCAGGATTTTGAAGGTAAAATTGAATATAAATTATCGTATTATCAAACGGATAGTAAAGCGATTATTGATTCTCCTGAAATTATAAAATTTCTGGGAGGTACATCTACATTTATAACCAAGAAAGGATTTTATAAACAAATTACGAACTCGCAATATATGGCTTTTCAACTGTATGATCCCAAGGAAAATAGGTTGTACATGAAGAGTAAAATAGATTCGGATACGTTATTTTATATCGTTGCTTCAAAAATTAAAAACACCAAGTTCGAGTATGAAATTATTAAAAATGCCGATACTATCTTGGGACATGTTTGTGATAAATTAAGTGTTCGAGACAGTGTAGGAAAACAAGACTATTATTTTGCAAATGATTTGAAAGTAAGTCCAGAATATTTTCAAAATTTCACCGCTTTTAATAAAAATAAAATTACTGATATTATGAAATCAGTATTTCTTAGAGTTGATTATTATTTTATCGATTTTATTGCAAGAATGGAAGCTACAGCTATTATCGAAACTAAAGAAAATAATGAAGAGTTTCTTTTACCTCCATATAAAATTTTACTTGAAAAATAAATACTTTTTATTTAAAGAAACTTATAAATTTACTACTTGAAAAAACTTTTCACCCTTCAAATTATTAAAATATAAATTCAGACAAGTCCCAAAATGAAGAAAACAACAACCCCATTTTTATTCAAATTAATACTTTTAACTATTACTATTCTATTAACTAGTTTACCACATGCTGTAGCGCAAAATAAAACGGCAGAACTAGATAAATTAATGAATCAAGCTCATGCAAGTGGTGTATTTAATGGGACTGTTTTAGTTGCTGAAAATGGAAAAGTGATTTATCGCAAAGCTTTTGGCTATGCCAATAAAGAAACAAAACAGTTATTAAAACCAGAATTTTGTTTTGATTTGGCATCTGTTTCTAAGCAATTCACTGCTATGGGAATAATGATTTTAAAAGAAAGAAATAAGCTTTCGTACGATGATAAAATCACCAAGTATTTCCCTGAATTCCCTGTTTATGGGAAGGATATTACAATACGGAATTTACTAAATCAAACATCGGGTATGCCATTATATCAGCCATTCGCTAAGAAATATAACCTGACGAATGCTGAAATTTTAAAAATAATAGAAGAAAGAGAAGCGTTGGACGCTGGCATTGGAGAGCGCTATGTGTATAATAATGCTGGTTACGTTATGTTGGGTTTAATTGTAGAAAAAGTTTCGAATAAGTCCTTAGCAGCATTTTTGAAAGAAAATATTTTTAAGCCATTAAAAATGAAAAATACTTTGGTTGGGGATACACCAAAAATTGATTTAAAAAATAGAGCTATTGGTTATACTGTTATTGGTGAACTTGACGATTATGTAGTTTCACACACGGGTTCTACAAGTATGTTTTCAAATGTTGATGATTTGTTTTTATGGGATCAAGCTTTATATACTGAAAAGTTAGTTTCTAAAAAAACTATGCAAGAAGCGTTTACTCCTGTTGTTTTAAATGATGGTTCAGTATCTAATTACGGATTTGGATGGTTTGTTACTCCAGAAAAAAAATCAGTTAACCACTCAGGAAGTGATTTTGGTTACCGTGCGTTTATCATGAGGGATTTAGAGAAAAAAAGCACTTATATCTGGCTTACGAATGCTGGAAATGCTATTAATAAAGATGAGATGAATGTGGCGATAGAAAACATATTAGCGTCTAAACCTTATGAAATTCCTAAGATTACCGTTTTTTCAGAATTACAAAAAGCATTAGAAGTAAACTCGGTAGATGATGCTATTGCAAAAACGACTAAATCTATACAATCGAAGCCAAATGAGTATGCAATGGACGATGCTGCTATTAATGAATTGGGTTACAAATTCCTTAACGAAAAGAAATTATCGGAAGCCTTTTCGATATTTAAATTTAATGTTCTAATAAATCCAAACTCTTCAAATGTTTATGATAGTTTAGGAGAGGCTTATCTATTGCAAAAAGACACCGTCAATGCTATCGAAAATTATAAAAAATCAGTGGCACTAAATCCAGATAATGCAAATGCAAAAAACGTTTTAAAAAAATTAGGGATTGCAACAACTGATTTAATTACTGATGTTACAGTTGCTCCAGAAGTTCTTAAAAGCTATTTGGGTAAATATCAGTTAAATGAAAATTATTCTTTTACAGTAACCGAGGATAAAGGGCAATTATATATTCAAGGAACTAACGAAAAAATTACAACTGTATATCCAATGGCGCAAAATAGATTTTATAGTAAAATAATTACAGCTCAGTTTACTTTTAATAGCGATAAAAATGGACATGTTGATAGCTTGACATTAAATATGGGAAAAGATATGAATGCTAAAAAAGTGGAATAAGTCCCTATTAAAATATTTGTCTTAGAACTTTTAATAAATCATCGATAGCAATACTAATGAAAAAACACATTCTTCTAACAACCTTATTTTTAATAGTCAGTTCTACTTTTTCTTTTGGGCAAACCGTAAAAAACGAATTAAAAATTAGCCCAATTACGACTAATTTTTATGTTTACACTACCTATAAAATGTTTGGCGCTAAAAAACAAGATGCCAATGCTATGTATGTGGTTACTCCAGCTGGTGTTATTCTTTTTGATTCCCCTTGGGATGATTTTCCATATCAATTGTTATTGGATAGTATTGAAGCAAAACATCATAAAAAAGTAGTTTTGGCACTATCCACACATTCTCATGAAGATAGAACTTCAGGAATTGATTTCTACAAACAATATGGAATAAAAACCTATACCACTAAGAAAACAGATAAAATTTCGAAAGAAAATAAAAGACCAAGGGCTAAATTCCTAATGGCTAAAGATTCTGTTTTCAATATTGGTGGATTTAAGTTTGAAACCTTTTATGGCGGTGAAGGGCATACAAAAGATAATATTGTAGTTTGGTTTGATCAACAGAAAGTGCTTTATGGGGGATGCTTAGTAAAGAGCATCGATGCTACAGACTTAGAATATGTTGGAGAAGCTAATATAAAGCAATGGCCAAATACAATTAAACGGGTGCAAGCTAGATTCAAAAACCCAAAATACATTATTACAGGACATCATGATTGGACAAGTACAAATGCTTTAAGTCATACTTTAGATTTATTGGAAGAAAATAAAAAAACAAAGTGATCCATGATTGATCTTAATTATTTCGACAATTTCTAACCCTATTTTAGAAAAGCAATAAAATAAAAAAAAGTTGATTTTTGAATTAGAATATTATATTTCCTCAAATTTGCAAAAGCATTACAACAAAATTAAACATAAAATATAAAAAATGATAATTGATAAAATTGAAAATTATGGCCTTTACGCTAACCTAACCGAAAGATTAGCTAGAGGATTTGAATTTATTAAAAATACTGATTTGGTTTCAATAGAAGCAGGGACCTATGAAATTGAGGATAAAGTCGTATTTGCTATTGTTCAGGAATACGATACAAAAGAAATCAAAGATTGTGCACTCGAAGGTCATACAAAATATATCGATATTCAATATGTGATTGATGGGTCTGAATTAATTGGGGTAAGTACCAAAAATGATCAAAAAGTAGTGACTAGTGATTTAGATAAAGATTACACTTTTTATGAAGGAGAAACAACATATTTAAAACTGGAGGCAGGAATGTTTACGGTGTTTTTTCCAGATGATTTGCACAGACCAAGTGTAAAAGATGGAGAAAGCGCCAGAGTTAAAAAAGTAGTTGTTAAGGTTTTGATTTAAAAAGTAAAAATTAAAAGTTACTTATCCGAAAGTGCTATCACTTTCGGATTTTTTTTGTGCTTAAAACTAAACTGTATTTTCTAATTTAATAAAATTGTGAATTCTACTTTAAACACAATATCTTTGGAACAATAACAAAAACTGTAAAAAATGACAACGCATCTCGCACTCCTTCGTGGTATCAATGTTTCTGGACATAATATGATGAAAATGGATTTATTAAAAACGACTTTGGAGAAAATAGGCTTTACCAATGTGGCTACCTATATTCAATCAGGTAATGTTTTTGTAGATTCTGAAGAAGAAAGTGCTGCCAAAGTTGGTTTTATCATCAAACAAGAAATTTTTAAAGCATTTGGACATGATGTGCCAACAATTGTAATAGGAATAGAAGATTTAAAAAAATGTTTTACTAACAATCCTTTTTTGAAAGAGAAAGAATTGGACATCAAAAAAATATATGTGGCTTTTGTTTCTAAAGAATTGCGTTCTGAAAATATCAATGATTTAAAAATTAGTCAGTTTAAACCAGATGAAGCCCAAATTGACGGCAACAGAATCTTTATTAAATATGCCGTAGGTGCAGGAAAAACTCGATTAGACCAAAAATACATTGAGAAAAAATTAAGTCTTACTGCAACGATTAGAAATTGGAATACAGTAACGCAGTTGTTGAAAATGTATGAAGAACGATAAAAGAATTTAAAAATGATTAAATTGAAGCAACCTTTACCATCAAATAGCATCTTGTAAGAAATTTAAAAGTTGATAAAAATGAAAAAATCAATTATTTTTTGTGCTTTGCTAGCCCTTTTTTGTTCTTGTTCCAATGACAATATAAAAGCGATCACAACCGCGTATCATGGAAAATGGGAATTATACAAAATGTCTGGAAACTTGCCAAATTCTGAAACTACTGGTACAGGAATGGAGTGGCAAGAGAGTTACACTTTCAAAACTGATGGTAGCTTTACTAAATCCAGAACTAGAAATGGAGAAAAAACGGAACTGTCTGGAACCTATGTTTTTTCAAAAGTGCAAGAGGAGTCTTTTCTGGAATTAACCTATAAAATCGATAATGATATAATAGGAAGTTGTTATGGAAATAATAAGGAAGAGCTTTATATCCTGCCCAATTCAATTTTGTCAAGTACTTGGAGAAATTGTGATGGTCCAGGATTAGAATATAAAAAAGTAAACTAGGAAGTTGTTTTAATACGAAGCTACTATTGTTTAAAGATAAAAAGAACTTCTCTTTTAATCTTTAAACAATATTTTTTTTGCAAAAATAAATCGGTTATATTTACTACTTAATACTAATTTTCATACCGTTTCTTTAAGCTCATTTTATATTATAAAAATTATGTCTTTAAAACTATCCGTTATTATCAGTTTGTTTTTTGCCTCATTTGCATTTGCACAAACAGGAACTCCCAATGATTATCTATCATCACAATTTCATAAAGAACGAAGAGCAGCGCTACGTGCTAAAATGCCCAATAATAGTGTGGCCGTTTTTTTTGGTAATCCAGTTCGCAACCGCGCTAATGATGTTGATTATGTATACCATCAAGATCCTGATTTTTATTACTTAACGGGATATAAAGAACCCAATTCAGTTTTAGTTATTTTTTCGAATGATCAGACCAATAAAGAGGGTAAAACCTACAACGAAATGTTATATGTGCAGGAAAAAAATCCAAAAGCAGAGCAGTGGACAGGTATTCGTTTGGGCACCTATGGAGCCAAAAAAGAACTGGGGTTTGATGTAGCTTTTAATGGAAAAGATTTTTTGAATTCAGGGATTGACTATGCTAGTTTTTCGACAGTGCAATTCAAGGAATTTAATGATGACTATAGAAATTCAAAAAAAGAAGAGGCCGATTTATACAAGTTGGTTGCGGCATTTAAAAGTCAGGTTGGATATGATGTGAAGACTGTACCACAAACAGATTCTAAATTACAAAAAGAATTGGGCTTAAAGAAAAATATAACAACAAAGAAAGCCATTTTAGATACTGAGTCTATTATAACGTACATGGCTAGTTTACGTGAAAAAAAAACCAAAGAGGAAATGGTTTTACTTACGAAGGCAGTGCGTATTTCAGCTATGGGACAGCGTGAAGTTATGAAAGCCATGCATCCTGGAATGTCAGAAACTGAGATTCAGGGACTTCATGAGTTTGTCTATAAAAAATACGGAAGTGAGTTTGAAGGATATCCTTCTATCGTGGGTGCTGGAAACAATGGATGTGTGTTGCATTATATTGAAAACAGCAAAACAAAAGTGGAAAACGAGTTAATTTTAATGGATTTAGGAGCGGAGTATCACGGCTACAGTGCCGATGTAACGCGAACTATTCCAGCAAATGGTAAATTCTCTCCTGAGCAAAGAGTGATATACGACTTGGTTTATGATGCACAAGAAGCGGGTATTGCTACAGCTGTGATTGGAAATAGTATTAGTGCTCCAGATGGTGCAGCTCGTAAAATTATAAGTCAAGGTTTAGTAAAATTAGGAATTATAAAAACAGAAGGAGATTCCAGAAAATATTTTCCACATGGTACTTCACATCATATTGGTTTAGATGTTCATGATCCGGGCTTGTATAATAACTTTGAAGAAGATATGGTTCTTACTGTTGAGCCAGGAATTTATATCCCTGTTGGAAGTGACTGTGATAAAAAATGGTGGGGAATTGCAGTTCGTATTGAAGATGATATTTTAATTACAACAAATGGTCCTGTAATATTATCGGCTGAAGCGCCTAGAAAATCTTCAGAAATTGAAGCATTAATGAAAGAGAAAAGTGTTTTTGATACCTTATCACTGCCTAATCTAGATTGATATTTTATTTTTAGAATATAAAAAGCTCCGAAATGATAATTTCGGAGCTTTTTGTTTTATTATTTGCTGAGTAAATCACAGTACCAAAAACCAAAATCAAATGCATCTGGTGCACTTGTATCGCAGGCTGTGTCAGAGGACTCTTCTTTTTCGGGTCTTTCATATTTACGGTACACAATTTCACCAATTTCAAAATCAATAGGTTTACTAAATAAGGGACCATCAAAAGTAAAAGTATGAAATTCTCCATTTTCACCACATACATCCACATTTTCAGGCAAATCATTGATAAAATCTTGGTCAATTACCCGACCTACAAAGCTTTTATCTAAATAGCGTTCGTTCACGCAAACTACAATCGTTTTAAAACCTAAATGGATGAACTCTTGAATCAAATCTTGTGTTGGGACTTTCCATAGTGGAAAAACGCCTTCAAAGCCTATTTCGGCCAATTTATCCTCACGGTATTTACGCAAATCTTCTAGAAATATGTCTCCAAAAACAGAATGGGTTACTCCTTGACTTTTCAATTTCTCCAATGTTTCCTGCATTACCTTTTCGTACACTTCCATAGTTGGCATTTCGGGAATTTGCATTATTTCTAATGGTAATCCCATGCTACTTGCTTGTTGTTGTAGTAATTCCACTCGAACACCATGCATCGAGATACGTTGGAATTGTTGATTAACACTAGTGAGCAAGCAACTAATTTCAAAATTAGGATCTTGCAGTATTTTGTATAAGGCCAAAGCAGAATCTTTACCGCTGCTCCAGTTAAATAGGGCTTTCTTTTTCAATGAGATTGTATTGTTTTTTCAGGTAGTAAACTTACAAAATTAGTTCTATTAGTTCGAGAAACCTTCGTAACTTTGAAAGATAGATGCATTAATTTTTTAAAATGAAATACCTTTTATTATTTATATCCACATTTGCTTTTGCACAACAAACTAAATCCGTTGACTTTAAAATAGTTCAAGGTCAAATTACGGTTAATCCTATTGAAAAATCAGTTTCAGGTGCAGTCAGTTACTGGTTTGAGGTTTTAAAACCTATTGATACCATTAAAATTGATGCACAAAATATGGAATTTTATGAAGTAGAATTAAATCAAAAAGGAATCCAATTTATTAATACCAAAAAACAAATTGTATTGATTTCCGATTTCAAAAAAGGAAAAAATAACATTAGTTTTAATTATACAGCTAAGCCAAAGCAGGCGTTGTATTTTATAGGTTCAGAAGAAAAAGATAATGTGCAAATTTGGACACAAGGGCAAGGAAGATACACCAGTAATTGGTTTCCAAGTTTTGATGATGTAAGCGAGAAAGTTATTTTTAATCTGGAAGTGGTTGTGGATTCTAAATATCAAGTAGTCACTAACGGAGTTTTGACCAGTAAAATCAATAACGATTCAATGACCTATTGGAGATTCAACATGCAAAAACCAATGAGTTCCTATTTGCTAATGATGGCTATAGGTAAATTTGAAAAGCAAACCCTATATTCCAATTCAGGAATCCCTTTAGATTTGTATTTTGAGTCCAAAGACAAATCTAAGTGGGAACCAACTTATCGTTATTCGAAGGAACTATTTGATTTTTTAGAAAATGAAATAGGAGTGAAGTACCCTTGGAGAATATACAGGCAAATTCCTGTTCGAGATTTCTTGTATGCAGGTATGGAGAATACATCGGCTACTTTGTTTTCCAGCAGGTATGTAGTAGATTCTATCGGTTTTTCAGATCGTTCCTATACCAATGTCAATGCACATGAACTAGCACATCAATGGTTCGGAGATTTGATAACTGCCGAAAGTGGAAAGCATCATTGGTTACAGGAAGGATTTGCGACTTATTATGCGTTATTAGCGGAACGAAAAATATATGGCGACGATTATTTCTATTCCAAATTATATGAATCAGCCCAACAAATAAAATATGCGTCCAGAACAGATACGATTCCGGTTTTGAATGCCAAAGCAAGTTCATTGAGTTTTTATCAAAAAGGAGCTTGGGCACTTTTTGTTTTGCATGAATCTGTCGGGGATAAAGCCTTCAAAAAAGCAGTTTGCAGTTATTTAAATACCTATGGATATAAGACAGTAACAACCGAAAATTTCTTTGATGAAATTCATAAATTTTCACATTTCGACACAACTAAATTCAGTAAAGTATGGCTAGAATCAACTGTTTTTAACACTCAAGAAGCTAATGAGTTACTGTTAAAAAACAAAACAGTTCAGTTGTTGTTTGAAGTCGAAAAAGTAAAGAAAAATGAATTGGCAGATAAAATAGAATTCTTTGCTAAAACACTTCAATCAGATGCCTATTATACGGTAAAAGCAGCAATTGTCAACCAATTGAAAAATGAAATTTTTGAAAATAAAAAAGGATTATTGGAATTGGCTTTAGCTACAAATAATGTTCAAGTTCGACAAGAAGTTGCTGTTTCATTGCCTAAAATTCCTGAAGAATTTAGAGAAGAATATGAAACACTATTAAATGATAAATCCTATCAGACTCAAGAAATTGCATTGTATTATTTATGGAATTCCTTCCCTGAATATCGTATTAAATATTTAGATTTATCAAAGGATTGGATTGGTTTTAATGACTATAATTTAAGAACATTATGGTTGTCATTGGCTTTGTCAACTCCAGATTATTCAGTCGATAAAAAGGCTTTAATTGAGGAATTAATCAATTATTCTTCTACCAATTATGAAGCCATTACAAGGCAAAATGCATTGGAAAAACTGATTGCTTTTCAATTATTAAATGATGATGATGTATTAAAAAATTTAATCAATTCAACAACACATCATATGTGGCAATTTTCTAAATTTGGAAGAGATAATATTCGATTACTACTTAAAAACCCAAAAATGAGAGCTTCATTTGAAAAGGTTTTACCAAGTTTAAATGAAAGCGAGTATTTTCAGTTGAACAGGTTGTTAATAGAGTAATATATAAAACAGTTTCCCATGAGAGCATTAGTAATTTCAGGAGGAGGAAGTAAAGGCGCATTCGCAGGTGGTGTTGCTGAGTATTTATTGGATAAAGAAAAAAATAAATATGACATTTTTATTGGAACATCTACCGGAAGTTTGCTGGTTACTCATTTGGCTTTAGATAAAATTGATGCAATAAAAAAGGTATATACATCAGTTACGGAGGAGAATATATTTAACAGATGCCCATTTAAAATAAAAAATAAAAATGGCGTTGATATTATAAAAATAAACCATTTTAATGTTTTAATTAATTTTCTAAGAGGTTCAAATACATTTGGAGAAAGTTTTAACTTAAAAAAGTTGATAAAAAAAACGATTACAAAAGAGGATTTTTATCAATTAAAAAGCGGTAATAAAATTGTTGTTGTTACTGTAACGAATTTAAGTAGTAACAAAGTAGAATACAAAGCCCTTTCTGATTTTGAATACAATGATTTTTGTGATTGGATTTGGATTTCTTGTAATTATATTCCTTTTATGAGTCTTGTTATTAAAAACAATAGCGAATATGGTGATGGAGGGTTTACTAGTTTGGTACCTATTCGAGAAGCTATTAATCGTGGAGCAACTGAAATAGATGCCATTATTCTGGAGACAGAAGTTCATATTTCACCCAAATTCACTGGGAAAAACCCATTTTCATTATTAGTAAATCTTTTCGGAACATTACTCGAACAAGTTCAAAAAAACGATATTACTATAGGGAAATTAACTGCAATTAATGAAAATGTAAAACTCAATTTATATTATACACCCACCCAGTTAACAAGTAATGCACTGGTTTTCAATAAAACTCAAATGGAAAAATGGTGGAAACAAGGATACGAAACCGCTAAGGAACGGAATGGAACCAACAAAGAAAATTAACTTTTTACCATAACTTACTCACTTCATTTCTAAGATAAGCTAATGCAGTACTACTTGGAGAAGCTTTTTGTAATAAATCTGAGATTACTAATTCACGGAGACTATGGGCATTGGTTACTTTTTCATGTTGTGCTGCCAAGCGAATCATTTGGATAGTCGCATTTTTGGCGGTTACTATGACAGACCAGCATTCATTAGAAATATAAATTTGTTGTGCTAAATTGTGTTCAAACTCTTGTTCAATTTGGGCAATTACAAAATTTCTGTATTCATTTTTATCTTCAGAAATTGGATTGATACGAACCATTAACTGTGATGGATTGATGCGTTCCATTAACAAAGTCATACGTTCATAAGCTTGCAAACGAATTGGTAATGATGCTGATTGATTGTCTTTTTGCAATAACCATCGTCTGGTGTTTTGTTGGTCTTTGAAGTGTGCATCAAACAAATAGTAAGCCACCGCTCCAGTAATAAGTGAAGGAAGTGTAAAAGCAATTATTTCAGTGATTGTAGTCGAATCCATTATTAGTATTTTATGATACGCAAAAATATACTTTTTGATTATAATTCCACTTTAATTATAGTGGAATAAATCCAAGGTAGTAGTATTTTTACAAAAAATATTAAAAACGAAAGTACGATTGTCTTACCTATAACAACTGCCAATAAATGGAAACATACATTATTATTTTACTTTGTGTAGCTGCATTTGCTGCGGGTTTTATTGATGCAATTGTGGGTGGTGGTGGCTTGATTCAAACACCAGCAGGATTAATATTATTGCCAAATTTACCAGTTTCAACTGTTATTGGAACCTTAAAAATACCTGCTTTTAGTGGAACCTCTTTTGCGGCTTATCAATATTTAAAAAAGGTAACTATGAACTGGAAGTTATTGTTGATTATGATGGGATTGGCTTTACCTTCGGCTTTTTTGGGTTCTACATTATTGACGTATATGAGTAATGATTTTATGAAACCGTTATTGCTTTTTATATTGTCATTATTAGCAATTTATACGTATGCCAAGAAAAATTTCGGGCAATTAGTCGAAAAAAATATTTCTGAAAGAACTCAAATTCTTAATGCAGTGCTGATTAGTTTTATCGTTGGTTTCTATGATGGTTTTATAGGTCCTGGAACGGGTAGTTTTCTTGTAGTCGCTTTTATTGCATTAATGGGTTTTGATTTTCTTCATGCTTCCGCAAATGCTAAAATGGTCAATTTAGCAACTAATTTTGGTTCGATTTGTCTGTTTGCTTTAAAAGGAAAAATCATTTGGGCAATCGCTTTGCCAATGGCTGCCTGCAATGCCTTTGGAGGCTGGTTAGGAGCCAAACTAGCAATCAATAAAGGAAATGGATTCATTCGTATTTTCTTTTTAGTGGTTGTGGTTGGTACTTTAATTCGTTTTGCCTATGATGTTTTTTGGAAAAAATAAATGGAGTTCTTTTCTCAAATGTCATTTTTCAAGTACTTTACTTTAGTCCTTTAAAATTGTAGTACTTGCAACAGTATTAAATCTTAAATTCTTATTTTTGCATAAATAGAAAATTTTCATGCAAAAATACATTTCCCAACTTAACGAAGCACAACGCGAACCTGTTTTACAAAAAGAAGGCCCAATGATTATTATTGCTGGTGCTGGTTCTGGTAAAACACGTGTTTTGACGATAAGAATTGCCTATTTAATGAGTCAAGGTGTTGATTCATTTAATATTTTGTCGCTGACATTTACCAATAAAGCGGCACGTGAAATGAAAAAACGGATCTCGGATATTGTAGGTTCTGGTGAAGCTAAAAATCTTTGGATGGGAACATTTCACTCGGTTTTTGCTCGAATTCTGCGCTCTGAAGCTGATAAATTAGGTTATCCTTCAAATTTTACTATTTATGATTCTCAAGATTCATTGCGATGTATATCAGGTATTATAAAAGAAATGCAGCTAGATAGAGATATCTATAAACCAAAACAGGTTTTAGGCCGAATTTCGAACTTTAAAAATAGTTTAATAACTGTCAAAGCCTACTTCAACGATCCTGATTTGATGGAGGCTGATGCTATGGCCAAGAAACCAAGGATGGGGGAGTTGTACCAAAAGTATGTAGAAAAATGTTTCAAGTCGGGAGCAATGGATTTTGATGATTTATTGTTAAAAACCAATGAATTATTGACACGTTTCCCTGAAGTATTGGCCAAATATCAAAACCGTTTTCGTTATATCATGGTGGATGAGTATCAAGATACGAATCATTCCCAGTATTTGATTGTTAGAGCATTATCGGATAAATTCCAAAATATATGTGTAGTTGGTGATGATGCACAAAGTATTTATGCTTTTCGTGGGGCAAATATCAATAACATCTTGAATTTTCAGAAAGATTATGAAGGAGTAAAAACATTCAAATTAGAACAAAATTATCGTTCGACAAAAAATATTGTTGAAGCGGCAAACACGATTATAGACAATAATAAAACCAAACTGGATAAAATAGTTTGGACAGCCAATGATTTTGGTCCAAAGATCAAAGTACATCGTTCTATGACCGATGCCGAAGAAGGGCGTTTTGTAGCGAGTACCATTTTTGAACAAAAGATGCAAAACCAAATGAATAATGGTCAATTTGCTATTTTATATCGTACCAATGCACAATCACGTGCTATGGAAGATGCGTTGAGAAAAAGAGATATTCCGTACCGAATTTATGGTGGCTTGTCTTTTTATCAAAGGAAAGAAATTAAAGATGTTTTGTGTTACTTGCGTTTGGTAATTAATCCAAAAGACGAAGAGGCATTAATGCGAGTGATCAATTATCCAGCAAGAGGGATTGGTGATACTACTGTCGAAAAACTCACTGTTGCGGCCAATCATTACAAGCGTTCGATATTTGAAGTGATGCAAAATATTGATAAAATTGATTTGAAATTAAATTCAGGTACAAAACAACGACTGAGTGATTTTGTCACTATGATTCAAAGTTTTCAAGTGATCAATGAAAATCAAGATGCTTTTTATATTACCGATCATGTCTCTAAGAAAACCGGATTAGTACAAGAATTAAAAAAAGACGCTACGCCAGAAGGAATGGCTAAAATCCAGAATATAGAAGAATTATTAAACGGGATTAAAGATTTCACCGAAGGTCAAAAAGAGATTGATGGTGCACGTGGCGCTTTATCAGAGTTTATGGAAGATGTGGCCTTGGCTACGGATTTAGATAAAGATACGAGTGATGAAGATCGGGTAGCGTTGATGACTATTCACCTAGCCAAAGGTTTGGAGTTCCCGCACGTTTTTGTAGTTGGAATGGAAGAAGATTTATTTCCAAGTGCGATGAGTATGAGTACTAGAAGTGAGCTGGAGGAAGAACGACGTTTATTTTACGTAGCCTTAACAAGGGCGGAACATCAAGCGTATCTTACGTATGCGCAGTCTCGTTACCGCTGGGGAAAATTAACGGATAGTGAGCCTTCACGATTTATTGAGGAAATAAATTCACAATATTTAGAGTATCTTACACCTGCAGAAAGTAATTATCGTTACAAATCTATGATTGATAAGGATATTTTTGGAGATGTGGATAAATCAAAAATGCGTTTGGCTAAGCCGTCGAATGGAACTCCACCAGCTAATTATACTAATAGTAGTGTATCCAAACCAGAGATAAATGTTCGTAAATTAAAACCTGTTTCTGGAAATGTTCCCACAGGTGGTGCTAATTTATTTGATAATAAATTAGTTCAAGGAAATTTGGTCATGCACGAGCGTTTTGGTAGAGGGCAAGTTGTGAACATTGAAGGAGTGGGAGCTGATAAAAAAGCCGAAATTAAGTTTGAGGTAGGTGGAATTAAGAAATTATTATTGCGTTTTGCAAAGTTGGATATTATTGGATAAAAAAATTAAAGTTTCAGGTTTAAAGTTGTTTAAACCTGAAACTTTAAACCAGAAACTTTAAACTAAAAAAATGGCTCAATTTATAAAAATATACCCTGATAACCCTAATGAAGCGGCTATTGCCAAAGTAGTGAAGGTTTTAAAGGATGGCGGATTGGTAATTTATCCTACAGATACTGTGTATGGGTTGGGATGTGATATTACCAATACAAAAGCACTAGAACGCATTGCGAAGATTAAAGGAATTAAATTAGACAAAGCTAATTTTTCATTTATTTGTCATGACTTAAGCAATATTTCTGATTATGTAAGGCAAATTGAGACTTCGACTTTTAAGCTTTTAAAAAGAGCTTTGCCAGGTCCCTATACTTTTATTTTACCAGGTAATAATAACTTACCTAAAGAATTCAAGAAGAAAACAACAGTGGGTATTCGTGTTCCTGATAATTCAATTGCACTTGAAATTGTTCGTCAATTAGGAAATCCTATTGTTTCTACATCAATTCATGATGATGATGATGTAATTGAATATACAACTGATCCAGAGCTTATTTTTGAAAAATGGCAAAACCTAGTAGATATGGTAATTGATGGTGGTTATGGAGATAACGTAGGGTCAACAATTATTGACTTGTCTGGTGATGAGCCTGTTATAATTAGAGAAGGAAAAGGGAGTTTGGATATTTTATAAAAAAAATAGTACAAAATAATTGAAATTGTTAAGAATAATGGTCTAAATTAGATTGTAATAATTAGTTTTTAATCAATTCAATTTATGAAAAATGTAATGGTTTTGTTTTTTTTGACAGTCGCTTTAAATTGTTTTTCTCAAAATAGTATTAGAGGAAAAGTACTCAATAAAGCAAAAGTACCATTGTCGGGTGTGAATATTTATATCGATGGCACTACAATAGCTACTATATCAGATGAGAACGGAAATTTTGATTTGCATTATGAACCTAAAACAAATAGTATTTTAGTAATAAGCTTTATGGGGTATCAAACTGAATATCTTTAAGGACTTGATGTTACAAAAGAGCTAACTATTACTTTGACTCCTTCGTTAAATTCTCTAAAAGGAGTAGTTGTAAAAAGGAAAGATCAATTTACTAGAAAGCAAAAATTACAAATATTTAGAGACTGTTTTTTAGGGCAAACACATAATAGTAAACTATTAAAAATACAAAATGAAGATGATATTTATTTCAGATATGACAAAGTAAATTTTGTTTTAAAGGCATTCTCAGATAAGCCATTACTAATTTCAAACCCTTCCTTAAGATATAAAATAGATTACGAATTAACCAATTTTGAAGCCACTTTTAGTAAATTAAGTGTAACCAAAGAGGATTTAGTTGAAAGCTATTATAGTGGATTAAGCCGGTTTGAAGAAATTGATAATTCGAATGAAATTCTAGCACTTCGAAAAAAAGCGTACGAAGGTTCTCAAGTTCTTTTTTTTTTAAATTTGGCTAATAATATTTGGGATAAAGAGCAATTTTTAATTATTCACAATAAGAATGTTCTTGACCCTAAGAACTGCTTTAAAATTGAAAGGGAAAAAGATTTTGTAAAAGTAGAAGTGCTGGCAAAGGAATATAAAAAGGAGAACATAAATGAGGTCGCATCTTATGATCTAATATTTAATAAAAATGAGCATTCAGGAATTATTTTTGAAACGGATGTTTTTTATGTTTATCCAGATGGTAATAATTCTAAAATAGAAAACATTGTTTTTTCGGGGAAACTTTCAGAAGAAAAAGTGGGAGATAGGCTACCTTTAAATTATGTTTATGTTCCCGAAAATGAAATATACAATACAGGTATTTTAAAATAAATTTTTGACTGTGTTTAAATGGCGAAATCTGATTTATCTGGTGATGAGCCTTTTAAAAACTGAAAAAAAATATTCTGTAAAATATTTTGTAAAAAAATTAAATAAATTCCCAAAAAAGTCAATTGTGTTGAATTAATATTTACATTTGTGTAGGAATGATGAAGATTTAACAAGTATAAGCATGTTATTCTTAATTATATTTAATTGGTTATTAAAAAAGGTTAAGGATACATTGAAGCAGGTCTAACGACCTGCTTTTTCTTTTTCTATCGACGATTCATTTTTTTTAATTTTATTCAATCATTAAATAAATCACACAAAAAAAGCGTCTTGAAATTTCAAGACGCTTTTGGATATATTTTAAAAGATTTTTAAAAAAAACTATTGTTTTTGTTTTTTCATTTCTTTTTCGATCATTTCATAGAATTGATCAATTTTAGGTAAAACTACAATACGAGTTCTTCTGTTACGAGCTCTGTTTTCAGCTGTATCATTAGCAACTAACGGTACGTAAGAACTTCTACCAGCGGCAATTAATTGTTCTGGTTTAACACCCAATTGATTTGTTAATACACGAATAATTGAAGTAGAACGTTTCACACTTAAATCCCAGTTGTCAAGTAAAACACCGTTTCCAATATAAGGAACACTATCAGTATGTCCTTCAACCATACATTCAAAATCTGGTTTGTCATTTACAACTTTTGCTACTTTAGCTAAAACTGCTTTTGCTTTATCAGTTACATCATAACTACCAGTTTTAAATAATAATTTATCAGCAATTGAAATGAATACAACTCCTTTTTCAACATTTATCTCGATATCTGGATCAGAAATCCCAACAGCACTTTTTAAACTAGTAACAACAGCTAGAGTAACACTGTCTTTTTTAGTTAATGCATCTTGCATTCTACTAATTTTTAAATCTTTTTCTTTAATTGACTCTAAAGCTTTTTCAATATTTTCAGCTCCTTTAGTAGTCAAAATCGTCATGTCCTTAGACGTATTGATCAAAGTTTGATTGTGATCTTTTAAACCAGCAACCGTAGCTGTTAACCCTGCTTTTTCTTCTAGACAAGAGTTTAATTTAACGGTACAAGAATTTAGTAAATCTTGAGTCTCTTTGTTACGAGCTTCTAAATCGGCGTATTTCTTTTTAGAAACACAAGAAGTTAAAAGAGCTAGAACGGATAATGCAATTACGATTTTTTTCATAAATTTTTTAATTAGGGTTCAATTACAAAGTTAGTTTTTAATGATTAGATAATAGGTATAAAATATTGTTAAAATTAACCTTCAAATACCTTGCCATTATTAACGAAATAGGTATAAACGATACTTTGTGTTGTATAGTATTTTTTTTGCTGAAAATCATCTCTTTTTCTGTAAGTATTTGAAAATAAACTATAAAAAGAAAGATGAGCTTTTAAAATAGCGGTAAAATGTGAAAATTTTCCTTTAAAAATAAATTGTATCCCTGCTATTCCATCTAATAGCATGCGATAAAATAGTATAGAATATAACTTTTCTTTGGGTAAGTTTTTTGTTAACATTAACAATGAATTTCTGAAATTCAAAAAAGTTTTTCTTGGATTTCCTTGTTGTAAGGTGGCGCCACCAACGTGATAAACAACTGATTTGTAATTGTAAACTGTTTTATACCCTTTATTAAACGCACGCCAACATAAGTCAATTTCTTCTTGATGTGCAAAAAAATCAGCGTCAAATCCATTTAATTCATGGTAAACCGAACTACGAATAAAAAAACAAGCACCTGAAGCCCAGAATATTTCACAATTATCATCATATTGTCTATTGTCTTTTTCAATCGTTTCAAAAATGCGTCCTCTACAATATGGATAACCATATTGATCAATAAAACCGCCAGCAGCGCCTGCATATTCAAAATACTCCTTATTCTTGTAGTCTAAAATTTTAGGTTGAATTATGGCTGTTTGTAGTTCTTTTTCGAAAGTCTCTATGATGGGTTGTAACCAATTTTCAGTCACTTCAATATCTGAGTTTACTAATGCATAAATTTCGGCATCAATATGCTTTAATGCTTCATTGTAACCGCCTGCAAAACCCAAATTACTATCATTTTTTATGATTTTTACAGAAGGGAAATTGGCTAATACAAATGAAATAGAATCATCCGTTGAGGCATTATCTGCTAGGTATACGGTTGCTTCGGGTGAATTTTTCACTACAGAAGGTAAAAATTGTTCTAATAATTGTACTCCGTTCCAATTGAGTATGACAACAGCTATTTTCATCTAAATGATTTAATTATTGGACTTTATACATGGGTAATTCAGCTAAAAACTGATATTTTTCATTTTCAAAATCCATTTGACAAAAGTAATGATTCAATCCATTAGTTACCATCAAATATTCCGCTTTCATTGTCATATTATATCGGGCTATTTGGTCAAATGTAATTTGTGCTATTTTTATTTCGGGAGCTTTACATTCGATTAAAATGAAAATCGAGCCATCAGTATTGAAAACAACTACATCATATCTTTTGCGTAAGCCATTGACTTTTAAAACTTTTTCAACATTAATTAATGATTTAGGATATTTTTTTTCTTCTAATAAAAACTGCACAACATGTTGACGAACCCATTCTTCGGGAGTAAGAATGATAAATTTTTTCCTGATTTCATCAAAAATAGAGACTTTATTTTCGCTATTTTTGAACCGAAAGTTATAAAGTTGAAAATTTAGTTTTTGCATGAAGCAAAAATAGTTATTTAGTTTAAAGTTTAAGGTTTAAAGTTGTACACGATACGACAAACTTTAAACCTTAAACTTTAAACCAAAAAAAAACATGGACGAGGTTTTAAAAATTGTAAATGATATAAAAGCAGGTAATATTAAACCTATCTATTTTTTAATGGGTGAAGAACCTTATTATATTGATAAACTCTCCGATTATATAGAAAAGAATATCCTCACGGAAGAAGAAAAAGGATTCAATCAAACTGTTTTATATGGTAGAGATGTATCTATAGAGGATATTGTATCTACTGCTAAGCGTTACCCTATGATGGCAGATCGTCAAGTTGTAATCGTCAAAGAAGCACAAGATTTAAGTCGTACAATTGATAAATTGGAAAGTTATGCCGAAAACCCAATGCCTTCCACGGTTTTGGTCATTTGTTATAAATATAAAACACTGGATAAACGAAAAAAAGCCACCAAATTATTGGCGAAAGCTGGAGTTGTTTATGAAAGCAAGAAACTATATGAAAATCAAGTTGGTGACTGGATTAAGCGTGTTTTAGCAGGTAAAAAATATGGAATCGAACCCAAAGCTTCAGCTATGTTAGTAGAGTTTCTAGGTACTGATTTAAGTAAAATCAATAATGAATTAGAGAAATTACAGATTATTTTACCAAAAGGCAGTTCTATAACGCCAAAAGACATTGAGGAAAACATTGGTTTTAGTAAAGATTTCAATGTTTTTGAATTGCGAAAAGCAATAGGGGAACGCAATCAATTAAAAGCGTATACAATTGCTGAAAATTTTGCAAACAACCCAAAGGAAAATCCAATGGTTGTAACTACAAGTTTAGTTTTTGGTTTTTTTATTCAATTATTAAAATACCATGGTTTAAAGGATCGAAATCCCAAAAATGTCGCTACAGTTTTGGGTGTTAATCCCTTTTTCTTAAAAGAGTATGATTTAGCCATAAAGAACTATCCGATGCGAAAAGTAAGTCAAATAGTAGCCTCGTTGCGAGATATTGACGTAAAAAGTAAAGGAGTTGGTGCAAATGCGATGTCAAATTCTGATTTATTAAAAGAAATGCTTTATAATATATTTAATTAGCCGCTAAAATTCACGATATTTGTTTTTTAAATATACCACAATTATGGGAATGAATAAGAATACCATCCTAGGATGGGCAACTTTAATTATGATAGTAATGGGATTACTTTTAATAGGTCTTGGCGCCTTTAGATACCGCGATGTTTCGGGCTGGGGTTTTGCCGCTGTTGGAGTTGGGTTTTTAGCAAACGCTTGGGTTTTTAGTTCATTAAAAGGGAGGTTGTAATTAGGGATACTATATAAAGACAAAAAAAACACTATGTAAATAGTGTTTTTTTATTTATAATAATATATTTATAAAATAAAATTAGAAGTAGCTATGTGGAATAAATTATCAATTAAATCTCAGTTAATATTAATTCTATTAATTCCTTTTTCAGGGTTAATTTATACTACTGTTTCAAATATAAACTTCTCTTTAGAACACTATAAAAACATAGATGAAAGTTTAGATAACATCAAAAACATCGCTACACTTTCGGAAGGAATTGAGCTGATTGGTACCGAAAGGGGGTTGCATAATTATTCCCTTTTTGATGCATCTATTAAAAAAAAATATTTAGAAAGTAAGCAAAAAACAAATGAGTGGTTTTTTAAAAATAATTTTAAAGACACTTTAATATCGAATGATTTTAAAAAATTATATACAACAATAATAAATCTTCATGAGAGTATTGAAAACAAAAAGGAAACTGCTATAACATCCTTTGTGAAATATACTATTATCAATGAAAATCTAATAAATTTAATTGATAGAGAAGTGGTGTATTGTAAATATCCTAAGATTACTACTTTGGCCAATAATTATACTAATTATGTGCTATTAAAAAGGGCAGCTTTATTAAAAAGAGGGGTCGTTATACAGAGTTTAATTGATAAAAAAAATGATGACACCTTATTAGATTTGTACTTTCAATCAAAAGTATATGTACGAAGTGTTGAGTTTAAATTATCAAACTATAGATTGGATTCAATTAATAAAGATCTTTTAAAATTTCAAAAATCCAATTCCTATACTACTTTCAGTGGTAATGCACAAAATGTAATAGATAATAAATTAAAACTTTCACCTAGGGAATGGTGGATTAATTCTACTTTAATAGTAAAAAACATAGCGAAATTAGAAAAACAAAATTTAAATTATATTGTAAAATTTGCTAGTAAAGAAAAAGCGGACGCATTAAAAAGTGTACTAATTTTAGTTTCAATTCTTTTACTGTTTTTGACAATCACTTTTATTTTATTATATAAATTAGTTAATCAATTATCTGGTTCTCTAAATGTTATGTCTAATACGATTAAGAAAATATCGCAAGGTAAAATTATACGTAACCCTGCTTTTTTTGGAAATTCAGAATTTGTAGATATTAGTAATTCTTTCAATCAGTTATTGGAAGGGATGAAAGAACAGTTTCATTTGGCCTCTAAAATAAGTTCTGGAGAATATGGGACAAAAATTAACTTAAGAAGCCCAAATGACACTCTTAATAAGTCAATGAATGCAATGTCTCTTGAATTGAAGCGGATGGAGGATGAAACATCGGAGATTAATAAAATGAAAGAAAGTATTAGTGCAATAAATTATTCTATTTTAGATTCAAAAGATTTAAATGAGTTTGGAAGGAATATTTGCCTTACACTTGTGGAACAGACCAAAGGATGTCAAGCTAATTTTTATATTATTAATTCAGCTGAGGATAACAAACAATTGAATAAAATAGGAGGATATGCAGACAACAAGAATACTCCTGAAATTATTATGTTTGGAGAAGGTTTAGTTGGCGAAGTGGCTCAAATAAACAAACAGAGATGCTTGAATAACTTGCCTAATAATTATTCTTATTTGGCCTCTTCTTTAGGGGAATCGCCATTTTTTAATGTTTTAATCACACCTATTTCTTATAGAAACGAAGTGATTGGAGTAATAGAAATAGGATCTCTTACAAATTTTAGTGAAGATCATGAAACTTTTCTGAACACTGTTTCAGAATCTATGGGAAGTGCCATTGAAGTTTATATTCGTAACGAAGAATTGAAAGTTTCTGTTAATGAAATTAAACTTAAAAATAATATTTTACAAGTTCAAGAAGAAGAACTTCGACAAAGTAATGAGGAGTTGAACAAACAGTCTATGTTGTTACAGCAATCTGAGGAAGAACTTAGAAATCAAGCTTCTGAATTAGAACAAACGAATGCGTATCTTGAAGAGAAAGGGCGTGAACTTGAAAATAAAAACCATGAAGTTCTAATTAAAAATGAAGAATTGGTTATTGCTCAAGAAGAATTAAGTATTAAAGCGGATGAAATTGAACAGGCAAGTAAATACAAGTCGGAGTTTTTGGCTAATATGTCGCATGAATTACGAACTCCTTTGAATAGTATTTTAATACTTTCGGATCTTTTAAAAGAAAATAATTTAGGCAATTTAACAGATCCACAAATTGATAACCTTTCAGTAATCAACTCTTCAGGTAAAGATTTATTGAACCTGATCACTGATATTTTAGATATTTCTAAAATTGAAGCTGGTAAAGTCGAGATTTATTCTGAGGACTCTATCGTTGAACGAGTTTATTCGGATATGGATGGCTTGTTTAGAGCTCAAATGGAAAAGAAAAAAATAGAATTTATAACAACCATTACTGAAGATTGCCCCAGAAAATTGCATACAGATATTGGAAAGCTAGAACAAATTCTTAAAAACTTTTTGTCCAATGCATTAAAGTTTACACCTGACAGCGGGACCGTTTCTTTGCGCTTTTCATCAGGTTCAAATAAGACTGATTTTACTTCTGAAATATTGGCTAAATTGAAACAAGATGAAATTTTGTCAATCTATATTGAAGATAATGGAATTGGAATTTCAGAAGAAAACAAAAAGAAATTATTTCAAACATTTCAACAAGCGGATAGTTCTACTAGTAGAAAATATGGTGGTACAGGTTTAGGATTGTTTATATCTAAAGAATTAGCATTATTACTAGGAGGGGAAGTAGCATTTGAAAGTGAGCTAAACAACGGAAGTGTTTTTAGTGTTCATATTCCAGTTACTTTTCAAGATAATAAAGTGGAACGTATAGAACCAGTACCTATTACTGATCCTAAAACAGAATCGAAAAGAGTAGAAACTTCTCGACCTTTGGAAGCAGTTTTAGATTTATCAGAAAATCTTAATGATGATCGAAATTTTGTTTCGGTAGATGACAAGACTATATTGATTATTGAGGACGACGCTTCATTTGCGGATGTATTGTTACAAGTAGCTCATGACAATGGTTTTAAAGCAATTGTTGCCTATCAAGGAGAAACAGGTTATCAATATGCCAAAAAATACAAGCCCAAAGCGATTATTCTAGATATGAAATTACCTGGAATTGATGGCTGGACTGTTTTAAAATGGCTAAAAGAAGATAAAGAATTACAACACATTCCTGTTCATGTGATGTCCGGAATGAATAGAGAGAAATTAGCCAAAGAAATGGGAGCTTTTGATTTCTTAATTAAACCTATAACTACGGATAAATTAAAAAGTGCTTTTGAGTCAATCGATATTCAAATAAATAAAGTATTTAAAAAAGTATTGATTTTAGAAGATGACGTGAGCCTTAATTATTCCATTAAAGAATTAATTCATAATTGCGACAGAAACGTAATTTGTGTTCAGGCGCATACTTTTAAAGAAGCAGAGCACATTTTAATGAATGATGATATTGATTGTGCGATTATGGATATCGGTTTGCCTGATTCTAAGAACATAGCAAATATAGCTGCGCTTAGAAAAATATCTAAAAATGATCAGATTAATATAATCGTAAATACAGGACAATCTTTAACAGATGAAGAGCAATTAGAACTGCAAAATAGCGCAGATGGAGTCGTAATAAAAACCAGCAATGTTACAGAGAGATTAAAAGATGAATTACTGTTATTTCTTGATACTGTGGAGACTTCTAATAAAAAGGTAAATAAAACAGTCCAAAATTTATTAGGAGGTGAAGTGCTTAAGGATAAAACAATTTTGATTGTTGATGATGATATTCGAAATATTTATGCCCTTTCGAGTGCATTAACTACTAAGGGAGCTTCTATTTTAACTGCTTTTAATGGTATTGAAGCGCTTGAGGTTTTAAAGAACAACGCAACTATAGATATTGTCCTAATGGATATTATGATGCCTGAGATGGATGGTTTTGAAGCAACTAAAAAAATACGAGAAAATCCTAAATGGAAAAACCTTCCTATTATTGCACTAACAGCAAAGGCAATGAAAGGAGATCGTGAAGAGATATTAAATGCAGGAGCATCTGATTATCAATCGAAACCAATTGATATACAACAGCTTATTTCTTTAATTAGTATATGGGTATATAAATAAATGATAGAATTTAGCGACATAGATGAAATAGTTTTTTTAATAAAAAAACAATATGGTTACGACTTTGAAGGGTATTCTAGAGCTTCCCTTTTGAGACGTATCAATCGATTTATGGAACTATCTGGCTTGGTTACAATCGTTCATTTAAAGAATGAATTAGTGAACAATCCTGAAAATTTTAATACTTTCATAAATGAAATTGTTGTGAATGTAAGTGAGTTTTTTAGAGATCCAGACTTTTTCAAATCCTTAATAAATAATGTGTTTCCTTATTTAGAGAGTTACCCTAAAATCAATATATGGAGTGCAGGTTGTTCTTTTGGTGAAGAAACGTACTCTTTGGCTATTCTGTTGAAAGAAATGAATTTACTGTGTAAATCAAGATTATACGCCACTGATATCAGTACAAATGCTTTAGACAAATCAAAAAAAGGAATTTATTCTAATAAGGATTTCAAAGAATACTCAAAGAATTATTTTTCATGTGGAGGTAAAGAATCTTTGAATCAATATTTTGTTTCTGATGGACAGAAATCGATAATAAATACCGAACTAAAAAAAGACATTTTGTTTTCTCGACACAATTTAGTGACCGATGGTGTTTTCAAAGAATGTCAGCTTATTTTATGCCGTAATGTTTTAATTTATTTCAATGACGAATTACAAAATAAAGTTTTAAAACTGTTTTATGATAGTTTACCTGTTCATGGGTTTTTGGCACTTGGAAATAAAGAAACACTACGATTCAGCACGATTCAAGATAAATTTAGAATTATTGATGGCAAGGAAAAAATTTATCAAAAAATAAAATGATATGAAAACGATAATTATTGGGGGATCAGCAGGTTCTTTTAATCTTATATTATCCATTCTAAAAGGATTGGATAAGGAGATGAATATACCTATCGTCATTATTTTACATAGACTGAAAAACACAAAAACTATTTTAGAAGATTACTTACAATTAGAATCACATTATATAGTAAAAGAGGGAGAGGATAAAGAATTTATAAAAGCTGGATATATTTATACGGCACCATCCGATTATCATTTGTTATTAAATGAAAACTTAAGTTTCTCATTGGATGCTTCAGAAGAAATTAATTATAGCAGGCCATCTATAGATGTTAGCTTTGAATCTTTTTCTTATGTTCTAAAAGAAAACTGTTGTGGAATACTCTTGTCTGGTGCGAATGAAGACGGAGCAATGGGGCTTAAAATAATTGCCGAAAATGGAGGAGAAACGATCGTCCAGGATAGTAACGAAGCCGAATATGCTTCGATGCCACGAGCTGCAATTGAATTATATAAAAAACATAAAGTGTCTACACTAAACGATATTATTAAACAAATGAATTGTTATGCAAAATAAAAAACATACTCTTTTATTAATTGATGATAAGCCCGAAAATTTGATGGCTTTAAAGAGTATTCTAGATCTTCCGGAAAGAGAAATTATATGTTGTTTGTCTGGAAATGAAGCTTTACAAATATTACTTAAGAAAAAGGTTTCTTTAATTCTTGTTGATGTTCAAATGCCTGATATGGATGGGTATGAGTTTGTGGAAATTATAAAAAGTCATCCAGATACAGCGTTTATTCCTACTATTTTTGTCACAGCAATTAGCAATGAACATAAATATATTACTAAGGCCTATGACTTAGGGGCTATAGATTTTTTATTTAAACCTTTAAATACAGAGATTACTCGAAAAAAAGTAGAATCATTTTTAAAAATTTGGGATTATGATCAAGAACTAAAAAGGTTAAATGAAACACTAGCTCAAAAGAATGAAGAGTTAGAACAATTTGCACATATCATTGCTCATGATTTAAAAACTCCTTTGGGGAATATTCAAGCATTAATTAATCTAATTGAGGAAGACCATATCATTAATGTTGATGGTGAAGTTGCTGAATTGTTTGATATGGTAAAAACTTCGTCAAAAAGTATGTCTAAACTTATTGAAGATTTATTGTATTACAGTAAAAATGTGCAAAATAATGAAGGAAAAGAAGAAGTCAATATTGCATTGGCACTCGATGAAGTTTTAAAACTCATAAATCCACCAGAAAATGTTCAAATTGAGAAAGTAAATTTAAATCATGATATTCTATTTCAACCGATTGCTTTTCATCAAATTATTTCAAATATAGTTTCGAATGCTATTAAATATAATAATAAAGAAATTTCAAAAATTAGCATTAGTTTAGATAGTGAGAATTCCACTTTGTCAATTAAAGATAATGGTCCAGGAATAGCGGACAAGTATCATAATAAAATTTTCGAAATGTTTCAAACTTTAGGTAATAGTTCTAATGGTGAAAGTAGTACAGGAATTGGATTAAACTTAGTTAAGAAACTAGTGGAGAGAAATAATGTTACTATCGATGTTAAAAATAATTCAGATGTAGGATGTGAGTTTGTGATTTCTAATATTGAGATTACAAGTAAGAATGCATAATTCATATTAATTGTTGTGTAATCAATATTTAGCGATACGATTATTCATTCTAGTTTAAAGGGATTTTGTTGACAAAAATATAATACCTTTGCACTTTAAAATTTTACTAATTTTGTGTGTTGTAATAGTGATTGAATAGTCTTTAAAAGATTATCCCAATTGTATTATAACTTTAAAAACAATTAAATAATAATTTATGTCAGACGATAAAAAAGTAATTTTCTCAATGTCAAAATTGAGTAAAACTTATACAGGAGCAGATAAACCCGTTCTTAAAAATATCTATTTAAGTTTTTTCTACGGTGCCAAAATTGGTATTTTAGGTCTTAACGGATCAGGTAAATCTTCTTTATTAAAAATTATTGCAGGAGTAGATAAAAACTACCAAGGAGATGTAGTTTTTGCTCCTGGATATACAGTAGGTTATTTAGAACAAGAGCCTATTTTGGACGACAGTAAAACCGTAATCGAAATTGTTCGTGAAGGGGTTGCTGAAACGATGCAAGTGCTTGAAGAATACAATAAAATCAACGACTTATTTGGTCTTCCAGAAAATTATGAAGATGCAGACAAGATGGACAAATTGATGGATCGTCAAGCAGCGCTTCAAGATAAAATTGACGCATTGGGTGCTTGGGAAATTGATACTAAATTAGAGATTGCCATGGATGCTTTGCGTACTCCAGATGGTGATACTCCAATCAAAAATCTTTCCGGTGGAGAGCGTCGTCGTGTCGCTTTATGTCGTTTGTTATTACAACAACCTGATGTATTGCTTTTAGATGAGCCTACGAATCACTTGGATGCCGAAAGTGTCCTTTGGTTAGAACAACATTTAGCACAATATGCAGGAACAGTAATCGCTGTAACGCACGATAGATACTTCTTAGATAATGTTGCAGGTTGGATTCTTGAGTTGGATAGAGGTGAAGGTATTCCATGGAAAGGGAATTATTCTTCTTGGTTAGACCAAAAGTCAAGCCGAATGGCATTAGAAGAAAAAGTAGCTTCTAAGCGTAGAAAAAACTTAGAACGTGAGTTGGACTGGGTTCGTCAAGGAGCTAAAGGACGTCAAACAAAACAAAAAGCACGTTTACAGAACTACGATAAGTTATTGAACGAAGACCAAAAAGCATTAGATGAAAAATTAGAAATTTATATCCCGAATGGTCCCCGCTTAGGTACCAATGTAATTGAAGCCAAAGGTGTTGCTAAGGCATATGGAGATAAGTTATTGTATGATAATTTGAATTTTACTTTGCCGCAAGCAGGAATTGTTGGAATCATCGGGCCCAATGGTGCTGGTAAATCTACTATTTTCAGAATGATAATGGGTGAGGAGAAACCAGATGCTGGAGAGTTTGCTATTGGAGACACAGTTAAGATTGCTTATGTCGATCAAGCACACTCTAATATTGATCCTAATAAATCAATTTGGGAAAACTTCTGCGATGGGCAAGAATTAATTATGATGGGTGGACGCCAAGTGAATTCACGTGCTTATTTAAGCCGTTTCAATTTTGGTGGAAGCGATCAAAACAAAAAAGTGTCTACACTTTCGGGAGGTGAACGTAACCGTTTGCACCTTGCTATGACTTTGAAAGAAGAAGGAAATGTATTGTTATTGGATGAGCCTACTAATGATTTGGACATTAATACACTACGTGCATTAGAGGAAGGATTGGATAGTTTTGCAGGTTGTGCAGTAGTAATTTCTCACGACAGGTGGTTCTTAGATAGAATTTGTACGCACATTCTAGCTTTTGAAGGAGATTCTGATGTGTATTATTTTGAAGGTGGTTTCTCTGAATACGAAGAGAACAAGAAAAAACGTTTAGGTGGTGATTTAACTCCAAAACGTTTGAAATACAGAAAATTAATTAGAGGATAATTAGTCTAATAATCTATATTAAAAAGGATATCTAAATTTAGATATCCTTTTTTTATTTCTTTTTCTTATCGTTTTTCATTAGTAAAAGTACTGTGGCCACCAAAGCAATGCAAACAAACCCAAAGACAAAAACGATAATAATGGAACCACTATCCCAAGTAATAAGTGCTATATTTTTCATGTTACTTTATTTTAAATCAAAAATAGAAATAGTAGCATTAATTTAATATGATAAAAGTCATAAACCAACAATAGTTATAAAAATTTTGATTTCAATTCGGGGGTAGGGATCATGCAGCTGTCTTTTTTGCCAAACCATTGGTATCTATTTTTAGCAATGTAATCGTATATATTGTTCGTTAGAGAAGTAGGAAGAACCTTAAAAATGGATAGTATTGCCATTCCACCACTTAGGTGTTTTGCTATTTCTAAAGCCGCTTCCCCTTTGATGTAATAGGCGATTCCAGGTTCGTAAAGAACAATACTATCTGTTTTTTGGATGTCAACACCAATATGTTTCATAATTTCTTGTCCAATTTCCGATTGCAAAGCCACAAAACGGAAACGGTCTTTTTTGTCATGCCTTATAATAAACTGCACCGCTGTATTACACAGATTGCATGCCCCATCAAAGATGATAATTTTTCTATTTTGTGGGAGTTCAATCATAAGCTATTTTTACAATTTGTCTTGTTGAGTAATTTTATTTATAGTTTTTATCTTAATGGGACTCGATTACTTGAGTCATTGCGAGGAACGAAGCAATCTCATCAAGTATTTCCGTTCCAATAAGTTTTAATTTGTACGTCGACGTATTTTAGTGTGATTGCTTCGTTCCTCACAAAGACTCTGTTTGTATTTTCTGTTTGTCGACGTATTTTAGTGTGATTGCTTCGTTCCTCGCAATGACCCTATTTATCGATTACTTCTTCTTCATTGCTTCAACTAGTTCTAGTTCGTCCATACTTACTTTGGAAGTAAACATACCGTAATTCACCGTTGCTTTATTTTTCTCAATACTGTCAATTGTTCCAACTGCTTTACCGTCGAGCATGCGCACTCGGTCGCCTAAGCGTATAATAGCTTTGGGTTTTTCTATTATGGGTTTTAGTTTCTTTTCCTTTTTTTCTTTGCGAATTTCCTCTACATGAACTGTAACCTCCTCAATGACTTCTTTTTTCTTGGCTACAATAGCTTTGGCTTCTTTTGGCGTTGCTTTCTTGCGCTTCGAATTTTCTATTTCTATAATTTTCAAAAATTCCCCTATCAGGTCTTTTTTGTTTTTGTTATTGAAATACTTCTCGGCAATATCTTCTATTTTCTGGCCAATGTAAATGGTCTTTTGATTGCTGTCATACAATTCTTGATAGCTCTCTAATTTTTGTTTTATTTTGACATTGATCGTCTCCATTTTCTTGCCTTCTTCACGCGCTTTAGTCTCTTCTTCCTTTAGCGTTTGAGACGTTTTTTCCATCTTAGAACGTTCTTTTTGAAGAGTAGCAATCGTTTTGTCAAAACGTACTTTGCCCACTTCAATTTTCTTTTTGGCTCTATTGATTAAACTAAACGGAATTCCGTTTTTCAAAGCGACTTCAAAAGTGAACGAACTTCCTGCTTGACCTAAAGCCAATTTATACATGGGTTCCAATGACTTTTCGTCAAACATCATGTTGGCATTAGTAGCATAAGGCAACTCGTTGGCAAGGATTTTCAAGTTGGAATAATGCGTTGTAATAATTCCAAAGGCTTCTCTATGGTAAAACTCTTCCAAGAAAATTTCAGCCAATGCACCTCCTAATTCAGGATCAGAACCGGTACCAAATTCGTCAATCAAGAACATCGTTTTGCGATTGCACTTCTTGAGAAAGTAGTTCATGTTCTTTAGTCGGTAACTGTAGGTACTAAGATGATTTTCAATAGATTGATTGTCACCAATATCTGTAAGTATTCTATCGAATAAAAAGGTTTCTGAACGCTCGTGAACCGGAATCAACATCCCTGATTGTAGCATTAATTGTAATAAACCAACCGTTTTTAAAGAGATGGTTTTCCCACCTGCATTAGGTCCAGAAATGACAATAATTCTATTTTCCTGTTGCAGCTCGATAGTTTGCGGATGCGTTATTTCCCTTTTCTGTTTGTTATTCAAATACAAAATAGGATGATACGCATCTCTAAAAAAGAGTCGGCGATTGTCCGTGATTTGAGGCATGATTCCGTTGATTCTATCGGCGTATTTTGCTTTGGCAGCAATCACATCGATATCACTAAGGAAATCTTGGTATTGTTTCAATAAGGGCAAATACGGACGAATATCATTTGATAATTGTTTTAGAATCCGAGTGATTTCTTCCTTTTCTTCATATTCCAGATTACTTAGTTCCCGTGAATATTGTAAGGTAGCCTCGGGCTCAATATAAGCAATGCTTCCTGTTTTAGAACTTCCAAGTATTGATCCTTTTACTTTACGGCGGTACATGGCTAAAACAGCCAAAACGCGGCGGTTTTGTACAAAACTCTCTTTGATGTCGTCTAGGTAGCCTAAACTATTGTATTGCGTTAATGCTGATCCAAAACTTTGATTTACTTTTCCGCGTACGGAATTCATACTTCTACGAACATCTAGTAATACGGGGGAAGCATTGTCTTTTATCTCTCCATATTTATCAACGATTTGATCAATTTGAGTGATAATATCTTTAGTCAATTCTACTTGATTGGCTCTGGTGTTTAAATGCGGGTAATAATCATCAAACTTTTTAAAAAAATTCAATAAAAAATTCACTGTAGAAGAAAGCGTTGCTATCTTTCTAAAACTTCCTACTTCTAGAAAACTATCCTCAATGGCTAGAAATTTAATTTCGTGTGTGATGGCATCAAAACCATGATTGGGAATTGCATTATTATTTTGAAAAGACGAAACATACTCTGAAGTTTGCATTAAAGCCTGCATCAAAGTTTCTTTATCTTTAAAGGGAGTTATTTCTAAAGCTTTTTGTTTTCCAATGTCAGTATTGCAGATCGTTGAAATCGTTTCTAGAACAGTTGGAAATTGTAAATCTTGTAATGTTTTTTCGGTAATGGATATCATTTTTTGAGATAAGTTGCAAAGTCACAAAGTTACAAAGTAATTTGAATGTATTATTTTTTATCTTTGTTTAATGAAAAAAGATGAAATTATTAACGTCCTTCAAAAAGACAAGCAGTACCTAAAAGAAAATTATGGTGTTGTGACGATTGCTTTGTTTGGTTCTTATGCTAAAGGATTAGAAAATCCGGAGAGTGACGTTGATTTTTTTGTTGAATTTAATAAACCCTCTTACAGTATTTTAATGGGGTTGTATTCTTACTTAGAGGATAAATTAAATTCTAAAATTGAAATTGTTAGAAAGGGGCCACATATTTCGGACCGTTTTTTTAATAGTATTGAAAAAGATTTAATTTATGTATGATGACGTTTATAAATATTCGTTAGAAACTATTTTAGAACACATCACTATTTGTAATAAAAGATTTACTGAAATCAATGTGGCATCCGATTTTGTAGCTACTGAATACGGTAAAATTTTATTAGACGCAATTGTAACCCGACTTCAAGCAATAGGAGAGAACGTTAAAAACAGTTCGAGAAAACATAATTTATTACAGGATAATTATCCAGAAATAGAATGGAATAAAATTATTCGATTTCGTGATTTTATCTCCCATCATTATGAAATGCTGGATTTTGAGGTGATTTATGAAATAGGTGAAAATTATTTACCACAATTAGAAGTAGCAATTAAAACCGAATTAGGGAAATTCAAATAATATGCAAATTAATCTTAATCCGGAGTGGGAGAGCATTGTATCTGAAGAAACGCAGCAACCGTATTTTAAAGAATTACTTTTGAATGTGGAGCAAGAATATCAAAATAGCGTTTGTTATCCACCACAAGAGTTGATTTTTGCCGCTTTTGACTATTGTAGTTTTGATGATTTAAAAGTGGTTATCATTGGTCAAGATCCGTATCATGGGGAAGGAGAAGCAAATGGATTGTGTTTTTCGGTAAATGATGCCGTTCGAATTCCACCATCGTTGCGCAATATCTATCGGGAAATTAATGATGATTTGGATTCGATTTTCATGCCTAATTCAGGGAATTTAGAGTCCTGGGCTAGGCAAGGCGTATTGCTTTTAAATGCTTCGCTAACCGTGAGAAAAGACACGCCCAATAGTCACAAACATTTAAAATGGAATCTTTTTACGGATGCAGTAATCCAAAAGATTTCAAAGGAGAAGGAAGGAGTTGTGTTTTTACTTTGGGGTGCATTTGCACATAAAAAAGGATCGAAAATCGATCGTACAAAACATTTGGTTTTAGAATCGGGGCATCCATCACCTATGAGTGCCAATCAGGGGAAGTGGTTTGGGAACAAACATTTTAGCCAAGTAAATGCGTATTTAGAAAAAGAGGGAAAGACTGTAATTTCTTGGTTTTAGAATAGATGCTAGTCGATTGCAGTTTGCGTGAGGGATAATAGCTAGCTACCAAGTAGCGCGGATAGCCCGACAGCACTAAAAAAAGAGGCTCATTACCGTACTGATAATGAGCCTCTTTTTTTAGTGGTGGCACGCCCAAATAAGGGACGTACTAGTTTTTTATAATTTCCTCTAAGGTAGCTTTGTCCTCGCGGTTGCTGATTTTAAGTGTTATAGGAATATTTTTCATTGTCTTTCCTTCAATAACGTATAGTTTGGCTTTATGAAATTCGGTGTTGCTTTTATCAAAGTCAACATCTCCGTATTGCAAAGTGTTTTTGATATCAATGGTGTCAATCCAGCCTTCGGCTAAAACTTTGGACGCTTTTTCGGAATAATCGAAAGGTTTGTTTCTTAAGTCGTTTAAAACTCTAGAATTTGGAAAATAATTACAACGGGTGTCTTTACCGCTAAAAACTAAGGCTACGAAAAACAGACCCATAACTAATCCCACTAAATAGTAGGCAAAACGTTGTGCAAACTTCATGAATTATTTTTTTGGCAAAGGTAAAGGAAAGATTTCTTAAAACACAATTAAATTAATATCGTTATTGGGTAAATCGAACCAGTCGCCAATGGCTTTATTGGTCAGAATTCCATGGTATAAATAAACTCCATGTTTCAAGCCTAGATCACAACGAATGGCGCTTTCAATTCCGCCATCTTCTGCGATTTTCATTAAAAAAGGAGTAATAATATTACTGATGGCTAGGGAAGCGGTTTTAGAATAGCGCGAAGGAATATTGGGAACACAATAGTGTAATACGTTGCTTTTTATAAAGGTAGGCCTTTCATGCGAAGTTACTTCTGATGTTTCAAAACAACCGCCTGTATCAATGCTCACATCCACAATAACGGCTCCTTTTTTCATGTGCTCGACCATGGTTTCAGTAACAATAACGGGACAGCGATCGATACCGCGCATGGCGCCAATAGCTACATCACAACGTCTAAGGGCTTTTAACAACCCTTTGGATTGTATGGTAGAAGTAAATATTCGTTGGTTTAAACTGTTTTGCAAACGACGCAATTTTGTAATTGAATTATCAAATACTTTTACCGTTGCCCCAAGGCCAATAGCTGTTTTTGCAGCAAATTCACCTACTGTTCCCGCACCTATAATCACTACTTCAGTGGGTGGAACTCCGGTAATATTTCCAAATAATAGCCCTTTTCCAAATTCATTGGTAATCATCAATTCAGCAGCGATTAATATGGAAGCAGTTCCAGCAATTTCACTCGAGGAACGCACCGCAGGGTAAGAACCGTCTTGGTCTTTTATGTATTCAAAAGCGAGAGCCGTTATTTTTTTCTTAGTTAACGCTTCAAAATAGGCCTTGCTTTTTGTTTTTAATTGGATAGACGAAATCAAGATGGTTTGTGGATTCATCATTTCAATCTCGGCCAGCGTAGGAGTTCCTACTTTTAGAATCATAGGGCAACCAAATACTTTTCGGGTATCATTGGTTATTTCTGCTCCAGCGTCACTGTATTCTTTATCCGAGTAACTGGAATTTTCTCCAGCTCCTGCTTCAATCATTACACGATGTCCCTGAAAAGTCAAGGAATTTACAGCATCGGGCGTAAGGCAAATGCGACGCTCTTGGTAACTGGTTTCGTTAGGAATACCAATAAAAAGATCGCTCTTGCGTCTTGCTACCTCCAGTTTTTCTTCCTGTGGTAAAAGTTCTGCTTTCGTGAATGGATAAAAAGATATTGACATTGTTGGTGTGATGATTAAAGAGTAAAATTACATAAAAAAGTTTAAAAAAAAACTGATTTTTATCAATTAGCAATCAATAAAAAAGGTTAGTAGTAATTAATCCATAATTCGTTCCATTTTTATATCAGCTCTTTCGTACACGCCATCTTCTAGGGCGACTTCAACAAATCCATACTTTTCATATAAATGGATTGCTGGAGTCAGTTTTCTATTTGAATATAAAATAAGTTTTTTCATTTGTTGCTCGCTAGCCACTTGGATGCAGTGATCTAACAGCTTTTTTCCTATTCCTAAACCTTGAACACCATCAGTAACTGCCATTTTGCTTAATTCAAAGTCGGTTTCATTGATTTTTATAAGCGAGACTGTACCCACAATTTTATTGTTGTACTGCGCATAAAAAATCATTCCACCTGGTTCGATGATGTATTTTTGTGGATTGGTGAGTACTTGCTCGTCTTTGGGCTCTATCTTGAAATAACGTTTCAGCCATTCCTCATTCAAGGTTTTTATAGGTTCCTTTAATTCATCCGAAAAAGGAATAACAACAACAGTTGGTTCTGTATTCATTGTATACTAATTAACTTAAATGCAATAGACGTTTGCCATCGGGAAGGACTTCAATTTTAATAACGGAATGTTCCTCCGGAATCAAATTCGGAATCTGTTCAGCCCATTCGATAAAACACCAATTCCCAGAATAGAAATAATCATCGGCGCCCATGTCCAGCGCTTCGGTTTCGTTCTTTAATCTATAAAAATCAAAATGGTAAACAATTTGATTGTCAATAGTATGGTATTCGTTAACTAAAGAAAAAGTTGGACTACTTGTGGCTTCTGTAACACCCAGTGTTTTACACAGTTGTTTGATAAAAGTCGTTTTTCCAGCACCCATTTCTCCATGAAAAAGAATTACTTTTTTGGGTTTTTCGGCCACTACTATTTCCGCTACGGAGGCGATGTCTTCTAATGAAAAAATAAATTCCATTTTTTATTATTATTTTAAATTCTGAATTATAAATTTTGAATTCAATTCTCTCTTCTATTACAATAGTATAAACCTGAAACCTTTTTTATATTAACAATCAAGGCAACCATAAACTTGAAACAAAAGAAACCTTAAACTATATTTTCAAACTACGTCAAACTTTAAACCTTACACAAAAAAAACTTTAAACAAAGTTTTTTTTACTTTGGATTAAACACCAAACACGGAATAATCATTTCTTCTAGCGAAATTCCACCATGTTGGTACGTATTCTTATAGTAACTCACATAATGATTGTAATTGTTAACATAGGCCAAGAACAAATCATTTTTTGCAAAAATATAAGAACTACTCATATTTATAGCAGGCAAACCTATTTTTTTTGGTTCTTTTACAGCATATACATCTTTGTACTCGTAGGTTAAGCTGCGACCGGTTTTGTAACGCAGGTTCAAACTCGTGTTTTTATCCCCCACCACTTTCGATGGATTTTTCACATTGATTGTTCCGTGATCCGTAGTTAGAATCAGTTTAAAACCTAGTTTTTGTGCCTGTTGAATGATTTCTAACAAAGGAGAATTCTTGAACCAACTCAGCGTTAGCGAGCGATACGCCTTATCATCGGAGGCTAATTCTTTCACTACATCCATTTCGGTTTTCGCGTGAGAAAGCATATCTACAAAGTTGTACACTACCGTAACTAGGTCATTATCTTTTAATCCTTTGAAATTCTCTACCAGTTTTTTACCCGAGGCGAGATTCGTGATTTTAAAATAATCCTCTTTGATTTTCAATCCCAATCGCTTCAATTGAGCCGACAAGAATTCAGCCTCATACAAGTTTTTTCCGCCTTCCTCAGGATCATTTTTCCAGTATTGCGGAAATTGTTTTTCCATTTCTAAGGGTAACAAACCAGAGAAAATTGCATTACGAGCATACTGCGTCGCCGTAGGCAAAATAGAGTAGTAGGGCACCTCTTTTTCTAGTTTATAATGTTCAGCGACAACACTTTCGAATGTTTTCCATTGGTCGTAACGCAAATTATCAATTACGACAAACAGCACTGGTTTGTCTTTTTTAACCAACTCCGGAACCACTAATTCTCTAAATAACGTATGGGATTGCACCGGTTTATCGGCTTTTGGCAAAAACCAATCTTCATAATTGCGTTCTATAAATTTACCAAACTGCGAGTTGGCTTCTGCTTTTTGAGATTCCAGTATTTCCACCATGCTTTGGTCGTTGATGGTTTCCAACTGCAGTTCCCAAAAAATCAATTTTTTGTACAACTCAATCCAGTCTTCATAGGAGTTCACCATCGCCATTTCCATCGTAATTTTTCTAAACTCTTTCTGGTAATCGAGTGTCGTTTTTTGCGAAATCAAGCGCGAGTGATCCAAGTTCTTTTTCAAACTCAGCAAAATCTGGTTGGGGTTCACCGGTTTTATTAGGTAATCGGCAATTTTAGACCCTATGGCTTCCTCCATAATATACTCTTCCTCACTTTTGGTAATCATAATCATGGGAACCATGCTCTTTTTCTCCTTCATTTCAGACAGCGTTTCCAGCCCGCTCATACCCGGCATATTCTCATCCAGAAAAACGATATCAAAATTCTCATTTTCAAAAATATCAATCGCATCCCGACCGTTATTACAAGTCGTCACACTATAATTTTTTTGTTCCAAGAAAAGGATGTGTGGTTTCAAGTAATCAATCTCATCATCCACCCAAAGTATTTTTATCTTATCCATATCGTAATTTATCAAGAATTAAATGCGCTAGCAAGATGCCAAATTACATTTTTTTAAAAGGTCTAGATATTAATATTATTATAAAATTTACTGTTAAAACGCTATTGGGTGCGGATTAGTACTTTTTTCTGGGCGTGCCCTCCGCCAAAGCTCCGGTCGGGCAGTCCACTGCAAGTCCTCGCCCCGCCAAAAAAAGCGGGGCTGTGGGCTTTCCGTTTCCGTCCCTCACGCAGGATTGGGATTGCTAGAATGATTTGTTCTCCTAATTACGGGCAAAATGAGGAAAACCGTAAAGAGATTGATTTTCTACAACTTACATTTGGAATATTGGTATTTTAATAGTTTTGGCTATCCGAAAAAACACCATAACAAAAGTACTTCACAACATAAACAACAACAGAAATGGAAGATTTAAAATTAAAATTGCAACAGTTACATCAAAGAGTTGACTCTCTAAAAGACCAAATAAATACAGAAGAAGCAACTAAAAATGCATTTGTAATGCCTTTTATTCAAATTCTTGGATATGATATTTTTAATCCAACAGAAGTAATTCCTGAATTTGTTTGTGATATTGGAACTAAAAAAGGAGAAAAAATAGATTATGTAATTAAAAAAGATGGGGAACCCATTTTAATAATTGAATGTAAAAATTGGAAAGAAAATGTTGATGCTCATAATTCTCAACTTCATAGATATTATCACGTTTCAAAATCACGTTTTGGAGTTTTGACAAACGGTCATATTTATAATTTTTATGCAGATTTAGAGAAACCTAATATAATGGATGAAAAACCATTTTTTACTTTAGACATATCAAACTTAAAAGATACAAGCTTAAAAATTCTAGAAAATTTTTCTAAAAACGGATACAACCTTGAAGAAATTTTAGATTCAGCAGAAGGATTAAAATATATAAAGGCTATTAGAAACGAATTTGAAAAAGAAATACAAGAACCTTCGGATGAAATAGTTCGTCTTTTAGTAAACAGATTTTTCAACAAACCTTTAACAGCTCCAAGATTAGTTGCATTCAAAGAATATACTAAAAAAGCATTCTCAAACTCAATAAATGAATCAATAAACTTCAGATTGACAAATGCTTTAAATATAACTGAAACCGTTCCATCAAAGACTAATGAACCAACTATAGCTATTGATGAAAATGTTGAAACTCCAAAATTCATTACAACGGAAGAAGAGATTGAAGGTTCTCAAATAGTAAAAGCCATTTTAAGAGAAATTTTGCCAGCGTCTCGCATTGCATTTAGAGATACTCAATCATATTATGGTATTTTATTAGATGACAATAATAGAAAGCCAATTTGTCGCTTACATTTTAATTCAGCAAATAAATATGTTGAACTTTTCAACAATGGAAAAGAGAATGGAGAGAAAAAATTAATTTCTTCCTTAGACGATATTTATAATTATAAAACTGAATTATTAACTACAATAAAAAACTACGAATAACATAAGAAGTAAAATAGCAAAGAGTAGCCAACTGCTAATACGAATTGTTCTCCTAATTACGGGCAAAATGAGGAAAACCGTAAAGAGATTGATTTTCTATAACTTACATTTGGGTATTGGTATTTTAATAAAAAAAATCATACATTTGAAAACCACGTAAAAACAAAATTAATCCACAATAAGAAGAAAGTACACTTTCCTTTTGTTGTGGATTTTTGTTTCGAGTAAAGAGAGAGAATTTAATTAAAAGAGGTATAAACTTTATGTTATATACTAGTTGTGCGATATATTAACCAAAAAACCGCAGAAAAAGAAAATATGAAAAATACTTTATTCGAATTATATAGTAGAAGAGCAAACGAATTTGAAGAAATAAAAACAAAAGTGAAAAACGGAAAAACTTACGGACCGTTTTTAATGTCTCCCAACTCGGAATATTCTAACCAAAATAATAAGTTGTTAATTATTGGACAAGAAACTAAAGGTTGGGAAAATTATGAAGACATAACAAAGCAAATGGAAGTTTATGAAGGATTTAATCTTGGAATAAACTATTATTCTTCTCCTTTTTGGAACGTTATGCGAAAAGTTGAACGTGCATTGAAAAATAAAGAATACTCAAGCGCTTGGACAAATATTAGCAAATTTGATGTTGACAGAAAAAGACCAACAGGCGAAAATGAGCTAATAATTTCAAAATTAGACAATTTACTTATTGAAGAACTTGAAATTACAAAACCGAAAATTTGTATTTTTTTCACAAGTCATACATTTGACCATAGAATAAAAAAAATATTTTCAGAAATAGAATTTATTAATGTTCCTGGTTTTGAAAAGAAAGTTTTATGCAAATTAAAACATAAAAATTTACCTATCGAAACTTACCGAACGTATCATCCAAGATATTTAAGAACGGGAAAAATGGAAAATAAATTTATTGAATTCATTAAAACTATATAAAAATACATCGCACAACCGCCATTTTGAGCTAGCTGGAATTTAGTGGAATTATCGTTTCGCATCAAGTTTTTGTTAAACCGAAAACTGAAAGGTTACGAAGTTCCAGCCATCTCAAAGTGGCATAACGTTAGCGGAAAGGCTAAACAAGCATAACGTCATAAAAACCAAATTACCAATATGATTTTTGAAAGAGGACATTTTAAAACAAATAAGTTTGTAAATCTAAACGAATCAATTAGAGAAACGAGAACATTTAGCAAGTCAAAAACTGAATATAAACCAACAGTTTTTATATCTCATAAACATAGTGATTTAGAAGACTTAGAAGAGGCAAAAGGAATTCTAGAAATGTTTCAAGATCTTGGTGCCAAAGTTTACATCGATAGTATGGACAATAAAATGCCTAATGAAACTTCTGGTGAAACCGCACTTAGAATTAAAGAAGTTATAAAATATACCAAAAAATTTGTTTTAGTAGCTACAGAAAAAGCAATAGAATCTTACTGGTGTAATTGGGAATTAGGAATAGGAGATACTCATAAGTATATTGAAAATATTGCAATAATACCAATAAAAGAAAAAGGAGAAAGAGATTCACAGTACAAAGGAAATGAATACTTACAAATTTACCCAACTATAGAATATAATAGAGCTTTTAACAATATTCACGGACATCATTTTGTTGAGGGGTATTACGTCTGTAAACCAAAAAATAAAGATGGTATTCGATACATCACATTATTAAAAGAATGGCTTAATCAATAAAAGACTATGTTCAAATATCAATTAATTATTTTAGGCACAATCAAACCATTTGTGGAAAGTGTTATTTCATTATACTATGAAAAAATTGAAGAGTTAAAACTTCAAAAGGAATTTTATGAAATATATTTTAAGGACAGCTTAAATTCATACAAAGGCAATCAACCCGCCTTTATCTTGTACATTGGAAATGAGAATGGAGATTTTGTCGATTTACCAGAAATCGAAAATTTACTAAACGAAGGGAATATTGTACTGCCAATTTTCTTTAATTCATTCGGCATAGAAATTCCAAAAATATTGAGCAATCAAAATGGATTAAAATATTCTGATTATGATCAAGATAAAATTGTAAACTTAATATTAGAATCATTTGGAAAGTTAAGAAGTAGCAGAAAAGTATTTATAAGTTATAAAAGAAATGAATCCACCTCTGTTGCAATTCAGTTATATGAAACACTTGAAAAAAACAATTTTGATGTTTTTTTAGATACTCATTCAATAAAACAAGGAGAACCATTTCAAGATGAATTATGGCATAGAATGACAGACTGTGATGTTATTCTACTTTTGAATACACCGAGATTTTTAGAAAGTGAATGGTGTGAAAAAGAAATTGCTGAAGCATCTGTAAAACAAATCGGTATCATTCAAGCTATTTGGCCAAATCATAGATTAGAAAGGATGGCAGAAGTATGTTACCCCTATCAATTACTAAATTCAAATTTTGAAAATGGAATTTATGATAATAAAAATACTTCTAAACTGAATGATGAAACAGTTAATAATTTAGTTAAACAAGTTGAATCAATCCGTGCAAGAAATCTAGCGTCAAGACAAGATAATCTAATCACGGAATTTCTTAATACAGCACGTAAATACGGAAAAAAGGTCAATATCCAGCCTGAAAGATTTATCACTGAAGAAATTGAAGGTAACAAGAGAAGAATATTTATACCTTCTGTTGGTATTCCACAATCATTTGATTGCAATACTTCATCTAAACTAAAAAAAGAAATTAGCGAATATTCTGTTAAGGAAGTTTATCTAATTTACGATGATATAAGAATTAGAGAAAAATGGTTAAATCACCTTAGCTATTTAAATGAATATTTAGATGTAAAAACAATTAAAAAACAAGAGTTTGATATATGGCTACAAAAGAATTAAAAAATATATTTTTATCTGCTAGTATTCCTTTCAAAGGAAGACATGAAAAATATTATAACACGGCAGATATTATAGCAATTAGGGACTCTGTAATTGCTCTAGCTTCACTTGTTATACCGAAGTATAGATTAATTTGGGGTGGTCATCCATCTATAACTCCAATTATATATTATGTCTTGGAAAAATATGATATAGATATTCAAAATCACGTTAAATTGTATCAATCAAAACATTTTGAAAAAATTTTCCCAATCGAAAATAAGGAATTTGAAACGATAGAGATTACAGAAGATTTAGGAGACTTAAAAGCAAGCCTCCGTTTGATGAGAGAAAAAATGTTAGGGGATAATATATTTGAAGCAGGTGTATTTATAGGTGGAATGGAAGGTGTTGAAGATGAGTATAATTTATTTAAAGAATTAAACCCTAATTCTATTCTACTACCAATTGCAAGTACAGGAGCAGCTTCAAAAATTATTTACGAAAGTAACATTGACAAATATAGTAGTGAAAAACTTATTAATGACTATGGCTATATGAGCTTATTTCAAGAATTACTAATTGATAAAATTAATTAATATGGCAAAAAGACAAGTGTTTTATAGCTTTCAATACATTCCAGACAATTGGCGAGTTTCTCAAGTTAGAAATATTGGACATGTTGAAGATAACAAACCTGTTTCAGATAATAAATGGGAAGAAGTGAAACAAAAAGGAGATCAGGAAATTCAAAAATGGATAGATGAAAATCTAAAAAACAGATCTTGTACTGTTATTTTAGTGGGAGAAAACACTGCTAAAAGAAAGTGGATCGATTATGAAATAGAAAAATCTTGGAATGACGGTAAAGGAGTTTTAGGTATTCATATCCATAATTTAAAAAATAGTATAGGCGTACAATCCAATAAAGGAGCCAATCCATTTGAACATTTTACTCTTGATAATGGAAAAAAGAAACTATCATCTGTTGTAAAATGTTATAATCCTCCTTATGCTATAAGCACTAATGTTTATAATTACATTAAAGAAAATATAGAAATTTGGATTGAAGAAGCTATTACTATCAGAAACAATTACTAAAGCCCATCCGCTAACCGCCATTTTGAGCTAGCTGGAATTTAGTGGAATTACCGTTTCGCATCAAGTTTTCGTTAAGCCGAAAATTGAGCGGTTACGAACTTCCAGCCATCTCAAAGTGGCATAACGTTAGCAGTTATTTTACCTCAGAATAAACAAAATAATCAATTTTCATATGTCAGATAAAATTCAAAATAACTTCTATTTACTAAAAGAATCTGTAAAAGTCCTCAAGAAATCAAAAGTTATAGAAGAAGAAATTAATTTTAAATTTCTTCATACATTGCTTAAAAATAAAGGATTTAAAGAACAATCTATTCTTCCTAATCTAAGTTCAAAATATGAAATAAAAGTATATTATAAAAAGACCAGTAACCTAGTAAAGTGGAAAGGTTTTGTAAGTACAATTGTAGAACCAAATCAGGACATTATAAAAAACACTGATTCATCATCAGAAAGTTATGTGATTATATTGTTTAACCTTTTAACAAAAAAATATTTTGCTTCGACTGGTGGTTATGCTCATGTTACAATCCAAGAAATATCTACAAATGATTTTGGCCTTGAAATTCTTTCTCGTATAATTAAATCTGACGATAAGGCATTAAGATCTTCAAAAGAAAGGAATCTTACTGGTGGGGTTCAAGGAGCAATTAAATTTTTTAGAAATGATTACAATTTATTTGAAAATGAAAGTTTTGGAAATATCTATAATGAATTAAATGCATCAATTAGTAAAGACCAATTGATTAATTTTTTTGGATTTGCAAAAAATGATTTGAAATTAGGTAGTTTATGTATTGCGAAAAATTCATTTTCACTTAAAAAATCAATTTCATTTATAGAGCTACTTACTTTGATTGAAAAATGTGAAAACCTAATTACAAAAGCTCCAATAGTTGAAATAAATAGTATAGAAAAAATCAGCAAATCAAATATTGTTTTAATAAGTGATTTATGGGAAGACATACAAAAAAAAGTCTTTGATAATTACGTTAATTCTAATAATTTTTTTAGCATTGAAATTGCAAATAAAGATTTTGAAAAGTACTACTATGCAAATTTAACAGTTCTAAAATTCACAATAAATAGAAAAAAACAAGAAATAAAATTTGATAATGCAATCACAAACATTCAGACTGTTTTAGATGAAATTAGAAACATAGATAGTACTCTAACGAGTGCAAACTTTGAAAAATGTATAACAAATGCATCTATTGAAACATTTGATGAAAATGGAAATTTCTTAACAAGCGATAATTTAAAAAATCATTTTTGTACTGAAGTTTCACATGGCAATAAAAGTTATTTTTTAATTGAAAGAGATTGGTTCGAAATACGAAAGACTTTTATCGATAAAATAAATGAACAAGCAAACCACTTCATAAATTCAAATAAATATAATGGTCCAAAAATGGACAAATGGATTACTGGTAGTGAGAATGACTATAATTCCTCATACTTCACAAAACAAAATTCTATAGTTTTTGACAAATTTACTCCTGAAAACATTGAAGCTTGTGATATATTAAGATGGGATGCTAATAATATATACTTTTATCATGTTAAAAAAGGATTCGACAATTCTATGCGAGATTTATGTAGTCAAATACTAATTGCTGGAAGAAAAGTAATTGAAGATTCAAAAAATAGTTATAAATTTTTAGGAACACTATATGACACTGTCATAAAAAACAATGGTGCAACTCAATATTCCATAGAAGCAAAAAATCACTTGTCAAAAGTAAAAAAAGCTGATTTCATCGATTTAATGCAAAATCGAAAAATTGTTTTCGTTCTAGCAGTATTAGACACTTCTAAATCTTTACGTAATCTAGAAAATGAGATAGAAAAATTTGATTCAAATATTGCGAAATTTTCTCTTAATGAATTATCTAAAAGTATGAGAAATCTAGAAATTGATTTTAAAATTTTACAGTTAGAAAAATAAAAAAACAACTGCTAACAGCCCCCAGCTAGCGCGAGCGTCTCGCTCGTGCCCACAAACTAAATATAACCAAATTTTTATGAAAAAATATACATGTAGTTTTCTATTATAGCAGTTTATTTTGATAATTTATTTATAAAATAGTTCATTAATAAAAATATCAAAAATAATGGTTTACTTTATTTTAAATTGCTTTTGATAATGGGCACGAGCGAGACGCTCGCGCTAGCGGTCTTTAGCTACGATGAGCTGAACCACAAAGCAAATACTGTAATAAATATGAGTACAAAATATAAATTTGGTGAAAGTACGGGTGCTTATTTTGTAAGTTTTGCAACCATTAATTGGATTGATGTATTTACACGAGATACTTATTTTGGGAACATCATTGAATCCTTAGATTTTTGTAGAAAAAATAAAGGAATGGAAATTTATGGTTATTGCATTATGCCAAGTCATGTTCATTTAATTTTTCGTTCAAATCATGGAGATCCTTCTGGTTTGATGAGAGATTTTAAAGGTTTTACATCTAAAAAAATGCTCAAAACAATTGAAGAAAACGCTCAAGAAAGTAGAAGAGAATGGATGCTTTGGATGATGGAACGTGCAGGGAAAAAGAATAGCAATGTAAAACACAGACAGTTTTGGCAACAAGACAATCATCCAATTGAAATTTGGTCTTTAAAAGTTTTTGAACAAAAACTTAAATATATTCATCAAAATCCTGTAGAATCTGGTTTTGTAACTGATTCAATTGATTGGAAATATAGTTCAGCTAGAAACTATGGAAATAATGATCATACAATTTTAGAAATAGATATAAATTGATTTTTATTGTGGGCACGAGTGAGATGCTTGTGCTAGCAGTGAGCTCGTGAAAAACAAAACCAATTACCTACATTTATAATCCCAGAATGTTTGTCGTAATTTTAGAAAAAAAGTATGTATACAAGAAATTTAAAAGAAAATCTAACAATAATTTTTTTGATTTTAATTGCAAATTCCACTTTTGCACAGAAAAAAGAATTCCGAGAAGCGGTTGTTGATAGTTTGGCTTTGGTAAATAACAGAAAAATAGTAAACAGCCTAAATACGGATGTCTATCTAAAAAAAACATTTAGTAAAGAGAATATACAAATTCCGTATCGGCTTCTAAAGCCAAAAAATAATAGTAATAACCAAAAATATCCTTTAGTAATTACCTTTCACAACTCTACCCGAATTGGAAATGATAATGAAAATCAACTTGAACCATTTGCAAAAATTTGGTTAAGACCTGAAATTTATAATAAATATCAATGTTATGTAATTGCACCACAATTCAGCAAGCGTTCTTCAAATTATGAAAAGAATATTGATGGTATTCAAATTTCAAAATCTTCAAAAGATGTTTTTGCGGTATTGGAATTAATTAAAAATGTTGAAAAAGAATATCCAAACATTGATAAAAATAGGATTTACTTAATTGGTTATTCTATGGGGGCATCAACTGCACAAAACGTACTGAATATTGCGCCAAACATATTTGCGGCTACCGTTTCTGTTGCAGCTGTTCCTGATTTTTCAAATCTTAAAAAATTAAGCAAGAAAAATTTATGGCTTATACATGGGGAAAAAGATGACGAGAATCCCTATATCGGAAGTGTTGAATTGTTTAATAAATTACTTTCAAACAAAAATTTGATTTTTACGACTTTTAATAACCTCAATCATAATACTATTGTCATTCCTTTTTTAATAACCGAGGAAATTCCTAAATGGTTATTTGATAAGCATAAATAAAAAACATCTCTTACCTACATTTATAATCCATAGTCACCATAAAATTGGAAAACTAAAAAACTATAATTATCGAAATCTAAATCACAAATCAATATGAAAAAAAGGTCAAAATCATTTTTAGCAGTACTATTTATTTGTTTGACATCAACCGCAAGTTTTGCTCAATTGTCATCAACCAAAATTGACTCTTTGATGCAAGAGGCATTACAAAAGTTTAAGGTAGCAGGTGCTGCCATCGCTATTGTTAAAGACGGTAAAATTATTCATCAAAAAGGATATGGAGTCAGTTCTATTCTAACTAAGCAAGTGGTCAATGAAAATACTAATTTCCAAATAGCTTCTAATACTAAAGCATTTACAACGGCTGCTTTGGCGATTTTAGAAGACGAAGGCAAATTAAAATGGACGGATAAAGTGATTGACCATATTCCCGAATTTAAAATGTATAACGATTATGTTACTGCCAATTTTACCATCCTAGATTTGTTGACACACCGCAGTGGCCTTGGTTTGGGTGTTGGGGATTTAATGTTTTTTCCTGATGGTTCTAACTTTACTGTGAACGATGTGGTGACTAGCTTTCAACATTTCAAAGCGGTTTCGCCCTTTAGAACGCAATATGATTATGATAATCTATTGTATATCGTTGCAGGAGAAGTTATCGCTAGAGAGAGTGGCATGAGTTATGAGCAATTTGTGCAACAGCGCATCATCACTCCATTAGAAATGAACCGTACTTATGTGGGGAGCTTACTGAAAGACAAGAGTAATCTAGCGGTTTCGCACTCATCAGAATCAGGGACTATAAAAACCATTGAATCGTATGCTATTAGTACAGCAAGTGCAGCGGGAGGTGTATACTCAAATGTAGCCGACTTGTCAAAATGGATGATGACACAGATGAATAAAGGAAAATATGGTGTTGATATGCAATCTACTTTGTTTTCTGAAAAAAATCATAACGAAATGTGGCGCATACATACCGTAGAGCAGGCCAATCCAGACCCAAGATATAATTCTCATTTTGCGGGTTACGGTTTAGGATTTGAATTAGGGGATAGCAAAGGGAATTTTAAAGTTTCTCATACAGGCGGTCTGCCAGGAATGTTATCTATAATTACGATGTATCCTGACATGAACTTAGGAATTGTTATTTTGACCAATACGGAGAATGGTGGAGCTGGTTTATTTAGTGCAGTTACCCAAACGATAAGCGACAGTTATTTAGGTTTAGACGATTTTGGGTGGACCGATAAAATGGTGGGATGGATGAATGAAGGTAGAAATCAAGGTGATGATGTAACCAAGGAAGTTTGGAAAAAAGTAGAAGCTGTAAAAAACACCAAAATCAAAAATCAAGATTTTATAGGTGTTTATGAGGACAACTGGTTTGGAAAAGTGGAAGTATTTTTAAAAGACAAGAAATTGTGGATGAAATGTTTACGTTCGCCAAAATTAAATGGTCCTTTGGCTTTTTATGATGCCAATACATTTGCCATAAAATGGGAATATCAAGCGATGAATTGTGATGCGATGGCCACTTTTACCGCAGACGAAACCGGAAAAGCACAATCGATAAAGATGAAAGGAATTTCACCAAATATTGACTTTAGTTTTGACTTTCAAGATTTAGACCTAAAAAGAGTAAACTAGTAAACCAATAAGAATAAATCCAACTTAATTAGTGCAAGTCTGTTGATCATTTCCAAAAGAATTCTTGACAGACTAGTTGCGCTAACAATTCTCTTAAAATAGTAGTTTTTTTACCAATAATTCTATCGAAAATCCTTCCCATACCAATAGAACATAAGTCTAAAGAGGTTTGGAATGCTATTTTTCTATACAACAAGTTGAAGAAATTAAGAATCCACATTTTAACTAACTAACAATTATATAATATTTGTCTTTATTTATATAAGTCTTACCATTACTTTCTTCCTACATTTATCATCAGAAAAACGGAAAAGTAGTTGTGGCGATTCCCGACACATAAATAACTACCAAAACGAATAAATTAAAAAATAATTGATATGAATTTCAATGTAAACTGTTCGCTTTCGTATGTTGTAAATGGTCCTACCACTTTCATCTTTAATATTCAAGCCTTAAATACCTATAGTCAAAAAGTCTTGCAAGAAAATATTCAGGTAGATCCACCAATGTATTTAGAACAATATACTGCCCACGACGGTAGTTCTAGGTTTATTCGTCTTAAGGTTCAGCAACCCACTACTTTTACCTTAACATATTCAGCAGTTGTAGATATGAACTATAAAATCATAGATGAAAGTGCCTCGGCCAATGTCGTCGATGTAGTGGAATTAGACAGTTATATTGCTTCATTTCTGTATCCAAGTAGGTACTGTCAATCCGATCTAGTTATGGAATTCGCATACAATCAATTCGGGCAATACAATTCGGTTTACGAAACTGTTGTGGCTATAACTGAATGGATTTATAACAATATTAGTTATACCAGCGGAAGCACAAATTCACAAACTTCGGCTATCGATACTTTAAATGATAGAGTAGGGGTATGTCGTGATTTTGCACACTTGGGAATAGCGCTGTGTAGAGCATTAACAATTCCTGCGAGATACTTCACAGGATATGCGTATCAATTAAATCCACCCGATTTTCATGCTTGCATGGAAGTATATATAGATGGAAACTGGATTGTATTTGATTCAACCAAATTAGCACCACTCAACGGATTGGTAAAAATTGCTAACGGAAGGGATGCTGCTGATGCTGCTGTTGCCAGTATTTTTGGTGACGCTTATGGTACAAACGTAATTGTTGACTGCCAAGTAGTCGATCCATCCTTTCAACCTTATAAATATGACGGAAATTATAAAGGTTTGTCCTTTCAATAAAAAGGAATACCTAATTGTCATTTTGAATAAGTAAATAACAATCTTTACCCTTTCTATGTGATTTCTCTCTAGGGTGGAAATGATAAATAATTGAATTCTAGCAAGCAACTGTAATCTAAAATCAAAAATAAGTTGTTAATTTATATGTTATTTTCAAAAAGCGAAATGCTAATTAGAATCAAATAATGAAACAATCACAAAGAGGAGAATTTTATGGGCAAACGAATAAAACGATTCATTTAGATGGAATTACGTTGACCGATACCGTTTATACTCATGAGAAGGTAGACTGGCATTATCATGAAAACGCCTATTTTACTTTTATTTTGGAAGGAAATGTGATTGAAGGAAATAAAAAGGAGATATACAACTGCTCCGCAGGGAGTTTGCTATTTCATAATTGGCAAGAGCCACACTACAATATCAAACCCAAAGGATTTACAAGAGGTTTTCATATTGAAATAGAAAAAAATTGGTTTGAAGATTTAGAATTTGATGCAAATAATCTAGAAGGGAGTATCAATATTGCCAACTCTGATTTGAAATTTTTAATGTATAAAATTTTTAGAGAAACCAAAATGGACGATACCACAAGTCCGCTTTCTATTCAAACTTTATTATTAGAATCCTTAGCCAAAATGTTAATTGATAAGCAAACTAAGGCGAATATTAAGCCTACTTGGGTTTCGGAAATCAATATGATATTGAATGAACAATTTACAGATGCACTTACCTTAGACTATTTGTCAAAAACGGTTAATATTCATCCTGTGCATTTATCAAGAGACTTTTCTAAATATTTTCATTCTAGTTTTGGAGAATACATTCGAAAATTAAAAGTCGAAAAATCATTGCGACTCATCTCTCAGAAAAAATTAAGTTTGACCACCATAGCCTTAGATTGTGGCTTTGCAGATCAAAGTCATTTTACCCGTTGTTTTAAAGAAATCAATGGAATTAATCCTTCTGAATATAGAAAAATTCTTTTCAGTTAATTTTACCAATGTTAATTCTGTTCTATTTTTTAACTCATTTGGGTTATAGTTTTGTACCTAAATAAGTAACCAATTATGAAAAAGTTTTTTGCCACCATTTTAGTTAACTTGGTTTTTCTAACCAGTTTTGGACAAATAAAAGACGTAGTAGCCACCGAAGGCATTACAACTGATTTGCACAAAGCGAATGTTGGAAAAATTACTTTCATGAATGGGAATATTCCATTAGATCAATATAAAGAATCGGATTTCTTAACTTCCTTTAATTTAACTCGAAAATCAGACTTGAATATCCGAGTTTTCATGAATAATTCGGTTACCAATTATCTGCATCAATTGGCTCCCGATTTACCAATTGAAGAATTACTAAATGTAGGAAATCTTCAATTTTCATTTTACATTGATGGACAATTGATTTACAAAGAAAACATTCATCATGGATGCAGTTTTGGATCTGGCGGTACTAAAAATGCGTCTACCACTTTCAGAGTGCCATTGACGAGTTCTAAAGGCGAAGATTGGTGGGCGATGTATCTTTGGGATCGATTTAAAACTAAGGGTGGAGAAAAAGCATTGACTGAAGGCAAACACCAACTCAAAATCGAGATTAGACCCTATGTGAAAAGGGAAGAGGGTAGCGACGCAATAGTTGGCGATTTAATTGCTGCAGGCCAAGTACAACTTGTAATTAAAACACCTAAAATAACGGCCGAACAAATGGCGATTCAAGCCATTCAACCCAATAGCGGTTGGGAGATTTCCAAATTGCCTTTTGACAAAGCCAAAATTGAAATGCTCAATTCGGAAATTGCCAAGTACAATTTGAAAGAAATCACCAGTATTGTAGTTATTAGAGAGGGAAAACTAATGCTGGAAGAATACTTTAATGATGCCGATAGAAATACATTGCACGACACGAGATCCGCAGGAAAGTCATTTACATCCACTTTAATGGGTATGGCGATTCGTGATGGATACATTAAAAATGAAAATGAAACATTGAATTCTTTCTATGATTTAAAGCAATTTGATAATTATGAACCAATGAAAGACAGTATCAAGATAAAGGATTTATTGACCATGAGTTCCGCACTTAATGGCTCAGATGCAGACGGTAATTCGCCAGGAAATGAGGAGAATATGTATCCTACAGCTAATTGGGTAAAATTTACCTTAGACTTGCCTATGGATCATTCGAAAATAAATGGAGGGAAATGGGATTATTTTACAGCCGGAGGTGTCGTATTAGGTGACATTTTAGACAAAAAAATTATCGGAGGATTAGAAAAATATGCCAGTGAAAAACTGTTTGAACCTTTGAATATTACAAATTACCAATGGCAATATACGCCACAAAAAGTAGTAAATACGGCAGGAAGTTTGCAAATGAGGTCTTTGGATTATGCTAAATATGCTCAATTATATAAAAACAAAGGCGTATGGAATGGAAAACAAATACTACCAAAAGAGTGGGTAGAAAAAACGTTCACACACCAAATTCAAATTCCCGAAAGAGACAATCAGTTTTACAGTTATTTGTTCTGGAACAAATCGGTTTTCTATAAAGGTGAAAATTATGAAACCTATTATTGTGCAGGAAATGGAGGCAATGAATTTATTATGTTTAAAGACCTTCCCATTACTATTATTATCACTTCCAAAGCATATAATAAACCCTATGCACATGCGCAAGCAGATACAATTGTAAAAGATTATATTTTGCCAGCGATAATTAAATAAAAGAAATAATGAAATTGTAAAAAAGAATATACCTAGAATGAAAACCATTTTTGTTCTAGGTTTTTTGTTTATCATAAAGTCGTTTAAGTTTGAAATATATGGAGTAGGAGTACTTCAATATGTTGTATTAAGTATTGTTGTCTAATAAAAGCCAACAATAAATGAAATGGATAATAGATTTTCATATTGTAACAGTTGTTAAAATAATAATAATCTTTCACAATTAAATTGTACACAATTTAATTGTGAACTATATTTGTACCATCAAAAAGTAAAGATGAAAGACCAATTAAATATTAGCGAGCAAGTTTGTTTTCCTGTGTACGTATTTGCAAAGGAAATTATAAATCAATATCGTCCTTTGTTAGAAGAGTTACAACTTACTTATCCGCAATATTTGGTGATGCTTGTACTTTGGGAATACAAAGAACAGACTGTAAATCAACTTGGAGAAAAATTAAAACTAGATAGTGGTACGTTAACCCCTTTGCTAAAAAGAATGGAGCAAAAAGAATTTGTTTCAAGAATTAGAAGTACGGTTGATGAACGATTGGTTAATATTTCACTAACCGAAAAAGGACTAGCATTAAAAGAAAAAGCATCCTGTATTCCGGGTCAATTAATGGAATCTATGAATGTTTCAGCAGAAGATTTGTTAAGCTTAAAAAATATAATAACTAAGATATTAAAGAAATAAAAATGAAAGCAATTTATACAATTAATGCTACCGCAACTGGTGGTAGAAATGGACAAGTTAAAAGTGAAAATGGAATTATCGATTTAGAAGTGAGATATCCCAAATCTTTAGGTGGAGCAAATGATGAATATGCAAATCCGGAAATGCTTTTTGCAGCGGGTTATTCAGCTTGTTTTGATAGTGCACTCAACTTGATCATAAAAAAAGAAAAAATACAAACAGGTGAAACTTCGGTAACTGCCCAAGTAAGTATTGGACAAATTGAAAATGGTGGTTTTGGATTAGAAGCGGAACTGCATGCTAATATTCCTGGAGTATCCATGGATGAAGCACAATCATTAATTGAAAAAGCACATCAAGTTTGTCCCTATTCTAATGCAACTAGAGGTAATATGCTAGTGAAGTTGACTGTTTCAAACAATTAAATTGACAATAAGTTTCGTACTAATTTCCATCACATATTACCTATAAATACAATAAAAAAAAATGACACTATTAGAAAATTTAAACTGGAGACATGCCGTAAAAGCATATGATCCAACCAAAAAAGTAAGTGCAGCAGACATTGATAAAATTGTAGAAGCGGCACGTTTAGCGCCAACTTCGTCAGGATTACAAGCATTCCAAGTGATTGTTGTTGAAAATCAAGAATTAAAAGAAAAATTAGTAAAAGGAGCTTTGAATCCAGAATGTATGAGAGATTGTTCTCATGTGGTCGTTTTTGCTGGATGGGATCGTTATACTGCTGAACGAATTGATAAAGTTTATAATCATACAACTGATGTTCGTGGATTACCAAGAGGGCGTTTTGATAGCTATACTGATATGTTGAAGAAAATCTACCTAGCACAATCTGCCGAAGAGAATTTTGCTCATATCGCCAGACAAACGTATATTGCACTTGGTCTTTCTTTGGCGCAAGCCGCTGAACTAAAAGTAGATAGTACACCAGTCGAAGGTTTTAACAACACTGTAGTTGATGAAATCTTAGAATTAGACAAAAGAGGATTAAAAAGTGTTTCTTTGATGTATGTAGGTTATGCTGACACACCTAACGACTGGATTGCTCCCATGAAAAAAGTAAGAACCCCTAAAGAAGAATTTGTAATAGAGTTGAAATAAATAGTTCAGTTAGAATATTCCAGCTTAGATTCTAAATTTAGAAAAGTAAATTATTCAATTAAAACCTAGACCAAAACCCAGTTTTGTTCTAGGTTTTTTGCGTTTTTAGTAAGAGTTTTAAAATCAATTTGTGTTCCTTTTTTTAATTGTAATCTATAAAAAACACAAACAATGTTTTATTATTTCACTACAAAAAAATATTTAAATAGATGATAATTAAGTGCTTGTGATATTTTCATAAATATTTTTATTAACTTTAAGATGCAAATGAATAATGGAAGCAGATACCATTTTAAAAAACGGCTTGGTACTGAATTTAATTTAGTGTCACAAAAATAAAGACGATGCCAAAATATGTAATTGAAAGAGAAATTCCTGGAGCTGGTAAACTTACCCCACAACAACTAAAAGATATCTCGCAAACCTCTTGTAATGTGTTGGATAAAATGGGTTCCGAAATAAAATGGCACAATAGCTTTGTAGCAAAAGATAAAATTTATTGTGTATACACTGCGCCTAATGAAGATATGGTGCGTGAACATGCTAAACTAGGTGGTTTTCCAGCTAATGCAGTTAGTGAAGTATTTGCCGAAATAAATCCAAATACCGCACAATAAAATATCCTATTTATTTCAAAAAAATGGAAGCTACACTTTTAGGTAAGGTGTAGTTTTTTTGTGCTTGGAGTAGGCAAATAACTGCTTCAAATCCTTTGTTTCTAAAAATGGATTGTCATTTATAAAAAAGAAAAAGGAAATTCAATGAAAGGCATTTAACGTTATCTAGTTTATTTTTTTAAATTCGTAAGTGAAAATTAGTACAGATAATAAAAATAAAACATCCATATATGAAAGTTAAAAATATTTTCACTGTCTTTATAGCCATTCTAACCATAAATTGCATTGCACAACAAAAAGTACTTAAAGTAGGAATTATTGGTCTTACACACACTCATGTTCATGGAATTTTAGGGATTAAAGACCGGGGAGATATTGATATTGTGGGTATTGTGGAAACGAATCGAGAGTTAGCGCAACGTTATGCTGATCAATATCATTTCTCCATGGATTTAGTTTATAATACGATGGATGAAATGATTGCTAAAAAACATCCAGAGGCAGTTACCGCTTTTGGAAGTATTTATGAGCATTTAGGCGTTGTAGCCACTTGTGCACCAAAAGGCATTCATGTAATGGTAGAAAAACCATTGGCAGTAAGTTTGGAGGATGCCAAAAAAATGGAGGTTCTTGCAAAGAAATACAAGATTAAATTATTGACGAATTATGAGACCACTTGGTATCCGTCAAATAAGGAATCCTATGATTTAGTGAAGGCAGGAAAAATTGGAGACTTACGTAAAGTGGTGGTGCATGATGGACACAGAGGACCTAAAAAAATTGGAGTGAATTCGGAGTTTTTAGATTGGTTAACGGATCCTGTACTGAATGGAGGAGGGGCTATAACTGATTTTGGTTGTTATGGAGTTAATTTAATGACTTGGTTAATGGAAGGTAAGAAACCCAAAACGGTTACAGCCATTACGCAACAATTACAAAAAGAAAACAATCCAAAAGTAGATGATGAATCTACTATAGTATTGACTTATGATACTGCAAATGCTACGATTCAAGGTTCGTGGAACTGGCCAATAGGAAGAAAGGATATGGAAATTTACGGCTTAACTGGAGCTATTTATGCCGATAATAAAAATGACATACGAGTAAGAATGGCAGAAGGGTATGACGGTTTTACTGAAGATGGGCATAAAGCTACCGCACTTCAAGCTCCTTATAATGATCCATTTGCTTTTTTTGCAGCGGTGATACGAGATGAAATTACTTTAAAGCCTTACGACCTTTCTTCTTTGGAAAATAATATGATTGTTATGGAAATCCTTGATGCTGCTATAAAAAGCAGCAAAACAAACCGTACGATTGAAATAAAATAAAATAATGAAAGAATTACAAATTGCTACTTACGAACCCAAATACCATAAAGAATATAAAAGACTTTCTATAGAATGGTTAGAGAAATATGGTTTATTAGAACCCGCAGATATGCCGATGCTTGACTTTCCAAAAGAAGAAATTCTAGATAAAGGTGGTTCAATTTTTCTGGCTCATTATGACAATACTATTGTGGGAACTATTTCGATAGTAAAAGAAGGGAAAAATAATTTTGAGATACTAAAATTAGGAGTTAATTCAGACTATCAAGGATTAGGGATTGGACGAAAACTGATGGTACATTGTCTTGATATTTGCAAAAAGAGTAATGCTGAAGCCATTATTTTGGAAACCAATACTAAATTGTTGAGCGCCATTGCACTTTATAAAAGCTTAGGTTTTAAAGAAATTCCTTTAACGGATTTAATGTATCAAACCGCCGATTATAAAATGGAGTTGATCCTTGCAGATTGGATTTTGACAAATTAAAAAGAATCAAATAACAGGATTAAATAGATTGCTAGAATTCGGTTATTTTTAACAACATAATAATTAAAGCTTATTTTTTTTTTAGTTATGATGCAAAAAGATAGCTATTTTATTATAAATTTATACTTTGTCCAATAAAATTAATTTAGTCAGTTATGAAATTTAAAAAAGTTAGCAGTTATTTATTATTAGTTGTTTTATTTTCAACTACAATTGCAATGGCACAACATACGGTGATTAATACGCCACCAGAAGTATCTCCTATGCCAATGAAACCAGAAATGACCGAAATTTGGGAGCCGCAAGTTAGTGTAATTACACCTGCAAAAAAGTTAGGAGATGCGCCTTCTGACGCGATTATATTATTTGACGGTAAAAATATGGATCAATGGGTAAGTCAAAAAGACGTTACCAAACCTGCGGCCTGGAAAATCGTGAACAACGATTATATGGAAGTAGTTCCTGATGCTGGAGGAATTCAAACTAAAATGCAGTTTGGCGATTGTCAATTGCATATTGAATGGAGTGCCCCTGATGTTGTGATTGATGGAGGACAATGGAGAGGAAATAGCGGTGTGTTTTTCCAAAATAGATATGAACTACAAGTATTAGATTCGTATAACAACAGAACCTATAGTAATGGACAAGCGGGAAGTATTTATAAAGATCACCCACCATTAGTAAATGCAATGAAAACACCTTTGGAATGGAATACCTATGATGTAGTTTATACAGCACCTCGCTTTAAAGCGAATGGTCTCATTGATGCACCAGCAAGAATTACTGTTTTTCACAATGGGGTTTTGGTACAAAACAATACAACCATAAATGGTTTAACATTGTATTCTGGTTTGCATAATTATCCTTCTTCTCATGGAGATGATGTGATTTCGTTACAAGAACACGGTTGTAAAACACAGTTTAGAAATATCTGGCTTAGAAAATTGTAAAAACTCAATTTTATAAAAGCATATAAAAAAGCCACTAAGTACAGTACTTAGTGGCTTTTTCGGAATTAGTAAACATTGTATTTTAGAAATTCTATTATTGCCATCCGCCTCCAAGGGCTTTGTACAATTGAATTACAGCTTTATATTGTTGGAACTTATTATCTACTAAACTTAATTTAGCATTTAAAGCATCATTTTTAGAGGTTAATACTTCTAAATAATTGGCCAAACCATAGGTCAATAATTCATCAGAGAAAGTGGCCGCTTTTGTTAATGCATCCGCTTGTTTCTCACGAACCGTAATTTTATAAGTTTCATTGTTGTACTGTGCCAGTGCATCCGAAACTTCTTTACCAGCCGTAAGTAGGGATTGTTCAAATTGCAAATAGGCTTTTTCCTGATTGGCTTTAGCTATTTCAAACTTAGTTCTAACTTGTCTTTGATTGAAAATAGGTTGGGTTAATCCCGTTACAATATTGGCAAAGATAGAATTGGCACTGAACCATTCTTTTAAATCGATACTTTGAAGTCCGCCTATAGCAGTAATTTTTAAGGAAGGATAAAAACCGCTTTTGGCCACATTGGTCAACTCAAAATTACTAATCAAGTTGTACTCAGCAGCAATAACATCAGGTCTATTTCTCAATAAATTAGCAGGAACACCAGTAGTAATGCTAGGTTGCATTTTTTGAGATTCAAAAGTAGATCGTTCAATTTTACCCGAAGCTTCTCCTAAAAGTGCGCTCATTGTATTTTCTAAAATAATGATGCTATTTTTTAAATCAGCAATAATAATTTCGGTCGTATATTTTTGAGCTTCTGTTTGTTTTACCCCCACTTCTGTTACATTCCCCGATTTTTTCAATGCTAAAATGGTTTCGATACTTTTGTTTCTATTGATTAAAGTTTCTTCAGCCACTTTTATCTGTGCATCAACTGAAAGCAGTTGGTAATAAGTAGAAGCTATATCAGCAATTAATTGCGTTTTTATGGCTTGATTGGCTGCCGTTGTTTGTAAGTAGACAGCATTAGTTGCTCTTTTATTACTTCTTATTTTTCCCCAAATATCAGCTTCCCAGGATAGATTTCCAGTCAATTGGTATTGATCGGTATTTAAATCTGTTAAGAAAGATCCATTCTGACTGTTTTTAGAAATTTTGTTGTGTGTCCAATCTGTCCCAGCAGATAGAGTAGGGAAGTAACCTGCTTGTCCTTGCTTCATTGTAGCTTGTGCGGCAGCAAGATTTTGCAAGGCAATCCGAATGTTTAAATTGTTTTCTAACCCTTTTTTAATATAACCCTGCAAAAGAGGATCAGTAAAAATTTTATCCCAAGAAACATTCGCTAGTGAAGCAGTGTCTGTAGACACCACTTCATTTCTATACAAGTTTTCTGTTTTCAATTCTGGACGTTTGTAATCTTTAGCAACAAAACACGATTGCATTAGTGCTGCCGTCACTCCTAAGAGTGCGATTCTATATATATTATTTTTCATTTTTTTCATCTAAAAGTGCAACATCTGTTCCCTGATTCTCTATAGGAAGCGGTTTTGTAGAAATTTTTTCCTGTAATGTTTGGAAAACGATAAACAATACTGGTATCACAAATACTCCAAAAATAGTTCCTATTAACATTCCTCCAATTGCTCCAGTTCCAATAGCATTATTTCCTACGGCTCCAGCTCCTTTAGCTAACATAAGTGGCATTAGTCCAAAGATAAATGCAAATGATGTCATTAAAATAGGTCGTAAACGAGCAACAGCGCCATGAATTGCTGCTTGAGCAATAGTCATTCCTTTTCTTCTTGAATCAACCGAAAACTCTACTATCAAAATGGCGTTCTTAGCGAGCAATCCAATAAGCATGATGAGCGTAATTTGCAAGTAGATGTTATTACTTACATTGAATAAATAAGCAAATAAGTAAGCACCTGCTAAACCAATCGGTAGTGATATTAATACTGCAAATGGCAACATATAACTCTCATATTGAGCGGCAAGTAAGAAGTAAACAAAGATTAGACACAGCATGAAAATATACAAGGTTTGTCCACCTGCACTAATTTCTTCACGCGTCATTCCTGAAAATTCATAACCATATCCAACAGGTAGGTTTTGACTAGCTACTTCTTCAACTGCTTTAATAGCATCACCAGTACTGAAACCATCATTTGGCGCTCCAGTTACTTTAACAGAAGTAAATAAATTGAAACGGTCTATAGCTTGAGGTCCAAACACTTTTACTAAAGTCACAAATTGTGAAATAGGAGCCATTTGTCCACTACTATTTCTAACTAAAACTTTGTTTAGCGATTCAGGATTGTTTCTGAATTCGGGATCTGATTGGTATACTACTCGGTATTGTTTTCCAAACTTGTTGAAATTAGAAGCATATACACCACCATAATACCCTTGCATTGTTCCTAAAACATCAGTGACTGTAAGCCCCGATTTTTTTATAAGCGGAACATTTAAATCAATTCGGTATTGCGGGTAATTTGGAGAAAATGAGGTAGCTGCATATTTAATTTCTGGTCGACTGTTTAATGCTGCCAAAAATTTATTGTTTACTTCGCTTAACTCTTGTATAGATCCTCCTTTTTGATCTTGTAGTTGAAATTCAAATCCATTGGTAAAACCAAAACCAACAAGTGTCGGACGAGCAAAATAGAGTACTTTCGCATCTTTTACGGCAGCTGTTCGCTTAAATAATTCCGCAACAACTGCAGTTATTTCTTGATTAGCATCTTTACGTTCCGCCCATGGTTTCAATTTTACAATTACCATTCCGTAGTTGCTTCCCGTACCACTGATTAAACTTCGACCAGAGATTCTAAGTACCTCTTTTATTTCAGGAATATCTTTTACTTTATTTTCAATTTGTAATAACACTTCTTCTGTTCTTTGTAAAGAAGTACCCGGTGGAAGAGAAACATCAGAAAGAATAGCTCCTGTATCCTCACCAGGGACAAAAGCCTTTGGTGTGATATTTAATAATAAGATTAAAATTCCGGCAAAAACAGCAATTCCTAAAAAAGCCAACCATTTGCGTTTTATAAAAAACTCTACAGATCTTTTGTATTTAGCTGTCGTCGTTTCAAATCCAGCGTTAAATGCGGTATAAAAACGTTCCATGAAACCTTTTTTCTTTGCACTTTTATCGTGTTCTTTTAAGAAAATAGCACATAATGCAGGAGAAAGTGTTAGTGCGTTAATAGCTGACAATACAATTGAAACCGCTAGCGTTAATCCAAACTGTTTGTAGAAAACTCCAGCAGAACCACTAATAAAAGAAACAGGAATAAATACAGCCGACATTACCAGTGTAATGGATATAATTGCACTACTAATATCTTGCATGGCGCTGTGAGCTGCTTTTTTAGGATTGTGCTCACCCGCTTCCATTTTGGCATGCACGGCTTCCACCACTACAATAGCATCATCCACTACAATTCCGACCGCAAGTACTAAGGCAAATAACGTTAATAAGTTAATGGTAAAGCCAAATAAATTAAGGAAAAAGAACGTTCCTAAAATAGCTACTGGTACGGAAATCGCAGGAATAAGAGTCGATCTCCAATCTTGTAAAAAGATAAAAACGACAATAAATACTAGTAAAAATGCCTCAATTAGTGTATGAATCACTTTTGTGATTGACTCATCTAGGAAATCATTGGCATTAATTAATGTAGCATATTTTACTCCTTTTGGAAAATTCAGTTCGGCTTGATTCAGTACTTTTAATGACCCTTCAATTACTTCTTGAGCATTAGACCCTGCGGTTTGTGCAATGGCAATAGCTATTGATTTATTGCCGTTTGTATAGGCATCACTCGCATAATTAACAGCACCCAATTCAATTCTTGCTACATCACCTAATTTAAGGATTTCTCCATTTTCAGTTGAACGAACAATAATTTCTTCAAATTCTTTTATATTTTGTAAACGTCCTTTGTATTTTAAGGTATATTGAAAAGATTGGTCGCTATTTTCACCCAATTGTCCTGGAGCGGCTTCAATATTTTGTTCCGCTAATAGCGCCGTAATATCCGATGGTACTAGACCGTAAGCCCCCATAACGTCAGGTTTTAACCAAATACGCATAGAGTAGTCTTTTTGACCAAAAATCATAGCTTCTCCAACTCCCGCTACACGTTTAATTTTAGGTAAAATATTAATGTTGGCGTAATTTTGAAGAAATGTATCATCATAATCAGGATTTTCACTATAAAGTGAGAAAATCAAAATATTATCACTTTGTCTTTTTGATGTTGTAACACCCGCTCGAGTAACTTCTTGGGGTAGTAGTGACGTTGCACGTGATACACGATTTTGCACATTCACCGCTGCCAAATCAGGATTAGTACCTAATTTAAAATAGATACTAATAGATGCTGAACCATCATTATTTGATGTTGAAGTCATGTAAGTCATGTCTTCAACACCATTAATTTGTTCTTCTAAAGGAATTACTACCGAGTTCATTACAACTTCGGCACTTGCTCCTTGATAATTTGCCGCTACAGTTACAGTAGGTGGTGCTATTTCTGGATATTGTGAAACTGGAAGCGAGATTAACCCTAAAACCCCCAAAATTACGATGATAATAGATATCACTGTTGACAATACCGGTCTGTCAATGAATTTTGAAAACATATTTTGTTATTTATTCAATAGTTAGTTTGTCAATTATTTTTTTGTTGGATTGATTATAGTATTAAAATCTACTACCTCAGGTTTGATAAGCGTTCCTTCAGTAACTATTCCAACTCCCTCAACAAGGACTTTATCATTTACATTTAATCCACTGTCTACTACAAAAAATTTACCTCCAGGAATTGCACGAACTTCAATAGGCACTGCTTTCACTTTGTTGTCTTTATCTACAATAAGAGCAATGCGTTTGTCTTGTAATTCTAATGAAGCATTTTGTGGGATTATAATAACATCCTTTAAATTTGTTGGGATTTGGACAATTCCACTGCCACCTGACCGCAATAATTTGTTTCCATTTGGAAAACTGGCTCTTACATTAAAGGAACCTGTTTGCGTATTGGCTTGTCCACTAAAAGTTTCAATTTTACCCTTTTGCTCATATGGCATACCATTACTCAAAATCAAATTTACCTTTTCCATTTTGTTGATTTTTTCTTGAAATGTTTTACCTTCAGCATTCATCATGATGTCTAATTGTTGTTTTTCATTTACTGAAAAATAAGCATAAATAGTACTAATATCTGAAATACGAGTTAATGGCTCTGCTGTTTGACTGCTGACATAACTTCCTAAACGTAAAGGTAAAGTGCCCACTATTCCATTAACTGGACTTTTTATGGTTGCATAATTAATTCTGGCAATTATACTTTGGTAGGTACTTTTTTCACTTGCCAAATTTGCTTTGGCAGTTTCTAGTTGTACATCACTAATTATATTACGATCAACTAATGGTTTTAAACGGCTTACTTCAACTTGTGCAGCAGCAACTTTAGCCTTTGCAGCCCCAGCTTCTTGGGTAGCAGTTTGTGTTTCTAGTTTAAAAAGTAATTGCCCTTTTTTAACTTCTTGTCCTTCTTGTACATATATTTTTTCAATATATCCATCTACTTTTGCACGAATATCTATATCTGTAATCCCTTCTAGACTTGCGGGGTATTCTGCTAATAAAGAAGTGTCAGATTTACCAATTTCAACTACCTTATAAGGCATAACTGGTGGAGCTGTTTGAGTGGTTTCTTTTTTACAGGAGAGCAAACTTATGGATAACAAAACGGCACTTATAAAATATTTTTTTTTCATCTGTGAATATTTACTGATTTGGATTAATTATTATTGATTGATTATATTTTTGGTTTCTTTTGTTTTAAATTCTTCAATTGTTTTTTTAAGCGATATTTCAACCTCATTTAAATGAATTTTATAGGCTTTTGTATTTTCCAGATTGCATCTCTCAGCTGGACAAGATGCGGTATGTTCTCTATAAATAATCATTCGGTTTACAATGGTCATTTCAGAATCAATTAATCTCAGATAGTTTTCTAAGCGCTTACTTAAATTAGCAGCCTTAAAGTACTTTTTACGATCTCCCGTTATGGTGAAATAGATGATCTTTTCCATTTTTAAGAGTAAATTTAAATTAGTTGAAATCGAACTTTTACTAGCGCCCATTGTTTCAACAAGAGTCTCAAATGTAAGTCCAGATTTACAGCCATCAATTATGAGTGTACCAAGAATGCGTGATGCCAAAGGTGGAATGTTATAAAGTTTTTCAAAATGAACACCAAACATTTCTTTTAGTTCATTTTTTTCTTTCTGAATATCCATGTTAATTTTTTTACAAATGTAACATTGGTTCATAAAACACCGAACTAATCGAACTTAAAATTATGTTAATTTTAATACACTATTTTTATGTTGTTAATTTAGATGGAAATAAATACGAAATTGATAATTTATAGGGTTATAAAGTATGTATCTATAGGCTGTAAATTATAAAATCTAATTTACTTATATTTGTTCCTTAAAAATTAACTTCTAGTGAGTCAAATCAATAAACTAAAGATATTCAATGATCCCATTTATGGTTTCATTAGCATACCCAACGCATTAATTTACGATTTAATACAGCACCCTTATTTTCAAAGACTTCGACGCATCTCTCAAATGGGATTATCTTATTTAGTCTATCCAGGAGCCAATCATACCCGTTTTCATCATGCTTTAGGTTGTATGCATTTGATGCAAAAAGCAGTTGATGTATTGCGTTTTAAAGGAGTTTCTATATCTCAAGAAGAAGAAAATGCATTATATATTGCAATTTTATTACATGATATTGGGCATGGTCCTTTTTCACATGCTATGGAAAGAAGCATTGTTGAAGATGTGCATCATGAAGAAATTTCATTGTTATTTATGCATCAATTAAATAGTGAGTTTAAAGGTCAGTTGAGTTTAGCTATTCAAGTTTTTGAAGGGGATTATCATAGAAAATTCATGTTGCAGCTTATTTCAAGCCAATTAGACATGGATCGAATGGATTATTTAAAACGCGATAGTTTTTATTCCGGAGTTGCCGAAGGGAATGTAAATTCGGAGCGATTGATCCAAATGATGAATGTTGTGGATGATGTTTTGGTAATCGAAGAAAAAGGAATTTACTCAGTGGAGAAATTCTTAATGTCCCGACGTTTAATGTATTGGCAAGCCTATTTGCATAAAACCAGTTTGGTAGCTGAGTTAATTTTAACTAAAATTTTAAAGAGAGCCAAAGAATTAACTTTAAAAGGAACTATATTGCCTTGTAGTAAACCCTTGCAGTTTTTTCTTCAAAATAAAATTACATTAGATGCATTTGATACTGAAATTTTGAATTTATTTTCACAGCTCGATGATTTTGATATAATAAGTGCACTAAAGGGATGGCAACATGAGGATGATTTTATTTTGTCTTCATTGAGTAAAATGATTATTAATAGGGATTTATTGAAAATAAAATTAACAAGTGAAAAAGTGCCTACTGAAGATTTACACCCTTTAAAAGAGCGCTTTGCATTGGAAAACAACATTAGTTTGTTAGAAACTAATTATTTTATTTTTAAAGGTAAAATAAAAAATCAAGCATATAGCAAAGAAGCAGAACCCATACGAATTTTGAAAAAAGATCGAACAGTTGAAGATGTAATTGAATCATCTGACCAGTTGAATTTAAAATCATTATCGAAATCAGTTACTAAATATTACATCTGTTTCCCAAAACAACTGATGTAAATGAACATTTAAAATCTATTTTTTTATATTTTTGTCGCAATGAAATTTACAGCAGAACAAATAGCGGGAATTTTGGAAGGTGAAGTTATTGGCAATCTCAATGCTCAAGTATCTGAGTTATCTAAGATAGAAGAAGGTAAAGAAGGTTCTTTAACTTTTTTGGCAAATCCAAAATATAATAATTATATTTATACCACAGAGGCAACCATTACCATAGTAAACAAATCCTTTATTCCAGAATCGGAATTAAAAACTACCTTAATAAAAGTAGACGATGCCTACTTATCTTTTTCAAAATTATTAGAATTTTATGCTGAAGCAAAAGGCAATAAAATAGGAGTGGAGCAACCTTCAGTACTGCCAGAAAACACTAAATATGGTGAAAACTTATATTTGGGAAGTTTTAGTTATATAGGAGCTAATGTTACTCTAGGGACTAATGTGAAAATTTATCCCAATTGTTTTATCGGAGATAATGTTGTCATTAAAGATAATGTCACTATTTTTGCTGGTGCAAAAATATATTCGGAAACTGAAATTGGTAATAATTGCACCATTCATTCAGGAGTAATTATTGGAGCAGATGGATTTGGATTTGCTCCAAATACAGATGGAACTTTTAAGAAGATACCTCAAATAGGCAACGTAATTATTGAGGATGATGTTGATATAGGTTCTTGTACAACAATTGATAGAGCGACAATGGGTTCTACAATTATAAGAAAAGGAGTTAAACTAGACAATCAAATTCAAGTTGCCCATAATGTAGAAATAGGAGAGAATACCGTAATTGCCGCTCAAACGGGAATTGCAGGTTCTACCAAAATCGGAAAAAACGGAATGATTGGTGGGCAAGTAGGGATTGTAGGGCATTTAACCATTGGTGATAATGTTCGCATTCAAGCTCAAGCAGGTGTAGGAAGAAATATAAAAGACAATGAGGTTTTGCAGGGAAGTCCAGCATTTGGATACAATGATTTTAGTAAATCATATGTACATTTCAGAAATTTACCGAAAATTGTTGCAGAAATAGAAGAGTTAAAAAAACAAATATTAAACCAAAAAAATGGAAACAATGGTTAAACAAAAAACCATCAAAACAGAAATCTCGCTAACTGGAGTTGGATTACACACAGGGAAAGAAGTCAAAATGACCTTTAAACCTGCTCCAGTTAATAATGGTTTTACTTTTGTTAGAGTAGATCTAGAAGGACAGCCAGTTGTTGAAGCAGATGCTAATTATGTAGTTAATACACAAAGAGGTACTAATTTAGAGAAACTTGGAGTTAAAGTTCAAACACCTGAGCATGTATTGGCGGCATTAGTTGGTTGTGATTTGGATAATGTAATAATTGAACTAAACGCTTCAGAACTTCCTATTATGGATGGGTCGTCTAAGTATTTTGTTGAAGCTCTCGAAAAAGCGGGAATTGAAGAACAAAATTCTAAGCGAAACATTTATGTGGTAAAAGAAGTTATTTCTTTCACTGACGAAGAATCGGGTAGTGAGATTTTGATTATGCCAAGTGATCACTATAGTGTTACAACAATGGTAGATTTTGGGACTAAAATTTTAGGAACCCAAAATGCCAACATGAAAAATATTTCTGATTTTAAAACAGAAATATCGGAATCAAGAACTTTTAGTTTTTTACATGAACTAGAGGCTTTGTTGGATAATGGACTAATTAAAGGTGGTGATTTGAATAATGCTATTGTGTACGTTGATAAAGAAATATCTGCGGCTACGATGGAAAATTTAAAAATAGCATTTGGAAAAGACGTTATAAATGTTAAACCAAATGGTATACTAGATAATCTTACCTTGCATTATCCAAATGAAGCAGCAAGACATAAACTACTTGACGTTGTTGGTGATTTAGCTTTAATTGGAACAAAAATTCAAGGTAAAGTAATTGCAAATAAGCCAGGACATTTTGTAAACACTCAGTTTGCTAAAAAAATGGCCAAAATTATCAAAATAGAACAAAGAAATTATGTTCCTGTTTATGATTTGAATTTGGAACCATTAATGGATATCCATAAAATCATGGCAGTTCTTCCTCATAGACCCCCTTTCTTGTTGATAGACCGAATTATTGAAATGTCTGAAAGTCATGTGGTAGGTATGAAAAATGTTACAATGAACGAGAATTTTTTCGTTGGACATTTTCCAGAAGCTCCTGTAATGCCAGGGGTTTTAATAGTGGAAGCTATGGCACAAACAGGAGGAATATTAGTTTTAAGTACTGTTCCTGATCCTGAAAATTATTTGACTTATTTTATGAAAATAGATAATGTTAAATTCAAACATAAGGTATTACCAGGTGACACTTTGATTTTCAAATGTGATTTAATCACACCGATTAGAAGAGGGATTTGTCATATGCAAGCCAATGCTTATGCAAATGGAAAATTAGTTGCAGAAGCAGAATTAATGGCTCAGATTGCCAAAAAGCAATAAAAATTAAATTAGAATAAACACTCTAAGTCAATTATCTGGAGTTTATTATTCTGAAAATACTAATATAAAAAAAAGCAGATGAATCAACCCTTAGCATATGTTCATCCTGGCGCTAAAATCGCCAAAAATGTTGTAATAGAGCCTTTTACAACCATTCACAATAATGTTGTTATTGGTGATGGAACTTGGATAGGTTCTAATGTTACCATTATGGAAGGCGCAAGAATAGGAAAAAATTGCAATATATTTCCTGGTGCAGTAATATCTGCAGTACCGCAGGATTTAAAATTTGGTGGAGAAGAATCTTTAGCAATAATAGGTGATAATTGTACTATAAGAGAATGTGTCACCATTAATAGAGGAACAATTGCTTCAGGTCAAACAACCCTTGGGAACAATTGTTTAGTTATGGCTACAGCACATATTGCGCATGATTGTCACATTGGCGATAATGCAATTATCGTTAACGGTGTTGCATTAGCTGGACATGTTACGGTTGGGAAATTTGCCGTTATAGGTGGTTTAGCTGCTATTCATCAGTTTATTCATATTGGAGATCATGCGATGATTTCGGGTGGTTCATTAGTGAGGAAAGATGTTCCTCCTTTTACAAAAGCTGCTAAAGAACCTTTATCTTATGTTGGAATTAACTCAGTTGGGTTAAGAAGAAGAGGTTTTACAACGGAGAAAATTAAAGAGATTCAAGATATTTATAGAATTTTATATCAAAAAAACTATAATACAACCCAAGCAATTGGAATTATTGAAGCGGAAATGGAAGCAACTCCTGAGCGTGATGAAATATTAGATTTTATCAGAAATTCGTCTCGTGGTGTTATGAAAGGATATACCGGGAATTATTAAGGCCTAGTCCTCCCACTAGTTTGTGGAGGTATAGATAAAAATATAACAATAAGTAACACACTTCCATCCAGCTTCCCTTCACTTAAGAAAGGGCTGAAATGGAGAAAAAACAAAAATAAAATGGCATCTACATCAGACATCAAAAACGGATTATGTATTAAGTACAATAATGATATTTACAAAATCATTGAATTTCTTCATGTTAAACCAGGTAAAGGACCTGCATTTGTAAGAACCAAATTGAGAAGTTTGAGTAATGGAAAAGTATTGGATAATACATTTTCTGCAGGACATAAAATTGAAGAAGTTCGCGTTGAAAATCATAAATTTCAATATTTATATCCAGAAGGAGATGACTTTCACTTTATGAATACAGAGACATTCGAACAAATATCTTTGAATAAAAACATCTTGGATTCACCAGATTTATTGAAAGAAGGTGAAAGCGTAATGGTTAGTATTAATACTGAAACTGACTTGCCTCTTTCAGTAGATATGCCTGCATCTGTAGTACTTGAAGTAACATATGCTGAACCAGGAATTAAAGGAAATACAGCTACAAATGCTACAAAATCGGCTACGGTAGAAACTGGAGCGACAGTAAATGTACCTTTATTCATTAACGAAGGAGATAAAATTAAAATAGATACAGCTTCAGGTTCATACATGGAGCGTGTTAAGGAATAATTTTTATACGTTTTTAGTTTTCAATCACTAGTAATTCTATTTTATTAGTGATTGAAAGCAAAGACTAAAAATAAATAAATGAAATTTACACAAGCACAATCTTTACTTGAAATTGCAAATTTGCTACAATGCGAATATGTTGGCAATGACAATTTTGAAGTTTTAGGAATGAATGAAATTCATGTTGTTGAACGCGGTGATATTGTTTTTGTTGATCATCCTAAGTATTATGATAAAGCATTAAATTCAGCAGCAACTATCATTTTAATAAATAAAAAAGTAGATTGTCCTCCTGGAAAAGCATTGTTAATTTCTGATGACCCGTTTAGAGATTTTAATACTTTAACAAAACATTTCAAACCTTTTCAATTTTCAAACGCTTCGATTTCTACTTCAGCTATAATAGGGCAAAATACTATTATACAGCCAAATAGTTTTGTAGGTAATCATGTGAAAATTGGGAAAAACTGCTTGATTCATTCTAATGTTTCGATTTACGATCATACAGTTATTGGCGACAATGTAATTATTCACGCAGGTACAATTTTGGGAGCTGACGCTTTTTACTATAAGAAACGTGAAGATGGTTTTGATCAATTACTTTCGGGTGGTAGAGTTGTAATTAAAGACAATGTTGGTATAGGTGCACTTTGTACAATTGACAAGGGGGTTACAGGTGATACAATCATTGGAGAAGGAACAAAAATTGACAATCAGGTACATGTTGGCCATGATACCGTGATTGGAAAAAAATGTCTTATCGCTTCACAAACTGGAATTGCAGGATGTGTAATTATTAAAGATGAAGTTACGATTTGGGGACAAGTAGGAACCACTAGCGGCATCACAATTGGAGAAAAAGCAGTAATTTTAGGGCAAACTGGAGTGACTAAATCGGTAGAAGGGGGTAAGACTTATTTCGGTACACCAATTGAAGAATCTAGAGAGAAGTTGAAACAACTGGCCAATATTAAAAGAATACCTGAGATACTCAATAAATTGAAATAATTATGTCGGCAAAAGAAATTATTCAAAAGTTTTACAAATCAGATGCGCTAATTGATAGTGACATTTTGAAAGATTATTTGCATTCTGATATCATTGTAGATTGGAATAGTAGTAAAGGATTTATTCAATTGGATTATGATTCTTTAGTGAGTCTCTCTAATGATTTGAGTAAAGCTTATGTTCGTTCGAAAGTAAGAATAAGTCATATCGTTTCAGAAAATGATATGGTTACGGTTCGTTATTCGCATTTTGTAAAAACAATAGAGAACCCTAGAGAAGAAATGTTATTGGCCCATTTTATTGCAATTTGGCAAATAAAAGACAATAAATTATATAGAGGTTATCAAATGAGTCAATTATCCTAATTTATTTGATAATAAAGGGCTAAAAATAATTTTCAAAACCTTACTTTTGCATCACAATTTTAAAAATCACATAAAATATATATCATGAGTGTTTTAGTTAATAAAGATTCCAAAATAATTGTTCAAGGATTTACAGGAAGCGAAGGAACTTTCCATGCTTCTCAAATGATTGAGTACGGTACAAACGTAGTTGGTGGTGTTACTCCTGGTAAAGGAGGATCAACTCATCTAGACAGACCTGTTTTCAATACTGTAAAAGACGCAGTTGAACAAGCTGGTGCTGACACAACAATCATTTTTGTACCACCTGCTTTTGCTGCGGACGCAATTATGGAAGCTGCTGATGCTGGAATAAAAGTAATTATCGCTATTACAGAAGGAATTCCTGTAGCTGATATGATCAAAGCAAATGCTTACGTAAAAGAAAGAAATGCTAGATTAATAGGTCCTAACTGTCCTGGTATCATTACTCCAGGTGAAGCTAAAGTTGGTATTATGCCAGGTTTTGTATTTAAAAAAGGAACTGTAGGTATTGTTTCTAAATCAGGAACATTAACATATGAAGCGGCTGACCAAGTTGTAAAACAAGGATTAGGAATCACTACTGCAATTGGTATTGGTGGAGACCCAATCATTGGAACTACTACTAAAGAGGCAGTTGAATTATTGATGAATGACCCAGAAACAGAATGTATCGTTATGATAGGTGAGATAGGTGGTCAATTAGAAGCTGATGCTGCACATTGGATTAAAGCTGATGGTAACCGTAAGCCAGTTGTTGGTTTCATTGCAGGAGTTACCGCTCCAGCAGGAAGAACAATGGGTCACGCAGGTGCTATTGTAGGTGGATCTGATGATACTGCTGAAGCTAAAAAACAAATCATGAGAGAATGTGGAATTCACGTTGTAGATTCTCCAGCAGAAATTGGTAAAAAAGTTAAAGAAGTTATCGGATAATTGAAAAATTAGTGGTGATTTCAAGTCATTATAAAAATGCCTCACTTTTTTTGTGAGGCATTTTATTTAATATTAATACAAAAGAAAGATGTACAAAGAATTAAAAAAGTTTAAGGTAAGCGATAGCTTCACTTTTACAGCAGACGATAGCTTAGAGCAAGTATGTAACGCTTCTGAAGGAAGTGGTGTGTTTTTGGTTTATGCTGTTGCAGATGAAAAAGAGTTAATCATGGTGGGTTCTACAGGAACTGTTCAAAACGATGGGTCTTTGAAAATCAAAAATGGTGGTTTGAAAGAAAAGATTGTTGAAGGACACCAGTTTGCAAAAACAGGAAGAAAATATTCTTGGCCAACACAAATGGTAAAAGAAGATATTAGCACTTTAGAAGTGGTTTGGTACGAAACTTTCAACGAGAAATCTAAAGGGATTCCAACATTCGTAGAAGGACAAGTGTTACAAAACTTCTTAGATGAAAATGGAAGATTACCAAAATGGAATGTGGCTTTCTAGTCAGTTTCAAAAATTATAATTTATTTATAAAAAGCTTTACTTCGGTAAGGCTTTTTTGGTTTTAAATTATAAAATCTAGTTTACTATTGCTTTTTATATAAAATAATATTTACTTTTGCACCCGTTATCACGAATCTCATAATGAGATAGCAACCTGCAACAACGAGCAAGGTGCTAAAACGATAAGCCAAATCCTTTGGAAAAAATGTTGTTTTACATTCCCATTTTTTTGCTTTTGTTTTCGTAATAATACTATCATTTTTAAAACTGATTTATGACTCATTTATTTAAAAAAAAGGGAAGTGCTTATGCTTTAATTCCTTTATTGATTTTTATTTTTACTTTTTTAGGAGCCGGAATTTGGCTTGATGACTTTTATGCGTTACCTGCTCCAATAGCGGTTTTAATTGGAATTATTGCTGCTTTTTTACTGTTCAAAGGTTCAGCGGATGAAAAAGTAACCACCTTGATTGCAGGTTGCGGAGAGAGTAAAATTATGACCATGTGTTTGATTTATCTATTAGCAGGTGCTTTTGCAGTGGTTAGTAAAGCAATGGGAGGTGTTGATGCCGTGGTAAGTCTTGGAATTAATACTGTGGATGTGGCTTACTTTCCGTTGGGGATCTTTTTGATAGCCGCTTTTTTATCAACTGCTACAGGAACTTCTGTAGGTGCAATTGTGGCAATTGGGCCAATTGCGGTTGATTTGGCTAATTCTAGTGGTGCTTCATTGCCTTTGATTGCTGGTGCTTTATTAGGAGGTTCCATGTTAGGTGATAATTTATCTATGATTTCCGATACGACAATTGCTGCGACACAATCCTTAGGTTGTGAATTGAAAGATAAATTTAAAATCAATTTATTCATTGCTTTTCCAGCTGCTATTATTACGATCGCAGTATTCTTTTATTTGGGATTGAATTCTGATATTACTGCAGTAGCTATTCCTAAAACAAGTTTTGAATGGATTGCAATTGTGCCTTATATTTTAGTAATTGTACTTGCATTGGTTGGTGTTGATGTATTTTCTACCTTGATTATTGGAACTATATTGGCTGGATTGATTGGGTATTTTGGAAATCATTTTACGTTAATGGAATTTGCTCGAAAAATTTATGAAGGATTCACCAGTATGACTGAAATCTTTTTACTATCGATGCTAACTGGAGGTTTAGCCGCTATGGTGGATAAGGCTGGAGGTATTGATTTTTTATTGCACCAAATCAAAAAACGCATTAAGAGTAAAAAATCAGCCCAAGCGGGGATAGGTGCTTTGGTGGGTTTTACTAATGTAGCTATTGCTAATAATACCGTTTCTATTGTTATTACTGGAGGAATTGCCAAGGAAATTAACGACGAATACAATTTAAGTTCCAAAAAAACAGCCGCCATTCTTGATATTTTTTCCTGTGTTATTCAAGGAATTTTGCCTTATGGTGCGCAAGTACTTTTGATTTTAAGTTTTGCTAATGGGAAACTTGATTTTATGGATTTGCTTGGGAATGCATGGTATCATCTATTTTTATTTATTTTTACTTTGGTAGCGATTTATAGTTCATTTTGGGATAAATTAGTAAAACGATTTTTAGATATTTAAAATCGGTTCGATTTATAATGTTATTGAATTTGAAATTTTTTTTAAAAAAGGAATTATTCTATATTTGACGACTCTAAGATAGCCCTGATAGTAGTGGAAATCCTTTTATGTTTTTCTTTAAAACATAAAAGATTGAAGCGAATAGCGGGAATAGCTTCAAATAAAAATTAAACTAATTTTCGAATATGAAATTACTAGAAGGAAAAGTGGCCATTATAACAGGCGCAAGTCGTGGAATTGGAAAAGGAATTGCAGAGGTTTTTGCAAAACACGGTGCAAATGTTGCGTTTACTTACAGTTCATCTGTAGAATCGGCTTTAGCATTAGAAAATGAATTGAATGCTTTGGGAATAAAAGCGAAAGGATACCAATCAAATGCCGCTGATTTTAATGAAGCGCAAACTATGGTTGAAGCTGTAATTGCTGAATTTGGTACTGTTGATATTTTAATCAATAACGCTGGAATTACAAAGGATAATTTGCTAATGCGTATGTCTGAAGAGGATTTTGACAAAGTAATTGATGTGAATTTGAAGTCGGTTTTCAATATGACTAAGGCAGTTCAAAAAACATTCTTGAAAAAACGTGCAGGTTCTATCATCAATATGAGTAGTGTAGTAGGAGTAAAAGGAAATGCAGGACAAACGAATTATGCGGCTTCTAAGGCTGGAGTTATTGGTTTTACTAAATCAGTAGCATTAGAATTGGGTTCTCGTAACATTCGTTGTAATGCGATTGCACCTGGATTTATTGAAACTGAAATGACTGCAAAATTGAACGACGATGTGGTTCAAGGATGGAGAGATGGAATTCCGTTAAAACGTGGTGGTACTACTGAAGATGTTGCTAATGCATGTCTATTCTTAGCTTCAGATATGAGTTCTTATATCTCTGGGCAAGTATTGAATGTATGTGGAGGAATGCTTACGTAAAGAAATTATAAATTTTAAATGATGAATTTTAAATTATTGAAATCTTTCCATTTAAAATTCATCATTTAAAATAAAAAGAATGACTACAAACACGATCTTACTAATTCTACTTTCAATAGTAATTGCAGGCGGTTTGTCATTTTTTCAATATTTTTATAAAGCCAAAAACAAATCAAAGCTGAATTTGTTTTTGGCTTTATTGCGTTTTGCTTCCATTTTCGGGATATTATTGTTGCTGATAAATCCAGTTATAAAAACTAATACCTTAGAGATAGTAAAAACACCTTTACCTATTGTAGTTGATAATTCGAGTTCAATTGTAGCGCTTAAAGCGAATAATAAAGCGCAAGAATTATATACAGCTTTAGTTTCGAATACCGATTTACAAGATAAATTTGATATTCAGTCCTATCGATTTGATGCTAATTTTGAACCATCGGAAAAATTTGATTTTAAAGGATATCAAACGAATTTAGATGCAATAGCTAAAGATTTAAGAAGCATCAATAAAAATGCAGTTTTTCCAACCGTTATTATCACAGACGGAAACCAAACCAATGGTAATGAATATGTGTACAGTTTTGATTCAAATAATAAAGTTTTCCCATTAGTTGTAGGAGATACTGCAAAAGTGATGGATTTAAAAATCACGCAGCTGAATGTCAATAAATATGCATTTTATAAAAATAAATTTCCTGTAGAAGTATTTTTTCAATATTCAGGGGATAAAAATACTATAGCTGATTTCAGCATTTCGCAAGGAAACACGATTTTAAGTAAACAAAATATTTCCTTTTCGGCTACTAAAAAAACAGCAGTTGCTACTGTATTATTGCCTGCCAATAGAATAGGTTCTCAAGTGTTTAAAGCGACACTTTCGTCAAAAGAAAAAGAGGTGAATACCTATAACAATACGAAGAAATTTGCAGTAGAAGTAATTGATCAAAAGACCAATATCGCTATAATTACAGCAATCAATCATCCTGATATTGCAGCATTTAAAAGAGCAATTGAATCTAATTCACAACGTAAAGTAACGGTGATTAATCCTAAAGAAATCAATTCATTACGTGATTTTACTATTTTAATGTTATACCAGCCAACAGCTGCATTTAAAAAAGTATTTGATGAAAATAAATTAGCTGGAATCAATACTTTTATTGTCACAGGAACGCATACTGATTTTGCTTTTTTAAATCAACAACAAAGCAATTTTGATTTTAAAATGAGTAGCCAAAAAGAAGATTATTTGGCTAGCTTTAATTCCCAATTCAATCTCTTTGCGACAGATGATATTGGATTTGAAAATTTCCCTCCCTTGGAAAATGCCTATGGAAAAGTTACTGTGAACGGACTGGTTTCGGTATTACTTTCTTCAAAAATAAGAAACATTGAAACAAACGCTCCTTTATTGGCGTTCTCTGAAAATCAAGGAAAACGCTCGGCCTACTTATTGGGTGAAAATAGTTGGAAATGGAGATTACAAAGTCACGTAGATAGCGACTCATTTGACAAATACGATCTTTTTATTGATAAGGTAATTCAGTTTTTGGCATCTAATAATTCTAAGAAATCATTGGTTGTTAATCATGAAACTTTTTATAATTCAGGAGAATCCATTGAAATTACTGCTCAGTACTTTAATAAGAATTATGAATTTGACGATAAAGCACGTTTAACAATTGCATTGGAGAACACAAAAACGAAGCAAACTAAAAACTATGATTTATTGAAAAGCAATAATGCCTATAAAGTAAATCTAGACGGACTGGCAGCAGGCAACTATAATTTTAGAGTAACTGAACTGAATTCTAAAACAAGTTATTCCAGTCATTTTGAAATATTAGATTTTGATATTGAAAAACAATTTGTCAATCCTGATGTAGATAAGTTGCAGCAATTAGCTGTGAACACAAAGGGACAAGCCTATTTTTCGGATCAAGTGAATCAATTAATAAAGTCACTTCTTGCAGATGAAAGTTATAAATCCATTCAAAAAAATAATGTGACGCGTTCTCCTTTAATTGATTGGTATTGGATGTTGGTTTTGATTGTAATTTTCCTATCTACCGAATGGTTTGTTAGGAAATACAATGGTTTATTGTAAATTAATAATAAAAAACGAGTATGGATTTTAGACTCAAAGTATTTTATACTGTTGCAAACCGTTTGAGTTTTACTAAAGCTGCACTAGAGTTGTTTATCACTCAACCTGCTGTTTCAAAGCACATACAGGAATTAGAAGAACAATATCAAATTAAACTTTTTGATAGAAATGGAAATAAAGTTTCCCTGACACTTGCTGGTCAAACGTTGTTGAGTCATACTAATAAAATTCTTGAAATTTATAGAGATGTTGATTTTGATATGAGTTCGTTAATCAATCAACAACGAGGATTGTTGCGAATAGGAGCGAGCACCACTATTTCTCAATATATCATTCCGCCTTTGTTAGCGCGTTTTCATCAAAAATTGAAGGATGTTAAAGTGAATTTGAGAAATGGAAACACAGAGCAAATTGAAAATGCATTACTAAATAAAGAAATTGAGATTGGTATTGTAGAGGGACAATCGAAGAACAAATTAATTAAATACACTCCTTATTTAAAAGATGAACTGGTTTTGGTTTGTAATTTAAATAATCCTTTAGTTTCTAAAACTGAAATAACAAAAGATGATCTTTTGAATATGCGTTTTTTAATGCGGGAACAAGGTTCTGGAACACTAGAAGTAATTGAATATGCTTTAAAACCATTAGATATTAATTTATCTCAATTGCTAATTGAGATGGAATTGGGCAGTACTGAAAGTATTAAATCTTATTTAATGAATTCAGATTGTGTTGCTTTTATTTCGATACATGCAATAGAAAAAGAGCTGAAAAATCAAGAATTAGTAATTCTAGATATAAAAAATTTAACAATAGAAAGGTTTTTCTATATTATCAGTTTACAAGGAAAAACCGACGCACTTTCGGAATTATTTATAAAAAATATCGCAGGTTATTATAACTTGAAGTTATGGTAGATTATTAAATACGATTGGCAATTACTGTTTAATCGTTAGATCTTTGTAAAGTAATAATACAATTACTTTACGATGGAAAATCAATCTTATCTAGTTTCAAATAAATCTACTTTTCTTTTTGAAATTAAGAAGTGGCAACAGCAAATGGTTTTTATTTTTCTGATACTAATTTGCCTGTCGGGTTTTATTTCTCCTCCAATTGCCCTTTTATTAGGTTTAGTTGTAGCTAATTTGGCAGGGCATCCGTTTTTACATTTAAATCATAAAGCAACTACTATTTTACTGCAAGTCTCAGTTGTAGGATTGGGGTTTGGCATGAATGTAAACAGTGCTTTATCTGCTGGAAAAGAAGGTTTTTTATTTACTATAGCCTCAATTTTTAGTACATTAACTTTAGGCTATTTCATTGGTAAATGGTTTAGTATTGAAAAGAAAACGTCCCATTTAATTTCATGTGGAACTGCCATTTGTGGCGGAAGTGCCATTGCAGCAATTGCTCCTGTCATTAAATCTGATGAGAAACAAACTTCGGTGGCTTTAGGAGTCATTTTTATTTTGAATTCAGTTGCTTTGTTTCTTTTTCCTGCCGTTGGACATTGGTTGCATTTAACACAACATGAATTTGGTTTGTGGTGTGCCATTGCGATTCATGATACCAGCTCAGTAGTTGGAGCAGCTAATAAATATGGTTCAGAGGCATTACAAATCGCTACAACAGTAAAATTAGCGAGAGCATTATGGATTATTCCAGTGGCATTAATTACATCTTACTTATTTAAAAATCAAAAAAGTAAAATCAAAATCCCTTATTTTATTGGGTTATTTATCTTAGCGATGCTCTGTAACACATTTGTTCCACAAACAGCTCTTGTAGCGCCTTATTTAGTTTCAATTGCCAAAACGGGTCTTACAGTTACTTTATTTCTAATAGGGGCGGGTTTAAATTGGAAAATTTTAAAAACAGTAGGTGTTAAACCATTATTGCAAGGGGTTTTACTTTGGGGTTTTATTGCTATTGCAGCTTTAGTATCTATTATCTATTTAAGTTAGTGCTTTGAGTGAGCTTTTTTCTTTTGACAGCTAAAAAACGCAAGCGAATAGAATCATACATTAGCGCAATTAAAAGAAAAAAGACACCAACTAATAGTGTTTTTATTTTGAGAAAAGTATAGATGTAACCTCCAGAAATACAACCGATAAAGAAAAAAGTTATGATAGATAATCGCAAAGAGATGCTAGCATTTAATCTCTTTTTTTCATTTTGTTTTTTATAAAAAAACAATTGAGACAGTTCAATACCTAAATCAGTGAAAAGACCAGTAAGATGAGTAGTTCTTACCGTCGATTGAGATATTTTTGTAACCAAAGAATTTTGGATTCCCATAGCAAAAAGCATTGCAAAAGCAATCATTTTTCCTTCTAAAGTGTATAAATCGGCTTGAATACCGAAAAACCCCACTAAAGTTAAAATAGCTATCTCCATTGAAATAGGTATGATATGTAATAAATGGGGATGTTTTATTGAAACCCATTCTGCCATAAAATTAGAAGTAAAAGCCCCCATTAGGAAGAAAATAGTAAATACAAAAAAAGTAATTGCAGCAGTATAATTGTGTTTTATCACTTCTTCGGCAAAAAAAGCAAAATGACCAGTCACATTAGTAGTCAGTGTCTTTACTGCCAAAACTCCAGTTATATTTACTATTCCAGCAACAAATGAAAGTAAAGTAGCCAAACGCAAATTGTGAATAAATGTTCTGTTTTTTCCTTGATGCCGAAACATAATTAATACTGTTTTGTTAATTGTTGTAATCTTAAACTGATATTTTTTTTAATTGTATAAAAATAAAATACATTTGTAACTCATATAAATAAATGTAATGAAAAATATCAAGTTTAAGCCTACGGTAGTGACGTTAACTGCAGTAGTTATTTGTTTCTTAACTGTTTCTTGGGGAATTGTAGGACATGAAAGAATTAATAAAGCAGCAGTGATGGCTTTACCAAAGTCACTTCAGGTTTTCTTTTATAACCACATCGATTTTATTACGCAAGAATCGACTGTTCCTGATTTAAGGAAATATATTTTACAAGATAAGGCCGAAGGACCTAGACATTATTTTGACATGGAGAATTTTGGTTCGGTAGATAGTTTTCCAAAAACTATGGCAGAAGCCAAGAAGAAATACGATGATAAATTTTTGTCTAAAAACGGAACTTTGCCTTGGCACATTCAGGAAATGATGGAGAAGTTGACTCAAGCTTTTAAAGACAAAAGAAAATCAGAAATCTTATTTATTGCAGCTGATTTAGGTCATTATATAGCAGATGCTCACATGCCGTTGCATACTTCAGATAACCACGACGGTCAATTTACGGATCAAAAAGGAATTCATGCTTTGTGGGAAAGTAGATTGCCAGAATTATTTGTTAAAAACTATAAATTTACGGTTGCTCCTGCCCATTATTATGAAGATGTAAACAAAGCGACTTGGGACTTGATTAAGGACACCCATAGCTTAGTACCAGCATTATTAGCTGCAGATAAAGGATTGAGAACTTCATTACCAACAAATCAAATTTTTGTTACAGATGCAGAGGGAAATATTGTAAAAAATAAATACAACGGAGTAAAATATACCGATGAATATGCGGGGAAATTCAATACTGCTTTAAACGGTATGGTGGAAAGCCAAATGAAGAAAGCAGTTACCGCTACAGCTAGTTTTTGGTATACGGCTTGGGTAAATGCAGGAAAACCAGATTTAAGTAATTTAGATGCTTCCTCACTGACAAAACGTAATGCTAAGTGTTTGAAAAAAGACAATCAACTTTTCAAAAAAGGAGATTTATTTGGAATAGAAAGTGATAAAGACGCTGAATAAATAATTTTAATAATAACAAAAAAGCCTGTGATTTTCACAGGCTTTTTTGTTAAATTAATTCTTCTGATACTTCTTTTTCTTTAGCATATCTGATGCCGTTTGATAGAATGAAATAGTTTCATTTACTAAATCCATTCGGCTTTTATCTAGTGGTTTCTCATCATAATAAATTTGAAAATCGGCACCAACTCCAGGCTTTGGCAATAGTGTCAATTGGTATTGCTTATAGGCTTGTTTAGGTGAAATAATGGTCAAAACATTATCTTTTATCAATCCTAAATCTTGATAAGTAGCAATTAATGCTCTAGGTTTATAATCTGGTTTTAAAACATCCTGACCATAAAACTTAGATTGATAATTAAAATTCAAAAGACCAAAAACGGTAGGCATAATGTCTATTTGTGACATTAGTTTATTATACTGTTGTGGCTGTATAAATCCTGGGCTATAAATCATAGCTGGAATTCTATATTTGTCCAAAGGCAATTCGGTTTTTCCAGCACTTGAAGCACAATGATCGGCAAGAATTACAAAAACCGTATTGGCGAACCAAGGCTGTTTTTTTGCTTTTTCAAAGAAATTTTTCATAGCAAAATCAGTGTATTTTACACCTCCATCACGTGATTTAGCATCTCCAGGAATGTCAATTTTGTTGTTTGGATAAGTAAAGGGTCTGTGATTACTTACCGTCATAATATGATTAAAGAAAGGTTTGTTTTCATTTGCTTCAGCGTTCATGACCTTTATGGCTTTGTTGTACATGTCTTCATCACAAACTCCCCATACATTCGAAAAAGTGATTTCTTCAGGTTGAAAATTCTTTTTGTCTACGATATCATATCCATTTCCTGAAAAGAAATCTTCCATATTGTCAAAAAAGGAATCTCCTCCATACAAGTATTTTACATTATATCCTTTTTGCTTAAATACACTTCCTGTTGTAAATTTGTCTTTATTGTCTTTTCTTTTCACTACACTTTCACCTGCAGTAGGAGGTAAGCATAGTGTTACGGCTTCCAATCCACGAACAGTTCTGTTTCCCGAAGCATAAAAATTGGTAAACAGTAAACTTTGTTTTGCTAAACTATCTAGAAAAGGAGTAATTTTTTTATCGCTTCCATAAGCTTCCATAAAGTCAGCACTGTAGCTTTCAATTGTAATTAACACTACATTTTTATGCATTTCAGCAGCAGCACTTTTGATATCCCTTAAAGTAGATTCATTTGAAATACCTGGAATTTGTTGAGAAAGTAAGGTATATGCTTCTTTTTCTGGTAGTGTTTTATAGAATTTAAAATAATCCAATTCACTATTCATGAAAGCCAAATAAAATTTATAAATTCCATTAGCTTGCAATTCATTAGCAAATATATTTTGAGAATTTTCTTCAGTTGCTAAAGATGGAATAACAAATAAGGAACTTACAAATAAGACTAGATATAATCCTGATATTTTAATTTTCTCAACAAATGTTGGAATGTTGTCAATGTAACTTTTAGATTTTCCAACAATAAAATAGGTAACGATTCCGGCAATAAGGAATAATCCTGAAAATAATGGAATGACAGGATAGGATTCCATGATATTTCCAATTACTTCATTAGTATAAACTAAATAATTTACTGCTATAAAATTATACTTCACTCCAAATTCATTCCAGAAAAAATATTCACTTATAGCATTTTGCAAAATAAAAACAATAAATAAAAACAAGACAAAACTAAAGAGCCAAAATCGAATCTTGTTTCTGTGTTTGGGTAAAAAAAGCAATAATCCAAACAATACCGTTTTGATTCCTACAAATGCCAAACCAATTTCAGGTAAAGCACCACCATATTCATTAAGTATTGATTTTCCAGAAAGAATGTATAAAAATAAAGCTATAAATAGTCCAAAAAGGATATATCCATATGGTTTTAAATACTTTGCATTGGATATAAAAATAAGGTACAACCAAAGGAAACCACTTGCTAAAATGAAAACAAAAATATCCGAGACTAAACCTAAAGAAAATATTTTGATTGCGTCTATTCCTTTGAAAGAGGTTTGTGTAATAGGATGAAAAAGTAAAACAATTCTTAATATAAAACTTACTAAAACGTAAAAAAGAGTAAGATTATAAAAAGGAGATAATTTTTTTAAAAAAGACATAGCTATTTAATTTTTATGCAAAAATATGCAATTTGAGACATAATAGTACTAACTTTTTATGGTATTGTATTCTTAATTTTAGCTTAAGAACTCTTTAGGATAACAATAATCAATTTGTTTTTGAGTTAAGTTTGTAAAATATTATAATGCTGAAGTTTAAATCAATCATTACACTAATTAACGCTCATAAAATAAATAATTGGATGAAAAAAAACATGCTGCTTCTATTGTTTTTTATTGGAACAATAGGATATTCACAAGATTGGAAAACGGACTTTAATCTTACTAAACAAGAGGCCGTTACACAAAACAAACCCATTTTACTTGTATTCTCAGGTTCTGATTGGTGTGCGCCTTGTATCAAGTTGGACAAAAATATTTGGCAATCGGCAGAGTTTAAGAAATATGCAGCTGAAAATTTAATATTAGAACGTGCCGATTTTCCAAAGAAAAAGCAAAATCAATTAGAAGCACAAATCAAGAAACAAAATCAAGATCTTGCTGAAATATATAATAAGGATGGAATTTTTCCTTTGGTAGTTGTATTAGATACTACTGGAAAAGTATTGGGCACTACAAGTTATAAAAATATTTCTCCAACGGAATATATTGGGTTGCTTAATTCATTTTTAAAATAATGACAATGCGACAATTATCTTCCTGTATTTTCTTTTTTGTAGTATTTGGAACTTCGGCTCAGGTTACCCAAAAAAGAACTTTATCGATGTTAGGAAGCCCGTTTGAAATGATTGTTGTAGCTAAAGATATTCCAGAAGCCGATGGATATATTGATATGGCTGTAGCGGAAGTCTCTCGAATTGAACATTTAATTTCCGACTGGATTCCAACAACTCCCATATCCGAAGTCAATAGAAATGCAGGAATTAAACCAGTAAAAGTACCTCAAGAGGTATTTGATTTGGTTGGGAGAGCGATGAAAATATCAGAGTTAACTTCAGGAGCATTTGATATTAGTTATGCTTCAATGGATAAGATTTGGAAATTTGACGGAAGTATGACAAGGATGCCAACACCTGAAGAGATTAAAAATTCGGTTAGTAAAGTAGGATATAAAAATATCATATTAGATCCAAAAAACACAACTATTTTTCTTAAAAATGAAGGAATGAAATTGGGTTTAGGAGGTATTGGTCAGGGCTTTATTGCTGATAAAATTAAAACTATGCTCATCGGCAAAGGGGTAGTTGCTGGAATAGTGAATATCTCTGGAGATATCAATACTTGGGGTAAACAACTCGATGGAGAGAAATGGAAAGTGGGAATTAAAAACCCAATGAATAAGGATAAAATTTTCGCTACTTTTCCACTCGAAGATAGTTCTGTTGAAACATCAGGAAGTTATGAAAAGTATGTTACATTCAATGGTAAACGCTATTCTCATATCATTGACACCAGAACGGGTTATCCAGCATCAGGTGTGATTAGTGTCTCTGTTTTTGCAAAATCAACTGAATTAGCCGATGCATTAGCCACAGGTATTTTTGTACTTGGAGTTGATGTTGGTTTAGATTTGGTGAATCAACTGCCCGGAATTGGCTGTATTTATGTTGACGATAAAGGAAAAATATCCACCTCAAAAAATATTGATTTAAAAAATTATAAAAATGAATAAATGGCCCTTTTTTTTAGTTTTAGCGCTAGCAATGCAATCCTGTGTTGCTGTGAAAGAATATGATAAATTATATATCAATGATCCCGACATGAAGTTAGCTGCAAAGCCAGCTGAAAAATACGAGACTACTTTTCAAGTATACCGTGAAGCTGCCGCAGGTGCAAACGGAGGAAAAACAGGTGGTGGTTGTGGATGCAATTAATTTATTAAAGATGAAAAAAATATTAATTGCAATTGTTGTATTGATTAATTTCACTGCTTTTGCACAAGAAAAAGAAACTGCTACTACTTTTAAAAAGAGGGTTTTAGAAAATACAGAAGTTGATTTTTTATTGAGTTATTACAATCAAGATGGGACACATTCACCAGTTAACGGAGGTATCGGTTCCGAAAAATTAACAGATGTTGCCTCCAATATTGTTATAGCAGTGCCGATTAATGATGATGATGTATTAACATTCGATGTTGGAATCTCTACTTATACATCAGCGTCTTCCAGTAATATTAATCCTTTTAATTCCAATAAAAGTTCTACATCAACATCTTCTGGCGCTTCGGGGAAAACGACTTCTACAACAGTAAGTTCTGCACCTTACGGAACACCTTGGCAAGCTTCTTCCGGAGCTTCGAAGAGTGATCAATTGGCTTCAGTTTCGGCAAATTACAGTCATAGTTCAGACAATAGAAATAATTTGTGGAATGCTGATATTGCTGTATCAAATGAATTTGATTATACTTCGTTTGGGTTTGGTGGTGGGTACACTAAATTATTCAATGAAAAAAACACAGAGATTAGTTTGAAAGCGAATGCTTATCTGGATCAATGGAGACCCATTTATCCAACTGAATTGCATGAATATGCCACTTACGGTGCTAACTTTCAAAATCAAGGATATTTAACTGGTGTTACAATTATGGATCGATATGGTAATAAATCAACGAATTATTTGCCGTCTGCTTTTACACCTTATACTAATTCAAATAGAAATTCGTATTCTGCTTCGATTTCCTTTTCACAAATCATGACTAAAAAGATTCAATTATCAATATTTATGGATCTTTTGAAGCAAGAAGGATTATTAGCTACACCGTATCAAAGGGTTTATTTTGCTGATAAAGCCAACTATTATATTGGACAATCACAATATATTCCAGTGTATGGATCTTATGATAACAAAGGAGTATATCAATTAGCAGATGATAAAGAAAGGTTACCTAGTTCTCGATTTAAAATTCCTATTGGCGCTCGTCTAAATTTTTACATCAATGAATATGTGGTTGCACGTGCATATTATAGATATTATCAGGACAATTGGGGGATTCAAGCACATACGGCATCAATAGAGTTGCCTATAAAAATAAATTCAAAATTTACGGCGTATCCAATGTATCGCTACTATACGCAAACTGCATCTGATTATTTTGCACCTTATGAACAGCACCTTTCAACCGAAAAATATTATACCTCCGATTATGATTTATCTAAATTTGTAAGCAATCAATATGGGCTTGGTTTTACGTATACGGATATATTTGCTAGAGCAAGAATCTTTGTTTTAGGATTAAAATCAATAGATTTGCGATTGAATCATTATCAAAGGAGTGATGGTTTATCTGCAAATATTGCTTCTTTTGGGTTTAAATTTGAAGTACAATAAAACAATTTAATAAATGCATATATTAATAGTTGAAGATGAATTAGGTATTATTCAATTTTTGCAACAAGGTTTGGAAGAAGAAGGGTATAACATCACTTGTGCATCCGATGGTTTACAAGGGTTTGAATTAATTCAAAAGAACAACTTTGATTTAATTTTATTAGATTGGATGTTGCCTAAAATGAGTGGTTTGGATTTGTGTAAAGCCATCAGAATCAAAGATACCAAAGTGCCTATTCTTTTTTTAACAGCTAAAGATACGATTCAGGAAACGATAGAAGGGTTGAAAGCGGGAGCCAATGATTATATAAAAAAACCTTTTAGTTTTGAAGAATTGGTAGAGCGAATCAAGATTCACTTTCGAAACCTAAATAAAGAAGAAATTCTGAATTTAGGGACTATTGAAATCAATAGAACAAAGCACATCGTATCAGTTAAACAAGAAGAAGTTTCATTGACACAGCGTGAATTTGAGTTGTTGTATTATCTCATTAAAAACAAAGGTAAAGTATGTACAAGAAATCAAATAATTGAAGATGTTTGGGACATCCATTTTGAATACGATACCGGTGTAATTGATGTTTTTATCAATGCCATTCGTAAAAAATTAAACCTAAAAATCGAAGAAGATTATATTAAAACAGTTCGTGGTGTAGGTTACATAGCTAATGACTAATGAATATGCAACAACTTTCTTTTAAAAATAGAATTGCTTCTAATTATATAATCACAACTGCACTTTTAATTTTTGTGGTGTTTTTTGCTATACATTCTATCGTAAAATTTAGTGTTTATAATCACGTAAATACTGATATTTCAAAAGAGGTCAACAACCATTTGAATGAAATAGAAATTAAAAACAACTCTTTTTTCCTAATCCATATGGAAGAATGGAAAGAAAGAGAGCACAATACGGTTGATGTAAATCCTGTATTTATTGAATTTTTGGATGCAAATGGGGATGTTCTTGAAAAATCACCTAATTTAAAGAATCAAATTTTATATTTTAATAAATCTGTTCCAGACAATGAATTGTTTGACTCAAAAATTTTAAAAAATAAAATTCGTCAAATTCAAGTTCCTATCTATCAAAATGAAAAAGTAATTGGTTATTTAATAATTGCTATGTCGCTTGAAGATGCTTCCATGGTACTTCAAAATTTATCCGAAATATTAATTATTGCTTATCCTTTAATTCTATTAATACTTTTTCTTATCGCTCGATTTATTGCAGGTAGAAGTATAAAACCAATCAGTTCTATTATAGAAACCTCAAATATTATTACAAAGGATAATTTAAAGTCCAGAATTCCATTGCCACAAAAAAAAGACGAATTATACATTTTATCAAAAACGATAAATCATCTTTTAGATCGAATAGAAACAGCAGTTGAAAGAGAAAGACAATTTACCTCAGATGCTTCTCATGAATTACGAACACCTTTAACAGTCATTAAAGGAACATTAGAAGTTTTAATACGAAAACCGCGTAATCAAGAAGAGTATCATGATAAAGTTAATTATTGTATTACTGAAGTAAATCGCTTAAATAATATTGTTGATCAACTACTTTTACTGGCAAGATATGAGAATCAAAATCAATCTATTAAAATAGAAAATGTTTGTTTGAATGCCATATTATTAGATACTATTTCTAGATTTTCTACTTTAATTCAGTCTAATAATATTCAGGTTAATACACAATTTACAAATGAAATATATGTAAAAAGTGACCGCTACTTAGTGTCCATTATTATTAATAATATTGTCTCGAACGCAATTAAATATTCAAATTATGATGGTCAGTTGGCAATTGTATTAACTGAATTAGAAGGAAAAGTGACATGTCACATATCTGATTCAGGGATTGGAATTCCAAAAGAAGATTTACAAAAAATATTTAACCCTTTTTTTCGTTCTCAATCTACAGATCATCCAGATATTAAAGGGACTGGTTTAGGACTTTCGATTGTTAGTAGATTATGTAAATTACTGAACATTAAAGTTACTATTTCTAGTCAAGAAAATGAGGGAACACAAGTGGAACTTAACTTTCATTAAGTATTCTTTAAGTATCCCTTAAGACTATCTTAAGTTAATCCCTATCTTTATATTTTACTTTTGAAGGATCAAAATAAAATATTTATGTTAGAAAAAATTATAGCTTTTAGTCTAAAAAACAAACTCATTGTTTTATTATTCACTCTTTGTATTTTAGGATTTGGCGTTTTTTCTATATTCCAAATTTCTATTGGTGCTGTTCCAGACGTAACCAATAATCAAGTTCAAGTAATCACTACTTCACGTAATCTTTCAACCCAAGACATTGAGCAATATATTACATATCCTGTTGAAATTGAAATGGCTAATTTACCAGGAGTAAAGGAAATTCGTTCCATTTCAAAATTTGGATTATCAGTTGTCACCATTGTTTTTGAGGATGATTTAGGTACTTATTTACCAAGACAATTAATTGCTGAAAAAATTAAATCGGCTTCTGAGAAAATACCAGCCGGTTTTGGTACTCCTGAAATGGGGCCAATAACCACTGGACTTGGTGAAATTTACCAATATACACTTGAAGTACAACCCGAATTTAAAAACAACTATTCCGTTACTGATTTAAGAACGATCCAAGATTGGGTAGTAAAAAGGCAATTGTCAGGAATTAAAGGTGTTGTTGAAATTAATACTTGGGGAGGGTTTTTAAAACAATATGAAATTGCTATTAATCCATCCCAATTGAAAGCAATGAATATTGCTACAACGGATGTTTTTACAGCTCTTGAAAAAAATAACAGTATTGCAGGTGGTGCTTATATTGAGAAGATAAATCAAAGTTATTTTATTCGTGCCGAAGGAAAAGTTAAAAACTTGGAAGACATTGAAAACATTGTTGTTAAAAACAGTAATGGTTTCCCTGTTTATATAAAGAATGTGGCTGATGTTCGTTTTGGTCATGCCAATCGTTTTGGAGCAATTACTGGTAATGGTGAAGGAGAGAAGGTACTTGGACAAGTGATGATGCTTAAAGGCGCCAATTCAAAACAAGTCATCAATGATGTGAAAGATAGAATTGCAATCATTCAAAAATCACTGCCCGAAGGCGTTTATATCAATGGATTCTTAGAACGTAGCGAATTAGTTGGTAAAACCACTTTTACAGTGGCCGAAAATCTTACTCTAGGCTGTTTAATCGTGATTTTTGTTGTAGTATTATTATTAGGAAATTGGCGTTCAGGATTAGTTGTAGCTTCAGTCATACCATTGTGTTTGTTATTTGCAATTTCACTGATGAATATTTTTGGAATAGACGCTAATTTAATGAGTTTAGGTGCCATCGATTTTGGAATAATAATTGACGGTGCGGTTATTATTGTTGAATTCATTGCATTCCAAATAGCCAGTAAATCAGCACAGTTAGGGCCACTTTCCAAAGAAGACCGACAGTTAGAAATTGATCAAATTACGTATAAGAGCGCTTCTAAAATGATGAATTCGGCTATTTTTGGCCAACTTATTATTTTGATTGTTTTTATTCCAATTCTTTCTCTTTCAGGAATCGAAGGTAAAATGTTCAAACCCATGGCGATGACTTTTAGTTTTGCTTTGGTGGGGGCTATGATCTTCTGCTTTACCTATGTTCCAGTGGTTTCTTCGTTGTTTTTAAAACCAACCGTAGAAAATCCAAAATCGTTATCTAGTAAATTAATTCGAAAGCTAAATTCTTGGTATTTACCTCTTATAACTTGGGCTTTGGTTAATACTAAAAAAGTATTGTATGGTGCTTTTGGATTATTAGTTATGGCGATCGTTTTATTTACCACTATGGGAGGGGAGTTCATTCCAACACTTGACGAAGGGGATTTTGTCATTCAACCTGTTCTTAAAACGGGAACTACATTAACAAAAACGATAGCTACTACTACCAAAATCGAAAAAATAATACTCAAGAATTTCCCCGAAGTGGAGCAAGTGGTTAGTAGAATAGGTGCTGCCGAAGTTCCTACAGACCCAATGAGTATGGAAGAAAGTGATGTAATTGTAAAATTGAAACCAAAATCAGAATGGGTATCGGCATCCAGTAAAGATGAATTAGCTGATAAAATTAAAACGGCTATCGAAAAACAAATTCCCAATATGGAAATCGAGTTTACACAGCCGATTGAAATGCGTTTTAATGAATTGATTTCAGGCACACGTTCAGATGTGGCGGTGAAGATTTTTGGTGAAGATTTAAATGTTTTGGCTCGAAAAGCCCATGAAATTAAAAAAGCTATTGCAAAAGTAGAAGGAGCTTCGGATATAATAATTGAAAAAACCGAAGGATTACCGCAAATGACAGTAAAATATGATCGTTCAAAAATTGCTCGATATGGTTTGAATATCTCCGATTTAAATGAAATGATAGCGCTTGGTTTTGCAGGAAAAACGGTTGGAAATGTGTTTGAAGGCGAGAAACGATTTGACATGGTTATCCGTTTAGATCAGTCCAATAGAACGGGTATAAATGACTTAAAAAACCTTTATATCACCACTTCGTCTGGAGAGCAAATTCCGTTGCAGGAGTTAGCAAGCATAGATTATACCGAAGGTCCTGCTAAAATTTCAAGAGACAATACGAATAGAAGAATTGTTGTAGGAATCAATGTGCGAAATAGAGATTTACAAAGTGTAGTAACTGATATTCAGAAAATTGTAGATACTCAAATAAAGTTACCTACGGGCTACTATGTGCAATACGGGGGGCAATTTGAAAACCTCCAAAGTGCCAAAGCCAGACTGATGATTGCAGTTCCAATTGCGCTATTTTTAATATTTATATTATTGTATTTTGCTTTTGGTTCAGTAAAAGAGGCCTTGATGGTATATTCGGCCATACCACTTTCGGCAGTTGGAGGGGTGTTGTTTTTATGGATTCGAGGATTGCCTTTTAGTATTTCTGCAGGAGTTGGATTTATTGCGCTGTTTGGAATTGCTGTGCTAAACGGAATCGTATTAATTGAGCATTTTAAAGAATTAAAACACCAGGGAATGAAAAATATTGATGAACTTATTTTAAAAGGAACTACTGATCGATTGCGTCCCGTGCTATTAACTGCTGCCGCTGCCGCTCTAGGTTTCTTACCAATGGCTATTTCATCATCAGCAGGAGCAGAGGTGCAACGCCCTTTAGCAACCGTAGTAATTGGAGGTTTGTTTACAGCAACCATCTTAACGATGATTGTATTGCCTATTTTATATAAACTTTTTGAAGGGAAAGAATTTAGAAAACCAAGATTTAAAAAACATCATAGTGCTACTTATATCATATTTTTAATATTAAGCAGTTCTTATAGTTTTGCACAAAATACTACTACTGAATTAGATAGTTTGATTTCAAAAGGGATAAGTAACAACAAAGGATTAAAAGCGCATCAATTGCAAGTAGATAAATTCCAGGCAAATATAAATAGCGCTTTTGCATTCGATAAAACGAATATCTACTACAATTATGACCAAAATAATGTTGCCTATAATAATGAACCTTTAAAAATATTCGGGATTCAACAACGCTTTTCTTTTCCTACCGTTTATGGTGCTCAGAAAAAAGTAAATACAACAGAATTTGAAAAAGAAAAGGCTAGTTTTGAGATTCAAAAAAACAAAACTTCCTTAATGATTTCTAAGGTTTATTATCAAATCGTGTACTTACAACATGAAGAAAAACTGTATCAATATTTAGATAGTTTGTATCAAAATTTTTCTAAAGCAAGTGATAGACGATTTGAATTAGGGGAGACGAATTATCTCGAAAAAATCACTGCAGAAGCCAAATTCAGACAGATAAAAACAAAACTTTCTCAAATAAAAAATGAAAAGCAAGCGGAGTATGAAACATTACAAGCATTAGTACAATCAGAGGATAAAATAGTAATTAAAAGCATAAAAATAATACCGTTAAATGTCTTAACTAATGAATTAAGTAAATTTACCTATAATTATTATTTAGAAAGTGTTAGTAAAAATTATGAAAGTCAAATATACCTTCAAAAACAAAATTGGTTTCCAGATTTGCACTTAGACTATTTTAGAGGTTCTAACAAAGGAATTTCGCAATCTTTGAATGGTTTTCAAATTGGAATTGCAGTTCCTATTTTATATACTGCGAATATTTCAAAATCAAAAGTGGCACAACTTGAACTACAAAGTTGGGAGCAACAAAAGCAAAATGAAACCCAAAAAATGGATAGTTATTTAAATCAAAAAAAGAATGAATTAGCAAAATACCAAGATGCTTTAAATTATTACAATCAATACGGTAAAAAACTTTCGAACGAAATTATTAAAGTAGGAAATTTGAGTTTCAAACATGGAGAGATAGATTTTTTTCAATACATCCAAAGTTTAGAAAACGCGACCATTATTCAAGTAGATTATTTAGATAATGTACTTCAATTCAATAAAACACAACTTGACATTCAATTCCTTAATTACTAAAATATTTAAAATGAAAAAAACACTATATATATTTACTCTTTCCATTCTATTTGTTTCTTGTAAAGAGACAAAATCAGAAGAAGTCATTGATAAAAATGACAATCTAATATCAGTTACAACAGCGCAATTTAAGTCGGGTGCAATGGAAATTTCAGCTCCTGTTGAGGAAGATTTTGACGTAACGGTAAAAACATCGGGAAAAATTGATGTACCGCCACAAAATAGAGCTCAGATCACTTCGTTTATAGGTGGATATGTGAAATCTACAACACTTCTAGTAGGTGATAAAGTGAGTAAAGGACAAGCTTTATTGACATTAGAAAACACAGAATTTTTAGATATTCAAAAAGAATATTTAGACGTTGCAGAACAAATTAAGTATCTAAAGTCGGAGTATGAACGTCAGAAAACATTATTCGATGAAAAAATCACTTCTCAAAAAAATTATTTAAAAGCAGAGAGTGACTATCGCAGAGCAAAAGGGATGTACCAAAGCTTAAAAGCAAAATTATTGATGCTTAATATTAGCCCTGCAAATGTTGAAAAAGGAAATTTAACTTCTGTAATAACCATTTATGCCCCGATATCTGGTGATATTGTTGTAATGAATGCCAATGTTGGTATGCACGTTTCTCCATCGGATGTAATATTAGATATTATTCAAACTTCTCATTTACATTTGGAATTAAATGTTTTTGAAAAAGATATATTGAATGTAAAAGAAGGACAAAAAATTAAATTTACTGTTCCAGAGGCTTCAAAAGATGTTTTTAACGCCGAAGTTCATTTAGTAGGAAAATCGATAGAAGGAAGTGATAGAACAATCAATGTTCATGGCCATTTAGACGAAACCATGAAACAAAAATTAATAACAGGAATGTTTGTAGAAGCTGCTATTATAGTGGATTCAAAGAAAGGTTTAGCAATTCCTACCGAAGCATTAATAACAGAAAATAATAAATACTTTGTACTTTTATTGAAAGAAGATAAAAACAACAGTTATTTCTTTAAAAAAGTGGCAGTTAAAGTTGGCGAACGTTCTGAAAAATTTATTGAAATTCTTCCGGATACTCATATTAATTCATCTTCAAAAATTTTGGTAAAAGGTGTTTTTGATGTTACTAATTAATCGATAATTATGGATTTAAAAAAATTAAAAGAGCAATTACAAGTAGAAGTAGATACTGCATTTTTGTACGAAAGTATTGCTGCTATTCAAACGGATGATAATTTAGTTCGTGTTTTACAAAGTTTAGGTGAAATTGAAAAGGGGCATGCTAAACATATGTTTGACAAAGTCATTTCATTTGAGTCTAATTATAAAATGCCACTGCCTTCTTCTAGAGCAAAATTTCAATTAAAACTTGGTAAGTTTTTTGGCTACGGATCGATAATCAGTAGTTTATCCAATATTGAAAAGCAATTTGCGGTTAACGCTATTAAAAATAAATTACAAAGTGGTGAAAAACCAACAGGTTTTGAGCACAATCATCTTAAAATAATTGAAGCAGTAAATGATAATGCTGCGTTGAATGTTTCGGGAGGTTTTCTATCTAAATTTGAAAGCCGACATAAATCAGTGGGAGGTAATGCCTTGCGCGCTGCTGTATTAGGTTCGAATGATGGCTTGGTTTCCAATATGAGTTTAGTAATGGGAGTTGCAGGTGCCGCCGTTTCTAATAATACTATTTTACTAACTGGAATTGCAGGGTTAATGGCAGGAGCAATTTCAATGGCATTGGGAGAATGGTTGTCCGTACAAAGTTCGAGAGAATTGAACCAACGCCAAATTGATTTAGAAACAGAAGAACTAGAAGCTTCGCCAGAAGAAGAGAAAAAAGAGCTTGTTTTATTATATCAAGCTAAAGGAATGAATATGGAAGAGGCTAAAAAATTAGCCGATAAAGCATTTGAAACTCCTGAAACTGCAATTGATGCAATAATTAAAGAAGAACTAGGAATAGATAAAGAAGAATTAGGTGGTTCCGCTTGGGAAGCTGCAATTGCCTCTTTTGTCCTTTTTTCAATAGGAGCCATAATACCATTATATCCTTTTATGATTTTAGACGGGATGAATGCCATTTATTTAAGTATTGGCAGCAGTGTAATAGGGCTTTTTGGAATTGGTGCTGCAATAACGTTACTAACAGGGAAAAGTATATTATTTTCAGGTTTTAGACAAGTTTTTTTTGGCTTAGCGGCAGCGGCCGTCACCTATGGAATTGGATCATTGATAGGCGTATCCTTAGCAGCTTAGAATTCAAAAGGAATTTTCTTATTAAATCAAAAAATAAAGTAAATTATAATCAAATTAAAATGTTATTTTTAATTTTTAAAATGAAACCATAAAATTTAAAATATGAATGATGCTCATTTACACTTAGTAGTTAACCATTTTCCAATTATTGGATCTATATTGGGCCTTGGGGTTTTAATTGCTGGACTATTTTTAAAAAATAATTCGGTTAAGAATACAGGTTTTTTTCTACTTATTATTGCAGCTGTTTTCGCGTTGGCAAGCATGGCGACAGGTGATGGCGCTGAAGAAATGGTAAAAGATATGCCTACAATTGGAGAAAAAATTATTCATGAACATGAGCAAATAGCCGAGAAATTTGCTTTGGTGTTATATGCAACTGGTATTTTCAGTATTGTATCACTTTATGCAACTCAAAAAAGAAATAAATTTGCAAAAATAGTAACATACATCACTTTGATTCTGGCGTTAATTGCTGCTGGACTATCAACGTTCGTAGGAACATCTGGTGGAGAAATTCGTCATACTGAAATTAGAGATAACAATGACACTTTGGTTTCTAAAAATATAAATAGTGTCCGTCCCGGTTTTAATGATACGCTAAAAAGGAAAGTCGACGAATAAGATATTTAACAATAAAATAGCAATTAGTTAAATTTAAAATAGCGTTTTAATTAAAATATGATTTATATTTGCATCAGAAATTAAAGTTCTAAAACAATAACACAATTATGTTTACAAAACAATTACATCATCATTTTCATTATTGCTCTCAAGCGATGTGTTAATGAAATGGGTGTAAGTCATCATATTTTAAAACCCGTTTGAGTACATCAAACGGGTTTTTTATTGCCTAACTTTTGTACTCTGACACAATACTAACAAAATTAAATTCAAAAAAATGAGTACATTAAAAATTGCAATTCAAAAATCAGGACGTTTAAACGAAGACAGTATCCAAATTCTAAAAGATTGCGGAATCTCTATTAACAATGGAATTGATCAATTAAAAGCAGAAGCTTCAAATTTCCCTTTAGAAGTTTTATACTTAAGAAACTCTGATATTCCTCAATACTTAATTGATGGTGTGGTAGATATTGCCATTGTAGGAGACAATTTATTGGTTGAAAAAGGGAAAGGGATTCAAGTGATTCAAAAGCTTGGTTTTTCTAAATGTAAAGTTTCAGTTGCTGTACCCAAAACATTCGAATACAATTCTATTCAAGATTTAGATGGATTGCGTATTGCGACTTCTTACCCAAATACGGTGATCGAATATTTCAATTCTTTTGGAGTAAATGTAGATATTCACCAAATTTCTGGTTCGGTTGAGATCGCTCCAAATATTGGTCTAGCCGATGCCATTGTTGATATTGTTTCAAGCGGAAGTACGTTGTTTAAAAACAATTTAAAAGAAGTTGAAATTATTTATAAAAGTGAAGCGGTATTGGCAGTTTCTCCAAAAGTAACTCCAGATGTTCAAAAATTAATTGACACCTTAAAATTTAGAATTGAATCCGTTTTAAGAGCGCGAAAATCAAAATATATTTTGATGAACGTGCCTAATGATAAAATTGAAGAAGTAGGTAAAATTCTTCCAGTATTGCGTAGTTTAACCGTTTTGCCATTGGCGCAAGAAGGATGGAGCAGTGTACACTCTGTAATTGATAAAGATACTTTCTGGCAAGTAATCGATCAATTGAAAGACGCTGGTGCCGAAGGAATTTTGATATGCCCAATTGAAAAAATGGTGCTATAAATAATTATAAATTATTAAGTATGAATTATAAAGTTGAGTAAAACTTAAATAGTTGATACTTTGCAAACTTTGCGAAAAACCTTTGCGAACTTTGCGGTTAAAACACAATACGATGAATAAAATATACGACCCAAAACCCAATACCTGGTCAGCAATTCTAGAACGACCTACTAAGACTATCGACGACATCGAACTTACTGTAAAAGAAATTTTTAAGGAAGTTCAGAAAAAAGGAGATACCGCTGTGGCCAAATATACTTCGATTTTTGACGGAGTAAATTTTGAAAATCTAGAAGTATCTATACAAGAAATCGAAACTGCTGTTGCTACCGTTCCTAACGAATTGAAAGATGCGATTCAATTGGCTAAAAGCAATATTGAAAAATTCCATACAGCTCAAAAAACGGCGAAAGTAGAAGTAGAAACAGTAGAAGGAGTACAATGTTGGCAAGAGAAAAGACCGATTCAAAAGATTGGTTTGTATATACCAGGAGGAACTGCTCCCTTATTTTCAACTGTTTTGATGCTTGCCGTTCCTGCTCGAATTGCAGGTTGTAATGAGATTGTTTTATGTTCTCCTCCTGATAAAAAAGGAGTTATAAATCCAGCCATTTTATACGCAGCACAATTATGTGGTGTTACTAAAATTTTAAAAGTAGGTGGTATTCAGGCAATTGCAGGAATGACTTTTGGTACCCAAACGATCCCTAAAGTGTATAAAATTTTTGGACCTGGAAACCAATTTGTTACTGTTGCCAAGCAATTAGCAACTCAATTTGGTGTAGCAATTGACATGCCTGCTGGACCTTCTGAATTACTTGTTGTTGCCGATGATACTGCTATTCCATCTTTTGTAGCTTCTGATTTATTGTCTCAAGCAGAGCACGGTACAGACAGTCAGGTTATTTTGGTGTCAACTTCAAAAAAACTGATTGACGCCGTTGAAGCCGAAATTCAAATTCAACTAGAGCAATTACCTAGAAAAGCGATTGCCGAAAAAGCGATTGCCAACTCAAAGTTGATTTATGTAGAAAATGATAAAACTGCTTTAGAATTAATCAATGAATATGGACCGGAACATTTCATAGTTTGTACTGCAAACGATGATTTTTTTATCGACGGAATCGAAAATGCAGGTTCTGTTTTTATAGGGAATTATACCCCTGAAAGCGCTGGAGACTATGCTTCGGGTACTAATCATACCTTACCAACAAATGGTTATGCTAAAAATTATAGCGGAGTAAACCTAGATAGTTTTACTAAATCAATGACTTTTCAAAAAATCTCTGAAAAGGGAATTCAAAATATTGGTAACGCCATTGAAATTATGGCAGAAGCCGAAGGGCTGCAAGCGCATAAGAATGCGGTGACACTAAGATTGAAGAGTTTAGAATAAGAGACAAGAAGCAAGAAACAAGATATTAGAGAAGGAGGCACAGTATAAAAGTCTTTTCTCTTAACTCTTGATTCTAATTTCTTTCCTCTAAAAACAAAAGAAAATGGAAAATTTCGATTTAAATAATTTAGTTCGTGAGAACGTCAAAACCATGAAGCCGTATTCATCGGCTCGTGATGAGTTTAAAGATTTTGATGTGGCTCAAATGATATTTTTGGATGCCAATGAAAATCCGTATCAAAATGGTGTAAACAGGTATCCCGATCCACAACAAAGCAGCGTGAAAGCAGTTTTAGCCAAACAAAGAAACCTAAAAATCGATCAAGTTTTATTAGGAAACGGAAGTGATGAAGTATTGGATTTGCTATTTAGAGCTTTTTGTGAGCCTAAAGAAGATAATGTAATTACTTTACCGCCTACATATGGAATGTATGGGGTTTTAGCCAATATTAATGCGGTAACCAATAAAGAAGTATTACTTTCTACTGATTTCCAACCAGAGATAGATTCCATTCTAGATACTGTAGATGCTAATACTAAAATAATCTTTTTATGTTCGCCAAACAACCCAACAGGAAACTCTTTTTCTGATGAAAGTATAGTGACATTACTTCAAAATTTTAATGGATTAGTAGTTATCGATGAAGCGTATATCGACTTTTCAAAAAAACAAAGTTGGTTAAATGAATTAGATGAATATCCAAATTTAATCATTACACAAACACTTTCAAAAGCTTATGGTTTGGCAGGAATTCGTTTAGGTATTTGTTATGCTTCAGCTGGAATAATTTCGGTTTTAAACAAAATAAAACCTCCGTATAATGTGAATGAATTAACGCAACAAAGAGCATTAGAAAGACTAGCTGATAACGAAAAAATTCAACTTGAGATAGACTCTATTATAATACAAAGAGATGATTTACTTAAAGTATTAAAAGAGGTGAAATTTGTTTCTAAAATATACCCAACCGAAGCTAATTTTGTGTTGATTAAAGTGGATGATGCGACTAAACGCTATAATGAATTAATCGCAAAAGGGATTGTTATTCGAAACAGAACTACCCAACCACTGTGTGAAAACACGTTGCGTTTAACCATTGGAACAGCAGAAGAAAATAAAAAATTAATGGAAGCACTATTAGCGATAAGCTAATTTTAAATAATCAAACTAAAAATAACAACATGTATAAAAAACTAATCATTGTACTTTTAATGTCATTAAGTTTTAATATTACGATGCAAGCTCAAGAAAGTAAGACCACTGAAACGGGTAAAATTTATTTTCTACGCTCTACTGGTTTTCAAGGGTCAGCAGTTGCTTTTAAAACTTTTATTGATGGAGAATTTGTTTGTAAACTAAATAATAAAAAATATTCTATACACGAAGTTCCTGTTGGTAAACATGAATGCTCTGTACAATTTGGAGGAAAAAAATCTAAAGAGAAAGCGGAGAAGTTTGAAGTCCAAGTTGAAGCAGGCAAAATTACCTATGTACAATTGGTATTTGAAACGGGATTATTTATTAATAACATTTATTGTGAAGAAGTAACCGAAAATACGGCAACGCAAAAAATGAAAATAATGGAAGAAGATACTAAGTGTCTTTAATTCCAAGGTTTTAAAAATAAAATAAATTGGATTGAAAGTGCGTGAGGGATAGTAGTGAAGCTCTTTTTTATCTTGTTTTTTCAAGATAAAAAAAGCGGGAACGAATAGCCCGACCCGCAGGGACACGCCAAAAACAATAAAACAAACACAACTAGCTAAAAGCTAACAGTTAAAAGCTTATATAAAAATGAAAAAAGTACTTTTTATCGATCGTGATGGAACGATTGTTTTAGAACCAGAAGGATACCAATTAGATAGTTTAGATAAATTAGAATTTTATCCAAAATCATTTCAATATTTGGCTAAAATTGCGAAAGAATTGGATTATGAGTTAGTGATGGTAACTAACCAAGATGGGTTAGGGACGGACAGTTTTCCGGAAGATACTTTTTGGCCTACACAAAATTTCATTTTGAGAGCTTTTGAAAACGAAGGTGTTTTATTTGACGATATTTTTGTAGATCGGTCTTTTCCAGAAGACAATGCACCAACACGCAAGCCAAGGACAGGAATGCTAACAAAGTATATTGATAATCCAGCCTATGATTTAGCAAATTCCTTCGTATTAGGAGATCGATTGACTGATGTAGAACTGGCTAAAAATCTAGGTGCAAAAGCGATTTTTATGAACACCAGCGAAGGGGCAGGAAGTGGTGAGATTGCTTCGAAACGTGAGGAGTTAGATGACGTTATTACATTACAATCCACTGATTGGAAAGTAATTTATGAGTTTTTGAAATTAGAAGCACGCTCCGCTACAATATCAAGAAAAACAAATGAAACGGATATTTACATTAATTTGAATCTGGATGGTACGGGGAAAAGCAAAATCGAAACTGGAATTGCCTTTTTTGATCATATGTTAGACCAAATTGCGCGTCACGGCCAAATGGACTTGGAAATTCTTGTAAAAGGAGATTTGGAAGTAGATGAGCACCATACCATAGAAGACACGGCAATTGCGCTAGGCGAAGTTTTTGCGAAAGCATTAGGAAACAAGCTGGGTATTGAGCGTTACGGTTTTTGTTTACCAATGGACGACTGCTTAGCACAAGTTGCTATTGACTTTGGAGGTAGAAACTGGTTGGTTTGGGAAACGGAATTTAAACGTGAAATGGTTGGGAAAATGCCAACAGAGATGTTCTTGCATTTCTTTAAATCTTTTTCAGATGGAGCTAAAGCAAATATCAACATCAAAGCCGAAGGACAAAACGAGCACCATAAAATTGAGGCTATTTTTAAGGCTTTCGCCAAAGCGATAAAAGTTGCCGTAAAACGCGACACCGAAAAAATGATTTTGCCATCGACAAAGGGGATGTTGTAAAAATTTGTTTAAAGTTTAAAGTTTCAGGTTCTATGTAGAACTTTAAACCTTAAACTTTAAACTTGAAACAAAAAAACAATGAAAATAGTAATCATAAATTACGGAGCAGGAAACATTCAAAGCATTATGTTTGCCATCGAAAGATTGGGATTTAAAGCGGTTTTGAGTAATAATCCTGAGGAAATCAAAGCTGCCGATAAAGTAATTTTTCCAGGTGTTGGTGAAGCAAGTTCAGCGATGAAAATGTTGTTAGCAAGTGGCTTAGAAACCTTAATTCCTACTTTGACTCAACCCGTATTGGGAATTTGTTTGGGAATGCAATTGATGTGTAATAAATCGGAGGAAGGAAATACAAAGGGATTAGGAATTTTTGATGTTGATGTATTAAAATTTTCTCCAAAAGTTAAAGTGCCACAAATGGGATGGAATACTATTTATAACCTGAAGTCCCCTTTATTTAAAGGAATTGCAGAAAATGAATATATGTATTTAGTACACAGTTTTTATGCCCCTGACTGCGTTGAATCCATTGCAACAACTAATTATGAAGTTGAATATGCCTCGGCATTACAAAAAAACAATTTTTACGGTACTCAATTTCATCCTGAAAAAAGCGGTGATGTAGGAGAGCAAATTCTAGAGAATTTTCTAAAATTAAATGATTGAAAGATGTAATGATTAAGCAATTCTGGATGGAGTAGTTCTACGTTCAAAATTGCTAATCTTTAAATTCTTCAATTTTAAATCTTTAAATTATAAAAAATGCGAATTATACCAGCTATAGATATCATCGAAGGAAAATGTGTTCGTTTATCAAAAGGCGATTACAATACTAAAATCATATACAATGAAAACCCGCTAGAGGTTGCAAAATCATTCGAAGCACATGGAATAGAATATTTACATTTGGTTGATTTAGATGGAGCCAAATCGAGTAAAATTGTCAACTATAAAATATTAGAACAAATTGCAACTCAAACTAGTTTGAAAATTGATTTTGGTGGTGGATTGAAATCGGATGCCGATTTAAAAATTGCTTTCGAAAGTGGTGCTAACCAGATTACAGGAGGAAGTATCGCTGTAAAAAATAGAGCTATTTTCGAAAAATGGATTGCAGAGTATGGTGCGGATAAAATCATTCTTGGAGCAGATGCCAATAACGAAAAAGTAGCAGTTTCTGGTTGGTTAGAAGATTCTAATGAAGATTTGGTTCCATTCATTCAGGACTATCAAAATAAAGGGATTCAGTACGTTATATGTACGGATATTGCAAAAGATGGGATGCTAGAAGGTCCGAGTTTTGATCTGTATGCAAAAATTTTAGCAGAAGCCAAAGGAATAAAATTGATTGCGTCTGGTGGAATTTCTACCTTTGATGAATTACCTAAATTAGCCGAATTGGGTTGCGAAGGAACTATTATTGGGAAAGCGATTTATGAAGGTCGAATTAGTTTGAAACAATTGGAGAACTACGTTATAAGTAGTAAGTCATAAGGATTAAGTTGTAAGTATGGGAGAAGATATAATCAAGGTAAAGAGTTTTTCATTTGCGATTAGAATGGTCAACCTCTACAAGACTTTAGTTTCTAGAAATGAATATGTCATGAGCAAACAAGTTTTGCGCTCTGGTACTTCAATAGGTGCAAACATTCGCGAAGCTAAAAATGCGGAAAGTAGAGCTGATTTCATTCATAAAATGGGAATTTCTCAAAAAGAGGCAGACGAAACTTTATACTGGTTAGAACTTTTACAAGCAACAAAATACCTTTCACAAGAAGAATTTGAGAGTTTACATAACGATGGCGTTGAAGTTTTAAAACTGATAAAAAGCATTATCATCTCTGCTAAAAATAATCAGAAGAAAACTTAATACTTCATCCTTATTAATTAATACTTACTATACATGTTAACAAAAAGAATAATACCTTGTCTCGATATTAAAAATGGAAGAACCGTAAAAGGCGTAAATTTCGTTGACTTACGCGATGCTGGTGATCCAGTGGAATTAGCCAAAATTTATTCAGATGAAGGTGCTGATGAATTGGTTTTTCTTGATATTTCTGCAACTGAAGAACGTAGAAAAACATTGGTTGATTTAGTTCGCAAAGTAGCTTCGACTATTAATATTCCGTTTACGGTTGGTGGGGGAATTTCATCTGTTGAAGATGTTGAAATATTATTGCAAAATGGTGCTGATAAAGTATCTATTAATTCATCTGCGGTAAAAAATCCGCAACTAATCAATGATTTAGCACAAAAATTTGGAAGTCAGTGTGTTGTTGTTGCCATTGATGCAAAACAAATTGACGGGCAATGGATTGTACATTTAGTTGGTGGAAAAGTGCCTACTGAATTGAATTTATTTGATTGGGCTACAGAAGTTGCCGAGAGAGGTGCAGGAGAAATACTGTTTACTTCAATGGATAATGATGGAACTAAAAATGGATTTGCTAATGTAGCTTTGTCTAAATTATCTACCTTGGTTAATATTCCTATTATTGCATCAGGAGGCGCAGGAAACATACAGCATTTTGTTGACAGTTTTATAGAAGGAAAAGCAGATGCAGCATTGGCAGCAAGCGTTTTTCATTTTAAAGAAATTGAAATCCGAACTTTGAAGCAAGAACTTCAAAAACACAACATCGAAGTAAGATTATAAAAGAAAGAGGAAAGACGTCAGATTTGATAATCTTTTAATTTTTCAATCATTAAATAAAATAACATGAACATAGATTTTTCAAAAAGTGCATACGGATTAATTCCAGCCATTATACAAGACAGTCAGACTAAAGCGGTTTTAATGTTGGGTTACATGAATGAGGAAGCGTATCAAAAAACAATTGAAACTCAAAAAGTAACTTTTTTCAGTCGTTCTAAGCAAAGACTTTGGACAAAAGGGGAAGAAAGTGGTAACTTTTTAAATTTGGTTGATATAAAAAATGACTGTGATGGTGATACTTTACTAGTTCAAGCAAAACCAGTTGGACCTACTTGTCATACTGGTGCAGATACCTGCTGGCAAACCGAAAACAAAGCGGATTATGGATTTATTTCGCATTTAGAAGAAACGATTAAAACACGTCGTGAAAATGCTGATTCAGAGAAAAGCTATGTAGCTTCATTGTTCAAATTAGGAATGAACAAAATTGCTCAAAAAGTAGGTGAGGAAGCAATAGAAGTTGTTATAGAGGCAAAAGATGATAATGATGATTTGTTCTTGAGTGAAAGTGCTGATTTACTTTTTCACTATTTAATACTACTGCAAGCCAAAGGATTTCAACTCAATGATGTTGTTGAAGTATTGAAAAGTCGTCAAAAATAGAGCAGTTTTTCTTATTAATTTAAATATAATAAAACCCAATAATGAAGCGATTCATTATTGGGTTTTCTTTTTTCTTTTTTTTGATTATGCAATCCACTATATTTACTTTTATTTAAAAGAAATACCACATTACATATTATGAATTTTGACAATACAATAGAAACTGAAGACTTAAATCATACTATTATAAAAACCGGTTTACATATCATATTAACTACTGACGAAGATGATTCGCGACCAGTATATATTTCAGGTAATTTTAATAATTGGCTTACCCAAGACAAAGAGTTTTTGATGGAGAAAATAGGTAATGGATTATATCATTATAAGTTTACTCATGATTATAATTATCCTGAAAAACTTCTATATAAATTCACAAAAGGAGATTGGAGTGAAGTAGAAATTGACCTAAGCGGAAATCGTACAGAAAATAGAGAGACTAATAAACATACTGGAATTCAGAACGAACATGTAATTAGATGGAGGAAAAACTGGCTTCCATTTAAACAAAATTATTTACCGCAAGTTGTTTTAATATCGGATGAATTTGAAATTCCTCAGTTAAATAAAACGAGAAAAATATGGGCATTATTGCCACATGATTACGATAATTCAAGTGAAAGTTACCCCGTAATGTATTTGCAGGATGCTCAAAATTTATTTAATGAAGAGGCAGAATATGGCAATTGGGAAATAGATAAAAAGTTGGCTGTAATGTCCGAATATAAAATTGGGAAAATCATTATTATTGCTATTGAACACGCTGAAGAAGATCGTATTAAAGAATACAATGTAGGTAAAACCGTTTTAGGAAAAGGACAAGGAAAAAAATATATAAAATTTCTAATAGAAACTTTAAAACCATTTGTTGATACCAATTTTAGAACAAAAAAAGACCGTCAAAACACAGGAATAGGAGGAAGCTCTATGGGCGGACTAATTAGTATTTTTAGTGGATTAAGATATCCAGATGTATTTGGTCGCTTAATGATTTTCTCTCCTTCCTTATGGGTTAAACCAGACTTAAAAATTAAAGTTGATGATGAAAATAATTCAGATACAAAAATATACTTGTATGCTGGTGGAGATGAAAGTGAAACAATGGTTTCTCATGTAAAAAATTTCAAAGAGCGCATCATCGCAAGTGAATTTGTTAAGGATAAAATGAAAATCAATTTAAGTATTAATAAACAAGGGAAACATAACGAAATTTATTGGAGTGATGAATTTCCTAAAGCTATTGAATGGCTTTTTTTTAACACAAAAGAAAATTAAATGAAAACAAAGAAAATTGCTAGTTTAGAAAATTTTGCAGGATCGGTGTTAATACCTGTCTTTGAAACCAATCCGAAAAATCTAATTCCAATCCAATTTGGTGATTTATCCATTTCATCTAAAGTTTTTTATGGTAAAAAAGATACGCATTATCTGGCAGAGAAAAACGATACTACTTTTATTTTTATTGGACTAGGAAAATCAATTGATTATAAATCTTTAAAGACCACTTTTCGTAGAATTGCAGTTAAAGAAAAAGAATCTTTTTCTAAACAAGTTGCTTTAAATATTCCAGAAGAATTCAGCGACGAACAAGTAGAAGCAGTAGTATCTGGATTACTTTTAGGTACATATAACTTAGGACACTATAAAAAACAAGTAGATCATCCGTTTTTGGATACTAATTTTGAATTGGAAATTGTATCGACCAAGGATTTTTCAGATGTGATAAATAAAGCAATAAAAATCGCTAAAGCACAATTAGAAACATTAGCTCTAGTAGATCTACCTCCAAATAAAGTAACTCCAAAATATTTAGCTAGTTGGGCGCAAGATAAAGGGACTAAATATGGATTTGATATTAAAGTGCTGGGTCTAGAAGCTTCAAAAATTGAAGGTTTAGGTGCTTTTTTGGCTGTTGGAAAAGGAAGTCAAAATGAACCACAGTTTGTCATTATGAGCTACACTCCAAAGAAAAATGCAGAAAAGTTAAAACACGTTGGATTAGTAGGAAAGGGAATCACTTTTGATACAGGGGGATTAAATATTAAAACGGCAGGAATGGTCCATATGAAATGTGATATGGCAGGTGGAGCTGCTGTATTTGGCGCCATGCAGTTGATAGCCGATTTGCAATTACCAGTTCAAGTTACTGCAATTGTACCATGTGCTGAAAATTCAGTAGATAAGACTTCTTTTTTACCTAGTGATGTGATTCAAAGTTATAGCGGGAATTCAATTGAAATTATTGATACAGATGCAGAAGGCCGACTTATATTAGCAGATGGTTTATCCTATTTAATCAAAAATTACCAACCTGAGTATATTGTAGATGTTGCGACTCTTACCGGCAGTAGTGTGGGTACTTTAGGGTATGAATGTGGTGCTTTATTTACCAATAACGAAGTTGTTTCTAAAAAAATACAAGAAGCAGGAGATGCTGTAGGAGAGCGTTTATGGCCATTGCCACTTTGGGATGTGTATAAACAAGATATTGAAAGTGACATCGCTGACGTTAAAAATTATAGTGGAAAACCAGTAGCAGGTGCGATCAGTGCTGCCAAATTTTTGGAATTTTTTACTCAAGAACACCCAGCGTGGGCGCATCTCGATGTTGCTGGAGTTGCATTTGGGGATGATGAATTTGCAAAAAGTAAACATGCTACTGCCTATGGTGTTCATTTATTAACTAAATTCATTGAAAATTTATAAAGCTTATGGAAAATGCTAAAACCTTCATTTGTATTTCGAACTATTTCAAAGGAGCCGATTTTTTGACTCATTTAAAAAGTCTTGGAAATAAAGTATACCTAATTACCAGTGAAAAATTAAGAGATAAACCTTGGCCACATGAAGCTATAGAAGAAACTTTTTATATGCAGGGCCAAGATACCGATTGGAATTTAGAGCATTTATTATTAGGTGTTGGTAATTTAATGAAATCCAATAAAATAGATGCCATAGTTGCTTTGGATGATTATGATGTTGAGAAAGCAACATATCTTAGGGAAAACTTGCGTATTGATGGGATGGGTCAAACCACTGGTCGTTATTTTAGAGATAAATTAGCCATGCGCATGAGAGCAAAAAGTTGTGGAATTCCAAATCCCGCATTTTGTTCCTTATTCAATGATCATGATATCAATACATTTGCGGATACTGTTCCAGCTCCGTGGGTCTTAAAGCCACGTTCAGAAGCTTCAGCTTCAGGGATAATTAAAGTATATGACAAAGAAACTTTATGGATACATATCAACGAAATGGGTAATAATCGTTTCAAATATTTATTAGAACAATTTAAACCTGGAGATGTATACCATTGTGACAGTTTAATTTTAGATAAAAAAGTAATATTTAGCATAACATCTAAATATTTAGCTACACCCATGGAAATTTCACAAGGTGGAGGTGTATTTAGAAGTTCAAATATCCCGTATGGTTCTGATGATGATGTAGCAATTAAAGAAGTAAATGAACAAGTCATGAAAGGTTTTGGTTTAAAACATGGTGCTGCACATACTGAATTTATAAAATGCAATGAAGATGGTGAAATCTACTTTTTAGAAACGTCATCTAGAGTAGGAGGTGCCCATTTAGCAGAAATGGTTGCTGCAGCTTCTAATATTAATTTATGGAAAGAGTGGGCGGCAATTGAGGACGCTTTGGTAAAAGGAAAAAAATATAAATTACCAAAAGTAAAAAAAGAATATGCTGGTATCGTTTTGACTTTATCAAAATATCAGCACCCTGATTTATCTTCTTTTTCAGACCCCGAAGTTTGTTTTAAAGTTCCTTTAGAGTATCATGCCGGTTTAATTGTACAATCTGATAAAAATGAAAGAATATTGGAGTTACTAAATGACTATGTTGATCGCTTATTAGCTGATTTTTCAGTAGTCCTAAAACAAGAAAAAATAGTCAAACTTCATTAATTCTCAGTTTTAAAAAACTACAAAAAAAATATTTATATCCTCACAATTTCATGAAAAAGTATTTCGCATCCATTTTTTTATTTTTACTGTTTTTACAAAATAGTACGGCTCAAGGTCTTTTATCAAAGTCTGAATTACAATTTACTAGACAGGATACTTTACGAGGAAGTATTACAAAAGAGAGAGCGTGGTGGGATGTGAAAAAGTATCATTTAGATATTAAAGTTAATCCTTCAGATAGCACAATTACAGGGTCTAACACTATTACATATAAAGTATTAGAAGAGTATAATAAGATGCAGGTAGATTTACAAAATCCAATGGAAATCTATAAAGTAATTCAAGATGGCAAAACGCTAAAATATACCCGAGAAGGAAATGCCTTTTTTATTGATTTAGTTTCACCACAAATTATTGGTGCCACAAAAGAACTTATTGTTTTTTACGGAGGAAAACCAAAAGTTGCAGTAAATCCACCTTGGGATGGAGGAATCACTTGGAAAAAAGATTCTAACAATAATTTATTTATAGCTTCGTCTTGTCAAGGATTGGGAGCCAGTGTTTGGTGGCCCAATAAAGATCATATGTATGACGAAGTGGAAAATATGCTGATTAGCGTAAATGTGCCAGGAAATTTGATGGATGTTTCCAATGGCCGTTTACTAAGCGTAAAAAAATTAAAAGATGGAACAAAAACGTACAATTGGTATGTTTCAAACCCTATTAATAATTATGGAGTCAACATAAACATTGGGGATTATGTTACTTTTTCTGAAAAATACAAAGGAGAAAAAGGAGATCTAGATTGCAGTTATTATGTATTGAGAGATAATTTGGCTAAAGCCAAAGAGCAATTCAAAGACGTTCCGCGCATGCTTAAAGCTTTTGAACATTGGTTTGGCCCTTATCCTTTTTATGAAGATAGTTATAAACTTGTTGAAGCGCCTTATTTAGGAATGGAACATCAAAGTTCCGTTACATATGGTAATGGTTTTAAAAATGGATATCGAGGTCGAGATTTAAGTGGAACTGGCTGGGGTCTAAAATTTGATTTTATAATTATTCATGAATCGGGACACGAATGGTTTGCTAATAATATAACATATCGAGATATTGCTGATATGTGGATCCATGAAAGCTTTACCAATTATGCAGAAAGTCTTTTTGTAGAATATTATTATGGAAAAGAAGCGGGAGCCGAGTATGTTAGAGGTACAAGAAAAGGAATTAAGAATGATAAGCCAATCATTGGAAATTACGATGTAAACAATGAAGGTTCTGGCGATATGTATCCTAAGGGAGGAAATATGTTACATACAATTCGCCAAATTGTAAATAATGATGAAAAATGGCGTTCTATCCTTAGAGGATTAAACAGTACTTTTTACCATCAAACAGTAACTACAAAACAAATTGAAGATTATTTGACAACAGCAGTTGGAATTGACTTATCAACCGTTTTTAATCAATACTTAAGAGATACTCATATTCCAACTTTAGAATATTATTTCAAAGAAAACAAATTGGGTTTTCGTTGGACAAATTGTGTAAAAGGATTTAATATGCCAGTAAAAGTTTTAATTGATGGAAAAGAAAAATGGTTAAAACCTAATACTGAATGGAGTACTGAAACTGCTGAATTCAAAATAAAAAAATTACAAATAGACAAGGATTTTTATGTAGCAGGATTTGATATTTCAGAATAAATTTTGCTAATTTTACCTCAGTTTTTTAAAATAATCAACTGTAAAATACTTTTCAAATCATGAAAAATTCAGCCATAAAATTGTTTTCTTTATTATTTGTTAGTCATTTTGCAATGGGTCAAACTAATGTTAAGAATCAAGATCTAGCAATTGCGAACACCAGTACTTTGGGTGATACAATAGCAATCGCTAAGTCAAGTGAAATGCTTAATGAGGATTTATATTGGACAATAGTTGAAAACTCAATAAAACAAACTACAAACCAAGAGGACCAAGAGCTTTTTTTAATTTCAGAAATTGAAAAGTTAAGCCCAAAAGAAATGATTGGTTTTCGTTTAAGAACTGACAAACTTCTTTTTGACACTTATAATGAAAATTTATGGTGTGCAGCATATATTATCAACGGTGGTTGTTCTGATGGTGGTTTTGAATATTTTAGATGTTGGTTAATTGCTAAGGGAAAAGATGCATTCTATAAAGTAAAAGATAATCCTGATGCTCTAATTAATTTAGTAACAAAAGGGCAGGAGAACTATGAGTTTGAAGGTTTTTGGTATGTGGCGATGAATGCTTTTAAAAACAAAACCGATAAAGAATTATTCTCTTATATAGATTACGATAGATTTGTTACAAATGATGAAAATTACCCTGTTTTGAAATTTTCATGGAATGTCGACGAACCTAATACTATGGGAGTAATTTGCCCTATTTTATTTAAAAATCTTTGGAAATAAAATAACAAACAATTATTTTTTCTTAAATTGAATAGGGTTTTTACCAACTACCTTTTTAAAAATTCGATTAAAATAAGATAAACTTTCAAATCCACATTCATAACAGGTCTCTGTCACATTTTTATCGCTTTTTAACAGCCTTTTAGCTTGCTCGATTCGATACTGATTAAGGAATTCTATAAAAGTTAATTGCGTCATTTTTTTAAAATAGCGACAAAAAGCAGCTTTAGATAAATTCGTTTTTTCGGCTATTTCTTCTAATGAAATGGGTCTTTGAAAGTTTTCTTCAATAAATTCGTAAACAATTTTCAATCGCAATTGCTCTTTGTTATTATACATGTTTTCAAAGGGAACATCATGTAAAAGTGTCATTTCAGTAGAATTTGCAAGTAATTGAAATAGACTCAATACTTCTATAAATTGCTCGAAATGAGATAATAAATGTAATTTTTGGAGTCTTTTACCAACTGTATCTTTGATTTTTCCATTAAAACAAATCACTCTTTTAGAATTCTCAAAGAATTGATAAATTGATGCTAACTCAGGAGTAACTGCCAAATCATTTTTGAAAAAATCTTCGTTTACTTGTAAAACTACTTTTTCATATTCTGTTTTTATTCCATAATCGAAATTCAAATGTGGAATATTAGATCCTATAAAGACCAAGTCACTTCCTTCAAAATTACCCACATGATTTCCTACACGTCTTGTTCCACTTGGGGCAACGATAAAAGTTAGTTCAAATTCAGGGTGAAAATGCCAATAATAGAAATCGTTCAATTTTGGATTTACTAATATTCGGAATGAGCTTCCTGCTAATCTTTTTATGTCTTCAAAAACTATTTTCATTTTTATTTAAAACTATTAATTGTTCAAAAATATACATAATAACGATTAAAAGTAGTAAACAAATCAATATTGTACAAATAGAAGAGAATTTTGTAGAAATTAATGGCATTCATTTTTTATAATTTTGAATTATTAATAATAACTAAATATTCAAATAATGGAAAATAAGGAAAAAACAATGACACCAAATATGGTGCCTACGATGGCAAATAATAATGCTCATAAAGACATTCCTGGAAATCCTTCAACGGCAAAATCGAGTACTTTAAAATTGAATGATCGTTCTGATGGGAAGCCCTTACGTTTATTAACAGAAGAAGATTGGAAATTTTGGAAAAAGAACGGATATATTGTGATAAAAAATGCTGTTCCAAAGGAGAATGCTAAAAAGATGGCTGACTTTTTATGGGAATTTGAAGAAAAAAATCAAAATGACCCCGAAACTTGGTACGCTCCACCAAGAGCCGAAATGCAAATGAAAGAACTTACTAATAGTGGTATGGTCGAAGTGTACAATCACCAATACCAGTGGGATAATAGACAAATGCAGAAAGTATATGACGCATTTGTTGATATCTGGGGAACTGAGAAATTATGGGTGACTATTGATAGAGCTAATCTCAATTTGCCAATCAGACCTGGTTTTGATTTTAAAGGATTTATTCATTGGGATTATGATCCTGACACCAAGCCACAAAACGTTCAAGGAGTTCTTGCCTTAGCTGATCAAACGGATGAAAATATGGGAGGTTTTCAATGTATTCCTGATTTATATCGCAATTATGATACCTGGAAATTAACACAACCCGAAGATCGTAACCGTTTTAAACCAGATGTAACAGGATTAGAAGATAAATTTGTAAAAGTAAAAATGGAAGCTGGGGATTTATTAATTTTCAATAGTACACAGCCACATGGGATACGGCCTAATATAACAAAGGATAAAGTGAGAATGGCACAATATATTTCTATGATGCCAGCAGAAGAAGATAATGAAGAGCTTAAACAATGGCGTATTAATTCTTGGAAAAATAGGGTGGCACCTGAAGGATATGCTTTTCCGGGAGATCCACGCAAATGGGAACAAACTAAATATGAAACTGCAGAATTGACCGATTTAGGTAAAAAATTATTAGGACTTGATAAATGGGAATAAAAAAAGGGATACGAAAAGTATCCCTTTTTTGTGGCTTTATATTAAGTTGTTCTTTATATAATTATAACTAGCAGCTGCAGATTCTATTGGATTAGGAATGTAGTTACTTTCATGTTCCAAAAAGAAACGTTTCATTCCAGAAAGTTCCGATTGAGCAAAAATAGATTTAAAGTCAATAGTTCCAGTTCCTATCACAGCATTAAATTCATGATTGGCTTTATCCATATCTTTTACATGCCACATTTTAAAACGGCCTGGATGTTCTTTAAATAATTGCAATGGATCATGGCCTGCACGTACTACCCAATATAAATCCATTTCAAAATCAACTAATTTTTTATCAGTTTCATTTAGTAAAATTTCATAACCATTAGTTGCTCCGAATTTAGTAAATTCAAAATCATGATTGTGATATGCTAATTTTAAACCAGCGGCCTTGCAAATTTCGGCTGCTTTATTAACTTTTAAGGCTAATTTTTTATAATCATCCCCAGTTTTACCTCTTAAGTTCTCCACAACATAAGGAACAGTAATGTATTCACTACCTAATATATTAGCTGCTTCAGTGTAGGACTTAATTACATCTGTATTACCATTTTCTATATAACCATTAAAATCAAAATGATTACTCGTTGCTTTTAAATCATTGTCACAAAGCATTTTTTTGAAATCCTTAACTGATGTCCCAAAAAAACCTTTTGTGGGAGAAAAACCAAAAGTTTCCACTTCGTTAAATCCTATTTTTCCAACTTGAGCCAATACTCCTTTAACATCTTTTGGAAAAGTATCTCTCAATGTCCATAATTGAATTCCAATCGCTTTCTTTTTTGCAGCAAATGCAAAGGAAGGGGCAATGGCTAATGCACTTAGCGCCAAGCCACTATTTATTAAAAAATCTCTTCTTTTTATCATGAGTTTGTTTTTAGTTTATTAGATATCACAAATTAGAATCGCTTTTCTCAAAGATTCTAATTTGTTAGCATTTTTAGGTATAAATTCTTGACCAATGAATCCCTTATAACCAGTTGCTGCGATTGCTTTCATAATTGCAACATAATTTAGCTCCTGAGTCTCGTCAATTTCATGTCGGCCGGGAACACCAGCAGTGTGAAAATGAGCAATATATTGATGATTATCAGTAATATTTCTAATTACATCACCTTCATCAATTTGCATATGGTAGATGTCATAAAGTAATTTGAAGTTTTCTGTATTTAATCGTTTAGCCAATTCTACTCCCCATGATGTTCTGTCACATTGGTAATCATGATGGTCAATTTTACTATTTAAAAGCTCCATCACTAAGGTAACATTGTGTTTTTCGGCCAGCGGAATTAACTTTTGTAAACCAGTAACACAATTTTGCCAACCTTCTTCATCCGTTTTACCTCTTCGGCTTCCACTGAAACAAATTAGATTTTTATATCCTGCATCAGCAACTAACGGAATCATTTCAGTATAATTCTTAATAAGCGCTTCATGAAATTGCAAATCGTTAAAACCATCTACTAAATTGAGTTCAGCACCATTACACATTGTTGAAACTAGATTATGTTTTTTCAATATTGGCCAATCTTTAGGGCCCACTAAATCAATTCCAGTGATTCCCATTTTTTTTACTTCAGTACAAAGCGTTTCAATATCAAAATCATTAAAGCACCAACGGGCAACAGAATGATTTAATTTTCCTTTTAATATACCAGATGTCATATTACTTACTTCCTCTTTAGTATTGGCCATAGCAGAAAAGCCAGATGGAAATCCTAATACTGCAGTTCCAGCAAGGATTCCTTTTATTACAGATCTTCTATTTATTTGATTACTCATAAAAATTATATTTAGGCTGCTTCAACTTTATTTTTACTTTTTTCATTGAATAAAGCAGCAAAAAATAAAAATACACCAAAAGCAATTGCAGCAGGAATAATCCAAACCATTTGCCAGTTAATTGCACCATCAATCATTTTGTAATTATCTGTAATCCATCCTGCAACTGCAAAACCAATTAACATACCAACTCCATAAGTAGCAAGAGTTATTAAGCCTTGTGCAGCACTTTTATATTTTTCTCCCGCTTTTGAGTTGGTATAAATTTGTCCAGCCACAAAGAAGAAATCATAACAAATACCATGCAATGCAATCCCAATAATAAGCATAAAACTCAAGTTATCCCCATTACCATAAGCAAACAAAGCATAACGAATTGCCCAAGCAAGCATTCCTAATAAAATTGTTTTCTTGAATCCGAATCTTGTAAAAAACACTGGAAGCAAAAGCAATAATAAAGTCTCAGACACTTGACCTATAGCCATTTTCCCTGTTGGATTATCAATTCCTGCTGCAGTCAAAAAAGGATGCGCATTTTGATAATAAAACGCCAATGGAATACAGATAAGAATTGAAGAAATAAAGAATACAGCAAAGTTTTTATCTTTTAATAATTTTAAGGCGTCAAACCCTAATAAATCACCAATTTTAATTTTCTCAGTAGAAGCAACCTTTGGAGGTGTTTTTGGTAACACAAAACTAAAAATACCTAATACTAATGATACTATTCCTGCAAGTAAAAATGTATTTTTTAGCATTCCACTAGAAACCCCTTCTACAGAATCCCAATGAAACAAATAACTAATTGATAAACCTGCTAAGATCCATCCAATTGTTCCCCAAACTCTAATGTTTGAAAATTCTTTTTCAGGATCAGTCATTTGATTAAACGATACTGAATTTACTAGGGCCAATGTTGGCATAAATAGTATCATATATCCTAAAACAAAATAATAAAATACACTAACATCATCCGACATATACATTTGATACATTAAAAATGCACCCACAAGGTGAAGAATTCCTAATATTTTCTCAGCATTAAAATAGCGGTCAGCTATCAATCCGATAATAAACGGTGCTATGATTGCACCCCACGACTGTGTTGAAAAAACTGCAGCTGAATCAGCTCCAGAGGCTTTTAAATTACTTGCTAAAAAGGTTCCTAATGTTACGAACCACGCACCCCAGATAAAAAATTCTAGGAACATCATTATTGATAGTTTTATTCGTATTGTAGTATTCATTGATTATTGGTTAGTTTATATATTTTGTTTTTAGTTTCTTACTCTTTAAATCCATTCCGGATTATAATTCTTTTATTTCAATATTTTTGAACCAGACGTTTTCACCATGATCTTGCAAAGCAATTTTTCCAGTTTTAAATGTTCCAAAATCACTCCAAGCTTTAAATTTACTTCCAGCAACTAGTTTTTTCCAGTTGTCATCCCATAACATAGTTTTTACAACAGTCACTCCATTTAATATTAGAGTAAGTTTCCCTTTGTTGCAAATTACTTCAGCTGTATTCCATTCTCCAACAGCTTTTACAGGTTCAATATCATTTTTAATCAAATCATATAAGTTTCCAGCTCTATGCTTGTCAATTTTTCCATCAGGATGACCCTCGTTATCCAAAACCTGCATTTCTAAACCTGTTTCGTATGTATTCTTGTATTTTGCAGGATCTTCATGGATGAAAAATATAATTCCGCTATTTGATTTAGGAGCTACTTTCCAATCTAACTTTAAATGAAAATTAGAATATTCCTTATTCGTAACAAGATCTCCTCCTTGACCATTTTCAGCAGCTGAAGGATCAAAATGTAGAACCCCTTTATCCACTTTCCATGCAGCACCTGCGTTTGTTTTTCCATAAGAATGCCATCCATTTGTTGTTTTACCATCAAACAGGCGAGTGATTTTTTTTTGGGCTTGAGTATTTTGCATAATGAAGATTAAGCCTAGTGATAATACTATTTTCTTTATCATAATGGGATATTTACAAAGTTAGATTGTTCCAACCTTGACGGTATTCTCTTTTTACAAATTGATTCACATCATCAAAATTGGTGATTCTCATGGCATCATTATCCCAAAGTAATTTTACAGAACGTCCTGGATATTTAGTTTTCCCACCTACTTCTTTTTGCACATCATAGCCTCTTATGGCTAAATTTGCCATCAATAAGGCTTCTGTCAATGGGCCTGCAATTTCAAAAGGAGAACTTAACTCTTTTTTTCCGTGACCCGCAATTGCTGCTTCAATCCATTGTTTATAATGCCCTTCTGAACCGTCAACAACTCTAGAGTATTTTTGAGCGATATTTAAATTTTCATTTTTGGTTAATGGAAGTAATCTCGGATTTCTACCATATGTATCGCACATCATTTTACCTTTAGTCCCAACAAATAAAGTACCATTTCCACCATCTCCAAAAATTTCATTTGGTTCTAATTCTAATGGTCTTTCAGGTTGAATACCTCCATCCATCCAATGCAAAGTAACGTCTCCATTGGTTTTATTGGTTTTAGGAAATGTTAATGTAACATGACTTGATGGTGGACAACTTTCAGGGAAATACCCTCTTTTAAACTCATCTACATATACTGATCCAACACTACATTGAACATCTTTGGCGTATTTTAAATTTAAAACACTAAATGGAGCTTCAATTAAATGACAACCCATATCACCCAAAGCACCCGTTCCATAATCCCACCATCCTCTCCAGTTGAAAGGAACCAGTTTATCTACATAATTTTTTTGAGGAGCAGTACCCAACCATAAATCCCAATCTAATTCTTTTGGAATCTCAGTTTTACTAGTAGGCCAGGGGATACCTTGAGGCCAAACAGGACGGTCAGTCCAAGCATAAACAGTATGGACGTCTCCAATCAAATCTGCGTCATACCACTCTTTCATTATACGAGTACCATCATTTGAAGCACCTTGATTTCCCATTTGAGTAACTACATTGTATTTCGCTGCAGCTTGAGTTAGAATTCTAGCTTCATAGATATCATGAGTTAACGGTTTTTGAACATAGACATGCTTTCCTAACTGCATTGCTGCAAGGGTTTGAATAGCATGGTTATGATCTGGTGTTGCTACTGAAACAGCATCAAAATTTTTGTGTTCTTTATCAAACATTTCTCTCCAGTCTTTATAATATTTGGCTTTTGGAAACGCATTAACCGTTTTTGCTGCCCTTCTATCATCAACATCACAAAGAAAAGAAATTGAAGCTTTACCACTTTTATCGAACATGGCAATATCTGACTGTCCTTTACCGCCTACACCAATACTCGCAATTAATAAGCGATCACTAGGAGCAACAAATCCTCTTCCTAAAACATGTCTAGGAACAATCATAAATGCCGCTGCGGCTAAAGCACTGGTTTTTATAAAATCACGTCGATTATTTATGATTTTACTTTCTTCAATTTTTTTAACTTTTTCTTTTTTCATGCTGATCGAAAGATTTTAATTATTGATTGAATAAATGAGAAATTTAAAGCCCTAATATTTTTCTGTTAAATTCTTGACTACTATTTACCGAAGCAAAATCATCAAAGGCCTTATCAGTGACCTTAATTATATTATTCTTTATAAACTCAGCACCTTCACGAGCACCATCTTCTTGATTTTTTATACAGCATTCCCATTCCATTACAGCCCAACCTTTAAAATCATATTGAGAAAGTTTGCTGAAAATAGTTTTAAAATCAACTTGGCCATCTCCCGGAGAACGATAACGCCCCGCACGGTTGGCCCAACTTTGATATCCACCAAATGTTCCTTGCTTCCCAGTTGGATTAAATTCGGCATCTTTTACATGAAATGCTTTTATTCTTTCATGATAAAAATCAATGTATTGGATATAGTCTAATTGTTGTAGTACAAAATGAGAAGGATCATATAAAATACATGCACTTGAATGGTTGTTGACCGCCTTCAAGAACATTTCGTAGGTTTCTCCATCAAATAAATCTTCACCAGGATGAATCTCATAACAAAGATCCACACCATTTTGATCAAATTCATTTAAAATAGGCAACCAACGTTTTGCTAATTCAGCAAATCCTTCTTCAACTAAACCTGCTGGTCTTTGTGGCCAAGGGTGAAAATATTGCCAAAGCAAAGAACCACTAAAAGTGGCATGTGCATTTAAACCTAAATTTTGAGATGCTTTTGCAGCATATTTTAATTGCTGCACTGCCCATTCTTGTCTTGCTTTTGGTTTTCCATGCACATTTGCTGGAGCAAATGCATCAAATAAATCATCATAAGCAGGGTGAACAGCAACAAGTTGCCCTTGTAAATGTGTAGATAATTCGGTTATTTCTAAACCGTAGGAAGCAATTTTTCCTTTTAATTCATCTGCATATGTTTTGCTTTCAGCAGCTTTTTGTAAATCAATAAACCGAGTATCTAACGTAGGCATTTGGATGCCTTTAAAACCTAAATCTGCAGCCCATTTACAAATTCCGTCTAAAGAATTAAAAGGGGCTTCATCACTAATAAACTGTGCTAAAAATACTGCTGGACCTTGTATTGTTGTCATTTTTTATTCTTTTTGTCTACTTAGATTTTATAATATGTAAGGCGACCATTTTTTATCTGAATTAGCAGATGCTACTACACTATCAATAAATGCCATTCCTCGCAATCCATCTTCAATAGAAGGAAAATCTAACATTTCTGGGGTAGGTTCTATACCGTCTAATTTGCAGCCTAATGTTAAGGCAAAATTGCGATAGATATTGGCAAATGCTTCCAAATATCCTTCTGGATGTCCGCCTGGAGTTCGGCAGTTATGAGTCGCAAATGATGATAGATGACCATAATTAGAACCCGCTCTCAAAATTTGAGTAGGTTCATCAAGCCATTTTACAATCAAAGTATTGGGATCATGTTGCAACCATTCGATTCCGCCTTTTTCACCATAGACTCTAATTTTTAAAGCATTTTCTTCACCAGCAGCTACTTGAGAAGCCATTAAAACTCCTTTAGCTCCATTATCAAATTTCAACATTACAGCTCCGTCATCATCCATTACACGTCCTTCGACAAGTGTATTTAATTCAGCGCAGATGTCTGTAATCTTTGAACCAGTAATGTATTCAGCTAGATGTGCAGCATGAGTTCCAATGTCTCCCATTACAGAACTTTTTCCTGCTTTTTTTGGATCTGTTCGCCAAGCAGCTTGTGCATTTCCTTCTCTTTCAGATAATTTACTTAACCATCCTTGAGGGTATTCTACCCAAACTTTTCTAATTTTTCCTAGTTTGCCTTCTTTAAGCATTGCCTTAGCTTGCTTTACCATTGGATACCCTGAGTAGGTATGTGTCAAGCACAAAATTAATCCAGTTTCTTCCAGTTTTTGTTCCAATAGCTTTGCTTCTTCCAAAGAAAAAGTAATTGGTTTTTCGATTACAACATTAAAACCATAATCTAGTGCCATCATTGCAGGAGCAAAATGAGCAAAATTAGGAGTAACAATAGTAACAAAATCCATGCGCTCACCAACTGGTAAGTTGGCTTCCGCTTTGATCATTTCTTCATAAGAAGTATAGGTTCTGGATTCGGGAAGGAATAACGCTTTACCAGAAGCAATTGCTGTTTCGGGTGTTATGCTTAATGCTCCACAACTTAATTCAATAAGACCGTCCATATTGGCTGCTAAGCGGTGTATTGCGCCTATAAAAGCATCTTGGCCACCGCCGATCATACCCATTTTTAATTTTCTATTCATCATTTATAATCCTAAATGTTTCCTTTATTTAATTCTTTAACTGCATAATCACAAGCACGTGCTGTTAATGCCATGAATGTTAATGATGGATTTTGACATGCAATAGAAGGCATACAAGAACCATCTGTTACAAATACATTACTTACTTCATGCATTTGATTCCATTTGTTTAAAACGGATGTTTTAGGGTCATTACCCATTCTCGCAGTTCCCATTTCATGTATTGCCATTCCAGGGTAACAATCGTTATCATAAGTTTGAACATTTTTAATTCCTGAAGCTTCAAGCATTTCTGCAGCATCATTCATCATGTCAATTCTCATTTTTTTCTCGTTCTCTTTGTATTCACAATCAATAGCTAAAACAGGTTGGCCCCATTTGTCTTTTTTATCATGATTGATATATACTTTGTTTTCGTAGTAAGGTAACATTTCTCCAAAACCACCTAATCCCATATTCCATGTGTTCGCAGGAAGACTTAATTTGTCTTTAAAATCACCACCAAATGATAATTCAGCAACCTCTTCATGCCAAGGGTTTCTACTAGCACCACCTTGATAACCAAAACCTCTTAAATAATCTCTTTTATCATTACCTACATTTTGATATCTAGGTACATAAACACCATTGGCTCTACGTCCATAAGTGTATTTATCCTCAAAACCTTCGGCAGTTCCTGAAGCTCCACAACGAAAATGGTGATCCATTAAGTTGTGACCTAATTGTCCACTAGCATTTCCTAAACCTTCTGGATGTGCTTCAGAAGTAGAATTTAATAAGATAAAAGTAGAACCTAATGTAGAACCGTTTACAAAAACAATTTTAGCATAAAACTCCATTGTCTCATTAGTTTCTGCATCAATAACCATTACTCCTTTTGCTTTTTTAGTGTCTTTATCATAAATAATATGATTTACAATAGAGTAAGGTCTAACCGTTAATCTGTTAGTAGCCATCGCTGCAGGTAGAGTAGAGGACTGTGTGCTAAAGTAAGCACCAAAAGGACATCCACGACTACATAAATTTCTATATTGACAGCTTCCACGTCCATTATGAGGAACAGTTAAATTAGCAGTACGTCCAATAGTTAAGATTCTAGTTCTATTGTAATGTTTTTCCATTCTTTCTTTAACAGACTTCTCCACACAATTTAAATCCATTGGAGGTAAAAAATGCCCATCAGGTAGTAAAGGCCAATTTTCATTTTGACCACTTATCCCTGCAAATTTCTCTGCATAATCGTACCATGGAGAAATATCTTTATAACGAATAGGCCAGTCATTACCATGACCGTCTTTCGCATTATCTTCAAAATTGTGATCACTAAAACGGTAGCTTTGACGTCCCCACATTAAAGATTTTCCACCAACGTGAAACCCTCTATACCAATCAAATCTTTTGTCTTCAGTATATGGGCATTCTAAATCATTAACCCACCATTTTTCATTCGCTTCCTGGTATGGATAATCTCTAATTTGTACTGGATGTGTTCTTTTTTCTTCTTCTGTATGTTTTCCCGCATGCTTAAACTCCCATGGGTTTTTCATTGCAGAATCGTAATCTTTGATGTGTTCGATGTTCATTCCGCGTTCTAACATCAAAACTCTTAATCCTTTTTCGGTTAGTTCTTTTGCAGCCCAACCACCGCTTATACCTGAACCTACAACAATTGCGTCATAAGTATTCTCTTCTTTTAAATTTGTATTTATATTCATTCCAGCGCTATTAAATTTGATTAATGTGAAGATTATTTTTTTAAAAAGTACTATTTTGTATCCTCCATATAATGGATACGAAATTTATTTTTGAAAGGTTTACTATGTTGCCCAAGCTTTTTGCCCAGGTTTGTATTCAGCACTTCCATCATATCTTCCAGGAACAGCCAAATATTCACGTGCTTGAGTACACCCAATTTCTGATGAAAAATATCCTAAAATGGTTAAATCTCTAGCGATAATAAAAAAGCTTGGTTTATTAATATCAACTAATGACTCTTTTCTTGTTTCTTCAACAATTTTAGTCCGGTCTTCTATTGATAGCGATTTAAAGTCTTTATTAAATTGACTCATGCATTTATCTTGCATTTCTTTCATACCTGTTGCAAAAGTTTGTTGCAAATCGGCTGGATAACAATCATTAATCATCATAGGAATAAACGCACCCAAACCTGCTGCTTTCGCTCCAGGCGAAGCTTTAGTTGTTGGTATCAATAAGTCAGCGAATTCAGATAGAAAATCTTCATCTGTTGCTGAAAAAGAGAATTTTTTGTCGTCATTTTCAGGAATAACAAAATCCTTAATTAAAATCCCCACTGTTGTAGCAGAGATGACACCTCCAAGTACAAGTGCCAAGTTTTTTATTGCTTTACGTCTATCCATTTGCTGATTTTTTAATAGTAATTAGTATTGTTGATTATCATGAGTTTATCAAAGCTATACAATAATAAAGAAAAAAAAAGAAGCATCATTTTTTTTATGTTAAAATATTAAAGAATTAAAGTATTTTCAAAATAATTGTTTAAACACTAAAAAATAACTATTAAATAGCAAATGAAATTGATTTATGTAGCAGTAAATGCATTATTATTGAACAAATGACATCTTCGAAAACGATATAATATGCAATTTATGGCTGTTTTTGACTGTTTTTTAAATCGAAAAAGGTCTGTTTTTGGATTTTCATGGATTTCATTGCGTTAAAATGACATTTAAACTAAATTATTAAGCAGTAAAATCTTCCTGTTTTTTTACTAATAGGAATATACGGAAAAATAGGGTTAATTTAGTTAGATAAAAAAGATTTTTTTTGGAAAAAACAACAACAAAATAATAGATAATTAAACAGATTGTAGTAGCTAAAGGTTAACATTATTCCTTTTCAAATAGTCCAATAGTACCACCAACCCAATTCTTATCTTTATTGAATTTTACGCCAATCATTTCTCCACGACTTAATCGAACCAAATTGCAAAGTAGAGTAGGTGCAACATCATTTTTTTTCCAAGTGCAAAGAACACGGACTTCTGCCTTTACTTTTCCCTCTGGTGATTGAACTATGGGCATGTAATTTACTTTTTTCTGAAGTATATAAAGTTCTTTTTCGACCACAGCTTCAATATCTTCTTTTTTCACATGAAAAATCACTCCAGATCCAGAAAAAGAGAATAATGGTTTTAAAACATAATTTTCTAAATCCTCTGGTATTTCAGTTAATTCACTTAAGAGTGTAGTCTCTATAAAGTATTTCCCTTTTAAGAAAGGCAAGATAAACTTACTTATTCTAAAAAACCAATTGGGATGTCCTGCCCATTCTACATCAAGATCGTCTGAAAAATGGAAATTTAATTTTAAATCAGTGCGCAAATCCAATTCATCAAAAATCACTCGATTGTAAATTCTTCTTACAAGAATCTCATTACCTTCTTTATTTTTATAAAAAAGTTGCTTTCCTTTTTTAATCAGTTCCGTAACGCAAACTATAGGTATACCTAAATCTCTTTTGCAATAATAAAAGTCGATTTTAGTGTTTTGCTTTTCAGGTTCAATTTCAAGCAGAATAACATTTTCTTTAGGGTAATTATTACAAATTACTTCTTCGAGATTTTGCATGTATTCTTCTTCAGTAATTCCAGTAATAAATGGAGTTAGTTCATTTATAAATGGATAATGTTTCTTAAATTTATTAAATAAATTAACTTGATAATTAAACAAAGATGGGAATCCTTGTACTTCTATCAATTTAGGAATAATGATTCCATCTTCTTCACAAATTCCGAAATCAATCGCTAAAAAAGTCGTGTGATTATCTTCATTTGGAACTTTATGATTTAGTTCTAATGATTTATCAGTTAGCTTTTTAAAGTCTTTACTCTGAATTAAAGCTATAACTTCATTCGAGCCTTCGATTAATTGTTTTTTTAAATCTTTAGATATAAAAAAAGGAGTTTCTCCTAATCGAAAAGTAGGTTCGTAATCAAAATCAGAGGCAATATCATCTTTAAATTCCTGATATTTTTTATCTGTAAATTGTTCATTAAATAATTTTCGATACTTTGGAATCATAAGATTTGGGGTGATTAATTAGACATGATTTTTTTTGTTTTTATCAAGTCGTTTATTGCAGTTCGAAGAAAATTTGGAATCAAGGTTTCGTTTGTTCTGTATATTTTATCGTCATCCAGTAGGTCTTCAAGCATATTTCTAAACTTTCTTTTCCCTTTCATATTTCTAATTTTATCCTTCGCTTCTTTATTTCTTAAGTGGGAAACAAAACTAATAGGATCGGCCTCTGGATGGAATTGTGTTCCTACAAAATAATCTGTAAAACGTACTGCCATTATAGCACGTTCATATTGAACATGATCTCTAATTTTTTCTAATGAAATTATCTTTGCTCCATTTTTCTTAAATACACTTAGCTTAGGCTGAACTACTTGATAATCTCTAGAATCAATTGCATAAAAAGGATCGCTTAACCCTTGAAAAAGTGGATCTAAAAGCCCCTCTTTTGTTTTATGAATCGTCATTACGCCAAATGAAGTATCATTCCTTTTTGTTATTTCGGCCAAACCAAAATGTTTACAAGCCATTTGGAAAGAATGACAAATAAATAAAACATGCTTTTTTACTTCATTTTCGGTATTCCACTTGGTTAAAGCATCAATGAATTCATAGTATTTCGTATCCCAAGTTCCATCACCAATTAACGGATTTCCCGGACCACCAGTAGAAATATAAATATCAAACAGGTTTATTTCAGGTATTTCACATTTTCCCCTTACATCAAATATTTTAAAGTCTACAATAGGATTAAATCTACTAATAACATCAATAATACAACGCATGCCTTGATTGGGCTCACCATTATACATGTCTAAAAGTGCTATTGTTATCTTTTTCTTGCTCATTTTTAAATCTTTATAAATAATCCGCAAAGTTAATCTATTATTTTATAATCCTTTTGTGAATTCTCCAGTTATAAAATCAACCACTTTTGTCAAGTCATTTGTTTTTTCGAAAACGGCCAACTGTTTTGCGGCGCCAGTTCCATTTTTTAAAATTTCATGAACATAATTAATGTGATCACGACTTCCTAATTCATCAACTACATCGTCAACAAATTCAAGTAATTCTAAAATTAGCATTCTTGTTTCAACTTCTTTTTGAAGTCCAAAATCAATCATATGTCCTTCAATTCCATAGCGAGCAGCACGAAATTTATTTTCTTTTATTAGCGCTAATCTATAAATATTAAAGCTCATGTTATGTAAGTTTAATTTATACAATTTAGCAACAACAGCTTGAATTACAGATACTATACACATCGTCTCCTCAACTGTTAAACTCATATCACAAATACGAAATTCAATGGTATCATAAAAAGGATGCAAGCGTAAATCCCACCAAATTTTCTTTGGATTATCAATACAATTTGTTTTTACTAAAGTCTCCAAAAAGTTATCATAAGAGGCAACCGAATCAAAATATTCTGGTAAACCGGTTCGTGGAAATTTATCAAAAACTTTTGTTCGAAACGATTTGTACCCTGTTTGTCGACCTTCCCAAAAAGGGGAATTGGTTGATAGCGCAAAAATATGCGGAAGAAAATAGCAAGCTTGATTCATTAATTGCAATCCAATCTCTCTGTTTTCGATACCTACATGACAATGCATTCCAAAGATTAAATTGGATCGAGCAGCATCTTGTAATTCATTTACAATCGTGTGATAACGGGGATCATCTGTAATGGGTTGGTCTTGCCATTTAGAAAAAGGATGGGTTCCAGCACCACCAACAATCAAATTTTGCTTATCAGCTAATTCAACAATTTTAGTTCTTAAAAACTTAATCTCTTTCTCCGCTTCATCAACATTTTTGCAAATATTAGTCCCTACTTCCACAACAGATTGATGCATTTCTGCTTTTACCTGTTCATTTAGTATAATTTTAGCTCCATCAACAATTTTTGATAGATGGGAGCGTAAGTCTCTTGTTTCGGGATCTATAATTTGATATTCTTCTTCAACACCAAGTGTAAAAACAGGTAATTTTTTCATTTCTATTTTTTTAGGAGCATTTTCCAGCTATTCGATACAATCCATCTCGTGAAAAACGAGATGGGATTTTCTCTTCTATCTGGGCTAGGGAATTGGATTTAATGACATACTATTTTATTGCAACAGCTTCTTTCATAAAAGTTCCCCAAGTCAAATTCATTTTTCCTGGCTTTTGTTTTTTTGCGGCAGCAATAGCCATTTTTGCTGATTCTTCTACCACCCATTCAAAATTTTCAGCACCAACTGATGTTAGTTCTGCATCAGGAGCTGGATTACCAAAATCAATTGCATAAGGAATTCCATCACGTACAGCAAATTCAACCGTATTAAAATCATAACCTAATCCTTTACAAAGTCTTAATGTATAATCTTTTATGGTTGCTAGAAGTTTTTTATCTACTGGTGGACCATCAATTACATAACGCAAATGATGCGGATTTCTAGGTTCATATTGCATAATGCGCACTGCTTTGCAGCCTAGGCAATAGACTCTAAAATATTCAGTAAAAACAATTTCTTCTTGAAGCATCATTACGAGTTGCCCTGTTTCCTGATGTTTCTCCCAAAATTCTTCTTTATTTTCTAATCGATACACATTTTTCCAGCCACCACCAGCATACGGTTTCATATAAGCAGGAAATTTTATGTAATCAAAAATAGCTTCCCAGTTCATTGGGTATTTCAAATTTCTAAATGATTTTCCTGTAGTGTCTGTAGGATGTTCTGCCGAAGGAAGGAGTACTGTATTAGGTAAAGGTACACCAAGAGTATCGGCTAATGAATTATTGAAAAATTTATCATCTGCGCTCCACCAGAATGGATTATTAATCACATTTGTTCCAGTTAAAGCAGCGTTTTTTAGATACGCTCTATAAAAAGGAACATCTTGTGAAATTCGGTCTATTATTACTGCGTATTCACCGTCTTTATTTTGAACGACCATATCTATACCAACCGCTTCAGCTATAATATCTTTTTCGTTTTTTGAATTAACTCTGTCAATAAATGCTTGAGGAAAGGTATCTTCCATTCCAAATAAAATTCCGATTTTTTTCATTTTAATATATTTTTTCTTGATTAGTTAATTTAATAGTAGGACTAATAAAATTTTATTCTTGATAAATAATGTGGAAACATTTCTTTCCAAACTGGCCAATCATGCTGTCTATCTGGGCGAACATCCAGCCAATGATGCACATTTCTATCACTAAGTACTTTACTTAATTTTAGATTAGCATCATAACAGATATCCCAATTTGAAGTCCCTAAAACAATATCCATGTTCCATAATTCATAATCTTCTAGACCATATAAGTAATCTAAAGGACTATTGTAAAATACATCGTCATTATGAAATCCGTCCATAAAACTTTTAATGTCAAAAGCGCCACTCATAGAAAATAAATGACTTACATATCCTGGATGTCTAAAAGCAAAATTTGCTGCATGATAACCACCAAAACTGCAACCAGCAACTACCACTTTACCTGATGGAGTGTTGTTTTTTACTTTTTCCACAATTTCATGACAAATCATTTTGTCATACCAAACATGATTTTCTATGCGATGCACTGGGTGAATTTGTTTATTGTAAAAACTGTCTTTATCAATACTGTCTGGACAATAAATTTGAATTAATCCCTGTTCAATAAACCATTTTGCCGATTCGATGAGTCCCATATCTTTGTTCTCATGAAAACTTCCCATAGATGTTGGAAATAAAATCACTGGATAGCCCGAATGACCAAATACTAACATTTCAATCTCTCTATTTAGGTTTGGAGAATACCATTTGAAATATTCCTCTTTCATAACTTTGTTTTAACAATTATAATGAAAAAAAATGTAAAATAGACATAAATAAAGTGTCAAATTTTAATTTTATTATAAAAAACAGAACGAATAATGAAAACAAAGAATCCAATAGCAACAGACTCCTAAAAGCTGTTTTTTTTAAATAATATGTAATTAATAAATCTATAGTGAATTTATTAACTAGAACTATATTGGGTTAGTTTTGCCTTTTAAGGTTGTTCAAATAATTGTATTTGACTCTTTAATCTTTCCACAAGCATTCCCATCATTCTTTTATTAAGACTCGATGAGTTTTTTATGTATATTACATATTCATCAATAGTAAACAACCCAATAACCATCCCTTTTAAGGCATTGCGATACTTGATGTCTTTTTGAATAGCATTTTCTATTTGTGCTAATTTCTTCTCTGTTGACTGGGAGTAGAAATCATTTTTATATTTAGTGATATAATTCTTAAAAGAAGCGATGAATAAATCATTTTGTAATTTCAAAATAGGGCGTAGCACCTGATTTTGAAACACTTCGTCAGAAGAGGAGCTTAAACCCACTGTTCCTATTGTTTCTCCTCGTAATTCCTTTAAAAAAATTGCTCTTTCGTTCATCTTTTTTTCTTTAAAATTAAATAAAAATAAGCATGGAAATGTTACTTTAGCATTATTAAATAAAAAACATGCGATTTCATACCAGAAAATGGGTAAAACCCGAAGACTTAAATCCAAATGGAACATTATTTGGAGGTCAATTATTAGCTTGGATTGATGAAGAATTAGCTTTATACACCATCATACAACTAGAAAACTCAAGAGTAGTTACAAAACATATGTCTGAAATCAATTTTAGAAGTTCAGCAAAACAAGGAGATATTATTGAAATTGGAATTGACGTGGTGAAATTTGGTCATACATCACTTACCTTAAAATGTGAAGCTAGAAATATGATGACTCGGGAGACAATCATTTCAATAGATAGTACTACAATGGTCAATTTAGGCAGTGATGGAAAACCAGCAGCTCACGGAAAAAAAGAGATTGAATTTGTAAAAGATCGTCTTTAATATTCTTTAACGGGAAAAATGATTTAAAATTTCCATGGCTTTATGTATGTCCTTTTGGTCGACAAATATATGGTCATGATAAAATGCAGCAACAACATTACAACTAATGCCATCTTGTGCGAGTGCACTTGAAAAAGAAGCTGTTAATCCTACCGCTTCTAAGGACGAGTGGACCGTCAAGGTAATCCAAGAAGCAATAAATGAATAGTCTAAATTTAATCGATCAGCGAGCTCTTTTTTTATAATTACGGTGGTTCCTTCTTGCTCTTTGAATATTAAAATTATTTCTTCTAGTCTAATTTTTTTAAGATCATCAGTGATACAAAACACATAGTCCCCAATATTATGTTGGGGTTTCATGCTTTTTAGTAATGTTTCTAAATTTTTTTCTCCAGCCATTTTATTTTTTTCTAAAGTAGTGTAATAAACCATATGCTGATACTAACGTCCAAGAACCTTCTAAAATAATAAAAGGCAAATAATGCAATAATAAAGAAGCAAAACAAGCAATCCCTGCACCTACGAAATTCAAAGAAAGATAAATTATGCTTTCTTTTTTTATAGTGTCATTTAGATTTAAAAAGAAAGCGATTAATAGAATTGTTACTCCAATAAATCCAACCCAATCTGTGGTAGTCATAGTATTTTTTTTAGCTAAGCGATTTCCTTTTATCTGTTTCTAAGAGGGAGTATTCAAAATTATCGGACCATCCTGTTTTTAATGGTAAAACTTGTCGTCCACGTCCTTCTCGTATCATTCCTGCTTTTCTTCCTGCTCATGTGCTGAAATTAGAGGAAAGTCGCAACTATTTATTAATCTTATTATCCAAATTAAATTCAGACAATTCTAAATCAAAAAATTTAACTGAAGAGAATATATGATCAAAAATATCCGACATTGCATATTCATAGCTTTCCCATCTTTTATCACTTGAAAAAACATAAATTTCTATAGGCACTCCTTGTGCTGTGGATTGCAATTGACGACACATTAAAAGCATCTCTTGATTCAACGCAGGATGGTTGCGTAAATACTGTGTTATGTATTTTCTAAATAGTCCTAAATTGGTCAAGTTTCTACCATTTATTATAGTTGATTTATCAATTGAATTAGTAGCATTGAAGCTGTCAATATCTCTTTTTTGGGTGTCAATATAATCACTGATAAGTGCAATACTTTTTAAATCATTTAGTTCGTCATCACCTAAAAAACGAATGCTACTTGCTTTTATAAGAATATGCCTCTTAATACGCCTTCCATCTGAATTTAGCATCCCACGCCAGTTCTGGAAAGAGTCAGAACTTAAACTATATGTAGGGATAGTTGTGGTAGTATTATCAAAATTTCGAACTTTTACAGTAGTTAAATTAATTTCAATTACATCTCCATCGGCTCCAAATTTATCCATCGTAATCCAATCTCCTATCCGAATCATATCGTTTATAGATACTTGAACACTAGCAACAAATCCCAAAATAATATCTCGAAAAATCAAAATAATTAAAGCAGAAACAGCTCCCAAAGTGGTAAATAATTCCGAGATTTTAAAATCAAATAATTTTGATATGATTACGGTAATACCAACCATCCAAAGTACAATCATAATAACCTGAATGAAACTATCAATAGGTTTATCGCTGTATCTAGGCTTCAGTTTTAAATAATCTCTTAAAGCATTAAAAATGGTTCGTATAATCCATAAAATCAGAAATACGATATAAATTCCAACTAGTTTTCCAAAAACACTTTCCCAATATTCATATTTATCAAGAATAATTGGAACTGATTTATAGATAAACAATAACGGAATTAAATGCGCTATGTATTTAGCTGTTTTATTAGATACTAATAAATCGTCAAATTGGGTTTTTGTCTTCTGGGCAATAAAAACCATTATAGTAACTAAAACCAACCTGAAAACCACATAGATACTATATGCCAAAAAGCATAATAATGCAATATTAAAAATTAAACTTATGTACGATGCAAATGTATAGTTCATGCCCCATTTTCGAAAAATAGGGTAGAGTAATTGAAATATTTTTTCTATAAATTTATACATTTTCCAAGTATTTCTTTTCTACATAAAAAGTACCAAAAGGAATTAAAGAAGCAATTAATATAATGATAAAAGTTTTTAAATCCCATTTTTGAGACTTTTTTAATAAAATTGCCAATAAAATATAACCAATAAATAGGATTCCATGACTCATTCCTACTGGATATAAAAGCGTATGATACAGTTCAAAATGGTTCGGCTTGATAAAAAGCATATTAGAAAATAAAGTCAAATAGGATATCCCTTCTAGAATGGCTGTAATCTTAAAAATCTTGAACATTTAAATAATTTTAATTTATATCAGGCAAAATTAAGTAATAACATCGATTTACACCCTAATCAATCACAAAGTAATTTACTTTTGTATTCTTAAACTTTGATAATGAGTAAACGTGATTTAAAAAAATACCTAAACGAATTAAATAAAGAACAACTCGAAGAGCAAATTATCGAGTTGTACGAAAAGTTCTCTCCTGTAAAAGTCTATTATAATTTTGTTTTTAACCCCAAAGAAGATACCCTCTTGCAGGAATGTAAACTCAAAATTTCCAATGAATACTTCCCTGTAAAAACTTCTGGAAGGGGTAAGAAGCCAAAAATGAGGCGTTCAGTAGCTCAAAAATACATCAAACACTTTATTATTCTAGGTGTTGATCCCTACGTGATTGCCGATGTAATGCTTTATAATATTGAAATTGCGCAAGCATTTTCAGCAGAACATCTCATAAAACAAGAATTATTCTTTAAAAGTATGCTTAATTCGTATGAACAAGCAGTGGTATTTTTGATTGCTAATGGTATACTAGCCGATTTTATGGGAAGAATTAAAGCTATTCATAATGAAACCGTAGCCCAACGATGGAAAAATCAAGCCGAATTTAACGCAATAGTAGAGCGTTTTGAATACTAATACACCTTATAATTAAACATCCTATTATATTTTAAAGAATATTTGACGAAAAAACTGTTTTTTAGGTGTATTTTTGCAAAAACCCAACAAAAACAATGTTTGAAAATACTATAGAAATAGAAAAAGAAGACAAAAAAGAACTTTATGCATATCAACAAGGCGATATTGACGCTATTTTTGAACGCATAGATAATGCCCCAAAACAACATCACTTGTTATATCAATTGCCTACTGGTGGTGGTAAAACAGTGGTTTTCTCTGAAATTGTACGTCGTTATTTGACCAAACATGAGAAAAAAGTAGTTGTTTTAACGCATCGAATTGAGTTGTGTAAACAAACTTCAAAAATGTTAAAAGGTTTTGGAGTTAAAAACAAAATAATCAATAGTAAAGTAAAAGAACTTCCTGATCAAAATGAGTATTCTTGTTTTGTTGCCATGGTTGAAACTTTAAAAAACCGTATTAATGATGAAAAACTACACCTTGACAATGTAGGTTTAGTAATTATTGATGAGGCCCATTACAACTCTTTCCGTAAATTATTGAGTTCATTCACAAATGCATTTATATTAGGAGTTACCGCAACTCCATTGAGTTCTAATATAAAATTACCCATGCATGAAAGCTACGATGAATTAATCGTAGGAGATACAATCAGTTCGCTAATTGAGAATGGATTTTTGGCGAAAGCCATAACCTACAGCTATGATGTTGGTTTAACATCTTTAAAAGTAGGAATCAATGGAGATTACACCGTAAAATCATCCGATGATTTATATACGAATATGGCCATGCAAGAAAAATTACTGCATGCTTATACGGAGAAATCTTTAGGTAAGAAAACACTAATTTTCAATAATGGAATCAATACCTCTTTATATGTTTATGAAACATTTAGAGAAGCAGGATACCCTATACGCCATCTGGATAACACCAGCAATACCGAAGAACGTAAAGATATTTTACATTGGTTCAAGCATACACCGGACGCTATTTTAACCTCTGTGGGAATTTTGACTACAGGTTTTGATGAGCCTACAGTTGAAACCATAATCTTAAACAGAGCGACTAAATCACTGACGTTATATTATCAAATGATTGGTCGTGGTTCTAGAAAACTGCCTAATAAAGATATGTTTACCGTTATTGATTTAGGGAATAATGCGGCCCGTTTTGGATTGTGGAGTGAACCTGTAAACTGGCAACATATTTTTAAATCACCTGAATTCTATCTTGAAAATCTTCGTGATGATACGGAAATCGAATTGTATTTCAAATATGCAATGCCCCCAGAATTACGTGCTAAATTCAGTAAAACTGCCGAAGTAACTTTTGATGTTGATGAAGAACACAAACTAATTATTTCTCAAAATTTACGTTCTAAAGTCGTTTTGGATAAATCACTCGAGCAACATGCTGGGATGTGTGTCGACAATACAGAGACTTTACAAGAAGCCAAATCATTATCAAGAGAGTTAGATGAAGATATCGATTGCCGTATCAAGCGCTATTCTAAATGTTTAAGTCAGTGTAGTAAAAACTACCGCGAATGGCTTGTTGATGATTATAAGCTAAAAATGACTTTATTAATTGGGAAAAAGTATCGTGAGAAAATCATGAACGAACCTGATGAAGATTAATATAAGGAGCTAATCCTGCTGTACACTTTATCTGTAGTGGCGAACCCCGCCACTACAGGATATCGTTCCCATCAGGGCTAGAAACTAGATTACAAAACAACTATTTTTTATAAAATAACAAATCCAAAAAAATGTCAAAACAATTCTCTGATTTAGGAATTTCGGCACCTATTTTAAAAGCGCTTACCGAATTGAAAATTGTTGAACCAACAGAAATTCAGCTAAAATCAATTCCGTTACTATTATCAAACACTACTGATTTAGTTGGACTAGCAAAAACGGGAACTGGAAAAACGGCCGCTTTTGGATTGCCTATTTTACAATTAATAGATACTGCTTCTCCAGTAGTACAGGCCGTAATACTTGCACCAACACGAGAGCTAGGTCACCAAATTTTTAAAAACTTAGAGGCTTTTGCTCAATTCCTACCCGAAGTTTCTATTGCAGCAACCTGTGGAGGAATTCCAATCAAGCCACAAATAGAACGACTTTCTCAGCCTACACATATTGTTGTGGCTACTCCAGGTCGTTTAATTGATTTGATTCAGCGCAAAGCGGTTAACTTACAGGAAACAAAATTTCTTGTTCTTGATGAAGCCGATGAAATGGTAACCATCTTAAAAGAAAGCCTAGACGAAATTATTGCCGAATTACCTAAAAGTCATAAGACACTTTTATTCTCTGCAACCATGCCAGGTACTATCAAGCAATTGATTCAGAACTATTTAAATAAAAACGTAGTTCAAGTAAGTGCCAATATGGAAACTATTGGTAATCAAGGTATCGATCATGAATACATTGTGGTAGATCCAATTGAAAAACTAGATGTTTTAATGCATTTTCTGAATTCAAAAGAAGGAGAACGCGGAATCATATTTTGCAAGACCAAAGCGGCCGTGAATAAATTAGCTAAAAATTTAGCGATCAATCGCTTTTCATCAGGAGCATTGCACGGAAGTCTATCTCAAGGAATCAGAGACCGAATCATGGAGCAATTTCGTGAAGGACACATTAATATATTAGTAGCAACTGACTTGGCTGCAAGGGGTATCGATGTAAAAGAAGTTTCCTATGTAGTAAATTACCACTTACCAGATGTTTACGAAGCGTATGTTCATCGTTCTGGTAGAACCGCAAGAGCAGGAGCAAAAGGACTTTCTTTAACCGTATTACAACCGGAAGAAGAAAAAGAAATAGATGATTTTGAAAAAGAACTCGGAATAAAATTTACCAAATTTAAAAAACCGAGTACGCTTAGTATCGAAGAAAACAATACGTTGTTATGGGCGAAACAAATTTTTAAAACCAAACCCAATCATGAGGTTGATGCGGAATTAAAGACCAAAATCAAAACGGTGTTTCATCATTTAACTAAGGATGAATTGATTGAGAAATTATTAGCAAATTATTTGTTACAAAACAAAAATCAAATTCAAGAGAAACCTGTTAAAAAACTAAAAAGAACATAAAAATCACATTGTTTTTTTCAGATTTATACCTTCATAAACACCCATAAATTGCTTAATTTTATGGGTGTTTTTTATTATAAATAATATACAAGTATAAATGGAAATTGTAATAATTGGAGGAGGTTTTGCAGGATTGAATCTTGCTAAAGAACTATTGAATCATAAAGATATTAATGTCACATTAGTAGATAAAAATAATTATAATTTTTTTCCGCCGCTAATCTATCAGGTCGCTACCGCTTTTTTGGAACCATCAAGTATCAGTTACCCTTTTAGAAAGTTTTTTGCAGGAAAAAAAAATCTAAAGTTTCGCTTAGGAAATTTACTTAAAGTAGTTCCAGCTGAGAAAAAAATTATTCTCAATAATGGAGAACTAAACTATGATTACCTAGTTTTTGCAACTGGAGCAGAAACGAGTTATTTTGGAATGGAAAATGTCAAAAAAAATGCCATTCCAATGAAAACTTTGAATGATGCCATTGTAATGCGCAATACCTTATTGAAAAATCTAGAGAAAGCGGCCATTTGCAAAGACATGCGTGAGCGTAGAAAATTATTAACTATAGTAGTTGCAGGAGGTGGTCCTACTGGTGTTGAAGTTTCGGGTATGTTTGCTGAGATGCGAAAAAATATTTTATTAAAAGAATATCCTGAATTAAGTACTACAGCCAGTAATATTTATTTAGTTGATGGATCTAATGCTGTATTATCGCCCATGAGTAAAGCCTCACAGGAAGACACACTAGATGCACTTACAAAATTAGGTGTGGTTGTAAAACTTAATACAACTGTTGTAGATTATGTTGACGACACCGTATATTTTGGCAATGGAGAAACAATTCAAACTAAAAATTTAATTTGGGCGGCAGGAGTTTCTGCCAAAGTTTTTGAAGGAATGCCGGCTGAAAGTTATGGTCGTGGAAGAAGAATGGCAACTGATGCTTTTAATAAAGTAAATGCTACAGATGCTATTTATGCCATTGGAGACACCTGCATTCAATTAACCGATATTAATTTTCCCGCTGGTCATCCTCAAGTAGCGCAAGTTGCTATTCAACAGGGATTAAACTTAGCTGCCAATTTCAAATTAATGTTAAACAAAAAGATGCTAATTCCTTTCAAATACAATGATAAGGGCTCGATGGCTATCATTGGAAAGAACAAAGCAGTGGTTGATTTACCCAAGCCAAAAATGCATTTCAAGGGATTCTTTGCTTGGATAATCTGGTTGTTTATCCATCTTATTTCTTTGATAACCTACCGCAATAGAGTAAAGACATTCTTCAACTGGATGATTGCTTATTTTGCAAAAGACCATTCGCTACGTATGATCATTAGACCCGATAAAAAAATTAAAGTAGATAAAAAGGAAATCTAGAATCCCAATTAATGAATTATTGCAATTTCTTCATTAGGAGAAGTTGCAATGGTTTTTTTAATGTTTCTTTTTCCTACCATCAAAATTAAAAAGGCAGCAATAGTTGTTGAAGCCATTATTACGACCATAGGCGTAATTGAATCTTTTACAAAAACACCCACTGCAAAAGAAGCCAAAGCCCCTAACCCCAGTTGGATGGCACCCATTAATGCCGATGCACTTCCAGCATTTCTTGAAAAAGGAGCAAGTGTAAGACCTGCTGTATTTGGGTTAGATATCCCTAAACAGGCTAAGAATAAAAATAACATTGCAATTGTTGTATATAATCCTAAAAGACCATTTATTGCCAAAAGAAGGAATACAACGCTAATTATTGATTGTGTAATCAATGCGCCAAAAATCATTTGCTCACTTGAAAATTTCCTTAATAGCAATGAGTTCAGTTGACTTGCACCTATAAAACTCAATGACATAAATGCAAATATCCAACCGTATGTTTTGGCATCCACATTAAAAATATCCATGAATAAAATAGGAGAAGCAGCTACATAAGTAAACAATCCAGAAAAAGCAATTGCACCAGTAAAAGCATAGGTATAAAACTGAGGCTCTTTTACAATACTTATGAAATTAGTAATAATAGGCTTTGGTTTTAATGAGATAGAGGTATCTGGTTCATATGTATTTGGCAAGCCTATCTGTGAGGCCAAAAGAATTAATATTCCCATACACATTAATATAAAAAAGACAGTATGCCAACTATAATACGCTGTAACATAACCTCCAATTGTAGGTGCTAGCATTGGCGATAGCCCAACTACTAACATCAATAAAGAAAAAACTTTAGGTATATCTTTCACAGGAAATAAATCCCGAACCATCGAAACAGAAGCAACTGTAGCAGCACAACTTCCTATCGCTTGAATGAATCGTAAACCAATAAAAGTGTCAATATTAGTTACATAAACACAACCTAATGATGCTAATATGTAAACCAATAATCCAATAAACAATGGTTTTTTTCTCCCAAAACGATCTAATAAAGGACCATAAAGCAATTGCCCTGCTGAAATTCCTATAAAATAACTGGACAAGGTCATGGAAACATTGGCTACTGTAGTATTCAAATCTTTTGCGATACCAGAAAATCCTGGTAGATACATGTCTATAGAAAAGGGTCCCAATGCAGTAAGAGAACCTAAAATTAGAATTAATTTGAAATAACGAGCTTTAGACATAAAAAGAGCTTTAATTTTTTGCAAAGGTAAATAATTATTGCCCTAAAATTGATACGTTTTAAAGTATTAAAATAACTACCAATTTATTTAAATGTTTATTAAATAACTCTCAGTATAAGCTTTTTGATAAATTGCCTCACTAAACATAAATAGATTCGATGGCTTTTTAGATGTACCAACTTGTTTTTCGTCTAATTTAACAATGAATTTTTTTGTAATTAGTTTTCGTCTAAAATTACGATTGTCAATCTCAGTACCTAATATAGATTCGTATGTATCTTGTAACTCTTTAATAGTAAATTTATCTGGAAGCAACTCAAAAATAATGGGTTTGTACATCGATTTCTCTTTCAAATCAGCATAAGCCTCATTAATTATCGTTTTATGATCAAATCCAAGTGCGGGTAAATTATTTATGGGAAACCATTGTACTTTAAGCTTAGTAGTCTCTAAATTAACTTCATGTGTTTGTAATAAAAAATAATAAGCAATAGTTATAGTTCGTTGATTAAAATTTTGATTTTTTGCCCAAATAATATCTCTTTCATTCATTAAACGGTTTGGGTCACCAAAAACTTTAAACTGTTTTTTATAAAGATTGTCAAGCCCCGTTAGCTCCTTTAATACTCTTGATGCAGTTTCATCTATAGTTTCATTTTCAAGTGTATGATATCCAGTTAGAACATAATCATTTACAAGTGGTTCTTTACTGACTTCCGATTTTAAAAAACGTTCAATCAATAATACGTTTAAGGATTTAGTATTAAAGTCAAAGCCAAAAATGACACAGTCAACTGATATATTGGGAATTATTTGGGGTTGCATAAGTAGAAAAATAAAAATGGTTTGTACGTTTTTTAATAAAATTAAAATACTTCAAAAAACAAATTTAAGGATTTTATTATGAATATAGATAGGAATGGATAAGTCTATCTATATTTATACAAACGTCATTAGTACGTTATATCTATAATTTGAAATTTAGATATATTTATATGCGATATATACATATAAAACCTAATTAATTTAAATAATAGCAAAATATAAGTATTTTTTTTTAGCATATATAATAATTTAAATATACTTTTGAAAAATAATAGTCATTTTGACGTTTAATACAAATGTTAAAACTATTTCGATTTAGTATTGCTAATAAATAAAAACTAATTGTAGCCGAAAAACTGAAGCGAACACAAAAAAATAAACAAATATTCAAGCCCTAAGTCATGAAAAAAACCGTTGCTACATTTTTATTATCCTTTTCTGCTATGTTATCGTATTCACAAGTTGTAATAACAAATTCCAACTTTTCTATGGGAACTACAGGTCGAATTGGTGTTGGGCTTTCGCCAAATGGGGAAGGGAACCAATGGAGACCATTAAATCTTTCGGGCCAAGGCTCTTTGGGCGGTCGAATGGAGCAAACTGACTATATCGATATTTTACCTGCATTTCACTTTACACCTAAACTAGTAGGGAAAGAAAGTACCAATGTTACTTTTCAAATGCGTTTAGGAATGTACTCTAATAATGGACAATTTATTGGAAATACAAGCACTCAAACTAAAAACGGACTAACTTTCATTCTTCCTGAGGCTTATGTAGAAGCAACTAATATTATGGGAAGTAAATGGTCTGCTTGGGCAGGATCCCGTTTTCGTCGTTATGATGATATACACATCAGTGATTATTTTTATTTTGATGATCATTCTTCACAAGGTTTTGGTGTAAGCCATAAAACCACAGAACTGACTATGTTAATGCCTGCTTCTTCGAATACAGGTTCTATTTATCCTTATAACTATGAAGTTACTGTCGCGGGTGCTACAAATGCAGCTATTCGTCAAAGAATGGTTTGGATTGGGGAACACAGTTTTAAATTTAAAAACGACAATACCATAAAGCTTTTGGGTGAATTTCACTATGCATCAGCTAGTTCTAATGAAGCCAGTATTAAATATGCGTCGGATAACGGTTTTGTAGCTGGAATTAAATACAACAGTCCGTTTAAAACCGTTATGCCTGGTTCTTTCAATCAAATATCGGCACGTTATGGTACCGGGATTGCGAATGGTGGTGATAACGGAAACACTTTTACTTGGGCTACTTATGGAGCTCCAGATGCGGCAGGGAAATACAATGGTGCATATTCATTTACGATGGTGGAACACTTTTTATTAAATATTTCTAAAAAATTTAGCATCAATGGGTATGGTGTTTTCACAAGAAGTAAAGGTGGGTCTAGTAGTACTGATAAAGACACCTATTTCGATGGGACACAATTGTACAATCAAAAAACCGACTTGGTAGTTGGAATGCGTAATTTTTATTATGTGACCGATTGGTTTCACATTCTTCAAGAATTACATTATGCTGTTAGAAAAGACGGAGATAATCCAGAAGCAAGCATGTGGAAATTTTCTCTCGCACCTACAATTGTGCCTTTAGGACAGCGGGATCCATGGAGTCGTCCGCACATTCGTTTGGTTTATACAGTGGCCAGATACAATGATTTTGCAAGAGACCATAATTACTCCTCTTTTTTACTGGTAAATCAAAAACGATGGGGTTCTTATTTAGGGGTAAAAACAGAGTGGTGGTTGTTTTAATTCAATAGAAAAATAATTTAAAATAGATACATATGCCAATTTTTGGAACTAGTATTTTATCATTCATTCCCGGATGGACTGCTGAAGGAGGAACATTTGCCATACAAAAAACAGCAGAATATGGCTTTGACATGCTTGAAATTTCTTTGCCATCATCATTAGATTTTGATGCCATAGCAACTAAGAAGCAACTGGATGAACATGGAATTCAAGGACGTTTGTCTCTGAATCTGCCCAAAGCTTCCCATATTCCATTATACCCAGAAAATGCTTTGGCTTTGATTACAAAAGCATTGGATAAAGTAGGGGAGCTGGAAGGTGATTTTTTAGGTGGTGTCTTACATTCGGCCATTGGGACCTTTACAGGAAAACAATGTACAGTTGATGAAAAAGTCATTATTCGTCAAGTTTTTACTGAATTGGCAGTTTACGCCAAGAAGCAAAATATAACGTTAGCGATTGAACCGATTAATCGTTACGAAAGCTATGTCTTTACTGCGGCTCATGAAGTGTTGCAAATGATTGAAGAAATCAATACTACTAATATTGGTTTGCATTTGGACACTTTTCATATGAACATAGAAGAAATGAATTTTTACGATCCTATTATTGTTGCAGGTGACCGCTTGAAACACGTTCATATTACCGAAAGCGATCGTGGAATGACAGGAGAAGGAAATGTACATTGGGATGATTTTTTTAAGGCATTAGCCAAAATCAATTACCAAGGACCATTAGTTCTAGAAAATTTCTCATCAGAAATCACTGCTTTAGTAGGACCTACTTCTTTGTGGAGGCCTTCAAAATACAATTCAGAAGATCTTGCCAAAGGCAGTCTGCTATTTATGAAAGAAAAAGTAGCCCTCTGGTACAATGAAAATCAATTAATTCAATAAAAAATAAAAATAAATAAAAAATAAATAAAATGGAAAAAAGGCTAAAAGGAGTTTGTTTTGGTGAAGTACTTTTTGATGTTTTTTTGGAACACAAAAAAATTGGGGGAGCCCCATTAAATGTTGCTTCAAGATTAAACTCACTAGGTGGAGAAATCGCTATGATAAGTGCCGTTGGGAATGATGCCAATGGAATAATAGTAGTGGATTATTTGAATGGAGTAGGAGTAAATACTGAAAGCGTTCAAGTAAAAGAAAATTATGCTACGGGAGTGGTAAATGTAATTTTGAACGAAAAAGGAAATGCATCTTATGATATTAATTATCCTGCTGCTTGGGATAAAATCGAAGTTTCAACTACAAGTACACAACTGGTTGAAGGTGCTGATTTTTTTGTCTATGGAAGTTTATCTTCAAGAGATTCTGTATCCAATAATACTTTAAAAGAATTATTAAAAGTAGCCAAATATAGCGTTTTTGATGTCAATTTAAGGGTGCCACATTATACTAAATCGAATGTTTTAGAATTATTGCAAGTAGCTGATTTTATTAAGTTTAACGATGATGAGTTAAATGAAATTTGTCAAGACTTACAATCAGATAAAAAATCATTAGAGCAAAACATCTTATTCATTGCGAAGAAAACCAATACGAAAACCATTTGTGTGACTTTAGGATCACACGGAGCCGTTTTGTATTGCAACAATAAATTTTATCACAACTGTGGTTTCAAGGTGAATGTAGTAGATACGGTAGGTTCAGGAGATTCATTCTTAGCCGCTTTAATTATTAAATTATTGAATGGTGAAGATCCACAACACGCTATTAATTTTGCTAGTGCCATTGGAGCCATCGTTGCTCAAAATGAAGGAGCAAACCCTGTAATTTCTCCAACAGAAATTGATGTTTTCTTGTCTGGATTTGAGCAAGTAAACCGTTTTGCTAAAACATCAACTACCAATTAACTATATAAACCGACCAATGAATTTAACAAAAAAAATACCCGTAGTAAGTAAAGAATTAATTTTTCAATTTGTAATTATAACCATATTATTTGCGCTGTGGGGAATTGCTAATGATTTGACAACTCCCATGGTTTCTACTTTCAAAAAAGTAATGCCTGAACTTTCTAATACGCAGGCGTCATTAGTGCAATTTGCATTTTATTTTGGGTATTTCTTTATGGCATTGCCAGCTGCATTATTCATTAGAAAATACAGCTATAAATCAGGTATCATATTAGGACTAATCCTTTATGCAACAGGTGCTTTTTTATTCTATCCAGCAGCTCATTACCAGAGCTATACTTTTTTTCTTATTTCATTATGGGTAATTACCTGTGGTTTAGCTTTTCTTGAAACCACTTCAAACCCATTAATCTTATTCCTGGGTAATAAAGAAACAGCAACCCAACGTTTAAATTTAGCGCAAGCCTTCAATCCTATTGGTGCTATAACGGGATTAATTATGGCCCAGTTTTTAGTAATCAAAGAAATAAAATCTGATGATTACACCCAGGAAGCGTATCATGCTTTATCTTCAACTGAGTTAGCTAGTATTCGTGAAAATGATTTGAGTGTAATCAGTATTCCTTATATTGGTTTAGGACTTTTTGTTTTGATCATCTTAATCATTATCATTTTTACTAAAATGCCTACCACAGCTCACGAAGATAAAATGTCAGTAGCGGAATCATTCAAAAAATTATTTGCCAATAAAAATTACAAACACGGCGTTTTAGCACAAGCATTTTACGTTGGAGCGCAAATCATGTGTTGGACATTTATTTTTCAATATGTTGATAATATCAATCATACCTTTGGATTACATTTAACAGCAACCTATTACAATATTGCTGCAATGCTTTTATTTTTATCGGGACGATGGATTGGAACGGCTTTAATGAAAACTTTAAACCCATCCAAAATATTGATGGTATTTGGCATTGGAGGAGTAATTTGTGCAGCAGGCGCTATTGTACTACAAGGAATGCCTGGATTAATTTCGCTAATTTGTATTTCCATATTCATGTCAATTATGTTTCCAACGATATACGGAATTGCATTGAAAGATATGGGAGATGAGGCCAAAATTGGTTCTGCAGGTTTAGTAATGGCCATTGTTGGTGGTGCTTTGATGCCCGTTTTACAAGGATCTATGCTAGATATGGGAGGTCCTGGATTTGCAGATATCAAACTGTTTGGATTCATTCCTGAAGTGAATTTTTCTTTCATTCTACCCCTAATTTGTTTAGCTGTAGTGGCTCATTACGGATACAGTACGTATCAATTATCAAAAAAGGCATAATAATTCATCCGTTTATTTACTAATTAAAAACCCGAAACAGACTATAAGGCTATTTCGGGTTTTTTGTTTTGTATCATCAAAAATTGGGAATTAATTATCATAACAGTCTCTTTTTTTGGAGTGCTTTTCTTTATTTTTATACTTTAGTTTAGAATAATAATTAAGGAATCTCAAAAAATATAAATAATGGTAAGTACTATAACTATAAATCCAGCTACTGGAGAAAAAATAGCGGAGTATAATCGCATCACAATAAATGAAGCTAAAGAAAAAATTACCCAATCAAAAAAAACATTCGATAGTTGGAAGCAAAAAAAATTTGAAGAACGCGCCCAATTGATGCATAAATTGGCTGCAATTCTAGAGGGAAATAAGGAAGAATATGCGCAATTAGCTACTAGAGAAATGGGTAAAACAATTGGTCAATCTCGTAAAGAAATAGAAAAATGTGCATTAGTATGCCGTTACTACGCGGATCATACCAAAGGACTATTGGCAGATGAAATCGTAAAGACTGAAGCTACAAAGAGTTATGTTACTTTTAAGCCCATCGGTGTAATTTTAGCTATTATGCCTTGGAATTTCCCATTTTATCAAGTCATACGATTTGCAGTTCCAGCTTTGATGGCAGGAAATACGGGTGTTTTAAAACATGCCTCAAATGTTCAAGGTTGTGCATTTGCGCTGGAAGATGCATTTGTAAAAGCAGGATTTCCTACAGGTACATTTACCAACTTAAACATCGATTCAAAATTGGTAAAAGATATTATTGAAGACAAAAATATAATGGCTGTGACGCTTACTGGAAGCGAACCAGCAGGTCGTTCTGTTGCTTCGATTGCTGGACAAAATTTAAAGAAAACAGTGATGGAATTAGGAGGTAGCGATGCCTATATTATTCTTGATGATGTTGACATGGAAGAAGCGACTGATATGGCTACTTTAGGAAGATTACAAAATAACGGACAAACCTGTATTGCTGCTAAAAGATTTGTTGTCCTTGATGAAATCTATGATGAATTTCTAGCCTTATTCACAAAGAAAATGAAAGCTGCAAAAATGGGCGAACCTACGGATGAAGCTACGTATTACGGCCCGATGGCTAGAACAGACTTGCGTGATCAACTTCACGAACAAGTTCTAAAAACTGTAGCTCAAGGAGGCCGATTGGTATTAGGTGGTGAAATTCCAGATAGAAATGGAGCGTATTATCCAGCCACTATTTTGGCAGATTTAGAGCCAGGAATGGAAGGTTTTGATAATGAGTTATTTGGTCCTGTAGCATCTGTAATAAGAGCAAAAGATGATGCTCATGCGGTTGAATTAGCTAACAATTCTGTTTTTGGTCTCGGATCGGGTGTGTTTACTGGCAATAAAGAAAGAGGGGAAAGGCTTGCATTGCAATTGGAGGCTGGAAGTAGTTTTGTAAATAAATTAGTTGTTTCTGATCCAAGATTACCCTTTGGTGGTATAAAAAACAGTGGCTATGGGAGAGAACTTGCTGCGTATGGAATTCGTGAATTTGTGAATACCAAAACGATTTGGATAAATTAAAGTGATACCTTTTTAAACAGTATGGTGTAATCAATTTTTTGATAGAAATTAAATCCTTATAAATATATAGAATTAAAATTTCCGGTTTTACATTTTATTCTAATAATATACAATCGCTGAGAATCGCGTATTTGAAAATTTATTGAACATGGCACGGAATATCAAAAAATAAATGAAGCAATTTACGAAGAGAATTAAGTTGCTGCAGTGGATTGTTCTATAAAACAATTAGAATCATTCAAATTGGTGGCAGCCTATACTATTTATGGGTAATGTAAAACGAACTATAATTTATATTATGTAAAATAGAAAATATACAAACTTCCCATTCTGCAAGATTCCTCAGTAAAACTACTTGTGCCAATTGATATAATTAAAAAGTACAATTTTGACTTAGTCTTCTCCTTTTAGTACATAATTCATTAATTAAATTAAACCAAAGTACAAATTCACAAAATTTAATATATAACCTAGATTTACGCTGTTATTTGCATCATTAATTTATTAATTTTGCTAAATATAATTATTCAAAAAATATGAATTCAATTGCAGAACACATTGCTGATTTTTTAAAAGAATACGCTCCATTTGATGCACTCACGTTTCAAGAGTTATCAGAGATTTCTGCAAATATTCGAGTAGTCAATTTAGAAATTAATAAAACCTTATTTCAAATTGATGAAGCTTTACATGATAGTTTTTATGTGGTGGCTTCCGGTTTAATTAATTTATCTGTAATTGCCGATGCCGAAGAAACAATTTTGAATAAATGTCATGAAGGTGCTATTTTTGGTTTGCGTCCTTTTTTTGCAAAAAACAACTACATGATGACGGCAAAAGCACGTGAAGAAAGTATTGTTTACGCTATACCGATAGCTGTTTTTAGGCCTTTTGTAGCTAATAATTCAGATGTTTTAAATTTTTTACTAGAGAATTTTGCAGTCAATTCAAGAAGCACAAATACTAAGGAAAATGCACATAGAAACCTAATTTCTGATACTAGTTTCTCTTCAGTACAACAGTCTGAAATGCAATATTTCCAGACTTTATCTTATAACAGCTCTCCATTAATTACTGCTCCATACAATATTGTCAAAGATGTTGCTCAGTTAATGGCTGAAATGAGAATCAATAATGCTGTAATTTGTGAAAATAATATTCCTATTGGTATTGTTACTGATATGGATATGTCATCTAAAATTGCTACAGGAAGATATCCTATAACTATTTCTGTTGATAAAGTAATGTCATCCCCTGTAATTACGGTTCTTGAAAATGTATCCTTGGCAGAAGCACAATTATTAATGTTAAAAAATAACGTCACTCATTTATGCGTAACACTGGATGGTTCAAACAAATCAATTGTAAAAGGAGTGATTTCGGAACATGATTTAGTGGTAGCCCAAGCCAATAATCCTGGGGTTTTAATCAAAGAGATAAAACGTTCCCAAACAGCTAAAGAACTAAAACAAATCAGATTAAGACTGGACGACATTGTTCAGACATCGATTCAAAAAAACATTCCACTTACGCATATTTCAAATATTGCCAGCGAAATCAATTTTGCTATTTTAAAACGCGCTGTGGAGCAATCAATTTTAGATTTGGGCTCCCCTCCTGCTCGTTTTGCCTGGTTAAGCATTGGTAGTCAAGGAAGAAAAGAGCAATTATTACCCACAGATCAGGACAGTATTTTAATTTTTGAAGATGTTGCTCCTGAAAAATATAGAGCCGTAAAAGACTATTTCCTTAATTTAGCAAAAAAAGCTACTTTAATTTTAGAAAAAGTAGGATATCAATTGTGTCCAAATGGACATATGGCTAGCAATATGCTTTGGTGTAAGTCCCTTTCAGATTGGACAAAACAATACAACAGTTGGATGAATACTACAGCCGAAAACAGTAGTGATTTAAGCAGTATATTTTTTGATTATGAAATTGTTTTTGGCGAACAAAAAATTGAAGATGCAATTAATAATGTAGTATATAAAAATGCTGAAAATAATGTTTTATTTTATGACTTTTTAGGGAATGATGCTTTAAGAAACAATTCTCCATTGACCTTTTTTAAGAAATTTAATGTAGAAGAAGAAGGTCCTAATAAAGATAAATTTGATATTAAGACACGTGCATTAATGCCACTAATTGATGGCGCCCGTTTATTTACATTAAGTCATAATATCAAAGGAATTAATAATACATACATTCGTTTTAAACAATTAGCTATTACCAATCCTAAACATGCTGAAATTTATCTAGAATGTGCCGAAGCTTTCTTAGTTTTGTCTAAATTTAGAGCATTAGAAGGTTTGAAAAATGATAATTCTGGACAGTATATCAACTTAGAAGAATTGTCAAAAACAGATAGAGAAAAACTTAAAAATGCATTAGCTCCAATGAAAGAATTGGAGGACTTGATTAAAGACACATTTCAAATGACTCAATTTTCATAAATATGCTAGACTGGATTAAAAATATCAATAAAGAATTTCCTGAATTTTGGAAAACATACCTTTCAAAGTTTGTTAAGAAATCAAATCGATATGTGATTTTTTCTACCGAAACTTCTGGATTAAATTTACATGATGATGTGATTTTAACAATTGGTGCTTTCGCTGTAATTGATGATAGTGTTCATATTGGGGACAGCTTTGAAAATGTATTATTACAATACAAATATTTTCATGACAACAAACTTTCAAATGAGTTTATTGTTGAGAGTAAAATGCCGAAATTAGGAGAATCTGATGCTATTAAATCCTTTATTGAATATATTGGGAATGCTGTATTAGTAGGACATCACATTGATTTTGATGTAGAAATGATCAATGTTGCGTTAGAAAGACTAGGTTGTGGCCGATTAAAAAATGAAGCCTTAGACATTGATATTATGCATCGAAAACTGCATGATATTACTGATAAAAAATCTTCTTTGGATGAATTATCCCATTTTTATAAAATTCCAAAAAGTGATCGAATTTCCTCTTCAGAAGATGCCTATAAAATTGCATTATTATTTTTAAAATTAAAATCAAGACTTAAAATTAAGTAACCAGTTTTATAGTGAAATGATAGCTTTATAGCGCCCGTGATGGCTTATTGAAACGGGTTTTATGATATCTTCATCAGTAAAAAAAGGAATGCCATTTATTTTATCCAATTGATTGTTCGGTTCTAAATATACAATCTGGTTGAAAAACAACTTTTGGGCAACGGCAATAGTATGAATTTTATCCCCTATAATTTGTGTTTTTGTATAATAAGTATTCCCTTTACAAATTACTCTTCCCAAAGTAGCATTCTCATAAATACATTCTAATTGAGTAGGAATATAGGCTCTGATACCCGTTTCGCGATTATAAATTTTATATGCTGCCTCTTTTCTACTCCATAAATTCCAAACCATTTTCTCCGAATTTTGGGCATTATGTATCAAAAGTTGTTCCTTTAACGTAAATATTTTTTGCAAAAATCCAGGCCGTTTCCAGTTACTTTCTTTTTGGGCTAAAGCCAAATCTACGATGTCATTACCAATCATTTTTCTGATAATTTTGTTCTAATAATTTCTAATGTTGATTTTACATCAAGCATTTTTTCCATGGATTCATTATCAATTTGAATGTCAAATGCATCTTCTACATCCAAAATAATATCGACTAAATTAGCTGAATTGATATTCAAATCTTTTATAAAATCAGTTTCTTCCGAAAAAGAATCAAAAGCTTTCTCATTGTTTACAAAAGGCATAATGATTTTTTTTAATTGTTCTAAAATAGCTGCTTCGTTCATATATAATTTTTTTAAGTTTTGTATTTTTTAAAAATGATACAACCATTAACATCCCCAAATCCAAAACTTGCTTTTGCAATTACATTCAGTTCAGTAGTTATTAATTGTTGTGGAATTCTGGAGGAATCAATTAGGTCTATTATCTCAGGATGTAAATCTTCAGAATTTATATTTGGAAAAACAAAACCTTGATGCAATTGTAAAACAGTAGCTACACTTTCTATACTTCCTGCTCCAGATAGACAATGACCAACCATTGATTTTAAAGAGTTTATATAAGGAAAATCTACTCCATTTCTTCCTAAGGCTTCGCTCCAATTTTGAATTTCTAAACTGTCTTTAGAAGTTGCCGTCAAATGACCATTTAAAGCATCAATTTCATTTGGTTCAATTCCTGCATTTTTGATCGCTGTTGTAATGCATTTTTTAACCGCTATTGGATTAGGAGCCGTCATTGTTCCTAAACCACGTTGCCCACCAGAATTAATATTCCCGCCTATTATTTCTGCATAAATTTTTGCACCTCGTGTTAAAGCAGTTTCTAAATCTTCTATCACTAATGCTCCTGCTCCACTGCCAGGAACAAAACCTGAAGCACTAGCACTCATTGGACGCGATCCTTTTTCTGGGCTGTCATTGTGTTTAAAAGTGCAAACACGCATCGCGTCAAAACCTCCCCAAATATAGGGTCCGGAATCACTTGTACTTCCTGCAACTATTCGTTTTGCTTGACCCGATTTTATTCGGTCATAGGCCATCATGATGCTCTCAGTCCCAGTAGTACATGCCGACGAATTAGTTGTTACTTGGTTTCCAAGGCCTAATTTTCCTCCTAGATAAGCACTGATTCCACTGTTCATCGTTTGTGCAACAGCAGTACTGCCTAATCTACGAGTCTGAAAATCATCAATTTTATAGATGCTTTCTCTAAACTTTTCAATTCCAGAAGTTCCAGTTCCAAAAATAGTACCGCTATCCCAATCGGGATCTTCATTCGTTTGTATTTCTAAACCAGCATCTTTCCATGCATCTATCCCCGCTATAACACCATATAAAATTCCTGAAGAATTAAAATTTCGCAATTCTAATTCTGTAAAATAATTCAATGCCAAATCGGTTGTAATCTCCGGTTTTCCAGAAATCTGACACGAAAATTGTAGGCGTTCTAATTCTGCATCTTTTTTGATTCCAGAAATTCCATTTTTGATGGCATGAGTAAACGCTTCAAGTCCTACTCCATTTGGAGCAACAACACCAAGACCCGTAATGACAACTCTCCTACTCATTTTATATCTATTTATAGCGTTTTATTTAGTTTTATAAAAACTGCATTATATAATTATTTACTTAGGCAATTAGGTGATCATTCCGGCAATCTCTCCCATGCAAACAAGGTCTCCATTCTCATTCTTCATTTTTACTTTGCATTTTAATTTTCCAAATCTAAAGTATATTTTTTCTGAAATAACGGTGACTTTTTCTTTAGGAAAAACAGGTTTTAAAAATTCTATATTACTTGAAGTTAAAGCAATTGAAGTATTTTTATTAAAGTTTAAGTCTAATAAAAAAACACCTAAACAAACCAATCCTATTTGCGCCATAACCTCCGTTAAAATTACACCGGGAGTAACAGGAAAATTGTTGAAATGCCCTTTGTAAAAATCAAGATTTTCATCAAATGTATAACAACCCTCTACTCCATTTTCATTAACAGACGATAATTCGTCTACAAATAAAAAGGGATTTGAATAGGGCAATTTTGATATAATTTCCTGATTTGTCATTACTAATTCTTTTAATGAATTTTCTAAAATTGCAGTAAAACACGTTGTGCCGAAAACCCTGGGCCAAAACTCAACATTAATCCTTTTTCTCCTTTTGCTGGCTTATTATCCATAAATCGCTCCAAAACATACAATACAGTGGCGCTAGACATGTTTCCATACAATCGCAGTACTTCTTTAGTGTCATCGATGTTTTTGCCTAAGCTAGAGAATAAATCTTCCACTGTTTGCACAATTTTTTTTCCTCCAGGATGAAATATTAAATGATTAATATCATCAATTTTTAAGTTGTTTTTTTCTAAAAACGGATGAATGATTGCAGGAAAATGAGAAGCAATTGTATTAGGAACTTCAATATCCAATACCATTTGCAAACCTGAATTGGTTAACTTAAACCCCATCATGTGTTCATTATTATAAAAATGATACATTTCTTCCGCCACAATTTCAGGTCCCTCATCCTCTTCAAATGATGAAAGCAGCACACAAGCAGCACCGTCACCAAAAATGGCAGCACTTACGATATTTGCCATAGAGAAATCATCCAATTGAAAAGTAGCCGTTGGACTTTCCACGGCAATAACTGCTGCTCTTTTACCGGGATTTGCCTGAAGAAAATTTTTGGCATAAATAATTCCCGAAATTCCTGCAGCACAACCCATTTCAGTAACAGGAAGCCGAACAATATCTTGACGCAGTTTCAATTTATTAATTAAATAGGCATCGAGAGACGGTATCATAATTCCAGTGCAACTCACCGTAATGATATAATCTAAATCTTCTGGTTTCCACTTGGATTTCAACAATGCTTTTTCGAGTACTTTTTCACCTAGATCAATGACTTCGCGAGTATAGATATCATTTCTTTCCTCAAATGATGTTTTAGTAAAAACCTCTATCGGATCCATAATTGAATAGCGGGTATCAACTGCTGCTCCTTCAAATATTTTTTTTACTTTTCGAATAAAACGTTCGTCTTGTCCTGTCAACCAATTGTCTAGAAATGGTATAATTTCTTCCGTTGTTCTTGAATATTTTGGAAGTTGCTTAGCAACGGTATGTATTTTAACACTCATATTTTTAAAATTATCCATTGGTAACGAAAAGCCCATTTCCACTGAATGGTATAGTTTCTGAAATTTAATTTTTTTGAAAATCCAATTAAGTCTTCTTTTTTAAAACCCCTTAGTATTGAAATTAATCCATCTTCTCTTGACATTTCATTTAATTGAAATGTCGCACACAATAATTGAAATAATCTATAAGAAATTCTGCTTCTGTGTAAATCATTTATAACGATTCCCAAATCAGCATTGGCATAAAACACAGGAAGTATTTTTTCAATTTCTTCTTTTTTAAAATGATGTAATGTCAAAGTGCACAAAACAATATCATATTTTAATTCATTAAAAACTTCGCCAAAAATATCTTCACAAATAAAACTTATATTAGGATAATTAACTGATAAATTGATTGCATGATTGATGGTGAAATTATTAGCATCAACACCAATTAATTTAAAATTTAAATTGTTTTTTTTAGCATATTGAGCCAATGTTCGTAACATGTCTCCATTGCCACACCCCACATCTACAATTGTAATTTCTTTGTCAGTAACAAGGCTAGAGAGTAATTTTTCAACTCCAAGTAAAGTTAGCGTGTTTCCGCCCAATAGCTGGTTTATTTTTGCGATTTTATCTAATGCTTCACGCAAAATTTCCCCTTCCATGGTGAAATCATCCATTATCTCTTCCTTATCAGTTCGGTGCTTAGTGTTTAAAAACATTTATTCATTTATAAAATAGGTTTGCCATGAGTTTTCTTAATAATTATGGTTAAAAGAAAAGGAAATTCAACTAATATACGCAGTAGCATATCAGATAGTTTTTGTTGTTGCAAAATTGCAGATAAAAATCGCCCTGCTTTCAATCTTGCTTTAAAATTGGTAGTCCATTGCTTCAGATATTTTTGCTCTAATTCATCTCTAGATTTAATTTCTTTAGTTAAATATTTAATAACCAATTCAGATGCGATTTTTGCACTATGAATAGCCATTGCCATTCCATTTCCACACAAAGGATGGATTAACCCAGCAGTATCTCCAATCATTAAAATATGATTTTCAACTGCCTTTTTTTTATCAAATGAAACTTGGCTTATCGTTAGCGGTTTCTCAAAAAGAAGGGTACTCGTACCAAAAATATTTTTTAAAAAAGGGTTCTTTGCGATTACATTATTTTGATAGTCTTCGGTGTTTTTGTATTTTTTAAATGTTTCATAATTACATAAATAACAAATATTAATCTGATTATTTTCTACTTTTGAAACACCACAATAGCCTCCTTCAAAATTATGTAAACCTACTAAGTCCTCCCGAAAACTACCCAAATAATGTCCTTTTACGGCTAGCCAAGAAGATTTTTTTTGAATAAAATTCCTGTTTAATTTTTGATCAATTAGGGATCGTTTCCCAAAAGCCCCTATAACAATATCTGCTTTTAAAATAGTATTATTTACTGTCGAAACTGTAAATTGATTTTCTTTAAAAATAATATCTTGGACACTATCTTGAATAACCAAGCAACCATTTACTACTGCTTTTTTATATAAAAATTCATCTAAAGCAAACCTGCTAATTCCAAAACCTCCCAGCGGTAACTCACAAGAAATCATAGTTCCGCTGGAAGTCGAAAACTGTAATTTATTGATCGCGGTTGGATTCAATTCTGAAATAGTTATACCAAGCCAATTTAAATAGGGTAAGACTTCATTGGAAATGTATTCGCCACATACTTTATGTTTTGGATATTCATTTTTTTCAACTAAGATAACTTCTACTCCTATTTTAGACAAATGAATGGCAGCAGTCAGCCCTGCTAATCCACCACCAACAATAATTACAGCAGAATTTGTTTTCATATCCATGCTAATTTAGGTTATTTCATGCAAATACTAATTTTTATTAAATAAAAAAAACTGTTTCATATATTGAAACAGTTTTAATAATTTTAAAAAATAAAATCTATATTTTATTTTATTTCATTTATAATTTCTTCTACAATTTCAGGATTTAATAATGTAGAGGTGTCACCGAAATTAGTAAAATCACCAGCAGCTATTTTTCTAAGAATTCGACGCATAATTTTACCAGAACGAGTTTTTGGCAAACCAGAAACAAATTGTATTTTATCCAATTTGGCAATTGGTCCTACGTGATCTGAAATGTGTTGATTGATTTCTTTGAAAAGGTTTTCTTTATTTCTAATTTCTCCTGTTTCTTTCAAAATAACATAACCACATAAAGCATTCCCTTTTACATCATGTGGAAATCCTACTATAGCACTTTCTGCCACTGCAGGATGCTCATTAATGGCATCTTCAATAGGAGCTGTCCCTAGATTGTGTCCCGAAACAATAACTACATCATCAACACGGCCTGTAATTCTATAATACCCTACTTCATCACGTAAAGCACCGTCACCAGTGAAAAAATTACCTGGGTATTCCGAGAAATAAGTGTCTATATATCGTTGATGATTACCCCATATTGTTCGTGCAATTCCTGGCCATGGAAACTTGATACATAAACTTCCAACTACTTGGTTTCCTTCAATTTCATTTCGCTTGTCATCCATTAATACCGGCTGAATTCCTGGTAATGGAAGTGTAGCATAGGTTGGTTTTGTAGGAGTAACAAATGCCAAAGGAGAAATCATGATTCCGCCTGTTTCAGTTTGCCACCAAGTGTCTACGATAGGACAACGTTTCCCACCTACATGATCATTAAACCAATGCCAAGCTTCTTCGTTTATGGGTTCACCGACAGAACCAATCACTTTTAATGTATCTAAATCATATTTTTGAACGTATTCTAGACTCTCTTTTGCCAAAGAGCGAATGGCAGTTGGAGCGGTATAAAATTGTGTTACTTTGTGTTTTTTTATTGTTTCCCAATAGCGACTAAAATCAGGATAAGATGGAATTCCTTCAAAAATAACTGTTGTAGCACCGTTTAAAAGTGGTCCATAAAGGATGTAAGAATGTCCCGTAATCCAACCTATATCAGCTGTACACCAAAAAACATCATTTTCTTCGTAATTAAAAACATTTTTAAAAGTATAGGCTGTATGAACCATATAACCAGCGGTTGTATGGACCATCCCTTTTGGTTTTCCAGTAGAACCAGAAGTATATAGAATAAATAAAGGATCTTCGGAATCCATTATTTCTGCAACACAATTATCAGAGGCAATATCCAACAAGGGTTGCAACCAAATGTCTCTACCTTGTTTCATTTTAATTTCAGTATTTGTTCTTTGAACAACCAATACCGTATCTACAGAGGGACAATTTTCTAATGCTTCATCAATTATTCCTTTTAATTCAATAGTTTTATTTCCACGGTAACCTCCATCAGAAGTAATAACCATTTTACTTTCACTATCAATTATTCTATTTGCTACTGCAGAAGATGAAAATCCTGCAAAAATAACTGAATGGATAGCACCAATTCTTGCACAAGCTAAAACTGAAACTGCTAATTCAGGAATCATTGGTAAATAGATACAAACCCGATCCCCTTTTTTTATTCCTTGTTCACGCAAAACATTTGCCATTTTACAAACACGTTGATGCAATTCATTATAGGTTATGTGCAATGCCTCTTCATCGGGGTTATTGGGTTCAAAAATTATAGCAGTTTTTTCTCCTCTTTTATTTAGGTGTCTATCGATACAATTTTTGGTCATATTTAGCTTTGCTTCAGTAAACCATTTTATATCTGCTTCGGCCATATTAAATTCCACAACTTTATCCCATTGTTGATACCATGTAAAATTCTCTTCCGCTATCTTACCCCAAAATTTTCGGGGTTCTCGAACAGATTTGTTATAATGTTTGAAGTATTGCTCTAAATTTTCGATCTTATAATAACTCATGGGATATATTTTTTTATAAAAGTATTAAATCTCACTCTATTCCAAAAATTTTTTATTTGATTAATTATCAGGGTAAATTACACATAAATAATTAAAACAGGTGTTTTTTTAAAGATACCTTAAAAACTGTACAATTCCAATAAAACAGTAAACGCAAAAAAGACGAAGTAAATAGTTTACTTCGCCTTTTTTTAATTAACAATAATTGTAACAATTAAATTAATAATACAAAAATATGTTGCATTTATAACATTCCACTATTCAAAATAATTAAATATAATACACCACTTTCGCTACTATAATCTTTGAATCAATCAATTTTAAATTGATTTAAATCTTTATTTTTTTAATTAAAAAGGAATTACTCCACTTAACTAATTATCAAACCAGTTAAGTGAATGTAATAAGCAACCATATTGATCATTAAGTTTTAATAAGTTGTTTACTAATTCAAAATACATGAAAAATAAATGATACAGTGCCAATCCCAACACACCCTCATGTGCGGCAATTCCTAATTTTAATCTATACTATTTTTTTCATAGCCGTCATTGATTCTCTTAACCAAGCTCCTACTTCTTCAACTGGATGATTTCTAATTATGCTATTAACTTCGATTAATTGTTTGTTATCAACTCCGTTGTTTCCATCGTTGAATGGGCGACCCACTAAGTTAGATGGTGCATTTTTTACGTAATCAGCTATTAATGGCTTACAAGCGTGATCAAATAAATAACATCCGTACTCAGCTGTATCAGAAATTACACGGTTCATTTCGAATAATTTCTTTCTTGCAATAGTATTAGCTATTAATGGAGTTTCGTGTAATGACTCATAATATGCAGACTCTTCAATAATTCCTGAATCAGTCATAGCCTCAAATGCTAATTCTACTCCTGCTTTAACCATTGCTACCATTAATACTCCATTATCATAGTATTCTTGTTCAGAGATTACAATGTCTCCAGCTGGTGTTTTTTCAAAGTTTGTATCTCCTGTAGCTGCTCTCCAAGCTAACAAGTTTTTATCATCATTATCCCAGTCTTCCATCATTGTTTTAGAAAAGTGACCAGAGATAATATCATCCATGTGTTTTTGAAACAATGGACGCATAATATCTTTTAATTCTTCTGACGCATTGAAAGCAGCAATTTTAGCTGGATTAGATAATCTATCCATCATGTTTGTAATTCCACCATATTTCAATCCTTCAGTAATTGTTTCCCATCCGTACTGAATTAATTTTGAAGCATATCCTGCATCAATTCCTTCAGCTACCATTTTATCAAAACATAAAATAGAACCCGTTTGTAACAATCCACATAGAATAGTTTGTTCTCCCATTAAGTCTGATTTTACTTCAGCTACAAATGATGAACGCAATACTCCTGCTCTGTTTCCACCTGTAGCAACAGCATAAGCCTTAGCTTGATCTAAACCAAAACCGTTTGGGTCATTCTCAGGATGAACAGCAATTAATGTTGGAACACCAAAACCTCTTTTATATTCTTCACGCACTTCTGAACCTGGACATTTTGGAGCACACATAATAACCGTAATGTCTTTACGAATTTGCATTCCTTCTTCTACGATATTAAAACCATGAGAATAGGCTAAAGTGGAACCTTGTTTCATCAATGGCATGATAGCAGTTACAACTGCAGTATGTTGTTTATCTGGAGTAAGATTACAAACTAAATCAGCAGTTGGGATTAATTCTTCATATGTCCCTACGTTAAAACCGTTATCAGCAGCATTCATGAAAGAAGCTCTTTTTTGAGCAATAGCTTCTGCACGTAATGCATATGAAATATCTAAACCTGAATCTCTCATGTTCAAACCTTGATTTAAACCTTGAGCTCCACAACCAACAATAACTACTTTTTTACCTTTTAAAGCTTCGATTCCATTAGCAAATTCTGATTGATCCATGAATTCGCAAACGCCTAATTGTTCTAATTGTAATCTAAGTGGTAATGAATTGAAATAATTTGCCATTTTTTAATTTTTATTTTTGTTTTAATTCTTCTAATAATGCTGAAATTTCCATTTTTTCTTTGGAAATCGATATTCTTCCTGAACGCACAAACTGCATGATTCCGAAAGGTTTTAAATTTTGATATAACTCTTCAATTTCAGAACGTTTTCCTGATTTTGAAATCACAAAAAAGTCTCTTGAAACTGTAACTATTTCAGAATTACTATCTTTTATAATATTTTGAATTTGTCTTTCGTCAAATAATAAACTAGATTCTATTTTAAACAAAGCATTTTCTAAGAAAATAGTTTCTTCATCAATGTGATAAAATGCTTTAATAACTTCAATTTGCTTCTCTATTTGACCTACAATATTCTGAACCCACTTTTCAGTAGTATTGACTACAATAATAAATCGAGATACAGATTCAATTTCTGATTCTGAAACATTTAAACTCAATATATTAATATGGCGCTTTAAGAATATCCCTGATATTCTATTTAATAGCCCAACGTTATTTTCTGAATAAACAGAAATAGTGAATGTTTGATTTTCCATAATATTAACTTAATCTGATATCAGAAACAGAAGCTCCTGTTGGAATCATTGGGAATACATTATTTTCTTTTTCTACCATAACTTCAAGGAAGTACGATTCTTTTGAAGCCATCATTTCGGCTACAGCTGCATCTAAATCTTCTCTTTTAGTTACTTTTTTTGCTTTGATATAATACCCTTCTGCAATAGCTATAAAATTAGGATTTATCATTTCTGTAGAAGCATATCTTTTATCAAAGAACAATTGTTGCCATTGACGAACCATTCCTAAGAATTCATTGTTCAAGACTACAATTTTCACAGGAACTTTCGTTTGAAAAATAGTTCCTAATTCTTGAATTGTCATTTGAAAACCACCATCTCCTATAATTGCTACTACTTCACGTTCTGGCATTCCCATTTTAGCACCAATTGCCGCAGGTAGTGCAAATCCCATTGTTCCTAATCCACCTGAATTAATAATACTTTTAGAATTATTAAATTTAGCGTAACGACAAGCAAACATTTGATGCTGACCTACGTCTGGAACTATAATTGCATCTCCTTTAGAATGTTTATTTATCATTTCAATAGTTTCTCCCATAGAAATTCCTTCTTTCTTTGGTTTTAACTCATCATTGATTACGGTATCTAATTCTATTTGATATAATTTTTTGAATTCATTATGCCAAGACTCATGTTTTTTCTCTTCAATTAAAGGTAGAATTGCAGCCAAAGATTCTTTGATATCAGCTAAAACAGCTACTTCAGTTTTTACATTTTTGTCAATTTCAGCAGGATCAATATCAAAGTGAATTACTTTTGCTTGTTTAGCATACGTTTCTAAATTTCCAGTTACACGATCATCAAATCGCATCCCTAGAGCAATTAAAACATCGCATTCGTTAGTCAATACATTTGGACCATAATTTCCATGCATTCCTAACATACCCACATTCAATGCATGATCGGTAGGTAAAGCTGAAAGACCTAGAATAGTCCAAGCAGCAGGAATCCCTGATTTTTCAATAAATGCTTTTAACAACTCTTCGGCTTGACCAAGAATAATTCCTTGACCAAAAACGATAAATGGTTTTTTAGCACTATTAATTAAAGCAGCAGCAGCTTCCACTTTTTTTAATTTTAATTTTGGAACAGCAACATAACTTCTAATTCCGGTACATTTTTTATAACTGAATTCAAATTCATCGAATTGAGCATTTTTTGTAATGTCTATTAAAACAGGTCCTGGACGCCCAGATCTAGCAATATAAAATGCTTTTGCCATGATTTCTGGAATCTCAGAGGCTTCAGTAATTTGGTAATTCCATTTAGTTACCGGAGTCGAAATCCCAATAATATCTGTTTCTTGAAAAGCATCTGAACCCAATAAATGTTTTCCAACTTGACCTGTAATACACACCATAGGTGTTGAATCAATTTGAGCATCGGCAATTCCTGTTACCAAGTTTGTCGCTCCTGGTCCTGAAGTTGCAATAGCAACACCCACTTTTCCAGTAGCTCTTGCAAAACCTTGAGCAGCATGAGTAGCACCTTGTTCATGACGAACTAAAACGTGATGTAATTGATCTTTAAATTTATATAATTCGTCATAAACTGGCATTATAGCACCACCTGGGTAACCATAAACCAAATCTACTCCTTCTTCTAATAAGCATCTAATAACGGCTTCGGCGCCTGATATTTTATTTGTTCCCATTGGTTATATATATTGTTTTCGAAGTGAAATGAGAGATAGTAAATTCAAACTATTCCACTTTTTTTTTGTAAATTATTTATCAGTAACACATCCTTCAGATGCACTTGAAACTGATCGTATATATTTCAGTAAAACTCCCTTATTCACTTTTAAAGCAGGCTGAACCCAACTTGCTTTTCGAGCTGCAAACTCATCCTCTGTTATTTTTAGATTAATAGTGTTTTTCACAGCATCGATAGTAATAGTATCACCGTCCTTGACGAGAGCTATACCTCCACCCTCAAAAGCTTCGGGAGTAACATGTCCTACAACAAAACCATGTGAACCACCAGAGAATCTACCATCAGTAATTAAAGCAACTGAACTTCCTAAACCAGCTCCCATAATCGCTGATGTTGGTTTAAGCATTTCTGACATTCCAGGGCCTCCTTTTGGACCACAATACCTAATGACGACTACATTACCCGGTTTAACTTCTCCAGCTTGTACCCCTGTAATTACATCGAATTCATTTTCATAAACTATCGCTGTTCCTTCAAAATATTCTCCTTCTTTACCACTAATTTTGGCAACACAACCCTCTTCTGCAAGATTTCCGTATAAAATTTGAATATTTCCTGTTGGTTTTAATGCTTTATGAATTTCATGTATTACATCTTGACCATCATTTAAATTAGGGACTGATGCTAAATTCTCCGCTATAGTTTTCCCTGTTACTGTCAAACAGTCACCATGTAAGAAACCTTCTTTCAATAAATATTTCATTACTGCTGGAACACCACCTACATTATGTAAGTCTTCCATTAAATATTTACCACTTGGTTTTAAATCAGCTAGCAATGGAGTTTTATCACTAATATCTTGGAAATCTTTTAAAGTAATTTCAATATCAACTGAATGCGCCATTGCAATTAAATGCATTACCGCATTTGTAGAACCTCCTAAAACAGCAACAATTGTAATAGCATTTTCAAATGCTTTACGAGTCATGATGTCTCTAGGCTTAATATCTTTTTCTAATAATATTCTGATGGCGCGACCAGCATCAGCACATTCTTGTTTCTTTTCTGGACTCAAAGCAGGATTAGAAGAACTATATGGCAAACTCATTCCTAAAGCTTCTATTGCTGATGACATCGTGTTTGCAGTATACATACCACCACATGCACCTGCACCTGGACAAGCATTTTGAATTACTCCTTTAAAATCTTCTGGTGTAATGGTGTTGCTGAATTTTTTTCCTAATGCTTCAAAAGCCGAAACAATATTCAAATCTTCTCCTTTCCACTTTCCTGGATGAATTGATCCACCGTAAACCATAATAGAAGGGCGATTTACTCTACCCATAGCCATTAAAGCGCCCGGCATATTTTTATCGCAACCTGGAACTGCTATCATACCATCGTACCATTGTGCTCCCATAACTGTTTCAATAGAATCAGCGATTACATCTCTAGAAACCAATGAAAAACGCATACCTTCATTACCATTAGAGATACCGTCACTTACCCCAATAGTGTTAAAAATTAAACCAACTAAATCGGCTGCCCAAACACCCGTTTTTATATCTTTAGCCAAATCATTTAAGTGCATGTTACAGGTATTTCCTTCGTAACCCATGCTAACAATTCCAACTTGTGCTTTCTTTAAATCTTCTTCTGTTAAACCAATTCCATACAACATAGCTTGTGAGGCCGGTTGAGTTTCATCTTGAGTTATGGTTTTACTATATTTATTTAATTCCATTTTATATGTCTATTTGTATAAGTATTTTTTAATTTAATTTTCAGGACTAAACAATTGTTGACTGCCCTAAATTTACATTATCCATTTTAAAATATAAATCGCCTTTGCTAAGTATGTAGTTTGCAATATAATCACCCACTTCATTAGTACCAAATTTAGAATCCACTTTTAAATCAATTGTTACAATTTGATTAACTATGGCTTTTTCTACTGCTTCAAAAACAGATAATGATTCTTTTATAAGTCCAAAATGTTCTAATAACATACCAGCTGATAATATTGACGCAATTGGGTTAGCACAATTTTTATTTTTAGCTTCATTATAACTTCCATGAATTGGTTCAAAAAGCGAATATTTTTCACCTACTGAAGCAGATGACATCAATCCCTTAGAACCTGCAATTACACTAGCTTCATCAGATAATATATCACCAAATAAATTATCAGTTAGTAATACATCAAATTGTCTCGGGTTCAATATCAATTGCATTGCTGCATTATCAACATATAAAAACTCTAGAGTTACATCTGGATATTCTTTTGCAATTCTTTGAACTACTTTTCTCCATAAACGTGACGTTTCTAATACGTTAGCTTTATCAACTAATGTTACTTTTTTGCGTCTTTCTTGAGCTGATTTGAATGCTAAATGAGTTATTTTCGAAATTTCATCTTCATTATATTCACACAAATCTGAAGCATAAGTTCCCTCTTCATTTATTTTCTTTTCACCAAAATACATTCCTCCATTTAATTCTCTATAAATTACAAAATCCGTTCCCTGAAGAATTTCTTTTTTAATAGGAGATGCATCCATTAATTTTGGATATGCTTTTATAGGCCTAATATTCGCATATAAACCCAATTCCTTACGCAGTTTTAATAAACCTTGCTCAGGACGTATTTTAGATTCTGGATTATTATCATACATAGGATCGCCAATGGCACCAAACAAAATTGAATCTGTATTTTTACACAAATTTAAAGTTTGATCTGGTAATGGTTTTCCAGTTCTCTCAATAGCAACGGCCCCAATTAAAGCATCTTCAAAAGTGAATTCATGACCAAATACTAAAGCAATAGCACCTAATGCCTTTTTGGCTTGTAAAATTACCTCTGGTCCTATACCATCACCAGCTAATACGGCTATTTTTAATTTTATCATATGATTAGGTATAAAGATTATTAATTTCTGATTAAATCACTTTGTATTTTACACGCTTCAATAATTTGATGAATATCATCATCTAAAACTTCTTTTTTAATATCAGCAAATTTTAAAAATTCGATATATATAATATCCAATTGCACTTTAGTAAGTTCATAACCTACTTTTTTTGCTCTATAAGCTAATGCTGCTCTTCCACTTCTGGCAGTCAATACAATTGAAGATTCATTTACACCAACTTCAAGTGGATCCATGATTTCATATGTTGCTCTGTTCTTAATCACACCATCTTGATGAATTCCAGAACTGTGAGCAAAAGCATTGGCTCCTACAATCGCTTTATTCGGCTGAACAATCATACCCATACTTTCAGAAACTAAACGACTCATTTCGTTTAATTGTTTTGTGTCAATATCAGTATATAAATTTAAGTAAGGATGTTGTTTAAAAATCATTACCACTTCTTCAAGTGCTGTGTTTCCAGCTCTTTCCCCAATTCCATTTATAGTACATTCAATTTGTCTAGCTCCATTTATTGCTCCTGAAATAGAATTTGCTGTTGCCATTCCCAAGTCATTATGACAATGACAGGACAGAATTACATTTTCAATTCCTTTAACATTCTCTCTTAAATATTTTATTTTAGCACCATATTCTTCTGGTAAGCAATATCCTGTTGTATCCGGAATATTCAATACAGTAGCACCGGATTTAATCACTTCCTCACAGACTCGAGCTAAGAAATCATTGTCCGTTCTACCTGCATCCTCAGCGTAAAACTCAACATCTTCTACATATGATTTAGCATGAGAAACTGCAAATTTTGCTCTTATAATAATATCTTCTCTTGTTGTATTGAGTTTATGGATTATATGTGAATTCGATGTACCAATACCAGTATGGATACGAGGTTTTTTTGCATATTTTAAAGCCGCTGCTGCAACATCAATATCATTCTTAACAGCTCTAGTTAATCCACAAACAGTAGCGTTTTTAACAACTTTACTGATTTCAGAAACAGATAAAAAATCACCTGGGCTTGAAACAGGAAACCCAGCTTCTATAATATCAACACCCATTTCATCTAATCTATTTGCTATAATTAGTTTTTGATTGGTGTCTAATTTACATCCAGGGACTTGTTCTCCATCTCTTAAAGTGGTATCAAAAATTTGAACTTTCTCTCTATTCATTTTCATTTATTTAATGTAATTTCACATCTCGATAACAAAAATAGATTTCATTACTTTAAAATAAAACTCAATTTAATGAAATATACTGCTTATAAAGCATACAAATACTTTGTAAGTAACTGAAAAACAACTAATTAAGCTTCTATATTTTACAATGGCTAACCATCAAAAAGATTTCTTATTTGTACTAATAAAATCCCTTTCAAAGTCTGAAAAAAGACAATTTAAGATATTTGCTAGCAGACTTGAGACGAGTTCAAATACAAAGTTCATAGAATTATTTAACATTTTAGACAAATCTGAAGTCTATGATGAGAAACTTATTTTGAAAAGTGGGATTATTAAAAAAGTACAATTATCAAATCTCAAGTCCTATTTATATAAGCAAATTTTAGTAAGCATTAGACTGAACATCCCTAGCCAAAACATTCGTTATCAATTAAGGGAGCAAATTGATTTCGCTGCAATTCTTTACAACAAAGGACTTTACAAACAAAGTCTAAAAATATTAGATAAAACAAAACAACAAGCCATTGAAAATGATGAAAAATACATGGCTTTTGAAATTGTTGAATTTGAGAAACTAATCGAATCCCAATATATCACCCGAAGTATTCAAGGACGTGCAGATGAATTAGTAATTCAAGCCAAAGAACTGAATTATCGCAACACTATATCCAGTAAATTATCTAATTTATCTTTGCAACTCTATGGTATCATGCTTAAAACTGGATACGTGAAAAGTGATGAAGAATACAAATATATAGACGATTATTTTAATAAACACATTTCTAAATTTGATGAAAACAAATTTGGCTTTCGTGAAAAATATTGGTTTTACAATGCGAATCTATGGCGTAGTTTTTTAGTTCAAGATTTTTTAGCCAGTTATAAATATGCTTATAAATGGGTAACTCTTTTCTACGACAATCCCAATATGATTTTTTTAAATCCTGTCTTTTTCCTAAAAGGAAACCATTATTTATTAGAATCATTTTTCATGTTGAAATACAAATCAAAGTTTAAAAAATACCTTGATTTATTAGAAGAAACAATTCATGATTCTCGTTTTCCAGTAAATGACAATATTGCATCTCTTTCTTTTTTGTATTTATATAATAATAAATTAAACTATCATATTCTAGAAGGTACATTTGATGAAAGTGAATACTTAATTCCAGAGATTTTGGAAAAAATTCAAATTCACAATGAACACCTTGATGAACATCACGAAATGATGTTTTATTATAAAATTGCTTGTATTTATTTTGGCACAGAAAAGTATGCAGAATCAATTTACTATTTGGAAAAAATAATAAACAATAAGAATCTTATCATGCGTGAAGATTTGATGTGCTTTGCGCGTTTGCTTTATTTGATAGTTCATTATGAAATGGGTAAAGACTTTAATTTAGAAACTCAATTAAAATCAACTTATAAATTCTTATTAAAAATGAATGATTTGCATGAAGTGCAAAAAGAAATTATTCGATTTTTGAAGAATTTAAATTCATTATATCCAGGTGATATTAAAAAGGAATTTATAAAAATGAGAGAACGTTTTATTGAATTGGAAAAAAACACTTATGAAAAAAGAGCCTTTCTCTACTTAGATATTATTTCTTGGCTAGAAAGCAAAATTGAAAATAGAAAAATAGCTGATATTATGAAAGAAAAAGCCAAATTAATCAATCGTTAATTAAAAATTTCTCCATGAAAAAAGCACTTCTGAATACGTTTCAAAAGTGCTTTTTTATTTTTTTTTAATTACCTACTCTACCCTTGAAGTACTATGAACAATAGGCGTATCTTGTAAAAGTGTTTTTGATATTGCAAAAAAATCTCTAATGTAACTTTGGTTATTATGAATGTCTAATCCGTCCTGATCTTCCCAAATTTCATGAAAAATAAATACTGAAGGATCTTTTTTACTTTGATGTAAATCATATTGCAAACAAGCCACTTCCTTATTTGATTGAATAACCAATTCTTTCAATTTACTTTTTAATTCTTCTATGTTTTCTGCTTTACTTTTAAGTAGTACTGTTAAATGTATTTTCATAATTAATTTAAAAATAGTTTAGTTAAATGTTTTTGATACAAATTTAGATCTTTTTCAATATCGGCATTTTTTTCAACATCATGAAAATGAATACTTTGTAAGGGTTTCATTCCTGTAAAAGCGTTCATTCTATGAAAACCAAATAAAACTCCATCGTCAACACTTTGTTGATTAAAAAATTCTCCAAGCAAAGTAAAGGCTTCTTTAGGTGCATTCCAAGATGAAGTTATCATGTATTTTTTACCATGAAGCATTCCACCAGTTCCGTAGTTTATTGTTGGGTTTTCTGATGATCGCCCATCACTTCTATAAATTCCTTTGGCATGTCCAGCGGTAAAAACAACATCTATATACTTTTTAAAACCATGTGGCAATTGAAACCACCATATTGGGGTATGATATATAATAGCATCCGCCCACACAAAGTTTTCAACTTCGATTACAGGATTATATTCCTCATTAATATTAGTAGTTCTTATTTCAAAATCCGAATGATTTTGAAAAAACGAAGCCGTTTCATTTGCAATTGTTTCATTAAATCGACCTCCTGAATGACCAAATTTTTGACCACCATTGATTATAAATATTTTTCTCATAATTTTGTTGAATAATTTATGATGCAAATTTAAAGCAGTCATAACTATTATAAAAATAACTTAATTCATACCTTTGTATTATAATTATAATAGAATATGATCAATTTAGAATGGTACCGTACTTTTAAAGCAATATATAAAACTGGAACTTTGACCCATGCAGCCGAAGTTTTGTTTATTTCGCAACCTGGCGTAAGCTTACATTTAAGTTCTCTTGAAAATTATGTAGGTTACAAATTGTTTGACAGGACTGGAAGAAAAATGATTCCTACCGAAAAAGGAAAAGTCCTTTATAATTTTATAATAGATGCGCTAACAAAACTCGAAGAAGCAGAAAAAAATTTTCAAAGAAGTACCGAAAAAAACACACCAACAATTAGTGTAGGAATGTGTTTTGAAACATTTCAAATTACACTAGAGCAGTACATCTCAGCGCTACCTTTTAATGTTATAATCCAATTCGGTGAATATCCTGAAATGGTAGAAAATCTTGAAAAAGGAATTTTGGATTTAATAATTACCCCCCAAATGGTTATTAAAAATGCGATTGAATACCAAGCATTTTCATCTGAAACGATTGTTCTTGTAGGCGGAAATGAAATTGATAACGAGGAATTCAAAGAAATTGAACAAAATCAAAGTATTGAAAACTTGGAACTTTGGCTAAAACAACAAAAATGGTATGGAACTACTGGAGACATGGAGCATTTACGCCGTTTTTGGCAGTTAAATTTCAATAAATACCCTGATTTTAGACCAAATTATATTGTTCCAAACATAAACTCGATAGTCCGTTGTTTAAGCAGTGGTAAAGGATTGGCTGTGGTTCCCGATTTTCTGTGTCGTAAAGAAATAGAAAATGGTTCCGTAAAGATTATCTGGGAAGGAAAAACACCTTTAAAAAACATTCTATACTTTGCTACCCGAAAAAAAACGATCTATGAAGAAGAGATTAATTTGATAAAGAAAATTTTTATGGAATTAGAATAAACCAATATAACTCCCTGTTTCTTTTATATAAATTTAGCTATTTGTTTCAATATTTACTGTTCTTCTTTTTTGTATTCAATAAATTATTAATTTTATGAAAACATTAAAACTAAAAGATATGAATGGCTTTTTTAAAACAATTTTAGCTGGCTATGGTGCCAAGAAATTAGGTGGTGGTTGCTTTGGAACTATTCTTATATTTATAATTCTATATTGGATTTTAGGTAAGTTTTAGAATTCTAAAACTTACCTACATATCATAAATGAGTTATTTTTTAAGGTCTTTTAGCATCAGTTCTTTTATGAATTTTACAGGAGAACTGCCATAGCTCAGAAATTTTTCATGGAAATTTTTTAGATTAAAGTGAGCTCCTTGTTCTTTTTTTAGCATCTCCCTAAATTCATATATTTCAGTATATCCTGTAAAATAAGAACATAATTGAACTTGCGATAAACTTACACGATTCCACTTCCCTTCTGCTTCTGCTTGTTGTTGAAAAGCGTCTACTACTAACAAATGCATTGCTTCTTCCTTGCTCATGTTTTTAGTATGTACACTATAGTCCAAAATTAAATTACAAGTTGTTCTTAAATTCCATTTGTAATACATCAACCACATTTCATCTGAGTTTTTATAGCCATTTTCTAACATCATCAGTTCTGCATATACAGCCCAACCTTCAATCATAGCTCCATTACCCAGAATAGATTTAATCAAACTTGGGGATTGATTGCTATAGACCAGTTGCGTATAATGCCCCGGAATGGCTTCATGAATGTTTAGAATTTGCAATACATAATCATTGTATTCCCTTAAGTAGCTTTCAGATTTATCAGCGCTCCAACCAGACATACTTCCCACATTGTAATAGGTATTTGCATTTTTATCATATGGTCCTGGTGCCGAAATGGAAGCGCCAGCAACTCCAGCCATATAAGCCGGTTCTTTGCGCACTAGTAAAGGTTTTGACGGATCTATATAAAGTAAATCTTTTTCTTTTACAAAAGCCATCAGTTCTGGAATTTGCTTCTCTATAGCCGACTGAAACTTAGCAGGTGTAGTATGTTGTAACGAAATCTTATCTATTACGGTTTTTATAAGAAATAAACTATCAGTTGGCTTCGGAGTTTCTTTCATGTATTTTACCCATAATTTGTCGGCCAAAGCATACATTTTTTGATGCAACTCCTTTTTATGATCCACTGCTTTTTTAAAAATGGTATCCGCCTTATAACTCGATTGAATGTCTAATTCAAATTTCTCTTTGTACAAATCAGCTCCCAATCTAAAAGAACGAGGTGTTTTATTATCTAAATCTTTCAACCAATCCGTATAGGTAACAATTGCGTTAACCGCTACTTTAGCCTTGTCTTTTATTTCTTTCTTCTCTGAATCTCCTAATTTGCTTTTGCTTAAAGCGGTATTTAAATCCTTTTCAAAAATAGAAATTCCTCCTAGATTTTGAGTAATGGCAAGTGCTGTATGTTCTAAAGTTGGATTTTTAATATTTATTTTGGCCGCTTCATAGTAGGCCGTAATTCCATTCATTTTTAAATTAAAATTATGTAATCGAGACTCCAATGAATCGTATTTCCCACTTAATATCGATGCAAAGGCACTACATACATTGTATTCAGAGGGATCCCATTGATAAGATTTAAGTTTGTCTATTTTAAAAATAGTGCTTTGTAGCTGATTTTTGATAATATAATAATCAATTATATTAGGATCTGAAAGATTTTCTAGTGGATAATTTTGAATGGAATCTAGTTGTGAATGAGCAAAGTCTAACTGCTTTTTTAAGTAAACCGAATCTGAAGCGACCAATACGCTATCTAATTTATGATACCCTTGACTAGATGCCCAATCTGGATAAACATCCCATAAAGTGGTTACATATCCTTTTTTATAATGCTCGAATTTCTCATTTAAGTTGATTCCTTCTGTTGTTTTTGGCTTTTTATTACAGGAAAACACGAGAAGAAGTGATAGAATTGGGAAAAGTATTTTTTTCATATTAAGTCATTTCAAAAAAATAAAGATATAAAAAATGCCGTTCAATGAACGGCATTTTTTATTCTAATATTAATAAGCTAAAAGCGCTACTAACTCTTTTTCGAATCGGCCTTTCGGCAAATAATGATCTTCCAGTATTTTTGTAAACGGAATTGGTGTGTCTAAACTTGCTACTCGCCTCACAGGAGCATCCAAGTATTTAAAACATTCCTCCATTATCATTGCCGAAATATCACTAGCAATACCTCCAAACATAGAATCCTCTTGATAAATAATGACTCTTCCCGTCTTCTTCACTGATTTGAAAATAGCTTCAGTATCCAGTGGTTGTAGCGTTCTTAGATCCAATAAATCAGCTGAAATAGATGGATTTTTTTCTAATGTATCCAAAGCCCAGTGGACTGCAGCTCCAAAAGAAATGATAGTTACTTGACTCCCTTCTTTCAATAAAGCAGCTTTCCCTAATGGCAGAGTGTAATAGTCTGTAGGTACTTCTTGGTAAACGGAACGATACAGTTGTTTGTGTTCAAAAAACATAACTGGATTTGGATCGTTGATTGAAGAATTTAATAATCCCTTAGCATCATAAGGAAAAGCAGGATATACCACTTTCAATCCTGGTGTTTTAGTAAACCAAGCTTCATTCGTTTGGGAGTGAAATGGTCCAGCTTGGGTTCCACCACCACATGGCATACGCACCACAACATCGGCTTTTTCTAACCAGCGGTAATGCGATTTAGCTAACAAATTTACAATTGGATTAAATCCAGTCGAAACAAAATCGGCAAATTGCATCTCTACAATTGCTTTGTGTCCATTGATTGATAATCCCATTCCAGCCGAAACTATAGCGCTTTCACAAATAGGCGTATTGATCACGCGTTCTTTTCCAAACTGTGCTACAAATCCATCTGTTATTTTAAAAGCTCCACCATATTCAGCAATGTCTTGCCCCATAATAACCAAGTTATCATGACGCTCCATAGATTGTTTTAAACTGCTTGAAATCGCGTCTATAAATCGTATTTTTTCTTTTTGTTCAGAAGGTTTAATTTGCTCATATACAAATGGTTTGTATATATCATTTAATTCTTCACTTTCTGAATATTCTATTTCTGGTTCAGCATTGGCCAAAGCCAAACCTTCATCAATATCTTTCTTGATTTCGGAACGTAAAGTTTCGTCAAAATCATCATTTAGGATTCCATTTTCTTTTAAATATTTTCGGTAATTTTCAACAGGATCTTTAATTGCCCAATGATCCATTAATTCTTGTGGTACATATTTAGTTCCACTTGCCTCTTCATGCCCTCTCATTCTAAAGGTTTTGAATTCTAGCAAAATGGGACGTGGATTTATTTTCATGGAAGCTTTCAATTCAGACAATAAATTATACACTTCAAGTATATTATTCCCATCTACAATATGACTTTCCATGCCGTATCCAATCCCTTTATCAGCCAGGTTTTCACAGCGGTATTGCTCATTAGTAGGAGTCGAAAGTCCGTATCCATTGTTTTCAATGACAAATAGAACGGGTAATTCCCAAACTGAAGCAATATTCAAAGCTTCATGAAAATCTCCTTCTGAGGTTGCTCCTTCTCCTGTAAAAACGGCAGTAACTTTTCCGTTTTTCTTTAGTTTATTGGCTAAGGCGATTCCATCAGCAATTCCTAGTTGTGGCCCTAAATGGGAAATCATTCCAATAATCTTGTATTGTTGCGTCCCAAAGTGAAAACTTCGATCCCTACCTTTAGTAAATCCATTTGCTTTTCCTTGCCATTGCGAGAATAAACGATATAAAGGGATGTTTCTACCGGTAAATACACCTAGATTTCGATGCATTGGTAAAATGTATTCATCAGGGTCCAAAACGGCAGTAACTCCTACCGATATGGCTTCTTGTCCAATTCCTGAAAACCATTTAGATACTTTTCCTTGACGAATGAGAATAAGCATTTTCTCCTCAATAAGTCGTGGTTTAAGTATTCTTTTGTATAAATCTAATAAGGTTTCGTCAGTAAGGTTTTGTCTATCAAAGTTCATTTTTATAGTTTTATTAGGCAATTCAAAGATAGAAAAATATAACAGTTTTGATTAAATTTGTTATATTATTTTATTTTGTTTATAACTTTTGAAATTCTTTTCTAAAATTATTCAATACCTTTGTGGTAGTTAGGCTTTTGAAGCCTTCTAAGTTATTAAAAAATATTTTAAAGTATGCAAAACATTCCTAGTGTTGACTTGCGTGATTTCCTGTCGGATGACCCGACACGTAAACAAAAATTTGTAAATGAAATCGGAAGTGCATTTGAAGATATTGGCTTCGTAGCACTAAAAGGTCATTTTTTAAATGATCAATTGGTAGAAGAATTGTATGGTGAAATTAGAAATTTTTTCTCTTTACCCTTAGAAACGAAACGCAGTTATGAGATTCCAGGTATTGGAGGTCAGCGTGGTTACGTTTCTTTTGGTACAGAACATGCAAAAGGAAGAAAAGAAGGAGATTTGAAAGAATTTTGGCATTTCGGTCAGTATGTGAGTGAAAATTCAAAATATGCTTCAGAATATCCTGAAAATGTCGAAGTAAAAGAATTACCTCGATTTAATGTTGTAGGTAAAGAAGCGTATCAAATGCTGGAAAAAACGGGAGTTTACGTTTTGAGAGCATTAGCATTGCGATTGGGTTTAGACGAATTCTATTTTGACAATTATGCCAAAGATGGAAATTCAATCTTACGACCTATTCATTACCCACCTATTACTACAGAACCTGCAAATGCTATTCGCGCTGCTGCTCATGGTGATATCAACTTGATCACCTTATTAATGGGAGCGCAAGGAAAAGGACTTCAAGTTCAAAACCACGACGGAGATTGGATTGATGCCATTGCTGAACCAGATGAATTAGTAATAAATGTAGGTGATATGTTGTCACGTCACACGAATAACAAATTGAAATCTACCATTCACCAAGTGGTGAATCCACCTAGAGAATTATGGGGAACTTCAAGATATTCGGTGCCATTTTTTATGCACCCTGTAAGTGATATGCCATTGAATTGTTTAGAAAACTGTATTGATGCAGAACATCCTAAACAATTTGAAGATATTACTGCTGGTGATTACCTATACGAACGTTTAGTAGATTTAGGATTAATCAAAAAATAATTCCTAATTTTACTTCTAGTAATAAAAGACATTGAGTTTACTTAATGTCTTTTTTCTTTTTATAAATATTAAATTAAAAGAAATAGAACGCGGATAACGCAGCTTTAAACGGATTTAAGCGGATTAATTATATTCCTTAAAGATTTTTCTAAATCTTCAATTATCCAATTTCAATTAAAAAATAAAATATGGACTTACAAGACCAATTAAAAAACCTTTTCCCTAATCACGAACCTGGCCCAGAAGAAAAAATAGAAGAAGTGCCACATGAATTATATGTTCAAAAAGAACCAATGATTTGTAAATTCGAAAAAAGAAAAGGCAAAGCCACCACAATAATCGAAGGTTACGAAGGAACCGATGAGGATTTTAAAATCTTAGCTAAAGAAATTAAAACAAAACTGAGCGTTGGTGGTACTTTTAAAGACGATTCTATCATTATTCAAGGAGATTACCGTGATAAAATAATGGAAATATTGAAATTAAAAGGCTTCAAAGTAAAACGTGTTGGGGGCTAAAAAAGGATTCAGTAATTTAGTGCTCAGTTGAGCAACTTGAAACCGTAAACTTTAAACAAAAATCTTAATGATACAATCATCAGAATTAATATTAAATCCAGATGGAAGTGTCTATCACTTGAATCTGAAACCAGAACATATCGCACATGATATAATCTTTGTAGGGGATCAAAACCGGGTAGAGAAAATTACTCAGTTTTTTGACAGCATTGAATTTTCTACCCAAAAAAGAGAATTCAAAACCCAAACTGGTATTTTCAAAGGCAAAAGAATTACTGTAATGTCAACCGGAATCGGTCCAGATAATATAGATATCGTAATTAACGAATTAGATGCCCTAGTCAATATCGATTTAGAAACGCGCAAACCAAAAGACCATTTAACTACACTAAATATTATCCGTATTGGGACTTCGGGTTCTTTACAGGCAGATATTCCAGTAGATAGTTTTGTGATGTCTAAGTTTGGTTTAGGTCTGGACAACATGCTCCGCTCCTACTTGATTGACGAAGTTTCTAATAAAACCATGGAAGATGCTTTTGTAAGTCATACGAATTGGGATTTACGCAAGGGAAAACCGTATGTAATTGCCTGTTCTGAGGTATTAGAAAAAATAATTGAAAGCGACAAAATACACAAAGGAATCACAGCAACAGCTGGTGGTTTCTATGGACCGCAAGGACGTGTATTGCGTTTAAACATTCAAGATGAAGAGCTAAATTCTAAAATGGATAATTTTAAATTTGAAGAAAATAGGATTACCAACTTAGAGATGGAAACCGCTGCAATATATGGCCTTTCGGCGCTTTTAGGACACAATGCCCTATCGCTAAATGCTATAATTGCTAATCGCGCTTCGGGAACTTTTAGCGAAGATCCTTACAAAGCAGTCGATGAATTGATTGCTTATACTTTAGATAAAATCGCTACATTTTAATTGATTTAGGAGCTATTACCTGCTATCCGCTATATCTCTTGTGTCCGCTATCGCTACCACAAGAGGATATCGCTCCTATCAGGGCTAAAAAAGAGTACACATGAACATTTGTATTGAAACCGAGAGATTAATATTAAGAGAATTACTCCCATCAGATGCTGAAGGAATGTTCGCTTTAGACAGGAATCCTAAGGTACATGAGTTTCTAGGTAATAATCCTGTGGTTTCAATTGAAGAAAGTAGAAAATATATTGAGAATATTCGAAATCAATACCTTGAAAACGGAATTGGTCGTTATGCAGTAATTCTGAAAGAGACAAATCAATTTATTGGTTGGTCGGGAATTAAGTACATCACAGAACCCGAAAATGGTCATGTTAATTTTTACGAAATTGGGTACCGATTTATAGAACAGTATTGGGGAAAAGGATATGCATATGAATCGGCCAAAGCTTGGTTAGACTATGGATTCAACACCATGAATATCAAAACGATATATGCATCTGCTCATATTGACAATGCCGCTTCTCGTAGCATTCTTGAAAAAATAGGAATGCAACTAAAAAATGAATTCGATTGGAATGGAATTTCTTGCGTTTGGTACAAATTAAATAAAAAAAACAATTAAAATGACAACAATAAAAATAGCTGGAGTACCAGAACATTTCAATTTACCTTGGCATTTAGCCATCGATAACAGCGAATTTGAAGCTCAAAACATTAACTTAAAATGGACAGATGTTCCTGAAGGGACTGGTAAAATGTGTCAAATGCTTAGATCAGGAGAAACCGATATTGCTGTTATTTTAACGGAAGGAATCGTCAAAGATATTGTTGCAGGAAATCCATCCAAAATTGTTCAAGTTTATGTAGCATCACCATTAATTTGGGGAATACATGTAGCTGCGAATTCTATATATAAAACTGTTTCTGATTTAGAGAATACTAAAGTAGCAATTTCAAGATTAGGTTCTGGCTCACAACTAATGGCATATGTAAATGCCAATAATCAAGGTTGGAAAACCAATGATTTACAATTTGAAATCATCAATACCATCGATGGTGCTGTTGAAGCTTTAACAGCTGGTGCTGCTAATTATTTTATGTGGGAACGGTTTATGACCAAACCATTGGTAGATTCAGGGGTTTTTAGAAGTGTTGGAGACTGCCCTACTCCTTGGCCTTGTTTCGTTATTGCTGTACGTGATGAAATTCTAGAAAAACAACCTGAAATTATTAAATCGATTCTCGAAGTCATCAATAAAAAAACTGAAGGGTTTAAAAACATCTCTAATATTGATAAAACTTTGGCAACAAAATACCATCAAAAAACGGCTGATATTCAAGAATGGTTATCCTTAACTGAATGGTCTCAAGACGCATTACCAAAAAATTTGTTAAACAATATTCAAAATCAATTATTTCAACTTAAAATCATTGATAAAAAAGGTACTTTTGATGAAATTGTAAAAGCAATCTAGTTTTTACACTTTGTGGTTGCTATGATAAACATTAAAAATATTTCTTTACAAAATATAAAACAAAAACTTAAGGTTAAGAAGCCTTGGGATGATGTAATTATTTTTGTCTTAAATATTTTGATTGCTGTTCCTCTATTTATAATTGCTCATCAGAATTTAATTGAACTCAGTTGGGCCTATAATATTGATCGAATTTTACTTTTCTTAGTCATTATCATTCTTATACAACTCATATTGAGATTGTTAAGAACCATAATTATCGTATGCATTTTTCTCTATATTTTAGTTTTATTTTATGGAACTGCTTCAGGGAACTATGGATTTAATAGTGTTTATGAGGATTATGACTCGATGATTTACACCATGTCAGACAATCCAAATCCACAAGACATCATTATTTCTAAACTCCTCCCATTTCCCAATAAATCAAAGATTATCAATGCAATAGAATACAAAAATCCTAAAGTTCGTAATTTTGCCATCATGGCGACATCAAAATACTTTAAAAATGTAAATGGATATTCTGATTATAGAACGATTATACAATGCTTTGCTGTTTTTAAGGAAATAAATGGCCGCTGGAACTATGTAAGTGACCCAAAAGATGGCGATTACATTGCTACAGCCAGTGAATCATTAGATTACTTTTCAGGTGATTGTGACGACCACTCCATTCTTATGGCTGCGGCTGTAAGAGCTATTGGTGGCACACCAAGATTGATTCATACCAAAGGGCATATCTATCCCGAAATATTAATTGGGACTATGAATGATTTAGAAACCGTAAATTATTTGATAAAAAATATTTTGTTTAAAAAAGAAAGCTATAAAAAGCAGCTTCATTACCATATTGATGAACGGGGCCAAGTATGGCTCAACCTTGACTACACTGCTAAATATCCAGGAGGACCTTTCCTATCCGAAGAAATATTGGGTGCGTTGACATTGAATTAGTTGATTAGTTTAAATAACATTATTCTTCAAGAGATTAATTTTTAAGTGGATATATTGAATTTGAAGATTGTTTTTCAGCACATCATATTCAGCTCTTAAAAATTGATTTTTTACAGATGAATAAACAATAGCTTCAACTCTACCATTTGTAAATTTCGCTTGCATCGTTGTAAACGAAGCTTTTGCATATTTTCGTCTCTCTTTCAACTTTTTTTCTAGTTGCAAATAGTTGCTTTTGTTTTTTTCTTCTAGTGTAACTTGTTTATCCAACTCTTGCTTTTCTTGTTCGATAACCAATTTTGATTTTTGACTTTCAATTTTAGAAGCTATTATTCTTTTGTTATTTCTGAATCCGTTAAAAATTGGAATTGCTAATTGCATGCCCACTTGCTGGCTTTTATTATCAGCCAATTGATTCGAAAAAGAATCTGTTAAACCATTTGCATCCTTGATGTTTTTGTAATAAAAAGTTGAATAGCCGTAATAAGCCGAAAGAACTGGTAAATTATTGGCTCTTTGTAAACTAATCAATTTTAAGTTGTTTTCGTGCTGAAACTCGGCTCTTTTAATTTTTGGATTATAATTCGTGTTTGCAACAACATCCGAATTGTTTTCATCAAAATAGACTTCCAGAACAACAGTTTCTGTTTCCACATTTAAAACATTCATTAACTGAAACAATTGCAGTTTTTGTATTCCGTACAATTGTTGAGATGTGATATAACTATTTTCTTCTTCCGAAAAACTCAATTGCATATCGTACAAATCACTTTGAGGCTTGCTTCCTATTGCGACTTCTTTAGTAATTCGATCTAAATTGAAAGAAGCTTGATGCAATTGTTCTTTCTGAATTTTCAATAATTCTTGCGTATAAAGTGCTTGATAATAACTTTCTAAAAGCTGCAATTTATATTCGTTTTCAACGACTTCTTTTTCTGCTTTTGCGATTTCAATACTAATTTTATCTTTTTTAGCATTTGCAAAAGCACTGAAATCAATCAGATTTGTTTTAGCATTCAAATAAAAATTATCATTCTGAATGTTCGAACTTACTCTTCCGTTTGTAGAAGGATCAATGGTAGAACCAAAATTATAACTCTGTTCTCCATACAAATTAACCGACGGCAACATGCGGTTTAAAACCGAGTTTTGTGTCTTTTGAGTCCTTTTTACTTCGAGTAATCTAATTTTTATTTCGATATTATTTTGCAAAGCCGTTTCTATGCATTTGGTAAGCGGCCAAGAATTTTCCTGACCACTTACTAATGCAAAAACTAAAAAAAGGGCTAACGTTAAAAATGGTTTCTTATTCATATTTTAAATATTTTAAAACATCTGTTTTAGTTGCTTGATAGGCTCTTGAAAGCACTATCAAAAGTGTAAGAAGTAGCAATATGACAAATCCAAACACAAATGGGAATAGGCTAATATCAATTCTGAAAGCAAAGTTCTCCAACCATTTGTTTAGTAAATAATAAACGGGAAATACTGCGATTGCGAAACCGATGATGCAATACAAAATGTACTGTTTAGAGAGTTCTTTCAATAATAAATTGGTTTCGGCTCCAAGGGTTTTTCTGATAGCAATTTCTTTCATTCTCCTTTGTATCGAATACGAAGCCAAAGCGAACAATCCGAAAAGTGCAATTAGAATTACAACTACATTCAGCAAGGAAAATAGATTCTTTTGCTTCACGTAGGATTCATAGGTTCGGGCGTATTGCTTGTCTACAAAATCATATTTAAAAGGAAATTCGGTATCGACTTTACTCCATAATTTTTCAATATCAGCGATCGTGCTTTCAATATTATCCGATTTTAGTTTTATGTAAACTTTATTAATATTTTGAGCTATATCAACCGTTTTAAGATGATAAAAAAACATCCCTGACACCTCAACTTCAGGACTTAATAAATTAAAATCTTTAACAACTCCTATGATTTTTAATTTTCTTTCTTTGATAATTACTTCTTTTCCGATAGGATCTTTAAGATTCATCAACTTTTGTGCTGTTTCATTAATCAACACAGAACTAATAGTATCCGAAGCGCGTTTCGGATCAAGAGATCTTCCTTCTACTAGTTTTATTTTCATCATTTCGAATATACCAAAATCAACTGCAATTGTTCGTGCTTTAAAAAGTTCATCATTGTACAATATACCTCCTAATGAATCATCTGAACCGTCAAATGAAATCAATCCTGTAGAAACTTGTTCGACACCTTTTATTTTAACTAGTTCTTGTTTTATTGTACTGTATTTATTGTAGATATTTTGCCCTACCTTTTCCACTTCATAATCCGACTTAGGAAAATTCAAACATACGGCAATCACTTGATCTCCTTTAAAACCTAAATCTTTATGGCTTAAATAATCGATTTGCTGATACACAATATAAGAACCTACAATAAAGAAGGTAGCCACGGTAAACTGGAAAACCAACATTCCGTTACGTAACCAGATTCCGTTTTTACTTCTTCCAAAATTACCTTTCAGAACTTTTAAAGTTTCGAAATTAGCAACATAAACGGCTGGAAGTATTCCTGCCACAAAAAGTGTAATACTGAAAATCAGAATTAATTGCAGATAAAACTGACTGCCAATTATTCGTAAACTCTTATTTAAAAAATCATTGTAATACGGCAAAGTCAACTCAACAATAACTAATGCTAGCAAAATCGAAAACAAACTTATTAGCGCAGTTTCAAAAATAAATTGAAGTACAATAGTACTTTTTGAAGCACCCACAACCTTACGAACACCAACTTCTTTCGCACGTTTAACCGCATTGGCTGTAGCCAAATTAATATAATTTACAATCGAAAGAATGAGAATTAAAACGGATAACCCAACCATAATCAACAAAAACTGATAATTACCTCTGCCTTCTGGATATCCATCTGCAATAGAATGTAATCTCGCTTTTGAAAGTGGCTCAATAACTACATCAAAATGTCCAATTTTCTTAGTCATTTCTTCGAAACTAAAACCTGCTTCCTTGGCAATTCTTCGAACAAAATCTTGGCTATACATTTTCTCTAAATTTTTGCGTGTATTCTCAATTTTTGACGGGTCTTTAATTTTAAGAAGTAACTTGAATATAAAAGGTCCTGTTAAATTTTCACTTTTATACTGCTTCATTGTATTCATTATAACATCTGGAGCAATTGAAGAATTCCCTGGAATATGATACACAGCACGCACTGCCAACATTTTATCCAAAATTGTTATTTGTTTACCAATCGGATTTTCGTCACCAAAAACTAGTTTAGCCATTACATCTGAAATAGCAATGCTAGAACCATCTTTTAATGCCGAAACAGCATCTCCTTTTATAATTTCAAATGGAAAAAGAGAAAAGAAATCAGCTTCAACATTAATAATTTTATCAACTGTTTCTTTCTTGCCTTTATAGATAATTTTATCCTTTTGGTACCAGCTATCAGCATAAACTACCTTTTCTACATTAGCATCCTTCTCTAAAATAGGTTTTAGAAAATAAGCGCAATCTGAAAAAACGGGCATTCCTGTTACTTGCACTAAAACCTCATAAACATTGTCCTTTTCAGGATTCCAAGCATCATAACTATGCTCATCATTCCAATACAGTAATGCAAAAATTAATCCTGCAATACCAATGGCTAATCCGAAAACGTTTAGAAATGAAAACAGTTTGTTTTGCTTTAAATGATAGATGAATATTTTTATATAGTTTAATAACATTATTTAAGTTTGGTTAGTTATAAATGACTTTTATTGGTTTTAATTATTCGTATTTTAGGTATTTTAAAACATCCAGTTTGGTTACTTGATAGGCTTTCGCTAAAACAACTACTAAAGTCAAAAACAATAAAGAAACAAAAGCAATCGCAAAAGGTAAAAACTGAATATCAATACGATATGCAAAATTATCTAGCCATTTTTGTAACAGAAAGTAGGCTGGAACCACTCCGATAATAAAACCCATTGCACAAAAAACTACATACTGTTTGGACAACTCTTTTAGTAAAGTAGTAGTTTCAGCACCCAAGGTTATTCGAATAGCAATTTCTCTTAATCGTCTTTCCATTGAAAAAGAAGCTAAAGCAAACAATCCGAAAATGGCAATAAGAACAACAACAAGATTCAGTAACGAGAAGAGATTTTTTTGTTTGACATATTCCTTATAAGAACGTGCGTATTTCTTATCTACAAACTCATACGAAAACGGATATTCGGTATCGACTTTAGTAGTCCAAAATTGCTCAATATCGCTCATCGTGATTTCAATATTATCTGTATTTACTTTTACAAAAATTGAATTTACGCCTTGTGACATCAATGGCATTGTCTTTAAATGCATGAACACCATTGGCGAGTTTTTTTCTTGCGGCCCTCTTAAATTAAAATCTTTTACAACGCTTATTATTTTGAATTTATCTCCATCACCAGAAACAATTTCTTTTCCTATTGGTTGTTTAATCCCTAATAATTTTACTGCCGTTTCATTAACCATTACATTATTAATGGTATCCGAAGCATATTTAGTACTCAAATATCGTCCTTCTGTTAGTTTGATGTTCATCATTTCCATCATCCCAAAATCAACGGCCATATTCAAGCCTTGAATGTTGGCATTTTGGTACAAATAATCTCGTGAAGATCGCGCGCCATTTCCAAAAGAAAAATTTGCTGTAGCTACCTGATTAACACCTTTCATTCTGGTCAATTGCTCTTTTGCCTTCAAATAATCCTGAAAAAACTCTTTTTTATAAATTGCTTCAGATTGTGTATCAAACTTTTTCAGATAATCAATTTCAATTACTTGATCACCTTTAAAACCTAGATTTTTATTGGTTAAATGATTTACTTGTTGATAAACAATGGTCGAACCAACAATAAAAAAAACAGCGATAGCAAATTGAAAAACCAACATACTGTTGCGTAACCATATTCCTGTTTTACTTCTGTTGAAGTTTCCTTTTAAAACTTTTTGCGTTTCAAAACTTGAGATATAAAGCGCAGGGAAAAATCCGCCAAGGAAAACGACAATTCCGAAAATAAAGATCAATTGTAAATAAAATTCACCTCCATAAATTTTCAAATCTTTCTCTAAAAATTCATTGTAATAGGGTAAAGAAATCTCAACAATTACTAATGCTAATAGAATAGATACTATAACAATTACAATTGTTTCAGAAATAAATTGGACGATAATATTTCTTTTACTTGCGCCCAATACTTTTCGCATACCGACTTCCTTGGCTCTTTTAATGGCTCCTGCAGTAGCTAAATTGACATAGTTAATAATGGAAAGAATCATTATCAGAATGGACAACCCTATCATTATCATTAAGTATTGGTAATTTCCTATTCCTTCTGGATATCCCCAATTTTCATTTAATACCGAATTAAGGCGCGCATCTATCAAGGGTTCTAAATGTATGGCTACAATTCCGTGTTCCTTTATTTGTTGTTCTAAAGTAATATTGGCCTCTTTTGCTTCTTGTGTAATTACGTTATCAATAAAAAGCTTTTCTATCTTACGTTCAACAACTTCCTTTTTAGCATTATCTTTAAGCTTAAGGAGTAAGCAAAAATTAAAAAGCTCCCATTTGTCCAAATTTGGGGTAATAACTTTTTTAAAATTATCCGTAAGTACCACATCAGGTGCAAATGAACTTTTCATTTCATTTTGGTACACACCACTTATAGTGTAGTAGTTTTTTCCAAATTTAATTTGCTTTCCTACAGGATTTTCATTGTTGAAAAAAGCTTTGTAAATTTTCTCCGAAATAGCAATTGAGGATTCATCCTTCAGAGCATTTTTAGCATTTCCATAAAGGAATGGAAAAGGAAAATAGTCAAAAAACTTATTTTGAGTATTAAACGCTTTTTCAATTTTTCGCTTTTTACCGTTATAGCTAAACAAGTCTGAATCGTACCAATTATAGCTATAATTATAACTTTCAATATTGGGATCGTTGTCTAGATATTGCCCGATAGCGGCAACCGTATAGGGCCATTTTTCATTGTTCAGGGTATTTATAACCATATGAACATTGTCCTTTTCAGGATTCCATTGATTATAACTATGCTCGTCATTCCAGTATAGGGTTGCAAAAATTAATCCTGCAATTCCAATACTCAAACCTAAAATATTCAAAGCTGTAAAAAGCTTGTTGTTTTTAGTTTGATTTAAAAATATATTTATCCAACTCTTTAGCATGATTATTCGTATTTTAAATATTTCAAGACATCTACTCTTGTCGCCTGATAGGCTCTAGAAAGAACCACAAGTAGGGTCAATGACAATAAGGCAATAAAGCCAATAATAAATGGATAGATTGAAATGTCAATTCGATAAGCGAAATTCTCTAACCATTTATTGAGCAAATAATAAGTTGGAAAAAGTATAATTAGAAAGCCAACAACACAGAAAACAATGTATTGTTTGGATAATTCTTTAAGTAAAATAGTAGTTTCGGCTCCAAGCGTTTTTCGGATAGCGATTGCTTTCATACGTCTTTCTATTGAAAATGAAGCTAGACAGAACAATCCAAAAAGTGCAATGAGGATAACCACAACATTTAATAATGAGAACATATTTTTTTGTTTTACAAAACTGCTGTAAGACCTTTTATATTCTTTATCTACAAAATCATACGAAAATGGATAATCTGGATCGACTTTCTTCAACCAAAACTTCTCAATATCCGCAAGCGTTTTATCCATCGTTTTTGAATCTGCATCAACATAAATATTATTTAAGGCAAACGTTGTCCATGAATTTGTTTTAAAATGAAACAATGACACTGGAGGAATCGCTTCGCTAGGATTACCTATGTTAAAATCCTTTACAACTCCAACGATAGTTATCTCTTTACCATTCCAATTCACCTTTTTTCCAATTGGGTTTTTCTCTTTTAATAGTCTAGTGGCAGTTTCATTTATTAACATCGTATTAATAGTATCCTGAGCAAATTTTGGACTCAAGTACCTCCCCTTTACAATTTTTATTTGCATCATTTCTAACATTCCAAAATCAATCGGAATATTGTCTCCATCCACACTTAAATCTTTATATTGATACGATATTGTTGATTTTGCAGATCCTCCAAAAGCAAAGCCAGCTGATGCAACTTGTTTTACCCCCGGAATGCGTAATAATTCATTTTTGATTGTTGAGTAACGGTCAAATCTAAAATCATCTGTTATCTCCTCTCCATAAACATTACGATACGATATACTTAAAATTTGATTGGCTTTAAAACCTAAATCTTTTCTATTCATATAATCTATTTGCTGATAAACAATATAGGAACCGATGATGAAAAAGGTTGCAATTGAAAATTGAAAAATCAACATTCCGTTTCGTAACCATACGCCACTTTTACTTCTTCCAAAATTGCCTTTCAACACCTTTAAAGTTTCAAAATTAGAAACATATATTGCTGGAAAAACTCCTGCCAAACAAACTGTAATACTAAATATTATAATAAGTTGTACATAAAATTGACTGCCTTGTACAATGATAGTTTTATTTAAAAAATCATTATAATAAGGTAACGACAGCTCAACAATTACAAGAGCAAATAAAATTGAAAACAACGATAGTATTCCTGTTTCAAAAACAAATTGCTGGATTATATTACTTTTTGAAGAGCCCATAACTTTTCTTACACCAACTTCTTTAGCACGTTTTATTGCATTTGCTGTTGCAGAATTGATATAATTTACAATTGAAAGAAGAAGTATTAAAACTGATAATCCAACCATAATCATCAAAAACTGAAAATTGCCATTTTCCTCAATTAATCCACCAGTTTTAGTATGTAGTCGAACAGTAGATAAGGGTTCTAAAAAGGGTTTGGTAGTTCCATATTTTTCAATGTATTGCGCTGGAGTAATTCCATTTTCTTTTGCATAACGAACCGTCATGTTATCATAATAAAGTTTCTTTAAATCATTTTCTATAAGTGAAACTTTATCCGGATTTTTAACTTTAAGAAATAATACAAACTGAAAATTCCCCCATTGGTCAATTGTTTTTCTAATTCTTAAATCAATGAAATTGACTACACAGGAAGGATTATAAGAAGATTTTTTATCCATTTTATAAACGCTTCTTACTATCAATTTTTTATTCTGAAAAAGAACTTCTTTTCCTAGAGCAGTTTCCTTTCCAAAAATCTGCAATGCTAAATCTTCTGAGAGACTGATACTATTTTCATCTGGCAATGCTGATTCTTGACTTCCTTCTACAAATTCAAAAGGAAAAAATTCAAAAAAATTCTTTTGTGCTGATACGATTTTACTCGATTGCACTTTTTTATTTTTAAACCGAATTATATCGCTTTCATAATTTCCACTTAAATAACAATACGATGCTACTTCTGAACTTTTCTCTTTTATTGCAGCTCCTATTGGTGCTGAACTCGATGCCCAAAATGAATTTTCGCTCATTTGATTAGCTACCAAAAAAACGTTGTCTTTGTCAGGATTCCATGCATCATAACTTTGCTCGTCATTCCAGTATAAAGTAGCGAAAATCACTCCTGCAATACCAATACTCAATCCTAAAACGTTGAGAAAAGAAAACAGTTTGTTTTGCTTTAAATGATAAATAAATATTTTTATCCAGTTGATTATCATGTGATTTTGATTATATTGATTTTGATTTGATGATATGTTTTTAAGCTACTTACAATAGTATTTTGCAAAGCAACTCACAAACAAAAGTGATGATTGAAATTAGGATAGTTATCATGATTATACTTTAAAAACATCTACATTCCTTTGATTGTGCTTTTCAGAAGAGACAACACCATCTTTCATTAAAATCGTTCTTTGAGAAAATGATGCATCATAATCAGAGTGTGTCACCATCAAAATTGTAGCACCGTTTGCGTGTAAATCGGTTAACAATTCCATTACTTCATTTCCGTTTTTACTATCTAAGTTTCCTGTAGGTTCATCGGCAAGAATAATTTTTGGATCATTTATCAAAGCTCTGGCAACTGCTACACGTTGTTGCTGACCTCCTGAAAGTTGTTGCGGAAAATGTTTCAAACGATGCGAAATCCCTAATTTATTGGCAATTGCTTCTACTTTTTGTTTTCTGTCAGACGAAGGAACTTTATTATAAATTAATGGCAATTCGATATTATCATACACTGATAATTCGTCAATCAAGTTGAAATTTTGAAAAATAAAACCAATATTCTCTTTTCTTGCTTTCGATTTTTCTTTCTCTTTAAGTCCAATCATCTCTTGGTTGAGCAACTGATAACTGCCGCTAGATGCACTATCCAGCAATCCTACAATATTCAACAATGTTGATTTTCCGCTTCCCGAAGGCCCCATAATAGACACAAAATCACCTTGGTTAATGGTTAATGAAACTTCGCTCAATGCCATCGTTTCTACTTCTTCGGTTCTAAATACTTTTGAAAGGTTTTTAATTTGAATCATACTGTTCGTTTTTTGATTGATGTTTGTTTTTATTTTTATTCTTGTCTATTTGTCGCCTACTCTATTCTAAATTCAAAACTTCTACTTGCTTATAATCTTTATACGATGATGTAATTACTTTTTCACCCGCTTTTAATCCGTCTAAAACTTCATAATACAACGGATTTTCTCGACCTAATTTGATGGATCTCTTTTCCGCTTGATTTCCTTTGACCACAAAAATCCATTTTCCACTAGTATCTTCGTTAAAGCTACCTTTAGAAAGCACTAAACTTTTCGTTTTTTCAGATAAATTTAATTTCACTCCAAAACTTAACCCTTGTTTTAAATCTAATTTTTCCGAAGATACAAAGTCTAATTCTAATTGAAACCTTCCTCCTTTTACCTCAGGAATCACTTTTGTTATTTTAACCTCAACCTCTTTATTATCAAAACTTACCGTTCCTTTTTGTCCTTCTGAAATGCGATCTAAATAAAATTCGTCGACATCAGCAACCAGTTTATATCCTTTTTGATCATCAATAAAACCAATACTTGTATTTTGTGCATAGGTTTTTCCTAAAATCGGTTCAAAAGAAGAAAGTCTTCCGGAAATAGGTGCTGTAACAAGGAAATTCTTTTTATTGGTTCTTAAAATATCCAAACTCTTATTCATGAAATCTATGGATTGATTGAGTTGTCCTATTTGAACCTGATTGGCTTGTCTTTCCTTACTAACACTTTGTTTTATAATGTTCATTCGTTCTTTTTGAAAACGAAAATTTTCCTTCGTTTTCTCCCATTCACTCTTAGCAAGGATTTCTTGCTCGAAAAGATTCTTATTTACATCATACAAATTTTTAGCATCTTGAAAATCGTGTTCAATTGATAACAAATCCTTTCCTAAATTTAGTTCTTGATTACGTAAATCGAGTTTTGCTTTATTCAAATTATTAATTTGCTCTATAATTGCTGTTTCTTGCTGCATATAAGCCAACTCTGAGTTGGGATTGTACAAACGTGCTAATGATTGCCCTTTAGTCACAAAATCACCGTTTTCAACAAATATTTCCTGAACGGCTCCACCTTCTATAATATTAATCAGCATCGAATTGATAGGAACGGCCTTAGCTTGAAAAGACATGAAATCTTCAAAAAAATCATTTTCGACTGTTTTTATGCTAATTTCGCTTTTCTTCACATTCAAACTTCTTTTCTTAGTTACGGAAGTAAAGACCACATATCCTAAAACTAAGATAATAGGTAATGCGATTAATAGCTGTTTTTTTTTGTTACTTTTACTTTTAATAATGGTGTCCATTGTTGCTAATTTGCTGAACGTAAAGAGATTTTCGTGCCAAAAAGTTAAACTTTGTAACTCCCTTATTTTGAAGTTTTTATTTTAAATTGATTTTTTGAAGTGTTCATATCCGAACACTTTTTGTCCGAAACCGAACACTAATGAAGAAAACCAACGCCGCAATTCTAGTAATAGATGATCAAGAAGACATCCTTTTTGCTTCAAAAATGCTACTTAAAAAGCATTTTGAAGACATTTATACCCTCAGTAATCCCAAAAACGTAGTCGAATTATTAGCCAAAAATACGATAGACGTTGTTTTATTGGACATGAATTACCGAATTGGTTTTGAAGATGGTAAAGAAGGATTGTATTTATTGAAAGAAATAAAAACGCTTTCGCCAAAAACAGTTGTGATTTTAATGACTGCTTTTGGTAAGGTAGAAACAGCAGTTGAAGGCTTAAAAGCGGGGGCGTTTGATTATATTTTGAAACCTTGGGAAAACCAAAAACTACTTGAAGTAGTAAAACAAGCCGTTGATAAATCCCGAAAAGAGAAAAAGAAACCTACTCCAATTGAAATGGATACCGATTATTTCATTGGAAATTCTGAAGCTATCAAAAAAGCGTATGCTGTAGCTGATAAAGTCGCTAAAACAGATGCTAACGTTCTGATTTTAGGAGAAAATGGAACAGGAAAATTTGTGTTATCACATCATATCTTTAGTCAATCAGAACGAAAAATCAATCCGTTCATTCACGTTGATTTGGGTTCTTTAAATTCAAATATTTTCGAAAGTGAACTTTTTGGTTATGCAAAAGGCGCTTTTACAGATGCGAAAGTGGATACTGCTGGACGTTTTGAAATGGCTCAAAACGGAACTATCTTTTTAGATGAAATCGGGAATGTTCCTTTGCATTTACAGTCGAAACTTTTACAAGTTATTCAAACTAAAACCGTAACCCGTTTAGGCGAATCAAAAGCAAGACTGTTGAATGTGCGTATTATTACGGCTACCAATTTAAATCTAAAACAAGAAGTCGCTGATAAAAACTTTAGAGAAGATTTATACTATCGCATCAATACTATGGAAATCATACTTCCACCTTTGCGAGAACGTGATGAAGATAAAATTCCGCTAGCCAATTATCTTTTACAGAAAATGATTAAAAAATACCAACGTGACGAAATTATTTTTAATTCTAAAGTAATAGAACAAATTCAGAAACACGCCTGGAACGGTAACATTCGTGAAATGGAAAACCGAATTGAGCGTGCCGTTATTCTTTGTGAAAACAATACAATAACTGTTTCTGATCTTGATTTATACGAAATTACTCAGTACGAAAATAGTCCTGAAGACGTCCAACTTTCTTCAATAGAAAAAGCAACTGTTGAAAAAGTATTGCTGAAAAATGATAATAATATTTCTAAAGCCGCTGAGGAATTAGGTTTGTCAAGAGCTGCTTTATACCGTCGTTTAGAAAAATATAACATCAGTACTCATTAATATGTTCCAATCTTCAAAAACATATCAACTCTTATTTCTGCGTGTTCTAATCATTCTTGCGTGTTCTGTCTTTTTGATTTGGCTACTGCATAATGATTTAATATTTACGTCTTTATTTACGGTTGTCTTAATATTGTTACTCCTAACTGAAATGTTTTTTTACATAAAAAATGCTTTTTCAATTTATGACAGAACCATTACTTCCATTCTGCAAAATGATTTCACAGCTGATTTTTCAAAACATAAATCACATAACAATTATATCAAATTATTTGAGTTGTATGAAAAGTTAAAATCAGATAAAAAGGAACAAATATCGAAAGATATGGTTTACCGCTCCATTTTAAATACGGTTGAAACAGGAATTATAATACTGCAAAAGCAAGAAAATGAATGGGATATCTTTTTGATGAATGACTATTTTTCTAAACATTTTAGTGTACCCAAAGTCTCAAAATGGAAATACCTCAAGAATCAATTAGCTTCTTTATGCGAAATTATTGAAGAGCACCATTTTCAAGAAATCAAGACTTCACTAGAAATACGGGTAAACCAGCAAGACACACAAACTTTTGTTCTGCAAACCTCTAGAAGTGAAATTTACAACCAAGATTATTTCATCATTTTACTGGATTCTATCCAGAATGTAGTGGAGAAAAAAGAAAAAGAAGCTTGGGGGAACTTAATGAAAGTCATTTCACATGAACTATTAAACTCCATTACGCCTATTCGCTCGCTTTCGCAAAATTTACACGAGTTAGTACAACAAGAAAGCATTTCTTCGGATGATCTTGAAGACATGAAAACCAGTGTAGCAACGATGTTACGCCGTAGTGACCATTTGCAACAATTTGTAGAAAGTTACCGTAAACTTGCCATGTTGCCATCACCTAAAAAGGAACAGATAAGACTGCAACAACTCATTGCAAATAGTTTTGAAATTATGACTCCTTTATTCATAAAAGAAGGAATTGAAGTTGTAAATACTATTACTATTAATCATTGGTTAGAAGCAGATTCAAAACAAATGGAACAAGTATTTATCAATCTATTGACCAATTGTATTTATGCCTTAAAAGAAATAGCACAAAAACGGATATTTATTTCGGCTGAAGCCAAAGAAAACAGGACATTCATAACAATATCAGACAATGGAAAAGGCATTGAACCCGAAATAGAAAATAAAATTTTCCTCCCTTTTTTCACTACAAGAAAAGAAGGCGCTGGAATTGGATTAACCTTATCCAAAAATATTATCGAATCTCATGGTGGCTATCTAGCTTATAAAAATGAGGAAGAAAAAACTACTTTTGTTATTTGTCTTATTACAGATTGATTATAATTTTTCGACAAACGTTAAAGCAAAAAAAAACTTCTCAATTTCTTGAGAAGTTTTGTGGGCGATGAGGGGTTCGAACCCCCGACCCCCTCGGTGTAAACGAGGTGCTCTGAACCAGCTGAGCTAATCGCCCTATTTTTACAATTAGAATAATTTCTTATTCGTTATTGCGTGTGCAAATATACATCTAGAATTTGTATTTGCAAGCAAAATTTAAAAATAAATGAATAAAAAATAAGCAATAAATCCTTTAGTACTCTATTACAACATATTAATACTATTTTCTAAGGCTACAATTTTTTTGTAATGAAACGCTATAGTATTACATTTGTGTCATAAACAATATATAATGGCAAGGTTCAAAGAAAATGATTTACCCAAATCAAAAATTACTGCAAGTTCTCTCAATAAAGCAACCCTTATATTTCGATATGCTGGTAACCATCGTTGGAAATTTTATGTTGGATTAGTCTTTTTACTTCTTACTGGAGCAACTGCCTTAGCTTTCCCAAAATTAATGGGATTGTTAATTGATTGTGTGAAAAATAAAGACAACGCTCAAGCTAATACCATTGCACTATTTTTAATAGGTATTCTTTTTATGCAATCTATATTTTCATTTTTTAGATTGTCATTGTTTATCAATTTCACTGAACATACATTGGCTAACCTTCGTTTGTCCTTATACAGTAATTTGGTAAAACTACCGATGTCTTTCTTTTCTCAAAAACGTGTTGGGGAATTGAATAGTAGAATTAGCTCAGATATCACACAAATTCAAGATACGCTAACTTCAACTATTGCAGAGTTTTTAAGGCAATTCATTTTAATAATAGGTGGTGTTGCTCTATTGGCGACTGAAAGTTTTAAACTAACCTTATTGATGTTATCAGTAGTACCATTAGTTGCTGTTGCTGCAGTAATTTTTGGTCGGTTTATTCGAAAATTTTCTAAAAACGTACAAGATCAAGTAGCCGAAAGTCAGGTGATTGTTGAAGAAACCATGCAAGGTATTAGTATTGTTAAGGCTTTTGCCAATGAATGGTATGAAATTGCCCGTTATGACGGAAAAATAAAAGAAGTAGTAAAATTAGCCATTAAAGGCGGAAAATATAGAGGGTATTTTGCTTCATTTATAATTTTCTGTTTGTTTGGTGCTATTGTAGCCGTAGTATGGTTTGGTGTTCGGTTGAGTATTAGTGGCGAGATGAGTGTGGGACAGTTAATTTCATTTGTCCTCTATTCTACTTTTGTAGGAGCTTCTTTTGGAGGTATTGCTGAATTGTATGCACAAATACAAAAAGCAATTGGTGCCACGGAGCGTGTGTTTGAATTATTGGAGGAAACTCCTGAAAAAATTAATTCCGTACAAAATGCTGTAAAAAACAAAATTAAAGGAAATGTCACCTTCAAAAATGTGGCTTTCAGTTATCCATCAAGAAAAGAAATAAATGTTTTAAAAAATGTTAATTTCACTGCTGAATTTGGACAAAAGATCGCTATTGTTGGCCCTAGTGGAACAGGTAAATCAACTATTGCTTCCTTATTATTACGTTTTTACGATATTGATAGTGGCGAAATTATAATTGACGGTAAAAATATATACGATTACGATTTAGAAAATCTTCGTGGAAATATGAGTATTGTTCCTCAAGATGTCATATTATTTGGAGGAACCATTAGAGAAAATATAGCCTACGGAAAACCTGATGCAAGTGAAGATGAAATTCTATTAGCTGCTAAACAAGCGAATGCTTTTAATTTTATCGAAGGTTTCCCAGAGAAATTTGAAACATTAGTAGGAGAAAGAGGAATCAAACTTTCCGGTGGTCAAAGACAGCGTATTGCTATTGCTAGAGCTTTACTTAAAAATCCAAGTATATTGATTCTTGATGAAGCCACTTCTTCATTAGACAGCGAAAGTGAAAAGCTTGTTCAAGAAGCTTTAGAAATATTAATGGAAGGTAGAACAAGCATCATTATTGCGCACCGACTTTCTACTATTCGTAGTGCCAATCAAATTCTGGTACTTGATAACGGAATCATCTCAGAACAAGGAACGCACCTAGAACTAATTTCTCTAGAAAACGGTAAATATAAAAACTTAAGTAACTTACAGTTTAGTAATTCTTAGTTAAGATTGATGATAAAAAAAACCATTTGCTAAAACAAATGGTTTTTTTTATAAAATTGGGTGTGTGTTTTTAAAATGAAAAAGCTACAGTGAAATATAATTTATTTTCCTTTTCTTCTTTTACGTTCCGCTTTTATCATCTCTAATTCGCGGCTCGTTTGTCCAGCCACAGAAGTATTCTCTTCAGCACGACGAATTAAATACGGCATAACATCTTTCACAGGTCCAAAAGGCAAATATTTGGCAACATTATAACCATGGTCTGCGAGATTATAACTGATATTATCACTCATCCCATAAAGTTGACCAAACCAAACTCTATTGTCATTTGTCTTAATTCCTTTCTCGTTCATTAGTTCCATCAACGTATACGTACTCGATTCATTATGAGTTCCAGCAAAAATTGACATGGTATCTAAATGATTAATCATATAGTGTACTGCAGCATCATAATTGACATCCGAAGCTTCTTTTGTGGCGCATATTGGTGATGGATATTCTTTTTCTTCAGCACGAACATTTTCTTTTTCCATGTAAGCACCACGAACTAATTTCATTCCAATAAAAAAACCTTCTTTATCCGCCTGCTCTTTTAATTTCATCAAATAATCCAATCGATCCCAACGGTACATTTGCAATGTATTGAAAACAATAGCCTTTTCTTTATTGTATTTACGCATCATTTCAGTCACTAATGCATCAGCAGCATCTTGCATCCAACTTTCCTCTGCATCAATTAATAAGGCAACATCTTTTTTATGTCCTTCACTACAAACCAAATCAAAACGAGCTACTACTCTATCCCACTCCTCTTGTTCATCAGGAGTCAGTGGTAGCTTCTCCCCTATTTTTTCATACAATTCAAAACGACCAAGACCCGTAGGTTTAAAAACTGCAAATGGAATAGCTTGACGTTCTTTAGCAAAATCAATTGTTTTCAAGGTCATTTTTAAAGCGGCATCAAACTGATCCTCTTCCTCTTTTCCTTCAACAGAATAATCCAATACTGAAGAAACTCCTTTTGTATACATTTTATCTACAACAGAAAGGCAGTCTTCCTCATTTACACCACCACAAAAATGGTCAAAAACAGTAGCTCTTATTAATCCTTCAACAGGAAGATTTGCTTTTAAAGCAAAATTAGTAACTGCAGTTCCTATGCGTACTAAAGGCTGATTTGCAATCATTTTGAAAAGAAAATAAGCTCTATCCAGTTCGGTATCGCTTTTTAATGAAAAGGCAACTTGTGTATTATTGAATATTTTTTCCATATGCTGATATTTTTGCACAAATATAGATATAGTTTGATTTTTCTTTGTCAATTTCTCATTAAATTAATCATAATTGTTTTTTATGATAATTTTCCTAAATAAGTACTTCAAGAAAAAATATTCAATAAATTTGAAAAACGTAAACTTATATAAAAAACAGTAAATGACTAAGCCAATCAAACCTAGTTCTGAAAATCGGGAAAACATTGAATTTAATACAGACAATAAAGTTTATTACGAAACCATCTTACTCCTATTTATTGTAAGTTTTTTAATTATTGACTTTTTTCCACAATTTGGAAGTGTCGAAATTATAGCCCCTCAATTTTTATATCTTTCTGTCATCAATATAATTACAAGCTTATTTTTTTATAAAAATCAAGATTTAATTTCAAACGGATTAGCAGCAGTATTTAAAAAAAGTATCCTTTTTAAGACTTATATCGGCTTCTTAGTATTATGTAGTATTTCATTAGTTTCTGCTAATAATTTTTCATTAGCGGTTGTCAACTTTATGCAAATTATTACCGTTTTTAGTTTATTTATAAACCTCTCTGTGTTACTTTACAATAATTTTGATTTAATTTACAAAATTGCTTTATTAGTTGCAATTAGTGTTTTTGCACAAGCATATTTAGCATTAAGTGATTTTATAGGAACATCCAAATCAACTGATATTACAAATGGTTTATCCATGTTGAAAGGAAATACAGGTAATATCAATATTTTTGCCGCAAGTCTAGCAGGCAAAATCCCATTTATACTATTAGCGATTACGCACTTCACAAAATGGAAAAAATGGCTTTTGGTTTTGAGTTTGTTTTTGGCAACAATACTAATTTTCTTAACCGCTTCGAGAGCTTCTTATATTAGTTTGTTTGTTGAAATTATTCTTTTTATTATAGTTTTTCTAAAAATTAATAATCAAAAAAAGCAAAATTATATAAATTACATAAGTATTATTCTTCCTCTTCTTATTGCCTTTTTTGTTGCGAATATTATTTTCGAAAAAAGCAATAACAATGACAGATATAAGTCGGTTACAAATCGTGTTTTGCAAATTAGTTCTTCAAAAGAAAAAGATGCTTCAAAAAATGCAAGGTTAACCTATTGGGGAAATGCTTTTGAAATCATCAAAAAAAATCCTGTTTTAGGAATAGGACTCGGAAATTGGAAAATTGAATCAATTGCTTACGAAAAAACTCAGACAAATGATTTGCAAATTTCCGCTCATCCACACAATGATTTTCTTGAAATTGCTGCCGAAACCGGAATTTTGAATTCAATTGTCTACTTATTTATTTTCATTTTTGGACTGTTATTAAACCTAAAAAATATTTTTAATGAAAAGGAAAAAGAAGCACAAATTATAGCTTCCCTTGCTTTGTTATTAATGGTCAGTTATGGAATCGACGCCTTATTTAATTTTCCTTTGTACAGGCCTACTATGCAAATTAATTTTTGCTTTTTTCTAGCATTGACAATCTTAAATGCAAATCCAATAGCTACAATTAAAGAATTTCACTTTAAGAAAATAGTTACTATTACTCTAATATTACTAAGCACTAGTACATTATACTTTTCTTATAGCTCTTTTAAAGCCTATCGATTAGAAAACGAAACTCGAATTGATTTGAGTCAAGAGGAAACAAAATATCAATTTACAGCAAGTGAAATAGCCAACAGAATCCCTTTGTTTCCAAACGTAGCAACAACTTCAGAACCTTATATTGAATTAGCTGGAATTTATTCTTTAAAGGAAAAAAAGTATGAAGAAGCTTTAAAATATTTCAATAATTCACAAAGAATTAATCCTCATACAGGACGTACGGAATGGTATAAATATAGAATCTATAAAGAATTAGGTAATACAGATAGCGCTTATATTTATGCAAAAAAAGCATTTGAAATTAGACCTCGAAGTGAAGACTATTATTTAACAGCAATAGTGGTAGAAACAATTAAAAAAGATACAGCTGCAATTTTGCAAATCCACAATCAATTTACAAAGTACATTCAAAAACCAAATATTTGGATTAATACCTCTAGTGCATTGGCACAATCACAATATTCAAACAAAGCATTAATCCAATTTATTGATTCAGGATTATTGGTATTTCCTAACGACACAACGTTATTGAACCGAAAAAAATCATTTCAAAATGATGGATTAAGGACTAATACTATATCATCAAAACCAGTTAAAAATGAAGCCGTTAAACCTAATAACATCACTATTGCCAATCAATATGGGACCGAATCTAAATATGACAAAGCTATAGTATATTATAAAAAAGCATTATTAGATGATCCGAAAAATATAATAATTACACAGAATATAGGAATTTGTTATTTTAAGTTAAATCAGTTTAAAACTGCCATAATTTATTTAGAAAAAACCTTAAATTCGCCAACTCTAACTGATGGGAAAACTGAGTTTTTACTTGGAGCGTCTTATTTGAACACAAAAAATAGAGAAAAAGGCTGTCAAAATTTAAAATTGGCAGAGAACAAAAATTATCCTGGAGCTGCAGCATTAGTAGTCCAGTATTGTAACTAAATTAATTAATATGCCGAATTCGTTAAAAACCATAGAAGCAAGCAATCACCCCATTCATTTCAATGAAAAAGGGTACGAAGCTTTAAACTTACATTTAAAACAAAGTAAATATTCAACCATATTCATTATAGTTGACAGTAATACTAATGAATTTTGTTTGCCTAAATTCTTACCTTATTTAGAAACCGATTTAACGATTGAAATAATTGAATTTGAAAATGGAGAGATCAATAAAAATATCGACACTTGTGTTCAAATTTGGAATGTATTGACTGAACTAGGAGGAGATAGAAAAAGTCTTGTTATTAACGTTGGTGGTGGTGTTGTTACCGACTTAGGTGGGTTTGTCGCTTCTACTTTTAAAAGAGGTGTTGATTTCATTAATGTTCCTACAACGCTACTTTCAATGGTAGATGCCTCTGTAGGAGGTAAAAACGGTATTGATCTTGGAAATATTAAAAACCAAATAGGGGTTTTCAATTTACCTATAATGGTACTTATTGACACAGCCTATCTAGAAACGGTTCCACAAAACGAAATGCGTTCTGGTCTCGCAGAAATGTTAAAACACGGTTTGATTTATGACAAAAAATATTGGGAACAATTCCTAGATTTAAAAGCTATTAATTATGCTGATTTAGACGAATTAATTTACCGTTCTGTTGAAATTAAAAATGAAATTGTAACATTAGACCCAACGGAGAAAAACCTTAGAAAATCACTAAACTTTGGACATACTTTAGGGCATGCCATCGAAAGTTATTTTTTGGAAAATGAACAAAAAACTACTTTATTACATGGAGAAGCAATTGCTGTAGGGATGATTTTAGAAAGTTATATCTCATTTGTAAAAAAATTAGTTACCTTAGAAGAATACAACCAAATAAAAACAGCCATTAAAGCGATCTTTGATGACATTGAATTTCATGAAAATGACATTGAACCTATACTAGAATTGCTCATTCATGACAAAAAAAATGAGTATGGAACTATTCAGTTTGCTTTAATAGAAGGAATTGGAAAAATCAAAATCAATCAATCTGTTGAAAATGAATTAATTCTTAGTGCATTTAATGATTATAAATCATAATTATTTTTTACCAAAAAGGATTGCATTACGTATAAATTATTTTTTACATTTGCCCCAATGAAAACAAATCAAAACAGAATAAATTTTAGTAAAAATTGGAGTGGAAACAATATTTCTTTTTTAAGAATGTTGAAGCGTTTCAATTCTATTAAAGGAAACTTTAGTTTTGATCTATTTCAGTATTTAAAAGTTGATCACGAAAAATTACAAATCATTTATGCCAATATAAGAGTTTGAATTATAGATTAATTTCGTTTCAATTTAATCTCATAATTTACTCAAAAACAAATGAATACAAAGTATACAGACTTAATTAATCAAACCTATTATTTCCCGCAAGAAGAATTTACTTTAAACAAAGATAATCTTCAGTTTCATAATATCGATTTAATGAAATTGGTGGAACAATATGGAACACCATTAAAATTCACCTACTTACCTCAAATTTCAAATAACATCAACAAAGCCAAAAGCTGGTTTCGTAAATCGATGGAAAAGAATAAATATGAGGCTAAATATTATTATTGCTATTGTACTAAAAGCTCTCACTTTGAGTTCATCATGAATGAAGCTTTTAAAAACAATATTCATATTGAAACTTCATCTGCCTTTGATATTAATATTGTAGAAAATTTAATGGCAAATGGTAAAATAAATAAAAGCACCTATGTTATTTGTAATGGTTTTAAGAGAGATCAATATATAGAAAACATTGCCCGTTTAATCAATAACGGACATAAAAATACGATTCCTATTATTGACAATTTTGAAGAATTAGATTTGCTTCAAGCGGAAATTAAAGGGAAATTTAAGATTGGAATTCGTATTGCTGCAGAGGAAGAACCAAAATTTGAGTTTTATACTTCTAGACTAGGAATTGGTTATAAAAATATTGTGAACTTTTATAAAAAACAAATTCAAGAAAACGATAAGTTAGAACTGAAAATGTTGCACTTTTTTATCAATACAGGGATTAATGATAATGCCTATTATTGGAATGAATTAGTAAAATGTATAAAAGTTTATATTGCCCTAAAGAAAGAATGTCCAACATTGGACGGATTAAATATTGGTGGTGGTTTTCCAATAAAAAACTCATTGGCATTTGAATACGATTATCAATATATGATTGATGAAATTATCAATCAAATTAAAATTGCTTGTGATGAAGCCGAGGTTGATGTTCCAAATATTTTTACTGAATTTGGTTCGTTTACAGTAGGTGAAAGTGGTGGTGCCATTTATCAAATTTTGTATCAAAAACAACAAAATGATAGAGAAAAATGGAATATGATCGATTCTTCATTCATAACTACGCTTCCAGATACTTGGGCAATTAACAAACGTTTCATTATGTTAGCGGTTAACCGTTGGAATGAAACTTATGAAAGAGTTTTACTAGGTGGATTGACATGTGATAGTGATGATTATTACAATTCAGAACAAAACATGAATGCCATTTATTTACCAAAATACAATAAAGAAAAACCATTATATATTGGTTTCTTTAATACTGGAGCTTATCAAGAAACCATTGGTGGGTACGGAGGTTTACATCACTGTCTTATCCCTCAACCCAAACATATTTTAATTGATAGGGATGAAAATGGAATTTTGGCAACAGAAGTTTTTTCAGAACAACAAACTTCAGATGATGTTTTAAAAATTTTAGGTTACGATAAAAAATAAATATTAAATACAATTAGTCAATTTAAAAATTTCTTATATTTGGATAACTACATTTTTTTCAAGTATCTGATTTTTAAATATTTAAAACCAACACAATGAGTAAAGGACCTATAAGTCAGTTTATAGAAAAACATTATTTGCATTTCAATTCTGCATCTTTAGTAGATGCTGCTAAGGCATACGAACAACAATTAGCAAATGGTGCCAAAATGATGGTGAGTATGGCGGGTGCAATGAGTACAGCCGAAATTGGAAAAATCTTCGCTGAAATTATTCGACAAGATAAAGTACAAATCATTTCTTGTACAGGAGCAAACCTAGAGGAAGATGTTATGAATTTAGTAGCTCATTCACATTATGAAAGAGTACCTAATTACCGCGATTTGACACCACAAGACGAATGGGACTTATTAGAAAGAGGATTAAATAGAGTTACTGACACTTGTATCCCTGAACATGAAGCTTTCCGTCGTTTACAAAAACATATTTATAAAATATGGAAAGATGCTGATGACAAAGGAGAAAGATATTTCCCACACGAATTTATGTACAAAATGTTACTTTCAGGAGTATTAGAAGAATACTATGAAATTGACTTAAAAGACAGCTGGATGTATGCTGCCGCTGAGAAAAATTTACCTATTATTGTACCAGGTTGGGAAGACAGTACTATGGGGAACATTTTTGCATCTTACGTAATAAAAGGAGACTTAAAAGCTTCTACAATGAAATCAGGAATTGAGTATATGGTCTATCTATCAGACTGGTACCCAAAAAACAGTGCCAAAGGAATCGGTTTTTTCCAAATTGGTGGTGGAATTGCAGGAGATTTTCCAATTTGCGTAGTACCAATGTTGTATCAAGATATGGAAATGCATGACATTCCTTTTTGGAGTTATTTCTGCCAAATTTCAGATTCAACAACAAGTTACGGTTCTTATTCAGGAGCTGTACCAAATGAAAAAATAACTTGGGGTAAACTAGATATTAATACTCCAAAGTTCATTATTGAGTCAGATGCTACTATTGTAGCGCCTTTAATTTTCGCTTATTTATTAGACTTATAGAATATTATTATGAAAAGAGTAATTGTTGATTACGCAAAATTGACCAATGAAATCTTAAATCTTTTAGTAGAACGATTTCCTGATGGTTATGATGACTCCGATATAATTCGTTTTAGAAATGCTAAAAACGAATTAATTGAAGCTGTAGAAGTGCGTACTGAGGACACTATTTATTTAGTTAAAGTAAGTATGAAACTTGCTGATAGAATTGAAAATTATGACGAAGATGACGAAATCGATGACGAAATCGAACCAATCATCCCAATAAAAGGACTTGATTTAGATGATGACGATGATGATGATGATGATGACGACGCTGTCGATAAACCTGAAACTGATGACGATGAGGATGACGAAGATTCAGATAAAAAAGATTATTCTGATGAAGACGACGATGACGATGATGAAGATTAATTCATTATAAAAAAAAAGGAACTCTTATTTGAGTTCCTTTTTTTTTATTAATCGAATACTATTTAATTCAAATGTAAGATTCCATTATTACTAAATTCATTACATTCTTGTTTACTCATTATTATGATTACATCACAGATACTACACGATACACTTAAAGAAAATTTTGGTTTTGAAAAATTTAGACCCAATCAGGAAAAAATTATTAATTCAATCATTTCCGGTCAAGACACATTGGCAATTATGCCTACTGGAGGCGGAAAATCTATTTGCTTTCAATTACCCGCACTTTTGTTTACAGGAATTACAATAGTTATTTCTCCGCTAATTGCCTTGATGAAAGATCAGGTTGATAGTTTAAAAACTAACGGAATTCAAGCTTGCTACATCAATAGTAGCCAAACAGATGGAGAACAACAATTACATATCCAGAATCTTAAAGACAACAAAGTAAAAATTGTTTATGTAGCTCCTGAGAGTTTATCGTATTTAGAAAATGCATTTAGTCAAATAACCATTAGCTTAATTGCGATTGATGAAGCGCACTGTATTTCTTCTTGGGGACATGATTTCCGTCCAGCATATACCAATTTAGGATACTTAAAAAATCGCTTCCCTTCTACTCCAATCTTAGCTTTAACTGCGACTGCAGATAAAGCTACACGTAAAGACATTAGCACACAATTAAACCTAAATAATGCCAAGTTATTCATATCCTCTTTCGATAGAAAAAACTTGAGTTTAGAAGTTCGACCAGCACTAGACAGAGTCAAACAAATTATTGAGTTCATTAGCGAAAAGCCATCTGAATCAGGAATTATTTACTGCTTAAGCCGAAAAACAACCGAGGAATTAGCCGAAAAACTTCAAAAAGTTGGTATAAATGCTAAAGCCTATCATGCTGGTTTAGAAAACACAATTCGATCAAAAACGCAAGATGAATTCATAAATGATGATTGCCAAGTAGTTTGCGCAACTATTGCTTTTGGTATGGGAATCGATAAGTCAAATGTCCGCTGGGTCATTCATTATAATCTACCTAAAAATATTGAAGGGTACTACCAAGAAATTGGACGTGCAGGACGAGATGGACTACCTTCGGAAACCATTTTATTCGAAAGTTACGGCGATGTAATCCAATTACAAAAATTTGCATCTCAAGGCTTAAACGCCGAAGTGCAACTCGCAAAACTGGAAAGAATGAAGCAATACGCAGATGCTTTAAGTTGTCGAAGAAAAATATTGCTTTCCTATTTTGGGGAACTCGTACCTGAAAATTGTGGAAATTGTGATATTTGTAAAAACCCACCCGAATTTTTTGACGGAACGATTATCGCTCAAAAAGCATTATCAGCCATTATGCGATTAAAAGAGTCAGAGCCACTTCCCGTTATAGTTGACTTTTTAAGAGGTTCAAAAAATGCTTATATTTTCGAAAAAGAGTATCAGAATTTAAAAACGTATGCCGTCGGTAGTGATATTTCCTGGTATGACTGGAATCAATACATTATTCAGTTAATCAATCAAGGCTATTGTGAAATAGCTTTTCATCAACAAAACAAAATTAGATTAACCTCTTTGGCACGTGAGGTTTTATTTGAAGGTGATAAAGTACAATTAACTACAGTTGTAAAAGCAAATACAGAAAAAATTGCAGTCAATGAACCAAAAACAAAGTTCAGTACGAATTCTCTTTTTGAAAAATTAAAAAAATTGCGATACGAAATTTCAAAAAACGAAAGTGTTCCTGCTTATGTGATTTTTAGTGATGCGGCTTTACGCCAAATGGAAACTTTAAGACCCATGAGCGATGAAGAACTTATTGCAATTGATGGTGTAGGTAAAGTAAAATTAGAAAAATATGGTGATGTATTTATAAAAGCTATCATTGACTTCCATAAAAACAAAGAGGTAAAAACAAAGAAAGAATCTAACACCTATAAAGAAACGCTTGCCTTGTTTCAAAGCGGGTTACCGCCTGATGAAATAGCTTTAAAAAGAAATCTAGGATTAGGAACTATTATGTCGCACGTTGCTAAATTATACTTAGATGGTGCAAATATTGATTTATTTCAATTTGTATCTAAAGAAGAAGTAATTCTTGTAAAACAAGCCAAGACAAAACTAGAAAGCCCAGCTACCTTAAAACCATATTTTGATTTTTTTGAAGAAAAAATTGCTTACGATAAAATAAGACTCGCTTTAACAATCATCGAAAAAGAGAATCGTAATAAGTAAAACCTGTATGATAACTTCATTCTCCCCTTTTATCAATTCTGAAACTGAAATTTTAATTCTAGGAACCATGCCTGGAATTGCATCTCTTGAAAAACAAGAATATTATGCTCATCCAAGAAATCATTTTTGGAAAATAATGTACACACTTTTGGATAGTTTGCCGATTTCTGTTGTTTTCGAAGAAAAAATAAAATTATTACAGAATAACAAAATTGGATTGTGGGATGTTCTAGAAAATTGTGAAAGAAATGGAAGTTTAGATACTAACATAAAAAATCAAAAAGAAAATGATTTTTTTACACTATTTAAAAATTACCCAACAATTACTAAAATAATCTTTAACGGTAAAGAAAGTCACAAATACTTTCTTAAAAAATTTGGACAAATAAAAGGCATCACTTATTATGTGATGCCTTCCACTAGTCCTGCTAATACAATGTCTTTTGAAAAAAAGCTTGAAATCTGGTCTACTTGTTTTTAAAAGCTATAAATATCTTTCTTGATAAACTTTTTGATGGTGTTTTTGATGACCAATAATAATAAAAGCTATCGCACGAACCGAAATAGATGTATTAGAAGCTGTACCAGTTCTCAGCAATTGTTCCTCTGAAAAACTTTTAAACAAAGACAACGTAGCCTGTCTTACTACAGCCATTTCTGTCAACAACCCTTGAAGGTTTCTTTCATTAGCATTTGTATTATCAACGTAATAATTTTCTTCAAAACCTGGCAACGGTGTTTTATCATTTCTGGAAATTCGTAAAGCACGATAGGCAAAAATTCGTTCCGTATCAATAATATGTTGAATTATATCTTTGATAGTCCACTTTCCTTCTGCATATCTGTAATCAAATTTATCCATTGGGATATTTTGTACAAAACGAATAAAATCATGAAGGCAAATTTCCAATTCTTCAATCATATCTACATTTCCTGCCGCTTTAATATAAGTTGCATTAAATTCCGAATATTCATTTACAGGCAATTGATCTGTTTTCATTTTTTTTTAATTAAGCGGAGTTTCTACTTGCGTTAGTATTTCCAAAAAGCGAACGTGTTACAATTTTTTCGTACACTTTAATTAGCTTTTCATCAACAACACTTTCTTTATTTAATTCATTTATTCTAAGTAGAGCATATTGTTGTATTGTTAACAATGGCAATACAATACGTTCTCTTATTTGAATAGATGCTTTACCATCAGGATAGTTTTCCATTAACTCAGTATGACCTGCAATTTTTAGTAATAATCGTTTAGTTTCTAAAAACTCATCATAGATTATTTGCCAAAATTCACCAAACTGAGGGTCCTTTTTCATATATGCCGTTAACGGAAAGAAAGACTTAGCCAAGGACATCATACTATTTTCCAATAATGTTTTGAAAAATAATGAATTGTCATATAAATCTTGAACCTTTTCCCATTGATCTGTATCTTCATAATGTTTTAAAGCTGTACCTACTCCGTAAAATCCAGGGACATTTTGTTTCAGCTGACTCCAAGAACCAACAAAAGGAATTGCTCTTAAATCAGCAAAATCTAGTTGAGCAGACTTACTTCTTTTTGAAGGTCGGCTTCCAATATTTGTTTTAGCATAATATTTCAACGTACTCATTTGCTCTAAATACGGAATGAATTTTGGGTGATTTTTAAAACTCAGGTATTTTTGATATCCTAAGTTGGCCAGATGGTCCATTACCTCTTTTTCTGAACTAGATAAAATATTTTTGTTTTTACTAAATACTTGATTCGTAACACCAGCACTTAATAAGTTTTCTAAATTATGACGACATGAATCTAAAGTCCCAAAATTTGAACTAATTGTTTGTCCTTGCACTGTAATTTGGATTTCTTTGTTTTCAATATTTGGACCCAATGAAGCGTAAAACTTATGTGTTTTTCCTCCACCACGCGCTGGAGGCCCGCCACGTCCATCAAAAAATATAACATCTACACCGTACTGTCTTGAGATAGCAGTTAGCGCTTCTTTGGCCTGATAAATACTCCAATTGGCCATTAAGTACCCTCCATCTTTGGTTCCATCAGAAAAACCAAGCATAATAGTTTGCTTCATTCCTCTATCTACAAGATGTTTAGCATACATTGGATTAGTGTATAATTTTTCCATTACATTATGCGCGTCAAGTAAATCATCTACTGATTCAAACAAAGGAACAACATCTACTGTAGGAGTTTCCCAATTACTTAAACGAATCAAAGCGAATGTCTCCATTACATTAAGTGCGCTTTCATTGTTACTAATAATGTAACGATTAGCTCCAAATTCTCCGTTATTTTCTTGAATCACTTTGATTGCTTGAATAGATTCAATAGTTGATCTTGTAATTTCGTTTTCAAAATCATTCGGATTCAAATCTCCTTTTACATTAGATAAAACATCAAATTTTTCTATTTCTGTTAAATCGTAATAATTTTCAGGAAAAACTAAAGTATCCGATTTTAAATAGAAATCAAATACATCTTTAAATACAGCATCATGAATTCTACTGTTTTGACGGATATCTAATGTAGCAAAATGGAAACCGAACAAATTAACTTTAATAAGAAGCGCATCTAATTCATCTAAATACAAAGATTGATGTTGTTCAATAATAATAGCTTTAATCTTATTTAACTGCGCTTTAAATTCATCCAAAGTAATGTAAATCTCCCCTTTAGAATAGAATACAGAACGGTAAAGCTTTTGTTCCAGTTCAGTAACTAAAACATCTACGTTAAAGAATGTTAGCTTCCTTTTTAAGTTTCTCATTTCAATGTAGTAGCACTTCAAAATTGAGGTTCTTAAACGTTCCGCTACTTTCAATGTAATATCCGTAGTTACATAAGGATTACCATCACGATCACCACCTGGCCAAAAACCAAGTTTAATTAATGGATTCTGAATTGAAGTACCTTGGAATACATTTTTTTGAAGGTAATGAACCATATCTCCTGATGTATTATAAAATACATTCTCAAGATACCAAATCAAACTTACCGCTTCATCAAAGGGATTTGGTTTCTCATTTTTAATAAATGGAGTTTTTCCCAATTGAGCTAATAAATGTTTTATATTAAGTAATTTATTTTCGCGAATAGCTTCTGTTAAATCATTAATAATACCCAAAACAGAACCAGGGTAAAACTGAGTTGGATGCGCTGTTAAAACAGTCCTTACATTGAAATTTTCAAGGAAATCTATCAGTTCTTCTTTCTTGCCCTTAGCATCTGCTTTTTCTTTAATATCTCTTAAAGACCCTCTCCCTTCCATATTATTAACAATAGGAAAAGCAGCATCTTCAACTGCATCAAATAATACAATTTGACGCTCGATATACTGGATAAAACGAAACATTAAGTCAATTTTATCGGCTTCAACTGAGCTATGTAAATATTTTTGAGAGAAAAATTCAATTATCTCTTTAGGAGTTTCTTGCTTTTTAAAACCTGTTTCACAAACTTCCGTAAATAAAGGAAGTAAAACTCCTGTATTATCAATAGAATCAAATGGTAAAGTGATAAAAACACTATTGTAAATGTTGTATTTTGAAAGAACATTTTGATTGAAACGTTCAATTTTAGGTAGTGTATACATAATTTTGTTATAGTTGGTTTGGTTTAATAGAAAATAGTTATAAAAAAATAACCCCAAGAACTAACTTGAGGTTATATTTAAAATATAGCATTCAAGTTTAATTACATATTTTTAAAAATAGTATGCATTAAGCGTTTTTTATCATTGATACTTTCTTCAAGTGAAATCATAGTTTCGGTTCTGTAAACACCATCAATATCATCAATCATAAAAATAACATCTTTTGCATGCTTGGTATCTTTTGCTCTAATTTTGCAAAATATATTAAATTTTCCCGTAGTCACAGAAGCTACTGTAACAAATGGAATTTCATTGATACGTTGTAAAACAAACTTGGTCTGTGATGTATTATTAAGAAAAACACCTACATAAGCAATGAAAGAATAGCCTAATTTATCATAATCAAGTACTAATGAAGACCCCATTATAATTCCAGCGTCTTCCATCTTTTTTACCCTAACATGAACTGTTCCTGCAGAAATCAACAATTTTTTTGCAATATCTGTAAAAGGAACTCTTGTATTATCGATCAACATATCCAAAATCTGATGATCTACTTCATCTAAACGGAACTTACTCATATTTCTTTAATTAATATTATTACTCGCTATAACAAAGTATAAAAATATACATAAAAACAACAAAAAGACTAAAAATATTATTTTTTTATCAATCCGTTAACAAATTTCAAGCTTTTATCTAAATAAAAATCAGCTTTTTGATTTAATTTCGGAAAATTATCTAAATCATCTTTATACGCTGCACCTTTAGCATCATACTCAAAATGACCGTAATAACCTTTCAACTCGCCAATTTCTACAATATAAGCATTAAAATAAATTTTATTTTCAATTAATTCTTCTTTGTATTGTGCAGCAAAATTCGTTATTTTTTCAATACCATCATAATTTATTTTGACATTTTTATATATAAAATCATAAAAAACGGGTTTATTTTGAGGAATGTTCAAATAATTATTAATTCTATTGATAACTATATCGTTTTCGCAAAGTATCGTAAAACTCGAAAGTAACGCTATGAAAATGTATTTTCTAGTTTCTTCTCTATTATAATCATTGCTAAAATGCCCAGCTTCAAACAACAAAGTTGGAACTCCTAATGACTGAAACGTATCGCCAATGCAATTTATATTAAAAGAATCGTCGAATCTCCCTACTTGATTAGGTATATATTGTTGCAATACAGAATTAATACCTGCAATAAGATTAATTGCCTTAAGTCGAGAGTCATTTATATCTCGTTCTTCATTATAAGATGGTGCTAAAAAAGATACTGTAGCTACTTTACCCGTGTCACTTACGCCAAAAATTGTACGTTGATCATGAAGATTAAAACAATAGTCAGGCTTAAAAGACAAAAACGCCTCTCTAAGCACCCTACTTTCTGGTTGGGAAAGATCTTGGGAATCTCTATTTAAATCAATTGAATTTGCATTTACACGTGTATACAACTTTGCTCCATCAGGATTCAGAATCGGTATGGCATAAAAAGTAAAAGTAGAAAGCAATTTTTCAGCAAGATCAGTTCTGCTATTTAATAAGTTAAGAAAATCAAATAATGCCTTTGTAGTGGTACTTTCGTTTCCATGCATCTGAGACCATAGAAATATTTTGGTATCTCCATTTCCAATTTGGTATTTATAAATTGGTTTTTCAAGAACCGATTTTCCTATAATAGAAAGTTGGTTTTTCGAATTTAATTTATTTAATAAAGGCTCAATTGATTCTAAAGTCAGATACCTACCTTCAATAGATGCTTCTTTATTTTCAACGAATAATTGTTCTAAATCCATAGTGTAATATTTAATTTACAAAAGTAAACAACTTTATTTTTACAAAAGTAAACTTGCGAATTCACCTTTATTTTATAATTGTAAACAGCTTTGTTGGTGTTTGATTCCTGATTTAATTGTCTATAATTAACATTTGTCACTTGTGTTAAATTTAAATTATACAAACTTATAATCAGTAATTTATACTAACTTATATAATGTATTAGTTTGCTTTTAAAATACAATTTATTACTATTTACATATGTAATATTGTCTTTTAGCTCTTTTTTATTTACATTTGTAATCCTACTAATTAGAACATGAATTTACAATGGTAAACACGGAAGATTTTGTTAAACGCTTAGAAATTATACTTGATTATTATAGTATTAATGCCTCCACATTTGCAGATAAAATTGGTGTACAGAGATCTAGTCTATCCCACCTTCTCTCAGGAAGAAACAAACCAAGTCTTGATTTTATTTTGAAAATTTTAGAAGTCTATCCTGATGTAGATTTGTATTGGATTTTAAATGGAAAAGGAAGTTTTCCAAAAAATGGAGATAAAGATCTAGTAGTTGAAAATAGTGTAACTCCTGAATTAAAATTAAATCACACTACTCCAACAGCAGCATCTTCAATTCCTGAAAACTTATTTTCTCAAAATGAAAATGATAAAGAAAGTCTCCCAAATGTTGAAAGTGAAATCATTTCTGGAGATGTGGATAAAATCGTGTTTTTTTTTAAAGATGGAACTTTTAAAATTTTCAAACCCCAATAAATAATTTGTATTTTGAAAATTGCAAAAGCATCAATTACATTTTAAATCCATATTCTGGATTTTTCCCTTCTACTCCAATAAAGTGTTTTTTTAGAATTTCGATATCTACATCTAAATTTCCTGTCGGCATCAATGGTAAGCCTAAATTGACTTCTTTTTTTCCAAAATCAAATGTGACTGGAATTATTGGAACATTTGCTTTTAAAGCTATATAATAAAAACCTGTCCTAAGTTCGCTTACTTTTTTACGTGTCCCTTCAGGAGCAACTGCTAATCGAAACGTTTTTCTTCTTTCAAAAATAGCAGCAATTGAATCAACTTTATTTAATCCTCCAGATCTGTCTAAAGGTTCCCCTCCCATATATCTAAAATAATAACCAAAAGGAAAACGAAATAATTCTTTCTTACCTACCCAATTCATATCTAAACCAGTTATTCCTCTTGTGAATATCCCTAAGTAAAAATCATGTGCGCTTGTATGTGGCATTACCATCATCACACACTTTTTTATATTTGCATCTATACTGCCAACAATTCTCCAGCCCATAAGCTTGAAAAATATACATTTATATATTTGTTTCTTCATTCCTACGTAATTTTGTGCAAAGTATATAATTTTAAACTAATTTAGATAAAAACTGCAATTGATGCTGAAAAAAATATTGAGTTATATTATTCCTATAAAAATTCATACAAAAAAATCTCCCTTAAGCAAATCACTAGAAGTTACATGGGCTAATGGAGAATTAGTTTTAGATTCGAAAAACACAAACTACTCTTATGGCAGTTTACAGCGCATTTTAAGATTAGGTTTAAAAAATATAGGATTTCATAACATTACACCTATGAAACATATTTTAGTACTTGGTGTAGCAGGAGGTAGTGTAATTAAAACTTTGGTTGATGAAATAGATTATAAAGGTAAAATAACAGGAGTAGAAATCGATTCAGATATAATTAAAATAGCTAATCAATATTTTAACCTAGATAAAATTGACCAACTTGAAATAATTATTGATGATGCATTTGAATTTGTATTAAAAACAAAAAATAAATATGATTTGATTATTATTGACATCTTCCAAGATACTACAATGCCTAATTTTTTATTTGAATCTTTTTTTATTGATAGAATCTGTTTCCTCTTAAACAGTAAAGGATTTGCTCTTTTCAACACAATGCTTTTAAACAAAAAAGATAACGTAAGAAATGAGAAATACATTGCTGAATTTGATACTATTCATTTTAAAATCAAATCCATTCCCAGGGTTGAAAATCATAATGAACTAATCGTTATCGAGAAATTAATATAAGTTTTGCTTTCTTTTTATTGATACATAAAAAAATTAATATTTTTTTTGTTATTATAATAATTAAATGTACTTTGCGTCATACTAACACATATAGATTAGTATAACTACAAAAGTCAATTATTTGTGCCATGAAAAAAATAAATATTCAAAAATCTGTTTTGACATTAACAGTTTTATCTAGTATTTCATTAATGTCATTTATTGATCCACCTAAATACCGTGATTTAAACAAAAACGGAAAAATGGATCCTTATGAAAATATAAAACTTCCTATCGAAAAAAGAATCAGTAATTTGATTTCTTTAATGAATATAGAAGAAAAAGCGGGGATGATGTTTATTAACGGAACGCTAATTAACACCGATGGTACTATTGATAAAAAAGAAGGTGCAACTGGTATGGCAGCTCGGCTTCCTTCTCCTCGTGAATTGATTGAAAATAAAAAAATGAATCACTTTAATTATTGGCAAGCACCCAATGTTAAAGAAATAGCTATGGGCTACAATGCCATTCAAAAAGTAGCCGAAGGTACTCGTCTTGGAATTCCAGTAACAATTGCATCAGATCCTCGTCATTATTTTAGTAATAATGTTTTCGCTATGGAAGCAAATGGATTTTCACAATGGCCTGAACAACTTGGTTTTGCAGCAATTAATGACACTCAATTAATGCAAAAGTTTGGTGATATTGCACGTCAAGAATACCTAGCTGTTGGAATTCGTGAAGCGTTACATCCTATGGCTGATTTAGCAACGGAACCGCGTTGGCCTCGTGTTAGTGGGACTTTTGGAGAAGATGCCAATCTTTCTGCTCGAATGATTAAAGCGTACATTTTGGGTTTTCAAGGAAACAAATTAGATGTAAACAGTGTAGCAACTATGACCAAGCACTTTTCTGGTGGAGGTCCTCAAAAAGAAGGACTTGATCCTCATTTTCAATATCAAAAAGGACAAGTATATCCAGGTAATAATTTCAATTATCATTTAATTCCATTCGAAGCGGCTTTCGATGCACATACAGCTGCAATTATGCCTTATTATGGTGTGCCAATGGAACAAACTTCTGAGAATGTAGGTTTCTCTTATAACAAAGACATTATTACACGACTTTTACGTGATAAATACAAATACGATGGTGTAGTTTGTACTGATTGGGGTTTAGTTACTGATACTCAAATGGGTCCTGTTGTATGGCCGGCACGTGCTTGGGGGGTTGAAAACCTTAGTGAAAAAGAACGGGTAAAAAAAATAATTGAAGCTGGTTGTGATCAATTTGGTGGAGAAAATTGCCCGCAATATATAGTTGAATTAGTTAAAGAAGGACAAATAAAAGAGTCTCGTATTGACCAATCTATCAGACGTTTGTTGAGACAAAAATTTACTTTAGGTTTATTTGATAATCCATACGTTGATGTAGAAAAAGCAACCCAAATTGTAGGTCGTGCCGATTTTAGAAAATTAGGTAACGAAACACAACGTCGTTCTATGACTTTATTAAAAAATGACATTAAACTTCCGTTAATTGCTGTGGCAAAATTGAAGATTTATGTAAAAAATATTGATCCTAAAATAGCTTCTAAATATGGACTTATTGTAGCACTTCCTGAACAAGCAGATGTTGCTATTATACGCTTGAATACTCCATGGGTACCATTAGAAACTGATAATCCTTTTGCCAAAGGGTTTCATCACGGAGATTTAGATTTTAAAGGAAAAGACCTAGAAGACGTAATTACACTTTGTAAAACAGTTCCTACTATTGTTGATATTTACTTAGATCGTCCTGCTGTTTTTCCTGAGATTAATGCTGCAGCCAAAGGTGTTTTTGGAAATTATGGCGCTAGCGATGCAGCCTTATTGGATGTGATTTTTGGAAATGCTAAACCCGAAGGAAAATTACCTTTTGAGCTTCCGTCTTCGATGGAAGCGGTAAGAAATCAAAAAGAAGATGTGCCTTATGACTCTAAAGATCCTTTATACCATTTTGGTTTTGGATTGAGTTATTAGATTTTTAATTGTTGTTAGTTAATTATGTTTCTAAAAAATGCTTCTCTATAAATATGAAGCATTTTTTTTGATTTTAATTCAACACGTTAAAGATGGAATCTAAACTAATTATTTTGTACTTTCGGTAGGAACAGTAAAACTAAATTTGGATGAAAAAAACGGTACGGAAACTACTTTTAGGAAATGTAGCCAAAATGGGAAAACCAAAATTTAATCCTATTCAAAAACGAATTCAAAATATAAATGCAATCTGGAACAACGACCATCAGGATGACAATGGAATTGAAAAAATTGTGCGCTTGTTTCTTTCCTCCTCTCAATTGTTTTTTCCTGGTATTTATATCAAATATTTAGTTTCTAAAAAAGGGGCTGAATATGAAGATTTGGCTGTTGATTTTTATGTTTTGCTTAAGGTAGCACTTCCTCTTACTATTTTAATGAATGAATGGCAAACGAACCCGTTACTTCTTGGCATTATGGTTTATGTAATGCTAGAAACCGTTTTGTATATACCAACCTTGATTTTTGCTTCCGATTTATTTTCAAAACCGCGTTCGTACAAAAGATCAATGTTGTTACTTTTCTTTAATTATCTAGAAATGGTATTTGCTTTTGCCGTTTTATATACTTGCGATAATTATTTAAATAGACCTTTTCATCATTGGTTTGATGCTATTTATTTTAGTACTGTAACATCATCAACCATAGGATTTGGCGACTACTATCCTGTTAAAACCTTTGGTAAGTTTTTGGTGAGTATGCAATCTCTTTTGGTACTATTATATGTAGTACTATTTTTGAATTTTTTCTCTACTAAAATAAAGTCTAAAGGGTATTTTGACCAAGATAACGATGCCTAATTACAACATTTTCCTAGCTTTTTTTAAGTCTTCCAAGGTGTCAATACCAATTCCAACATGGGTAGTTTCTACCATTTTTATGCGTTTACCAAATTCCAAATAGCGAAGTTGTTCCAGTTTTTCAGATGCTTCTAATGCCATCATAGGTAAACTATAAAAATCTAACAACGCTTGTTTTCTAAAAGCATAAATTCCTATGTGTTGCATATAGCGCACACCTACATTTTTCTCTCTTGGATAAGGAATTACTGAACGCGAGAAGTACAAAGCAAATTGATTTTGATCGGTAACTACTTTTACATTATTGGGATTGTTAATTTCATCTTCAATAGTAATTTCGCGCATTAAGGATGCCAAATCTACTTTTTTATCCAAATCATTTTTAAATACTTCAATCACTTTTGCCAAAGGTTCCGCATCAATAAATGGTTCATCACCTTGCACATTTATTACGATATCTACATCTAGATTTTCAACAGCTTCAGCAATTCGATCACTCCCCGACTCGTGTTCTTTGATACTACGAATCGCTTTACCGCCATGAGCAACAATTTCATCAAAAATTAAATCTGAATCGGTTACTACAAATACATCATCAAATAAATTGGTATTGATGGCTGCTTCATATGTTCTTAAAATTACCGTTTTGCCTCCCAAGTCCTGCATTAATTTAGCTGGAAATCGAGTTGACGCGTAACGGGCGGGAATGACTGCTATTATTTTCATTTTATTATTATTTTGCCATGAAGGCGCTAAAATACAAAGTTAATTTAGTGCGCCAAATATAAGTTTTATTTTATAAAATCTTAACCGAAGTCATACTCAACGAACCCGCTAAAAGTTTATTATTAAACAAACTTAATTCTTCGGTTTTTCCTTTTAGTCCTAAAGTATAAATCAAAGGCAAATAATGGTCTGGTGTAGGTATCGCTAATTGAAAGGCTTTACTTTGTTTTTCAAAATCAATAAGCGGCTGAAAGTCTCCATCTAGCAAATAATCATTTATTGTAGCTCTTGCTTCAATCGCCCAATCGTAACCATAATCATCTCTATGGAAATTCTGAAAATCAACCAATCTTAAATTATGAACTATATTTCCACTTCCAATTATCAAAACGCCTTTAGTACGCAAAGCGCTGAGTTTTTGAGCCAATTCAAAATGATATTTCCCTGGTTTAGTATAATCAATACTCAACTGAATTACAGGAACATGAGCATCTGGATATAAATGTTTTATTACACTCCAAGCACCATGATCTAATCCCCAGTGTTCGTCAAGTTCCACTTCGGTGGGAAGCAATAATTTGGTAGTTTCTACTGCTAGTTCAGGACTTCCTTTTGCAGGATACTGCACATCAAATAATGCTTGAGGGAAACCTCCAAAATCGTGAATTGTTCTTGGCATTTCCATTGCAGTAACCTTTGTGCCATTAGTAAACCAATGTGCCGAAATACACAAAATAGCATTGGGTTCTGGTAATGTTTTGGCTAAATTTCTAAAATTGGCTACAAACTCATTTTCTTCAATTGCATTCATTGGACTCCCGTGTCCTAAAAATAAGACAGGCATTTTTTCGGTATTCGAAAAAGAACTAGAAATTTTATGTAAGTCGTTTAAAGTATTCATATCAAGTAATTGTCCTAATAATCATTAAATGTAAAAATCTTTTCTTTTATAAAGATTCATTTTATAAAAAAATGGACAAATAAAATTGCCCATTTTTTATAAATCAAAAAAATCTATAATTTTATTTTGAATAAACTTGTTTCAAAAAAACTTCTAATGTGATCGGTTTTCTTCCTAACCATTTTTCTAAGTCCGAAGATTCTGCTTGAAACTCACCTTGCTTTATCGCTTCGGCAAAACCTACAAACATTCCAATATATTCCCCTGGAACTCCTGCCTGAGTCAAAACAGCTTCGTAAGCTTTAGGGTCAGGACTTATATAATTTACAGTAGTATTTGTAATTTTACTTAGAGTATCTGCAATTTCTTGCATCGAATAATTTTCGACATTATTCATCCCGTATTCTTTATTTTCATGACCCTCAGTTATTAAAACAGTAGCAACAGCTTCAGCCAAATCATTTCTAGATACATATGCAGCAGCAGTTTCACCTGCTGGAAAATAAATTCCAGTATCTAAAACTTTCTCACCTAAAAACATAGGTAACACATCTAGGTATAAATTATTTCTAAAAATAGTATACTTCATTCCGCTTGCTTTAATAGCAGTATCCGTATCAATATGTGATTTAGCCAAAAAGGCAATTGGAGAGCTATCAGATTCATTTTTACGTTCAAAACTAGTATACAAAATATGCTTCACTCCTGCTTCTTTTGCCGCTTTTACAGCCGCTAACTGTTGTTTACTACGATTAGCTAAATCAGTTCCTGAAACCAATAATAATTTATCAATTCCTTGAAATGCAGCTAACAACGATTCATAATTATCGTAATCCCCTATTTTTAATGTAATTCCTTTTGCTTTCAAATCAGCTGCTTTGCCTTCGTCTCTAACTAGGGCTGAAATATTGGAGACTGCAATTCCTTTTTTCAACAAAAAATCAATTGTTGTTTTTCCGAAATTACCTGTCGCTCCTGTGACCAAAATTTTTGTATTCATTATTTTTTGTATTTATATTATTTCTAATACAAAGATAACTACCTTTGCTTCTTAAAGTATAGTGCTATACTAAAGTATATCGATATACTTTAGTATACTATCAGTAAAATAAGGAGCTATGGAAAATAAAATAAGCTTTAAAGATGTAAAAGCATGTCCAATTCAGTTTGTATTGGCTGTAAATGATACTTTGAATGTCATTAGTGGAAAATGGAAACTGCCTATTATTGGGTCATTACTATTTGAAAAAAGACGATTTACTGATATACTGCGCAATATTCCTAAAATCACACCACGAATGTTATCTAAGGAATTGAAAGATCTAGAAATGAACGGAATGGTGAAACGTACTGTTTATGATACTATACCAATTGCAGTCGAATATGAATTAACAGAATCAGCTAAATCCTTAGGTGATGTTTTAGATAAAATGCTAGAATGGGGTTTGCAACATAGGGAAACAGTACTTGCGGAAAAGTAAATCTCAATATTATCTATTCGACAAAATTCTCATCTTTAAACCCAATCAAATATAACTTGCTCTTTGCTCTTGTAATTGCCGTATACAACCATCGAATGTAATCACTATCTATTCCATTAGGTAAATAAGGTTGTTCAATGAAAACCGTATCCCACTGCCCTCCTTGCGACTTATGGCAGGTTATGGCATAAGAGAACTTTACTTGTAATCCGTTGAAATATTCATTGGCTTTTACTTTTTGGAACTGCTTGTATTTAGTTTCTCCTTCGTAATCTTTCAATACTTCTTGATACAATCTATTGGATTCCTCATACGTTAAAGATGGAGATTCGCTTTTTATGGTGTCTAATAATAAAACGGTTTCAAACGGAATTTGATTTGGGTAATCGACCATTCGTATTTTTACTTTGGCAAACTTAAAACCGTATAATTCTTGAATTTTAAAAATCTCCAGCACTTCAATAATATCACCATTGGCAATAAAACCAGCTTCATCTGAATCTTTTAGCCAAAAATAATTATTCTTCACTACCATTAAAAAGTCACCTGTAGACAACTCACTTTCCTTATCGAGAATTTTGGTTCGTATTTGTTCGTTGTATTGATTGGCCCTTTTATTCGACCGAACAATGAAAGCCGTATCTTCAATACTATAATTACTATATGCAGAATTAATGGCATCTTGAATGTCATATCCATCTGTTAACCGAACAATATCTTTGAATTTTTTGACATCAAATTTAAAATCGGTTATAAAATAATCTTCCAATAAAGTACGAAGCTCCGTAGCATTATATAAAATACCGGAACCTTCTTCCTGACGCATTACTTCATTGAGTTCAATATGCTCGACTTCTTTATTGTAATTGATGCTTAAAGTTTGAATATCTAAGGCTGGACTAATATCTAAATTTACCGGTGGCAATTGTGCGGTATCTCCCAAGAGTATCATTTTACAGTTGGCTCCTGAATAGACATAAGAAATCAAATCGTCTAGTAACGATCCGTTTTCATACATTTTAGAATCGGAATTCGTATCCGAAATCATAGAAGCTTCATCGACTATAAATATGGTGTTTTTATGTTTATTGGGTTGCAAAGTAAACGACACTCCACCTCCCGAAGATTTCTTTGGAAAATATATTTTTTTATGAATCGTAAAAGCAGGCTTGTTCGAATAATTAGCAATTACTTTGGCAGCACGACCTGTAGGCGCCAGTAAAACGTACTTTTTGTTAATTTCTAATAGGTTATTTACAATAGTAGAAATCACAGTCGTTTTTCCAGTTCCAGCATATCCTTTAAGTACAAAAATAGTGTCATTGTGCGTATCCGTTAAAAAAATGGCGATTTTTTGAAAAAAAATATCCTGATTGTATGTAGGAGCAAAAGGAAACTGTTTTCGTAAAAGGCTATAGAACAAGGAAGAATTCATCTGGGCTTTGTTATTGTAAAATGAACTTCAAATATAAGGATGAAATTCCGGTGAATCACATTAAATCCCATTAGAATCAAAAAAAATTGTAAGTTTGCAATTGCATTTAATCGATTCAAAATTCCATATTTAGATTGGGTTTCAAAAAAGTTTATGTCTACACAAAATACGAATATTACCGAAAAGAAATATAAAAAACTGTCTATTCAAGTTTCCTTGACTGGACTTTCTTTTTGTTGTTTTGATACATTAAACAATACCATAACTTCTTTTAATGAAGTTCATTTTGACAGTTTCCATAAAGGAATACAAATTGAAGATTTATTTTCGAATGCTTTTCAGGAATATGCTGAATTGAATGACAGCTATGATGATGTGCTCATTATACACAACAACAATCTTTCCACATTTGTTCCTGAACCCTTATTCGATGAGAATTTTATAGGTAGTTATTTACAGTATAATACAAAAGTTTTTAAAACTGATTTTTTCGCTTTCGATGAAATTAGCAATTATCAAATCAACTGTGTCTATATTCCTTATGTGAATATGAATAATTTTTTTATTGACAAATTTGGTGCTTTTGATTATAAGCATGCGAATAGTATTTTGATCACTACCCTTTTGGATGCATCCAAAAATATTGACGATAAAAAAATGACTGTCCATTTTAATAAAGGCCATTTTGAAATTATTGTTATTCAAAATCAAAAGATGTTATTATTCAACTCCTTTGATTACCAAACACCCGAAGATTTTATTTATTACGTTTTATTTACTGCTGAACAATTGACTATGAATCCAGAAAAATTCTTATTGGAATTAATAGGAGATATTGATACAGAAAGTGAATTTTTCAAAATAGCCTACAAATACATCCGCAACGTTGCTTTAGTAGACGTTGAGGCTTTACGATGGAACAATTATTTTTCTGAGGCCGAAAACAGAAATCATTATATACTTTTCAACTCATGAGAATCATTTCAGGAAAATACAAAGGAAGACGCATAAATCCACCAAAAGGATTACCCGTTCGCCCTACAACCGATATGTCTAAGGAAGCTTTATTCAATGTTTTAAATAACCATTTTAGTTTTGAAGGATTGAAAGTATTGGACTTATTCGCTGGAACAGGAAATATAAGCTACGAATTTGCTTCTAGAGGAAGTTCTCCAATAACCTCAGTTGACGGGGATTTTGGTTGCGTGAAATTCATTAAACAAACAGCCGCTGAATACGATTTTAATATTGCGGCTACGAAAAGTGATGTCTTTAAATTTTTAGAAAGAAACAATGCCACTTTTGATATTATTTTTGCCGATCCACCTTATGCATTAGATCAAGCTACATTCGACAGAATTGTGCTGCTTGTTTTTGAAAAAAACAGTTTGAATCAAGACGGAATGATGGTTATTGAGCATTCAAAATATACTAAACTAGATCATCTAATTCATTTTTCATTTAAGAAAAGTTATGGCGGATCTATTTTCAGTTTCTTCGAATTGCCTTCATCAGACGAGGAGTTAGACGAGGATTTATTTAACGAAGACGGCGAAGAAGAATAGCCACTTACAATATAAAAACAGAAAAGCCTGGACGATGTTCGGGCTTTTCTGTTTTTATAAAAGTATTCTATTTAATTACCCATCCTAAAGAAAAATTAAGCACAGTCGCTACACCGTTATCATACTTCCCTATATTATAACCCATCCCCATATTTAAACCTAAATTAAAATTTCCTTTATACGTTCTTTGAAATCCCCAAACAGGAGCAATGGTAATCGAAGGATTTGAATATAATACTGATTCGTTTGAAGAAATAGATTGGAAATTATAAATAGCATTCAACGCTACAAAACCACCTGAATTCTTAGCTGTTACTTTTCCTTTTGCAGTTCTTTTATCTAAATTGTAATAATGGCGAAACTGTTCATTAATGTTTGGATAAAACGCATGCGCGGAACCTAAACTACTGTTACTTCGGAATGCAAACCCTGTACTTATTTCAGAATATAACGTGTTTTTTTCGTTAAAACCATGTTCGTAAACAACTCCAGGAAGGAGTACGTTAATTTTAAATTGATTTTTTTCAACAGATAGTTTCTCTTGAGCATTAGTAGTTGATAATGCTAGAAAACCCAATAAAAGGAATATTTGTTTCTTCATTTAATTATATGATTAGTATAAAACAAATGTAAGAATTATTACATAAAAACATACAGTTATAAATTAATTGTCAGAAATTAAAAGTGCTGACAATTTATCTAAAACCATTTTATAATTTGGTGTTTCTACTTCATATTTCAATCCTTGTTCCACTACAAATTGAGTCAAAGATGCCAATTCAAATTTACGTCCAGCCAATACATCACGATGCATCGAAGACGTAGCGCTATGTGGTGTTTTTTCTAATTTTAAAATAGTTTGCATAATAATGTCATTAGGTAATTCCAATCCTTTAACAGCGGCAATCAGCGTGATTTCATTGAGAAGACCAACATATAATTTTCGGCTAGAATCGGTACTTAGAATTTCACCTACATTTTGGTTCAAATAAGAAGTAGCTGATGCTAATGCGGATATGAAAATAAATTTTTCCCAAACCGTTTCTTCAATGTTGTCTACTAAATAACTCTCTATCGTTGCCTTTTTAAAAATGGATTGTAAGGCTTTCAGTTTAGAAATAGAGGCTGTTCTAGATCCAAAAAATAATTTTTCGTACGCCCCTATTTTTGTAATTTCACCAGGAGCATTAATCATCGAAACGATATAAACACAACCTTCTAAAACAACATTATCAGGATAAAGGATACTAATTCTTTCTGGCGCATCAACACCATTGTACAAAGGTAGAAAAACGGTGTTTTTTGTAATGCACTTTTGAAGCGCAAGAAGACTCTCTTCAATATCATACGTTTTTGTAGCACAAATGAGGTAATCTAATTTTCCTATTATTGCAGGATCATTAGATACTATGCTTGGAAAAACAATCATTTCATTGTCATCCGAAACAATTTTTAAGCCAGATCGCGCTATAGCTTTTTGAGTTTCCCCGCGTGCGATAAATACAATCTCAATTTGATCTGATTCAGCATAGGCTTTCGCCAAAAGTCCACCAAAATAGCCACCTACTCCACCCAAACCTAATATACCTATTCTTGTTTTCATAACCACTATTTAAAAAATTAAACCATTAAGAAATTTAGAAATCAAGTCTTTAGACTTAATATAACTGAATTTCTTAATGGTTCTCTTTTAGATTTCACAATCTTTGATTTATTAAATCTTTTAATAAAAATAACAGACCTATAAGCCGGATTCTGTATCCCGATAAATCGGGACCCTTATCATTTATCTAGATCTCGCATTACTACGAGACTCAAGCTATCTACCCTTCAACAACGGACGAGAAGCCCTTAAATGCTGATATACTTGATATTTCACCGCATAGAGTTTACCTGGTTTCACTACAGCATTACCTGTACATACTTTCTGTTGCACTTGTCCTAATCCGATTACTCGAACCGACGGGTATTACCCGCTATGCTTCTCTAAGGTGTCCGGACTTTCCTCCCTTCCGAAAAATCGGAACGACGATAAGGCGGTCTGCTGGGCAAATTTACATTTTTTTATTCATGCTTTGCTATTTTAGAATCGTTACTTTAACAACACTTTTGCAATATCTTAATTATAAAATAGTTATCTTTAAGATGAAAAAAATCTCTTATCATGAAACCAATCTATCATTATTCGACCGTTTCTGAAGCTCTTGATAATTTGAATGAAATGGGGTTTACTTATGACTTTAATATTCATGAGGAAGATATTGTAAAGAAACCTCATAATTACGAAATCAAACACATCTATCGTTATGAGGGAGATTCGGATCCTGGAGACGAAGCTGTAGTTTATGGCATTAAATCTACTTCAGGAAAAAAAGGGGTATTTGTTGCTGGATTTTCGGCTAATTCTGATAGCAAAGTGGCGCAAATATTATCAAAACTATGTGTTGATGAAAATGATCAACAATGCAGAATTTAAAGTATAAAAAATAGTAAAAAAAACAAATTAAGATAAAAATATGAAAAACATGTACCATTATGCTTCTGTTTCAAAAGCTTTAAATGAATTAAATGAAAAAGGATTTACCTATGATTTTAATATCCACGAACAGGAAATTGTAAAAAATCCAAATCAACATGAAATTATTCATATTTACCGTTATGAAGGAGATTCAAATCCAGATGACGAAGCAATAGTGTATGGTATTAAATCTGAATCAGGTACAAAAGGTGTTTTTGTTTCTGGTTTTTCAGCTAATTCAGTTAGTGAGGCTGCACAAATATTAATAAAACTTTCAATAGAAGAGAAAAACAGATAAATTTCTCAACTCATTTCCTAATTATATTTTTTAAATTATTCGTCCCAAATAATTATTTTTTTTCAAAGCTATATTTCGAACTAGATTTAATCGTAATTTGATGTTACTTACCGAAATAATAATTAAACGAATTAAAAATGAGGGTCCATTATCCTTTCGGGATTTTATGGAGATGGCTTTGTATTTTCCAGAATTAGGTTATTACAATTCAAAGAAAAATAAAATTGGACAAGACGGAGATTTTTATACCAGTGCAAATCTTTCTGAATCTTTTGGTGCAATGATAGGCCGGCAAATAGAAGAAATGTGGGAAATACTGGATAGAAAGCCCTTTAAAATTATTGAATACGGAGCAGGAACGGGGCTTTTATGTCGGGATATTTTACATTATTTAAAAAACAACACCAAATTATACAAACACTTAAGCTATTGCATAATAGAAAAAAGTGAGAGCATGCGTGCTGTTGAAAAGAAATATTTAATTGAAAAAGTAACTTGGCACAATTCTATAAAAACAATTCCAGATATAAATGGCTGTATCTTATCCAATGAAGTTATTGATAATTTTTCAGTTCATCAAGTAATAATGGACGAAGAACTTAAAGAAGTATTTGTAGATTATGACAATGGATTTATCGAAGTGCTACAGCCAGCTAAAAAGGAGCTTAAAGAGTACCTAAAAACTTTAAAAGTAGTACTTCCAAAAGGATATCGAACAGAAATTAATCTGGAGGCAATAGCATGGATAAAGGAAGTTTCACAATTTCTAAATAAAGGATATATTATTACAATTGATTATGGCTCTTTCTCTTCTGATCTATATCGAAATGCGAGAAGCAGTGGCACATTATTATGCTATAACAAACATCAAAAAAATGAAAATCCATACCAACTTATAGGTTATCAAGATATTACGTCACATACTAATTTTTCGGCACTTGGCCGTTGGGGTTTAAAATATGGAATTAATTATTGTGGAATGATTGATCAAACCAATTTTTTAAGAGCACTTGGCATTAAAGAATACCAAAACAGAGCCTTAAACAATCCCTTATGTAAAAGTCAAGTAAAAATTCATGAATCCTATATTAATTACGGATTATTGATGGCGATGGGAATGAAATTTAAAGTATTAATTCAACAAAAAGGAATAAACCAAAACTCTTTATCAGGATTAAAATTTGCAAAAACTTCAGTAATTAAAACTATTGAATAAGTCCCTTTTTCATAATCTATATTTAATTTTGAATTAAGTAAATTATCCTTTTCATAATATAATCGCATTACCTATATTTGCTATCGAATAAAATTTATATGGAACAATTTGTAGTATCGGCTCGTAAATATCGTCCACAAACATTTAATGATGTTGTAGGGCAAAAAGCCATTACCAATACTTTATTGAATGCCATAGAAAGCAATCACCTTGCTTCTGCCCTCTTGTTTACTGGACCTCGCGGTGTTGGTAAAACTACTTGTGCTCGAATTTTAGCTCGGAAAATTAATCAACCTGGTTATGATGACCCAAATGAAGATTTTGCTTTTAATGTCTTCGAATTGGATGCGGCATCAAATAACTCTGTTGATGATATTAGAAATTTAATTGACCAAGTTCGCATTCCCCCACAAACTGGGAAATATAAAGTTTATATTATTGATGAGGTGCATATGTTATCATCAGCTGCATTTAATGCTTTCTTAAAAACATTAGAAGAGCCACCAAAACACGCTATTTTTATTTTGGCAACTACTGAAAAACATAAAATTATTCCAACGATTTTATCGCGTTGTCAAATATTTGATTTCAAAAGAATAACAGTAAAAGATGCTAAAGAACATCTTGCAGAAGTAGCTACGAATCAAGGTGTCGTTTACGAAGACGATGCATTACATATCATCGCTCAAAAAGCAGATGGCGCCATGCGTGATGCTTTGTCTATTTTTGACAGAGTAGTTTCTTATTGTGGTGCAAACTTAACACGTCAAGCAGTTACTGAAAATTTAAATGTTCTTGACTACGAAACTTATATTACAGTTACTGATTTAATACTTGAAAATAAAATTCCTGATTTACTAATGGCGTTCAATGAAATTCTTTCAAAAGGATTTGATAGCCATCATTTTGTATCTGGATTAGCTTCTCATTTTAGAGATTTATTAGTAAGCAAAAACCCATCAACTCTATCGTTATTAGAAGTAGGTGAACAAGCTCAAAAAATGTACGGTTTACAGGCTAAAAAATGCAGTCAAGACTTTTTATTAAAAGGAATTGCTATTGCAAATGACTGTGATTTAAAATACAAGCTAAGTCAAAATCAACGCTTACTTGTAGAACTTTGTTTGATGCAACTAGCCTCTATCACTTTTGATGGAGAAAAAAAAAAGTTGAGTCCTTCATAATTCCGCCAACTTATTTTAGAAAAAATGATTATTCGATAGCTGATAATACTAAAGCTACTGAACCAGTTAAAACAGCTGAAATTCCTGTTACGAATACAATTGAAGTTGCAGTAAGCACAGAACCAGAAAATATTATTTCTCCAAGTTCTTCTACAAGAATTATTGAATCAAATTCAGATGAACCAAAAATTTCAGCCTTTTCACTATCTAGTATTCGAGCCAAAAAAGCTTTAGAAGAAAGCAGTAAGTCCTTTGTAAAAGAGTCAGTGCATTTACCTACAGAAACTTTCACTGAAACAGAAATGTTAATTCAATGGACAAAATACGCCAAACGACTGGGTGACAAAGGATTTAAAATAATGGAATCAATATTACTTATCAATGACCCCGTTTTGAATGGATCCACTACAATACATTTTGAATTACCAAATGAAGGTTCGAAATTAGATTTTGAAAGTGAGAAAAATGGACTCTTAGGGTATTTAAGAAGTCATTTACACAATCATGACCTATCTATAGAAGTGATAGTTAATGAAAGTATTACTAGTAATAAAAGCTTTAACGATCAAGATCGTTACAATAGGTTACATGAAATAAATCCTAATATAGAACTACTAAGAACTACTTTTGGTTTGGATTTAAATGCCTAATTTATTTTATTAAACTCTTTTCAATACGAGTATCAGGTACTAACCAAATAAATGCCACAATTAAATAAATCACTCCCGAAATCCATTGGTTAAAAAAGGAAATAATAATTCCCAAAATATATAAAACGATTGACAACTTTCCTTTTAGGTCATTTTTAGTAGCTTTCCCTACTAAAGAATCTACTCCTTCCGTCTTTACAATACACGTTTGCAATAGATTAAAAGCTATTGCTGAAAACATTAGAATAATCCCGTATAAGGTCATTGTTGACTTAGAAAAATAATTTTCTCCCATCCAAGCTGTTGAAAATGGAATTAAGGACAACCAAAAAAGTAAATGTAAATTTGCCCATAACATTTTACCGTTAACTTTTGTAAGCCCTTGAAGTAAATGATGGTGATTGTTCCAATAAATACCTATATATAAAAAACTTAAAACATAACTTAAAAATTTTGGAAAAACAGAGATTAAATCCTGAAATTCTTTTCCTTCAGGTGCTTTAATTTCTAAAATCATAATAGTAATGATAATTGCTAAAACACCGTCACTAAAAGCTTCTAATCTATTTTTATTCATCTTTTAGTTATATTTTTTCATAATACATTGCTTTTACAATTCCATCTGAAAGTCCAATTTTAGGCACATAAATCTGTCTTGCCCCACTCCACTTCATTGCATTAAGATAAATTCTAACTGCAGGAATAATTACATCAGCACGATCAGGGTTTAAACCTAATTCAGAAATTCTTTGCTCATAAGTTAATGAATTCAAAAAAGCATATTGAGAATTTATATAAATGTATGATAAAGGTTTCTCTTGCGTTTTACCCGACATTTTAAATAATTTATTGATATTCCCACCAGATCCAATAAGAGTTACTTCCTCATAATCAGCCGTATTTGTTCTAATCCATTTTTCAATTTCTTCCCAAACAACATCACAAACCATATTATTTAATAACCGAACAGTACCAGCCTTAAATGATCTGGAATTTACCATCTTACCATTAGAAAATAACGTGAATTCAGTACTTCCACCACCAACATCAACAAAAAGATACGTTTGATCCGTTTTTAATAAGTGATGTAAATCTGTCGATGCTATAATTGCGGCTTCTTTTTTACCATCAATAATTTCAATATTAATATCTGCTTTTTCTTTAATAACTTCTACCACTTCTTTTCCATTATAAGCTTCTCTCATTGCTGATGTGGCAAACGCTTTATAAGACTGCACCTTATGCACTTTCATTAAAAGATTAAATGCCTTCATTGCATCACACATCCTTTCGATATTCTCTTCGGAAATTTCACCAACTGTAAAAGCATCTTGTCCTAAACGAATTGGCACACGAACTAATGAGCTCTTATTAAATTGAGCTTCTTTACCCTCTTGTTCAACAATATTAACAATCAATAATCGCATGGCATTTGATCCAATATCGATTGCAGCATATTTTTTTATCTTAATCATTCTCTCTTATGAATTTTTATTTTTCAAAACGGTACTAAAAAAGTAATTTATTAAAATGTTTCTTCTAATAAATCTACTTTTCTTTGGTAGTATTTATACGTTTCAATTTGTGCTCTAAATATTGGGGCACCATTTCTTTCTCTATATTTATTATCTAATTTATCAGAATGGTAGCGCGCTTTTACATTTCCTTTCCAACCTAAATCAAAATTATCAATCAATTCATTTTTAATTTCTTGATCATAAATTGGGCAAGTTACTTCGACCCTACCGTCTAAATTTCGTGTCATAAAATCAGCTGAAGATATATAAACCTCCGTTTGGCCTCCATTACCAAAAATATAAATTCTAGAATGTTCTAAATAATTATCAACAATACTAATCGCTTCAATATTAGCACTCATTCCTTTAACACCAGGTATTAAAGAACAAATTCCTCTGACTTCTAGTTGAATTTTCACTCCTGCATTACTTGCTTCATATAGTTTATCAATCATTCCAAAATCAGACAAACTATTCATTTTTAGCTTTATATATGTTTTTCTCCCAGCGAGAGCATGGGAAATTTCTCTATCTATTAATTTATAAAATCGAGTACGTGTGTAATGCGGTGAAACAATAAGATGCTTATAACGATGAATTCTATAATTGATGTCAAAAAATTCAAATACTTTCGAAATATCTTTCAAAATTTGTTGATGACTCGTGAATAAAGTTACATCAGTATAAACTTTAGCAGTTGACTCGTTAAAATTTCCAGTTGAAATAAACCCATATCGTTTTGTTTTTCCTTTTTCGTTTCTTTCGATCACGCAGATTTTGCTGTGTACTTTCAGTCCTTTAATTCCAAAAATAAGATTGATTCCTTCCTGTTGCATTTGCTCTGCGTAGGAAATATTAGAAGCCTCGTCAAAGCGAGCTTGCAACTCAATTTGTACTGTTACTTTCTTTCCATTTTTTGCAGCATTAATAAGAGAGCTAATAATTTGAGAATTTTTAGCCAGTCGGTAAAGTGTAATTTTAATAGAGGTAACTTTAGGATCTAGCGCCGCTTCTCTCAAAAATTTTGTGAGATATGAAAAAGATTGATAAGGTGCATTTAGCAAATAATCTTTTTTACTTATTTTTTCTAATATACTTCCTTCTATGCTTAATCCCGGAATAGGTAAAGGAACATTTGTTTTGTATAATAAATCAAATCTTCCAAGGTTTGGAAAATTCATATAATCCCTTCTATTATGGTATCTTCCTCCTGGTATAATACTATCAGTGGAAACAATTTTCATTTTATCTAAAAAAAACTGTAAGGTATCTTTTTCTATTAATTGATCATAAATAAAACGAACTGGTTCACCAATTCTTCTGTCTTTTACACTAGTTGAAATTTTCTCTAACATGCTTTTACTCAAGTCACTATCAATATCCAATTGTGCATCTCGACTGATTTTTATCATATGAGCTGATACACTCTCATAATCAAAAATGTTAAAAATACTTTTTAAATTATGTCGAATGACATCATCAATTAAAATAACATATTGTTTTTCATCGTTTGAAGGTAAAACAACGAAGCGATTCATTGTTTTTGGAATTTCGATAATTGCATAACGAACTTCCGCATCTGTATTCATTACTAATTTTATAGCCAAATAACCTAAATTATCTTTCAACAATGGAAATTCAGCTAAATCATTTAAAATAATAGTTACTAACTCAGGACTCAACTTTTGAATAAAAAAATCTTTTAGAAATATCTCCTGTTCAACTGAAATTTCATTTTCATTTATAATAAAAATGTTTTCATTTTCAAGTTCATTTTCGATTCCTTTAAGTATAAGTAGACTTTCTGTTTGATGTTCAATTACTATTTCAGTAATATCTTTTACTAATTGTTGAGCTGAGATACCTCCAAGAATTTTTTCTCCTGATTTACCAGAAAGACTCAATCTTCGTATTGCTGCAAATCGAACTCTAAAAAATTCGTCTAAATTATTGGAAAAAATTCCTAAAAATCGCAATCTATCTAAAAGTGGTACTGAATCGTCTGCTGCTTCTTGTAGTACTCTGGCATTAAAAGCTAACCAACTTTTTTCTCTATCTATATATTTTTGATCTAACACTATATTAATTTTATTTTAAATCTTTTGGAGCTATTATTTTTTTCGTTTTACCTTTTTTTATTTTTTCCCAATAATCTGTATCAAATTGCAAAGATACAAAACCTGCTGTAGGAACATTATCTATAAAAACATCCCCAAATTTATTAACAAAATTTGTAATTGCGGCATTATGTCCAAAAAGAATCAAACTATCATAAGAATTACTGCAAGATTTAACTATTTTTTCTAATTGACTTTCATCAAAAGTGTATAGTGTATCTTTATATACAATACTTTCCATAGGATATAATAAGTTTTGAGCAAAAATTACAGCGGTATCTGATGCCCGTTTTGCAATACTACTCCAAATGATAAATGTTTTGGGCAAGTCGTTAATTATATTTAAAGATACCAAATGGGCATCTTTGTAACCCCTTTGATCTAATGGTCTATCGATATCTTTTAGAGGTGCATCCCAATTTGATTTAGCATGTCTTATTAATATTAGATTTTTCATATTCTCAATCTTTCTGATTAATTTCTTTAATATTTTAACCGAAATAGAAAGATACAATATATATAGTTATTAAACATTATTCCTTTTAAAATATTCTTAAAATCACTTTTGTATTAAAAAAAAACAAGTAATCACAATTAACTCACATAAAAATTAACATAAAATTTAGATTAATTACAGATAAACCTTTGAAAACAGTTGTTTTTTAACTTTTTTTTTGCTAAAAAAGCGTCATTTAACGAGTTTTTAAGCTATTCGAAGAGAAAATTAAAAAAAATAATTTAATGTAATTAGTTTAGCTCTATCTAATTACGAATGCGAATATTATTTTGTCCTAATTGAAGCTTTATAAACCTATATAAAATTGATCCTATGAAAACAATTTTACCCAATTCAAAATTAAAACAGTTTATCCTTTTTGTTCTATTCCTTCTAACAATATCTATTTCAAATTGTTATGCTCAAGATACTTTTGATGGAAATTATTGTCCAGGTCCTGGAGCTGTTGGTGATGAATATGCAACTGGGATAGTTTTTAGCCAACTATTATCTGCTAATCCATCTTCAACCTGTCAGGTTGGAACAATTAGAGCTAAAGTTAATACACAAACTCAAGTGTTACGATTAGGAATGAATATCGGTAATAGTGGAGCAGCTCTTTTTAGATTGTATTTAGACACAGATAATAACAGCGCAACTGGATTAACTTCTGATACTTTTGGAGGAAGCATATCCGTAGCTGGTGCTGAATATATTATAGAAATTAATTCGAATGCCAAAAGTTTTGATTTATACTCTGGAAGCGGTAGTACTTTAACTCTACTTACTATTAATAATGGACTTGCTGCTAAAAGCGGTAGTATTTGTACAACTAGTGAGACCTTTTTAGAATTTAATATTCCTTTTGGTAGTGTTGGTATTAATATCTGTAATGTCAATACTCCTGGGTTAATCAATATTACAAAATTAGCATCTGTTAGTGGTAACTCCAGTAGCTCAAGTGGTTGTGTAAATACCCCTCTTACATTTGGTATTCCATTAAAAGGTTCTGTTGGCCCTAGCTCAACAGTGTGTTATGGGGACAATAGTTCAACTCTAACAATAAGTGGTGTACCAACTGGTTCAAGTATTATTAAATGGCAATCGTCTATTAGTCCTTTTACATCATGGACAGATATTGTTAATGCATCAACTACATATACTCCTACAAACTTATTTGAAACAACTAAATACAGAGCCTTATTTTCAAGTTCTGGCTTATGTAGTGGGTCTAGTATTTCAACCGTAGAAGCAACTGTAACAGTTCGCCCTGCCATAGTTGCAACTCTCAGTTCTCAAGTAAATGTCTCTTGTTTTGGTGGTAACGATGGTTCTGTTGTCATTACTCCTGCTGGAGGAACGGCTGGATACACCATCACGCCCGCTCAAACAGGATTGACTGCTGGTTTACATACCTTCACTGTGACGGATGCTAAAGGATGTCAAACTACAATTGATGTAACGATTACTGAGCCTGCTGTAGCTTTAAGTGCAACAGCCGGAACGCAAGTAAATGTGTCTTGTTTTGGTGGTAACGATGGGTCTGTTGTCATTACTCCTGCTGGAGGAACGGCTGGATACACCATCACACCTGCTCAAACAGGATTGACTGCTGGTTTACATACCTTCACTGTGACGGATGCTAAAGGATGTCAAACTACTGTTCAGGTTACTATTACTGAACCTGCTGTAGCTTTAAGTGCAACGGCCGGAACACAAATAAATGTCTCTTGTTTTGGTGGTAACGATGGGTCTGTTGTCATTACTCCTGCTGGAGGAACGGCTGGATATACCATCACACCTGCTCAAACAGGATTGACTGCTGGTTTGAAAACTTTTACCGTAACCGATGCTAAAGGATGTCAAACTACAATTGATGTAACGATTACTGAGCCTGCTGTAGCTTTAAGTGCAACAGCCGGAACACAAGTAAATGTGTCTTGTTTTGGTGGTAACGATGGGTCTGTTGTCATTACTCCTGCTGGGGGAACGGCTGGATACACTATCACGCCTGCTCAAACAGGATTGACTGCTGGTTTGAAAACTTTTACCGTAACCGATGCTAAAGGATGTCAAACTACAATTGATGTAACGATTACTGAGCCTGCTCTAGCTTTAAGTGCAACAGCCGGAACACAAGTAAATGTGTCTTGTTTTGGTGGTAACGATGGGTCTGTTGTCATTACTCCTGCTGGGGGAACGGCTGGATACACCATCACACCTGCTCAAACAGGATTGACTGCTGGTTTAAAAACTTTTACCGTAACCGATGCTAAAGGATGTCAAACTACAGTTGATGTAACGATTACTGAGCCTGCTGTAGCTTTAAGTGCAACAGCCGGAACGCAAATAAATGTCTCTTGTTTTGGTGGTAACGATGGGTCTGTTGTCATTACTCCTGCTGGAGGAACGGCTGGATACACCATCACACCCGCTCAAACAGGATTGACTGCTGGTTTAAAAACTTTTACCGTAACGGATGCTAAAGGATGTCAAACTACAATTGATGTAACGATTACTGAGCCTGCTGTAGCTTTAAGTGCAACAGCCGGAACGCAAGTAAATGTGTCTTGTTTTGGTGGTAACGATGGGTCTGTTGTCATTACTCCTGCTGGAGGAACGGCTGGATACACCATCACACCTGCTCAAACAGGATTGACTGCTGGTTTAAAAACTTTTACCGTAACGGATGCTAAAGGATGTCAAACTACAATTGATGTAACGATTACTGAGCCTGCTATAGCTTTAAGTGCAACAGCCGGAACACAAATAAATGTGTCTTGTTTTGGTGGTAACGATGGGTCTGTTGTCATTACTCCTGCTGGAGGAACGGCTGGATACACCATCACACCTGCTCAAACAGGATTGACTGCTGGTTTACATACCTTCACTGTGACGGATGCTAAAGGATGTCAAACTACAATTGATGTAACGATTACTGAGCCTGCTCTAGCTTTAAGCACAACGGCCGGAACACAAGTAAATGTGTCTTGTTTTGGTGGTAACGATGGGTCTGTTGTCATTACTCCTGCTGGAGGAACGGCTGGATACACCATCACGCCCGCTCAAACAGGATTGACTGCTGGTTTAAAAACTTTTACCGTAACCGATGCTAAAGGATGTCAAACTACAGTTGATGTAACCATTACTGAGCCTGCTGTAGCTTTAAGCGCAACAGCCGGAACACAAGTAAATGTGTCTTGTTTTGGTGGTAACGATGGGTCTGTTGTCATTACTCCTGCTGGAGGAACGGCTGGATATACCATCACACCTGCTCAAACAGGATTGACTGCTGGTTTACATACCTTCACTGTGACGGATGCTAAAGGATGTCAAACTACAATTGATGTAACGATTACTGAGCCTGCTCTAGCTTTAAGCACAACGGCCGGAACACAAGTAAATGTGTCTTGTTTTGGTGGTAACGATGGGTCTGTTGTCATTACTCCTGCTGGAGGAACGGCTGGATACACCATCACGCCCGCTCAAACAGGATTGACTGCTGGTTTAAAAACTTTTACCGTAACCGATGCTAAAGGATGTCAAACTACTGTTGATGTAACCATTACTGAGCCTGCTGTAGCTTTAAGCGCAACAGCCGGAACACAAGTAAATGTGTCTTGTTTTGGTGGTAACGATGGGTCTGTTGTCATTACTCCTGCTGGAGGAACGGCTGGATACACCATCACACCTGCTCAAACAGGATTGACTGCTGGTTTGAAAACTTTTACCGTAACCGATGCTAAAGGATGTCAAACTACAATTGATGTAACGATTACTGAGCCTGCTCTAGCTTTAAGTGCAACAGCCGGAACACAAGTAAATGTGTCTTGTTTTGGTGGTAACGATGGGTCTGTTGTCATTACTCCTGCTGGGGGAACGGCTGGATACACCATCACACCTGCTCAAACAGGATTGACTGCTGGTTTAAAAACTTTTACCGTAACCGATGCTAAAGGATGTCAAACTACTGTTGATGTAACGATTACTGAGCCTGCTGTAGCTTTAAGTGCAACAGCCGGAACGCAAATAAATGTCTCTTGTTTTGGTGGTAACGATGGGTCTGTTGTCATTACTCCTGCTGGAGGAACGGCTGGATACACCATCACACCCGCTCAAACAGGATTGACTGCTGGTTTAAAAACTTTTACCGTAACCGATGCTAAAGGATGTCAAACTACAGTTGATGTAACGATTACTGAGCCTGCTCTAGCTTTAAGTGCAACAGCCGGAACACAAGTAAATGTGTCTTGTTTTGGTGGTAACGATGGATCTGTTGTCATTACTCCTGCTGGGGGAACGGCTGGATACACTATCACGCCTGCTCAAACAGGATTGACTGCTGGTTTAAAAACTTTTACCGTAACGGATGCTAAAGGATGTCAAACTACAATTGATGTAACGATTACTGAGCCTGCTCTAGCTTTAAGTGCAACAGCCAGAACACAAGTAAATGTCTCTTGTTTTGGTGGTAACGATGGGTCTGTTGTCATTACTCCTGCTGGAGGAACGGCTGGATACACCATCACACCTGCTCAAACAGGATTGACTGCTGGTTTGAAAACTTTTACCGTAACCGATGCTAAAGGATGTCAAACTACAATTGATGTAACGATTACTGAGCCTGCTCTAGCTTTAAGTGCAACAGCCGGAACACAAGTAAATGTGTCTTGTTTTGGTGGTAACGATGGGTCTGTTGTCATTACTCCTGCTGGGGGAACGGCTGGATACACCATCACACCTGCTCAAACAGGATTGACTGCTGGTTTAAAAACTTTTACCGTAACCGATGCTAAAGGATGTCAAACTACTGTTGATGTAACGATTACTGAGCCTGCTGTAGCTTTAAGTGCAACAGCCGGAACGCAAATAAATGTCTCTTGTTTTGGTGGTAACGATGGGTCTGTTGTCATTACTCCTGCTGGAGGAACGGCTGGATACACCATCACACCCGCTCAAACAGGATTGACTGCTGGTTTAAAAACTTTTACCGTAACCGATGCTAAAGGATGTCAAACTACAGTTGATGTAACGATTACTGAGCCTGCTCTAGCTTTAAGCGCAACAGCCGGAACACAAGTAAATGTGTCTTGTTTTGGTGGTAACGATGGGTCTGTTGTCATTACTCCTGCTGGAGGAACGGCTGGATACACCATCACACCTGCTCAAACAGGATTGACTGCTGGTTTAAAAACTTTTACCGTAACGGATGCTAAAGGATGTCAAACTACAATTGATGTAACGATTACTGAGCCTGCTGTAGCTTTAAGTGCAACAGCCGGAACGCAAGTAAATGTGTCTTGTTTTGGTGGTAACGATGGGTCTGTTGTCATTACTCCTGCTGGAGGAACGGCTGGATACACCATCACACCTGCTCAAACAGGATTGACTGCTGGTTTAAAAACTTTTACCGTAACGGATGCTAAAGGATGTCAAACTACAATTGATGTAACGATTACTGAGCCTGCTCTAGCTTTAAGTGCAACAGCCGGAACACAAGTAAATGTGTCTTGTTTTGGTGGTAACGATGGGTCTGTTGTCATTACTCCTGCTGGGGGAACGGCTGGATACACTATCACGCCTGCTCAAACAGGATTGACTGCTGGTTTAAAAACTTTTACCGTAACGGATGCTAAAGGATGTCAAACTACAATTGATGTAACGATTACTGAGCCTGCTCTAGCTTTAAGTGCAACAGCCGGAACACAAGTAAATGTGTCTTGTTTTGGTGGTAACGATGGGTCTGTTGTCATTACTCCTGCTGGAGGAACGGCTGGATATACCATCACACCTGCTCAAACAGGATTGACTGCTGGTTTAAAAACTTTTACCGTAACGGATGCTAAAGGATGTCAAACTACAATTGATGTAACGATTACTGAGCCTGCTCTAGCTTTAAGTGCAACAGCCGGAACACAAGTAAATGTGTCTTGTTTTGGTGGTAACGATGGGTCTGTTGTCATTACTCCTGCTGGAGGAACGACTGGATACACCATCACACCTGCTCAAACAGGATTGACTGCTGGTTTAAAAACTTTTACCGTAACCGATGCTAAAGGATGTCAAACTACTGTTGATGTAACCATTACTGAGCCTGCTGTAGCTTTAAGCGCAACAGCCGGAACACAAGTAAATGTGTCTTGTTTTGGTGGTAACGATGGGTCTGTTGTCATTACTCCTGCTGGAGGAACGGCTGGATACACCATCACACCTGCTCAAACAGGATTGACTGCTGGTTTAAAAACTTTTACCGTAACCGATGCTAAAGGATGTCAAACTACAATTGATGTAACGATTACTGAGCCTGCTCTAGCTTTAAGTGCAACAGCCGGAACACAAGTAAATGTGTCTTGTTTTGGTGGTAACGATGGGTCTGTTGTCATTACTCCTGCTGGAGGAACGGCTGGATACACCATCACACCTGCTCAAACAGGATTGACTGCTGGTTTACATACGTTCACCGTAACCGATGCTAAAGGATGTCAAACTACAGTTGATGTAACCATTACTGAGCCTGCTGTAGCTTTAAGTGCAACAGCCGGAACACAAGTAAATGTGTCTTGTTTTGGTGGTAACGATGGGTCTGTTGTCATTACTCCTGCTGGGGGAACGGCTGGATACACTATCACGCCTGCTCAAACAGGATTGACTGCTGGTTTACATACCTTCACTGTGACGGATGCTAAAGGATGTCAAACTACAATTGATGTAACGATTACTGAGCCTGCTCTAGCTTTAAGCACAACGGCCGGAACACAAGTAAATGTGTCTTGTTTTGGTGGTAACGATGGGTCTGTTGTCATTACTCCTGCTGGAGGAACGGCTGGATACACCATCACGCCCGCTCAAACAGGATTGACTGCTGGTTTAAAAACTTTTACCGTAACCGATGCTAAAGGATGTCAAACTACAGTTGATGTAACCATTACTGAGCCTGCTGTAGCTTTAAGCGCAACAGCCGGAACACAAGTAAATGTGTCTTGTTTTGGTGGTAACGATGGGTCTGTTGTCATTACTCCTGCTGGAGGAACGGCTGGATACACCATCACACCTGCTCAAACAGGATTGACTGCTGGTTTAAAAACTTTTACCGTAACGGATGCTAAAGGATGTCAAACTACTGTTCAGGTTACTATTACTGAACCTGCTGTAGCTTTAAGTGCAACGGCCGGAACACAAATAAATGTCTCTTGTTTTGGTGGTAACGATGGGTCTGTTGTCATTACTCCTGCTGGAGGAACGGCTGGATATACCATCACACCTGCTCAAACAGGATTGACTGCTGGTTTGAAAACTTTTACCGTAACCGATGCTAAAGGATGTCAAACTACAATTGATGTAACGATTACTGAGCCTGCTGTAGCTTTAAGTGCAACAGCCGGAACACAAGTAAATGTGTCTTGTTTTGGTGGTAACGATGGGTCTGTTGTCATTACTCCTGCTGGGGGAACGGCTGGATACACTATCACGCCTGCTCAAACAGGATTGACTGCTGGTTTAAAAACTTTTACCGTAACGGATGCTAAAGGATGTCAAACTACAATTGATGTAACGATTACTGAGCCTGCTCTAGCTTTAAGTGCAACAGCCGGAACACAAGTAAATGTCTCTTGTTTTGGTGGTAACGATGGGTCTGTTGTCATTACTCCTGCTGGAGGAACGGCTGGATACACCATCACACCTGCTCAAACAGGATTGACTGCTGGTTTGAAAACTTTTACCGTAACCGATGCTAAAGGATGTCAAACTACAATTGATGTAACGATTACTGAGCCTGCTCTAGCTTTAAGTGCAACAGCCGGAACACAAGTAAATGTGTCTTGTTTTGGTGGTAACGATGGGTCTGTTGTCATTACTCCTGCTGGGGGAACGGCTGGATACACCATCACACCTGCTCAAACAGGATTGACTGCTGGTTTAAAAACTTTTACCGTAACCGATGCTAAAGGATGTCAAACTACTGTTGATGTAACGATTACTGAGCCTGCTCTAGCTTTAAGTGCAACAGCCGGAACACAAGTAAATGTGTCTTGTTTTGGTGGTAACGATGGGTCTGTTGTCATTACTCCTGCTGGGGGAACGGCTGGATACACCATCACACCTGCTCAAACAGGATTGACTGCTGGTTTAAAAACTTTTACCGTAACCGATGCTAAAGGATGTCAAACTACTGTTGATGTAACGATTACTGAGCCTGCTGTAGCTTTAAGTGCAACAGCCGGAACGCAAATAAATGTCTCTTGTTTTGGTGGTAACGATGGGTCTGTTGTCATTACTCCTGCTGGAGGAACGGCTGGATACACCATCACACCCGCTCAAACAGGATTGACTGCTGGTTTAAAAACTTTTACCGTAACCGATGCTAAAGGATGTCAAACTACAGTTGATGTAACGATTACTGAGCCTGCTCTAGCTTTAAGTGCAACAGCCGGAACACAAGTAAATGTGTCTTGTTTTGGTGGTAACGATGGGTCTGTTGTCATTACTCCTGCTGGGGGAACGGCTGGATACACTATCACGCCTGCTCAAACAGGATTGACTGCTGGTTTAAAAACTTTTACCGTAACGGATGCTAAAGGATGTCAAACTACAATTGATGTAACGATTACTGAGCCTGCTCTAGCTTTAAGTGCAACAGCCGGAACACAAGTAAATGTCTCTTGTTTTGGTGGTAACGATGGGTCTGTTGTCATTACTCCTGCTGGAGGAACGGCTGGATACACCATCACACCTGCTCAAACAGGATTGACTGCTGGTTTGAAAACTTTTACCGTAACCGATGCTAAAGGATGTCAAACTACAATTGATGTAACGATTACTGAGCCTGCTCTAGCTTTAAGTGCAACAGCCGGAACACAAGTAAATGTGTCTTGTTTTGGTGGTAACGATGGGTCTGTTGTCATTACTCCTGCTGGGGGAACGGCTGGATACACCATCACACCTGCTCAAACAGGATTGACTGCTGGTTTAAAAACTTTTACCGTAACCGATGCTAAAGGATGTCAAACTACTGTTGATGTAACGATTACTGAGCCTGCTGTAGCTTTAAGTGCAACAGCCGGAACGCAAATAAATGTCTCTTGTTTTGGTGGTAACGATGGGTCTGTTGTCATTACTCCTGCTGGAGGAACGGCTGGATACACCATCACACCCGCTCAAACAGGATTGACTGCTGGTTTAAAAACTTTTACCGTAACCGATGCTAAAGGATGTCAAACTACAATTGATGTAACGATTACTGAGCCTGCTCTAGCTTTAAGTGCAACAGCCGGAACACAAGTAAATGTGTCTTGTTTTGGTGGTAACGATGGGTCTGTTGTCATTACTCCTGCTGGAGGAACGGCTGGATACACCATCACACCTGCTCAAACAGGATTGACTGCTGGTTTAAAAACTTTTACCGTAACGGATGCTAAAGGATGTCAAACTACAATTGATGTAACGATTACTGAGCCTGCTGTAGCTTTAAGTGCAACAGCCGGAACGCAAGTAAATGTGTCTTGTTTTGGTGGTAACGATGGGTCTGTTGTCATTACTCCTGCTGGAGGAACGGCTGGATACACCATCACACCTGCTCAAACAGGATTGACTGCTGGTTTAAAAACTTTTACCGTAACGGATGCTAAAGGATGTCAAACTACAATTGATGTAACGATTACTGAGCCTGCTATAGCTTTAAGTGCAACAGCCGGAACACAAGTAAATGTGTCTTGTTTTGGTGGTAACGATGGGTCTGTTGTCATTACTCCTGCTGGAGGAACGGCTGGATACACCATCACGCCCGCTCAAACAGGATTGACTGCTGGTTTACATACCTTCACTGTGACGGATGCTAAAGGATGTCAAACTACAATTGATGTAACGATTACTGAGCCTGCTGTAGCTTTAAGTGCAACAGCCGGAACGCAAATAAATGTGTCTTGTTTTGGTGGTAACGATGGGTCTGTTGTCATTACTCCTGCTGGAGGAACGGCTGGATACACCATCACACCCGCTCAAACAGGATTGACAGCTGGTTTACATACCTTCACCGTAACCGATGCTAAAGGATGTCAAACTACAGTTGATGTAACCATTACTGAGCCTGCTGTAGCTTTAAGTGCAACAGCCGGAACACAAGTAAATGTGTCTTGTTTTGGTGGTAACGATGGGTCTGTTGTCATTACTCCTGCTGGAGGAACGGCTGGATATACCATCACACCTGCTCAAACAGGATTGACTGCTGGTTTAAAAACTTTTACCGTAACGGATGCTAAAGGATGTCAAACTACAGTTAATGTAACCATTACTCAACCAGAAATCGCAGTATCTGTTAGCGGAATTGCTACTAATGTTTCTTGTTTTGGTCAAGCTAATGGTTCGATTACTGTAACTAATAGTACTGGTTCTACTGTGGTAATAACGAATGCTACTAATCAAGTGGTATCTAATATAAACTTACCTGCTGGAACTTATACTCTTACCGCTACAGCAAATGGTGGTAATGAAGGAAATTCTTGTTCAGCTACTGCTCAAGTAATCATCACACAACCTGAAATTGCAGTAACCGTTAGCGGAATTGCTACCAATGTTACTTGTTTTGGTCTAGCCAATGGCTCAATCGCAGTAACTAGTAGTACAGGTTCTATTGTTGTAATAACCAATGCAGCTAACGAGGTTTTATCTAATACCAACTTGCCTGCTGGAACTTATACTCTTACAGCTAATGATGAAAGAGCATTCTGTAATGCTACAACTTCCGTTACTATTACTCAACCAGAAAAAATTGAACCTATAATAATTGAAAGTACTGCATGTAATACTGATAATACATTAACTATTGATTTAGTAACTCTCTTACCTCAAGGTACTCCATTAAATGGTATTTGGATTGATGATAATACCGGAGTTCTAATAGGAAATATATTCACTCCTTTTGGCGTATCTCAAGGTATTTATAATATTCAATATGAAATTGAAACTGATGGTTGTCCAATAACATATATCATAAAAATGAATGTTTCTGATGCGGATTGTGGTATTGTTTTAGGTTGTGGTGTCGTTGAAGTACACAATGCTTTTTCTCCTAATGGTGATGGAATTAATGAGCAATTTATAATTGATAATATAGAAGACACAATATGTTATCCCGAAAATACTGTTGAAATCTATAACCGTTGGGGAATATTAGTTTATGAAACTCAAGGATATAATAATACTAGTAAAGTTTTTACGGGTATATCACAAGGTAGAACGACAATTAGCCAGTCTTCTGGATTACCTTCTGGAACGTATTTTTATATATTAAATTATACATCAGTTGATGGAAATGGAAATATTCAAACCAATAAAAAGAATGGTTATTTATACCTTACAAGATAAAACAAACTCAAATCTGATTCTAAGAATTAAAAACTCTTAGATTAAAAAAATAGAACAAAATGAAGAGAAAAATCATATTATCCGTTTTACTATTTGCGGGAATTGTAAGTTATGCGCAACAAGATTCCCAGTTCACACAGTACATGTATAACACAGTCAATGTCAATCCTGCTTATGCTGGGTCAAGAGGAGTTATGAGTATATTTGCTTTACATCGTACACAATGGGTAGGATTAGATGGCGCACCTACTACAAATGCTGTCTCAATAAACACTCCTTTAAATTCCAGCAAATTAGGTTTAGGGGTGTCAGTAATAAATGATAAAATTGGTCCAATTCATGAAAACACTATTTCTGCAGATTTATCATATACAGTTCCAACATCTGAAACTTTTAAGTTGTCCTTTGGAGTTAAAGCAACTGCTAATTTATTTGATTTAGATGTGTCAAAATTAAATCCTGTTGATGATGACCCAAGTTTACATGATTATAATAATAAATTTTCACCAAATATAGGTGTAGGTCTATACCTTCATTCCAGTAAAGCTTATGTAGGTTTTTCGGTTCCAAATTTTATAGAATCTAATCGTTACGATAGTAATGAAGTTGCCATTTTTAAAGAAAAAATAAACTATTATTTAATTGCTGGTTATGTATTTGATCTTAATAGCAACATTAAATTTAAACCTGCCTTACTTACTAAAATGGTAAAGGGTGCCCCTCTTCAAGTTGATGTTTCTGGAAACTTTATGTTTAATGATAAGTTTATGGTTGGATTAGCATATAGATGGAGTGCTGCTATAAGTGCAATGGTTGGAATGCAAATATCTGATGGATTATATATTGGCTATGGTTATGACCTTGACAACACTAAATTGGATAATTATAATTCCGGCTCTCATGAAATATTCTTGCGATATGAATTATTTAAAAATAATGACAAAATTACGACTCCAAGATTCTTTTAATATATTTATATTATGAAAAACTATATAATCCTTTACCTATCATTAATAAGTATTTTTTCTTACAACGGTTATTCACAAAAAGTGGAATTAAAAGCCGCAGATAAAAAATATGAAAACTTTGCCTACATAGATGCTATAAAAACATATGAAAGAGTAGCTGAAAAAGGATACAAATCTATTGATATGTTTCAAAAGTTAGGAAATGCTTATTACTTTAATGGAGAACTAAGTAATGCTGCTAAATGGTATACCGAACTATTTGCGATGACATCTGATTTAGAACCAAAATATTATTACCGCTATTCTCAATCATTAAGATCAATTGGTGAGAATGATAAAGCAAATGAAATTTTAGAAAAATTTAATCAGATTTCAGGGAATGATTCAAGAGGTAAGTTATTTGTAAAAAACGAAAATTATCTTGACGCTATTAAGGCAAATTCAGGAAGATATAAAGTGGAAGATGCTGGAATAAATTCTCAATATTCAGATTACGGTACAACAAAATATCTAGATAAAATTATTTTCACTTCGGCAAGAGATACTGGAAGTATAAGCAAACGTAAACATACTTGGACTAATCAATATTTTACAAATCTGTATGCTACAGATGTTGATAAAGACATGAACCCTGGAATTCCAAGTAAATTTGATGAAAATGTAAATTCAAAATTTAATGAATCCACTCCTGCATTTACTAAAGATGGAAAAACGATGTATTTCACTAGAAATAATTTTCTAGATGGAAAAAAAGGAAAAGATGGTAAACAAATTACACTCATAAAAATATATAAAGCGGTATTAGATAATAACAAATGGTCCAATATAACCGAATTACCATTTAATAGTGATAGTTACAGTACTGCACACCCTGCATTAAGCCCAGATGAAAAAACGTTATATTTTGCTTCTGATATGCCAGGAACGATTGGTCAGTCTGATTTATTTAAAGTAGAAATTAATGAAGATGGAACTTATTCTACTCCAGAAAACTTAGGAAAAACAATAAACACTGAGGGCCGTGAAACCTTTCCTTTTATAAATGATGAAAATGAAATTTATTTTGCATCAGACGGTCATCCAGGATTAGGAGGATTAGATATTTTTGTTTCAAAAATAAATTTAGATGGCTCATTTACTGAAGTACAAAATGTAGGGTCAGATGTAAACTCTTCAAAGGATGATTTTGCTTATTGGATTGATACTAATTCAAGAAAAGGTTACTTTTCTTCAAATAGAGATGGAGGTCTAGGATATGACGATATTTATAAGTTCTTAGAATTAAGAAAATTAGCATGTACCCAAGAATTATATGGAAAAATTACTGATTTAGTAACTTCTGAAGCCCTTCCTAATTCAAAAGTCAGTTTATTTGACAATCAATTTAATCTAATTAGCGAAGTTATTTCTGATGAAAAAGGGGACTATTTATTTTCTGTTGATTGTGATAAAACCTATAATGTAAGAGCACAAAAAGAAGAATATGCAACTAATGAGTTGAAAATTAAAATTTCTAATGAAAACGGTAGAACAAACTTACCAATCCCTTTAGAAAAAGCAGAATGTAAAGTAACTATAGGTGATGATTTAGGAAAATGTTTTGGCATAAAAATGATTTATTTTGACTTAGATAAATCCAATATTAGAGTTGAGGCAGCTTTAGATTTAGAAAAAATTCTAGATGTACTTAGACAAAACCCTACAATGAAATTAGACATTCGTTCCCATACTGATAGTAGACAAACTTTTAAATATAACGAAGCCTTATCAGATAGGAGATCAAAATCTACTATAAATTGGTTAATAAAAAATGGAATTGATTCTAGTAGACTTACTGGTAAAGGATATGGAGAAACTCAATTGGTAAACAAATGTTCCGATGGAGTAAAATGTACCGAAGAAGAACACCAAATGAATAGACGTAGTGAATTCATTATTACTGCATTATAATACACAAAAAAAAATAAAACCGAACCTCGAAAGTTATAGCTTCGAGGTTTTTTCGTTTTTATACCAAGCAATAATTTAATTCTTACCATTATTTAAATTTTAACCCAAAATGCATTGAATTGAAAGAATTATAATGTAAAAAAAATGTTAATTACTTGAAATATAAATACTTATATTACTAAAACTAACCTAAAAAATTAAATATTATCAATTAATTTTTTGATAGATTTACATCAAAAAACACATTTCAACGACTAATTAGGTTTTTTACGGAAAAAATTAAACAATACCACAAATTATTTATAACTTTAATTATAAATAAAAAGGTTTTCATTTTTAATAAGTAAAAATGAGAAAGGTAAACTGTCATGAAGGATTTTTTAACCCCAAAAAAGAAATTCCTTTAGATTTAAATTAATGCAAAATGCATTTGAACTTGAAGTTTTGAATTATTGTTGATTCAAAAAGTGAACTTTAAAATATTAAACATTATTCTATTAAAACTTTTAATTAAATAATAATCCTTTTAAAAAATTCTTAATCCCCAATAAGAAATTTTTTATTTTAAAAATTTGAATTTATCTCAATTTTTAAAAATTTATTTTACTTAGGTTTTAAAATTTAAAAAAAATTGAAATATCTTAAAAATACCACCTTATACAATTTACTCTTTTTTAAAAATAGTAAATTAATTTAATGATTAAAATACTTGAAAAAGTAGAAATCAATTAATTAGTAATACTTAAAACTGAGCATCAATTGATAATTTATCATAAATAAAACTCAATTTTTATAATTCCTATCGTTTTTATACAAAAAGCATAATACCCACTTTCGTTAATTTATTCAAAATAGTCATTTTTAATAAATATAAACTTTGAATACGCAATAATTCATAAAAAAATATGAGTTTCAATATTTAAAATACTCACACTTTCTAACGATTTAAAACAAATCAATATGAAAACTAACTTTACACTTTCGACAAAATTATTTATCATTATTTTATTAAGTTTATTTGCATCAATTACAAATATTTATGCTCAAGACACATTTGATGGTGACTATTGCCCAGCTCCTAACACTCCTGGAGATGAGTATGCAACTGGAATCTTTTTTAGCCAACAATTATCGGTTAATGCATCCTCAACTTGTCAAATTGGAACTATTCACGCAAAAGTTAATACTATAACTCAAGTATTAAGATTAGGAATGAATATTGGTAATGGTGGAGCTGCACTTTTTCGAATGTATTTAGATACAGATAACAATCCTATTACAGGGTTAACATCAGACACTTTTGGTGGAGCATTATCTGTAGCTGGTGCCGAGTATATTATTGAAATAAATTCCAATGCTTCTACATTTAATTTATATTCTGGCAATGGAAGTACATTAACTCCCCTTTTAGTTAATAATGGCCTTGCTGCTAAAAATGGGAGTGCAGTGGGTTGTAGTGCTGGTGGTGGTGAATTTTTAGAATTTAATATTCCATTTGGAAGTATTGGTATTAATATCTGTGATCCATTAAATCCCGGTTTTATTAAAATTACTAAATTAGCTTCTGTTAGCGGGAACTCTCCTTCTTCAAGTAGATGTATTAACACTGCTCTTACATTTGGTATACCATTGAAAGGTTCCGTTGAACCAAGTTCAACTGTTTGTTCAGGAATAAATAGTAGTCTTTTAAATGTTACAGGGATTACTGGTAGTTCTACTATTACTAAATGGCAATCATCAGTTAGTCCTTTTACTACTTGGACTGACATAGCAAATACATCATTAACCTATACTGCAACTAATTTAACTGCAACAACAAAATTTAGAGCACTTTTTTCTAATACAGGCTTATGTGCTGGAAATGATATCACTACAAGTGAAGCTACAATAACGGTTAATCCTTCTCCTAACGCACCAACCGCAAGCAATCTAACTGTTTGTTCCAATGGATCACCGACTCAAACTTTAACCGCAACAGCAACTGGAGGGACCATCACTTGGTATGATGCGGCAACTGCTGGAAATGTCGTAGCAACGCCTACTCAGGTAGGTGTAGGAACTAAAACCTATTATGCACAAGCTTCTAACGGAACTTGTCCTAGTTTAACCCGCACTCCAGTTGTATTAACTATTAATACTATACCAAGTGCACCATCTGCAAGTAATCAAACGGTATGTACAAATGGATCACCAACTCAAACATTAACCGCTACTGCAACGGGTGGAACTATCACCTGGTATGATGCTGCTACTGGTGGTAATGTAGTCGCCTCTCCTACTCAAGTAGGTGTGGGATCTAAAACCTATTATGCAGAAGCTTCTAATGGAACATGTTCTAGTTTGACTCGTACTATTGTTATTTTAACTATTAATCCTGCACCAAATGCACCATCCGCAAGTAACCAGACTGTATGTACCAATGGATCTCCTACACAAACTTTAACTGCTACAGCAACTGGGGGAACTATTACTTGGTACGATGCTGCTACTACTGGAAATGTGGTCGCCTCTCCTACTCAAGTGGGTGTGGGAACTAAAACCTATTATGCAGAAGCTTCAGACGGAACTTGTTCTAGTTTGACTCGCACTGCTGTTGTTTTAACTATTAATGTAGCACCTAACTCGCCAGCTGCAAGCAATCAAACGGTATGTACCAATGGATCTCCATCTCAAACTTTAACTGCTACAGCAACTGGTGGAACTATTACCTGGTATGATGCAGCTACTGCCGGAAATGTAGTTGCCTCTCCTACTCAAGTAGGTGTGGGAACTAAAACCTATTATGCAGAATCTTCTAATGGGACTTGTTCCAGTTTGACTCGTACTGCTGTTATTTTAACTATTAATCCTGCACCAAATGCACCAATTGCAAGCAATCAAACCGTTTGTACCAATGGATCTCCTACACAAACTTTAACTGCTACAGCAACTGGTGGAACTATTACTTGGTACGATGCAGCTACCGCTGGTAATATTATAACTACTCCAACACAAGTGGGTGTAGGAACTAAAACCTATTACGCCGAAGCTTCAAACGGAATTTGTTCTAGTCTAACTCGAACTCTGGTCATATTAACTATTAATCCCGCACCAAGTGCACCAGTTGCAAGCAACCAAACCGTTTGTACCAATGGATCACCAACACAAACTTTAACTGCTACAGCTACAGGTGGAACTATCACTTGGTATGATGCAGCTACTGCTGGAAATATAGTGTCCTCTCCTACTCAAATAGGTGTAGGTACTACAACCTATTACGCAGAATCTTCTAATGGGACTTGTTCCAGTTTGACTCGAACTGCTGTTATTTTGACTATTAATCCTGCACCTAGTACTCCAATTGCAAGCAATCAAACCGTTTGTACCAATGGATCTCCAACTCAAACATTAACTGCCACAGCTACAGGTGGAACTATAACTTGGTATGATGCAGCAACTGCTGGAAATAGTATAACTACTCCAACTCAAGTAGGTGTAGGAACGAAAACTTATTATGCCGAAGCTTCTAACGGAACTTGTTCTAGCCTAACTCGTACTCAGGTCATATTAACTATTAATCCTGCACCAAATGCACCAGTTGCAAGCAACCAAACTGTTTGTACAAATGGATCTCCAACTCAAACTTTGACTGCTACAGCTACTGGAGGAACTATAACTTGGTATGATGCAGCTACAGCTGGAAATATAGTACCCTCACCTACTCAAATAGGTGTAGGAACAAAAACTTATTACGCCGAAGCTTCAAATGGTACCTGCTCCAGTTTGACTCGTACTGCGGTTATATTAACTATTAATCCTGCACCAAATGCACCAGAAGCGAGCAATCAAACCGTTTGTACCAATGGATCTCCCACTCAAACTTTAACTGCTACAGCAACTGGAGGAACTATTACTTGGTATGATGCAGCGACTGCTGGAAATATAATGGCCTCTCCTACTCAGGTTGGTGTAGGTACAAGTACATATTATGCACAGGCTTCAAACGGTACTTGTTCTAGTTTGACTCGTACTACCGTTATTTTAACTATTAATTCTGCACCAAATGCACCTATTTCCAGCAACCAAACCGTTTGTACCAATGGATCACCAACTCAAACTTTAACCGCTACAGCAACTGGGGGAATTATCACTTGGTATGATGCGGCAACAGCTGGAAATATTGTAGCCTCTCCTACTCAAATAGGTATAGGAACTAAAACCTATTACGCGCAAGCGTCAAATGGTACTTGTTCTAGTTTGACTCGTACCCCTGTTATATTAACTATTAATCCTGCGCCAAATGCGCCAGTTGCAAGTAACCAAACTGTTTGTACCAATGGATCTCTAACACAAACTTTAACTGCTACAGCAACTGGTGGAACTGTAACTTGGTATGATGCAGCGACTGCTGGAAATGTAGTACCTTCTCCTACTCAAGTGGGTATAGGAACTACAACCTATTACGCCGAAGCTTCAAATGGAACTTGTTCTAGCCTAACTCGTACTCCCGTTGTATTAACAATCAACCCTGCGCCAAATGCCCCAGTTGCAAGTAACCAAACTGTTTGTACCAATGGATCTCTAACACAAACTTTAACTGCTACAGCATCTGGAGGAACTATTACTTGGTATGATGCAGTTACTGCTGGAAATGTAGTACCTTCTCCTACTCAAGTGGGTATAGGTACAAGTACATATTATGCCGAAGCTTCAAATGGTACTTGTTCTAGTTTGACTCGTACTGCTGTTATTTTAACAATTAATGATGGGTCAATTCCACCATCCGCAACTAATCAAACTATTTGTACTAATGGCTCTCCAACTCAGACATTAACAGCTACAGCATCTGGAGGAATTATAACTTGGTATGATGCAGCTACTGCTGGTAATGTTGTTAACTCTCCTACTCAGGTCGGTGTAGGTACAAGTATATATTATGCACAGGCTTCAAACGGTACGTGTTCTAGTTTAACTCGCACTGCAGTTGTATTAACTATTAATCCTGCACCAAATGCACCAGTTGCAAGCAATCAAACCGTTTGTACCAATGGCTCACAAACTCAAACTTTGACAGCTACAGCCACTGGAGGAACTATAACTTGGTATGATGCAGCTACTGCTGGAAATAGTATAACTACTCCAACTCAAGTAGGTGTAGGAACGAAAACTTATTATGCCGAAGCATCAAATGGTACCTGTTCTAGTTTAACTCGTACCCCTGTTATATTAACTATTAATCCTGCACCAACCGCTCCAGTTGCAAGTAATCAAACAGTTTGTACTAATGGATCTCCAACTCAAACTTTAACCGCTACAGCTACAGGCGGAACTATCACTTGGTATGATGCAGCAACTGCTGGAAATATAGTAGCCTCTCCTACTCAAATAGGTGTAGGAACGATAACTTATTACGCAGAAGCTTCAAATGGAACTTGTTCCAGTTTGACTCGTACTCCGGTTGTATTAACAATTAATGCTGCGCCTAGTGCTCCTATTGCAAGTAATCAAACGATTTGTACCAATGGTTCAACAACTCAAACTTTGACAGCTACGGCAACTGGTGGAACTATTACTTGGTATGATGCAGCAACCGCTGGAAATGTGGTAACAACTCCTACCCAAGTAGGTATAGGAACAATAACTTATTATGCAGAAGCTTCTAACGGAACTTGCTCAAGTTTGACTCGTACTCCCGTTGTATTAACAATTAATGCTGCACCTAATGCACCAGCTGCAAACAATCAAACAGTTTGTAGCGATGGTTCACAAACTCAAACTTTAACTGCTACAGCTACTGGAGGTACCATTACTTGGTACGATGCAGCCATTGCAGGAAATGTGGTGACAACTCCTACTCTAATAGGTTTAGGAACAGTAACTTATTATGCAGAAGCTTCTAACGGAACTTGTTCTAGCTTGACTCGTACTGCCGTTGTATTGACTATAAACTCTTGTTCAATCGCTTTAGTGAAAACAAATGATATTACAGTTGGTCCTAATGGATGCGCTGATTTAAAAGTTGGTGATGTTGTAACTTATACTTTTACCGTCACTAATCTTGGTAATTCAAGTTTACATGATGTAGTTGTTATTGACTCTCATATAGGTTTATCAACTATTACACTACAAAGTGGTGATAGTAATAATAATAGTATATTAGAAGTTAGTGAGAATTGGATTTATGAAGCAACATATACAGTAACGCAGATTGATATTGATAATGGCAGTATTACTAATCAAGCTACAGTTAATGCAACTGCATCTGATTCTACATTGGTATCTGATCCATCCGGGAATTCAACAACTAATGATGAGCCAAATGTCATTCCTATTTGTACAACAGCTAAAATTGCCTTAGTAAAAACAAATGATATTGAAGTTGGCCCTAATGGATGTGCTGATTTAAAAGTTGGTGATGTGGTAACTTATACTTTTAGCGTAGTTAATCTTGGTAATGTAAGTTTACATGACATAGTAGTTCTTGACAATCATGCCGGTTTATCAACAATTGCGCTACAAAGTGGTGATAGTAATAATAACAGTATTTTAGAAGTTACAGAAAATTGGATTTATAAAGCAACCTATACCGTTACTCAAACCGATATCGATACTGGTAGTATTACTAATCAAGCTTTTGTTAATGGTACTACACCTAAAGAAACAGAAGTAACTGACCAATCTGGGAATTCAACAACTAATGATGAACCAAATGTCATTCCTATTTGCACAACTGCTAAAATTGTCATTGTAAAATCCAACAATATTGAAGTTGGACCTAATGGATGTGCCGATTTAAAAGTTGGTGATGTTGTAACTTATACTTTTACCGTGACTAATCTTGGTAATGTAAGTTTACATGATGTGGCTGTTCTTGACCCTCATATTGATCTATCAACAATTGTATTGCAAAGTGGTGATAGCAATAGTAACAGTATTTTAGAAGTTAATGAAAATTGGATTTATACAGCTACCTATACTGTTGATCAAAGCGATATCGATACTGGTAGTATAACTAATCAAGCTTCCGTTAATGGTACTGCACCTAATGCCACAGTAGTAATGGACCAATCTGGTGATTCTACTACTAATGATGAACCAAATGTAATTCCTATTTGTACTACAGCTAAAATTGCAATAGTAAAAAGTAATGATGTTGAAGTGGGACCAAATGGATGTGCTACTCTAAAAGTTGGTGATGTGGTTACTTATACCTTTAGCGTGACAAATTTTGGTAATGTAAGTTTACATGATATAGGCGTTATTGATTTGCATTCAGGCATATCAGCTATTGTTTTGCAAAGTGGTGATAGTAATAATAACAATATATTAGAAGTTACTGAGAATTGGATTTATAAAGCAACTTATACTGTAACCCAAACTGATATTGATACGGGTAGTATCACTAATCAGGCTTCTGTAAACGGTACTGCACCTAATGCAACAATAATAACTGACCAATCTGGTGATTTAGCTACTAATGATGAACCAAATGTAATTCCAATTTGTTCTACAAATAGTATTGCTTTAGTCAAAACTGCAGTTATAGGAGGCGCTGGTGCTGTTGGTGATGTTATTACTTATACATTCGCAGTTACAAATACTGGTAATGCAACGATAACAAATATTATTATCACGGATATTACAGAACCATTAATTGGATTAACATTTACAAATAGTATAATAAGTGCACTTGCACCTGGAGTTACTAATAGTACAATAACTGGAACGTATATTATTACACAAGCTGATATTAATTTAGGACATGTAACTAATTCCGCTTTAGCTGTGGGTCAAGATCCTAAAGGAAATGATGTGAGGGATATCTCTGGGACAACTATAGAGAATGATACTCCAACCATTACAACTTTAATTCAAAATCCTAGTTTAACAGTTATAAAAACGTCAAATACTGAATTTTATAGTTCGGTTGGTGATATAATCAATTATACTATTCAAGTAAAAAACACTGGAAATGTAACACTTCATCAAATAACTGTCACAGATCCACTAACTAGTTTGGATACAATTATTGAATTATTAGGTCCTGGTGAAACTCAAGAATTTAATCAAAATTATACAGTAACACAAAATGACAGAGAAACTGGATCAGTTACCAATGTAGCTAATGCAACTGGTTTCACTCCAAATGAGTCTTCAATAAGTGCGTCAGATACTGTAGTTGTGGAGGCTGCAATAGTCTTAGGTTGTGGAAGTATCACTGTTCATAATGCGTTTTCTCCTAATGGTGATGGTATAAATGAACTCTTTATCATCGACAATATTGATGATACTCTTTGTTATCCTGATAATACGGTAGAAATCTATAATCGTTGGGGAATCTTAGTTTTTGAAACAAGAAATTATGACAATGTGAATAGAGTCTTTAAAGGTTTTTCAGAAGGTCGTACAACAATTAGCCAGTCATCAGGATTACCTACAGGAACTTATTATTACATCCTGAGCTACTCTTCTATTGATGGTAATGGTGGTGTTCAAGTCAATAAAAAAGATGGGTATCTATACCTTACCAGATAAATATAACTCAAATATATAACTCCTGAGGGCTAGCATCCCTCAGGTATAAAACACTAAATCAAATGAAGACATTAGTACTATTATTCGCTTTGCTGTTTACTGGAGTTGTAAGTTTTGCACAACAAGATGCACAATTTACTCAATATATGTATAACACAATCAACATTAATCCTGCTTATGCTGGATCAAGGGGTGCTCTGAGTATTTTTGGTTTACATCGGGCACAATGGGTAGGGCTTGATGGTGCACCAGTTACAAATGCAATATCTATAAATACACCTATAAATAATAGTAAGTTAGGTTTAGGTATATCTATAATTAATGATAAAATTGGACCTACACATGAAAACACAATTTCTGCTGATTTATCGTATACCATTCCAACAACTGAATCAGTAAAACTCTCTTTTGGTATAAAAGCTACCGCAAATTTATTTGATCTAGATGTATCTCGTTTAAACCCTGTAGATGATGACCCTAGCTTGCACGATTATAATAATAAATTTTCTCCAAATATTGGTGCCGGTATTTATCTCCATTCTGATAGAGCCTATTTGGGGCTATCGGTTCCTAATTTCATAGAAACCAATCGTTATGATGATAATGAAGTTGCTATATTCAAAGAGCAAATTAATTATTACTTGATAGGTGGATATGTATTCGATCTAACTAGTGATCTAAAATTTAAACCTGCATTTATGACTAAAATGGTAAAAGGAGCTCCGTTACAAGTAGATTTATCAGGGAATTTTATGATAAATGAAAAGTTTGTTCTAGGTATAGCCTATAGATGGAGTGCAGCTTTAAGTGCTATGGCAGGATTTCAAGTATCCGAAGGTTTATATATAGGTTATGGATACGATTGGGAAACAACAAATTTAGACAATTATAATTCGGGCTCACATGAAGTATTCTTGAGATATGAGTTATTTAAAAACAATAAAAAAATGACAACTCCAAGATTTTTCTAAAAATCCAAAAAAATGAAAAAACAAATTAAATTCTATATCTTAATTATAAGTATTTTTTCATTCAATACTTATTCACAAAAGAAAATAATTGCAAATACGAAAATAATAAAAGTGGAATATGTATATGTAAATGTTATAAAAACATATGAAAGAGTTGCTCAAAAAGGTTATAAATCGATAGATCTATTTCAAAAACTAGGAAACTCTTATTATTCTAATAATGAGCTCGAAAAAGCAGCTAAATACTATGGCGAATTATTTATTATGACATCAGACTTAGAACCTGAATATTATTACCATTATGCTCAATCTTTAAATTTTATAGGACAAAATGATAAAGCGAATGAAATCTTAGATAAATTATGTCAAAAACCCGAAATGATGCTTGAATATAACAAAAAAATGAAAGTTAATCAATGACCCTCTAAAGCCAATTATTATGAAAATTTATACCACTCTATATATAGTAATTGGAAGTGTGTTTTTATTTAACTGTTTAGCCCAAGCAAATAAAGCTAATGTAACAGATAAAATTATGGATACTACAAATACAAAAATGCAAAATAAGATAACTAAAAATGTAAAATTATATCATGTTGAGGAAAATATTAATATGAAATTTGGAGGTTATACAACTACTTATAATGTATCCGACTCGAGTTTAGTAAACAGCTATGATTTAGGACCGAACAATACTAGAGTTGTAACACCAAAATATGAAAAAAAGACAATTGAAATAACCCAACCTGAAAAAAAAATAACTGAAATTACTTATCCAAAAAATAAAGTAATTGAAACGACTAAGCCTGTTATTACTACTGATCCTATTATAAAACCAAAATCAACTGATAAACACAATGACTTTGCATACGTATATATGATAAAAACATATCAAAGGGTAGCGGATAAAGGGTACAAATCTATAGAAATATGTAGTAAACTAGGAAATGCTTATTACTATAATTCAGAAATGGAAAAGGCAGCACAGTGTTATAGTGATTTATTGACTTTAACATCTGATTTAGAACCTGAGTACTATTACCGTTACTCCCAGTCACTGAGGTCCATCGGCAAAAATGATAAAGCCAATGAGATGCTTGAAAAATTCAATGAATTATCTGAAAAAAACACCAGATAATAGTATTTAAAAATCGATCAAAAAAAGTTAACACCAAGATTACTCTAAAAACAATCATTATGAAAAATAGTATACTCCTTTTTATAACAATAGTAAGTGTTTTTTCATCTAACTGTTTTGCTCAGAAGGCAAGGGTTTCCTCAGCCGAAAAAAAATATGATAGCTATGCCTATATTGATGCTATAAAAACCTATAAAAGGGTTGCGGAAAAGGGATACAAGTCGGCTGATATGTTTCAGAAATTAGGAAACTCCTACTACTATAATGCCCAGTACGATGAGGCTGCAAAATGGTATGGAGAATTATTTGCCATGACTTCTGATGTTGAACCTGAATATTATTTTCGCTATTCACAGTCACTAAGATCCATCGGTGCAAACGACAAGGCCAATGAAATGTTTGAAAAATTCAATCAACTTTCTGCTAATGATACTCGAGGGCAGATTTTTAAAAACAACGAGAATTTTTTAGATAAAATAAAAGAAAATTCAGGAAGATTTAAAGTAGAAGATGCAGGTATCAATTCTCAATATTCTGATTATGGAACTGCTATTTATCTAAATAAAATTGTATTTGCTTCAGCTAGAGATACAGGAAGTTTAGGACATAGAAAACATTCATGGACCGATCAATTTTTTACCAACTTATATGCGTCAAACCTAGGAGATGATATGGCACCTGGTGGAGTTGAGAAATTCAATAAAAGCTTAAAATCCAGATTTCATGAGTCCACCCCTACATTTACAAAAGATGGAAAAACCATGTATTTTACAAGAAATAATTTTCTTGATGGAAAAAAAGGAAAAGATGGCAATAACATTACTTTAATTAAAATATACAAAGCAAATTTCGAGAATGATCAATGGACTAACATAACTGAACTGCCTTTCGATAGCAATAACTACAGTACAGCACATCCTGCATTAAGTCCTGACGAGAAAACATTATATTTTGCATCTGATATGCCTGGAACCTTAGGACAATCTGATTTATTTAAAGTAGCTATTAAAGAGGACGGAACCTTTGGAAATCCGGTAAATTTAGGTAGCACAATTAATACCGAAGGTAAAGAGACATTTCCTTTCTTTACTGATGAAAATGAGCTCTATTTCGCTTCAAATGGGCATCCAGGGCTAGGAGGTTTGGATGTGTTTGTATCTAAAATGAATGACGATGGTACTTTCAACGAAGTACAAAATGTTGGTGCTGATGTCAATTCCTCAAAAGATGATTTTGCATATTTAATTGATACTAAATCAAGAAGAGGCTTTTTTTCCTCTAATAGAGACGGAGGACAAGGATATGATGACATTTATAAATTTTTAGAAACAAGAAGATTAACTTGTGAACAATTATTATACGGCGAAATAACTGATATTTCTACTGGGGAAGTGCTCGAAAACACAACAATAACCATATTAGATGACAAGTTAAATACTATTGGTACAACTACATCTGACGAAAAAGGGAACTATTCGATACCAGTAGAATGTGGTAAAAGATATAGTGTAAGAGCTGCAAAAGAAGACTATACTACAAAAGAACAAATAATCACAATTCTTAAAGAAAATGGAAAAACACATCTCCCATTTGCATTAGAAAAAGCAACTTGCAAAGTGGCTGTTGGTGATGATTTAGGAAAATGTTTTGGTATAAAAATGATTTATTTCGATTTTGACAAATCCGACATTCGAATAGAAGCAGCGCTAGATTTAGAAAAAATATTAGATGTAATGGACCAATATCCAAAAATGAAATTAGATATCCGTTCACATACTGATAGTCGTGGATCATCCAAATACAACGAAGCTTTATCGGATCGAAGAGCAAAATCTACAATAAATTGGCTAATTAAAAATGGTGTCAATAAAAATCGATTAATTGGGAAAGGATATGGTGAAAACCAACTTGTTAATCAATGTTCAGATGGTGTAGATTGTACGGAAGAAGAACATCAACTTAATAGACGTAGTGAATTTATTGTCACTGAATTATAAAAAACTATAAACTTAAAAAAGAGTGTCTTTAATAGACACTCTTTTTTAATAAAAAAAACTAACTCGATTTAAATTTTTGCAAATATATTAGTGTAATATTTTTTTCCAGTTGTAGGGTTTTCTCTAATTGATATTCCAAAATGAGTAAAATTACCTTCAATATTATCTTTATGTGCTGGACTATTTAACCATGCAGTAACAGCGGCTTGTGGGCTATTATAATTATATGCAATATTTTCACCTACAGTTTTAGCACCTAATACCTTTATGATATTTTCTGAACGAGCTACAAAATCATCATGATTTACTACATTATTTGTTATCATGTATTTATCATGCTCTTCAGATTTATAAGAAATATGGTTGATTTTTTCTAAAGGATTTAAACCAACACTTACACGGTATTCGTTTATTAAATCCATTGCTTCAATTTCTGATGCGGTGTAAGTATAATTAACTACTACTTCTGATTTAGCTTCAACTGGATTAGCTTCAGAACTATTAGAAGAACAAGAGTTCAAAGTAAATATTACTGTTATTAACATTAATACGTGAAGTAAATTTCTTTTCATAATTTAGTAGTTTAAGTTTAAAGTAGATTGTGGGGCAAACTTCTTTAAGACAATTTTGTATGCGTTCTAATTCTTTTTCAAATATAGATACATTTACGTTAAACTACCAATTTTTATCGATGAACTACATCTTTTGTTTTTAATATTAATCTTTTTCCTACAATTAAATTATTTTAGTTAATAAAAACTAAAATAAACAGCAACATAATATACCAAAATTTATTAAAAAATTACGTTCTAAAAACTAAATATAGACATTAATAAAAATAAATAGAATTAATATTGAAGAAAATTAATGACTTTATAAACTCTTATAGAAAATCATTATATATGATTAAAATGAACTATAAACGTATTTTATGTCCTAGAATAATATAATCTATTTAAAAAGGAAAAGGAAAAGGAAAAGGAAACATTTAAAACACAAAGAAAGGTGCCTTTAACAAGACACCTTTCTTTAATGTAAAACAAAACTAACTTAAATTATATTTTTGCAAAAATATTAGTGTAATATTTTTTTCCAGTTGTAGGATTTTCTCTAATTGATATTCCAAAATGAGTAAAGTTTCCTTCTATATTTTCTTTATGCGAAGGACTATTTAACCAAGCAGTAACGGCGGCTTGTGGGCTATTATAATTATATGCAATATTTTCACCTACAGTTTTAGCACCTAATACTTTTATGATATTTTCTGAACGAGCTACAAAATCATCATGATTTACAACATTATTTGTTATCATGTATTTATCATGTTCCTCAGATTTATAAGAAATATGATTAATTTTTTCTAAAGGATTTAAACCAACACTTACACGGTATTCGTTTATTAAATCCATTGCTTCAATTTCTGATGCGGTGTAAGTATAATTAACTACTACTTCAGATTTAACTTCAACAGGAGTAGCTTCAGATGCATTAGAGGAACAAGAGTTCATTGTGAATATTACAGCTAATAACAATAATAGACTAAGTAGATTTCTTTTCATAATATAGTAGTTTAAGTTTAAAGTAGATTGTGGGGCAAACTTCTTTAAGATAATTTCGTATGTGTTCTAATTCTTTTCAAACTTACATACTTTTTAAGTTAAACTACCAATAATATCGATGAACTACATGTTTTTATTTTTATTTTAATCTTTTTCTTACATTATGGAGATAACCTTTCAATTTTCCAAGTATAATCATCTTGGTATTTGTACCTGATCCTATCATGCAATCTATTAGCCCTCCCCTGCCAAAATTCAACTTCTAAAGGAACAACTAAAAAACCACCCCAATGTTCTGGTCTTGGGATAACCATACTTTCATATTCTTTTTCCAAATCTTTCAAATTGTCTTCTAAGAAAACTCGAGAAGGAACAACTTCACTTTGATTCGAAACTATAGCTCCTAGTTTACTTCCGTCAGGTCTTGAATCAAAATAATTATCGGACACAATTGCTGATGTCTTTTGAGCAATTCCTTTAATAATTACTTGGCGTTCTAAACCATGCCAAAAAAAAGAAAGACAAATATTAGGGTTATTGGCAATTGCTTTCCCTTTCTCAGAATTATAATTGGTATAAAATACAAAACCTTCTTCTGAAAACTTTTTTAGCAAAACTACTCTTGCTTTTGGAAACCCATCCAAACCAATTGTTGATACAGTCATTGCGTTAACCTCTTCTCCACTATCAAAATCTTCTACTTCATGGAACCATCTATTAAACAAGTTTATTGGATCTTCAGGGATATTTGATTCCAATAACTCACTCTTTTCATACGATTTTCTATAATTACTTAAATCATTCATCTTTTTTAATTTTAAGATTTTAATTTTGCAAAAACATCTTTTACAATTACACTATTAATTAAAGGATCTACTTATTTTTAGAAATTAAAAACAACTCCATCATCCGCTAATACAACTTCAGGGAAAATTGTTTCCGCTTCTTCTTTAAACAATTTTATATTTTCATATCGGGTTGAATAATGCCCCAAAACTAACTGTTTTACATTTGCTTTCAGCGCTATACTTGCTGCTTCTTTTGCGGTTGAGTGCATTGTTTTCCTTGCTAATGTATCTTCCGATTCTAAAAAAGTGGATTCATGGTATAAAACATCAACATTCTTTATCAATGAAACAATCGATTCATCATAAACCGTATCGGAACAAAATGCATAATTTTTTGTTGGTAATGGATCAAATGTTAATTTATTATTTTCAATTATTCTTCCATCATCTAAAACGATATTTTTCCCATTTTTAATGTTTTGGTAATAACATTCTTCAATTTCAAAACTTTTAACTGTATCAATATTCAACTTCCTTTTATCAGGTTTCTCTTGAAATAAAAAACCATTAGTATAAATCCGGTGTTTTAGAGGTATTGTTTTAACAATTACTTTTTCATCTTCAAAAATCACTTCGCTTTCATTTGATTCTAATTCATGAAAATATAAATTATAATTTGTCCATGAATTAGCTAATCTCAATTGCAATAAAATAATTTCTTTAATCCCTTTGGGACCATAAATATGAAGATCTGTGGTACGACCCAACAAAGTAAACGTTGAAACTATACCTATTAAACCAAAAAAATGATCACCATGTAAATGGGAAATAAAAATGTGGTTGATTTTTGAAAATTTAATTTTGTTTTTACGAAGTTGTACCTGAGTTCCTTCACCACAGTCAATAAGAAATAGTCTGTTTTTAATTTCTAAAATTTGAGAAGTTGGATTGGTAAATGTTCGTGGAGTTGCTGCATAGCAACCAAGAATTGTTAGTTTCAATTTTATAATTTTCGGTTAAATGCAAAAGGTTAAATAAGTCAATAAAGTTTAAGGTTTAAAACCCTAAATCTCTTTCAATCTCTTCCATTTCAATAATATCATGTGCTTCTAATAATGAAGGAACAACAAGAAGTTCTTCAGGTATTGCATTATAATCAAAATCGGCAACAACAATAACGAAAGATTTTTTTGCTTTTTTATGCTGTTTAGACAAAGGCATAAACTGTTTGATCTCATTAATAGACAGATCGTCATGAAACAAAAGATCTATAACAATATTATCTTTTTCAAATGTTTTATATTGGTGCGTCACTTTCATCAAAAAAGAAGTAAAATCACCTTGAGTATCTTTTATTATTACGGAGTGTTTTTTTTGATCTACTTTCATTGCTTTTGATTTTCAAAATTAGGAAGTAGCTAAGTTACTACCGTTTTTTTTAAATTACTGAATTTTTGATGCTAAAAGATAGATTACAGCCATTCTGATTGCTACACCGTTTTCAACTTGGTTTAAAATAACCGATTGTTGTGAATCAGCAACTTCTGACGTTATCTCTACTCCTCTATTTATAGGACCTGGATGCATAATTACAATTTCCTTATTTAAAGAATCCAATAAGGTTTTATCTAAACCGTATTGTTGTGCATATTCTCGCGTAGACGGGAAAAAATTAACATCCATACGTTCATTTTGCACTCGTAACATATTTGCTACATCACACCATTCTAGCGCTTTTCGAAGATTAGGTTCTACAGTTACCCCAAGAGACTCAATATGTCTAGGAATTAATGTTTTTGGCCCACAAACTTTAACTTCGGCACCTTGCATTTGCAAGGCATATATATTAGAAAGTGCTACTCTAGAATGTAAAATATCTCCCACTATAACCACTTTTTTTCCAGCTACTTCTCCTAATTTTTCTCTAATAGAATAACTATCCAATAAAGCTTGAGTTGGATGTTCATGCGCTCCATCACCTGCATTTACAATACTTGCTTTAACATTTTTTGATAAAAAGTAAGCAGCTCCAGGATTAGCATGCCTCATTACTACCATATCTACTTTCATAGAAAGTATATTATTTACAGTGTCAATTAAGGTTTCTCCTTTTTTAACAGATGATTGAGCTGCCGAAAAACTAATCACATCAGCTGATAATCTTTTTTGTGCTAATTCAAATGAAAGTTTAGTACGGGTACTGTTTTCGAAAAAAATATTAGCGATAGTAATGTCTCGTAAAGAAGGTACTTTTTTTATTGGACGATTAATTACTTCTTTAAAATGATCGGCAGTTTCAAAAATAAGGTCAATATCATTCTTGTTAATGTATTTTATACCTAGTAAATGATTTACGCTTAATTCTTTCATTCTTTTACGATTATTATTATTTTATCAGCTTAGCTTTTTGAACGATTTGTTTTACTGATTAGTTGGTAATTAAATAGACCACATCTTCACCGTCATTTTCTTTCCAATTAACCTTTACTTTTTCCCCATTAATTGCATCAACTTGTCTCCCTCTATAATCCGGTTGTATAGGTAAATTTCGGCTAAAACGTCTATCAATAAGTACCAGTAATTCAATTTCTGATGGTCTTCCAAAAGATTGAATAGCAGTTAATGCAGATCGAATACTTCTTCCAGTAAACAAAACATCATCAATGAAAATAACTTTTTTATTTTCGACAATAAAATTGATTTTTGTTTTATTGGCTTCTAATGGTTTATCAGTTCTACGGAAATCATCTCTAAAAAAAGTAATATCTAAATATCCTAACTGAATTTCAGGAGTATTGTATTCATCTTCTAACATGGTTTTTAAACGCTCAGCAAGAAATGTACCTCTAGGCTGAATACCTACTAGAATAGTATCTTTAAAATCGAGATGTTTTTCAATTAGCTGACAAGCCAAACGATGGAGAATGATATTGACTTCTTTGGAATTGAGCAAAACTTTTTGAGTCATAGTAAAGTATTGTGTTTGGTTTTGCAAATATACAAATTCAAATTTATGATTTAATAATTATATCTCTAGAATATGTTTTTGATATTTTTTTTTAATAAAGAAAACCAATTTACAATAAGCCAAAGATATTGTAATAATACTTATTTAGGTGTTCTTTATCTTATTTATAAAATGATTAAAGATAATTAAGTCTAGAAAAAACAATTAGCTTAAATATAATTCTATAGAAAGTTATTTTATAACAATCCATTTGAATTATATAACAAATTTCTTTTGGCAATTGGTAATTTTATAATTCAATTTTAAATCCATTTATTATGATGACCAAAATAACAAAAACACTTTTACTTTTCACAATCCTAATTTCATTTACAAGCTGTTCCGTAATTGGCGGTATCTTCAAAGCAGGTATGGGCGTAGGTATTATTATTGTAGTCGCTATTGTAGCAATTATTTTATTTGTTATTAGTAAAATATCAGGTAAAAAATAGAACTAATTGTTAAATTTCTAAATAAAAAATATTTTTACACTTCATTTTTATAGTTTTTCAATAATTTTAATAGTAATTTTAATATAAAATTCACAATTATTCGATTATGAAATTAACTATATTTTATATTACTCTTTTTTTATTTTCATCAATTTCATATTGTCAAGAAAATTGTAATAATGGAATTGATGATGATGGTGATGGAAAGATCGACTTAAATGATTTAGATTGTATCTGTAATCAAACAGCGGTGCGTTCTATTATTCCAAACCATTCTTTTGAAGAGTATTCTTTTTGCAAAGAAGCCAAAATTTGGGTACCCGCTAATAATTCCAGAACTGAATATATCAATTGTGGATTAGATTTGGATGGTCAAGAAATATTGAAAAATGGGCTTTCTAATTATCCAGACGGATTTGGTATTTATGGAGCCATGTATACAGGAAATAAAAAAGGGTATATCGGTACTTGTTTAATATCGCCAATGTTAGCTGACGAAGAATACCAGCTGACACTCGATATTGCAACATTAATCGTTGGAGGTGATGCAGCTTTAGGAACTTCAAACAAAGTTTCTAAAGAAAATTTTAAACAATTGAGAGTTTCTGAATTAGAGCCCATAAATATTACTTTATACGGAACTAGTAATTGCGAAAATCTCCCACTTACCTCAGATGTCTATGTCAACATTTACCAAAGTCCTCCTACTTATGGTCCAAAATGGATAGAAATAGGAAGCGTAACATATACTCCAGTTTCAAAATGGGAAAAAATAACAATCACTTTTACACCAACAGTCGACATTGAAGCAATAATACTTGGTAGTCCTCAAAAACTGCCAGAAAGTTACCCTTATGCCCCTTTTAGAGGTCCTTATGAAGCCCCTTTTTTTTTATATGATGATTTAATTTTAAATAAATCATCCCTATTTGGAGTGAATATTTTAAGGAATGGTGCCTTTTGCGAGAATAATTTAGTTTTGACTGCAAACCCAACTATACTAATAACACCAAGTATTAAGTATCAATGGTATAAAGAAGGAATTGCAATAGTAGGAGCTACAAATAAAGATTTCAGCATACCATATGAGACTAAAAATTATGGGAATTATATTGTAAAAATCACTGATAATACTGGTTGTATTCTAAGTTCACCTTATAACCTTAACAATACTATTCCAGAGCCAACAGTTTTAATTACGCAACCCACTTGCTCCGTAAATACAGGAACAATCACGATAACATCTCCTGCAAAAGAGTATAGTTTTGACAGAGGAAAAACCTGGACAACAAATAATGTAGCTACAAATTTAGTGTCAAAAACATATTTTATAAAAACTAGAAATGTTTTAAATTGTGAAGCTTCAAAAATTGTTGTGATAAATAATTTGCTCAATTTCCCAGAAATTTATGCTACAACCCCAATATCCTATGTGCAATTTGCAGTGGCTAAAGAATTAACTGCTGGCGGAACAAATCACTTATGGTATACTACTGAAACGGGAGGTACAGGCTCAACTGAAACTCCAATTCCACAAACATCTATATTAGGTTCTACTGATTATTATGTAAGTCAGACTATAAATGGATGCGAAGATAATCAACGAAAAAAAATCACTGTAACTATTTATCCAGTTCCATATGCATTTGAATATCCCCATTTTTTCACACCAAATGGAGATGGAGAAAATGATTTTTGGAATATTCCTGAATTTGTAAAAGAAAACGAGGCCTTAATTTATATTTATGATCGATATGGCAAATCATTAGCGATAATTAAACCAAATGATATTGGATGGGATGGAAACTATCAAGGAGTTCCATTACCTTCAAATGATTATTGGTTTAAAGCAATCTATAAAGAAAATGGGGAACTCACTGAATTCAAATCTCATTTTACTTTAAAAAGATAGCCATCATAAAAAATGATTTTATGATGGCTAAAAATAATAGTATTATTTAGTATTAAGAATACATCTTAACTCTCAATTCTTGTATTTTTTCATCGTCAAGATACTCATCAAAAGTCATATAACTATCAATAGCTCCTTTTGGCGTTAACTCCACTACTCTATTTCCCACCGTTTGTGCAAACTCATGATCATGTGTAGTAAAAATAACAGAACCTTTAAAGTTTTTCAAAGAGTTGTTGAATGCCGTAATCGACTCTAAATCCAGGTGATTGGTAGGTTCATCTATCATCAATACATTTCCTCTTTCCATCATCATTCGAGACAACATACAACGTACTTTTTCTCCTCCTGATAATACTCTACAGGTTTTCAATGCTTCCTCTCCTGAGAAAATCATTTTACCTAGAAAACTACGAATATTAACCTCATCGCGTTCTTCCTCTGTTTTTACCCATTGACGCAACCAGTCAACTAATGATAAATCACTTTCAAAAAAAGAATGATTTTCTACTGGCAAATAAGCTTGGTTTGTAGTCACTCCCCAATCAAAATTACCTGTGTCTGCTTTTTTATTCCCATTCAATATTTCGTAAAAGGCTGTTGTAGCACGAGAATCTTTTGAAAAAAGAACAATTTTATCTCCTTTGGCCATATTCAAATCAACTCCTTTAAACAATACTTCGCCATCAATTGAAGCACTTAAACCTTGAACATTTAATATTTGATCTCCTGCTTCACGCTCTTGATCAAATATAATTGCAGGATAACGACGACTCGAAGGTTTAATTTCAGAAATATTCAATTTAGAAATCATCTTTTTACGAGAAGTAGCTTGCTTTGATTTGGCTACATTCGCAGAGAAACGACGTATAAATTCTTCTAATTCTTGTTTCTTTTCTTCGGCTTTTTTGTTTTGTTGTGCACGTTGTTTTGCCGCTAATTGGCTAGACTCATACCAAAACGTATAATTTCCTGAATAATGATTTATTTTACTAAAATCAATATCAGATATATGAGTACAAACTGAGTCTAAGAAGTGTCTATCGTGAGAAACTACAATTACTGTATTTTCATAATTGGCCAAGAAATTTTCTAACCAAGCAATAGTTTCAAAATCCAAGTCATTGGTAGGCTCATCCATAATAAGCAAGTCAGGATTACCAAAAAGAGCCTGCGCCAAAAGCACACGAACTTTTATTTTTCCTTCTAGATCACCCATTAAGGTATAGTGATGCTCCTCAGTAATTCCAAGATTGGATAACATAGATGCAGCATCTGAATCAGCGTTCCAACCGTTCATTTCTTCAAATTGAACTTGTAACTCCCCTATTCTATCTGCATTTTTATCATTATAATCCAGATAGAGTTCGTCCATTTCTTTCTTAACTGAATACAAAACCTTGTTCCCCATTATTACGGTTTCCAATACGGTATGTTCATCAAACATATTGTGGTTTTGATTTAAAACCGACATACGCTTTCCTGGTTCTAAATGGATATGTCCAGATGTAGGATCCATTTCTCCAGAAATTATTTTAAGAAAGGTTGATTTTCCAGCACCATTAGCTCCGATAACTCCATAAATATTACCATGTGTAAAGGTGGTATTTACTTCGTCGAATAAAATTCGTTTGCCAAATTGAACTGATAAATTATTAACTGTTAACATAAATGTTTTTTATAAAAATTTTTGCAAAAGTACAAAAAATTAATGATTTTTTTATTTATACAAAGACAATTTGCTGAATTGAATTAAACAAAAATGAATCGTATTTATCAAAAAAAAATCCTGACAAAAAATTGCCAGGATTACAATATAATCTCTTTAAACTAAACCATAACCAAATTAAAAGAAACTAATATTTACTTATAATAATTTTTTTAAACTACTATAAACTGCTAATTCAACATCAGCTTGTTTTTTAGAATTGCATTCTTCCAATAAAACATTCAAAACAATTGGATTAAGAGTTTGTTGATTATCGAAACGCAATAAAAACTGTTTTGATATGTCACTTAAACTTTTAGACAATGGCAATAAGGGTTGAATAAGCGGTGCATTTGTACTTAACCGTACTAAATCAGTATTCATAGTGATCCATTTTTCAAAAAAATGAGTAACTTCTTTTTGATTTTCAATGTTTTTATCTTTCAAATATTTATTTACTGCGGTATCAAAATCAATAGCATCTGATGCATCTGAAGAGCAAGCATCGGCAAATAAACTTAGAGGAGAAAACATAAAGTATTTTTTTCCACCACCATTTCGTGTATAGTTTTTAAGTGGCTCGCATACATTAGTAAAGTCATTTAAAGCTATAGTATTTTGGTTATTGCTAATATTTCTTAATATCACTTCTTTGTTTCTAATGTGAGTAATTCCCAATTCCTCTAGTCTAAAAGAAACGGTTTTTAATCTTTTGCGTAAGCTAACCATATCAGTCACACTTTCATCCGACCATAAACGTTCAGCAATTGCAGCAGTTCTTGGCCAAATTCTGGAATCAATATTTAAGGGAGTTACAAGTTCACTCCACATTGCAGCTTCTCCACCTAATATCATAGCTTTTTCTTCTGGAGTTAATAAAACTGTTTTAGAAATTGGGTCGTTTTTATAATGACTTTCAAGGCTGAGCATTAAATCAATATAATATCCGTTTGACAAAACTGTTTTGTAGCCATTTTTTGCCGCTGCAATTAGGGAACCCCCAGAAGCTAAACCTTCATTAGTTCCTCTCCATGCATGAATAATGGCGTCTTTGGTCATGTCTTTGGTCATTATTTCTTCCCAACCCATCACATTTTTCCCATGTTTTTTCAACATTGGAACCAACTGCATATTAAAATATGTTTGCAAATCATGATTATTAGCCAGATTGTGTTTTTTCTTAAACTCTTGTATTTTAGGATTAGCATTCCATTCTTTTCCATTGTTCTCATCGCCACCTATATGGAAATAGTTAGAGGGAAATAAAGGGCAAACGGCATCAAAAATGGCACTTAATACTTCATATGTCTTAGGATTCGTAGGGTCTAATGCAGCATTAAAAATACCTGATCTCCTTTCTACAGCATATGATCCAACTCCGTTATCAATTTTACTTCCTATTTCTGGAAAAACAGATAAAATGGCCGATGCGTGTCCTGGAACATCAATTTCAGGAATAATCAATATTCCTCTATCATCAGCATATTTTACAATCCCTTTAATTTCTTCTTGTGTATAATAATTTCCATCAGAAGCTAATTCATGCAACTTGGGGAAGTTTTTCATTTCAATTCTCCATCCTTGATCATCTACTAAATGCCAATGAAAAACATTCATTTTCATAGCAGCCATGGCATCTAAATTTCTTTTAATAACATCAACTGGTTGAAAATGCCTTGCTGCATCAATCATTAAACCTCGCCATGTAAAACGCGGCGAATCTGTAATATTTACTGATGGAAAATAAAATGCTGTTCCATCATTTTGAAGCAATTGCAATAGGGTTTCTAAACCATGTAAAGCCCCTAGATCAGTTTCGGCATTGATTACTATTTTATTTGAATCTATCAAAAGTTGGTAACTTTCATTCTCATTTATTTCTATTTTTCCAGATCGAGTACAATTGATTTGTAATTGTGCTTCGGGAACCTCATTGATTTTAGTCAAAAAATCTTGTTCAAAGAATAAACCAGTTCTTCCGTCTAATCGTCGCAAAAATCGGGTTGCCCCAATAAAAATTCGAGGATTTGGATTCCCAGTAATGTTCACTTTAAAGTTTTTGCTTAAAGCAAAAGTTCCTGTGTTTAAATCTATGTTTTGAGGCCACGGCATTAAATCTAATTGCTCTTTTTTAATTTGAGCACTGGAAATAAAAACAGATAGTAATAAAAACAAAATGTACTTCATAAATTTTAATAATAAAATGGAACAATTAATTAATAATCGAAACGTTTAAACGCTTCAATAGCTTCATATTCAGCAAGACCTAAATCATCATACAATTTTGCTGTATTTTTATTTCGGTCTTCAGCTCTAACCCAAAACTCTCTGGAATCATTTCCTTGAAACATAACGCGATCCTTTTGTGACTGGTGGAATAAAATAGCATGTCTTTTTAACATCACTTCATCTGGGCTCAATGGTACCGCCATATCAATTTCATGAATATCCCATTCGTGCCAAGCGCCTCTATACAACCACAACCAACAATCTTTCATGTAGGGCTCTGGTTTTAATTCTCCCATCGCTGCAAAAATAGCATTCAAACATACTTCATGTGTTCCATGTGGATCAGCTAAATCTCCCGCTGCGAACACTTGATGTGGTTTAATTGTTGCAATACTATTTTTTACAATTGCAACATCTTCAGCTCCCAATGGCTTTTTCTTTATATGACCCGTTTCATAAAATGGCATATCTAGGAAATGAGTGTTTTCATCTTTTAAACCAATATATCTTGTAGCTGCATAAGATTCACGTCTTCTAATTAGTCCTTTTAATTTTCGAACTTCTAAAGAATCGGCTTGATTTTCTTTTTTATTATTTATAAAATTAATAATTGATTTAAAATTAATTTTTGATTCCTCTACTCCAACAAAATCATTACATACCTCAGCAAATTTCAATGCTTCATCATCCGTAACTGCAATGTTTCCCGAAGTTTGATATACAACATGAACATCATGTCCTTGTTTTATCAATTTAGAAAATGTTCCTCCCATAGAAATTACGTCATCATCTGGATGTGGGCTAAAAAGGATTACCCTTTTTTGTGCTGGATTAGCACGTTCTGGTCTATTGGTATCATCCGTATTTGGTTTTCCACCTGGCCACCCTGTTATAGTGTGCTGCAAAATATTGAACATATTTATATTCAAATCATAAGCAGAACCCTCCAATGCCAAAAGATCTGACATCCCATTGTTATTATAATCTCTATCTGTTAATTTAAGTATCGACTGTTTTGTTTTTTGACACAACCATACAATAGCTTTGCTTTGCAATTCTTGAGTCCAAATACACTCTCCAACCAACCATGGTGTTTTGAAACGAGTTAATTCTGATGCTGCCGATTGATCTAATACAAAAGTGGCATTAGTATGATGTTGCAAAAAAGTAGCTGGAATTTCAGAACTTATATCGCCTTGAATAGTACGTTTTATAATGTCCGCTTTATTTTGACCCCATGCCATTAATACAATTCGTTTTGACCTAAGAATTGTAGAAACTCCCATGGTAATAGCTCTTTTAGGAACATTATCAATACCATTAAAATCAGATGATGCATCAACCTTAGTAATATGGTCCAATGTAATTATCCTTGTACCTGAATTAATATGTGAACCAGGTTCATTAAACCCTACATGTCCAGTACGTCCAATTCCCAATAATTGAAAATCTAAACCTCCAGCATTTTTGATGTTCATTTCATAATCAATACAATATTGATTTAATTCATTTATAGCAACTGTTCCATCAGGAATATTAATATTCTCTGGTTTGATATCTATATGATCAAAAAGATGTTGATGCATAAAATAATGATAACTCTGATTGTTTTCTTTTTTCATTGGATAATATTCATCCAAATTGAAAGTAACAACATTAAAAAAGCTAAGGTCTTCTTCTTTATGCATTCGTACCAACTCGTCATATACTTTTATTGGAGAAGATCCTGTTGCTAAACCAAGAACACAAATTTCATTTTTTTCTTGTTTGAATCTAATTAATTGCGCAATTTCTTGTGCAACAACTACAGAAGCTTCTGCAGAGTTTTTAAAAATTTCATTATGAATTTTTTCAAATCTGGTTTCTTCAAACTTACCTACACTTTTGTAACTAATATCAGGTTTCATTTCTAAAGCACTTTTCATTTTTATACTATTTTATCTAACTTAAATTTATAAAGATATGAATTTTATAAAAAGGTATAAGCAAATCAAATACTTATACCTTTTAAATTTAATCTTTTTTTTTCTAGAAGTTTCCTCCTACTTTATCCCACCAAAGTCTTGTTCCACCATTGTCAAGTCCTCCAAGTTTGGCAACTCCTGTAGCTACTCCACCTGCATTACCGTCTTTTTCAGCTTGAACAAAATTTAACCTTCGTACTCCAAGATTAGTATCAATTTTACCACCACTTGTGTTTTTAAGTACGGGCAATAATTTTGGATATCCAGTTCTTCTATAGTCTGACCAAGCTTCTTGCCCTTCAGGAAAACCTGCAATCCATTTTTGTGTAATAATTTTTTGCAATTTAACTTCATTGGTTCCAGCAGCATTCCAAGCAACTGTAACATTGTTTAAAGCAGCTCCATTATTTACGGGAAAATTGGGATCCACATAAGCCTTAGCTGTTTTTATGTTATCAGCAATATAAGCCGCTGCACCAGAAGCTCCCAGCTGACTAAACGAACTTGATATACCTGATTCATATAAACCTTGTGCGTCACCAGCCATATTCCAACCTCTTAGTGCCCCTTCAGCTCTTAAAAAATAAACCTCGGCTGTTGTCATTAAAACAATTTCTTTTGAATTTACAATTGGTCCAATACCTGAAAAATCAACATGATCCGCTTTGGCTGCAATTTCAATTCCTGTGCGAACTCCTTTGTATTGTCCTGGGAATTGTACTGCTGTTTTAAAGAAAACGGCTAACCTAGGATCAGCATAACCGCCCATAATGGACTCCATATCAGCTGACATACGAATGTCACCCCAAGCATTGCTTATTGTAGCAATTGGATTATTATAAACTGGCGATACCACTTTGAATAAATCATCATTAGTTGTCATTACACCAAATTTTTGCGAAATTGCTTTTTCTGCTTCAGTTTTGGCTAATGTCGGATTTACTTTTACAATTCGCATCGCCAATCTTAATCGCAATGAATTAGCAAATACAACCCATTTTTTATAATCTCCTTTGTAACCCGACAAATCTGTAGTGACAAATGTAGAAACTTCATTTGCATCTACTCTTGTTGTTAAATCAGATACTGCAAAATCCAATTCTTTAAACATTAAATTATAAACCTCTTCTTGAGAATCATATTCAATAACTGGGTCAGTAGTTCCAAATTTTGAATATACAATTGGTCCATAAGTATCTGTTACTCTATGCATCCCTTCCACTTTCAAAATCAAAGACAATGCATAAAATTGATCGTATTTGCCTTTTGCTTTCTGTTCTACTGAATAGGCATTGTACATAACATCACTGTATGCAGCCCCCCAGGAGAAACCATTCCAACCGTCTACTAAATCATATGTAGTATTATTTGACCCTCCTGCAAAACCGGTAGGTGTTGCCATATATCCTGACCAAATATCTCCCTGCAAACCTTGTTGCACTTGGTATTTCCACTCTGGAGTAAGAACTAAGATATTATTAAACATAGGGCTAAAAGAACCTTTAATATGATTAAAATCTTGCTCTAGTAATTGTTGGGTAATACCGTTTGGATTTGTATTTATTTCTTCAAAATTATCTGTACAACTTACTGCTGCGAGTAAAGTAGCGCAAATAGCTGCTTTTTTTATAGTATTTAATTTCATGATTTTTTAATTAGAAAGTTACATTTAAATTAAGACCAATACTTCTTGTAGATGGCATTCCATAAACATCAATACCTTGTAAACCCTCACCAGTACTTAATGAAATATTTGGGTCAAAAGGAGCGTCTTTATAGATAAATCCCAAATTTCTTGCTATTAGCGATAAACTTGCAGCTTGTAAAAAAGGTAGCTTATTGGTATTAAATGTATATCCTATTGAAACTTCTCTTAAACTTACATTGGTAGCACTATATACATATTCACCAGTAGCACCTGCTCTACCTCCAGTTTGTTTATAATAACTCTCTGTTGGGTATTTTCCCGCATACGCTGTTCCATCAGGATAAACTGCATTGATTGTAACTCCGCCAGCATTTCTCGCGTCACCTGTTATTTTAGAAACACCAAACTCATCATTTATAGCCTCTGTTAAACTCATTACATCACCACCAAATCTTGCGTCGATTAAAACGTTTGCAAAGAAAGAACCAAATTTAAAAGAGTTTGAAAAACCTAACATAAAGTCAGGATTGGAATTTCCTACTTCTTCAAAACCCGTTTTTTGAATTGTTCCATCTGAATTCAATAACACTCTTCCTTGTTCATCTCTTTTAATGTTTACTCCTTCAATAACCCCAAACGGTTTTCCTTGTTCCAATACATATCTGTAATTGTTAACACCTGCTTCGGTCAAGATTACTTTCCCTCCTAGTTCAGTTGGGATCTCCTTAACTGTGTTTTTATTAATGGAATAGTTCAAAGCAGTATCCCAAGAGAATTTATCTGATTTAATTATTTTTCCAGTTACAACGGCTTCAAAACCTTGATTTTTGATACTTCCAGCGTTAATACCATAGTATTTTACTCCCAAAGGATTTGTAGGTGGTGCAAGTATTTGTAAGTATTGATGTTTAGTCTCTGAGTTATAATAAGAAAACTCGAAACCCAATCTATTATCAAACATTCTCCATTCTGTACCTATCTCTATTTCTGATTTTAATTCTGGTTGCAATGAACCTCCTGGTCTTGGCGCAACTACTGGCGGTTTATTACCCTCAGCAGTATATCCATAGGTTGGCGAAGTAACAAATGAAAATATATCATTTCCTACTTGTGCATAGGTAGCTCTAACTTTTCCGTAGTTAATAAATTCTGGCAAAGTTGTCATTTCACTAATAATTCCAGTAACACCCACTGAAGGATAAAAGAATCCTGAATTATTGGTATTTACTAATGTAGAAGACCAATCGTTTCTTGCAGCTAAATCTAAAAATAACATGTCTTTGTAACCAAAAGTAGTTGCCGCAAAAACTGATTGCACTTCTTTGGCAGCATCTAATGTTTGTAGATTACCCGCATTATTAACAAAATTCCCTAATGTAAACCAGTTTGCAATTTGTAATCCTCCACCAATACCAGAATCTAAAGTAGTTCTTTGATTCCCTATTGTATTAGTTATACTTGTACCAACATTTGCGTTAAAACTAATATCTGTATTCAAATCTGTATTGATTGTAGCAATAAAGTCAGCATATCGTTGTGTACTTAATGTATTTACGTTGATATACCTCCCATTTGCATGTGACAATGTACCCTGTGTTGTAGCATATATCTTTTTATCAAAACCACTTTCGGAACGGTTATAACTGTATCTTGAAGCAAGTGATAACCAATTATTCACTTTATAATCCAAAGCAATAGAACCATTAAAAAACTGATTCGTATCCTCAGACTTATTTCTATTAATTCCCCAGTACGGATTTTGAAGTATATCTCTATCCGTCATCCAGTTTTGTGCCATTAGATTTCTTGTGGGATCATAAACTTCAAAATTGTTTTTATATTCATTGAAATCATTTCCTCTAGGCATTAAATAAACACCTGTCAAAGGATTAAAGTAAAGTCCGTTAACTGGCTTATTAATGATTGTTTGAGTTGTATAATTAGCATTTGCGGCAACATTTAATTTATCATTGAAAAATTTAGCTGTCTGACGGATTCCAAAATTATTTTTTTTCAAATTGTTTCCTGGAATTATTCCTGCAGCACTTGTGTTAGCATACGATAAACTTGTTGATGATGCTTCAGTCGCAGAAGAAAAAGCCATTGAAGTAATTTGAGTACTTCCTGTATCAAAAAAACCTTTCACATGGTCATTTGAAGCTCCTTTTGCTCCCCAGGTTTCTTCACCGCCTTCAACTGCTACATAATCATTTTGAAATTTCGGTAAATAAGCAGCACTTTCAAAAGTGGTAACAGAGGAAACTTTAAAATTTGATTTTCCTTCTTTAACTTTTTTTGTAGAAAGTAAAATAACTCCATTTGCACCTTGACTTCCATACAATACAGAAGCAGCTGCCCCTTTAAGTACTGTCATCCCTTCGTAATCGTCTGGATTAATAAGAGAAACAACATCTCCTCCGTCACGGTTTCCACCTGCAGTATCACCAAAAGCATTATTTGGTTGACCTGAAGTTCCATTAAACAATGGAATACCATCGATAACATATAACGGTTGATTGTTACTCACTGATGAATTTCCACGAATTACAACTTTAGTAGATCCACCAGTTCCTCCAGCACTTTTAGTTACCGCAACTCCTGATATTTTACCAGCAATCGTGTTAATAATGTTAGCATCTTTTACTCTAGTTAATTCTTCTCCTTTTAACTCTTGAGCAGAATAGGTTAATGACTTTCTCGTTTTCTTAATACCCAATGAAGTTACAACCACTTCATTAAGTGCGTTAGAAGAAGCATCTTTCAATTGAACAGTAATAGTACTAGAGTCACCAATAGCAATATTTTGTGTTTCAAATCCTAAATAGGAAACTACTAAAGTTTTCCCTTTTTGAGCTTCAATAGAAAAATTACCATCTAAATCGGTAACACTTCCTTTGGACTCGCCTTTTACAACAATGGAAGCCCCTGGTAACGGCATCCCAGATGCATCAGCAACTGAACCTTTGATGATTTTAGACTGTGCAAGCGTAACTTGTGCAGTAAAAACCATCATAAAGATTAAAATAATTTGTTTCATAATTAAAAGTTTATGTTAGTTATTTCGTAAATGTATCAGTAAGAACATTCTCAAAAAAAAAAATTAAACCAACAGTACATTATTTTAAACCAACGACATTATTTTGTCTATAACAGGTTTTTTAGTAAAACACCATAAATGATTTTTCAATAAGGATTTCATTAAAAAACATATTTTTATGTAACAAAAACTGATTTATATTAAAAAAAATGACTAAAGTTGTACTTTTGTTATTAATCTGGACTTTCTGTATTTAAATTAAAGATGAACTAAGTGAGTGAATTAAAAGAACTAAAATTCGATATAAAACTGAAAAACCACTTATGGTTTTGGGGTATATACTTTTTATTAAATTTTTTGCGTTGGGGTGCTTATTTTAATGATTATGAGTACTCTTTTAAATCAAATATTATTGAATTTGCACTTCATATTCCATTAGTATATTTTAATTTATTTGTACTAATACCAAAATATGTAGTCAAATCGAAGTACATGAAATATACCATAGCTTTACTATTCAGTCTTACCATGGTCTATTTATTAAAAACGGGACTTACCTATTATATTATTTCCGAAAATATTTGGCCAGAAGCAAATAGAGAATACAAACCATTTGAAATAAACCATATAATAGCAGTATGTATTGGTGAATTATATGTTCTAGCAATGGCGTCTTCAGTTTACCTCACTTTAACTTGGTTGAAAGAAAGAGATAGAAACAAAACTTTGATAGAAGAGCAATTTAAAATAAAATTGAAATATTTAAAGAACCAGATTCAACCCCATTTTTTTTTTAATACTTTAAATAATCTCTACGCTTTATCTCTTGAGTCATCAGATAAAGTGCCAGATGTAATTATTAAGCTTTCCCAGTTGATGGAATATGTTTTATATGATATTGAAGAAAACACAGTTGTTCCATTAATTAAAGAAATTAATTATATTCAAAATTATATTGAAATTGAAAAACTTCGATTTGAAAAAATTGAAGTATCTATTAATATCGAATCTAATATTGATGATGTTATGGTGCCCCCATTATTATTAATTACACTTCTTGAAAATGCTTTTAAGCATGGAGGCATTAACAATCAAAACCTTAAAATAAAAGTCAATTGTAAAATTATTAATGGATCAATATTGCGTTTTGAAATCCTAAATAATTTTGTACTTTCACAAAACTTTAATCCCAAAATAGGCATTGGCTTAAAAAATACTAAAAAGCGATTGGAATTAATTTTCAAGAATAAATATACTTTAGACCATAAAATAAAGTTTAATTATTATATAATAAGTTTACAAATACCTATCAATAATGAAGATTAAATGTGTTATAGTTGATGACGAACCATTTGCGATAAAGGTATTGCAGAATTATTTTAAAAACTTTCCCGATTTTGAAATAGTTGCAACCTTCACAAATACGTTAGAAGCATTAAATTTTATAAATACGACTGCTCTTGATGTTGTTTTTTTAGACATCCAAATGCCTATTATGACAGGTTTTGAATTAATAAGGTTAATAAAAAAGGAACCCAAACCTAAAATAATCATTACAACTGCATATCGAGAATTTGCCGCCGAAAGTTACGACTTAGATGTATTAGATTATTTGATAAAACCATTACCTATAACTCGATTTATTAAGTGTATTAATAAAATTTCGACCGAAATTAACTTAAAAAACAATATAAAAATTGAGCCCTTTCGTGTAGAGCCACATTTATTTATTAAAGTGGATAAAAAAATGGTGAAACTAATTATTGATGAAATTTTATTTATAGAAGGAATGAAAGAATACATCAAGATCGTTTCCCTTGACAAGACTTATATTACTCATAAATCATTAACGTCATTAACCGAAGAATTACCTATCGACCAGTTTGTAAGAATCCATAAATCGTACACGATTGCTCTCAACAAAATAAAATTTATTGAAGGGAATAGAATACAAATTCATTCTTTCACTTTACCAATAGGAAGAAATTACAATAAAGAAGTTAAGAGTAGAATTTTGGAATAAATACAATAGGTAGGTTATTAAAAAAACTTGCTTTTCCTTGAAAAATAATCATCTTTTTTTAATAAAAAGTGATTATTACACAATTTAAATAATATTTATACAAAATTGTTTTTTTTTAATTTGCTTAACAAATATATTTACGCTCTTGAAAACTAAAAATTAATTAACCATAAAAAACTAATTCTTGAACAATTATGAATACAGAACAAACAAAGTCTAATAATTCCGCGCTTTATACACTTATTACAGTGTTTTTCTTTTGGGGATTTATTGGCGCATCTAATGGTGTTTTCATCCCTTTTTGTAAAGCCAAATTTGGCTTAGATCAATTTCAAAGTCAACTTATTGATTTTGCTTTTTATGGTGCTTATTACATAGGTGCAATTTTACTTTTTATATTTAGTAGCATATCAAAAAAAGATATCTTAAACGCTTGGGGGTTCAAAAAAGGAATTATTTATGGTTTACTTGTAAGTACTTTTGGAGCTGCATTGATGATATTAGCAGTAACGGAAGGAAGTTATTTGTTTATTCTTGGAGCTTTATTTATAGTTGCTTTGGGTTTCTCATTACAACAAACATCAGCACAACCATTTGCTGCTTCACTTGGAGAAGCACATACTGCATCCAGTAGATTGAATCTTGCTGGAGGAGTCAATTCCTTTGGAACTACAATAGGACCGATAGTTGTTTCTATCGCTTTGTTTGGTGTGATATCTGGAGTAGATATTGAAGAATTTGCACAAAAAGCTAATTCTTTGGATTCTATGAGAATTTTATATGTATTTGTTGGTGGTCTATTTTTATTGGCTGCAGCTTTATTCTTTTTCTCAAAAAAATTACCTGATGGAAAAAGTGATTCTACTTTTGAACCAGCTAGTAAAGCAATGAAAACTTTAATTGGTATTACACTAATTTTGATTGTTGTATTCGCCTATATCTTCTCTCGTTACGAAGATCCTGAATTTATCACTCGTTTTATTGAGAATAAAGAAAAAGATTATTTAGGTTTAGGTTTAACTGTTTCTACATTAGTAATTGTTGTATTTGGACTATTATTTGCAAACGTTACGGCACAAAAAAAATCAGAAGGATGGGGAGCAATGAAATACCCTCAATTAGTTTTAGGGATGCTAGCTCTTTTCACTTATGTAGGTGTAGAAGTAACGATCGGTAGTAATCTTGGTGAATTATTAAAAACTGCTGATTTTGGTTCGATTACAGGTCCTTCATTAGCACCATATATGTCAATGTACTGGGGAAGTTTAATGATTGGACGTTGGGCTGGAGCAATTTCAGTTTTCAACCCTTCAAATCAACTTAAAAAAATATTGTTAATCGTTATTCCTTATGTTGCTTTTGGAGTAGTTTTAGCAGCAAATGCAATTTCTGGACAAGATGTTACGCCATTGTATGCTTATGCATTTGTAATTGCATTTCAAATTGTAGGTTTCTTTTTAGGAAAAGATCAACCTTCAAGAACATTAATGATTTTTGGTTTAATGGGTATGATAGCAATGTTAATTGGATTATCAACTACTGGTACAATTGCTATTTTTGCTTTTATGAGTGGTGGTTTGTTTTTAAGTATCATGTGGCCTTCTATATTCTCTCTTGCTATTGCTGGATTAGGAAAATACACTTCTCAAGGTTCTTCATTCTTAGTAATGATGATTTTAGGTGGTGGTATCATCCCTCCATTACAAGGAAAGTTAGCTGATATTATTGGTATCCATGCCTCTTATTTCATTCCCGTTTTATGTTTTGCTTTCATTGCATTCTACGGTTGGAAAGTAATTGCTATATTAGAAAAACAAGGTATTGGACATGACATTGAAGTTGGTGGAGCGCACTAATTCCTTTTTCAAGAAAAAACTATTTTAATATAATAGCGTTTCAATTTTTAATTCAAAATAATAGAACCATCAAAATTTAATTTTGGTGGTTTTTTTTGGCATTAAAATTGATTTTAGATAATCAAATAAATACATTTGTTTAAACTATTCCTTATGAGAAAATCTTTACTCCTCCTTGCATTTATAATTATTTTTTCGGCTTGTGGCGTTAAGCAAACTCGCAATTTATTAACTTCAGGAAACTATGATGATGCTATTGATAATTCAATTTCTAATCTAAGGTCCAATAAAGACAAAAAAGGAAAGCAAGACTATATTTACATTCTTGAAGAGGCATTTGCAAAAGCAAAAGAACGCGATTTAAACACTCTTAATTTGTTGAACCAAGATGCAAACTCATCGAATTTAGAAAAAATTTATACTACCTACATAGGACTAAATATTCGTCAAGAAAAAATAAAACCATTACTCCCCTTAAAATTTATACCACAAGGAAAAAATGCTCGATTTCCATTTGATAATTACAACACACAAATTGTAGAAAGTAAAAATGCTTTATCACAATATTTATATGGTAATAGTAAAAAATTATTAGCGTCTAATTCAAAAATAGATTTCCGACAAGCTTACGACGATTTGGTTTACCTCAATCAAATAAACCCCAATTTCAAGGATGTTTTAAAATTAATAGAAGATGCCCAATTCAAAGGAACTGATTTTGTACATGTATTTTTGAGAAATGAAACCAATATGGTTATTCCAATTATTTTACAAAATGAGCTGTTAGACTTTAGCACTTATGGCATGAATGACAAATGGACCGTTTATCACAACAATAAACAGAACGGAATTAACTATAATTATGGCTTAATCATGAATTTTAGAGAAATTAACATCTCCCCTGAGCAAATTAAAGAGAAAGAATTTTTCAACGAAAAACAGATAAAAGACGGGTTTAAAACAGTTGTAGATAGAAACGGAAAAATAGTAAAAGACAGTCTTGGAAATCCAATAAAAGTTGATAATTTTAAAGCAATCAAAATTAGAATTTACGAATTCAATCAATTTAAAGCGTGTCAAATAACCGCTAAAGTTGATTATGTAAATCTAAAAACCAATCAATTATTAGAATCATTTCCAATTGCATCTGAGTTTATATTTGAAAATAGATATGCAACTTACAAAGGAGACAAAAGAGCTGCTGATATTGATTACTATAACTATTTTGACCGAAGACCATTACCATTTCCTTCCAATGAACAAATGGTATATCATACTGGTGAAGACTTGAAAGAAAAACTAAAAGCTATAATTACACAAAATAAATTCAGAAAATAAATAATCTTCAATTTGAATAGTACATTTTAGCAATGAAATATTAAAATATCGAGTTTTACTAACATTTTGCTAAAAAATTGTTAGAAAATATAAAATAAAGATTACATGTCAAAAATAAGTGTACTTTTGCACCAATGAATTATACAAGATTACATATAACATCTATCTCACGGATAAAACCAGCTAGTACTTCGCCCGAAGTACGGATACTATCTTTATAGTAGCCAAAACAAGTTTAGTTATATAGTATTCATTTTTCATTTTACCGTTTTGAAATCCCAACTGTTAAACATTGGATTATCATATCCTAAAAACAATAAAAAACAACATTCAATAACATTTATATCTAATTGTTATTCAATACTTTATTACTTTGTTTTTACATATAAATTCTTTAACTTTTGCTTCTCAAATTTAATTTATAGCTTATTTTTTAACCAAAAAATTCATCTTCTGAAATGAATATCTCTATTATTATAGCCCAGGAAGAACATTTTAAGTACGCACAAATTATATGCGATACCATAGAATCATCTGCCTTATTGAGAGGAACTGGAATTGCAAAACGTACTCCTGAATACATCCAAAAAAAGATGGAAAATAAGGATGCCGTAATTGCTTTAGACAATGGTGTATTTGCAGGCTTTTGTTATATCGAAAGTTGGCAAGACAGTAACTATGTTGCACATTCTGGATTAATTGTACACCCTGATTATAGAAATTTAGGTTTAGCCAAAAAAATTAAATCTAAAGTTTTTGAATACTCTTTAAAGAAATATCCAAATGCTAAAGTATTCGGAATCACAACAGGTTTGGCCGTTATGAAAATAAATTCAGAATTAGGATACAAACCCGTGCCTTTTTCTGAACTAACTACCGATCCAAGTTTTTGGAAAGGTTGTCAAACTTGTACGAATTATGAGATTCTAAAAAGCAAAGACAATAAAATGTGTTTGTGTACAGGAATGCTTTATGACCCGAAAGAAAAACAAAAGATCCCACCAAAGCATCCTTTTAATATCCGGATTTGGAACCGTTTAAAAAAAATTAAGCAGGCCCTTTTTTTGGAAGACTAAAAAGGAAATTAAAATAAAAATAAAATTAGCTAAATGAAACTAACACATTTAGCCCATAAAAGCTCAAAAATGAAAAAAGTAGTATTAGCATATAGCGGAGGTTTAGATACTTCATATTGTCTTAAATATTTAAAAAACGAAAAAGGATATGAAGTTCACACTGTATTAATTAATACAGGAGGATTTGATGATGAAGAATTAACAGCAATTGAAGAAAGAGCATATGAATTAGGAAGTGCACAACACGCAAACCTGACTATTGTAGACAAATATTACGATAAAGCTATAAAGTATTTAATTTATGGTAATGTACTTAAAAATAATACCTACCCTTTATCTGTAAGTGCCGAAAGAGTTTTTCAAGCAATTGAAGCAATAAAATATGCGAAATCTGTAGGTGCAGAAGCTATCGCTCATGGAAGTACTGGTGCAGGAAATGATCAAATTCGTTTTGACTTGATTTTTCAAACCATCGCTCCTGAAATCGAAATCATCACTCCTATTCGTGATTTAAAATTATCAAGACAAGAAGAAGTAGACTATTTATCAAAAAATGGTGTTCACTATTCTTGGGAGAAAGCACAATACTCTATTAACAAAGGACTTTGGGGAACTAGTGTTGGTGGTAAAGAAACACTTACTTCACACCAAGCTTTACCAAGTGAAGCCTACCCTTCTCAATTAACAAAAGAAGGCGAAGAAAAAGTAACTCTAGAATTCAAAAAAGGGGAATTGGTTGCCGTAAATGGAAAAGCAGATAAGCCATCCAATAATATTGTTGTTTTAGAGAAATTAGCAAACGCTTTCGCAATTGGTAGAGATACTCATGTAGGCGATACCATTATTGGAATAAAAGGAAGAGTTGGTTTTGAAGCAGCTGCTCCGCTGATTATAATTAAAGCACACCATTTATTAGAGAAACACACTCTAGGAAAATGGCAGCAATACTGGAAAGAGCAACTAGGAAACTGGTACGGAATGTTATTTCACGAAGGTCAATTTCTTGATCCTGTAATGCGTAACATCGAGGCTTTCCTTGAAGATACTCAAAAAACAGTTAACGGAACAGTTACGGTTTCATTAAAACCATACCATTTCTCATTGGACGGAATAGAATCTGCTAATGATTTAATGAATACTGGTTTTGGTCAATATGGGGAAATGAACAATGCTTGGACATCTGACGATGCGAAAGGATTTATTAAAATTCTAGGTAATGCTCAAAACATATTTTCATCGGTAAACAATGAAACTTACGAGTAAAAATTTAACAGTCGAAAGTCAAAAGTCATAAAGTCGAAATTACTTGGTATTATAAAATAATCCCATGTGATGAAGCAATTGACTTTATAAACTTTAAGACATTTGACTTTCTACTAAAAAAACATAGATTATGATTACTATTGGAATAATAGGTGGTTCAGGATATACAGCAGGAGAATTAATTAGAATTCTAATGTTTCACCCTAATACAAAATTAGATTTTGTTTACAGTACAACTAACGCAGGAAAACCACTTTCTATAGCGCATCAAGATTTAATGGGCGATATCGAAATGAATTTTACGGACACTATCAATCCTAATGTTGATGTTCTTTTCTTGTGCTTAGGACACGGAAAATCAATTTCGTTTTTAGAAAACAACACATTCTCTGATAAAACCAAAATCATCGATCTAGGAAATGATTTCCGTTTAACGAAAGACAAAGATTTTGAAGGAAAATCTTTTGTTTACGGTTTACCTGAATTGAATAAAATAGACATTCAAAAAGCTAATTATATCGCAAATCCTGGTTGTTTTGCAACAGCTATCCAACTGGCTTTATTGCCATTGGCCGCTGACGGATTATTAACCGAAGATGTTCACATCAACGCTACTACGGGTAGTACTGGTGCTGGTGTTGGTTTATCCCCTACATCGCATTTTAGTTGGAGAAACAACAATTTCTCACACTACAAAGCTTTTGAGCACCAACATTTGGGCGAAATCAATCAAAGCATCAATCAATTGCAAGCTTCCTACAGTGACGAATTAATTTTTGTTCCAAACAGAGGTGATTTTCCAAGAGGTATTTTTGCAACTTTATACACAAAATCTGAGGAAAGTTTAGAAGATTTAGTTGCTAAATATGAAGCATTTTATGTTGACCAACCGTTTGTAACCGTTACTACAACTAACATTAACATGAAGCAAGTAGTACAAACAAACAAATGTATTATTAGTTTATTGAAAAAAGGGAACCGGATATTAATAACCTCTGTTATTGATAATTTACTCAAAGGCGCCTCAGGTCAAGCCGTTCAAAACATGAATTTAATGTTTGGATTGGAAGAAACTACAGGATTGCATTTGAAACCATCTGGATTCTAAAAAAGTTTAATCGGTGAATCGTTTAATCGATTAGCCGAATAAGCGATTAAACAATTAAACAAAAAATCAAAATGAACTTATTTGACGTTTACCCATTATACCCTATCACGCCTGTAAAAGCATTAGATTGCACTATTACAGACGATAAAGGAATTGAATATTTAGATTTATACTCTGGTCACGGAGTAATTTCAATAGGTCACACTCAGCCAGATTATGTGGCTAAAGTAAAAGCACAATTGGATAATTTGAGTTTTTACTCGAATGCTATCCAAAATCCATTGCAAGTAGAACTAGCTGATAAATTAGGAAAAGCGTCTGGCTTGACTGATTTTAGTTTGTTCTTATGTAGCTCTGGAGCTGAAGCCAATGAAAACGCTTTAAAAGTAGCTTCTTTTCATACCAATAAATCAAGAGTGATTGCTTTTGACAACTCGTTCCACGGAAGAACATCTGCTGCTGTTGCAGTAACCGATAACAAAAAAATTGTAGCGCCATTAAACGCACAACAAGCAGTTACTTTCTTGCCATTGAACCAAATCGAACTGGTTGAAACAGAATTGAAAAAAGGAGATGTTTGTGCCGTAATCATTGAGCCTATTCAAGGGGTTGGTGGTTTAGACCAAGGAACAACGGAATTCTTTCAAGGGTTGGAAAAAGTTTGTGCTGCTAATGAAGTGGTTTTGATTTTGGACGAAGTACAATCGGGTTACGGAAGAAGCGGAAAGTTTTTTGCACACCAACATCACGGAATCAATCCTGATATTGTAACCACTGCTAAGGGAATGGGGAATGGTTTCCCAATTGGAGGTGTTTTAATTTCTCCAAAATTCAAAGCAAGCTACGGATTACTAGGAACTACGTTTGGTGGAAGTCATTTGGCTTGCGCTGCTGGTATCGCAGTTCTAGACGTGATGGAAAGCAAGAACTTACTTGAAAACACGAATAAAGTATCCGAATACTTTTTTGAAGCAATTAAAGTAATTCCAGAAATCATCAAAGTAAAAGGAAGAGGATTAATGCTTGGAGTTGAATTTGACTTTGACGTGAGTGCTTTGAGAAAGAAAATGATTATTGAAAAACATATATTTACAGGTGGAGCCAACAATAAAAACTTATTGAGAATCCTTCCTCCATTGACTATTACAACCGAAGCAATTGACACATTTATCGTTGCTTTACAAGAATCATTGGCCGAATTGAAATAATATTTTAAACATATAAGTCTAATAAGCCCTCAAACTTATATGACTTATATGTTTAATTTCTTCTATACTATTAAACTAAAAACGATGAATACCTTATTATCCATAGAAAAACGAAATGCTGTTTTAAGTAGAATGGCTGTACTTCTTGAACAAGAGAGAGCCCCTCTTAAAGCAATCAATCAACAGGATTTAAACAATTATTCTGGGGATGATTTGGCTATGGAAAAACGTTTATTAGTTGATGATACTAAGATTGATGGAATGATTTTATCGTTGCAACAATTGGCTAGTCAGGAAGATCCAGTAGGTAAAGTTCGTTTTAACTTCACTCATGATAACGGATTAAAAATCAGTAATAAAACTGCTGCATTTGGAACAATTCTAATCATCTACGAATCACGTCCAGACGTAACTGTTGAAGCAGGCGGAATTGCTTTCAAATCGGGAAATAAAATTTTATTGAAAGGCGGTAAAGAATCGTTACTTTCGAATCAAAAAATCGTGAGTCTATGGCATCAAGCATTGACTGATAATGACGTTGCCACTTCTTGGGTAGAATACCTAAATTATGATAGAACTGAAACCCAAGCTTTCTTAGAAAAACCAACACAAAAAGTTGACTTAATTGTTCCGCGTGGTGGAGAAAAATTAATTGCCTTTACAAAAAAACATGCTACTTGCCCCGTTATTGTAAGTGGTAGAGGAAACAATTTTGTTTACGTAAATGCAGAGGCCAATTTAGACCAAGCACTTTCTATCATTGTAAACGGAAAAACCTCAAACATATCTGTTTGTAATGCTTTAGATAAAGTATTAATTGATACTAATCTTCCTAATTGGGAAGTATTTGCAAATAGAGTTGTGGCAAAATTAAAAGAGTTCAATGTAATTGTTTTAGGAGATTCAACTGTAGCTGCAGCTACAAACGTTCCTGCAATCGAATCCGATTTAATTTGGTATGAAGAGTTTCTAGATTATAAAATTGTAATTGGTACAACCAATTCTGATCAAGGCGCCATTGATAAAATAAATAAATATTGTGGCGGGCATTCAGCTTCGATAATTACAACAAATAATGAAACAGCGCAAATATTCATGGACAATGTAGATACTGCCGCAGTTTATCAAAATGCCTCTACTCGATTTACAGACGGTGGTCAGTTTGGCCTAGGAGGAGAATTAGCAATAAGCACTGATAAATTACATCAAAGAGGTCCTATTGGTTTACAGCACCTAGTTACTAATAAATGGTATATTTATGGTGAAGGACAGATTAGATAGGGATTTAAAGATTAAAAGATTCATGTATTAAAAGATTGGGATAAAGAAATTTTTAAATTCTTAAATCTTTCAATTTTTAAATTAGAAATAATGGCTAAAAAAAGAATATTACTAAAAATAGGAAGCAATACCTTAACCAAGGAAACCAATCATATTTCGAGAGGAAAAATTGAAGATATTGGAATGCAAATAGCTGCTTTAAACGATCAATACGAATTTGTAATTGTAAGTTCTGGTGCTATTGCAGCTGCAAAACAATTTGTAAAGTTAGAAAGTAAAGGAAAAGAAATTTTCGTTAAACAAGCATTAGCATCTATTGGACAACCCCATTTAATGCGGATTTTCCATGAAAACTTTAGTGATTTAGGATTATTGACTTCACAGTGTTTATTGTCATATTCAGATTTTGAAAAAGAACAATCCAAAGTGAATATCGTTAACACCATCAATGTATTGATTGAGAATAATTATATCCCAATAATTAATGAAAATGATACAGTTGCTACAGACGAAATCCAATTTGGAGACAATGATAAATTAGCAGCTTTAACAGCGGTACTTTTAAAAGTTGATATTTTAATAATCGCAACAAACACAAACGGAATCTATACAAAAGCTTCAATTCATAACGATATTCCAGAAACCATTACATTAGTAACTGATTTAGCTTTAATGCAACAAGAAGTTGGCGATTCTAAATCATCGCATGGTACTGGTGGAATGCAATCTAAAATTGAAGCGGCAGCAATTGCAAAAGCCGCCAATATTGAAACTTGGGTTGTCAATGGATTAAAAGATGATTTTATTTTGAATGCGATAAACAACAGTATTCCGTTTACGAAAATTATATAAATGTTTATGTGTTTAATCGGTTAAACGATTAACTGATTAAACAAAAACCGATTAAACAATAAAACAATGAACTACATATCAGTAAAAAATATAGATTCACTCGACACATGGGTGAAACAAGCTTTAAAAATTAAAAAGAAGCCTCTTAAAAACAAAAAGCTAGGTAAAAACAAAACCTTAGGAATGTTGTTTTTCAACCCGAGTTTAAGAACGCGTTTGAGTACTCAAAAAGCAGCTTTAAATTTAGGAATGAATGTGATGGTAATGAATTTTACCAATGAAGGTTGGACACTAGAGTTTGAAGATGGCGCAGTGATGAATCAAGGCGCTTCAGAACATATTAGAGAAGCTGCCGAAGTAGTTTCTCAATACTGTGATATTATTGCGGTAAGAGCATTTGCTGGCTTAGTTGACAAAGAAAAAGACAATGCCGAAACAGTTTTGGCTGGATTCTTAAAATTTGCAACTGTACCCGTTGTCAACATGGAAGGTTGTACAGGACATCCATTACAAGCATTGGCTGACGCCATAACCATGGAAGAACACAAAACGGCACACCGTCCAAAAGTAGTTTTGTCTTGGGCGCCACACCCTAGAGCTTTACCTCAAGCTGTAGCCAATTCTTTTGTGGAAATGATGCAGTTACAAGATGCCGACTTTGTAATTACTCATCCTGAAGGCTACGAATTGAATCCAGAAATTACAAAAAATTCAATCATTGAATACGATCAAAACAAAGCGTTTGAGAATGCCGATTTTATTTATACTAAAAACTGGAGTAATTATATTGATTACGGAAAAATAACAAATTCAGACCCAAACTGGACTGTGACTGCTGAGAAAATGGCATTAACGAACAATGCCAAATTCATGCACTGTTTACCTGTGAGACGAAATGTAATTGTTACAGATGAAGTGATAGACAGCGAAAATTCAATCGTGATTGAACAAGCCAACAACAGGACTTATGCAGCGCAATTAATATTACAAAAAATATTAGAAAATGCACAATAAAAAACCCATTACAGTAGTTAAAATTGGTGGAAATATTATTGATGATGCCGCAGAACTTAAACAATTCCTAGCTGACTTTTCAAAAATAGAGGGGCATAAAGTATTGGTTCACGGTGGAGGAAAATCGGCTACCAAAATGGCAAAAAGCATTGGCCTAGTTCCTCAAATGATTGATGGACGTCGCATTACTGATGCGGCCATGCTTGAAGTTGTGGTCATGATTTATGCAGGACAAATCAACAAAGATATTGTGGCTCAATTGCAAGCCAATAACACTAATGCAATCGGATTTTCAGGAGCTGACGGGAATTTAATCCAATCCGAAAAAAGAAATCATCCTACCATAGATTATGGTTATGTGGGTGATGTCAAAAAAGTCAACACTTCCCTACTTTCAACTTTAATAAATAGCGCCATTGTTCCTGTATTTTGTGCCATTACGCATGATAAAAAAGGACAATTACTAAATACTAATGCAGATACAATTGCCAGCGAATTAGCGATTGCTTTATCGGATGTTTTTGAGGTAACATTGAGTTACTGCTTTGAAAAACCTGGTGTTTTATACGATGCCGAAGATGATTCATCAGTAATTGAAAAAATGAATTACGAATTGTACGCCAAATTAAAAGCCGAGAAAGCCATACATTCCGGAATGATTCCTAAATTAGACAACTGCTTCAATAGCTTATCCAAAGGAGTGCATAGCATAAAAATTGGTCATCATAAAATGCTGAAAGACGCTAATGCAGTTTGCACACAAATTGAATTATAATAAAAGTTAGTCACACCCTTAAAAAAAGAATTGTGGCAAAACATAATAAAATATGAAAAACAAAGAAACACTTACTCAAGAAGCGATCACCTTATTAAAAAACCTCATTGAAACCCAATCTTTTTCAAGCGAAGAAGAGCATACAGCGGCTTTAATCGAAAAATGGTTTATAGTAAACGAAATTCCATTTGAGAGAGAAAATAACAATATTTGGGCATACAACAAGACTTTCGACAAGAGTAAACCAACACTTTTATTGAATTCGCATCACGATACGGTAAGACCCAATCAGGCGTATACCAAAGATCCTTTGAAAGCAATTGTTGAAGATGGTAAATTATATGGACTGGGAAGTAATGATGCTGGTGGATGCTTGGTTTCACTTTTGGCAACATTTGTCCATTTTTATCCTGCTGAAAATCTTCCTTACAACATTGTAATGGTAGCATCGGCAGAAGAAGAAAGCAGTGGAAAAAAAGGGCTAAATAGCGTGCTTAAAAGTTTACCTGAACTAGAGTGTGCCATCGTTGGAGAGCCTACTTTAATGCAATTGGCCATAGCCGAAAAAGGTTTATTAGTTCTTGATGTTAAGGTAAAAGGAACACCTAGTCATGCGGCACATCAAAATGATGACAACGCACTCTACAAATCAATTCCTGTAATGGAATGGTTTAAAAATTATACATTCGAAAAAATATCAGCCCAATTAGGTCCAGTAAAAATGACTGTTACCCAAATAAATGCTGGTAAACAACACAATGTAGTACCGTCTGAGTGTGATTTAGTTGTGGACATTCGTGTCAACGATTGCTACACCAATCACGAGATTTTAGCTATCGTAAAAGAAAACGTCCCTGCAGAAGTTACACCACGTTCTATGAATTTGAGTTCGTCATCAATCCCAGAATCGCATGGGTTAGTGCAAGCAGGAATCGCTTTAGGCAGAACAACCTATGGCTCACCTACCCTTTCAGACCAGTCCGTTTTGAACTGTAAATCCTTAAAATTAGGACCTGGTGACACCCTGCGTTCACACTCTGCTGATGAATTTATCTATTTAAATGAAATAGAAGAAGGAATCGAATTGTATATTAAAATACTTAGTGATTTTTTAAAGCAATAAAATAATTAGGAGCTATTTCCTGCTATCCACTATATCTTTCCCTGCTTAAAAAAAGCAGGAAAAGGATGTCGCTACTATCAGGGCTAGAAGATCTTAATAAACAACAAAAATACTATTTAAGTTTTAACCATAAACTTGACACATTGAACCTGAAACAAAAAAACAATATGAAACTTTGGGAAAAAGGAATACCAACTGATAAACAAATAGAACAATTCACTGTTGGTAACGACAGAGAACTGGATTTAGTTTTGGCAAAATACGATGCTTTAGGATCTATTGCTCATGCTAAAATGTTAGGAAACATTGGTTTATTAACTACCAATGAAACTGATGCTTTAGTCTCTGCTTTAAACGAAATCATTGCGGATGTAGCTCAAGGAAATTTCGTTATCGAAGATTCATTTGAAGATGTACATTCCAAAATTGAATATTTACTGACAGCAAAACTAGGTGATGCTGGTAAAAAAATCCATACCGCTCGTTCTCGTAATGACCAAGTTTTGGTTGATGTCAACTTGTATTTAAAAGATGTTGTAATCGAACTAAAACAGCAAGTAAAATCACTTTTTGATTTACTAATGGAATCGGCTGAGAAATATCAAAGCGTATTGTTACCAGGCTATACGCATTTACAAATTGCTATGCCATCGTCATTTGGGATGTGGTTTTCCGCTTATGCCGAAACTTTGATTGATGATATCACCATGTTGAATGCCGCTTTGAAAGTGGTAGACCAAAATCCGTTAGGTTCCGCTGCAGGTTATGGAAGCTCCTTCCCTATCAATAGAACATTCACAACCAAAGAACTGGGATTCGAAACCTTAAAATACAATTCGGTTGCCGCTCAAATGAGTCGTGGAAAATCAGAAAAAACATTGGCTTTTGCCATGAGCAGCGTGGCAGCAACTTTGGCTAAGTTTTCGATGGATGTATGTTTGTACATGAGTCAAAACTTTGATTTCATTGGTTTACCAGCACATTTAACTACAGGTTCGAGCATTATGCCACACAAGAAAAACCCTGATGTATTTGAGTTGATTCGTGGAAAATGCAATAAAATTCAAGCCTTACCTTATGAAATTACTTTAATTACAAATAATCTACCTAGTGGTTACCACCGTGATTTACAGTTATTGAAAGAGGGATTGTTCCCTGCCATTCAAAATTTACAGGCCTGTTTGGATATTGCGATTTTTTCTATCAAAGACATCAAAGTAAAAGACAACATCCTAGCAGATCCAAAATACAACTACTTGTTTACTGTAGATACTTTAAACGAAATGGTGGTTGCTGGAATGCCATTTAGAGATGCTTATAAAGCGGTTGCAGAGCAACTGGAAAATGGAACTTACACTTCTCCAAAAGAAACCAAACACACGCACGAAGGAAGTATAAACAACTTATGTTTGGCTGAAATAAAAGAAAAAATGAATCAGGCTTTCTAAAAACTGGAAATCAATTTAAAAAATACTACGCACTGTAAATCACAGTGCGTTTTTTTATTCCCTATTTTAAACCTCAAAATATCATAATGCTAAATGTTAAAAAAATAACTATATATTTATAAAAGTAATTTTAAACGATTCGTATGGGAAAATTTGAAGAAAACGCCACAAATAGACTTTTTGAAAAAAATTTAATACCAGAGGAGCAATTCAAAGAAATTACTGTTCACCGAGATTTAAATATATTTTCATTGCATTCAGAATTAAAATTCTCCTTATACTTATCTGTTTTACTATTTACCTCGGGAATTGGTATTTTAATTTATGAAAACATTGATACCAGTGGCCATATCGCAATTCTCTCCTTATTATTGATAGTAACAGTAATTTGTTTTTATTTCAGTTTTAAAAACACGATAGGATTTAAAAAACAAGAAACTAATTTTGAAAATCCACTATTTGACTACTTAATTCTTACTGCTGTACTATTGAGTTGTATTTTCATAGGATATCTACAATTTCAGTACACTGCTTTTGGTACTCATTATGGATTAGCAACATTAATTCCCACAGCAATCGGACTCTTTTGCGCTTATTATTTTGATAATAAAAGCATCTTATCTATTGCTATTACAGGATTAGCTGCATATATCGGTTTATCTGTAAGTCCACAATCATTACTAAACAATAGTTTTTACGAAACAACTACATTAAGTTATTCGGCAATAGGTTTAGGAGTTATATTAGTTCTATGGTCCATTTACAGTAATAAGATTGCATTAAAAACCCATTTCACTATAATCTATTTAACATTTGCCTTACACCTAATCAGTATTTCCTGCATCAATAATTTATTCAATCCGTATTGGGGAATATTTGGATTTCTATTACTAGCCTCATCTTATTATTTTTATAAATCAAGCTATGAAGTTAAATCTGTTTCTTTATTCGTCTTCACCATTATATATGCTTACGTAGGTATCAATATTTTTATTTTTAAACTTATTGATATAGCAAATATCTCTGATTTTCTAATTCCACTATTATATCTAGCTCCCTTTTATTTCATTGGTTCTATAATTTTATTTATCCGACTTATTAAAAAATTCAATAAAAATAGCAATGATGATACAATACGATAAAACCGAATTAGAGAATGTATCTTTAGTTGAAGAAGCACATTCTTTGAAAAATGCTGGCTTTATAAGCAAAGAACAATACAACTTGATAGTAAAAGAATTAATTATATTAAAAAGTAATACTAACATCCTTGTACGCATTGGTTTTTTTATACTTGGCAGTTTTTTATATTCTTCTATTTGTGGATTTATTTCTTTAATTCTCCTTCAAGCACTTACTGAAAATTATAAAGTTCTTCTTTTTATCTATACTATTATAGGTTTTGTAGGAACGGAAATTTTAACCAAGCAAAAATATTATGGACATGGTCTTGACGATGCCTTTTTGATTGGCTCCCAATTAACTTTGGCAATAGCCATAGGAATTTCAACAAATGGAAACGGATTAGTAATTGCCTCGATTCTTACTATTACTTCATTATTGAGTTACCTTCGTTATCTTCATTTATCAATGGCATTTCTATTTTGTATAGCAGGAACTTCGACATTGGTGTATACCCTATTTGAGTTTGGCGCCATTGGTAAAACGATTTTACCATTTGTAATGATGCTTTTTTCTGCAGGCATTTATCTTTATAGCAAAAAGGTTTTGGAAAATTTAAAAACCTTTTACTACTACAAAGGAATTCAATTAGCCTATAGCTTTAGTCTTATTTTATTTTACCTATCGGGAAATTATCTAGTAGTTAGGGAACTTTCAGTAGCATTACTTGGTGCGGGTATTGCTCCAAATAGTGATATCCCTTTTGCTTTTTTGTTTTATGCGTTCACGTTTATTGTTCCTATTGGCTATGTGGTGTACTCTTTGTTAATTAAGGTCCGCATCATGCTTTGGATTGGATTAGTAGCACTATGCTTTTCTTTTTACACTATACGCTTCTATTACGCTATTTTGCCTATTGAAACAGTATTAACTATAGGCGGATTAGTATTGTTTGCCTTTACTTATTTTTCGATAAAAAAATTAAAAAATAATACTACAGGAATCACATTCCAACCAGATCGTTTTAGTACAAAAAATGCATTTATGAATGCTGAAGCTTTAATTACTTCTCAACTGGGATTAAAACCCGAAATTAATCAAGAATCCAATATAGAATTTGGTGGTGGTGGTTTTAGTGGTGGCGGATCGTCAGGCAACTTTTAAAAACAAAAAATAAAGCCACGAATTCACGAATTATAAAGATTTTAATTCGTGAATTCGTGGCCTTATTTTAAACTTTCAGGATTATACTTTAGTCTTCAAAACTGTAGCGTCAATATCACTGTGAGAAGCATTATAAATCGCTTTTCCATCTTTTATAAGTAGCAACTGAGGAGATTGATGTTGTACTCCAAAACGATTTGCAATTTCATTAGAAACTTCACGATACGCTATTAAATCTAAAAAATATGGCGTAACTTTATCTGAGCTATCAAACTCATTTTCAAACTGTTTCAATGCCATTCTGCTTACACTACAACGTGTACTGTGTTTAAAAATAGCCACTGGCTTTTCATTTGAAAGTGTCATTATTTCGTTCAACTGCCCCAAATCAGTTAAGTTATTCCAGTCCATTTTGCTACTAGAATCATTTTGGTTCTCTGAACCACTAAAAATATTTTTAAAAAAACTCATAATTTGTCGTTAATGCAGTCATTTTGACTGGTTTTTATGATAAAAATCATATTTTATACGCCATTTTGTCTATAATATTGTAATGGAATATAAATTGAAGATCTGTCTGCAAAGTTATCAATTAACTATAATTATATAACTACAAAAACAATAAAATCATGAACATAAATAAATTTACCATAAAATCGCAAGAAGCCATACAGCAATCGCAACAATTGGCTCAAAGCTTTGGACAGCAACAAATAGAGAACGAACATATTTTCAAAGCCATCTTTGAAGTCGATGAAAATGTAGCACCTTTTATTTTGAAAAAACTAAATGTAAATGTTCCATTATTCATACAAATATTAGATAGTACAATCCAGAGCTTCCCTAAAGTTTCGGGCGGTGAAGTGATGCTTTCGAGAGATGCAAATACGGCACTAAACGAAGCGGAGATTATTGCTAAGAAAATGAACGATGAATTCGTTTCTATTGAGCATTTAATTTTGGCTATTTTTGGTTCTAGAAGCAAAGTTTCCCAAATCTTAAAAGATCAAGGTGTAACCGAAAAAGGATTGAAAGCAGCCATTGACGAACTACGTAAAGGAGAAAGAGTTACTTCAGCATCAGCGGAAGAAACGTATAACTCATTGAATAAATACGCTAAAAACCTAAATGAATTAGCCAAAGCAGGTAAACTAGATCCAGTTATTGGTCGGGACGAAGAAATTAGACGTGTATTACAAATTCTTACGCGTCGAACTAAAAATAACCCCATGTTGGTTGGGGAACCTGGAGTTGGTAAAACTGCAATTGCCGAAGGTTTAGCGCACCGTATTGTGGATGGCGATGTTCCTGATAATTTAAAAGACAAGATAGTTTTCTCACTAGATATGGGAGCGCTGATTGCGGGAGCCAAATTCAAAGGAGAATTTGAGGAACGCCTCAAAGCGGTAGTGAAAGAAGTCACTGCTGCCGAAGGTGACATTGTGCTTTTTATTGATGAGATACATACCCTTGTAGGTGCAGGTGGTGGCGAAGGTGCTATGGATGCTGCTAATATTTTGAAACCAGCTTTGGCTCGTGGAGAATTAAGAGCCATTGGTGCAACGACATTAGACGAATACCAAAAATATTTTGAAAAAGACAAAGCCTTAGAACGTCGTTTCCAGAAAATTATCATCGAAGAACCCGATACCGAAAGTGCGATTTCTATCCTTCGTGGTATCAAGGAAAAATACGAAACACATCATAAAGTACAGATAAAAGACGAGGCTATTATTGCTGCGGTCGAATTATCACAACGTTATATTACCAATCGTTTTCTTCCAGACAAAGCGATTGATTTAATGGATGAGGCCGCTTCTAAAATCCGAATGGAAATCAATTCAAAACCAGAAGAACTGGATGTTTTAGATCGAAAAGTGATGCAACTTGAAATCGAAATCGAAGCCATCAAAAGAGAAAAAGACGAGACCAAGCTCAAAACCTTAGGAATGGATTTAGCCAACCTAAAAGAAGAGCGCAATAAAATCTATGCCAAATGGAAATCAGAGAAAGATGTAGTTGATAATGTGCAGGCAATCAAAACGGAAATTGAAGATTACAAATATGAAGCAGAACGTGCTGAGCGTGATGGTGATTACGGTAAAGTAGCCGAAATTCGTTACGGAAAAATCAAAGAAGCCCAAGAGCGTCTCGATGTCTTACATAAAGAATTAGTCGAAAACCAAGCTGGTGGAAGTTCTCTAATCAAAGAAGAAGTAACTCGCGAAGATATTGCCGAAGTAGTGGCTAAATGGACTGGAATTCCAGTGATGAAAATGCTACAAGGAGAACGCGAAAAACTATTGCATCTAGAAGAAGAGCTACACCGTCGTGTGGTAGGACAAGAAGAAGCGATTGAAGCCGTGAGTGATGCCGTACGTCGTTCTCGTGCTGGATTGCAAGACATGAAAAAACCAGTAGGAACTTTTCTATTCTTGGGAACAACTGGTGTAGGAAAAACCGAATTGGCGAAAGCCTTAGCTGAATACTTGTTTGATGATGAAAACGCCATGACGCGTATTGATATGAGTGAATACCAAGAACGCCACAGTGTGAGCCGTTTAGTAGGTGCGCCTCCAGGATATGTAGGTTATGATGAAGGCGGTCAATTGACCGAAGCCGTGCGTAGAAAACCGTATTCTGTGATTCTATTGGATGAGATTGAAAAAGCACATCCTGACACGTTCAACATCTTGCTACAAGTACTGGATGAAGGACGTTTAACAGATAACAAAGGACGTTTGGCCGATTTCAAAAACACCATTATTATCATGACTTCTAATATGGGTAGTCAGATCATACAGGAAAAATTCGAAAATCTAAAAGGAAGTATGGAAGCCGCTACTGAGGCTGCCAAAGTAGAAGTTTTAGGTTTATTGAAACAAACCGTACGCCCTGAATTCATTAACCGTATCGATGAAATCGTGATGTTCACACCTTTAACAAGTGCCAATATCACAAGAATTGTTAGTTTACAACTGAAATCAGTGACCAAAATGTTGGCCCTACAAGGCATCACCATGGACGCCACACCAGAAGCCATCGCCTATTTAGCCGAGAAAGGTTTTGACCCACAATTTGGTGCCCGCCCCGTAAAACGTGTGATTCAAAGAGATGTATTGAACACCTTGTCCAAAGAAATTTTGGCTGGTAAAATAGCTACTGATAGTATCATACTGTTGGATGCTTTTGACGGAGAATTGGTTTTTAGAAATCAATCCGAATTAGTAGAATAATTATTTATAGTTTTTTTGTAGTAAGAAAACACCAGCCATGAAGCTGGTGTTTTTTTATACCTTATTTTTAAGGAGCAGAACTAGTGTTTTCCATAAAAACCCTCCCTCCTGCTTTCGGCTGTATCTCTCCGTTGCACTACGAGGATGCCGCCTCGATCAGGGCTAGCTAGAACGAGCTATTTTCATAATTTGAAGTAAATTATATATATTAATGTGCTTACCGGAGCGTTCCGCTCGTGACCACAAAAAAAAATAACCCCACTGCTTCACGTTTGTCTCAATTATCTAGAACTTGTTTCCTACGAGTACTTGCCTAAATTAGAAAATGAGTAGTAGCATTTTGAACGTGGCTAACTAAAGCGATAAATATAACAGCAACCTCATTTTGTTAATTTAAATTATAGTATACTTTATATTGTAAATAATTATTTGCTAAATTTGAAAAAGCACCGTTTACTCTATAAAACCAATTCATTTAATAAATATTGGTCTAAAATCCCAGTTAGTCTAAATTTTCAAACGCAATGACAATAAATAAAAGTCCTACTTCAGTTATAGAATATCATTTTGATAATTTTTTTAATATCTCAGCTGATCTAATTTGTATTGCCGGATTTGATGGGTATTTTAAAAGAATAAATCCCGCTGTCTCAGAATTATTAGGGTACACCGATGAGGAATTGTATGCTAGACCCATACATACATTTGTTTATGCACCAGATCTTAAAATGACAATCGAAACGAGAGAACAAGTGTATAAAAATAAGCCACTGTTAAATTTCGAAAATAGATACTTAACCAAAACTGGGGAGCTGGTATGGTTATCTTGGACATCAATGCCCGTTGAAGATGAAAAATTAGTATATGCCATTGCTAAAAACATTACTCATAAAAAAAGAATTGAAGAAGAGCGCAATATACTCCTCACAAATCTGACAAAAATAAATAAAGACCTCAAGCATTTATCCTATACCACCTCACATGACTTAAAGTCACCAATAAATAATTTGCTATCGGTATTTGATCTTATTGATATTTCTAAAATTAATGATGAAGAGACCCTTGAATTTATTACGATCTTAAAAACAACAACTGAACGTTTAAGCCTAACTTTAAAAAAATCCGTAGACGAATTAATTCATAAAGATGAGTTAAATGCTTCTATTGAAGAACTAAGTTTAAAAGAAAATTTAAAGGAAGTATTACTTTCTATAGACTCTTTAATAAAAGAGTCGAAAATTAAAATAGCTATTGATTTTGAAGCAGTTCCTACTATTAATTTCAATAAAGAATACCTCAAAAGCATATTCTTAAACTTAATCACAAATTCAATAAAATATTCAAAACCAGATACTTTCCCTTCTATTTCTATTACTTCTACAAAAGAAAATGGAAAAAGTCAGTTAATTTATTCCGATAATGGATTGGGTTTTGACATGGATTTAGTCCGTGATAAAATATTTGGATTGCATCAAAAATTCCACAATCATATTGATAGTAATGGTATCGGACTTTACTTAATATACAATCACATCACTAATTTAGGTGGTCGGATTGAAGTAGAAAGTCAAATAAACGAAGGAGCAAAATTCACAATAACATTCAAGGACTAAAAACAGAATAACGTCAAAAACACACGATTAAATCATCGCTACCATGAATTATTTGGTGTGGGATTCGTTTTAAAAGCACAAATTATTTTTATAAAAATACCATCTAGCGTTACCGTTTGAACGTAAGAAACAAACAAAATCTAGATTTTAAAAAACATAATACATTAAAAAATAAATCATGTTAACCTTCAATAAAAACTACTTTGGAGTTACTATTCTACTTTTTGTAATCGAAGTTATAATTGCTGTTTTTGTACATGACAATTTTGTAAGACCTTATCTTGGGGATGTTTTGGTAGTAATTTTAATCTATTGTTTTATTAAATCATTTTTAAAATTAGGCGTTTTACCAGCCGTGCTATTTGTATTGATTTTCTCTTTTTCCATAGAGTTTCTTCAATATCTAAATATTGTCAAGACCTTACATTTAGAAAATTCTAAAATAGCACGAACAGTAATAGGAACTTCCTTCTCTTGGATTGATTTATTAACCTATTTGATAGGTTTAATTATCGTTATTGTGGTAGAGAAATATGTACTAAGAAAGGATATCGAAACAATTAGATAATACTCCTCAAGCAAACCAAAAATGCGATTCCACGGTTAAGATTAATCAAAGTGTTGATTCATAATAATCGTACTTTATTTTATTTATGCTTATTATAATATCCTAAAAATTCTATTAATGGGAATTTCAACACCTTGCTTTAAAACGACACTTTCATCAGTTAGTGCCCAAACTGTTGTTTCTACCATTTTTTTAGAGTTGCTGTCTTCGAAGTAAATTTGGATTTTTGAATGTTCTAAATTCCCTAAAGAAAGCGCACGTTCCAAATCATTTTTTCTTTGCTTGATTGCAACATCGTCTTCTAATACTTCAATATGAGGGAATTTTAAAGAATGGATGCTTTCTTTTTCGATGGTTTCAAAATCACTAGTCATAATTATTGGGGTTTTTATTAATCAGTAGTTTTAATTTATTGGCAATGCTATTTTAATAGGGTTTTAATTAGTAATACAAATATAAAATACATTTCCTTTCTCCATACATTGTTATTACTATTTTAACAAACGTCTTTTTAATAGTCACATAAATTCCTATTTTTGTACTCTAAAATTTATCTGATGCCAAATAAAAAATACAAAATAGCCGTAATCCAATTGAACCTTAACGATGTTGCCGAAAACAACTTGAAAAAATGTTTAAGCTGGGTTCGTGATGCGGCAAGTCAAGGTGCGGAAGTAATTTCGTTACCAGAATTATACAGCAGTCATTATTTCTGTCAAAGTGAAGATGTTGATAATTTTGCTTTAGCAGAACCATTGTATAGTACTTCATTTATTGCTTTTAGTGCTTTGGCAAAAGAGTTAGGTGTTGTAATCATTGTTCCTTTCTTCGAAAAAAGAATGGCTGGCATATACCACAATAGCGCTTACATCATTGACACAGACGGATCAGAAGCAGGATTGTATCGCAAAATGCATATTCCAGATGATCCTCATTTTTATGAAAAATTCTACTTTACGCCAGGTGATTTAGGTTTCAAAACAATTCCTACTAAAAAAGGAAAAATTGGAACACTAATTTGTTGGGATCAATGGTATCCAGAAGCCGCTCGTTTAACGGCGCTTCAAGGTGCTGAGGTTTTATTTTATCCTACCGCTATTGGATGGCATCCAGCCGAAAAAGACGAATATGGTGTCAACCAACACGGTGCTTGGATGAGCGTGATGAAAGGACATGCTGTTGCAAATGGCGTTTATGTAGCTGCTGCAAATAGAATCGGACTAGAACAATACTTGCCAGATACAGCAGGAATTCAATTTTGGGGATCTTCATTTATTGCCGGACCACAAGGAGAAATTTTGGCGCAAGCCTCACATGATAAAGAAGAAATCTTAATTGCCGAAGTAGATCTTGACTTACAAGAAAATGTACGTCAGAACTGGCCATTTTTTAGAGACAGACGCATTGACGCTTTTGGAGATATTACTAAAAGAGCAATCGACTAAATATGAATACTACAAATAATAGAAGATTTCCTGCAGAATGGGAAAATCAACAAGGCATATTACTTTGTTTTCCTCATAACGGAAAAGATTGGCCAGGAAAATACGAAGCCGTTCAATGGGCTTTTGTTGAATTCATTAAAAAAGTAGCTACTTATGAAACGGTTTTCTTAGTAGTCATAGATGAAAAGCTAAAAGACAAAGTGACCGAAATGCTAGAAATGGCAAGAGTAGACTTAAATAATATCTCTTTCATTATCCAAAAAACGAATAGAAGCTGGATGCGTGATTCTGGACCTATTGTTGTTTATAATGGCTATCAAAGAGAAGCATTGAATTTCAACTTTAACGGTTGGGCAAAATATAAAAACTACCAATTAGATAAACACGTTCCTGAAAGGGTAGCAAATTTTCTAGATATGCCACTTACGCAAGTGATGTACAAAGGAAAACCAGTTATCGTTGAAGGAGGTGCAATTGACAGTAATGGAAAAGGAACATTATTGACTTCAGAGGAATGCTTGATGCACCCTGATATTCAAGTTCGGAACCCTGGTTTTACTAAAGTCGATTACGAAGCTGTTTTCAAGGAATACCTTGGAATTACTAACGTGATTTGGCTTGGAGATGGTATTGAAGGCGATGACACTCATGGTCATATTGATGATTTATGTCGTTTTATTAACGAAGATACAATCGTGACCATTGTAGAAACAGATCAAAAAGATAATAACTACCGACCATTACAAGATAACTTGAAACGTTTGCAAAATGCTAAGCTTGAAAATGGAAAATCACCTGTTATTGTTGCTTTACCAATGCCTAAACGCATTGATTTTGAAGATTTAAGATTGCCTGCGAGTTACGCTAATTTCTTAATTTTGAACAAATGCGTTTTAGTTCCAACATTTAACGATGTTAACGATCGTAAAGCCTTAAATATTCTAGCGGAATGTTTCCCGGATAGAGAAATTATTGGGATTAGTGCTATAGATTTAATATGGGGGTTTGGAACTTTACATTGTTTAAGTCAACAAATTCCAACTTAAAATATCATTTGATTATTCTTATAATAAAAAACACCAGCAAGTTTGCTGGTGTTTTTTGTATGATAAAATTCGTAAGCTTCTATTTATCCTTTGTAAAAGGAATTTTTTGAGTTTCACTGATAATCATATCGAATCCTGTTTTATCTTCATTAAACTGGAATTTAAGACCTGCTCTTTTAGATTCAAATAAATCTTTACCAATAGGCTCTACAGAGAACTGAGGATAATTAGTAATTAACGCACTAAGAACCGAATTCTTTTCTGTAAAAGTAATTTTAATTGGTGCTTTTGTATTAGAGTATGTTCCTAAATAACCATCTAAAATAACATCTTTTTCAACAACTCCTGAACCTGATTTCCACATATTATTTCCTTCATTATTATCAGGAAAAACATGATCTGGATCCAAAGTGATGCTTTCGATTTCTTCAGTAGAATTATGTTTAAATGACCAAGTGGTATTTTTCTGCCAAACTTCTACAGGCAATTTTACTCTATCCACTTTACCACTTTTAGTTTTTATATCCAAAACGATTGGCATTGGCATTTTTTCAAAATTCTCCACTGTAATAACAACCCCTTGTTTTGGGTCATTTTTTACGTATTTAATAGAATTAATTCCTTGATCAAATTTCCAGTTATTCACAAACCAACCTCTCCAAAACCAACTTAAATCCTCACCAGCAACATTCTCCATTGTTCTAAAGAAATCATCTGGTGTAGGGTGTTTAAAAGCCCAACGTTCTACATAAGTACGGAACGCTAAATCAAATCGAGCTTCCCCTAATACCTGCTCTCTTAAAATAACTAAACCAGAGCTAGGTTTTGAATAACATAAAAGACCAATATTAGCCTCTTTCATATTATCAGGAGAACTCATAATTACTTCTAAATTAGAATCCGTATATCTATTGGCTAATTTATGCATATCAGAATCTTCCGTTTTATACTCTCCATTATTGAAATCAACAGAGCTCAATGAATTGATAAAAGTGTTAAACCCTTCATCCATCCATCCAAATAAACGTTCGTTTGAACCTACAATCATAGGAAACCAGTTGTGACCAAATTCATGATCAGTAACGCCCCATAAATCTTCTCCTTTTGATTCCCATCCACAAAAAACAATTCCTGGATATTCCATTCCTCCTTCATTTCCAGCAACGTTAGTTGCTACAGGATATGAATACTCGAACCATCTTTTAGAATAGTTTTCTATAGATCCTTTTACAAATTCAGTTGAACGACCATACGCATCATTTCCTGCGCTTTCAACAGGATAAGCAGATAATGCTAAAGATTTTTTACCGCTTGGTAAATTAATTTTGGCTCCATCTAAAATAAATGCTGCCGATGATGCCCAAGACATATCTCTAGCATTTTTTAATTTATAATGCCATGTTTTCGTTGCAGTTCCGGTAGCACTTGATGTTGTAGCAACTTCATCAGCAGTACGAATAAAAACGGTTTTATCGCTTTGCTTTGCTTGTGCTAATCTCGATTGCTCTGTAGCTGAATAAACTGCCGTTGGATTTACTAATTCCCCAGAACAAACTACAATATGATTTGCTGGAGCTGTAATATTTACATCAAAATCTCCATATTCCAAGTAAAACTCAGATGCGCCTAAATAAGGATTCGTATTCCATCCTCTTACATCATCATACACGCACATACGTGGATACCATTGTGCAATTGTAAAAATCTTACCATTTTTAGTTTCCAAAACGCCTGTTCTATCCGATCCTTCTTTAGGAGAGATATAAGAGAAATCTATTTTAATTTTTACTGACCCACCTTTTGCTTTTAATTCCTGCGGAAGAAAAATTTGCATTCTTGTATCCGTAATTAAAAACTTAGCTTCTACTTCTGTAACTTTTCCTTTTACAGCATTTACAATCGTTACTGATTTAATTTTATGACCACCATCAAAAACCTCACCTTGAGCTCCGTTACGACTTCCAGCAAGCGGCACAACTGAATTTCCACGTGAATCACCTTTAAATAAATTTTGATCCACATTCATCCACACAAAAGACATTTTGTCTGGACTATTATTTGTATAAGTAATAATATCTGTACCTACAATCTCGTTTTTGTTTTCATTCAATTTAGCAGTCAAAACATAATCTGCTCTATTTTGCCAATACTCAGCTCCTGGCTGACCACTAGCAGAACGGGTCGTTGTTCCATTTTTCGAATAAAAAAATGGTGCAAAAGCATCATGATAATTGTAATTTGAAATTGGAGCAGCTGATGTAGTTGCTGGAACTTGTTGTGCCGATAAGGACGAAATTCCAAATAATAAAGCCAATTGGAAGATGGCTTTGAACCGAATATTTTTCATGTTTTTGACTGTTTATAAAGCAAATTAATGAAAAAAAAGCTTATGAGTAAATTAAATTCAACGCTTTAATCAAAAATTATGAAAATTTTATTAAAATTACAATTAGCTTAAATCCTAGTTTAAAATAAAATTATAAAATATATTTACAGTAATTATTAAATCACGTAAAAAAGAAAATTTTGACTGTAACACTTCTTAATTCAAATTTAACTGCTAAAATTAATACTATTGGAGCTGAATTATTTTCACTAGTATCGAATGGGAAAGAATATATCTGGGAAGGAAATCCAGCATTCTGGGGTAAGCACTCCCCTGTTCTATTTCCAATTGTTGGAACATTAAAAAATAATACGTACACTTATAATACTATTTCATACCAACTATCACGTCATGGTTTTGCAAGAGATACTGAATTTAAATTAATAGATAAAAAAGAGAGTAGCGCTATTTTTTCTATACAATCTAATGAAGAAACATTAAAAGTATATCCATTTAATTTCGAACTTCAAATAATTTATACTTTAGAAGATAATAATTTACATATCCAATACAAAGTAATCAATAAAGGAAATGTACTAATGCCATTTTCAATAGGTGCGCACCCTGCTTTAGCCTTGCCAGGAGCATTTGAAAACTATAGTATGGAATTTGAAATTGAAGAACCATTAGTGTATAACTTATTGGAAAATGATTTGATTTCGAATAATACAAAAACACTTTCGACAATTGAAAATAAAGTGGCATTAAACTATCCACTATTCGAAAATGATGCCTTAATTTTCAAAACTTTAAAATCAAATTATTTGACCATTTTTGAACATCAAAAACCTTTGATACGAATGCACTATGAAGATTTTCCACATTTAGGAATTTGGACAAAAAACAATGCCCCTTTTCTTTGCATTGAGCCTTGGTTTGGGTATTCTGATTCTACTGAAAGTACAGGTAATATAATGGAAAAAGAGGGAATCCAAATTCTAGAGCCTAAAGCAATATTTAATTCCCAATTCAGCATCGAAATTCTTTAAATAAATACTATAAAACAATATGTTAACTATAAATTTCAATCCATTTCCAAATCTTGAAACAGAACGTTTAATTTTAAGACGAGTAGTAAAAAGTGATGTCAAAGAAATTTTTTACTTACGTTCTGATAAAGAAATAATGAAATACATCCCGAGACCTCTAGCAAAAACAAATGAAGATGCTTTAGAACATATAGCTACTATAGATGCAACCATTGATAAAAATGAAGGGATTAACTGGGCAATTACTTTAAAGAATAGCTCCAAGCTTATTGGAATTATTGGTCACTATAGAATCCAACCTCAAAATTATCGAGCTGAAGTGGGTTATATTTTACATCCTGATCATCATGGAAAAGGTTTTATTCCAGAAGCATTAAAAAAAATTTTAGAATATGGTTTTAACGAAATGAAACTACACACTATTGAAGCTGTAATTTATCCAAATAATGCTGCCTCTGAAAAAGTCCTCCTAAAAAGTGGTTTTAAGAAAGAAGCTCATTTTATAGAAAATCAATTTTATGAAGGTCGTTTTTTAGATACTGTCATCTATTCACTTTTAAATAAATCATAAGTAAATCAATTTTTAATTGTAATAAATATAGTAAATTGGTTACAATATTTTATTTTTGTACTTAAACTCAATGCCATTAATAATAATACACAATACATTTCATCTTATGAAAAGAATCTTTTTTTTTATAATTCTATTTTTTTCAATTCAATCTCAAAGTCAAACGTATATTAAAGCTAATGCATTGACCGCACTAATTGCTGTCCCAAATGTGGGTGTAGAAACAAGCATCGGTAAAAAATCAACACTGCAAATTGACGCATTAGCTTCATTCTGGAAGTCTATAAATGGTTTACCATATCAAATTTTTACTTTAACACCTGAATATCGGTATCATTTTAAAGAAAAATATAATGGATTTTATGCAGGAGCGAATGTAGGTGGCACTGTCTATAAATTATCAAAAGGAGTACATATGGGACTTGGACAATATGAAAAAGGTTTTGGGTATTTTATGGGAGCAACTGTAGGATATGAAACTAAAATTAATGATAAATTTATGTTAGATTTCTTTGTGGGAGGTGGTTGGCATCAAGGGTTCTATAAAGGATATTTTGCCGCAACTGGCGAACGATACGAAACTGCCCAACATTACAATAAGAGCGGAGAATGGCTTCCTTATAGAGGTGGCGTGATGATTTCTTATAAATTAAATTAATTTTGAAAATTTAGACTCATTTTTAACATACAATTCTTCCACTTGTTTTCGAGCCCAATCGGTTTTTCGTAAAAAAGTAAGACTCGATTTTATACTGGGGTTCTCATTAAAACATTTAATTTTAATTAATTCTCCCAAAGTATCAAATCCATAATGATTAACCAGTTTTTCTAAAATAGTTTTTAGAGTAATTCCGTGAAGCGGGTCTTTTGATTGTTGCTTTTCCATATTGCAAATTTATGCCAATTTTATAAAAAAAATTGCTGATTCATACATTTGTTGCTACATTTGTCATCCTATGCTAAAAACTATCAACATACTTAATAAAAGAGCTCGATTTGATTATGAAATAATCGAAAAATTCACTGCTGGAATTGTTTTGGCTGGTACTGAAATTAAATCAATACGTCTTGGAAAAGCAAATATTACCGAAAGTTTTTGTGAATTTAGTGGTACAGAGCTTTTTGCAATAAATACTTATATCGAAGAATATACTTTTGGAAACCAATTCAATCATAAAGCGAGAAGTGAACGCAAGCTTTTACTTAATAAGAGAGAGTTGAAAAGTTTGGCTAGATCTGTTCAAGCCAAAGGACTTACGATAGTTCCTTTAAAATTATTTACCAACGAAAAAGGAATAGCCAAACTTGAAATTGGTCTTTGTCGTGGTAAGAAAACATATGACAAAAGGGAATCTTTAAAAGAACAAGATACTAAACGTGATTTAGATCGTATTAAAAAGACATTCTAAAGATCTTTCTACATTTTAATACAATAAACAAATTTAAAAACTTTTTTTTTATTTTAAAAAAAATGACTAAATTTGTCAAGACAATTAAAAACATTTTCAGTTTATGAAGACCTTATTAAAAAACGGAAGAGAAAAAAAAGCACTAAAAACAAGAGAATTAGCGCAATTAATGGGTATTGACCAAGCTTTAATAAGTAAGTTTGAAAGTGGCGTACGCAAACCAACTAAAGAACAAATTATCAAATTGGCTTCTATTCTTGAAATTGATTATGAAACTTTGATGATTACTTGGTTAAAAGAAAAAATTATCTATGAAATTGGTGAAGAAACTTTTGCTCTTAAAGCATTAAAAGAAGCCGAAGACGAATTAAAATATATTAGAACAACAGTACCAAATCAAAAAATCTCAAAAGCGTTAGAAAAACTTTTAGATGAAATTGATGCTTTAAAGATTAAACTAGATAAATTTCGTCAATTTGATAGTTTTAGAATTGCACAAGCTCTAGAATTGGAATATACTTTTGAAAGTAATCGCATAGAAGGGAATACTCTTACGCTTCGCGAGACTGATTTAGTCATCAACGAAGGATTAACCATTTCTGGAAAAAGTATGCGCGAGCACCTTGAAGCCATTAATCATCAAGAGGCTATTGCTTACATTAAACAGTTAATGGAGAAAAACAACACTCTTAACGAGCGTGAGGTTTTATCAATTCATAATTTGATTCTGAGGGGAATTCAATCCGAAGACGCTGGTCGTTATAGAAAAGTTCAAGTAATGATTAAAGGAAGTACTTATATGCCTCCACAACCTTATATGGTAGCCAAAAACATGGAAGATTTCTATATTTGGTATGAGACTCACAAAAACAGCTTACATCCCATCCTCTTAGCTGCCGAAATGCACGAACGCTTAGTTACCATCCATCCTTTTATTGATGGAAATGGCAGAACTTCACGCTTGGTCATGAACTTAATTTTATTGCAACATGGTTACGTTATTGCCAATATTAAAGGAGATTATGAAAACCGTATGCACTATTATCAATCCCTAGAAACGGCACAAACCCAAAACAACAAAGAAGATTTTTTATTGTTTATTGCGCAAATAGAAAAAGAAAGTTTGGAGCGTTACATTGGTATCATAGCGCAATAAACTTTTTTGATAGCAATGCCGATATTTAGTATCGTTTCGCAAAGATTCACAAAGAGATAACAGAGAACTGTAAAAGAATAAAAAATCTGCGTGCAACCTCGAAGTATAATTTCAAAACGAAAACGGGAGTGTTTTAATTTTTATCTTCTAATAAAGGAACAAATCGAAACTCTCCCAATTCATGTTTCTCAAACTGAGTTTCATTTTTACGAATAAGCAAAGTCATAATTTGCACATCATCTCCCAAAGGAATAACCAATCTCCCTCCTATTTTTAATTGCGCCATTAATGGTTTTGGAATAAATGGTGCTCCAGCTGTAACAATAATACTGTCAAATGGAGCATAACTTGGTAATCCTTTATACCCATCGCCAAAAGAAAGATGCTTGGGACGAATACCTAACTTAGGCAACAAGGTTGATGTTTGCTTAAATAATTCATTTTGGCGCTCTACACTATATACTTTAGCGCCCATCAAATATAAAACAGCAGTTTGATACCCTGAACCAGTACCAATTTCTAAAACTTTATGATCTTTTTGAATTTCTAACAATTGCGATTGAAATGCAACGGTATAAGGTTGCGAAATAGTTTGCCCCGCACCTATAGGAAATGCCTTGTCTTGGTACGCATAATCTTCAAAGCTAGAATTCAAAAAAAGATGTCTCGGGATCTTTTTAATAGCATCCAAAACATTTTTATCTGTTATTCCTTTTTCTTGTAAAACACTTACTAATTGGTTTCGAAGTCCTTGATGTTTACCTGTATCTTTCAAACTTTATTAATTTTATTTTGGTAAAAATAGAAAAGAAATTCTAATTTCAATTGCCAATTTTTAATTTTTAAATAGGCAAATAATTGTGCCTCATCTCTAATGGATTAATCATTTTATTCCTATTTTTGTAGAAATTACAATCATTATGCTGAAAATTGGAGTATTGGGTGCTGGCCATCTAGGAAAAATACATTTGCGATTATTACAACAATCTGAAAAATATGAATTAGTTGGTTTTTATGATCCGAATCAAGAGAATGCTGAGAAAATTTCAAAAGAATTTGGGTACAAACATTTTAGTACAATTGCTACTCTTATTCATGCTGTAGATGTTATCGATATAGTTACGCCAACGCTTTCCCATTACAAATGTGCTAAAGTAGCCATCAAATCTGGTAAACACGTTTTTATAGAAAAACCAATTTCAAACACACTCGAAGAAGCAGAAGAAATCATAGCTCTTGCAAATGAATTCAATGTAAAAGGGCAAGTGGGACACGTAGAGCGTTTTAATCCTGCATTCATTGCTACCAAGAACATGATTGAAAATCCTATGTTTATTGAAACACACCGTTTAGCTGAGTTTAATCCTCGCGGTACAGATGTACCTGTAGTTTTAGATTTAATGATTCATGATATTGATGTGATTTTAAGCGTAGTGAAATCCAAAGTAAAAAACGTGAGTGCCAGTGGAGTTTCTGTAATTAGTGACACGCCTGATATTGCTAATGCCCGAATCGAATTTGAAAATGGTTGCGTAGCTAATTTAACTGCTAGCAGAATTTCAATGAAAAACATGCGTAAAACACGTTTCTTTCAAAAAGACGCTTACATTTCTGTTGACTTTCTAGAGAAAAAATGTGAGGTGGTAAAAATGAAAGATGCGCCAGAAATCCCTGGAGATTTTGACATGATTTTGCAAAATGCCGAAGGCGTTAAAAAACAAATTTATTTCTCTAATCCTGAGGTAGAGCAAAACAATGCTATTCTTGAAGAATTAGAAACTTTTGCCGATGCAATTAATAACAATACTACTCCTATTGTAACTTTAGAACAAGCAACAGAAGCATTGAGAGTCGCTTATCAAATAATTGATTGTTTTAAAAAATAAAACAGACTTTCTGATTTAAAAGTTAAACGAGAAAACTTTAAAATTTAAACAAAAATAAATGAAAATAATAGCAGTAATTGGAGCAGGAACAATGGGTAACGGAATAGCCCACACTTTTGCTCAAAGTGGTTTTACAGTAAAATTAATTGATGTTTCTGAAAAATCATTAGATAAAGGAATGGCAACTATAGCTGGAAATCTGGACAGAATGATTGCAAAAGGAACCATCACTCAAGAAGATAAAGCAAAAACAATCACCAATATTATTACTTATACAGACATTAAAGACGGTGTTGTAGGAGTTGACTTAGTTATTGAAGCTGCTACTGAAAATGTAGCATTGAAATTAGATATTTTCAAGCAATTAAACGAAGCTTGTTCACACAATACTATTTTAGCAACAAATACTTCGTCGATTTCAATAACTCAAATTGGTGCTGTAGTTACGCATCCTGAAAGAGTTATTGGTATGCATTTTATGAATCCAGTGCCTATTATGAAATTGGTTGAAATCATTCGTGGCTATAACACAAGTGATGAGGTGACTAAAATTATTATGGCACTTTCTGAGAAATTAGGAAAAACGCCAGTTGAAGTTAATGATTACCCCGGTTTTGTTGCTAATAGAATTTTGATGCCTATGATTAATGAGGCCATCGAAACTTTATATAATAAAGTAGCGGGTGTTTATGAAATTGACACTGTAATGAAATTAGGTATGGGACACCCAATGGGACCATTACAATTGGCCGATTTTATTGGTCTAGACGTATGTCTTGCCATATTAAATGTGATGTATGACGGTTATAAAAACCCAAAATATGCTCCTTGTCCTTTATTAGTTAATATGGTTCGTGCAGGAAAACTAGGAGTGAAATCTGGAGAAGGTTTTTACGACTATAGTGAAAGTAAAAAAGCAGAAAAAGTTTCTAAACAATTTATATAATATTTTTGTTTTCATTCGCAGTTTTTTCATTGAATTCTGCGAATGAAAACCTATAATCCCACTAAAGCTCTTTATTCAAATTTCCAGAAGCTATTGATTCTAAAAAAGTAAAACATACTTTTATAATGAATTTCATGGTTTAGTTTTAAGATACTAAATCAGTAGCACTAAAAATTCGTAATACAGATCAGACATTACAAGGAATGATTTAATTCACCTTAGAAAAAGTTTGAACAACAAAAAAATAAAAATGGATATAGCAGCCAATTTACAATCTATACAATCTACTTTACCTCAAAACGTAACTCTTGTTGCTGTTTCAAAAACAAAACCCATTCCAGATTTAATGGAAGCTTATAATGCAGGTCAACGCATTTTTGGCGAAAATAAAATCCAAGAAATGGCTGAAAAATGGGAACAAATGCCCAAAGACATTCAATGGCACATGATTGGTCACGTGCAAACGAATAAAGTCAAATATATGGCATCATTTGTGAGCTTAATTCACGGAGTAGATAGTTTGAAATTATTACAAGAAATAAACAAACAGGCCTTAAAAAACAATCGCGTTATTGATTGCTTATTGCAAATGCATATTGCAGAAGAAGAAACTAAATTTGGCCTAGACGAAGAAGAGTTAGCTACGCTCCTATCCTCAAATGATTTTCTAGAAATGAAAAATATTCGAATAGTTGGATTAATGGGAATGGCTACTTTTACGGATAATCAAAACCAAATTAAAAAAGAATTCATACATTTAAATTCTATTTTCAAGGGATTACAATCTCAAAAAGATACATTACCACACATTTCAATATTATCCATGGGAATGTCGGGAGATTATAAGTTGGCTATTGAATGCGGTAGCACGATGGTTCGCATTGGAAGTAGTATATTTGGAGGAAGATAATAGTTACGAACTAGTTACTATTTATTCTAGCTGTTTTTCAATTTTAAACCTCAAACTTTAAACAAACAAATTTGTACGCAATATTAGACATAGAAACTACCGGAGGACAATTCAATGAAGAAGGGATTACAGAAATTGCTATCTACAAATATGATGGTCATGAAATTGTGGATCAATTTATTAGTTTAGTCAATCCTGAAATTCCAATTCAACCCTTTGTTGTGAAATTGACAGGAATTAATAATGCGATGTTGACAGGTGCTCCTAAATTTTTTGAAGTAGCCAAACGTATAATTGAAATGACCAATGACTGTGTTCTTGTAGCACACAATGCCGACTTTGATTATCGTATTTTACGCACTGAATTTCGACGTTTAGGATATGACTTCAATCAACGTACACTTTGCACAGTTGAGTTATCAAAAAAACTACTACCAGAGCAACCTTCACACAGTTTAGGAAAGTTAGTCCGTGCCTTGGGAATTCCTATGGCTGATAGACACAGAGCAAGTGGAGACGCTATGGCAACTGTCAAATTATTCAAAATGCTCTTGGATAAAGACATTGAAAAAGCAATTGTCAGAGATCTAATCAAGACTGAAATCCAAAAAGGGATCGCGCCAAAACTACAAGATATTATAGAAAGTTTACCTTCAAGAGTAGGTACTTACTATATTCATAATGAAGCTGGTAAAATAATTTTTATTGGTAAAAGCAGAAACATTAAAAAAAGGGTCAATCAGCATTTTACGGGTATTACTACTAGTGCAAAAAAAATACAAAAAGAAGTTTTCACGGTAACCTTTGAAGAAACGGGATCAGAATTAATCTCTTTTTTGAAGGAAATCGAAGAAATTAAAATAAACAAACCAGTTTACAATAGAATGGCAAGAAAAAGCAATTTTTCATGGGCTATATATTCGGAGAAAGATGCCAATGGATATTTAAATTTAAAACTTCAAAAAGCAGATGGGAGAAAAAAAGAAATCATAGCTTACCCCAATGCGCTTGAAGGAAAAAATGCTTTATATAGAATTTCAACCGAATTCAATTTATGTCAGAAATTCACTGGATTGTATCAAACCAAAAATCATTGTTTTCAACATACCATTAACGAATGTGATGGCGCTTGTATTGGAAAAATTACACCCTCAGAATACAATCTCCGGGTTCAAGCTTTCATAGACAAAAATGGATTTGAAAACACCAACATGATTATTATTGATAAAGGAAGAAAAATCAGTGAGCGCTCAGCTGTTTTAGTTGAGAATGGCATTTTAAAAGGGTACGCTTTTTATGATTTAAACTATCAAATAACAAATGTTGAGATCTTAAAAAACATTATAACCCCTATGGATAGCAATCGAGATACCCGCAATGCCATCCAAGGGTATATTCGAAAAAACAAAGGTTTTAAGATTATCAAATTCTAGCAAAAAAACCAAATTTTATTTCCTGTAAATGCGTAAAGTCAAATCTAAATATGATCTTTTTAAACAAAAAACGCATATCATTATTTATGGTACAAGCACAAAAGCAGGGCGTTTATTTGATTTAATTCTGTTAGGACTTATATTACTAAGTGTCCTTTTAGTAATGATGGAAACGGTTGCTGCATTTGATTTGCAATACCATACAGAACTTGTTTTTCTAGAATGGCTAATCACGGTATTTTTCACGATGGAGTATCTTTTGCGCATCTTAACAATAGATAAATCTTGGAAATATATTTTTAGTTTTTATGGCATCATCGATTTACTCGCCATTTTGCCCATGTATTTATCGATTTTCTTCATTGGGACTAGCATTTTTAGTGTCGTTCGTTCGTTGCGATTACTTCGATTATTCAAAATACTAAATCATCCACAATTTACCAGTCAATCTACACAATTGAGGCAAGCCATCAATGCCAGTCGCGGTAAAATTGTTGTTTTTATTTATTTTGTACTCATAATTACTATCATTATAGGCTCCATCATGTACGTAGTCGAAGGCAAACAAAGTGGTTTTACTAGTATTCCAGCAGGAATTTACTGGACTATTGTAACACTAACTACCGTAGGTTATGGAGACATTTCCCCTGTAACCCCATTAGGACAATTTATTGCCTCCTTTGTAATGATTTTGGGATATGGCATAATAGCAGTACCCACAGGAATTGTTACCGCAGAAATTGCCAAAAATGTCCAAAAACCAGCAGTTAATACAAAAATTCCCTGTAAAACTTGTGGTAAAAATGATTATCCAGATAAAGCTAATTTTTGTCACCGCTGTGGACAACCACTTTAAATAATAATAATAATAATAATAATAATAATAATAGGAAGCTTCTTCCAGCTATTCATTGCAACTCCTCCGTTTGCAATTGTATTTCTAAGCAGTAAAAGGAGCTTCAAAAGGCGCTCTTTTACGTCAAGAAATACTAACTTGCAATCGTCCGGGGTTTTCATTTCTATCTGGGCTAAAAATAAATATGAAATACCTACTTACCATCATCGGACCTACGGCTATTGGCAAAACAGCGTTGAGTATTCACCTAGCTAATCATTTTAACTGTGAAATTATTTCCTGTGACAGCCGACAGTTTTTTAAAGAAATGACTATTGGAACTGCTGTTCCAAGCAAAACTGAATTGGCTGCCGCAAAACATCATTTTATTCAAAATAAATCAATATTTGAGTCTTATACTGTTGGTGATTTCGAGAAAGAAGCTATTGCTAAAATTGATGAATTATTCTTAACTAATGATTATGTAGTTCTTGTGGGAGGTTCTGGTTTGTATGTCAATGCAGTTCTAAAAGGATTTGATGAATTTCCAGAAATAGATTCCTCAATTCGAGAATCAGTAAATGCAACTTATGAAAAATTAGGGATTGGGTATTTGCAAGAACAACTCCAAAAATTAGATCCTACTTATTTTAAAACCCTAACAACCGAAAATCCACAAACCCTACAAAACCCACAACGCATGATGCGTTTTGTAGAAGTATGTATTGGTTCCGGAAAACCGTATTCTTCTTTTTTAAATCAGAAACAAAATAGTCGCAACTTCAATCCTATTCTTATAGGACTTGAAGCTGATAGAAGCATCATGTACAATCGCATCAATCAACGAGTGGACATCATGATGAAAGAAGGGCTATTAAAAGAAGCTAAAACAGTATATCCTAACAAAGAGCTCAATGCATTACAAACTGTAGGATATAGAGAATTATTCAGTTATTTTGACGGGGAGTTTACACTAGAATTTGCCACCGAAGAAATCAAGAAAAACACTAGACGCTTCTCTAAACGCCAACTCACTTGGTTTAAAAGAGACGAGAATACAAAATGGTTTAATTACGAAACTCCATACCAAACTATCTTTAATTATATAGAATCGATAATTCATAATTCATAATTCATAATTATTTATATGCCAATAAGTCCAAATTTCACTTCAATACTAAGCAAGGATTGGGAAATCAATTTTACACAATGCATGCCTAACGGCTACTTAAAATACACTGATTTGTGTAATCTTTTACAACTAACTGCTGCTGCACATTCGGATATGGGTGGGATTAGTTTTTCAGATATGCAGGAATTTAATCAAGCCTGGGTTTTGAGTAGAATGCGCGTTGAAATCACTGCATTGCCAAAATGGGGAGATCTTGTGACTGTAAAAACTTGGATCAACACATTAGAGAATTCTCGCTCAGTTCGTGCATTAGAAATGCATCTCAATGGTAAAAAAATCATTGGTACTGAAACTTTTTGGGCCGTTTTTAATACCGAAAAACGTCGTCCAGAAGGACTAGCTTTACCTTACGAACACTTTGAATTGTATCCAGAAAAGAAAGCAACTGTAGCACCTTTTTCTAAAATAAGCATTAGCCCCGAAAAAGAAGAGTTATTTGAAAAAACAGTCTTTTTATCTGATTTGGATATTGTAAATCACGTCAATAATGTGAAGTACTTAGAATGGTGCCTTGATTTAGTAGATGAAAAAACAATCTTAAATCAAGAAATCAAAAGTTTTGAAATGAATTTCATGAAAGAACTCTCTTTAAAGGACCAAGTGGTTATTCATGAAAATGTATCCGAAGAATCAGTTGTATTTAGCATTACTAAAGAGGAAAAAAACTGTTTTGCATTACAACTTAACTTGAAATAGATACCATTCCCTAACCCTGACTGAAACAAAAAGCATTTTGAAATAAAAAAATGAATTTCCTACCTAAAAAAAGCGACCAGCGGAAGCTCTTTTTTAGGTATTGGAAATTGTTTCTTTTATGATAAATGGTGTAGTGTAAGACAGGAATAGTTTCAAAAAAAAAAGCTCCGATTTCTCGAAGCCTTATTTTAATTTATGCTGTTTTGTTCTTAACAACCAATCTAAACCCTTCTCCGTGAATATTTAGGATTTCAACATCCTCATCTAGTTTAAGATACTTTCTTAATTTAGCGATGTAAACGTCCATACTTCTTGAAGTAAAATAGTTGTCATCTCTCCATATTTTAGTTAAGGCCAATTCTCTTGGCATTAAATCATTTTCATGAAGGATTAACATTTTTAATAATTCATTCTCTTTTGGAGACAATTTAATTGGTTCTTCTCCATTAAAAGTTAAGAATCTCAATTTTGAATTTAGGTGAAATTTTCCAACATTAAATTCAAACTGAACTTGTTCTGCTTTCACATCTGAAGACTTTCTTTGAATAATTGCTTTGATTTTCATAAGTAAAACTTCTGAATCAAAAGGCTTGTTCAAATAATCATCAGCACCAGCTTTGTATCCTTTTAAGACATCCTCTTTCATTGATTTTGCTGTCAAAAAGATAATAGGCACTTCGCTATTTTTCTCTCTAATTTCCTTAGCCAAAGTATACCCATCTTTATAAGGCATCATGACATCAAGAATGCATAAATCGTAAGTATCTTTTTTGAATTTTTCAAATCCTTCCATCCCGTTTTTAGCTAAAACGACATCAAAATCATTTAACATTAAATAATCTTTAAGTACAGCACCAAAATTTAGGTCGTCTTCTACTAAAAGAATTTTTTTATTTATATTTTCCATATTTTAATTTATTAGTGGTATTTTTATTATGAAGGAACTCCCTTTTCCCTTTTCACTTTCAACGTATACTTGACCATTATGGTCTTCAACTATTCTTTTTACATACGCTAAACCTAATCCATGTCCTTTAACATTATGAAGGTCTCCTGTATGCTCTCTATAAAATTTTTCAAAAACTCTTTTCTGAGCAACTTTACTCATTCCTAATCCTTTATCTTTTACCTTTATAAGAATCATGTCTTTTACATTTTCAGTATAAACATCAATTTCAGGTATATCTGGTGAGTACTTAATGGCATTTTCTAATACATTTACAATTACATTAGTAAAATGAACCTCGTTTATTAAAACGGTAGTTCTTGCAGCATCAAAATGACAATTAATTGTACCTTCTCTGTCTTCTAATATTAAATTAACATGCTCAATAGCATCATTTATAACTTCCTCAACATCGCTTGATTCTTTTTCGATATCAAGTTCTTTTTTCTCTAATTTTGAAATCCTCAATACATTTTCTACCTGAGCATGCATTCGCTTATTCTCGTCACGAATCATTTGCAAATATTTCAAAACCTTCTCTTTATCATCAATTATCTTTGGATTTTTAATGGCATCCAAAGCCAAATTGATTGTCGCAATAGGAGTCTTAAATTCATGCGTCATGTTATTTATGAAATCTGTTTTGATTTCTGAAATTTGACGTTGGCGGATCAATTGGTTCAATGCACTTGAATAGGCCACCAAAATAATCAATGTGAAAACGATTGACAATACTGTAATTCGTATCAGTTCAGACAACAAGAATTTTTTCTTGTGTGGAAACGTAACTAATAACTTATATTTTTCATTTCCTTCATTATCCGCGAAAACAGGAATAGAATACGTTGCCTCTTTATCATATTTAAAATCATCAGATTTTATTTTAGTAGCTAAACCATTACTATATATTCCAAATTCAAATTTTGTTTTAACCCCATATTCTTCCAATTCTTTTTTGATTAATTTCTGAAGAGTTTCTTTAGAAATCCTTTCTTGAAGAGGCATTGCAGAGGCAATATCTTTAAAGAAAATTTCAAATTGAGCATTATCTAAAACATCTAAATTTCCTGATTTTTCAATTTTTACATCTGGAGTAAGACTTTGAGATAAATTTGATTTATCAATGGTATTGTTGTTATAAACCTCAGTAACACGTTTAGAATTAAAATTCTTAAAACGTTCTGCACCTGAACCAAATTTCTTTTCAAAGAACGAAGGAGATATGTTATAATCTTCCGAAATAATACTATTAGAATAAACAATAGTTTTATTTGTTAAAGGATTCTTTTGAACATAATAAAACTCTAGTAAATCATTCTTTTGAGGAATTTTTCCAGTACTATCTTTATAATGATTGTATTTATCATAAAAACTATATGCTTCTTGTTTTTGAAGTTTATCAGCAACATTAGCAATAACTTGTGTTACGTGAAATTTAAACTGTTCATCGTTATTTTTAAACGAAGAATTAAACCAATACACTTGAACGAGAATTATTCCTATTAAGGATAAGCTCATTAACAAAACAAGTAATCTAAAAAATAATTTATTCATCGGAACAAAATTAACATTTTAACAGTATGAATGATAATATATTAACCAAACATTAACATCTAGGACTCCTTTTGTTTTATCCTTAAAATTTTAAGAATATTGTCAATTTCGTTTTTTGAAATATCTAAATTAATATTTTCAATTATATAATCACTTTTCGAAATACGTTGTGCATCAGTCCATTGCGAATTTATTCTTTTTAAAACAAGATCTCGGGTTGTATTATCTCGTTGTAAAACTCTTTCAATCCTTAATTCAATAGGTGCTGTAACCGTAATTATTATATCAAAATCTTTATAATTACCGCTTTCAAATAAAATAGCCGATTCATACATTACAAAAGGAAATGCATCGTTTTTCAAAAGCCAAGCTTTAAAATCCTCTTTTACAGCTGGATGAACAATACTATTGAGCACTTTCAATTTATCAGAATCATTAAACACAATTTCAGCCAGCTTTTCTCTATTTAAAGTAGTCCCTTCAAAGATGGTCTCGCCAAATTCTTTTTTAATAGCATGAACGATTTTTGAAGATTGCATTACTTTTTTTGCCTCATCATCTGCAATATAAACGGGAATTCCTCTTTTTATGAAAAGTTTTGCAATAGTAGTTTTACCGCTCCCAATACCACCCGTTAAGCCAATAATTTTTGCCATAATTAAACTTTAAAAAATAATTCTGGAAAAGCAATTTGAGGTTTTTGCTTTAAAACGATAACTTTAATATAGGATTCTATAAATCCCAAACCATAACCGTAAAATTGTTTCCAAACAGCAACTATCGATAAATAACCAATTTTGACACTTTTATTTTGATAAGCTGAAACAATAAATAGAATTAGAAAATAAACAAAATACAATTTCAACAAATAATCATACGTAAATATCAATAAGAAAACGGCCAATCCAAATCCAATTATAAATACAGAAGGAAAGAAAAAGGTAAGCTTATTGTATTTTGGATACCAACTATTCAATATAGGTCTCGCTTTACCAAATTTATTTACTTGAATGGAAAACTTCTCCCAATCAATCCTTCTCTTATGATATACATACGCATTTGGAAATAGTTTGGTTTCAAAACCAAGATTCCACAATCGGATAGATAAGTCGGGATCTTCACCTGGATGAATGTTTCCAAAGCCTTTAGACGCTTCAAAAGCTTTGCGAGACAAACCCATATTAAAACTCCTAGGTTGGAATTTATCGATTTTTTCAGAACCACCACGTATTCCTCCTGTTGTTAAAAAGGAAGTCATGGCAAAATTAATTGCTTTTTGTATATCCGAAAAACTATCTAAAGCTTTATCAGGACCTCCGAAACAATCCACATAATTTTCTTTTAAAGCTTTATCAACTTCATTCAAATACTGCTTTGGAATAATACAATCTGAATCGAATATGATAAAATAATCTCCTTTGGCTTTGAGCATTCCAAAGTTCCTTGAATCTCCAGGGCCTGAATTTTCTTTATAATAATAGGAAATAGATAATTTAGCTGAATATTTTTGAAGAACATCATCACATTTTAAATACGATCCATCTTCAACAAGCACAATTTCAAAATCTTCTTTATAATCTGTTTGTGACAAACTTTCTAAAAGTTCATCAACTTCATCCGGTCGATTATAAACGGGAATAATTAAAGAAAACAACATATATAGCTATGTGGTATTAGTTAAAATAAATTGGATAAATAAGGGAGCAAAGATATACTTTTAAAGTATATCAATAAAAAAACCATCACGAATTAAGCAATGGTTTTAACAAACATTTTATTATGAATTGACTTATTATTCAAACATTTCCATGACTTCCTGACTCACTCCCATAGTAGAGAATCCACCATCATGAAGCAAGTTTTGAAGTGTAACCATTTTGGTTAAATCGGAGAACATGGATACGGTATAATTAGCACAATCCAGCGCCGTTGCATTACCAAGAGGAGACATTTTATCCGCAAATGAAATAAAACCACCAAAACCTTTAACTCCCTGTCCCGCTTTTGTAGCTGTTGGCGATTGTGAAATTGTATTCACTCTTACCTTTTTATCTCTACCAAAGAAATAGCCAAAACTACGGGCAATTGATTCTAAATATGCTTTATTGTCTGCCATGTCATTATAATCTGGAAAAACACGTTGTGCCGCCATATAAGACAATGCAACAATACTTCCCCACTCATTCATAGCATCTTTTTTATACAAAACTTGCATTACTTTATGAAACGAAACAGCAGATACATTCCATCCTTTTTCGGTGTAATCGTAATTCTGATTCGTGTAATGATTTCCTTTTCGGACGTTGACAGACATCCCTATAGAATGCAAAACAAAATCAATTTTTCCTCCAAGAATTTCGATAGCTTGATCTACTAAATTTTCTAAATCAGGTACTGAAGTAGCATCTGCAGCTATGACTTTAGAACCCGTTTTTAAAGCTAATTCATCAATTGACCCCATACGCATTGCCGCTGGAGCATTTGACAAAATAAAAATACCGCCTTCTTCATGAACTCGTTCAGCTGTTTTCCATGCTATTGAATTTTCATCTAAGGCTCCAAATATAATTCCTCTTTTCCCTTTTAGTAAATTGTACATTTATTATACTTTTTTAGTTAAAAAAACACCTTAATTTCTAAAGGAATGATCCAATATGAAATTAAGGTGTTATTAAAAATTTATTACTGTAAATGAATATTATCCAATACTTTCGACACCAACCATTTCATTTGTATCTGCTTTGTAATCTACTCCTTCAAATCCAAATCCGAATAGGTTATGAAAGTCACTTCTGTATCCTTCTAAATCTCCTAATTCTGCTAAATTTTCAGTTGTAGCTTCTTGCCATAATTTGGCTATTTTAGCTTGTACATCAGCACGCATCTCTAAATCATCGATACGAATTCTTCCTTTTTCATCAGTAGGAACTGCTGCACCTGTATACAATCTATCTTGGTACAAACGTTGTATTTGCTCAATGCATCCTTCATGAATTCCTTCTTCTTTCATTATTTTATACAATAATGAAATGTACAATGGAATAACTGGAATAGCTGAACTTGCTTGCGTAACCAAAGCCTTGTTTACTGATACATACGCTTTACCATTAATATCCGCAAGACTATCTGTAATAGTAAAAGCAGTAGCTTCTAGATGATCTTTAGCACGACCAATTGTTCCTTTTCTATAAACCGCTTCAGTCAATGATGGTCCAATATAAGAATAAGCAACTGTTGTAGCTCCAGGAGCTAATAAATTCTCTGCTTTTAAAGCATCAATCCACATAGCCCAATCTTCACCACCCATTACTTTAACGGTATTCTCAATATCATCACCGCTACAAGGCTCGATAGATATTTCAGAAACTTTACCGGAGTGAAAATCAACTGTTTTATTTGTAAAAGTACTTCCTATAGGTTTCAAAACAGAACGGTGCAAGATTCCTGTTTTAGGATCCAAACGAACTGGAGAAGCCAAACTATAAATTACTAAATCAATTTGTCCTAAGTCCGCTTTAATTAAGTCTAATGTTTGTTTTTTTACTTCATCTGAAAAAGCATCTCCATTGATACTTTTTGCATATAATCCCGCTTTATGCGCTTCTTTTTCAAAAGCTGCAGAATTATACCAACCCGGAGAAGCTGTTTTACCTTCGCTAGGTGGTTTTTCAAAAAACACACCAATAGTTGAAGCATTCGATCCAAAAGCACTTGTTATTCTAGATGCCAAACCAAAACCAGTTGAAGCTCCAATAATCAAAACTTTTTTAGCACCATCAATAATGCCTTTTGATTTCACATATTCGATTTGATTTTTAACATTTTGCTCGCATCCTTCTGGGTGAGATGTCAAACAAATAAATCCTCTCATTCTTGGTTCTATGATCATTTTTATACTTTTTATTCGTTGATTTATAATTTTAATTACTTCGGTTTTCTTTACGTAGGCTTTTCAAAGCAGAACAAATATAATCCAAAAATCTAGTTCAGCAAGGCTTTTGCATGATTTAGAGCCGAATCAGAAACAACAGTTCCTGATAACATTTGGGCTATTTCAACAATACGTTCTTCATCTGATAAGAGTTTCAACTCTGATTGTGTGTCCTCCCCGATAGTTGATTTAAACACTTTAAAATGTGCATTCCCTTTGGCAGCTATTTGTGGTAGATGTGTGATAGCAAAGATTTGCATTCCGCTACTCATTTCTTTCATTATCTCTCCCATTTTAATAGCAATCTCACCGGAAACACCTGTATCAATTTCATCAAAAATTAAAGTAGGCAATTTTGAATATTGTGCTAATATCGCTTTAACAGCAAGCATTATTCTAGACATTTCACCACCAGAAGCCACTTTCTTTAATATTCCAAAGTCGGTTCCTTTATTAGCCGAAAACAAAAATTGAAGTTCCTCTTTTCCATTAGCTAGGTAAGAGTCTGATTCAACTAACTGAATATCAAAACGAACATTAGGCATCCCTAGAGTTTCTAAAATAGTAATCATTTTTTGAGACAAAACTGGAATAGCTTGATGTCTTTTATCATGAATACTTTTTGCAATTAAATCTAAGGCGATTATTTTCTCTCCAATTGCAATCGAAATACCTTTAATTTCTTCGTCTAAATTACCTAATTCTAAAACAGACTGCTCTAAATTAGCTTGAATTTCTACTAATTCATCGACTGAGGTAACTTGATGCTTTTTTTGCAAATTGTAAATAAGTTGCAATTTTTGTCCAATCGCATCCATTTTTTCTGGATCATTGATTAATTTTTCTGAGCAACGATTTAACTCATTCGAAATATCATCAAACTCAATTGTCAAACTTACTATTCGTTCAGATAACGCGCTATAATCTGTTGAAAATGAAGCTATTTTTTGTAATGAACTTTTAATTTCTTTTAGATTATTCAAAACACCAATTTGTTCATCGTTTCCAATAGCTAAAGAGCGATCAATAGATTCTTTTATTATTTCGACATTATTTAATTTTTCAAAATCAGACTCTAAAACCTCTTGTTCACCTGATACTAATTTAGCTTCAAGGAGTTCGTTCAGTAAAAAGGTATTGTATTCTTGCTCTTTTATTGACTCCCCTTGTTTTTTAATTAGGGAATTAAGTTTAGATTTATCTTGTTTATACGATTTTAAAAGAGACTGATATTTTAAAATATTATCCTGATTGTTTGCAATTGCATCAATTATTTCAAATTGAACATTTTCATCAGAGAGTTCTCTTGTTTGTTGTTGTGAATGAATATCAATCAAAAACAAACCCAAGTCTTGTAATTCTTGAAGATTTACAGGACTGTCATTAATAAATGCTCTTGATTTACCTGAAGGAAGAATTTCACGCCTAATTATAGTATCGTCTTCGTAATCTAAATCGTTTTCTTTAAAAAAAGGAGCTAAATTATATTTAGAGATTTCAAAATGAGCTTCGATAATACACTTTTCCTCTTTGTTTTTTAAAGAAGAGAGATCCGCTCTTTTCCCTAATACCAATCCTAATGCGCCTAATATTATCGATTTACCAGCACCTGTTTCTCCTGTAATTATTGAAAATCCTTTAGAAAAATCGATCGTTAATTTTTCTATTAGGGCATAGTTTTTTATCGATAGTGCAGTAATCATTTAGCTGTTTTTAGGGTAATTATGAGTGTAATATTCTTAAAATTGAGCAAATGTCAATATTTTAACATGGCCCATTTACTTGAATTTAAAGGAGAAACTTTATTTAAGTTTTCAATTAAATCCGAAACTGTTATAGAGGTACCTCCAGAAAAAATAGAAACAATTTCATCAGACTTAGCATCAAAAAAAATGCGAGTTAGGAATGCATTAGGTTTGGAAGCATTCAGTTTTCCAATATTTAATAATGATAATTTAATTTTTTCTTTAGCCGATTTCAAATCCTTTGACATTACATCTAATCCCGTATGATATTCAAAACTCGTTTTGCGTAATTGAGAATAAGCAGGAGATAACATATCGTTGATTAAAAAATACCTGTTTTGATTTCCATCAATTTGGCTCCATCCTTTATATCCACTTTGCTGAGCAATTCCAGCAATATTTTGTGCAGTTTCAAAATTAGAATTTCCCGATTCGGACTCAAAGGTATCATTATCCATTCCTAGTATAATATAACTATAGAATGAAATAACTGAAACTAAATTAGATTCAAAAACGGTTGGGTTAAAAATTAAACTCTCGTATTCTGTATATCTAAAACTAAAATCTTTATCATTATAATTCAAAACTGGTGAAGAATAAGAAGAACCATAAATAGGTCTGGAGGATTGAACTTGTATCGTTGCAACAAATTGATCTGAGCTGTTTGACTGTATTGTAATAAACATGGAGCAATTAATTTTCTCCTGCTGTTTATAGTTTTGCCCGTTCCAATCGGTTTTATTTACAAATTCATTTAAAGAAGTTTCTAAAGTTTTAAAAACTTGTTGATTTGAATTACTCAATTTTTGTGAATTTACCGATACTGTACAATTTAGCTGTTGCGCTTGCACAAGCCCAAATGACAATAACACAAAAAAGGTAATTATTTTATTCATGAAAATAGTTTACTACTTTGTTTAAAATATCGTCAGAAACTGCTTCTTTCGATTTCAAATCCATTGGTTCAATATTAAAATCTTTGTCGATAAAAGTAACTTTATTAGTAGTTTTACCAAAACCAGCTCCTTCATCTTGCAAAGAATTTAGAACAATCAAATCTAAGTTTTTTTTCTGGATTTTCCCCTTTGCATTTTCAATTTCGTTTTCTGTCTCTAAAGCAAATCCAATTAAGAACTGTTTTTTCTTGATTGCTCCAAGTGAAGCTAAGATATCTTTTGTTTTTTCTAATTCAATTGTAAAGTTGTCCGGTGCTTTTTTTATTTTTTGTGTAGCTACCGTTTTTGGTCTATAATCCGCAACGGCGGCTGCAGCAATAGCTACATCTACATCATTAAAATACAGATGACAAGCATCATACATTTCTTGCGCAGAAACCACATTAAGCACTTTAATTAACGAATGGTTAGCTTTAAATTTTGTTGGCCCCGAAACTAAAATAACAGATGCTCCTAAATTTGCCGCGCTATTTGCAATATCAAATCCCATTTTTCCCGAAGAATGATTTCCTATAAAACGCACAGGGTCTATTGCTTCGTACGTAGGACCAGCTGTTATTAGTATTTTTTTTCCTTTTAAAGGCAATTTACTTTCTAAATCAGCTTCAAGAAAAGCGATGATGTTTTCTGGTTCAGCCATTCTACCTTCACCAGAAAGTCCACTTGCTAATTCTCCGCTTTCTGCAGGAATGATCGTATTCCCAAATTCATTTAAAGCCTTAAAACTAGCTAATGTTGAAGGATGTTTGTACATATCTAAATCCATTGCTGGAGCAAAGTAAACTGGGCATTTAGCCGAAAGATAAGTAGCGATAAGAAGATTGTCACAACTGCCATTTGCCATCTTAGAAAGCGTATTTGCAGTTGCTGGAGCTATGACCATTAAATCAGCCCATAATCCCAATTCGACATGATTATTCCATTTCTCGTTTTCTTCCTCTTGATTAAAAAAAGTAGAATGCACGGGATTTTTGGATAATGTAGATAAAGTAAGAGGAGTTACAAAATCCTTAGAAGCAGGTGTCATTATCACTTGGACATGTGCACCTGCTTTTATGAAAAGTCGTACTAAAGACGCTGTTTTATAGGCGGCAATTCCACCAGATATCCCTAGTAAAACTTTCTTACCGCTTAAAACTGACATATAGTATTATTTAGTTGAATCTCTATGGTAAATTTTACCATCTAACCATTCTTGAACTGCTAAAGCATGTGGTTTAGGCAATTTTTCATAGAATTTTGAAACTTCAATTTGTTCTTTGTTTTCAAAAACTTCTTCAAGACTGTCATTATATGTAGCAAATTCTTCCAATTTCTCTGTCAATTCTTTCTTGATCTCAGAGTTAATTTGGTTCGCTCTTTTAGCCATAATGGTTATTGCTTCATACACATTACCAGTAGGTTCTTCAATAACAGTTTTATTATATGTTATTGTATTTACTGGAGCATTCGTCTTTTTTAAATCCATGACTTTATTTATTTAGTAAATTTTTGTAAATCTTGTTCAACACGAGCTAACATTACGTTCGCTTTTTCTTTATATTGGGTATCTGCCTTAAATTTTATTAAGTTAGAATACGCCGTTTTTGCAACATTTAATCGATCCTCCATTTTAGAATCAATACTATTAATCCCTAATTGATAAGCAGAATCAAATTTATAATACAAAGCATCTTCTTTGTATTTTGTACCAGGATAATCAGCAATAAAATTATCTAAAGCTACTAACGCTGATTTATAATCAGAAATTGTATTGTATCCTTTAGCATTTTCAAAAACTTTTTTCTCAATTTTTTCTGCTAATACCTTTACCGTTTCATTAGCTTCCGCCAAGTATTCTGAGTTAGGATAACTATCTATAAAAGCTTGTAACTTATCAATTGCTTTAGTAGTATCTGTTTGATCTAAACTATAGACTGGAGATAATTTTGAATAACTTTTTGCTCCTAAAAATGCAGCTTCTTGTAATTTTTCACTTTTTGGATAACCCGATACAAAACTTTCGAACTGATATCCAGCTAAGTAAAATTGACCTGTTTTATAATAAGACTGTGCAAACATATAAAACAATTTTTCTGCTTGAGGTTTTCCTCTATATGCTGGTGCAATTTGCTCAAAAAGTCGAATTGCTTTAGTATATTTTCCAGCATCATATAACTTAGTTCCCATTTCAAACTTTACGGCTACATCATCCTTTTTTAAAGCCTTTTGATATTCATTACAAGAAGTAAAAAAAGCAATCAGAAGTATTAGAGATACAATTTTTTTCATTTTTTTATTTTTTTAAAATCTCATGAACTGTTAACAATCCACAAAAAATCATACCGAAGTTTCGGTTGCAAATTTAGTTATTAATTTAGCTACTACAAAATATTTCTTTGCTTAAAAAAAAGCAGTGTTTTAAAGGCTTATTTATCGATATTTTTAACAAATTCCGATATTCTATTACTTAAAGATTCATCTACCTTTACTAAAGGTAATCGTACAAAATTCTCTGTAATCCCTAGTGATTGAAACACTTGTTTGATTCCCGCAGGGTTTCCTTGTTCAAAAATCATATCGATACAGTCCATTAAAAGATAATGCAGTTTATAAGCATCATCTACCTTACGGTTCAAACCCAATCGTATCATTTCAGAAAATTGTTTAGGAAATCCTTGCCCAATTACCGATATAACACCTGAACCTCCTGCTAAAACCATTGGTAAGGCAATCATATCATCACCGGATATTACAAGGAAATCTTTTGGTTTATTTTTCAATAATTGAAGTGCTTGAGCCATATCACCCGCAGCTTCTTTAATAGCTACAATGTTTTTAAAGTCATTAGCTAAACGAAAAACGGTTGACGGCAACATATTACTTGCTGTTCTTCCAGGCACATTATAAATAATTACTGGTACAGGAGAAGCTTCAGACACTGCCTTAAAATGCTGATAAATACCTTCCTGTGTTGGCTTATTATAAAATGGTGAAACTGATAATATTGCTACAAAAGGAGAAAAATCTCTTGTCTTCAATTCTTCTACAATCTTTCTAGTATCATTCCCTCCTACTCCTAGTACTAAAGGTAATCTTCCATTATTAGCTTCAATAACCGTTTTTATAACTAGTTCCTTCTCTTCTTGAGATAGTGTAGCATTTTCTGCAGTTGTACCTAAGATAACAAGGTATTCAATTCCTCCATCTACAGAAAAATTTACTATGCTTTTTAAAGCTTCTGTATCAACTGAAAAATCTTCTTTAAATGGAGTTACTAGAGCAACACCAGTTCCTATTAATGATTGCATGTTAGATTATATTTTGTTTAAAATTTTTAAATACCTAAATAATTCGTGAGTAAAGACCTTATAGTTTTCTGCATTTGTATTGATCATTAAATCATTTAATCTTTTATCAATAGAAGAAAAACCAACTTTAAAATGCGCTTTTGATTCGTTTGTAACAACTAACAAAATTGCTTTTTCTATATCATAATAGCTTATTAGTAAATCAAACTCTTTATTTACAAAATCATTTACAGCTGAATTGCTTATCGTTGCATTCCAGTTTAAATTTTTTGAACTAAAAGTAGCTTGCGAAATACTTTTATTTTTTTTTAAGCGATTAGTATAAACTAATACTTCTATATTCTCTTCCAAGATTCCGTTTAACCGTAACTCATTAACTAAAAGATTTATTTCAGAAAAATAACTCTCGTCAATAAGTAAACCTACTGTTTTAATAGTTCCTGAATCCAGATTGCTCTTTACATTAAGTAAACTATTTTTTACTGTTTTTTTTACAGAAAACTCTTTTATATAATTTAAAAACATACTATTTTTACTCGCTTACAAAATTAATTAATTAAGTCATATTATAAATGGTAAATCTAAAAAAGTATAACGAAGTTTTAAAACTTTTTGTTATATTCTTAACATTTTTTTTCGTTTTTTCTTGCGGTAGTTCGAAACTGCAAGTTGCAAGAATAGAAGGAAAACAAATACCAATCACCGATAAAGAAAATCAAGTTACTGAAATAGAAAACTTTATCAAACCCTACAGAGAACACATTAATAAAGATTTGGATAGTGTTTTAGCATACTGCCCCATAACATTAGATAAAAAAGCCATAAATGGGCAAACCACTATTGGGAATCTAATGGCAGATGTTACTTTAAAAAGAGGAAACACTGTTTTTAAAATGCGTGAAAATAAAACAATTGACATCTGCTTGCTTAACCATGGCGGTATTCGCGCTATACTTCCAAAGGGTAATGTTACTACAAGAACCGCATTTGAAATAATGCCTTTTGAAAATACGATGGTTGTGATTGCCCTAAAAGGAGAACAAGTTTTTGAAATTGTTGATTATTTCATACTTGAAAAACAACCACATCCACTTGCTGGATTGACATTTACTATTGACAAAAACAATCATCCCAAAAATGTATTAGTACAAGGCAAACCTATTGAAAACGACAAAGTTTATTATGTGGGCACCAATGATTACTTATCTAATGGTGGTGACAATATGAATTTCTTCAAAAAAGGAATAGCTACCTATGATCTAGATTACAAATTAAGAAACATATTAATTGATTATTTCAAAGAAACCGATACGATTAAATCAACTCAAGACAATCGAATTATTGTTGAATAATTATAACCTATTTATTAGCACTGTATTTTAGCCCCGATTGAAGTAAAAATCCTTTTTATTTTTTCTTTAAAAATAAAAAGATTGCAACGGAAAGCGGGAAACAGCTCCAAAAACAAACAAATGAAAAGAAGAGATTTTATAGAGAAAACGGCTGCAAGCACCGCAATGTTGAGTTTAGGTTTATCATTGAGTAGTTTTACAACTCCTGATATAAAGAAAATAACAATTCTTCACACCAATGATGTGCACAGCCACATTGATCCTTTTCCTGCTGATGATCCTAGAAACGCAAATATGGGTGGTGTTGCAAGAAGAGCTTCGTTGATAGAAAACATACGAAAAGAAGATCCTAATGTATTGTTGCTTGATGCTGGAGATATTTTTCAAGGGACGCCGTATTTTAATTATTATGGTGGAGAACTGGAATTTAAATTAATGAGCATGATGCAATATGATGCTTCTACGATAGGGAATCATGACTTTGATAATGGTATTGCAGGGTTGTATGCTCAAATGCCTCATGCAAAATTTGAGTTTCTATCGGCCAACTATGATTTTAAAAATACCATGATGAATGGCTTAGTAAAACCGTATAAAGTTTTTAATAAAAATGGAATTAAGGTTGGCGTTTTTGGAATTGGAATTGAACTTGATGGTCTAGTTGATAAAAAAATGTACCAAGAAACGGTGTATAACAATCCTGTTGAAACGGCGCAAGAAATGGTTCGGATATTAAAAAAGGAACAAAAATGTGATTTAATTATTTGTCTTTCACATCTGGGTTATAATTATAAAAATGAACCAAATAAAATTTCTGATTTAAAATTTGCAGCACTTACGGATGATATAGACTTAATAATTGGGGGACACACCCATACTTTTCTTGATAAACCAACAGTTACTAAGAATCTATCAGGAAATGATGTTTTGGTCAACCAAGTTGGTTGTTATGGAATAAATCTGGGCCGAATCGATTTTTATTTTGATTCAAATAAGAGAAAAGCTTCTGAAGGGAAATCAATTATCGTTTAATCGTTCCGTGGTAATAACAAACTTATAAAAAGAAAAACAAACTATGGTGTTTAAAAATAGAGCCATTGGTCTTAAACTGGTAATCTTAAAATCAGAAAGGTAAAACTTCTCAATAAATACTACAAAAGTCTGCATAAGAGACATGATTCCAAAAACAAATAACCAAATGTCTTTTCTATTAAAAGTTAACAGATATTGGGACAATATAATTCCGCTAAGTACTGATATTAAGATAATTTGAACTACTAAAACCACATAACTTCTTATCAATATATCATCGGGGATAGAAACTAAATACAAAAAATAAATCAAAAAGGGTATTGAAGCCAATAATGGCGGTATGTAATCCTTTATTTTAACCAACTTTACTACATAATATATCTCAATTATACGATGAAAAAAAACAGCTATCAAGGCATAAAAAAGCATGTTTTTGTCGTTTGGTATAAATAACAATCTACCTATTAACAAGAATAGCATGTTAATAAAAAAGAGCGGGTTTTTCCGTATGGAAGAATAGCTATACAATGCAAATAACAAAACTATTTCTAAGGGCTTAATTATATATAGAATATAACTATCGTCAGAAACTACCTCAATAAATCCCATTAAAAAAAATAATGCAATTAATGATTTTTCAAGAGTAGTTTCTTTACTTAAAACCTTCATTTTTTTAAAAATTATCAGTAACCATCTTCAAAAAATCATCTTCAGATAGAATAGGAATATTTAACTTATTGGCTTTTTCTAATTTAGCCGGCCCCATATTGTCACCTGCAACAACATAATCTGTTTTGGTAGAAATTGAACTTCCTACTTTACCACCATTTTCTTCAATTGCTTTTTTCAAATCATCTCTTGAAAATTTAGAAAATACACCTGAAACCACAAATGTTTTTCCAATCAATTTATCCGTAGCATTAGGGTTCACTTTTTCAACGATTTCAAATTGTAGTCCGTACTCTTTTAACCTTTCGATAATAATTCTATTTTCATTGTTTTCGAAAAAATCAATCACACTTTGCGCAATTCGTTCCCCAATTTCATCCACCAATACTAAATCCATCAAGCTTGCCTCACTTAAAGCATTAATATTTTTATAGTGTTTAGCCAGTTTTTTAGCCACCGTTTCACCTACAAACCGAATTCCAAGAGCAAATAAAACACGTTCAAAAGGAATATTCTTAGATTCAGCCACACCCTTAACTAAATTTTCAGCTGATTTTTGTGCCATTCTTTCCAAAGGGAGAATTTGCTCCACAGTCAACTCATACAAATCAGCATAATTATGAACTAGATCATTATTAAAAAGTAGTGCTACCGTTTCTCCTCCTAGTCCTTCAATATCCATCGCTTTTCTAGAAATAAAATGCTGAATTCTTCCAATTATTTGTGGAGGGCAACCATAAAAATTAGGACAGTAATGATTCGCTTCGCCTTCAGAACGCACCAGCTCAGTATTGCATTCAGGACAGTGTGTAATATATGCAGTTGGTTCTGTGTTTTCTGGACGTTTCGTTAAATCAACAGCAATAATCTTAGGGATTATCTCCCCACCTTTTTCAACAAAAACAGTGTCTCCAACACGAATATCTAGTTTTTCAATTTGATCTGCATTATGCAAAGAAGCTCGTTTTACAATTGTTCCTGCTAGTTGTACAGGCTCTAAATTAGCGACAGGAGTAATAGCTCCCGTTCTCCCAACTTGATAAGAAATTGAATTTAATTTTGTCGAAACTTGCTCTGATTTGAATTTGTACGCCATAGCCCAGCGTGGTGACTTTGCAGTATAACCCAATTCATCCTGATATTGAAATGAATTTACTTTTACGACTACTCCATCCGTTTCATAAGGTAAATCATGTCGATGAACATCCCAGTAGTCAATAAACTGAAAAACTTCATCTAGATTGTGTGCTAATTTAGCTTCTTTTGGTACTTTAAATCCCCAATTTCTAGCTGTTTCCAAGCCATCGTATTGTGTAGTAAATGGCAATTGATTACCAATTAAAAAATAAAGCAAGCAGTCTAAGGGTCTCTTAGCCACTTCGGCGCTTTCTTTTAGTTTTAAACTACCAGAAGCTGTATTTCTAGGATTAGAATACGGCGTTTCTCCTATTTCAATGAGTTCTTGATTCATTTTTTCGAAACCAGCAAATGGTAAAATAATCTCTCCTCTAACATCAAATTTTTCGGGGTAATTGCCTTTTAATTGTAATGGAATGGATCGTATTGTTTTAATATTATTAGTAACATCATCCCCTTGAAATCCGTCTCCACGAGTAACAGCGCGTTTCAGTTTTCCATTTTCATAAGTTATACTTATAGAAGCACCATCATATTTCAATTCACAAGTGTATTGTAAAGGTACTTCGCCTAAAACTTTTTGAATTCGCTTTTCCCATTCCATTAAATCTTCTTTAGAATAAGAATTATCTAGAGAATACATGCGATATTCATGAGGAACAGTTTGAAAATTCTTTGTAATAGAACCACCTACTCTTTGTGTAGGTGAATTTTCATCAAAAAATTCTGGATATTGATTTTCTAAATCTAGTAGCTCTTTCAGTTTTATATCAAACTCATAATCAGAAATTACTGGTTTATCGAGCACATAGTAATTGTAATTGTGTTGATTTAACTCCTCCCTTAAAGTTTTAATCGAATTTTGAATATCCATAGAAAATAAAATTGGCTATTTTAGTCTTTAAAATAAAGGACTAAAATAACCAATTAAAAAGAAACCCACATCAAAAAAACATTTTTCTTCCAATGAAATAAAAGTGAGTTTCTGACCTTTCAAAATTAATTAATTTGAAGAATAAATAACTACTGAATTATGATTCAATAATCGTATTTATTTGCTTGTACAACTGACCGTCACTTAAGAAAGCACCTTGCTGAATCAATGCAAAAAGAGACGAATTACGCTCCTCAGTAAACTCTTTTTTACCAGTCTTCATTTCGATAGTATCTGTAAACATATTATCACTAAGCCATTGCAATCCCTCTTTAGTTAAAAAATCAACTTCAGGAACTAATGATTTAAGCACAATGGATTGAACATAAGTATCAAAACTATGGAATAGGAAAATATGATTTTTTGAAAAATGCTCTAAATATTCTGCTCTTGTAAGAACGCCTTCCCAAACTAGATCTGAAAAAACGTCTAATTCTTGCTCAGCAACTTCTGGCTTGTCTTTTTTAATTGTATCCCATTCCGCTTTATCAATTGTCTGAGTTGCTAAGAAAGTACTAAATTCTTGTGTTAACTCTTCAAATTGTTCTTTAGTTAATCTTGTATATTTCATGTTTATTTTAATTTTTAGAATTCCGATTCAAAACGCTCATTAATTGATTTATTCTCGCAAATTCTTATATCGTTACTATATTCTTAATCCCAACTACATTGAAAGTTGTGCTGCAAATTTAATACTAAATTCTTTTTAAAAATTAATCAAAAATCACAACATAAAAAAAAGCCTCACATCCCTGTGAGGCTTTTCTATTATAAGAAAGATTGAGAATTATTTTTTCTCAGACTTTTCCATTTTAGCTTTCAAAGCAGCTAATACATCATTGCTATCTCCTAAAGTAGAAGCAGGTGCATTTGTTGAAGTAGAAGCTGAAGAAGTATTTTCTGTAGCTGCTTTCACATTTTTCTCTTCTTCTTCACGGAAGATAGCAGTGTGAGATGCAACAACTCTTTTAAATTCTTTGTTGAATTCGATTACTTTGAAATCAGCAGATTCTCCTTTTTTCAATTTCTTACCATCTTCTTTTTCAAGGTGACGAGTAGGAATGAAAGCAACGATATCATCTCCAAATTCTACAGTAGCTCCTTTGTCAACAATTTCAGAGATCTCTCCGTTGTGGATAGTTCCCACTGCGAATGAATCTTCGTATTGATCCCAAGGATTAGCAGTAGTTTGTTTGTGACCTAAAGATAATTTACGTCCTTCAACATCTAATTCTAATACTACAACATCAAGTTTCTCACCAACATTTACAAATTCAGATGGGTGTTTGATTTTCTTAGTCCAAGATAAGTCAGAGATGTAAATTAATCCATCAATTCCTTCTTCTAATTCTACGAAAATACCAAAGTTTGTAAAGTTTCTAACGATACCTGAATGTTTAGAACCTACAGGATATTTAGAAGTGATATCAGTCCAAGGGTCTTGAGACAATTGTTTGATACCTAATGACATTTTACGGTCATCTCTATCTAAAGTTAAGATAACTGCTTCAACAACATCACCTACTTTTACGAAATCTTGAGCAGAACGTAAATGAGTAGACCATGACATTTCAGAAACGTGGATTAAACCTTCAACACCTTCAGCAACTTCGATAAAAGCACCGTAATCAGCGATTACAACTACTTTACCTTTTACTTTGTCTCCAATTGCTAATTTAGCATCAAGAGCATCCCAAGGGTGAGCGTTTAATTGTTTCAATCCTAATTGAATTCTTGTTTTCTCATCATCGAAATCAAGGATTACAACATTTAATTTTTGGTCTAATTCAAGAACTTCAGATGGGTGGTTAATTCTTGACCAAGAAAGGTCAGTAATATGAATTAATCCATCAACTCCACCTAAGTCAATAAAGACACCATAAGAAGTAATGTTTTTAACAACACCTTCTAATACTTGTCCTTTTTGTAATTGACCGATGATTTCTTTTTTCTGTACTTCAATATCCGCTTCAATAAGCGCTTTGTGAGATACAACAACGTTTTTAAATTCGTGGTTGATTTTCACCACTTTGAATTCCATTGTTTTGTTTACGTATACATCGTAATCTCTAATTGGTTTAACATCAATTTGAGATCCTGGTAAAAACGCTTCAATTCCGAAAACGTCAACGATCATACCACCTTTAGTTCTGCATTTTACAAAACCATTAACGATTTCTCCTGTTTCGTTAGCCGAAATAACTCTATCCCATGATTTGATAGTACGTGCTTTTCTGTGAGATAAAACTAGTTGTCCAGTTTTGTCTTCACGGATGTCAATTAATACTTCAACAGTATCACCTACTTTTAATGCTGGGTTGTAACGGAATTCGTTTAAAGAAATAACACCTTCCGATTTTGCGTTGATATCAACGATAACGTCTCTATCTGTGATTCTAACAACAGTACCATCTACTACTTCTTCTTGGTCAGTAGCGATAAAAGTTTTTGATACTAATTCTTCGAATTCTAATAAGTTTTTTTCATCTACTGGATCGATACCTTCTTCGAAGTTATGCCAGTTAAAATTTGCTAAAAACTCTTCTTGTGATTGGATTTGTTCAGACATGCTGATAAAAATTTGTATTCTGTATTTTCTTGAGTTTCTTAAAGTAGTAGAAAACAACAGAAGTTGTTTGTATAAATAAATAATACCTAATGGAAACTCTTATCCACCAAAAGGTGTGCAAAAGTAACACATTTATTTCAAACAACAAAATATTATTAAAAAGATAATCAACTGAAAATCAGTAGCGAATGAACCATCTTTCTTGCAGTGATGGATTCCCGCTCTCGCCTTTATCTCTCCGTCCTAAAAAAAAGGACTACGAGGATATCGGCTCCATCAGGGCTAAATAGGTTTTATGGTTTTTTCTTAGCAATAAAAAACCCGACAACTAACTAGTAGTTATCGGGTTGTATTTTAAAAATCATTTTTTAATGACTAAATTTCTCTACAATTTTAGGATCGTGTTTGTATTTAAACACAAACGGAAATACAATTGCCAGCACTAAGGCATAGGTTGAAAATGTGATCCAAATGTTTTGCCATTCCTTACTACCATCCGCTAGAGTAAAATACTCCTGAATAATATAGCCACTAGCAAAACTACCAATCAAAGCACCAAAACCATTTACCATCATCATAAACATCCCTTGCGCACTTCCTCTAATTTTAGAATCAGTTTGCGTTTCTACAAACAAAGATCCTGAAATATTAAAGAAATCAAACGCCATTCCATATACAATACAGGACATAATAATCATCCATAATCCATCCGCTGGATTTCCAAAAGCAAATAATCCAAAACGCAATACCCAAGCCAACATACTAAACAACATCACATACTTAATTCCAAATTTTCTCAAAAAGAAAGGAATTGCTAATATGAATAAGGTTTCAGAAACTTGAGAGATTGACATAATTATAGCTGGATACCGCACCGCGATAGTGTTTTTATAGGCATCGACAGTGGCAAAATCATGAATATAAGTATCTCCATACGCATTAGTCAACTGCAATGCAGCTCCTAACAACATCGAAAAGATAAAGAAAATAGCAAATTTTCTTTGTTTGAATAATTCAAAAGCATTTAAACCCAAAGCTCGTGAAAAAGAGCTGTTTTTCTCGCCTTTACACAACGGAGGACATTTAGGCAATGTAAACGCATATATTCCTAAAATTAATGACACTACTCCAGCAATATAAAATTGATTAGCTGATGTTTCATTATGCGTTAAACTAACAACCCATAAAGCAACAATAAAACCTATTGTCCCCCATATTCTGATAGGTGGATAATCCTTTACAACATCCATGTCTTTAGCAATTAATGCATTATAAGCTACAGTTATTGATAATGAAATAGTAGGCATGTAGAAAAACATGTTCACCAACATAACCCAGAAAAAAGTGGTAGGATTATCTACTTGCGGTAAGAAAAACAAAGCAGCAGCACCAAAAAAATGAAGCAAACCATATAATTTTTCAGCATTTAAAAAACGATCTGATATAATTCCTGTAAGAGCAGGCATAAAAACAGAAGAAATACCCATTGTTGAAAAGATGATACCAAACTCAGTACCTGACCAATGTTTATTATTAAACCAATAGGCTCCAATTGTAAGCAACCACGAACCCCAAATGAAAAACTGAAGGAAATTCATTAAAATCAGTCTGTATTTAATTCCCATATTATGAATTATATTATTTTAAAAAAATGTAAGGCGTAAATCTAATATTTAAAATGTGATAAACAAAAGAATTAATTCGTTTTAGTAATTTCACTTACTAGACTCAACACCACTTCAAATTGTTCTTCACGTGTTAGGTGTGAATTATCAATTTCTATAGCATCTTCTGCCATTACTAAGGGAGAATCTTCTCTATGGGTATCAATATAATCACGCTCTTCAACATTCTTCAACACTTCTTCATAGGTAACATTGTCGCCTTTTTGCTTCAATTCAGCAAATCGTCTTTCGGCTCTTGTAGTTGCACTGGCAGTCATAAATATCTTAAGTTCAGCATCTGGAAAAACAACGGTACCAATATCTCTTCCGTCCATCACAATTCCTTTATTCTCTCCCATTTCTTTTTGTTGCTCTACTAATTTGGCACGTACTTCTGAAATTTCAGCTACTTTACTTACAAAATTAGAAACTTCAATAGTTCGTATTTGAGTTTCTACATTAGTATCATTCAAATACATTTCGCCAAAACCTAAATCTGGATTGAATTTAAATTCTAATCGAATAAATGGCAAACTATTAATTAAAGTTTCTTTGTCAAAAAACGAAGCACCTATATAGCCATTTTGCATAGCAAAAAAAGCAACTGCACGGTACATTGCGCCAGTATCCACGTATACATATCCCAAATGATTGGCTAATTGTTTTGCTAAAGTACTTTTTCCTGTGGATGAAAACCCGTCAATTGCAATGGTAATTTTTTTCAATTTTATATTTTAATTTGATGTTATTAAACCTACTCCTAGCTGCTCTAAATTTTATAAGAAAACATCTTATTTTTATATATCAATAATAGACACTTAAAATAATTTTTGTTTTAGAATGATCAATCAACTCCCCTATTCTATTAAAAAACAATTCATTAACCATTGGACAACCCAAACTCTTACAAATAAATTGCCCTTGCTCTTCATATGGAACACTTTCAAATTGATGCAAAACTATATTTCTACTAAATGCATTACTATTTGTAGCGTCCAATCCATATAATTTATACGCCTTCCCATATGTACCAATATACTTGTTACCTATAGAGTACTTTCCTAAAGAAGTACAAAAAGAATGATTCTCATTACTAAATTTCAGCTCTCCTTCTATGCCTGTTTCAGAACCTAAACCATGGCTAACTAAGCCTTCGTCTATAATTTCATTTGTTTTCAAATTACAAACAAAAAACCGATATTTTCCTGATTCTATTTTCATATCAATAAAAAAACCAATTTCTTTATTGTACTTTGAGTATCTATTAACTAGGTCTTTTACTTCCTTAATTTGTGAATTCAATTTTTCTTGTACAACTGTTTTTTCGTCTTTATTACTAAAGCTAGAGAAAACAAATACCAGAAAAAATAAAAAAATAAATAGCTTCTTCATCTCTTTACCTATTTTTAATTAACCCTTCTATTGAAAATTTATCGTTAAACCAAATAAACTTGTATTTCCCGCTAGAGTATAACGTGAATACGAGTAATTAAATTTTAATTTATTTAATTTTAATCCAAAACCTAACGAAATGCCTGAAAAATTGCGTTGTTCTACAATACGTAGTTCTTCCGCTCTTCGAAAATTATATCCAAGACGCAAATTAAATGCTTTTTTGGGGAATAATTCGACTCCAAAAATTACATGACGCAAGGCGTTGTTCACAAATGATATTTTTTCTTCAGTTGAACTACCGTCAATTGAAGATTGAGTCCTTTCTGGATTTGAAAAAGAAATATTCCATTGTTGTAAATTCTCTAATGTCAAATGCCATCGAATAGGTACATTTTCTAATTCTTGTGAAACTCCCGCAAGTAGCTCTAAAGGTAACCTTTCATGAACTTCAGAATAGGTTGTGAATTGGGTACCAATATTGCGTATAACCAACCCCCAATTGACATCATTCCTTTCGTCAATAAAAATAGCACCAATATCAATTGCTCCTCCTAACGAATTATAACTCTCTAAGGTGGATGAAATTAATTTAGCATTTGCCCCTAAATATAATGTTGTGTTTGGTACATTATATGAATATCCAAATGACAATGCTGTTTCACTTCCAGTAAATGAGGAGGTAGTTTGACCATTTTCATCATATCCTTCAAAGCTACCATAGTTGACGTAATTAACCCCAACTTGAAAAGTTTGTAAATGCCGATCATAAGTGTATGCATAAGAAGCAGTCCCGTAAGTAATCTCCCCATAATAACTCCCGTAATTAATAGCTAAATGGTTGTCCATTTCTACATTAATTGTTGCTGGATTAAAATTTACTTGATTTACATCATCATCATAAATAGTGATTGTTTTCCCTCCAAGTGATGCCTGTCTAGGCGAAGTAACTAAGTTTAAAAACTGATACGTATACTTCCCTCCTATTTGACCGTAAGAAACAGTACATATAAGAAGTAAAAAATATAAAAAAAGTTTTTTGAACATGCTTTAGGTTTCTATTTTTTTTAAAATAAAACGCAATAACGAAGATAAAATTATAATACCAATAATTGGTGATTTTGCTTCTCCAAATTCCAAACAAATAAAATTCCAAAATCATCTCTCAATTATTTTAAGATTTGATTTTGGAATTATTATTTAAATTAAAAAATAGTCTTTACAAGGTTTTTGCATTTTTTACTTTCTGATCTGTAATTGCAATTTTTAAAACTTCGCTCATTTCTTTTACAAAATGGAAGTGCATCCCTTCAATATATTCTGGTTTTATTTCGTCAATATCGCTTTTATTTTCATGGCACAAAATAATTTCCTTAATACCAGCACGTTTAGCAGCTAATATTTTTTCTTTTATACCTCCAACAGGTAACACCTTTCCTCTTAATGTAATTTCACCCGTCATAGCCAAATGTTTTTTGACTCTCTTTTGTGTAAACAAGGAAACCAAAGACGTTAACATCGCTATTCCCGCACTTGGACCATCTTTTGGTGTTGCTCCTTCTGGAACGTGCAAGTGAATATTGTGATTTTTTAAAATATCTGGATTAAGACCTAAAAGTTCAGTATTTGCTTTAATATATTCTAATGCAATAGTTGCCGATTCCTTCATTACTGTACCTAAATTTCCAGTAATTGTCATCGTCCCTTTACCAGGAGAAATAAGTGACTCAATAAACAAAATATCACCACCAACACTTGTCCATGCAAGTCCAGTTACAACCCCAGCAACATCATTACTTTCGTATTTATCTCTTTCTAATCTAGGAACTCCTAGTACTTTTACAATATCAGCATCAGTTACTTTTTTGTTATATTCTTCTTCCATTGCAACTGATTTTGCTGCATTACGAATAACCTGAGCAATTTTAGCTTCCAATCCACGTACTCCAGACTCTCGAGTATATCCTTCAACAATTTTTTCTAATTGCTTTTTTCCAATAGTTAAATCCTTGGATGTTAATCCATGTTCTTTTAACTGTCTTGGAAATAAGTGCTGACGTGCAATCTCCACTTTTTCTTCAATTGTATAACCCGACATTTTAATTACCTCCATACGGTCTCTTAACGCTGGTTGAATTGCTCCTAAATTATTAGAGGTAGCAATAAACATCACCTTTGATAAATCATACCCCATTTCAAGGAAATTGTCATAAAATGAATTGTTTTGTTCCGGATCTAAAACTTCTAATAAGGCTGAAGAAGGATCTCCTTGATTCCCGCTCGCTAATTTATCAATCTCATCTAGAACAAATACTGGATTTGATGTACCTGCCTTTTTTAAACTCTGAATAATTCTCCCTGGCATTGCACCAATATAGGTTTTTCTATGTCCTCTAATTTCCGCTTCGTCACGTAACCCTCCAAGTGAAATTCGAACATATTCTCTACCTAAGGCTTCTGCAACAGATCTACCAATGGAGGTTTTACCAACACCTGGAGGTCCTGTTAAACAGATGATAGGTGATTTCATGTCATTTCGCAATTTCAAAACGGCCAAATGCTCAATCATTCTTTTCTTCACGTCTTCTAAACCAAAATGATCTCGGTCTAGAATTTTTTGAGCTCTTTTCAAGTCAAAATTATCTTTAGAATACACATTCCAAGGCAATTCAAGAAACAGTTCTAAATAATTTCTTTGAATTCCAAAATCTGGCGCTTGTGGATTCATTCGACGCATTTTTGACAATTCTTTTTCGAAATGTTTTTGTGTTTTCTCGTCCCACTTCTTAGTCTTCGACTTTTGAAGCATTTCGTCCATTTCTTCTTCTTGTGAAACACCTCCCAGTTCTTCCTGGATGGTTTTCATTTGTTGATGAAGAAAATATTCTTTTTGCTGTTGATCTAAATCAAAACGAACTTTAGATTGAATATCGTTTTTGAGTTCTAATTTTTGCAACTCAATATTCATGTAACGCAAAGTTTCCAAAGCCCTGTCTTTCAAATCATTAACTTCTAGTAAATCTTGTTTTTCTTTGACAGATAAATTCATATTAGAAGTCACAAAATTGATCAAGAAAGATTGACTTTCAATATTTTTGATTGCAAATGTAGCTTCGCTTGGAATATTTGGACTCTCTTTAATTATTTGAATTGCCAGTTCTTTGACAGAATCTAAAATAGCCAAAAACTCGGTATCTTTTTTTTCTGGTCTTTTCTCTTCAAAATCTTTAATTGTAGCTGTGATATAAGGCTCTTCAGAAACTACAGTGTCAATTTCAAAACGTTTTTTCCCTTGAAGAATAACTGTTGTCGTTCCATCAGGCATTTTTAAAACTCGTAATATTCTGGCTACTGTTCCTATTTTATGTATATCGTTTTTTGTAGGATCTTCAACTTCTTCATTCTTTTGAGCAACTACACCAATAATTTTACCAACAGCATTTGCATCATCTATTAATTTAATTGATTTATCACGCCCTGCAGTAATAGGAATTACAACACCAGGAAATAAAACCATGTTTCTTAAGGGTAAAATAGATAGCGAATCTGGTAATTCTTCATTTATCATTTCCTCCTCATCTTCTGGAGTCAATAATGGAATTAATTCTGCTTCTGAGTCGAATTCTTGTAGTGACAGATTGTCAATTGTAAGTATTTTATGGTTTGACATAGTATATTTAAGTCTTTTTGTCATTAAAAATTTTAATCTTATGAATAAACAAAGAGTTTAAACACTTTAAATACCAATATAACTGGTATTATCCTTTGTTATTCATTAGTTGTATAAAAAATGCAATCATTATGCCATTGTAGAAATAAGCAGTAATCAAAATTGTAAATATTGGTGATAAATCAACTATTAAATAGTTGATTTATGATGTTTTTTTCCTAATACTTTAGTAAAAAGAAAAAGGTCATATTGATAGAATTTTAAATACGAAGTTTATTTTAAATTATTATAAATGACTTTTTTAAAAGAGATTAAAAATAATTATTTATACTGTTTCATCACTCTTTTTCATAAAACTCAAAACTATAAAACCTAATACGAAGAATATGGCTAATATAAAAAACGAATTTCGCATTGAGTTTGTAATCGAAGCTACAAAACCAAAAATAAAGGTTCCTACTACAATCGAGATTTTCTCTGTAACATCAAAAAAACTAAAGTAAGTGGCATGATCTTCCGTTTCAGGTAATAGTTTAGAATATGTTGATCTTGAAAGGGATTGAATTGCTCCTAAAACCATCCCAATCGTACCTCCAAGCGCATAAAATTGAAGATCAATATATTGACTTTTAGCATCTAATAAATACGCCGCAAAACAAATAAAACCCCAAATTACAATTGTAATTTTTAAGGTTTTTATGTTCCCTATTTTCTCGGATATTCTAGAAAATAAAAAAGCGCCAAATATAGCTACAACATTGATTAATAAAATGATTATGATTAATTTACTTGTAGTAATCCCTAATTCTTTTTTACCAAAAATACCTGCTAATAATATTACAGTTTGAACACCAATACTGTAAAGAAAAAAAGCGGTTAAAAACTGTTTTAACCTAGTAAGTTCTTTCAAGCTTTTAAAAACAACTTTAAGTTCTCTCAATCCTTTAAATATAAAATCTTTCTCTGGTTTTTTATGAAATACATTATTAGGTAAATAATGAAAAGTAATTTGAGCAAAACCCATCCACCAAATACCTACTGATAGAAATGAAATTCGCGCTGGTATCGACGAATCAGTTATTCCATACCATTCAGGCATCATAACCATGGTTAAATTAAATGCTAACAAAATTAAAGATCCAAAATAACCAAACATAAAACCTTTCGCACTCACACGGTCATGCTGCTCTGGAAAAGCAATTTCTGGCAAATAAGAATTATAAAAAACAATACTTCCCCAAAATCCAATGCTAGCCAAAATAGTTCCTAAAACACCTATCCATAGTGTATCCTGTCCTTTAAAAAAGAACAATCCCATAACTGAAAACGAACCCAAATAACAAAAAAACTGCATAAAACGTTTCTTATTACCCGTATAATCAGCTATGCCGGATAGTATAGGTGACAGAAATGCAACTATTAAAAAAGAAATTGATAATGAATAAGATAGCAAAGAGGAGTTATTAATTTCCAGACCCAAAAAATGGACAATACCATTATTATCACTGGTTACAGATTCAAAATAAATGGGAAATACTGCAGTTGCAATAACCAGACTGTACACTGAGTTTGCCCAATCATAAAATGCCCAAGCGTTTATTAACTTCTTATCTCCTTTTTGTAAAGCTATCATATAAATATTTTTAAAACGAATTTATTTATTTTTTGAGTATTTAAACTATAAATCAGGATAAACTTTGTAATAATAATGATTTGTTAAAAACAGAAAGCCAATTCAGTTGAATTGGCTTTCCATTATCTATTAAAATATATTTTTTTATCTGAAAATAACTCCAAATTTTGCCGCCGTTGCTTTAGCTTCCGGAACCATTGCTTTCAAATTGGCAATTCTTGTTGCATCTGAAGGGTGTGAACTTAAAAACTCAGGTGGTGCTTGACCATTAGAACTTGCAGCCATTCTTGTCCAAAATGAAATTGCATCATCTGGATTATAACCTGCAATAGCCATAAGAGTAAGGCCTATTTTGTCAGCTTCGGTTTCATGACTTCTACTGTAAGGCAACATTACTCCTACTTGTGAACCTATACCGTAATATTGTTGCCACATTTGTTGTTTTTCAGCGCTTTGACTCCCAGTTGCAACAGCAACACCTACAGCGCCAAGACTCTGAAGTTGTGATGCACTCATACGTTGTGCTCCATGATTTGCTAGTGCATGAGAAACTTCATGCCCCATAACAGTTGCTAAACCAGCATCGTCTTTTGTAATGGGTAAAATCCCCGAATAAACAACGATTTTTCCACCGGGCATACACCAAGCGTTAACTTCTTTACTATCAACTAATTTATATTCCCAACGGTAATCATTTAAATATTGAGTTTGACCTAAGTACGCTAAATATTTTTCAGCAGCTACTTTAATTTTCATACCCACATTTTCCACTCTTTTTGCGTCTGCAGTTCCAGTAATGACTTTGTTTTCTTTCAAAAAAGTTCCATACTCCTGAAAAGAAGAAGGGAATAATTCACTATTAGAAACAAAATTTAATGTTTTTTTCCCTGTAAGAGGGTTGGTCGCACAAGAGATGAATAGACCTAGCGTACAAATTCCTGCTATTATTGACTGTTTTTTCATGATATTAGATTTTAATAAAAACAAAAATACAATTTTAACTAAGTTTATGAGTTACAAAATTAAAAGCAATTGTATCAATTTTATTGTTTTCTTTATTCTCCAGTAATGTGCAAAACATTAAATTCCTTATCTACAATTAGATAATCATTAATTTCAAAAGCCAAGCTATTAAATGAAACTTCTTCGTTATCGATTTCAATACTTTTTACTTTAAATGGTAATCCAATAAGGTTTATTTTATACTTAGAATAATTAGTGTCATATTTCCCTTCTTTATGTTGTTGAATATTAAGTTCTTTCTCCTTTCCAGTTACTCTGAAAGTTAAAAAACTATATCTGCCTTTTTTATAATCATACCCATCTTGAGCATCTTCATAAACAACTGATTTTTCTTTTCCTTTTTTATAATATAAATCTAAAGTTAATTCATCAAATTCTAATTCACCTACATATTGTTGAACAGGGTATTTAGGAATCATCGAACCCGCTTTGACAAAAACTGGAATCTCATCAAAATGAGTATCTACCCACATTTCTTTTCCTCCTTTTACTATTTTATTAGTCCAGTAATTATACCATTCCCCTTTAGGAATATACATTCTTCTTCCTATTGCATTAGGTTCTAATATAGGGCAAACCAATATCTGATTTCCAAAAACAAATTCATCATTTCGATAATGAGTTTGAATATCATCTTGATCAAAGTACACTAATGGTTTTAACATTGGTATTCCTTCTTCAATATATTGGTAAAACATGGTGTATAAATACGGTAATAACTGGTAACGGAGACTTACGAATTTTCTAGTAATATCAATGACTTCATCGTCAAAGGCCCACGGTTCTTGGTCTCCATGATCACCTGACGAGTGAGTTCTACAAAAAGGATGAAAAACACCTAACTGAATCCAACGAGCGTATAACTCTCCTGAAGGTTGCTCAGCAAATCCTCCAATATCTGAACCAGTAAAACCCATTCCAGATATAGACATTCTTTGCACTTGTATATTAGCAACCCATAAATGTTCCCAAGTGGCAACATTATCACCTGTCCACGAAGAAGTATAACGTTGTGAACCTGCATATGCAGACCTAGTTATTACAAAAGGTCTTTTGGGGTAAGCAAATCTTTTTACTCCATGGTAGGTAGCTCTTGCCATTTGAGTACCATAAATATTATGTGCTTTTCTATGACTGCAAGGATTTCCGTCATAATCGTGACGTACATCCATAGGAAATGTTTTATTTGGAACCTCCATTACGGCTGGTTCATTCATGTCATTCCATACTCCTTTTACACCTATTTCCGAAACTAATTCTTTAAATAATCCTGCCCACCATTCTCTAACTTCAGGATTAGTATAGTCTGGAAAATTACATTCTCCGGGCCAAACTTTTCCCTTCATATAAGGACCATCAGCTCTTTTACAAAAATAATCTTTTTCTAAAGCTTCTTTATATACAGCATATTCTTTATCAATCTTTATCCCTGGGTCTATAATAACAACCGTTTTAAATCCATCTTCGGCCAATTCTGCAACCATTCTTTTTGGATCAGGAAAATACTCTTTATTCCATGTAAAACAACGGAATCCTTCCATATAATCTATATCTAAATAAATAGCATCACATGGTATTTGTAATTCTCTAAATTTAGCTGCAACTTCTTTTACATTACGCTCTGGATAGTAACTCCATTTGCATTGGTGATATCCCAAAGCCCATAAGGGAGGTAATTCCGGTTTACCAGTTAAATCTGTATAAGTCGTTACAACATCTTGCATTTTGGGTCCGTAAAAGAAATAATAATTCATCTCTCCGCCTTCGGCCCAAAAACTGGTTACATTTCTTCTCTCATGACAAAAGTCAAAAAAAGTTCGAAATGTATTATCAAAGAAAATTCCGTAGGCTTGTTTATTTTGCAATCCGATATAAAAAGGAACTACTTTGTATAGTGGTTCCTGATCCTTTTGAAAAGCATATTGATCTGTAGCAAAATTCTCTAATCGCTTCCCTTTTAAATTCATTTGGGTTGCTTTATCACCAAGACCATAAAAACATTCCCCATCTTTGGAAGCTTTACTCATCTTTACAATGTTACCACCATATTCGTAACTTTCTTCCCAATGAAAACCAAGCTCGTCTTCTAATAAAATATTTCCTTTTAAATCATAAATAGACTTCCTCATGTCTAATTTTTGAATAACACATTTTATTTTACTAGTAACTATTTGGTAATAATCTGGTTCTTCTGATATCTCTAGAAAATTATATCCATGCAATTGAGTTTTATCAATGGCATAAGAAAAATCATTACTAAAATATCCTTTTGTAGTAAATCGAAAACGCAGTAAACTATCTCTTAAAATGGTAACTTTTAAAACAACACTATTATCGGTGTTAAAATAAATTGAATCCCCTTCCAGTTTAAAAGAGACTATTTTTGATGGGTATAGATCCCCTTTATATTCTAATTCTGTATTAGTAATCATGGAATTGTGGTATTATTAATAAGATGTTTTGTTTCTTTCCAAACCTACAAAAAATCTCTATTAGCCTTTTAAAATAAGGACTTTATTCACAAAAAAGTTGTAATAGAAATTAAATATTGTTGTAAAGTTCCTTTTATTAAGCTGAACTTTACAACAATATTAAAAAACAATTCTATGATATCTTGAAAACATTAACACTTAACGGAGGAAGCAGTAATTCAATAGAATAGTCCCTTCCGTCATAAGGAGAGGATTCAATTGTTAATTTATCAGAATTAATTACACCACTACCTCCATATATTATTGCATCACTATTAAAAATTTCTTTGATTTTTCCTTTTTTAGGAAGACCTATTCTATAATTAGGGCGAACAATTTGAGTAAAATTACAAACCACAATCAAATCCTCTTTCGGTTTATTTCCTTTTCGAATAAATGAAAAAACAGCATTTTGATGGTCTGAATAATTAATCCATTCAAAACCTTCTGGATTAAACTGCTTTTCATGCAAAGCAGGTTCTGTTTTGTATAAATTATTTAAATCAGTAATCAATTTCTTTATCCCTTCATGAAAAGGATATTGTAACAAATGCCAATCTAAACTTCCTTCAAAATTCCACTCTGCACTTTGTCCAAATTCACAACCCATAAACAATAATTTGGTTCCTGGATGTGTAAACATATAACCGTAAAGTAATCTTAAATTAGCAAATTTTTGCCATTCATCACCAGGCATCCTGCCAGCAATTGATTTTTTACCATACACCACTTCATCATGAGATAAAGGCAGCATGAAATTTTCAGAAAAAGTATACGTCATCGAAAATGTCAATTCATTTTGATGGTATTTGCGATAAACCGTTTCTTTTTGAAAATATTCTAAAGTATCATGCATCCAACCCATCATCCATTTCATTCCAAATCCCAATCCACCAACAGATGTTGGTCTTGAAACCATTGGAAACGAAGTGCTTTCTTCTGCTATCGTTTGTACTCCTTCATAATTAGAGTAAACAGCTTCATTAAATTCTTTCAAAAAACTAATGGTATCTAGATTTTCTCTACCTCCATAAATATTTGGTTCCCATTCACCATCATTTCTTGAATAATCTAAATACAACATCGAAGCAACGGCATCTACTCGTAAACCATCAGCATGATAGTACTGCAACCAGAATAAAGCATTACTAATTAAAAAGGAACGAACTTCATTTCGTCCATAATTAAACACTAAACTTTTCCAATCAGGATGATATCCTTTTCTTCGATCTGGGTGTTCAAAAAGATTAGAACCATCAAAGAACCCTAAACCATGTGCGTCGTCAGGAAAATGTGATGGAACCCAGTCTAAAATAACACCTATCCCAGCTTGATGCAGCTTATCAACTAAAACCATAAAATCTTGTGGTTTACCAAAACGAGATGTCGGTGCAAAATAACCAACTAATTGATAACCCCATGAAGGATCATAAGGATATTCCATTATAGGCATAAATTCCACATGAGTAAAACCAGTTTCTTTTACATAGTTTACTAAATCCTCAGCAAATTCTAGATAAGTCAAAAAACGATTTTCTTCAGCATGACGTTTCCAAGATCCCAAATGAACTTCATAAACAGAATAAGGTTTGTCTAATCCATTATGGTCTTGGCGTGATTTCATCCATTTATTATCATCCCATTTGTAGTCTAAATCCCAAATTACTGAGGCAGTATGTGGTGGTTGCTCACAATAAAAAGCAAACGGATCTGCTTTTTCAGTAATAATCCCATCATTATTAGATTGAATTTTATATTTATAGGTAGTTCCTTTTTCAATATTTGGAATAAAACCTTCCCATATTCCTGAAGAATCCCATCTTACTTGCAACAAATGTTCTCCTTGTTTCCAAAAATTAAAATCTCCAACTACAGAAACGGAATGAGCTGTAGGTGCCCAAACGGCAAAATACACTCCTTTTACACCATCTAACTCAATCAAATGCGCCCCAAGCTTTTCATAGAGTCTATAATGTTTCCCAGCTTTGAATAAGTTAATATCAAAGTCAGTAAAAAGAGAATGCGTGATAACTTTACTCATATGGCAATTTTATAGTTCTAATGTTTAATTCATTAGAATATTAGTTTAAAAACAGTTTAATAACTTAATTAATTTTGTAATTATCCGGTATTACTGAACCTTTTTTAATTACAACAATTCCTTCTCTGATAGAATACAAATCATTTGAAAAATCTTCTAAATGCTTTCCTCCATTGATATAAACATCATTCCCAATTCTACAATTTTTATCAACTAGAGCATTGTTAATAAAACATCTTTCCCCTATTCCCATTAAAATTTTATTATTCGCTTTTTCTTCATCCATTATATCAATGCTTTGATAAAAATCATTACCCATAACATAGGAGTTTTGAATAATTGTTTCATCGCCAATTCTAGAACGAATTCCTATAACTGATTTTTTAATTTCTTTGGCACTTATGATACAACCTTCTGAAATAAGTGATTGCTCAATAAGTGTATTACGGAATTTTGATGGAGGCAATAATCTAGGTCTAGTGTAAATTTTATTTTCATTATCAAATAAATTAAATTTTGGAACATCATCAGTAAGACCTATGTTAGCTTCAAAAAAAGAATCAATATTACCAATATCAGTCCAATACCCTTCATATTGATAGCTTAATATTTTTTTATTTCCAACAGCTTGCGGTATAATTTCTTTACCAAAATCTTTGGTATCAGGATTTGCCATTAAATCAATTAATAATTTTCTATTGAAAATATAAATCCCCATTGAAGCAAGATAATGCTTTCCTTCACTTTTCATTTGCTCACTTACATTTGATTCCCAATCAGGCAACAATGAAGCAGCTGGTTTTTCAATAAATGATTCAATACAGCTTTCGCTATTAGTTTTTAGAATACCAAACTCGGGAGCATCTTTAGCGTTTACAGGTAAAGTTGCTATAGTTATATCAGCCCCATGTTTTATATGTTCATCAAGCATTTCGTTAAAATCCATTTGATACAGTTGATCTCCAGAAAGTATCAAAGCATAATCAAAATCATGATTTAAAAAATGAGGCATACATTGTCTAACAGCATCAGCAGTTCCTTGAAACCAAGTAGGGTTATCAGGAGTTTGCTCGGCAGCTAGAATATCTACAAAAGCTTGACTAAAAGCATTAAAAGTATAGGTGTTTTTTATATGTGCGTTTAAAGAAGCCGAATTAAATTGTGTTAATACAAACATTCTTTTAATATCCGAATTCATACAATTTGAAATAGGAATATCAACCAATCTATATTTTCCTGCAATAGGCACCGCAGGTTTTGATCTAGTTGCGGTTAAGGGATATAATCTAGAACCTTGGCCTCCCCCAAGAATGATTGAAACAACATTATTCTTTTTAGCTTTCATATTTTGTTGATTATTAAATTATACATATCTATATATTCTTGACAAACTCTTTCCCAGGAATGGTCGGTTTTCATTCCACGTTTTATAATTTTATTTAAATGCTCTTTATTCTTATATAAATTTACAGCTCTATTAATGGAGTAACAAATATCTCCAACAGATGATTGATCATGACAAATTCCATTACCATCATCTCCAAAATCAATTACAGTATCTTTTAAACCACCAGTTCTTCTTACTATTGGAATTGTTCCATATCGCAAAGAATACATTTGATTCAAACCACATGGTTCTACTCTAGATGGCATCATTAAGAAATCGGCTCCCGCATAAATTAAATGAGCTAATTCTTCATTGTATCCAATAAACGTATTATAATTTCCTTTATAATCAATCAATAAGCTATTTAATCTATTTTCAATATCTGCATTTCCAGATCCTAATATCAAAATATTAATTTCTTTAAAATTTTCTGATAACGCTAAAGCTGAAGCATGAGGCAATAAATCACCTCCTTTTTCTTCCAGTAATCGACCAATAAAACTAAATAAAGGTTTTGTAGGATCTAAATTAAAAAGAGTACATAATATTTCTTTATTTTGCTGTTTTCCTTTTTCGAAATTTTTGATAGAATATTTTTTCTCTAACATTACATCTTTAGCTGGATCCCATACTTCTGTGTCTATTCCATTTAAAATTCCTTTTGATTTATATCTAACAAGATTAAACAATGATTCTAATCCATTAGCTGAATAATTAATTTCATTAAGGTAGTTGGGAGAAACCGTAGTTACAGCCCAAGCACATTTTACAGCTACAGCAAGAGAATTAATACAATTATCCCATTCTAAAACTTTTACATGAGAAAGATCAAATTCTGGAAAGTAATTTAATTTATCAAAACCAAATTGACCTTGATACAAACCATTATGAATCGTAATCATTGATGGTGTATTTTGTAATTTTAAATACTTATCACAATATAACATCATAAATGGAATCAACCCTGTATGATGATCATGGCAATTAATAACGTCAGGAATTTCACTTCTACCTATGATCCAATCTAAAGTTGCTATTTGAAAAGATAAAAATCGTTCAATATCATCTTCATATCCATAAACCTCTTTTCTGTCAAAAAGTTCTGGAATTTCAATAAGGTATAATTCAAAACCAAGTTTATCAGTAGTTTCTTTGAGAACACTAAAAGGAAAATTAAACTTTCCTAATTTTATTGATCCCCAGTGTACACATTCAAAATCATTCTCTTTTCTAAACTTTGTATCATAACATGGTATTACAACTCTAACTTGATGTCCAGCATTATTTTGGTATTTGGGTAAAGCTCCAACAACATCAGCTAGTCCACCCACTTTTGCTACAGGATAACATTCTGCACTAATATGAAATATTTCCATTTTATAAAATTTGTTTTTTCAATTATTTACAAAAGAATGGCTTTAATATTTGAATTAGAGCTAATTCTTAGTTTAGGGTAATTACCTATAAAAGACAAAAACCTTTTATAAATTATATTACTTTTATGTTTTTCTAAATTTAGTAAAAAATAAATAAAATGAAAGCCCTAATAAAAATTTATTGAAATGTCAAAAAATACTTCTATTAACCAACAAAAATTAAAAATTCCTAAGCTTATTATAGTAACGAGTAAATTTATCTCGCTAATCTCTCCAAAATTAGCTGTATTATATGCAGCAAAACTGTTTACAACACCAATAAAACATACTCTTCCTAAAAGAGAATGGGACATGAATCGAAAAAGTGAGCAAAAAGCATTGTTAATTCCGCAAATAAATAAGCATGTTGTTATTTATCAATATGGTAAAAGTGATAAAAAAATACTATTAGTTCACGGATGGTCAGGACGTGGTACACAACTAGTAAAAATAGCTGATGAATTACTAAAAGAAGAGTACTCGACAATAAGTTTTGATGCTCCTGCACATGGAAAATCACCTGGTAATAGCTCAATTATGATTGATTTTATTGCTTCAATAATAGAAATAGACAAACAATACGGGCCATTTGAAGCTGCTATTGGTCATTCTTTAGGAGGAATGTCAATATTAAATGCTATAAAAAATGGATTAAAAGTGAAATCTGCTACAATTATTGGAAGTGGGGATATTGTTCAGGATATTATTGATGACTTTGTCTCAAACCTAAAATTAAAGCCCAATATTGCAAAAAGAATGCAATTGCATTTTGAAAAAAAATATAACGAACCAATGAACAATTACTCCGCTTATATTGCTGCTAAAAATACAACTATACCAGTTCTAGTTATACATGACCAAGATGATTTTGAAGTACCAGTAAAAGCGGGAATTCATATTCATAAACATTTACAAAATGGAGAATTAGTTATTACAAACGGTTTAGGGCATCGAAAAATTTTGGGAGACCATAATGTCGTGCAAAAAGTAATTACCTTTATAACTAAAAATCAATAATAATAATAATAATAATAATAATATGAAATATCCTTTAGAAAAAACGGAGGCACAATGGAAAGAAGAATTAGGCGAAGAGAGATACCATATTCTACGTCAAAAAGGAACAGAACGTGCTCACACAGGTACTTACAATTTACATTACGAAAAAGGAACATACTGTTGCGGGGCTTGTTCAGAACCACTATTTGAGAGTAATTCTAAGTTTGATGCACACTGTGGCTGGCCTTCTTTTGATGATTCTATTCCAGGAAAAGTAAAATACATTCTTGACAAAACTCACGGAATGATTCGTACAGAAATTGTATGCGCTAATTGTGGTGGTCATCTTGGACATGTATTTAATGATGGCCCAACAAAAACTGGACAACGATTCTGTGTAAATTCTTTATCTGTAGATTTTAAAGGATAAAAGAATTTTATAGAAATGATTTCTTAAAACTAGGCTTTGTCCTATTTTTTGATGCTTGTTCATATGCGTACCCTATTCCTATTAATTTTGGTTCTGAATAGGCCAATCCAAAAAAAGATAATCCAACAGGCAAATCATAAACCATCCCTCCAGGAACAGTAATGTGTGGATAACCACTAGCAGCTGCGGGAGTTGTCAAGAAGACATCTCCCCATCGATCACCATAAATCATGTCGATACTACAAGCAGGCCCCATAGTAAGACCACAAATAGCATCCAATTTATTTATTGAAATGACTTTGTCAATTATCTCTTTGGAACCAAAGTGACTTTTATTACGTGCTTCAATATATTTTTTATCAGTTAAATTTCCTTTTTCATTCGAACTAATTAAGGTTTCTTGTTTGAAGTATGGCATGGCTTTGTTTTCATTGGCAATATTGAAATCAATGACATCCTTCAAACTTTTAACTTTACTATTTGAAGTACTTAGATAATTGTTCAGCCCAGTTTTAAACTCAAATTGCATCACTTCAAACTCAGATTCTCCCAACTTACCTATTTCATCTAAATAATCAATTTCTATAATTGTTGCTCCTTTACTTTTAAGCAAGTCAATTGCTTTTTGCTGCAATTCATGCATAAATTGATTCTTGCCTTGAGGTTTTCGTTCTACACCAATTCTTTTACCATTTAGTGCTTCCTTGTCCAAGAATTTAGTGTAATCATGATATGCTTTTCCGTTGCTTTCATTTGTTACTGAATCTTTTTCATCTACACCAGTCATAGCACCTAATAAAATTGCAGCATCAGTTACTGTTCTTGCCATTGGTCCAGCAGTATCCTGCGTACTTGAAATGGGAATAATACCCGTTCTACTAACTAAACCTACAGTAGGTTTTATCCCTACTATGCCACTTACAGAAGCTGGACATACGACTGATCCATCTGTTTCAGTACCGATCGCAACTACACAAAGATTGGAAGCTACAGCAACCCCTGATCCTGCACTAGAACCACATGGATTATGATCTAAAATATAAGGATTTTTAGTTTGTCCACCTTTACTACTCCATCCAGAACAAGAAGAAGTCGATCTGAAATTAGCCCATTCACTTAAATTCGTTTTTCCTATTAATACTGCTCCTGCTTCTCTTATTTTTTTAATCATAAAAGCATCAGTACCTGCAATATTACCTACTAAAGCAAGTGAACCCGCAGTTGTTTGCATTTTATCTCCTGTGTCTATATTGTCTTTTATCAAAATTGGAATTCCATGCAAAGATCCCCTGTTTTTACCAGCCTTCAATTCATCATCCAACTCCTTTGCTATAGCAATTGCATCAGGATTAATTTCAATAACTGAATTTAAAGTGAATCCTTTCTTATCGATAGATTCTATACGTTCTAAATACATTCTAACTAATTGTTCCGAAGTAAATTTTCCCGAAGATAATTTCTCCCTTAAACTGCTAATTGTTTCTTCATCTAATTCAAAATCAACATTTGAAATATTAACTGTCGCTAATGTTTCTTCCGGTTTTTTTTCACCTTGAGCACAACTTGTAACCAATAAAGTACTTAGCCCAGCAGATGCTAACGTTGCTGTTCTTAAAAAAGATCTTCTTTTCATATTTAGATATTTACAAGATTTTAGAAAACTAATTTAATCGTTTTTTGTTAAATTCAATAAAATATCACAATGAACAATAGTTAAAATTAAAATGATAGTTTATAAAGTAAATGTTTCCAGTGTAAATTATTAATTAAAAACTATTTTTCAGAACTATAAAGCCAAAATGATCTAGTTAAAATCTTTTATATCATGACTTGAAAAAAAAAACATTTAAAAAAAAAAGCAACGTGTTTATAAGTACATTTGCACTTTTTTATCAAAATAAAGTTTTAAATATAAGTCTTCATCTATGTCTTCAACCAAATTTAGGATCGTTGCTATTAAAGCATTAAAATTCATAGGAATAACAATTATAAGCATTCTTATGTTGATGTTTATTTTGCCTTTTATTTTCGCAGAAAAGATTGAAACAGAAATAAAAAAAGAGGCAAATAACAAACTAAATGGAGAACTAAATTATTCTGAAGCAAAAGTTTCTTTTTTCCACCATTTCCCTTCATTAACAATCTCACTAAATAACTTTAAATTAAATGGTTCTGCACCTTATCAAAAAGAAGCCTTTATTACAGCTGATGAAGTTTCTTTTGGTATCAATGTGTCCAGCCTTATTTTTAGTAGCACTATAAATATTGATCAAATTTATTTGAATAATTCCAAAATCAATATAAAAGTCAATAGAGACGGCCAAGCAAACTACAATGTATACATCGCACCCAAAGAAGCTTTAGATGATGAAAAAAAAGAAACGGCTTTAAAATTAGAAAAAATTGAAGTTAAAAACAGCCAAATTAATTATGACGATCAATCTACTAAAATTCATTTTGACGCAATAGGTTTTAACTATTTAGGAAATGGAGATTTAAGTAAGGACGTATTTGATTTATATTCTAAAGCCAAAATTGACAAATTGAATATCATCTATGAAAACGAGCCTTACTTGATGAATAAAAAAGTCGACGCTGACTTGATTACAAAAGTGAATGTAAACTCATTATCGTTTATTTTTGAACAAAATGATTTAAAAATAAACAAATTATTAGTTGACTTCAAAGGGAAATTCGACTTCCTAAAAGATGGTTATAATATTGATTTTATTGTAAAATCAACCAATAGTAATCTAGAAGACCTGTTTACTGCATTTCCTCCAAAATACATTACTTGGCTTGAAAAAACAGAACTTAAAGGAAAAACAGACTTACTTCTTACGCTTAAAGGTCCTTATATTGCCTCAGAAAACAAAGCACCAAATTTAAATCTAGATTTAAAAATAAAAGACGGTTTTGTCAATTATAACAGTAGTGCATTTCCTGTTTCCAATCTAAATTTAGATATTTCAACCTCACTTCCTTCTTTAAATCCTGATCTTTTGATTGTTGATGCAAAAAACATATCATTAGACATCAATAAAGATTATTTAAAAACAAAATTATATGTAAAAGGAATCAATAATCCTGAAATTGATCTTACTATGGATGCTAAAATAGATTTAGAAAAACTGAATCTTGCACTCGGAATTCCAGATATACAATTAAAAGGAATGCTTATTGGTAAAGGAAGTTCAAAAGGTACATTCGATGCTAAAAATCATATTTTCCCTATTACGGATGTTACTTTGAATTTGCAAAATGGTTTTATCCAAACAAAATACTATCCAAACCCCATTACAAATATTAATATTGTTTCAAAAATCAGCAATCAAAAAGGAACATTCAGCGACCTTAAAATACTACTACAACCTACTCAATTTACATTTGAAGGGAAGCCAGTTTTTGTAACTGCTGATCTATCTAATTTTGAAGATTTAAGTTATGATATAAAAGCCAAAGGTACACTTGATATTAGTAGAATATACAAGGTCTTCTCACAAAAAGGGTTGGATATTGACGGATTTATTAAAGCAGATCTAGCATTAAAAGGAAAACAAAGTGATGCCGAAAAAGGGAATTATAGTAAACTATACAACAAAGGCAAACTTGAATTACGAAACATCCTTTTAGTATCGGAATACTTGCCAAAACCATTTCTTATAAAAGAAGGCGTTTTTAAAATTAATCAAGACAAAATGAATTTTAATCACTTTTTGGCAGCATATGGTCAATCCGATTTTAAAATGAATGGTTATTTACAAAATGTCTTCAATTTTCTTACAACCAAAAATGGTGTCTTGAGAGGATCATTTATACTAAATTCAAAATATATCAATGCCGACGAATTCATGTCGACTACTGCTAACACAACTACTACAACTGATACTACAAAAACGGAAATAGAGATCGAAAAACCAGAAACAGGAGTTATTCTTATACCTTCAAATTTTGATTTAAGATTTCAAGCTAATGCGAATAAAGTTAATTTCAATGGACTTACGCTTAACGATGCACAGGGAAACCTCCAAATGAAAAAAGGTAAATTAACGATGGAAAATACAGGCTTTAACTTAATAGGCTGTAGTGTTACTATGAATGCAAAATACCAAGGAATTTCAACAAAAAAAGCACTATTTGAATACAGCATTAAAGCCAGTGACTTTGACATTAAAAGAGCCTATAAAGAAATAAAAATCTTTAGAGAAATGGCCAGTGCTGCCGAAAAAGCACAAGGAATAATTTCATTAGATTATAAGCTTAAAGGAAAGTTAAATGGTAAAATGGAACCTGTATACCCATCCTTAACTGGTGAAGGTGTTGTTTCTATAAAAGACGTTAAATTATACGGTATGAAAATGTTTAATGCTGTAAGTAAAAAAACAAACCATGAAGGTATAAAAAATCCACAATTAACAAAAGTAGATGTTAAAAGTTCTATTAAAAATAACATCATAATACTAGAGCGATTTAAATTTAAATTTGCCGGTTTTAGACCAAGGATTGAAGGACAAACAAGTCTAGACGGAAAACTAAATCTAAAAATGCGCTTAGGTTTACCTCCTTTAGGAATATTTGGAGTTCCTCTAGTTATTACTGGAAACAAAGACCATCCTAAAATTAAAATTGGAAGAAAATCAGAAGAACTTGAAGAAATCAAAGATACAATCAATTAGTTCAAAATAAATTTAGAATAAAAAAGCTATACTATAAGTTATTAATAGTATAGCTTTTTTATTTTTAAATTGATCCCTACTAGTACGAACAAATCTTGTCAACTATTTTAGCAACAGCACTTATCTCGGTTGTGTTTTCAATAGTTGGACCAGCAACCCATACCGTTTTGTAAGTCACTTCGGTAGCTGCTTTAGTAACAGCATTGGATCCTTTCATATAACGAATCATCTTCACCCATTTTTTTAGGGTTTTATTTCTATTTAAAGTATTTTCAATCCAAGTTTGTTGTGTCCCTACCTTATTAACATATGGAGTATTAATAACGGTACAAGGTGTGCCCGATATTTTCTTAGTTAAAACAATATCTTTAGCTCCATAATCAACACAAGCTTGTTTGTATTCCTCTGAAACACCCGACTCAAATGAAGCAATAAATGGGCTACCAACAGAAACCCCAACAGCACCAAAGCCTAGCATTTTATCTAAATCGGCTTTTGTACTTACTCCTCCTGCAGAAATAACGGGTAAAGAAGTGTTTAAATTCAACTCTTTAATCAACTCTTCAGCAGATAAATCCCCACGATGTCCTCCAGCCTCATTATTTACTGCAATTAAAGCATCTCCACCTAAACTTTCCACTTTTTTAGCAAAAGCCAAGTCAGTAACATCGCAAAAAACTTTAATACCTACCTTATGAGCTTGATTAATAGTCTCCTCGGGAGAGCCTAAAGATGTTATTATGAAGTCCACCTTTTCCTCACATAATACAGCCAACTGATTCTTGTATTTTATATTAGATTTATTCACTATTAGATTGTAACCAAAACTACCTCCTTCAACTTTAGCTGCTTTAAGTTCAATTATAGAAGCTCGTAATTCATCTAGAGTACGGTAATTTAAAGCTGGAATACAACCCGCCACACCCGATTTCATTCCTTCAATAACCATTTTAGTATTGGAAACAAGAAACATAGGAGCCATTATTAATGGATGTTTAATATTTAAAAGGGAAGTTAACGTTGGTTTTATCATCTTTAGTTTTAAATTTACATCAAAGATATCAAAATATACTATGCGTGCCTAGTATATAAAAGTAAATACTTAAAATCATATTAAAGCTGTTAGTAAAATTTGGGCGTGACCTTCCTAAAAAAAAGTCAGGTCGGGCTATTCATTACAAGTCCTCGTTCCATTGAGTCCGAGACTCAATGGAACTGTGAGCTTTTCACTGCTATCACTCACGCTAAAAACATACCTTATAAACATGCGACATTTGCAAGCATTTTCTACATTATTACACCAAAGTAATGACTTTAACATCTAAAATGAATAAATATATTTTAACTACTAATTAGTAGAACTAAAATATTTGCAAAAAACAATCCTATTGCATTTGACACTTCCATTTCCCATATACCTTTAAAAAATACATAAAAACAGAGTGAATATAAAACTTTAAAAAAAAACCTCACAAATAAATGAAAGAGATTTTAAAATAAAAAAACTTCAGTAGCGCTAGCCAACTGAAGTTTCTTGTACTCAGAGCGGGACTTGAACCCGCACGAACATTGCTGTTCACTGGATTTTAAGTCCAGCGTGTCTACCAATTTCACCATCCGAGCATTTTGTGGTACCTCCAGGGATCGAACCAGGGACACATGGATTTTCAGTCCATTGCTCTACCATCTGAGCTAAGGTACCATTATAATTTACTATAAAATGCACATTTTAATAAAAAAACCCGTTTCTTGCAAAACGGGTTCTCAAAAGAAAGGCGACGACATACTCTCCCACATAACTGCAGTACCATCTGCGCAGGCGGGCTTAACTACTCTGTTCGGGATGGGAAGAGGTGAGCCCCGCCGCAATAACCACCTTAAGAAGTTATAATTGCTTTGGGCAATTTTTCAATGATTGTTTATCTTACGATAAAAATCTATTGAACAATATCTTAACATACTGAGATAAAGAAAAAAATATTAGTTCCTGAAATAAATTCAGGATAAAAGAAAGTTTCCCCAGCCTCTTGCGAGGCTGGAAAGGTGTACATAAGCTTACGGATTATTAGTACTACTCGACTATGACATTACTGCCTTTACATCTATAGCCTATCAACGTGGTCATCTCCCACGATCCTTAAAAGAAATCTCATCTTGTGGTGGGTTTCGCGCTTATATGCTTTCAGCGCTTATCCCTTCCAAACGTAGCTACTCTGCCATGCCACTGGCGTGACAACAGATACACTAGAGGTTTGTCCAATTCGGTCCTCTCGTACTAGAATCAGATCCACTCAAATTTCTTGCGCCCACAGTAGATAGAGACCGAACTGTCTCACGACGTTCTGAACCCAGCTCGCGTGCCACTTTAATGGGCGAACAGCCCAACCCTTGGGACCTTCTCCAGCCCCAGGATGTGACGAGCCGACATCGAGGTGCCAAACCCCCCCGTCGATATGAGCTCTTGGGGGAGATCAGCCTGTTATCCCCGGCGTACCTTTTATCCTTTGAGCGATGGCCCTTCCATGCGGAACCACCGGATCACTATGCTCTACTTTCGTACCTGATCGACCTGTATGTCTCTCAGTCAAGCTCCCTTATGCCATTGCACTCTACGCACGGTTACCAAGCGTACTGAGGGAACCTTTAGAAGCCTCCGTTACTCTTTTGGAGGCGACCACCCCAGTCAAACTACCCACCAAGCAATGTCCCCCGCAAAACGGGGTTAGGCCTCAGATAAACAAAGGGTTGTATTTCAACAATGACTCCACAACGCCTAGCGACGCCACTTCACAGTCTCCAACCTATCCTACACATCATTTATCCAAGGTCAATACTAAGCTATAGTAAAGGTGCACAGGGTCTTTTCGTCCCACTGCGGGTAAACGGCATCTTCACCGTTACTACAATTTCACCGAGCTCATGGCTGAGACAGTGTCCAGATCGTTACACCATTCGTGCAGGTCGGAACTTACCCGACAAGGAATTTCGCTACCTTAGGACCGTTATAGTTACGGCCGCCGTTTACTGGGGCTTCATTTCAATGCTTCTGGTTACCCATAACATCTCCACTTAACCTTCCAGCACCGGGCAGGTGTCAGGCCCTATACTTCATCTTACGATTTTGCAGAGCCCTGTGTTTTTGATAAACAGTCGCCTGGACCTCTTCACTGCGGCCAGCATTGCTGCTGGCGACCCTTCTCCCGAAGTTACGGGTCTATTTTGCCTAATTCCTTAGCCATGAATCTCTCGAGCACCTTAGAATTCTCATCTCGACTACCTGTGTCGGTTTGCGGTACGGGTACTATTAACCTGAAGTTTAGAGGTTTTTCTTGGAAGCCCTTAGGTGCACTATCTCTTTGTCCGAAGACGCCGAGTACTATCGTATTTCCCCAAAACCCGTGGATTTGCCTGCGGGTCTTATAGGTAGGTACTTCAACGAACTATTCCGTCAGTTCGCGGCACTTTCATCACTCCGTCACCCCATCACAGTTAACAGTAGTACGGGAATATTAACCCGTTGTCCATCGACTGTCCCTTTCGGGTTCGCCTTAGGTCCCGACTAACCCACAGCTGATTAGCATAGCTGTGGAAACCTTAGTCTTTCGGTGTGCGGGTTTCTCGCCCGCATTATCGTTACTTATGCCTACATTTTCTTTTCTCACCGGTCCAGCATACCTTACGATACACCTTCTACCCTGTGAGAATGCTCCCCTACCACTTACAATAAATTGTAAATCCATAGCTTCGGTAATATACTTATGCCCGATTATTATCCATGCTCGTCCGCTCGACTAGTGAGCTGTTACGCACTCTTTAAATGAATGGCTGCTTCCAAGCCAACATCCTAGCTGTCTATGCAGACAAACCTCGTTCTTTCAACTTAGTATATATTTGGGGACCTTAGCTGATGGTCTGGGTTCTTTCCCTCTCGGACTTGGACCTTAGCACCCAAGCCCTCACTGTTAGTGAACATTATATAGCATTCGGAGTTTGTCAGGAATTGGTAGGCGGTGAAGCCCCCGCATCCAATCAGTAGCTCTACCTCTATATAACTTTATAACTAACGCTGCACCTAAATGCATTTCGGGGAGTACGAGCTATTTCCGAGTTTGATTGGCCTTTCACCCCTACCCACAGATCATCCCAAGACTTTTCAACGTCAACGGGTTCGGTCCTCCACTATGTGTTACCACAGCTTCAACCTGTCCATGGGTAGATCACACGGTTTCGCGTCTAACACTACTGACTAAAGCGCCCTATTCAGACTCGCTTTCGCTACGGATCCGTGGCTTAACCACTTATCCTTGCCAGCAACGTTAACTCGTAGGCTCATTATGCAAAAGGCACGCCGTCACCCCACGAAAGGGCTCCGACCGCTTGTAAGCGTATGGTTTCAGGATCTATTTCACTCCGTTATTCACGGTTCTTTTCACCTTTCCCTCACGGTACTGGTTCACTATCGGTCTCTCAGGAGTATTTAGCCTTAGCGGATGGTCCCGCCAAATTCAGACAGGATTTCTCGTGTCCCGCCCTACTCAGGATACCACTATCAATTATATCACTTACCTATACAGGACTATCACCCTCTTTGGTTCTACTTTCCAGTAGATTCTAGTTCGTTTTACATTGAATATCGTGGTCCTACAACCCCAACATTGCCGTAACAACATTGGTTTGGGCTAATCCGCGTTCGCTCGCCACTACTTACGGAATCACTTTTGTTTTCTTCTCCTCCGCCTACTTAGATGTTTCAGTTCAGCGGGTTTGCCCACCTATCGGTGTACTAGATCTTCAATCTAGTGGGTTGCCCCATTCAGGTATCTACGGATCAATCGGTGTGTGCCCGTCCCCGTAGCTTTTCGCAGCTTATCACGCCTTTCATCGCCTCTGAGAGCCAAGGCATCCCCCATACGCCCTTATTTTGCTTATTGTACCAATCTTAAAATTAATTAAGACCGTTTTTGTTTGTCTTTTACTATAAATAGTAAAAAACGCTTTCTACTTTTTATATTTTTCTTATCTCAATATGTCAATGAACTTGTATCGCTAGTTTAATCGTTTTTTCGTTTAATCGTTTAACCGATTTAACAAATCAACGTATCAACTTTTGATTTGTGGAGAATAACGGAGTCGAACCGTTGACCTCCTGCGTGCAAGGCAGGCGCTCTAGCCAGCTGAGCTAATCCCCCAATCTATTTATGAATTGTGAATTAATTAAGCATGAATCTTTGATCCATGATTTCTCAACTCCAGATTTCTTCTTTTTTATTTAAGTATAAATAGTTGTCTCGGACAGACTCGAACTGTCGACCCCTACATTATCAGTGTAGTACTCTAACCAGCTGAGCTACGAGACACTCTTATTCTTAAATGGTATTATTTGAACTAACAGCAAGAGTAATAAATTCTCAATCTTTGTTTCCACTTTCTCTTTTCGTCTCTTTCCCTACCGTGCTTATAAATAAGCTAACACTAAGGCTCTAGAAAGGAGGTGTTCCAGCCGCACCTTCCGGTACGGCTACCTTGTTACGACTTAGCCCTAGTTACCAGTTTTACCCTAGGCAGCTCCTTGCGGTCACCGACTTCAGGCACCCCCAGCTTCCATGGCTTGACGGGCGGTGTGTACAAGGCCCGGGAACGTATTCACCGGATCATGGCTGATATCCGATTACTAGCGATTCCAGCTTCACGGAGTCGAGTTGCAGACTCCGATCCGAACTGTGACCGGTTTTGTAGATTCGCTCCTGGTCACCCAGTGGCTGCTCTCTGTACCGGCCATTGTAGCACGTGTGTAGCCCAAGGCGTAAGGGCCGTGATGATTTGACGTCATCCCCACCTTCCTCACAGTTTGCACTGGCAGTCTCGTTAGAGTTCCCGACATGACTCGCTGGCAACTAACAACAGGGGTTGCGCTCGTTATAGGACTTAACCTGACACCTCACGGCACGAGCTGACGACAACCATGCAGCACCTTGTAAATTGTCTTGCGAAAAGTCTGTTTCCAAACCGGTCAATCTACATTTAAGCCTTGGTAAGGTTCCTCGCGTATCATCGAATTAAACCACATGCTCCACCGCTTGTGCGGGCCCCCGTCAATTCCTTTGAGTTTCAAACTTGCGTTCGTACTCCCCAGGTGGGATACTTATCACTTTCGCTTAGCCACTGAGATTGCTCCCAACAGCTAGTATCCATCGTTTACGGCGTGGACTACCAGGGTATCTAATCCTGTTCGCTACCCACGCTTTCGTCCATCAGCGTCAATATATTAGTAGTAACCTGCCTTCGCAATTGGTATTCCATGTAATCTCTAAGCATTTCACCGCTACACTACATATTCTAGTTACTTCCTAATAATTCAAGTCTAGCAGTATCAATGGCCGTTCCACCGTTGAGCGATGGGCTTTCACCACTGACTTACTAAACCGCCTACGGACCCTTTAAACCCAATGATTCCGGATAACGCTTGGATCCTCCGTATTACCGCGGCTGCTGGCACGGAGTTAGCCGATCCTTATTCTTACGATACCGTCAAGCTCCTTCACGAAGGAGTGTTTCTTCTCGTATAAAAGCAGTTTACAATCCATAGGACCGTCATCCTGCACGCGGCATGGCTGGATCAGGCTTGCGCCCATTGTCCAATATTCCTCACTGCTGCCTCCCGTAGGAGTCTGGTCCGTGTCTCAGTACCAGTGTGGGGGATCTCCCTCTCAGGACCCCTACCCATCGTAGCCTTGGTATGCCGTTACCATACCAACTAGCTAATGGGACGCATGCTCATCTTTCACCGATAAATCTTTAATAATTAAATGATGCCATTCAATTATACTATGAGGTATTAATCCAAATTTCTCTGGGCTATCCCTCTGTGAAAGGTAGATTGCATACGCGTTACGCACCCGTGCGCCGGTCTCTAATTCCGAAGAACTATACCCCTCGACTTGCATGTGTTAAGCCTGCCGCTAGCGTTCATCCTGAGCCAGGATCAAACTCTTCATCGTATATTATGCGAAACAAATTACTTTGTCTCTATTTATGTTTGACTGAAGGTCTAGTGGTTTTTTCAAATCTCTCGATTCTATTACTCTTATTCTTTTGTCTTTGAAATCTCTCTCAAAAACGGCTGTCAATTCAATATGTCTAGGAACGTGTCTTATCTTGTTTTCCACTCGTAGCAACACTTAACGTGTCGCTCGAAGCGGGTGCAAAAGTACAACTTCTCTTTTTATCTGGCAAGAAAAATTTGAAGTTTTTTAGAAAAATAAATCTTTCTTTTTCTTCTCTTCTCTTATCAGCTTATCAAGGAACGTTGGGCGTTTAGCGGGGTGCAAAAGTAACTATCACTTTTAAATCTCACAAGCTTTTTTAAACTTTTTTTGAAAATAAATTTTCTGCCTTGTTTCGTTTGCTTGCCAGTATTTGAAAGAACGTCTGCGTTGTTGCGGGTGCAAAAGTAGACTCTTTAAACCGTTATTCAATACTTTTTAACCGCTTTTCTTTGCTTTATTAGCGATTTATTTTTAACACATTGGAAATGTTTAAGTTGAAAGAAATATATTTTTGCTCTATCAACTACCGTTTGATGTAAATGGTAAAATAAATGAAATAGTTTGAGATTTACTATTCAATACAACGGTATTTTTAAACATATAGGTCATAGAAGTTGGATCATATATTTCTCGCAGGTCTTGTTTTCAGTTTCTTTTAACCATATAAGACATAGAAGGACATAGAAGTTAGATTAGACATATTACTTTGCTACTTCTTGGAGATCTTATGTGATAATATTGAAAACAACTATACAATCTATGGGCTATCGCTACGCTTTTCTTTTAAACCTATAAGACATAAAAGAACATATTAGTTATATTGAAGATCTTATGACAAAATTTTTAAGCCTTTATGAAACTCGTTTGAAGAATTACTACATAAGCTACAGAAAGACATATAAGCTAAACAGAGAAAGCGACTCCTTATATATAGGAGTCAAAATTATTCTCTATTATACATTGTAATTAAAACCAATGCACCTCTAGCCCTGATAGCAGCGAAAATCCTACTGAGCCGGGTTTCGGCGAGGTAGATTGAAGCGGATAGCAGGAAATAGCTCCATATAACTGTAGTTACTAGAATGCAAAATCATGTTTTAAATTGGCTATACTATATTAGGTAGAAAAATTGGGTAAGTTATTTCTTCTTTACCTGTTCAGCTTTGGATTCCCAAAATTCATTTAGTTTATCTATATCAACAGGATTTGCGGGGGTTTGATTTACTAATCTTCCTGATTCAAAGGCTCTTTGTAATATTGTTTCTATCAAAAAATCTTCATTTACTGTATATGGAGCATATTCCGATTTTAAATTAATATCAAACATACTCGCAGCAGTATTGGACCAAAACGCTTTCCATCCGCTTTTTAGCGTTTTAACCAATTCATAAGTGGTGGTTCCGGTTTGACGATGAATCAATTTTACTAAAATTCTACCTTGACTTCGGGAAAGCTTCTTTAGTTTGGCTTCAAACTCATTATTAAGGTAATCTTCGACAATTTTAAAATACTTTTTCTTTTCTTTATTTGTAGATAAGCGATCCATACCTCTATTGAGATTGGTCAATCTTTCGGATGCGAGTTTTGCATAAGGGTATGTTTTATAAACCCTGTTTTGAAGAATTAAAAATTGTTTTTTGGCATCGGGATCTAGTTTCTCTTTTGAAACCACAATTTCCTCCAACTGGATCGTGTCATTTACTACATCATCTGATTCTTTTAATTCGTACCCCATTGGCGTAGGAGCTGGAGGAATCTCCTGAGCTTTGGCAAAAAACGATAGTAATAAAAAGAATATGGTATAGGCTGTAAACTTCATGAGGCATAATTTAATTGTAAAATTATACATTATATGTACAACTGTTATACCAAATTTATAAATTAGCAAAAAATATTTTTATGAGCACAAAATCGATATTAAAAAAATCCTCTATCACTTTTTTAGAGCAATACTTAAACAACGCCTCTCCTACTGGGTTTGAAGCCGAAGGGCAAAAAATTTGGATGGATTATTTAAAACCATACGTTGATACTTTTATAACCGATACTTACGGAACGGCCGTAGGAATCATCAACCCTGACGCTCCTTATAAAGTAGTGATTGAAGGTCATGCCGATGAAATTTCTTGGTATGTAAACTACATTACTGATGATGGATTGATATACGTCATTAGAAATGGAGGTTCGGATCACCAAATTGCCCCTTCTAAACGTGTGAACATTCACACCAAAAAAGGAATTGTAAAAGGAGTTTTTGGTTGGCCTGCCATTCATACCAGAAATAGAGACAAAGAAGAAAATCCAAAAATCAGCAATATTTTCATCGATCTTGGTTGTGAAACCAAAGAAGAAGTAGAAAAAATGGGTGTTCATGTAGGTTGCGTGATTACTTATCCTGATGAATTCATTATTTTAAACGAGAACAAATTTGTTTGTCGCGCAATTGATAACCGTATGGGAGGTTTTATGATTGCCGAAGTAGCGCGTTTACTGCATGAAAACAAAGTAAAACTTCCTTTTGGATTGTACATTACTAACTCCGTTCAAGAAGAAGTAGGTTTGCGTGGTGCTGAAATGATTACCAAAACTATCAAACCAAATGTAGCCATAGTTACTGATGTATGTCATGACTCTACAACTCCTATGATTGACAAGAAAATCGAAGGAGATACTAAAATAGGAAAAGGACCAGTTGTAACTTATGCTCCAGCGGTTCAAAATAATCTAAGAGAACTGATCCTAGACACTGCCGAGGAAAAGAAAATTCCTTTTCAACGTCTTGCTTCTTCCCGCGTTACTGGAACTGATACAGACGCATTTGCCTACAGTAATGGTGGTGTAGCATCGGCTTTGATTTCACTTCCGTTGCGTTACATGCATACTACAGTTGAAATGGTGCACCGTGATGATGTTGAAAACGTGATTAAATTAATCTATGAAACATTATTAAAATTAGAGAATAACGAAACTTTCTCTTACTTCAAATAGGATTAGGAGCTATTCCTGCTATCTGCTTTATTCCCGATAGGAAAAACTACGGCCAAAAAGCCTTATTTTTCTCTATCGGGAGATATCGCTTCTATCAGGGCTAAAAATCACCAAAATATGAAGTATATCTGCTTAATGTTAATTGTATTTTTTGGGACTTTTTTATGGTCTATTATTAATCCAAAAGAAGTTTTTACTTGTTTTCTTGAAATTATCCCTGCTATCATTGGTGTTTTGGTTTTAGCTTTTACTTTTAATAAATTTAGATTTACCAATTTCACCTACTTCCTTATTCTTATTCATTGCATTATATTATTCATAGGTGGTCATTATACGTATGCCGAAGTTCCCTTTTTCGATTATATTAAAGATGCATTTCATCAAAGTAGAAACAATTATGATAAAGTGGGTCACTTTGCACAAGGTTTAGTACCAGCAATGATTATAAGAGAATTATTTATTCGTAAAAACGTAATCAGCAATAAAAGCTTTTTTAATTTTATTATTGTTTCCATCTGTTTAGCCATTAGTGCTGCTTACGAATGGATTGAATGGTTTGTTTCTATCGCTTCGGGAGATGAAGGTGATGCTTTTTTAGGAACTCAAGGTGATATTTGGGACACCCAATCAGACATGTTATTTGCTACAATTGGTGCAATAACTGGTTTAATACTGTTTTCAAAGATTCAGGATAAACAGCTTCAAAAAATTTAGTCTACATATAAACCTAAATTTCACAATGCTTTTTTAGCTTTACATACTATTATAACAACAAAATCCGGATATCTCTATCCGGATTTTATTATTTATAACCTTATTCTATTTTATTTCCAACCTCCACCAAGTGCTTTATACACTTGCACAAAAGCATTCAGTTGGTCTTTTTTGGTTTCTACCAATTCCAGTTTAGCATCAAGTGCATCCCGTTGGGTCATCAAAACTTCAAAATAATCAGCTCTAGCCGATTTAAATAAATCATTGGCTACACTAATAGAAGTATTCAAAGCAGTTACTTGCTGTTGTTTAAGTGCATAACTTTTTTCTAAATTACCAATATTTGCTAATTGATTCGAAACTTCTAAATAGGCATTCAAAATCGTACGATCATAATTATACAAAGCTTGCAATTGGCGTGCATTGGCATTAGCAAACTCGGCTTTAATAGCATTTCTATTAATTAAAGGTGCAGCTATGTCACCCACTAAATTGTACAATAAAGATTCTGGAAATTTAACCAAATAGGAAGTTTTAAAAGCTTGCAGCCCAAAAGCCGCTGAAATATCAAGTGAGGGATAAAACTCAGCCCGCGCTACTTTTACATCTAGTTTAGCAGCAGTCAAATCTAATTCGGCTTGTTTTACATCCGGTCTATTAATTAATAATTGAGATGGTATACCGGACTGAATTGTTGCTGGTATTAGATTTAAAAAACTAGCACTGTCTCTGGTGATTTTTTCAGGATAACGTCCCAGCAAAAAGTTGATCGTGTTTTCAGTTTCTACAATTTTTTGGTTTATTTGAAACTCCATACTTTTAGAAGCCAAAACTTCAGCTTGAAATTTTTGAACGGCTAATTCTGTTGCTCTTGCTGCTTCTTTTTGCACTTTTACAATTTCAAGCGCATTCTGTTGCAATTGGATGTTTTGTTTTACAATTTCCAATTGGCTATCCAAAGCCAATAACTCATAATAGGAGTCAGCAACTTCAGAAATAAGATTTGTAATTACAAAATTCTTTCCTTCAATAGTAGATAAATATCTAGTCACAGCAGCTTTCTTAGAATTATGCAATTTTTTCCAAATATCAACTTCCCAATTGGCATAGGCTCCAACATTAAAATCAGTCAATGGATCTGGAAACTCTTTACCTGGCGCAATTTCAGTACTAGCATCACCAGCGCCTTGGCTGGTATATCTTCCTACTTTTTCTACTCCAGTTCCTGCTCTTAGTCCAACAGATGGCAATAATGCCCCTTTTCGAACACGGATATCATTCTTTGCCATTTCAATTTCTTGCAAAGTAATCATCAACTCCTGATTGTTTTTTAGTGCAATATCAATTAAATTGACAAGATTAGGATCTTTAAAATAGTTATTCCAACTCAGATTTGAACTATTAACTGTGTCCTTGCTAATTCCAAAACTTTCTGGAATCATTTTGTTTTCAGACATTGTTACAGCAGACGGAGCTTTACAGCTTACAACAGCAAGACAAATGCTTAAAACTATACTAAATTGTTGTAATTTGATTTTATACATGGTTGTCAATTTCTTCAGTTAATGGATTATTATTTTGTATTTTAATCATTTTAATTTTGGCAGCAATGCTACCAAAAATAAAATACAATCCGGGAATAATTAAAACACCACAAACGGTTCCTAGAAGCATTCCTCCCGCAGCTGCAGTACCGATAGTACGGTTACCAATTTTCCCTGGACCTTCGGCAAACACAAGTGGAATTAATCCTGCTATAAATGCAAATGATGTCATTAAAATTGGTCGGAACCTCACTTTTGCACCTTCCATCGCCGCTTCAAATACTGTGGCGCCAGCTTCATGCTTCTGGACTGCAAACTCAACAATTAAAACTGCATTTTTACCTAGCAAACCTATAAGCATTACAAAGGCTACCTGAGCGTATATATTATTATCTAGCCCCATAATTGAAAGTAGTAAATAGGAACCAAAAATACCCGCTGGAAGTGATAGAATTACGGCAAATGGTAAAACAAAACTTTCATATTGTGCAGCCAAAACAAAGTAAACAAATAACAAAGAAATTAGAAAAATAATAATGGCTTCGTTACCACGACCTACTTCATCCTTAGAAATACCTGCCCAGTCAATACCATAACCTCTAGGTAAGTCTTTTGCAGCGACTTCTTGAATTGCTTTAATTGCTTCACCACTACTATACCCAGGCGCGGCTTGTCCACTAATCTCAGAAGAGTTAAACATATTATGACGTGTAATCTCCGATAGTCCATAAACCTTTTCCATGTGCATGAATGCCGAAAATGGCACCATTTCATCACGATCGTTTTTTACATACAACTTTAAAACATCTTCTGGTAGCGCTCTATATTCAGGTGACGATTGAACAATTACCTTATATTGTCTATCATACTTGATGAAACTAATTTCATAATTACTTCCAATCAATGTGGAAAGTGTGTTCATAGCATTATCTATAGTAACCCCTTTTTGTTGTGCCAGATCATTATCAATTCGCAACATATATTGAGGGAAACTTGCACTATAGAAACTAAAAGTCGAAGTTAATTCAGGACGCTTATTCAATTCTTTTACAAAATCGTTATTGACTGTTTCCATCTTTTTGTAATCCCCAGAACCAGCTATATCAAGTAATCTTAATTCAAATCCTCCAGCTGCGCCATAACCTGGAACTGCAGGTGGCTGAAAAAACTCAAGAGAAGCTCCAGTAATTGTTTTTGATTTCTCTTCTAGTTCTTTCATTATCTCAACTGCAGAATGTTTCCTATCTGACCAATTTTTTAAATTTACTAGACAGGTACCTGAATTTGCTCCAGTACCTTCGGTAAGTATTTCAAAACCAGCCAAAGCAGATACAGATTGCACCCCGTCAATTTTTTCAGCAATTTTTTGAAGTTGTAAAGCGATATCATTCGTTCTCTCTAATGTAGAACCAGGAGGCGTTTGAATAATTGCATAAATTGTTCCTTGATCTTCGGTTGGGATAAATCCAGATGGAAGACTATTGTTCATAAAAAAGATCCCAATACAAAAAGCAATCAAAATTCCAAAAGTCACTAATCTTCGACTAACAATTTTCCCTAGTAAGGCGCTGTATTTTCCATTAAGACGGTTGAATTTAGAATTAAAACCATCTAAAAAATTATTAATTGGGGTCTTCTTTCTAGCTACACCATGGTTGTTTTTTAACATCATTGCACATAGAGCCGGTGTTAATGTCAATGCTACTACACCGGAAAGAATAATTCCTGATGCCATTGTTATTGAAAATTGTCTGTAGAATACTCCTACTGGACCAGTCATAAAAGCAACGGGTATAAATACTGCAGCCATCAAAAATGTAATAGCTATAATAGCACCACTAATTTCATGCATCGCTTTTTTAGTAGCTTCAATCGGTGGTAAATGCTCCTCTTCCATCTTGGCATGTACCGCCTCGATTACAACAATTGCATCATCAACAACAACTCCAATGGCTAAAACCAAAGCGAATAAAGTTACTAAGTTTATAGAAATTCCGAAAAATTGCATAAAAACAAAAGTTCCAATAAGCGAAACAGGTACTGCAATTGCTGGAATTATAGTCGAACGCCAGTCACCGAGAAACAAAAACACTACCAATCCAACTAAAACGAAAGCTTCAAGTAAAGTATGAATTACTTTTTCAATAGAAGCATCTAGGAATTTAGAAGCATCATAACTAATTTCATAATCAACTCCTTTTGGAAATGAAGTTTTCTTTATTTCTTCCAGTTTTGCTTTAACATCTTTAATAACTTGAGAAGCATTACTACCATAAGATTGTTTAATTGTTATTGCAGAGGAAGGTCTTCCATTTAAATTTGAATAAATATCATACATCGAACTTCCAAATTCTATTTTTGCAATATCTTTCAAACGAAGTATGGCACCATCAGAATTAGATTTGATGATTATATTCCCATATTCTTCAGCAGTAGTAAATCGACCAGGATATTTTAAAACATATTCAAATGTCTGAGAGCGTTTTCCTGAACTTTCTCCTGTTTTACCAGGTGCCGCTTCTAAACTTTGTTGCGATAAAGCATTCATAACTTCATCTGTAGAAACCTTAAATGCTAGCATTCTATCAGGTTTCAACCAGATACGCATAGCATAATCACGGTTTCCAATAATATCAGCATCACCTACTCCATCTACTTTTTTAATTTCAGATAATAAATTAATATCCGTATAATTAAATAAGAATTTTTGATCCATTGTTGGATCTGTACTAAACACGTTTATGTACATTAAATTATTTGATTCTTCTCTCGTAATTTTCACTCCTTCCCTAATTACTAAGGGTGGTAACTTATTTACAATAGTAGAAACTCTATTTTGAATATTTATTGCCGCTTGATTAGGATCTGTTCCTAACTTAAATACTACTTGAATTGATGCTTCACCATCATTACCTGCATCTGAAGTAATATATTTTATACCAGGAGCACCATTTAAAGCTCTCTCAATTGGAATTATGACAGATTTAACCAATAATTCATTATTTGCTCCTGGATAATCTGCAGTAACATTTACTTTTGGTGGAGATATTGATGGCAATTGTGTAACTGGTAAAGTCGTCATAGCCAAAACACCTATCAAAACAATCATCAGCGATATAACTATCGACAATACTGGTCTTTCAATAAATTTATTAAACATTTTTTATTTTTTTTAGTTAAGACTAGTTAGATTTATACCTCAGGTGGTTCAATACATCCTCTGGCTTTTGATAATCAACTTTTATTTTGTCATTATCTTTTACTTTCTGAACACCTTCTAACAAAATTCTATCATTAGCATTAATACCACTTTTAACTATATAGATATCTGGCATTTCACCAATAATTGTAATTTCTCTTACTTTCACAACATTGTTTTTATCCACTACAAAAACATATTTTTTATCTTGAATTTCATAAGTTGTTTTTTGAGGAATTACCATGGCATTTTTTATAGGATTTGTCATAATAATACTCCCTGTTTCTCCATTTCTTAATAATTTATCTGGATTTGGAAAACGAGCTCTAAAAGCAATATTACCTGTTTCACTATCAAATTCACCTTCTACAAGTTCTACAACTCCTTTATCTTTAAATATTTCATTATTAGCCAAAAGCAAGTCTACTTTTTTATCTCCACGATCCTTAACATCCATTTGATAATTCAGATATTCAGGTTCTGATAAATTAAAATAGGCGTAAACCGCACTATTGTCTGAAAGCGAGGTCAACAAATCTCCTTCTTCAATCAGACTCCCTAACTTTTTTGGAATTCTATCAATCGTTCCTGAAAACGGAGCTTTAATTATAGTGTACGATAAATGCAAATTTGCAGAAGCTACTTCAGCTTTGGCTCCTTGAAGCTTAGTTAAAGCCATAGCTAATTCATTCTTAGATACAATATTTTTATCTGCTAAAACTTTAGTGTTTTGTAAATCAATTTCGGCGGCCTTAACTTCAGCTTGCGACTTTAACAAATCAGCTTCTTGAAATTTAGACATAATACGAAACATAATTTGGCCTGCTTTCACATACTGCCCTTCATCAACATAAATATTTTGAAGATATCCTTTTTCTTGAGATCTAATTTCGATATTTTTAACCGACTTAATTTGAGAGACATATTGTTTTGTAAATGAAGTATCCAATACCATAGGATTTGTTACCGCATATTTTACAACCTCTTCTTTTTCTTCCTTTTTTGAGTTACAACTTACAAGGAACAACGTGGCCATTAAGCCCGTAATCATGACAATTTTTTTCATGGTGTGAAAATGGAAATTTAGCAATTGATGTTTTGGAATACATAGATTCCTTTTGAAAGTAAAAAACCATCAGTTGCCTGAAAGTGACAAAATTGCCTTTCAGGAAGAATGAGCTGTATTATTAAATTTACAAGTACCGCTTAGTCTAACAACTAATGTGTACTGATTATCAAATTCTTAATACGCTTTGAGTAATATAAATAGGTGTAGATTGGCCGCTAATGGGCTTAGTAAAATAAAATCTATTGTAAGGAAAAGAAGTGATAAAAGAATTATCATTTGAAAAATACCACTTAGCAAAAAGAGTTTGTTTAAATTTAACTATTTTAGTATCCCCTGCATTTTTATAATCGTCATTACTAGAATATTCCTCATTTAAATCAAAATCTTTATTTACAATTGTTTGGGATGAATGTCCTCTTTTAGAATGTAAAAATTTATTGTGTAATTTATAAGTACTATTAAAATTTGAAATGGGAGCGCTAGCAGTTGTATGCGTAGTAGCATGCATTTTATTCCCTCCTATAAGAAGCGAGGTGAAGAGATATGTTATAAATAGTAATGCTCTCATTTAGGAGCAAATTTATAAAAAAAACCGAATGTTAAAATAACTAGTATGTTAAAAAAAAGCCAATCTATCAAATCGTTAAATATTGAGTAAATCACACTTTTTTAAGATAACTATTACGATATAGTTTTCGAAAAATGGAAAATACTAATTATTTTTCAACATAAACAGACAAGGTAATTTACAATTTACTCGACAAAAAAATGTATTTCAACACTATAAGAATGATTTATTTCATTAATTTTATAATAAAAAATGCTAAAATGCAATCAAAAGCTAAAACAGTAGATGAATATATAACTGAACTTTCTGACGAAAGGAAAGAAGTAATAAACATGCTTAGAGAGACGATCGTAAAAAATATCCCAAGTGGTTTTGTAGAAGAAATGAATTATGGTATGATTGGGTATGTAGTTCCACATTCCTTATATCCAGATGGATATCATTGTAATCCTAAACTTCCGTTGCCTTTTATCAATATTGCCTCACAAAAAAATTTCATCGCAATATATCATATGGGAATTTATACTAATCCATCTCTTTTAAAGTGGTTTGTTGATGAATTCCCAAACTACAGTTCTTTAAAACTTGATATGGGGAAAAGTTGTATTCGATTCAAAAAAATAAAAAATATACCTTATGATTTAATTGCTCAGCTCGTTCAGAAAATGACAGTTAAAGAATGGATAAAGTGTTTTGAATCTCAAATAAAAAAGTAGTAACCTTTAAAATTTTAATTATGAAAATCATCAAACGAATTCTATTTGCAATTTTAGGAATTATTGTTTTGGCATTAATAGCAGCTTTGATTATGCCTAAAGAGTATGCTGTTGAAAGAGAAATTATAATCAATCAACAAAAAGATAGTGTATTTAATTATATCAAACATTTGAAAAACCAAGATAATTTTAGTGTTTGGTCTAAAACAGACCCAAATATGAAAAAGACTTTTTCTGGAGTAGATGGAACAGTAGGCGCTATTGCTGCATGGGAAAGTGATGATAAGAACGTAGGTTTTGGTGAGCAAGAGATTAAAAAAATAACACCAGGAGAACGTATTGATTTTGAACTGCGCTTTAAGAAACCTTTTGAGTCAACAGATAACGCTTATTTTACTACAGAATCTATTTCGGCATCAGAAACTAAGGTAAAATGGGGATTTAATGGTAAAATGCCCTACCCAATGAATCTCATGCTACCTGTAATGAACATGGATGAAATGCTTGGAAAAGATTTAGAAAAAGGACTAAACGATCTTAAAATAATTTTAGAAAAATAATTGAATTGAAAACTCCCCTTAAATTAGGGGGAGTTTTCAATTCAATTACTCTTATTTATAGATATTCTTTATGTCTTTCTCAAAAAGAGTAAAGGGATCATTATAAAATTTAATAAAATCAGGAACACTTATTTGTCCTGGAAAAGGTGCGTAATAATGTGTTGGACTCTGAATGTCATTTCTCCAAACTAGAACATAACACAATTCCATCTTTTCTGATTTTAAAATAGGGAGTAAAGTCTCAGTCCACCAAGTTGGATTTGGTATTGATTCTAAGCCTGTTTCTGTCAATGCAGCCAATTTATTGTTTTTTATACCATAATCAGAAACAATTTTAAGTTTCTTTACTGCAGTTTCAATATCATAATGACCGTCTCTTCCATAATCTCCATAATTATCCATTCCTACCATGTCTACGTACTCATTACCCGGAAAACGCTCTAAATACTCTGCTTTCGTATTGAATTTATTATCTGGTGAAAAAGCATAAATAAAATTATGCACTCCAAGAGAATCTCTCAAATAAGAAACAGTGAACTGCCAAACGGCAATAAAATCTTCACGGGATGTATACGGTTTTCCCCACCAAAACCAATCTCCGTCAAATTCATGATAAGGTCTAAAAATAATAGGAGCCAAACTCCCATCTTTCCCTTTTACCGAATGAGCAAAATCAGCTATTGTATTTAAAATTTGTTTGTATTCTTCGTGTTTTGATCCTCCTGGTTTAATTAAAGACATGGATGCAACAGAAACCCCATCTTTCCAATAGAAACCTCCTTCAGAAGCTGGGTTAGAAAAATGCCAAGCTGCAGTCGTCACTCCTCCTCGATTGTAAGTGTCTACAACATTTTTTATTAGAGCTTGTTTTGTGAGTTCAATATCTACTGCTGATTTTCCAGATAAACCATTAAAGTCAACTCCAACCATTGCAGGAAAAGAACCTGTAACTGATTTTACATCGGAACGATTGACATCACCAGACCAACCATGTCCATATTCCGTATCGTGCTGATGTGCAAAAAGGATACTTCGTTTAGAAATATCCTTTAGGTTTTTGTATAATGCTTTGGTCTCTATTGTTGCATTTTTGTCAATTTGTCCAAAAACAAAATTTCCTGTCAATGCCAATAATACCGTACATATGATTTTATAAAATGCTATTTTATTCATAATTAAAAAATTTATTTCAATTATGAAAATTAAGCTTATACCGCTAAATAAGCTGATACGTTTTTGTCAATTCGTTCATCAATATTGTCAATATCCGCTTTTACGAATTTTTCTCCAAGAATATTTTCATATAATTCAATATATCTTTCCGATACTGATTCAATATACGCTTCAGTCATTTCTGGAATTTGTTGCCCTTCTAGTCCCTGAAATCCATTTTCAATTAACCAACGACGTACAAACTCTTTAGATAATTGTTTTTGCTCTTCCCCTTTATCTTGTCTTTCTTGATATCCTTCTGAATAAAAATAACGAGAAGAATCTGGTGTATGAATTTCATCAATTAAAACAATCACTCCTTCTTTCGTTTTTCCAAATTCATATTTGGTATCTACTAATATTAATCCGCGACTTGCTGCAATCTCTGTCCCTCTTTGAAATAAAGCTCTAGTATATTTTTCTAAAACTAAATAGTCTTCTTCAGTAACAATACCTTTTGACAAAATTTCTTCACGAGAAATATCGGCATCATGTTCTCCATTATCCGCTTTTGTAGTTGGGGTAATAATTGGCTCTGGGAATTTATCATTCTCTTTTAAACCTTCTGGCATTTTTACACCACAAATTTCTCTTTTTCCTAAAGCATATTCACGAGCAGCATGACCGGATACATAACCACGAATCACCATTTCAACTTTAAAAGGTTCACATAAATGACCTACTGCTACATTGGGATCGGGAGTTGCAATCAACCAATTAGGAACTATATCTTGAGTCAATTCCATGAATTTAGTAGCAATTTGATTCAAAATTTGTCCTTTATAAGGAATCCCTTTTGGTAAAACTACATCAAAAGCCGAAAGCCTATCAGTAGCCACCATAACCAAAAGCTCGTCATTGATATTGTAAACTTCTCTTACTTTACCGCGATAAACTGATTTTTGGTTTGGGAAATTAAAATTAGTGGTTGTAATTGTATTGCTCATTATTGTTGTGTGTGTTGTGTTTTTTAATAAATGCAAATTTAGGATTATTTTAGACAGAAATGCAAAGAATCCGTTGCTGTAAATTACAAAAAAACAGATCTCACAAAAAAATTTAAAACAATGTATATTTACTGTAATTCTATTTACTTTGTACTGATTTTACCTAATATTTTATTTGCTAAATAGTTTGCTACCCCATCTTCATGGTTTGTATTAATTACTTCTAAATGAGATAATTTATTTTTCAAACTATCAGGCGCATTACCCATTAGTAGCCCTTTAGCAGTAGACTCTAACATTTTTTCATCATTGTATCCGTCACCAAAAGATATAGTTTCATGAAATTCTAACTTTTCAATTTCCAAAATTTTTGCAATAGCGACACTTTTATCAACAGATTTGTCCATAAATTCAAGACAAAGTGGCAAACTGAAAGCGTGACTAAAAAGATCCGAATGGTCAACCAAAATTTGATCTCGCAATTCCATCAATTTAGAATGCCTTTCATGCGTGAAAAATATTTTAATAGCACTAAAATCTTCAATAGTATTAAAATCTACCAATTCCGGTAAATAATTTAATTTAGTTTGAAAACTATTCAGCTTTTCATTATGTTTATTGGTTTGCCATACATTTTCTTTAAATAAAACAGTCGTAATTTCTGAATCGATTTTTAAAGATAATATGGATTTTATAGACTCACTATCGATGTCGATAGAAAATAGAAGTTCCTTTTTAGGAGAATGGATTCTTGCTCCATTGGAAGTAACTAAGTAAACTGGAAATCCCAACGTTTCAACTATAGGCAGCGCATCTAGATGATGACGCCCTGTTGCTACAATTATTAAATAATTTTGATTGTATAATTCCCTAAAAACTGTTTTAGTATATTCTGATATTTTATGATCTTGATTCAGTAATGTTCCATCTAAGTCACTGATTACTACTTTTATATTATTATCTATTTTCATTATCCTAATTGATCTATTTATGGCACAAATTTATTCTAATTCAAACAAAATACAAAACAAAACAATAGGGCACCTGATGAAAATAACATCAAATTAACCTATTTAACATAAAGTAAGAAGTTTAAATAATAATCATTATTTAAAAACTGACTGCCTAATAATTCTACCAAATAATCGATATCCAATATTTGATCGAAGTATACTCAGGAAATTAGCATCGAAACCAATGGTATGTCTTTTAAAGTTATTTGATGGGTTTTCGGCAATTTTTAATATTTCTTTTATAATCTGAGGTTTTAAATCTTTGTTTTTCTTGGTCTTATTGTCTAAAATTTTTCCAATTTTATTCATTAAATAATTATAAGAAGGTAAGGAAGAGCAATCTGATTTGGTCACATTTTTTTGAAAATTAGAAGGAGTATTTCCAAATTGTACTGTAGCAACACTTACATTAAAATCAATTAATTCATAAGCCATACATTCTGAAAAACTTTCTACCGCATGTTTGGTAGAATGATAAAAACTACCCAAAGGTAAATTTACTAAACCTGCTATTGAAGTAATATTTATAAAATGCCCTTTTTTCTGGACTCTAAATAAAGGAATAAAAGACCTGCACACCTTTACAACTCCCAAATAATTCACATCAACAATATGATTAATCATTGAATCTTCAGATAACTCCACAAAACTCCTATACCCTACTCCTGCATTATTAATTACTACATCAATAGTCTTATATTCATCAATAATTTTTTCATACGCATTCTCAATACTGGAGCTACAAGTAACATCCAATAAAAAACAATTTATATTTTTTATATCTTGAAGCTCTTTTCCTTGTTCTAAGCAAATCATTGTTGCAATAACATTCCAACCATTTTCAGCAAAATGCAACGCAATTTCTTTACCTATACCACCTGAAGCACCAGTTATGACAACATTTTTCAATTCTATTTTCTTTAATTATTATACATTCTTTATTAAATATAAGATCAAAAAATTGATACTCTATTTAATAAATACGACCCCTATTTGGGGTCGTAAAAGTCTGTTATATGCCTTTTTATGGCAAATTTTTAATCTATATTCTCAGTATACTTATAAGCATCAATTACCTTTTTCACTAACCTATGTCTCACAATATCTTTATCATCAAGATATATAATTCCAATTCCTTCAATATCTTTTAATACTAATAATGCTTCTTTGAGCCCCGAAATAGTTCTTCTAGGCAAATCAACTTGTCCTGGATCACCAGTCACCATGAATTTTGCACTTTTCCCCATACGGGTTAAGAACATTTTCATTTGTGAATGCGTTGTGTTTTGAGCTTCATCCAAAATTACAAAAGCATTATCCAGTGTTCTACCACGCATAAAAGCCAATGGTGCAATTTGAATAATTCCCTTCAAGATATAGTCTTCCAGTTTTTCATTGGGCAACATATCTCTTAAAGCATCATAAAGTGGTTGCATATACGGATCTAATTTTTCTTTCATGTCTCCTGGTAAAAAACCAAGATTTTCACCAGCTTCTACAGCGGGACGGGTTAGAATTATTCGCTTAACTTGTTTCTCTTTCAATGCTTTTACTGCCATCGCAACTCCCGTATAGGTTTTCCCAGTTCCAGCAGGACCTACAGCAAAAACCATATCGTTAGTATTAATGGTATCCACTAAAAGCTGTTGATTGGGAGTCATCGCTTTAATGATTTTACCTCCTACTCCATGAACTAGGATTTTATCATTAATAGCCATTTTTCGGTCATCTTGTGCATCACCCAAAATAACACGTTCTATAACATTGTTATCAATATTATTATAGCGGGTAAAATGCAACATTAAGCGTTGAAACCGTTTTTCGAACTCGTCTAAAATTTCTTTTTCTCCAAAAGCTTTCAAGGTGGTTCCTCGAGCTACGATTTTAAGTTTTGGATAATATTTTTTAATCATTTCAAGATGAGAGTCTTGAGCGCCCCAAAACTCTTTTGGTGCGATGTCTATGAGCTCGATTATTCTTTCGTTCAAAAGTTGTAGTTTTATATTAAAATTAATCAATCAATAAATCTAATCCGTTTTGGTTTTAAACCTTTGTAATATTTGCTTTAATAATTAGAATTTGTTTTTCTTTTTTGCTTTTTTGAATTTACTATTATTAGCTTTGCATTTATCAAATTTAATGAAAATTAGTTTTAGATTACACCAATAGTTATAAACAAAATTATGTCAATAATTACCCTTACTACCGATTACGGCTTGAAAGACCACTTTGTAGGTGCGTTAAAAGGGAAGATTTTATCTGAATACTCTGATGCTACAATTATTGATATTTCACATCATATTGACGCATTCAACACTGTTGAAGCAAGTTACATAATTGGCGCAGCCTTTTCCAGTTTCCCAAAAGGGACTGTTCACCTGATAGGAGTGGATATGGAATTAAATAAAGAGAACCTCCATATTGTAATGCAATGGAATGATTCTTTTTTTATTGCTGCCGATAATGGAATTTTAAGCATGCTTTCGCAAAAAATTGTTCCTCAAAAAATAGTCGCCATCAACATTCATGATCGTTTACCAAGTGATGCTTCTGGTCTAGATGTTTTTGTAAAAGTGGCTTGTCATATTGCCAAAGGAGGGTTACTAAACGTAATTGGCAAAGAAATTAGTACCATAAAACAAATAACTGAATTAAAAGCAGTTGCTTCAGATGACAACAATTTATTGAAAGGACATGTGATTTATATTGACCATTTTGGAAATGTAATAACTAATATTTCCAAAAAGCAATTTCTAGAAGTGGCCAAAGGACGTCCTTATGAAATTATCATGAAAACGAAAAATATCAAAACCATTTTGCCTAATTATTCGGCAATTGCTAGTTCAGATAAATATCCAATTAAGAACTATGAAGGGGAAAAATTAGCCATATTCAACGAAGCTGGTTTCCTTGAAATTGCAATATTTAGAAGCAATCCTGATAAAGTGGGTTCGGCTAATAGTTTATTGGGACTCAATTATAGAGATGTAGTTTCTATTCAATTTAAAAATTAAGATTTTAATCCAGCACCTACATCTAAAATCATCAATCGTTAATCCTAAATCAAAAATCTAAATGTTTGTACGAATAGTAAAATTGAGTTTTCACGAAGAAAAAATCCCTGCTTTTTTAGAAAATTTTGAATCCATAAAAGATAGAATTCGATCAGCACCAGGAAATAAACTATTGGAACTATATCAAGATAAAAATAATAAAAGCATCTTTTTTACGTACAGCTACTGGGAAACCGAAGCCGATTTAGAAAATTACAGAAACTCTGCCTTTTTTGATGAAGTTTGGACTTTTACCAAAAAACTATTCAATGATAAACCCGAAGCTTGGAGTGTCGATAAATTAGCTTCTTTGGTTTAAAGTTTAATGTTCGAAGTTGAGCAGCATTAAACCTTAAATCTTAAACTTTTTAAACAAAAAAATGAAAGCAATATTATTACGAGAAATTAAATCCTTTTTTGGTTCGCCAATCGGTTATTTAGTAATCGCATTATTTCTAATTCTCAACGGATTATTTCTTTGGGTTTTTCAAGGTGATTATAATATCCTCAATACTGGATTTGCTGATATGAGTCCGTTTTTCACTCTATCTCCATGGATTTTAATATTCTTAATTCCTGCCGTTACCATGCGCAGTTTTTCGGATGAAAAGAAGCAAGGAACACTTGAATTATTACTTACTAAACCTTTGAGTATATGGGAAATTGTTAACGGAAAATTCTTTGGTGCCATGCTGCTTATTGTAATGGCAATTGTTCCAACAATTATCTATGTTTTTGTAATTTCTAGCTTAGGAATGCCCGAAGGAAATATTGATATGGGAAGTACTATTGGATCTTATTTTGGTTTATTGTTTTTAATTGCAGCTTATTCCGCAATTGGAATATTTACTTCTACCCTATCCGATAATCAGATCGTCGCTTTTATTGTAGCCGTATTTTTATGCTTCTTTTTCTATTTTGGATTCGAAGGATTGGCATCAATTGTGCCTTCAGTTTCTACTTTAATTTCGGCAATAGGAATGCAAGATCATTTTAAAAGTATGGGCCGTGGTGTAATCGACACTAGAGATATTCTCTATTTTGTAAGCATCACTATTTTATTCCTTTCGTTTACTGTTTATAAACTAAAATCTTTTAAATTGTAATGGTACCAATTCAAAAAAGCAACTTAAAAACATTACTGATAACTATTGCCTTTTTATTGATTGCAAACGGAATCAGCATGCGATTTTTTCATCGTTTTGATTTAACTAAGGACAAAAGATATACCCTTTCTGAAACCTCTTTGAATATCATCAAGCAAGTACAAGAACCGCTTTCGATAAAGATATACATGCAAGGGGAATTGCCTGCTGAGTTCAAGCGATTGCAGCAAGAAACACAACAATTATTAGAAGAATTTCAAGCTTATAATAAAAATATTGTTTTCGAATTTGTCAATCCATTAGAAAATGAAGATTCGAGCATGGACAACATCAAAGAATTGTATCGAAAAGGATTGACACCAGTAAACATAACTGTTGACGACAAAGGGAAACAATCCCAAGCTATGGTATTTCCTTGGGCTATTGCTGTGTATAACAATAAGGAAGTCAACATCCCATTATTGAAAAATAAAATGGGCGCTACTACAACTGAAAAAGTAATTGGATCTGTACAACACCTAGAGTATTCTATTGCTGATGCCATTAATAAAATCACTACCGTTAAACAGAAAAAAATTGCGGTAATTAAAGGAAATGGAGAGTTGCAAGATATTTTAATGGCTAAATTTCTTTTGCAAATAAGAGAAAGTTACCACATTGGCCCATTTACATTGGATTCGGTTGCCAAAAGTCCGATACAAAGTTTAGAAGCTTTAGAAAAATATGATTTGGCTGTTATTGCAAAACCTACAGAAGCCTTCTCAGACGCCGAAAAACAAGTTTTAGACCAGTATATTATTAACGGAGGTAAAACATTATGGCTTGTGGACCAAGTAGCGGTTGAAATGGACAGTTTGTACAATTCTGCTGGTGCTACTTTAGCTTATCCTAGAGAACTAAATCTAAATGATATGTTCTTTAAATACGGCTTTAGAATTAACCCAGATATTATAAAAGACGAACAAGGAAGTCCTATAAAATTGGCCACTGGTGAACAAGGAAGTGCTACACAGTATCAAGATTTCAACTGGAAATTTGCCCCATTAGTTTACCCAGAAAGTACCCATCCTATTGTAAAGAATTTAGGTGGAATAAAATTTGATTTTGCCAATCCTATTGATACTTTAAAAAATGGAATTAAGAAAACGGTGCTTCTAAAATCATCTCAATATTCCAAAAAAGTCGGTACTCCTGTCGAAGTTAATTTAGAAATTGTTGCTGAAGAAACGAGCCCGAATCATTATATCAAAACAGGGAATATTCCAATGGGAGTTTTACTTGAAGGTCAATTTCACTCGGTATTTGAAAATCGTGTTCTACCATTTGAGCAAAGCAATTTCAAAAAAGAAGGAAAAGCCAGCAAAATGATTGTGATTTCTGATGGAGATTTGATAAAAAACCAATTGGACAAAAATTTTCAACCCGTTGAATTGGGCTTTGATCAAAGATCTGGTAATTTGTATGACAACAAAGATTTCTTGTTAAATTGTGTCAATTATTTACTAGATGACACTGGACTTATTAACATTCGATCAAAGGATCTTGACCTTCCTTTATTAGACAAAGAAAAAGTATACGAAAACTATACTCAGACACAAATCATAACTATCGGGCTTCCAATCCTAATATTAACCCTTTTTGGACTTTTATTTACCTTTATTAGAAAAAGAAAATACAGTAAATAGATGTTAATAAAAAAGTTTCAATACTAGAATAGTTTACGATATATTTGTAAAATGTATTCTATTTTAGAATTTAAACTAAAAGAGAAACTCAAAAAATAAAATAAAACAGATGAAATTTATAGTATCGAGTTCGTACTTATTAAAACAGTTACAAGTTTTAGGTAGTGTTATCAATAGCAGTAATACTTTGCCAATTTTGGACAACTTCCTATTTGAATTAAACAATAATGAATTAACGGTTTCAGCCTCCGATTTAGAGACGACTATGTCTGCAAGTTTGGCGATTGATTCTACAAGTCAAGGAAGTGTTGCTGTACCTGCAAAGTTACTTTTGGAAATTCTTAAAACGTTTCCTGAGCAACCTTTAACTTTTACCGTTCAAGAGAATAGTACTATAGAAATAAGTTCAAATTCAGGAAAATATGCATTAGCATATGCTCCAGGTCAAGAATTTCCTAAAGCAGTAAATCTTGAAGAGCCTTCAGTGACTTTAGTTCCTGCTGATGTATTGGCAACCGCCATTAGCAAAACAATCTTTGCAGCAGGAAATGATGATTTACGCCCAGTAATGTCTGGAGTGTTTTTTCAATTTTCTCCGGAAGGTTTGACTTTTGTAGCAACAGATGCTCACAAACTGGTAAAATATGCTCGTACTGATGTAAAAGCATCACAAGTGGCTGATTTTATTATGCCAAAAAAACCTTTGACAATTTTAAAGAGCATTCTTTCCACATCTGATGCGGAAGTGAAAATTGAATACAATGATTCAAATGCTACTTTCTCATTCGACAACTATATTTTAATGTGTCGTTTAATAGATGGAAAATATCCAAACTATGAAGCGGTTATCCCAAAAGAGAATCCTAATAAATTAATGATTGACCGTTCTCAATTCTTGAGTTCTGTACGTCGTGTGGCTATTTTCTCTAACAAAACAACACACCAAATTCGTTTAAAAATTGCTGGTGCGGAGTTGAATGTTTCTGCTGAAGATATTGATTACTCAAATAAAGCAGAAGAAAGATTGACATGTGATTACCAAGGTGACGATATGCAAATAGGATACAATTCTCGTTTCTTGACTGAAATGTTGACTAACCTACAATCTGACATGATTATGCTTGAAATGTCATTACCTAATAGAGCTGGAATTCTTACTCCTGTTGATGGATTAGAAGAAGGGGAAACAGTAACTATGCTAGTAATGCCTGTAATGTTAAATAGTTAACATTAAACCTTGAAATTGTTGTATATTCATTTTTGAAATTGAAATATAATACTTATCATTGTCATTCGATATAAGCTATTAACCAAACCATTTTTATATTTAAAAAAACCGCTATTTCCTTTTGGGATATGCGGTTTTTTTTTGTGGTCAATATTTTAAGAGAAATATTTATTTTATTAAATAACTCCCATTTTTTTCATTAGAAAAGTAGCGCTTTTATTTTTACAAATTCCATCACGCAGTTTGTAATCAAAATGTAATTCATTATTCTGAATTTCAACTTCAAAACATTTATTGGTAAGTAGGTCCGGATATTCATTTGTCGTTAAGCAAACTTCAATATCATGGGTTGCAATGGCACCAATAGCTTTCTTAGCTATTACTTTCTTTACTACTTCTATAGTTCCATTTCGTTTATCATCTGAGTTGGTTCCTCTCAAAATCTCATCCAATAATACGAACGCAGGTTGGTCTTCTAATGCGTCCATGATTTGTTTTAAACGCTTAATTTCTGCAAAGAAATATGATTCACTATCCGATAATGAGTCCGACAATCGCATGGAAACTAATATAGGCAAAGGATGCACTGTAGCTTCGCTGGCGCAAACCACTGATCCCATTCCTGATAACACCATATTAACACCTAGACTTCGTAGAAAGGTACTTTTACCAGACATGTTAGAGCCTGTCAATATCATAAAGGATTCAGGCTGAAAACGTACCCCATTCCCTACTCTCGTTTTTTCATTTAGCAAAGGATGACTTAAATTTGAAAACACTATTTTGAACTCAGAATTCAAATTTGGAAATACAAAATCGGGATTATTATAGGAGAAATTACCCAAGCTACACAACATTTCAAATTCTCCGATCACTTCCAACCATTCCTCTAGAATAGCTGCATGCTCTTCTTTCCAACTCAATAATTTTTTTAATACATGAAGATTAAATAGAAAAGTTCCGTTGAACAATGATGCTGCCAACAAATTCCCAACAGTATCCATATTAGAAAACAATTCAGACAAAACTTTAAGATGATGACTTGCATTTTCAGCCTTAAACTTTAGTCTTTTTTGTAATTGCGTTAATTTTTTTGACTGAAATGATTCTTCTTCTATTTTTTTAAGCAATAAACTATATTGGCTAATGACTTTATCAATATCCTCAGCATTGGCAATTTCTATTTGGATTCGTTTGAAAAAATTACCTAAAATCGCTAAATTAACAAGAAAGATATAGGTCAAGAAGCTTAGTAAAATAACTTTAGAAGTTACTACATAAGCAATCAAAGTTCCTAAAAATAATACTGGAGTGACATATGATACTATACTAGCCCATTTAGGTAAAGGGGTTATTGGGAATTTGCTCCATTGTAGTAGTGCTTCATAACTTGATTTAGTATCCAGACTCATTTTGGCCAAAGCCAAAAAATCCTGACGCCAATCTAACTTTTCAGATAACTCATTAGTTGCTTCTTGATTGTCTAGAATTGTTTCATTAGTTGACAAAGTAAGTAACTGCTGTGCCAATGTTTTCTTTCCGATAAAAGTAGCCGTTCTATTTAAATTTTGAAATAGAGAATGTTCTCCAAAAATATCTAAATCATACGCATAAGGATGATGAAAATCATTAAATTCTTGTCCGTTTTCAAAAGGAAGCGCTTTGCTTTCCAAATAAGAAATCTCTTCTTGATTGATTTTTAAAAGCGCCTCGCTCTTTTTTCGTTCAAAAAGTAATTTCGAATGGAAACGCATTAATATAATAAAAGCGATAAAAAATACTGCCGCCAATCCTATAAAGAGAATAGTACTATTTTGCATATAAAAATAAAGAGAACCCAAAAACAGCACAATACTGACTAATCTAAAAAAACTGATACTATTGTATTTTTTATTGATTGTCTTTAATTCTTCCGTAACACTTTTAACCTTTGATTTATATATTTTCATCTGACTTATTAATGAAAGACAAATATAAGATTCCCGATAGGAATACCTATCGCAACGGTTAGTTAAATTAAGAAAATAAGAGGCATTCCATCTAAAAAAAGAAAAGCAACCAAAACCAATACGGTTTCAGCTGCTGTTTCTTACTCAAAAAATATTTTGCTCCATTTCATTAGTAAATAGGTTCTAACGACAATGAATTATGTGCATTTTAAATTACTCCTCAATAGGAATGGCAAGGATTGGAACATCAAAATTATTAGCAAATTTCTTAGTCAAACTAGGATGAAATAATCCTTCAAAAAAGCTTCTTTTATAAGTTAACATTGTTAAAAGATCAATTTCTTTATATAAAATAAAGTCCAATATCGTTTCTTTCACTTCATCACTGGTAATAACAAAAAACTCGATAGGCTCATCTTCAAAGTCTTTTTCCCATTTTTTTACTGTGTCCCTAGTAACATCAGAATTTCCTGTTTTCACATAAAGGCATTTTACTTCAGCATCAGCCATTTTAGCAACCGAAAGTATTTTTTTTAATGCTTTTTTATCTTTAGGTCTAAATCGAGTAGTAAAACCAATCGTTTTTATTGGTTTGAATTTGGCATCAATCGGAATACTTAGTAAAGGAACATTAATATCAGTTAGCACATTTCCAGTATTTGTACCTGAAAAAAATGCTGACCAACCTGAGGCACCTTCCGTTCCCATTACTACATAATCAATTTTATCGTCCTTAATTGATTTTTTTATGTTATAGATTAAATCACCATCCATCAATCGATGTGTCATTTTTATTTTATCTAAATGATGTTCTTCGGCTATCGCTCTTAATTTGGGTATTTCGTCTTTAAACATATCGAACTGTGATAATTGCAATGATTCATAAATTATCATATAATTCTCTGGAAAAAACTGATTGTCAAATACAGGCAATTCAAATGTATGCAACAAAATGAGCTCACCTTGAACAATTTTCGCAAATTCTAAAGCATGAATAAAGGCATTTGTTGCTGTTTCAGAAAAATCGGTCGGGAAGAGGATACGTTTCATGTTATATAGCGTTAATTGTAATTCGTTATTCAAAGTTATACTTAAAGTTACGGTATTAATATGATAATTATCAGTAGTTTATTTTATTATTTCTTATTTTAAAAAAATACAAAATACAACTCTATAATTCTAATCACTGTGAATTGCTAAAATAGGAATGTCTAATTCCTGTTCTTCTTTTTTACCATAACTCGGAACAAACAACCCTTCAAAAAAACCTCTTTTATAAGTTAACATAGTCAGCACATCAATATTTTTTGTCGAAACAAAATCAATGACTGTTTCTTTTATGGCATCACTAAGCACAATATAAAAAGAGATCGGTTCTTTACGGTATTCTTTTTTCCATAAATCAATCGTTTCAAAAGAAACATCCGAAGTATTGGTTTTTACATATAGGCATTTTACTTTAGCATTTAGTTTCTTAGCAATTTCTAATACAGCTTGTAATGGCTTTTTATCTTTAGGCCTAAATCGTGTGGTAAAACCAATGTTTTTAATGGGACGGTATTTTGCTGACAAAGGCACACACAACATAGGAACTTCAACTCCAATAATTACAGAACCCGAATTTGAACCGACAAAAAAAGCATCCCAGCCAGTCATTCCAGAAGTTCCCATTACCACAAAGTCAATTTTATCTTCTTTGACTGCTTTTTTAATATTGCTAACCAAGTTGCCTTCCATTAATCGATGTGTCATTTTTATTTGATCCAAAGCAAGGGCTTGCGCCAATTTATGCATTTTAGGTACTTCCTCTTTAAATCGATCCAGTTCTGAAAATTCAATCGAATCATAAATCATTGAATAATTTTCATGAAAAAACTGTTCGTCAAAAGTCAATAATTCATAGGAATGCAATACAATAAGATCCGCTCCCACGGCATTGGCAAATTCCAATGCATGCACAAAAGCGTGAGTAGCGATTTCAGAAAAATCCGTTGGAAACAAGATGTGTTTCATCATTACGACTATTTAAGGTAGGCTATTATAGTAAACTACATACTAAAGTTACAAATTAAATAGTTAAATATCAGTAAATTAAGTTGATTTTAACTTCGAAAAAGCACTGTCCTTTAAAAAAACGAATACTTCTACAGATTTACTACCTTTGCACCTTATAATAAAAAATATGTTGTACAACGATTCCATAGTAGCACTGGCTACACCTTCAGGAGCGGGAGCCATAGCGGTAATCCGAATTTCCGGAAATGAAGCAATTACTATAGGTAACAGCGTTTTTAAGTCCATTAAAAACAAAGATTTACTCAAACAGAAAACACATACATTACATTTAGGTCATATAGTAGATGATAATAAAACCTTAGACGAGGTTTTGGTGTCTATCTTCAAAGGGCCCAATTCTTATACAGGAGAGAATACCATAGAAATCTCCTGTCACGGTTCGACTTACATACAACAACAAATCATACAGTTATTGCTCCGCAAAGGATGTCGTATGGCCAATGCTGGTGAATTCACCCTTAGAGCCTTTCTAAACGGTAAACTTGATTTATCACAAGCCGAAGCCGTTGCTGATTTAATTTCGTCAGATAACGAAGCTAGTCACCAAATTGCAATGCAGCAAATGCGTGGTGGTTTCTCTAATGAAATTGCCAAATTAAGAGAGGAATTATTGAATTTTGCTTCGCTTATCGAATTAGAATTAGACTTTGCCGAAGAAGACGTAGAATTTGCAGATCGTACGCAGTTTCATGAATTATTGAACCGAATCGAATTTGTCCTGAAACGTCTTATTGATTCCTTCGCAGTGGGTAACGTTATCAAAAACGGAATTCCTGTGGCTATTGTTGGTGAACCTAATGTAGGAAAATCGACTTTGTTAAACGCATTATTGAATGAAGAACGCGCTATTGTATCTGAAATTGCTGGAACAACACGTGACACTATCGAAGACGAATTAGTTATTGGTGGCATTGGCTTCCGTTTTATTGATACAGCTGGAATTCGTGAAACTCAGGATGTAGTAGAAAGCATTGGAATCAAGAAAACATTTGAAAAAATAGAACAAGCCCAAGTGGTTTTATACTTGTTTGATAGTTTAAAATTTAAGGTTCAAAGTTCAGAATACATCATCGAAATTGAAAAAATAAAAAATCAGTTTCCTTTAAAACCATTGGTCGTTGTTATCAATAAACTGGATTTACTAACTGATCAAGAAATTACGACCATTCGCCTAGAACTTGAAACCTTAAACATTAAACTCATTTTCTTGAGTGCTAAAAATAATATAGGTGTTGATGAACTTAAAAATCAGTTACTCTCTTTTATCAATACAGGAGCTTTAAGAAATAATGAAACAATCGTTACTAATACAAGACATTACGACTCTTTACTTAAAGCATTAAATGAAATACAAAATGTAAAATACGGACTAGAAACAAATTTATCAAGCGATTTAATGGCACTTGATATTCGGGAAGCTTTGTACCATTTTGGGACAATTACTGGCCAAGTGACCAATGATGAATTGTTAGGTAATATATTTGCGAATTTCTGCATCGGTAAATAAAATCGCATTATTTAGCAAAATATCACGAAACACACTAAACCCTTTGTAAATCAAGGGTTTTAGTGTATTTTGGTGTTTTCTGAATTGGAAAAAAATCCCTTCTTCTAATACTAAAAAGGGACCCCATTTAAATATAGTCATTTTGAATTTTTGGAATTTAAAAAAGATATAATCATTCAATTCAAATGAAACATGCTTGATATACTTTCTATTATAAGTATACAAAACATGTACTTTCCCATCAGCTGTTTGAATTATGGCAGGATAGCTATATTCCCCTTTCTCTTGGTTTTCAAGATCAAATAATTTTTTCCAATGTACACCGTCTTTAGAATGTTCAACATCCAAAATATTACGACCATTAAACCAGTCTTTTCCTTGATACAAAGGATTATTGACCAATAGAAAAGACTTTTTAGAAATTGTTAATGCATCAATTCCTGAGTTTGAATTGACCACATTGATACTATCAGTACGTGTCCAGTTTTCCCCTTTATCACCAGACCAACTAGTTATTATTTTATTGCGTTTACTTCTAAACAACAGTTGAATTTTATTTTTTGAATGAATCAAAAATGTAGGCTGAATAATCTCAAAATCTTGCTTATTTTCAATTGAAATGGTACTCCATTTCCCTGTGGCTTCTACATATTTTTCAACATGTGCTCTCCATTCATTATTTATGGTACTTTCGGTACTGCTGCCACATAAAATAACACCTGGACTTGCTTCAATAGTTTATTTCTAATAGAACCTAAAATATTTTCTGGTAAATATTTAGGTTTGCTCCAAGTTAATCCCTGGTCATTAGAAGTTATCATTGCTCCAAACCATTCTCTTGGATTTTTTCCTACTCTATAGAACAAATACAGAGAGTTTCTTTTACTCTTGAACAAAACTGGATTCTAGCAAGGCAAAGTATCTTTTTCACGAATTAGCGCTTGGATCAAACATTTTGGACTAGACCACTTTTCATCTTTATAATTTGATACATAAATCCCTACATCTTTAGCTCCTTCATATTTTACTCCAAACCAAGCAGCTAGTAACACATTTGGTTTTAACTCCACAAGAGTAAAAGCATGACTATTTGTTGTTACCGGTTCTATAGCAATATATTGCTGCTTTATATGGGTCGCTGTTGGATTTTTTGGTACAGAGGTAACAACATATACCCAAGTATTAATAAAAGCAATGAGTATTTTAATTTTAAATGCATTACTTATTGTTTGGATTAAAAAATTATACAAATTATTTTATAAAATCGACATTCATCTTATCCGATTTCAATATTTTATCCCCAATGTATTTTCCAATTTGACTTCCTTGTAAAACCCCGTTTTCAATTGCATCTCTATAATGAATTCCTCCATATAATCTAGAAATAGCTGCTTCTTGTGAAGCCTGTAAAAATGATTTGAATTTTCTTTGGGACAAACCAAACTCTAATTCAGTAGTATCAGTAAATGAGAAATTAGTTCCCAAAATTTGTGTCAACACCGTTGCGGCAGCTGTCGAAATCACACTGTGGCCTGAGGTATATTCTGGAAATGGAGGTGTTTGTAAAACTGATTTCCAACGTTTATCAATCCATTTGTTGATAGCCGTTTCTGGCCTTATTCTATTGCTTCTGTATTTTTCGTCCCAACAACTTATAAAAGCATCAGACAAAGTAATTGCCACGCTGCAATGAATGAAGGCTGTTTGTGTCAAGCTAGTTCCTTTTTTCAAACAGGCAATTCCAGTAATTCCCATCCAATGTCCGCCTGGAGAAATTTTCTTTAGACCAAATTCAACATGCCCAATTTGATTTAAAATAAAAGGATTACAATCCCAAAAACTAGCAATAGCGCGTTGTTTTTTGGATAATTTATTTACAACTTTATAAACTTCATTCAATTGTATGTAAAAAGAAGAAGTCTTTGTTAAATCAAACGGCGCAGGTGGTGCTGGCTTAAATTGATCACATGACACTAGGTAAAAAGGTCTAATTTGAAACCAATTTGGCTCAATAGCCATCATATATCCAGGACCTGTAGGTTGCCAATATCCATCTCCTTCTGTAGGAGTATATTTCTTATAACTACTTAGTTTACTAAATCCATCCGCTTTTACATATTCCATCATTTGATTTACAACCAATTCTACCAGCTTAGCGGTGTATTCTACTTGTTCTTTAGAAATGCCTCTTTTTATAGCTAATTCCTTTAAAGAATTGGCTTCTGTTGCTAACAAATAGCCTGATGGTAAAAGTTTTTCAGCCATTTTGAATACCGTAAATACGGTCGCAAAAGAAGCATTACTTTTTGCGATAAGTTCATTTGGTACTTCAATTTTCTTAAATTGATTTATTGATGGTGCAAATGAATTTTTAGAATTATAAAATATTGAAGTAGCTTCATTTGAACCAAGAGTAACATACGAATAATATCTTGCTGCCGCGACAGGCGAGGTTACGTCATTTACCATTACATCTGTTACTTTTTTTAAAGCAGATACATAGTCATTTGAAGAGAACTCCTTATTTTGTGAAAAAGTTGTAGCTCCTACCAAAATGATGCTTAAAATGATATAGATTTTTTTCATAGTTTTTTATTAATAATTGTATACCTCTGGTATTTGATTGTTTACACCAAAAATGATTCTTTTTCTACCATTTGCGTCAAGAGAAATAATATCCTTAACACATCCATTTACTTTTAAACCAGAACTTAACTGGGGAACGTAAGTAAAATTACCTTTGCCATCTCCTGTTAATAAAACACCATAGTTGGCATCAATTTTTCCGATTTTTAGTCTTGTTTTTTCAATATTACCCCCCAATAAAATATCAATTTTTCCATCATTATTGTAGTCATTTAATCCAATAGCATAAACAGGTGCATAATTTGCCTGAACAGGTAAACTGTGCTTTATAAAAACGCCATTCTTGTTCTCAAACCAAAGGGTCTCAAAAGTACTGGCCTTTAATTCCTTTGCGGACTTCAATTGCTCGGGAGACAAAATTTCGGAAATAGTAGCATCAGAATAGGATTCATAATTTGGAAACCGCTGACGAAAACTAACAATTTGATCCGTAAATTCATCTCTGCTAGCCATAGGGTAAGATTTTCCTTGTACATAGCAGGAAATAAATGGATCAATCGAGCCATTTTTATCAAAATCACCATAACAAAGTGTTGCAGGTTCTTTTTCATTTACATGAATTTGGCTATTGTCACCCCAATTTCCAGCAACCAAATCAAGATCTCCATCTCCATCTAAATCAGCCAAAGCCAATCTATTCCACCAGCCATCTAAAGATTGAGGAAAGTATTTTTGTGTGGCGTCTACTAGTTTTCCATTTTTGTTTTCAAAACAACTAATTTTCATCCATTCCCCACAAACAATCAATTCTGGTTTGCCGTCTTTATTGATATCATCCCACAAAGCATCAGTAATCATTCCAACATGTTCTAATCCTGGAGCAAAAGCTGCAATTTGATTCGTAAAAACGCCCTTGCCGTCATTTATTAACAACATATTTGCTGGAGCTTCAGGATATCTACCTGGCACTACTCTGCTCCCAACAAATAAGTCTAAATCCCCATCTCCATCAACGTCCGCAGCCTTTACACAAGAACCGCTATTTGATTCAGGAGGTAATGCATTTTCTTTTCTTTCAAAAATGCCATTTGTATTAATGTACAATCGATCTTGTAATGCAGGGTCTTTTTCACTAAAAGCATATCCTCCACTTACCACATATAGATCTAAATCACCATCGTTATCAGCATCAAAAAATAAAGCATCTACATCTTCAGAAGCACGATCAGTATCAAAATCTTTTTGATTGTAAGCCATAAATTCCCCGTTGGGTTGTTGCAATACTAATTGACCTGCCTGCCCTTTTGCCCCTCCAATAAAAATATCTTCTAAATCATCCTTATTAATATCCCCTTTTGTTATACGAGGGCCACTATAGGACAGCATATTTGGCATTAAAGGTTGTACTTTAAAATCATTGGTTTCTTGCTCTAAATGACTAAAAGGAATAGTATTGCTTACTGAAGTAAAAACTGTTTTTTTAATTTCCTGAGCCGTATTTATAGCCGTATTGGTATCCTCATATTTTACGACAAAGGATTTATTTGCTGTAATATCCTTATTTATCGTCTGTATTTTTCCATCAGGCCAATAAATTGAAATAGAATCAATTGTAGCAGATGGAATCCCTAAATGCATCGGTTGTTGCATTGAACTTTGAAATCCATGCACGGGATAATTTTCTTGAGTTATAGTTCCTTTGGGGGTGAATACTTTGACCTTAGTACCCAAAGCATTTCTATTTTGTCCAAGCATTTGTAAACCAATATTCACATAATGCCCTGCATTTCCCATCTCAACTGCATTATTTCTATAAACCGCTGCAACATCATTCATTCGATTAACAACTAAATCAAGATCACCATCGTTATCAAGGTCAGTATAAACCGCACCATGAGAAAAGTTTTCATCTTCGAGTCCCCATTCCATTGACACATCTTTAAATTGAAGATTTCCTTTATTTTCAAAAACATAATTATGAAGCGGTGTTGAGGGAACTCCTTTCAACATTTGAAACATATTGTCTTCGGTTTCACCTTTAAGGTGTTTCAATCGTTCATTAGCATAAAACTTAACAAAATCTCTATTAATCATGTCTTTTGCGTAACCATTGGAGACAAATAAATCTTTGTTCCCATCATTGTTAAAATCAGCAAATAGAGCAGACCAGCTCCAATCTGTATTCGAGATCCCACTTAACTGTCCCGTCTCGCTAAAGGTGTTATTTCCATTATTTACTTGTAACATATTACGCATTAACTGATGGTAAAATCCATTTTGTAATGTGTTTTTATAGAGTTCATAATTGTCTGGAGCATATAATAATTTTTGTCTTTTATTATCGGCAGGAAGCATGTCTAAAGTGTAAATATCTGTCCAACCATCATTATTAATATCGGCTATATCAGCTCCCATTGAAAAGTTAGATATGTGTCCTATTTCATCTTTTAAATGATCCGTAAAAGTGCCATCTCCATTATTGATGTATAAATAATCTTCTTCTACATAATCATTAGAAACATACAAATCAGCCCAGCCGTCATTATTGATATCGCTCACAATTACTGACAAACCATATCCAATGGGATTTGAAAGAATATTGGCCTGAGCAGTAACATCTGTAAAATGATTGTTATCATTGCGATACAAACGATCACCCGCATCAGGATCAATCATTTTTTTTACAAAAGAAGCGTCAAAATTACGAAGTTGTTTAATATTATGATTCAAAACATAAAGATCTAAATCACCATCATTATCATAATCAAAAAAAGCAGCCTGTGTAGAATGTCCCTCATCAGCAACACCCATCTCTACTGCTTTGTCTTTGAATGTAATTTCACCATTAGCTGAAGGTCCGTTATTGATAAACAATTGATTTCTTCTCTTTTCGGGTTCCACATCACCTGAGTAACTAACATAAATATCCAACCAGCCATCTCCATTTACATCGGCTACACTAACTCCAGTTTTCCAACCTCTTCGTCCTGTAACGCCTGCTTTTTTTGTAACATCGTTAAACTTTAAATTCCCTTGGTTGATGTATAATTTATTAGGTTGAAGATTAGAAGTAAAATACAAATCAATCAATCCATCGTTATTGAAATCACCCGATGCAACTCCGCCTCCATTATAAAAATATTCATAGGTAATAATATTAAGTTGCGGAGATTCTGGAAGTAGATTATTAAAAGTAATCCCTGTATCATTTGAAGCTAACAAAGAAAATAACTTTGTCTGCTGTGAAAAAACAGGTGATAAAACCAATAAACTTGTGCCTATAAAAAACCAAACTTTTTTCATATTTTTTATATTAAAATAAATGATGTATTGACCAAAATCATAAAATTACAAAAACTAAACTTAAAATAAATTCAATCAATTTACAGCGCGCTATGTAATTTCAATTGGTTACTTATTCTTTAAACCTACCTTATGACCTGCTATGGCATAATATAAAATTATAATATAACAAGGCAATAAAATCCAATATCCCTTAGTAGATGCCGTAGCCGTAGCTAAAGCCTCATTCATTCCTTGTGCAATAAATTGGGCTTTATTAGAATCTACCAACTTACCATATAAAGGTGGAATTATAGCTCCTCCAGAAATTGCCATAATTAACAATGCCGAAGCTGTTTTTGTAAATTTTCCTAATCCACTTAATGTTAAAGGCCATATTGCTGGCCATATTAAAGCATTTGCAATTCCTAATGCGGCAACAAATAAAATGGAAACAAATCCAGAAGAAAACACAATGCAAAAGGAAAGAACAATGCCTAAAATGGCACTTATTCTTAATGCTAAAGCTTGAGTAATGTATTTTGGAATTAAAAAAACACCCAATGTATAAGTTGCTACCATAGCCATTAAGGTAAAAGTGGTGAAAAATTTAGCATCAGCGACAGGAAATCCTAAAGAAATACCATACGCAATAATTGTATCACCAGCAATAACTTCAACACCAACATACATGAAAAGTGTTAATACCCCTAACCATAAGTGAGGAAACTGAAAAATACTTGTTTGTGTGGTTTCTCCATCATTTACTTTTTTTATTGGTTCCGCTTCCACATCAGGTAAGGGAGCCTTTCTTATCAAAACACCTAACACAAATAAAACAATTGCCATTACTAAATAAGGAATAACCACACTATCGGCCATTGTATCTAGTAATTGTGCCTTTTCGCTAGCATCTACTACATTTAATTTCTCTTTAACCTCATCAATACCAGATAATAAAATGGCTCCAAAAACAAGAGAACCTAAAGCTCCTGCTACTTTATTAGCAATTCCCATTATTGAAATGCGTTTAGCGGCACTTTCAATAGGTCCTAAAATAGTTATGTATGGATTTGATGCCGTTTGTAATAAAGTCATTCCGGCTCCTTGAATAAAAATACCTGATAAAAACATCCAATATGTTCTTGCTTCGGCTGCTGGTATAAAAACTAAAGCGCCAAATCCCATTATAAACAAACCTAATGACATTCCTTTTTTATAACCAACCTTTGATAAAATATAAGAAGCAGGTAAAGCCATAATGACAAAAGAAATATAAGATGCTGAGGCGACCAATAGAGATTGCGCCGAAGTTAATTCGTTTATGGTTTTCATAAATGGAATTAATGCGCCATTAATCCATGTAACAAATCCAAAAATAAAAAATAATCCCCCAATTATCATAATTGGAATTAATGTGGTGTTTTTTTCCTGAGTTGATGATAAAGTACTAGCTGACATATATCTTATTTTAAAAATTTAATTTTATATTATAATGTTCAAACCATTTATAATACGATTTGACTCTAAATCTTATCTCTGAAATTCATATTCTTTCGTTTTAACTTTAATTATCTAATTTATACTTTCTAAAATAGATTTAATTTTATTGTAATCAGACTGAATAATTATGTGTTCATCAAAAAAAATACTATTATTCATTGGGATTTTTACAACCTCAATTCTATTAATAATTGATGTAGCTGAACAATGAATTTCTTTAAAACCTGCTGTTTTAAATAAGCGCGCATTTTCGATATTAATTCCACCTGCAGGCAGTATTATAAGTTTATCATTTGCTATTTCGTTTAAACTTTTAAGATATTCTATACCTTTTTCAGCTGTATTATTACCTCCTGACGTTAAAACCCTTGTAACTCCTATATCAATTAGTGCTTGTAATGCTTTGTGAGAATTTTCAACCTGATCAAAAGCCCTATGAAAGGTAAATTCTAAAGGCTTTGACAATTCAATTAATTCTTGAGTTCTTTTATTATCAATTGTATTATTAGCGTGTAAAACACCTGAAACAATACCTTTACAACCTAATTCTTTACATATTTTAATATCCGCTTTCATGCAATTAAATTCATCTTCAGAATAGTTGAAATTACCACTTCTTGGTCGGATTAATACATGAACTGGAATAGTAACTTTCTCTAAAACATTTTTAAGTAAACCATATGAAGGTGTTATGCCTCCAACAGCTAATTCAGAACATAATTCAATGCGATGTGCTCCGCCATTTTGTGCATTTATAGCTGATTGATGTGACGATGTACAGATTTCTAACAACATATTTTTTAAAATAAAAATTAATTCACAAAAAATTATTACCCCTAAATTTCTAAAAAATTAAATAGAAAAGCAGTTTTTTTATACGCAAGTAAACTAGTTAAAAAGTTAAAAGGAGAGTTTCCTCTCCTTTTAACAGAATTACTTTTCTGAAACAAAATATTATTTATCCCACCACATTTTTGTAATCCAAGTGTCTCCACCCATGTTAGAAACAGCTTGAGTATAACTGGCAGTATTATTACTTCCTTCTGTTGAAGGATAAATTTGCCTTCTAGGAATTTGTCCTGAACTAAAGTTTCCAGGGTAATTTACTGGAGTAAGAACAGGAAAATCAGATCTTTTCCAGTTATTCCAAGCTTCAACCCAGTTACCAGTTAAACCAGCTGTAGCCCAGATTTGCTCATTAATCATTTTTAAAGAAGCAGCAGTTGAAGTTATGTTCAAAGGGTGTGCCGCAGCATAAAATACAGCATCTGCATTTGTAATTTGAGTTCCACCAAATTTATTCAAAGTTACCATTGCTCCAACTAATCCATTATTGAAGTATTGAGAAGCAGTTCCAGAAACAGAATAACCTCTTACAGCAGCCTCAGCCATTAATAGTTGTACTTGTGCGTAAGTAAGAATAAAAACTGGAGTAGTTCTATTCCTATACATAGGAGTAGGTCTAGAATAATTACCAATTGCAGCAGCATCAGAACCTGAACCTGAAGCACCAGGATAATTCGGCTCTAAACTTACATCTCTAGATCCTCCTTTAGTATCATATCCATTAGGAAAACCTATTTGAGCAGTTGTACTTGTGTTTCCTCCTGTATATAAATAATTTGCAGTAAGTCCCGCAGCTGGAACTTCGGCTACAACAGGAAGACGCAAGTCATTGTTTGATTTCAAATAATCAATCAATGTTTTTGACCAGCGAACTTCATAAACATCCGCAGATACAGTGAATGAAGCACCATTACCATTATCAAAACCATCAGCATCATCAGTAGGAGAAATAGCTTCATCAGCGACAGAAGCAAAAACACCCCCTGCAGCCGCTTTTTCAGCATATGTTTTAGCAGTTGCAGCATCGACAGCAGTTAATCGCATTGCCATTTTCAACATCAATGAATACCCAAAAGAACGCCATTTCGCTACATCACCACTATAATAAATATCACTTGTTGGTTTGTCTTTAGAAACATCCAAAGTCATAATTGCAGCATCTAAATCAGCTAACATTTGAGGATATAAATCTTGTTGCTTGTCGTATTTTGGTTGAGAAACACCTTGATCTAACATTAAAGCTTCTGAATAAGGAACGTCACCGTATACATCTGAGATATAAGAAATAGCCATTATCTTTACGATTTTTCCAATTGCAGCTAAATTTGGCATGTTTTTTTGAGTTGCTAATATGGACATTTGATTTGCTGTTGAAGCCGCAGTGTAAACGCCATTCCAAATTCTTTGATCATAATCAGAAGTACCACTAGTGGTCACATATTTATCACCACCATCATAATAATTAGCTCCTCCAGTTGAAGGTGATGCCAAAAGTTGAGCCCACATACTTTGAAATAAGATTGGACCTTCGTAACCAACAGTTCTTTGTCCATAATCATAAAGAGCTCTTGGTAAAAGTAGATTTGGATCAAATATTTCTGAACCCGCTTTAGTTGGATCTGTATTAATTTGTTCGAAATCACTATCGCATGAAATTAGCAAACCACTAACGACCACGAATAATATTTTAATATATTTAGTCATAATTATTTTATTTTAAAGTTAACATTTAGACCAAAAGACCTTGTTGAAGGTAAACTAGTCCCTTCAATTCCATAATATTTAACGTTAGAACCAAAACTACTTTCTGGATCAATATTATCCGCTTTACGCATTAGGATGGCAAGGTTTCTAGCTACAAATGAAATATCAATTCCTTCTAAGAATGAGATTTTACCCATTACACTTTTTGGGAAAGCATATCCAAATGATAATTGTCTCAATTTGATGAAATCTCCACTCACAACACTTGTACTTGTAATGTTACGAGCTTCTGCTTGATAGAAATCTTCCGCTGAAGCAGTAATTCCACTATTTGTAACTCCTGTTTCTCTCCCAACTAATGTAGCTTGGTTCAATCCTCTTATACGAGAATAGTATTCAGTTGCAGAAATTACTTTATTACCATAGTTGAAATCAATTAAGAATGCCAGATTAAAGTTTTTGTATTTGAATTCATTATTCCATCCACCATAAAATGTTGGTAAAACGGAACCGAAATTTTTAAACTCACCTCTTACTGGTAATCCAGCAGCATCTACTTGAATACTTCCGTCTGCATTGTATGCATAATCATATGCTCTGATTTGTGGCCCAGCAGCGCCTACAACATAAGCTGTGACAGCATTTCCTAGGGTTCCACGGTTACTTCCTAAAACGATTGGAGTGGCATCCGCATTAGTAGCTAATACTTTATTTTTAAAATTTGTTGTATTTAAACTAGTTGTCCAAGTAAAATTATCTGTTTTTACTGGTACACCAGTTACAGCAATTTCTAGCCCTTTATTTTCTATAGAAGCACTTGCAACTACACCTGTAGCAAATCCAGTAGACCTACTATACTCTGCATTCAAAATCTCATCATGAGATGTTTTCTTGTAGTAAGAAGCATCAAATGTTAACCTACTTTTGAAAAATCTAAGTTCCAAACCTACTTCTACCTCGTCTACTGTAAATGGTTTTAAAAGAGTAGGAAGCGTAGATGGAATAGAACCCGTTGCATAACTTACTCCATTATTCACTAATGAATTCCCTGAATTGAAATACAAAGAATTAGCGTAAGGAGTTGCTTCACCACTTGTTACTGCATATGATAATCTTAATTTACCGAAATTTAATGCATCAATATGTAATAAATCGTTAAAAACAAATGCTCCTGAAACTGAAGGAGTAAATACTCCATTTTCTGTTGAAGCAGCGGAAGACAATGAAGAATAAACATCGTAACGTCCTGTTGTAGATAATGTTAAATATTTTTTATATCCTAAATCAAAAGAATAAAATGCAGAGTGACTTTCACTACCAGTATAGTTATATTCTCTATTAATATTAACTACATTGTTTGGCGTATATAAATAAGGTAAAACAAATGGACCTCCTCCTATTTTAATTCTTTCATATTTATTTTGTCTAATATTAGCACCTGCTAACGCATCTACTGAAAAATCTTCCGTTATTTTAAATTTAGCACCAAAAAGTCCATCCAAATTTAACTCTGAACGAGTAGATTGCCCTTTACTATCTAAACTTCCTTTTTTATTAGTAGTATAATCTAATCCCCATGGATTAACACTAAATTCAGTATCATTAGAAACATCATTTCCTAATCTTACCATTGCATAGATATTATCTGTAAAGCTATATTTAGTCGATAATACAGAAATGGTTCTTTTTCTTGTAGGATCTTCAACACCTTGATTCACTATAAAATAAGGATTTGTAGCGTAATTATCATCACTAAAAACTAGTTCATTACCCGTAACAGGGTCATAACCTGGAGCAAAAATATTATGATCTACGTTAGGAGCTAAGAATAAAAAGTTATTTGGATTTTTAGGACCATCACTTAAAAAAGGTCTGTTTTTTGAACTTTCATCTGTATAATTAACAGAAGCAGCTACATTTAACTTACTTGTAATATTTTGATCCGCACTTAAATTGATTGTAGTACGTTTAAGACCACTATTTGGCACAATAGATTTCGAATCTAAATTAGATACTGACAAACGAAAAGCACCATCACCCATTCCTTTAGAAACTGAAAGGCTATTTGTAAGGTTTGTTCCAGTTCTATAAAAATCAATATAACTTTCTTTAGCTTTACTATACGTATATTGTTTACCATCAAAACCAATTACTGAACTACCATCTAATCTACCTCCCCAAGAATTTCTGTTTGAAGCTAATGCCGCTCCAGCGGTCAAAGGTTTTGACCCCCCTGTACCTTGACCATATTGATCTTGAAAATCAGTATAATCAACTGGTGCATCGGCCATAAAATTTGAATTATAAGTAATAGAGTAATCGCCACCCTTTTTACCTTTTTTAGTAGTTATGATAATAACTCCATTTACAGCTCTAGATCCATAAAGTGCAGAAGCTGATTGCCCTTTAAGAACAGTCATTTTATCAATATCATCAGGATTGATATTACCAATACCATCTCCTTGATCCGCTCCACCCCATTCTCCAGCAGAACCTCTTTGAGTATTATCAATTGGAATACCATCAATTACAAATAAAGGAGAACCTCCACTAGTAATTCCTGATATCCCTCTCAAAAGCACTTTTGAAGTTCCACCAGCACCACTATTGGTCCCTCTAACTACAAGACCTGAAACACGACCTGCTAAACCATTGGCTACGTTCGTTTCTCTAGCTTTGTCTAGGTTATCACCACCTACAGTCGTTACAGCATACCCTAATTTTCTTTGATCTTTAGAAATACCCAAAGCCGTTACAACAACTTCACCTAACTGATTTGCATTTTCTACTAAGGCTACATTTACAGTTGTTGAACCAGAAACGGCAACTTCTTTTACAACATAACCTAAATAAGTAAACACTAATATTGCTGACTTATTAGGTACTTTAATACTGTATTTCCCATTCAGATCTGAGGACACACCATTTGCTGTTCCTTTAACATTAACATTTGCCCCAGGTAGCGGAAAACTACTATTGACATCTGTTATTGTTCCCGATACTGTTGTTTGAGCTTGAACACCGTGAAAACTGAACAAGCAAAACACAAACAGTACTTTTAGCACGTTTTGAATCATAAATTTAATTTTTAAGTTAATAGAATGTTTTTTAAGTTAATCATAAGTTAATCATAAGTTAAAAGTAAGGATCCAATGCATTACCTTAATCATAATTTCGACCAATAACAATTTTTAAAAGGTGTTGGGTTATTTTTAACAAATTTTTCGACAAACAAACCAAATCACAGAACATATGCAGGTGTTTTTGGAGATCTTTTTATATGAAATTTTAACAGAAATAATTAATAAAATAAACCAAAAAACTAAATAATTACAATTAAAAAAAGCAAAAAAAATAATTTTAATGTTAAAAAACAAAATACTAGCAAATGAAAAATACGTTCATATTTATAATCAAAAATTGACTAAACCCTATTAACGCAAAGCTAAATACTTATTAAAATGATAAAGTATCTAATGGTAAGAATTAGGTCAAAACCTCAAAAAATTTAGCAACAATTTACAAAGGTCAATACATCGAGTATCTAAGTCCATTAGTTTTATGTTGTTGTCCTACTAAAAAATAGATTAATCAATTACTGAAGTTCTTTTTCGACTAAAAATATATTCAGATTCATTATTTTTTTGCGTTATTTCTTAAAAAGCTTTACAATGAATTACCATTGCTAAATCAACAATCTTCTTTATGTAGAAATTTATCATGAATATTTACTCCTCCTATTAATGAATTTCAATTTCAACAAAAACAGGTAAATGATCTGATGGATATTTGCAATCTTTAGAGTCACTTAAAATTGCAAACTTTTGAACTTTTATATTTTGTTTGCTAGCAAAAATATAATCAATACGTTCTTTTACAGCTTCGTTATGCTTACATGCATTAAAAGTTCCTGAAGGTCCAAAAGGCTTAGTAATACTTACCATTTTAGAATCATTAAAAACGGATGAAAGATATTGAATGGGTTTACTTTCTGGCTCAAAATTAAAATCACCCATTTCAATCACAGGCAAATTCACTGTATTGAATTGCTTAATTTTATCCACAATCAATTTAGCGCTTTGAATTCTCGCTTCATTACCTATATGATCAAAATGAGTATTGAATACCCAAAATTTTTGTTTTGTTTTCTTATCTTCTAATAAAACATAAGTACAAATACGCTCCATTGCGGCGTCCCAACCAACAGAAACTTTATCAGGTGTTTCAGACAACCAAAAAGTCCTTTGTTTTACTAGATTTAATTTTTTTTATATTATAAAAAACAGCACTAAACTCTCCTTTTTTCAAACCATCATCTCGGCCTACACCCGCATATTTATAATCTACAAACGTACTTTCAATGTATGCAACTTGATGATGCTATCCTACTTGAATACCAAAAACATCGGGATTATAAAATGTGATTTGACTACACAAAAAGTCTTTTCTTTTTGATCATTGATTTTCTCCATCTCCTGTGTTATCATATCGAATATTATAGGTAAAAAATTTATAATTTTGTCTAAATATAGCATTAGGTAAAACTATAAATGCTACGACTAACCATATTATTTTTTTCATGAACTACTATTGAATTGGTCTAAAACGAATGGCTTTACTACCACCAGCAGCCAGCTTAATATTTAAAATACTTTTTGAATCTACATCTTTTTGAATAATTGAAATATCTTGTGGATTCGTTTTCTAACAAAAAATAACTTTTACAATTAATTCGAAAAACTACTTACTTATTTTCATCATTATTACTCCTTATTTTTGGATGAAATAAAAACATCATCAATATAATAAGTGGATAACTTTTGCTTTTCATCCGATCCTTTTAATGGAGGATAATCTACCTCGTTTGGCGTCTGTCTATTAGGCATATTAGTATAAGTACCCGTTCTAAATGAAATTCTTTCCACTGATTTTACAGCCACTACTGCATTAAGGTTTTCATCAATTTTTTTACCATCAATAAAAATCGAATACTTCCCAATTCCATTAGTATCATATTCAACTTTAAACGAATACCATTTATCTACATCAAACTTGATCAATGGTTTCATTGCTACTCCAGCTGCCGCTTTGATATAACCGTCAGTATCGAATGAGATTTGTATTGGTCTGTTACCAAACTTATCCGCAATATCAATATCAAATTGAGTCGTATCTGTAGCAACAACTTTTACCTTGAAACTTGCTGTAACTGTTTTCCCTTCCTGAAATACACGTATTGCACGGCAATAATCATAAGGATCCTCATCATTCATTTGCAAGATGTAATTGCCATTGTTTTCTTTTATCAAACTTGCTTTTGCCCACATTGGAGAATGAATATTCCAATCGATTATGGAGCCATTAACATCCATTTTTTCAAAATCATCGGTAACATCTACATTTACTTTGTATTTAATAGGTGTTGGAATTCGTGATATCCATATGTCTTCCTTATTCATGCTGTAGGTCATCCACATATCAGTACCTGGAGGGTTTCCATTTCCCGGACTAATTCCTCGCATATAACAAGGACCAAAATCCTTCCATATACCGTAGAATCGTCGTACTGGAACTTCGGCTTGTACAAGAAGTAGATTATCATAAATAATTCCATCATCACTAGTAACAATTGATAATGGAAAACGATATTGTGTTTGGTCAATTGGATTATACGAAATTGCATATCTCCCATCATCCGTTTGTTGTCCCCACATTTTACCGCCAGACATTACCAAAGTATTTGCTTTTACAGGATCTGAAAAGGTTTTACCACCATCATCAGAAAGTGCTGAAAAAGATTTTTTCCAAAGTCCAACAATCTTACCGTCTTTTCGCTTATACCAGTTAAAAGCCTGTTCGCCCTTGTTAAAAGAATAAAAACTATCCACTCCCTTATCTTCTTCAAACCATTGTAAGGTCATTAATTTATTATCCAAAAGAGCATCACAAGCGGCAAGAAATCCTTTGTCTTTTGATTTTTTATAGAATGGATAGGAAGTATTAGATCCATTCCAATTGGTTTGGCTGTCGTATCGAATAAAATAGATTGGGCTCATGCTTCCATCTTTATAGATTTCACGAACCACGCGCCCGATACCATTTTCTTTAAATGGATTTTCGGTATGTCCATAAAAAGCTAAAGTAAGCAAGCGACCATTGGGTGCCACATAAAAACCCATACGTTGGTGCATCATATATCCAGTTGAACCTTCAGGAATTTTTACGCCTTGTGGTGCTTTGTAAGGAGGGAAAATTTCTTTAGGAAAACTCCATTTTTTCCCATCCTTTGAAGTAATCAACATGGTATGAACCGGTGCTCGGTGTTCATCCTTTTCTCCACTGATGTATTGTTGATAAAATTGACCATTCCAATAAGCCAGATTAGATGCATGATTGTATGTCCAGCCATAGCCATCACTTAATTCAGGATGGGTACGATTTGCACGTAATGTTTGTATATTTTCTACTCCAATTGCATATTGTAAACCAGCTTCATGGGTAAATGGATCAATATGTGTACCTCCAATATAGCGTACAGGTTCGTTAACACTGCCTGTTTGTGCATTTACATTATGAAAATTTATAACTAAAAGAATCATAATGCATTTTACTAACGTGATTTTTCGTAGTGAAACTAATTTCATTTTTTTAGGGGTTTTTATCATTTTCATATTGTATATTAAAAATTTGTCTGTTCTATTTTAATTCATAAAACAATTTGGGAACCTTTTTTGATAACCAATAATCATCTTTAGGATCCCCAAACAGCTCTTTATTTCAAACTGTAATTAATCAATTATCAAAAACTATTTTATTGGTGTAAATCGGATGGCTTGACCACCACCAGCAGCCAGATTAATATCTAGTATGCTTTTTACATCTACATCTTTTTGAGTAATTGAAATCTCTTGTGGATTTGTTTTCCAATCTGCATTGGGTCCGTCTGCATAAATTTCAGCACGGTATTTTTTTCCTTTTTCTAAAAATGATAAGGAAACTTTTAAATCTCTGGTATTTTCATCGGAAATACTACCTAAAAACCAATTGTCACTAAACTTATCTTTTCTAACAATTGTAATATAATCCCCAATTTTTCCGTTTAAGATTTTTGATGTTTCCCAATCAGTACCAAAATCTTCAAAAAATTTAAATGCTGGTTGGTCCTCGTAATTTTCAATCAAATCTGAAGCCATTTGCAACGGACTGTACAACACAACAAATAAAGCCAATTGTTTTGCCAAAGTTGTATTTACTCTCGAAGTTCCATCATCAAGATCATTCCATTTTACTCTATTTTTGGCATTTTTATATAAAATATCAAATATTCCTGGAGTATAATCAAAAGGACCGCCCAAGCCTCTAGTAAATGGTATGATAGTATGATGCTCCGGAGGATTACCAGAACTCCAACCGTTCCACTCCATTCCTCTTGCCCCTTCTCTAGTCATAAAATTTGGATATGTTCTTCGGAGACCTGTCGCTTTTATAGGTTCATGAGCATCAATCATAATATGGTATTTGGCTGCAACTTTTACTACGGCATCATAATGATTAACCATAAATTGTCCGTGATGAAATTGACCGGGTGTTTGTATTCCACCTGCATAACCTGTTTTCAAGGTTTTAACTCCTATGTTATGAAACATAGAAAATATCTTGTCAAAATTATCTTGAAATGCCTGTGCATCGCCTCCAGTTTCTACATGACCTATGTAACTAACATTGTTTTCTTTTGCATAAGCTGCAATTCCATTCAAATCAAAATCGGCGTAGGGTGTTACAAAATCAAAAGCTCCTTTTTTACCCCAATTTTCCCATCCGGTATTCCAACCTTCCGTTAATACACCTTGAATGTTATGTTTTTTTGCAAAATCAATATATCTTTTGGTATCTATTGTGTTCGCACCATGACGTGGTCCCATAGACCAAGTTTGAGTCCCAATATGCATTCCCCACCAAATACCTATGTATTTCATAGGTTCAATCCAAGAGGTATCTTCTATTTTATTAGGTTCATTTAAATTCAAAATGGTATTTGATGCTACTAAATCGGCTGCTGTATCAGTAATTAAAATCGTTCTCCAAGGTGTTTCCATCGGTGCAGTCGTTTTCACCTTTACTCCATCTGGCCATGGCACTAAATTACATTCGAATGAAAGTGGATCCGTTTTAGATTTCAACAAAGTCATATCGGCATAATTGGTCAAATTTGCTTCGTGAATACTGGCAAAAAAACCATCCGTTGTTTCGAATGTTATAGGCGTATTAGCAGAAGGAACGTCAGACACCAAAGCTTTTTTATATAACATTTCATAAGAATCAAAATTGGCTGGATTGTACCAAGCAGTATGATTTTTTATAAAATTAAACTGAGTTAACTCTTTGGTTATATTGATGCTATCAACTCCTTTTTGTTCTGGAATTTCATACCTAAATCCTACTCCATCATTATAGACTTTGAAAATAATATTCATCTTTCTTTTCAAGCCTTCTTTCTCTTGCAAATGAACTATCAGTTTATTGTAATCATCAACAATTTTTTGGTTTTCTCCCCAAACCTGCATCCAAGTAGTATTAGAATGACTGTTTTCAAAACCAATAATTTCTAAATTTTTATCTAATGATTGCGCTTCTTTAAATTCAAAACCCAATTTTGAAGCTTTGATAAATGGTTTGTTTTTAAACTTTACAGAATATTGAACAGCGTCAACATTTACTTCAATACTAACTTCTATATGTTTGTTTGGAGATTTAACTTTTAAAGCATTGCTTTTAGTAAAACTGGCTAGAAATACTATAAAAAACAAGGGGTAATATTTTCTTAAATTTTTCATTTGAATATTATTTTACCACCGTAAATTTTGTTTTTAATAAATCTGTTGAATTCCCTCCAACCATCACTTCAAAATCACCTGGTTCTACTACTCTTTTCATCTCACGATTCCATAATGCTATTTCATCAGCAGTCAATGTAAATTCTAGATGTTGGGTTTCTCCTTTTTTAATAAAAACACGTTTGAAACCTTTTAATGTTTTTCTTGGTGTAGTTACAGTACTATAAATATCATTAATGTACAATTGCACTACTTCGTCTCCGTCATAATTACCCGTATTTTTAACATCGATACTTACTTTTATTTCTCCATCGATTTTAATTTCATTGGTATTTAAAGCTAAATTCGAATATTCAAAAGTCGTGTAACTTAATCCATATCCAAAAGTATATAACGGACTTTCACTCTCACTTACATATCGATGTATTGCTGATGGTTTTTGATTGTAATAAATTGGCAATTGCCCAACCGATTTTGGAAAAGTAATCGGTAATCTTCCTCCTGGATTGTAATCGCCAAATAAAACATCGGCAACAGCTTTTCCTCCAGCTTCACCTGGAAACCATCCTTCAACAATAGCAGGAATATTATCATTAATCCAATTTACAGAAAGCGGACGACCATTTAACAACACACAAACTACTGGAGTTCCTGTTTGCTGAATTGCCTCTATCAATTCTTGCTGCATTCCGTGCAAGTCTAAAGTAGCAACATCTCTATTCTCTTCTACTAATTCATTCGATTCTCCTAACACTACAATAGCAACATCGGCTTTTTTAGCAATATCAATGGCGGGTTGCAAGTTGATCTTATCTAAGTTCCAACGCAAATGGGCTCTGGCTCCCCAGCCTCCTTCCCACATTTCGATGCGGACTTTGTATTTTTTACCTGCTTCAATATTTTTGGGAGTCGTAACGATACTCGTTGCTCCTTTGGTCCAGTTGTCAATAACCAATTGATCGTCCACCCACATTCTGATTCCATCATCAGAACTTAAACCCAACCATCCATCAAATGATTTTTCGGATTGGATATAACCTGTCCAACGAATCGAGAAATCATCATCATTCACTCCTGCCCCTGGATTCCAAGGCCAGTCAAATTCCAACTGACTATCAATTCGAGTCAATGCTGGCGTTCCTTCTATATTTCTATTATTGAAATATTCTCCTTTTAATCCGTGTTGCGAACCATCAGGTGTAAATAAATATTTGGATGGAATTATTTGTCCTTTTACAATTAGTGGAACTCCTTCTTCATAAAGTACATTAGCCTTATCGCCAACCACTTGTTGAATTCCTTCTAAAACAGTAGTTCCCACTTTATTTTTTACAGCATAACCACCCAATCTTGACTCATTGGCATTTGGTCCAATAACTGCAATGGTTTTGATATCCTTACTAAGAGGCAATAGGTTGTTTTGATTTTTCAACAATACAATCGATTTATGTCCTGCTTCTAAAGCTACTGCTTGGTTTTCTTTCGAATGAAAACGTAACTTAATTAAACTTTTATCGGTATAAGGATTTTCAAAAAGTCCTAATAAAAACTTCAATCGCAACACACCTCCCGCAGCACGGTCAATATTTGCCATGGTTAATTTTTTCTCGTTTACCAATTCAATCAGTGTTTGTTGCCAGAACTCATTGGTAAAATCATAAAACTGCATATCTACACCAGCTGCAACCGCTTGATGAATACTTTCTTTTGGAGAATCGGTAACATAATGCGTCGTTTGAAGGTATTTTATCGCACCCAAATCAGAAACAACAATTCCTTTAAAACCCCATTCGTCTCGCAAAACATCCGTTAATAACCAATGATTTTCAGCACAAGGAATTCCGTCTAATTCGGAATAAGCACACATTGTTCCCAAAGCACCACCTTTTCTAAATGCTTTTTCAAAAGAGGGAAGATGATCTTCACGCGCCGAACGCTCTCCAACTAAAATAGGAGACGAATTTCCTCCAGCTTGCGGAATTCCGTGAACAGCAAAGTGTTTTGGCTCAGCAATTATAGAACGGTCAGAAGTTAAATCATCTCCTTGCATTCCTTTAATCATTCCCAATCCAATTTCGCTATTCAAATACGCATCCTCACCAAAAGTCTCCGCTACTCTTCCCCAACGCGGCTCACGGCCTAAATCTAAATTGGGGCCTAAACCAAAATGAACTCCGTGAGCTCTGGCTTCCGTACCAATAACTTGCCCCACTTTACCCATTAAATTGGTATCCCAAGTAGCTCCCAAACCAATATTCATTGGAAAAGCCGTACTTCCTTCATCTAAATAACCGTGAAGCATCTCACACATAATCAGCGCTGGAATTCCCCAACGGTTATTTTTAATTACTTCTTTTTGAAGATCATTAATCATTTTTGCCGAACGAGGATAAATATCGTGAATAGCACCTATTCCCAGTTTTCCAATTTTAGCATCCGATTTTGTTTTCGAAAAATCTTCATTTTCTTTAAAGTATTCGCCTTTGTACATATCCATTTGACGCACTTTCTCTTCCAAAGTCATTCGGCTCAACAAATCTTGCAGTCTATTTTCGACAGGAAGTTTAGCATCTTGATAAGGATATTTTTTTTGTGCAAAGCCTTGGTTTAAAAAACCGAGTAGCATTACTAAAATAAAGGGTATTCTTTTCATTATTTGGTGGTATTTTGGGTAGTGTATTAATTAATTCTGAATCACTTTTAGCGTATTTCCATTCACAAATTCATCATGTGAAATAAAGAAACTATCGTGTTTTTTTCCGTCTAATAGAATGGCTTTTATTTTACCATCAGTATTAATTTCTCTTTCAATGACTATACTTTTCTTTTTATAGTATTTTGGATCCAATTCTATCGTGATTTTATCAAAAAGTGGGGTAGTAATCGCATACAATGGCTCGCCTGGAGCAATGGGATAAATCCCCATCATAGAATACACTAACCAAGCTGACATCGTTCCTGTATCATCATTACCAGGTAATCCATTGGGTTTGTTTTGAAAGTATGTAGCAACTAGTTTTTTAACCAATTCTTGGCTTTTCCATTCTTCTCCTTTTAGATAATTAAACAAATAAGGATAAGCGATATCTGGTTCATTTGCCATATCAAATTGCTTGCTATCAAATACTTTTTGCAACTGATTACTGAACGATTTATTTCCTCCCATTAATTTTATCAAGCCTTTAATATCGTGGGGCATCATAAAAGCATATTGCCAAGCATTGCCTTCAATAAAACCTATATTTTCTTCAAAATTAGCTCCTGACAATGGATCGAAAGGTTCGTACCATTTCCCATCTGGAGTTCTAGGATGCAATAATTTTAAATTTTTATCGAATAATTTACGGTAGGATAAGGAACGTTTTCCAAAACGATCTGCATCTTCTTTTTTCCCTAAGGCTTTCGCCAAAAGTGAAATAGCAAAATCAGATGCATTGTACTCTTGTGTTGTAGAAATAGGTCCTCTATCTTTAGTCGTTAAATATCCTTTTTCAATATAATCTTTCAGTCCTGGACGTAATGGATTATTTTCAATTTGATCTGCGCCTTTCAACATCGCTTCGTAGGCTTTTTGCACATCAAAATCCTGAATGCCTTTTAAGTACGTGTCAGCAATTACGATACTAGCAGGGTCACCCACCATGGTAAAAGTTTCGGTAGAATTCAATTCCCATTTAGGCAACCATGCATTTTCATCATACATTTCTAACATGCTTTTAATCATATTGGATTGTTGCTGTGGATAAGCCAATGACATTAATTGATGTAAATTCCGATACGTATCCCAAAGTGAAAAAACGGTATAACGAGTCCCATCTGTCTTCCCTATTTTCTCTCTTTTTATTTCAGGATATTCTCCGTTGACATCATTTAAAATATTGGGATGAATTAAAGTATGGTACAATGCGGTATAGAAAATAGTCTTATTCTCTGTGGATCCACCTTCTACTAAAATTTTAGAAAGTGCCTCGTTCCATTCGTCATAGGTTTCTTTATAAACCGTTTCAAAGGATTTGTTTGCAGTTTCTTTTTCTAAATTTTCACGCGCATTTGCAATACTTACATACGAAACTCCAATTTTAACTTCGACTGTTTCGGCTTTTTCAAATTGATAAGTAAAATAAGTTCCTATACTGTCCCCTACAACCATTTTGGTGGTATTATCCATCATTCTAGTTTTGCCATTGTAGGTCATCCATTGTGCTTCTACACCTTCATATTTGGATGGTTTTTTCCAAACTCCGAAAGTAGCTGCTGGCTTAGAAAATTTTGCAACAAAATAAACAGGATAAGCAGCTTCTGGACTATTGTAACAAAACGAACCAACGGAACGCATTCCTTCAATTTCAGTATTTGACACCACTTTTACCATCGCACCTTCTTCATTGGTTAAACCTAAACCTAGATTTAATAAAATATTGGATTGTCCTTTGGGAAAAGTAAACTTGCTTACTCCTACTCTTTTGGAAGTTGTAAACTCCGCTTTGATATCGTATTTGTCAATATTAAGTCCATAATACCCCGTTTTTGCCACTTCCTGAGAATAAGTTGAACCGTATTTTAAATGATTGATTTCTACAGCTCCAGTTGTAGGCATAATCAGTATTACCCCTAAATCGGGACAGCCTACACCGCTTAAATTTACTTGACTAAATCCTGTTAAAAATGTATTTTCATGAACATAGGAATTTGATAACCATCGACTGTCTTTTTCTAAAGGCAAATTTTGTGACCCAGCTACGTTGAACGGACTGATACTTGCCATTCCTCTAGGTGCAATAGGACCCGGAAAAGTAGCTCCATAATTAGAAGTCCCAATAAGTGGGTTTACAAAATCTGCTGGTTGTTGCCCGTACACACTACTACCACCAAAAGTCAGCAGTAAAATAAGCAGTGTATTGGGTATAGTAATTCTATTTTTAAAAAACATACATTTTAATTTTTCTATCGGTTAATCTTTTCAATTTTTAAAGTCCAAGCTTCTTTACAAGGTAAATTATTTCTTAAACTTTCTGGAATGATAACTCTAAATCCTTCGCCTAGTTTTGTCCATTTTAATTTTAATGAAGAACCTAACATTGTAATTTTTGTTCCTTTTTTTGGACTAATTGATTTTACCACAAGTTCTGAAGGAATTTTATTTTCTCCTGTTTTTGCCATATAAAACAAGAAAACATTTCCTACTTTGTTTTGAGTCATACAAATATTATTTTCCTTGTAAGGAGCAATAGGTTTCGTATTATAAATAGCAGTACTATTTACTTTCATCCAAGCTCCATATTGTGCTAATAAATCATAAGCTCCTTGCTGCCATTCTCCATCAGGACCTGGAGCTACATTTAATAACAAGTTTCCTCCTTTAGCTACAACATCTATCAACATTTGAATTCCTTGCCTTCCTGTCATGTATTTTGCGTCCGGAGTATAGGACCAACCACCACCAGAAGTGATACATGATTCCCAAGGATAAGGCAACGTTTTTTCGGGAACACGATTTTCAGGTGTCAAATAATTTTGATTTTTACCGTGAACCGCTCTATCTACTACAATCAATCCTGGCTGTTTTTGACGTGCTTCCACGACTAATTCATCCATTTTGATGTCTTGGTCAACTACTCTATGTTTTATAAATCCGTTTCCTGATTCATTCTCTGCAAACTTTTCAACATACCCTTTTTTCACTTCATTTTCTGGTGTTTTAGCAACCCAACCACCATCAAGCCATAAAATATCTACTTTACCATAATCAGAAAGCAGTTCTAAAATTTGGTTATGAGTAAAATCAGTATATTTTTTCCATTTATCTGGGTAAGTAGCTGGATCATAATTTACATTTCTGTCAAAAGGCGGGAAATAAGGATTCCAATAGTTTTTGTTATGCCAGTCCGGTTTAGAAAAATAAGCTCCAATCCACATTTTTTCTTTTCGAAAAGCATTAAAAACTTCTTTTGTAATGTTTGCTCTAGGGTTTGTACTAAAAGCACATTCGGAATCGGTTACTTTATAATCAGAATATTTAGTATCAAACATATTAAATCCGTCATGGTGTTTTGTAGTAAATACCATGTATTTCATACCAGCAGCCTTAGCTACTTTGGCCCATTTTTCAGGATTAAATTTCACTGGATTAAAAGTCTTTTTTAATCCTTCGTAATCTTTTACGTAAGTATTATAATTTGCTGGATCGCTTCCCTTTGTACGTTCACACCATCCATAATCTTCCGGGCAAATTGACCAAGATTCTACAATTCCCCATTCACTATAAGTTCCCCAATGCATCAACAAACCAAACTTTTTTCCTTGCCATTCATCTAGATTTTTTAATACTAATGGATCTGTTTCTGGTACATATCGTTCATCTTCATATATGGCCTGCGAAAATAGTTGTGCCGAGAACAACATCGCGAGTATTACTATTCCTTTTTTCATCTTTCGTCTATTTATAATTTTTAATCAACTTTAATTTTAAAATCTTATTTAGTTTCGTTACTTAAAGAATAAGGCACATTTTCAGGTTTACCTGCCCAATCTTTATTAGGAATATCTCCTAAATTAAAATCTAATTTCCCTCCTTTTTGAATGTCTTCAAATTTTAAATAACTATTAGAATACGTCTTCCCGTTTAATGAAGCAGACTGAATATAAAAATTGCTTTGAGAGTTGTCTTTTGCATCAATCTCAAATGTTTTTCCATTTTCTAAATGAAGTATTGCTTTTTTAAACAATGGGCTTCCTATTACATATTGATTCACTGCTGGAGTCACTGGATAAAAACCAAGTGAACTAAACACATACCAAGCCGATGTTTGTCCGTTATCTTCATCACCACAATATCCATCAGGAGTAGCAGCATATAATTTAGTTAACACTTCTCTTACTTTTTGCTGTGCTTTGTAGGATTGATTAGCATAATTATACAAATAAATCATGTGTTGTATTGGCTGATTTCCATGAGCATAATTCCCCATATTAGCCACTTGCATTTCTCTAATTTCGTGAATAGTTTGTCCGTAGTATGAATCATCAAAACTTGGTGGCATTGAAAAGACTTCATCTAGTTTTGAAGCAAATTTATCTTTACCGCCCATCAAATTAATTAAACCTTGTACATCATGAAAAACAGACCACGTATAGTGTAAACTATTTCCTTCTGTAAATGCATCTCCCCATTTTAATGGATTAAAAGGACTTTGAAAATCACCTTCTTTATTTTTACCTCTCATTAAATTTACTGATGGATCAAATACATTTTTATAGTTTAACGATTTCTTTAAATACGTATTGGCAATATCAGTTTTGCCTAATTTTTGAGCCATTTTACCAATAGTAAAATCAGCAAAAGCATATTCTAAAGTACGTGCTACATTTTCGTTTATTCTTACATTATAAGGAACATATCCTAAACTATTATAATAATTAAGCCCTTCACGACCAACTGAACTTACGGGTCTTCCTTTCTCAACAGTTGCATTTTTTAACATGGCTTCCAACAGCAACTCTCCATTGATATTTTTACCACCTTTTAGAAATGCATCTGCAATAATCGTAGCCGAATTTGACCCAACCATACAATCTCTATGTCCTGGACTTGCCCACTCTGGTAACCATCCTGACTCTTTATAAGTGTTTGCTAGACCATCCATGATATGACTATTCAATTCAGGGTACATCATATTAAAGAATGGAAATACTGCCCTAAAAGTGTCCCAAAATCCATTATCAGTAAACATATAACCTGGATTTACTTTTCCGTTATAAGGGCTATAGTGTACTACATTGTTATTCTTATCAAACTCGTAGAACTTTCTTGGAAATAACAATACACGGTATAAACTAGAATAAAATGTTCTAATGTGATCTATATTATCATCTTCTACTTGAATTCTACTTAATTCTTTTTCCCAAGCTTGTTTTGCTTTTTCTTTGGTTTGTTCAAAAGTATCAGTACCAATTTCTTTATCTAAATTCAATTGCGCTTGTTCTGGACTAATAAATGATGAAGCTACTTTTACATGTACCACTTCGCCTTTTTTAGTTTTAAAACCAATAATTGCACCTACATGTTTCCCCTCACTTTCAGTAGAGTTTTCCATTAATTTCCAACCATCAGTCCATGTATCGTTGATTTCAAAATCTTTATCAAACTCGGCCACAAAATAATTATGGAAGTTATCCGGAACACCACCACTATTATTACGACAGTATCCAATTATTTTGCGTTCAGCTGGAATAATTTTCACCATCGATCCTTTAAAAAAGGCATCTAACATGATGTATGAAGTTTTAGCTTCTGGAAAAGTAAATTTAAAATGAGCTGCTCTTTCCGTTGGGCTCACCTCTGCAGTCACATCATAATCTGCTAAATAAACAGAATAGTAATATGGTTTTGCAATTTCGGCTTTGTGAGAAAACCAAGATTCACGCTCGTCTTCTTTATATTTTAAATCTCCTGTTACTGCCATCAATGAAAAGGCAGCGTAATCATTAATCCAAGGACTTGGCTGATGTGTTTGTTTAATCCCTCTAATTTTATTATCATCATACTTATAACACCAACCATCACCCATTTTTGATGTCGTAGGGGTCCAAAAGTTCATTGCCCAAGGGGTCGCAATTACAGGATAAGTATTTCCATTAGATAAACTATAATCAGAATCAGTTCCCATCAACGGATTAACATAATCTACAACATTGACTGCTTTTTCTGTTGTTTTTAAAAATTCAATTGTCTTATTCGAACAAGAAAAACACAATAAATAAACTAAAAATTTTAAATATTTCATATCTTAATTAATTACAATTTCATCAAAAAACATAAATACACTTTCTCCTTTTGGAGATTTCTTCAAATTGATTGCTATTACCTTTACAAATTTGGCATTTATAGCATTAAAATTAATTATAAAATCTTTTAATTCCGATTTTGAATTGGTAACAAATGGATGTAAAAGTTGCCCCATTTCTTTATAAGTAACTCCGTCATTTGAAACTAATACTTTTATTGCTATTGGAAAAAATATACCAGCACCTTGATTTTCAATCGAACCTAATCTTACCTCATTGATACTTTGAGCAGCTCCCAGCTCAATAACAGCTTCCATATCATTAGCTAACCAAGCTTGCCATTGACCATCATGAAAATCCTTAGTACCTCTAATAATATTTACTAAGCTTAATGGACTGTTTCCTTTATAATTGTCATTGTACGACGTTTTAAAACTTATTTTACTGCCAAACCCTTTATGAAATTGAATGGTATCTATAAGGACTTTTCCTCTTGATTTATCATTTTCGAATAGAGAAGCTTTTAAGATTGTTGTTTTATTAAGAACAATCGAATCTGTATATTTGATTGGATTATGAGTTAAACTTTTATCGCCAAAAACATAACGAATATCTTTTTTTTGCAATTCATTTTTCAACGCCACTTTCACTGTTTTATTTTTTAAATCAGCAGTTGAAGAAGAAATTATTAGATAAGCACTTTTAGCATAATTTATTCCTAAATAATCAAAACGATTCAATAAACTAGGTAATCTATTAATAAAACTTTTCCAACTTCTCACTTCTTTTGGGCTCCATACGGCTTCCGCCAAAGCAGCTAATCTTGGAAAAATCATATATTCTGATGCTGATGGAGTAGTAATATATTCCGACCATAAATTAGCTTGACCACCTAAAACATGTTTAGCTTCAGCAGGAGTCATTGATTCTACAATAGGATCAAATTCATACACTTTACTCAATGGAAGAAAGGCATCAAAAGCTAATGGTTCTTCGTTTTGCGGACCTTGATAAAAGTTAATATAACAATGAGAATCTGGTGTCATAACTATATCATGTCCTTGCTCTGTAGCTTCAATTCCACCTTTGGTTCCTCTCCAACTCATAACAGTTGCATCGGGAGCTAGACCTCCTTCTAAAATCTCATCCCAACCTATCACTCTTTTACCTTTAGAATTGATGTATTTTTCCATTCTTTTTACAAAATAACTTTGTAATTCATGGGTACTTTTCAATCCTTCATCTTTCATTCTTTTTTGGCAAAACGGACAAGTTTCCCAATTAGTTTTGGTTGCCTCATCTCCTCCAATATGAATATATTTAGATGGAAAAATAGCAAAAACTTCATCTAATACATTTTGCAAAAATTCAAAAGTAGAATCTTTACCTGCGCAATAAATATCAGTAATTGGCCAAACTCCTCCAGAAGGAACACCAATCTGTTGGTTAAAACAAGCTAACTCAGGATAAGAAGCAATAGCACTACTTACGTGTGCGGGCATCTCTATTTCTGGAATTATTTCAACATTTTTTGATTGTGCATATTTTACAATTTCTTTTAGTTCCTCTTGTGTCAAAAATCCACCATAAGTCCCTTTTTCATCTGCATTGACCTTACGTCTTGAATTCCAAAATAGATTTTCTTGATTTACTCTCCAGCCTCCTACTTCGGTTAATTTAGGGTATTTTTTGATTTCAATTCTCCATCCTTGATCATCTACTAAATGCAAATGCAATACATTCATTTTTAGCATCGCCAAGCGATCAATTGTTTCTAGAACATATGCTTTATCGAAAAAATGACGGGATAAATCCAGCATCAATCCTCTCCATTGAAAACGGGGCTCATCAGTGATAGTCACATTAGGTACTTCCCATTTTACATTAGGAACAATGGACTTACTTTCGATCGCAGTTGGCGATAATTGTCTAATAGTTTCAAGAGCATAAATAAAACCTGCATTTTCCTTAGCTGTAACAATTATAGCTTTAGCATTAACTTCCAATTTATATGCTTCTCTATTAAGGTTTTTATCTACTTTAAACAAGATATAATTGCTTTTTGGCACCTTTGTCGCAAATTGCGGTTTCCAGCCAGCTGCAGCTTCAAACTTGTTGATTAAAGCAGTTGCAATCTCTTTTTGAGAATTTCCATTTACGATAAACCTAGTGGAATTAGAAAATTGAAATTTTCCCTTATTCACAATCATCTTAGCAGGTACAGGGATAATATGAATATCTTTCTCTGTGAGTGCATTTTGACTCACACAAGATCCAGAAATACCTAGCAGTATTGCTAAAATTATTGTTTTTAATCTACTCATTTTTATTGGTTTAAGGTTGGTGTAATTTTAAATTGGTATTGGTAGATTTTATCTAAAAGTCTATATTTCTCCATTGGCCAGGACTGCCAACTGTCAATTCCTCCAATTCCCATTTGTTTGAAATCAATCTTTAAACTCGTCAAATCTCTTTCCATAATATCAGCGGCATTTCTCTGATCTTTTTCTAATCCATCATCACAGTCATCCATTAGATAATGCAAAGCGGTAATCCCTAATAAATCTTCTGATTCTACTTTTAATTGTATTTTATCATTCGATAAATTCAGCCAGCGAACATCTGTTTTATTTCCCGTTTCTTGTGGACGTATATAGGGATAATATTGTTCCGATACGGTTTGCTTGTACAAACCTACATGCGAACTGTAATTTCTATCTATATAATTTTCATGTGGTCCTCTACCATAATATTCCATGGTGTTGAATGTTTTTGGTACTACCAATTCCATCCCAAAACGAGGCAACATAGGTTCTTCCTTGGTTTTATCAATATTCAAAACTTGCTGAACACTCAATTCTCCGTTACTATTGATTTCATAATTCAAAGCTAATTCAGCAGCAACCTCTGGCAAACTATAAGTTGCTTTTACAATTATTTTATTGTCTTTTGTAATTGTAAAATTCCAAGATAACAACTTTGGATTTTCCATTGCCTCTTTCCATGGCAATAGTCTTTGTTGCAATCCTGCTCCAAAATCATTGTCATTTGGCGCACGCCAAAAATCTGGTCGCAATTGATAGCCTTCTTTTAAAATAGTCTGATTATCATAAGTATAACCCGAAATAAATCCTGTTTTTTTATCGAAAATGATCTCCGTTTTATCACTTTTAAAAACTGTGGAATTTGGATTTTTTAAAACTATAATTTTTGCAGCTCCTACAACTTTTGCGTCATTTTTCCACCGCCCTACTAAAATAAGTTGTTCAGTAGCTATTTCGAAATCTTTCGGTAAAAATGGTTCCTCTTCTTGTAACGTATAACTTACATTTACGAAAGCTTCTTGAAACTTTTTCCCTTGTAGATTTATAAGCAAAACATACTCTTTAGATTGTTGTGGATTAATATCCAAAGAAGCAATTGTACCATTACTATCTTCTACTCCATCCAACATTAATTTCCAATGCAGATTCACATTTGATAAATCTTTGAAGAAAAATTCATTAAAAACTTTTATAGTTGTTGCCTCTTTATTACTCCAAGAAGTTCCAATATTTTGATATACATTTCGCATTTCAAAAGCATGAGGATTTGGTTGGCGCTCTGGGTTAAAAACACCATTGTTCAAAAAATTATTGGCACTAGGAACATCTTTTGGACCAAAATCTCCACCATAAGCAAAAACCTTCTTTCCGTCTTCCCTTGTTTTATATACAGATTGGTCTATCATATCCCAAACAAAACCACCTTGAAAATTTTTATGTGCGCGAAATACATCCCAATAATCCTTGAAATTCCCCATTGAATTCCCCATGGCATGTGCGTATTCACTTAAAATATAAGGGCGCTCCGGATTTGGATTCGCAGCAATATATTCTTCCATTGCTGTTGGTGCGCTGTACTGCGGATCAATAATATCTGAATCCCAATCGAATTTCATGTTTTTACCATCCCATCCTGCATAGGAAGCTCTTTCGTACTGAATAGGTCTTGAAGCATCTCTATTTTTCAACCATAAATAGGCACGATAAAAATTATAACCATTTCCACCTTCATTACCCATACTCCAAATAATTATCGAAGGGTGATTTTTATCTCTTTCGACCATTCGGCTTATTCTTTGAAAATGTGCTAACTCCCAAGCGGTTTTGTTTCCTAGGGTTTTATCAACATCATAGCCCATTCCATGTGATTCTAAATTGGCTTCATCAACCAAATAAATTCCATATTTATCACACAATTCATAAAAATATTCATCATTAGGATAATGAGACATTCTAAGCGCATTGATATTGTATTGCTTTAATATTTGAATATCTTGCTCCATGCGGGCTCTAGAAATCGTTTGTCCCGTTGTAGGGTCTGTTTCCATACGATTGACACCTTTTATGTAAACCGCTTTACCATTTACTAAAAGTTGTCCTCCTTTGATTTCTACTTTTCTAAAACCTACATTTTGCGTAATCACTTCGACTACATTCCCTTTTTTATCCTTTAAAATAAAATTGAGTTGGTATAAATTTGGAACTTCAGCACTCCATTTTTTTGGATTATCTACAGCAAGATTAAAAACTAATTTATTGGTTGTATTTAGTTTTTGCGTATTCGAAAGAATAGTTTTCGCACCTTCTTTCAATTCTACTTCTAAGAAATAAGAATCTTTTTTATTATAGCCAGAAAATTCAGTTGCAATTTTTAATGTCCCGTTTACATACGAAGCATCTAAATCCGGCGTAACTTCAAAATCTTTAAGATGCACTTTATTCCTTGCATACAAATAGCTTTCTCTAGTGATGCCACTCATTCGCCAAAAATCTTGACATTCTAAATACGAGCCATCACTCCATTTCATCACTTTTAGCGTAATGGTATTTTTTCCTGTTTTTAGAAAAGAGGTAATATCGAATTCTTGAGGTAATTTACCATCTTCGCCATAACCAACATACTGTCCATTTATCCACACAGTAAGATTGGATTTGGCTGTTCCTATGTGTAGAAAAATTTGTTTCCCATCCCAATTTTTATCGATGGTAATTGCTCTTCTATAAACGCCTGTAGGATTGTATTTTGTTGGGACAAAAGGGGGATTTATAGCAATATATTTAGCAAAATCGTAGGTTGTATTGGTATAAATCGGATAACCATAACCGTTTACATCCCAATTGGCTGGAATTTTAAAATCATCCCAAGTTGTATCATTAAAATCACTTTTTTCAAATCCACTAGGCAAATCATTCGGACTTGCTACATATTTAAATTTCCACAATCCATTGATGTCCAAATAATTTTCGGAAAGTTTCCAATTATTTTTGGCTAACAAAGCTTCATTTTCATACACAAAATAGGAAGCGTGCATAGGTTCTCTATTATCGGCATTGATTTTTTCATTTAACCAAAAAGGTGTTTCCCCCTGTGCAAAAGACGGAGCTACCGACGCAAGTATAAAAGTGAATATAAAGAGTGTATTTCTCATTAAAAGTTACAAATTATTTATCCCAAGTCATTTTGAATTTAGCATCTTCCATTCGGTTTCCTTTTTCATCATCGCAAACTGCATAGTTGAAACCAGAACGCAAACTATATCCAGAATACTCCCCATTTTTATTAAGTGCGATAAAACCAACTTGCAAGTACTCCATATCTTTATGTTTTTTATGCTTGTTGTAAATGCGCTCGGTGATTTCTTTACAAGCATCAAAGGGTGATTTTCCTTGACGCATTAATTCTACTACCATAGCACTTCCTGCAGTTCTTATTACCGCTTCACCTAATCCAGTAGCTGCTGCTGCACCAACTTCGTTATCTAGAAAAAGACCCGCACCAATGATTGGGGAATCACCAACGCGTCCGTGCATTTTCCAAGCTGCGCCACTTGTAGTACAACCTCCTGCCAAATTACCCTCTTCATCAATCATGAGCATACTAATAGTATCATGATTTTCTATATTGATAACTGGTTTATATTTCGATTCATTTAGCCATTTTTTCCAATCCTTTTCGGATTCTGGAGTTAACAAGTTCTCCTCTACAAATCCTTCCGATAAAGCAAATTGTAATGCTCCTTGACCTGATAACATAACATGTGGAGTGTTTTGTAAAACTCTTTTGGCTACCGAAATAGGATGCATTATCCCTTCCAAAAAAGAAACTGAACCACAATTACTATTGTGATCCATAATACAAGCATCTAGCGTTACTTTTCCTTCACGATCAGGATATCCCCCATAACCCACGCTTCTAATATTGGGATCAGCTTCAGGAATTTTTAAGCCCGATTCAATCGCATCTAATGCAGGTTTTCCTTGTTTTAATTGTACCCAAGTTTCAGCATTGGCAGGCAAACCATGATTCCAAGTAGAAATGATTACTGGTTTTTTAGTTTTTTTTAAATCCGTTACTTTTTCTTCCTCTACTTCATTAGCAACACTTTTAAAGCTAAAAAAGGAGCCTACAGCAAGTGTTCCTAAAGTTGTTCTTTTTATAAAATCTCTTCTGTTTGACATGATTTTGATTTTTTTAATTATAAATTTTAGAGGATAATGCCATGCTGTTATTGTTGCTTTTAGGCACATTACCCATTGTAAAAATTAAAGTCCCTCCTTGCATAATTTCATTATGCGTAATATAATTTCTATTCATTTTTTCACCATTCAATTCAATAGATTGGATATAAATATTATCTTTAGAATTATTCTTTGTCTTAATAACAAATGTTTTATTATTCTCTAAATTTAAAGTAGCGGTGTCAAACATTGGTGCACCAAAACTATAAATACTTTGTGCTGGATTTACTGGATAAAAACCTAATGAGCTCAATATATACCAGGAAGACATTTGTCCACAATCTTCATTACCACAATGTCCATTTGGCTCGTTTTTATATTGCGTTTCTAAGATCTCTCTCACTAACTTTTGGGTTTTCCAAGGTTTATTAATATAATTATATAAATAAGCCACATGATGACTTGGTTCGTTCCCGTGCGCATATTGCCCAATCATCCCTGTGCTAAAAATGGGTAATTTGTCTTCTGGGAATGGTTTTAAAGTGAACATAGAATCTAACTTTTTTTCAAATGCATCCTTTCCACCAACCACTTTAATTAAACCTTCAATATTTTGAGGAACAGACCAGAAATATTGCCATGCGTTACTTTCGCAGAAATAAGGAGTATAATCTTTTGGTATAAATTCTTTTAAAAACTGCCCGTTCTTAAATTTTGGACGCATAAAATTACTTTTTGAATCATAAACATTTCTCCAATTCTCTGAACGTTTTATGAAATATTTATAATCGGTTCCTTTATTTAATGCTTTTGCAAATTGAGCCAAACACCAATCATCATATGCGTATTCCATCGTTTTTGAAACCGACCAGTTATCGCCGCTTTCATCAGCTGGAACATATCCTAAAGTTTTATAACTATCATATTGTCTTGAATCAACCATGGAGCTTTCTTTACACGCTTTATAAGCCAACTCTACATCAAAATTTTTAATTCCTTTAAAATAAGCATCAACAATTACTGGAATAGCGTGATTTGCAATCATCATATTGGTTTCATTTCCTTGCAAAGACCACACGGGCAATAATCCTGTTTCTTTATAATGAGCTAATAAAGAATTGATCATACTTGACACCCTTTTTGGGTGCAAAATAGTGTACAATGGATGTGCAGCTCGGTACGTATCCCATAATGAAAAGGTATCGTACCGATCAAAAACCTGAGCATTATGAATTTTACCATCAGCACCTTTGTAATCCCCATAACAATCACTTAAAAGTGTGGGTGCTAACATGGATTGGTACATCATGCTATAAAAAACCTTCTTCTTATTTTCATCAGCGGTGGTTACCTCTATTTTTTGTAATTCTTTCTCCCACAAATTATTTGCTCGTTCTTTGTATTTTTCAAAATTAAAATCGGGTGCTTCCACTTGTAAAGACTTATAAGCTCCCTTAATAGTAGCCGTTGAAAGCCCTGTTTTTAAAATGATTTCCTCATTATCAGTTGTCTTATAATTTAAAACAATTTTTGTTTTTACGGCTTCAGCAGGACTCGTTGTCAATGAATCATTTTTGTAAATTTGATAGGATTCAAAAGGTTTAGAAAGTTTTATTACAAAATATGCCCTTTGGTCTTTTGCCCAACCAGTAGATTTTCTATACCCTTCAATAGTGGTATTATCGACTACTTTTATATATGTTTTTGTGGGAGCATCCCAATTTAAAGCATACCCCAAATCGATATGAATTTGTGAAGCATTATCTTTAGGAAATGTATATTTATGAATACCTGTTCTGGCAGTTGCAGTTAGCTCCGCTTTTATACCAAAATCCAATAAATCTACAGCGTAATAGCCTGGAAAAGCTTTTTCTTTTTCATGTGAAAAACTAGAAAAAGGCATGAAGTTATTATCTTTTATTCTATTTACAAATCTACTGTTGGTGGGCATTATTAGAATATCATACAAATCGCCGGCACCAGTACCCGTTAAATGCAGGTGTGAAAAACCGGAAATAATAGAATCTTTATAATAATAACCAGCAATTCTATCCCAACCTGGAATCCCAATATCTGGACTTAACTGTACCATTCCATAGGGCACAGTAGCTCCAGGATAGGTATTCCCCGGACCATCTGTGCCTATAAAAGGATTTACATAATTGGTTAATTGAACATGGCCTGATTCATACCGACCGCAATTATATATTAGGGCTAGAAAAACTATATATAGTAGACCATGTTTCATTATACTATTATTTTAAACTTTCTTTAGTTTCTTTAATCGTTCTTAATTGTTCAGGAGTTATAGCGGGTCCATCAAAGAAACAAACTCCTTTAGCTCCATTTTCTTTTGCTAATAAAATAGCTTCTTTCAATTCTTCTGGAGATTTAAAAGCGGGTAAATAAACACCTGTATTTATTTTAGTTTTTTTTCCTAGTAAGTCCGAAACACCTTGTTTAGTTGCATAACCAACCCAATCTACTTCTTCATTGTAAAAACCATGATAAATCATAGGATAAACCTCATCAATATCCCATTTATCCCAGCGTTGACGTACCATGTGATCAGCCATTTCTGGGTAAGGAAATACGGCAGCCGTTAAATTTTTATGGTATTTGTGAACAATTTTGTAAGCATCATCAACAACTGCTTTTATAGCATTTAGTCTGAAATTTTTCCATTCCATATCAATTGATGTGTTATGGCTTTCTTTTGGATTTTTATGATGTATTTTTTCAAAAGCTTTTATACATTCATCACAATAACAGAAATCATATTGGGGTAGCTCCTCGTCTTGCACCAAATTGTATTTGGGCAACAAACCAATTGGTAAGAAAATATCGGGGAACCGAATGTAGTCTAAATGTACACTTTCGATTCCGTCTACTTTAGCTAATTCTTCTACTAAACCTAATACGTGATTTCTAGATTCTTTTCTAGTTGGACACAACCATTGGTAATAATCTACGTATGGACGATTATCAAAACAAGACTTTCCTTCTTTACTAACAGCATACCAGTCGGGGTGCTGAAGTGCTATAGAATCACCTGGTCTGTTCATGGCCATAATCCAAGCATGCACTCTTAACCCATTTTCTTTTGCGATTGGAACTAATCGTTTCAACAATTTTGGATCGGTTCCTGTATTAATTAATACTTCATCAATTCCAGCATTTTTATACTTCGCAAATTCTTGAGCATAATCTGCATTTGTTCTCTCCTTATGTGCCGTTATCCATACCCCAAATTCAAATGGAGTTTTTTCATCTTCTTTTTTACTAGCACATGAAATGATACTCAATGCTAAGATAAAAAGTAATAATTTAGGTAGTCTCATCGTTTTTTTAGTTTGATATAATTTTCCCATCTTGTTTAATAATTAACGTTTTATTTGAAAAAGGACTTTTTATTGTAATATTAAATCCTGTTGAATGATTTTCTAAAACAGGTTTTACCATTTTACCATCAACAACAATACTAGATTTAGTTAGACTATCTAAAGATTTAGCCCATGCCTTATGAGTTTGGTAATATTTTTTTTGAGCTCGGTAAAGGCTGTATAATTCCCACTTTAATTTTTCCTCTTGTGGAATAATAAAACTATCGGTTCCCGCTTTTGAAGAAAAATAAACATAACCCCATTTTTCAGGTTCATGCATATTGATTACACCTTGTGGAGACCATACCCAATTATACTCTTGTAAAAATTTCCCGTCTGAACCTTTCTTTCTTTTGTATGTTCCATTTGTTAAAGAATGTTGCCAATTTACCCTAGAGAAATTTACTCTCCAAAATTGATCTACTGGAACATTATTTTCACCAAAGGACTTTCTATAAGCTGCCCAAGGAATTGCCATTTCCAGCACCCAACCTTCATCGGTATCATTGGGATTATTGATTGTTCCGTTTATTTTAACGGCCGATTTTAATCCCGATATATTCCAGTCATTCAATACTACATTATCATTCTCACGATAGGGTTTTGTCAAGAATAAATCCCAAGCTGTATTTAAAGCGTTTATTTCTAATTCGTAATAATTGAATGTATCACCATCCGGATCAATAAAAACCTCAAAATCATTGTTGTAAAAAATAATAGTGTCGCGCTGTTTTAGATTAGCCCAAACATGTGGTTCTTCCATCTTAGCGAGAATGTAAAAATTAGTCTCATCCCATAGCATTTTCACCTTAGTGTTGTACTTTGGTTTTTCCACTCCTTCTATGTCGGTAAAAGGATCTGACCAATCCACTTTTGACCATGAAGCATCCGATTCATCGCCATCGATAACGATTGTATCAAATACTTTATGAACAACATACGATTTAGGGATAATTCCTTTTTTTGATTGTGAAAAACCAATAACAGAAATTAGACTAAATACAACTGATAACCATTTCAATTTCACAGCCATGCTTTTTTTTATAAACTATTGTCTTTTGTAAACTGAAGTACTTCGCTTAATTTACCAAATGCCATCGCTACAACAGTATCAGCAGCACCATAATAAACGGCCAATTTATCTTCTTCCATATCATGTAAAGCAGCACAAGGGAAAACTACATTTCCTACGTCACCCACTTGCTCATACAACTCAGCAGGAGCTAATAAATAAGGTTGTGTTCTATACTTTACAATATCAGGCTGATTTGTATCTAAAATAGCAGCTCCCATACTATAACGGAATCCATTACACGTATTGATTACACCATGATACAACATTAACCAACCTTCATCAGTAAGAATAGGAATAGGTCCTGCTCCAATTTTTGTACATTGCCAAGCACTGTCTTCAAAAGGAGTTGGCTTCATTACGCATCTATGCTCTCCCCAATATTTCATATCTGGACTGTAACTAATCCAAATATCTCCAAAAGGAGTATGTCCATTATCACTTGGACGGCTTAACATGGCAAATTTACCGTTGATTTTTTGTGGAAACAATACCCCATTTCTGTTGAAAGGCAAATAGGCATTTTCACATTGAAAAAATTCCTTAAAATCAAATGTATATCCAATACCAATTGTTGGTCCATTGTATCCGTTACACCAAGTAATCCAATAACGATCTTCAATAAAAACGACACGGGGGTCATATTTATAATCTGATTCTATCATTTCAGTATTACCCGCTTGCATTACAATAGGCTCATGATTGATATCCCAGTCCATTCCATTCTTGCTAAATCCAGCAAAAATATTCATTTGGACTGCTTTGTTGTCACATCTAAATACACCTGCAAATCCATCTCCAAAAGGAACGACTGCACTATTAAAAATACTATTTGATGATGGTATTGCATACCTGTCAATAATTGGATTTTCTGAATATCTCCAAATTACTTCATTGCTGTTTTCTGGTCTATCTTGCCATGGAATTGTACTCACTATATTTAATTTATTTGTTAAACTTAACACTATCTTAGGTCTAATTCATTTTTAATAATCACACCCGATTTAAACTTATACTATTCTTCTTTTAATTTTTTATTTTTCTCACTTTATCCAACCACGTATATTTTAAAATAATCGAAGTAATCAAGAAAATGACTAGTGATACTATCGTTTTGGGATAATCTCTAATTATAAAAAATATTGGAAGGACAATCATGCTTGATTGCCATATAATTCCAATAAGACAGTTCAGCATATCTTTTGTAAAATCATTATTTTTTTCAAAAGTTAGATCTTTACTTTTTAGTTCATTATAAACTGGTTTCCACCATCCCCAAGGTCTTACATTAGTATAAAATGATTTTAACACTTCTATATCTGTAGGTTTACTAAAGAAAGTCCCTAGCAAGCAACCCAAAGTAGAGAAGGTCAATATAACTGGAAACAAATAGATAGCTTGCATTTCAGACAAATCGTATAGAAATGTTCCAGAAGTGAAGTTCCCTTTATTTTGGTCTAAAACAAATTCTAAAGACGCAACCACTAATCCAGAAAACATACCCCAAAAATACCCCCAACCATTGAAACGCCACCATATCCATTTTAAAAAGTTGGCTGCTACATAACCCCCAAACAATGCACTTGTTATCCATAAGGTCAAGGAATTAATAGAATCAGCAAAGAAGCCCATAAAAACACCCAAACCAACTACTAAGAAAGAAGCAACTTGACTTATTTTAATATAATGAGAACTAGACTCATTTGGCTTAAAATATTTTTTATATAAATCATTAACAATATAGGCTGGTCCCGCATTTACAAATGCAGAAAAAGTAGACATAAATGCCGCTAACAATCCAGCTAATAACAGTCCTTTTATTCCAACGGGAATATGAAGATTAATTACTTTTGGCATTAATACTTCTAAATCGGCACCACTTAAATTTGGATTAATAGCCATTTCAGGAGCTAAGGTTACCAATGCTATTACAACGATTCCAGCAATTAATAAATATCTAGGAATAAACAAAATAAGGTTTGTAAAACCACTCATGTATGCGGCCTCTTTTACAGATTTAGTGGAAAGAATTCGTTGCAAATCATAACTTGGTGTTGGTCCAGCTATACTAGCAAAAAAACCTTTAAACAAAGACATTCCCACTAATGAACCAAACATTTTATAGCCTTCAGTATTAATTAAATTATCAAAAGCTTTGAATTTTGCCCCCCAGTGTGATCCTAATTCCGCAGAAAAGAATACATTTTTCCATTCAGGAGTAATTACAGAATTAATTTGAACATCAGTGTAATTAATCAATGTATAGCCAGCAACAAGTACTCCTGCTATCACCATAATCCCGTATTGCAATACTTCGGTTGCCACCACCGAAAACATACCTCCTTTTATCGTGTAAATTGTTGTTAAGAAGATAACCAATAAAGCATACGATTGCTCCGAATTTAATACCATCATATCTCCTATTTGAAGGGCTAAATTCCAAGGTAAAATAATGGTCATAAACTTACCAATTCCTTCAAAAAAGTAGGCGATAAAACCTATCGTAGAAACAATGGCAAAAACAGCTACAATTATATGAGAAGCTTTACCTGCATTGTCGTTACCAAAACGGGTTAAAATCCATTCAGATCCTGTCATGGTATTTGATTTACGGATCCAAACTGCCAAAAACATCATGACAAAGATTTGGTTCCAAATAGGCCAAAGCCACATAAACATAAAACTTTTGACACCATATAAAAACAATACCCCAACCATCCAAGCCGTTCCAGATACGTCAAACATACCTGATCCGTTACTTAAACCTAGATAATACCACTTTATAGAATTTCCCCCTAAAAAATAATCATCTAATCCTTGCGAAGCTTTTCTAGAAATCCAAACTCCAATACCTATGGTTAATATTATATAAAATACAATTATTGATACATCAATGCTATCCATTACTTTACTGATTTAATAGTTAAACCCCATTTTTTATTAGGTTCAGATCCCATAACGAAATATAAAATACCACCTTGTAAAAGTTGTTGATGTGAAATTGTTGTTTGGTTGAATACAACTCCATTTAGAGTAGCCGATTGAATGTAGAAATTCTTGTTGGAAACATTTTCTGCCTGTATAACAAATGTTTTTCCATCTTGAAGATGAATTGTTGATTTTTCAAAAATTGGACTTCCTATTTCGTACTCACCAGAAGCTGGATTCATAGGATACAATCCCATTGAACTAAATACATACCAAGCTGACATTTGACCGCAATCTTCGTTACCACTCAATCCATTAGGTGTAGTATTGTATTGTGTATCTAAAATATAATGCACCCAATACTGTGTTCTCCATGGTTCATTAGCATGATTAAACATATAGGAAATGTGATGACTTGGCTCATTACCATGTGCATATTGTCCGATTAATCCCGAAATATCTGCAGAAACATTATCTCCAGTTATCTCTGAACTTTCAGTAAATAATTGTTCTAAACGTTTTACGAAAATGTCGTTGCTTCCATTTAATGCAATAAAGTCATCTACATTTTGTGGTACAAACCAACTGTGTTGCCAAGCATTACCTTCCGTATAATCAGTATGTTCTCTATGATTAGAGTGTTTTGGATCAAAAGGTGTATTCCACGTTTTTCCGTCTTTTGATTTTCCACGCATAAAGCCAGTTATTGGATCAAATAAATAGCGATACGCTTGAGAACGTTTCAAGAAATAATCATAATCCTCATTTTTTCCTAATTCTTTAGCCATTTGAGCTACACACCAATCATCATAAGCATACTCTAAAGTTATTGTTACTGATTCATCCAGTAAGTCATAAGGAATATAACCGTATTGTTTGTATAAATTCAATCCGCGTTCGTCTTGCATCATGGTTGCTTTCATAGCGGAATAGGCTTTTTCAGCATCAAACCCTTTTATTCCGTTTTTATACGCATTAAGAATCACAGGAATCGAATGGTAACCTGTCATCGTATTGGTTTCATTCCCGTATAAGGTCCAAACAGGCAATATTTTTTTAGTTTCGTAATAAGCTAACATAGAATTTACAATATCCGAAGACTTGTCAGGAGCTAATAAAGTCAACAAAGGATTTTCGGCTCTAAAAGTATCCCAAAGCGATAATGTAGAATAAGCCGTGTAATTAGTAGCAGTTATAATTTGGTCATCCTCTCTTCTAAACTGTCCGTTCTTATCACTATAAGTAACTGGCGCTAATTGGGCATGGTAAACAGCAGTGTAAAACATCGTTTTTAGCGAATCAATTGGAGTTTCCACTTCAATTTTGGATAATGTATTACCCCAAATTGTTTTGGTTTCTGATTTTGTAGTTTCAAAATTTCCAGTATCTAAATTCTCTTTGGCATTAGCCAAACTAACCGAAGACAAAGCTACTTTTACAAACAACTCATTGTTTTTATTATTAACAAAAAACAATTGCGAAGTTACTTTCTCTCCCGAAGTTGTAGTTCCTTTTATAACTTTTCGGTCAGCAATTAATTCCTGTCCTGTAATAGACTTAGAAAATTGAGCCACAAAAAATACTTTTTGATTTTTAGCCCAACCTGTGCTGTAACGATAACCACTTATGGTATTATCATTTTCAATCGTAATCCCTGTTTTTGTTGATTTGTCCCAATTGATTGCAAAACCAAGATCCACTACTACAGACTGCATGTCATTTTTAGCAAATGTATATTTATGATAAGCAGTACGTTTTGAAGCCGTTAACTCCACATTAATTTTAGGGGTTTCAAGAAAAACTTGGTAATATCCAGGTATTGATGTCTCATTAGAATGGCTATATGTCGACTTATAGGCAAGTAAATCTCTAGAAGTAGGTTGTGCTTTTAAATCTACCTTTTTATTTATTGGCATAAATAATATATCGGCCAAATCACCAATACCTGTTCCGCTTAAATGCAAATGGCTAAAACCTGCCACTATGGAATCAGAATAATGGTAGCCCGAACACCAATCCCAGCTAGAAACACCATTATCAGGACTTACTTGAAGCATTCCAAAAGGAACGGTTGCTCCTGGATAAGTATGCCCGTGCCCACCAGTACCAATAAACGGATTAACATGTTCGATAAAAAGTAACTTAGAGCTATCATTTTTATCTATCTTTATCTTACAACCTGTAAGTAAACCTGCAGCTAAAATAAATAAGGAAATTTTCTTCATAGGAATCTATCTGTATATAAAAATAAAATTATTTAAATTTAGCCTTTTTTAAAACTTATTTAGACAGACGACATATAAACTGAGCTAAACATCAAAAAAAACAGTTTCAAACACTCATTCTTTAGAAAATGAATTTCAATTCCAGCAAATTTTACAAAATACCATTACATTATCATATAATATTTTGGTTGATTTATTTTTTATTCAACACCTTTCGATGGGGAAGTTATTTCAATGATTATCTCTACTCTTTTAAAACAAATTTATTGGGTTTCCCAATTCACATTACCCTGTGTTATTTGAATATTTTAATTCTGATGCCTAATTTGGTGTATCGAAAAAAATATACACTATATATCCTTTCGGTTATTGCCGCATTATTTATTATGGTTTTGGTAAAGTTTAATCTTACTTATCTTTTAATTAGCCATAATGTTTGGCCAGAAGGCCCCGAACAAATAGAAAAATTATCGTTTAACTATTTTATAGACATGATGATTGGCGAACTTTATGTAATTACATTTGTTACAGCCATAAAAATTACATTTGACTTTTTAAATGAACAAAAAAGAGTAACCGATCTTGAAAAATCACAATTAGAAACGGAGTTGCTTTTTTTAAAATCTCAAATATCTCCGCACTTTTTCTTCAATACACTTAATAACATATACTCGCTATCAGTAGAAAAATCAAATAAAACGCCAAAAGTGGTAATTAAACTTTCCGAGTTAATGCGTTATATGTTGTATGAAACAAAAAATAAGAGACAAACCTTAGAAAATGAAATTCTATGCATTCAAAACTATTTGGATTTAGAAAGAATCAGAAATGACGACCGATTAGAGATTAATATGTCCATTTCTGGAGATATTCATGATAAAGAAATAGGCCCCATTTTATTACTGACATTTGTTGAGAATGCTTTTAAACATGGCGTAAATAAAAATATTGGAAAAGTAAAAATTGACATTAGCTTCGAAGTTAAAGAAGATTTTCTTTATTTTACCATTAAAAATCCAATGCCTGCAATTACTAAACACAAAGACAATTTAAACAGATCAAGTGGTATTGGTATTGAAAATGTCAAAAAAAGACTGGAATTAGGATACAATAAAAATGATTATAAGTTAACTTTTAAAAATAAAAAGAATAGTTTTGTCGTTAAGCTTATCATTAAAGTGTCTTAGCAAATGATATCTTTTTTTTTTAGAATATACCCCTATAAATTATTTCGCTTAAAAAAATAATAGATTGAGATGAAAGTAAATTGTTTGATTATAGATGATGAGCCATTGGCTATCAATGTTATTAAGAATCACTTAGAACATATTGAAAATTTTGAATTAATAAACAGCTTCAGTAATCCTATTGAAGGTTTTAATTTTTTAAAAAACAACAGTGTTGATGTCATTTTTCTAGACATAAACATGCCTGTCCTTGATGGAATTAACTTTATAAAAAGTTTAGAAAACCCACCTTTACTAGTTATTACCAGTGCCTACGACCAGTTTGCTATTGAAACCTACGAATTAGATGTTTTAGATTACTTAGTAAAACCTATTGAATTCCCTAGGTTGATGAAAGCGATAAACAAGATCAACAAAAGATTGGAAGGTACTTCTAAAGCTCCTCAAGAAAACAGTAAAGAAAATCCCTTCATTTTCGTTAAAATTGATAAAAAGAAAATGAAGAAAATCTTTTTAAATGAAATTTTAGTCATTGAAAGTCTAAAAGATTATTTAAAAATAAACACATTAACAGGGAAATACATCATTCACAGTACGCTTGCTGATTTTACAAACTTATTACCTGAAAGAGATTTTATAAGAATACATCGATCTTACACTATTGCTATCGATAAAATTGATGCTGTTGAAGGAAATAGTATAGAAATAGAAGGACTTAGATATGTTATTGGAAGGTCATACATCGACGAAGTAAAGCAAAGAATTCTAAACTCATCGATCTAAAATTTGGTGAAAAAATTAAATTTTCAGTACTTATTTTTGGCATTTACAGATTGCTAAAGACATGAAAAAACCATCTAGTGCTCCTTAGCTTTCATGTTGCATTCTTTTTATTCATTTTTCACAAAATTTATTACAAAAAAAATGCAACCAAAAAGATGATTGCATTTTAAAACCAAGGTAACTAACCTAAACAAATTATAAACCAAATAATTTACTGTATTATAACACCAAAACTAGAAATGATAGCGTTTAAAAGCTTCTATGGCTGAATAATCCGCCAATCCCAAATCATGATATTTTTTTGCTGTTAATCTATTTCTATCTTCTGCGCGTACCCAAAACTCTCTGCTATCGTCCCCTTGGAACATCACTCCATCTTTTTGAGATTGGTGATAAAAAATAGCATGACGTTTTTTAAGTACTTGATCCGGACTCATTGGTACTGCCATCTCAATTTGATACGATTCCCATTCATGCCAAGCTCCACGGTACAACCATACCCAACAATCATCCATATAACTATTATGTTTCAGTCGCTCTAAAGCTTCAAACAAACTATCCAAACACACCTTATGTGTTCCATGCGGATCAGCTAAATCGCCTGCAGCATAAATTTGATGTGGTTTTATGTCTTCAATGAGATTACACATAATATCTATATCAGCATCTGTAAGATTCCCTTTCTTTACTGTTCCAGTTTCATAAAAAGGAAGATCAAGAAAATGAACATTTGAATCCGCAACTCCTAAATATCTTGTAGCACCTAAAGATTCACTTCTTCTAATTGAGCCCTTTAATTTTCGAACTTCAATCGTATCAATATCATTTTTAGACTTATTTTTTAAAAATTTGATGATACTATCAGATTCACTAGACACTGAATTTAAAACCGTAGAAACTTCGGCAAATTTTAGTGCTTCATCATTTGAAACAGCTATATTACCTGAAGTTTGATAGGCAACATGTACATCATGTCCTTGCTCAACTAATCGATCAAAAGTTCCTCCCATTGAAATAACATCATCATCGGGATGTGGGCTAAAAATGATGATTCGTTTTTGCTCTGGTCTCGCACGTTCCGGTCTATAAGTATCATCCTCATTGGGTTTTCCACCAGGCCATCCGGTAATGGTATGCTGCATTTTATTAAACATTTTTATATTTAAATCATATGCAGTCCCTTCTTCTGTTAAAAGACTAGACATTCCGTTATCGTTATAATCTTTATCCGTTAATTTAAGAAACGGCTTCTTCGTTAATTCACTCAACCAAGCAACAGCCTTCAATTTTAACTCTTCGGTCCATAAACATGATTTTACCAACCATGGTGTTTTTACACGTGTTAACTCCGACGAAGCCTCAGTATCTAAAACAAACGTTGTGTTATTATGTTCTTGTAAATAGGTCGCAGGAACTTGAGAAGACACATCTCCTTCAATTGTTTCCTTTATGATTCCTGCTTTACTAATTCCCCAACCAAGAAGTACAATTCTTTTGGCATTTTTTACAGTACCAATCCCCATTGTTATTGCTTTTCTAGGAACATTATCAATTCCTAAAAACGCAGGTGCAGCGTCCATACGTGTTAAATGATCTAGCGTAATACTTCTAGTACCAGAATTGATATGCGAGCCTGGTTCATTAAAACCTATATGCCCAGTCCTTCCAATACCTAAAAGTTGAAAATCTAACCCACCATAGGATTTAATCTTCATTTCATAATCTATACAGTATTGTTGTAGTTCTTCATTACTAACTTTTCCATCTGGGATATTTATATTTTCAGGGTTAATATCTACATGATCAAAAAGATACTCATGCATAAAGTGATAATAACTCTGAATATTATTTTTATCCATCGAATAATACTCATCTAAATTAAAGGTTACCACATTCGTAAAGCTCAACCCTTCTTCCTTATGCAATCTAACCAGTTCTTCATACACTTTAATAGGTGAAGATCCAGTTGCCAAACCTAAAATACAAGGCTCATTCAATTCTTCTTTTCTCTGAATTAAATTTGCTATTTCTTGCGCTACTAATACTGAAGCTTCTTTCGATGAATCAAAAATTACATTATGAATTTTTTCAAAACGTGTTTCTTCAAACTTTCCTGCTTCCTTGAAGCCTATACCCTTTTTAAAACTTATACCTTCTTTAATCATTTGTCAGTAATTCATTTAATTAATACTATAAAATTAAGTATTTGCTAGTTGTTCAAAATAAAAATTCGACTAATAACCAGTAGTCTTCGGCAAAGAACATAATTATCAACTTTAATCAATTGTTTTTATAATCTCCTTTATTAGTCTGCTGTTTTTCAATTACATTTATTTCTGCAATTGATACTGTTTGTATTTTACCAACTCCCGCTTTAGCTACAAATCGAAGGTATTTAGCTTTTACACTTTCAAATGTCTTTACTTGCTCTATCGGATTATTTTTAATATTTGAAAATTCTCCTTCTGATTGCTTATTCCATTGATTACCATCAAGACTGGTATAAAATTCATAATAGGAAATTAAGTTTAGATTATTTCCTACTTGTTGCGGCACATAAGTAAACCCGTTTATAGTAAGAATGCTTCCCATATCTAACACCACTTCTTGCGGTAATTTATTCGTTCCATCTCCAAAACTATAATCTGTAGTTGGGTTCCCATCAATTATTCTGTTTGCTCTATTTAAATCACCACTTGAAATAGAAACTATTCTCCATTTTTCTTTAGACTGTCCATACTTTACCTTTTTAATGGCACTACTTATATTCTCCTTAGTGTTTCTGGTAAATGCTTTTATTTCGACTGCCGCATCATATTTAAAAGCTCCTTTATACAGGGTACTATTCATCGTTGGAACAGAACCGTCGACTGTATAAAAAATACTATTCCCTACATCAGATTTCATGGTTACTAACCCCTTATTATCCCGTTGAATATTTGGCATACGAACAAATGTAGGTGCGTTAAATGCTTCAATATTAGCAATTACTATACTTGCTTTTGAATCTGTAACATTGACTCTAAGCGCCGAAACTACAACCCTATCAAATCTTAAAATTCTTTTGTATCCTATAGTAGTTTGTTTCGCAATTGTTTTCCATTGTCCACCTACTTTAGCTTCTACATTAAAAGCTTTCACTCGTTGTCCTAATTTTATGTATTCCTGAAGTAAAATTCGATTAACAGCTGTGGGCTTATTAAATTCAAATAGTAATGAAGCTTTTTTAACATTATCATCGGTAGCCCAATAGGTATTTTTATCTCCATCAATCACGTTTTTAGCAGCATATTCGCTTTCGCTTCCTCTATAACTATCAGTACTAACTGTACTAGCTGCTAATAATTCTATTTTAAAATCGGCTTTAATAACTGCCGAAAACTCTTGTAATCTTGCGACATCATTTTCGTTGATTAATCCTCTTTTATCTGGAGGCAGGTTCAATAAAAAAGTCGAATTACGACCTACTGATTGATAATAAAAATCAACCATTTCATCTAAGGAATGTACTTTATCATCTTCTATAGTGTGGTAAAACCATCCTGGTCTTATCGACACATTTGTTTCTCCAGGCACCCATTTTTCTCCATCTTCATGCCCCGACATAAAATCTGTATATGGCACTTTTCCCGCTAACTCGTCCTTTTGACGCAATAAAGACCAGTTAGTTTCATTAGCATAACCCTCTTCATTTCCTATCCATCTTGCTTCTGATGGACCTACACCCCAAACCAATGTTTTTGGAGCAATTTTATAAATTAATTGATAGGTTTCGTCCCATTTATAATATTCCAGTGTATTAATCTTTCTGGTTTCATTAGCACCTCCATAGTATCCATCACCACCATTTGCTCCATCAAACCACATTTCGAAAACATCACCATAATTAGTCAACAACTCTTTCAACTGATTTCTGAAATAAGTTATATATTCTGGTTTGCCATAATCAGGATTGTTTCTATCCCAAGGAGAAAGATACAGTCCTAATTTCAAATTGTATTCTCTGCATGCCTCTGCTAATTCTTTAACAACATCTCCTTTTCCATTTTTCCATGGTGAATTTTTCACAGAGCGCTCCGTATATTTTGAAGGCCACAAGCAAAAACCATCATGATGTTTGGCCACCAATATGATTCCTTTCATTCCGGCCTCTTTTACAACACGAGCCCATTGATGTGTATCCAATGCAGTAGGATCAAACAATTGAGGTGATTCGTCTCCATAACCCCATTCTTTATTGGTGAATGTATTTAACGAGAAATGTATAAAAGCATAAGATTCCATTTCTTGCCAATTGATTTGTTTTTGGGTCGGTAATGGACCATAAGGTTTTGGTGCCTTCACTGATTCTTTACAACTAGTACACAGTACGATGAACAAAAAACTTATAAATAGCGAAACATCTTTCATCTGAAGAATATTTAATTTTTTAATTAAACTATTGTCGCACAATAGTAACCTAAATTTCTGTTTCAATAAATACTATTTCGACCAACAACAATTATAGAACAGTATTGGTGATTTAAATGATTTAATTCATTTGCTTTATTGGATTAGTGTCTTCAAGGAATTATTATAGTATCCACTATAGCACACCAGCTTGCACTATTCCTATTTCTTGCAGGTGCTACTGTAATTAAACTATTTTTATCTAAAATATTAATCAATAAGAATTCTGCTTGAGTTAGTATCCATTCAGTCAATAGTTTTCTATATTAAACACTATACTATTTATCTAGATTTTGATTCTTAATTAAGCCTTAATCAGCAAATCTTATAAAGGTTTTAGAATCTAGTTCAGAAATTTTACCAATTCTTTTAATAGCCTAATTAACCTATTTACTATTGCAATCGAGACACAATAATCTGGCATTCTTCAATCACTATTAAAAGCTCCCCAAATAGATAATTAGTTAGCAATAATCAATTCAATTATTATCTATTAGGTTAGACCAATTCAAAATAAAAAACCACCAAAATAATAATTTTGATGGTTTTAGTATTCTATGAAAAGACTTGAAAATTAGAATAATATTATTCTAATTTTATGCATTGATACCCAATACTATTTACATATTCTACAATTTTATTACTATCTAATTTTTCCGCTTCAATTCTGAGTATTTTATCACAATCTTCCAAATCAAAATTGACTTTATAATCTGGGAAATGAGTTTTAAAAATTGAAATTATATAATTCGTAACCGCTTTCTTTTGCACATTTGTTTTAAAAACCTCTACCATAATTACTTTTTTAAACACTACTTATTAATTTAAATAAAAGAACATTCCTAGAATAATTTATACGAAACACCTAATCTAAAATAAAACTGAGGATCTACTTTTTGATCGTAGATATATTTATTTGTACGCTCTCCTTTTTTTGTAATACGAGTATTGATCACGTTATCTAATCCCGTTTTAAACAACCCATATAATTTTGGAGTAAATCGAAATTCATAAGTGATTCCTGATTTTAACTCTAATTGATTTAATTCATAAATTCCTTTCAATTCGGGGGTGTTAAGATCTAAATAAAAATTCTCTGAATTCAATTCGGTTCCAAAAGAAACTCGCCCATTTTCTAATAATTGTCTTCTAAACAAAAGACGTTGAGGAAGAACAAAATCAATATCCCATTTTGTATTTTCAAATTTATGATTATAGGTAAAAATAGGCGTTACTGGAATTATCGAAGATGGATCTAAAGAGACCAGAGCACCAATAGTCATGGTTGTAAATTCGGTTTTTTTGATTACTAAATTTGCAGTAATCAATCCTTTTACACGTTGCGCATTTTTTTCATTTCCATCAACAGTAAAAGTTGCATTATAAATTATAGGCTTTTTAAAAAGCGTCGATATATAAGTAGCACTTATTGATCCTGATAAATAATGAAACTCTTGCTTATCGTTTGAAAATGGACCAATGGGATTTGTGTTAGCTGAAGTCCCAAGATCGAAAGTTTCATATTTATAGCGCAACGAACTTGTTAAAACAAACCGTTTCGAGTTTGAAACATAAAAAGGTAAATTAAATGCCACTTTAAATCGGCTATGATTATCAATTCTACCATTTTCAAATGGCAGATCAAAGAGCTTTGAATTAAAATTAGTCGTTCCTAGTTGCTCATACTGAACATCAAATGTTCGTGTTGTTGGAAACTTATCGGTTATTGCTTTACCAAAAGTTTTTAAACTTGTTTTTTCTTGAGCAAATGTATGCAATGAATTACATAGAATTAAAATACAAATAATCTTTTTTATCATAATTGAGGAGCTAATTTATAATTGTCATTTTCTATTGAAACTAATGCAAAAATACTCTAGAAGCATCAAATACAATCGACTAATTATACTAACGGCCTACAATTTATACTAATGGCGTTCAAATAATTTTACAACAAAAATAATTGTAAAACACAATATTCCTTTATTTTTGCAGTTATGAAAATCCTTAAAATATATCAAAACTTTTTCCTTAGAAACCTCTTTCTAAATATAATCGTTTTAAGCATTCTGTTTTTAAGTATATATGACGAAGTACAACCGCTGAACCACAATTTTATCTATATTTTAAAGAAAATAGCACTGGGTTATTTGCCTTGTATCCTCTGTATCACCTTTTTTAACTTTTTTTTAATTAAACAATTATTATTCAAAAAAAAATATAGAATTTTTCTTTTTCTTTTTATTGTTTATTGGGTCAGTTTTTACATTTTTATGAATTGGTATTTTCCTGCAGTTGGACTTGGTAGATTAAGAACATTTTCTATATTATCTTTTATTGTAAATGGAGTTGCTTTTTATTTCCTGCATATTGTAATCACAAAAAAAATTACAGAAACAGATAAAGAAATTATTAATTTCAAATCGGAACTTTCATTTTTAAAACAGCAACTCAATCCTCATTTTCTTCTTAATGCAATGAATAATTTATATGGAGAATCCTTAACCAAGCCAGAAAAATTGCCAGACCGAATATTAAATCTTTCAGACATGCTTCGTTATCAAATTGAGGCAACCAAAAAAGATTTAGTACCTTTAAAAGAAGAAATAAACTTTGTAAAAAAATACATCGAATATTATACTTTTAGAAATGAGCGACTTGTTATTACCCAAAACTTTGAAGGCGTTTTTGATAAAATTGAAATACCCCCTTTATTCTTTTTGCCATTGGTAGAAAATGCAATTAAATTTTCTGGAGAAATGTCTGATCCTACAATAGTTTTAAAATTAAAATTAAAAAACGGAAATCTATCTTTTAGTTTACAAAACAATTGTTTAGAAACCGATTCCAATCTTTCAAGTACAGGAATAGGAATCGAAAACCTTAACAGACGTTTAGAAGTTTACGGATTGAAACATGAGCTTAATTTTAAAAAAGAAAAAAGTACATTTAGTATAAAATTAAACATATGGAACTTACCTACCGTTGTCTCATAATTGATGATGAAACGCCAGCTCATAAGGCTTTAGCGTCACATATTGCTAAGTATGAAGATTTAGAACATTCTGGAAGTGCCTATAATGGAAGAGAAGCACTTAAAATGCTGAATGAAAATAACTATGATATTATTTTTTTAGACATTAATATGCCTATCATTTCAGGAATTGAACTGATGGAAATGCAACCAAATAGACCAATAACAATTGTAACAACAGCCTATTCTGACTTTGCTCTTTCCGCATATCAAAATGATGCCATTGATTATTTACTAAAGCCAATTTCATTTGAAAAATTTGAAAAAGCAATTGAAAAAGCAAAAACCTATTATTCTGGAATAAGTTTAAAAAAAGACGAAAATAAAAAAGACGAAGTTCTTACTTATCGTCTTAACGGTCAAATAGTGGAATCCCTGCTAGACGATATTGTTTATATTGAGAGCCTAGGTAATTATATAAAGCTATACAGTACAAAAGCAAAACTACCAGTGATTATATATGGTTCTTTATCTAATATAACCATTGAATTAGATAATGCTAATTTTCTGCAAATACATCGCTCCTATATCATTAATACAAATAAAATTCAATCTACCTCTCAAAAATCATTAACGATGTGTGATGGGAAAATTATTCCTATAGGTCGAAAATATCAAATTTTACTGCACCGCTATTTCAAATAAAATAGTACCATTTGTAAAATGTATTAAAAGCTATGATCCGGCAAGATTTGAATACAAAAAGTCGAAAAAGAAAAATCACTCGTTGAAGCAATAATAAAAACATCAAGTATAATAAAAAATGACAATTCAAGATTTAGTAGGTACCTACACTATTGAAGGTAGAAATCAAGACGGCATTGCACAACTCAGTTACAAAGGGGTACTCACTTTATCTCTTGATGAAAATAACCGAATTGTAGCCCATTGGTTAATAAGTGATCAAGTGCAAAACGGCACTGGTTTTTTCAAAGACAATATCCTAGTTATTAATTTTAACTACCGTAGCGAAGACGAAACCATCTACAAAGGTGTTGCCGTCTACAAATGCATCAACAAAGACATACTCGATGGCTTTTGGTCCGAAAAACACGGGAATCCTTTGTATTTAGGAACAGAACAGTGTTTTAGAATAACATCTAAAGAATTTTTAAACTAACAAAAGATAAACTTAACATTCAAAACTTCTTCTAAAAATAAGTTGGCTGTCCAAGCAGGCTATTCACTTCAAGTCCGCGGTATTCAGCCCATAAAATATAAGCCCAAAAACGAGCTTCCTTTGGTCGCAGTTTTGGGCTTTGTTTTATAAAAGGCTTCATTCCTTGCGGGCTTTTCGTTACTATCCTTGACAGAAAGACTACTTTACAAAATAATATTTTTACATCAAACTACTTACTATTAAATTAAATAACTAACATTCAGCAATTTAAATAAAATTCACTAACTTTAATAAATGAAAAAGCAATTCCATATTATTATTGCTGGTGCGGGAGGCATTGCTGAGGCTGCTGCTTTATTATTGATGGAATGGAGCGAAGTTACTCCCAGCATTTTTATAGGAAATAGATCGATACCCAAAGCTATAAAAGTAGCCCATTGGGTAGAAAACGGATGTACAAAACCATGCACTATTAAACCGTTTCTATTGCCTGAAGATGGAATTACACCTGAAATGATAACCATTTTAAAGCAAGCCGATATCATATTGGATTGTTTACCAGGCAGTCAAGCACCCAAAATGGCACAACTCGCTAAAGAATACAACCTTCATTACGCCAATCTTACGGAATATGTTGACGAAACTAATAAAATAATTGCCTTAGCCAAAAATTCACAAACAGGATTTATTCTTCAGACTGGTTTGGCCCCAGGTTATATAGATTTATTAGCCAATGGATTATTTCAGCAATTTTGTATTGATTACAAAGTCAACTCCGTTCATACCTTAGAATTCAAAGTAGGTGCATTAACTAAAAATGCTGTTGCTCCACATTATTATGGTTTTACTTGGAGTCCCGTAGGTGTAGCTACTGAATATTTGAAAGACACCATTGTGCTGCGTGATTACAATAAAACGACACTCCCTTCTCTATCTGAAAGAGCTACAATTATAATTGATGGTATTACCTACGAGGAAGATTTAACCTCTGGCGGTGCTGCCGATTTGCCTGATGCCTTAACTGGAAAAGTAGGTACACTCGATTATAAAACGCTGCGCTTTCCTGGTCACTATGCATGGATAGAAAAACAAATTAATACCAAAGACAATACTACGACAGCAATTCAAAAACTCCAACACAAAATGGAAGTAGCTATTCCACATGTTGAAGACGATCAAATTGTATTATATGCTGCTGTAGAAGGCAAGGATATAGAGGGTGTATTGCGCCGTCGAGAAATAGCTAAAACCATATTACCTATTCTAGTAGGGAAACATTATTTAAGAGCCATACAAACTACTACGGCAGCTCCTCTAGTACAAGCAGCACAACTATTACTGGAGACTAATCCACAAGGTGCTATCTTGCAAAGTCAAATTGATTCCAATGCCTTTCTAAAAGGAAATTATGTTTCAAGAGTATACGGTTGATTTTTTGTGAAAACAAATAAATAAAAAACTAACTATAAACAAGTCCATAAACTAATTAACGAGAGTATTTTGTTAATTATCTCTTGATGTGATAGCAGTGAATTTCAAAACAATTCAACTCACGAAATTAAATAGGAATACTATTTTTTTTGTAATATTACGCTGTACTTTTACATAGAAAATTGTAGCATATCAATGAGAACGTATTACATTAATAACGGCAATGAAAATGGCGGACCATTTACGCTAGAGGAACTAAAAACCCAACAAATAAAGGAAACCACATTAGTCTGGCATCAAGGTATGGACGAATGGAAACATGCAATTGAGATAGCCGATTTGAGGCCTTTTTTTAATATTGTTCCTCCACCTATAAAACGAGCTAGTCCTACTCAAAAAGTAAAATCTACCGAAACATCTAAAACTATTTTAGGCCTTAAGAAAAGTTATTTCTTTTTGGCTATAGCTTTTTTAGCGATTATGATAATTGTCTTAGTACTGAATATCATTCAGAATAATAAAAGAAATGAATTAGACATAAAAAACAAACAAACAGAGTTTGGTAACGAACAAATTAATCTACAACAAAAAGAATCGAACGAACAACGCATTCAGGAAGAAATACAAAAAAGAATAGAATCTGAAAATAATAACAAAAGAAGAAAAGATTCCATTACTACTCGTCTAGCCGAAATCAAAAATTTACTTATTGAAGATAAAAATCAATTGGTCGAATCGAAAAACAACCTAATTGATGCCGAAGATTTTAGATTATTACGATCAGAAAGTACTAAAGACGAACAGATTCGTTCCATACAAAATGATATAGAAAACTGGAGAAAAGAAATTGATCAACTAGAAAACGAAGCCAATAGATTGTATCTTGAACTAGAAACAATACACTAAAGCTATTTAGAGATTGAACATTTGACACTCTCCTAATAATAATAATAATAATAGATCAATACTAATCACATTTCAACCAGCCCGTAATACTCATTCGGGTGTTTTGAGTTACTAAGACTTCATGAAGTAACTCATCACTTTTGAAGAAAACTGTTTTGCCTTGTGTGGGCGCAATTTTCTGGTTGTTATTATCCTGGTGAATTAATAATTCTCCTCCATCAGCAGGCTGCCAATTACTATTTAAATAACTAATCATCGAATATTTTCGACTCGGGTTATTTTGAAACTGATCATAATGTTGCAAATAAAAATCTCCTTTTTCATACAAGGAGTAATGAAATTCATAACCCGTAATTCCGGTATAACAACTTTCATTTAAATAATTGATAAACGCTTCCATTTGTTCAAAAAATTGATTTTCAAACACATTATTATTCTTTTTATCTAACCAATAAATAGAATCACTGCGCACTGCACTATCATAAGCAATCGCTTCTGAGTTTCCTGTTCCAGCAGTAATCAATAAATCTTGTTGGTTTAACGCGAGTAAATTTTGCTTTAAATTATTAGCTAATTCATCACTTAAAAAATTTTCAGATATACCTACTTTATTATCAATATAAGTGGCAATCAAAGCTTCAAAGCTATTTTCCATTAGGTTTTCATTAACCGCAAGGACGGCTAACTGTTGTAAGGTAGTACATATTACATCACTTATAACATACTATTCTCATTTTGCCTTAATTATGAAATAAAAAAAAGCGCTTAGAAAACTACTTCTAAACGCTTTTTAAATAATGATAATAATAGCTATTAAAGCTTACTAATATAACTTCCGTAAATATCTTTGAACTGATATCCTTCTGATATACGATCTTTGCTCAGTTTATTGTACTCTACCAAAGCCCAAAGAATAAACTCCTTCATAAATAACTTATCCTCCTTAGCCAATTCTGGTTGGTATTTTTTAATTAAAATTTCAAGTGGGACAATGGCTCCCAATATTCTTTGGTACTCTTCATCGCTTGCATCATCTAATAATTCGAAACCACTTTCGGCAAAAAACCATTCTATTAAATCCGTATAAGCTGTTTTCTCATTTGGTTTTTCTAGCTTTTCAATTTTTGGAAAATAAGCGGGGAAAAAAGTATGAATTGCTGAACCTAGCAAGTTTTGAGCGACAGCTGCAGCACCCTCCTGCTCTCCTTCATAGACCAACTCTACTTTTCCAGTAATGGCAGGAATAATTCCCATAAAGTCCGACAAACGCAAACTTGTTTTATCAACACCTGCTTTTAAAGCGCGACGCTCCGCAGTACTCAATAAGTTTTCATAAGCCGTAATACTCATTCTAGCACTCACCCCACTTTTATTATCTATATATTCGCTTTCACGTGCTTCAAAACCAATTTGTTCCAGTAAATCTTTGGCCAATGAAGGAACATAAACCATATCACTTTGCACTGTATCAAGCTTCGCTTCTTGCTCCGTAATGGTACGAGCAATTTTTATGGTTTCTGGGTAATGCGTTAATATTTGAGAACCTATTCTGTCTTTCAAAGGCGTTACAATACTACCACGGTTGGTATAATCTTCTGGGTTTGCCGTAAATACAAACTGCATATCTAGTGGCATACGCAATTTAAATCCTCTAATTTGAATGTCTCCTTCTTGCAAAATATTAAACAAAGCCACTTGAATACGCGCTTGTAAATCAGGTAACTCATTGATAACAAAAATACAACGATTAGCACGCGGAATCATTCCAAAATGAATCACACGATCATCAGCATAGGAAAGCTTTAAATTAGCGGCTTTTATTGGGTCAACATCACCTATCAAATCGGCTACCGTAACATCTGGTGTTGCTAACTTTTCTGAAAAACGATCGTTTCTATGCAACCATGAAATTGGAGTATCATCGCCTTTGATGTCAATGATATCTTTGGCAAAACGAGAAATTGGATTTAAAGGATCATCATTAATCTCCGAACCCGTCACAAACGGTATGTATTCGTCTAATAAATCAACCATTTTGCGCGCCAACCTAGTTTTGGCTTGACCACGAAGCCCTAACAAATTTATATTATGGCGAGATAATATAGCACGTTCCAGTTCTGGAATTACGGTGTTTTCAAAACCATGAACCCCTTCAAATGCGGATTTTCCAGATTTAATCTTTTCTCTTAAATTAGTACGCAATTCCTCTTTAATCGAGATACTTTTATATCCTGCTGCTTTTAATTCTCCTAATGTATGTATATTCTCTATTTTCATATTTATTATTTAAAAATTGAATGATTTAAAATTCAACTTATTTATTATTTTAACTTTGAAACACTTAAACTTTGTTACTCTGTCTCTTTGAAACTTTAAAGCTTTGAAAATTTGCAACTTACTTCACTCTCTTCTTCCTATTCGTCTCATAATCTTCAAATATCATTTCACCTAAACCTTTCAGTCCGGTATAAAATGCTTTTCCTTGATTGGCTTCGGTGAACTTATTGACAAATTTTTGTAAATATGGATCATTAGCGATCATAAAAGTGGTTATGGGAATATGCAGTTTTCGGGCTTGCTGTGCTTGACTGTAACATTTATCCACAATGTACTCATCAAGTCCATTACTGTTCATGTAATACGATCCATCTCGCTCTCGTACACAACTCGGTTTTCCATCCGTAATCATGAAAATTTGCTTATTCGTATTTCGTTTTCTACGCAGTAAATCCATTGCTAGTTGCAATCCAGCAACAGTATTGGTATGAAAAGGACCTACTTTTAAGTACGGCAAATCCTTAATGGCAATAGTCCATGCATCATTTCCAAAAACTAAAATATCCAAAGTATCTTTCGGATAGCGTGTAGTAATTAATTCAGCTAATGCCATCGCCACTTTTTTGGCTGGTGTGATTCGATCTTCTCCATACAAAATCATACTGTGACTGATATCAATCATCAGCACCGTACTCATTTGGGATTTGTATTGGGTTTCTTCGACAACCAAATCATTTTCGGTTAACATAAAATCAGTCACACCGTTATTAATTTGGGCATTACGCAAACTCTCCGTCAAGGAAATGCGTTCTAAACCATCACCAAAATGAAATTCTCTAAACTCTCCAGTGTGCTCATCACCGTTTCCAGAGTGTTTCGTTTTATGATTACCACTTCCAGAACGTTTTAAATTACCGAAAATTTGGTCTAAGGCTTGTTGTCTAATTGCACGTTCTGTCTTAGCAGTAATTCCCAATCCTGAAGTTCCATCCTCTTTAACTTCATCTTTGATATACCCTTTTTTCTTTAAATCTTCGATAAAATCATCAATGGTATAGTGTTCATCGGTGAGTTTATATTCCTTGTCTAATTCCCGCAACCAATCGATCGCTTCATCAAAATCTCCCGAAGTATGTGTAATTAATTCCTTGAAAATTCCAAAGAGTTTGTCAAACGGAGATTGATTTGGCGCTTCATATTGCTTGAAATAAAAACCTTTTTTATTATCGTTTTCCATAGACTTTAAAATTACATCATTTTAAAATAAAGCCTTGACAAACGATTACTAATTTTTAGTTAAAATGGATTTTTTTACAACAATTCATTTTAATTGTATCCTATTATAGGAAATAAGTTTAATTTTATATTTTTAAAAATTAAAAATGCAACAACACGAACATTGGGATATACTTTTGTCCAATCAAGTAGATAAAAAAGCGTTTATAGAAACCATTCTTAAAGGCAAATCCGTTGGGAAACTAAGTCATTTCAATACCAAAAGTGGAATGCTTTTTTCAGATATTGCCATTGCTAATTTCATCAAAAAAGAATACCAATACGACTCCATTGAAGCTGCAACTGACACTACACGAAAATTAAGCAGCTTTTCATCGGGGGAACGAAAAAAAGTATTTTTAAATTATTGTATCAAGCAAGAACCTGATTATATAATTCTCGATAATCCATTGGATCATTTGGATATAAATTCAAGAAAATCAATTACAATTGCATTAGAAGAACTGGCCAAAAAAGTACTATTGATCCAAATTGTAAATCGCAATACCGACCTACATTCCTTCATCCTCAACAAAGCACATATTCAAAACAATTCGTTTGTGTTAGAAGATTTAAAACTAGCTGAAGAAACGACAACCACATATTTCAAATCAATTCCGGATGCATTTGACCCCATTGTATATCAAGATACCATATTAATTCAAATGAACGGAGTCAATGTGAGTTACTTGGAAAAACCGATTTTAAAAACCATAAACTGGACCATTAAAAAAGGAGAATTTTGGCATTTATTAGGTCCAAATGGTTCGGGAAAAAGTACTCTATTATCGTTAATTACTGGAGAAAATGCTAAAGGTTACGGTCAAGACGTTTACCTTTTTGGGAAAAAGAAAGGCAGCGGAGAAAGCATTTGGGACATCAAAAAGAATATTGGTTATTTTTCGACTGCTATGCTCGATTTGTTTCAAAAAAGAGACACTCTTGAACAAATGATTTTGTCTGGTTTTTTTGACTCCATCGGTTTGTACACGCAACCTACTAGTTTACAAAAAAAGCTAGTGAGTCAGTGGTTGGAACTAATTAATATGACTCATTTAAAAAACAACATCTTCAATCAACTTTCAATAGGACAACAAAGGCTTGCTTTGATTGTAAGAGCAGTACTCAAACATCCTCCTTTATTAATTCTAGATGAACCTGTGGAAGGTTTGGATGATGAAAATGCAGCTTTAGTTACTCAATTAATTACGGTTTTATCTCAAAAAACTGATATGGCTATTTTATATGTTTCTCATAGAAGTGAACCCAATTTAAAGCCAAATGCTATCTATGAATTAACACCACAAACTAATGGATCAACTGGCGAAATTAAAAATTAATTCTAAAAAATTTGGGCGTGACCACAAGGGTCGTGCTGTACGTTCTCAATCCACGCAAAAAAGCGTGGGATTTCCACTGCCATCACTCACGCAACTCGCACTTATAATTCAATCTTGCTTATAAATTAATGAAATGTACCATCTACATAAAACCATTTTCCGTTTTCCTCTTTAAACGCGGAAAACTCATGATGAATTTGCATTTGGTGATCGCTGTCCAAAAAATACGCTTTAAATTCAACTGTAGTAGCTGTTGCATTTAAAACCTCCAACTTTATCCATTGATTGCTTTGAGACCAATCAAGAATAGCACTTTTAGAATGAAGTTTTCGAGTGGAACTATGTGTCGTAGCTACTAGATAATCTGCATGCTGTATAGCATAAGCAGAGTAACGTGAACGCATTAGAACAACTGCTGTTTCTGCTGTTTTAATCTCTTTTAAATAAGGTTCACAACATTCCTCATACGAAAGTGAAGAACAACAATAACAATTTAATTTCATCTTTAATATATCAAACTTACCACTTAAACTAGACCATCGAGAGCCAAGATTTTTTCATGAAGTTTATTCAATAAAACTTGATACCTACTGATTTCTCGTAGATCTTCATCCTCATCAGAATGGTCCAATAATTCATCCAATTGTTCACTAACATCCACCAACTTATTATTGGCTTCAATTGCATTACTACTTGCAATCAAATCAATAATTTCCTGAACATTACTTTTTAACAACTCAAATTTATCGTTTTCCATAAATTCTATTTTTTATCAATAGCATTAGCTTCGTTAAACATTTTAACGATTTGTTTTAACTTCTCTTTACGAGTTATTTCAGCTTGTTTCACTTTATCCTGCGCTTTATGCAACTTGTCGTTATGCTTTTTAATATTTCTTTCGTTATTCCTGCTCATTTTTTTTATATTTAAATCTAACTTTAAATAGACTCCATTTTTTTTAGCACTAAATTTTTCATAAACATCCTTAATGAAATATAAAAAGGAAAATTCCTGAATTTAACTCGTGCAAAGTTCGTGAATTTAATTTAGAATTGCATTAATGCATTCTTATGATCTTCCTTTATTAAAATAAATTTAGTTGAGAACCTTAAATTTAAGCAAATCATAGATTTAAATGATTTTAGTTTTAAGCTTGAATTTTATGTTAGTTACAAATATTTACTTGTTAATTAAAAACATAATAATTACATTTAGCTTTTAAATATAATGGGTTTATCTAAGACCAAGAAAAAGAATAAATGAAATCTGAAATAAATTGGTCGAAATTGATTAACTGGTTTTTAAATAAACCCAAATCAACAGGCTTCATAGTATTTCTAAGCCTAAGTGTTGTGTTTTCCTATATCTCTATACAGCAATATCATATAGAAAAACAAAATAAAAAGGATGAGATGGATAATACTCTTAAAGTATTACGACAAAACATAGAACAATCTCTAAAAAACTGTTATACAACTACACTCACACTAGCACTTACTATTAATGATGATGGAATTCCTGAAGATTTTAATTCCATTGGTCAACGTTTAATAGAATCCAATAATAGTATCGAAGCTGTACAATTAGTACCAAATGGAATTATTAGGTATATCTACCCAATGAAAGATAATGAAGCTGCTATGGGGTTGAATATTTTGAAGTCAGCATATCTTAAGAAAGAAGCCTTAAAATCCATCTTAAATCAAAAAATGTACTTTGCAGGACCTCTTGAATTAAGGCAGGGGGGACAAGGAATTGTGGGCAGGCTTCCTGTGTACATAAAAAATAAATTTTGGGGATTTTCGGCAGTCATTATTAAATTAGACAAACTTTTAAAAACTTCTGGTATAAATGCTATTGATAAAACTAAATATTATTTTCAAATCTCTAAGAGAAATCCAATTACTCAAAAAGATGTTTATTTTTTACCTCAAAAAATAAAATTATCAGAAAATAGTTTCGTAACCAATACAATTCCTGATGGGGACTGGAAATTATATCTAATTGATACAAAATCAACGAATGCGCTAACCTCTTTTATTGTATCAATTATTTTAAGCTTCATCTTGGCACTAACCTTTGGTTTTTTAACTCTTCTATTGTTGAAAAAACCAGCTGAGTTACAAGTCTTAGTGGATAAACAAGCATCTAATTTAATTGATAACGAAATTAAATTCAAGACTATTTTTGATCAAGCCGCAATTGGTATCTCTAATGTTGATCCCATCACAGGTACATTTTTGGAAATAAACAATCAATTTTGTAAACTTTTGGGATATACTCAAAAAGAGATGAAAGAAAAGAACTATCAATCTATTACACATCCAGATGATTTAAAAGATGACATTGCTACCGTAAAGAAAATTAATAACGGAACGATCAATGACTATACCGTAGAAAAAAGGTATCTAACCAAAAAGGGAGATGTTATTTGGGTCAATTTATCTGTAACTCCACTTTGGAAAAAAAACGAAAAACCCACTAGCAACATTGTAATTATTGAAGATATTACACAAAAAAAAGAAGCGGAACAACTTATTAAACAAAGCCAAATTAGATTTAAAAGTCTTTTTGATGATTCTCCTCTTCCATTGTGGGAACAAGATTATTCACATGTAAAAAAATATCTGCAAGAATTAAATCTAATCAATGAATCCAAGGAAAATATTAGTTCATATTTAAAACAACATCCTGAAGTAATTAAAAAATGTTTTTCTTTAGTTCATATTATTGATGTAAATAATGAATGTTTAATACAATATGATCCCAAAACTAAATCGGAACTATTAACTAATTTTGACATTATTTTTAGTGATGTAGCAATCCCCTCATTCACAAATCATATCATCGCAATTTGCAGAAATGAAAATAGTTTAATAATGGATGCTAAAATAAAAAATCCAAAAGGGGAAATAAGAGATGTCAATTTTATTTATAGTGTAATGAAGGGGTATGAAGATACTTTAGAGCGAGTCATAATTTCAACTGAGGACATTACCGAACGAAAAAAACAGGAAAAAATAATCCTCAATTCGCAAATAAGAATCGAATCTTTAATCAATACTATTGATGGAATCGTTTGGGAATGCGATGCACAAACATTCCAATTTACATTTATTAGTAAAAAGGTAGAAAATATTTTGGGATATACTACTGAAGAATGGTTATCAAGTCCTACTTTTTGGGCAGATCATATTTATACTGAAGACAAAGAAGAAGTAGTAAAATATTGTTCAAACCAAACTAATTTAATGCTAGACCATGATTTTGAATATCGAATGATTGCCAAAAATGGCAATATCGTTTGGTTGAGAGATATTGTTAACGTAATAACAAAAAATAATAAAGCAGTCAGTTTAAGAGGAATTATGATTGATGTTACTAAAACTAAGGAAATCGAAAAAGATCTAAACAGTTCCTTTTTTTTAGTTTCGGAACAAAATAAAAGATTGCTGAATTTTTCCTATATAGTGTCACATAATTTAAGATCGCATACCAGTAATATTACATCACTGACAGGGCTTATTGAAACTGCGGAATCTGATGAAGAGAGAGAACAAATGGTTCAATTATTAAAAACTGTATCTAATTCCCTTAATGAGACTTTATTTAACTTAAATGAAGTTGTAAATATCCAAACTAATATTGGGTTAGTTTCTGAAAAAATAAATTTAAAAAAGTACATAGACAATACTTTCAATATCCTTGCAGAACAAATCAAAATAAAAGGGGCGCATATCACTTCTAATGTTAGTGACGATATTGAAATTAATTATAACCCAGCTTATCTAGAAAGTATTCTTTTTAATATAATATCAAATGCCATCAGGTACAGTCACAAGGATCGAGAACCAAAAATTTTAATAAATTTTCTAAAAGAGAATAACCTTAAAGTAATTGAAATTTCAGACAATGGAATTGGAATTGATTTGGAGAAAAATGCAAACAAAGTTTTTGGTATGTATAAAACATTTAGTGATAATCCTAATGCTAAAGGTATTGGGTTATTTATTACTAAAAATCAAATTGAAGCCATGGGAGGAAGTATTACAATAGAAAGCAAACCTGGTGTAGGAACTACCTTTAAAATTTATATAACATGAAAACAAGAAAAATCTGGGTAATTGATGATGATATAATTTATAAAACCATCATGAAAAAAATTATCCTTAAATCCGAAATTTTCACTTCAACTGTTACTTTTTCAAATGGAAAAGAAGCTATAGATGCTTTAAAAAAAGCAATAGAAAGTAATGATGACCTACCCGAAATTATTCTTCTTGACATTGAAATGCCAGTTATGGACGGATGGGGTTTTATGAGTGAAATGGCCATTCTAAAATCAAAACTTCAATCTAAAATAATGATTTATATTTCAAGCTCATCCATTGCTGTTGATGATAAATTAAAAGCTAAAAACAATAGTGATATCCAAGGCTATATGTCAAAACCAATCAGCCTAAATGATTTAAAATTAATAGCTTCATCAGATTAGAAGAAATTAAATTAAATTTTTAATTTCTTCTAAAGTTGTATTGGTATATATCAATTGATCAATGATGCTTTTTCTCAAAACATTTAAATCATCATATTCATAATATTTTGCCCAAGAAGTCAAATTAAATAAATTTCGAATTTGTTTGATTTTTTTGGTAGTTTCAAAACTGGTTCTTAGTACAGCTTTATTATCGTAATTGGGATTGTTTCTATGTTGATAGTTTACCGTATTTGTTGTATAATCTGCCTCTAGATAATAGAGTTTATCAGTATCATTATCTGGGTAAAAACTTTCCCAACTAGCAAACCCTAATTTAAATTTTGATGCCGTTTCAGGCTCTAATGGAATTAAACGCCATTTACTATTAGCTAATCTTCCCCAATGATTAGAAACTCTATACATACCTAGATTTGTATAATAATAACTACTTCCCGCCTTACTTTGATATTGTATTTTAAGGTCTTTAATTTTTTCTAATGATTCTTCATTAAAAATACAAAACGTATTTTTAAAAGAATTTGGGCTTGGGCGAAAATTTTTTTCCATGCGCAAATATAATCAGAAAGTAAAGAAGAGAAAAACCATTAAATAAATCATTAACTTTGCAACTTAGAATATTTTAAAAATTACATTATGACTAAAGGTTCCGAAGAAAAAATGTTGCAAAAAGGGGTATACACTGGGATAATTGAAAAAGATGAAAACAACAATTTTTTTTGTGGTATTTATCTTTTAGATTATAAAATGGTTCAAGCAAAACATATTGTAGGTGATTGGATTACAATAAAATCTATCATTGAAAACCCAAGTGATATTAGTTATAATAAATATCCTAAAAAGTCAAAAAACTTTGACAAAGCAAATAACAAACCCGAACAATAATTCTTGTATTTCTTTTTTAAAATTAAATTAAAAAAAGACAAATAGTGATTTTTTTTTTATGACAAAGTAAAAACTTAAAAAAAAGTGTACCTTTGCAAAAAATTGTTGTTTTTGAAATTAAAAAATATAATTTCATATTAAAAAACAAGTAGTTACCTTATTTATGAAAAAAATAGTTGAATACCGCAAGTTGCTAAATGTAGACAAAACTGCAGAATTAAAAGATTTAAAAACCATTTATCGCAACGCGATGAAAGAAGCACACCCTGATAAATTTCAAGGAGATGAAGCTGGTTTAAAAGCTGCAGAAGAAAATAGTAAGAAAATTATTGAAGCATATCACTTTTTGGTAAGCATCAATCCAGAAACTACTAAAATAAACTTACCAGAATACACCGAAACAATATCAACATCAACAATTACTGATTATAAATTTGTTGAAGGAAGATTGATCATTAATTTTTCAAATGGTAGTGTTTACGAATACATTAGTGTTCCTAAAGCTACTTATGTAAAAATGGTAAATGCTGACTCTCCTGGAAGATTCGCAAAAAGACACATCCTTAATTCTTTTACTTGGAGAAAAACAATTAACCAAGATTAAGTTTTAAAACTTCTATATAAATCAGCACTCTTAATAAAGAGTGCTTTTTTTTTATCATAACTTTTTCAAAAGTAAAAAAAATCATACAATACTAATTTTAATTGTGTAATATACTTATTTTTAGTATTTTAGCCAACCTTAAAAAATAACCAAACCAACTAACCATGACCAAACCATGCAATTTGTATAAATCTCAATACAATAAAGCCACCGAAACACTTAAGACACTATTAAAACAAAGAGAAGAAATTGATTCAAAACTAAAAACTAACCCAATAAGTTCTGATTTACATAAAGACTTAAGAACAATCAATTTAGAAATAAAAATTACAAATAACGAGATCGAACAAGCAGAATCTGATATTTTAGAATGCGAGTCAACTGAAAACGTATCGTGAAAGCTAATTGAATCTCTAAAACAAGTACAATTCAATAAAAATCACTCTCATCAAATACTGCTGCTCATTATTTTAAAAATTCCATTGTCTTTTTTAACAACTAAAAAGAGATACATGCACTAACTTATACTAAAAATAAATTAAATTATAACAAAAATTTAGGTTATAAAATTATTTATACTTTAATAAAATTAAATACTTTTGCAGACTTAACTTAATTAACTAATTAATAATGAAAAAAATAATTTTATTACTTTCTGCTGCTGTTGTTTTAATTTCTTGCAGCAAAGTTGGAAAAGACGAATACATCATTTCTGGTACTGCAAAAGGTATTGAAAATGGAAAAACAATTATCCTTGAGACACAAAACGATATGGGAATGGTTGCTATTGATACTGTAAAGGTTGAAAATGGTAAATTTGAAATTAAAGGAAAAATTACTGAACCCGCATTTCATACATTACAATTAGAATCTGCTACAAGTAAAATTCCTTTTATACTAGAATCTGGAGAAATCTCTATTGTTATCGATAAAGACAGTATTCAAAAATCAAAAGTATCAGGTACTTATAACAATGATGAGTATGTAAAATTTAATGAGGAAATAAAAGTAGTTCAAAAGAAACTTATGGATTTCCAAACTAAAAACATGCAAGCAATGAATACAGCACAACAAACTAAGGATACTGCTGTAATCAATTCATTAATGAAACAGTTTTCAGAAATACAACAAGAAGTTGGAGAAGCGTCTAAAGCTAAGTATGTAACTTATGCAGAATCTCATCCAAAATCGTTCATAAGTGCCTTAATTATTCAAGGTATGGCTAACGATCCAAGTGTTGATTCTAAAAAAACAGAAGCAATTTATAATAGCTTCGATGCATCATTAAAAAACACTAAACCAGGTAAAGCAATAAAAACTAGACTTGATCAAATGAAAGCGCCTGCTGCTGGAGCCACTGCCCCAACTGCTGGTGACGCTAGATGAAGTACCGATTTTTCGGCACCCAATCCTGAAGGAAAAGTAATTTCTCTTAAAGAAAGTTTAGGAAAAGTAACAATCGTTGATTTTTGGGCCTCATGGTGTGGTCCGTGTCGAAAAGAAAATCCAAATGTTGTAGCTATATACAAAGAGTTACATTCAAAAGGACTTAACATCGTAGGTGTCTCTTTAGATAAAGACGCAGCAAAATGGAAAGAAGCTATTGCTAAAGATAAATTAACTTGGACACAAGTATCCAATTTAAAATTTTGGGATGAACCAATAGCTGCTCAATATAAAGTAGAAGCTATTCCAGCCACTTTCATACTTGATGCATCAGGTAATATAGTTGCAAAAGACTTAAGAGGCGATGAACTTAGAGCAAAAATTATTGAACTTTTGGCTAAATAATCGAATTCTTAGAATAAAATAAAAAAATCTCCCTAGTGGAGATTTTTTTATTTTATTCAATACCAATACGTTAAAAATAATAGTGAAATTAAGTGCAAAATTAGTTTGCATAAACCAAAACAGTTTCTATATTTGCAACCGCTTACAACAACATAAGTGTTGTACTCAAAGGCCTCGGGGAGATACTCAAGCGGCCAACGAGGGCAGACTGTAAATCTGCTGACTACGTCTTCGTAGGTTCGAATCCTACTCTCCCCACTAAAAGGGATTAAGATTAAAAAATGAAAGTTTTTCAATCTTTTCAAAAGTCCTCAAAAAAAGTGTTAAGCCTGCAAATCCAACGATTTGCAGGCTTTTTTCATTTTCTGCACTTTGTCAAAATTTATAAAAGCGCTCAAAGTTTCTATGGCAGAATCGTGGCACATTTGTGTTTTTCGAAAATGTGCCACAGAATATGAGTTAAACCCTTATATACACAGGGGTTAACGTGCTTAACGACTTGATTTTTTGACGTTATAATTCTACATTTATTAACCTTAAAAGTTGAATTATGTTAGAAAGCAGTTTTGGGCTGGTTTTCTTTTTGAAAATCCCCCGCAATGAAAGTAAAATTAGAACCATTTATCTTAGAATTACCGTAGATGGGATACCTAAAGAAACATCTACAAAACGCAAATGGGATATCTCGCGTTGGGATCAAAAATTAGAAAGAGCAGTCGGAACTAAAGAAGATGCGAAATCTATTAATATGTTCTTAGAGTCTCTTACACTAAAAATCAATGAGTACAAAACCGAGAACATGTATAACGGAAAGCTTATTACTGCTCAGAAAGTTATGGATTACATCTTAGGGAAAAATGCTGCGAGAGTCAAAGTACTTGAAGAGTTCCAAAAGCATAATGATGAAATGACGGCTTTGCTGGGTAAAGGATACGCAAAAGGAACTCTCGACCGTTTTACTATCACTATTAATCATTTAAGAGCTTTTATCCGACTTAAATTTAATGCCGAAGATCTTGAATTTTCTGATTTGAATCTTGAATTTATAAAAGACTTTCAATTTTACTTACGTTCTGTTCGCAATTGCAGCAATAATACAACCTTAAAATATATCGCTAACTTTAAAAAAATAGTACTTCGTGCTATTGATAATGAAGTTATCCTGAAAGATCCATTTAAGAACTTTAAAGCTAAAAAATCAAAAATTATAAAAAAACCACTTTCAACTCAGGAATTATATGAGTTAGAACGACATTACTTTAGTACTGATAGACTCAATGTAGTTAGAGACGTGTTCGTCTTCCAATGCTATACGGGATTAGCTTATATCGACGTATATCAATTAAAAAAGACTGATATTAAAGTGGGTGTCGATAAACAATCGTGGATCATGTCTGAAAGACAAAAAACAGGCTCTGCAACTAATGTTCCTCTCCTACCGCAAGCCCTTAAAATAATCGATAAATATAAGGATCATCCTCTTTGTATGCAACGTGGCACTGTCTTGCCTGTAGCCTCAAATCAAAAAATGAACGAATATTTGAAAGAGATTGCTTTACTGTGTGCTTTTCCTTTTACTCTCAACACACACATGGCTCGCAGGACCTTCGGAAGCACTGTTACGTTACAAAACAATGTACCGATAAATGTTGTGAAGGAAATGCTTGGACATTCCTCTGTGAAGCAGACAGAAGCCTACGCTATTACCGAGCAAGTTACAGTTGGACGCGAAATGGCATTGCTTAATAAACGGATAAATAAAACGGATCCAGTAATGTGTGAGTCAGATCTAGCCATCCTTACCAGATTAGAAAAGGAGATAAAAAAAATCAAACAGAAGTATCACTTATCTTGAAATCACAGCAAATACTGTTTATTATCTAGAACTTGAAGACAACTGGAACATATTAATTCAAAACGCAAAAAGGTTGCTACCATCATGGAGCAACCTTTTTGTCTTTCAGATAGACTTCACTTTTAACACCGGGATGGTAGGAAGGAAAATATTCGATGTATCCTAAACTTTGTAGTTCTTTAAAATATTTATGATAAGTCGGTATCGTATTTATATGCGAAAGTGCCATGATCTTGCTACGACTAACTTTAATATTTTGTTTTTGTCTCTGCTTATATCCTAGAGTAAGGATAGCTAGCAACAGCGCGAAGTGCCAAACGTTTAATCTTGGATCTTCCATATATATTTGCAAAGAATTCATTAACCGATCATCGGAAAGTTTATTTGTGCCTTTCATCTGTAAAAAGTTTTAGTAGATCAACTTTATTATAGTAGTACGAGCCGAGTATTTTTTTAAATCGTATCTTTTGGGTCACTCTTAAATTTTGAACAGATCCTGGGGACATATTCATTAATGTTCTTACTTGCTTGCTTTTTATCCATTCTTGGTCTACTATTTCACCTTGGACTTCCTTCGTCTGTGTCATTAAAGTACCAATATTACCTAATAACTCCAAACCAAACTGCCTCAAATCTTCTTTTGTTATCATGTCATTCATAATCTCCTTTTATTTAAAATTTAAACAATACATCTCTCCCTTTTAATTTCAAGTAGCTCTTTATTTTACTTACAGTTTTTTAAAACAGAAAGCTATTCAATTTTACAAAGTGCAATTCAGCAAATAGTCTAGTGCTACTTCTTTTACTCTAAAGTATGCAAATAAAACAAGTCATTTATATATCTGATTATCAATGGTGTTATTTGTCCTCTAATGGCAGTTCACATAACCTTATAGTACTATTCTAATATCCCTTTTTCAAAATTAACTTTTAGAACAGTCAAATCTATACTTCGCTTAATTTCAACTTAACTCGAATCCTCAAAGCACATTTATACTTCCGCTCTGCTCCAGCATAAAAGAGCTTAGTCGGATAATTAATAAAAGAATCTTGAAAATTTAAGCCGCTACCTACCCATAATTTTCAAGATCCTATTACATGGCTTATATAGCCATTTTATTATTTTGGATAAATAGTGCATTGATGATATTACACAGTACTTATTTGAAGAGTCGCTTTTTCTTTATAATCCCAAATAATCTTCTTTACAACCTTGCTTCCAGTCTATTACTCTTCAAAAACCAGTATGCTCAATTGTCCCAATTCAAGAGCAAAGGTATTCTAGTGTTTTTAACGCAAAAAAAAGGTCAAGCCCTACGGGTTTATCAAAAAATCTCTACCCATGCGGGTTGTATTTATTTGATAAAACCTTGTTTTTACTAAACACTAACCTTTTATGCTCTCGAAACGAAACATAGCATACTCCGGCTCTTTGGACGAATAAAAAAAATGTCAACAATGAAATTTAATACTATTTATATTGGAATTAGACTGAAACAAAACAGCACCTCCTCTCATTACCGAATAAATTAATTAAAAAAAATAAATCTAAAAAGTAAAAACTATGAACATCATCGGAAGATTAACAAAGGATGCGGAAGTACACACAACACCGCAGGAAAAAAAAGTGGTAAATTTTTCAGTAGCGATCAATGATAGTTACCGAAATAAGCAAGGCGAACGCATAGAGCAAACTAGCTATTTTGATTGCTCCTATTGGATAAGTCCAAATGTTGCCAAAATACTCCTTAAAGGGGCTTTAGTAGAGCTAACAGGAAGAGTGAGCACAAGAGCCTGGACAGCTACTAACGGAGAATTAAGATCGAGTTTAAATTTTCACACCTCGACTATTAAATTACACGGAGGTAGTAAGAAAATAGAACAGGCGCAGGCTATCGGAAAACAAGAAAATACAAAGATCATTTTAGCGGAGCCTTTAGATGACCTACCATTTTAACACTATTATTTAATCATTTTTATAACTCTTAAATTTTAATATCATGGCACACAATTTAAATTTCAACGAAAGAACTGGTCGCTATTCCTTTTTTAGCGTACAAGAAAAAGCTTGGCATGGTTTGGGGCAAATAGTAACGGACTATCCAACAAGCGCGCAAGCAATTAAGCACGCAGGACTTGATTATGAAGTGATAAAAAGTCCGCTTTATACCAAGGCGTCAAACATAATCGATCCTACTGACAATTTAGAGCTAGAAAATAACGAGATCAACGTACCCAATTATTTTGCTACGACCCGCACGGATAACAATACCGTTTTGGGTGTAGTCGGTAAAGACTATCACATTGTACAAAATCGTGAAGCATTTAGTTTTTTCGATTCCATTGTAGGTGGTACAGATGGGATTTTGTACGAGACTGCAGGCGCTTTAGGAAATGGAGAGCGTATTTTTATTACGGCTAAATTACCGGACTATATTCGTGTGGGCAATGGTGATGATGTTACAGAAAAATATATTTTCCTTACCACTTCACACGATGGTAGCGGAAGCATTACGGCAGCTTTTACACCCGTTAGAATAGTTTGCCAAAATACCCTAAACGCTTCGCTTCGCAATATGAGTAATGTAGTACGCATACGCCATACTTCGGGAGCTAAACAACGTTTGGAGAATGCGCACAAAGTAATGGGATTAGCAAACGAATTTAGCAATCAATTAGAGGATATTTTTAATAATTGGGCTAAAGTGAAAGTGAACGATCATGAGGTTAAAAAAATGATCCAATTCGCACTTTGCCCTAACAAAGAAACCTTACAAAATCTTAAGGCTGGAAATGAGGACGAAATATCCACAGTTTTTAAGAATACCGTTGAAGATGCTTTTGCCTATGCTATGACAAGCGAATCACAACAAATGAACACGACAAAAGGAACTTTATTTGGAGCGTACAACGCTGTAACAGGCTACTACCAAAATGTACGTAGCTACAAGGATAGTGAAGCCAAATTGCAATCCATTATTTTGGGAGGTACTGCACAATTAAAATCTCAAAAAGCTTTTGAAATCTGTACTAATTTTCAAAAAATGGGTGTGAATTGCTTTAATTAATAAGCCTTTTAAAAACTATAGACGGCCCAGTTCGATAGTGGCCGTCTATTTTTATTAGTATCGTTTTTTAGTTTTACGGAATACATATCTTGAAATCTTGAACTTCAAAAAGACATTCCCTTCTTAATAGTCTGGAAAGTCTTTTTGAAGAAGTTGGTTGAACCACTTCAGAAAAAAGTAATCAGTACGCAACGCTCTCTTCTATTTTTCCTGAAAAGGTTCGAGTTAAATGATAGGATATTCTTCATCCTATTGCTTATTTCTGGCTTCTTTTCTTTCCACAACAGCGTCAAAAGAAAAGAAGCAAAAGAATGCCGCTCTCTTATTTCACATTTTCAACTTTGATTTGAGTTAGTTTCTTTTCGCTTGACTTCTTTCTTGAATAACTCCATAAGATAAGTAGTCCAAAAATTATAAATCCAATGGAAATCCATTTGGTCACTCTTTCAAAGAATGTTATTACTACTGCTTTTTCATAACTCGAAAACCCTTCCACTCCCATTGGTCCTCTTCTGTAAAACTTTCGTCTGTTGATCCAGTACCGAAGGCTAAAACCTATAAAGAGAGAAACTATACTTAAAAACAATGCAGGATTCATATGCAAATATTTAAAAATTCAACAATATAAATGTACATAAAAAAACTAATTATTTAAAAAATAAACAACTCATTTTTAAGTAGTTAAGATGTATTTTTGATTAATTAAAATAAAAGTGATTGTTAAACTATAAATAGTAAAACAATCACTTCATCAAACCGTTTTGATCCTATACAGGTTTTTTATTTGACATCTCTTTCGAAGTATCTCTCTTTATCTTTCCTAACATTCTCCTGCTGGATTAGTTTAGATTTAAGTAAATGTGAGTTCTTAATTTTTAATATCTGTAATCGGCTACCATTCTTTTCATGGAGTTCTATGCGAAGTACTTTGTCATCTGCGATCGTAAATTGATCCAAAACAAAAACATTTCTGGAAACCGTTTTTCCTTGTACTTCATCGATAGATTTATAAACTCGTACTGGATGTTTAATTACTTCTTGTACAACCGTGCGTTTGGCTTTCTTTTTATCTATCACTTTAAAATTGATGAAATCAATTGGAAATGTAACGAAGCTTGAATTCCTAATTTGGGTATGAAAATAAAATTTGTCATCGTTAATATAAATACCTTTTAATAAAAATTCTATTCCAAATTTTCTGGTACCAATTTGTTTTATAAAGTGCTTGTCTTGCTTATAAATCTCCTCCATTAATTCGTCGACCAATTCGGGTGAATTCGTTCCAAGTTCTTTAAACAAAATTGGTTTTGAGCTCCATCCACGATCACTCATAACAGTTTTAGTTAAACTGTAATTAGTAACCCTAGGACATGAATTGTAGGCGACATTAAAACTATAGAAAGTTCCGTCTTCTGTAATTACTGAAAAATTGGTTTCTTCTTCAAAATCGCGTACAGAAGCCTTAACTCGTAAAACATTGCCAGCATCATCAGCCTTACTCGCAACCAAATTAGTACTACCTAAATCTACATAACGTATACCAGAGGGAAATAATAGATGCGAAGTTTTATCGAATGTTAGTTCTATACTGTATGGTTCTATTATAGTTAGATCTTTCTTTGCACTTGTGCACAAGGCCGCTTGCCCGTGCGTAATTGATGTGTATCCTAACATTAAAATTAGTATCATCAAAGTATTTTTTACAGCTGTTTTCATATTATACCATTTATTTTTTGAATAATTATTTTTTTGAGACTAACAGTACTTGCAATCCTGCTTTTAGGGTAACTTTTGGAGTCTTAATTTTTTTTGAGAAATAATTTGAAACACCTTGAACTAATCCTCGGCTTAAATCCCCTGCGATCTGTTGTCCAGCAGAAGTTGACAGCATTATACAGCTGCCAGAAGTTTGTCCCATATTGGCTGCTATGTCGGTCATAGCGGTACGTTCTGGAGAATAAGGCACTGCCAATCCCTGTTGTCCGTCCAAACCATAGATAGTGAGCTCAATGGGGAGAATATTTCCCTCCAACTCAATAGAGCTGATCTTCAGTTGTAACCTACCTTGCTGAAACTTTGAATTTGCAGTTACTACAGTACCGATTGGGATCGTTTTGTTCTGTATTCTTGCGGGTTCCAATAAACGCAAGCTAACACTAGTTTCTTCGGATACTAGTTGTGTTTCTTGAACAACAGCACGAATACTATTCTTTGCTTGCTGTTGTTGATTACTACTGGTGAATGTGCTATTGAGAGCCGCTATCAATTGATCTTCCTCAACTCTTTGCTGCAGGTTAGAAACAACAATTTGACTTTCTGGAATTATCGAAACAAAGACTTCTTTAGGTGGTGAAGAAGGTTCAGTTGCGTTGTTTTCATTCGAAGCTGAACTGATTGGCAAATATTTAGCCGCCATCTGATACGATTTCTCCATTAACTCCAATTGATTCTCAACAACATTAGTTGGTGGTTCTTCCTTTTTTGCTAGTTCTTCTTTTAGCTCCTCTAGTTGTTTGCGTAATTCCTGTGTTTCAGAATTATCATTATTGTAAAAACTGCCCAATATTGTGCAGTAAACTGTTACTTGCAAAACCTGATCCGATTTGTGCCAATTGTTGCCCGGTTTGCTTTTGAAAAGTTGTGCCTGCCAATAGCATTAATTCTGAATTGCCTACCGTTTTCTTCCAATTGATCTGAGGTTCAATAATCCATGAGCTACGTTTGGCATTGTTTATAATAAGCGTGGAAACTTCACTACCCAGTCCATACGCTGGATTGTACATGGTAGAAGGAAATGTCCGATTTTCGGAGATATGATAGTCTGTATATCCTAGATTTGTTTTTATTTCCAAGTTTTCTAGTATGTTGTACGAAAGAACAGTATTAGCAATTAGGTTGGTTGTGTTGGCTGCATATTTGCCTTCCAAATAGCTTAACGGATTGTTCCAGGTGCCATTTTCCCAATTTAAATTTCCTAGGGCATCGTATAGAGCTGGGGCATTTGGCGCCAGAATTGTAGCTTGGTACATTAGATCGTTTGCGGGTAGGCTATTCTCATCAGTAGCATAATCTGCAGTAAAGCTTATTTTAAAACGATTGTCAATAGAGCGGTGCGTTAGGCTGTTATGAAACGCCAATTTTTCATATTTTGCATCCCCAGGGAAAACGGTGGTTTCGTTACGGTAGGTGCCACTTAATAAAAATTGAGTTTCTGCATTTCCGCCAGAGACCGTAGTTTGAATGTTGTTCGTATTTGCAGTACCTCCCAGTAATTCTTTTTGCCAATTGGTGTAACGGTTTTGATCCCAAGTGCCATTTACATCATAGGCGTACCCTGGATAGTCTGTAATTCCATCATTGGCAAAGGCTTCCTTACGCATGGATAAATATTGTGGTGTATTTAGTAAATCCATGGTACGAGTTCGTTTTCCAAAACTGGAATACGCAGTCATATCGAATTTGGTTTTTCCTTGTTTTCCTTTTTTGGTTGTTATGAGGACCACGCCGTTGGATCCTCTTGAACCGTAGATTGCGGTAGCATCAGCATCTTTTAGTACTTCCATACTCTCAATATCTGAGGGGTTAATATTGTTGAGAGGACTTGCTGATCCTGCCAAGATATTGCCCGATGTCATTACTGAGCCTAATGATTGCGAACTGTATGGTACTCCATCCACAATATATAGCGGCGCATTACCATCAGTGCGAATACTGTTTATCCCTCTGATCTGTATGTCAAAACCTCCACCAGGAGTTCCAGTGGCTTGTGTAATATTTACACCAGTCATACGACCTTGCAAAGCCGCCAAAGGGTTATTTATGGGTTGTTTTTCGATATCCTTTGCTGTAATTTTAGCAATGCTTCCCGTTCGTTCGCTTTCTTTTACGGAGTAGTAACCAGCATTAATTTTGACTTCCTGAAGTGAAGTCGCATCTTGATGCATTTCAATATTGATCACAGTTTGGCCATCAACAGGAATAGTTAGGGTTTTGTAGCCCATATAGGTAAAAAGGAGCATATCGTTGGGAGATGCGGTGATTGTAAATCTCCCTTCAAAGTCAGAGATAGTTGTTTTTTGTTGCCCTTGTATCCTAATGGTAACACCAGCTAAGGGGTTGATGCCATCCGTAATGGTACCTTTTATTTGGCTTTGTTGCGGTAAGGAGTGATTTTGCCTCAGTAGCTTGTTGGCTAGAGCAGGGGTACAGGATAATGAGAACCCGATAATAATCAGGTACCAAAAAGCCAATCCACCTTTGTAAAATGAAATTTTTTTCATAATATTGGGTTAGTTAATTGAAACGTTAGTTTTGTTAGCGGTGGTCCTCTAGTATAGCTTGCCGGCGTGTTAGAGGGCCATTTTTATTAGTCGAAAGACTAAAGTCTTAAAGTCGAAAGTTAGACGGATGACTAAAAGAGTGGATTTGATTTTCTTTTATTGCATAGGCATTTCATTTAAAATTTTTTAAATAGGAAAAGCTTACTGCCGTTGCCTGTTGCAGCCAAACGCAGGCAGTGCCTTTCCCAACTAATTCAATAATTATTGGTATTGCGAGACTAATAAGAAGAGGCAGTGCTAAGAATGGAAGTTGAGTTTTGCCTAAATAATTGGCATAAAAAATGGCATGGAACTCAGCTTATCGTTATCGGGGTACTGGCGGTACCTTACCACGAATAAGTGAGCCCACGCCATGGGACGTGAGCATCTTACTTATCATCTCGTGGTTATTTAAACGCCAGTTTTCGATAACGAGATTCAAAGCGAATGCTTCAAAAATTTTAAATGAAGGATCGCAAAATTATTTAATTTAATACTTAAAGCAAATATTACTTGATAAAAATTTAAATAATAAACAAATATAACAAAAAATACTTATTTGTTATAAGTTCTTATAACATTTTTTTAAATAAATATAACGCCTTTTGTTTAAAAGCTAGAAAATGGATAAACTTAAGGAAGAGCAGTTAATAAAATTTGGTTTGCATATTAAGAAGCTTCGTACTGAATTAAATTTGAGTCAAGATAATGTAGCATTAAACAGTGATAAACTTATTAAAGCCACAATAAGCGATATCGAAAATGGTAAAAGAAATTTATCTTTTACTACTCTTTTAGATTTAGCGAAAGGATTAGGCAAACATCCAAGAGAATTATTAGAGTACAATCAATATTAATGATTTTAGTTTACAATATATAATTTAAAGATGCCTAGGCATCTTTTTTTGATTTATAGCAATATGGCGCACTTGTCAATTCGGGATTATTAGTTGTCAAAAAAGGAGTTTTTGATTTCCTGCTAAAAATGAAAATTCTATACCTTCTATACCTTCTATATTTGAGGTATGTGTTAATAGAATTTATTGTAGTTAAATTTTTCGGCCTCAACCTAAGTGGGATTATTTAACGAAAACAAATAATAATGCGGTGATTATTTCAATTTATCACCGCATTATTGCGATGAATATATAAGGTGATCACCGCATAATAAAAAAAAACAGAGCGTTGTTACCTTTTCTAAGGGCTATCGGTAAACGGTATTTAACCGAAGTCTAATATTCCCAAACAACTTTTATAAGCCTGTTCAGGATGGTTTCTGCTTTCGATTATTTGCAAAATATATTCTCCAACGGATTCATCAATACTACTGGCCCAATCAATGAAGCGAGCAGCACTCCACTGGGCTACAAATTGATGCGTGCTAGCTAAATTTTCCGGGGTTGTGGTATAGATATAAGGTTTGTAATTCCTTGGATGGATGGTTATTCGATTGTATTTGTGATAGATCTCTACCGTTGATTTGGTATACAATAGTTTCGCTTTTTTCTTGACATATTGATACGGAACACTGTAGTAATTTTCGTCCTGACTTAATTGAACATGTCCGTTTTACATCACTGTTGCAAAGGATTGGTATTTGATTTCAAAACGTTCTTGTGGTAATGGACTTAGTTTTTGTTGCTCATCTTCTAAAAATAATTCTATACGAGAGTAAGGACGTCCTGTGAGTTTTCTACCGTTATGAGCATCTAATAAATCCCATATCTGCTGGTTTAATTCTTCCAGAGAAAAGAATTTAGTTTCTTTTAGGTTTACATAAATCCTTCGATATAATACCTTAACAGCTCCTTCAACTAATGATTTATCTCTAGGTTTATAAGCCCTGGCTGGCAAGATTGTAGTCTGGTAATGTTCGGCTAAATCAGCCAAGGTTTCATTAATGGTGGGTTCAAAACGACTGCTTTTTATCACTGCAGATTTTAAATTATCCGGAACAATTGCCGCGGGAGCACCTTCAAAAAAACGCATAGCATTTTCTACCGATGTAACAAAATCTTCCTTTTGTTGGCTCGTGGAAGCTTCGTCATAGGTGTATTGACTAGCTCCTAATATAGCTACAAAAAATTGTACTTCTTTAATTTCTCCCGTGTCTTTATCAATGACCGAGAGTGTTTTTCCAGCATAATCCACATACATTTTATCACCAGCTTTGTGATTCATGTGCATCATTGGATTGACTCGTTTACACCATGTTTTGTAGTGATGGCCGAATTGTGAGCTCCTGTAGCCATCAGGGTTTACGGCAATATATTGCTCCCACATATGGTGTACGGTATCTCCAACTTTTTTTAGTTCCCGTTCCATTTTAGGAAAAAAAACATGAAGTTTCTGCAATTTGGCACTGATTGATTCCACGGGAGTGTGTGAGAACAAAAGTTCTAACTCAGCATCAGTTTTTTCACTAATTACTTCAAAACTTAATCCGAGGACTTCAAATAAAGAATATACTTCTTTACCGTATTTCTAGAAAGAGATAAGTACTTGCTTATAAATAACTTACTTCTTCCGTTACGGTAGAACTTAATTGCTTTTCTAATTTTACTGATGTCTGTTATTTTGTTTGCCATAATCCGTTTTTTTTTAACGAATGTATGGCGCTAACAACATGAAAAAGTTAGTTTTTAATGTACAATTTTAACCCAAAATCAGGTGGTCAATTTGGACTGGAAAGTGGTGGTCAGTTTGCTCCGAAACTGGTGGTCAATTTGCACTGGAATAGGGTGGTCAATTTGACCGGTTTTTCCAATTGGCATCTGATGCCTTTTTATTTTGAGTGGTTAACAATTTAGTAAACGAAATTGTGGATATGCAAAAAAATCAGGAGTAAAAGTCAAGATAATTTTCTCCGTTCTCACTATGCAGTTTTTGTTTGTATATCCAATCTGCTTAAAATAATAGATCCAGTAGTAGAATTGTATTTTTATCCGTTTGATGGGCAATATCAGATACTTTTCTAATCCATAATAAACACTATCAATCCTCTAGCTCCATGCGCTCCTAATACTAAAGACTGCTCAATATCAGCAGTTTTTGAGGGACCAGCAATAAAAGTACCAAAACCATATTCCTGATTTCCAATACGATCATACGCTTGATGCATCGTCGCTATTATATCTTTTTTATGGACAATAATGGCCAAATATTGCGGAATAAAAACCGAAATACGCTGTCCTAACAAATCATCAGTTACCCACAATGCTGAATTCTCGGCAACTCCAAAATGCGCTTTAACCAATGTTAATTCTACATTTGCTAACGTATGTGGATCCTCCTTGAACCAATCAATCGTTGCAATTTCAGCAAGTTCTGCAATGGTTGTAATTTTTCTTTTTTCATTGCTATAATTATTTTTGACAAAAGAAATTACTTCATTATAATTTGCAACTTCTACAAAATCTCCACCGATACTTTTTAAAACAGTTTTGTATTGATCCAATAAATCAAAAGTATCCAGTCCTAAAAAGCTTAAACTCGGTAACTCACTAGCAACTACAGGCTGATTTTGCTTAATTTTTTCTAAGATTTTGGCTCTACTACTCATTGTTTTTTTCTTTAGATTCTCTTGCATTTTTCTTGTACCATTCTCTAAAAGATTCATCGGGTGGTGCAGGCATTTCTCTTTGTTTATACCAAGGATTCAAGCTGTTATTTACTAAAACAGGTGCGTGTTTCATCACAAAACGTCCCGCTTTTCCTGCTAAATCAAAAACCATAGGATTGGCCAGAACTGTTGCCATTCCGTTCATGGCTACCGTTTTTCCTAAAGGTGTATGTCCTTCCTTTACTAATACCTGTCTCCATTTGTACAATTGATCATGTATATCGATTTTCACAGGACAAACATTGGTACAAGAACCACAAAGTGTACTAGCAAAAGGTAAATCGGCATTTTTACTCATGTCGAGATTGGGTGCCAAAATAGAACCAATAGGTCCAGCAACTGCATTATGGTAACTGTGTCCTCCACTTCGTCTATAAACGGGACAAGTATTCATACAAGCACCACAACGAATGCATTTCAATGAATTCCTAAAATCTTCTCTGCCTAATTGTGTACTTCTCCCATTATCTACAATAACGATATGAATTTCTTTTCCTTCAATAGGTTTTTTAAAATGACTGGAAAAAGTAGTAATCGGTTGTCCTGTTGCACTTCTTGCTAACAATCTGAGGAAAACCCCTAAATGTTTGCGTTGTGGAATAATTTTTTCAAAACCCATACAAGCAATATGTACATCGGCAAGATGCGCCCCCATATCTGCATTTCCTTCATTGGTACAAACCACGAATTCACCTGTTTCCGCTATTGCAAAATTAACTCCTGTCAAAGCCACTTTTCTAGTTAAGAAAGTATCTCTAAGGTGCAATCGTGCCGCTTCGGTTAAATATTGTGGGTCGTTATTCCCTTTTTCTGTCCCAAGGTGTTCGTGAAACGTTTCACTTACGTCTTCTTTTTTGAGATGTATGGCAGGCAAAACAATATGACTTGGCGGTTCTTGTCTCAATTGAACGATGCGTTCTCCCAAATCAGAATCGATTACATCAATTCCTTTTTCGGTTAAAAATTCATTCAAATGACATTCTTCTGTCAACATTGATTTTGACTTCACCATTTGTTTTACGCTGTACTTTTCCATAATAGAATGCACTATTTTATTATGTTCATCACCATCTGCTGCCCAATGAATGATAATCCCATTATTCTTGGCATTCAATTCAAATTCCAGCAAATAATTATGAATATTGGACAGCACATTATTCTTAATTTGGGAGGCCGTCTCTCTCAGTTTTTCCCATTCTGGTATTTGATGTGCTGCTTTATCACGTTTTTTACGAACAAACCAAAGCGTTTCGTCATGCCAGTCTACTCTATCTACATCTTTATTAAAAATCGTTGCAGCACTACTATGTTCTAAATTGTTTTTCATATAGTAGTGTTTAATATTTCGGCAATGTGAATGATTTTTATTGGGCTGTTTTGTCTTTTTAAAATGCCTTCTAAATGCATCAAACAAGACATATCGCCACCAGTAATATAATCCACTTGATGTTTTTCATGGTCTTTTATTCGATCTTGTCCCATTTTTACTGAAATAGCTTCTTCGGTTACACAAAACGTACCTCCAAAACCACAACATTCATCTTTTCGAGTCAATGAGACCAGATTAATTCCTTTTATTTTTCCTAATAATTGTTCTGGTTTGGAGAAAAATGGTGCATTCAACTCACTCATTTGCGAAAGCTTCAATCCACGTTGTCCGTGGCAACTTTGATGCATTCCCACTTTATAAGGGAAATTTCCAGAAATCATTTCGACTTTTAAAACATCCGTTATAAACTCGGTTAATTCATAAACACGCTTTCTCATTTCAGAAGCCAATTCTTCCTTATTGTCATCATGTAAATGATCTTTGACATGCAGTACACAACTGCCCGAAGGACAAACAATGTAATCAAATTCGGCAAAATTAGAAATAAAATTTCCATCACAACCTTTAGTCAAATGAGAATATCCACTGTTTGCCATAGGCTGGCCGCAACAGGTTTGCTTCATTGGAAAATGAACTTCACAACCTAGTTTATGTAATAATTCATAGGTTGCAATTGCCACTTTTGGATAAAACTGGTCAACATAACAGGGTATAAAAAGTCCAATTTTCATGTGTAGTTTTTTATAGTATGAATGTCCGCCACGCGAACGTTTTATTATTTTAACACAGATTACAAATAATTAATGTTTGTAAAATTTCAAATCTATTAAATCATTCTGAATCGGTTTTGGATTCCAATTATTATGAATCGCCAATGCAGCACCTAAAGCACTAGCTTGCGCCATTGAAGCAGCGTATACTTCCATTTCTGGAAAAGCTTCTGCTAGTAAATTCATAAAAATAGAATTTTTACTAAAACCACCGTCTACGAATACTTTTTTAACGGGACTGTTATGAATAACTAATTGAGTTGAAATAATTTGTTGCGCAATGATATCCAACAGCAATTGATGATAGGCAATTTCATAGTTTTCAAAATCTCCAAGATTTCTCTTTCCAAAAGGAGATTCGCGAAGGATTTTATATTTATTAACTTTAGAAGAATACTTTTTAAGGTTTATCTCTCTTAATTTAGAAATGATTTTTTTATCATATAACACTTGTTTGTAAGTATCCAAAGGAACTCCAAAATGACTTGCTAACTTTTTGGTTTGCACTTCATGTTCATTTCCTGCAAACAAACGAGCTGCCTTTACAGGCTTTTTTTTGTATTGTAAATAGCACAAACAATCGTATTGCATTTCATCAAAAGTCAAAGGGGTCTCATTAAACGGATTCATGGAAATACTCCAGGTTCCCGTTGACAATAAAACAAATGGCTCCGTAAAATTTATCATATAAGGAATAATTGCAGATGAACTATCATGTAATCCTACTCCAACCGCAATTCCTCCAGATACATTTATGGTATTTTCAGCATTATGAAGAGGCGGAATTTTATCTCCAATATTTTCTTTTTTTATCCATTTGTGATACTTCATCTTTTTAAAATTCCAAAGATTTGTATGACAACCGATACTCGTAATATCAGCAAAATACTTGCCTGTTAAAAGAGAACTTAAATATTGAGGTAAATGCAAACAATACTTTACTTTAGCAAATAAATCAGGGTTTTCTTCTTTTAAACGGTAAATCTGCATTCCAGAATTTAAACTTCCTAAAACAGGAGAAGCTGTTTTTAAAGCAAAAGACTCTTCTCCTTTATATTTACCATAAAATTCTTTTTTAAGAACTTCGGGATACTCTTTAAGATAGTTGTACAGTGGAGTCAACGCTTTTCCGTTTTCATCTATATAGACAAAACTAGCTCCATACGTACTGAAATTGATTGCTTTTAAAAAATATTCTTTTAAAGCCTGCATTTCTGCTAATCGATTCACTATCCAGTTTTTAAGTTCCACTATATCCTCACATGTAAAACCATCTTCATCCAAAGTTTCACGAAGATTTACTGATTTTTCCCAAACAATTTGATAGTTTTCATTAAACAGAAAAACTTTTTTGTTTGTTTTGCCAATATCAAAAATTGCAACTACATTCATTTTTGAGTGATTTTATAAGCCTGTAGCTATTGTTTTGAATCCTCTCTCAGAAATAAGGCTACTTCTTACCGCAAGATCACGGTATAGCCCAACAGGATTTAATGCAGCTCCAGAACGCAAACGTGCTTCAGCAACAAGTGCGCGAACATCCGTACGGTATGCATTTTGTAATATCTCTTGTGCCTTAACCACATCATTTTCATCTTGAGCAATTTCTAATGCTTTTTTATCCACAGAAAGTGCTTGCGCATAAGCAACCATTATCGCTTCAACCGATTGCAATAAGTCTTCCATAGGATCTTTAATGTTGTGAGAAGCGTCAATCATCCACCCTAAATCTTTAGCATGATTCATTCCTCTAGCATCCATTCCTTCCACTAATTCATTAAAAATCAAGAATAGTTGATATGGTTTTAATGCACCTGTCGTTAAATCATCATCCCCATATTTTGAATCATTAAAGTGAAATCCACCTAATTTTTCTTCCATCAATAATAAAGAAACGATTTGTTCAATATTGGCGTTTGGCAAATGATGTCCTAAATCGACTAAAGTGAGTGCTTTGTCTCCCAGTTTTTTTACATAAGAATACGATTGTCCCCAATCAGCAACTGTAGTGGAATAAAAATTGGGTTCTGCACATTTGTATTCTAAAAACAATTTCCAATTGGATGGCAAAGCAGCATAAATCTCTTCTAAACTTTCTAAGGTATTCTGGTAGGCGCGACGGAAATTCAATTGCCCTGGAAATGAAGATCCATCCGCTAACCAAACTGTTAACGACTCCGAACCCAAAGCAATTCCTTGCTGAATTACTTCAATATTATGAGCAATCGCTTGTTTACGGACTGCTTTATTTACGTTTTGCAAGGAACCAAATTTATACGAATATTCTTGAGTAGATTGATCTTGAAACGTATTGGAATTAACAGCATCAAATTTTAAGTTGTGCTGTGTGGCTAAGTTTTTGATCGCTTGATAATCAGTTGGTATGTCCCAAGGAATGTGCAACGAAATGGCACCTGAAGCATTGTTTAATGCATGAAGTAAACCAACATCTTCAATTTTTTCTTCTAATGAACGAGGTTCTCCACCACCTGGAAAACGACCAAAACGAGTTCCGCCTGTACCTAAAGCCCAAGATGGAATGGCAATTTGAAAGTCAATTAATTTTTGGATAATACTTTCGGTTTCACCAACTTCTGATGCTGTGAAAACTAATTTATTGGTATGAGATTTAATTAAATCTTCATTATGTAAGGCTATTTTGTTTGAATCAATTAACATAGTGTTTTTTTTAAGGTAAATAAAAAACTTCTTTTAAAGTAGTAGTTAATGGTGAATTATCAGGATTCGTTTCCATAATATCACTCATATACTTCCACCATTTCTGTATTGTAGGGTGCTTCGATAGTTCGTCTAATAAAGCTGGGGTTTTAATTTTTAAGACTGCAAACAAAGCATTTGTGCTTGGGTCTAAGAAAATAGAATAATCGGTAACTCCAGTATTTTTTAGTAAAGCTACAAGTTCTGGCCAGATTTCATTATGTCGGCGTTGGTATTCTTGAACCTGCTCTTGATGAAGCTGCATTTTAAAAGCTACTTTTTCCATATAAATTCTATTTACAAATTTAAATAAATCTAACGCCCGAAAGATACGGACGTTAGAAAAATCAATTTAAAAACCAAATTCAAATTTATCTGTAAAAGCCCATTGCTACACCACCATCCACATTCAAGGCATTTCCAGTTGATTTATTCAACAAACCACCTACAAATGCAAAACAAGCATTGGCAATATCATCGGGCAATATAATTTCATTCAATAACGTACGTTTCGCATAATAAGCAGGCAGTTCTGCAACTGTAACTCCATACGCTTTAGCACGACCTTCAGCCCAACCACCTGACCAAATATTGGAATCAGAGATTACGGCATCTGGGTTTACGGTATTCACACGGATTTTGTCAGGACCTAATTCGGCAGCCATTAAACGAGTAAGGTGCGCTTGAGCCGCTTTGGCAGAACCATAACCAGGGTTATTAGGTCCTGCAACTACTGCATTTTTGGACACAATATTTACTAAATCTCCACCAAATCCTTGTTTGCGCATGACTTCTATTCCGGCCTTAGAAACAATAAATTGCCCTTTCACCAAGATATCATATAATTTATCCCAGTCTTCTAAACTGTGTTCTGCAATTGATTTTGAGATACTAATTCCAGCATTATTCACTACAATATCAACCCCTCCAAAAGCCAAACAAGCAGCATCTAACGCTTTTTCTGTACTTTTTTCATCAGTCACGTTTAATAAAGTACTTGAAATAGCATCTTTACCAAAAGTTTTAATAAAATCAGCTGTAGCACCTTCTAAACGTTCTACATTGATATCGTTGATAACTACACAAGCGCCTTCCTCAGCAAATCTTTTTGCAATAGCTTTACCTATTCCACCTGCAGAACCTGTAATCAAAGCGATTCGTCCAGACAATGCTTTAGGCTTTGGCATACGTTGCAACTTCGCCTCTTCCAATAACCAATATTCAATATCAAAAGCTTCTTGACGAGGTAAAGCCGTATATTCTGAAACTGCTTCCGCACCTTTCATAACATTTACCGCATTTGTATAATATTCTGATGCTAAGCGAGCCATTGTTTTATCTTTTGCAAAAGTAAACATCCCTACACCTGGATATAAAATTACCACAGGATTCGGGTCACGCATTGCAGGTGAATTTGATTTTTTACAAGTGTTATAGTACTCAGAGTACATTTGACGATATGCTTCAAAAGCTGGAGTCAACTTCGCTTTGATAGCTTCAACATCCGACAAATCTTCATTTGGAGCCAATTCAATTACTAAAGGACTTATTTTAGTTCTCAAGAAATGATCTGGACAAGAAGTTCCAAGAGGAGCTAATTTTTCTAAATCATTCGAATTGATGAATTCCAACACTCTAGCATCATCTGTATAGTGCCCAATCATTTTACGTTCTGAAGAACAGAAACCTCTCAAAATTGGAGCTAATTTTGCCGCTTGTAATTGACGTGCATCAACTGGAAGGCTTTCGGTTTTTTGTCCTCCAAATACAGGACGTATTTTACCATACTTGCTTTTTAAATACTCTGCACATTTTTCAATTACTTCCAGTGTATTGATGTAACTTTCATAAGAAGTATCTCCCCAAGTAAACAAACCGTGAGAACCTAACATTACTCCTTTTAATTTTTTTCCTTTCTTTTCCGCTTCTTCTAGACATGTACGCATTTGCAAACCTAAGTCGAAACCAGGACGTTGCCATCCAACCCAACCAATTTCTCCGTCGAATAATTCTTCTGTAATTTTCTTTCCCTCTTTTGCAGCACAAATTGCTATTGCAGCATCTGGATGTAAGTGATCAATATGTTTGAAAGGTAAGAAACCGTGTAAAGGCGTATCAATTGAAGGGGCTTTTGAAGCTAAATCGAAAATACAGTGATTGAATAACTCTACCATTTCATCTTCAAATTCAATGCCTCTGTATACATTTTCCAAGTTTCGCAACCTTTCTAAATAAAGTGCCGCACATCCTGATTTTGTTAATGTTCCAATGTCTCCACCTGAACCTTTGATCCACATTACTTCGGACTCCGTTCCAGTTAATGGGTCCTTATCTGTAATCTTCACAGAAGTATTTCCTCCTCCATAATTAGTTAGCCTCAAATCGGCTCCTAATAAATTAGAACGATAGATAAAAAGTGCTACTTCGTCTCCTGCTAATTCCTTGGCTTTAGCTTCATCCCAAAGGTAGCTTACGTGCTGAAAAGTCATGTTATTTGTATTTATATTTGACATATTGTGTTGTATAAAAAGTGATATATATAAGAATCTGATTTTTTTTATTATTAAAGTGAATTTCCTATTCCAACCAATACGATTGAAGCGAGTATCAAACCAATTCCCCAAAGAAAAGTTTTAAAAGTCTTTTTGGATACCCCTGACCATTCTTTGAGATAAAACCCCCAAAAATTAGCTGTTAAAATAATGGTAGCCATATGTACAATCCAAGAACTAGCTCCGTTACCCAATTTACTTTCCCCCATTCCATAAAAGAAGAATTGTAAAAACCACATGGTTCCCGCAATAGCTGAGAATAAAGTGTTTTTTGCTATTGGAGTTTCTGTATTGGTATAGTCTCCAAAAGTTTTATTTTTGAAATTAAGGTACATACACCAGATAAAATTGGTTGTTAAACCGCCCCAAAGCAGTACTACATAGGTTACATTATTTTGAAACAAAGGATTAAATCCTTGTCTTACCGCTTCTTCTGCCATAGGTTTACCCGCTTCAATTCCGAAATTAAAAAAGGAACTAAGTATCCCTGATATTATGGCAATCATTAATCCTTTGACAAGGCTAAAATCTTTGTCTTTGTCTTCATGTCCAGTAGCAAAATCAGCTTCTTTCAGCATTCCTGCTTTTCCTGAAATGGCAATACCTATTAGGCAAACTAAAACACCTAATAAAACAATTTGACCACCGGTACTGTGCAACATATCAGAAAAAGAAACCTTACCTTCTGTAGGGTAAAAATTATAGTATATTGAAGGTACTAATGCTCCAAATGCAGAACAGAAACCTAAGGTTATGGAATTTCCTAAAGACATTCCCAAGTATCTAACACCAAGACCGTAAGTAAGTCCTCCAATTCCCCAAATCAATCCCATGGAATAGGTAAACGCTTTTATAGTAGGTGTAGCTGCGCTAATGATTTCAGTAAAGTTTGGAATAGTCAAATACGCTGCTATTGGCGGAACTACTAACCAGGAGAAAAAACCTCCAACAATCCAATAGCTTTCCCAAGCCCAACCTTTAACCTTTTTGAAAGGCATATAAAAACTTCCTGAAGAGAAACCTCCTATCGAGTGAAAAAGCAATCCGAGTAATGATTCCATTTGGTAATTTAATTTATAGTTATTGATTCTGGTGTTGTAAAATAAGAGAATATCTAGAACAAAACAGTCCTATACAGTCCTTACAAAAGCACCTTTTTTTCCTCTACTCTCCTTATCCTTTGGAAATTCCATAAGAGCGGAATATTTAATGTAAATCCAGGAGTAGTTGATTACATTCTCCTGAGTGGATCCGTTATTATATTGATTATAAATAAATTAAAGTTCCATTTCATAATGATATTTACCCGAGCCAACAGTTATACTTTTGGCATTAATAACAGTTTTATTTTCTTTTATGGTTTCCATTTTATTTGTTGGAAATTCAATAGTCGCATTGGTGTTGGCTGGAACTTCAACATCCAACATAAATTTGTTTCCTTCAATATTCCAAGAAGAAGACACCAAGCCATAATTGGTTTCTAAACTTGCTTTGGCAAAAGTCAAATCCCCCCCTATTTCAGGTTTAATGATAATTGATTTATAACCCGCACCTTCGGCTTCTTTAGTATCAATACCTGTAATTGTTCTATACATCCAATCTCCCACTGCACCATACGCGTAATGATTAAAGGAAGTCATGCTTGGATCTTGAAAAGTACCGTCCGGTTTCATCGAGTCCCAACGTTCCCAAATTGTAGTCGCTCCGTGCGCTTTTATTGGATACAACCATGAAGGATAGGTGTCTTGAAGCAACAATTTGTAAGCCACGTCATTTCGTCCAAAACGGGTCAAAACGGGATTTAAAAAAGGTGTTCCCAAGAATCCGGTAGTCAAATGATACTCATAACTTTCGATATTTTTTACCAAACGATCAACCGCTTGCGCTCTTAAGTTTTCTGGTAACATATCAAATTGTAAAGCCAAAATATAAGCAGTTTGTGTTTCCGAAATTAACTTGCCTGATGCTGTCATATATTCGGTTTGAAATGCTTTCTTTATGCGTTCCAAAAGCGCTTGATATTCCTGTACTTCATCGGTTTTACCCAATAAAGTAGCAGCTTTTATCATAATTTGAGTATTGTAGGCATAGAAACATTGGGCAACCAAATAGTTATCGGTAATAGCGGATTTCATTCCTATCATTCCTTTTGAATCATCCACTCTATAGCTCAACCAATCCGCAAACTGAAAACCAGTATTCCACAAATCATTTTTGGCAGTACTTTGCACATAGCCCAAATACGCTTTCATGCTTGGATATTGTCTTTCTACGATTTCCTTGTCGCCAAAACTCACATACATATTGTACGGAATTATAATACTGGCATCCGACCAACCTGCAGCTCCAACAGGCATATCAAAAAAAGATCCTTTCAAAGCATTTGGAATAACAAATGGCACTGCTCCATTTTCTTTTTGGTCTGCCGCAACATCAATTAGCCATTTTGCAAAAAACTGATCCACATTAAAATTAAAAGAAGCTGTTCTTGAAAATACTTCGGCATCACCGGTCCAGCCTAAACGTTCGTCCCGTTGTGGACAATCTGTAGGTACGTCCAAGAAATTCCCTCTTTGGCTCCATTGAATATTAGATTGTAATTTGTTTAGGTATGCATTTGAAGTTTCAAAAGCACCCGTTTTTTTAATGTCAGAATATAATGCAATTGCCGTAAAATCATTTGGGTTTATTTTCCCTGTAATTCCTTCTACTTTTAAATAACGAAAACCAAAAGTCGTAAAATGAGGTTCGAAAGTTTCAATTCCATTACCACTTAAAGTGTAAGTAGCTTGTGCTTTGGCAGAACGTAAGTTTTCAAAATAAGGAGTTCCTTTTTTATCCAACATTTCTACGTGAGAAAGTTTGATGATATCACCCGCTTTTCCTTGAACACTTACTTTTACCCAACCGGCTAAATTTTGACCAAAGTCTAAAATTGTTTCCCCTTTTGGAGAAGTCAAAACAGCTATTGGTTTTAAATTTTCGTGTTTGCGAATTGGCTCATTGATAGCAGCCGTAATATAATTTGTTGGAAAGTCTTTGTTAACAACATTTGTCCATTTGCTATCATCAAAATTAGCAACACTATAGTTTTTTTGTTCCAAACGGGCATCTTGAACTTCGCCGTTATAAATTTCAGAAGAGATAATGTGACTATTGCTCGCTTTCCAAGAAGTATCAGAAACTACCGTTTCAGTTGTTCCATCAGTGTATTTAATTACCATTTGAAAAAGCAGCGCTGTTTCTTTTCCATAAATATTTTGCCTGTTTTCCCAACCTAAACGCGTGCGGTACCAACCACTTCCTACAATCGCTCCGATGGCATTTTTACCTTCTGAAAGTAAATTAGAAACATCATAGGTTTGATATTGCAAATGCTTATCATAACTTGTCCATCCTGGCGACAAATAAGAATCACCCATTCGTTTTCCGTTGATTTGAACCTCATACAAACCTCTTGAGGTGACATATACTTTCGCTGAAGCAATTTTTTTATTGGCCAAAAATGATTTTCTGAACAGGGGTACAACACCATTTACAGTATCACTTTTTAAACCAGAGGAGATCCAAGTCGCTTTCCACTCATTCGAATGAAGCAAGGCAGTTCCAAATGAAGCTGTTGCCCAATTAGAAACTTTTCCTTGATTGTCCCAAACGCGTACTTGCCAATAGTATTTAGCATTAGATACCAATGGCGAACCTCCGTATCTATTAAAAATAGAAGCATCAGATATCACTTTTCCAGATCTCCAAAGGGTATTGGTTCCTTCTTTTACCTGAATTTCGTAAGCAGTTTGCTTAACATTCTGTTTATTAGAAACCAATTGCCAACTAAAACGAGGTGTTTCCACTCCTATTCCAATAGGATTAGTTGCATTTTCGACTGTAAGGTTTCGAAGATTGGTTTGTCCAAAAGCTATTGAACTGAAGCAAATGAATACTATAAGTAAAATGTGTTTTTTCATTTTTTGAAAATTTTAATTCGTTTTATTTATTTATTTTTAAAATCCAATCCATGCAAGAGTCTATCCATTCTACATCAGTTGTTGGATTATCCATACTAAAACCATGTCCGCCTTTGGCATAAAAAAAGGATTCAACTGGAACTTTGTTTTTTTGTAATGCAGCGATAAAAAGTAATGAATTTTGCACTTTAACCGTATTATCATCTACCGAATGCGTTATAAATGTAGGAGGTGTATCGGCAGTCACCTGAAGCTCATTAGAATATTCTTTAATTTTATCTCCATTCACTGGTAGATTGGCTAATTTTTGTTCCGATGTTTTCCAGTCACTCATAACTACTTTCAATTCATTAGGAGATAATCCATCACCTATCAAATTGTATCTTGACCCCATATGTGTCAAACTATCCGCCATACTGATAACAGGATAATTTAAAACCATAAAGTCCGGACGCAAACTGGTTTTTAGCGGATTGTCAATTAGTGCTTTTTGATAATGAGTTCCAGCCGTGGAAGCTAAATGCCCACCTGCCGAATTTCCTTCTATACCAATTTTATGAGGATTGATTCCCCATTTTTTAGCATTTTCCCGAACCAATTGAATAGCACGTTGTGCATCCTGCAAAGGCACTATTTCCTTATTTTCTACATATTGTGCATTTGGAAGACGGTATCTTAAAACAAAACCCGCAATCCCTTTTTCATTTAATTTTTTAGCAATATCATACCCTTCATGGTCAATTGCTAAACCCGAATAACCTCCACCAGGACAAATAATAACCGCTATACCAGTAGCTTTACTTTTCTCTGGCAAAAAAACAGTCAAATCTGGACTGGCAACTCTTAGAACAAAATGAATCATTTTATTTCCAGAAGGAAAAATAGCGGTAGTATCTGTCAAACCAGCTATATCTTTAGAATTAGGAACTTTTCCTTTGTAAAGTGGAATAACTTTTTGAGCGTTACTTATTGTAAAACTCAATAATAGGACTAGAAATAAAGTTTGTTTTATCATTTTGAAAAATTTCAGATTATTTTAATAAAATTAAAGACTGAAAGTTACCTAAAAAACCAGATAAGACAATAAGCCTTATCTGGTCATTCATAATTAACAAATCATGAAACTTAAAATTTATATGTCGCAGTAATAAAATAAGCTCTAGCCGGTAAGCTCAAAGTAGAATATACTACGTTTGGATTTGCTGCCAATTTTTCTGCTGTAAATCCTTGTCTGTCTAATGCTGCTGGAAATCCTCCTGGAGCTGACCACCCCATCACTCCAATTTGGTTGAAAAGGTTGTTGATGTTAGCTTGCAATTGAATTTTTGAAGTCAAATTATATCCTAAATTCAAATTAGTTTGATTGTAAGAAGGCAATTGAAATGCATTTGGAACGTTAGCCGCACGTTTTCCCATATATGAGAAATCTAGTGATGAATAGAATTTTCCTGAAGTATAAGTAGGTGAAATTCTTAAAATAACTTTCGCATTATTATCCGTTTCATTTCCAGAGTAATCCACTATTTTATCATCTGCTGAACCATTAGCACCCAAATCCCATGTTTTGTAAACAACTGCTTTAGAATCTTGAAAAGTAGCTACTGCTCTTACACTAAATTTTTCTGTAAATTCCTGATTTACTTCAAATTCAACCCCCATTGTTCTAAATTTATTATACAATGCAGGTGTATTATAAGCTGTAGTAATATCATCAGTTTCTTGACCAGTTGTTCGTTGCGGAACATTGCTCACTATACTATAAAAAGGAGTTATAAATAAATTTGTCGCCCCCGTTTTCAATTTATATCCCGCCTCATATTGTTGAATTTTTTGAGCTGTAGGATCTAAGTTAGCTGCTCCAAAAGCAGTATTTGTAGTCACAAACATATCCATATCTGGCGCTTTGTTACCTAGTGAATAACGGCCATATATTGCTTGATTATCTGCAAATTTATAATTCAAACCACTTGAAAAAGAAAATGTATTTACTTTCTTGTTAGAATAAGCATAGGTGGCTTTAATTTGCCCCATAGTATTGTCATATAAAGTAAATGGATTTCCATCTGTTCCACCAGGATTAACTGTGGCAACACTTTCAGAAATTTGATTGTTTCCATTAAAAGAAACGGATTCAGAACGAATTCCCCAATCAAAATTTACTTTTGAACTCATCTCCCAAGTATGACCAAAGAAAAAAGCCAATTGTTTTTGAGATACAGTAATAATATCTACTGGCGCACTTTTACCTGAACCACCTGTAATTCCGTCAGGATTAGTAACATTATAGGTTTGACCATCATATAAACCAACATATGAAATATCTGTTAAAGAAGGTCTAGGTGAAGTCATTTGAGAATACGATACTCCAATACCAGTAGAAGATAATCGATCTAAATCAGATTTAGCATAAAACATACCTCCCGTAAAAGTCATTTTATCAATTTTCTTGGTAATTGTAAATTGATCTATGATTTCTTTCATTTTATTTTGATTGAAGAACACAGGATTAAAGTACAAAGAGTTAGGCTGTATAGAAGCTCCAGGAAAGTTACTGTAATTTACAGTTTCATTAAATCCAGCAAAATTTCCACCAATAAAATTTGGAGAATGAGTAACTGAACCTATTTGGGTTCCAGTTGCATGATCATTAAAAGAATACGTTCCAAAATTAAATAAATTTCCAGAAACAGCATAAAAAACAGGAGTATCAGTAGCAAACGGATACACTACGGCAGTAGTATTCCAAACAGTACTTTTATTTGAATAACGAATTTTATTATCTAGTTTCCATCCGCTTCCTAAGTCTTGATCCCAATTAATTCCAATAGATTTATCAATCGAATGTACTTTATCTCTTGAGTCATAATGCATCTTTTCGCCTGATTGGTTTACTGTAAAATCAGCTGTAACTGCAGGAATCAATACAGAAGTAGTGTTTGTAACGCCTGCAGGATAATGTGGGTTCGTAAAACCAATAGTTGGAGTAAATTCGTTCCATCCATTGTGATCATTAAGGTATTTTGCAAATACCGTAACAGAACCTGATTTATATTTCTTTTGCAAATTCGCTTTTATTTGTCCTCCATTATTCATTGGATATCCAGAATATCTAGCTCCATCAGATTGACGTAAAAATCCACCTAAATTAAATGTAACTGATTTGTCCCTACTCAAAGGTCCGCCAAAATCAAAATCAGTACGGTAATATGGATTTTTACCATTCCCTTCTAAACCATATTTAGCACGGATTTCTCCTTCAAAAGTTTTACCTCCTGTTTTTGAAACATAATTAAATATTCCTCCTGGTGCATTGTTTCCTAAAATTGACGCTGTTCCTCCTCTTACTGCTTCTAATCTGCCTAAAGTAGCATCAGTACGTAAGAAATAATCTGGTCCATAATTTCCAAAAGTAGCATTTGTCACAGGCAAACCATCCTCTTGCATCGAAATATAATAATAACCCGAAGCTCCATCATTAGACCCTACAGATACCCCACGAGAATATACTGTATTACGTATTTCTCCTAAAGAGGAGTTCACAAATACTCCCGGAATATTTTTCAACAAATCAGCAGAACTTGTAATCGCAATTTTATCAAATTGTTTGGCACTTATAGTAGAAATAGAAACCGAAGATTGCATTCTGGTACGTTTATCAAACATTCCAGTTACAATAACCTCATCTAATGCTTGTGTATCTTCTTGCAAAACTACATTGAGAGTAGTTTGATTTGTAAGTACAACTTGTTTTGATTTAAAGCCTACATAATTAAATATTAAAATAGAATTAATTTTAACTTCAATACTATATTTTCCGTCAACATCTGTATTGACTCCATTAGTAGTACCTTTTACTGCTACACTAACTCCAATTATTGGTTGATTATTTTCATCAGTAACTTTTCCCTGAATAACTTGTTGCGCCATGGCTTGGGTACAAAATCCCAAATACAACACTAATGCCTTTAACAGGAACAGGGTAACTCGATGTTGTTTTAAAAAATTTTTCATTTTGTGGTTTTTTTAGTTAGTATTTATTTATTCTTGGTGTTTTTTATATATAACACATTTAAATGTTTTATATATTTCAAATTTAACAATACTCATTCTTTCAACTGTCCTACGCAATCGTAATAGAAGTGACCTATATTAATTAAATTTATTTATTATAATAATAAATTTTTATTATTATAAAACCATGACAGTAAAAGATTGTCGAGTAAAACTAGAGTATACACTATTTGAAATGATTAACAACTATTCTAATAAATTGAGAATAAACTACTTAAAAACCACCCTCTTTTTAATTAAAACACATAAATGAGAAAACTTGTAGAATATAAAAATCAATAAAAAGTAACTCAAATTGAAATACAAACACAATGAAAAGGATTTAAATCTTAGAAATAAAAAGAGGCGAACCCACACTATTTTTAGTTTGTGGTTCGCCTCTTTAAAATTAAATTCTAAATAGTTTAGAATCTATAATTGCCTTTATTTTACTGATAAAATATTAACCGTAGTCAATAGCCCCGAAGGTAATAAGGGAGCATCTGCTTGATAAAACGGCATGGTAGTGTACGTAATTTTCTTTACAACATCGGGTTGCATATCACCAATCAAGCGGTTTACCCAAAGATTGGTCACTTTTATTTCTAAAGTATTTTTTCCTGGTTTTAAAATACCAGTCGCATCTACTCTGAATGGTTTTTTCCAAACAATTCCAATTGATTTTCCATTAACAATAACTTCGGCTAGGTTTTTTACCTCACCAAGGTCAATCCACAACTGTCCCTGGTTCTTGAACCAAGTTTTTGGAGCATCAATAGTTTTAGTGTACGTTCCAGTTCCTGAAAAATATTTTACTCCAGCATCCATGTTTTCAGTCCAAGAAGTCAACTTATCAATTGTAATTGCTGAAGGCGCTCCTCTTTCTTTTTGGAAACTTAAATTCCAGTTCCCTTCTATTTTCGTTAATTTAGTTTCTGTCAAAGCAGGTATTGACTGAGCCACAGTTGTTGTATTTTCTTTAAACACAACAAATACTGCATCATTAGGTTCTAAACGCAAATTTACTTTGGTACGACCACCATCAAATGAATAGGAAGCTGGTTCCGTTTTTCCAGTTTCAGGATGCCATATTTCAACCGTTTTTCCGGAAACTCTAAAAGTAGCTTCTACATTTTCGGTTCTATCGTTGCGGTTATTCACCCAATACAATTCTTGTTGCGGTAATTCACGATGCACATATAACAATTGAGAATCAGCTTGTGGTTTAGTATATTCAAAATCGGGTTTTACATTTAAAGCGGTTACCACTTTTTCAATACTTTCTCCAGTAAACACTTTTCCTTTTCCAACTGATTTTACGGTATTATCAGCTCCCCATAATTCATTGATTATGGCATCAAAAGTCGCTTTATCATCTGTTAAACTTGGAGTTCCAATTGGCTTAAGACCTACAACCACCGCCCCATCATTTACCAACTCTTTTATTTTATTAGCTACTTTTAGTGTCATTTGTTGACTATTGGTATCCAAAGCCAATATTTTATAATGCATCCCACTTGGAGTTACAATTTTTCCATCTTTCACTGATAACACGTTTAATAACGCATCAGCATTAACAAAATCATAATTATAACCAACAGGAATTTTAGGCTGTTTTTGTCCAAAAAGTGAAGTGATATTATTGTCTTCTCCATAATAATAGATAATATCAGCAACAAATTTACCTTGCTGTAACAAATACGAACTTCTAGCTAAATATTTTGTCCAAGCAGTTGCTTGCTCTGCCCAAGTTTCATGACGTGTAAACCATTGTCCGAATGGCCCAAGTCCCAGACCTGGAAAATGATCATCTGTAGGTTGATGTACCGAAGTATGAATAACAAAACGGTTTAGTCCGCTGGCCAATTCCATATCAGCAGTTGGTTTTAAGCGCTCTGGCGAAAAAGCAAAAGCATTTCCAATTGCGGTAAATGACTCTGCCGCCACTAAATTTTGTCCATAAATATGAGCAACAGAAGCTGATTCTCTAATATCAACATTATATGTTTTACCGTCACCTCCAATTTGTCCAGGTGTCCACATGGCTCCCATAGGAATATCAGCAGTTCGTTTTACTTCCATTCCATCAGCAATTAATGCACGTCGGCTTTCATGTGACTCTGAATAGCGTTTCATTCCACGTTCATGCAATAATGTTGTTAACTGATCGTAATGGTATTCAGACACCATCTCACTTAACGTTTTACGATAATCCCATAAAAAATGCTCGCTAGCTTCCGCGCTTCTAACAATTTCACCAGTTAATACTGGCATCCAAGGTGCTAATTCATACCCTCTACGTTTCGCAAATTCAGCTGGTAAATTTTTAGTCCAGTTTTGCGCTCCTGCTTCCCAACTATCCGTAACAATATACTGTAAGCCTCCTTTATTTCCCATTAAACCTCCAGTAGCATTTTTATATTGATCTAAATAATTTTCAAAATAGGCTTTTATAGCAACTGGATCTAATTTATCTACTTCTAATCCTGTTGCTTCTGGTGATGCAGGATGATTCGTAATTCCTAACAAGGAGAAACCAAAACGTACTATTTTCCAATTTCCTGCTGGAACGATCCAGTTTAATGTGCCATCGGCATTTATTTTATTCGATAAATCAATTATGTTTTCGAGAGCAATTGCATCGGTAGTACTTGAAGTCCCATTTACATCAATATTTGTAACTGCAGCATTCGCCGCTTTTTCTTCAAATCGATCAATTTGAGTTGTAGCATGCAAAACTATTTCAGCAACATCTGTTCCTGGTGAAGGAATTGGAGGTTCATTAGATCCCATCATCGCTGCAAAACTAAAAAGTGGCGGTGGGTTTTTAAACGTTACCCTAAAATATTTAGCTGTTGTATTTGGAAAATTAATGGTTTGTTGCAATACACCTCCAGCTGGTATAAATGTAACTTTATTAAAATGAATACCATCATCACTTACTTCAAGTGAGCGTGTATCTGCTTTTTCTCCAAAAAGTCCAAATGGACCTTTATCTCCACCTCCTACAACGGTAATTGCTTTAAAAGTCTCTGCTTCTGCGAAAGCAAATTGGATCCATGCACTTTCATCATTTTTGGTTACCGGCAATAAAACAGTAGTAGCTAAATCCCCATCTGTAAGTTGCTTGATTGTAAAACTTCCTCCGCTTGAAGTAATTATTGGCTTTAAATCACTTAAATTAATTTCGGCTTCTGGCAATTTATAGGCCATTAGACTGATATCTTCATAATAATCTTCTGGCGCTCCCACAGGTTCTCCTATCGGCATTGCCTCAGAGAAAGGAATATTTTGGAATGGTCCCGTTTTAGTTGGCGCTTTTGGTAAAATTCCAGTAAATTTCTTTCCGCCTTTTACACGTATTTCACTCCAAACTAATTTTTTCATCCCATCTTTTGGAGCTACCCATGGTCCTCCACTTTCACTCCAACCTGGAGATCCGGCAATTGCCATTTCTAACTTTAAAGAATCGGCTAATTTTGTTGTAAATTGAAAAGCATCTTTCCAATCAGCAGTCATATATGTCAATCTTTTAGAAACAATTTGTGGTGTTGTCATTGCAGCATCAAAATTCATAAAACCACCAATACCTATACGATTCATCCACAAAAGATCTTTTTGAATTCCATCCTTGGATATATTTCCATGCATCCAATGCCACCATACGCGAGGTTTAGCTGAATTAGGAGGTGTTTCAAAGTTATTTAATAAGGCATCTTTACTTTCTTGTGCATATGTACTATTACAAATAAGTACCAAGGAGAAAACAGATATTAATCTGGAATATTTTTTCATGTTTTTTAAATATATAAATTGAAAGTTATTTTTAATTTTATCAAATGAATATTAAAATCAACAATAGGAATTTGCAAAAACCCTACTTTTCTTTAAACAATAAACTCCATTTTAAATAATTAAATAGGTTTATTGTATTTGTTGATTGTAAAATAAGTGAAAATAAAAAAAATAACTGTCCTATTCAATCGTTATCGTTACAAGCATTTTAATAAATTTTATTGATTAATTCTGATAAATATCTGTAATTAAAAAAAATAAAATAGGGTGCGTTAGAAACTAGAACAGTTAAGAATGTGCTTAATAAAGAGTAAGCTTTTTAACAACGAAATTAATTACCACCCTTTTTTTATTTTTTGTTGGTATTCGTCATCCAGGGTTTCTTTGAAGGCAATTATTTTAGTAATTTCTAATTGCGTATTTTGAGAAAAAGTCAATTCTTTAGAAACTACTTCTTCTAAATTTGTTGGGTAACTACTAGGAAATATTGCAATCCCAATTCCTGCATTTACCAACCCTACTAATAATTCAACATTAGACACTTCTTGTTCAATATTGGCATCACGAGAGAATCCTACATTTCTACAAAGTACTTCAACATCTTCCAAAATTGCAGGACATAAGTCTTTAGGTAACTCAATCCATTTGTCATTTCGAAGCTGTTCTATCTTAATTCTTTGGTATTTTGCCAATGGATGATTTTTTGACATAATCACATTCAGAAAACCATTTTCAAAAACCTCATAATCTAACGATTTGTAAACCAATGGTAAATTACTAATTCCAATATCAATAGTCCCCTTAAACAATGCTTCTTGCACAGATACCACTGTAGTACATTCTACTATTTTAAAAGTACTTTCAGGAAACTTCAGTTGTAGTTTTTGCAAAACAGCGATCACTTCATTTACTGACGACATTTTAGGAATACCCAACTTTATTTGTTTGTTTTTTTCACTATTTACTTTGGCACTTTTTAACGTCCTATCAAGAAGATCTATGACACGACTCACTTCTTTCATCAAAAAAGATCCAGCTTCAGTAAGCTCTACTTTTCGATGATTTATCCTTTTTTCCTTATCAAAAAGATCAAAACCCAGCTCACTTTCTAATTGTTGAATTTGATGGGTTAAAGCGGGTTGTGTAATATTTAATTTTTTTGCTGCTTTTCCAAAATGCAATTCTTTAGCAACAACAAGAAATGATTTTAATTTACGTAATTCCATTATTATATTATTATAAAGATCCTCTTAGGATCAGTTCAAATGGATTTTCGATATGTTCTTTAGAAGAGTCTAAAACTAATTGTGCTGCAGTTCTACCCATTTTTTCAAAATCAGTAGAAATGGTTGTAAGTCCATTCATGATGAATTTTTTTAAAGGGGTTTCATTGTATGAAATCACTCCTACTTGTTCCCCAATGGTCAAATCAAGAGCAATGATTTTATCTAAAATTTTCACCAAATCAGATTCCATTAAATTAATATAAACCTCTCCTTCATGTACTTCTTCAAGGTCAAAATCATCTACGACTTTATAATTAAAAGTATAATTATAACAAAAGTTTTTAAATCCCTTCACAATCTCTTGTGGAAAATAACTGTCAACAGGAAAAATTAATTTCAGCGTATGATATTTGCTCAAAGGATCTAAAGCTTTGCTTAAAGCATTATAGATATCATCTTCAAAATTTTCATAAACGGTACCATAATTTCCAGTAATACCTTCGATTTTTTTATCAACTATAATGAGTTTTTCTTTTGGTATTTCTTCAATTAACAACTGATACCCTTCTGCTTTTTCAACAAAATGAGGAATGATTACATAATGGGTATAATCATTTTTTTGTTTATTTAGTAACTTTTTAAACAAAGCATAATCATTGTTATAAATATAAAAATCTATAGCTGCTTTTTCTCCTAAAGTATCAACAAATGAATCATATATAATTTTCTTATGTGCACTTAATTTATTGAACATCAAGAAAATTTTTAAATCCTGTGAAATATCAGTATTAGCAATAAAATAACCTTTGCCATGAAATGCTTCTAAAATACCTATTTTCCTTAATTTATTATACCCCTTTTCAATGGTAACTCTTGATATTTCATATTCAAAACTTAGTTCATTAATTGAAGGCATAGCATCTCCTTTTTTAAAGACACCTTGCTTTATGGCATTCAGTACTGCATTAACCAATTGTTGGTATTTAGGAGTAGCTGAAAATTCATCAATTCTGAGACTATCGATTTTTGAAGACTTTTTCATAAAAAATTAAATTATTAGAAACAAATTTAAGAAGTAATTTGATTCACAATGTTACGAATAATATCTTAATCCGTTAAATAAAATTTACTCGGATAAAATGTCGCTGTACTTTTTAGCATTGAGATTTAATATAGTTTTAAAACAAATACAGTTTCAAATTTTTAAAAAAATCTGAAACTGTATTTGTTTATTAAATAATTTTAAGCAGATTAGGTGCTAAAAACTCATTATAAATTTAAAGACAATCCTTAAATTAGGTTAATCAAAATTCATAAAAAAAAAGGAATCTTAATATAAACAAATTTACTAAATATTTAATTTTGCACTCTTTCTTTTCTCTCTTTCCTGAGCATCAATTACGGCTACCGCAGTCATATTCACCATTTCATTTACACTGGCTCCTAGTTGTAAAATGTGAACTGATTTATTTAATCCCATCATGATTGGACCTATTGAATCTGATTTATTCAGTTCTTTCATTAATTTATACGTAATATTTGCCGATTCTAAATTTGGAAAAATTAAGGTATTTACTTTTTTACCAGCCAATTTAGAAAACGGAAATTTACTTTGCAACAAGTCAGTATTCAACGCAAAATCAGATTGTATGTCTCCATCCACAACCAAGTCTGGTTTTTTAGCATGTAAAATTCCAACAGCTTCTCTAACTTTAGTAGCATGAGGATGTACGGAAGAGCCAAAATTAGAATACGACAACATCGCCATAACGGGATCAAAACCAAAAGTGGTCGCTACATTTGCTGTCATTTGGGCAATATCAGCCAATTCTTCTGCTGTAGGATCAATATTGATAGCGGTATCTGCTAAAAACATAGGGCCTCTTTCAGTTGTCAAAATGTTTACGGTTGCTACTTTTTTAATTTTTTTGGCTTTGCCGATTACTTCAAAAACAGGTTTTGCTACTGTTGAATAGGCTCTTGAATATCCCGATATCATCCCATCTGCATCTCCTTCATGAACCATCATAGCTCCAAAATAATTGCGCTCTCTCATCTTAGATTTTGCACTATAAAGAGTCAACCCTTTTCTTTTCCTGTTATTCCAGAATTTAATAGCGTAATTATTTCTTAAAGCACTGGATTCGTCATCATGTGTGTCAATAATTGTAATATCGGCGTCAAATTCTATTTCTTTTTTTAATTCTAAAATAGTTTCTCTATTTCCTAATAATATGGGTTGTGCAATTCCTTCTTCATAGGCAATTTGTGCTGCTTTTAGAACATCTAAATGATCCGCTTCTGCAAAAACGATTCTTTTTGCATTCACTTTTGCTCTGCTATGTAACATTCGAACTACCTTATTGTCATTTCCTGAACGCTGTAGTAATTCTTCTTTGTATTTATCCCAATCCTCAATTGGATTTTTGGCTACACCACTTTCTATAGCCGCTTTTGCAACAGCAGGAGGAATAGAATATATTAATCTTGGATCAAATGGTTTTGGAATAATATAATCTCTTCCAAAAGTAAGACGCGTCTCACCGTAAGCAATATTCACTTCTTCAGGAACAGCTTCTCTAGTCAAATCAGCCAAAGCTTTTACAGCCGCCATCTTCATGGCTTCATTAATCTTAGTTGCCCTTACATCTAAAGCACCTCTAAAAATAAATGGAAATCCAAGAACATTATTAACTTGATTAGGATGGTCTGAACGACCTGTAGCCATAATGATATCTTTTCTTGTGCTAATCGCTAGATCATAAGCAATTTCTGGATCAGGATTTGCCATTGCAAAAACAATAGGGTCACTTGCCATCGAAAGCAACATGGCTGGATCAACCACATCAGCAATTGAAAGCCCGATGAAAACATCAGCATCAACCATTGCTTCTTCAAGTGTATCAATTTTTCGATCACTAGCAAACTCTAATTTTTCAGAGGACAAATTTTCTCTATCGGTACGAATTACTCCTTTACTATCAATCATGACAATATTCTTACCCAATGCACCAAAAGCCTTATACAGTCTTGTACATGAAATTGCAGCGGCTCCAGCACCACTTATTACAATACGGACTTCTTCAATTCTTTTATTGGTGATTTCTAGCGCATTCAATAAAGCAGCGGCCGATATAATGGCCGTACCGTGCTGATCATCGTGCATTACTGGAATATCTAATTCTTCTTTTAACCTTCTTTCGATTTCAAAAGCTTCAGGAGCTTTGATATCTTCCAGATTAATTCCTCCAAAAGTTGGCGCCATTATTTTTACAGTTTCAATAAACTTATCGATATCTTTTGTATCCAATTCAATATCTATACTGTCAATATCTGCGAAAATTTTAAATAACAAACTTTTCCCTTCCATGACTGGTTTAGAAGCTTCTGGTCCTATGTCCCCAAGTCCTAAAACTGCCGTTCCATTTGTAATTACTGCTACTAAATTTCCTTTTGCAGTATATTTATATACATTTTCCTTGTCTTTAAAAATTTCTAAACAAGGCTCAGCTACTCCAGGTGAGTATGCTAATCCCAAATCGCGCTGGGTTGCATACGGTTTTGTAGGTACAATTTTTATCTTGCCTGGCTGTGGTTTAGCATGGTAAACCAAAGCTTCTCTTCTTAATTTTTCTTTACTCATAATTTAGCATTATTTAGTACTGTATTCTTTAAAAATTAAATATTCTAATTTCTATTATTATTTATATAAGATTTACATTTTCTATTATTACGGCATACCCCATACCTACACCAATACACATGGTACACAAGGCATATTTTTTATTTTGTTTTTGAAGTTCAATTGCAGCGGTTTGAATCAAACGAGTTCCCGACATTCCTAATGGATGTCCGAGTGCAATTGCTCCTCCATTTGGATTGACTCTTGGATCATTATCACGAATTCCTAATGCTCTTGTACAGGCCAAAGCTTGTGCAGCAAAGGCTTCGTTAAGTTCAATAATCCCTATATCATCTAAAGTCAAGCCCGCTTTTTGAAGTGCTTTTTGAGTAGCACCAACAGGTCCAATCCCCATGATTCGAGGCTCCACCCCAACAATTGCCGATGCAACAATTCGGGCTAAAGGTTTCAAATTGTATTTTTTTATGGCTTTTTCTGAAGCCAAAAACATAGCAGCAGCACCATCATTAAGACCTGCTGCATTACCTGCTGTCACACTTCCAGAATCTTTCTTGAAAGCGGGTTTTAATGTCGCTAATTTTTCTAATGAAGTAGCCCCTTTAATAAATTCATCTATAGAAAACAGGGTTACAATTCCCTTCTTATCAATTAACTCTACTGCAATTATTTCTTTATCAAGTCTTCCATTTTGTTGTGCTAAGAATGCTTTTTGTTGTGAATTGAAAGCAAATAAATCTTGGTCTTCCCGACTTATTTGATACATTTCGACTAAATTCTCTGCCGTAATTCCCATTGGATGCGTACCATACATGGCTTCCATTTTTGGATTTACAAATCGCCATCCAAAGCTGGAGTCAAACATTTTAGCATCATTCCCAAAAGGTTTTGAAGTCTTAGAAATTACCCATGGACTTCGCGTCATGTGTTCCATTCCACCTGCTATCATGATATCAGCATCACCCACCATTATACTACGCGATGCGTCTATAATTGCCGACATACCCGAAGCACAAAGTCTATTAACTGTTTGAGCCGGAACCGTAAAAGGTAAACCTGCTAATAAAGTAGCCATTCTTGCTACATTTCTATTGTCTTCACCCGCTTGATTGTGGTTCCCTAAAATTACTTCATCTATTGCCTCTACTGGAATACTCGGATTTCTTTTTACTAATTCCTGAATGGTTAAAGCTGCCAAATCATCGGCTCTTACAGTGGATAAACTTCCTCCGAAACTCCCTATCGGAGTTCGAATTGCATCTATGATATACGATTGATTCATATTTTTTTAGTTTAATTTTTCAATAAATTTCGCACTCGTTTTGGCTCGTACTTCTTCCAAAGTACTTCCTGGCATAATTTCAATTAATGTTAAATTACCCTCTTCAAAAGTAAAAACGGCTAAATCAGTAATGACTAAATCGACTACACCAGAAGCTGTCAATGGTAAAACACATTTAGGAACGATCTTAGACGAACCATCAGGATTAGAATGGGTCATGGTGATGATTAAACGTTTGGCTCCTTTTGCTAAATCCATTGCTCCTCCAACGCCTAATAATGGCTTTCCAGGAACTGCCCAATTGGCTAAATTTGCAAATTCATCTACTTCTAAGCCTCCCATAATTGCAGTATCTACGTGACCTCCACGAATCATTGCAAAGGAATCGGCACTGTCAAAATAACTACTTCCTTTTAATGCAGTTACTGGAATTTTACCTGCATTTACTGGATAATCCATCGCACCACCACCATCTTTAGGAACAGGGCCTACACCTAACATTCCATTTTCAGTATGTAGAATAATCCCATGTTCTTCTGTAATTAAATCGGCAACCAATGTTGGAATTCCGATACCTAAATTGACTACATCTCCTTTTTTTAATTCCATCAAAGCACGCTTGGCCATATTCATTCGGCTTTCATCCACTTTTTTCGAAGTTGAAACAGAAGCTGAACTTCCTAAATCTTCCATAGTAATTTGGGCTTCTACTAAAAAGTCTACAAAACAACCTTGAGTATGGACAAATTCAGGTTCTATTTCTCCAACTTCTACAATTTCTTCCACTTCTACAATCACTAAATCGGCAGCCGTTGCCATCGCTTTATTGAAGTTATTCTCGGTCATTCTATATTGTAAATTCCCAGCCGTATCTGCTCTCCAAGCTCTAATAAAGGCAACGTTTCCACGAATTCCTTTAATAAAAACCTGTTCTTTCCCATCAATTATTTTGGTTTCTCTTCCTTCAGCAATCAAAGTGCCAGCAGATGTTGGCGTATAAAAACCTCCTATTCCGGCGCCACCAGCTCGAATTGCTTCGGCAAGTGAACCTTGTGGTAACAATTCATACTCCACTGCACCAATTTGCGCTGCTTTTACTGCATCTGGATTAGAAGTAAAAAAAGAACCAATCATCTTTTTAAGTTGGCCATTTCTCAATAAACGTCCGCCTCCAAGGCCAGCTTCACCCGTATTGTTTCCAATAAATGTTAGGTTTTTTGTTCCAATTTCAGCCAATGCATGCATCAAATGAACTGGATTTCCTGTCATTCCAAAACCACCTTGAAGCAGTATATCACCTTCATTGACCATTTTGGCCGCCGTGTATAAATCTATAATAGGGACTTGTTTCATTTCTTTTTTTATAATAATTTTGTAAATGGTATAGAATTTTTAGATCAAAATTTTATTCGAAGACTTCAAAAGGCAATCCAACATAATTCTCGGCAATTGTTGTCGCATAGGCTTTAGAAATTGCTATATAATCAAATTTTGCAGCCTGCATGCTATATTGAAAAGAACCGTGCTCTTCTTGCTTATGGAAAAGCGCTGTCATGAAATTTGAAAAATCCTGTGCACGCCAAATGCGTTTTAAGGCTGTTTCAGTGTAACCATTCAAAGTTTCCATTGAGTTATTTTTATAAAAATCGAGTAATCCATCAACTAAATGTTTTACATCAGCAACTGCTAAATTGAGTCCTTTACCACCTGTCGGAGGCACAATATGAGCAGAATCTCCCGCTAGGAATAATCTCCCAAATTGTAAATTATCAATCATAAAACCACGCATGGGTGTAATGCTTTTTTCAAAAATAGGGCCTGTTTTTAATTCCCATCCTTCTGTTCCTAAACGAATGGCTAACTCTTCCCAAATGCGTTCATCAGACCAGTTTTCCAGTGAATCATTATTATCCACTTGAAGGTACAAACGACTAATATTCTCAGACCGAAGGCTTGAAAGTGCAAAACCATTTTCATGATAGGCATAAATCAATTCTTCAGACGATGGCGCAACATGCGCTAAAATTCCCAACCAACTAAATGGATAGCAATGGGAATATTCAGTATAACTTTCTTTAGGCAATGTTTTTCTTCCAATTCCATGAAACCCATCACAACCAATCACAAAATCACAATCAATCATTCCTTCCTCTTCTTCGTGAATGAATTTTATTTTTGGATTATTCGTTTCAAAATCTTCAATTCTCTCCGCTTGCGCTTCAAAATAAATTTTGCCTCCTGAGGAAATCCAATCTGCAACAAGGTCTTTTATTACTTCTTGCTGACCATAAACGGTTATTTTTCGGCCTCCTGTAAGTTCATCAAATGGCACTCTTACTCTTTTACCATTAAAACTTAAAAAAACACCATGATGTTCCAATCCTTTTTCTATTAAACGATCAGCAACACCCAAACTTTTAAAAATATCAACCGTATTTTGTTCTAATAATCCAGCACGTGTTCGATTTTCAATGTATTCTCGACTTTTACGCTCTAATATTACTGAATCGATTCCATTTTTTTTAAGCCAAATTGCTAGTGTAAGTCCAGCCGGGCCAGCACCGATGATGCCAACTTGAGTTTTAATATTTTTCATTTTTTAAAGTGTCTTTTCGTCTATAAATTATTTTCTTTAAACACGTTTTCTACAGTATGAATAGCTTCATTTGCTGCTGGTAAGCCACAATACAATGCTGATTGCATAATGACTTCTTTTATTTCTTCTTTAGAAACTCCATTGTTAAAAGCCGCTTTAATGTGCATTTGTAATTCCGCTTTTCGATTTAAAGCGATTAGCATCGCAATGGTGATCAAACTTCTATTGTGTTTTGATAATCCTGGTCGTGTCCAGATTTCGCCCCAAGCGTAATTAGAGATGAAATTTTGGAATTCGCCATTGAATTCATTGCTACTTTCTATGGCTATATTTACATGTGCATCTCCCAAAACGGTTCTTCTTACATGCATTCCTTTTTCAAAAGTGCTTTCACCAATTATAAAATCGATAAGTAATCCAGCATATTCTTTTGGAAGTTCAGTACTTGATAAATGACGAGCTTTAAGTATTTTTAAACTTGCATTTGGTATTTTTTTCGCCAATACTTCTGCTTGTTCAGCATTGGTAACAACATCTTCATTTCCTGTAATAACTAGGGTATGAGCGCTAATTTTATGTAAGTGATCCCTAAAGTCGGCATCTCTTACAGCAGCGCAACAATTGGCATAACCCAGCGCATTATTTTGAATAAAATCTGCTTTAATTTCAGCAATTCTACCTGGATTTTTTTCTCTAAAAACATCTGTAAACCAACGCTCCATCGTCCCATCCACTATTGTCGGCATTCCCTTTTTGGTAATGATATCAATTCTCTCATTCCAAGTTGTAGCCGATCCTATTTTAGAATCAGTATTGCTAACAATCAATTTTATAATTCTATCAGCGTGATGAATTCCGAGCCATTGCCCTATTAATCCACCCATCGAAAGACCACAGAAATATACTTTTTCAATATTTAAGTCATCCAACAAATCAATGAGATCATTCCCTAATAATTCGATTGAATACGGATTTTGAGTAACTTCACTTCCGCCATGACCTCGTGTATCATATTGCAATACTCGAAAATAAGGCATTAAAAACGGAACTAATTCATCCCACATTCCCATAGTAGTTCCTAATGAATTAGAAAAAACGAATACGGGACTGTTTGGCGTTCCTGATATTTTATAATTTGTTTTCATCTCCGTTTATTGGAATTTTTTTACAACTTGGTCAATTAAATCAAAGCTCAATCCAATCGCGTTTTTAGGATCAAATAAAGAATCCAAATCCGCTACATCAATATTCATTTCGAGAGCGACTTCTTTTAAATGTTTCTTTTCTTGAATGGCTTTTTTACAAGCATTTTCTATCCATTCATGCGCAGCCAATTTTCCTGTTTTTTGGGCTAAAGCCAAAGTTATATTCTCAGCATAAATCAACCCTTTTGTCAATTCAAGGTTTTCTAACATTCGATTTTCATCTACTTCCAATCCTTCAATTAAAGCGATACTTTTTTCTAATGAACCCGCAGTTAATTGCATAATTTCGGTCAATACTTCCCACTCCGAATGCCATAACCCAGCCGAACGCTCATGTTCCTGAGCCATTGCCGAAAGAATTGTAGCTACCAAATGGGGCAACCGATTTGTATTCGCCAAAATAGCAGCACAAGTTACCGGATTGCGTTTGTGAGGCATTGTGCTAGAACCCCCTTTACCCTCAGCTGCACCTTCAAAAACTTCTCCGACTTCCGTTTGCATTAACAACGAAATATCTTTGGCTATTTTACCTAAACTGCCGCTTAATATTCCCAAAATACTAGCCATTTCAGCCAAATTATCTCGGTGGGAATGCCAAGTAAAAGAAGGCGACAATCCTAATAAACGAGCCAATTCTTCTTGAATTTCTATAGAAATATTCGTATTCCCATTCCCAACTGCTCCACCCAATTGCACCACTAAAATTCTTCTCTTAATTTCTTGCAAGCGTTGTTTACTTCTTGAAATGGCTGTTAACCATCCCGCAGTTTTGAAGCCAAAAGTCGTAGGTTTTGCTTGTTGCAAAAGCGTGCGGCCTACCATAATTGTTTCTCGATGCGCCATTGTTAATTCAAGTAATTGCTGTTCTAATTGACTGCATTTTATTTCCAACCATAATATAAATGATTGTATTTGCAAAACCATTGCAGTGTCAACAATATCTTGGCTAGTTGCTCCTAAATGAACATATTTAGAAGCTTCAATCTCTTTATTTTTTACAATTTGAGTCAGTTGTTTGACTAAGGGAATTGTCGCATTTCCGCCAAGTGCAATTTCAGATTTCAATTTTTCAATATCAATTTTAGAAACAATACCACACGCCTTAATTGTTTCGGCAATTATTTTAGAAAACAACCCTTTATTTGCTTGGGCTTCCGCCAAAGCCACTTCCACACGTAGCATTTGTGCGATAGCTTCTGAATCCGAAAACATCGCATCTACTTCTTTCGAATAAAATAATTGGGTGTATAAGCTCATAAATACTATTTTAAAATTAATGGCTAAATAGCAAAGAAAACGGTCTCCTTTTGTCCTTGCATATGAATATCTAACTCGTAAAATCCTTCTTTTTTCTGGGCAATAATGGTATTTTTTCTTTCTGAATCGATCGTATTTAAAACAAAATCATGTTCATTTAATACTTCTTCATCCGAAAAGTAAACCCTTGTATACGAATGGATTAATTGTCCGCGCATAAATAGAATAAGAGTAACGTAAGGAGCCTGACCATCAACCGATTGTGGTTTTATGGTTTCAAAAATAAAATGATTTTCAGCATCCGTCCCTGTACCAAATCTACCAAAAAATTGATTTACTCCGTCATTTTGCCAAAGTTCTATCATCGCATCAGGAATAGGGTTATTTTTCCCATCTAAAATTTTCCCTTTTATCGTTATCAAATCCGAGGTTTTATCAGCGATGCGATTTCCTACTAAACTTTTGAAATCATAGGAATATTGCACTGGCGCAAGTCCATAAGCAAAATAAGGACCAACAGTTTGTGAAGGTGTTTGTAACATTTTACTATTCATTATTTCTATGGAATTTCTTATCTGTTTTCAAATGGTGTAGCCTGATTTCCTCTTAAAACGATATCAAAACGATACCCAAGTGCAAAATTAGGTTCGGTACTGTCTAAATCGAATTTAGAAATCAACAGTTCACGACCTTTCGCTTTTACGGCTTGATAAATAGGATCATATTGTAACAACGGATCACCAGGAAAATACATTTGTGTGATTAATCGGCTGGAAATTTCGTTGCCAAATAACGAAAAATGAATATGATTGGGACGCCAAGCATTAGGATGATTTCCCCACGGATAAGCTCCGGGTTTAATGGTATAAAATCGATAATTTCCTTCAGAATCAGTCATACAACGTCCAGTTCCTAAAAAATTAGGATCTAAGGGCGCATCATGTTGATCTACTTTATGCACATACCGACCCGCAGCATTGGCTTGCCAAATTTCAATCAGCGTATGCGGTATAGGCTGTCCTTTTTCATTCATCACTTTTCCATGAACCACAATACGTTCGCCTATTGGTTCTCCGTTTTTGATTGAATTTTTAGTCAAATCATGGTCTAAAATTCCCAAATTAAAATCTTCAAAAAGTGGCCCCGTTTTTTCTGCTAATGATTTTTTCAAAACAATCAAAGGTTTACTCGGTGACCGTAAAATTGTAGAAGTATAATCTGGATACAAAAACGATGGTTGCACTTCTATATCAAAAGAGCTTTCTATAAAATCACTCATATAAATAGTATTAGTAGTTATAAAAATCTATAAAACAAATGTATCCAATAGGATGGTTCCCTTTTTGGACTATCTACTTAAATTCTTGTACAAAAGAAACATTTTGTATATTTTATTAAAAAATAATTAATACTATTGCAATCACAAACGGACTATGAAAAAAAATCTTCTTCATTACAAAGGGCTCTATGGCGACAATAACCAACGTGATTTTGGTGATTTTGTACACCATGAATTATTGGCTACCAGAAGTAAGGTCTACAATTGGGAAATAAACGTTCACTTGCATACCGATTTGTTCCAAATCTTCATAATTTCTTCGGGAGAAGGTGTCTTAATTCAAGACAACATACGAATCCATTTAATGACTCCCTGCATACTATTAATCCCAACAAACACCTTTCATGGTTTTGAATTTCAGTCAGATGTGAGTGGCGAAGTATTCACTATTTCAGAACAATTTATTGAAAGTATTTTTAAAAACACCCCACTTATTTTATTGGAATTAAATAAAGTGAAACAGTACAGTTTTAATTTGGAAAACCATGATTTAAATGATTTTATTTACCTTAAAAATAAGATAATAAAAACAATTTCCGAAAGTAATCCTTATAAACAAATCAGCCTTCAATCACTATTTCAATTATTTTTTATAGGACTTTATAATTCATACAGCACATTTGAAGATCAAAAAGAGTCCTCTAACAATAGAACATTAGGTTATTTTCACGCTTTTCAAAAACTGATTAAAAAAACATTACCTGAATCTAAACTCATAAAAGAGTACGCTGGTGAATTGCGAATTACTCCTGTACATTTGAACCGTATTTGCCAGACTTTAGTACAAAAAACAGCTTTACAGGTTGTACATGAATACTGCATTACAGAAGCAAAAAAACACCTGCTGTACTCCTCCTATTCCATCTCTGAAATTTCGTATTTGTTACACTTTAAAGATCCCGCTTATTTCTCTCGATTGTTCAAAAAACAAACAGGTCTTTCGCCTATTATTTTTAGAAGTAACAACAGCCAAAAAGAATCATAATTAGTCTATTGACTATCAACATTTGTTAAAATTGAATACTATACCTCTTTAAATTTAAAATAAAACGTCAAAAATGATTGATTTTGATTGTTTCTAGCGTTTAAATGATTCTCTTTTTGTATTAATTTTTAAGATTTTTGTAAAAATTACTTTGATTAATTATTGATTGTATAAAAAATAAAGTATTTAAATTAACTAATAGACTTATTTTAACTCCATTACTAGAAATATGATTTTAGAAATAGCAACTTTTGACATAAAAGAGCAATCTCAAACCGCTTTTATAGATGCCTTTCAGGAAGCCAAATTAGTGGTCTCAAAATCCAAAGGATTTATTGGATTGGAATTTCAACATTGCATAGAAATACCTACCAAATTTGTTGTACTTATACAATGGGAAACATTAGAGGACCACACTATTGGCTTTAGGGAATCTCCTTTATTCACCCAATGGAGAGCTATTTTATCTCCTCATTTCCAGAATCCTCCTATTGCAGAACACTTTGAAATTATTGACAGCTTATAATTAGTTTAAATACTAATAAAAATAATTGTTGTCCGATAAAAAAGAAGCCAAATTAATAACTTTCAATAAAATTATATTTTAGTATTCAATATTAAAAAGATGATAAGCTTAATTAGGTGTTTTTTTTACTAAATCTATTTTCGGAAAACGATAATAAAATATTAACTTTTTCATAATACTATAAAATTTAAATTATGCAAGAAACAAAAGGATTTAACAAACAATCTGTACGACTTAAATTAAGCTCAGTTTTAATATTGATACTTTGTTTATTCACAATAGTTAACAGCAATGCTCAAACTAAAAATAAGGCTATTGGCAACCCAGTAAACCTTTTAGATGATAATTTAACCTATTGGTATAAATTGATGGGGGTGCCACATAAAACTGTACAAGGTTTACCACCAGGAACACCTACTGGTGATGGAATGTATGGAAAATCTATGGGAGCTAACGACCCTAAAGAAGTGTTTAAAGTGATCACTCTAAATGGCGAAAAGGTATTAAAAGTTACAGGAGAAATATATGGAGGATTAACAACTAAAGCGCAATATGAAAATTACCATTTGCAACTAAAATACAAATGGGGCTCAAAAAAATGGGAACCTAGATTGAATCTATCTAGAGATACTGGAATTATGTACCATCTTGCAGGTAGTGATGAAGATGCCTTTTGGGGAGCTTTTTTGATGGGAGCTGAATTTCAAATTGCTCAAGGATCTACTGGTGACGCATTTTTAATACCTAATAATGATTTTACATCCAATACAATTGCTAATATAAGAAAGGCGAAAGGAGAAAAATGGAATGTAAAATCTCCATTAAATTCTTACTATGGCAATCTGCAAGTGGGCGAATTCAATAGGTCTGAAAACTTTGAAAGTGAACTTTCGAAATGGACAACAATTGATTTATATACTATCGGAAATTCAGCAGTTTATCTTGTTAACGGACACATTGTCAATGCTATACAAAATATAGGCACTCAAAAACAAGATTTGTCCGTAACCTCATTATCCAAAGGCAAAATACAATTACAATCCGAAGGAGCAGAAGTTTATTATAAAGATATTAGCATTGAATCGATCACAGATTACCCAACAGCAATAAAAAAGACTGCAGGTTTTAGCGAAACGGTTCATTGGAAATCAGGGATTGCATTATTTACTTTTAACAATTATTCTTTCCCAGAACAATTGGAATTAGCAAAAAGCACAGGCTTAAAATATATTGAGGGATATACTTTTGGAAAAGCGGGTCCAGAATTACGAGATTCTTTAATAATGAACTTATCTCCGTCAGGCATTCAAAAACTGAACAAAATGGTTCAAAAAAGTGGGCTTAAAATGGAATCATTATTTATTCTCGGAGGAGAAACAATAGATAAGTGGAAAAGAGATTTTGAACTGGCCAAAGGATTAAATGTCAAATTCGTTTCTGCTGAACCTCCATTAGACATGCTGGATGCTATTGATAGTTTAGCAGGTGTTTATGGAATAAAAGTGGCACTTCACAATCATTGGAAAGGTAAAAGTGACTACTGGAATCCTGACTTAGTATTAGCAGCATTAAAAAACCATCCTAATTTAGGAGCCTGTCCAGACATAGGGCACTGGCCTAAAAGCGGTATCAATCCAGTGAAGGGTTTAAAAAAATTAGAAGGTCATATTTTAGGAATACATTTTAAAGATATTGCCGAATACAATAATGTTACTATAAAAGACGTAACAATAGGAACTGGAATGATAAATTTCCCTGAAGTTTTCGCGGAATTAAAACGTCAAAATTTCACAGGAAACATCAATATTGAACGAGACCAAAAAGACCTGCCTAATAATTTGAATTCAGTTACACAATCAATAATGTATTGTGATAAAATCACTAATGTGGCTCCAACAATTAGTACTCCGCTTCCTTTAAGCATTTTAGCAATGGATAAAAGTAATCGTTCAATTCGTCATTCAGTCGTTTTTAAATTAAAAAACACACTGACCGATCTTGATAAAAAACAGTTTTTTGAAGAGGTTAATAAATTAGCAGCTATAATTGGAGTTGAAAAATTTGAAATATTAAAACAAACGAATATAAAAACCAAATTTGATTATGGCATTTCAATGATATTCAAAGATGACGAAGCCTATCAAATCTATTCATACCATCCGAATCATCTTGCTTTCATAAAAAATTATTGGTCGACAAAAGTTGAAGACTTTTTAGAAATAGATTACGAGGCCATTACTGAAACAATAAAATAATTTCAACTAGAATATGATATTAAAAATAGCAACTTTTGACATAAAAGAGCAATCTATTGGCTTTAGGGAATCTCCTTTATTCACCCAATGGAGAGCTATTTTATCTCCTCATTTCCAGAATCCACCTATTGCAGAACATTTTCAAACCATCAATAAAATATAATCAACGCATGAAAAGAATAATTAAAGAAGGAATCGCTTTATTTGAAGCGGAATCTAATGATAAAAAAGTAAGAGAAATAGTTGAAAACGTATTAGAAGAAGTTAAAAATGGCGGTGACGCTGCTGTTCGTTCTTTATCTGAAAAATTTGACAAATGGTCTCCGGCAAGTTTTCTGCTTTCAAAAGAAACAATTGAAGAAATAATTAGTGGAGTTCCAGAACAAGTTTTAGAAGACATTAAATTTGCTCAAACACAAGTTCGAAATTTTGCACAGCATCAAAAAGATTCCATGCATGATATTGAAGTGGAGACACTTCCAGGCGTTTTTCTAGGACATAGAAATGTACCCGTAAACAGTGTAGGCTGTTACATTCCGGGAGGTCGTTACCCAATGGTAGCTTCGGCTCACATGAGTGTACTTACTGCAAAAGTTGCCGGGGTAAAACGCGTTATTGCATGTACGCCACCAATTAATGGACAAATTCCCGCTGCAACTGTTGCCGCAATGTATATGGCTGGTGCCGATGAAATATATTTACTGGGAGGTATTCAAGCTATTGCTGCCATGGGAATAGGAACTGAAACCATTGAATCTGTAGATATGATTGTAGGTCCCGGAAACTCGTATGTAGCGGAAGCCAAAAGACAATTATTTGGAAAAATAGGAATTGATTTATTAGCAGGCCCTACGGAGACTTTGGTAATTGCCGATGAAACTTCTGATGCAGAGATTTGCGCCGTAGATTTGTTAGGACAAGCAGAACACGGACCAACATCGCCTTCTATTTTATTGACCAATTCTGAGAAATTAGCTTATGAAACTTTGGCTGAAGTAGAAAGACAATTAAAAACGTTACCTACAGCTGATGTAGCCAGTATTTCTTGGAGAGATTACGGTCAAATCATAGTTGTTGACACCATTGATGAAATGGTAGCCGAAGCAGACCGAATTGCCAGTGAACACGTTCAGGTAATGACTGCAGATCCAAGATACTTCTTGAAACACATGACAAATTTTGGTGCTTTATTCTTAGGAAAATATACGAATGTGGCTTATGGTGACAAAGTAATTGGAACCAATCATACTTTACCAACGAAACACGGAGCAAAATATACAGGCGGATTATGGGTTGGAAAATTCATGAAAACCTGTTCCTATCAAGAAATCAGAACTCCGGAAGCGAGCGCTATGATTGGAGAATATTGCTCTCGTTTGTGTGCCATAGAAAATTTCTGGGGACACAAAGAACAAGCTGATATTCGAGTGAGAAGATATAAAAACGTATAAATAAACGCCATGCGCAAAACGGTATTAGTTACAGGTGGTTCAGGTGAAATAGGTTCAGCAATTTGCCGAAAATTTGCCGAAAATGGATTTGACATCATAATCAGTTACAACTCTAATTCTAAAAGAGCCGAACAATTCCTGGCAACATTACCGGAAGGAAACCATTCGCTGTTCCATGCTCCAACAACTGATTCAGAAAAAGTAAAAGCTTTTAAACTATTCGTTGAAGAGAAATATGGTAAATTAGATGTTCTAGTAAATAATGCCGGTATTACAACACCAGTTCCTCATGACGACCTTGATGGTTTGAGTGATGAATGGATTGACCGAATTATGCAAACTAATTTTCGAGGCTCCTTTGCCATGACAAGAGCTTTTAAAGATTTGTTGCAAAAATCAACTTCTGATACCGGATTGATAGTAAATATTTCCTCTATAGCAGGGATTTTTGGCACAGGAAGCAATGTTGCTTATTGTGCTTCAAAAGCTGCTTTAGATTCTATGACGCGTTCTTTGGCAAGAGCTTTGGCACCAAAATTAAGAGTAGTATCCGTATCTCCAGGATTTGTAGAAGGAGAATACACCACTACAATGGATCCTGCTTTTTTGAAAATTCAAAAAGACAATACACCTTTGGGAAGATTTGCATTGGGTGAAGATGTAGCCAATGCTGTCTTTTCGGTAGCTACTCAACTGACTTTTTCCACCGGAAATATCATAACAGTAGATGGCGGAAGACTTTTGAAATAAAAACCATTTAAATTTTAACCGTATAAGACATTACTCTTTTTAGTTCCTAGCTTAAATGTCCTTATATCCCTTATATGGTAAACTTTTTCGCAACGATGGTTTTATAATCATTTGTTTAAAACACAAAGAATAAAAATTGTTATTGATACCTGATTCATTTTAAAATTAAAAAAATAGACACCATGAAAATAATAGATCTTTCGGTTACGATTTCTGAAGAAATAAAAGAACCGTTACCAACCAAAATAGTTTATGAAGACCACAAAGAAGGGGCTAAAAAAATGGGCGGAAAACTTTTTGAAGGATTAACTGATGTATTCATTGAAGGCAATGGTCCTGCCGGAGAATTCCTATCGGTAACCAGTCACTGTGGAACCCATGTTGATGCTCCGTATCATTACTATCCAACTTGCGAAGGAAAACCTTCTCGCACGATTGATGAAATGCCATTAGATTGGTTTTTTCATGATGGGGTAGTTTTGGATTTTACCGATAAACCTGATGGTTATATGTTTGAGCCAGAAGATTTGATAGAGAAATTAGCCGCTATAAACTATACGTTGAAGCCTTTTGATATTGTACTGATTCGTTGTGATGCTGATAAGCGTATTCATGATGCTGATTTTGTCCGCATTCATGTGGGCGCTTCCGCAAAAGCGACGCACTGGTTGATTGACCAAGGTATCAAAGTGATGGGAACTGACGGTTGGGGCTGGGATATTCCGCTACACATTCAAGCAGAAGATTTCAGAAACAATCCACGTCCGGGAATTATCTGGCAAGCCCATTATGTTGGAATCGAAAAAGAATATTGTCAAATTGAAAAATTAGCAAATTTAGAAGCTTTACCTCCATTTGGATTTAAAGTAGCCTGTTTTCCTGCAAAAATCAAGGGAGCAAGCGCAGGATGGACCAGAGCTGTAGCCATAATAGAGTAACATTTTTTTTGTAACTTTATAAAATATAACAAACAAATCAAGATGTCTAATAAAGAATATATCCCAACACTGGTTCCCTCTGAAATACATGGGTTTCATTCCCATACTACCAGTTGGACTCCAGTTATATCTAACCCTAGTCATCAGGAATACCACATCAATAGATTAGAAGAAATCTCTAATAAATCGAGTTTTCAAGTATTACCACACCGCAAAACGGTTCATGATTTTATATTTCTAAAAAAAGGTATTTCCAGAAGAAGTAAAGGACTAAGCAAATATGAGTTTGGTCCTTCTTCTATGTTTTTTTTACCTGCATATCAAATCACCCAACATGAGATGATGAGCTCAGATGCCGAAGGTTTTTATTTTCATTTTGATGAAAAAATATTCGAATTTCTGCCTAAAAATTACCTTAGTGAACAATTTTCCTTTTTTCAATTTCAATCTAATCCTGTAATTGAAATATCTGAAAGCACCTTAAATAACATAGAATGTATTTTGAATAGGTTGCTAGAATTGTATAAAGGAGAAAACAAGGCGAATAAAAACCTAATCGCGTATAATTTATTAGTAATTTTTGAAGAGATAAAAAAGGAAATTCCTTTTCAAAATAAGAAAACAAAAAACGCTTTTTTCGAAATTACAGAGCGCTACAAACATGCTTTAGGACAACACATTTATAAACACCAAAACATTTCAGATTACGCTAAAATACTGAATATTACCCCAAATTATCTGAATAAATGTGTCAAAGCCAGTACTGATAAAACTGCCCAAGATTTGCTGAAAGAAATGTTAATTCTTGAAGCCAAAACACTCCTTAAATATTCCGATTTACACATCTCTGAAATCGCTATAAAACTCTGCGATCAAAACCCTAGTAACTTTGCCCGATTTTTCAAGAAACAAACTGGAACTACTCCGATGGAATATTTACAAAAGTGTTGATTTAGAATAGTAGCAGCCTTTTTTTGATTAACAGAATTGATTTTTGAACCCCAAATTTGTAAAATGAAAATTATTAATTGTTCATTTATTCAAACCAAAAAAAATCAATCTAATTTAAAAAAGACCAAAATTATGAAAACAACGCAATTTATTAGGATTTTAATCCTGATTGTCGGATTTAGTTTTTCGGCTACTACATTAGCGCAGGAGGGAAAAATTCAAGGAAAAGTGACCGATTCTAAAGGTTTAGTTTTGATAGGTTCCTCAATCGTTGTAGTGGAAAACAACAAAAGCTCCAATACAGATGCTAATGGAGAATTTGCCATAAATAATGTAGCAAACGGAAGCTATCAAATCGCTGTTTCATATATTGGTTTTATCACCCGAAAAGTAACGGTAAAAGTTCCTCAATCCAACATATTAAATATCGCATTACAAGAAGATCAAGCTGCCTTAGACGAAGTGGTTGTAACAGGTGTTTTTGATAAACGCTCAGCACTTAATTCATCTATAGCTATTTCTACGGTTAATGCCGTTCAAATTCAAAAAATGGCTCCAACAAGTGCTGCAGAATTATTAAAAAATGTGCCTGGAATCTTTGTCAACAACTCTCTTGGAGAAATAAGAAATACCGTTTATTCCCGTGGAGTTACTACAGGAAACAATGATGGTAGATGGGGATATGATTACGTTTCTATGCAGGAAGACGGACTTCCAGTGACCAATGCCATATTTGCTAACTTTGGTCCTGATATGTTTTTAAGAGCTGACGCCACTCTTGATAAATTAGAGGCAGTACGTGGCGGAACTGCTTCTATTACAGGCGCAAATGCTCCTGGAGGTGTTTTTAACTATATTTCAAAAACGGGTGGTGAAAAATTTGCAGGTGAAATTAGAACTAAACTTGGTCTTGAAGGAAACGGGAAAAATCCTTATTACAGAGCCGATTTTAATCTTGGAGGGCCATTAGCAAAAAACTTAACCTATAACGTTGGTGGTTTTTATAGAAAATCAGACGGTTCTCAATATCCTGGATATGCTTCTAACTTTGGCGGACAATTAAAAGGAAATTTAGTTTATAAATATGAGACTGGGTCTTTGAAATTGTTAGTAAAAAGTTTAAATGATCACAATCTAACAGCAGAAGGAATCCCTACAAATAGTTATACCGATATGAAACCATCGGTAGGATTTTCTAATACCTCTTCAGTTTTACCCCCTGCCATTTCTTTAACTACTTATGTCCCTACTAGAGGTGATGTTACTTATAAATCGAAAGATTTATGGCATTCAAAAGACAATTCAGTTGGTTTAAACTGGGAGCAAAAACTAGGAAATGGTTGGAAATTCACAAATAATGCCCGCTTATCTTCTATGTCAGTAGAAGCATTCACACCCTTGAGTACGGTTTCTCCTATTGCAATGGATAATATTGTTACCTATTTTGTTTTAGGAGCTTTGCATCCACCAACACAGGTTATTCCTGGTACTTATACCGTTTCACAAGGAGGACAACCCATTATGACGATTAAATCATTTAGTGGATTTGATTATACTGTTACTAGCAATACAGCTCCTGGAAGTGCACTTTCACCAAATTCATTATTCTTTACTCCTTTAATTTATAATTACAGTAAGGTAAATGAATTTAGAGATCAATTTAATTTTAATAAAAAAATAGAGAATCATACTTTCAATATTGGTGGTTTTTTTGATAATTCATCATTATACAGAGTATCTGGATCAATGGGAGTTTCTTTAAATACAATTCAAAACCACCCACAAACTGTTGGTATATCCGTAACTAATCCTGGAAATGTAACCTATCAAGTTACCAATCCAAACGGAATAGTAAACGTAGGAGCAGATCAAGGCTATACGATTATAAATTCTAAACAAAATCAAAAAGCAATCTATTTTGCCCATACTTGGGAAATCAATGACAAATTAACATTTGATTGGGGAGCACGATACGAAAATGTTCGCATTCACGGAACCAACAATGCTCCTTCATTAGTCGTTTCTAACACTGGAGGTATTGATGGAAATCCGTTAACATTATTTGACAATACTTCATCTGCATTAGGAAGCCCTTTTTCCTATGACAAAACTTTAGGTTATCTTTCGTATTCAGGGGCTTTAAATTATAAAGTTTCAGATCAAACGGCCTTATATTTTCGTTATTCCAATGGTAAAAAAGCACCTGGATATAATATTTATAATGATGTTAGCACTGAATTTGGAGCAAGTAGTTTAGATCCTCAAGTACAAATAATCCAGCAATATGAAGTAGGTTATAAGTCAAAAATAGAGAATGCTATATTTACCATTACACCATTTTATAGTTTGTTATCTGATATTCCTAATAGCGTAACTTTTACAAATGACGCAACTGGTTTATTATACAATCCACCTGCTTTGTACAATAACATCAGAACCTTTGGTATCGAATTAGAGAGTTCTGTTAAGTTATCTAATAATTTCAATATTAGAGGAGTTATTACTGCACAAGATGCAAAAGCAACAAAATACAACGCTTGGATTCACCAAACAGACAACTCGCATACAACAGCTGGAACGGATATAATGATTGACAATTCTGGAAATAAGGCGGCAAACGTACCTAATTTAATGGTAAATATTACTCCTGAATATACTTCTAATAGTTTTTATGCTAATGTAACATGGTCTTATATGGGAGCCAGACAAGCTAATTTTGCCAATGCTTTCGAATTACCAGCCTTCAGTCAATTTAATCTAGCAATGGGTTATGATATTAGCGCTAAATTAAGAGTGAGTGCCAATGTAAATAATGTATTGAATTCTTATGGCGTTATGGGATGGGTAGGACCTGGTTCATTTCCTTTCAACTTAAATTTAGAAGGACTTACCAAAGCAGATATTGCTGCTAATCCTACTGCCTTTCATCAAGCGATTGCAATTCCTGCAAGAGCGTACTTCTTGACGCTCGCGTATAAATTTTAATCGTATTTTGTTTTAGTTATTAAGAGCCTTCCTAAACGGAAGGCTTTTTTTATTTAAAAACCGCAATCTATTGTGTCAAAAATCTAAACTTATATTTCAATAAATCGTATTGAAATATTAAAAAAGTATTGATTTTGAATAGCCCTAGTTGTTTTTTGATTCACAAATAAGCTTAATTCATTGCCATATTTGTAATCTTAAATTTATATTATATTTATTTTATTAAAAATAAAAAACAACATACTGTAAAAAAAATACAAATATAATGAGTAGTCCGTAATTTTAAATACTTATTAAATTCCAAAAAAACTAAAATCATACATCATTTTACAAACTGTTTTTTAAAAATGAAAAAATATCTATTCCTATTATTTATAATTAACATCCAAAATGGATATTCACAAAATCCTATTGTGCCTCCCGGTACATTCATTGCTGATCCATCTGCACATGTATGGAAGGATGGTAAAATGTACGTGTACGGCTCTAGAGACGAAAGCCCAAAGTATTATTGTTCTTTGAGTTATCGCGTATTATCTTCTTCTGACCTAAATAAATGGGATTTATCAGATGTTAGTTTTTCTAATAAAGCCAAAGGTTCAGAAATTAGCTTTATGGATGATCTGCTCTTAGCGCCTGATGTGCAATACCGCAATGGAAAATATTACCTCTACTATTGCATGTTTGATTTTGTAAAAGCTGAATGGGTAGCTGAATCTAACTCTCCAACAGGACCTTTTATAAACAATCATCCTATTTATACCAAAAAAATTAGTCAAATAGATCCTTGTGTCTTTGTAGATGATGATGGACAAAGCTATTACATTTGGGGACAGTTTAATGCTAAAATTGCTAAATTAAAACCCAACATGACCGAAATAGATACTACGACTATAAAAGAAAATATTGTTACACAAAAAGAACATTATTTCCATGAAGGAGCATATATGGTTAAACGAAAAGAATTGTATTACTTGATTTATTCTGATATAAGTCGTGCAGGAAGACCCACCTGTCTAGGATATGCTACTAGTCGTTCTCCAATGGGACCTTTTAAATATCAAGGTATTATCATTGACAACAATAATTCTGACCCAGCTGTATGGAACAATCATGGTTCATTAGTAGCATTTAAAAACAAATGGTATGTGTTTTATCACCGTGCAACCAACGGTAGTATTTCGATGAGGAAATCCTGCCTTGAACCTATTACTTTTAGAGAAGACGGCACAATCCCCGAAGTCGAAATGACTTCACAAGGTGCTGCACCACCCTTAAATGCTTTTGAAGAAATAGATGCAGCAAGAGCCTGTTTAGTAATTGGAAACATTCGCATTAAGACTTTTTCGAATGAGAATGAAGGTTTAGGTAATATCCAATCAAACGATAAGGCAGCATTCAAATATTTAGATTTCAAAGAAGGAGCCAATTCAATAACTATAAAAGTCGCACCAAGTGATAAACCTTGTGTAATTAATTTAAACCTTGATTATTCTTGGGGAATAAACGTAGGCAAAATTGAAGTACCTGCTAAACAAAACGAGGAATGGATTACCTTAAAAGTACCTGTAAAAGTACCCGAAGGAGTTCATGCTTTATGGTTACAGATTATAGATCCAAAAACCACTAATTTTTTAGGTTTCCCAACATCATATAACGAATATGAGAAAGAATTAGTAAAAATTGACCGTTTTCAATTCGAAAATAATATATAATATCCTTTAATAAAAACACAAATATAATGAGTAGTTCATAATTTAAACAAATACAAAGACCTGTTGGAAAACTGGAATTAAAAATTACTCCTCATTAAAAAATGAATATTTTAAAATAAAAATAGCATTAACTAATCCTTGTTTCTTATTGAAAACTCTTTTTTACTTATGAAAAACAAACTTTTTACCTACGAAAATAAACTTTTAGTATTAATGAGCATCACCTTTGGATTGGTGTTTGTTGATCGAATGGCATTGACCTACCTATCTCCATTTCTAATAAAAGACTTAGGATTAAACAATGCCCAACTTGGAATGTTAGTTTCTGGGCTATCCCTTACTTGGGCAATATCAGGATATATTTCAACTTCATGGGCAGAAAAGCATAACAAGAAAAAAACTGTGTTTGTTGGAGCGGTAGTTTTATTTTCACTTTCCTCCATTAGCTCAGCGTTAGCAACAACTTTTACTGTATTGCTCGTAACTCGTTTATTAATGGGACTGTCAGAAGGGCCAACTTTACCTTTAATCCAATCTTTTATAGCTAAAGAATCTTCAAAAAATCGTATTGGATTTAATATGGGATTTTTACAAAGTTTTGGCTCTACCCTATTTGGTTTTATGATAGCTCCAATAGTTTTAGTACTACTAGCAGAAAAATTTGGTTGGCGTTCTACTTTTTTAATTGCAGGTGTCCCTGGTTTAATTATAGCTTTTGTAAATTGGAAATTTTTACGAAAAAATACAGTTGAAAACGTACAAAAATTAGAAGATAAAAGTTTAAGTTTTAAAGAATTATGGGCTTATAAAAACATTCGAGTAGGCGTTTTAATTAGTTGTTGTATGATGACTTGGCTTAATTGTAGTATTGCGTTTTTACCAAAATTTTTTATTGAAGTCCAACACCTTACCGAAGGGCAAATTGGAGCTATTATGGGACTTATGGGATTGTCATCACTGATCTCTGGAATTGTTGTCCCTACATTATCCGATAAATATGGTCGTAAACCCTTTGTAATGCTTTTTGCTTTTGTTGGTGTTTTCTATCCAATGGCAATCCTTTTTATGCAAAATTCTGGTCTCCAAGTTCCAAGTATGTTTATAGCCTACTTCTTCTTTGGAACATTTCCGATTGTTTTATCCGCCATTCCTTCTGAAATAATTCCGATGCATTCTACTGGTAAAGCCATAGGAATGTTAGGTGGAGCTGGAGAAATTGTAGGTGGTATGATTGCGCCATTAGTTGCAGGTATATTAGCCGATAAATATGGTATTTCGGTTCCATTTTACATTGCTGGTTTAGCCGCTTTAGTAGCTGGAATTGCCTCATTTATGATGATTGAAACAAAAGTAAAAATCAATACAATTACAAACTAATATACAATGACACCAAAAAAAAACAATCAAAGACTTTTAGGTAAAACCGCAATAGTAACGGGTATTGGAGCGGGTATTGGAAAAGGCTGCGCACTGCTATTTGCCCGAGAAGGAGCAAATGTATTTGGCTGTGATATTAACGCCACTGCTGCCAAAGCTACACTTGAAATAGCCCGTCAGGAAGGTTTGTCTATGCAAAGCTTTCACCCTTCTGACCTTACCAAAGAGAAAGACGTCGAGCTATTAATGGAAAAAGCTGTCGAAGCTTTTGGAGGTATTGATATTGTTGTAAATGCTGCTGCTTTTTGCGCTTTTGAGTGGATTGAAGATTTAGATTACGAAACTACTTGGAAAAGAAGTATTGCAGGAGAATTGGATATCGTGTTTTTGAGTTGTCAAAAAGCTTGGAAATATTTAAAAATAAATGGAGGTTCTATTATCAATTTTGCTTCCGCAAATGCGAGACAAGCATTAAAAGGCTCGCCTGCATTAGTGCATTGCGCTACAAAAGGTGCTGTTTATTCCATGTCGATTCAAATGGCTATGGAAGGTGGTCAACATAATATTCGGGTAAATACAATTTCTCCTGGATTGGTTCACACAGAAGCCACTTCTCATTTGGTAAACGATCCTGAGATTAGACCTTTCCTAAATGACAAACACATGATTGGTAGAATTGGTACACCTGACGATATTGCTTACGCCGCATTATATTTAGCATCAGATGAATCTAGTTGGGTAACAGGAGCTGATTTTCCTATTGATGGTGGCGCATCAAAATGGTAGAAACGATTACTATACTTATTAATACAGATTTTAAAGCAAATGAATTTCAAAGGTAAAATATATTATAAAGGAAATGCTGGTTATGAAGAAGCGCGAGTGGGAAGGGTTTTCAATCACCTACGTCCAAATCGATTTCCTGTTGCTATTTTTTTTCCAGAAGATGCTAATGATGTTGTGGAAGTTGTAAAACTAGCTAATGAAAAATCATATAAAATAGCTACTCGTTCAGGTGGCCATAGTTGGGCTGTTTGGAGCGTGCGGGATGAAGGGATTTTATTGGATTTAAAACATTTAAATAAAATATCCTTAAATAAAACAACTGGTATTGTAAGTGCAGGTCCTGCAACTAAAGGCGGACAAGAATTAGCTCCTTTTTTAAAAGATAACGACCTGTTTTTTGGAGGAGGCCATTGCCCTACTGTCGGCATTGGTGGCTTTTTATTACAAGGTGGACAAGGTTGGAATGCCCGTGGTTGGGGTTGGGCGGCAGAGCAAATTGAATCGATTGATGTGGTAACTGCCAGTGGTGAATTAGTGAAAGCGGATCTCAACCAAAACCCGGATCTTTTTTGGGCTGCTCGAGGTGCTGGTCCAGGATTTTTCGGCGTTGTTACCTGCTTCCATCTAAAAACTCGCCCACTTCCAAAAGCAATAACTGCCAGTACCTATGTATATCCAGCTGACGTTTGTGAAGGAGTTTTACATTGGTTACAAACGATGCACACTACAGTTGCAAACACCGTTGAAATCGTAGCAGTTGGTCAAACATTTGATTTTGGAACAGGAATCGTCGTTCATGCAATGGCATTTGAAGACACAGCTGAAGCGGCCCAAAAAGCACTTGCTCCTTTTGAAGAATGTCCTTTTATCACCAAAGCTATAGTTCATAAAACCGCTCAACCTACCACCTTGGCAGCTGAGTATGAGGTACAAGTTAAAAACAATCCCGAAGGACATCGATGGGCGGTCAGTAATGCGTGGCTAAAAGGGACTCCTGATGAAGTAGTGCCAGTAATTAAAGATAGTTTTATCAAATTACCAAACGATAAAACATTTACACTTTGGTTCAGCATGGCACCCTTACGTGAATTGCCAGATATGGCATTTTCGCTTCAAACTGATATTTATTTAGCTATATATACGCTTTGGGAAACCGAAGACGAAGATGTAAAATGTAAAACTTGGCTCAACGAACAAATAAATCGAATAGAAAAAGTAACCGAAGGACAATATCTTGGAGATTCTGATTTTACAAAACATCAAAGAAGATTTATTTCGGATGAAAATTTCGCAAAACTGCAAGCAATTAGAGCTGTAAGAGATCCAAAAGGATTATTTCATTCTTATTTAGCAAAATCTGACGAGTCAATAAACAAAAATGAGTTCGAATAAAATGAGTACAACCTATCTAAAAGCACACCATGTAGGAATCAGTATTGCCAATATGCAAGACGCAATCGATTGGTATCAACAAACTTTAGATTTTGAGTTTTGTTGGGAAAAAGATTTTCCTGAGATAAAAACCAAAATAGTATTTCTGCAACATGGGAATTTTAAACTCGAATTATTTGAACATTATGAAACCGAAGCCATTCCAGAAACACGAAAACATCCGCTTACTGACATGCGACAACAAGGAACCAAACATATTTGTTATGAAGTTGAATCTGGTTTAATAGCATTATTCGAACGCTTTAAGAACACGGGTGTTGATGTCGTCATGGGACCACTATTGAGCCCTCCCAAAGATGCTATGATGGGATTCATTAGGGACAATACTGGAAATTTAATTGAGATTATTGAACTATTATAAAAATTATCATGAAAAAAATTATTATAAACTTAAGCATAATTCTTCTTTCGGGAATTGGTGTAAAAGCACAAAATAAAAACCCTTTTTTATGGGGAATAGCTTCGGCTGCTTATCAAGTAGAAGGTGGGTATCGAGCGGATGGAAAAGGAGAATCAAAATGGGATTTCCTAACCAATAAAGTTGGTGTAACTCAGTTCTTAATCGGTCAAAAACAAACAGGAAATGTGGCTATCAATATGTATGATAGAACCCAATATTTGAAAGATATTCAATTGATGAAAGAATTAGGGGTGAATTCCTATCGTTTTTCATTAGACTGGAGCCGCATTATTCCGGATGGTATTGGTGCGGTTAATGAAAAAGGCTTGGCACATTATGACCTCCTCATCGATGATTTAAAAGCCGCAGGGATCGAACCTGTTGTTACGCTTTATCATTTTGATTACCCAATGGCTTTAGTACAAAAAGGAGGATGGGGAAATCCAGAAATGATTAATTGGTATAAAAATTATGCCGAAGTTGTTTTGAAACGTTATGGTAAAAAAGTAAAGTATTTCATCACTTTCAATGAACCTTATATTGAATTCATGGTTGCTGAATACCTAATCAATATGGAGCAAAGCAAAGAACCAAATACCGTTCGTTTTGCTAAAGGAATTCAAAAAGCACATCGTCAATTATTGGCAAACGCAGCAGCTATCAAAATGTTTCATGAAATGAATTTAAAAGGTCAAATTGGAATGACTTTAAATCTATCGCCTTGTTTGCCTTTAGATTCAAATAACCCTAAAGACATAAAAGCAAGTGAATTTGAAGATAAACTTTTAAACAAGTTCTTTTTGGACGGCTTATTTAAAGGGACCTATCCCCAACAAGTTGTTGATTCAGTCCAAAAATACGATCCTTCCTTTCAACCTTCAGGATCTGAAATGAAAATACTAGCGGAAACTAAACCTGATTTTTTAGGGATTAATTACTATGCCCCTGCACTAGTTAGTTATGATGAAAAAGCGCCTTTTGCCAGTACTTGGATGGACAATAACACTGATAAAGTAAAATCGCACAATGGTCCCGTACGACCAGATGAATTATATCATTTATTAACACGAATAAAAAATGATTATGGCAGTCCAAAAATGATGATTACTGAAAACGGTGCTGGTTTTGAAGGGGAAGATATAAAAGTGAAGCCTATTGTAAAAGACCCGCTTCGTGCTGACTTTATTCAACGTCATGTTGTAGCAGCACTAAAAGCCAAAACTGATGGTGTGAACCTAATTGGGTATTTTCCTTGGAGTGGTTGGGATAATTTCGAATGGGTTTTTGGTTACACCAAACGTTTTGGATTGATTTATGTTGATTTTGAAACCCAAGAACGCATTCCTAAACAAAGTTATTTTGAATATCAAAAAATAATTAAAGCCAATAAATAGCTTTAAAATAAAAAATTGAATTAGTGCAGAAATAGCATTCGGTTGAAGTCTATCCTCTTAAAAAACCATCATGAAAAAATCACTTCTTATAATAGGTTTTGCTTGCTTTAACTTGATGGTTTCGGCACAAGAAAAATCGACACTTCAATTGAACAAAAGCAACGTAAAGCAAGTTATCAAAGCTTTGACTCTTGAAGAAAAAGTCAAATTAGTGGTAGGTATGGGAATGTATATTCCGGGAGCTCCAGCAGGTTTATTACCACCTAATGACCCCGAAGATGATAAAATAGCACCAAAAATCCCTGGAACTTCTGGTAGAACCCATGCTGTAACCCGATTAGGAATTCCTAGCATTACCCTATCAGATGGACCGGCGGGTATTCATTTTTTGGATTTAACCAATGCAAAACCAAAATATGCTACAGCGATTCCAATTGGTACATTATTAGCCAGTACTTGGGATACTATTATGACCCAAAAAGCGGGTGAAATATTAGGTCGTGAAGCTAAAGAATACGGAATAGATATTGTATTGACTCCTGCTTTTAATATCCAAAGAAATCCTTTAGGGGGTCGCAATTTTGAGTACTATTCAGAGGATCCTTTTCTTTCAGGCACTATTGCTGCAGCGGTAACGAATGGCATTCAAAAACAGGGTATTGGAGTTTCAGTAAAACATTTTGCAGCTAATAATACAGAAACCAATAGAATGAAATTGAATACGATTGTAAGCGAACGTGCCTTAAGAGAAATCTATCTAAAAGGTTTTGAAATAGCGGTCAAAAAATCAAATCCTTGGACATTGATGACTTCGTATAATCTTATCAATGGAATTTACACTTCTGAAAGCAAAGATTTAATAACTAACATTTTACGGAAAGAATGGGGTTTTAGAGGTTTAGTGATGAGTGATTGGTTTGCAGGACAAAACGCTGCTCTTTCATTAAGCGCTGGAAATGATTTACAAATGCCAGGAAGACCCGATCAAACACAAACTATCTTCAATGCAGCAAAAAAGGGTTCACTCTCAATGACAGATTTAGATGCAAGTGTAGAACGCGTTTTAAATCTTATTGTCAAAAGCATAACTTTCAATAAATACAACTATTCAAACAAACCGGATTTAACAGCAAATGCAGCTGTTTCTAGAACAATAGCATCCGAAGGAATGGTTTTATTAAAAAATGATAAGGCGCTACCATTACCAAAATCCAGTACTATTGCCTTATTTGGCAATGCTTCTTATGACATTATTGCTGGTGGAACAGGAAGTGGTGATGTGGTAAAAAAATACACTATCTCTCTTGATGAAGGCTTAGTTAATTCAGGATTCAAACTGCAACAAAACACTAAATCTATTTATGAAGATTACGTAAAGTATGAAAATACTAAAAGGCCAGTTCCTTCCTTTATGGATGTTTTTAATCCTTTTACTATTAAAGAAATGCCTGTTAAAACCGAGATGATTACAGCAGCTGTAGCTAAATCTGATGTGGCTATTATCACAATTAGTAGATTGTCCGGTGAATCAAAAGATCGCAAAGTTGCAGATGATTTCAATTTAACGGATACTGAAAAGCAAACACTTCAAACACTTTCAGAATCATTTCATGCTCAAAACAAGAAAGTTATTGTCGTAATCAATGCTGGTGGTGTTATTGAAATGGAGAGTTGGAGCCATTTAACCGATGCTATTTTGATGGCTTGGCAACCAGGAATGGAAGGTGGTAATGCCATTGCTGATATCCTTTCGGGAAAGGTAAATCCGTCTGGAAAATTAACAGCTACATTTCCTATTGCTTATCTTGACGTGCCATCATCACAAAATTTCCCTGGAAAACAATTTCCGTTAAAGGAAGGTGAAATTTTAGATCCTGTAATGCCGACCTATCCAGCTGAAATAACATACGATGATGATATTTATGTGGGTTACCGTTATTTCAACACTAAAAAGGTAAAAACTGCTTATGAATTTGGTTTTGGTTTGAGTTACACCCAATTTGCTTATGGCGATATTAAACTGAATTCAACTGATTTTAAAGATAAAATCACTGCAACCATTAGCATTAAAAATACGGGAAAAGTAGCTGGAAAAGAAGTGGTTCAATTGTACCTAACCGCTCCAACCGGAAAATTAAAAAAACCAGCTGAAGAGTTGAAAGGCTTTGCTAAAACAAAGCTATTACAACCCAACGAATCACAAACCATCAGTTTTACGCTTACTCAAAGTGAACTAGCTTCTTATGACCCAACTCTTTCGTCTTGGATAGCCGAAGCAGGAAAATATACAATTAAAATAGGCGCTTCTTCATTGGATATCAACCAAACAAAAGAGTTTGGGTTGAAAAAAGATAGGGTATTAAAATAAGTAAAATTTAAATTAAACATAAAAAATGAAAAAATATTTCTGGTTTGTCGTTATAATTATACTGTCCATTTGGTCCTGTAATTCTACCAAAACAGTAAAAAGCACCATTCAACCTGAATTGGGTTTTCGGTCTGTCCCTATTTTTAAAATTGATGGACTACAATTCAAAGATTTAAACAAAAACCATCAGCTGGATCAATACGAAGATTGGAGACTTTCTAATGATATTCGAATAAAAGACCTTATTTCTAAAATGACAATTGAGGAAAAAATAGGTTTTATGATTATCAGTACTACTCGTCTTGCGGGTGACTATTCTTTTCAACGAAATGCGCCAAAATCTGAAATCACAAGCGGTTTTAACGAAGAAGATTTAATTGATAATGCAAATATGTTTACTCACAAACCTTTACAGGATCCTATCATGACTGCTGCAGGAACGACAAAAGGTATATTGACCTATAATTTACGTCATTTTATTGTAAGAGCCAATACGAGTTCAAAAATCATGGCCGACTGGTCCAATAATTTACAAGCGTTATCTGAAAGTTCCCGATTAGGAATCCCTTCGATTATAGCTTCAAACCCTAGAAATCACATTACAGTAGATGATGCAATTGGTTTAAGTGTTGGTGCCACTGTTTTCTCTAAATGGCCTAGTGAATTAGGGCTTGCTGCCATGCGAGATTTAAAATTGACTCATGAGTTTGCAGAAATAGCTGCCAAAGAATGGCGTGCTGTTGGTTTAAGAAAAGGCTATATGTACATGGCCGATTTAGCAACCGAACCACGCTGGCAACGCATTGAAGGAACTTTTGGTGAAAATGCTGATTTAGGTGCCGATATGATTCGTGAAATTGTATTGGGATTTCAAGGTAAGCAATTGAATAAAAATTCAGTGGCAATGACAACCAAACACTTTCCCGGTGGAGGGCCACAAGTTGATGGACAAGACCCTCATTTTGAATGGGGAAAAGACCAGCATTATCCTGGTGGAATGCTTGAATATCATCTAAAACCATTCAAATCGGCTATTGAAGCAGGAACTTCTTCCATTATGCCTTATTATGCAAAACCTATCGGTACACCGTATGAAGAAGTTGCTTTTTCATATAATAAAGCGATAATTCATGATTTACTAAGAGAAAAAATGGGCTTCAAAGGAATTATTAATTCAGATACTGGTCCCATTGAAATGATGCCTTGGGGTGTAGAAAACAAAAGTATTTTAGAACGCTATCAAAAAGCAATTTTATGTGGTGTTGATTTATTTTCAGGTAATGCTGATCCTGCTGTACTATTGGAAACTGTAAAAAAAGGACTTGTTACTGAAGAAAGAATCAACGAATCGGTTACGCGATTATTAAGAGAGAAATTTGAATTAGGCTTATTTGAAAATCCTTATGTAAATACTGAGGAAGCCATTAAAATAGTAGGCAATACAGAATTTCAAAAGAAAGCTGATTTAGCACAGAGAAAATCCATTGTCTTACTTCGAAATGATTCCCAACTTTTACCCATTACAAAAAAAACAAAAGTATATTTTGAGACTTATTATGATAATGGAAAGTCGAATAGCCCGATTACTGTTAACAAACCAAACAACAAGTATCTAAATATGGAATTTGTCGATTCAAAAGAAGCAGCTGATGTGGTTTTACTTTGGCTAATCCCTAATTCAGGAGGTTTGTTTGCTGCGAATGGTAGTCCAATAGATTTGAGATTGTCAAAAAATAGAATTGATATTGCTCATGTCAATGATATTACACAAAGCAAACCCACTATCGTTGTTATAAATTATACCAGTCCATGGGTAATTGATGAAATAGACAATGGAAAACTAACAACTGTCCTCGCCACTTTTGGAACAACACCAGAAGCACTACTAGCCGTAATAAATGGAAAATTTAATCCAACTGGAAAAATGCCATTTACAACACCTATTTCAATGAAAGCTGTTTTAGAAAACCAATCGGATGTTCCAGGATATTTGAAACCCAAAGGATATGCACTATTTCATTATGGTGATGGAATTAGTTACTAGTTTATATTTAATAATTTACACAAAACAAAAAAATGGAAAAACGAACCAATAAATACAAATTAAAACTCGAACTGTTGTCAACAACTAGAGTTGATGACACAATCTATCCACCGATAGAATTGGAATTTGACAATCATGATAATATTTTCATAATTGCTGAACGAATGAAAAATAGAAATCTTTTCCAAACCGAAAATCAAGCAACTGAATTTGCAATTGGACTAAAAATGTTTAGTGAAGTGATGTTAAAAAACAGAGACAATGCACTTTTTAGTGATTTTAGACCAGCATTCAGTGATTTTATGAAAAAGCTTAAATCAACTCCAATAGAAAATAAAAAAGATTAAAATAAGAAGCAAAATGAATTTACCAATAAGAAGAATTGTAACCGGTCATACTCACGAAGGTACTGCAGTATTTACTTCCGACGAAGAATTTGAAACCGTGATTATCCCATCTGGAGATGCAGCGATGTCTACATTATGGACCACAGCAACCGTTCCAGCAGATTGTAATGACGAAACGGATGGTGCCAAAAGAGATGCCGGCACAACGCTAACAGGAGGATCGGTGATTCGTATTGTTGATATGTTGCCGGGAGCTTCTTCTCCACTACACCGAACGGACAGCATCGATTATGGAATAATAGTTAGCGGGGAAATCGAATTGGAATTAGAAAACAATGTTTCAAAGAGAATTAGTGCTGGAGAAATTATTATTCAACGCGGTACGGTTCACAAATGGAAAAATCCAAGTGAAACTGAAGTTTGCAGAATTATTTTTATACTCATTGAGGCAAAACCATTTGAAATAAACGGAATACCGCTTCCTAAATACATGCAGCATTAAAATTCAGCACAATAGGCCACATTTTGCAATTATGAAATTGTCAAATGGAGTGCTTATTGAGTAATAAATGGAACTAATAATGATTCATTGGAAATAAGATTAGATGACAAAAACGAAAGAAATTAGCATAAAATCCTTAATTATTCTATTAGGTTGTTTGAATGGGTTAATGCCTTTTTCAACCGATTTATATTTACCTGCATTTCCTGCAATGGCCGAAAATTTAGGAACTAATATGGGAATGATTACTCTTTCTATGAGTGCTTTTTTTGCTGGAGCTTGCGTTGGTCAATTTTTTAATGGGCCATTATTGGATCGGTTTGGACGCAAAAATCCGATGTTAATTGCATTAGCTCTATTTTTTCTGACTTCTTTAGGATGTGCGGTAGCTGGAAATATAATCCTTCTATGTGTTTTTCGTTTTTTTCAAGCCATTAGTATTAGTGTTTGTTCAGTAGGAAGTAGAGCGATGGTGCGAGATGTATTTCCTGTTGAAAAAATTGCTTCGACCTTTTCTACACTTTCCCTAATTATGGGAATTGCACCTATTATTGCTCCAACTTTAGGAAGTTTTATTCTTCTCTTTTCTGATTGGAGAGGTATTTTTATCTTTTTGTCCGTAATGTCGTTGATTTTATTAATAGCACTTTATTTTTTTCTCCCTCATGTAACAAAAGCGAATGCCAACTATTCCTTAAAACCAAAAGCGATAGTAGGAAATTATAAAAAAGTAATTCTAACAAAAGGCTATATGGGATACGCTTTCATTACAGCTTTGGCTTCAGCAGTATTGTTTAGTTGGATTTCAAGTTCTTCCTTATTGTTTATTGGAATATTGGGAATTAGCAAGCAGCAATTTGGATGGATCTTCGCCAGCACAGCCAGCTGCATGATAGTAGGCAGTCAATTTAACAGACTTTTATTGCGCAGATTTAGCAGTTATGACATCGCCTTTTGGGCAGTAGGAATGCAATTAATAGTTTGTTGTTATTTATTATATACCGCTATTTACTCCTTAACAGTCGTTAATCTTCTAGTAGGAATGTGTTTTTTCATGTTGTTTCTAGCGCTGATTTCTCCCAACAGTATGGCCATAACCATTCGTCCATTTACAGAAAACATAGGTAGTGCCAATGCTATAATGGGGGTGACACAAATGGCTATGAGTGCCCTAGTCACAGGAATACTCAGCTATTTTCAAAATGGCAGCGCAGTTCCTATGGTAATCACAATGATTTTATTAAGTAGCATTAGTTTTAATATGCAATACGTTTTAAAACAAAAAACAATATGAATAATCTATTCGATTTAAGGGGTAAAATCGCTTTAATAACTGGCTCAACTAGCGGAATGGGCAAAGCAATTGCTGAAATTATAGGGCTTCACGGAGCTACAGTAATTATTTCCAGTAATGACGAAAAAGGATGTAATGCAACTCTAATAGAATTTGAAAATAAAGGAATAAACGCACTTACAATTACTTGTGATGTTTCAAAAAAAGAAGCAATAGATAAACTAGTATTTGAATCAGAAGAAAAAGTAGGTCCAATTGACATTTTAGTGAATTGTGTTGGGATAGCTATTCCAGGTTCATTTTTAGATATAAAGTCGGAGGATTTTGCGAAAACAATGCAAATTAATTTAGAAAATGCCATTTACTTAACTCAAAAAGTAGTTCCAATTATGCAATCCAAAAAAGAAGGTGCTATTATTTTCCTGGCGAGTTTATCCAGTGTAAGAGGCAATAAAAACTTGGGATTATATGGTATTTCAAAAGCGGGGCTAGCACAATTAGCACGCAACCTTGCTGTAGAATTTGGACCCGATAATATTCGAGTTAATGCGATTTCGCCAGGTGTTATTGATACGGAATTTGCAAAACCATTGACAGAAAATCCCGAACTCATGAATAAACGAATTGCACTAACTCCTTTACGTAGAATTGGAAAAGTGGAAGAAGTTGCTGGGATGGCCCTTTTACTAGCATCAAAAGCTGGGGGATATATGACAGGTCAAAATATAATCATTGATGGAGGAACAACTATCAGTGATGGAAATTAACTCTTTTATAATAAATAATTATTACAATGATATCATTTGATACTAAAATTGATACTGTTTTAAAAACATATCATCAGCGAATTGAAACAGAATCTATTCTCATGAAATCACTTCCTGTAGCAGAAGGGATGAAACGTCGTGATGAGTTTTTATTGTCTGTTGGTTTAGAAACTGCCATTTTCATTAATACTCTGATTAAATCAGCACATTCAAAAATCATTTTAGAATTAGGCACATCTTATGGTTACTCTACTATTTGGCTTGCCGAAGCAGCCCGAGCAAATGGTGGACGCGTTATTACTTTAGAAAATAATATTGAAAAGGCAGCTTATGCAAAACAAAAAATTGAGGAAGCTGGACTTTCAGATTTTGTAGAATGGCGGATAGGAGATGCACTCGAAAATATTGCAAACGCAACTGAAAAATTTGATTTTGTATTAGTGGATATATGGAAAGAATTATACTTGCCTTGTTTTGATTTGTTTTATCCAAAACTAAATCCAGAAGCATGGGTACTTAGTGATAATATGGTATTCCCGCCACATTCCTTACAAGAAACAACCCTTTATAAAAATAGAATACTAGAAACCCAAGCTTTTGACACTGTATTGTTACCAATTGGTAGCGGAATTGAATTGAGCTTTTTAAAAAATAAATAATTATGAAAAGATTTGAAAACAAAGTATGCTTAGTTACTGGTGCCTCATCAGGAATAGGAAAAGCAACCGCTATTTCTTTTGCTAAAGAAGGAGGCAAAGTAGTCGTATCGGATGTAAATGAACAAGCAGGAGCACTTGTAGTACAGGAAATTATTGACTTAGGACATGACGCACTATTTGTAAAGTGCGACATCTCTAATAGAATGGAAGTTGAAAACTTAGTACAACAAACAGTTGCTACATACGGCCGATTGGATTGTGCTGTAAATTCAGCTGGAATAGCTGGAACACTGTCGTTACCAACACATGAATATCCCGAAGAGGCTTGGTTGCAACAAATAAACATCAACCTAACAGGAACTTGGTATTGTGTGAAATACCAATTAATTGAAATGCTAAAACAAGGTGGTGGAAACATTGTATGTGTATCCTCGGCTGCTGGATTGGTGGGACAACCTGATAATGTCCCGTATTCTGCATCAAAACATGGAGTAATCGGAATTGTAAAAAGTGCCGCTATAGAAAATGCTACCAAAAACATTCGCATCAATGCGATTTGCCCCACTGCCATTGAAACACCTATGATTATGGAAGGCAGAAGAAAACTGGCCTACAACCCAGAAGCACTGGAAAAAGCAATCAACTTACAAAGAATGAAAAGAATGGGACAACCACAAGAAGTTGCTGATGTAGCTTTATGGATGTGCTCAGATCAATCTACTTTTATTACAGGCCACGCCATGGCAGTAGATGGAGGCACATTTGCATAAAAAGAATACTAAACATGCCTTATCACTACATTAAAAATTAAATTGAATTGATTTTGAATAGCAATAGAATATTATTGATTCACTTATAATAACGAATCGTTCTACTTTTGTTATTAGATATAATGTAAAAAAAACTATAAATAAAAATACAAATGGCAAAGAATCCACACTTTTTTTCACAATTAGCCTATATTGAATTATTAAGTACAAATCTTGACGAAACGGTACGATTTTATACGGATATCGTTGGAATGGATCAAACCGGTAAAGATGATAATTCGGTATATTTAAGAGCTTGGGGTGATTATTTCTTTCACACATTAAAAATCACACAATCCGATACTAAAGGATTAGGGGCAGTTGGTTGGAGAGCGGACAGCCAAGATGCACTTGATGAATGTGTCAATTACCTTGATAAAGTTGGGGCTGGAAAAGGATGGATAGAGGCTGACTTAGGTCGTGGAAAAGCCTTTAAATTTCAATCACCTGATGGTCATAAACATGAAGTTTTCTGGGATGTAAATTGGCTTAGAGAAACAGGAGAAAAAGCAAGTATCTATGCTGACAGGTATTCCAGTAATAGAAGAATCGGTGCCAATGTGCGACGTATTGACCACTTTACTTATCTAGTTGCTAAAAATCAATATGCGAAGGAAAAGGAATTCTGGCAAGGTATGGGACTTAAAAATCCAGATGAAATCAGAATCGAAGACCACATCCCTCCTATTGGTGGGCTATGGACAACTGCAAATTTATCTCATGACATTGCAGTGTTTTCAGATCCTAATCTAGAACCTGGACAAGGTATTGCAAATCATATCTGTTATAATTTAGACAGTCGCGAAGAAGTGCTTTTGGCCTTAGATTATTTTACTGAAAAAGGATACAAAAGCGTTTGGGGAGCCCCTACTCGCCATAAAGCAGACGAAGGCTTTTTCTTCTATATTATGGAGCCTCACACTGGAATTCTATTAGAAGTATATGCTTGTGCCCGATTAATATTTGCACCAGATCACGGTCCGGATGTGCATTACTTGAGAGACAATCCGAATGATGCTTGGGGAAATACAAACCCTTTTGAAGAAATGGCAAAAGGAAAAATAGGCGGTTTAGAAACAAAACCAGTTGACTTATAACAATACGTTTGAAAATTCAACTTTTCAACATTCATAAAAATAATTTAAATTATAAAATAAAAAACTTATGTGGCACTATTTTCCTAATCAATACATGCCTTCTTACCAAGTAAACCGTGCGCTAACTCAAGCACATTATGGTGGAGGTGAATTTGCTGAAATTCTAGAAGCAGCTAGCGAAATAACACCGGGTGATAACGAAAGTTTTCATAATGCTTGGTCAAAAATTGGAAATACCATTTTTGAAGAAGGCGAAAACGCATCAAAAAACAACAATACAGCAACGGCTAGAAGAGCGTATTTAAGAGCTTTTAATTACTTAAGAACTTGTGAGTTTTTTTTAAAACCCTCAGATGATAGAAAATTACCCGCCTATTTAAAAGCAATCGAAGCTTTTCATAAAGCAATCGCTTTGTTTGATCACAAACCAAAACAAGTGAAAATTCCTTTTGAAGATTCATTTATGCAAGGGTATTTATTTTCACCTGAAGGTGTAATAGATGCACCAGTAATGATTATGTTTGGTGGATTGGATAGTTTGGCCGAAGAATTGTATTTTGGCCCAAGCCAAATATTAAATGAAAGAGGGATTGCTCTACTCGTGATAGATGGTCCTGGGCAAGGTGCTACTCTACGTGTCAATCACGTTCATACTCGACATGATTATAATGTACCTGCAACGGTAGCATTTGATTGGGTATTGGAAAATTTAAAAAACGATGTTGACACTTCACGAATTGGTATTATGGCCGTTTCTATGGGAGGTTATATGGCGGCGCGCTCGGCAGCATTCGAATCTCGTTTTAAAATTTGTTGTATTTGGGGAGCGGTATGGTCGTATCATGATATATGGAAAAATCGTCCAACAAATCACCCATTAGCTGAGATCGTGATGCACATTGTTGGAGCAGACAACATGCCTGATACATTAGAATTACTTAAAGAATTTACTTTAGAAGGAGTAGCTGAAAAAATTTCTATGCCGACTTATATTTTGCATGGAGAAGATGACAGACAGAATTTTGTAGAAAATGCCTATAAATTAAGTGAGGCCTTAACTTGTGAAAAAACCGTTGAAATCATCCCTAAAGAAAGTAGTGGTTCTGCACATTGTCAGATTGATAATTTTACAAAAACATATAACATGTTTGATTGGGTAGCTAGAGAAATGAAAAAATAATTTCGTTATTTAGAATCCATCGAATATTAAAAATTTAAAAACATGAAGAAAGTACTCATAGTTGGTGGTGGTATCGGTGGACAATCTGCAGCAATTGCTTTAAGGCAAATAGGTATTGAAGTTGAGATAGTAGAACTTCTACCCAAATTTGATGTGTATGGCGTAGGAATTATTCAACAAGCCAATGCATTACGAGCTCTTGATGCATTAGGCTGTGCAGACGAAGCCCTTAAAAGAGGCTCTCCCTACCCTATGGTAAAAATGTGCACCCAAACTGGTCATCAAATAGCCGAAGCGGGAACACCTCCTATTGGACGATTTCCAAGTCATAATGGAATTTCAAGAAGAGTTTTGCACGACGTGTTATTCGAAAGAAGTAAAGAAGTTGGCGCTGTATATCGTATGGGACTTACCGTAGATACAATTACAGATAAAGGTGATGGTGTTGATGTTGTTTTCTCTGATGGTTCGACAGGAAGTTATGATATTTTAATTGGTGGGGACGGCATAAACTCTAAAGTAAGAAACTTAATATTTGGGAAATCAAAACCTAACTATGTTGGATTATCGAACTGGCGTTATGCATTTAAAAGACCTAAGGATTTAGACACAGGTTACATCTATTTTGGTGAAAAAAGTAAATTAGGAATAATTCCTATGACCGAAGACAGCTGTTACATATTTGTCGTTTCCGCTGAAGGAGTTGACAATCCTTTTATTAAAGAGGACCAAATGATTCCAAAGCTACAGTCTTATATGCAAGAATATCCTATTCCAATGATACAAGATTTAATTGATCAGGTAGTCGATCCAAAATTGGTAAACTATAGACCTTTAGAAACAATGAATCTACCTGCACCATGGTATAGAGGTAACGTTATTATCATTGGTGATGCTGCTCATGCAACAATTCCACAATTAGGTTCAGGCGCTGCATTGGCAATTGAAGATGCGGTGGTCTTAGCCGAAGAAATGAAAAAACAAGATGGTGCCGAGGCTATTTTTTCAAGATTTATGGAGCGAAGATACAATCGATGTAAAATGGTTGTGGAAGCTTCTGAAAAACTAGGAGAATGGGAATTAATGACATTCGAAGGAAAACCATTACCAGAGGGCGCAAATATTGGAGCAACAATGGGAAAAACATGCATGGCTCTTACACAACCTATCTAAAAAAGACAAAATGAAATTAATTACATTCGAAAATAAAGCTGGTGAAAACCGTGCAGGTTGGTTACAAGACGACGCTGTTGTCGATATGAATCTTGCCGATTCTAGATTACCAATTGACATGCTTACTTTTATAGACAACCACGAAGAAAACTTTAAAATTATCGAAGCACTTGGTGTCGTAAAACCACATTATACATTAGAGGAAGTGAAATTATTAACTCCATTACCTAATCCTAGAAGTGTACGTGATTATATCGGTTTTGAGCAACATATGTTGAATGCTTCTAAATCATTCGGACATACTGTAGGAGCAGCTTGGTACGAAATTCCTATTTTTTATTTCACCAACCACCAAGCAATTTACGGTCCTGAAGATAAAATTCAGCGCCCTACAGGCGAAGAAAAACTCGATATCGAACTAGAAATGGCCGTTATAATCGGTAGAAAAGGAAAAGATATTAAACCTGAAAATGCTGATGACCATATTTTTGGTTATACTGTTTTTAATGACTGGACAGCCCGTGCCATTCAAAAACACGAAATGACAGTGCCTCTTGGTCCCCATAAAGGAAAGGATTTTGCTAATGCTTTTGGACCCTGTATCGTGACCAAAGATGAGTTTGAAAAATACCGTTGCAGTATTTCTAGAGAGTCACATCCAGAACATTTGACCATGCCGAAAAGCTGTGGAGATCGTTTTGACATCAAAATGATTTCTAGAATCAATGGAGAAACTATTTGTGAAGGAAATTACAACACCGTTCATTGGACTTTCCCTCAAATGATGGAACGCGCCTCAGAAAACAATGTAACCTTGATGCCCGGAGATATATTAGGTTCAGGTACCGTAGGTTGGGGAAGTTTAATAGAAAACAACTTTTCAGTACATAGACCTTTAGTACCAGGAGATATTATAGAATTAGAAATTGAAGGAATTGGAATTCTTAGAAATACAGTGGTTTAATTTAGGTTTGGTTAATAAAATCATACATACCCTTTTATTAGAATTATCTAGTAAAAGGGTTTTCTGGTTCTGTCGAATCTATTTAATAAAACGCAAATGAATTAAACTATACTAAGTTTATGCTACAAGTTTATAGAATGATTTAAACATAGTAATCCTAGGATTAATCATCTGTTTCTTTCTCAACATGTGTACAAACTCTATTCCACTTAGCGTTCGTCTGGCAGATTCAAAATTTTTAAATCTTAATCCATTTAAAATTCTCCACTTGATAAAACGATGATCTTGTTCAACAATGTTATTAAGATATTTACATTGCCGAATTGTTATTTTAGAAAAGGAACGCTTATTATAAACTTTGATGGCACTTATGTTTTAACGCTTTTATCAATGTTTATTATTCTTGGTTTACAATTATTAGCAATTGCTTTAATAAGAAAAGATTGAGCACTCATCCTTTGTCTTCGTTTGGTCAATAGAAAATCAACTGTATTACCTGATTTATCAACTGCTCTGTATAAATAACACCACTGCCCTTTAACTTTAATATATGTCTCGTCCATCCTCCAACTACTACCAACTATTCGTTTACGTTTGCTCATTTTCGCCTCAATAAATGGCGCAAACTTATATACCCAACGTTGAATTGTAGCATGGTCAACCTGAACTCTCCGCATCTTCATTATCTCCTCAACATCTCGATAGCTTATAGTAAACCTAAGTTTGAAGTATACAGCTTGAAGAATAATAGATTTTGGATAGCAGTGACCTTTGATATTCATCGAGGGAATGTTTTATAAGCCCCTAAGATAAAAAGTTATTGTCAGATGCGACAGAACCAAGTTAAATTAGAAACACCAAAAAGACAGTTCATCTATAAATATTTTTTTTAGAAACCAATAAATAATATTAAAACACAAATAATTTACTTAAACCCAAAAGGTTAATGTTATAATTAATAAACAATGTTTACTGACATAATATCAAACAACTTAACTAATTTGATGAGCTTATTTTACAGTTTTTTTAAACATTTTTTTATTCTTTCATTTACTCAGGTTTTTTCTAAAAACAACTCTTTATATTGTCATAACCTTTGAATAATTATAACGTTTTACCTTATAAAAATCAACTAATTAAATTCTTATTTCTTACATTTACCAAGTTAAAAAAAAGACTTTGAAAGTCTAGTGGCCCTATTAGTGACCCCGTTCTTAAAAAATGTTTCGAAAGCTCAGTAAAAACTGGGACTGTTATAAAGGCATCGGAGCCTCTTTCTCCGTAAGAAAAAAAGCTTAAGCAAATCATTTCTTTAAGTGATACACTTAATATTTAAAATCATAGTTTTAGACCATCTAAAAAAGTTAAAATAGGAAAAAGGTGCTCGATTGCGCTCCCATCCACTCTACTGGAGTGAATGACTGAAAATCAACCCTTTTTTTACATTAGCAAGTGATCGCGAGACCGTAATGGAATCACGGTAAGTATATTATCAAGATCATCTTGATTTTATAAACTGCAATCGACTATAAATTTGCTACCTTCTTTTTAAATAATATTTGCATAATTGAATAGCCCCTTTAGATTTCCAAAAGTGCTTAAATATTTGAAGATTATCTTTACAACTACGTTAAAGTATACCCTCAAAAGATTGAATAATATTCTTGCTAAGAATCAAAAGAAAAACAATAATTTCATTAAGCTACTACAATTTTAATCTAAAATTAGTTATATTTGTAATTCAATAAACAGGAATTATTTTCGTTCATTAAAATCAAGTCAATTAGCTGAAAAAAAGATAATTTAGCTTTGAAATTAATTCATTCAGTTCTTATGGCAACATCGTGGCACATTAGGTTATAAATTTATAGAAATGCAGCACAGATAAGGGTTCAGCCGACTAGGTTCGAATCCTACTCTCCCCACAAAACGCTGCAAGTAATTGCAGCGTTTTTTTTGTTCCATATACTTTGTAACAATTTTATAATATCAAAAAAAAGTCCCGTCTAATTATTAAATTAGACGGGACTTTTATAAAACCAATATTCTATTTATTCCAAAATAAAACTTACACTTACGTTAGCCGTTATTTTAATTTCACCTACTGCTAGTGTTTCTCTAGGCGCACCCATATCACTCATCTCCGTTTTCATCATTCTCGCATAGACTGGCTGCGGATTGTAATTTTGTGAATTGTCGGATATTGTCATTGCACGGCCTACTTTTTGTCCTAAAACAGACACATAATCCTCTGCTTTCATCTTCGCATCCTTAATTGCTAATTTTCTAGCTTCAGATTGATATTTGACTAAATTAGAAGACTGGAAAACAACATTGTCAATTCTATTTATCCCTTGGTTAACTAAACCCTCCATCAATTCATCATATTTAGAAAGATCACGCACTATGATTTCAATTGTTTGAGTAGCATTGTAAGTCGTTTTCTTTTTTTCGTAATCATATTGTGGATTTAAAGCAACACGTTGCGTCTTATAATCAGCAGGAGCTAAATTCATCTTTTTTATCAATTTCAAAACAGATTCAATCTGTTCGTCATTTTGTTTTTTTACGTCTTTAGCATTATTCCCTTTAGTTTCAACCGTAGCCGAAATAGTTGCTTGATCTGGTACTACTTTAATCTCCCCCTCTCCAGTTACACTTATTTGAGGAATTTGTTTTACTTCTTGAGCGTATGACATTGTCATAAACAACATCGAAAGAATTAATAATGATTTTTTCATTTTAAAATATTTAAATTATTTATTTGCAATAGTATTCTTTCAAAAGTTATGCCATTAAATTTTCCCCATTTTGGCCATGGCAAAAAGAATTACTATAGGAATCATTAATAACACTACCATTAAGGTGTTTTCTATAAGCAAATGAGGGTTTGTTATAAGTGTAATTAAAAACCCCCCAATAGCACCTCCAAAATGCGCCGTATGACCTATATTATCATTCTTAGCTCTCATACCATAAATAGAATATAGCAAATATAAAATTCCAAAAATATATGCTGGGATAGGAATGATAAAAAAGATTCCTAACATCATATTAGGCTCCAGTAATATAGCCGAATATAAAATTCCAGTAACAGCGCCAGATGCTCCCACAGCCCTATAATTATAATCATTTTTATGAAAAAGAATAGTCAATAAACTACCAAAAATTAAACTACCAAAATAGATGATTACAAATGAAAAGGTTCCTAAATAACCAATTACAACTGGTGCAAAAAAGTAAAGCGTAATCATATTAAAAGCCAAATGCCCTATATCAGCATGAAGGAAAGCAGACGAAAGTAATCTTATTTGTTCTCCTGATCTAATACTTCCTATGTGGAATTCGTATTTTCTGAAAAATGTATGATCATTAAACCCTTTATAACTAAACAATGCATTTGCAACGATTATTGCAATCAAAATGGTATTCATAAAATCTATTTATAGTGAATTGTAAATGTAGTGATTCTCTAAGATTCGTCTAGTATGTCTTTAAATTTTATCTGTTTATTCATTTTTGACTTATATTTGCAAAAAAAATAGTGCATGCAATTTCTCATTTTTATTATAGCTTATCCCCTACTTTGGTTACTGTCTATTCTTCCTTTTCGCATTTTTTATTTATTATCAGATGCCATTTACTTTTTAATCTATTATATAATAGGCTATCGTAAAAAAACAGTACGAGAGAATCTAGCTATGGCCCTACCCAATCTTAGCGATGAGGAACGTCTTGTGATCGAAAAAAAATCATACCGCCATATGTGTGATATGTTCATGGAAATGATCAAGACTATGACCATTTCATCCAAAGAAATGAATAAACGATTTGTTATCACAAATTTGGAAGTTATTAAAGAATATGAGGCAAAAGAAAAAAGCATCATGTTATTAGTATCACATTATGCCAGTTGGGAATGGCTTATCACTCTTAATCAAAAAATAAGCTATAAAGGTGTAGGAGTTTATAAAAAAATAAATAATAAATATTTTGACAAACTCATTAGAGACATTCGATCAAAATACAATACCGAATTAGTTGTCTCAAATAAAACAATACCATTGATTGCGGACAATAATCGAAAAAACATTCTTTCCATATATGGCATACCAAGTGACCAATCGCCCGCAGCAAACAGAATATTTCATTGGGATAAATTCATGGGCATAGAAGTTCCTGTGCATACTGGAGCCGAAATGTTAGCCAAAAAATATGATTTAAATGTCATTTATGTAAAAGTAAAAAAAGTAAAAAGAGGGTATTATGAAGCCACATTAATTCCTCTAAGTGACAATGCAAAGTCAATTCCAGATTTTGGAATTACACACGACTATTTACAGGAAGTTGAAAAACAAATTCACGAAGCTCCTGAGTTTTATTTCTGGACACATCGAAGATGGAAACACAGACTAAAAGACATAAATGCCTAATTAAGTTTTAATTAACGGTTGTTCCCCTAATATTTCATTAATTTTGATACTAATACACTACCCAAATGAATTTAAAAATCAACAATAGGTTTAGTACAGAATTACCAGCAGATACTGATGAAACAAATGTACCACGCCAAGTGCATAAGGCTTGTTTTTCCTATGTTACTCCAAAAATCCCATCCAAACCTCAACTCATTCATTTTACGGAAGAAGTTTTGGATTTGATTGGAATTTCTAAAGAGGAAGCACAGTCTACTGTCTTTACCAATGTGTTTTCTGGAAAAGAAATACTTCCCAATACTCGCCCCTATTCTATGAGTTATGCAGGACATCAATTTGGCAATTGGGCTGGACAATTAGGTGATGGGAGAGCTATTATTCTTGCCGAAATAGAAAACAATCAACAAAAAACATATACCTTACAGCTAAAAGGAGCAGGAATGACGCCTTATTCCCGTAGAGCTGATGGGCTGGCCGTCTTACGTTCTTCTATTAGAGAGCATTTATGCAGTGAAGCCATGTTTCATCTGGGCATTCCTACTACCCGCTCGCTATCTTTAATTCTTACAGGAGACCAAGTTTTACGTGACGTGATGTACGATGGTCATCCTGAGTATGAAAAAGGAGCCATAGTTTGTCGCGTTGCCACTTCGTTTATTCGTTTTGGGAATTTCGAACTTTTCTCTTCCCAAAATGACTTGAAAACCTTAAAATTATTGGCTGATTTTACTATCAAATATTATTTTCCTGAAATAAAAGGAACTCCCAAAGAAAGCTACATCCAATTTTTTAATGAAGTGGCTAATAAAACCCGCGAAATGGTGTTACAATGGCAACGTGTGGGCTTTGTACATGGCGTGATGAATACCGATAACATGTCCATTTTAGGACTTACTATAGATTATGGACCTTACGGTTGGCTTGAAGATTACAATCCAAATTGGACTCCTAATACCACCGATCGTGAAAACCGCAGATACCGTTTTGGGAATCAACCTCACATTGCCCTTTGGAATTTATACCAACTCGCCAATGCATTATTTCCTTTGATTGAAGAAGCTGCTCCATTAGAAACCATTTTACATGATTATCAGTCCCTGTATGAAGCGGATTACGCCGATATGATGCGAAACAAATTAGGATTGGTTACCCAAAAAGAAAATGACAATCAACTCCTACATATTTTAACCGAAAATCTTCAACTGACAGAAACGGACATGACTATTTTCTTTCGAAAATTAAGTCAGATAAAGAAAGAGGAATCCGTTGAAAATGCATTTTCAGTGATTACTGACTCATTCTACACTACCGACGCAATTACTTCCCAAATAAAAGACTCTTGGTTGTATTGGTTTACCCAATATTTAAATCGTTTGCAACAGGAAGACACAACTGATGCCGATCGTCAACTAAGTATGGATAAAGTAAACCCAAAATATGTGCTGCGTAATTATATGGCTCAAGTAGCAATTGAAGCGGCAGAAAAAGAGGATTATTCGATACTAGAAGAATTGCATGTTCTATTGAAAAACCCCTATTTAGAACAAGAAAAATTTGAAAAATGGTTTGCCAAAAGACCCGATTGGGCCAGAGAAAAAATTGGAAGCTCTATGTTGTCTTGCAGTTCATAACAGACAACATAGCTCCAATTTTTTTTAGTAAAATTGTTTTTACAAAGAAAACCACTCTTTTACTAATTCATCCTCTAATGGTTTTGCTTTCTTATGCACAAACTCATTCGTATCTCTATTGTAATCGTAATCTAAAGCCCAAGATGCATGATTTTTGGCCAAATCCTTAATTGCATTACATACAAATTCAATTTCAGCAGTAGTAGTTGTAGGATGAATGGACATTCTAATCCAACCCGGCTTTCTTATCAAATCCCCTAAACTAATTTCATCAATCAATTTATGCGACGTTTCTTGATCTACATGCAGTAAAAAATGTCCATAAGTACCAGCGCAACTACAGCCACCGCGAGTTTGAATTCCGAATTTATCATTCAGTAACTTCACTCCCAAGTTAAAATGTAGATCATCAACATAAAAAGAAATGACACCTAATCGATCTTGATGTTGACCAGCCAATATTTTAATATTAGATACATTTCCCAGTTCTGAGAATACAAAATCAACAATTTCATGTTCTCTTTTTAGTATATTCTCAATTCCCATTTTCTCTTTTAACTGAATCGCAAGTGCTGTTTTAATCACTTGTAGAAAACCTGGAGTTCCACCATCTTCCCTATCTTCAATATTATCGATAAATTTATGTTCCCCCCAAGGATTGGTCCAGGAAACAGTACCACCACCTGGATTATCAGGAACTAAATTTTGATATAATTTTTTATTAAAAACTAATACTCCAGAAGTACCAGGACCACCAAGAAATTTATGTGGAGAAAAGAAAACGGCATCTAAATAGCTTTCTGGATCTTTAGGGTGCATGTCTATTTCTACATATGGACCAGAGCAGGCAAAATCAACAAAACAAAGTCCGCTATGTTGATGCATAACTTTAGCAGCTTCATGGTAAGGAGTTCGTATTCCGGTTACATTAGAACAAGAAGTGATTGAAGCAATTTTAAAGCTTCGATCTTTATATTTTTCAAGTAGTATTTCTAAATTTTCAATACTAAACAACCCATCTTCAGTAGAAGGAATTACCTCAACATCAGCAATCGTTTCCAACCAAGAAGTTTGATTCGAATGGTGCTCCATGTGCGAAATAAAAACAACAGGTCGTTTTTCGGCAGGGATATTTATGAAATCTTTCAAATTCTCAGGAACTTTCAGTCCTAATATTCTTTGAAACTTATTTACTACTCCAGTCATTCCAGTACCATCTGTTATCAAGATATCATTTGCATTCGCATGAACATGATGTTTAATAATATGACGTGCTTTATGATAGGCTTTGGTCATAGCCGTACCAGATACAGTTGTTTCTGTATGCGTATTGGCTACAAAAGGTCCAAAATCATTCATCAACTTTTCTTCAATAGGACGATAGAGACGTCCACTTGCTGTCCAATCTGTATAGATGATTTGTTGTGGTCCGTATGGGGATAAAAAATCTTGATCGATTCCTATAATATTCTTACGAAATTGTTGGAAATATTGTTCTAATTGAGTTGGTGTATCTGTAACGGTCATGATATGCATTTATTAAAGCGTAAATATATTGATTATTGTGGATTCTACAATTTATAAAATTATCAAAATCATCACTGTCCATTCATAAATAAATCGAATTTAAATCACTCTCGACTAAAAAACCCTCTCAAAGTAGTACTCTGAGAGGGTTTAAATATAGTAGTTAACTAGTACGATTATAAATCAAATCCTACTGAAAATTGCCAAACACGATTGTGTGCTTTATCATTATCATACAAATCTCCTAGACCTAAATGATAACGTACTCCTAAGCTTATTCCAGAATCTGTTTTAAAACCAGCTCCAAAATTCATTCCCCAATCAAAACTGTTTGGGTCGTACTGCTGTGAACTATTGAATAACCCTTCATAAACTTCCTTGTGAGAAACTGCCAATCCAATTTGTGGACCTGCTTCCAAAAAGAAATTTTTAGATGGATATGCTTTAAGCATAACGGGTAAATTGATATAATCTAATTTTTGAGTAAAAGTACCATTAGCATCTTTTATCTCATATCCTTGTTGAGAATACATTAATTCTGGTTGAATAGAAAAGCTTTCACTAATGAAAGATTCTCCATAAACTCCCACATGAAAACCATGACGTTGTCCTGTTTCTCCATTACCATCATAATTGACAGCGGCTAAATTGTATCCTCCTTTTATCCCAGCATTTGATTTTGGAACTGAATGGTCTTGTGCACTCATTGTTGATAGTACACCAAAAAATAAAGCAAGTGTTAAATAGGTATTTTTCATTTTGTTTGTTTTTTATTATTTATTTTTAATAGTATTCAAATTTTAAGTTTTTACTTTCCTCCGTTTGCTTTCAGGTCGGCTAAACATTGTGCATCCAGTTTTGGGGCTGTTCCTCCCGAAACCATATTAGTAATTCCGCTTCCTGATTCGGCTGACCAATACATCAAACAACTTTGTACATTACAATGTTTTGCATGATCTATATCTTCATGGTCGCTTTGCAGCTTTGCTCCTAAATTAGTTAAACCTAATATGTGACCAAACTCATGTGTCATGACCGTAGTTTCTAATAAACTTCTACTGGGCTTAAAAGGACTATCACTTAACCCTTGAATCGTTTTTTCGTAAATAACGAATGATGTATTTCTATAAGCCGTTCCCAGAACCAGTCCTGAACTGGTATTACTCGCTGATTCTCCATCTACAAAAAATGCCCACACAGCAATTTGATTTGAAGTATTGTATTTTGTTCTGTTCCCATCTTCAATGGCTATAATTTCTTCATTGGTAAAAGTGGCTTTACCTGAGGATGCAATTGCTCTTTTAACAATACTAATTCCCTGTGATTTATTAACTCTTTCATTAAGAAAACTGACAAAATTATTAATTGCAGCAGTCGATGGCTCATATCCTTGAACGTATACCACTTCAACAACCATACTTTTAAAAGTATCCTCAGCCAATAAATCATAGGAAGAACTTCCTGTTGCTTTTTTATTATTGGAAACTAAATTCCCTCCAACTGTAATATCATTTGAAGCATCTTGTTTAGAACAAGACAGCGTTAAAGCAAAAATCATGGCCAAGACTGCAATTCTTTTTTTCATTTTTTTTCTTTTTAATTTTTTATTTCAAACAACAGTTCCTTAATCAAAGTGAACTGTTGTTCAAAAATGTACTAATTCAATTAGTGATTATATTTGGTTTAAAACCAATGTTACACCCGCATTTGTAGTGCTTTGCAAAGTGATTGATGACGCACTGAAGCTTGATACTTTCCAAGTGTTATTCAATAAATTGAAAGAAGCGTTCCCTGTGAAATTCAATTTCAAGAAAACATCTACTTGCGAACTCATCGCATAAGTTCCTGTTGCAGTTGTACTCAAGGTGTTTACCACTTTTATTGACATATCGTTTGCGAAATCAATGGTATTGTCTTTGTAGGTATTAGCTGAATCTACTCCTGCACTTACAAAAGACTGTACTTTAAAAGCACCATTCACTAATATAGTTTCCAGTTTTTTTGAATTTTGAACCGCTTCCTGCATTGTAGCTTCCGTTTTAAGTGAAGCGTTTATAGCAGCTTGAAATTCAGCATCACTAGACACAGTTGTTTTTGTTCCGTCAATTAGAGTTACTGTCATTGGATATTTTACCGAGAATAACTCTGAACTACTCATTGTAGACATATACGCATATAATTGTTGTTCGGATGTAATAACAATACTTCCTGTTTGTTCTAAACTTATGTTATAAGTTAAAATAGTAATAGGAAAAGTAATATTTACAGATGAAATAGCATCTTGACCAGAAGATTGTGCCGTTGTACATGCATTTACAATAGCATTGTATTCTGCTTGACTATTTACAGTAACTTCTGTATAGTTACTCATTTTCACTTTTAATGGAAATTGAAGTGTAACTGAATCTTGATCATTGTTAAACTGTCCTAAAATCGATATTACTTGTGTATAATCCAATTGGCTTAAAAGAGTAACCTTTGTATCATTTACTGTTGCAGTTACAGGTAAAACAATGGAAGAACATGAAGCACCATCAATAAAATCATCAAATGAACCATCATACATCGAAGTACGTTTTAGGTTATTAGCTGTTGTTGAGTTAGCAGCATTTGTGTTTGGGTTTTGACCTTGAACATCATTAACTTCACTTTGACATGATGTAAAACCTAATATTGACATTAATGCGATTCCTGTAATAATTCTTAACTTTTTCATAATTTTATTTTTAATGTTTTGTATCACTATTGACGTTTTTTACGCCTTTCTATTAGTAAGACAACTAACATTATTTTTACCCTACCCAAATTTTAAAAAAAATATAAAAATTTATAATATCCCTTTATACTTCCTATTGGTTTGGAAGCAAAATTATCCAAAATATATTTTAGAACTATTATAAAATTATCATTAGAACTTACACAATTATTGGAGAAACCAAAAACTATATCAAATAGCGTAATGAAATATATCCCATATTTTACGGTTCTTAATACAGTTCTTTTTTTCTATTGTTTCCTACCGATTATCCATAAAACAAATTGGGAATTTAAAATCAAAACAATAGATTCAAAAAATATTTTACTTTTACAATCTATTAAAAACGAATTTGCATGCAATGACCGACGAAAAAACGAATCTTTGTGACGAAAAGCACTTCAATCACTTTTATCTTAAAAATGTACAATCGGCTACGAATTTTGCTTATTACAAATGTGGTGATAGCGATGCGGCTTTAGATTTGGTTCAAGATGCCTTTACCAAAATATGGGAGAATTGTTCCAAAATTGATTTTACAAAAGTGAAAACCTATTTACTTACAACTGTAAATAATTTATTTTTAAACACTATTAAGCATAAAAAAGTGGTTCTGGCTTACGCCAAAGAATCTCCCAATCTCGACATTACAAATCAAAGTCCTGAATACCTATTAGAAGAAGAAGAATTCAAAGAGAAACTTCAAAATACTATTGCCTCATTAACAGAAGCACAACGTGAAGTGTTTTTAATGAATCGAATTGACGGTAAAAAATACCGCGAAATTGCCGAGTTACTTGATATTTCACAAAAAGCAGTCGAAAAAAGAATGTCCAGTGCACTCAAAATATTAAAAGAGCAGATCGAAAACATATAAATAATTGATTTGTAGTAGGGTAATTCCATAATGAGTTGTCTTACTATTATAGAGGTTCAAAATGAAAAACGAAAAAGAAATACTAAAATGGCTCAATGGGGAACTCTCCAATCAAGAAATTGAAGATTTAAAACAATCGGAAGGATCGGACACGTTGGAAAAAATCGCTCATTATTCATCACTGTTGGAAACTCCAAAAGTAGATGCACAAAAAGCATTAGACCAATTCAAAGCCAGAGACAAATCTAAAAACGAAACTAAAGTTCGAACACTACACTTTAAAACTATTTATAGTATAGCTGCCGCTATCGTTGTGTTATTAACCAGTGCCTACTTCCTGTTTTATAATACTACAACCGCATTTGAAACACAAATAGCCCAAACTAAAACGTTCCACCTTCCGGATGATTCTGAAGTATTATTGAATGCGGCTTCAAAAATAACTTTCAAGGAAAAAGAATGGGAAAATAAACGTGATTTAACCTTAGATGGAGAAGCGTATTTTCAGGTAAAAAAAGGACAAACCTTTAGCGTCAACACTGCTGATGGTGTTGTTCAAGTGCTAGGAACACATTTTAACGTAAAGCAACGCAAAAATTATTTCGAGGTGAGTTGTTTTGAAGGCTTAGTTAGTGTAACCCATAATAACGAAACCGTTAAGCTACCACCAGGAAAAACCTTTAGATTGATCAATAATAAAATTGAAGATGTACCTGATTTTAATGCCCAAAATCCTTCGTGGATGCAAAAAGAATCCAGTTTTGACCGCATTCCTCTAGATCAGGTTATAGCCGAATTAGAGCGCCAATATGATATTAAAATAAAAACCGAAGGCGTGGATACTTCTAAATTGTTTACAGGAAGTTTTACCCATACAGATCAAAAAATAGCATTAGAAGCCATTACAATTCCGCTTAAACTAAGTTACAAGCTACAAGGGAAAACCGTTATATTTTACAACTATGGAGTGCAATAAATGGGTCTTTTATTTTTTATTGCTCCTAGGAAGTATAAGTTATGCGCAAAAAGCGACTGATAAAATTCCGCTTACTCAAGTTATTAGTACAATCGAACAACAGTTTAATGTGAAATTTTCTTATGCTGTTGAAGATGTCGCTGGAATTACTATCGAAAAACCAGCAACTACACTTTCATTACCACAAACAATTGATTACTTGAACGCCAAAGTGCTGTTGAACTTTAAAGCATTAGACAACCGCTATGTTACTGTTTCTGTTCTTAACAAAACAATATCGATCGCTGGTGTGGTCCTTTTAGAAGATTCGAAAAATCCTTTAAATGGAGCAACAATAATCGCTGATAATCAGGTTGCAATTACAACCAAAAACGGGTCTTTTAATTTAACAAATATTCCAATAACTGCTGCAGTTACTATTTCATATATCGGTTTTGAGTCTCGAGAATACAGAGCAAACGAATTATTTTCGAATCAAACAAAACCCAAAGAAATACTTTTAAAATCCAGCAATGAAGAACTGAATCCCGTTTTAATCAATGTGTATTTGACTCCGGGATTACAAAAATACTTAGACGGAAGCACCGTTTTAAACACTAAGAAATTCGGAATCTTACCGGGTTTAATTGAACCTGACGTATTGCAATCGATTCAAGCATTGCCAGGCGTAGAAAGTACGAATGAAAGTATTGCCAACATCAATGTGCGTGGTGGCACAAATGACCAAAATCTAATGGTTTGGGACAATATAAAAATGTACCATTCAGGTCATTTCTTTGGACTTATATCCGCCTATAATCCCAATTTGACTAATAAAGTTATTGTTACTAAAAATGGAACCAGTGCAGAATATAGTGATGGGGTTTCCAGTACCATCAATATGTTTACCAATGATGAAGTGAGCAATTCCTTTTCGGGCGGTGCAGGAATTAACTTAATCAATGCTGATGCTTTTTTGGCTATTCCCATAGCTAAAAACTTAGAAATTGACATCTCTGGAAGGCGTTCTGTAACGGATCTTTTTAACACGCCAACGTTTACCAACTATTACAAACGAAGTTTTCAGGATAGTGAAATTAATGCCGACAGCCATCAGAACAATACCAATTCGGATTTTTACTTTTACGATTATACCGCTAAAATTTTATTTGATCTCAACGAAAAAAACCAATTTAGAGCAAATCTTATTGGAATCAACAACGCCTTGAATTATACAGAATACAATGCTAATGACACTAATTCCGAAACCAAAGCAAGCACGCTTTCGCAAAAGAATATTGGGTTTGGGGGAAACTGGAAAGCACAATGGAATTCTAAATTCAGTTCCAATCTGATTACGTATTTTTCCAAATACAATATTGATGCTGCGGATTACAGAATAGAAACAGCTCAACGACAAACCGAAGCCAATGAAGTATTGGAAACAGGAATTAAATTAAATACCCATTATAAAGCCAACGAATACTTTACCCTCTTGGCAGGTTATGAATTTAATGAAACGGGTATGCTCAACCAGACCACCGTAAGTGCTCCATCCTACTCTAGCACTAAGAAAGACGTACTAGATAATCACGGACTATTTACGGAAGGAGAATACCATAAAAACAACACCTATTTCAGAATTGGCGTTCGCTTGAATTATTTTCAAAAGTTTGATAAATTACTCGTAGAACCTAGGATAAACATCAGGCAGCAACTATCCAATCAATTTGCACTAAAACTGGAAGGGGAATTTAAAAACCAAACCGCTACTCAAATTATTGATTTTGAAGATGATTTTCTAGGTGTTGAAAAAAGACGTTGGGTATTAGTCAATAATCAAAGTATTCCTATTGCCACAAGCAAACAAGGTTCTTTTGGTGTAGAATTTAATGCCAATAAACTCAATATTGACCTGACTGGATTTTACAAAGTGGTTAATGGCATCACTGCGTCCAATCAAGGTTTTTATAATAATTTTCAATATAAAAATGCTCATGGAAGCTATACCGCAAAAGGAATTGAGTTTTTGGCTAATAAAACGGCAGGAAAATACAGCACTTGGTTAAGCTATACTTTTAGTATTAATAATTATGAATTTGATAGTTTCACACCCAATACATTTCCAAACAATGTAGACATCAGACATTCTGTTTCTCTAGGTTTCAATTATGATATTGTGAAAAATTTCAAACTCTCAGTAGGTGGAATTTGGCGAAATGGACAACCGTACACGGTACCATTAGAAGGTAATGAAACAGTGAAAAATGGTAATACAACCATGGTGAATTACGATTCTCCTAATAGTAAAAATTTGGATAATTTCATGCGTCTCGATGCCTCTTGCAGTTACCAGTTTAATCTTGCAACCGGAATCAAGGGAATCCTTCGTGCTGGAGTGATTAATACAACCAACGAAGACAATGTAATCAACCGGTATTACAAAGTAGACCCAAATGATTCTAATAAAACGATAAAAGTGGATAACAAATCCCTTGTTATGACTCCTAATTTGAGTTTTAGAGTGAATTTTTAATAGTATATCTTTTAATTCATACATTCCATTTTAGCTATTTTTATACGAATAGTCTTAAAGATAAATCCCTGTTCTTGTAAAAAGAATGCTATATTTGATTAAAATGCACTACTTAGTAGCGACTATATACAAGTTGACTGTTAGTTTAGAAAACCGAATTAAAAGTAAAATGAAATCTATTATAAAACATAAGATTTTCAAGGGATTAATTTTAACAACAATTCTTTGTTGTTCAATTGTGATTATTTGCTTTTTCTTTTTCTCATCTAGAGTTCAAATATAAGTTTGATATAAAAGCATTCATTGGAAAAGATTATTATAGTCTAAATTGGACAGAACATAAATAAAAAAACTTTAATTAATGGAAGCACTTTGGATTTTTCCTCTGTATTTTGTTTGTCCAATAGTTGGCATAATTTTACTAATCTTTGGCATATTTCAATATTATAAAAGAAAAGATAAATCTAGAATCATTACCGGAATCTTTTTTATTTCATTGCCAATCATTCATTTATTTTTAATGGAAGTAATTCAAAATAATTTTGAAAAAAATGTAGTTGGACATTATAATATCCTCGGAAAAAACGAAATAGTTTTAAAGATCAAAATTGATGGAACTTTTGAACTTAACAATTTACTTGGATTAAAACAGCAGGGAAAGGGTAAATGGGACATATTTAGGGGTGATATTACAACGCTTGATTTACACTTTAAAAATAATCAAGAAGCAGATGTTTCTTTTGAAATAAATGATGAAAAAAAACATCTAAAATTAACATCTAGTCCTTTCGAAAATTACCCTTTCGAGCTAATAAAAAAATAAAATATATTAATAACTAAGCGCTTATATTTAGTTGCACTTGTAGCACAAACCTTAAAACCGTATTAAACGGAACCGCTCTACATCCATCCCCTATGAGTTTAAAATCAATAAGTCATAGCAATTTCAAGAAGCCATTGTGCTTCTTTTTTTTTTAGTCTTTTAATTAACAATCCTTTAGTCCTATTTTTTTTATTTATAAAACTACGGATGTTAAAAAACATCTATTTAACTGTTATTTAATACTTTAGATTTTTTAATATTTGTATTTTTAATAAAAATAAAATTGGAGTACCCTACTAAACTCTTATTTATTTAGTTATTAAATACTTTTCCAGAATAATTACCAACTACTCCTATAAATGAAATATAATTTTATAAAAAGTGGAGACCAGAAACCATTTTAAAAACGGGGCGTTATCGAAAAGCCAAACGAGTAGAAAATAAAATTACTACAAAATGGAAAATAAGAAAAAAGTTATGGTTCAATTTGACTTTCCTGGAATGTCAGTAAAGGAATACGATCAAATATGGAATGACCTTCGTGCCGCTGGACATCAAAACCCACAAGGATTGATTCACCATGCTGGTGCTCCAACCGATAAGGGCGTCAAAGTAGTTGATGTATGGGAAAACGCAGATAAGTTCAATGAGTTTGGACAAGCGCTAATGCCAATTCTAAACAAACACGGTGTCAAAGAACCTAAACCCGTTATTTTACCGCTACACTATGAATATAATAATGCCAAATCAGCGGTATTATAACCCAACCCAATCGCATTTAAAAAATAAAACTCTTTCAAAACAAGCATTTGAAAGGGTTTTACTATTTATAAAAACAGACCTTTTTAAACTTAATCTCAATTGTTATCTTCTAAATACTTTTATCAAAACCAATCAATTTGTATTTTAATTCCTTTATATTTACAGTATAACACCGTATTATGACTAAAATATCTGCTTAGTTTTATCTTAAATAGAATTTCAAATCTGCGTATTTAGTCCATTATTAATTAAAAACCAACCTTATGAAAACAATGACATGTAAACAACTAGGAGGAGCGTGTGATACTGCATTTCAAGCTAAAACTTTTGAAGAAATAGCTGAATTGAGCAAAAACCACGCTATGGAAATGATTCAAAAAGGGGATGAACCACATAGTAAAGCTTTGAGAGAAATGCAAGAACTCATGCATTTTCCGGAAGGAATGAATGCATGGTTTGAAAACAAAAGAAAAACTTTCGACTCTTTGTCATCTGATAAAATATAATAATCATAACAAAACATATAAATAGTACAACTAAATAAATGAAGTTAATTAGTTTTAAAGTACTATTCTGTCTTTTCATCTCTTCAAAAAAACACTAATCAATTATTAATATTATGAATAAAAATACCAATCTAGCCTTATTAATACTTCGAATTTCAGTAGGTGCATTAATGTTATTTCATGGAATCGCAAAACTAGGAGGCGTATCATTCATTGAAGGTATGTTAGGCGAAAAAGGGCTACCCTCTTTTCTAGCCTATGGGGTTTATATCACTGAAATTATTGCACCGCTCCTAATTCTAATTGGGTATAGAACAAGATTAGCCTCTGTAGCCTATATTTTTGGTTTATTATTTGCTACCCTATTAGTACACACTGGAGATTTATTTTCTTTAAACGAAAATGGTGGTTGGCAATTGGAATTAATAGGTTTATACCTTTTAGGTGCCCTTGCTTTATTCTTTTCAGGTAGTGGGAAATATGCAATTTCAACAACAAATAAATGGGATTAAATAAATTAGTGCTATTACTTTTTTTTAAATTATGTTCGTTCCATTTCAAGCTTAAAAACAAAACCCCTTTCAAAATAAAATTTGAAAGGGGTTTACTATTTAATAAATACGTCTTTTAAATTCCAGCTACCGCTTTTATTTCATCTATAATGCGCAATGCTAACGTATCCGCTTGAGCTTGCGTAGGTGCTTCTGTATAAATACGAATAATCGGTTCCGTATTTGATTTTCTTAAATGCACCCACTCATTAGCAAAGTCAATTTTCACTCCGTCAATTGTAGTGATATCTTCGTTTTTATACTTCTCAGTCATAGCAACCAGAATAGCATCAACATCAATTTGTGGTGTCAATTCAATCTTATTCTTACTCATGTAGTATTCTGGATAGGAAGCACGCAAAGCAGAAACTGTCATTTTTTTATTGGCCAAATGCGTCAAAAACAACGCTACGCCTACTAAACTATCACGACCATAATGCGATTCCGGATAAATGATTCCACCATTCCCTTCACCACCTATAATGGCATTGTTCTTTTTCATTAAGTCAACTACATTTACTTCACCTACAGCCGATGCTTCATAATTCCCGTTATGCTTGTTTGTCACATCACGCAAAGCACGAGAAGACGACATATTAGAAACTGTATTTCCTGGCGTTTTACTCAATACATAATCGGCGCAAGCCACAAGGGTATATTCTTCTCCAAACATTTCTCCGTCTTCACAAATGAAAGCCAAACGATCCACATCTGGATCAACAACAACACCTAAATCTGCTTTTTCTTTAACAACTAATTCCGAAATATCAGTCAAATGTTCTTTTAGAGGTTCTGGGTTATGAGGAAAATGACCATTAGGTTCACAGTATAATTTTACTACTTCCACTCCCATCAATTCTAGTAATTTAGGAATAATAATCCCTCCAGATGAATTCACACCATCAACTACCACTTTAAATTTAGCTGCTTTTACCGCTTCAACATCCACTAATGGAAGATTCAATACTTCATCAATATGAATATCCATATAAGCATCATTCTCTGTAATTTCTCCTAAACTGTCTACATCCGAAAAATCAAAAGCTTCAGCCTCAGCAATAACAAGGATTTTTTCTCCTTCAATTCCATTCAAGAATTCCCCTTTTCCATTCAATAACTTTAAGGCATTCCATTGTTTTGGATTATGAGAAGCGGTAAGAATAATTCCACCATCTGCATTTTCCAAAGGAACTGCTATTTCTACTGTAGGAGTTGTAGATAAACCTAAATCAATAACGTCAATTCCTAATCCAATCAAGGTATTTACTACTAAGTTATGAATCATTGGTCCTGAAATACGAGCATCACGACCTACGACTACTTTTAGTTTAGCATTTGTTCTTTCTAGTGTATTGTTTTTCAACCAAGTACCATATGCTGAAGCAAATTTTACTGCATCCACTGGCGTTAAGTTATCTCCCACTTTACCTCCTATAGTTCCACGAATTCCTGAAATTGATTTTATTAAAGTCATTTATATCTATTTAAATTTTGAGTGATTTATTTATAATTTCCACAAATATAATAATTGACAGTTTAAAAAAGTCAATTAGAATTCATAATTTAGGCGAATGAATTTTCTAGCACACATCTATCTTTCAGGCGACAATGATTTAATCAAAATTGGCAATTTTATGGCTGATGGTATTCGAGGGAAACATTTTGAAACTTTTCCCTTGGATGTGCAAAAAGGGATTGTCTTGCATAGAGCCATTGATACTTTTACAGATGCCCATCCCGTTTTTAGACAAAGTACTAAAAAATTGCACAAAAGATACCATCATTATGCTGGTGTAATTGTCGATGTGTTTTACGACCATTTTTTGGCGAAAAACTGGACTACTTATTCTGATGAAAATCTCGAAGAGTATATACAACGTTTTTATCAATCTTTAAATGATAACAAACCAGTACTTACTGAAAAAACGATTGGGTTAATGCCCTATATGATCAAACAAAATTGGTTGTTGAGTTATCAAACAGTAGCTGGAATAAATCAAATTTTAACTCAAATGGACAGTCGAACAAAAAACGAATCCCAAATGCGTTTTGCTACCGAGGAACTTCAAGAATTTTATGTAGATTTTGAACAGGAATTCACTGATTTCTTTGAAGATTTAAGAGCACATGTAATACAAAAATTAACAACCTTATAAAACATATAATAAACCACAACCAAACCATGAAAAAAATAATTCTATTCCTTTCCTTAAGTATTCTAGGCTGTAAGTCAAATGAAAAAGTAATATCCCCAACTGGTCTTGTAACAAATAAAGCAATGGTTGTTTCAGCACGAGAAGAAGCCTCAACAATAGGAGTTGCCATAATGAAAAAAGGCGGAAATGCATTTGATGCTATGGTTGCGACTGAGCTGGCTTTGGCTGTTTCTTATCCGCAAGCTGGAAACATAGGTGGTGGTGGTTTTATGGTATATAGAAAAGCAAACGGAGAAACGGGGGCCTTAGATTATAGAGAAAAAGCACCTTTGGCTGCATCGAAAGATATGTTTCTAGATAAAGATGGAAATGTAATCGAAGGTAAAAGTAGAGAAACTGCATTTGCTTCAGGAGTTCCTGGAACACTCGCTGGTTTATTTGCCGTGCATAAAAAATACGGTTCTTTACCGATTGCGGAAATTCTGGCTCCCGTAATCGCTTTAGCTAAAAAAGGAGTCGTTGTCACCGATCATCAAGCAAAAAGCTTATCTGATTATAGAGCTACTTTTATTAAAACCAATGGCCCAAATAGTTTGTTTTCTCAAGAATATAAGGCGGGAGACACTATAAAATATCCAGCACTAGCTGCCACTTTACAAAGAATATCTGATAATGGTCGTGATGAGTTTTACAAAGGGGAAACGGCTCAAAAGCTAATTACTTTTTTGAATAACAAAGGAGGTAATATGACTGTTAAAGACTTAAATACCTATGAAGCAAAATGGAGAACACCAATTACTTTTAAATACAAAGATTTAAAAATTACATCTATGTCTCCGCCTAGTAGCGGTGGAATTTGTTTGAACCAAATAATGAAAATGATTGAGCCTTTTGATCTGGCACAAATGGGACACAACAGCGTGAAAGCAATTCAGGTAATTACAGAAGCCGAACGCAGAGCGTATGCGGATAGAAATTCATTCTTAGGCGATCCTGATTTTGTACAACTTCCTGTAAAAGAACTATTAGATTCTACTTATATCAAAAATAGAATGAGTGATTTCTCATTCGATAAAGCATCAAAATCTTCTGAAATTGGAAAAGGTAAAATCCCAGGCTACGAAAGCAAACAAACCACACATTACTCTATAGTAGATGCCGAAGGTAACGCCGTTTCAGCTACAACAACTTTAAATGATAATTATGGCTCTAAAATATACTGCGATGAATTAGGCTTTTTTCTAAACAATCAAATGGATGATTTTAGTGCTAAGCCTGGTGTTCCTAACCTCTATGGCCTTACAGGCACTGAAGCGAATAGTATCGCTCCAGGAAAAAGAATGCTAAGTTCTATGACCCCAACTATTGTAGAAAAAGACAAAAAACTATTCATGGTAGTTGGAACTCCAGGAGGATCTACTATTATCACCTCAGTTTTACAAACGATTTTGAATGTATATGAGTATAATATGAGTATGCAAGAAGCGGTTAATGCTCCTCGTTTTCATCATCAGTGGTTGCCTGACGAAATCACATTTGAGCCCAACTCATTTGATAAAGAACTATTGAAAAAAGTAAAAGAAAAAGGATATAAAGTCAATGAGACTAATAAAGAAATAGTGGGTCAGGTTGATGCAATTTTAATCTTGGCCAATGGAAAATTAGAAGGTGGTGCAGATAAAAGAGAAGACAATAAAGCCGTTGGTTTTTAAAATTAATTTATAATTTATTCTATTCCAAAACAATTATTAAAATACCCCAGAAATGAAAAAAATTATTATTCTACTTAGTGTCATTTGTTTCGGTTGTAAAGCTCAAAACACTTCAGTAAAACCAACAGGACTGGTTGCCAATAAAGCTATGGTCGTTTCGGCACGAGAAGAAGCTTCTAAGATTGGTGTCGAAATCATGAAAAAAGGCGGAAATGCATTTGATGCTATGGTTGCCACAGAATTATCTCTTGCTGTTGCTTATCCTTATGCAGGTAACATAGGCGGTGGCGGCTTTATGGTGTATAGAAAAGCCAATGGAGAAACGGGGACTTTAGATTACCGTGAAAAAGCACCATTAGCAGCTACAAAAGATATGTTTCTTGATAAAGAGGGAAATGTAATCAAAGGAAAAAGTACTAAAACGCCTTTGGCCATAGGAATTCCAGGAACTATAGCTGGTGTTTTTGCTGTGCATAAAAAATTGGGTTCTTTACCAATGGCTGAAATTTTGAAACCTGTTATCGAGTTAGCTGAACGCGGAGTGATTGTGACTCACAAACAAGAAGAACGCTTAAATGAATACCGAGAGGAACTGACAAAAATAAACGGAGCTAACTCTGTTCTTTCTAAAGTGTATAAAGAGAATGACACTATTAAATATCCCGCTTTAGCAAAAACGTTAAAAAGAATCTCAAAAAATGGAAGAGATGAGTTTTACAAAGGAGAAACAGCAAGAACATTAGTAGCTTATTTAAAAGAAAAAGGAGCTATTATTACCATGGAAGATTTGGCGAAGTACGAGGCCAAATGGAGAAATCCCATTACGTTTAAATATAAAGATTTAAATATTATTTCTATGGCGCCTCCTAGCAGTGGTGGTATCTGCTTGGCGCAAATTATGAAAATGATTGCTCCTTATGATTTAGCAAAAATGGGTCACAATTCGGCTCAAGGAATTCAAGTTATTGTAGAAGCTGAGAGAAGAGCTTATGCTGATAGAAGTTACTTTTTGGGTGATCCAGATTTTGTAAAAATTCCGTTGAAAGCGTTAATGGATGACACCTATTTAAAAGGAAGAATGAGTAGTTTTAACGTGGATAAAGCCACATTATCCTCTGATATAAAAGAAGGAAAAGTGACTTATAATGAAAGCATGGAGACCACCCACTACTCTATTGTCGATCAGTTTGGTAATTCAGTTTCGGCAACAACAACACTGAATGCAGGATATGGTTCTAAATATTATTGTGACGAACTGGGCTTTATGTTGAATAATGAAATGGATGATTTTAGTTCAAAACCAGGAACCCCAAATATGTTTGGATTAGTTGGGAATGAAGCCAATAGTATCGCTCCCGAAAAAAGAATGTTGAGTTCTATGACTCCAACGATTGTTGAAAAAAACGGAAAATTATTTATGACCGTGGGTTCACCAGGAGGCTCTACTATTATCACTTCGGTATTACAAACCATTTTGAATGTATATGAATACCAATTGAGTATGCAAGATGCGGTAAATGCACCTCGTTTTCATCACCAATGGTTGCCTGATTTAATTACTTTTGAACCCAATACTTTTGACGTTAAAACATTAGAAACATTAAAAGAAAAAGGGTATTTGATTAACGAAAAAACGACTCCTGTTATCGGTAAAGTTGATGCTATTCTTGCACTTCCAAATGGAAAACTGGAAGGTGGTGCTGATTTTAGAGGGGATGACAAAGCAATAGGATTTTAGATTATGCATTTTATTAGTGAGCTAGAAAATACTTTTCAAGAAAATAGCCATGCCGAAAATGGTTTTGCTATGGCAAAATACATGAAAAATAAATTTACTTTTTTTGGGATAAAAACGCCCGAAAGAAGAAGTCTTTTTACAGCAATTTGGAAGAAAAACAAAACAGAAGTCACCGCTAACGCAAGAGCAATAGCGGTACTTTTATTTGAAAAGAAAGAAAGGGAATTTCATTACTGTGCCATAGAAATTTTAATCAAAGAACTCAAAGGGAAATACCAATATGAAGATATTGAACTTATTAAGAAATTAATTACAACCCATTCTTGGTGGGACAGTGTGGATACTATTTCTAAATATATTTTAGGTCAATATTTAGTTGAGTTTCCAAAATCTATTCACTTAATCGTAACTGAATTTTCAAATTCCGAAAATATGTGGTTGAATAGAAGTGCTATTTTATTTCAACTAGGGTATAAAACAAAAACCAATTTTGATCTATTAAAAAAGGTTTGTCTGCAACATCAAGATTCCTCCGAATTTTTTATTCAAAAAGCAATTGGATGGTCATTACGAGAATATGCCAAAACAAATCCAGAAGCCGTGAAAAACTTTGTTGCGGTTGCAACCTTAAAAAATTTGAGTAAAAAAGAAGCCCTAAAAAATTTAAGTAATGCTTAAAATAATAGTAATTTAGCATTTTCAAATAAAGATAAATGTTCAAAAAATTTAGATCTAAATTAGAAAGCATAATTGCTTGGTCCCAATCCATACTGACAGAAAAGCAATTCATCTTCTTATCTAGCGTATTAGTTGGTATTACTTCCGCATTTGCCGTAATTGTTTTAAAGACATTTGCCCACTGGGTTTTTTCATTTGCAACTTATATCAACGGAATTTTAAAATTGAGTTTCATCAATAGTGTCTTACCCATTGCCGGACTTTTACTTACCGTTTTTGTAGTTAAAAGAGTACTAGGTGGCTCCATTGAAAAAGGAACTTCACAAATATTATACGGTGTAGCAAAGAAGGCCAGCATCATCCCCAAAAAACAAATGTATGCACAAATACTTACTAGTTCCCTTACAGTAGGTTTAGGAGGATCTGCAGGACTGGAAAGCCCAATTGTAGTTACTGGTGCGGCTTTTGGATCTAATTATGCTCAAAAATACAAGCTGAGTTATAAAGACCGAACTTTACTCATAGGTTGTGGAGTAGCCGCCGGAATTGCTGCTGCATTTAATGCACCTATTGCGGGAGTTTTGTTTGCAATCGAATTTCTACTAGTGGATGTGAGTATCTCTGCTTTTACACCTATTATGATTGCTGCTGCAACAGGAGCACTTGTATCCGAAATTGTATTGGATGAAACAATCTTATTAAATTTTAGACAACAGCAAGTTTTTGATTACCACAAAATACCTTTTTATATTCTTTTAGGAATATTTACTGGATTTATTTCTATTTATTATACCCGAAATTTTCAGAAAACGGAGCACTTTTTTCACCGACTCAAATTAAACCCTTATAAAAAAGCTTTACTAGGTGCCTCCATTTTAGCCGTTCTAATATTCATTTTCCCTACTTTATTTGGAGAAGGTTATGAAAGTATTAAAGTATTATCTGATAATGATCCTGGAAAATTATTAGAAAACACCCTTTTTAGTGATTTTAGAAATAATAGTTGGGTTCTACTAGCATTCGTTGGTTGTACAATGATGTTAAAGGTTTTCGCCACGGGAATTACATTAGGTTCTGGAGGAAATGGAGGGAACTTTGCCCCTGCTTTATTCTTGGGTTCTTATCTTGGTTATTTCTTTTCAAAATTTATAAATTTAACTGGACTTACAAAATTACCCGTTAGTAATTTTACCATGGTAGGAATGGCTGGAATTTTGAGTGGCTTGTTTCATGCACCGTTAACAGCTATATTCCTTATTGCTGAAATCACAGGTGGCTATAGTTTAATGCTCCCACTAATGATTGTGGCGTCTATTAGTTTTGCTATTTCAAAACGTTTTGAAAAACATTCGATGGACGTAAAAGATTTAGTTCAAAAAGGACATGCTTTTACAAGTAATAAAGATACCAATGTACTTTCAACCCTAGACACTAATTCTATCATACAAACGGATTATTTAACCATTTCTCCAGATGAAAATCTAGAAAAATTAGTTGATTTAATATCACATTCCAATCAAGTGATTTTTGCTGTTGTTGACAATGAAAAACATTTATTAGGTATAGTTCATTTCAATCATATCCGAGAAATTATATTTAATTCTTATCGTGTTAAATACACTTTGGTCAAAAATATTATGTCAACCCCTGCAGAAGTTATCTATCCTTTTAATAGTATGGAGACGGTTATGAATAAGTTTGAAAGATCCAAAATGGCTTTTCTCCCTGTTATTAAAGATGAAAAATACCATGGATTCATCTCAAAATCTATTGCGTTAGAAGCTTACAGAACCAAGTTAAAATCAATGACCATCGAATAAATTCAATAAAATAGTTTATTTTAATATCGGATAGGTTAATTTTGTGATATTCCCGATAATAAGAGTATCTTTGTAGTTATGTGGAAGATAGATCTAAGCTATAGAGAAGAATTTCAAACAACCTTTGATCGTTTGTATGAAAAAAAGCAAGTTTTGCAAACCAGCAGACCCTTGCCCAATATCGCTTTGAATAAAATCAAAGAAAGTCTTTCCATAGAATGGACTTACAATTCTAATAGTATTGAAGGAAACACACTAAGTTTAAGAGAAACTCAAATGGTCCTACAAGAAGGAATAACCATCAAAGGAAAATCATTACGAGAACATTTTGAAACACACAATCACGATAAAGCAATCGATTATTTATTTTCAATTGTAAACGATGATTATGTATTGCGCAGTATTGATATTTTATCATTGCATGGACTAGTTTTACGTTCCATTGAAGATGATTTTGCAGGTCGCTTGCGCAATGGAGGTGTACGAATTTCTGGAGCTAATTTTGTCCAACCAAATGCCAATAAAGTCTCTGATTTGCTAGATGAGTTAATAGATTTTATCAATACAAATCCGCTAGGTCTTAATGATATTGAGCTCGCGGCAATTTTTCATCATAAACTCGTTTGGATTCATCCTTTTTTTGATGGAAATGGTCGTACGGTTCGCTTAGCTATGAATTTATTATTGATGCGTTGTGGTTTTCCACCTGCGATTATCTTAAAAAATGACCGCAAGAAATACTATGAAGCACTCAACCAAGCCAATGGTGGTAATTATCAAAAAATGACCTTATTGATGTGCCAAGCTTTGGAGCGTACGCTTAATATCTACTTGAATGCACTTCCTGGTAATGATAATGAATACATTGAAATTTCGAATCTTGTTCAAGAACCAGGGATGGCTTATGGTCAAGAATATATTAGCTTATTAGCAAGACAAGGTAAAATAGATGCTTACAAAGAAGGTCGTAACTGGCTTACTACAAGGGAAGCTGTCGAAAATTATATGACTACAAGAAAAAGAAAACGCTAACACAATTGTTAGCGTTTTTGTATTTAACTCTCAAATAAAAATTTAGTGCTCAATACAAATTCCTCATTTCAACAACAAAAGCCTCTCTCTAGCCCCGATTGAAGTGGAAATCCTTGTGGGGCAAGTGTTTTGCCACACAAGATTGAGACGAAAAGCGGGAAGACAACCTAATTGAAAACTAAATCGTACTGCTCCTAAAAAACAACAGCTTTTTTCTAAAAAATGCACTCCATTTTAACATAAACTTCTAAAGTGTTCTATGGAAAGAATAAATCAAAAGGTTAACTTTGCTTTTTTGCAAAAATTATGTTAGACAAAGACAATACCATAGAAGTTCAAGGGGCACGCGTTCACAACCTTAAAAACATAGATGTTTCGATTCCAAGAGAGAAACTAGTTGTTATAACTGGGCTTTCGGGTTCTGGGAAATCCTCATTGGCTTTTGATACTATTTATGCCGAAGGACAGCGTCGTTATGTAGAAACATTTTCGGCTTATGCACGACAATTCTTGGGCGGTTTAGAGCGTCCGGATGTCGATAAAATTGATGGACTTTCGCCTGTTATTGCCATTGAACAAAAAACGACTAGTAAGAGTCCGCGTTCGACCGTGGGAACTATTACAGAAATATATGATTTCTTGCGTTTGCTTTATGCTCGTGGCGCCGATGCTTACAGTTACAACACGGGTGAGAAAATGGTGAGCTACAGTGATGAGCAAATTAAAGACTTAATTACCCATGATTTTACCAATAAACGCATCAATATTCTGGCTCCAGTAATTAGAGCTAGAAAAGGGCATTATGGCGAATTGTTTCAACAAATTGCCAAGCAAGGTTTTCTAAAAGTTCGTGTAAACGGAGAAGTTCGCGAAATTACAACTGGAATGAAACTGGATCGCTATAAAACACACGATATCGAAATTGTTGTGGATAGAATGCTAGTCGAATACACGCCCGACAATCAAAAACGATTATCAGAAAGTATTAATACAGCCATGCATCATGGAGAAAATGTGTTGATGGTGCTGGACCAAGATTCTAACGAAGTACGTTATTTTAGTAGAAATTTAATGTGTCCTACAACGGGAATATCCTATCAAAATCCAGAGCCTAATTTATTTTCGTTTAACTCTCCAAAAGGAGCCTGTGATCATTGTAATGGTCTGGGAACGGTAAATGAAATCAACGTTAAAAAAATTATTCCTAATCCTAAATTATCTATTAAAGCAGGGGGTTTTGCGCCTTTGGGCGAATACAAATCCTCTTGGATTTTTAAGCAACTGGAAATCATAGGAGAGAAATACGATTTTAAAATTACAGATCCCATAGAAAAAATTCCAGAGGAAGCGATGGAAATGATTTTGAATGGTGGGAAAGAAAAATTCACGATAAACTCGGCTCTTTTGGGAGTTGCAAGAGATTATAAAATTGATTTTGAAGGTATTTCTCATTTCATAAAAAACCAACATGATGAGAGTGGTTCAACTACTATTAAGCGTTGGGCCAAGGAATTCATGGACGAAATAAAATGTCCCGTTTGTGAAGGATCTAGATTAAAAAAAGAAGCGTTATTCTTTAAAATAAACGAGAAAAACATAGCGGAATTATGTGATATGGATATTTCTGATTTGACTGCATGGTTCCATGATTTAAACACCCATTTATCAGATAAACAAAAAAGAATCGCTACCGAAGTTATTAAAGAAATCAAGGATCGATTGCACTTTTTGATGAATGTAGGTTTGGATTATTTGGCTTTAAGCCGAAGCTCAAAATCGCTTTCTGGAGGAGAGGCACAACGCATTAGATTAGCCACTCAAATAGGTTCTCAACTAGTGGGAGTTCTTTATATTCTAGATGAACCAAGTATAGGTTTACACCAGAGAGACAATGAAAAACTAATTCATTCCTTGGAGCAATTACGCGATCTTGGAAACTCAGTTATTGTAGTAGAACATGATAAAGACATGATTGAGCAAGCTGATTATGTGATTGATATAGGTCCGAAAGCGGGAAAATTTGGTGGAGAAATTATCAGCATTGGTACACCTGCCGAAACACTTCAATCCAATACTATTACTGCTCAGTATTTGAACGGGAAAATGAAATTAGAAATTCCCAAGAAAAGAAGAGAAGGCAACGGAAAATTCATGAAATTGACTGGCGCTACCGGAAATAATTTAAAAAATGTTACTATTGACTTGCCTTTGGGTAAAATGATTTGCGTCACTGGAGTTTCGGGCAGTGGGAAATCAACGTTAATCAACGAGACCCTCTACCCTATTTTGAACGCCTTTTATTTTAATGGTGTCAAAAAACCAAAACCATATAAAAAAATTGAAGGACTGGAACATATCGATAAAGTAATTGATATTGACCAAAGTCCTATTGGTAGAACACCGCGTTCTAACCCTGCCACCTATACCGAAGTATTTACCGAAATCAGGGCTTTGTTTACCAAAACTCCCGAAAGTATGATACGCGGTTATAAAGCAGGACGTTTTAGTTTTAATGTAAAAGGGGGACGCTGCGAAACCTGCGAAGGTTCAGGGGTTCGTACCATCGAAATGAACTTTTTGCCCGATGTGTATGTAGAGTGCGAAACCTGTCAAGGAAAGCGTTTCAATAGAGAAACATTAGAGATTCGGTTTAAAGGAAAATCCATTTCGGATGTATTAAATATGACGGTTGATGAAGCGGTTCCTTTTTTTGAAATGATTCCTAAAATATATAGAAAAGTAAAAACCATACAAGATGTAGGTTTGGGATATATCACGCTAGGTCAACAAAGCACTACCCTATCTGGTGGTGAAGCGCAACGTATAAAACTGGCGGGAGAACTGTCTAAAAAAGATACTGGAAATACGTTTTATATTCTAGACGAACCTACCACAGGCCTGCATTTTGAAGACATTCGCGTATTGATGACTGTAATTAATAAACTGGTAGACAAAGGGAATACCATCTTAATTATTGAGCACAATATGGATGTTATAAAACTAGCCGATTACATCATCGACATCGGCCCAGAAGGTGGAAAAGGTGGTGGAACACTAGTTGCCAAGGGAACTCCTGAAGAAATCATTAAAAACAAAAAAAGTTATACGGCGCAGTTTTTAAAGAAAGAATTAGAATAATTATAATCCGCTGCAAGGCGGATTTCCTTTTTATATCCATTAACATCCCATACATGAAAAAACAAATATGCTTTTTCAACACTTCAAGCGCCTATTAATTTACTAGATAGAAAGTGGTAAAATACTATTTCAAAAAAAACAAACCTTAAATTAAACCTTTTTAAAAATCTTAAGTCCAAAAGATAATTAATTTACAAAAAGGAATGCTGCTAATTCACCTAGCTAAATTGTGTTGATTTTCAGTATTTCAAAAAAAGACCATGCTTATTAATGACAACTCAAAGCTAATAATACATGAAAGATAACATGGACAACAGTAACCTAGGATGGTCAAGACGAAAATTTATTATTAGTGCAACTGGAGCTGGAACAGCAATTGTGTTGAGTCCTTTTTCAAGTTGGGCTTCGAGCAGCAAAGAATTTGACCCAAGAATAGCCAAAATAGTAGCTAAAACTTTTGGAATTGACACTCACAGCCATATGGATGTGCCTTATAGGAAAGAAGAATTCATTGGGCAGAAATATAATTTAGCCGAGCAAATGAAAACATCAGGTTTGACAGCAGTATGTATGACTTTTCAAGTTGATCGCCCTGATTTAACAAAAGAAGGTGAAGCTTACGAAAGATTCAACACATGCTTAGATGAAATGGATGAAATTTTAAAAAGAAACGATATCAATCGTGCTCTTAATTTAAATGATTTAAAAAAAGCTAAAAAAGAAAATAAACCTATTGTCATCCAGTCTGTAGAAGGAGGTCATTTTATAGAAGGGGAAATAAAACGTATCGCAATTGCTTATAATAGAGGAGTCAGACATTTAGGATTGCTACATGACAATCAATCTCTTATACCGTTAGGCGATATTTATACTGATACCCCTAGATTTGGAGGACTTACAGAAATGGGTAAAAAAGTAATAAGAGAATGCAATAGTCTTGGTATTCTAATTGACCTTACCCATTGCAGTAATGATACCATAAATGATGCACTACAATTATCTACAAAACCCATAATTATTTCTCATACTGGACTTGATACTCAATTAGGAAACGACCCTAAAATGTCCAAAATGATGAGGCCAAGGCTCATTAGTGAAAAACAAGCCAAAATTGTTGCAAAATCTGGAGGAGTAATTGGAGTTTGGACACATCTTGCCGAATCACCGATGGAGTATGCACAAAATATAAAAGCGATGGTAAATACTATTGGTATTGACCACGTTTGTTTAGGAACTGACACTAAAATGGTTGTCCCAGAGGGTTTCATTAAAAGACAAGGTGGCACAACTAATACTGCATGGAAAGAACAAAAAGAAGGTTTTTATTATGTTGTTGTAGATGCCTTATTGAAAACAGGTTTTAATCAAAATGATATTGAAAAAATTGGTGGTGGTAATTACTTGCGTGTTTTTGATGCCGCAACAAAAAAGTAATAAGATCATTTAAAATAGAGTATTTGAGACCTAATCCTAACCTTAATAATTCAAGCTCATAAATAACTTAAAGCATAAACCTAAACTTTACAACACTATTACAAAGCATTGAATAAGAGTGCTAATAAATTCCTTGTTACATGTATAACTTTATTAGAAATGAATCTGGGAGGTGTATCATTACTTCTTTTTAATAAAAAAACAAGCACTACTTTTCGAAGTGAAATTTATTTCACTAGTATATCCTCAAAAAAATAAAATAAAATTTTGCTCGATTATTTTATTTATTACATTTACATAACTAATTATATAATTAAATATGTATATGGATTTTTTTGAAAAAACTGGAAAAATGGCTTTAGGTAGCAGACTGCGTTTAATGACTGCCAAAGTAACGGAGGATGCCTCACAAATTTATGAATTATACGATGTAACCTTTTCGCCAAAATGGTTTCCCGTATTTTTTATTCTTTCAGAAGATGGAGAAAAGACAATTACTGAAATTGCAAATGAAATAGGACATTCACAACCATCTGTCACAAAAATAATTAAAGAAATGACTGCTGCTACACTAGTTCAAATAAACCTAAATTCAGATGATAAACGCCGAAACGTAGTTGCATTAACTACAAAAGGAATAAAACTTTCAGAAAAAATAAGTCTTCAATATAAAGATGTTGATTTGGCTATAGAATCTATTATCAATGAAGCGACCCATAACCTTTGGGAGGCTATTGAGGAATGGGAATATATTTTAGAACAAAAATCACTATTTAAAAGAGTTCTAGAACAAAAAAAATTACGTGAAAGTAAAAATGTTAAGATTATTGAGTACAGTGCTGAATTCCAATCAGCTTTTAAGTCACTTAATGAAGAATGGATTTCAACCTACTTTGAAATGGAAGAAGCCGATTACAAAGCACTAGACAATCCAAACGAATATATAATAAATAAAGGAGGCAAAATAGTTGTTGCTCTTTACAACGATGAACCTCTTGGCGTTTGTGCTCTCATTAAAATGAATGATAACACCTATGATTTTGAACTGGCAAAAATGGCCGTTTCTCCCAAAGCACAAGGTAAAAATATTGGTTTTTTACTGGGTACGGCAGTTATTAATATGGCCAAAGAACTAGGTGCTTCAAATATATATTTGGAAAGCAACACTATTTTGAAACCAGCTATCCAATTGTACCAAAAATTGGGTTTTCAAAAAATAGTTGGACACACAACGCCTTACAAACGATGTAACATTCAAATGGAATTGATCTTGAACGATACCGTATAAAAGAATAAAACAACCCAATCGAAACTAATTTTTTCAGGAAATTATATCTTTCAGCTCAGAACCAACTAATTTATTGTAGGACAGCAGTTTTAACCCTCCTCCTATCCTTTTTACAAAAAAACCTATAAAAATAAGAAAAACAATATTGTATCATTTTTAAAAAAAGAATTACTTTAGTATCCAAGAGTACTAGCCCAGATTGCAACGGCATCCTTTTACTTGCTATTTTCAGCAAGGAAAAGATACAGTGAAAAGCTGGAAAAAGCTCCTGATAACTTTAACACTAAATATCAATAACTCTAAGTTGCTGATATTCAATTATCAATTTTACAAATATGAGACTAGAAGATTTTGACAATGATGAGGATAAGGTAATCCAAGACCATTTGAAACAAAAAACTTGGAATGAAATACGAACTAATGACAGCTGGGCGATTTTTAAAATCATGGCCGAATTTGTAAACGGTTATGAAACTATGGGGCGCATTGGACCCTGTGTTTCTATTTTTGGATCGGCGAGAACTAAGCCCGAAGACAAGTATTACTTACTTGCCGAAAGTATTGCCTTTAAAATTAGTAAAGCGGGTTATGGTGTCATTACTGGTGGTGGACCTGGAATTATGGAAGCTGGAAATAAAGGAGCGCACTTGGGCGGAGGAACATCCGTGGGGTTAAATATTGTGTTGCCATTTGAGCAACATTTTAATCCATATATTGACGGTGATAAGAATTTAAATTTTGATTATTTCTTTGTTCGAAAAGTAATGTTTGTAAAATATTCTCAAGGTTTCGTGGTAATGCCAGGAGGTTTTGGTACTATGGACGAATTATTTGAAGCAATTACGTTAATACAAACTAAGAAAATTGCTAAATTCCCTATTATACTTGTGGGAACGAGTTTCTGGTCTGGACTGATAGAATGGGTAAAAACGGTACTTATCGAAAAAGAACAAACGGTAAGTCCAGATGATTTGAATTTAATTAAAATTGTGGATACCGAAGACGAAGTGGTTGAAGTACTAGACAATTTCTATAAAAAATACAATTTAAAACCTAATTTCTAATCCTAAAGCTGTTTTTTTTAAAACAGCTTTTTTTTGTTCTTTATTACGTTTTTATCTAAATATACGTATCTTGGAATCCAATTTAATCTGGAATACATAATTGAAATCATTCGCTAAAATCGTTTTTTTTTCTTTGGCTTTATTGACATCAATAAAACAATTTGCGCAACATCATTCTCAAATGGTGGTTGAAGTTAATTCTGATGAAAAGACGCTCAATATTCAACAGGATATTACCTATTTTAATGAATCTGATGACAATTTAAAAGCAATCGTTTTAAATGATTGGAACAATGCTTATTCTAATGTTAATTCTCCATTGGCAAAACGTTTTTCGGATGAGTTTTACCGTGGATTTCATTTGGCCAAGGAAGCCGAAAGAGGAAGCACAAACAACATCACTATAATTGATGACCAAAAACTTTTTTTAACTTGGCTAAGAACAGAAGAAAACCCTGATGTACTTACTGTCAAGTTGAGAGCGCCATTAGCGCCACATCAAAAAACAACAATTCATCTTACGTATATTGTCAAGATTCCTAGTGATGCATTTACAAAATATGGTTATGGTGGACTGGGAGGCATGAACTTAAAAACATGGTACCTTACTCCTGCCCGATATGAAAACCATGAATTTGTAGTGTACAACAATGAAAATCTCGATGACATTGCCAATGCAGTATCTGATTTTGATATTGAACTAAAAGTTACTAAAGGACTGCAAGTTACTACCGATTTAAAAAGTACAGCATCGATTGAAAATCAAGATTTTTCAATTTACATGCTTACTGGAAAAAACAGACTCAATTTTGGTCTTTTTATAGAACCAAAAATTAGTTTTCATAGTTTTAAAAATAATTCTCTTGAGGTGATTACTAATTTAAAAGAGGATAAAATAAGTATCATTGAGCAATCCTTGGTTATCAACAATGTAGTTAATTATGTAAATACACTCGTTGGGGACTATCCATTTGATAAAATAATGATTACTCAGGCGGATTACGATCGAAATCCATTTTATGGTTTGAATCAGCTGCCCTCTTTTATCAGACCCTTTTCTGATGAGTTTACGTATGAAATTAAGTTTCTAAAAACCTATTTGAATGTTTACCTAAAAAATAGTTTGCGCGCAGATATCAGGAAAGACGGTTGGATTTACGATGCGATTCAGGTGTATACCATGATGAAATATATCGATGAAAATCATCCAAACAGTAAAATGCTAGGAAGTGCATCCAGTTTTAAATTGTTAAAAAGCTTCAACCTGACCAATTTAGATTTTAATGAACAATACAGCTATTTTTATATGTTAATGGCTCGAAAAAACTTAGATCAAGCACTTGGAGATCCTAAAAATACACTTGTAAAATTCAATGAACAAATTGCAAGTAAATATAGAGCTGGACTAAGTTTACGTTTTCTAGACAGTTATTTAGATCAAAACTCAGTAGACAAAAGCATCCAACAATTCTATGCTCTAAATAAGGAAAAGCAAAGTACAGAAAAAGATTTTGAAACCATCTTGAAAAGCAACACAGCCAAAAATATCAATTGGTTTTTTAACACGATTATAAAGTCTAGAGCTATTATTGATTATAAATTTTCAGCTGTCGCAAAAACCAATGATTCCATTTATTTTTCACTAAAAAACAAGACTGGAGTTATTGTCCCTGTTCCTATTTACGGCATCAAAAACGGAGAAATTGTATTCAAAAAATGGTTAGAACCCAATGATACCGATAGCATTTATAGGATAGATAGAAAAAATGCCGATAAAATTATTTTAAATTATAAAAATGAAGTACCCGAATATAATTTAAGAAATAACTGGAAATCATTAAAACCCTTTTTTCCAAATAACCGTCCTATCAAGTTTGTATTCATGAAGGATCTTGAAGATCCTTACTATAATCAAGTTTTATATGTTCCTACTTTAACTTACAATCTATATGATGGGTTTTCACCTGGATTGAGGTTGCATAATAAAACCATTTTAGAAAAGCCTTTTATCTTTGATATTAATCCCGCATATTCAACAAAAGCTCAGACTTTTTCAGGTTCTGGATCCTTTGCAGTAAATCAAAATTACAGAGAAAGTTCTCTTTACAATGTAAGATATTCCTTGTATGGAGCCTATTTTCATTATGCTCCTGATGCTGCCTATTTAAAAATAAATCCAATGGTGACCATGCGATTTAGGGAAAATGATTTTAGAGACAATAGAAAACAGTTAATTCTATTACGGCAAGTACTGGTAAACAGAGAAAAAAGTGAAATTGTTCTTGACAATTCAAATGTAAATTATTCGGTTTTTAATGCTAAATATTACGATACTAAAACCGAAATCACCAAACATTTAAGCTTCATGGGTGATTTGCAATTATCAAAGAAATTTGGAAAACTATCGACAGAATTCGAATACAGAAAACTATTTGAAAACAACCGTCAAATCAATTTACGCCTTTTTGCTGGTAGTTTTTTATACAATAATACCAATTCAGACTTTTTTAGTTTTGCTTTGGACAGACCAACAGATTATTTATTTGATTATAACTATTATGGCCGATCTGAAAATAGCGGTTTTTTTAGTCAACAATTAATTGTAGCCGAGGGTGGTTTTAAGTCAAAACTAGCAACCCCATTTGCCAATCAATGGATTACAACTTTGAATGGAAGTTACACCATTTGGAATTTTATAGAGGCTTACGGTGATGTTGGATTTCTAAAAAATAAACATCAAAATGAAACGTTTTCGTATGACAGTGGCATTCGTCTAAATTTAGTTCCTGATTATTTTGAAATGTATCTTCCTGTTTATTCTTCTAACGGCTGGGAAATAAGTCAGAAAAATTACAATGAAAAAATACGCTTCGTTATTACTTTATCACCAAAAATATTAATCAATTTATTTAATAGAAAATGGTTCTAATTAAATGATTTTAAGTGTTTATATTGAATTATATTCTGTAATATGGATTTTTCATTACATATAATTAATATTTTTTTCGGTATAAACGTTTTTATTTGTTAATAATTAAATTATATTTATTTCAATGAATTATGATAATCGCCAGTTTTTAAGTAAATTTGTCCCGCTAAGTAACCCTTTTCAATTATGATAAAAGAAAAAACTAATTCTACATTAACATTCGAAGATTTCAAAACTGAAGTATTAAACGATTACAAGATCGCTATAATAAGTAGGGAATGTAGCTTGTTAGGTCGTAGAGAAGTGTTGACTGGAAAGGCTAAATTTGGGATTTTTGGTGATGGAAAAGAAGTTCCACAACTAGCCATGGCGAAATTTTTTAAAAATGGTGACTTTCGTTCTGGATATTATCGCGATCAAACTTTTATGATGGCGATAGGTCAATTGACTGTAGAACAATTTTTTGCCGGATTATATGGCAATACTAATATTGAACAAGAACCTATGTCTGCTGGGAGACAAATGGGAGGCCATTTTGTCACTCATAGTTTGAATGAAGATGGTTCTTGGAAAAATTTAACAAAACAAAAAAATTCTAGTGCGGACATATCTCCTACAGCAGGGCAAATGCCTCGTCTATTAGGTCTTGCCCAAGCTTCTAAAATTTATAGACAAGTACCTGGAATTCCGAATAAAGAAAATTTTTCGATTGACGGAAATGAAGTTGCATGGGGAACAATCGGAAATGCTAGTACATCTGAAGGCCTATTTTTTGAAACTATAAATGCGGCTGGAGTTTTACAAGTACCAATGATTGTAAGTGTTTGGGATGATGAATATGGAATTTCAGTTCATGCCAGACATCAAACAACTAAAGAAAATATCTCGGAAATTTTAAAAGGATATCAAAGAGATAAAGACGATAAAGGTTATGAAATTTTAAGAGTAAAAGGATGGGATTATTCTGATCTTATTGCGACTTATGAAAAAGCTTCAGCTATTGCTCGTGAAAAACACATTCCGATTTTAATTCATGTTAATGAATTAACGCAACCACAAGGTCATTCTAGTTCCGGTTCTCATGAACGATATAAAGATGCGGATCGCCTAGCCTGGGAAAAGGATTATGACTGTATTCGTCAAATGAGATTATGGATGATTGCAATCAATATTGCATCGCCAGAAGAACTTGATGCTATTGACGCCAATGCCAAAAAAGAAGTTCTTGAAGGTAAAAAAGCGGCATGGACAACATTTATACAGCCTATTGTAGCGGAACAAAAAGAATTAGTTGCCTTACTAAATAAAATAGCGGAAACAAGCATACATAAAGTTGCTATCTTAAAACATTCAACAAATTTAAATACAATTAAGGATCCTTTGAAAAAGGAAATACTAATTGCTGCTCGCAAAACATTGCGTTTAATCTTTAATGAAAAAGGAAAAGACGAATTGTCCAATTGGATCACGAGCTACACCAAGAAAAATCAATATAAATTTAGCAGTCACTTATATTCAGAATCTGATTCAAATGTTTTTTCTGCCAAAGAAGTTTTGCCTAAATATTCTGAAAGTATAAAAGAAGAAACGGATGGTAGAATGATTTTACGTGATAACTTTGATGCAATTTTTACAAAATATCCTGAAGTTTTAATATTTGGTGAAGACTCAGGGGCTATTGGTGATGTAAACCAAGGTTTAGAGGGAATGCAAGAGAAATATGGTGAATTACGCGTTGCCGATGTTGGTATTCGTGAAGCTACAATAATAGGACAAGGAATTGGTATGGCATTAAGAGGTTTAAGACCTATTGCCGAAATACAATATTTAGATTACTTATTGTATGCGATCCAAATCATGAGTGACGATCTAGCTACATTACAATACAGAACGGTAGGAAAACAAAAAGCACCTTTAATAATTCGTACTCGTGGACATCGATTAGAAGGCATATGGCATTCTGGTTCTCCTATGGGAATGATCATTAATGCTGTTAGAGGAATTCATGTATTAGTTCCTAGAAATATGACAAAAGCAGCTGGTTTTTATAATTCATTACTAGAATGTGATGAACCAGCATTAGTAATAGAATGCTTAAATGGATACCGCTTAAAAGAAAAAATGCCATTGAATTATGGAGAATTTAAAACTCCTATCGGAGTGGTTGAAACCATAAAAAACGGTAGTGATATCACATTAGTTTCTTATGGATCCACTTTACGATTAGTAGAACAAGCGGCCAATGAACTTTTGGAATTAGGAATTGACTGTGAAGTGATTGACATACAGTCATTATTACCTTTTGATATCAATCACGATCTTGTAAAAAGTATTGGCAAAACCAATCGCCTTTTAGTAATTGATGAAGATGTCCCTGGTGGTGCATCAGCATATATTTTACAACAAATTATTGAACAACAAGATGGTTATAATTATTTAGACAGTAAGCCACAAACATTAACTGCAAAAGCACACAGACCTTCCTATGGAACAGATGGAGATTATTTCTCAAAACCTTCTGCAGAAGATATTTTTGAAAAAGTATATGCTATGATGAACGAAGTAAATCCTTCGAAATTTCCAAGTTTATATTAAACAAAATCTAAAATCCCAATCTAGTACCGATTGGGATTTTTTTTATAAAAATAAAAATAGTATATTGTGAATCAATAAATTAGTCACAAATCTAAAAAAATGAAAATGAAAAAAATAACACTGCTCGTAGGAATGCTTTCAATTATGGCATTTATATCTTGTAAAAAGAAAGAAGAAACACCACAACCTACCGAAACAACTGTGGAAGTAACTACTCCAGCAGCAGAACCAGAAGAAACAAATCCTGATGGAACTTCAATAAGTGTAGGAACTGATGGTGTAGACGTAAGTACAAAAGACGGGGCAAGCGAAACCAATGTTACAGTTGGTGGTGGTGATGCTAAAGTTGAAATCAAGAAATAAGATACTTAGTCTTAAATAAAAGTTATAAAGCCAACGTAAATTTTTTATGTTGGCTTTTTTTAATTTATTTTAAACCTCATAATAAAAAGCTCTTAAATGACCCTTTTAGAAAAATTACTATATCAAACGCAAGACGTAAAAGTAATTCCTGATTCTATTACTAGTAATCAATATATCCCTTTAGATTTATCTGTTTCTAATATTCAATTAGCTGAAGAATCAATTGGAAATGCTGTTGCTTTCGAAAAATACATTGAGCACTACTTATCTACAAATAACTCAAAAGTAGCTTTTGGTGGATACAATGAAGAAAGAAACCTTTATAAGCGAAGTATCATATTTAAAGATGACACAACAGCAGAGCGAAATATGCATATTGGTCTAGATTTATGGATAAAAGCAGGAACTCCAATATTGGCAGCATTAGATGGAAAAGTACATAGTTTTAAAAACAATGCTGACTTGGGAGATTATGGTCCAACAATTATTTTAGAACATGAAATCGAAAATCAAGTTTTTTATACTTTATACGGTCATTTATCGTTAGAAAGTTTAGAAGATCTAAAAATTGGTGCATTTTTCAAAAAAGGACAAGCCATAGGAACATTAGGAGACGCTAGTGTAAATGGAGACTATTCCCCGCATTTACATTTTCAAGTTATAAAAAATATTGCCAATAATCTTGGTGATTATCCTGGTGTTTGCAGTAAAAAGGATTTACCCTTTTATTTAGAAAACTGCCCAGACCCTAACCTATTACTAAAAATTAAAAGACAATAAATGAAAAAAATAATTCTAATCTTAAGTATTATTGTATTAGCCGGATGTAAATCAAAAAAAATAGACACACCTATTGTAGAAGAAGTTACTACGGTAAAATTAGCAATTAATGAAGTCTCTACTTTTCAAAAAGACAGAGCCTATAATTTGGGAAAACGCATATTAATGACTTGCAACACATCAAAATTTAAACCTTTTACTGAAAGTGAAGCAACTAGATCAGTAATAAATAATATTACATTAGAAAAGCTGTCTAAAACATGTACAAAATACAGACAATGGTATGGTGATTTTAAAGATTTACAGTTAATGGAAATATACAAAGACATAAATAAAAGCACTACCATTTTTCGTTACAAAGCATTATATAGTAAAAAAGTGGCGAATAAAGAACTTCGAGTTTATATGAATGAGGAAAACAAAATTTCAGCAATAAAATCAATGGATTGGGTAGACTTATTTGAAAGAAAATAATACTTAATTAATCCCTATTTACAATAAGCAATGAATAACAAACTTCTCGTTCTATTATTATTAGTTTCATTTACAGTTTCAAGTCAAGAATTAATGTCTTTTAACGGTCATAAAGGCTACAAAGCAACTAGTCAATGGAATTTTATCTGTGAAAACTACGCCTTGACAGGGTTTGTAAATGTACAAATTGCAAAAACGGATACAAATGGAATCCTCAAATTAGCAGTTGAGACTACAAATCCCAAATTTATTATTGCAGGAACTATTTATGTTTATTTAACTGATAATACCATTATTACTTGTTTAGACAAAGGGAATTCAGAGGTTAATGGTAATACAATAATTGGGTATTATTCATTTTCAAATTCAGAAATGGAAAAACTAAAAAATACTGATATCGCATCCATACGGTTTAATATAAAAGGAGATTACAATGTATTTAGTAGTCAATTAGGGAATTTTACCGCCTATAATAAAACATCCCTTATTGAATCATCAAATAATAAAGTTAAAAGAAAATATGTCACAGCTAAAGAGTTAACTTCTTTATAAAATAATACCGTATTATCGGAAAATAAGGGTCAAGTATGTTTCAGGTATAGCAATTGCTACTGAAACATACTTGACCCTTATCTTATTTAATTTCTAGTAAAATTACTATTTACAAATACAATTTACACACCTTTGTTCGTACCTTACAATCATTGAAATTATTTAGCATTAAAAATCAGTAAATTATACAACTTATTTTTACTATTATATAAGTTTTTTCAATAAAATAGCGCAAAATTTACTCATTAGTTTAAAATTAAAAAATTTGAAATTATATATCAAATACATGGTCAGCAATCGCTGTAAAATGGCAGTAAAAGAAGAGTTGAAAAAACTTGGATTGCACTTTATTCTTGTTGATTTAGGAGAAGTTGACGTGATGGAAAATATCACAATGGAACAACGCGAACTATTAAAAGCTGGTCTACTTAATTCGGGTTTTGAATTAATGGATGATAAAAAATCGATGCTAATAGAAAAAATAAAAAATGTAATTATTCAAATGGTTCACCATTCTGATGAAATTATTAAGGTAAACTTTTCTAATTATTTAAGTGATAAATTAAATCACGACTATACCTATTTGTCTAATTTATTTTCAGAAGTTCAAGGAACAACTATTGAACATTTTATCATTTCTCATAAAACAGAACGCGTTAAGGAACTAATTATTTATGGAGAACATAATATCACTGAAATAGCATGGAAAATGGGATACAGTAGTGTTGCGCATCTATCCAGTCAGTTTAAAAAAGTCACTGGGCTTACCCCTTCTCACTTTAAAAACATGAAAGATAAAAGACGTTGCCCAATTGAAGAAGTAGGAATTAAAAATAACACTATTACAAATAGCATCAATTAAAGTTGCCAAACCATCATGAAATTAATTTCAGAAAAAAGATTTCAACTCTACTCCATTCTTATAGCTATTATACTAGCAATGGTTTTGGCAGTTTTTTATTATAACAATCTAAAAGTAAAATCTACAAGTGACTCCACTGACTTAGCACAAGAAATATTACGCAAAAACGATAATGTTCTTTTGGATATTCTTGATATTGAAACTGGAGTAAGAGGGTACATTATTTCTGAAAATAGCCTTTTCTTAGAAACATTCAATAATGCCGTAAAAGCCATGAACAGGAATCTATCAGCATTATCAGTACTTACTCAAAACAATCCAAAACAACAACAACAAGTTAATTCATTAAAGGCAAAAACAGCCGAAAAATTAATTTTATTGAGAAAATTAATTGACGACAGAAATATAAAACTATTAAATGAAGAGGAGAAAATTACGATTCTTAAGAATGGAAAAATTATTACTGATGAGATAAAGGATATTATATCTGATATTAATTATGATGAGTATAATTCTTTAAAACTAAGAAAAACGGAGAACGAAAATAGTCGCCAAAATTCAGAAGTGCTATTTTTTTTACTACTATTATTAATCTTAGTCATATTTACCCTTGTTTTTATAATAGTCAAGAATTTAAAAATTAGAAATCAAGAATTAGAAACATTTACAGCCTCCCAAAAATTACTATCTAATTATTCACTTAGTCTTATTGAAGCTAGTAAAGATCCATTGGTAACAATAAATATCAATGGAAAGATTACTGATATGAATGAAGCAACAGTTAAAATAACTGGAGTTAATCGTGAAAAATTAATTGGTTCTGATTTCTTAGATTATTTTACTGAACCAAAAATGGCTCAAGAAGTATATCAAGAAGTATTTGCTAAAGGATCAGTAGCTGATTCCCCATTAACAATTCGACATAAAAACGGTAAGTTGACTGACGTCTTGTTTAATGGATCTGTTTATAAAGATGATAAAGGAGCTGTATTAGGAATTGTAATTGTAGCGAGAGATATTGCTGAGCAAAAGTGGGCCTTGGATTTACGAATTGCTAATAGAGAACTTGCTTTTCAAAATGAAGAGAAAGAGAAAAGAGCTAATGAATTAATTATTGCAAACAAAGAACTTGCTTTTCAAAACGAAGAGAAAGAAAAAAGAGCCAATGAATTAATTATTGCAAACGAAGAACTTGCTTTTCAAAATGAAGAGAAAGAAAAAAGAGCCAATGAATTAATTATTGCAAACGAAGAACTTGCTTTTCAAAACGAAGAGAAAGAAAAAAGAGCCAATGAATTAATTATTGCAAACGAGGAACTTTTGTTTCAAAATAATGAAAAAGAAAAACGAGCTGCTGAATTATATTTGGCCAATAAAGAGCTAATTTTTCAAAACGATGAAAAAGAGAAACGAGCTGCTGAATTAGTAATTGCTGGCATCGAACTAGACTTTCAAAACAAAGAAAAAGAAAAACAAGATATTGTAAACGAGGAACTCAAATCACTTAGTGACTCTTCTAAATTAGCATCTCAATATTCTCTTAGTTTAATTGAAGCTAGTCGTGATCCATTGGTAACAATAAACATAGAAGGTAAGATTACGGATATGAATGAAGCCACCGTGAAAATTACGGGCATCGATCGTGAAAAACTAATTGGCACCGATTTCTTAGATTATTTCACAGAACCACAAATGGCTCGGGAAGTTTATCAAGAAGTATTTGCAAAAGGATCTGTTGCTGATTCTCCATTGACTCTTCGTCATAAAGATGGGAAACTGACAGATGTGCTTTTTAATGGTTCAGTTTATAAAAACGAATTAGGAAATGTACTTGGTGTTGTTGTTGTAGCCAGAGATATTACAGATCAAAAAAGAATTGAAACCGAATTAATTGAAGCTAAAGTATTTGCTGAACTAGCTACTGGAATTGCTGAGGAAGAAAAAAGAAATGCTGAACTTTCAACATTAATTGCTGAAAATGCGGTAAAGGCAAAACAACAGTTTTTATCTAACATGAGCCATGAAATAAGAACTCCCATGAATGCCATTATCGGCTTTACGAAAGTAGTTCTTAAAACTGAATTATCGGCAAAACAAAAGGAATATTTGACAGCCATAAAAATGAGTGGTGATGCACTTATTGTTCTTATAAATGACATTCTTGATTTAGCAAAAGTAGATGCAGGTAAAATGACTTTTGAAAAAATACCATTCAAATTAAAGTCTTCAATTTCTTCTATGCTTCATCTTTTTGAAACAAAAATTCAAGAGAAAAATTTAAAATTAGTAAAGGAATATGACCCAAGCATTCCACCAATTGTAATTGGTGATCCAGTACGTTTGCATCAAATCATTTTAAATTTAGTAAGTAATGCAGTAAAATTTACTTCAAAAGGAAAAATCACAGTTAGTGTGAATCTAATTGATGAAGATGAAGAAAATATAACTATCGAATTTGCAGTTACAGATACGGGAATTGGAATTTCTAAAGAAAAAATCGCAACCGTATTTGACAATTTCCAGCAAGCAACAAGTGGAACATCCCGAATTTATGGTGGTACCGGATTAGGACTTGCCATTGTAAAACAATTAGTAGAACCTCAAGGAGGAACTATAAATGTAGAAAGCGAAGTTAATGTAGGAACTACATTTAGTTTTAGATTAGACTTTCAAAAAACAAACCTTGACGCAGAAGTAAATAACGAATTTCTTGAATTGGATACTGAAATTAATAATATAAAAGTATTAGTAGTTGAAGATATTGCATTGAATCAGTTGTTGATGAAAACCTTGTTAGATGATTTTGGTTTTGAAAGAGATATAGCCGAAAACGGAAAAATCGCCATTGAAAAATTGCAAAACAACTCCTATGACATTATCTTAATGGATCTACAAATGCCAGTAATGAATGGATTTGAGACAACTGAATACATTAGAAAAACAATGAATTCACAAATACCAATTGTTGCTTTAACTGCTGATGTTACCACTGTAGATTTAGCCAAATGCATGGCAGTAGGAATGAATGATTACATTGCAAAACCAGTAGATGAACGATTATTATATAGCAAAATTGTAAGTATTGTAAAAAAAACTTCCTCTTTAAAATCAGATGAATTAGAACCAAAAGATATCCAAAAAAGTATTGATTTGGAATATTTGAAAACTAGGACTAAATCGAATCCAGAATTAATGATGGCAATGATAGATGCTTATTTACAGCAAACACCCCCATTAATAACTGCCATGAGAGAAAGCTTAAAAGACAAAGACTGGCAACTGTTAAAAGCTTCTGTACATAAGATGATCCCGTCCTTTTCAATAATGGGAATAAGCCCAAAGTATGAAGATATGGCAAAAAAAGTTCAAGATAGTGCTCTTGAACATGAAAATATAGAAGAAATAGGACATTTGGTTTTAGAGCTAGAAACCATTTGTACCTTATCTTGTAAAGAATTAGAAATAGAATTTAATAATATAAAAAATAGTAACTAATGAAAAACGATAACAAAATAAAACTCTTTTTAGTAGATGATGATGCCGTTTTCTTAAAATCATTAGAAATAGAATTTCTTCATCACACTGATTTTATTGTTGAAACTTTTGCAACTGGTGAGCTATGCATTGCCAATTTAGGAAAGAAACCTGACGTAATTATTCTTGATTACCATCTGGATGGAATTGATAAAAATGCTATGAATGGCATTGAAACATTGGATAAAATAAAAGAATTTAATCCTGATATTCCAGTAGTAATGTTATCATCTCAAGATAAAATTGATGTAGCCATTAGCTGTATGCACCATAAGGCATTTGATTATGTTGTAAAAAGCGAAACTGCTTTTTTACGCCTTCAAAAAAACATTACAGCCTTTTTCCATTTTGAAAGAATTGAAAAAGAATTAAACTGGTATATGGCCAGAATGTAATTTAAAACTATTCTCTTTTAAGATAAAAGAGCAATGTTCCTCATTAGAGGAGCATTGCTCTTTTCAGTTAAAAACACCCATAACCATTCAAACATTCGAATTTCACAACATTTAACGACAATACAGCAACTAATTAGCATATAAATAACTGAATTTTGGAATGTGATAAATAAGTCACATTTCAAAAATAAAATTATGAAAATAGTAAAAATGTTTCCTGTTTTGGCAGTGCTTTTAGTTGGATTAATGACGAGCTGTAGTACTGATACGGATTCAGGCACAGCTGTTGTTGCAAATTCAATTTTTAAAACCACACCAATACCTTCAACTGACAAGTCAACCTCAAATTTGACAAACAGCGCTACATTAGAAACAATAAATCTTGGTGTTGCAGGAAATTTTGCAATACTATCAAAAACAGGTATTACCGATGTCTATAAATCCGCGGTCACTGGTGATGTAGGAGCAAGTCCAATTACAGGAGCGGCTATTCTTTTAAAATGTGATGAAGTAACCGGAACTGTTTATTCAGTTGACGCTACAGGTCCTGCATGCAAGATAACCGATGCAACCAGATTAACAACAGCTGTAGGTGATATGGAAACGGCGTATACGAATGCCGCGGGTCGTATTAATCCCGATTTTCTAAATTTAGGAGCTGGAAGTATAGGTGGAAAAACACTTACACCAGGTTTATATACATGGACAAGTACATTAAACATCCCAACTGATATTACAATCTCAGGTAGTCCAACTGATGTTTGGATTTTTCAGGTTGCAGGAAATCTTAATATGAGTTCAGCCGTTAGAATTACTTTAGCTGGAGGTGCACAAGCCAAAAACATTTTCTGGCAGACGGCTGGTGCAGTTACTCTAGGAACAACTAGCCATTTTGAAGGAAATATATTAAGCCAAACTGGTATTAATTTAAAAACAGGAGCCTCCATTAACGGAAGAATGCTTGCTCAAACTGCTGTTACACTTCAAATGAATACAGTTGTATTACCCCAATAAACATTTGGTTATTTAAACTACTAAAAGTGCTGTTTATCAACTGATAAACAGCACTTTTTCTTTACTTAAAAGGAATAGTAGCACCTCTAAATGTGTGAAAGATGAAAGTATTATTTAAAATAATGTAAAACTTACTGGGTACAAGACCTTTATCTTTGTTGTAGAAATTAGCACTAGATATTTAACAAGTCAAATAAGATTAAAAATTTATACTAATGCATATTCATTTTAACAGCATTTGTATTTTAAAACGAATTTAAAATATAAATAAACAAATTATTAATTCTTAAAAAAATAAAATTATGAATCTTAAAAGAATCTTTGGAGCATTACTTACAGCGCTTGGAATTGGAGCTCTTATTTATACAGCTGTTGTATTTGCAAATACAGGTGGTAGTAATAATGATGTTAAAGCATTAATTATTTACGGAGTACTAGGTATTGTGTTTTTTAGTGCCGGAATAAGCTTAGTACGCACAACAAAAGATGAATCTTAACTAATCGAAAGAATTAGTCTTAATTATTTAAGAAATCGAAATCAATATTAAAAAACAGGTTATGAAATCAAAAAACATAGGAATTCTTATAATTGTAATTGGAGCAATCATGATTTTTTATAACGGGTTCAATTATATTACTAAAGAAAAAGTAGTTGATATTGGACCTATTGAAATCAATAAAGAAACAAATCACCCAGTACAATGGTCACCAATTGTAGGTATTGTTCTACTTGTTGGAGGAGTACTACTTGTAGTACGTGACAAAAAATAATAGAATCCAAATTACAAGATTACGTAATAATTTAAATTTACAATATGAAGCCACAAATAGGAATAACAGCCGATAATTTAAAAAACAGTACTGATTTACTTTCATCCGTTTTAGCAGATGAAATGACATTATATATTAAAACTAGAAAATTTCATTGGAATGTCTCTGGTGAAAGTTTTATGGAAATTCATAAATTATTTGAAAATCAGTACAAACAATTAGAAGAAAGTATTGATAATGTAGCAGAACGTATCAGCAAGCTTGGCGAAAAAACTATCGGTACAATGAATGAGTTTATAGCACATTCAAAACTAAAAGAATCGCCTAATAAATATCCTTCACAAAAAGAAATGATTAAAGAGCTTCTTGATGACCATGAAACTGTTATTGTAGCGCTACGCAAAGGAATAAAGCAGTCTGAAGAAGATAATAAAGATATTGGTACAGCCGATTTTTTAACAAGCTTAATGACAGAACATGAGACGACAGCTTGGATATTAAGACGCTATTTAAGTTAATTATACAAGCTTTCAAAGATTTACATCGTAAATAACCAATCTTAACAATTGAAAATATTTTTATTAGTAAAACAACCATTTGAAATAAAAATACATTCATAAATAATAAACAAAAATGAAAAAAATTACATTCAATATAATTTCAAAAAAAATACTTTTAAGTGTATTTGCTCTCATGACACTAATATCCTTTACATCTTGTGCCAAAAAAGTGGCTTTTCAAACCTCATCCATTGTACCTGCAGCACGTGGAGATGTAAAAATAAAAAAAGATGAAAATAAAAATTACTTGATTAAAATTGAATTGGAAAATCTTGCTGAAGTTAACCGAATTGAGCCTCCAAAAAGTGCGTATGTTGTTTGGATGGAGACTGATGACTCCTCAGTGAAAAATATTGGTCAAATAAAAAGTGATTCAAAGTTTTTATCTTCTAAACTTAAGGCTTCTTTTGAAACTGTAACTCCATTCAAGCCTTCGAAAATATTTATAACTGCAGAGGATAATGCAGGTGTTCAATATCCGGGAATGCAACTTATAATGGAAACAAGTACCTTTTAAAATAAATAGTCTAAAAAATAAAGATTTGGTTGGTTTTTGGTTGAATTGAGGACTGTTTTAATCTACAGTCCTTTTTTTTATCTGAAATTAAACTATCAAAAATTTACGTTTTAAGGATATCTTAAAAGGAGTTCTAAAATCAATTAAACCCCTAAAAAACAATTCCAATTTAAGTCCAATTACAAAAAAGAATCTACATGGAATTTCATATTAAACATACTGGCAAACTATTGAAAACAACTTATGAAGGATGGAATGAAAAAGATCCGTTTAGACAAAGTGCTGTAATTGCTTATTATGCTATTTTTAGTATACCTGGTTTATTAGTTTTAATTATTTCTATAGCTGGTTATTTCTTTGGAAAAGAAAGTGTAAACAAAAATATATTAGAACAAATTACTAATACAATGGGGTCCGAAACTGCCATTCAAATTAGCCAAATTTTAGCTAAATCTACTGAAACGAAATCAAGTTTTTTAGGGTCAATTGTTGGTGTTATAGTGTTACTAATTGGTTCCACGGCAGTTTTTGTTGAACTACAAAAAACGCTGAACTTAATATGGAAAGTGGAAGTATTACCAAAGAAAGGGATAATTACAATATTGAAAGCACGTTTTTTTTCCTTTGGATTAATATTAGCTATTGCATTTTTATTGATGATTTCTCTAGTTATATCTACAATGCTTTCTAGTATGGGAAATTGGATTGGAATATATACTTATAATTATTCCGTTCTTTTTTTCAATTGCATCAATTTTATATTTTCATTGGCTGTTATATCAATACTTTTTGCTCTAATGTTCAAAATTTTACCCGATGCAAAAATAAAATGGAAACATGTTTGGTTAGGATCAATAGTTACTGGTATCCTTTTTACAATTGGTAAAACTATTTTAGCATACTACTTTAGCACGGCTGAACCAGCATCTGTTTATGGTGTAGCGGGGTCTGTAATTTTAATTTTATTATGGGTTTCTTACTCCTCTATGATTTTGTTTTTTGGGGCCGAATTTACGGCCGCCTACGCAAAAATTTACACCGGTGTTGTGCCACCTACTGAAATTGCAAAAAAAATAACAAGCACAAACTAACTATTTATAAATCAAATAACATTTCTTCCATTTTTGCTATTTCATCAATGAAACACATACGTTAATTATATAAATTTCCGTTGAAATTGTATAATGTAATTTACAATTAAAATACTGAAATTTAACCTTTTACAAAGTATTAGTTAGACTATAATTAATTAAAGCAAAAGGTATGAAAAGAGTTAAAAAATTAGGTATATGGATGGATCATTCCATTGCTTATTTAATGGAATTTACAAATAATCCATTTGAAATAAAAACGATAGAATCACAATTTTCAATAGAAGAAAAAGAGTTACAAATCTCAAAAAAAGCAACAGTTTTAATAAACACAGAAAAACATGTTTTATATGAATATTATAATAAAATAGGTGACGCAATAAAAAATTATAAACAAATAATTCTATTTGGTCCATCATGTGCAAAAATGGAATTCTTTGATGTTTTAAGTGAGGATGAACGTTTCTTAAAAATGAAAATTGAAATTAAAGAAACTGATAAAATGAGTTTGAATCAGCAACATGATTTTATTTTAAAATATTTCGCAAACAACTAATTTTTATAGTAATAAATGGTAATGATTTAATGCAGGTCATTTTGGTTTTCGGATAAAATAACTTGAAATGAAATGACCATAATACATAATTTCAATTGAAAACTAAGCCTATGTTTATTTATAAAATAAAATTTCTAACTAAAAATTAAAAAAATGGATAATGAAAAAGCAATTAGCGTATTAAATTCATTTATAGTAATCAATAATGCTAGAATTAAAAGATATAAATGGGCATCGACAGATAGCAAGGAATCTTTTTTGAAAAAAACATTTATGAGTTTTCAAAAAACGAGTCTAGCATGTAAAAAAGAACTTAGAAAAGAAATTATAAAATTAGGAGGCACACCAATTGAAGAAAAAAGTAAAAATACTTTGCTTCATCACTTTTGGTTGAAGTTTACAAAATTTGTTTTTAATACTGATTTAAACAATATAATATATTCCTGTGAACGAAATGAGTCTATTATAATTCAAAGTTATTATGAAGCAATATACAGTAATCTAGGCAACCTTAATTATAAACAAAAGGCGATGCTAAACAATCAATATTTTTTAATTAATGATGATCATGACAAAATGAAATCATTAAACATTCACTCTCATCGTTTATAATATTTATCTACTAAAATCAAATGTAATCTGAAGAGTCTTAAACAGTATGATTTATTCAAACATAACTATTTTTCAATTACCAAACATTAAACTTAATAACACCCACCATTTTGATTATTTATTTTAAGAACCTCTTTAGTGATGTAGGTGATGTAACAAAATTTGCATCAAAATTTTTCAAAGAAGCTGTAGCTCCCCCTTATGAATTTAAAGAATTTATAAAGCAGTGTTATATTATTGGATACAAATCATTGCCCTTAGTAGCCCTTACCGGTTTTATAATGGGCTTAGTACTTACGCTTCAATCACGTCCTACCCTAGCCAAATTTGGGGCTGAATCTTGGTTACCTGGAATGGTGGCACTTTCATTGATTAGAGAAATTGCTCCTGTGATAACTGCATTAATTTGTGCAGGTAAAATTTCATCTGGAATTGGTGCTGAACTAGGTTCTATGAAAGTGACTGAACAAATAGATGCTATGGAAGTCGCAGCAATTAATCCTTTTAAATACCTCGTTGTTACTCGTATTTTAGCAACTACACTTATGATTCCCATGTTGGTCATCTTCGCAGATGGAATTGGAATATTAGGTGGTTATATAGGAATCAATATGCATGGAGATGTAAATCTATTTAGATATGTTTCTAAAGTTTTCGATTCATTAGCCTTTATTGATATCATTCCTGCAACAATCAAAACCTTTTTCTTTGGTTTTTTCATTGGAATGATTGGCTGTTACAAAGGGTTCACCGCCGAGAATGGAACTGAAAGCGTGGGTAAAGCAGCAAATTCAGCAGTCGTGACTGCATCATTAACTATTTTTATTATAGACATGTTAGCAGTTCAATTAACCGATTTATTTTTTTAGAATGAAACAAGAGCACCTAGTTTTAGAAACACCAGTCATTGTAAAAGATGCAACTCCCCTTATTGAAATAAAAGATCTACACAAGTCTTTTGGAAAAAATAGTTCCGTTCTAAAAGGAGTTAACCTTACACTTAACAAAGGCAAGGATTTAGTCGTTCTAGGAAAATCTGGATCTGGAAAATCAATAACTATAAAATGCATTGTAGGATTAGTTCAGGCAGATAAAGGAGAAATAAAAGTATTTGGTCAAGAAATACTTGATTTGCAAACAGAGGAACTAAATAAAATAAGAGTTCGAATTGGTTTTTTATTTCAAAATTCAGCCTTATATGATTCTATGACTGTAGAACAAAACCTTGCATTTACATTAACCCGCCATGTGAAAAATTTAACCGATGAAGAAATAGAAAAGGAAATTATAGATGTATTGGAAAGTGTTGGATTGGCGGAAGCAATTCATAAAATGCCTTCAGAACTTTCTGGAGGAATGAGAAAAAGAATTGCACTTGCTCGAACTCTAATCTTAAAACCCGAAATTATTCTTTATGATGAACCCACTACTGGACTAGATACAATTACTTCTAGGGAAATTAGTGAGTTGATTTTAGAGATAAAGAAAAAAAATAACACAACGTCAATTATTATCACCCATGATATGGCTTGTGCAAAACTTACCGCAGACAACATTGCAATATTAAAAGATGGAGTAATTCATGTTGAAGGCAGTTACGAAGAATTAGAAAACAGTAAGGACGAATGGGTTCGTTCCTTTTTTATATAATTAGTTAATTTAAGAATTTAAGAATGAAAAAGGAATCAGGAAGTACATGGAAATTAGGAATGTTTGTATTAATAGGATTGGTCGCTTTTACGTCCACTATTTATTTTGTTGGAAAACAAAAAAATTTATTTGGCTCTACATTCATTTTAAACTCACATTTTAAAAATGTAAGTGGTTTAGAAGTGGGGAATAATGTGCTTTTTTCGGGTATAAACGTTGGAACTGTTAGTGAGATTCAATTAATAACAGATACATCAGTTGTTGTTCGATTATTAATAGAAAAAGACGTGCAAAAATTCATAAAAAAAGATGCCCATGCAAGCATAGGATCAGATGGATTAATGGGTGATAAAGTACTTATTATTTCTCCAGGTACTGCTTCAAAAAACAAAGTAAAGGACAATGATAATATAGCCTCAATAAACCCCATTGAAATGGATGAAATAATGAGAAGCCTTAAAACCAGTATTGATAATGCTAGCATAATAACCGATGAGCTTGCTCAATTTACTTATAAGATGAATAATGGAAATGGTGCTTTGAATAAATTAATTACCGATGAAAAATTTGCTAACAGTCTAACAAAAACACTTACAAACCTACAAACAGGTTCCAAAGGATTGAGTGAGAATATGGAAGCGGCAAAACATAATTTTCTACTAAAAGGATATTTTAATAAAAAGAAAAAAGCAGAAGAAAAGAAAATCGAAGAAATAGAAAACGCAAAAAAAGAGAAGATCAATACTGAACAAAAAAAATAAGATTAAACATTTTAAACAACTGTTTTTTAACGATTAATAAGTAAATAGTAAAACATTACTGATTTTTAAAAATTATAAAGAAGCACTTCATTTTTAAATAAATGTGGTGTTTTTTTTTAAATTATAGCCTATCTCTTCTATAAAATAAACCAAAATAAGTAAATCATATAAATTCTTTAAAAAGTTATGTAAGACTTTCTAGCATAAACCCCCCCACCTTTGTAAAACATATTTCAAATTAAATATAATGAAAAATAAATCAGAAAAAATTAAAGAGACCTGGGAGGTACAGAAAGCAAAGTTAAAAGAAAAATTTGCTGGACTAACAGATACTGATTTTCTTTTTCTGGAAGGTAAGGAAAATGAAATGATAGAGAAGCTTAAACTTAAGCTTGGCAAAACAGAAGTTGAAATATACCAAATTCTTAATTCCATTTAATAGCTATTGCAGATAGCTGAATGAATAAAAGTGACTCTTTTCAAAATTTTACAGCATCAAAAAAAGTAAAAAGTGTTAATAATGTAACTTTTAAATAAAGTTGTGTAACAGATTCCTTTAGTAAAATAATGACCTTTGTTATATATAAAAACAGAAACTCAACAAACAAATATTAATTAATAAAACTAAAGATCATGAGCAATCTACTTTACACATTAGCAGTCATTTTAATCATTTTTTGGGCAATTGGATTCTTTGCATACAGTTTAGGATCGATAATACATATTTTATTAGTTATTGCAATCATAGCAATAATATTAAGAATAATCCAAGGAAGAAGATTATAAAAAATCAACTAAAAATTAAAAAAGTAAACATTAAAAAAATTATTATGAAAACAGATAAAGTAATATTAGGAGTATTAGGTGGACTTGCAGCAGGTGCAATAATGGGAATCTTATTTGCTCCAGATAAAGGCGAAAAAACTAGAAAAAAAATCAAACGTAAAAGCAATGATTATGCTGATGATTTAAAAGACAAATACGAGACTGCTTTAGATACTATTTCTAAAAAATATGAAACTCTAAAACAAGAAGGTCAAGATCTTTATATAGAAGGAAAATCAAAATTTGATAAAACAAAAAAAGAATTGGAAAATTTAGATATCAAGAATTTAAATAACTAATTTATATTATGAACAATAATACAACATCAACAATAGAAATTCTTTTTGAAAAGGCTGAGAATTACACCCGCACTTCTATAGAGTTAGCGAAGCTAAATGTTATAGATAAATCTTCGGACGTTTTATCCTCATTAATTTCAAGACTAGCAATTGCTATTGTTTTTGTTATGTTCATTTTACTCTTTAATTTTGGATTGTCTTTTTGGATTGGCGAAACACTTGGTAATTTCTTTTATGGTTTTTTTATTGTAGCCGCATTCTACCTCATTATTTCTATTGTATTGTATTACTATAAAGATCAATGGATAAAAATGCCGGTAAGCAATTTTATCATTAGAAAAATGCTAAAACAGAAATAAAATGAAAAAATTAAACGAAACCGATCTTTTAGACCAAACGATTTTAGCTCTAAAAACAAAAAAAGCAGATGAATTCGAATCTCTTAAAGAACAATTTCATACTACTTATGAGAGCATAAAACCAATGAATTTAATTAAAAATGCTTTTACAGATCTAACAGATTCTCCAGTCATTAAAAATAGCATTCTCAATAACGTCATAGGCCTATCAACAGGATATTTGTCTAGGAAATTAATATTAGGTAGTTCACAAAATCCTGTAAAAAGAGTTTTGGGTTCTGTATTTCAATTTGTAGTTTCAAATTTTGTTTCTAAACACTCCACTTTATAATTCAATCAAATTTATTTAAATTAATAATGCCGTTAATTTATATAAGTAATTGTTTTTTTAGACCAATAAATTACTTTTAAAAGGCATACGATTTATTTATAACTATTTAAGATTTCATGAATTGTTGTCGGTAAATCACAAAAAAGTAGCTTTTTATTATGGACATGAAAATGAAAAAAGAAGATTTGATAATTACTAATTTGCAGCTTGAATTTCAAAATAATGAAAAAGAAAAAAAAGCAGCTGAACTAATTATCGCCAATACCGAACTCGCCTTTCAAAATGATGAAAAAGAGAAAAGAGCGGCTGAATTAATTATTGCCAATAAAGAACTCGCTTTTCAAAATGATGAAAAGGAAAAAAGAGCGGCTGAATTAATTATTGCCAATAAAGAGCTTGCCTTTCAAAATGATGAAAAAGAAAAAAGAGCAGCTGAATTAATTATTGCCAATAAAGAACTCGCCTTTCAAAATAATGAAAAAGAAAAAAGAGCAGCTGAATTAATTATTGCCAATAAAGAACTCGCTTTTCAAAATAATGAAAAAGAAAAAAGAGCAGCTGAATTAATTATTGCTAATAAAGAACTCGCCTTTCAAAATGATGAAAAAGAAAAAAGAGCAGCAGAATTAATGGCAACCAATATAGAACTTAAGAATGCCGAAGAATCACAAAAAGAATATATTAGGGGCTTAGAAAAAATCATGTATTTGACTTCACATAAAGTCAGACAGCCAATTGCTAATATTATTGGTTTGTCTCTCATGATTGATATAACTAAAGATTCAAAAGAAGAAATTAAACAATCTATCGATTACATAAAAGAATCCGCATTATCACTAGACCTTTTAACTAGAGAGTTAAACGCACATGTTTTATATCTAAAGAAAAAAGTAAAAATGTAAATGCCATTGTAAACGGATTATATTAAATTTTAGGAGATGGAATCCTAAATGTCTATGGATTTTGTATAAAAAGATTCCCTCTTAAAAACAATTAAAATTGTTTTTAAGAGGGAATCTTTTTTATAGCATGATATAAAACCCATACTATATTGACACCTATGCGATTTTACTTACACCCGTACTCTTTTTTTATATAAAAACTACCGACATTTTAAAATTTAAAATAAGATTTTTCAAAAAAAATTACAATATAAAATACTGATATATAATTAATTACAAAAAATACTGAATTTTGTATCAGTGAATTATAAAACAATGAAAATTAATAGTATAACAAGTTAGAGGCATTAACAATGAACCTTTGTCTCACTTAACAATCAATCCCCAAAATAAAATAAAAATGAAAACAAGAAAATTACTATTAACCGTCTCAGTACTATTCATAGCCTTATTTTATGGCTGTGCAAATGATGATTTTCAAGAAGTAGATGGTGTTTGTCCGCTTGTGACAACTACCAGTCCAGTCAATGGAGCTATAAACGTTCCTCTTGATCAAATAATTACTGTAAGCTTTAATGAAGAAATGAATCCTGAAACTATAAATCAGTCTTCATTTACTTTAACCGGAACTTCTCAAGTTGCAGGTGTAGTAACATACAGTGGAACTACAGCAACTTTTACTCCATCTGCATTGCTTACTCCTAACACTACGTACAGTGCAAGAATAACAAGAACTGTAAAAGATCTTACGGGTAACGCATTACAAACCGAAACTATTTGGACTTTCAGTACTGGTTTAACAATTACCCCAATGGTATCATCAACTGATCCTGAAAATAACACCAATAATGTTGTTTTAAACAAATTAGTAAGTGTTAATTTCAATATGCCAATGAAAGCTTCAACTATTAATACAACTAACTTTACTTTAAAACAAGGAACTACAGCAGTTTCAGGAACTGTATCGTATAGTGGTACTACTGCTATCTTTACTCCAACAGGACCTTTAGCTCCTAATACTGTATACACAGCAACAGTTTCTAAAGCAGTTACAAATTTAGATAATACTGCATTATTAAGTGACTATGTATGGAAATTTACAACGGGTGCTTTAGTAGCTCCTACAGTAACTGCAACAGATCCAATAAACAATACGACAGGAATTAATCTAAATCAAACGGTTACAGCTAACTTTAGTATGATTATGGATCCGTTAACAATTAATGGAACGACTTTTACTTTAAAACAAGGTATAACAACAATTGCAGGAACAGTAAGCTATTCTGGAACAACTGCCTCTTTTAATCCAACAAATGATCTATTGGAAGGGAAACTTTATACTGCGACAATTACAACTGGTGCAAAAAATGCTGCAGGTGTTGCTTTAGCTAATGATTATGTATGGAGCTTTACAACATTGGTTACAAACCCAACTATCCCTTCTACTTCAAAATTAACTTTCGGAGTCTTTGGTGGAAATGCTGGAATAACGAATCAAGGATTATTAACAAGAATTAATAATGGAGGAATTGGTACAACAGCTGCTTCTACATTAGTAACAGGTTTTACAGATATTTTAGCTTCACCATTTGAAGTATATACTGTTACACCTCTTAATAACGGTCTTGTAGCTGGTGGAGTCTTTGCTGCAGCACCTGCACCAGGAAATGGTACAAAAGCACAAATAGCACTTGAAGGATTGAATGCTGCAAGAGATGTTTATAATAGTATTTCTCCAGCTTCGAAACCAGGTGGAAGTGATCAAGGATCTGGTGAATTAGGAGCCTTATCATTGGCGCCTGGTGTGTATAAATCAGCAAGTGGTACCTATAAAATTACAAATGGTGATTTAGAATTAGATGCACAAGGTGATGCAAATGCAGTTTGGTATTTCCAAGCAGCATCATCCCTAACAGTGGGATCTCCAGCAGCTTCTAGAAGTGTTAAATTTAAAAATGGAGTTGGTTCAGCAAATAATGTGTATTGGTACGTAGGTAGCACAGCCGTAATTAACTACGGTGGTGGTGGTGTAATGGTAGGAAACATTATTGCTAATAATGGTGTGACATTGTCTTCTCCAGGAAATAGTACAACTCTTGTAGGTCAAGAAACAGTATTAAATGGTAGAGCTATTTCATTAGTTTCTTCTGTAACTATGGTAAATACAATTATTAATATCCCTGCTAATTAAGTAAACAATCAAAGTTTTAAATATCCCGTCTTAGGGCGGGATTCATTTAAATAAAACCTAATAATAAAATACATCAAAAATGAAATCAAAAAATATTTATAACGAGACACCATCTACTGCATGGTCTCTTACTAATAGTACCTTAAAAAGTATCGGAATTATTACTTTAGCTTGGTTGAGTTTTCAAACTTCAGTTCAAGCACAAGAGACTCTAGAAGCTAAGTATACAAAACCTTCATGGTATTTTGGTTTAGCTGGTGGTGCTAATTTTAATTTTTACAGAGGGTCAACACAGCAAATGAATGCTAGTTTTACTTCTCCTAAAACATTTCATGATGGATTTGGAGCTGGTCTTTTTATTGCACCACTTTTAGAATATCGTCCTGCTGATTCAAGATGGGGAGTTATGTTACAAGCTGGATATGACAATCGTAAGGGTAAATTTGACCAAGTAGTTACAGCATGTGACTGTCCTGCGGATTTAAAAACGAACGTGAGTTATATTACAGTGGAGCCAAGTTTGCGTTTCGCTCCTTTCAAATCTAATTTCTATATATATGGAGGTCCACGTTTGGCTTTCAATATGGATAAATCATTTACCTATCAATTAGGTATAAATCCTGCATATCCAGATCAAACAGCTAATCCAGCTGTGAAAGGTGATTTTGACAATGTCAATAAAACGATTGTTTCTATGCAAATAGGAGCTGGATATGACATTCCACTTTCAACAGATAGTAACAAAACGCAATTTGTATTGTCTCCTTTTGTTTCTTTCCAACCTTATTTTGGTCAAGATCCTCGTTCAACTGAAACTTGGAATATTACTACTGTAAGAGCTGGTGTTGCACTTAAATTTGGACAAGGCCAAAATATCCAACAGTCTACTGATATGGTAAAAGACGCCGAAGTGAAATTCTCTATTAATTCACCAAGTAATCTACCAGGTGAGTCTAGATATAATGAAATATTCCCACTTAGAAACTATGTGTATTTTAATGCCGGTTCAACTGAAATTCCAAACCGTTATGTTTTATTAACTAAAAATCAGGTAAAAGATTTCAAAGAAGATCAATTAGAAGTTTATGCTCCTAAAAACTTGTCTGACCGTTCAAAACGACAAATGACTGTTTACTATAATATTTTGAATATTTTAGGTGATCGTATGCAAAAAAATCCTACATCAACAATTTCTTTAGTAGGGTCTTCAGAAAATGGTCCTACAGATGGATTAGTAATGGCAGAATCTGTTAAAACGTATTTAGTAAATGTATTTGCAATTGATGCGTCAAGAATCATAACTAAAGGTCAAACAAAACCTAATATCCCTTCTTTACAACCAGGAGGAACATTAGAATTAGAACTTCTTAATGAAGGAGATCGTAGAGTATCAATTGAAAGTACTTCACCAGATTTATTGATGGAATTTCAAAACGGACCTGATGCCCAATTGAAACCAGTAAAAATTGTAGCACTACAAGAAGCACCAATTGAAAGCTATGTTACTTTTGATAATACAGGAGCTACTGAAGCTTTATCGTCATGGTCTTTACAAATTGCTGATGAACAAGGAAAAGTACAATCTTTTGGTCCATATACAGAAGATGTAGTTCGTATACCTGGTAAAGCAATCTTAGGTAACCGTGCAGAAGGGGATTACAATGTAAAAATGATTGGTCAATCTAAAAGCGGTAAAATTGTACAGAAAGAAAGCCCAATACATGTTGTGCTTTGGACACCTGCTAAAGTGGAAGAAGGAATTAGATATAGTATTATTTATGAATTTAATAAATCTAAAGCGATTACAATCTATGAAAAATACCTAACTGAAGTTATTGCACCAAAAATTCCTAATGGAGCAACTGTAATTATTCATGGTCACACTGATGTAATTGGTGAAGAAGTCCATAATCAAGAATTGTCTTTAGCTCGTGCTAATGATGTGAAAAATATCATTGAAAGTGGTTTGTCAAAAACTGGAAGAAATGATGTGAAATTTGAATTACATGGATTTGGGGAAGATGAAAATAAAGCTCCATTTGAAAATAAAACTCCAGAAGAGCGTTCTTATAATAGAACAGTAATAATTGATATTATTCCTGCTACTAAATAAAAGTGAATATATTTTTTATAATTTGAAAAAGAGGATAGAAACTTAAAAGTCTATCCTCTTTTTTTATGCTCCATTTTTATTTAATTATAAATAAAAAATAACACTTTCACCATTTAGAATTCAATTCTGCAACCATTTTCACCAATTAAATCAATAAATATAATTATCTTTATATCAGCAATTTAACACTTATATCATGAGAGAAAATCAATTATACACCCCTATAAAAATTGGCTCAATCGAATTAAAGAATCGAATTGTTATGGCGCCAATGACGAGATGCAGGGCATTAAAAAATATTCCAAATGAACTTATGTGTGAATATTATCAACAACGTTCAACTGCAGGATTAATTATTACCGAAGGAACAGCACCATCCCCTAATGGACTAGGGTATGCCAGAATTCCAGGGATATTTAGTGAAAAACAAGTTGAGGCCTGGAAAAAAATCACAGAAACTGTACATAAGAACAATGGAAAAATAATTGTTCAGCTGATGCACTCAGGAAGAATAAGTCATCCACTTAATATGCCTGTTGGGTCCAAAATACTCGCCCCTTCAGCAGTAAAAGCAAGTGGACAAATGTGGACCGACTTAAAATATTTTCAAGATTTTGAAACTCCTACTGAAATGACTTTACAAGATATAATTCATGCCAAAACTGAATTTATATGTGCTGCCGAAAATGCTTTATTTGCGCATTTTGATGGTGTAGAGTTGCATGGAGCCAATGGTTATTTATTAGAAGAGTTCCTGTCCCCAATAACTAATATCCGCACTGATAATTATGGCGGAAGTATTGAAAACAGATGCCGATTTGTTCTAGAAGTAGTAAAAGGTGTTGCCAATGCAATAGGAAAAGACAAAACAGGAATTCGTTTATCCCCTTATGGAGTAGCCAGCGATATGTCACATTATCCTGAAATAGATGCTACTTATGACTATTTATCTAAGGAACTTAATAAATTAGATATTGCATATATCCATTTAGTTGATCATTCTGCGATGGGATCCCCTCCTGTTCCATTAGAAATAAAGAAAATGATTCGTGAAAATTTTAAAAATGCTATTATTCTTTGCGGTGGCTTTAATAATAAAACCGCCGAAGAAGCTATTGAAAGTGGTTTAGCGGATCTTGTTGCTTTTGGTAGACCGTTTATCTTAAATCCTGATCTTGTAGATCGATTTAAAAATAATTGGCCACTTTGTGAAGATTTAAATATGGATCTCTTTTATACCGCTGATGAAAAAGGATATACTGATTATTCTTTTTATAATTCTTGAGGAAATTAATATTTTATTAAAATTATGATGAAAGACATATTCCAATTATTAGATTTATTAGGTAATGATAAAGAGAACTTGTTGAATCATGTGTGCAAAACAATTGCTAAAAATCAAATCCATTTACCCAATAAAGATAGCGTTGATTCGTTTTTAAATAGTAATCGAAATGAGCAATCCATTAGAAGTATAAATCAACTTTATCACAATGGAAATCTTTCTGGAACTGGCTACCTATCTATTTTACCCGTTGATCAGGGAGTTGAGCATACTGCTGGTAGTTCCTTTTCTCCAAATCCAATTTATTTTGACCCAGAAAATATATTAAAGTTAGCATTAGAAGCTGGTTGTAATGCAGTAGCCTCTACAATGGGAGGTTTAGCATTGCTCTCTAGAAAGTATGCACATAAAATTCCTTTTATTGTAAAAATTAATCACAATGAATTAATGACGTATCCTAACAAATATGATCAAATCATGTTTGCCAGTGTACGTGATGCATGGAATATGGGAGCAGTTGCTGTAGGTGCTACTGTTTATTTTGGATCAGCTGAGTCAGACAGACAAATCATAGAAGTCGCACATGCATTTGAAGAAGCACATAATTTAGGAATGGCAACTATACTTTGGTGTTACACCCGAAACAAAGCCTTTATAAAAGATGGAATAGACTACAATATTGCTGCAGATATTACAGGACAAGCCAATTATCTAGGTGTCACATTACAAGCAGATATTATAAAACAAAAATTACCACTCAACAATGGTGGTTTTACTACTTTAAAATTTGCTAAAACTAATCCTGATATGTATTCAAAACTTTCTAGTGAGCACCCTATCGATTTGTGCCGTTATCAAGTACTAAATTGTTATTCAGGTCGCATTGGAATGATTAGTTCTGGCGGAGAATCAAAAGGTAAAACTGATTTTGCAGAAGCGGTAAGAACAGCAGTAATAAATAAAAGAGCAGGAGGTTCTGGAGTGATAATGGGGCGAAAATCTTTTCAACGCTCTTTTAGTGAAGGTGTTAAACTCATAAATTCAGTACAAAAAATCTATTTGTCAAATGAAATAACAATTGCCTAACAAGTAAAATAGATAGTTAAACAACTAAAAAATAATTGAAATCTTAAAAATATTAAATTAAATTCATTTTTAGATATTGAATATAAAATTAATTCTTAACAAAAAAATTATTATTTTTACTGTTCATAATTTTTAAATATGACCGAGAACGAAAAAACGCTAACCAAATTCTACACTGCCTTTACTAATGCCGATGCATCTACAATGTGCGAATGCTATCATCCAGATATTAAATTTAGAGATCCTGTTTTTGGTCTATTAAAAGGAAATCAAGCTTGTGATATGTGGAAAATGCTAATTAAAAGTAGTAAAGGAAACATCAAAATAGTATTCTCTAATATAGAAGCTGATGAATATTTAGGTACTGCAAAATGGGTAGCCACCTATAATTTTAGCAAAACGAAACGGAAAGTTATAAATGAAGTAAGTTCTCATTTCCATTTTAAAAACGGTTTAATTATTAAACATACTGATGATTTTGACATTTGGAAATGGTCAAAACAAGCTTTTGGAATTCCTGGAATCTTATTTGGTTGGACTGGTTTCATGCAAAAAAAAATTCACGAGAAAGCAATTTCATCCCTTAAGGATTACCAAAAAAATAAACAATGATAATTAATACTCTAAAAACTATATTTAAACGAGATCTTAATCAGTTAATAAACGAAATTGATTTGTATCAAAATGAGAGTTTAATATGGCATGTTGAAAAAGAAATATCAAATTCAGCTGGAAATCTATGCCTACACTTAATAGGAAATCTTAATACATACATAGGAAGTGTTTTTGGAAATACTAACTATATCAGAAATAGACCTCTTGAATTTTCATTAAAGAATGTTCCTAAATACGATTTGATACAAAAAATCGATGCCACAATACTTGTAGTAGAGGAAGCTTTAAATGCAATAAAAGAAGATGATTTAAAAATGGATTATCCTTTATTAGTTTTCGAAAATAAAACGTCAACGGAGTTTATGCTCATACATTTGACTACTCACCTATCCTATCATCTAGGACAAATAAATTACCACCGCCGCTTATTGAATGAATAAATTAGTCTTTGTTTAGAGAGCAAAAATAATTCTAATAGATCTAATCAATTTAAAGAGTCTAATTATCTCCTAGTATTTTTTTTCTTTCTTCAAATTCGGCTGTAGACAACTCCCCATTTGCATATCTTCTTTTCAAAATTTCCAAAGGGGATTCCTTTTCCGAAAACGTATTAGTATTGGATTTAACAAAAAATCGAAATAAAAAAATAAAACAAAATACCATTATAGGTAACCATATAACCCACATTATTCCCATGTTCCAGTAAGTATCGTGATACATCATTATTTCCAGCAATTAATGTTATTAAGTAATTTGCTTTTATTAGTTAAAATAGACCTTCTTTTTAAGCAAAATCCAATTTAACTCATTTTTTACAAGTTATAAACTATCCTATTATTCACCATGACTGCGTTTTATATCTATAGAATCTATCTCCATGCTATTACCAATTATCATCTTTTTATTACCAATAACATGTGTTGTGTTTTTTCTATTTTTTAAATATAATTCGAACTGCCTTGCCAATTGCCGGTCTTCACTAATTGTTTTAAAAACTTCTTTTTACTGAAGAGAATCCTTCAATAAAATATTTATAGATTATTTTTGAGCATTTATCTGGAAACTATCAAAAAACACTGTGACAATTGACCATTTAAATTTGAAAAGAAGCTTCATAGTACCAATTTTTACAATTCTATTTATAGTACTTAAAGATAATGAATTAAAAACTAAAATTATTCAAATATATGAAAATCAATATTTTAAAATAAAAAAAAATACAATCCGTACTTAAAAATGCTTTTCATTTCTCTTTTATGATGAATCAAGAATTTATTATCTAATTTGGCAATCTATTACAAATGATTATCTTGCGAGTAATGTATATCAACAATTGTTGAGCTAAATCTAAAAAAATAATGAAAAAAGTATTACATAAAAAATTAAATGAATTACAAGCAACCGCAATTTGCGGAAATGATATTAGTTCATCTTGTCTTTACGTATCAGCACTTACAATTATGTATGCAGGGCAATATGCTTGGATTTCATTATTATTAGTTGCAGTTGTATTATTTTTATTCCGAAAAATATATGGTGAAGTTGTTGGTGCTATTCCTCTAAACGGTGGTGCTTACAATGTATTATTAAATACTTCTTCCAAAAGGTTAGCTTCACTTGCTGCTACCTTAACGGTATTATCTTATATGGCGACAGCTGTTATATCGGCATCTGAAGGAATGCATTATCTACATGGTATAGCTCCAGGAATTAATGTCGCAATTGCAACAGTAGTTGTATTACTAGCTTTTACTGGATTAGCTATTTTAGGAATTGGAGAATCAGCAATTGTTGCTGTTGTAATTTTTATTATTCATTTATCGACCTTAAGTATATTAGTCCTAGCGTCTTCTTGGTTTATTTTCTCTAATGGATTAGAAACTTTCAATATCAACTGGAGTCTACCTGTGAGTTCAGGCGGAATTATCAATGCATTATTCTTAGGGTTTTCGGCAGCAATGTTAGGTATTTCAGGTTTTGAAAGTTCAGCTAATTTTGTTGAGGAACAAGAGCAAGGTGTTTTCCCTAAAACACTTCGCAATATGTGGGCTATAGTAAGTTTTTTCAATCCAGTTATAGCATTATTATTAATTTGTATTATCCCCCTTGCGCAAGTTGGAGAACATCAAGAGTCATTATTAGCTTATTTAGGACACACAACTGGTGGATCTTGGTTAGCATATCTTATCTCTATAGATGCTGTTCTAGTACTTTGTGGTGCTGTTTTAACATCATTTGTAGGAGTTTCAGGTTTATTAAATCGTATGACTTTAGACCGTATTTTACCCAACTACTTTTTAAAACAAAATAAGCGTGGTTCTAATTATAGAATAATCATCAGTTTCTTAATATTATGTGTATCCGTTTTATTCGTTACGGCAGGTAATCTTATTGCATTAGCTGGAGTTTACACCTTCTCTTTCTTAGCGGTAATGGGATTATTTGGAATTGGAAATTTATTATTAAAATTCAAACGTAAAAAATTACCAAGACCAGAAAAAGCAAGAGGAATTGCAGTAGTTTTTGCAGTTTCACTTATCATAGCTGCCTTTATAGGAAATGTTCAATTAAATGTAGACTCTTTCTACACTTTTATTAAATACTTAATTCCAGCTTTACTTTTTGTCTCAATTATGCTCAACCGATCTTTTCTTATAAAAGTATTGATTGAAGCTTTAGAATATTTTTACAAACCATTACGAAGAATGGTTATTTTCAGTAATCGTTATTTATTGAAAATGAATTTAAAAATCAATTCACAAGAACTTGTGTTTTTCACAAAAGGGGATGACGTCGCTATCATAAATAAGGTAATGCAATACGTTCAAAATAACGAAACCACTAAAAAATTAAAAATTGTCAATGTAAAAAGTGAAGGGGAAAATAACGATTTACTTATAAAAGATCTTAAAGTATTAGATCGCGCCTATCCTGAAATTGATATCGAATTTATTGAACTAGAAGGTGTTTTTGGTCCTGAAATCATCGATGAACTATCAAATAAATGGAAAATTCCAAAAAACTTTATGTTTATTGGTTCTCCAGGAAATCGTTTCTCTTATAGAGTATCTGAACTTGGTGGTGTACGTTTAATTATGTAATTTTAATATTCTCTTATTTAATTCTCTCAATAACAATGCAATGAAAGAACTATTAAACTATACTCTTTTTCAAGATGGAGAATTCAATATTAAGATTATTAGCATTATAAAGCTATTCGTCTTTCTTATCGTAACGGGTCTTCTTTTGAAAATTATTAAAAAAACAATTTACAAAGTTGACAAAATTGACGAAGCTAAAAAATATTCCATTTACAGTTTAGTCAGATATTTAATTATTGTAATTTCGATTATTACTGGTTTACAACTATTTGGATTTAATTTATCGGTACTAGTAGCAGGTTCAGCAGCATTATTAGTTGGGATTGGTTTGGGATTACAAAACCTATTTAGTGATTTTGTTTCTGGAATTATACTCTTGGTTGACTCTTCAGTTAAGGTAAATGATGTTATAGAAGCTGACGGATTAATATGTATTGTAAAGGAAATCAACTTAAGAACAACCACCGTTTTAACGCGAGATGATAAATACATTATCCTACCTAATTCTAATTTAACAAAAAATCAGTTAATAAACTGGACACATAATGATCTCTCGTCAAGGTTTGACGTCAATATAGGTGTAGATTATTCATCGGATATAAAACAAGTAATGCAAGTACTTAAGGAAGCTGTTGATAGTCAAAACGGTGTACTAAAGGAACCAAATCCTTTTGTTCGATTTACTGATTTTGGTGATTCATCACTAAATTTTTCTGTTATTTTCTGGTCTGAAGATGTTTTTAGAGTCGAAAGTATAAAAAGTGAAATGAGGATCAAAATATTTGAATTATTTAAAGAAAATAATATCATCATTCCTTTTCCTCAAAGAGTAATACACATCAACAAATAGACAAAAATGGAAAAGCAAATCCAAGAATACCTATATAATCCCACTGTTGGGAAAATTGTGACTTTTCTTGTTGGTGTTGCCATAATTTGGATGATTATTAATGCCCTTCAAAAAAAGCTGTTTTCAAAAATTAAAGACAATGACAATCGATATAAAGCTAAAAAGTTCAGCACTTTTGTGGGTTATTTGATAACTATTATTTTTTTGACTGTTGTTTTTAGTGATAAGTTAGGTGGATTTACTGTTGCATTAGGCGTTGCAGGTGCAGGAATTGCGTTTGCCTTACAGGAAGTTATTGCTTCATTTGCAGGTTGGTTAGCCATCATGTTTGGTGGATTTTATAATACAGGAGATCGCGTACAACTAGGAGGAATAAAAGGAGACGTAATGGATATTGGAGTGCTACGAACTACAATTATGGAAACAGGGCAATGGGTTGATGGTGATTTATACAATGGAAGAATAGTATTGATTGCCAATAGTTATGTTTTTAAAGAACCTGTTTTTAATTATTCTGGAGATTTTCCTTTTTTATGGGACGAAATAAAAATACCCATTCAATACGGAAGCAATTACGATAAAGCTCAAGAAATAATATTGAATGTAGGTATCGAAGTTGCAGGTGATTTAACCAATACTTCAAAAGAAAAATGGAAAAAACTTCAAAATAAATATAGATTAGAAGACGCACAAACTGAACCCATGATTTCCTTGGTTGCCAATGACAATTGGGCCGAATATACGCTTCGTTATGTGGTAGGTTATAAAAAAAGAAGATTTACCAAAACGGCATTGTTTTCTAAAATCTTAAGCCAAATAGAAGCTACAAACGGAGAGGTAAAAATGGCTTCCGCCACATTCCACTTGGTTCAAGCACCTGATTTCAATATCAATATCAAAAAATAATAATGGACGTATTTCATCTTTTTTCAATACTAATTGTAGTATCAGCAGTCTTTGCTTACATTAATTTTCGTTACCTAAAATTACCAAGCACTATTGGTTTAATGCTTGTGTCCTTAGTTTTTTCTCTATTTATATTAGTTTTCGGGAATAATTTCCCTGATTTCAAGCGAGACATAACTGCTACCATGTACAATATCAATTTTAGTGAATTACTACTGGAAGGAATGTTGAGTTTTATGCTTTTTGCAGGAGCAATTCACATTAAATTCAAAGATTTGAACAATGAAAAATTAAGTATCTTATTATTTTCAACCATAAGCGTGCTGATTAGTACCTTCCTAATAGGATTTGCATCTTATTATGTATTGACTTTTATGGGTTTCAAAATAGATTTGATCCACTCCATGCTTTTTGGAGCTTTAATTTCACCTACAGATCCTATTTCAGTTTTGAGTATTTTAAAGAGTACTGGAATTTCAAAATCATTAGAAACAATCATCGCAGGAGAATCTTTATTTAACGACGGTGTAGCTGTTGTAGTATTCATTACACTATTAAAACTAGCTAGTCCTGGTGCAAACTTGGACGCAATTAGTATAATGATGTTGTTTGGTCAAGAAGCTATCGGAGGTTTAATTCTAGGTCTGATAGTGGGTTATATTGGATTTAAATTCATAGCCAGTATAGATCATTACCAAGTAGAAGTATTAATCACTTTAGCAATCGTTATGGGAGGTTATACACTTGCACACTATCTTCATGTCTCAGGCCCACTAGCTATGGTTGTTGCGGGGTTGATTACTGGTAACCAAGGAAAAACTTTAGGTATGTCAGATATAACAGCACGATATGTAGACGGATTTTGGGAACTAATAGATGAAATCCTAAATGCACTTCTTTTTGTACTTATAGGATTAGAACTTTTAGTTATTCAAACCAATCAAAAAATACTTATTGCAGCTTTTATTATTTTAGTCATTACACTAATTACTCGTTACATATCCATTTTTATTCCATCTATTTCGGTACGACTTAAAGAAAAAATAACTCAAAAAACGAGACTAATATTAACGTGGGGAGGTCTAAGAGGAGGCATTTCTATTGCTCTAGCTTTATCAATTAATCCAGAATATCACAAAGAAATATGGGTAACAATCACCTATGTAATTGTTTGTTTTTCTATTTTAGTACAAGGACTAACTATTGGAAAATTTGCTAAAAAAATGCAATAAAAATAAGCTAATAAAACCTGAATCGACATTTTACAAAACACGCCTTTTCGATAGTTAAACCGTTTCTAATTGGTTAAAATCAAAGTCCCAACCACGGTCTTTTTCATACCATAATTGCCCTTGACTAACTTGTAATGGGCAATCAAAATTATTAGTATAAAGTGCTCCAGTCCCTAACCCTTGTGGCATTAAATTGTGCTGTAAATAAGTCCATTGTGCGATGGCATTTAAACCAATATTACTCTCCAAAGCCGAAGTAATCCACCAACCAATTTGATACTTATCGGCCAGTAAAATCCACTCTTTCGTTCCTCTAAAACCACCTATAAAACTAGGCTTCAAAATGATATATTGTGGCATTATTTTTTGCAATAGTCGTTCTTTATCTTCAAATGAAAACACGCCAATCAGTTCTTCATCCAAAGCAATCGGCAAAGGAGTGGTTTTACATAGCTCTGACATCCTGTCAGTGTTGTTTTTAGCAATAGGCTGCTCTATGCTATGCAATACATAACCAGCTAGTTGTGTTATTTTAACTAAAGCTTTATTTAAACTAAAAGCGCCGTTAGCATCCACTCGGATTTCGACTTGTTCGGGACTGAAATTTACCCTAATAAAAGCTAACAATTCCAATTCTTTATCGAAATCTATCGCTCCAATCTTCAATTTTATACAATTGAATCCTTGGGCTAATTTTTCCTCGATTTGCTCCTTCATAAAAGAAGGTTCTCCCATCCATACAAGTCCATTGATTTGAATTGATTTTTCACCCGCAACAAAGTCCGAAGGAAACAATTCAAAAGGTGTTACACTTGCCAAAGATTGAAAGGCCATTTCCACCCCAAACTGTATTGAGGGAAACTCAATTAAAGCTTCCCAAAGTTGCTCTTCACCCAGATGAATATTAGCACAAGTCCATCGCAATTTAATTTCATAATCTGGTCGATCATCAATACTCAAACCGCGCAAAACACCACACTCTCCTATTCCTTTTTTACCGTCTTTTTCAAGCACAATAAACCAAGTTTCTTTTTGAGTTAATACGCCACGAGAAGTCCCAGACGGACGCTTGAAGTCGAGAATATATTTGTGGTAAGTAGCTTTCATTTTAATGCGAACTAAATTGTTTTTAAAGAATTACGATTTTGGTTTCATCAAGTAGGAGATTCCAATTAATAAAATTCCGAAAAAACTCAATATAGTAAACATATAGGTTGGACTTTCCACCAATAGATACATTTTAAGATTTAAAACCACGCCAATAAATAGCATAAATATCCCAAAATAACGTGTAATTGTAATTGCTGTTTTCATAAATTATTTATTTTTTAAAGCATTTAAAGTTCTTAGCTCTATAATTCAAACGTATAAGTCATATAAGTTTTATTATTGCAATCGAAAACCTATTTTAAGTAATAAATCTAAAACTATATAAGCCATTTAAGGACATTTGAGTTTCCTCAACATCTGCTAAACTTAAATGACTTATATGGTTACAAAAACTATTTTTCCATCAACTTCAAAACTCTTTCAAAATCTCCCGAAGGCAAACCTACTTTCTTGAAGATAGCAAAGTCACTATTGATTTTTTGAATCCAACTTAAGCTATCCGTTACGTTTTGAGTTTGATATTCTTTGTAAATAGTTTTAGCACTTCTATACTCGTCATTGAATAAATAAGCATGTGCTAAATTTAGTTTTACTAACAGTTCAGTATCATCTAGCTTCACTCCTTCTTTTAAAGATTTGATTGCTTTACCATATTGCTTGGTTAAAATATAAGTGTACCCAATTGCATTATAATCTAATGCTGTGGCTTTACCTTCATTGATAATTGTATTGTATTGTGCAATTGCGTTGCCATAATCTCCTTTTTTAATGAAATTGGATGCTTGTATACGTAAATTATCCAAAACACCTTTAGAACCGTTTATTTCATTAAAACAACTATTGCCAAAATCTTTGTATGCTTTTGCTTGTTCTATAGCGAGTAGTTTTTGGAATTCCTGAAACTTGTACTGCTTTTGAATTTTTTCTTCAATACAAATACAAAAATCATCCGAGTTAGATAGTTTTCTAGCCAAAGCAGATGTTTTACATTGATTGATAATGTATTTTCTATTTTCTAAAGTCCATCCTCTACTAAGCTTAGTATCTACCCAAGGCACTACTTCAAGAATTATTTTTTGTTTCATAATCCAGTTGCTGCTTTTGAAACCAAACCATAAATTAGTCGTATTGGATTTCAAGCAACTTGATTTATCGATGGACAATCGGTTAGCATCTTTGCTTAATGGTACATCTTGAACTACACAAGCCTTATCTGTTTTATCGTCTTTTTGATACGCTAAAGCGAGCTCATTTGATGAAAAAACAGCATAATTACATTTATCCGTTCCTGAAATTTTAGATAAAATAAAGACCGCTCCTGCTGAGCCTTGACTAATACCTGTTGGGTCAGGAATGGCTTTCAATAGAGAAACTAAACTACTGGCCATTTGTTGATTTTCATCCAATAAAGTAATGCGATAAATCAACTCTGTAGTTCCTACAGGAAAATCATCTGTTTTTACAATGACTCTGTCTCGTGCTGAAACAATAATTTCCTTAGTAGTTGCTCTGTCTTTGTCCCAATAGCCTTCTTTTTGAGCAAAAGCCGACTGATAAAAAATGCTAATAAATAGCAATGCAATGATTTTTTTCACTTTGGTTTCTTTTATTGCAATTGGCGTAGCCCAGATGGAAGTAAAAATCCTTATGCGCCAGGTTTTGGCACATAAGATTACTCCACTTAACTTTCATTTACATAGGAGTTCAGTGAACTTTGTTTGTAAAAAACAGCTGGAAATAGCTCCTTAAGAAAATTTATAATTCGATACTATCCCCTATTTCCAATAGCATTAAGTCTTTTCCTTTATCAAAAAACTTTTGAATGCTTTCTTTATGATCAATTTTGATATACCCAAAAGTGTCGAAATGATACCCAAGTATTTTGTCGCAATCCACAAAATCAGATGCAATAATAGCGTCCTCAACATCCATGGTAAAATTATTCCCGATTGGTAAAATTGCTAGATCTAATTTGGTTCTCATAGGAATCAATTTCATATCCATAGTCAAAGCGGTATCTCCAGCGATATAAATATTTTTATGCTCGCCTTCGATTACAAAACCTCCTGGATTCCCACCGTAAGATCCGTCAGGAAATGAACTGGAATGAATCGCATTTACATACTTCACTTTTCCAAAATCAAAATTCCAACTTCCGCCGTGATTCATAGGATGCGCGGTAAAACCTTTGGCTGCATAGTGACCCGCAATTTCAGCATTTGAAACAATAACGGCTCCAGTTCTTTTGGCGATTACTTCTACATCTAGAATATGATCTCCATGAGCATGCGTCAATAAGATATAATCAGCTTTTAAAGTTTCGATATCAATATGTGCGGCCAATGGATTTGCTGTGATAAATGGGTCCACTAAAATGTGTTTCCCTCCTACTTTGATCCCTAAAGATGCGTGTCCGTAAAATGTTATTTTCATAGTTTTATTTTTTATCTACCCCCCATAAATGTGTTCACAATAATATCCGAAAAAAAGTAAATCATACACAAAGAAAGCAATACTGAAAGTGCAAATGTACTTAGTGCTAGTTTTTTTAATTCAGGATCTAATAACTTTGGGTCTTGGTTTTTATAAACGTTAATTAAATGTTTTGTTAAAGGTATGTATGCCAGTAGGAATAAGTATTGGTCAAATTGAAAGCTATTGAGTAAAGCAAAAATCAAGACTAAAGCCATTGAAAAAAGAATTAAAAAGTAATGGTATAATTTTGCTTTTTTACCTCCAATTTGTACAACCAGCGTATTCTTCCCTACTTTTTTATCAGATTCTTCATCCCGCATATTGTTTAAATTCAACACTCCTACGCTTAAAAAACCTATTGCCATTGCTGGTAAAAAAAGTTCTACATCAATTTGTTTTGAATATAAAAAGTTCACGCCCAAAGTACTTACTAATCCAAAAAAGATAAATACAAATACATCTCCAAAACCACGATATCCGTATGCTTTACTTCCTACTGTATAACGTATCGCCGATGCAATTGCTAAAATTCCCAGTACTAAATAGAAAAAAGAATAGAATAGGTTTGTATCACCAAAAGCAAAATAAATTAGTAACATCGCTGAAAGCAACGTAAGTCCCGAAGTAATGATTATAGCTCGTTTCATTGCTTGTGGTGAAATTACTCCACTTTGTATGGCACGTTTTGGTCCCACACGATCTTCATTGTCGGTTCCTTTCATTCCATCGCCATAATCATTGGCAAAATTAGATAAGATTTGTAATCCAAGTGTAGTTAGTATTGCAAAACCAAAGAGTCTCCAATTAAAAACTTCAGTTGGGGTAAGTATATTATCTGTTGGGTTAGCCAAGGCGTACATACTTCCCACAATTATTCCTGATACCGATAAAGGCAACGTGCGCAAACGGGCCGCTTCAATCCAATGTTTCATTTTATATATTTAGTTTAATGTTTAAAGTTTAATCGTTTAAAGCGTTTTTAAATAACTTTAAACATTAAACCTGAAGCTATTTTTATGGTAACCATTTTTTTTCAAAATTAGGTTTTCTTTTTTCCAAAAAGGCATTTCTTCCTTCTTTGGCTTCTTCGGTCATATAGGCTAATCTAGTAGCTTCACCAGCAAAAACTTGTTGTCCTACCATACCATCATCGGTAAGATTCATGGCAAATTTTAGCATTTTTATTGCCATTGGCGATTTTCCTAAAATTTCCTGCGCCCATTCGTAAGCCGTATCTTCCAATTCAGCATGAGGAATTACAGCATTCACCATTCCCATATCCATTGCATCTTGAGCAGAATAATTGCGTCCTAAGAAGAAAATTTCACGGGCTTTCTTTTGTCCCACCATTTTAGCCAAATATGCCGACCCGTATCCTCCATCAAAACTCGTTACATCAGCATCTGTTTGTTTGAAAATAGCGTGTTCTTTACTAGCTAAAGTTAAATCACAAACTACATGCAAACTATGTCCTCCTCCTACGGCCCAACCGGGAACTACAGCGATAACTACTTTTGGCATGAAACGAATCAAGCGTTGTACTTCTAAAATATTCAAACGATGTTGCCCATCTTCACCAACATATCCTTGATGCCCGCGTGCATTTTGATCTCCTCCACTACAAAAAGAGTACACACCATCTTTAGATGATGGCCCTTCAGCTGATAGCAAAACTACACCTATCGAAGTATCTTCTTGTGCATCATAAAAGGCATTGTATAGTTCTGAAGTAGTTTTAGGACGGAATGCATTGCGTACATCTGGCCTATTAAAAGCAATTCGTGCAACACCATTGCATTTTTTATAGGTTATATCTTCATATTCTTTTACAGTAATCCAATTCATTATAATTGTTTTAATTATTATAGTGTAAAAATAAATCATTTTTTAGACTTTTAGCAATTGTATGGGAGTCTATATGTAAGTAAAATTTTATCTAGTATCCATTTTAAGAAAAAAAAATCAACTAATCTTTAAATTTAACAATCCCTAAAAAAAATATTTATTATCTTTAAACATTACTAATCAACATTGTATGATTTTTTTGAGACCTGATTGGTAAAATTAGTTCACTGATTTATTAATTAAAAAAAAGAATAATTTGAATTCAATTCATTTTTTTGTCACTCCTTTTTCCTTGGTAGTAAGTTATAAAAATATTTCTAAAGCTAAGATTAATGAGTATAAAGGTATAAGCATTTGCCCTAAAGTAAATAATAAAGAGTAACACCTACGGTTAAAATAAAATTTCTATTTGATTGCAAAAATAAGTTTAGCATTTAGCATAATTATTATTTTCGAGAAAACTGATCTTTCAATATATATACAAAACCAATGGCTTTAACGTGAAATTAATTCTTAACTCAAAAAGCATCTATTTGTGCACTTAACGACAATCCATTTTATAAAGTAATTTGCGCTTAATTCGATATTTTTAAAATAGTATTAGCATACTATTCCTTCTAAAAGTGAATAAATCTACTTTAAAGAATGACAATACATTTATTTTATTGTTGTCTTGCATTTTTATAATCCAAACCAACATAAAAGAAGAAAGACTAACCGGTATGATTAGTCTTTCTTTTTTTATGTATTAAATTGTATTTAATTATTCTTTAACCAAATAAATTCCGTCTTCTTTTATTTCAATTAATTTCTCTCTATATAAAGCACCTATCGCCTTCTTGAAAGTTTTTTTACTCATTTTCAATACCGTCTTGATATCTTCTGGATGCGAATTATCGGTCAAGCGTAAAAAACCTCTACTCGCTCTTAACTCATCTAGTATTTTATCCGCATTAGGTTCAATACTTTGATAGCCTTGAATTTGTAGCGCTACATCAATTTTATTGTCAGGACGAATGTTTTTTATGTATCCTCGCATACGATCTCCTGTACGAATAGCATCATCATAAACCTCATCTTTATACAACAACCCTTTATGGCGCTCATTAATAATAACGTTAATTCCTAATTCAGTAATGTGTGAAACAATCAAGTCGACTTCTTCTCCTTTTTCAATAGTCAATTCGTCATTTTTTAAGAATTGATTGGTTTTACTTGAAGCTACTAAACGATTCGTTTTTTCATCCATATAAAGATAAACCAAGTAACGTTTTCCTTTTTCCATAGGACGCGCTTGCTCTTTAAATGGAACCAAAATATCTTTTTCCATTCCCCAATCCATAAAAGCACCTATCTGATTGACATAATTTACACGTAAAAGTGCAAACTCATTCAACAATATATAAGGTTCTAATGTAGTTGCAACTGGACGTTCTTCGTGATCTAAATAAACAAAAACAATAAGCTCCTCACCTATTTCAAATTCATTTGGCACATATTTATTAGGTAAAAGCACATCGTGAATTCCCTCTGGATCAGTTTGAGGACTACCCAAAAATAAACCAACTTGGGTATCACGAAGTATTGTAAGCGTATTGTATTTTCCTATTTCAATCATTTTATTCAATTTTCTAAGGCGCAAAGGTACGAAGTTTGAAGATGGGATAGCAAAAAATTACTTCACAAAAAAAGCGCCTCTAAGGCGCTTTTACATTTTTATATCAATTTACTAATTGTAAACACTTTCTTTTTTAAAATGAACTGCTAATAAATAATAAACTACTGCTCTGTATTTATTTGCATTTGAGCGACCATACTTTTCAATAACTGCATCAATTCCGGCATCTAAATCCGGACCATCTTTAAGACCTAATTTTTTGATTAAAAAGTTATTCTTCACTGTATCCAATTCTGATTGTTGACTTCCTGCAACAGTTGAAGAGTCTTTATTATAGATAGAAGGCCCACAACCAATAGTTACTTTTGTCAATAAATCCATATCTGGATTAACTCCGCATTTGTCTTTTAAATCCGCGGCATACTTTACAATTAAATCTTCTCTTGCACTCATAAATAATAGTTTACATTTTTTGTTAATATTCGAATAGACTCAAATTTAAAAAATAAATCTTTATAAACCCATTTAAAGACAAAGAAAAAAGTGATTTTACATTAAAATAAACTCCCATTAAACTAATTCCTTAAAATATTGAAGCAAAATTCGATCATTATCTAAAGTTGGAGTGAAAATCTCTAAAATAGACGGTTTTTCATTCTGCTCGTATAAATTACTTAAACTATTTTTTAACGAAGTTTCATCACTGGCGATACTATATTCAAATCCATACATTTTAGCCAAATGTTCAGCAGTAAGACAATGCGATGTTTCAAAAAAGGTATTAAAAACGGGAGTTTCCTCATGTCCAGGTAAAATTCTAAAAATTCCCCCTCCACCATTATTAATCAAAATTATCTTAAAATCCTTAGGAATATAATTATTCCACAACCCATTACTATCATATAAAAAACTAATATCTCCGGTAATAAAGGTAGTTTGTTTTTTATTGGCAACAGCCGCACCAATAGCCGTAGAAGTACTTCCATCGATTCCACTTGTTCCTCGATTGCAATACACTTCAATCGAAGGATCAATATCGATTAATTGTGCATATCGAATGGCAGAGCTATTACTGATTTGTAATTGGCTGTTTTTAGGTAAACTAGGAATTACGGTTTCGAAAACTTTAAAATCTGAAAAAGGAATTTTAGCTAAATAAAGATTGCTTTTTTGCTTTCGCAAAAGGGTAACTTTTTCTGTTTTTTCAAAATAATCACTGACAACTATTTTGGTAAGTGGTAAAAACGCATCAAAAAACACATTGGTATCTGCTTCAAAATGCTCCGTTAAAACACCAAAAGTATCGTAAGCCCTTAACGGATCAATATGCCAATGGTGTTTTGGTTTGTATTTACGTAGAAAGGCTTTAATGCGTTTGGACACAATCATTCCTCCAAAAGTTACTAAAATATCTGGACAAAATTCTTCAAAATCTTCATTTGAGAATGGTGTAATAATAGTATCAATGTTGTTGATAAAAGAGGGATGATGCAGATTGGAAGTGGTTTCTGTTAAAACAACTACCGAATTGTCATTGGCCAAAGCCTCTACTGTTCTCTCGTTCACAACGTTTGGATCATTGACACCTACCAAAACCATTTTCCGATGAGAGTTGTTCCAAATAGTTGCGAATTTTGCTAAATCATCATTAGAAATCGTCTGGGTTTCATTTGCGGAAGCAAAAACATTGACAGCAACTGAAAGTTCAGAAACCGTTTCGTATAAGGGTTCTTCAAAAGGAGCATTAATATGAACTGGACCTTTTTTATCTATTGCAGTATTTATTGCCGCATTTATTTTTTGATCGTTTTCAGTAGAGGGTCCTTCTTGTAAATTAGCATTATAAACGGAATGATTTTGGAATACATTTTCTTGACGAATCGTTTGTCCGTCGCCGATATCAATCTTACTCTGTGGACGATCAGCCGAAATTACAATCAATGGAATCTGACTGTAAAAAGCTTCCGCAAAAGCAGGGTAATAATTCAACAATGCGGATCCCGAGGTACAAACCAGGGCTACTGGTTGCTTCGTTTGTTGCGCTATACCTAGTGCAAAAAAAGCCGCGGAACGTTCATCGGCAATACTATAACATTTAAAAGCTGAATTACTAGCAAAACCAATTGTCAACGGGGCGTTACGAGAACCTGGAGATATAACTATTGTGGTGATTCCTTTGCCCAAACAAGTTTGAATGATACTTTGAGCTAAAGGTATTTTGGGGTAAATCATTAAAATTTAGTTTAAAGTTCGAGGTTCAAAAAACAATAAATTGTTTAAATCCTCAATAACAGCAAAGTTACAAACTTGCGTTCTCTTTTTAGTTCGTTTTAGTTGATTTTTATTAATTTTGACAACAAATAATTACTCTATGAAAATCAAGTTAAGAGCTTATAAAACAGAAGACACACAAGCGATATTAGATATCATCAATTATAATATTCTGAATTCAACCGCTTTGTATGATTATAACCTCCGAAATTATGATCAACAAAAAGCCATTTTAGAAGACAAAATAGCGAAAAACTTCCCTGTTATTGTAGCGGAATTGAATGGTGTTGTCACTGGTTTTGGGATGTATAGCGAGTTTCGATTTCGCGAAGCATATAAATTCACTGTAGAGCATTCTGTGTATGTGAATAATGACTTCCATGGTCAAGGAATTGGAAAAATATTGCTTCAGGAATTAATCGAACTGGCTAAAAAACAAGGTTTACACACTATGATTGCCGTTATTGATGCCGAAAATCAAAGTAGCGTAGACTTTCACGAAAAATTTGGTTTCAAAACAGTAGGAATAATAAAAGAATCAGGATTTAAATTTGACCGTTGGTTACATTCTGTTTTTATGCAGTTGATTTTAGAATAAAAAAAAAGCTAATTCACTATTTGGATATCGAAATAGTGAATTAGCTTTAACTCTATTTTTTTATTATTAGGCTTTAATCCAATTGATAACAGAAGCATCTGTTGGTAACGTTTTTGGAGAAATTACTTTTTCAAGTTCCCCTTTTTCATTTATTAGATATTTTTGAAAATTCCATTCTACATCAGAATCCTGCAATCCATTTTTAGATTTTTGTGTCAAAAACTGATACATAGCACACATATCATCACCTTTTACGGATACTTTGTCCATCATAGGAAAAGTTACTCCATAATTTAATTGGCAAAAAGAGGCAATTTCTTCATTTGTTCCTGGCTCTTGTGAAGCAAAATTATTTGCAGGAAAACCAACAATTACAAATCCTTTATCCTTGTATTCTTTATAAATAGCTTCCAAGTCTTTATACTGTGGTGTCAATCCACATTTTGAAGCCGTATTTACAATCATTACCTTTTTTCCTTTCAAAGAGGCAAAATCAAAAGTATTTCCTGATAAATCTTCTACCTTAAACTGGTAAATGTTTTGTTTTTCCATAGCCATTTCGGTTTTGTTTTTATCTGCTTTTTTGCTTTGAGCTTCATTTTTGCAACTAAAAAGTAATAGTGCTGAACAAGCTATAAATAATAGGTTTTTCATATTTAAATTTTTTATAAAAATAAACAAATTGTATTTAGAATAGTTCGTATTAACTTTTTATTAATAATGAACAACTGTTAAAAAAAACCTAGTGCCAAACAAAAAAAACACTAGGTTTTCCAACCAAAAACAAACTATCACTTTTATTATTATTAGAATGCATAAGTAATCTTTCCTTTCATATAAAACGGTGTTCCAGGGGTAAAGTGAATTTCTTCTACACTATTGGGCTCGTTTTGTAATCTTGATTCTGTTGCAAACTGTGTTTCGTTCCATTTTGAATTCAATATATTCTCAATAGACACCCCAAAAGTCACCTTGCTATAGGTATAGTTTATATTGAAATCTGCTATAGCATATCCTTTTGCCACTATAGAATTATCTTCATTGGCAGGGCGACTTTTTAAATAACGATACCTCACTCCTCCCGAAAATCCGTTCCATTTTTGAAAACTCAATCCACCAGTAGAGGTGAAATCTGGAGCCAATGGAATGTAATCTTGACCTTTCGGCTCATCAATACTTCGAGCATAAGTATAATTTGCATCAGCATCAAAATACAAATAGTCATTTAGCTGATAACGCAAACCTAAATCGACTCCCATGCGTTTTGATTTCCCGCTTGGTTCAATGATTCCAGCATCACCCACATAAACAAATTCTTGTTCTAAATACAAATACCACAAAGCAGAATTCACAATTAGTTTAGGAAATGGTTTCCAAATGGTACCAATATCAGTACCAATAGCTGTTGGTAGAATTTCTTTTCCATTGTTTTGAACTACTACTCTAGTATCATTAGAATGAAAACCAATACCCGATTTTACAAAAAACTGCAAATCATTATTTTGAGAATAGATAAAATTCAACTTTGGCGAAATTTTCACTTCCGTTTCTAACTGTGTTTTATAAATTGCAGCTAATTTATCTTGGTAATTGAATTTAAAATAGTCTAAACGTACGGCTGGATTGATGAGCAGTTTTCCGAATTTAATTTCTGAATTTAAATACGTAAACCCATTTGCTTCATCAATATCACCTAATTTTATTCTTTCTAATGTTGTACTTCTATTTAAAGTATGTGACAATTCGGTATCCGTTGTTGCATCGGCACGAAAACCTACACCCAACTGAAACAATACATCCCAATCGCTACTTTTTAGTTTTTTGTTTAACTCTGCATTCATACCGTAAATATTTCTGTTTTCTTTTTGTCTAATTTGATCTCCATTGATAGGATCATCTAAGAAAAAAGTAAAGTTAGAATACAATTCAAATTCATACTTAGAATAAAAAGCATTTGCTTTCAAAAACGTATTTTCATCAATGGGTTTACTTAATGTCGCAATGATATTAGTTCTTGCCGTAGTTCCGCCCTCCGTTTCATCAACTGATCCAAATCTAGAAATAGTACCGTTATCTACCAATCGTTGTGGTATTTGGCCACTAGCATCCCACTTACTGGAAAAACGGGAAGCAGAAATAGAAAATTTACTATTATCATCTAATATAGCTGAATATTTTCCTAACAGATTGACCCTATTAAAATTTTGGGGGGAATCAAATGGGCCATCTGTTAGAATATATTCAGTAGCTAGATAGGCGGATTGTTTTTTTTGTTTACCCAATAAGTTGAATAAACCTACTGTTCTTAGTGTATTAAACTGGCCCGCTTCGACACTGATGCTACTTTTGTCTAATTTTTCTTTAGTTTGGAAGGCAACGTATCCTGCGGTTGCAAAATCCCCTTTGTCCGCATAATACGTGCCTTTTCCAAAATCTATTTTTTCTACTGTTTCAGGAATCACAAAATGCAAATCGGCATAACCTTGCCCATGCGCATGCGAAACCATATTTACTGGCATACCATCTACCGAAATGGCAATATCAGTACCATGATCAATGTCAAAACCTCTCAAGAATATTTGTTCAGCCTTCCCTCCACCGGCATGTTGTCCTATGAATAATCCAGGTACTTTTCTAAGAATTTCTTGAGAAGAATTCACTGGAGTAGTTTGCAAATCTATTTTTGAAATAACATTCATCGCTGATAACTTTTGCTGAATAACAATTTCATTCAGTCTAAAAATATCATCTCCCAATACGATTCTAATTTCAGAGTTGGTAATGGTATAATTCTGTTTTTTATAACCCAATGCGCTAATCTTTAAGACATCTGCCAATACCGTTTTATCAATACTAAACATTCCTAATTCATTCGTATGTGCATGACTTTCTGAATTTGTATTTACTACATATGCGTTCTCTATTGGGTTACCAAATTCATCAACTATAGTTCCTTTTTGAACTTGACTGTGGGATACTAATCCAGTTATAGACAGTAGAATTGCTAAAAAATATCTCATCTGTTTTATAATTGATTTACCTTTTTTTCAAAATTGGGTCCCAATTCATATATACTAGAAAGCAATTCTTTTTTTATAGTAGCTACTTTTTGAGTGTCATTATTCGCTTTGTAAATCATAGCCAAATGGTATTGGACATTAGGTTCAAAAGATTTTCCTAGTACATGTTCTTTAGCAATTTCTAAAGCTTTTTCCTGCTGCCCCATGTTTAAATAAGACCAAGCCAATAAGTCATATGAATCTGGTGTAGGTCGATGATCTACTTCAATTTTTGCAATTTCTAATGCTTTTGCAGCATTTGCTTGATCGTCGGCATAAATTAAAGTATTGTACTTATTATACATTGCACCATAATTAGTAGCATTCAACATATCGAAATATGCTTTTTTATTTAAATCAGCTTCTTTTTTATCACCTTCAAATTGAGCAATTTGAGCTTTCAATAAAAATAAATCTGGGGCATTATGTGTAATTTCAATAGCTTCCACAATTCTTTTTGCTTCGGTTGTATTTCTTTCATGAGAAAATACAATCCAAGCAATTCCTTTTAAAGCATAGGAATAATTGGGATCTATTGCTAATGTTTTTAAATAACTACCATATGATTCCTGGATCATTCCGGCATGACCGTAAAAATCTCCAAGATTTGAATAAGACCATATTTTTAGTGTTTTATTGTCTTCTTTTTCTGCTATATCTCTTGCTTTTTCCATGAAAGTAATAGCGGTTTTCAAATCGCCTTTATGGTCATTCCATTTCGCTAAGCGAATCAAATAATCATAATCATTCATGTCTTTTAAAGCATTCAAATTTGTTAATGCTTCAGGAAAATTCCCTAATTCCATTTGAACATCAAAAAGTAATTTTTGAGTTTCGTTACGTCCTTCACCAATGGCAAATGCTTTATTGGCCAAAACTAACGCTTCTTTAAAGCGATGTTGTGCAATATAATTTCTTACTAAAGACCGTAAAGTTGAAACTTTTGAATAGTTATTTGCTTCATTTGATTGGATCAATAAATCTTCGGTTTTATATAAGTTTTTTATATCACCATTATATTCAAAAAGGGTAGCATATTTTGATGCAATTACATCTAAAAATGTTTTTTGATTTGGTGCTGCATCATATTTAGATTGCCAAAATTCAATTTCTTTATTTGCAAAATCTATTGATTCATTTCCTGCAATATGCAAGTATTTATTGTAGTCAGCGGCTTTTGTAATTTGAGTTGTTTTATTATCGCAAGCAAAAATAAAAAGGATTGTAAAAACAAAAATGGGGATTAATTTATACGTTTTCATAATCTATTGTTTGTTATTCATTATTAAAAAAAACAGAGTACTTAATTTATAAAAGCACTCTGTTTTTTTGTTATCTATTACCAAGCAGCTGCTAAGTAAGGGAATGAAGCTGTAAATGGTTTATCATTTGCATCCACGTGATCAGAAGTAAGTCCAGGGTTAGCTGCACCATTTGTACCTCCAAAGATCAATATCAATTCTACATCAATAACGTCATCAGCCAATGCTCTACCTGTTAAAACATTTGTTCCATCGAAGAACGTAGTTTTACCAGTAGTTTTTACGTTTAAAACATCTGTTGCTAGTACTCCAGTAAATTGAGCAGCTGTTAAACCTAATGCATTAGTTGTAAATGCAGGGTTTAAAGCCATTAATCTAGATTGAAAAATAGATTGGTATTTTGCTCCCATTGCAGAAGGAATGGCTGCATTAAAATCGTCTTTAGGTTGACCTGAAGCGATAAAAACAGTATTTATTGCTGGTCTAGCCATTTGATCTTGTTGTACATATGTTCCTGAGAACTCGGCACTTGCCATAGGATCATTATTATCGTCTTTGTTACAGCTTACTGTAGCTACTGCACATACAAGTGCAAAAGTTATGATTTTGAATTTATTTGATTTCATAATTTTCAATTTTTAAAATAAAATTTATTATTGTTTTTTCTTAGTTTCTGCCCATACATTTAAAGTACTTGCTGTACCTAACATTGCTTTTGGAACCTCAACAACTACTGAAAGTACATTAGATCCTGCAAAAGTATCTGTACCTGGATTGTTGAATCCTGAAGCTGTCCCTCCAAGGATTGCTTGAAATTGACCTAAGTCAAAAAAGAATGGATCGTCTCTTGGTCCAGCGAAAAATTTCATTCCGTTTTCTGTTGAAGTTACAGCTGAAGCTCCGTATTTAGAAATTGCTACACTTCCAGAAGCTGCACTTGTTTTAATCGTACTAGATGTACCAGTTGTTGTAGGTGCATATGGTCCGAAGAAATACATTTTATCTCCTTTTCTAATTGCTTGTATTACTAAGTCTTCTACATTATCACCTGTATTATCGATATTAATTTCAATCATTACATTTTCATTAAAGGAAGCAGCTGCTGTAGCATTCGGACTTAATAATCCTTGTGTGTTAACTGCAAAAACTAAATTACTAGTTTCTTGTCCTTGAAAAGTGTATACGTCTGTAATGTCTGCTGCATTACCTGTTACTGATGGAGCATCTACGTGATCCGCTGCTACTAGAATTAGACCTGAAATCGCAATTAGCGACAGACCCAATATCATTTTTGTTTTTTTCATTTTGTTATAATTTAAAAGGTTATAAAAGCATTTACGGGAATGTTTCCGATTTGGTTTTAAAATAATTAAAAAAAACTTAATTTTTTAATCAACTTATTGTAAATCAGTATTTTACAATATTAAAAAAAACACAAAATTTTTAAATCCCATTTTTTTTAAATTAGATATTGAATTATTTAATTTAAATCTGAATAAGTTTGTATAAGTTTGTAATAGTTAAACTTATACATTATGACCCAAGAAGATTTATTAGTATTGATTTACAAAAAAGACGAAAGAGCATTTACACATCTATATGATATGTATTCAAAAAGTTTATTTTCTGTCATTAATGTTTTAGTTAGAAATAGAGAAGAGGCCGAAGACGTTCTTCAAGAAGTCTTTGTCAAAATATGGAAAAACATTGATTCCTATAATGAAAGCAAAGGCCGATTTTATACTTGGATTCTAAATATTGCCAGAAATACTTCTATAGATAAACTAAGATCTAAAAATTTTAACAATAGCCAAAAAAACCTTTCTTCAGATAATTTCGTAAATCTATTAGACGACAGTAACAAACTCGTTAATAAGGTGGATACAATAGGGATTCAAGAATTTGTAAAAAGATTGAAACCCAAATGTATTCAAATAATAGATTTACTGTTTTTTAAAGGATATACTCAACAAGAAGCTTCGGAAGAGTTAAATATCCCTTTAGGAACGGTAAAAACACACAATCGAAATTGTATAAATGATTTAAGAACTTATTTGAAAGTATAATGGAAAATAAAGAATATATAGACTCCGGTATTTTAGAACTTTACGTGTATGGTCTTCTTAGTGAAACCGAAAGTGAAGCCGTTGCCACTAAGGCAAAAAACGACAATGAAATTAATGATGAAATCATCGCAATTGAAAAGTCAATTGTAGCATTATCATCTAGCTTCTCCCCTTTTCATTCGGTCGCAAATTATGAAAAAATTAAAGCCAAACTCGAATTAAAACATGCTAAAGTAATCGAATTGGAACCAACTAGAAATTGGTCACAATATATTGGTTGGGCTGCAGCTATACTCCTAATGGTAGGTGTAGGTTACCAGTACAATCAATTAAACCTGACTAATAATCAAGTCGTTAAAACTGAAGTGGAAAAAGTAAAAATGGAGAAAGAACTTCAAACATTAGAACTTCAAAATAAAGCTACTGAAACTAGTTTAGCTGTAGTAAGAGATGTGAAAAATACGGTAGTAGCACTTGGTGGTCAATCGGTTGCACCAGAGTCGTCTGCCAAAGTATATTGGAATAAAGAGACACAAGTGGTTTATGTAGATGCTGCTGGATTACCAGAACCTCCAAAAGGAATGGTGTATCAAGTTTGGGCATTAAAACTAAATCCTTTAACTCCTACAAGTATTGGATTACTTGATAATTTTGATAAAAACAACCAACGTATTTTTGCTGTAAACAGTACTGGTGATGCTGAAGCTTTTGGAATTACGCTGGAGCCTGCCGGAGGAAGCTTGACTCCTACAATGGAACAATTATACACGTTAGGAAAAGTATAATTATTATAAAATTTCAATTCATAAAAAAGCCAGACTTTCTATTTAAAGTCTGGCTTTTTCCATCTTATCAACTCCTTTTTTTAGATGCATTAAAAAACCTAAAAAGACCTCAAATAACATAACTGTTAAATGAAAAGCATTACAATCAAAAGTATGTTATATTTGCATTTTTAAATACTACATGAACTACACCTTACTTTCCTCCCCTTTACAAGGATTTACCGATTTTCGTTTTAGAAACGCACAAAACAAGATTTTTGGTGGAATTGACACTTATTATGCTCCTTATATCCGTTTAAATGGAAAACTAGTTATAAAATCCTCTTATCAGCGTGATTTATTGCCGGAGAACAATTCAGAATTAGAAGTTATTCCACAAATCATAACTAATGATGCCGATGAGTTTTTGTTTGTTTCAAAGTATGTTCAGGAACTAGGCTATAAAGAACTAAACTGGAATTTAGGTTGCCCTTATCCTATGGTAACAAAGTGCGGAATGGGTTCAGGATTGATTAGTAATACTGAAAAAATCAACCAGATTTTACACAAAGTGCATAATGAATCGGATATTATTGTTTCCATGAAAATGCGCTTAGGCTATGATACTACAGAGGAAATTCTAGATGTATTGCCTATTTTAGAAAAGTACGCAGTAAAAAATGTGGCTATACATGCACGATTAGGGAAACAATTGTACAAAGGTGGAGTACATTTAGATGCTTTTCAAACTTGCGTAGATCAAAGCAAGGTAAAACTGTATTACAATGGAGACATTACATCCGTAACTAAATTCCATGAAATGCAAAAGCGCTTCCCTTCTATTGACCATTGGATGATCGGAAGAGGTTTAATTGCCGATCCTTTTTTACCTAGTATGATTAAAAATAACACCACCGAATATCCAAAAAATAAAATGGAGCTATTTAGTGAATTTCATGAAACATTGTATCAAGGATATAGTGAATCGTTATCTGGTTCCACGCATATTCTATTGAAAATGCATCACTTATGGGAATACTTCTCTGTTATTTTTTCTAATCCACACAAAGTGCATAAGAAAATCAAAAAAGCGAAAAGCATCCGGAATTATGAAGCGGCTGTTAAGGAGGTTATAAAAGAGGGCTAAATAATGTACTAAACATGAGTTATGCAATTTTTATATAATTATAATTTGCAGTAAATTTTAAACCACAGCTACAGGCCATACCTTATTTTAAAATGGTTAAAATTTTGAGCAACCTCTGCTGGAGTCAAAACTCTATTATGAGCTTGGAAATTCCCAATAGCACCGTCCCACTGATATCCACCGGTAGTACCTCCGATATATAAGTTAGTATTAGCCGAGGCATTTTTATAAACGGCAGTTCCATAAAGCACTCCGTCATAATACACTTTTGCTGTATTAGACACAGCATCGTTAACCACCACATAATTATGCCAATTACCATTTGCTGAAGTTGCAGGTATATTTCCAAAAGGATTATTGGAGCTATCCCAGGTATTCCAACTCAGAACGTTGCCACTGAAAAATAAATCTGGACCAGCACCATCATTTCCAGCGTTAAACAACATTTTATTTGAATTAGTATTGGTTGATTTTGCCCAAACTGAAAATGTACATGAAGCTGTTTTTGTAAGTGGTGCATTTACATAAGTATTGGAACCATTAAACACTAGATTACCACCATCAGAAGAATTATAAACAGGGTTATTTATTAATATCCCATTATTTCCCAAACCACTTAAATCCGTCCAAGTCGTTCCAGAACCAGGATAACTGGCGGTATTGCCAGCATCTAAATGCATAACCAAGTCAGTTGTTAAATCGTACGTTTTTGATTGTATAGTGAGCCCATTTTTATCAACCCCAAAATCACCACCTATAGCTCCATTTTTATTTACATAATTAGTTTTAGAGGTCGTTAGCTCCCCATTTTTAGTTAAAACTGAAATATTATTTACCGTCAAAATAGATGCGATACTTCCACTACAATAGGTTCCATCAAGATCTTGAGTAGCTGTTATTGTTGTACTCCCAGCGGAAATAATATTTATTGTTGTTCCGCTTACTGTAGCTACTGATAAATTACTACTAGTATAAGTAAAGGCTCCAGAACTATTACTAGTTGGCTGATAAACAGTATATTTACCATCAAAATAAGTCTTATTAACAGCATTAAAATTACTAAGAGCAGGCGATAAACAGCTAATAATAGTTACTGAAATTGCTTTTCTTGTACTTTCACAACTACTAACCGTTTGAGTTACATAATAAGTCGCTGATGTTAAAGTAGTATTTGCTTGCAAAGGACTTCCTCCTGTATCAGCTAAGTACCATTTAATATTTGTACCTGTTGCAACCAAATCTGCAACCGTAGCTGGAGAATTATGATTTTGATCGCTTGCTATAGGCTCTGATGGTGGGGTGCAAGGAGTAGTTCTAGAGTACGAAAATCCACCTCCATTTCCGGAGTCAGTCCATGAAAGAAATTTTAATTCTAAAAAAATATTTTCAGCTATTAAATGAACCACATACGTTTTATTTACACTAGTAGGAGGAGAATAATTAACAGCTTGTTGCCAAGTTCTATAAGTTAAGTTTGCATAGTTTGACAATAAACCCTCTGCCCATTCCGTATTTGAAGGAGAACTTCCTCCGAACCTACTTTCTGCAGCGATATTAAATAAGCCTTGGTCATCTGCTCTAGTAATCTTTACCGTATTAGTTAGAACATCCTGATTTTGAACTAGGTTATAATTAGCATAGTCAGCCTTACTAAACGTTATTATATTTCCATTCCAAATTATAGGATTTGTAGTAATTTTGATTGCTCCTGATGGATTACTTACCAAAACAGTATTATTACCAGAGATAACGACGTAGTAATAATTAGTACCTAAATCAGTACTATCAGGGGTATAAGAATTATTTGTAGCTCCAGTAATTAGTGTTCCACCAGTATTGGTTTTACTTACGTTTTTATACCATTGATAAGTAATACTACTTCCTGTTGCTACAACACTTAAACTATTTACAGTATTATTTTGAATTACTGTTTGATTACTAGTTGAAGGCTGACTAGTAATTTCAATACCAACTCGTACATATCCAGAAACATTGCTAGAACAGGTAATTGTTGCTGTGGAAATAATTGCATAGTAGTATAAAGTTCCCTCATTAGTGGCACTTGGTGTATAATTGTTATTTGTTTCTCCAGAAAGTAATGTTCCTCCTGAATTAGATTTTATATTATTACTATACCATTGATATGTTGCTGTAGGATCATTAGATAAAACACTTAAAGTAGTAGGTGACCCCCCCAATACAACTGACTGGTTATTTGAGTTAGGTTGGGTATCTAATAAGCAAATACTGTAGTAATTACCTTGATTGTTTTCAATTTTTTGACGTGGGTTAGCTAATACTGCCGCAAATAATATTAACTCACTAACATTTCCATTGTAAAATACTTGTCCACCACTAAAAGTTTGATTTGCCCCTATTGCTACCGATGTCACAGCAGAAGAAGTTCCAGTGTTAAGATTTACAGTGCCATCACTGGCACTATTGGCATATAAATTCATTTGCCCATTTATACTATTTCTGGTCCAGGAATGTATCCTTATAACATTATCGTTTACTGCGGCATTTCCTCCTAATGACTTATCAGAGGGACCGTTTCCTGCAGTGAATTTATTATTGTAAATACCGTACGCGAAGTCAGTAGTACCGCCAGGTTGTTCAGAACCAAAGATACCGTTCATATTATACCAACTTCCGCCACCGCCACTTCGTGTGTTTAAACTCGAGGCTTTATAAACAAGACAACCTGTTAAATCATTATTAAACATAGTGGATGTTACGACTAAAAATTGCGAACCTGAAAAAATAATACTAGGTAATCCATTCGATCTTTCAATAACTCCTGCAGTAATAATTTTTGGTTGATTTAGGAGTATATTTTGAACTGCATTTTTACCATTACCACTTTGATCATACCATATAGTTACAAAACCATCATTAGCTCCTACAAAGGCCAATAATGAAGCTGTATCTAAATCTCCATTACCATCAAAACTTATACCTTGAGTAGCGTTATCGTTACTACGACGCACTTGAATGGCATCGCCAACGTAGGAGGAACTTAATTTCCGTAAACTATAGGCTACAGCAGCTGGTGTTGTGTTGTCTAAACCTAAAACATCTAAAGAATTTTGAGCATATCCTTGAGAAATGACAAAAATCAAAAAAAAGTAAAATATTTTTTTATAAAACTTCATAGTGTAACTATTTTATTAGTGCTGTATTAATAAAAATAATCAAACTGAATTCTATCACTTACGGATAATGAATATCCACCATTATTAGTTGGATTATACGTTAATGTACCAGTTGACAAGGAATAAGCTGTATTACTAATTCTAATTCCATTCACATACATCTTTACTATACTATTTAATGATGGAACTTGAGTCAAAGTAAAACTAGTTTGACTAGCTGTTGCCGAAAATTCATCTGCAACTTCTCGAACAGGAGTTGCTGCCAAAGAGACAGAACCATCAGCCATTAAATATTGTGATGATGTACCTCCTGATTTTATATAAGAAGCCGCGGTTAGGTCTCCGCTAGTATTTAAATCTGAATCAAATGTCTTAGTTCCAGATATTGTTTGGGTAGTTGTCAGGTCCACAAAATTTTGACTTGACGACCCCGTTCCTCCATTAGCAATTGCAACTATTCCTGTTACATTAGTAGCATTATCACTGCTTGTGAGGTAAACATTAGTATCAGTACTTCCATCTGCTTTTAAAAATTGGGAAGAAGTTCCTCCATCCATTATAAAAGAAGTTGCAGTTACCGAACTAGTGAATCGGCCATCACCTTCAACATCTAATTGATACAATGGGGTATAGTTTGCTCCTATACCAAATCTTCCATTATTATCAATTGTTAATCTTCTACAACAACCGCCCTGAACCAATGTAACTCCAGATCCAAACGGTGCAAAATCCCATGTACTAGATCCCATTAAAGTTAATGACGAAACTTTAAAATTAGATGAAAAGTCTCCCGTTGTACCGCTTAAAGAACCACTTAAGGCTCCACCGGTCAAGGGTAAAAAATTACTACCAGAAGTGGTAATTGCACTTGTTACATATTCAGTTGTTGCTATTTGTGTCGAATTAGTTGAAGATGCAGCTGTTGGAGCAAATGGAGTTCCCGTAAAGGTTGGTGAATCCAAATCAGCTTTCAATAAATCAGCATTGATACGATTTGTAGTTTCTGTAGCCAAATTGGTCTCGATAGCAGATTCAGAGGCTAAGGCTCTACTGCTTTCGTCTGAGATAGCTGTAGCATTTGCTGTTTCAGCTGTTGTTGCTCTAGTACTTTCGTCTGCGATTGCTGTAGTATTTGCCGTTTCAGCCGTTGTTGCTCTGGTACTTTCATCTAAAATGGCTGTGGCATTCGTCGTTTCGGCTGTCGTTGCTCTAGTGCTTTCGTCTGAAATTGCTGTAGCAGTTGCCGTTTCAGCAGTTGTTGCTCTAGTGCTTTCGTCTGAAATAGCTATAGCATTTGCGGTTTCGGCTGTCGTTGCTCTGGTACTTTCGTCTGAAATAGCTGTCGCATTCGCCGTTTCTGCTGTTGTTGCTCTAGTAATTTCGTCTGTGATCGCCGTAGCGTTTGCAGTTTCTGCTGTTGTTGCTCTAGTACTTTCGGCTGTAATGGCTGTAGCGTTCGCCGTTTCAGCGGTTGTTGCTCTGGTACTTTCATCTAAAATGGCTGTAGCGTTTGCCGTTTCAGCTGTTGTTGCTCTAGTACTTTCATCCAAAATGGCTGTAGCGTTCGCTGTTTCTGCCGTTGTTGCTCTTGTGCTTTCATCTAAAATAGCTGTAGCGTTTGCGGTTTCAGCTGTTGTTGCTCTAGTGCTTTCGGCTGAAATAGCTGTCGCATTTGCGGTTTCGGCTGTCGTTGCTCTGGTACTTTCATCTGAAATTGCGGTAGCGTTCGCCGTTTCAGCTGTTGTTGCTCTAGTGCTTTCGTCTGAAATTGCTGTAGCATTTGCCGTTTCGGCTGTTGTTGCTCTAGTACTTTCATCCAAAATAGCTGTAGCATTTGCCGTTTCAGCCGTTGTTGCTCTGGTACTTTCGTCTAAAATAGCTGTAGCATTCGCCGTTTCGGCTGTTATTGCTCTAGTAATTTCGTCTGTGATCGCCGTAGCGTTTGCCGTTTCTGCTATTGTTGCTCTAGTACTTTCGTCTAAAATGGCTGTAGCATTTGCTGTTTCAACTGTTGTTGCTCTAGTACTTTCATCCAAAATGGCTGTAGCATTTGCCGTTTCAGCGGTTGTTGCTCTAGTTGTTTCTGAACTAATTGCAGTAGCATTTGCCGTTTCAGCTGTTGTTGCTCTAGTACTTTCGTCTGAAATAGCTGTAGCATTTGCCATTTCAGCTGTTGTTGCTCTGGTACTTTCATCTAAAATTGCTGTAGCGTTTGCCATTTCAGCGGTCGTTGCTCTAGTACTTTCGTCTGAAATAGCTGTCGCATTCGCCGTTTCGGCTGTTGTTGCTCTAGTAATTTCGTCTGTGATCGCCGTAGCGTTTGCCGTTTCTGCTGTTGTTGCTCTAATACTTTCGTCTAAAATGGCTGTAGCGTTTGCCGTTTCAGCTGTTGTTGCTCTAGTACTTTCGTCTGTGATCGCCGTAGCGTTCGCCGTTTCAGCTGTTGTTGCTCTAGTGCTTTCGTCTGAAATTGCTGTAGCATTTGCCGTTTCGGCTGTTGTTGCTCTAGTACTTTCGTCTAAAATGGCTGTAGCATTTGCTGTTTCAGCTGTTGTTGCTCTAGTACTTTCATCCAAAATGGCTGTAGCATTTGCCGTTTCAGCGGTTGTTGCTCTAGTTGTTTCTGAACTAATTGCAGTAGCATTTGCCGTTTCAGCTGTTGTTGCTCTAGTATTTTCATCTGAAATGGCTGTAGCATTCGCCGTTTCAGCTGTTGTTGCTCTTGTTACTTCTACTGCTAAAGCTAGTGAAGCAGAACTTGAACTAGCATCAACATATGTTTTAACTGATTTTACGCTTGGGTACTTTGTGTCTGATACTCCATCAGTAGTAACATCTAAACTTTTATTAACTAAATCTTCTTTTAATAAATCTGCATTTGTACGATTAGTAACCTCCGTAGAAAGCGCCGTAGTATTTGCGGTTTCAGCTGTTGTTGCTCTGGTGCTTTCATCTGAAATTGCTGTAGCATTTGCCGTTTCTGCTGTTGTTGCTCTAGTATTTTCATCTGAAATGGCTGTAGCGTTCGCTGTTTCAGCCGTTGTTGCTCTGGTACTTTCATCTGAAATGGCTGTGGCATTCGTCGTTTCGGCTGTCGTTGCTCTAGTGCTTTCGTCTGAAATTGCTGTAGCATTTGCCGTTTCAGCAGTTGTTGCTCTAGTGCTTTCGTTTGAAATAGCTATAACATTTGCGGTTTCGGCTGTCGTTGCTCTGGTACTTTCGTCTGAAATAGCTGTCGCATTCGCCGTTTCGGCTGTTGTTGCTCTAGTAATTTCGTCTGTGATCGCCGTAGCGTTTGCCGTTTCTGCTGTTGTTGCTCTAATACTTTCGTCTAAAATGGCTGTAGCGTTTGCCGTTTCAGCTGTTGTTGCTCTAGTACTTTCATCTGAAATGGCTGTAGCGGTCGCTGTTTCAGCGGTCGTTGCTCTGGTACTTTCATCTGAAATGGCTGTAGCGTTTGCGGTTTCAGCTGTTATTGCTCTAGTTGTTTCTGAACTAATTGCAGTAGCATTTGCCGTTTCAGCTGTTGTTGCTCTAGTGCTTTCGGCTGAAATAGCTGTCGCATTTGCGGTTTCGGCTGTCGTTGCTCTGGTACTTTCATCTGAAATTGCGGTAGCGTTCGCCGTTTCAGCGGTTGTTGCTCTAGTGCTTTCGTCTGAAATTGCTGTAGCATTTGCCGTTTCGGCTGTTGTTGCTCTAGTACTTTCGTCTAAAATAGCTGTAGCATTTGCCGTTTCGGCTGTTATTGCTCTAGTACTTTCGTCTAAAATGGCTGTAGCATTTGCTGTTTCAGCTGTTGTTGCTCTAGTACTTTCATCCAAAATGGCTGTAGCATTTGCCGTTTCAGCGGTTGTTGCTCTAGTTGTTTCTGAACTAATTGCAGTAGCATTTGCCGTTTCAGCTGTTGTTGCTCTAGTATTTTCATCTGAAATGGCTGTAGCATTCGCCGTTTCAGCTGTTGTTGCTCTTGTTACTTCTACTGCTAAAGCTAGTGAAGCAGAACTTGAACTAGCATCAACATATGTTTTAACTGATTTTACGCTTGGGTACTTTGTGTCTGATACTCCATCAGTAGTAACATCTAAACTTTTATTAACTAAATCTTCTTTTAATAAATCTGCATTTGTACGATTAGTAACCTCCGTAGAAAGCGCCGTAGTATTTGCGGTTTCAGCTGTTGTTGCTCTGGTGCTTTCATCTGAAATTGCTGTAGCATTTGCCGTTTCTGCTGTTGTTGCTCTAGTATTTTCATCTGAAATGGCTGTAGCGTTCGCTGTTTCAGCCGTTGTTGCTCTGGTACTTTCATCTGAAATGGCTGTGGCATTCGTCGTTTCGGCTGTCGTTGCTCTAGTGCTTTCGTCTGAAATTGCTGTAGCATTTGCCGTTTCAGCAGTTGTTGCTCTAGTGCTTTCGTTTGAAATAGCTATAACATTTGCGGTTTCGGCTGTCGTTGCTCTGGTACTTTCGTCTGAAATAGCTGTCGCATTCGCCGTTTCGGCTGTTGTTGCTCTAGTAATTTCGTCTGTGATCGCCGTAGCGTTTGCCGTTTCTGCTGTTGTTGCTCTAATACTTTCGTCTAAAATGGCTGTAGCGTTTGCCGTTTCAGCTGTTGTTGCTCTAGTACTTTCGTCTGAAATGGCTGTAGCGTTCGCCGTTTCAGCGGTCGTTGCTCTGGTACTTTCATCTGAAATGGCTGTAGCATTTGCCGTTTCAGCGGTTGTTGCTCTAGTACTTTCGGCTGTAATGGCTGTAGCATTTGCCGTTTCAGCCGTTGTTGCTCTGGTACTTTCATCTAAAATGGCTGTAGCGTTTGCCGTTTCTGCTGTTGTTGCTCTAGTATTTTCATCTGAAATGGCTGTAGCATTCGCCGTTTCAGCGGTTGTTGCTCTAGTGCTTTCGTCTGATATTGCTGTAGCATTTGCGGTTTCAGCGGTAGTAGCTCTGGTACTTTCGTCTGAAATTGCTGTCGCATTCGCCGTTTCGGCTGTTGTTGCTCTAGTAATTTCGTCTGAAATTGCTGTAGCGTTTGCCATTTCAGCGGTCGTTGCTCTGGTACTTTCGTCTGAAATGGCTGTAGCATTTGCCGTTTCAGCGGTTGTTGCTCTTGTACTTTCATCTAAAATAGCTGTGGCATTAAATGTTTCAGCTGTTGTTGCTCTAGTGCTTTCGTCTAAAATGGATGTAGCATTTGCCGTTTCGGCTGTTGTTGCTCTAGTACTTTCGTCTAAAATGGCTGTAACATTTGCCGTTTCAGCCGTTGTTGCTCTGGTACTTTCGTCTGAAATAGCTGTCGCATTTGCGGTTTCTGCCGTTGTTGCTCTAGTGCTTTCGTCTAAAATGGCTGTAGCGTTTGCCGTTTCAGCTGTTGTTGCTCTAGTACTTTCATCCAAAATGGCTGTAGCATTTGCCGTTTCAGCGGTTGTTGCTCTAGTTGTTTCTGAACTAATTGCAGTAGCATTTGCCGTTTCAGCTGTTGTTGCTCTAGTTGTTTCTGAACTAATGGCTGTGGCATTTGCTGTTTCGGCAGTTGTTGCTCTTATTACTTCTACAGCTAAAGCTAGTGAAGCAGAACTTGAACTAGCATCAACATATGTTTTAACTGATTTTACACTTGGGTACTTTGTATCTGATGCCCCATCAGTAGTAACATCTAAACTTTTATTAACTAAATCTTCTTTTAATAAATCTGCATTTGTACGACTAGTAACCTCTGTAGAAAGCACCGTAGCGTTTGCCATTTCGGCTGTCGTCGCTCTGGTGCTTTCATCTAAAATGGCTGTAGCGTTTGCAGTTTCTGCAGTTGTTGCTCTGGTACTTTCGTCTGAAATGGCTGTAGCGTTTGCATTTTCAGCAGTTCTTGCTCTGGTACTTTCGTCTGAAATGGCTGTAGCGTTTGCCGTTTCAGCGGTCGTTGCTCTAGTGCTTTCGTCTGTAATGGCTGTAGCATTCGCCGTTTCCGCTGTTGTTGCTCTGGTGCTTTCGTCTGAAATGGCTGTAGCATTTACTGTTTCTGCTGTTGTGGCTCTGGTACTTTCATTTGAAATTGCCGTAGCATTTGCCGTTTCAGCGGTCGTTGCTCTAATTACTTCTGCCGCTAAGGCTACTGCAGTAGAATTTGAACTATTATCAATATATGTTTTAACTGATTTTACGCTTGGGTACTTTGTATCTGATGCCCCATCAAAAGCAACATCAATGCTTTTATTAACTAAACTTTCTTTTCCATTTAAAGAAGATAGTGTTAAACTACTTATTGGTTTATCTAAATCGCTGGTATTGTCAACATTTTCAATTTCAAAATTAGTTTTAACACCATAAACCGTAGTCGCATTTGTTCCACCATTTTCAATAGAAACAATACCTGTGACGTTTTCAGCATTTTGAGACGAAAAAGCAAATGGAACGTAGTTAAACGGCTGGTTGCTAATCTCTGTATAACTAGAACAATTCCCATCTGTACCTATTCCAACAACTAAACTTTTATTTGATGAGTTCCAAACCACTGCTTTGAAAGAATCGGCATAGCCACCTGTTTGTATACCCGAACCAATAATTAAGTTAACCATTCCAAATAGATCGGTTGTGGTTTGAACTGTTTCCTGGTATTCAATATTTGAAAATTCATCAATAAATTTAAAAACCATACAAATATCTTTTTCAACTAAAGGCAGGTTGGGATTGATTACCCCAGAAGATTGGTTAGCCTGAGTATTCATTATTACGGCTTGGTATGTAATTCCATTAGTTTGTGCAAAATTTTTAGTTGCAACAAAAAACAGTAATAGTATAATTATTTTTTTCATGATGAAATGAATTAATATTGAAATGAACTTTTAGAACTAATTGATGTGTAGTTAATAATGATCTTATAAAATCATGTTGATTTATGATTCAACCCAAATTATAATCTACTATTTGGTTAAAACTATCTCAACAAAAATCAACTAATCCCCTTAGTGTAATTAAAGATTAGTTTAGGAAAGGTTTTTTTCTTATTATGTTTTGTAGATTTTTCATAAAAAAACAGATCTGTTTTTTGAGAAAACAGATAATAACATCCTATAATAAAAGCAATTAAAGAGTAGTTTTTTATCATAGTTTTATAATTTGAGTATAATATGTGAATGCATTAGACTTGAGACTAACTAAATAAGGAGAGGTAGGTAAATTTGATAAATCAACACTCAAAATTGTACCATTTGCACTCCTATTTCCTTGAAAAACTAAACGCCCGCTACTATCATAAACATGAATAGCTATTGGTTCCGTAATTGATTTAGAAAATTGAAAATTAATAGTATTTGCAAATGGATTAGGGTAAGTTTTCGTCGAAATTACAGCTACAGTATTGGTAGCAATATAGTTACTCCAAAGGCTTTGTTGAAAACCTTGCATAACAACAAAACCATCTTTTGAAGTCCCAATGATACTTTGCTGACCAATAGTTTGATTAATAACTATTCCATTTGAAAGTTTTTTGGTATTACCTTGCGACGATAACATTTGATGATGTAGAACTTGTCCTTGAAAGGTCACGGTAAAAAGCAATAGTATATACCTCATAAGCAACTAATTAAAAAAAATCTATATAAAAGTCGCTCAATGGAACTTTAAAATTAAGAAACTCTTAACAAATATAGATTAAATACCAATTAATCCGATGAATTACATAATTTTTATTGATATAAACCTAAAAACAAACTTTTAATTAATTAAAAAACGTTAAAACCTTGAAATTTCAACAATAAAGCATGTATTCTATAGCAATACCAACCGCAAAAAAAAGGTTCAACTTTGTCAGTTGAACCTTTTTTTAATTAAACAAAAAATTATTTCTTGTAATACTTTTTATATTTTGGATAAGTAACAGCTCCTATAAAAGAAATTGTTCCAAGAGAATACCAAATCCAACTTAGAGAATGTGCTTCACCACTGGCGTAAGAGTGTAATCCTACTAGGTGAAAATTCACACCATAATAGGTGAACAAAATAGACACAAAAGCAAACATACTCATCAAGTTAAAAATCCATTTCCCTCTTAAAGAAGGAACAAATCGAGCGTGAATCACAAAAGCGTAAACCATGATACTGATTAATGCCCAAGTTTCTTTTGGATCCCATCCCCAGTAACGTCCCCAACTTTCATTGGCCCATTGTCCCCCAAGGAAGTTACCAATAGTTAACATAATCAATCCAATAGTTAATGCCATTTCATTGATATAGGTGATCTCTTGAATATTCAAATCCATTTTAGCTTTGTTCTTTTCATTGGTGAAAAAGATCAATAACAAGGAAACAAAACCTAATATCATTCCGAGTGCAAATGGTCCATAACTAGCCACAATAACGGCTACGTGAATCATTAACCAATACGAATTAAGTACAGGCTGTAAATTAGCTATTTCTGGATCAATCCAGTTGGCATAAGCAGCTGCAAGAATCATTGCCGATACGAATGCTGCAGACGCCACAGTCAGTTTCGATTTAATATCAAATGCTAGCCCAAAAAACATCGTTGCCCAAGCTACGTAAACAATCGCTTCATACGCATTACTCCATGGCGCATGCCCTGAAATGTACCAGCGTGCTCCTAGAGTTACCGTATGCAGTACAAACAAAGTAGCTATAACAATATGCATCGCATTTACTAGAAAACGCAATACTTTTTTATCCTTGAAAATTTGAAGGATAACAAACAACATCATCAATATGGCAGCATATAAATAAGCGAATGGTAATTTTTGAAGTAAATCGTATTTGTTGTACAGTATCTCCAATGAAATTTTGTCATCACTTGGTAACACTTTGATCCCAAATTTCTTTTGATACCCATGAATACTTTCCACTAAATCATCCGCATTTTTATAATCATTTGATATAGAAGCATGATTTAAAGCGCCAAAATACAACGGTAAAACACTTTTAGTATACGTAGAATCCATACCTTTTAAACCAGCATGTTCCAACTCTAATGTTGAAATCCACTTATTATTAGGATCATTTGGTATGGGGAATATTTTTAAAATACTACCACTTAATGCTGATTCCATTAAATTTACTTTCTTATCCGTCTCAATAAAGTCTTTTTCAAATTGATTTGGATTAGCCGCCTTGTAAGCCGCATCCAAATAAGGTGATAACTTATAATTCCCTTTGGCATCAAAAAAGGCTATAAAAGGAGCTGTTGTAGCTTTAACATCTACACCTATTAATTTTCGGATACTATCGTTTCCACTTCTTAAATAAATCAAAGGCACTTCAATCCATAATTGAGCATATTGAGATATAGATAAGAAAACTTGATCAGAATTCATCCCTTTATAATCATTAGAATGACTCACTTTTCGTAATAATTCAGATGAAAAAGTATTAATAGGCTTCATTCTACCACCCGCATCTTGAATGACCAATCGTCCAAACTTGGAAGCATGTTCTTCAGATACTTTGAATTTATTAATCAAGGAATCTATTTGTTTTTCCGTAGGAGCTACTCGCATGTGGCTCTCATTTTCAGCATGATCGGCATGATTTCCATTGGCATCATGATCGTGATTATGAACTTGCGCAAAACCATTAAAACTTAACAATAAAACTAAAACAGTCAGCAGTTTTGCTTTTTTATCTTTTACCACTTCTAATTTTCTTTTTATATCAGTAAATCGAGAATGCTTCGTAAACATTATAGCCATCATCGCAAAAAACAACATGAAATACCCAGCATATGTAATCCCTGTTCCCCAAGAATCATGATTTACTGAAAGTACAGTCCCTTTCTCATCTGGATCAAATGAAGACTGAAAGAAACGATACCCTTTGTAATCCAAAACATGATTCATAAAAATTCTGGCGTCAAAAGTTTCAGTACTATCTTGAACCGTAACTTTACTTTCAAATGAAGAATAGCTTTTCTCCGTACCAGGATATTTTTGAGCTATAAAATCATTCAATTTTATTTTAAAGGGTAAAACATATGCTTTACTACCATAGAAAAAAGTATAATCTATCGCACCAATTTTTACGGTTTGAAACTGCCCTACTTTTCCTTTTGAACCTACAATGGTAACTTCTTTTTCTTGACCTTCGGCTTTTACTTTCAACACTAAAGCATCTTCATGATTTTTAGCTTTAAAATCGTTACTCGATTCATAATCTATCACCCCTTTTACAGCTGGATCAGGAAATACAAAACGTTTTTCTCCAATACTATAAAGAGATCGCATCATTAAAGGTTGTACAATATCTTTAGTAACAGCTCCCTGAAGTTTATCAGCCATTCGCATAAAATTACCTTCAAAAGGAGTCTGGATTGTATATGCAGTTCCAGTTGTATTGATGTTTATAGCTCCTTCAGTAGGTTTATTTAAAGCAAATAAAACGTTGTGAATATTTTGAACTTCTCCTTCTTTCAAGAAATGTTCTTCACGACCACCATCACCTGCTTCTACTAATTTTAAATATAATATACCTTTTGAATCCGCCTTTACATATTCCTTGGCTCCCATAATAAAATTCTTGTATTCTATTTCAAAAGGAGTATCTGCAAATTTATCAGAAATTGTAAAATCATTATTAGTAACTGGAGAAAGCAATAATTTTTTCTCAAAAACTCTACGTTTCATTTCGCCTTTGTATTCCCCATCAACAAAGACAGTAAGAAATGTTTTATCAGAATAAAATTGATTTTCGGCAGCACCTTCACGTATTGGCATCATTCCTTCATAACTGATATAGCGAGTTACAAAAGCTCCCAAAAGAATAAAAATAAAAGCCAAATGAAGTAATAATGTAGCCCATTTTTCTTTCTTTAATAACTGATAACGCTTTATATTTCCAATGAAATTAATCATAAAAAACACCATTATAGCTTCAAACCACCAAGTGTTATAAACTAAAATTCGAGCAGTGTCAGTATTGTATTTACTTTCGATGAAAGTTCCTGTACCCATTGCAATCGCAAAAGTCAAGAACAAAATGGCCATTAATCGTGTAGAAAATAAAATGGAGAATAATTTTTTATTCATTTTAAAGGAATTGTGTTTTTTAAAAGTGCCACAAAAGTACTTAAAAATGTTGACTTCTATATTTGAGCAATTGTTAATTTAATCTAAAATTAAGCCTTTTACAACAACTAATAGATTGTTTTTTTAGGGATTTTATAAAAAATGCAACGTAAGAATAGTTGTAAAGACTTTAAAAAAAATTGCTAATTTTGTCAAATGGTTAAAGTTATTATTATTGGCTCTGGAAATGTTTCGCAACATTTGATAGCTGCACTACAAAAATCCCAAAACAATGGGAACGAGATTGAATTAGTTCAAGTATATTCAAGAAAAAAAGAAACTCTTGCTCATTTACTTGACTTTAAAAAAATTGTTACTGATTATGCTGAGCTGCAAGAAGCTGATTTATATATAATAGCCATTACTGATGATGCTATAACCAAGGTTTCTGATCAATTACAGTTCAAAAACAGATTGGTTGTTCATACTTCTGGTAGTGTTTCATTGGATAATTTAAATAATAACAATCGAAAAGGGGTCTTTTATCCGCTACAAACGTTTACTAAAAACAAGGAAGTCGATTTTAAAACCATCCCTATTTGTTTAGAAAGTGAAAATGCAACGGATTATCAATTATTAGATAAAGTAGCAAAATCCATTTCCGAAAAAGTGTATACCATTAACTCTGAACAAAGAAAAGCCTTGCATGTAGCGGCCGTTTTTGTCAATAATTTCACCAATCACTTATACCATTTAGGAAATGAAATCTGCAAGGAACACCAAGTTCCTTTTGCTATTTTACAACCACTAATTCAAGAAACCGCTCAAAAAATAATGACCCTATCACCAGAGGAAGCACAAACCGGTCCTGCGATACGTAATGACAAGCAAACCATTGAAGCACATCAATTATTTTTAACAAATAGCAATCAATCCAACATTTATAAAATACTAACACAATCAATACAAGATAATGGCAAAAAGTTATAAAGAATTAATGAATGACATCACTACGTTTATTTTTGATGTTGACGGCGTACTTACAGACAGTTCCGTATTTGTAACCACCGAAGGTGAAATTCTAAGAACTATGAATATTCGTGACGGTTACGCTTTGAAAGCAGCTGTGGAAAGCGGGTATAACGTTTGTATTATTTCTGGAGGAAGTAATGAAGGGGTTCGTGTGCGCTTGCGTAATTTAGGTATTACCGACATTCATTTAGGAACACCCGATAAAGTAGAAACGTTTAAAGAATATACAGAACTGTATTCGATAAACCCAGAGCAAGTACTGTATATGGGCGATGATATTCCAGATTATCACGTTATGAAATTAGTAGGATTACCAACCTGTCCACAAGATGCTAGTCCAGAAATTAAAGGGATTTCAACTTATATTTCGCATAAAAATGGAGGAAAAGGTGCTGCCCGTGATGTTATTGAGCAAGTGATGAAAGTACAAGGAAAATGGATGGAATATTTTGACGGAAAACACGATTAAATCGGTTTTGATTACCATTTTCAGTCATCATTAATTAGAAAAAGAGAACTCGCACAGAAAAAAAACAACCATGAATTTTCTAAAACTTATTCGATACCAAAACTTACTTCTGCTTGCTTTCATGCAACTCGTTTTTAGGTTTGGTTTTTTGAAAATGCAAAATATTCCTTTGGCATTAAACGACTGGCAATACCTTTTACTTGTATTAAGTACGGTATTGATAGCTGCTGCAGGATACGTGATTAATAACATTTTTGACCAAGATACAGACTTAGAAAATAAACCAAATAATCTAATTGTAGGGAGAAGCATTTCGGAAACATCAGCATATAATATTTATGCTGTTTTAAACGTAACTGGTGTTGCGATAGGTTTTTATTTATCCAATGTAATATCTAAACCAGGATTTGCCTCCATTTTTATTTTAATTGCCGCAACACTATATATTTACGCAACCAGCTTGAAGCAAATGTTGCTAGTTGGTAATTTTGTCGTTGCGTTATTGCTATCATTCAGTGTCGTGATTATTGGAATTTTTGATTTATACCCCGCCATTACTTCTGAAAACCAACAAATAATGGCCGTACTTTTTTCCATACTACTTGATTACGCTGTATTTGCTTTCTTAATTAATTTTTTAAGGGAAATCATCAAAGACTTAGAAGATATAAATGGAGATTCTAATCAGGGAATGAAAACACTACCAATTGTTTTAGGAGTTAAAAGGACATCAAAACTAGTTTTTGCTTTAAGTTTTATTCCAATAATTTCACTTCTTGTATATATCAAGAATTATTTTATGGCTAATAATTTACAATTTGCAGCCCTTTATTCGATTGTATTTGTCTTGGCACCACTCATTTACTTTTCGATAAAAAGTTGGGAATCAAAAAACAAAAAAGACTTTCATAAACTCAGTATCCTTTTAAAATGGATTCTTCTTTTCGGAATTTTATCAATTGTAATTATTACTTTAAATATAAAATATAATGCTTCAAAATAAATTAAATCAATACAAGCTCATTTTAGCATCTGGATCACCTAGAAGACAACAGTTTTTTAAAGATTTAGAATTGGATTTTGAAATTCGATTAAAAGAAATCGAAGAGATATTCCCTTTAGAATTAAAAGCAGGTCAAATCACTGATTATCTAGCTAAACTAAAAGCAAGTGCATTTGAAGGAGAATTAAACGAAAATGAAATATTGATTACCAGTGACACCATCGTTTGGCATAACAACAAAGCCTTAGGCAAGCCAAAAGATAAAGAAGATGCTTTTGCCATCTTAAAATCATTATCAAATTCTACGCATGATGTAATTACATCCGTTTGTTTTAAAACTAATGTAAAAACTGAAGTTATATCCGAAACTACAAAAGTTACTTTTAACGAATTAAGTGACGAAGCTATTTTGTACTACATAGATAATTACAAGCCATATGATAAAGCAGGTGCATATGGAATTCAGGAATGGATTGGGTTCATTGGTGTATCAAAAATTGAAGGTTCGTATGCTAATGTTATGGGATTACCAGTTGATAAAGTGTACGAATATTTGAGTAACTTAGCATAAAACGTATCGTATGACTTTCTTTAATAATTTTACAAAAGAAGTATTCGCAACTGGGATTCTCCTATTTGTGTTTTTTTTATTGCGGATTATTGTTTCCAAATTAGTTAGGCGTTTTGCAGAAAAAACAAATCGAATTGTACATCGAACCAATCTGGTCATTAAGTATCTTAATTTGCTTACTAATATACTGGCAATAATAGCATTAATACTTATCTGGGGAGTACAAACCAAAGATATCATCATTGCAATTTCCTCTATTACAACTGTTGTAGGGGTAGCCATGTTTGCCCAATGGTCCATTTTAAGTAACATCACATCTGGAATTATTTTATTCTTTTCGTTTCCTTTTAAAATTGGAGATGTTATCCGAATACATGATAAAGATTTCCCTATCATTGCTGAAATTGAGGATATTCGTGCATTTCATGTAGCATTAGTTACAAAAGACGGTGAAATAATTGTCTACCCCAACAACCTCCTTTTTCAAAAAGGAATATCAATAATGAAAATTCATTTTGACGATAACGAGTTTGTAGACTAATATTTAGATATCTAACATTTGTTTTCAATATATTCTATCCAAAAGTTTCTTTTTTAAGTGGTAATTATATAAAAAATATAAAAAAACATATAACTCAAAATTAGTATTAAAACATCAAATTTGCTTGTTGAATAGTAAGTGATTTCAGTAGAATTTATTGTTTATTTTAAAAACAAACATAGCATGAACAACACCATTAAATATCCTTTTTACATCAGGCTTAGCTTTACTTTAATAAGCATAATAAGTATCACCTATATTTTTTATATGGGAAAAGATGTTTTCATTCCTGTATTATTAGCCTTTTTATTTGCGGTATTACTATTACCAATTGTTTCTTTTTTAAATTCAAAATTACGTTTCCCTAATGCATTGGCAGTGAGCATCACCGTACTCCTTTTTGTTTTGTTTATTTTAGGAATTCTAGCGTTTATCTCATACCAAATTAGTGATATAGCCAGTGATTTTGAAAAAATCGGAAAAAACATTAACCTATTCATTACTGACATACAACGCTTTATAAGAACCAATTTTCAGGTAAGTCTATGGGAACAAAGGAAATACATTGAAGACGTTACGGAAAACTCCGTAAAAAAAGGAAAAGAAAGTATTGGTACAACTCTACTATCAGTTACTGATACTCTGATGAGTATTACTTTAATTCCTATTTATACCTTCCTCATTCTTTTGTATAGAAAACATTTTGTTTTATTTTTAACTAAGTTATTTAGAGCTGAATTTCATGAGAAATTACAAAGCATTTTAGCCCAAATAAAAAGTGCTGTACAAAACTACATCTCTGGTTTAATAATAGAAATGATTTTAGTTTCTATTTTAACTAGCATTGGACTCTATTTTATTGGTATACAGTATTATATATTACTAGGTATTATAACAGGAATATTAAACCTTATCCCTTACATAGGTATTTTAATTGCAGGTTTTTTGACATTTTTAGCATCACTAACTGGAACGCCCGATTTATCAATAATATTGGGAGTTGTAGGAGTAAATGTAGTTGTTCAGATAATAGACAATAATATTCTTGTACCTTTAATCATTAATACCAAAGTACAAATTAATGCTTTCGTTTCAATAATAGGGATAATTATAGGTGGTGCCATTGCAGGAATTTCAGGAATGTTTTTGGCTATACCAATATTAGCTGTTTTAAAAATTGTTTTTGACCAGATAGAAACTTTAGAACCTTGGGGCTATTTAATGGGCGATAATTTACCTAAAAAAATTATTTGGGAAAATAAAAAAGACACCAATTATAGTTCTAAAAAAACAAATAATTCAGGAGAAAATAAATTGACTGATGATATGGTTTTTGAAAATGATATAGAGCAGGTTTAACAAAAATTAGACCACTCGATTTAAATTAATGTCGCAATCATAGATTCTAATTCATCAATTTTGACAACATATCGCTTTTTAATTCTTGTAAATTAAAAATATTTATAAATGTCTCCTAAACAAAAAATAGCGCTATTATTTTTGATGCTTTTTTGCTGTCAATTATCCTTTTCACAAATAAACAAAGTAGAGAAAGACAGTGCAGACATGTACAAATCTATTCAAACGTATTCAAAAAAAAATAAGTTTACGAAATTTATGCATGGTTTGATTTTTCAGCCTATAAGAGCTACAGCAAAAGCTAAAATTCCAAAACAAAAAACACACAAAAACCTGCAAGGGAAAATTATTCGGAACATAACAATAGTGACACTGGATCCTTTTGGGTATTCTGATTCTGATACAACTGCTTATCCCCGAAATTGGTCAGAAAGAACAGGAAACAGACTCCATCTTAAAACGAAAGAATTGGCTATTAAAAATTTACTGCTATTTAAAAAAAACAGTGAGTACAATTCTTTCATAATTCAAGAGTCTGAACGTATCATTAGATCACAACGATTTGTTAACAGAGTAACCATTTCGGAAGAATTAATTAGTAAAACAAGTGACTCTGTTGATGTGTACATTCGGGTATTGGACTCATGGAGTACCATCCCAAAATTTGAAGTTTCAAATTCCCGTATTTCTGTAGGACTAAATGAAAATAACTTTTTTGGTACTGGACAACAATTTGACTATCGTTTTACAAATCGCTTTAGTGATGGAAAAAATGCCAATAACTTAGCTTATACCATCCCTAATATTAAGAATACTTTCATTAAAACAAAATTAAAATACCAAACTGATCTTGAAAATAATTATACTAAAAGTATCGATATTGAAAGACCATTTTATTCTCCACTAACTAAATGGGCTGGAGGTATTTTTTTAGAACAACAATTTAGAAAAGATACCTTACAAGGAAGAGACTTGATTTATGTAGAACAAAATTTCAAATACAGCTCTCATGATTTTTGGTTAGGAAAAGCATTTAATATATTTAAAGCAAACTCAGTAAATGAAAGAACAACAAATCTGATTTTAGCAGGGGGTTTTATGAATAAGAATTATATTGAAAGTCCTTCAATTGATTATGACCCAATCGATTTTTATTCGAATGAAAAATCATTACTAATGGGAATAGGTATCAATACCCGAAAATTTATTGAAGACAAGTACATCTTTAAAAATGGAATCATTGAAGATGTTCCCATTGGAAGAATTTACGGAATAACTGCAGGTTATCAATACAAAAATAAAAGTTGGAGGCCTTATCTAGGCGCCCAAATTTCGTTTGGTAATTATCATAAATGGGGATTTTTGAGTACCAATTTAGAAGTTGGTACTTTTTTTAATCAGTCTAAAACAGAGCAGTCAGCCTTTTCCTTTCAAGCCAATTATTTCACCCACTTAATAGAGCTGGGAAAGTGGAAATTTAGACAGTTTATAAAACCGCAAGTACTTATTGGATTAAATCGGAAAAACTCGATTGGGGATCAACTTTCAATTAATGAAAATTATGGGATCCAAGGATTTAATAGTGCGGTGTATGGAACAAATAAAATGGTCATGACACTACAAACACAATCCTATGCTCCAAAAGATATTGGTGGGTTTCGCATGAATCCTTATTTTAATTATACCATTGCCGTTATTGGAAATAGTCAAAGTAGCGTACAAAAAAGCAAGGCCTATTCTAAAATTGGAATTGGCGTTATAATAAGTAATGACTATTTAGTTTTTAGTTCCTTTCAATTTTCACTTTCGTACTACCCAACAATTCCTTTTGAAGGGGACAATGTTTTTAGAACTAATGCTTTTCAGACCACAGATTTTGGTTTTCAAACCTTCGAGTTAGCTAAACCTAGAACAGTCTTGTTTAAATAATCAACTTCTATTTAGCTTTCATATGTTTAATATTCAATAAATTAAAATTTATTTTAATTTATTGAATATGTGTGAATATTATAATTTTTGTTGTTAATTATACAAATCTAATTATAAGATTATTATTATCTTTATATCAGTTAAAAAAACAAAATTAAAACCAAATAACTATGAAAAAACTAAGTTTTTATTTAATGATAATGGTATTATCATTAACTGCCTGTCCAAGTTCTATGTTTGCTGCTGAAAAAAATGTACCAACTTCAGAACCAAAAGAAATTCCTGCAGAAGTTCAAACAATGTTAAACCGCTTAGAAGAAATAAAAGAGATGGACAAATCATCTTTAAAATCTTCAGAAAAAAAAGAACTTAGAAAAGAAGTTCGTGAAATAAAAGAAAACTTAAGATCATCTGGAAATGGATTGTACCTTTCCGTAGGAGCAATTATTATTATTATACTTTTATTAATTTTATTACTATAAGTACATAATTAACAACTATATAAAAAAAGAAGTGTTTATAACACTTCTTTTTTTATATAAATATTCGACTTAAATAACTGTTAATATAAGTGTTTTGGCATCATAGTTGTTTTTAGTATTATGTATTGAAAATTCAATACTTTAAAAATTAAAATAAAAAATAGAAAAAATGAAAACTATAAAATTAATTGCAATTGGAATAGTTCTATTGGTAACAAGTGCTACACAAGCACAGGTTTCAGTAAACGTAAATATTGGTACACCTCCTTCCTGGGGACCTTCTGGTTATGATCAAGTTGATTATTATTACTTACCAGATGTCCAAGCTTATTATGATATTCGAGCTTCTCAATTTATTTATTTTGGAAGTGGTCAATGGGTAAGATCAAGATATCTTCCGAGACAATATAGAAACTATGATTTATACAATGGATATAAAGTAGTATTAAATGATTATCACGGAAGAACACCTTATACCTATTACAAACAACACAAAGTAAAATATTACAAAGGGTATAAAGGACAACCTCAAAGATCAATTGGTAACAGGAATGACAACCATAATGACAGTCATAGAGATAATGATAACCATAAGGATAATGGGAATCATAAAGGAGGAAATGGAAATAAAGGTCACGGAAAAAGCAAACATTAATTTATAATTACATTGTTAAAAAGAAACGTATAATGCGTTTCTTTTTTTTTGGCATATACCCAATTAATCGTTAATAAAATCATTCTGGCACAGTTGTTGGATTCTATCTTAAAGTATATACTAAATGAATAAAAATTTAAAAAAATTAATTTAAAAATATAGAAAAGATGAAATCATTAAAACTAATTGCCGTTGGAATAATTCTACTCATATCAAGTGCTACACAAGCTCAAGTTTCAGTAAGTTTAAATATAGGTACAGCTCCATCATGGGGACCTTCAGGATATGCAAATGTTGATTATTATTATTTACCTGATGTTCAAGCGTATTATGATATACGTGCTTCTCAGTTTATTTATTTTGGAAGTGGTAGATGGGTTAGATCGAGATATTTACCAAGACAATATCGTAATTACGATTTAAACAGAGGATATAAAGTAGTATTAAATGACTACCATGGTAACAGACCTTACTCAAATTTCAATCATGATCGAGTAAGATACCACAAAGGATATAGAGGTGAAAATCAAAGATCTATTGGATATAGAAATAATGATAGAAGATCAGATAACCATAGATACACACAAAATCGTAGATATGCTGATAACCATAGAAAATCAAATAATTATAGAAATGAAAGACATGATGAAGGACATGGAAACAGTCGTGGAAAAGGTCATGGAGAAGGAAACAATAAACATAATAATAGAAGAAATTAATCCTTTTATTTAAATTAAAAAAGAGCATCGTAAATGATGCTCTTTTTTTTTGCCATATCCTTTTTGGTTAAGAAAATTAAAAAACAATTAAATGAAAAATATATAATTACTACATTTGAGGTAATTGTAAATTAATTTCCGAAAAATGATTAAAAATAAATATATTTTAACCTTACTAATTCTAATTTCCTTTCAAATACTTTTAGCACAAAAACCTCAAAAAGTAACTTCAGCTGAAATCTATAATCAAATTGAAAAACTTAATTTCCTAGGATCAGTTCTTTACATTGCTGCACATCCAGACGATGAAAATACCCGATTAATTTCTTATTTATCAAATGAAACCAAGGCCAGAACAGGGTATCTTTCCTTAACACGTGGTGATGGAGGTCAAAATTTAATAGGCCCGCAATTAAGAGAACTATTAGGTGTAATACGTACTCAAGAATTGATAGAAGCTAGAAAAATTGATGGTGGTGAACAATTTTTCTCAAGAGCTAATGATTTTGGTTTTTCAAAAAATCCTGATGAAACATTACAAATTTGGGATAAAGAAAAAGTACTTTCCGATGTAGTTTGGGCCATTAGAAAATTCCAACCCGATGTTATCATCAATCGTTTTGACCATCGCTCACCAGGTACAACTCATGGTCATCATACCTCTTCGGCAATTTTAAGTACTGAAAGCTTTAGCCTAACTAATAATCCTAGCATATTTGCAGATCAATTAAAATTAGTAAAACCATGGCAACCCAAACGCCAGTTTTTTAATACTTCTTGGTGGTTTTATGGAAGTAAAGAAAAATTTGATGGGGCAGACAAAACCAATTTAACAACAATACAAACTGGTGTTTACTATCCAGATTTAGGGAAGTCAAATCAGGAAATTGCAGCATTAAGTAGAAGTAGCCATCAATCACAAGGTTTTGGAAGTACTGGAAGTCGTGGGGCGGATTCTGAATATCTTGAATTGATTAATGGTGAATCCTTAAAAGATAAATCCAATATTTTTGAAGGAATAGACACGAGTTGGAATCGCATTAAAGGCGGAAAACCTATTGGAGATTTAATAGCGGAAATTACGTCTAAATATGATTTTACAAATCCTTCGGCTAGTATTCCCAACTTGGTCAAAGTCTATCAAATGATCCAATCATTAGATGAAGACCATTGGAAACCGGTAAAATCAGAAGAACTGAAAAAAATTATTACAGCTTGTGCTGGCTTATATCTAGAAGCAGTTGCGACAGAGCAAGAAGCAACTCCTGGAAGTATTGTTGGTTTAAAACTGGAGGCTATAAATAGAAGTACAGTATCAATACAATTAGTAAGTGTTGAAACTTTACCAGAGCAAAAAACGATTGTTCAAAACAAAGATTTAAAAAACAACATTTTAGAAAACATAAATCTCAATTTACAATTACCTTCAACAATTGATTACACTCAGCCGTATTGGCTTAAAGAGAAAGGAACTGTAGGGATGTATACGGTAAATGATCAAAAAAATATTGGAATCCCAGATATTATTCGAGAGGTAAAAGTAATTTTCAATATGAAGATTAATGGAGTCGAAATTCCTTTTGATCGCACTGTTGTTTACAAATACAATGATAATGTAAAAGGAGAAATGTATAATTATCTAGACATTGTTCCTGCAGTTACAACAAGTATCCTTGATAAAGTGTCGCTTTTTAATACAGGAAGCCATAAAGCAATAGCTGTAAAAATTAAATCTGGAAAAGACAATATTAAAGGAGATTTGCAACTTGATTTACCTGAAAAATGGATTGCTTCTCCAACATCAATTCCATTTAATTTAGACAAAAAAGGAACCGAAAAAATTGTTTACTTTGAAGTAACTCCTCCCAAAGAACCATCTGAAGTTATTGCAAAAAGTATAGCGGTAATTGACAATAAAATTTATAATACGGACCAAGTAATAATTGACTACAGTCATATCACGAAGCAGCAAGTATTAGCGCCAGCAGAATCAAAATTTATTAAATTAGATTTAAAAATTAATAATCAAAAAATTGGATACATTATGGGCGCGGGTGATGAAGTTCCTGAGAGTTTAACTCAAATGGGATATATCGTTACCCTATTGAATCCAGATGAAATTTCCCCTGAAAAAATAGCCCCTTTTGACGTTATTATTACTGGAATCCGTGCCTATAATACCGTACAAGTATTAACAAACAAACAAAAAATTCTTTTTGATTTTGTAAAAGGAGGAAAAACAATGCTGGTACAATACAACACACCTGATTTAAATCCTGGTCTAGAAATAGCTCCTTATCCTTTAACCATGTCTCGTGATCGTGTTACTGAAGAAGATGCAAAAGTAAAATTTTTAGCACCGAATCACCCCATTTTAAATTATCCAAACAAAATTAGCGCTACTGACTTCGAAGGATGGACACAAGAACAAGGTTTATATTACCCAAGTGAATACGATAAAGCCTTCACTCCTATCCTATCTTCAAATGACAAAGGAGAAACACCAAAAAATGGTGCATTACTAGTAGCTCCTTATGGAAAAGGATATTACATTTATACAGGTTTGAGTTTATTTAGAGAATTACCCGCAGGAGTCTCAGGAGCTTATCGATTATTGTCCAATATGATTTCATTAAAAAATCCAACAACAATTCCTGATCAGAAAATAAAACCCTAATACTATGGAGGCAAAAAAAACAAAAAATTGGAAAAAAAATTATACATGGGTGCTTATAGCAAATGCCATTTATATTTTGATCTTTTATCTAATAATGAAATTATACTCTTAAAATATGCAACTATTCGATTGGATTGTACTTATTGTAACCCTATTATTTATAGTAATTTACGGAGCTTGGAAAACCAAAGGAAGTAAAAATGTTGAAGACTTTATTCTAGGTGGTAACGAGACCCCATGGTATACTGTAGGGCTTTCGGTTATGGCTACACAAGCTAGTGCTATAACCTTTTTGTCAACTCCAGGACAGGCTTATCATGACGGTATGGGATTTATTCAATTTTACTTTGGATTACCTATTGCTATGATCGTTATTTGCCTCACTTTTATTCCAATATATCATAAGTACAAAGTCTATACTGCTTATGAATATTTAGAAAAAAGATTTGATTTAAAAACCCGTTCATTAGCTGCAATCCTTTTCTTATTTCAAAGAGGATTAGGAACAGGACTTACCATTTATGCACCAGCTATCATCTTGTCAGCAATATTAGGCTGGAATCTTACTTATATGAACATTGTTATTGGTGTTCTAGTAATTATATATACATTTTCGGGAGGGACTAAAGCGGTAAATGTAACCCAGAAACAACAAATGTTTGTGATTATGTCAGGGATGTTCATTACCTTTTTTCTCATATTGCATTTTTTACCAAACGAAATGACTTTTAGTAATGCCTTGCATATTGCTGGTGCAAATGATAAAATGAATATTGTAAATTTCTCTACTGATCCCGAGGAAAAATATACTTTTTGGAGTGGAATAACGGGAGGATTTTTCTTGGCATTAGCATATTTTGGAACAGATCAATCACAGGTAGGACGTTATTTATCAGGAAAATCAGTCCGAGAAAGTCAGATGGGATTGATTATGAATGGCCTTTTAAAAGTTCCAATGCAGTTCTTTATTTTGTTAACTGGAGTAATGGTTTTTGTCTTTTTTCAATTCAATCCAGTTCCTTTAAACTTCAATCCTAATAATAAAATAACGATTGAAAAATCACAATACAAAGAAGAATATCATGGTTTAGAAAAACAATTGGATGCACTATCAGAAGATAAAAAAGTAATCAATCTATTATATATTGACCAACTCAACCAAGATTATGACAATCCAATTCTTAGAAAGGAATTAATAGCCTTATCCTCGAAGGAAAAAGATTTAAGAGAAAGAGCTAAAGAGATAATTTTAAAAGCGGATAGCCATAGTGAAACGAATGATAAAGATTATGTATTCTTTCATTTCATTCTAAATTATTTACCAAAAGGGCTTATCGGGTTATTACTAGCAGTTATTATATCAGCAGCTATGTCTTCTACCGCATCGGGATTAAATGCATTAGCATCCACAACAGCTATAGATATATACAAGCGTAACCTAAAAGAAGAAAAGTCAGAAAAGCATTATCTAAATGCCACTAAGTTCTTCACTTTATTATGGGGTATCATCGCTATTCTTTTTGCTTGCATAGGGACCTTATTTGAAAATTTAATACAGTTGGTAAACATAATAGGCTCCATATTCTATGGTACAGTATTAGGGATATTCCTTGTAGGTTTCTATATTAAACATGTACAAGCCAAAGCAATATTTTATAGCGCTTTAGTAAGTCAAATGACAATTTTTATAATTTATTATTTTGCCATTCATGTGTATCCAAGTGGCGAGGCCAAATTAGGATATTTATGGCTTAACTTTATTGGAGCTATGTTGACTATAATTCTGTCATCATTACTGCAATGGACTGTTTGTAGAAATTCTAAAAAGTAAATTCAGTTATTTCTTTACAAAATGAGAATTGAATATATTCACCAAAGCATTAGGGTTAAATGATTTTAAAAGTATTTTTCCATCTTTATCTAATAAAAAGAAATTTGGATTTGAATAGGCATTAAAATCTACTAAATATTGTTTTTTATCGTCAGTGTTTTTTAAGTTAATCCAGTCTGTCAATTTATTGTCAGTGATAAATTTAATCCACTGACTTTCATCACTGTCATTTAATACCGATACAACTTGAATCTTTCTGTCTTTAAAATAAGCTTTAAATTGATCAAAATAGTTTTTAACTAAAGGTACAGTTTCCATACAATGATGACATGTAGGGCTAAAGAAAACCAAATACGTAAGCTCATTTTGTGCATATATATTAGACAGATTGAATTTTTGACCATTTTGATCTTCCATACTGAAATCAGGAATTTTAGATAACCTAGGTAAGACTTTATTGGTGCTAATTAATGCTTTTAAACCACTTTTTTCCTGATCCGTTAACACATCACAGGTTACTCCGTCTATATATTTTTTAGAAAAATATTCTAACGTTTGTTCTAAATTTTCGTCATCAAAATAATATAAATTAGACATAATCCATTTAGAAAAAATGCCGTAAGTACCTGTTTTACAATTCATACCATCAAACAAAATATCTAAATCCTTTGAATAGTTTTCATTATTTAGAGGTAGCACTCTAATGTACGTGTATAGTAACGTATAGACATTAGGCATCAATATCAATTGCTTATCATTTTTATTTATAAAACTGAAAAATGAATCTCGGTATTTGTATTTTGAAGCTAAATCATCTGGTTTTTTCTCAGCAATTTTATTTTCAATTTTTAAATACAAACTTAGAGATGAATTGGGATACTTAGCAATTATTGATTTACCTAATGCTATTTTTTGATCTGCTGTAAGGGTCTTAGAATTGATTTTTTTCTGGTAGTCCAGAAAGTCAATAGTACGATTAGAATACAAACATTTTACATTTGCTATCGCTTTCTCATTCAATTCTAATCCTATTCTATCACCGTTATCTATTGACAGCTCTACATATTCTGTAGGCTTAGATTGAAGCATTAATTTATAAATAACTCCAATAATTTTATTTTTTTTTGTAAAAACAACTTTCTGTTTCGGGGACTTGACAGTAATGCTATCTAGAATAATATCTTGTTTTTTAATACCATAAGTATAGCATAACAGTATTTTTTCATTTACAAGATTCTCTGTATCAATTGTTACAACATACCCGTTTGAGTCTGTATTGACAATAGCTTTCTTAACTACTTGCGAAAAAACTGGATTAATACAACAAAGACTTATAACAATGAAGAAAGATTTTAACGTAGAATACATTACCTAGACTTTATATTTTAAGTCAAATTATGTGACTTAATTACTGATTTCAAAAACAAATATGTTCATGCTTAAAGCAGAATAATTTAATTACTTACTCCAATCAGAAATACTGTCTTTATTCATTTTAACGTAATCTTGATTCCCCGCTTTTTCAGCTGCAACTAAAGATAATTTTGCCGTTTCAATTGCTCCTTTTTTATCACCTTGTTTCGCTTGAATCAATGATTTTAGACGCAAATAGAAGAATGGTTTTTCAGTGCTTAGTTCTAACGCTTTATCCATATAAGTTCTAGACTTTACAATGTCACCGTTCGATTGAAAAAGGTATTGAGCTGATGCAAAATAATCACCTGCGTTAGGCCCTGCTAAAGCTTTTTCTATACTTGCAGTAGCGATTTTTTGTGTAGGCACTTCAAATTTTAAAGCAGCATAAGAATTTTCCCAATACATTTCTAAATACCCATAATTAGTATCTAAACCGCTAAGTCCAATAGTGAAAGTCTCCGCTGCTTTTGGCATAGATTCTTCTTTTACAGTTGTTCTTAATGCTACATTTGCTTCATTAAATTCTTGTGGAGTTCCCCAGTTATCTGTAGTTGAATAAAAAATCACATCCCAGTTTTGGCTACTTGGAACTGTATATAATGCGTATTTTCCCTTTTTCAACGTTTTTCCGTCAATTACAACATCATCACTAAAAGATACTGTTGTGTTTTCATTAGCACCTGTTCTCCATAATTTACCAAAAGGAACTAAATTACCAAAAACAGCTCTACCACGAGCCGAAGGTCTTGAATATACAATCTCAACATTTGTCAATCCAACCATTTGGTTTATCGTAGCTTTAGGGCTTTGTTGTGGAGTTTGTACTTGTGCCTCAATTGTAAATTGAGTAATGATAATAGCTAAAGCAATCAGTATTTTTTTCATATTTAATAAATTATGTTTTTTCAAATTTACAAATTCAGGCATTTGTAAATGTTAATTATTCCTTAATTCCATTTTTATATTGTGAAACTGTTTCAAAATTAATATCTGAAAAATGATTGATGATCACATCAGCTTCTGATAGATCTTGATCTTTGGAGTGAAAACTATTGTAAGCAACACAAAATATTCCAGCAGCTTTTGCTGCTTTTATTCCATTTGTACTGTCCTCTATTACAATACAATTATCTTTAGGAGCTACAGATAATGAAGCAGCATGCTCAAAAATAGCAGGATGCGGTTTGGATTTTGGGAAATCTTCCCCACTTACAATATGCGTAAAATAATCATGCAATTTGAATCGGTTAAAAACGCGTTCTATTGTTACTTTTGAAGCCGAAGAGGCTAAAATTAATTGCATCCCCTTTTGATGAAAATCTTTAATTAAGTTTTCTACACCTACTAATAATTCTAAATCTTCCTTTTTATCAAAAGCGTCATTAAAAATAGTGCGTTTTCTCTGAATCATATCTTCCACATCATTTTCAAGCTGAAAAATATCTTTTACTTTTTGAAATGTATTTCTAGTCGAATTTCCTGTAAATGAGGTAAACATTTCTTCGGTGACATCAATTTGCAATTCCCCAAATTGCTGAAAATAAGCATAACGGTGTACCGGTTCCGTGTCTACAATTACACCATCCATATCAAAAATTACAGTTTGTATCATTTTATAAGTTTATTTTTTTAGTTCTAATTTCTTAAAACAGCATATTATTTTTTAAGCAAATAACGAATCACAGTTTCTGCAGCATATAACCCAAATAATCCTGGCATATAACTGTTTGTTCCATAAAATGATTTTTTATAATTAGAACCATCTGTCATTTTTAAACTTTCTTCATCTTGAATTTCTGAAGAGAAAACGACTTTTAGCTTGTCTATTTTATGTTCTTTTAATCGTCTTCGAATGGTTTTTGCCAAAAAGCAATTCTCTGTATTATTAATATCAGCTACTTTCACTTTTGCCGCTTCCATTTTTCCACCGGCACCCATACTAGAAATAATTTTAACTCTTTTTCGCTTGGCGCCAATTATTAAATTTAGTTTTGGTGTTACGCTATCAATACAATCCAAAACGTAATCAAACTCATCAGAAACAATTTCAAATGCGCGCTCTGGTGAAAGGAATTCCTGTACACGTGTCAATTGTAGTTCCGGATTAATATCCATCAATCGATCGCCTACAATAGTGATTTTCGGTAGCCCTACAGTAGAATGTAGTGCCGGTAATTGCCTGTTTATATTTGTAATGTCTACAACATCTCCATCCACAATAGTCATCTTTCCTACTCCTGCTCTTGCTAAAAACTCAGCCGCAAAAGACCCAACACCACCCAGTCCCACGACCAAAATGTTAGCATTTTGTAATTTATTTAATCCTTCTTTTTTAAATAAAAGTTCCGCTCGTTCTGTCCACTCTGCCATTGTTTTTTGTTTAAAGTTTAAGGTTTAAAGTTCAAAAAACTTCACCTTTTGAATATTAGTTATCTTAAATCAAGTCTGTTTTAAAAACAACTTGAACATTATTTTTTATTGTTTGTTGCAATTCGGCTGCCGTGCATCTTTTATATTTTGCCGCCAACGCATATACTTCATCAATTGTTTCTACTACTGTATCTGTTTCTAAAAAAAAACGATCGCTAGGTGTAGAACTAAAAACAGTTTCTAATTCAGGATTTCGCAATAAATATTTCCCAAAAGAAATATAAAACCCATTATCGATTAATATCTTGGCCACTTGTGCATTTTTGGAAAAACCATGAATAATCATGGGAACCGAAATATGCAAGCGTTTTTTGGTCTCTATTACTTCTTGAAAAGCAGCTACACAATGAAGTACAACTGGTTTCTTGTATTCTTGAGCTAAAAGCAATTGTTTTTCGAAAACCGTTTGTTGCAATTCCATTGGAATTTCAATTCGTTTATCAAGTCCACATTCGCCAATAGCAAGGCAATTGGGCTCTTGTAATTTACTTTCAATAATTTCTAAATCGGATTCAAGACGCTGTTCGTTAATAAACCAAGGATGAATTCCTATGGAATAAAATGGAATATTGGCATCAAATTCCCAAGGATATTGATTGACCAACTCCAACACATTTGGATTATTAGTCGAATTATGAATATGTAAATTAAAAAAATCCATTAGTCGTGAAATTTTTTGACTCCTGCTTTTATCTCTATATTCAAGTCGTTTTCCAAAGGCACTTTTGGACAAGAATATTTATGACTATAGGCACAATATGGATTGTATGATGTATTAAAATCAATTGCGATTGTATTGCCTTTTGGTGTTTTTAAATCAATGTACTTCCCTCCTATATAACTCTCATTTCCACAAGTTAAATCTGAAAATGGTAAAAACAAATAGTCTTTGTATTTTTTTTGTTTTGATAACTCAATATTCTTGTAAATATTAAGTTTCATCTTTTTACCGTCGATGGTAAAATGTGCTTCACCATATTTTACATAAACTGGTTTCCTATCTGTTGACGTTTTCATCTCGAAAGGTTTCTCATTATCAGTTCTAATAAATTGAGCGATAACAGCGTATTTTTTATCAATAGGATAAAAGTCTAAAGTTTTAAAAACAGCTAAATCTTCAGCCATCAAAGGACTCGTTTTTGCATCAGCATATTCACTATTGATTTCCTTTTGAAATTTTTCAGCGTCACTACTATCATATTTTTCTTGGGCAAAACCAAAATTTAACTGAAGCAGTATTACTAAGGATAAAAACTTTTTCATTTTTTTTTGTTTCAGCAAAAATAGTTTAAAAGTTACAAAGGGACAAAGACTCTAAGTTACAAAGTTTTCTACCTTTGTAAAAATTTACTATTTAATAATGCTAATAACTGCTTTTCAACGTTACATCAATAATTTCAAGGGATTTTCAAGAGAAATTTGGATTCTTACACTCATCACCTTTATCAATAGAGCGGGAACGATGGTATTGCCCTTTTTATCTAAATATTTAAAGGAAGACTTACAGTTTTCGTATGGTGAAGTAGGTTGGATTATGGTCGCATTTGGTCTGGGTTCCATGTTGGGTTCTTGGCTCGGAGGAAAACTATCTGACAAAATTGGCTTTTATAAAGTAATGGTTTTTAGTTTATTTAGTAGTGGTGTTTTCTTTTTTGCGCTCCAATATATTACCAGTTTTTGGGGATTGTGCTTTGGAATGTTTAGCATTATGACTTTGGCTGATATGTTCCGACCAGCGATGTTTGTTTCATTAGGTGCTTATGCAAAACCCGAAAATAGAACACGCTCTTTAACATTAGTTCGATTGGCTGTAAATCTAGGTTTTGCAGCTGGCCCCGCTTTGGGTGGTTTGATTATCATGGGAATTGGATATCAAGGTTTGTTTTGGGTTGATGGTAGTTCCTGCATTGTGGCGATTTTGATTTTTGCTCTTTTGGTAAAAGAAAAGAAAAAATCCTCACACCATGACCCACATGCCACCATACTGGAGGCCGCTTCCGTATTTAAGGATACCATTTTCTGGATTTTTCTATTTGTTAGCTTTGTCACAGCAATGATTTTCTTTCAATTATTCACCACTTTACCTTTATATCATAGTGAAAAATTTGGTTTGAGTGAATTGCAAACCGGTTTATTGATGACCTTAAATGGTTTATTGATTTTTGCATTAGAAATGCCTTTTGTGGGTTATTTTGAAAGAAAAAAAGTGCAGAAACTCAAAATTATTCTTTGGGGAGCATCGATAATGGCAGCTAGTTTTTATTTATTACTCATCAATGTTTGGGCAGGAATACTTATAATTGCCATGATTATGATGTCTATTGGTGAAATATTTGCTTTTCCGTTTTCGAATACTTTTGCGATGAGTAGGGCACCTAAAGGACATGAAGGGCGTTATATGGCATTGTATACCATGAGCTTTAGTTTAGCTCATATTGTGAGTTCTAAAGTGGGACTTGAAATTATTGCTCGATTTGGTTACCAAGTAAATTGGTTCGTTATGGGAACTTTTGGTATTTCGGCAGTTTTATGTTGTATTTGGATCCAAAAACTGCTAAAATTAGAAAATAAACTAGCCTGAATCTAAGTTTTCCTACAGAACTCCTATTCAATATATCGCGTTAAAATTGATGAAAATTAACTGATTACCAATATTTTATTTTTTATAACTATAAAAATAGTTTTATAACTGCAATTTTAGTTGTAAAACTAAAAAAATAGTTGTAAGTTTGAATTGCGTTAAGGATAGTAGGCGATATCCTCGTAGTGAAACGAAGAGATAAAGCCGAATAGCCTGCCCCCGCTTTTTTTTGCGGGGAACGCCCAAATAAAACTTGAGCTATGCAAAAACTGACAAACAAAGAAGAAGAGATCATGCACATTTTATGGAAGCTAAAAAAAGCGTTTGTAAAAGAAGTAATGGAAGAAATCACAATTGATCCACCACATTATAACACCTTATCGACTATTATACGGAATCTAGAAGAGAAAGGATATGTATCGTATCATGCTTATGGAAAAACTCATCAATACTTTCCTATTGTTACTATTGAAGAGTACCGAAAAAAATTTATGAATACCGCTATTGATAATTATTTTAATAGTTCCTATAAAAACATGGTTTCCTTTTTTGCCAAGGAGGAAAAAATTTCGGCAGCGGAGTTGCGAGAGATTCTGGAAATGATTGAAAATAAAAAATAAAGGTATGGAAACGCTATTTATTTATCTCATCAAATCCAGTGGATTACTTGCGTTGTTTTTTGTAAGCTACCATTTTATGTTGCGAAAGGAAACTTTTTTTACCAGTAATCGTTGGTTTTTATTAAGTGGATTAATTACGTCCGTGGTTTTACCTCTTGTAATTTTTACAAAAATAATTTGGGTGGAGCCTGTTGTAACAAATACAAATTGGTCCAATATTCCTGCATCGAATTATATAGAAGAAAAATCATTTGAAGACTATTTACCAATACTAACTATTTTAACTTACAGTCTTGGGATACTTTTATTGCTAGCCAAATTTGCCTATGATTTTTATAGTTTACAAAGGGTCTTAAAAGGAAAATCGACTCAACAACAGGCTGATTTTAAACTTATTGACATAAAAGAAAATCTAGCACCATTTTCATACTTTAATACTATTGTTTACAATTCGGCATTATACAGCCCTATCGAGTTAGAAAATATTTTAGAGCATGAAAAAATTCATAGTGAACAACACCATACTGTTGACGTTCTGATTTCGAGATTGTTTTGTATTGTTTTTTGGTTCAATCCATTTATTTGGTTGTATAAAAAAGCGATTTTGCAAAACCTTGAATTCATTGCTGACAGTGAAGCATTAAAAAAAATATCAGACAAAAAAGCCTATCAAATCACGCTTCTAAAAATAACAACACAGGAAAATTGTGTTGCCATTACCAATCATTTTTATCAATCATTAATCAAAAAACGAATCGTTATGTTAAACAAAAATCAATCAAAAAAAAGGAATTCTTGGAAGTACTTATCAATACTTCCTGCTCTAGTTGCCTTTGTATTTCTATTTCAAATTGAAGTAGTTGCACAGGAAAAAGTAAAAGAAACAATGACTACGGTAAAAGAAAGTCCAGATAACGACTTAAAAACTGAACTTAGTCAAAGTAGCCCTGACCCCATCAAAAAAACGAGAACTGTCACCGTGCACTCTACAAAAGATGGCGATAATGAAAAAGTAAAAACTATCTATATTGATGGTAAAGAAGCAAGTCAAGCTGACTTAGACGCATTAGATCCCAGTGTAATTAAGACTATGGACGTTAATAAAAATGACGAAAAATCAACCATTAAAATAATCACTAAAAATAGTAATGGTATTCCAAATGACACCGAAATTTTTATAAACGGAAAAAAAATGAGTAAAAAGGAATTAGATGAATTGGATTCAAAAGATATTGAAACAATGGATGTAAGAAAATCTAATGCTACGAATTCTAACAAAAATACAATTAGAATAATTACTAAAACAAGAACTCAATATTCTGACAATAAAGACATTCCAACTCCTCCAACTCCTCCAACTCCACCTACTTTTAATTTTAAAGCTCCAAAAGCCCCTAATTTTCCCAAGGCTCCAAAGGCTCCGAAAGGAGATCCAATCACAGGAGATAAAAAAGCTTGGAAAGACTTTGATATAAAAATGGAAGAGTTCAACAAAAAAATGGAAGCCATAGCACCCGAAATGGAAGCATTTGACAAAAAAATGGCAGAGTTTGATAAACAAATGGAACCTTTTAATGCTCAAATGGAAATTTTTGAAAAAAAAATGAAAGTGTTCGAAAAGCAAATGGAAGAATACGAAGTCAAGCTAAATGAAAATAAATAGAAATTATAAATCATTGAAGACGGTCAATATCAAGACCGTCTTTTTTTATATCTTTGAAAAAAATAAATCCAACTATGTTTAAAATAGTAGCTCAACTCAACAAACTTATCTTACCCAGTTTTACGAAGCAAAGATTAGATTTGGCCAAAGCCAAAAAATGGCAAATGGCAATTATTGGATTTAGATATTATGTAACTACAAGAGCATTAGACTAGTGCAAATAACATGAAATAAATTTTAATTTTATTTTAAAATTGACTTGCAAAACTAATAAGATTGCTTATATTTGCACCCGCATTAAGGCCTCGTGGCGCAACTGAATAGCGCACTTGATTACGGCTCAAGAGGTTACTGGTTTGAATCCAGTCGAGGTCACAAAAAAACGCAATTATCTACTTATTTGATAATTGCGTTTTTGCTTTTATATAATTCACACCAGAACCAAATGCCAGAATACAACCTTGATTTACAATACAATGATATCACCTACGGTGTAGAAGATGTCAATTTCAAGGAATTTGAATCTTGCACATTTACAAATTGTGATTTCTCACAATGCAATTTTATAGCGGTTACCTTTATCGATTGTAGTTTTAACAATTGTAATTTTAATACCTCAAAAATAAACCATGTTGCTTTGCGAACCGTTTATTTTAATAATTGTAAAGTAAAGGAAGTTAACTTTGCTATGTGTGACAAACTAATTTTTGAAATCCATTTTAAAGACTGTATTCTTGACTTTTCTAAATTTTATACCCTAAAGTTAAAAGGAACTACTTTTACGAATTGTAGCCTTGTAGCAGTCGATTTTATGAGTGCCGACCTGACCGAAGTACAATTCAATAATTGTGATTTATATCGAGCTGAATTTGAAAAAGCAATTGCCAACAAAGCTAATTTTAGAAGTAGTTATAATTACACTATTGATCCCACCAAAACGAAGTTAAAAAAGGCTATTTTCTCTCTAACTACCGTAAAAGGACTTTTGCATAAACACGATATTGTTGTGGTATAATTACAATTGTTTCTCCATTTTGTAATCTTCCATTAAGTAACCATGACCAATTTCTATATCTTCTTCCCCCACTATAGTAAAACCCATTTTTTGATAAAAAGTGCAGGCATTATTAAATCTATTTACATTTAGAGAAATACAATTAGAATCATTTTCAGCAGCATAAGAGGCTACTACATCAATTAAAGCTCTTCCTGCTCCTTTACCTTGTGCTTCTGGAAGTAAATATATTTTATGCAAACGAGTTTCTTTTTTACCCAAATAATTATGCTCATAGGACGCAAAACCAAGACAAGTAACGTCGTCATAAACCAATATAAAATGATGCATTTTATTGATCATATTATCCGATAAAGTCTCTTCAGAATAAAAAGCAGATAACATAAAGTCTAATTGTTCTTTAGACAAGATTTTACCATACACATCTGGCCAAGTAGCATATGCTATATCTTTAATTAGTTTTAAATCTTTAGAAGTAGCATTAGAAATCGTAATCATAGTTTATGTTGTAAATAAAATTATTAATTTGAAAAAACTCTGTTTTCCTGTTCACTCACTCTAATAAAAGTGGTTCTTTTTGTCAATTCTTTTAACCTTGAAGCGCCAACATACGTACATGCACTTCGCAATCCTCCAAGAATATCCAATAAAGTATTGGCTACATTTCCCTTAAAAGCCACCTCAACGGTCTTTCCTTCACTTGCTCTATATTCAGCCACACCACCAACATGCTTGTCCATTGCTGTTGTAGAACTCATTCCATAAAACTTTTTGAACGGCTGCCCGTTAATATCAATTAGTTCTCCACCACTTTCTGTATGTCCTGCCAGCATTCCTCCAAGCATAACAAAATCGGATCCTGCGCCAAAAGCTTTGGCTATATCTCCAGGAGTAGAACAACCTCCATCACTTATGATGTGTCCTCCTAAACCATGAGCCGCATCCGCACATTCAATAATTGCTGACAGCTGCGGATATCCAACACCTGTTTTAACTCGAGTCGTACATACTGATCCTGGACCAATACCTACTTTAATAATATCTGCTCCCGCTAATAACAACTCTTCAACCATTTCGCCAGTAACTACATTTCCTGCAATAATTACTTTGTCAGGGTATTGCTTACGGGTTTGTTTCAAGAAATTTACAAAATGCTCCGAATAGCCATTGGCTACATCAATACAAATAAATTTAAGTAATGGGTTTGCTTGTAGTATTTCGGCAATTTTTTTAGAATCATTTTTACCTGTTCCTGTACTTATAGCAATGTATTCATAAAATTCTGGTGCAACTTCTTTTAAAAAAGTAGTCCATTCATCAACAGTATAATGTTTATGAATTGCTGTAAATAATTTTTCTCTGGCTAATGCACTTGCCATTTCAAATGTACCGACCGTATCCATATTAGCAGCCATGATTGGAATCCCAATCCAAGTAGCCGTACTATGTAAAAATTTAAATTCTCGTTCTAAAGAAACCTGAGATCTACTTTTTAGAGTAGAACGTTTGGGTCTAATCATTACATCTTTGAAACCTAGCTTAAGATCCATTTCTATTCTCATAATTTTCTTTTTTATAAAAAATTAAACTTTCTTTGGTATAAAAATAGAAAATTCAGAGCCTACATTAGGTTCTGATACTACTTTTATAAATCCATCGTGATTTTCAACTATTCGCTTGCATATTGCTAAACCAAGTCCCGTTCCAGAGTACTTCGAACCAGTTTCTAAACGTTGAAATAAAATAAATATTTTTTCGGCATATTCTTGTTTAAAACCAATTCCATTATCCTTTATGACTATTTTATAATAATCTTCATTAGTAATAATTTCATTATTATACACCTCATTTTCATCAATTTTTCCTGAAAATATTGATATTATAGGGGCAACATCTTCTTGACTGTATTTGAGTGAATTAGAAATTAGATTTATAAAAAGTTGTTCCATCTGAAATGAAATCACTTTAACAGTAGGCAAATTTTCTACATTTATTTCAGCTTTTTTATCTTCAATATCCGAAGATAAATCATCCACAACCTGTAGAACTAATTCTTTTAAATTTGTCTCTTCAAAAATTTTATCACCTTTAATTGTTCTGGAGTAATTTACCAAGTCGATTAGCAAGGTTTGCATTTTATTAGCCGAAGTTCTAATTTTAGAAAAGTATACTTTCCCTTGATCAGATATTGCACCTAACTCTTTAGATTCAATTCTGGAAATAAACATTTGAATTTTATGAAGAGGTTCCTGTAAGTCATGACTCACAATATTATTAAAAGACTCTAATTCTTCATTGATGTTTTTTAATTCTTTATTATTTTCCTCTAATTCAATCGTTTTTTTGAATTGATCTGTCATGTCATAGTTAACCCCTGTTTTAACCATTTCGCCTTTACCATTCTTGGTAAAACTACCTACTGACATTACGTATCTTAAATCACCATTTGGTAATACAAAACGGAACATCAATGAAGTAGGTTTATAGGTCTTTAATGAATCCAAATGCATTTGGGTTACATAATCGACATCATCCGGATGAATATATTTTGAAATGTTCTCTAAACTAGGAGTAAATGATTGTGGCTCTAAACCCAACAGACGAAAGAAATTGTCAGATAATGTATAGGTATTTCTCTCTAAATTAATTTTCCAATGACCAAAACCAGCAATTTTCTCCGCTTCATTAAAAGAACGATTTAAAAACTGTAATTCATCATTGGTTTTCTTCAGTTCATAAATATCAACATTCATTTTATTAAAGGACAATAGCAAAATCAATAGTGAAAGAATAACCAGTAAAAAAGCACTTATTATAGAATCTTGCAATTCAAACTGATGATTGTCATTATGGATTTTAACTTTATCCCCCTCAGCGTTTATTGTTTTATAAACGAAGTTTTTCATGGACTCCGTAAAATTATTGCTTTCTTGAAGCTTTGCGTTTAATACTTTACTATCTGGATTACTACTTTTTGCTAAAAGTAGCGTTTCTCTGAAAAGTGCAAATCGAAAATCAATTAGTTCTTTGAGCCTTTTAACATCTTTAACTCGAGCTGGATTATTAACTACTAATTTATTAATGCGTTTAAAATTAGACTCAATTTCCCCTTTTCTCAAAAATCTATTTTCTAAATAAGACTCATCCTTAGTGATAATATAACTTCTAAGATTAGCTTCATAAATACTAATAACAGACAAGACTTTTTCTAATTCTAATTGCGTTTCGGTAGCATTTGCAATTAAATTAACAGAAGAGTCTAAGCTACGCATTTGAGTATAAAAAACCGAAGCTATATAAACCACCACCGCTATAGCAATACCTAATGCTATTTTGAAGACTTGTGAGTTTTTATACAGTTTTATTAACTTCATGGTTTTGCTTCTTATATGCTAAAGAAAAAAGTTTCTTTATTTAATCCTGAAGAATGAAATTGCCAATTGATATTTAAAACCTCTTTAATTACTTTTTTAAGTTTAGTAAAGTCATTTGGTTTTTTGATGTAAATATTTGCCCCTTCAATAAAAGTTTCTTCAATATCTTTTTCTGATGATGAAGTGGAATATATAGCAATGGATACCTCCTTAAATCTAATATCCGATCGTATCTCTTTCAAACATTCAAATCCCGATTTACGCGGCATATTTAGATCTAAAAAAAGTAAATGCGGCAAAATAATATCTGGATTTGCTAAATATTCCATTAGATCTTTACCATCATTAAATAAAGTTAACTTATTATTCATTTTAAGTTCCATCATTGCATCACTAAAAAATGTGCGATCATCTTCATCATCATCAGCAATCAAAATACGCATTGAATCTTTATGTGAAATCATATTTATTGGGGTCTTTTTATTTATTAATTTGATAAATTTCGTCTTTTATCTACAATCCTTTTAAATGCAGATGGAGTCAATCCTGTAACTTTTTTAAATTGACTTGATAAGTAAGCTACACTACTATAGTTTAATTTATACGAGACCTCCGTTAAGGTCAATTGATCTTCAATAATTAACTTTTTGGCTCTTTCTATTTTTTGGATAATAATGAAATTCTCTATCGAAGAATACGTGTTTTCAGAAAAAATATTAGTTAAATATCCATAACTAAAATTTAGTTTATCCGATAAATATTGAGAAATAGTTACCGCTGGTAATTTATCATTCTCATAAATCATTTCAACAATAGTATCTTTTATCCTTTGAATGAGCTGACTTTTTTCATTATTGACAATAAAAATAGAATATCGATTTAATGAATCTTGAAGTTCAGCAAAACATTCATCCGAAACACTATCACTAATCTCAATTTCTCCTAAATCTAGCAGCTTGTGTTTTATATCTAATCGTTCTAATTGTTCTTGTAAAATTACTCTACAAGCAACGATTCCATCATATTTTATATAGAGTTTCATTTAGGCTACAATTTAATTTTTTTGAACATTCAAGTGATAAATATATATTAAAAATAATAATTGGAGAAAAAAACATACTCATTAAACAAAAAATATATTTTTTTATTATTACAAATAATTGATTCTAAATTGTTTCTCCTTTATAGATGAAACAATTTAAAACGCCTTTTTTATCCATGAATTGTTTCGCCTTTACCATAATTCGCAATAACCGAAGCTTCAAAGTCAATCCATTCTCTCCAGCGCTTCTCTACATCAATTCCCGTACCATATTTTCGAGCATAAGTAATAAATGTAGTATAATGCCCCGCTTCACTTTCCATTAAATCTCTGTAGAATACCGATAATTCTTCATCTTGAATGTTTTCTGAAAGCACTTTAAAACGTTCACAACTTCTCGCTTCAATCATAGCGGAAAACAATAATCGTTCTACCAAACTAGAAACTCTACTACCATTTCCGCTTTTCTTCATATATAAGTACAATTCATTTACATAATCATCTTTGCGTTCACGTCCTAGCTTCAATCCTCTTTTGATAATGATGTTATGTACCATGTCAAAATGTTCAATTTCTTCTTTGGCTAAAGCCAATAAGTCCTTAACCAAATCTTGATGCTCTGAATTATTGGTAATGATTGTTATTGCATTTGTGGCTGCTTTTTGCTCACACCAAGCATGATCTGTCAAGATTTCTTCAATATTTTTCTCCACTATATTGACCCATCTTGGATCTGTTGGCAATTGTAACCGTAATACACCCATTTTTCTTTTGTTTAAGGTTTAAAAAAATGTTTAAAGTTAAGTAAATAACAAAAAAAGTTTAAAGTTTTGCAATGATTTTAGGCAATCACAAAACTTTAAACTTGAAACTTGAAACTTGAAACTATAAAATTAAAAAACGAAGATCGCTCTTTCGCTCATCATTTCGTTCACTTCATTTGCTACTTCTTCGATGATAGCTTCATTAGTATGGTTCATTAATACTTTATCAATTAAAGCAACAATTGTTTCCATATCTTCTTCTACTAATCCACGAGTTGTAATTGCTGGAGTACCTACACGAATTCCTGAAGTGACAAATGGTGATTTATCATCAAATGGAACCATGTTTTTATTTACTGTGATTTCTGCTTTTACTAATGCATTTTCAGCATCTTTACCAGAAATATTTTTATTTCTTAAATCGATTAACATCATGTGGTTATCCGTTCCTCCAGAAATGATATTGTATCCTCTTTTTACAAAAGCATCTGCCATAGCATTTGCATTTTTCTTTAATTGCATTGCATAAGTAAAGAATTCATCTTGTAATGCTTCTCCAAATGCAACCGCTTTAGCAGCGATAATGTGCATTAACGGTCCTCCTTGATTTCCTGGAAAAACAGCTAAATCTAATAATGATGACATCATTCTGATTTCTCCTTTTGGTGTAGTTAATCCCATTGGGTTTTCAAAATCTTTACCCATCAAGATTAATCCTCCTCTAGGTCCACGTAATGTTTTATGTGTTGTAGTTGATACAATATGACAATGAGGAATTGGGTCATTCAACAATCCTTTAGCGATAAGACCTGCAGGATGAGAGATATCAGCAAATAGAATTGCTCCTACACTATCAGCAATTACTCTAAAACGCTCAAAATCCATATCACGTGAATAAGCCGAAGCTCCTGCGATAATTAATTTTGGTTGCTCCTTAGTAGCAATTTCTTGAATTTTATCATAATCTAAACGTCCTGTCTCAGCATCCACTCCGTAAAATACAGGAGAATATAAACGTCCTGAGAAGTTTACTGGTGATCCATGAGTTAAATGCCCACCATGCGATAAGTCAAAACCTAAGATTTTGTCACCAGGCTTCAAACAAGCATGATAAACCGCAGTATTTGCTTGTGAACCAGAGTGTGGTTGTACATTTGCATAAACGGCTCCAAACAATTCTTTAGCTCTATCAATAGCGATTTGTTCAATTACATCTACTACTTCACAACCACCGTAATATCTTTTACCAGGATAACCCTCAGCATATTTATTAGTTAATACAGATCCAGCTGCTTCCATTACTTCGTCACTTACAAAGTTCTCTGAGGCAATAAGTTCTAATCCGTGTATTTGTCTTTCTTGTTCTTCTAGAATAAGGTCAAAAATTTGTTCGTCGCGTTGCATTTCTTTGATTTTAGTTAATTTGAAGCAAAAATACAAAAAAACGTTTGCTAAACTGCTAGATTATGATATATTTGAACTATAATTTTCAACAAAACAATTAACATATTATGCCGATATCAGCCAACGATACTAACAGAAAATCATGGATTGAAGTCCCTGAAAATAGTGACTTTCCTCTTCAGAATATTCCTTTTGGAGTTTTTCTTACCAAAGAAAATGTTGTTACAGTAGGAACTCGAATAGGTGATCATGCAATTGACTTAGGTGCTTTACAACAACTAAATTACTTTGCAGGTATTGAATTAACTGATGATATGTTCATGCAAGACACGTTGAACGACTTTATCTCTGATGGTAAAAAAACATGGAGATTGGTTCGTAATCGTATTGCTGACATTTTTGACAGCACAAATCCAAAACTACGAGACGACCAAAAACATAGAGACATTGTAATTTTTAATATAGCCGATGTAGAAATGCAATTACCAGTTCTTATTGGTGACTATACTGACTTCTATTCTAGCAAAGAACACGCAACAAATGTAGGAAAAATGTTTCGCGATCCTGAAAATGCTTTATTACCAAACTGGCTTCATATACCTGTAGGATACCATGGTAGAAGTTCTACTATTGTACCTTCCGGGATTCCTGTTCACAGACCTATGGGACAAACATTACCAGCTGGTGAAACCACTCCTGTATTTGGTCCTTCTCGTTTAATTGATTTTGAATTGGAAACTGCCTTCATCACTACTGATGCAAATATAATGGGAGAAATTATTCCTATCAACGAAGCCGAAGACTATATCTTCGGAATGGTTTTATTAAATGATTGGAGTGCCCGTGACATTCAAAAATGGGAATACGTGCCCCTAGGGCCATTCTTAGCAAAGAACTTTGCTTCGTCAATATCACCTTGGATTGTAACTATGGATGCATTAGAACCATTTAGAGTTCCTGGACCAAAACAAAATCCAAGTCCGCTACCCTATTTACAACAAAAAGGAAAACACTCTTTTGATATCAATTTACAAGTAGCTATTCAACCTGAAAATGCTGAACCTACCGTAGTAAGCAACTCCAACTTTAAATACATGTATTGGACTATGAACCAACAATTAGCTCATCATACCTCAAACGGTTGTCGCGTTAATTCTGGTGATATGATGGGATCAGGAACTATTTCAGGACCTACTCCAGATAGCTACGGCTCTATGCTTGAATTGACTTGGGGAGGGAAAAATCCTATCACGTTAAATGACGGTACGGAACGTAAATTTATCAATGACAATGATACAGTAATCATGAAAGGTTTCTGTAAAAACGGGCAAGTACGTATTGGTTTTGGAGAAGTTTCTTCCAAATTATTACCGCCGTTTGTACGAAAATAAAAAAACATAAAAGTATAAAAAAGGCCCGTTTCAATTGAAACGGGCCTTTTTTTATAAGTGAAAAAATATTATTTATTTCCTTTTTCAAAATCAGCAACGAATTGTGCCAATCCAATATCAGTTAATGGGTGCTTCAACAATCCGTAAATAGCCGAAAGTGGTCCAGTCATAACATCAGCACCAATTTTCGCACAGTTTACAATATGCATCGTGTGACGTACAGAAGCTGCAAGAATTTGAGTTTCATAACCGTAGTTATCATAAATCAATCTGATTTCTTCAATCAAAGCCAATCCATCCGTAGAAACATCATCTAAACGACCAATAAATGGAGAAACATAAGTAGCTCCCGCCTTAGCAGCTAATAATGCTTGACCCGCTGAGAATACTAAAGTTACATTCGTTTTAATTCCTTTATCTGAGAAGTATTTTGCCGCCATAACTCCTTCTTTAGTCATAGGTAATTTTACCACAATTTGCTCATGCAAATCAGCTAATTCCTCCCCTTCTTTAACCATTCCATCATAATCAAGCGCATTTACTTCAGCACTTACATCACCGTCAACAAGATTACAAATGTCAACATAATGCTTCATAATGTTGTTTTTTCCAGTAATTCCTTCCTTAGCCATCAATGATGGATTAGTCGTAACTCCGTCCAAAACCCCTAATGCTTGCGCTTCCTTAATTTGAGCTAAATTAGCCGTGTCAATAAAAAACTTCATACTATTTCTATATTAAATTGTGTGTTCTTTTTTTTTGGGCGTGACCACAAGGGTCAGGCTCTACGTTACAATCTCCCTAAAAAACGGGAGGATTTTCACTGCGATCCTTCACGCAATTGCAAAATCAATAAAATCCGGTGCAAAATTACAACTTATAATGATTCATTAGCATTTTTTCATACATTTTATCCGGAAGTATTCGTTTCAATACAATCGAAAACTTTTGCATAAAAGCCCCTACTTTATAATGAATTTTAGGATCTTTTGTTTGAATAATAGCATAAACCGCTTCAGCCATTTCATTAGGATTACTTCCACTATCGACATGTTCATCCATAGTTTTTAGCGTATTCCCATAAGGAACCTCATAAGCCGATCCTGGAATTACAGGAGCATGGTACCGTCCTGAAGCAATATTAGTAGCAAAATCTCCAGGTGCTACATTAGTAATATGAATCCCAAAAGATTTCACCTCCATGCGCAAAGACTCCGTAATTAATTCAAGTGCTCCTTTTGAGGCCGAGTACATCGAGCGGTATGGCAATCCCATATAGCCTGCAATCGAAGTAATATTTATTATTAAACCTGATTTTTGTTCGCGCATTTGTGGCAATGCAGCTTGCATCACTGCAATAGGTCCAAAGAAATTAGTATCAAAATGATTTTTCATTTCCACAGTTGGAATTTCTTCTAGTGGACCTGTTATCCCAACACCAGCGTTATTAATTACAATGTCTAATCGTCCTGATGTAGCAATAATCTTGGCTACAGCCGATTGAATAGATGCTGTATCTCTAACATCTAATGCAACAAGTGGAAAAACCGAATTCAAAACCCGCTCTGGATTCCTACTCGTTCCATAAACAACAAACCCTTTTTGATGTAAAAACTCCCCAATAGATTTCCCTATTCCTGAGGAACCTCCTGTAACTAAAACTACTTTACTCATAATTGATTGTTGTTTAACTGTATTTTAGAATAGACCAAAAATAAAAAAATCCTCCATAAGGAAGACTACTATTCTATATATTTTGAAAATATTTCAAAATTGGCAAAAAAAAATCTGAAACAAGTTCAGATTAAAAAAAAATGGCAAGCGACCTACATCGCACCGCTCAACCACGTACCCTTGCTATGTTCCCATCCTGGGGGAGTCTGCAGGAGCTGGTCGTGTAGGACTTGCCGGTGCAAATATACAATCTTTTTATATTTTTGCAAGCGCTTTGTGCTCTTAAAATAACATTGTATATTGGTCTATTCAAAATTTAAACCATGAAAAAATATAACTTACTATCTATCATTTTATTAGGAATGACACTTTCTAATTGTGGAGATACAAAAAAAGGAGAAAATACTTTATTTACCTTCGATATTACCAATTTTAAAGAAAAATATACACAACAAGACCAACTTAATTTAGCAATAACCAACTCCAATTCGAAAACTATTGACAGCATTGTATATTATGTAAATGATGTAAAAGTAGGTTCAAAAAAAGGAGGAGATCCGATTTTATTTGAACTAAAAGATCAAAAACTAGGGTACCAAAACCTCAAAGCATTAGTATATTATGGCGGAGAAAATGCTGAAGCCACTTCTAGAGTTGAACTCGTGTCCAATGTAAAACCAAAACTTTTGAATTACAAAATCGTGAATAAATACCCACACGATACAATGTCTTTTACGGAAGGTCTAGAATTTCATGGAGACACGCTATATGAAAGTACTGGTAATCCCGAAGGTAGAAAATCATACCTTAGAAAATACGATTATAAAACAGGAAAAGTATATAATCAAATAGATTTAGATCAAAAGTATTTTGGTGAAGGAGTTACTATATTAAACGATAAGATATACCAATTAACATGGCAATCAAAAGTAGGATTTATCTATGATTTAAAGACGTTTAAAAAAATCAAGACGTTTAATTTTGACAAGGAAATTGAAGGTTGGGGAATGACAAATGACGGTAAATACATTTACCAAACTGATAAAACAGAGAAAATTTGGAAGATGGATCCTGAAAACCAAAAAATGATAGATTATATCAATGTTTATTCTGGAGATTCTAAAATTAAATCCATCAATGAATTGGAATGGATTAATGGTAAAATCTATACTAATGTATGGCAAAAAGACGCCATTGCAGTTGTGAATCCAACATCTGGAGCAGTAGAAGGAATTTTAGATATGTCTGGCTTGAAAAAATTTATTAAAAATGCTGATGCAGATGTTTTAAACGGAATTGCTTACAATCCAAAAACCAAAACCATTTTTGTAACTGGAAAAAACTGGGATACGCTTTTTGAAATAACGGTTTCTGAATAATTTTAAATGACAACACTACTTATCAATATTAAGGAATTACTCCAAGTACGGGAAACTTCGGTCGCTAAAGTTTCTGGTGCCGAAATGGGAATGCTTCCAACTATTAAAAATGCCTTTTTAGTAATCAAAGATAATTTGATTGCCGATTTTGGTTTGATGGAGAATCTTCCTAAACTAATAGCTGACAAAACCATTGATGCAACTGGAAAAATGGTTTTACCTACCTGGTGTGACAGTCATACTCATATTGTATATGCAGGGAATCGAGAGCAAGAATTTGTGGATCGCATCAATGGATTGACATATGAAGAAATTGCCAATCGTGGTGGTGGAATATTAAATTCAGCTCAAAAGCTAAATGCAACCACCGAAGAAGAAATTTACAACCAATCCAAAGAACGGCTGGAAGAAGTCATGCGTTTAGGAACGGGCGCTGTTGAAATCAAATCGGGTTACGGACTTACAGTTGAAGGGGAATTGAAAATGCTGCGAGTAATCAAGCGTTTGTCGCAAAACTATCCTATAGCTATAAAAGCAACCTTTCTTGGTGCTCATGCCTTTCCTTTAGAATACAAAGAAAATCATCAAGGATATATTGATTTATTAGTCAACGAAATCCTTCCTGAAATTGCACAAAATAAACTCGCTGATTATATTGACGTCTTCTGTGAAACAGGTTATTTTACTGTTGCGGAAACGGAGCAAATTATGGCAGCGGGAATTCGCTTTGGCTTAAAGCCAAAAATTCATGTCAATCAATTCAACTCCATTGGAGGAGTTCAAGCAGGAATAAAACACAATGCGCTATCTGTAGATCATCTCGAAGTAATGAAGTCAGAAGATATCGAAGCTTTGAAAAATACTGAAACAATGCCAGTTGCTTTGCCATCTTGTTCCTATTTCTTGAGCATTCCATATACTCCAGCACGTGAAATGATAGCTGCAGGATTGCCATTAGCACTAGCTACAGATTACAATCCAGGCTCTACACCATCTGGAAATATGAATTTTGTAGTTGCAACTGCTTGTATCAAAATGAAAATGACACCTGAAGAAGCAATAAACGCCGCCACAATAAATGGAGCTTATGCTATGGGAGTTTCAGAAACTCATGGTAGTATAACGATTGGTAAAAAAGCAAATCTTATTCTTACCAGACCTATCCCCTCTTATTATCAACTGCCTTATGCATTTGGCAGTAATTTAATTGAGACTGTTTTTATTGAAGGAAACGGTATTGAATGATAAAATAAACTACCTCTAAAGTTGTTTTTGAGACTGCTACTTTTTATATCTTTATCACTAAATTATTTTTTAATGATTACATCAAAAATAATCTCAAACGGGATCTTAAGAGCATTAACAACTATTGTTATAGTATGTTGTGTTTTGTATTTTTTATATAAAATACAAACTGTAATTCTCTATTTGTGTATTTCACTCATCCTTTGTTTAATCGCAAACCCATTTCTCTTATTTTTAAATCAAAGACTTAAATTTAAAAAAATATTTGCAACTATAACAACCTTGTTACTATTTGTATTTATACTTGTAGGTTTTGTACTTCTTTTTGTCCCACTTATCATTTCACAAGCAGAAAACTTATCCCTATTAGATACTAATTTACTTCAAAGTCAACTTACAATATTAGAACATAATATAGAAAACTACTTTAACATACATAATATAGATCTACAAGGAATCTTAAATAACTCCAATTTGTCTTCTAAGATTAATTATAATTTTTTTACTGACTTTATCAATACAATAATTAATCTTGTTGCTGGGTTTGGGATGGGATTAGCATCTGTTTTCTTTATTACTTTTTTCTTTTTAAAGGACCAGAAAATTTTTAAGGAAAAAGCAAAAAAAATACTTCCAGATTCCAATGAAGAAAAAATTCTAAACTCAGTTGAAAAAATAAATCAGTTACTCACTAGGTATTTTATTGGTCTACTGGTTCAATTGACTGTAGTATTTATACTTTATTTCATAGTTCTAATCATTTTTGGAAGTAAGAATGCTTTTATTATTGCATTCTTATGTGCCCTACTAAACGTAATTCCTTATATAGGCCCTATAATAGCTACAGTTTTATCAGCCATACTAACACTTATCAGTGCTATTGGAACCGATTTTAAAACTGAAATGCTTCCTACAACAATATATGTAGTAATTGGTTTTCTCATTGTTCAAATTTTAGATAATAACATCAGCCAGCCCATCATTTTTTCAAAAAGTGTTAAGTCACATCCATTAGAAATATTTTTGGTCACGCTAATTAGCGGAATAACTTTTGGAATTTTCGGGATGGTCGTGGCAATCCCTATTTATACAATTATGAAAGTTATCGCCAAGGAATTTTTCCCAAACAACAAAATCGTGTCTGTTTTAACTGAAAAAATATAAAATTGCAACATTCCATTTTAGATACTGAAATTCAAGAATTTATTGACAAAAATTTAGAAGTACCAATTTCAAAATTAGCGCTTCAAAGAAACCCTTTTCCTACTATTGAATGGATTACAATTTTGAATCAAATAGAAGCCAAAACAAAATCAAAAGATAAATTACCAACTTGGTTTAACACTAAAAATATAATTTACCCTAGCAAAATTTCTGTTGAACAAACCTCATCTGAAAAAACAGCAGTTTACAAGAGTACTTTAGTTTCAGGAGAAAAGTTAATTGATCTTACAGGTGGTTTTGGTGTCGATGATTATTATTTTGCAAAAAAAATTACAGCGGTCACTCATTGTGAAATTAATCCCGCACTTTCATCTATTGTTAAACATAATTTTGAGCAATTAAATACTAAAAATATTAGTTGTTATCCAGCTGATAGTTTAGAGACTTTAAAATCATTAAATACCAAATGGGATTGGATTTATATCGACCCTTCAAGACGCAACGATGCCAAAGGAAAAGTTTTTATGATTAAAGATTGTTTGCCAAATGTTCCTGATAATCTTGATTATTATTTTAAAAACTCAAATGCTATTCTTATAAAAACAGCCCCTTTACTTGATCTATCAGCCGGATTATCGGAATTAAAGCATGTACAAACAATCCATATTGTAGCTGTTGACAATGAAGTAAAAGAATTATTATGGGAATTACACAAAGACTACCTTGGGGAAACAACTATTAAAACAGTTAATATTCTAAAAGATAAAACAGACTTTTTTGAATTTGTTTTCAATAAACAAGGCGTCATTCCAAGTTACGCCTTACCTCAAAAATATTTGTACGAACCCAATAGTGCAATAATGAAATCAGGAGGGTTTGATGAAATTGCTATTTTCTTTAGTTTAAATAAATTACATAAACATTCTCATTTATACACTTCTCAAGAAAAAATAGAATTTCCTGGTAGAATTTTTCTAATTCAAAACTGCTTTTCTTATAGCAAAACAGAAATGAAAAACTTTCTATCCAACACTAAAGCCAACATCACTACTCGTAATTTTCCAGATACAGTCGAAACCATTCGAAAAAAATGGAAAATAAAAGAAGGTGGGGATATATATTGTTTTTTTACTACTGATGAAAATAACAATAAAATAGTTTTAATTTGCAACAAAATATAATAAAATGAAACAACTAATTGTAATAGCATTCTTCTTATTTACTGGAAATTTATTTGCTCAAACACCTTGTGATTATAGCTCAAACGTCACTGACTCCATAGGAACTTACAAATCGACCAAAGAATACTTAATGAGTGAGAAAATTTTTGCCGGAAACTCCAGTTATATTTTTTATTCATTGGCATTAACCGACGGATTGCCAACATTAAATGTGCAACTCATTCAAAAAAGTAAAGGCTTTCTTAAAGCAAATTGCTTTGATAAAAATTCAAAATTATTCTTACAATTAAATAATGGTAAAATAATTACCATGATACATATCGATCAAGAAAATTGTGGAACTATGCTTAGAGATGAGAATGGTTTTGACAATCGAGTAACCTCTGGAATATTTATGTTTATGAAAGGAAGTTTAGAAGACTTAAAAAGCTCACCATTATCGATGATGAGAATAAAATATTTAACGGAAAGTGAGGACTATGTAATTAGGAAAGAGTTTAAATCAGAACTAAACAGTCAAATGTATGAACCTGATACGTATTTCATCAAAAACTTACGTTGTGTAGAATAAATAATTATTCTACACAACTCCATTTTACGTTGGATACTTTATCATTTAAAGCCGATTTTAAATTATAATGCCACCATTCTGAATCAAAGGAATTGAAATTAGCTTTTACCATTACTCTTTTTAGCAGTTTCCTGTTATTAATAACTTTTTTTGAAAGATTAGAATAACCATGACTGGCTTCTTCTCCAAAAAAATCAAAAGGAGTTCCCATTTCAAGTTCTTTTCCGCTACGCTTGTCAACTAAAGTGATATCTACTGCACCTCCTCTATTATGGATTGATCCTTTACTTGGATCAGCAACATATTTTGGATTGGAAACTATTTGCCACATCTTTTTTTGAATATCTAAAGGCCTGTAACAATCAAAGAATTTAATTCTATATCCTTGATCCATGAACAATTTATTAGCTTCTATGATTGCATTTACCGTTTTCATTCTTAGAAAACACTCGGCACAATCATACACTTTGGCTTTTAAAAAATTATCCTCGGTAGCATATTTCATATCATAAGCAAAATCAGTACTATAATCCTTTAAATTTACAAATGTGGTGTCGTTTACTAGTACTATATCTTTTATCTGTTTGTTAGGAATAGCAACTTGTGCTTTACAAGAAATAAATAATAAAAAGAAACCTATTAAAAAACCAAGTTTAAAAGAAGAATTCATAAATATATTTTTTTATAAAAATAAAACATTTGAAGTGATTTAAATAGTAAAACAAAAAAAACGCTAGTGTTAGCGTTTTTTTTGTTTTAATTACGGAAAATATATCTTTATTTTTTTAAAACTTTTTGACTTATCATTCCTTTATTAGTATTAATTTTTACAATATAAGTTCCTCGTTGTAAATTGAAAGGAATTTCAATTGTATCTAAACCTGATAAATTGTCAACTCCAATTAATTTTTGACCAAGAATGTTATATATTGAAACTTCATCAATTATTACATCTGCTTTTTTAGTTATATTTATCTTCTTTTCCAAGTCATTATTATAAATCAATAAATTCGAATTCTTTAATTCATTCTTTTCAACAGCAAGCGTCTTAGCCGTTTCAAATGTTAATTCAAATCGATTGTTATAAGATCCTGCAACTAAATCAATTTCAGCAGTCCCATTTGTGATATCGTAATAAGTAGATGTTTCTTTATCATGAATACTTATATTAGTATTTGAAGGTAAGAATTCTACTGCATCAATCATAAACTGAACAGCTCCTGGTGTATCAACTACAACTCCCAACGAATATGTTTTTGATGTGTCAAACGATCCAACTCCTTGTATAGTATATTCTAAATTATTAATTAAAAAATAAGAATCATTATCTTGAGTGTCAATTTGATATGCATCGTACCCTACGTCTACACCATCGGTTGCGTACTCATTCATAAATCCTATAAGTAATTCTCTGTGGAATTTATTAACGGTGTTAAAGCCCAATCTAATTTTAGTGTTATAAATATTATATACGATATCATTACTATTATCATTAAAATGATCTGTTTTTTTAGTTTTATTTGAAACACTATTCTTAAATAAAGTATTAGAAATTGGAACTGACAAATCATCCACGTCACTTTCTTTAACAAAAGCCCGTTGATTATTATTAAAGATAATTGGTTCTGAAGTACCAATACTCACATCTCCATTTACAAAAAAACCTTGTCCAACCGGAATATACTGGTATGAAATTTTAGTACTGGTACCCACACCACTAATCCCCACCGGCGCAACTGGGGCAACCCCTCCTACTAAAGTCAATGTCGCGTATCCTCCTGTATAACCTGACAATATATGAGTGCCATTGCTAGGGGAATGTTGCCAAAAATAAAGCGTTCCATCAATTATATTTACCGAATTATTTCCTCCATTTGCAACAGAAATGTTGTCTCTTATAAACTCAAAAGCATCTAAAGCAGAAGGATAAGGATTACCTACCAAAAATAAATTATCTGCCAAAACCGTATTGCTATTTATTAATCCATTAAAAGGTTTTCCCTTAAATGTATAATTTTGGGTAGATCCAGAAACACCAGCTCCTTTTAATGTAAATCCTTGAGAAGGTCGAATGGGATCCGTTTCAATAAAATGAATCCAATTAGCATATTCAGAACCATTTTCAAATTTATACAACCAATACCTTGCAAGGCTTAAAGGGGATGCACTACCATCATAACCAGAAACCCAATTAATCGCTAACGGAGTTGTTGTAGTTCCATCTTTAAAAACACCATCTACGGTATAGTTATTATTAATTGCCGTACCATTTATAGGTCCTACAGGAGAAGACCAATAGTTATAATTATATTTATTTACTGTTCCTTGTTGGTCTCTTTTTATAAAACCTATGCTTGAAACATCGAGCTCACTATTCAAAGTTTGAACTAATTGGGATTGCCCAGTTAAATCTATTAAACCATCCAATTTTAAATAATGTGAAATTTGTATTTTAGTATCGTTATTAATTGATAATTTTTTATAAGTAGTTGCGTCTGTACCTTCCACAAACAATCCTAAAACTGTTTTATTTCCGGTAGAAGTTACATTATGTTTAATTTTCACAATGTTTCCATTTACTGTTAGTCCAACATTAACAATTGAAACTGCATTAGGAATAGTTTGAATTGCGCCATTTTTCCAAATAGACGAATCGTTCCATGCACCGTCAGCGATAGTTTCATAGGGCAATGGAGCGGTTTGAACCCCAGCTATAATTTTATTTTTATTTAGATATTTGATTCTTAAAAAATTTCGTTCATCTGTCAATCCTTCAATGGTTGTTCCATAAAATGTATTAAAATCATAATAGGCTTTTAATGTAGTCCAAGGAATTGATTTAATCTCATTACTGGAAATATTATGTGGTAATATGGCACCATCAGCAGTATTATCAACAAATTTATTAATTTCCTGATTCATCAAATAATTGAGTTGATTTAATGTTAATGCCGTATCCCAGATATGAATTTCATCAATTTCACCATAAAATGGAGTTCTAATATCGTTTTTATTTACATAAAGTGCACCTACAGAATATCTTGAATAATTAGGTGTTGGATTTTGAAGATTAAAAGTGGATGAATCCAATACTCCATCTATATAAAGATCTGCACTACCTAGATAGTAAATTGCTACTATATTATGCCATTTTCCATCTGCAACTGCAGTATTTGAAACAAATTTCAAACTACCGTCCCATAAAGCTTCAATTTTATTAGCGGAATTTAATCGTAATTCTAAATTAATTCCTTTACTCATTATGGTTTTATTAGCAGCTACTGTACCGTCATTTCTCAACCAAAAACCAATAGTAAAAGAACCACTATTAAGATTCAAAGCATACTCACCTACTAAAAAATTACTAGCTCCAATACTTACCAATTCTTTAGATTCAACTTTAGGCACTTTACCAAAAGTGAAATACTTAGTTCCGTCAAAATCATACCAAGTTTGTAAATTACCATTACCATCGGATTTTAGTGGAATTACATCAACTATGTCGCCATCATTAAACGCGCTATTGTCACTAACAATCAATGCATATTCTTCTGTTGCTAATTTTGAAAATGCACTAAAAGCTGCTACCGGAATCCCAACAAATACATTCCCAACATCTCCTCCAGTTTCTACCACTTTCCATTTTTTATTAATTTTAGTTACTGAACTAGTTAAACCAGTACGTATTGTTGTAACATTTGAACTACCCGCAGAATAAGTACCGTTATCTGAACCCCAAACTAAAAAATTTTTATCTATTACAAATTCATTGATATTAGCACTATTGGTACTTGCAATGACCCCTAAACCAATTGTTACCTCATTATTGTCATTGGAACTTCTTGATTGTTTTTGATATAAATCTGATGCTATATCTCTACCTATTCCAGCAATGTTATAATTAAAACCTGCATTTGAAGTACTATTCCAAATGATTCCCCCAGCAGAATTAATATAATCTTTACTTGTACCATTAATTCCTAAAGTAATTCCATATTTTATAGCAAGATATGTTTCAATCTTTGGACGATTCCCATCTAAAACACGAGAAGCATATGATAATATTTCTGCGACCCTACCATTTAGATTCCCATAATTCGTCCCGCTATTTATATTTTTACCAATATTATATGGAGTACCTTTCCAAGTTGATCCATCAAGATAACCCAAATTAGAAAAGCTAACACTTGAACTAACCAAAGTTCCAACTGTATTTGTATTAAACAGTAAATCGACACCATCTGAAGCAGTAGTTGTTTTATTTCTAGTATTGATTATTCCTGCTTTAGAATAATTCCCTATTGCGTCTCCAGTACTAAAATAAGGAGTAGTCGTAGTTGTTTGCCATTGATTAAACCATAATCTTTCATTTGTCAAACGAGTTGAAAAATTTCCAAATCCAATTCCAGTATGTTCACCTGAAATTATAGGATAAGATGGGTTTGCTGCCGAAGTTCCTGAAATAATTGTCATAGGCGATGTAGATCCATCAATAGTAACATCTGGCTCCATTACTATAAAAGTTTCATGGGTATAATATCCATTATCAATATTGTATAAAAATTGACTAATTCCTGAACCATCATTTTGAAATTTCACAACAGGATTGTAATTTATATTGCCACTGGCTGCATCAATAAAAGTGGGCTGATTTGCAATCGTAGTTTGTGACGCATCTTTTCCAAGAGATCCTAAATCCTTCCATAAAGGGATCTTTACCCCAGTAGCTAAATTAACTCCTCTTGTAGCTTTAAGCCAAAGTCTAAAATCAGGATTTCCTCCTCCCGGACCTGTTATAGTTGGGTCATATCCTTCACCACTCACAACATAAGTGTAAATAGGCTTTGCAGAATCATTACTAGGAATTGAAATAATAGCCTCTTTAGTACCAGTTGATTGTGGTGTGAATTTCACCATCAAATACGCAACACCACCTGGATTTATTGTAGTTGCAGTAAGAAGTACTATTGAGAAATCTGCTGATTGTACTCCAGTTGAAGGGTTATAACCAAAACAAGTTAAACTCCCCAATATCAAAGGACAAGTTCCTGTATTAACGATTGCATACGTTCTTGAAGCAGATGCTCCCACAGTAACCGTTCCAAATAAGGTTCCAGTAGCCGAAGTAGGTACTGTTTGTCCATTAGAAATTGGCTGTGTTGGCGTTCCTCCTAAAACTGAAATAGAAGGTCTATTATCAAAACTTACCGTAAAAGAAAAAAGTCCAATATTTGAATCTATAGTAATAACAGAAGAACCTGTACCACAACTATACGAATTCCTTTTTATTTTAAATTTACCAACATCTCCTTTTTTAATTTTATCATCAGAAATGTAAGGAATAGACGAAATAACAAAATTTAAATTGCTAGAAGAAATACTTTGAATATTTAAAGTAGGATTTCCATTTGTAGGGATATTGGTTACTGAAAACTCAATTTCACCAGATAAACCAAAGGCTACAGACCCGCCATTTGAAATATTGATTGCAGGACTACCATAACTTACATTTATAGTTGCTGTTTGTGCAAAATTAATTAATGAACTAAGTAACAAAATTATAAAAAAAAGTTTTTTGAGTAATTTTAACTTCATGGCGATTGTAATTAATTATAATAAATATCACTTAATAGTCCTTAAAATTAAACAAAACACTTACGAAAAACAATAAAATAAACAAAATTATTTCGACTAAATACTAAAATAATCGATTAAAAACATTTTTTCTAAAATAGAATCAAGTCAGATTAGAACAAATTTAAAAGAATCAACTTTCAAAACACTACAAATAAACGGGTAACTACTTTAAAACTAGAACAAAAAAAACCCTTGTAAAATACTGACTACTAGTATTATACAAGGGTAATTAAGTGAAGGCAGAAGGATTCGAACCTTCGACCGCCTGCTTAGAAGGCAGGTGCTCTATCCAGCTGAGCTATGCCTCCATTGCTCGTGTAAGAAAATTAGTCGGGGTGGCAGGATTCGAACCTGCGGCCTCCTGCTCCCAAAGCAGGCGCGATAACCGAGCTACGCTACACCCCGTACTGCAAAAAATATAAAGCGGAGGGACAGGGACTCGAACCCTGGCACCGATTACTCGATGACAGTTTAGCAAACTGCTCCATTACCACTCTGGCACCCCTCCAAGCTCAAAGAAACGTGTCTCGTTTTGCGGTTGCAAATTTAAGACAACTTTACGTTTCCCACAACTATTTTAAGGCTTTTTTTTATGTTTTTTTGACATTATTCTAAAAACAGTTCACAATCAAACATATAGCTTGAAATAAAAATTCACTTTAATTTTGAAAAAATATAATACTTAGTCAAAAACAAAAATTTGTTCAAAAAAGAGTAAATTTGCTATATAAACCAACATTTTATAAGTTATGAACAAAAGAGTTGTTATCGTTTCTGCCGTTAGGACACCTATCGGAAGTTTTATGGGGGGATTATCTACCGTTTCTGCACCAAAATTAGGTGCAATTGCAATTAAAGGAGCTTTAGACAAAATAAATCTAGATCCAAATTTAGTTGACGAAGTTTTTATGGGAAATGTCGTTCAGGCAGGTGTAGGACAAGCTCCTGCGCGTCAAGCAGCAATTTATGCTGGCTTACCTGATAGCGTAGCCTGTACTACAATAAATAAAGTATGTGCATCTGGTATGAAATCAGTAATGCTAGGAGCCCAAGCAATTCAGTGTGGTGATGCAGAGATCGTCATAGCTGGAGGAATGGAAAACATGAGCTTGATTCCACATTATATGAATTTGAGAACAGGAACCAAGTTTGGTCCATCAACCATGGTTGACGGAATGCAAAAAGATGGTTTAACGGATGCTTATGACAACAACGCAATGGGAGTTTGCGCTGACTTATGTGCATCTGAATATAAGTTCACAAGAGAAGATCAAGATAATTACGCTATACAGTCTTATACTCGTTCTGCAAAAGCATGGGAAGCTGGTAAATTTGATAATGAAATAGTTCCAGTTGCTGTCCCACAAAGAAAAGGAGACCCAATTATAGTTTCTAAAGATGAAGAATTTACAAACGTAAAAATAGATCGCATCCCTACATTAAATGCTGTATTTACTAAAGATGGTACGGTTACAGCTGCAAATGCTTCTACTATTAATGACGGAGCTGCTGCATTAGTTTTAATGAGTGAAGAAAAAGCATTGTCATTAGGACTAAAACCACTTGCATACATAAAAAGCTATGCAGATGCGGCTCAAGAACCCAAATGGTTTACCACAAGTCCATCAAAAGCATTGCCTAAAGCGCTAGACAAAGTTGGCTTAACAACAGCCGAAGTTGATTACTTTGAATTCAATGAAGCGTTCGCAGTTGTAGGACTTGCAAATGCCAAAATTTTAGGTTTAGATAATGACAAAGTAAACGTAAACGGTGGCGCTGTCTCACTAGGACATCCATTAGGTTGTTCTGGGGCACGAATTATAGTTACGCTACTCAATGTACTAGAACAAAATAACGGTAAGATTGGAGCTGCTGCTATATGTAATGGTGGTGGTGGCGCTTCTGCCATTGTAATTGAAAGAGCTTAAATAATCATAAATTATGGGTTTTAAGCACCAAAATCTTACAACCCATAATTTCAACTTATAAATTGATCTAAATGTTCGGAATTTGTAATCTAGCAATAATCCCCTTACGATTTGAACCCAGTGATAAAAGCGAAATTGTTTCTCAAGTTTTATTTGGTGAACATTTCGAAATTATTGAACAATTTAAGCAATGGTCTCGCATCAAAATGCAATTTGATGATTACGAAGGCTGGGTAGATTCTAAACAATATCAATTGATTTCTGAGGCTAATTACATTCAACTTTCAAATGATACGATTATTCTCAATGGTGACTTGATTGAATACATAACTGGAAATTCTAATTTATTAATTCCTATCCCTTTAGGATCGTCATTATCATTTATAAATAACAATGAGATTAACGTCAATAATTTTTATTTCGAAGGCACAAAAATAAATGGCATTAAAGACAAAAAAGAACTGATCAATACTGCTTTTTTATATTTAAACGCTCCCTATTTATGGGGAGGAAAAACTCCTTTTGGTATAGACTGCTCCGGTTTTACTCAAATGGTATACAAACTAAATGGTTATAAACTATTAAGAGATGCTTCACAACAAGCAACTCAAGGGGAAGCGTTAAGTTTTATTGAAGAGAGTGAACCTGGAGACTTGGCTTTTTTTGACAATGAAGATGGAAATATTATCCATGTAGGAATCATCATGGAAAACAACTACATCATTCATGCAAGTGGAAAAATAAGAATAGACAGATTAGATCACTTAGGCATATACAATCCAGAAATAAACAAACACACACACAAACTTAGGGTTATCAAAAAAATTATATAACAAAAAAAAACCTATCTGAAACAGATAGGTTTTTTTATGCATATGTAAGATTTACATTTTATCTTTTAATGCTTTTTTCTTTTCAGTCATTTCTAAAGCACCATAAACACTTATCAACGTGTTTTTAACCTCTTCATTTTTAGGATCCAATTCATTTGCTTTTTCTAAATATGGCAAAGCATCTTTAAAAACTACTTCTCTTTGTTTTTTAAGAACTAAGTAACGCTTGTTATCTTTCTCTGAGTTTCCTAATTTATTCATTTCCTCAAAAATAACTTTGTCACCGTCCAGTTTCATAATAGCCAAATTAAGATATGCATTTACATAATCAGGCTTAATTTCAATTGCTCTTTTATAATACTTCTCAGCATCAACTACATTTTTAGCATTATAGCTAACAACTCCTAAATTAAAAACTAAATCTGCATCATTAGGATTTTTTTCTAAAGCTTCAGAGATTAATTTTTTATATTTATCAAAATCTTTAGTTTCTAAATACAAGTTAGCTTCTGTCAAAATTAATGAATCATCATCAGGATTATTCGCTCTAGCTTCAGCAATTGCTTTTTTAGCTTCATCAGTTCTCCCTTTTTCAACTAAAATTAAAGCCATATTTTTATATATCTCTCCTCTTTTTGATGGAATAACCTCAGTTCGTGGTTTTTCATGTGTTCCCATTTTCACCATTCTATCTCTTTCTTGAACGGTAGCAAAAAGATCTTCTTCACTAGTCAATTTATTTACAGCCAAATAACTTGTTCCTTTTCCAGAATAGTTCATTGTCTTCAAATCATCGTACAATTTCAACGCTTTGTCATATTCTTTTGCATTTACATAAGTAGACGCTGCATAATATAAATTTAAAGTGTCTTTTTTATCTAATAAATAAGCGTCATATAATTTTTGAGCACTTTCAAGATCTTTGTTCACTTTAGAATCAGCTATCGCACTATTTATCAACTTATATTTTATTGCTGTAATTGAAGTAGCTGCTTCAGTTGAATATTTTGATTTTCCTGAAGCTTTCTCAGCTGCCAGCAAATCCAAATAAGCCGCAGATGCTATAGATAAATTTTTATCAGTATCTATATTTTTATTTGCCAAGTCCAAAAAAGCATTTCCTTTCACAAAGAAAAATTGTGCTTTTTCAGAGTCTGATGCATTTGAAATTAAAGACTCAGCACCTTTCAAAATTGTAGCAGCTTCTTGAGAATCGCCTTTTTTTAATGCTTTTTCTGCCGCTTTAATTTCATCTTTTTGAGCAAAAGTAGCTACTGATATCAATAATGCTGATGCAAGTATTACATATTTACCTTTCATAATATTCATTTTTGTTATTTAATAATTATTCTTTTTTTATTTATTTAAACTATGCTTCATCGTCGTCTGAGTCATCCTCTTCAACCTCATCTTCAACTTCCTCGTCTTCTTCGTCATTTGAATCATCATCAACTCCTACTTCTTCTTCAAGAACTTCAAGAACAGGTTTCACCCTTTCAATTGTCTCTACTTCGATAACATTTCCGTCTTCGTCAACAACAACCTCTTCTTCATCATCCTTCATTACTTTTGTAACTGCAGCAATAGAATCTTTCCCTTTTAGATTAATCAGTTTCACACCTTGAGTAGCACGTCCCATCACTCGTAAATCTTCAACCGCCATTCTAATAGTCAATCCTGATTTATTGATGATCATTAAATCATCTGCATCAGTTACTGCATTAATAGAGATAAGACTTCCTGTTTTCTCAGTGATATTTAAAGTTTTCACTCCTTTACCACCACGATTAGTTATACGGTAAACATCTTCTCCATCTTCATCAACTAATTTAGTACGTTTTCCGTATCCATTTTCAGTTACTACTAAGACTTGAGAATCGTTTACAGCATCCTTATCTACAGTAATCATGCCAATCACTTCATCATTATCATCTTTAAGAGAAATTCCACGTACTCCAGAAGCTGTTCTTCCCATTGGACGCGTCTTAGTTTCTTCAAAACGAACTAACTTCCCAGACTTAACAGCTAATATAATTTGGCTTTCACCATTTGTCAATTTAGCTTCCAATAATTCATCACCTTCTTTAATAGTAATAGCGGCAACCCCATTTATTCTAGGTTTAGAATATTTCTCTAATGATGTTTTCTTAACCTGACCTTTTTTAGTCACCATAACTAAGTTATGACTCTTAATATAATCTTGGTCTTTTAGATCTTGAGTACAAATAAACGCTTTCACTTTATCATCACTCTCTATATTTACCAAATTCTGGATTGCTCTCCCTTTAGCCGTTTTACTTCCTTCAGGAATTTCATAAACACGCATCCAGAAACATTTCCCTTTTTGAGTAAAGAACATCATATATTGATGATTTGTTGCCACAAACATATGCTCTAAGAAATCTTGATCTCTCGTTCCAGCACTTTTTTGTCCAACTCCTCCTCTATTTTGAGTTTTATATTCCGTTAGATTTGTACGCTTAATATATCCTGCATGTGAAATTGTAATTACTACATTTTCATCAGCAATTAAATCTTCGATACTTACATCCCCACCAGAATACTCTATTTGAGAACGACGTTCATCACCATATTTATCCCGAATTTCTTCTAATTCTTCTTTGATCAATGCAGTTCTTAAGTTCACATCTGCTAATAACGCTTTCAAATGTTCAATTAATTTCATCAATTCGTCATACTCAGCTCTTAACTTGTCTTGTTCCAGACCAGTTAATTGACGCAAACGCATTTCTACAATTGCACGCGCTTGAATATCTGACAATTTAAATCTTTCGATTAATTTTTCTCTAGCTTCCTCAGTGTTTTTAGAACCTCTAATTAAGGCAATCACTTCGTCAATATTATCAGAAGCAATGATTAATCCTTCTAAAATATGTGCTCTAGCCTCTGCTTTTTTTAGTTCAAATTGAGTTCTTCGAGTCACTACATCATGACGGTGTTCTACAAAATAATGAATCAAGTCTTTCAGATTCAACATTTGAGGACGACCTTTTACAATTGCAATGTTATTAACACTAAAAGAAGATTGCAGTTGGGTATACTTATACAAAGTATTCAAAACTACGTTAGGCGTAGCGTCACGTTTCAAGATATAAACGATACGCATACCGTTTCTATCTGATTCATCACGAATATTTGCAATACCCTCTATTTTTTTTTCATTTACTAAGTCAGCAGTACGCTTAATCATATCTGCCTTATTGACTTGATAAGGAATTTCAGTTACAATAATAGATTCTCTACCATCCACTTCTTCAAAGCCAACTTTGGCGCGCATCACTACTCTACCTCTACCTGTTTTAAAAGCTTCTCGAACTCCTTCATAACCATAAATTATACCACCGGTAGGGAAATCTGGTGCTTTAATGTGGTTCATTAATTCATCAACCTCAATGTCATTATTGTCCATATAGGCCAATGTCCCATTAATTACTTCCGTAAGATTGTGAGGAGGCATATTAGTAGCCATACCTACTGCAATACCTGTGGCACCGTTTATCAATAAAGTAGGAACACGAGTTGGCATTACTGTTGGCTCTTGAAGCGTATCATCAAAATTTAATTTAAAATCAACTGTTTCTTTATCAATATCCGCTAAAATTTCTTCCGAAATCTTACGCATTCTAGCCTCCGTATAACGCATTGCAGCAGGACTATCTCCATCTACTGAACCAAAGTTACCTTGACCATCAATTAATAAATAACGCATACTCCATTCTTGAGCCATACGAACCATGGCGTCATAAACTGAGGTATCTCCGTGAGGGTGATACTTACCTAAAACTTCTCCGACAATTCTTGCGGACTTTTTGTGCGCAGATCTTGAATTAACTCCTAAATCATGCATACCAAATAGTACTCGACGATGTACTGGTTTCAAGCCATCTCTAACATCTGGAAGTGCTCTTGATACAATTACTGACATCGAATAATCAATGTAAGCCGTTTTCATTTCATCTTCTATGTTAATAGGAATTAACTTTTCTCCTTCAGACATAAGTTGTTATATTAAATAATTATATTAGTTTCAAAACGTGCCAATATACGGCTTTCTGAAATTTTTCAAAGCATTTTAACTTACTTATTTCAATGATTTATTAACAAATTAACATTCGCTTTTGTTTAATAAATTAACAAATATTCAACATTATTTTATCTTTTTTTTTGTCAATTAGCTGACACGACTTCTTAGGAACGATTTTTGTTTTTCAAATAGTAATTCACTAAATTTACATATACTAAATATATATTATGGATGATAATTTTTCACCAAGAGTAAAAGACGTTATAACCTATAGCAAAGAAGAAGCTTTGCGATTGGGTCATGACTTTATAGGTACTGAACACTTGATGCTAGGTATCCTTCGAGATGGTAATGGTAAAGCAATTCAAATATTAAATAACCTTTCTGTTGATTTAGATCATTTAAGACGAAAGGTCGAAATACTTAGCCCCGCAAACCCTACTTTAGATACTAATGTAGAAAAGAAAAACCTACACTTGACACGTCAAGCCGAGCGCGCATTGAAGACTACTTTTCTAGAAGCAAAAGTGTTTCAAAGTTCCTCTGTAAGTACTGCACATTTATTATTGTGCATATTAAGAAATGAAAACGATCCCACAACCAAGCTATTAAATAAACTTAAAATAGATTATGACGTAGCTAAAGAACAGTACATAAATATGACACCAAACGAAGAAGAATTCTTAGAAAATTTACCAAGAGCAACCGACTCCTACAATGAAGATTCAGGACAAGATGACAGTCTTAAAGAAGGTAATTTTAATAATCCCGCCAATAAATCCAACAAAAAATCCAAAACACCTGTTTTAGATAATTTCGGAAGAGATTTAACCGAAATGGCCGAAGAAGGAAAATTAGATCCTGTTGTAGGACGTGAAAAAGAAATTGAACGTGTTTGCCAAATTTTGAGCCGACGTAAAAAAAACAATCCACTGCTTATAGGAGAACCTGGAGTTGGTAAATCTGCTATTGCAGAAGGTTTAGCTTTACGCATCATACAAAAGAAAGTGTCAAGAATCCTATTCAACAAAAGGGTAGTAACATTGGATCTAGCTAGTCTTGTTGCGGGAACTAAATACAGAGGTCAGTTCGAAGAGCGCATGAAAGCGGTAATGAATGAATTGGAAAAAAATGATGATATCATCCTTTTCATTGATGAAATTCACACCATTGTTGGTGCTGGAGGAGCAACTGGTTCACTAGATGCATCTAACATGTTTAAACCTGCATTAGCAAGAGGAGAAATCCAATGTATTGGAGCAACTACTCTTGATGAATACAGACAATATATTGAAAAAGACGGTGCTTTAGAAAGACGTTTCCAAAAGATAATTGTTGAACCAACATCAGTTGAGGAAACGATTACGATTTTAAATAATATCAAAAACAAATACGAGGACCATCATAATGTTACTTATACACCCGAAGCGATTGAGGCTTGTGTAAAGTTGACAAATAGATACATGTCTGAACGATTTTTACCAGACAAGGCTATCGATGCTTTAGACGAAGCAGGTTCACGTGTTCATATTACCAATATTGAGGTACCTAAAAAAATTCTTGATTTAGAACGTCAATTAGAAGATATCCGTGAACTAAAAAATGTTGTTGTCAAAAAACAAAAATATGAGGAAGCAGCTAAACTTCGTGATGATGAAAAACGCATCGAAAAAGAATTAGCAATTGCTCAAGAACAATGGGAAGAGGATGCTAAAAACAACCGAATCGAAGTTACAGAGGACAATGTTGCCGATGTAGTTTCGATGATGACAGGAATTCCTGTTAATCGTATCGCTCAAACCGAAAGTAACAAATTAGCCAAACTACCGGAGCTCATAGAAAGCAAAGTAGTTGGACAAAATGAAGCTGTACTTAAAATTGCGCGTTCAATTCAAAGAAATCGCGCAGGATTGAAAGACCCAAATAGACCTATTGGTTCATTTATCTTTCTTGGTCAAACAGGAGTTGGAAAAACACAATTGGCCAAAGTTCTAGCTAAAGAATTATTTGATTCCGAAGATGCATTGGTTCGTATTGACATGAGTGAATACATGGAGAAATTTGCAATTTCGCGTTTAGTTGGAGCGCCTCCAGGATACGTTGGATACGAAGAAGGTGGACAATTAACTGAGAAAGTACGTCGCAAACCTTATTGTGTTGTTTTATTAGATGAAATAGAAAAAGCACATCCTGATGTTTTCAATATGTTGCTACAAGTTCTTGATGATGGGTATTTGACAGATAGCTTAGGCCGAAAAATTGATTTCAAAAATACAATCATCATCATGACTTCTAATGTAGGAGCACGACAATTGAAAGATTTTGGTCAAGGTGTTGGTTTTGGTACCGCTGCCAAAGTTGCTCAAGCAGATGATAATTCAAAAAGTATTATTGAAAATGCGCTTAAGAAAACATTTGCACCCGAATTTTTAAACAGAATTGATGACGTAATCGTTTTCAACGCTTTAGAAAAACACGATATTGATTTGATTATCGAAATTGAATTAAAAAAATTATATGCTAGAGTTTCTGAATTAGGATACCAATTAACCCTTTCTGATAAAGCAAAATCTTTTATTGCTGAAAAAGGATTTGACAGACAATTTGGAGCTAGGCCTCTAAAAAGAGCCATTCAAAAATATGTTGAAGATGCGCTTGCTGAAGAAATTATAACTTCAAAAATTACATCAGGAGATGAGATTTTTATGGATATAGAAGATGGAGCACAAGAATTAAATGTACATGTACATAAAGCTGGTGAACCAACAAACCCATAAGCATACATCCTCTAATTTATTAAAGAGTCCGTTACTTTATATAAAGTAACGGACTTTTTCTTTACGTTAATTATACCCAATATTAAAAACATATATTTACATTTGAATTTTATAATACAAATCAAACAAAAATAAAAATATGCCTCTAAATAAAGTAATACTAGGGAGTGAGGAATGGTGTTCTTTTCCTGAATTAGGAATCCCCACGATTAAAGCACGTGTAGATTCGGGCGCAAAAACATCGGCTCTACATGCAATAAATATTGCTCCTTTCATAAAAAACGAATCCAATTGGGTACGATTTGACATAAATCCTATTCAAAACAACCTTAAGACCGTTATTCATTGCGAAGCTCCTTTAATCGACAAAAGAATAGTCAAAAGCTCTAGTGGATTTAGAGAACAACGGTATGTAATTCAAACTAATTTACAAATTGGAGAATCAACATGGCCTATCGAAATGACATTGACCAACAGAGATTCAATGGGGTTTCGAATGCTTTTGGGTAGAGAAGCCATGAGTGGTCGAGTCCTTGTTGATCCAGAGCAAAAATACCTTTTAGGTCAACCCACTTCAGAAGCACTAAAAGAATTATATGTAAATGCTGAAAAAGCACCAACAGGTCTCCGCATTGGTGTCTTGGCCAGTAATCCTGAATTATACTCTAACAAACGTATCATGGAAGCGGGTGAAATGCGTGGTCACGAAATGCATTTTTTAAACATTAAAGAATGTTATATGAGACTAGACGCTCAAACTCCCGAAATTCATTATAGAGGCGGTATCATTTTAAATCAATTTGACGCTATTATTCCAAGAATACGACCAAGTATCACTTTTTATGGTTGCGCTTTAACTAGGCAATTTGAAGCATTAAAAGTATTTTGCTTAAATTCTGCAAGCGCTATTACACAATCTCGCGACAAGTTATATTCCCTCCAATTATTATTAAATAGCGGTATTGGTATTCCTACTACTGGATTTGCTAATTCTCCACTGGACACAAATGATTTAATAAAAATGGTAGGCGGTTCTCCATTAATTGTAAAGTTATTAGAAGGAACTCAAGGAAAAGGAGTTGTACTCGCTGAAACAAAAAAAGCGGCAGAAAGTGTTATTAATGCATTTAAAAGTGTAAATGCCAATATTTTAGTTCAAGAGTTTATCAAAGAAGCCGATGGAAAAGACATTCGCTGTTTTGTGATCGACGGAAAAGTAGTCGCTTCTATTCAACGTGAAGCTATGCCAGGTGAATTTAGAGCTAACATACACCTTGGCGGAACAGCCACAGTAATAAAAGCAACTTCCGAAGAAAAACGCATAGCCATAAAAGCGGCAAAAGCGATGGACTTAAAAGTAGCAGGTGTAGATATTATTCGTTCTGCAAAAGGGCCATTACTATTAGAAGTAAATTCTTCTCCAGGACTTGAAGGAATCGAAGGCGCCACAAACAAAGATATCGCAGGCGAAATGATTAAAGCCATCGAGAAGAATTTTAAGATAAAATAAAAAGTGAATCCTTATCTTGACATAGTCATTCGAAGTGCAACTGTATATTTTTTTATGGTGATTGCTTTGCGCATCTTTGGTAAGAAAGAATTGTCACAGCTCAATACAGCCGATGTTATTTTGATATTACTAATTAGTAATTCGGTTCAAAATGCAATGGTTGGGAACAACACGAGTCTTTACGGAGGCTTAGTTGCTGCGACAATTTTATTTGGCATCAATTTTATTTTAAAAAAGTTAATGTTCAAATATCAAAAATTCAATAATTTCTTTATAGAAAAGCCTGAGATTTTAATTCACAATGGAACATTAGAATTTAAAACTTTAAGTAAGTTAAACATCACCTCTGAAGAATTGAGAGAAGCAATGAGAGAACATGGAGTGGAGCATTTTAAGGACGTGAAATTATCAATGTTAGAGATTGATGGCAACATTAGTATTATTACTGGCAATATCAATTTGAAACAGAGTCTTTATAAAAGAAAGAAAAAAGTAAAAAAAACAATCCACTAGTTTAAAAAAAATAACTTTTACTGACTTATAAAAACAAAAAGAGATCCAAGTTTAATTTAAAACTGGATCTCTTTTTTTTTAGTAAATATTTATTTTCAGATTATATAAACAATCTTAGAATATAATATACTAACCCTGCCAATAATCCTGAAACCGGAATAGTTAAAACCCATGCCCATAACAAACTTACCGTTACACCCCAACGAACAGCCGAAATACGTTTAGTCAAACCTACCCCTATTATCGAACCCGTTATAGTATGAGTTGTACTTACTGGAACTTTAAAATGCTCCGTAAAATAAAGTGTCAAAGCTCCAGCAGTTTCTGCAGCAACTCCTTCAAATGATGTTACTTTAGTGATTTTTGACCCCATTGTTTTTACAATTTTCCAGCCACCACTTAAAGTTCCTATAGCAATAGCAGTATAACAAGCCAATGGAATCCATTCTGGCATTACTCCTTTAATTCCTTTTTCATCATTTGGCAAAACCACTTGCAACCATTCAGGAAGACTTACAATATCAACACCGCTGGTCTTAATATAAACAGCTACTGCTGCTGCAATAATTCCCATTACTTTTTGCGAATCATTTCCTCCATGTCCTAAACTAAAAGCTGCCGAAGACAACAACTGCATTTTTTTCAAAACCGCATCCGCTCTATGTAAATTTAAACTACTAAATACTAAAGCAAAAATGGATATCGATATGATTATAAAAGCTACTAAAAACCACTTTATATTGTGTGATTCAAATACTATACTCCAAAAAACAGAAGTTACAAATCTTGGGTTTTCTATTTTTTCGAAAGGTACCATTTGGTTATAAACAAATAAAACAGAGCCAATCATTAATGCTATTGTAAACAATTTAGGCAACAAGCTCTTCTTTGAGGCATTGAGTAACCAAATAGAAATAAAATACGACATGACTGCTCCTAAAAGAGGTGCCAATACAATAAATGCAATGATAATAACGACACCTGAAGGCATCCCTCCATCTTTGCCTGCTTTGTACCAACTTACAATATTATACCAGTGCTTGATGTGTTCTACTCCGTCTTCAACAATAACATAATCAGAAAATCCGTGTACGGCAATGGCATGAGCAATAGCCGCTCCAGCAAAACCTCCAATCAAAGTATGAGAGGAACTAGAAGGTATCCCTTGCCACCAAGTAATTAGATTCCAGATGATGGCCGCAACAACTCCCGCAAGAATTACGGTCAAGTTAATCTGGCTAGAATCAGCCGTTTTTGCAACAGTATTAGCAACACCTAAACCAAAAACCCAGTACGCTAAGAAATTAAAAAAAGCAGCCCATACAACTGCTTGAAATGGGGAAAGAACTTTGGTTGCAACTACGGTAGCAATGGCATTTGCGGCATCGTGAAAACCATTGATGTAATCAAAAATCAAGGCCAATACTATAATAACTATTAGTAGAGTAAACATAATTTTAATTGAAAGATTTAGAAATTTTCGAAATTTTTAAGAATGCTTAACGGCAATTGATTCTAAAACACTTGCAACACTTTTACATTTATCAGTCGCAGTTTCTAAAATAGATAATACTTCTTTATATTTAATTATGTTTTTAGCATCTGTTTCATTTTCAAAAATCTCAAAAACAGCTTTATTATAAACTGTATCTGATTTATTTTCTAATTTCGAAATTCTAGCACAAGCTGCAGTAATATTTGGAATATTTTTTAAATTCCTCAACTCCTTAACTGCTGCATCAATATTTTGACAAGCGTCAAGATTGATTTCTGTTAATTTTCTAATTGACTTCGTAATTTTATCCACTTGATACAAGCGCATAATACTAGAAGCACCGTGCAAACGGTCTGCCACATTATCAATTGAAGTCACTAATGAGTGAATATCTTCTCTGTCAAATGGAGTAATGAAATTTCTACTCAACTCTAGATTAGTTTGGCGCGTAATATCCTCTCCTTTTTGTTCTAATGCATCAATCTTTTGAAAAAGAACTTCTCTTTCCTTCAAAGGAAGATTCACTGCCTCATGTAAATTGGAAGCTAATTCAATTAAATTACTAGATGCCTCTTCGAAAAGAGGAAAGAATTTTTTATCCTTCGGAACTAAAAATTGGAATATACTATTTAATGACATTTTATATTTTTTTAGGGTACAAATTTAATTGATTTATTTTTTGGAAACCAACCTTAATTTAACAAATCATCTTCTATTTGAAAACTGTTTAAAAAAGCAACAGTTTTCTCAATATCATAATGTAAAATTCTATCTTCCTTTACAAATGAGACTTCTTCTCTATAAGAACTCAAGAACATTTCAATAAAATCACTCGATTTTAAAGGTCTTCTAAATTCAATTGCCTGAGAAGCATTCATCAATTCAATGGCTAAAATCCGCTCCAAATTATCCATTACACGCAATGCTTTTGTAGCACCATTGGCACCCATACTCACATGATCTTCTTGTCCATTACTTGAGACAATACTATCAACACTTGCCGGTGTTGCTAATTGTTTATTTTGACTTGCAATACTTGCAGCTGTATATTGAGGAATCATTAATCCCGAATTTAATCCTGGATTATCAACTAAAAAAGCAGGTAGATTTCGCAATCCAGATATTAATTGGTACGTTCTTCTCTCAGAAATACTCCCTAATTCAGCCAAAGCAATTGCCATAAAGTCTAATGCTAATGCCAAAGGCTGACCATGAAAGTTTCCTCCTGATATAATTTGGTCACTTTCGATAAATATATTTGGGTTGTCTGTAACGGAATTAATCTCTGTTTTAAACACTTTTTTCACATAATCCATCGCATCTTTTGATGCACCATGAACCTGAGGAATACATCTAAAAGAATACGGATCTTGAACATGAGTTTTTTCTTGCTCAATAATTTCGCTTCCTTCTAAAAAGTCTTTCACGCGATTTGCCGTTACTATTTGTCCTTTATGAGGACGAATAAAATGAATTAACTCATTAAAGGGTTCTATTCTACCATCAAACCCTTCCAAAGACATTGCTCCAATTAAATCAGCTAAATAAGAGAACTTATTCGCTTTCATTAAAATGTGAGCCCCATAAGCACTCATAAATTGTGTACCATTTAATAAAGCCAGTCCTTCTTTGGATTTCAAAACGATGGGTTCCCAATTGAAACGTTCCATGATTACTTTGGAAGACACTCTATTTCCTTCAAAATAAACTTCTCCTTCTCCCAATAATGGCAAAGATAAATGAGCTAAAGGTGCTAAATCTCCAGAAGCACCCAATGAACCTTGCGTATAAATTACTGGTAATATGTCATTATTATAAAAAGCGACCAATCGCTCTACTGTTTGCAATTGTATCCCTGAATGTCCATAACTCAACGATTGAATTTTAAGCAGCAACATAAGTTTAACAATAGCTGTTGGTACTTCTTCACCAGTTCCACAAGAATGTGATTTCACTAGGTTTTCTTGCAATTTTGATAAGTTTTCATTTGAAATTTTTACATTACAAAGAGAACCAAAACCAGTATTAATTCCATAAATAGGTTCCGAATGGGAAGCCATTTTTTTATCTAGATAATCTCTACACTTTTGAATATTAACTTTTGCTTCTTCTGAAAGTTCTATCGATTTATGTTGTGCTATAATTTCTTGAACTATTTCTAGGGAAAGTATCTCGGTACTTATGTAATGTGTATTATCCATTTCGTATTGAATTTTGAGTAGCCAAAATTCAATAAATCAATATTAAAAAGCAACATATATTGCTAATAATTTAAAATACTTATCAAAACATACCTGCATTATAAATTTACCCCATAATTTACTCACAAAACCATTATAAATAAGCACTAAAACTAAAAAGCACACCCTTTTTTGCATTCAAAAAATGAAAAATGAATCAATAGAGTGGCTTATTCTTTAGCTTATACAAGCAAAAAACACCTGTTTGAATGGTTTCAAATAAAAAAAACAACAAAAAAACTACTCAAATTCTTTCCTACTTAAAAAAAAATCAACAATAGTTACAATAAAAAGCCTTTATAATAAGGAATACATAATCAGAGGTGAATAATATCCTTATTTTTGAAATATTCGCAAAAACGGAATAAAGGTTTTTCATTTTTATAAAAAACTGTATTTTTGTCACATCATAATGAACAACAACAGAACTACATATCATTCTTCGATAACAACTCAAAACAGAGTTGCCATTTCTGTTACTTCTACTTTTACTACAACAACAACTACTACCCCTTAGGGGTATACATTTTACATATAATCCAATTTTATATTTTTCTTTTTTAAGAAAGAAAGGTATTGGATGTATAAAAGACATTGCATTTTTTTAAATTAAAACAAATAAAATGAAAGTATTAAAATTTGGCGGAACTTCGGTTGCCAATGCACAAAATATAAAACTAGTCCTAGACATAGTCCAAAAACAAGCAAAACAAGATCAATTAATCGTAGTCGTATCTGCACTAAGTAAAGTAACTGATTTACTTCAGTTGGCTTCCCAAAAAGCAGCTGCAAATGATGAAGGATACAAAGAAATAGTTGCAGAAATTGAGAAAAAACACTTAGATACATTAAAAGAATTTATTCCAGTAAGCGAGCAAAGTAGTTTGTTGAGCCATATTAAAAGAATCATCAACCATCTTGAAACATTATTGGATGGCTGTTACCTTTTAGGAGAACTTTCTGCTAGAACTGCCGATACTATTTTAAGTTTTGGTGAATTATTGTCTTCTTATATTATTGCAGAAGCTTTAAAACAAAATCTAAAAAATAGCGGTTATAAAGACAGTCGCGAGTTGATTAAAACCAATACTAATTTTGGAAAAGCAGCTGTAAATTTTGAAATAACAAATCAATTAATCGTTGATTATTTTGCTTCTAATGAAAGTCAGGTAGTGGTTATGCCTGGATTTATTGCTTCGTCTGTCGATGGAATCATTACTACTTTAGGTCGTGGTGGATCCGATTATACTGCAGCAATTTTAGCTGGAGCATTAGACGTAACTGATTTAGAAATTTGGACAGATGTAAACGGAATGTTTACTGCCAACCCTAAAATTGTAAAGCAAGCGCAACCTATCGCAACAATTTCGTACCAAGAAGCAATGGAATTGTCACATTTTGGTGCCAAAGTATTATATCCCCCAACAATTCAACCTGTTTTAAGAAAAAATATTCCTATTCATATCAAGAATACTTTTGAGCCAGATGCGGAAGGAACATATATATCGAATAATGCTACTGCAAATGGAAATCCAGTAAAAGGAATCAGCCACATTGATAACATCACTTTAATCACACTGGAAGGACCTGGAATGATTGGTGTATTAGGATCTTCAAAAAGATTGTTTGAAGTTTTATCACAGGCCAATGTGAATGTTATTTTTATAACTCAAGCCTCATCCGAGCATTCTATTTGTATTGGAATTCTAAATTCAGATGCTGTAGTCGCTGAAGAAGCCATCAATAAGGCTTTTGAAATAGAGATTTTACAAAACAAAATCGAACCTTGTATTGTAGAAAAAAACCTATGCATTATTGCTTTAGTGGGTGAAAACATGAAAAACCACCAAGGATTAAGCGGTAAAATGTTTAGTACTTTAGGAAAAAACAACGTGAACATTCGTGCGATTGCTCAAGGTGCTTCAGAAAGAAACATATCGGCAGTAATTAACGAAAGAGATGTTAAAAAAGCCTTGAATACGCTTCATGAACGCTTTTTTGAAGACAACACTAAACAACTAAACCTTTTTGTTATGGGTGTTGGAAATGTAGGTGAAAAATTCATCGATCAAATCAGCCAACAAAAGAAGTTCCTAAAAGATAACTTAAAAATAAACCTAAGAGTTATTGCTTTGGCCAATTCTAGAAAAATGCTTTTTGATGAAGATGGAATTGATCTAAAATCATGGCAAACACTTTTGGACAATGGAGAAAAAGCAGACCAACAATTGTTCATTGAGCAAGTAAAAAACCTCAATTTACGCAACAGTATTTTTGTAGATATTACAGCAAATGCAAGCGTTTCTGAAACTTACGCACACTATTTAAGAGAGAGTGTTGCCGTAGTAACTTGTAATAAAATTGCTTGTTCATCAGCGTTTGACAATTATAAAAGTCTAAAAAGTTTATCTCGAAGATACAATGCTCCTTTCTTGTTTGAAACGAATGTTGGTGCAGGATTACCGATCATTGACACGGTTAAAAACTTAGTCGCATCGGGTGATAAAGTAAATAAAATACAAGCAGTTTTATCTGGAAGTTTGAATTTTATCTTTAATAATTTTGATGTCAATAATTCTTTTCATGATGTAGTGAAAGAAGCAGGTGTGCAAGGATTTACAGAGCCAGACCCAAAGATTGATTTGAGCGGAATTGATGTTGCTAGAAAGATCTTGATTTTAATTCGAGAAAGCGGTTATAAAATGGAAATTGAAGAAATTGAAAACAAATCTTTCCTTCCAATCGAATGCATGGAAACAGCAAATAATGAAGAATTCTTTAAATCCCTTACACAATATGCTAGCCATTTTGAAGGAATTTTGGCGGAAGCCAATGCCAAAGAAAGCCGCTTAAAATTTGTTGCTCAGTTTGAAGATGGAAAAGCAAGCGTAGGTTTGCAATTCATCCCAAAAGACCATCCGTTTTACAACTTAGAAGGAAAAGACAATATCGTTTTGTTTTACACGGATCGCTATGTAGACCAACCTTTATTAATAAAAGGTGCTGGTGCTGGTGCTGCGGTTACTGCTTCGGGAATTTTTGCCGATGTAATTAGGATAGGGAATGTTTAAAAATTAGTTTAAAGTTTAAAGTTTCAAGTTAAATCTTTGTTTCAAAGCACTTTTTTAACCTGAAACTTTAAACTTTAAACCTGAAACAAAAAATCATGAATGAAATAAAAATATTTTGCCCCGCTACAATTGCCAATCTATCTTGTGGATTTGATGTCCTAGGATTGTGTTTAGACAATGTGGGTGACGAAATGGTTATTCGAAAATCAGATCAAAAAGGAATACGCATCACTAAATTAGTAGGTGCCGACTTGCCTCTTGAAACCGAAAAGAACGTTGCTGGAGTTGCCGCTTTGGCGATGCTAGAAGCCTTAGATTCGGATACAGGATTTGAAATCGAAATTTACAAAAACATCAAAGCTGGAAGCGGAATTGGAAGTAGTGCTGCCAGTTCGGCAGGAGCGGTTTTTGGAATTAATGAATTGCTAGGAAGACCTTTTGAAATCAAAGATTTGGTTCCATTTGCCATGCAAGGCGAAAAACTAGCTTGCGGAAACGCTCATGCTGATAATGTGGCTCCTGCTCTATTGGGTGGTTTTACATTAGTGCGCAGTTACGCGCCGCTGGATATAATCAAAATCGAAAGTCCGTCAGAGTTATACGCTACCGTGGTTCATCCGCAAATTGAGTTAAAAACATCAGATGCACGCTCGGTATTGAAACAAACTGTTTCCCTAAAAAGCGCCATTATGCAATGGGGAAATGTAGGTGGATTAATCGCTGGTTTGTATACCAAAGATTACGATTTAATAGGTCGCTCATTACATGACGAAATTGTGGAACCGTTGCGCTCTGTATTGATTCCGGGATTTGATTTAATCAAACAAACTGCCTTAGAAAATGGTGCTTTGGGTTCTGGGATATCAGGTTCTGGTCCTTCTATTTTTGCTTTAAGCAAAGGAGAAGCTACCGCAAATAAAATTGCAAAAGCCATGAGTGCTGTTTATGACGAAATGAAATTACCGTACGAGATTCATGTTTCAAAAGTGAATCCTGATGGTGTGAGAATAATATAATATTAAATAAAAATTTAAGGTTTTTGATTAACTATTTTTGATTTTAGAAGTAACTCTTGTTGCGAGAAAATCATAAATCTAAAATCGTTAATCTCCAATCAAAAATCATTTTTACCAATGAAATACTACAGTTTAAACCATAACGCCCCAAAAGTTTCTTTTCAAGAAGCCGTAATACAAGGATTAGCAAGCGACAAAGGATTGTATTTTCCGGAAACGATAACGCCTTTACCTCAAGATTTTTTTGATACTATCGAAAATCTTAGCAATGAAGAAATTGCTTTTCAGGCGATTCGTCAATTTGTAGGTGATGAAATTCCTGAAACCAAACTGAAAGAAATTATTGCCGAAACCCTTTGCTTTGATTTCCCAGTAGTAGCAGTCGAAACAGGAATCTATTCCTTAGAATTGTTTCATGGACCTACAATGGCTTTCAAGGATGTTGGTGCGCGATTTATGTCCCGTTGTTTGGGGTATTTTAACAAAGATAAAAAAGACAGTAAAAATACGGTTCTAGTAGCGACCTCAGGAGATACAGGTGGTGCTGTAGCTAGCGGTTTCCTAGGTGTAAATGGCGTTGAAGTGATTATCCTTTACCCTTCTGGGAAAGTGAGCGACATTCAAGAGCGTCAATTGACCACTTTGGGACAAAACATTAGAGCGCTAGAAGTAGATGGTGTTTTTGATGATTGTCAGGATATGGTAAAAAAAGCGTTCTTAGATGAGAGCTTAAAACACCACAACTTGACCTCAGCGAATTCGATTAATATTGCGCGTTGGTTGCCACAAATGTTTTATTTCTTCTTTGCTTATAAAGCTTTAAAAAGCCAAAACAAACCGTTGGTTTTTTCTTGTCCTAGTGGAAACTTTGGGAATATATGCGCTGGAATTATCGCCAAAAAAATGGGATTACCTGTAGCGCATTTTGTTGCCTCAACTAATGTGAATGATACGGTACCTCGTTTCTTAGAAAACGGAATCTACGATCCTAAACCTTCTAAAGCAACGATTTCGAATGCTATGGATGTAGGTAATCCAAGTAATTTTGTTCGAATTCAGGAAATGTATCAAAACGATTTGGAGCAGTTCAAAAAAGATTTCTCTTCGTTTACGTTCTCAGATGAAGATACTATAGAAGCCATGAAAACCATTTACAATACCGATGGGTACATTGCGGAGCCGCACGGAGCTGTAGGTTATTTAGGATTGAAAAAAGAATTACAAAACCATAGTAATGCACTTGGGATTTTCTTAGAAACGGCCCACCCAATCAAGTTTTTAGATACGGTGGAACCAACATTAAATGTAAAATTACCTATTCCTGCACAAATTGAAAGTGTGTTAGGAAAAGAGAAAGTAAGTACTAAAATAAAAACCTACGAGCAATTCAAAGCATTTTTAGGATAACACTTAAAACAGCTATTATATACAAACGACTGCGAAGTGATTCTCATTCGTTTTTTTATGGACTAACCTGACTGATTATTATTTTAAAATTGGAGTAGTTTAGATAAAATTCTTTTTTTAATCCAAAATAATTTCTAATAATTTGATTATTTTGAATTATTTTATTTTCGAATTGTAAAAAAAGAACAATAAAGGTCAAAAGACTTATTTACTGGAGCTGGTGGTATTAACTTTGTGCTTTGCTTTTAAAGAATTATATTTATTAAAAAAAATATGACAAATATTAAAGAATTAGGTAGATTCCAAATTAGATCAAAAATTGCATATAATTGGATTGAAACAAAAGATGCTTTTATTACAGATAATTTACAAATTTATTATAACGAAAATTTTAACAATTGGAGATTAAAAGATACTACACTCCCATCATCAACGGATCTTACAATTATTATAATACCTTTGAAAAACGAGGAAATTAGAAGAATAAAACAATTTATATAAGAAATTATAATGCTCTTTGAAGTGTACCCCACTCGTGAGCACAAAAATAGAATGATAATTAAATAACAACGCAACTGCGTAAGGGATTGCGGCGGTATCCTTTATTTTTTTTCTTTAAAAAAATAAAGATAAAGCCAAAAGCCCGACCCCAAAGTAGCAGTTTCATTCTTTTTAAAATTAACTTTCTGCTTTGGGGTTACGCCCAAAATGTACTTGGAAAAAAGTGTTACAATTTGTTAAAATCAAACTTTTGGCCGCCAATGGAGTATTTGTACATGAGTCCGCCTTTTTGCATGGTGAATACCATCACGCCATTAGTATATTTTACATTTGCGGAAGTGCCTGCCGTTACCGCAACGGCCGAGGCTTGGGCCGCAAACTCCCTAAAACTTACCCCTTAATAATCAAGAAGTACTCATTGCACGAGCGAAACCAACAGTATCGCGATACATTTGAGGAGAGACAGCTGCATTGTTTTTAAAGAAACGACTAAAATAATGTTCGTCGTCATAGCCTAACTCATATGCGATTTCTTTTACTGCTTTATTAGATAAATACAATTCTCTTTTGGCTTCGATAATAATTCGTTCCGATATTAGAACAGTTAGGGTTTTATTGAAATGGTTCTTGGTAATTTTGGCTAATGCTTTTGGTGTGATGTGCAACAAATCGGCGTAATCACTTGCAGAATGTTTAGTTCTGAAATGCAATTCGATATAATTTTTTAAATTTTGAAGGATAAACGGTTCTTTAGTATCTGGCGCTTCCTTTGGCTCTTGAATTCCCTGCTGGTCTTTTAATCGGGAGGCCGTGATGAGCAAAATTTTTAGGTACGAAATCAACAGTTCGTACTGTGCCAAAGCTGGATTTTGCATTTCTATTTTTATCTGCTCTATTACCATATTCAGCGTATTTGAAGCAGATTCATCAATCAATACAAACGGTGGTTCGTATATGTTATTGAACAAAATACCGTTACAAGCTACTTCGGCCTGATGTTTATGAATGCAAAAAAAGTCTGGATGAAAATGCAACACTACACCTTCCATTTTTTCATGGGTAGACAACATAAAAGGTTGATAGGGTGCAAAAGCTAATAATGAATTTGCTGAAAAATCATATTCAGAGAAGTCTACTTTTACTCTGCCACTCCCCTTTTTAATCCAAATCAATGAATAATAATTAAGTCGTTGCAAGTGATCAAAAGAGCTGTTGTCTTCAAAAGTGAAAATTTTGAAAGCCAAATTCCCATTTTGAGGATTGATTAATGTAAAAGTAGCGTCGTCTAGCATCGTATTCTTTTTTTGTAAATTTAATTAAAACCCTGCTTCTTTCAATTTGGCGGCAAGCAATTTATTTTTTTCTTCCAGTTTGTTTATATACGCTTGCTGTGGTTGTAAGGCAATTTGAATTTCGTCTGCCGTAAAGCGAGCTGTAATATGTTGCGGGCAATTCCAATCATAAGCTTCAATATGAAAGACCATTATCCGCTCTCCACGAAATTTATAATCGCCTAAATCGAGTGTAGTGTAAAACTCAGGATTGTCTTTGAGTGCTACAATTTCAGTTTTAGCATAGATTTTCAGCCGTGCTTTTGCTGGATAATCCATCAAGATCAATGATACATTAGCATTGTCTACCAGATTTCCCACCGTTATATACTGTTTATTACCTGAGAAATCAATACATGCAATACGATCTTTATCCAGCACTTTTAAAAACCCTTTTGGACCACCACGGTGTTGAATGTACGGATAATTATTAGTGCCTATCGAAGCCATATAAAAACTATCCCGATTGGCAATAAATGCCATTTCGTTATGTGTCAATCCATCGACCTCGTTTAATTTTTCCATTCGTTCATAGCTATTGCGGCTACCATGAGCCTCTTGTAATGCTTTCACTGCATCAGTAAAAGCAATTTTATGGAAATGCAGTGCCATATCGATTATCTAAACTTTCGGTCTTTTTCTTCGATAGGTAAATCGTTGATGCTCGCAAAACGTTTGCGCATTAAACCATTTTCGTCAAATTCCCAATTTTCGTTACCATACGCTCGAAACCATTGCCCTTCAATGTTATGGTATTCGTACTCAAAACGAACTGCCATACGGTTTTCACGAAAACCCCACAATTCTTTTTTAAGAGTATAATTTAGCTCTTTCTCCCATTTGTGCTTCAAGAATTCCTTTACAGCTTCCCTGCCGTTGATGAACTCAGTACGGTTGCGCCATTCAGTATCAATGGTATATGCTAATGCAATACGTTCTGGGTCTTGGCTATTCCAAGCATCTTCGGCCAATTGTACTTTTTGTAAGGCAGTTTCCATATTAAAAGGCGGAAGTGGTAATTTCTGTTCCATGGGTTATTATTTTTACGATTATTATTGTTCAAATTTTAGAATATCAAAGTTATCAGATATTGCCAATCCAAAACTTAGATAATGTACGCATATCCATGGACAATTTTCTCATTTTGGGATTTTATTGGAAGCTGCCCATCCTATCAATTTTTTGGATACGGCAGAACCCACTTTAAACGTAAAACTTCCAATTGCTGCACATATTGAAAGTGTGTTAGGAAAAGATAAAGTAAGTACAAAGATTAAGTCGTACGAGCAATTTAAAGCATTTTTAGGAAAACACTTGAAACAGCTATTCTATACAAGCGACTGCGAAGTGATTCTCATTCGTTTTTTTTATCAAGACCATAACGACCTCTATTTAAGTACAATATTAGTTTTTAATAAGGAAAAAACTTAATTTTGAATCTAAAAGAAAAGATTTTATTTATAGCACAAAGTCAACAAATCGTTGATGTATTGAGCCATTTTATAGCTACTATCAACTAGCAAAAAAACTCTTGTTTGAATCCAAATTAAAACGAAGAAAATGAATAGAAGGAAATTTATTGAGAAATCAGGAATAATAGGGTTTGCTGTAATTCTACCTGGATCTTATTTATCTGCAATTAACAATCCAAAATACAAAATGGGTTATCAACTCTATTCTATACGAGATGAAATGGCTAGAGATCCGTTGAACACCTTAAAGTATTTAAAAAAAATAGGTTATCAAGATTTTGAAGTCTATGGTTTTGATAATGAGAAAGACATGTATTATGGATATAAATCTTTGGAATTTAAGCAAATATTAGATGATTTGAACTTATCTGTTAGTAGTGGTCATTATGGTTTTTCTCCCTATTTAGAAAAATCTGAAGACGAGCTAAAACGTTTTGTTGATCAGTGTATCATTGGAGCGCAAACTTTAAACAGTAAATATATCACTTGGCCATGGATAGCTCCACAACAACGGACCATTGATAACTTCAAGTTGATGTCTGAAAAACTTAATGTTATAGGCGAGCAAGTAACTGATGCGGGACTCGGATTTGCTTACCACAACCATGGTTATGAATTTATAGACCAAGGCGGCGAAAATGGATTTAATATTATTATTAATGAGACAGACTCATCTCTAGTTAAACTACAGATGGATATGTATTGGGTAATGCATTCCTCCAAATACACTCCCAAAGAATTGGTACAAAATCAACCAGGTAGATATACCATGTGGCATATAAAGGACATGGATAAAGTTACTAAAGATTATACTGAGCTAGGTAACGGTTCTATAAACTATGAAGAAATATTACCCGATGCCAAAAAATCAGGTCTAGAATATTATTATTTAGAACAAGGTGGCAATTTCTTGGACAATTCTATGAAAAGTGCTTCTGATAGTGCTATTTATTTTAAAAAAGAGCTTCAGAAATATTTTTGATTATACATTTATAAAAGTTAGCTGCAAACAAGCTAAATAATTGAATACACATCTCCACAAAGTGTTATCACTGCGCAAATGACTCTGACTTTGCACAGTTTTGATGTATTATTACAAACTAAATAATTATAGGATTCAGGAGACTTTGTGATGCTATGTTTTCATAACTTGCAAACCACTTTTAGCAAGAAAACATTAGATTTCATTTTAAATCGTCATATCACTCTAATAGAAAGATAAAATGAACAATGACTTTGAATACATACAAATCCAACCAGACAAAGCACTATCGGATTATGTAGAAAGTTTTTGGTGCCTTCACAATCGAACAGACAGCAATAAAGAAACTATTGGATTACCCGATGGACGCATTGATTTATCGCTTTTTGAGTCGGCTACAACTTCTTTTCGCATCTCACTTCTTGGCGTAGGTACTCAGCGACACGATCATGCCACAATTCCTGCTCATGGATTGCTATTTGCCGTTAGCTTTAAATTACTTGCTGTAGAGTACTTATTTCATGAACCAGTTGCTGATATTCTTAATAGTGGGAAACATTTACCAAACGATTATTGGGATTTCGATTCAGATGATTTGAAAGACTTTGATCGTTTTTGCAAAAAAGCATCAAAAAAAATTTATTCTCTTTTACCTGAAACAATTGATGCACGCAAACAAAAATTATTCGAACTAATTTATGTCACAAATGGAGCTATTACTGTAAAAGAATTTAGCGAAAAAATTGGTTGGAGTAGCCGTCAAATTAATCGGTATTTCAATCATCAATTTGGGCTTTCATTAAATGCCTTTTGTAAAATATTACGATTCAGAGCATCACTAGACCATATTGCTAAAGGGAAACTATTCCCCGAAATGAACTTTGCAGACCAAACTCATTTTATAAAAGAAATCAAAAAATTTTCGGGTGTGGTACCCAAAGAATTATTTAAAAATAAAAACGACCGATTTATACTATTATCAACACTCTCTTCAAAATAATTTTGTAAAATAATTTTTAGAGACAAAAACATGTTAATACAAAATAAAAAAATTGCCATAGTTGGCGGTGGGCCAGGTGGTCTTACACTGGCAAGACTTTTACAGTTGAAAGGCGCCAATGTAAAAGTGTATGAAAGAGATTTAAATACAGCTGCTCGTGTGCAAGGATCACCACTAGATTTGCATGATGAATCAGGTTTGGCAGCGCTACGTTCTGCTAATTTACTCACCGAGTTTAAAGAAAATTTTCTTGCTGGCGCCGATAAAATGCTGATTGTAAATGAACAAGCCCAAGTATTTTACAGCAACCATGAGACAAAACCAGATGAAAATTTTGACAACATAAATTTTCGCCCAGAAATAGGTCGTGGTGCATTAAGAAAGATACTATTGGATTCCTTAGAATCGGAAACCGTGATTTGGAACTGCCATTTTGTTTCAATGGAACAACAAAACGAAGGTTGGTTGATGCATTTTAAAAATGGAACCTCAGCATATGCTGATTTGGTCATTGCTGCTGATGGAGCCAATTCCAAAATACGTCCGTATCTAACTGAGGTTGCTCCATTTTATTCAGGAATAACCATGCTTGAAGGAACAATTTATAATGCCAAAAAAATTGCTCCACAAATATCAAACTTACTTCGTGGCGGAAAAGTAATGGCTTTTGGCAACAAAAAAGACATTTTATTAGGCCAAAAAGAAAATGGTGAAATTGGTTTTTACATCAGTTTTAAGACCAATGAAAATTGGGGAGCTACAAGTGGCTTGGACTTTACAAATAAAGCACAATTGTTAGACTGGTTTAAAAGAGAATATGGTGACTGGGATAGTATTTGGTATGAGTTAATTGAAAAAAGTGCAACACCATTAATCCCGCGACCAATATTTTGTATCCCATTTGACCAAAATTGGAATACACTCCCAAATGTAACACTAATTGGTGATGCTGCGCATGTGATGCCTCCTTTTGCAGGCGAGGGAGTGAATATGGCGATGCTCGATGCATTGGAATTGAGTGAATTTTTAACTACTAATAAATACAATAGCATCCAAGAAGCGCTAGCTTTCTATGAAAATGCGATGCAAAAAAGAGCAGTAATTATTGCAAAAGAATCACTTGAAAATGGCGAACTAATGCATTCAGAAAATGCATTGGATAGCATGTTGGGATTCTTTGGCGGACACTAAAAAGAAAATGGAATAGCGGTTTTCAAAAGTAGGATTTGAAGCTTTTAACAATGAGTAAAATAGAAAAAATAAACTTTCACCACTTCTCACTGATAAAAATCGCTCCTTTTAAAGAGTTCGTATCCCAGAAGATATTTTCAATTAACAGATATTAACATTCTCTTTTGTAAGATTTAACACTATCATTTTATAATAACACCACTGCTCCATTTTATAATGTTTAATTTTACAGTAAACATTAAAAAAGTAAATCAAAATGAAAAACTTAAAACTGATTGCTCTAGGAATGATTCTGATTACAACTATTAGCTGTAAGGATACTAAAAAAAGTAATGAAGAATCAACTCCAGAAGCTCAGACCACTGAAGCTAACTACAGTCTAATTAATGATTCTACAAAAGTGAGTTTTACCGCTTACAAAACAACCGATAAAGTAGCTGTGAGAGGGAAATTTAAAGAAATAACATTAACCAATTCTGGTCAAGGAAAAACAGCATTTGAAGCTTTAAACGGGACTAAATTTAGTATTCCAGTAAGCAGTTTATTTACCAATGATGCTACAGGAACAAGAGATCCTAAGATTTTAAAATTCTTTTTTGGAGTAATGAAAAACACGGAACTTATTTCAGGTGAGTTTAAAGTTACTGGTGAAAACAATTGTTCTATCGATGTGACATTGAATGGAAAGACAGCCAACATCCCTTTAAAATTCACTGAAAATAGCGATACAAGCTTGGCTTTTGATGGAGTGATGAATTTAGAAAACTGGGATGGACTTGCAGCAGTTGCATCTATCAACAAAGCATGTGAAGCCTTGCATACAGGTAAAGACGGGATAAGTAAAACATGGAGCGAAGTGGCAGTGCATGCTGATGTTTTATTGAATAAAAACTAGATAATAGGAGTTCAACATTCAGAACAAGTATTGAATTACTCTATATTTAAACGAATACAACATAAAAAAGCGATTAACTTACAATGAGTTAGTCGCTTTTTTATGACTTGATTTATTTATGTTCAAAAGTGAGTAGAAGCCTAATCAACTACTTCTAAAAATCATTAGAGTTTATTAAAATTAAACTTTTGACCACCAATAGAAGCTTCATACATGAGTCCCCCTTTTTGCATGGTGAATACCATGACGCCATCAGTATATTTTACGTTTGCTGATGCGCCTGCAGTTACCGCTACAGCTGAGGCTTGGGCTGCAAACTCAAATCGGCTGTCTTTGAATCTTTCCAGTTCATTTTTGGATTCAAAAAATATAACCTCTCGGTACGCTTGTCCCCCTGCTTGAAAACCGATGCTTAGTTGTGATAATTTGGCCAGACCAACAATCTTATTGTGTTCATATACCGTTCCATTACCAGCAGCACCACCAATACCAAACCCTCCTTTACCCACATTAGGGAAAATGACATAACCAGTTGCTTTGTCAAAAAGCCCTTTCATTAGCGGATCACTTTTAATGAACTCTACTTTTGCTGCATTACTGTCGGCAATAATTCTATTCTTTTTGGCTTTTGATTGCCCTATTGCAGGCGTAGCATTGATTGCACATGCCAATACTATTACCCAAATAATATTTAAATTTTTCATGTCTTAAATAATTTAATTGTTGCTATTTTTCTATATTAAAGATAACGAAAAAATCATTTAAATATTTAAAAACTACTGATTATCAGTGTTTTAATTATTAATACCCTAACTATATTTACTAATAGTTTGCTTTGAGTGTTTTTATCAATTGTCTGTATTTTATTTAAAAAAAATAGGCTTATAAAAAACAGGTATTTATACGTTATAAAAAATATTATTTTTTATAGAAATTTGATAAATAAAACATTCTAATCTATTACTATTCAGCTAGATTAAAAAGTAAGAACAATAAATGGTCCTTTTATTAGAACTCAGAAATTACATCTCAATTCTAAAATAAAGACGAGTCTAGTACATTCTCAAAAAAAGGTTCCATTAGAAAAGCCAAAGGAGTAGAAACTAAAGCAAATGTTATGAAAGTACAGGGTAAAAAAATCGATTTGTCAGATATTCATTTATCAAAAACTGATGAAAAGCAACACAAGGTTTTAAGTTACATGAACAATTCTACAGATGGAGGGTATTTATCTCCACAGCAAGTACAGTCCCTGATGCAAAGTTTGCACCTAAATTTGCAGGAATTAATGAATTATTTAGTACCCTATGCCACTAAGTTCGCCATGTCCCCTATATCAGGTTTTAAAGTGGGTGCTGTTGCACATGGAATTTCTGGAGCTATTTATTTTGGTGCTAATATTGAATTTCAAGATCAGGCATTGTCTTTTACCGTTCATGCTGAACAAGCATCTATAGCGCACGCTATAAGTTATGGGGAAACAGGTATCGACTATCTTGCTATTTCTGCTGCTCCATGTGGGTATTGTCGCCAGTTTTTGTATGAAATTACAAATTGTCCTTCAACAAAAGATATTACCATTTTAATTAATAATGAGAGTAATTCCTTGTCTAATTTACTTCCACAAGCATTTGGTCCACAGGACCTAGGGGTTACTACCCGATTAATGTTGGCACAAAATAATAATTTACAAATGATTCCCGTTCATGCAGATCCATTTGTAATTGCAGCCTTTAATGCTGCCAATACATCCTACTCTCCATATACATGTGATTATTCTGGTGTTTGTATAGCTACAAATTATGGTGCTTATGTAGGTTCCTATGCAGAAAATGCCGCTTACAATCCAAGTATGTCACCTTTAGAAGCGGCAATCGTTTTGTTAATCATGAACGGAGATTCATACAACAATATTTATCGGGCTATTTTAGTTGAAGCCAAAAACAATAAATGCAGTCAATTATCGGCTACTAAAGATATATTGGCAGTAGTAGCAAAGGATATTACTGTAGAATACTACAGCGTAAATAGCAAAAAAAATGGCAATACATTAAACACAAAAGAAATGGTGTAGTGTCATTACCTTCTTATTTGGTACATTATAATCTCCTAAATCACACCAAATTAAAGCGTAAGGGATTGCGGCGCTATCCTTTATTTTTTCCTTTCAAAAAAATAAAGATAAAGCCAAAAGCCCGACCTCAAAGCGGAAGATGCATTCTCACAGCATACAATCAGTCCGATTTGGGGTGACGCCCAAATAAGTTTTGGTCTTCAATAAGAAATTCCTTGAAACTCTTTTTTATTGTACTTTTTATCTAAATTTGTATGATCAATCCCATTTTAGAATATCTTGAATATCATGATTACAAAAGCAAGCTTAAAAGATGTTTCTCACTTAAATACATTAATCAATTCAGCTTACCGTGGTGCTTCTTCTAAAAAAGGATGGACCACCGAAGCCAACATTCTAGAAGGACTCAGAACTACCGAAGCGGAACTTACGGAAATCATGGCTGATGCTAAAAATACGATTCTTAAATTTACGGAGAACGACCAAATAATAGGTTCTGTATTACTGATTGAAAAAGCGCAAAAACTATATTTAGGAATGTTAACGGTTTCGCCTAACCTGCAAAATAGTGGTATTGGAAAACAACTTTTAAAAGAAGCTGAAAAGCAAGCTTTGGCCTTGGGATTACCAAAAATTGTAATGACTGTCATATCTGTTAGAACTGAATTAATAGCATGGTACCAGCGTCATGGTTATGCAGATACTGGAGAAAGAGATCCTTTCCCTAGCAGTGATGTTCATATTTCAATCTCTGAAAAACCTTTGGAGTTTATGGTTTTAGAGAAAAAATTAAGCTAAATTAACACTTCATTTTCAAGATTATAAACTATTCATTTAATACTATTAAAATCAAATGGCAAACAATAGCAAAACACTCGTTATAAAAGATTTAAAAGAGAAATCTATCTTGGTATCCAGAGTCTTTAAAGCTCCTCGTGATAAAGTTTGGCGTGCTTATACCGAAAGTGAATACTTGGAAAAATGGTGGGGACCACAACCATGGAAAGCCGAGACCAAATCCATAAGCTTTACCGTTGGTGGCTATTGGTTGTATGCGATGGTAGGCCCCAAAAACGAAAAGCACTGGAGTCGAATGGATTATACTGCAATAAAACCATACGAAAGTTTGGAAATTAAAGATGGTTTTTGTGATGAAGAGGGGAATTTAAACACTTCCCTACCCGTTTCAACTGGATCTATTATTTTTAATCCAAGTGATTCAGGTACTTTGGTAGAATTCAAAATGTTCTATAACACTGAAAAAGAAGTGGAAACTATGATTGAAATGGGTTTTGAGCAAGGCATTACAACTTGTCTTGAACAATTAGAAAGGCTATTTCAAGAAAATAAAATATAACTAAAAACCCAATCCAAAAACAACAAATTAGTGAATCATAGCTGAGATTATCAGCATTAATTTAAGCTCAGAACATAATGAAAAACTTGGTTTATTTAGGATGTATGCTCTCTAACAAAGAGACAAGAACTCCATTTAATTCTTGAAGCGTACTAGGATTTGTAACTACCCCTATTTCATTCATTTTACTTTTGATGGTTCCAATAGTCAAAGTCGCTTTTTGGGGTGTATTAGTCCCCAAGGCCGAAAGCGTTAATAACAACGATGCTAATGCCTTGTCGCCACCCATTTGCATGGGAGATACACTGATTGCAGCAACTGGTTTATCATTCAATTCTCCTGAAGAAACGAGCCAATCTAAAGCGTTCTTTAATACTCCGGGAATACCAAAAGCATATTCGGGGGTAGAGAATATAATGCCATCAGCCGCTTTAATTTGGTTTCTAAAATAGGTAACTGTGGGTATTCCTTCGGTTATTTCAGGGTTAAAATGAGGCAATTGATCCAATCCATCAACTATATTTAGAATAACATTTTCTGGAGCAATTTTAGCTATTTCCCTTAAAATATTACTATTTGCTGAAGTTGATTTCAAACTTCCCGAAATAGCAATAATAGTCGTAATCTGTTTCATTTTTCTTATTTATTTCAAAAATAGAAAAGTAAAAACTAACCTCGTTAATTAGTTTTTACTTTTCTAAATTCAATTTTATAACCATATTCCTTCTGTAGTATCTTACAGAATATACTATTTTTATAACGCAGGAGCCAGAGGAAAATCTACAGGAACTTGAGTTAAATTATGCAAAAAATTCATCGCCGTTTTATCGCTTACAAGCAAAATCAAATCTACTAAATTTTCATTAGTATAGCCCTGTGCAAAAAATCCATCTACTGCTTCTGTGCTTGCATTTCCTTTGTTTGCAGCTATCTCTGCTGAAAGTTGTACTAAAGCATTTAATTTGGTATCCGTACTTTTACCTTTACGAATGTCTAACAATTGGTCATCCGAGAACCCATTCATTTTACCTAAAACCAGATGGGCACTTTGGCAGTAAACACATCCATTGACTTGGCTTACTATTAAATTCACTGCTTCTTTTTCTTTATTATTCAAAGAAGTTTTTGCATTTTGATAAGCCAAAAAACGAGATAATCCGTTAGTAGAATGCGCGATAGTAGCGTATAAATTTGGTACAAAACCCAATGCTTTTTGTAGATTGTCAAAAATGTCTTGGTTTGCTGGGGCTACTTGTTCTCTAGTTGGAACTGTAAATGTTGTCATTTTATTTTTGTTTAAATTGGTTGTCAATTTTGACTTAGCAAAGATGCGACAGCAATAAACAGTATAAAATGGATAATAAACGCCAGTTGATGGACGATTTATTTCTTTGAAATTTACAGCACTAACTCTTCAAACAAGCGTTGAATGGTTTTTTCTAAATCGTCACACAATCCTGGATGGGGTCTTGAAGTTTGAATTACGGAACTGCGCAAGGCCGTTAACCAACGAAAACGAGACGGAATATCCATTACTGCTATTGACCCACCATCTTTTGTACCGTGTGCTACTTTTTCGAAAGCAGATAAGTTCATTTGGATTTGTTCTACATCAGCTTCTGTCGAAAAAGAAAGAACTCTTTCAACGTTTAAAGCATGAATTACTTTTATAAATTTGGCTTTTTTGCAAAATAGAATAACCCCTACATTCAGGAATTCTTCGCGCTCTACCCTAGGTACAACCCGAATTACAGCATACTCATATAAGTTTTTCTCTTGCATTTTGTGCTTCCTTTATAAAAATTTCTGAATGATTTAAGCGGGTCAATAGGAACTGTAAATATACATTTCTCAATTCGGCAGGTGTGGCTTCTACGTCTTCCCATTGCAACCAATCCTCTGGGATTAGGCTAACAATCTCCTGAAGAATTTCTGGAGTTAATAGTTTTTTGAAAGCGGTATCCGTTTCAGTTAATGCGGATGCTTGAGGCAATAATACGTGGTCTTTGATCAAGGCAAACGGACTTTGAGCATGATTCTCCCAATTTGTCCAAGAATGATGAAAATACAAACTTGCGCCATGATCAATAAGCCATAATTCTTTATGCCAAATCAACATATTGGTGTTTCTAAACGTTCGGTCCACATTAGTAATGTAAGCATCCAGCCATACAATTTGCGAAGCCAAAACGGGATCAACAACGGTTACAACAGGATCGAAATTAATCGCTCCCGATAAAAAATGCAGTGCTAGATTCATCCCCTGACTTCCTTGTAATAAATCCTGAATTTCCTCATCGGCCTCTGTTCGTCCAAAGGCTTCATCGAGATTAGCAAAGACAAGTTCTGGCATTTTAATACCCAATGCACGTGCGATTTCACCACCAATCAATTCGGCGATTAAGGCTTTTACACCATGACCAGCACCTTTAAATTTAAGTACGTATTTGAAATCATCATCGGCTTCCGCCAAAGCAGGCAAGGAACCGCCTTCCCGCAAAGGAGTGATGTACCGCGTAACATTTACGGTTCGAAGATTGAAGTTGGTTTTCATATTCGGGTTTTACTGAAGTACAAACTTACAAATAAGTTAAGTGAGTTTAACTGGAAGCATTAAAAATCCTACTACTTACTAGTATAGGTTTTCCCTTTGCTTTTTTTTATCGATAGAAGTTGCTTGCAATAATAAATAGACTCATCTCTTACTTCTATATTCATTTTTAATGTCACTTTCCTATTATTATTCACTAAATCATGAGAAACATAAGGCTTTAGCAATTTATAATCTGCCTCATCAAAATATACTATCTTAACAGAATCATTAAACATTACCCTGACCCAAGGAGAATCAATGACTTTATATTTTTTTAAATTATCAAAATATTCTAAAAGATCTAAATCATTTCTACTAGGATCTTTTATTTGACGTATACTATCCAAAATATTTTCCCATTTATTAATATTCTTTTGATCCAGATTATAATAATTAAATACTTCAACGGATTTAAAGGCTAAATCCCCCTCCATAATTCTGTCTTTTGGAGAACAGGAAATAAAAATAAATAGAACAATTAGTAGTTTCCATTTTTTCATGTTAATAGCGATTAAATTATTTGTTTTTTTCTAAACTCAAAAATGCTTTTCCTAAATACTTAATAATATCCGAAGCGATAAAGGATTGATAGCCCGTTTCAGGCAAAGCAATATCCGCGATCAAACCGTGAAGGTAAACGCCGAGAATTGCAGCGTCAATAGGTTCATACGATTGAGCCAGTAAACTAGTAATTATTCCAGTGAGTGCATCACCACTTCCCGCTGTTGCCAAAGCGGCATTTCCAGTTGTGTTTTCGTAAACCGTATCCCCATCAATAATATGCGTTGGCGCGCCTTTCATTACAATAACGACATTGTATTGTTTAGAAAAAGTAATCGTTTTATCGAATTTATCTTCGTCTGAAGTCCATTTTCCTATTAGTCGTTCTAGTTCTTTGGGATGTGGCGTTAGGATAGTTTTTGGTTGTAATAATTTCAGCAAATCTTTATTTTTTGACAAAATATTTAAGGCATCGGCATCGATTACTAGCGGAATTTTGTTGGTTTTTAGAAAATTAAGAAATGCTTTTTGAGTTTCTGTTTCTTGTCCTAAACCTGGACCTATAGCAATCGCTTGTGGTTTTATGTTGAATGTAATGTTGGAAATATATTTCTCGCTTTCATCGGTAAGCGTCATGACTTCGGGATTTGAAATTTGCAGAATTTCATAACCACATTCAGGAACATAGGACGTTACGAGTCCGCAACCCGATTTAAGACAAGCTCTGGAAGCCAGTACGGCTGCTCCTATCTTTCCATAACTTCCTGCAATAATTAATGCGTGCCCCTGAATCCCCTTGTGCGTTTGAGAATCAATGGGTTTGTAACGTTGTATGATTTCGGCTTTATGAATAGAAATGGGCTGTTTCATTTTTGAATTATTTGTTTAAAAATACAAAATTAATAGGGAAACGAAATCCCCTAGCCCAGATTGAAATGGAAATCCTTTTTATTTTTTCTTTAAAAATAAAAAGATTGCAGTGCAAAGCTGGATATAGCTCCTAAATAGTATTGAATTTACATATTTAATGCCTTTAATATGATAATTTTTCAATAATTTAGCGACTTCAAATTTTATATACACACACAATGAAAAATACTGCGCTTACGCACATACACGAAAGTTTGGGAGCAAAAATGCTTCCGTTTGCTGGATACAATATGCCTATTTTATATGAAGGGGTGAATGCTGAACATGAAACAGTTAGAAATGCTGTGGGTGTTTTTGATGTTTCGCACATGGGGGAATTCTTGCTTTCGGGTCCAAATGCTTTGGCTTTGATCCAAAAAGTGACTTCAAATGATGCTTCTGTATTGACAATAGGAAGAGCACAATATTCTTGTTTACCAAACGATAAAGGTGGTGTTGTAGATGATTTGATTATCTATAAAATGAAAGAAGAACAGTATCTATTGGTTGTAAATGCTTCGAATATTGAAAAAGACTGGAACTGGATTTCATCTCATAATGATTTGGGAGTGGACATGAAAAACATTTCTGAAGACTATTCCTTATTAGCGATTCAAGGACCAAAAGCAGTTGAAGCAATGCAATCTTTGTCTTCAATAGATTTGGCTGCCATAAAATATTACCATTTTGAAGTGGCTGATTTTGCTGGAATTGACAATGTGATTATCTCTGCAACGGGTTACACTGGTTCAGGAGGTTTTGAGATTTACTGCAAAAATACTGAAGTGGAACAAATATGGAATAAAGTTTTTGAAGCTGGAGCGGCTTTTGGAATCAAACCAATTGGTTTAGCGGCAAGAGATACGTTGCGTCTTGAAATGGGTTTCTGTTTGTACGGGAATGACATTAGCGACACCACTTCTCCACTTGAAGCTGGATTAGGATGGATTACTAAATTCACAAAAGAGTTTACGAATTCTGAAAACTTGAAAAAACAAAAAGAAGAAGGTGTTACTAGAAAATTAGTTGCTTTTGAAATGCAAGAACGTGCAGTACCAAGACATGACTACGAAATCGTAGACGGAACTGGAGCTGTAATTGGGATTGTAACTTCAGGAACAATGTCTCCATCAATGAACAAAGGAATTGGTCTAGGTTATGTAACTGTAGCTAACAGCGCATTGGATAACGACATCTATATTCGCATCAGAAAAAATGATGTTCCTGCGAAAGTGGTAAAATTGCCATTCTACAAGAAATAAAATAGCTATTTAACCGCTAATTTTAAAATTGGCGGTTATAAATCATAAAAAACAGCGAATTTAAAGTTGCTTTATGTAATTTTATAATAACCAAAACGCTTTCTTTTTTTATGAATAAAATTTTAATCGTATTTTTCCTGTTTCCGTTTTTAGCACTTGCTCAAAATGAGGTTAAAACATGTGAGATACTTTCTAAAATAAACACACTTATACAAAACAAACATATTCAGCCTAAACCGGTAGACGACAGTCTATCGGTTTTTGTTTTTGATACTTTCATTGACAATCTCGACAATTCCAGAAATGTTTTCTTAAAATCCGAATACGATTTACTTGCTAAAAAGTACCGTTTAAATATTGATGATTTTATAAAAAATAAAAACTGTAGCTTTTTGACAGACATTATTTCTGTTTATAAAGGAGATCTCTTACGAAATCAGTCGATTTTAGAAAAAATGAAATTGGAAAATATTGATTATGAACAGAAAGATACTATTCGGTTTTACAAAAAAATATTTCCAATCTACATGCAGCAAATAGATGTAGAAAAAGTTTTGAAGAAAAAAGTGCGATACGAAATTCTTGAAGATATCGCCGCTGCAAATGAAAACAGAGACTCCTTAAATTTACATTTCACTTCATTAGAAAAAGAAACAAAAAACAGAATCATAGAAAATGAACTTTGTAAAATAAATGCCATCCTTCAAAATGAAATTAATTATCAAGAAGCTCTTTTTACCATTTTTTGTTCCTATTTTGATCCACACACTGCTTATTTCAGTAATGATTCAAAATCTAGTTTTGTAGCTTCTTTATCAAAAGAACACCTTTCACTGGGAATGAATGTGAATTTAAATAAACGAAATGAAATTATTGTACAAGATCTAGATGCCAATGGTCCTGCCTTTAAAACTGGTAAAATAAAAAAAGGAGATCAAATTGTTTCCATTTCAAACCTTAAAGATACCCTGCAGGTTTCCTGCGCTACACTGGAGTCTATATCCAATATGATTTTATCCGATTCTAATAAACAAATCATGTTAACCTTAAGACGGAATTCAGGCAAGTCATTTGATGTGGTCGTAGAGAAACAACTAATTAAAGATGAGGGGAATTCAGTTTACAGCTTTGTCATAGAAAACAACAATAAGAAATACGGTTATGTAAAGATTCCAAGTTTTTATGGTGATCTGGAAGGAAATAATGGAAAAGGTTGTGCCGAAGACACTGCCATGGAAGTACTTAAATTACAAAAAGACAATATAAAAGGGTTAATTATCGATTTAACCGATAATGGTGGTGGCTCGATGGAAGAAGCCATAAAATTGGCAGGAATGTTCATTGATTCTGGTCCGATTTCTATTGTAGTTAACAATAACCAAGACCGAACGGTTATTAACGACCCCTACAAAGGAATGATTTATAAAGAACCGATCGTGGTGCTTATAAACGGAAATTCAGCTTCAGCAAGTGAATTTTTTTCTTCAATACTTCAGGATTACAATAGGGCAATATTAGTGGGAAGTACTTCAGTAGGAAAAGCAACTATGCAATCTATTTTTCCTCTAGAAAATAATGATGATGAAAACTTTGTAAAAATAACCATTAATAAGTTTTACCGAATAAACGGGAAAAGCCATCAAGGAATTGGTGTAATTCCAAATATAAAACTACCTGCAATTTATGAAACTATTACTCAAAAAGAGAGCAATAGCCCCACTGCCTTAAAAAATGACAGTATTGCAAGTACTATTTATTTTTTACCCTATATGTCTACTAAAGCGGTGTCAAAAATAGTGGAAAACAGTAAAAATAGAATTGCAGTAAACCCGACTTTGAATGAAGTAATTCAAATCAATAAAAAAATTGAAGAACTCCTTGAAAAACCTAAATCGGCTGTACCAATAACTATCGATGCCATATTCAAAGAACAAACTATTATAAGTCAATTATGGGAACTTATAAACTCTTTTGAAACCCGAAATAACGGATTAAACATTTACAATTCCAATATAAATAATTTTCTATTAACCCTTTATCCAAACGAGAACGAGAATAACAAATTTCAATTGGAAAATTTGAAAACAAATCACTATTTAAATGAGGCAATATCGATACTTGATGACGCAAATTCTTTGAAAAGAAATTAAAAAAGCACTAATTACCTTAATTTATTGAAAAGAAGATACTATGATTTTGGTAAAATAAGGAATAACTGTATTTTTGCAGTTCAAAATAATAAATTAGAAATGGGAAGAGCGTTTGAATTCAGAAAAGGTAGAAAAATGAAACGTTGGTCAGCAATGGCTAAAGCATTTACCAGAATTGGAAAAGATATTGTAATGGCCGTTAAGGAAGGTGGACCAAATCCTGAAGCTAACTCAAGATTAAGAGCCGTTATTCAAAATTCAAAGGCAGCTAATATGCCTAAAGAAAATGTAGAACGTGCTATCAAAAAAGCAACCGATAAAGATACTGCCAACTATAAAGAAGTTCTATTTGAAGGGTACGCACCACATGGAATTGCAATATTAGTAGAAACTGCTACAGATAATAATAATAGAACAGTTGCCAATGTTAGAAGTTATTTTAACAAATGCAACGGTACAATGGGAACACAAGGTTCAGTAGAATTTATGTTTGACCATACGTGCAACTTCCGAATTCCTGCTGAAGGATTGGATGCTGAAGAATTAGAATTAGAATTAATTGATTTTGGTGCCGAAGAAGTTTTTGAAGACGAAGATGGAATTTTAATCTACGCTCCTTTTACAAGCTTTGGAACTATTCAAAAAGAATTGGAAAATCGTAATTTAGAAATCCTTTCTTCTGGATTTGAAAGAATTCCGCAAATCACTAAAAAACTAACTGAAGCTGAAATGGCTGATGTAGAAAAATTGATTGAAAAAATGGAAGAAGATGATGATGTAATGAACGTGTATCATACAATGGAAGAAGCATAATACTTCTTTCTTATAATAGATAAAACTCTAGCTTCGGCTGGAGTTTTTTGTTTGAAATTATTGAAAATTTTAAAATCGATTCGAATGTTATTTCTTCTTTTAAGTATATTATGTAGCGTTACAGTAGGCGTTATCTTTAAAGTTGCTCGAAAATATACCATTAGTACGACACAAATCGTAGCTTGGAATTATGTTTTCGCACTAATACTTTGTTATTTCTTTTTTAGTCCAGATTTAAGCTTAATTGATGCGTCGATACCGTGGGAGATTTATATTCCGTTGGGGATTTTATTGCCCACTATATTCCTATTTTTAGCAGCTTCCATCAAGCATATGGGAATTGTAAAAACAGATGCTGCACAACGTCTTTCACTCTTCATTCCTATACTGGCAGCTTGGTTATTATTTAACGAAGAGTTTAACAGCCTTAAATTGGTTGCTTTCATGATTGCCCTACCCGCTTTGTTATTGATTCTTTCTAAAAAAACAGATAACGCTAACAATAAATGGATTTATCCAGCAGTCGTATTAGTTGGGTTTGGTGCTATTGACATCTTATTCAAACAAATCGCTTTGGCGACAAGCCTTCCTTTTACAACTTCATTATTTATTGTATTTGGTATTTCGCTCCTTTTAATTTTGGCAGTAGCACTTTACGAAATAGCTTTAAAAAAAGTGCCATTTAAAAGTAACAATATACTTTTTGGAACGCTTGTAGGACTGTTTAATTTTGGGAATATTTTATTTTATCTTAAAGCACATCAGGCTTTCGCCAAAAATCCATCGACTGTTTTTGCGGCTATGAATATGGGCGTAATTATCATAGGAAGCGTGGTAGGTATTTTAATATTTAAAGAAAAATTGAATACAAAAAATTATATCGGTTTATTTTTTGCCTTAGTTTCTATTGTACTTATTGCTTTTTCTCAGGTCCTGAATTAATAAAAATAATATTGAATAATTAGTGTTTATAATTGGTATATTACCTAACTATTTGTTTCATAAATACAACCGATCAAATACGCATAAATTAAAGTAAGGAACGTTAGTAAACGAGTAGTTTTTTATATTTTTTTTGATAAATGCAAGTTCATTATATTTGTCTGACTTTTGATCTATGCGAAGCCCATAAAACTAAAGGTTTTTTAAACCATTTAGAAATTAATCGTTTGAAAGTTAAGTCGTTAAAAATTAACACAAATAATACACAAGGAAAAGTCATTTATTTACAATGATTTTCCAAAGGATATAGCTGCTGATTAAAATAAATGAATCGTACAACTATTCCTAATAAAGAATATCGTTCTAAGGAACGTTTTAAATTATAACATCTATGACAAACAACATTCTAATTGAAAATCAATATAATAGAACAAGTTTATTTGAAAAGGAAAATGTAAACTATTTGGTTCGTATTTTAAAAAGATTTAATACCGTACCAAAGGTAAATAACATCAATATTATTACCTCTACTAGTGCCCCTACTATTTTTAAAATTGTACCCAATAAATCAATTATAATTGGTTCGTCCTACCTAGACAAGCCCGTTTTAGCTTTAGTTTATTTACGCTATGGTATTGAATGGCAGCTCTGGTACAAAGCGTTGAATAACGAAAAAAAAGATGCTGTTTTATGTGATATAGCAGCACTTGAAGTGATTCGAATATTTTATAATTTACTCCCAAAAGACGATAAGGAAAAATTAGAAGACCTTGATTATCTCTTAATTAACTTAATTAAAAATGATGCCGATTTATGTACGGTATCTACCATAAAAAACGAAGAGCTACAGTCTTTTCACGGCTTAAAAAATCCAAATACAGAAGTTAATTCATCTTGGAAACCTATTGTTGAAAATCTAGCAAGACCTACCGAATATTTATTGATGGCTGGAGGTGATCTTAGATTGAATATTGACGAAATTCATTTGTTAAACAAATATGGTTGTCGCCCATTCCCCAGACCGGATGCATTTACATTTGCCTCATCAACAGCTTCAAGCGTTTCCAATTTTGCTTTTGACAAAACAGATAAAGTGCGAAGTATTTTAATTAGAAATAGCTTGAAAAACGGTTTTAAAGAAACAACTATCGAGTTTTCGGAATTGTTAAAAAATAATCTTCGAAAAATATTTAAACTAAATGAAGAATGTGAAATAATTTTTTCCCCATCAGGTACAGATTCCTCTCTTCAAATAGCGGCTATAACACAAATTATTTCTGATAAAGAAATTACACATATTTTGGTAGCCTCTGATGAAACAGGTAGTGGTGTGGCTTCGGCCTTGAAAGGATGTCATTTTGAAAACACAACAGCGCTTAATTATCCAATTAAAAAAGGGGATAAAATTGAAGGATTTAGAGATGTCGATGTAATTAAAATCCCTTTTAGAGATGAAAATGGCGCGTTAAAATCGGCTAAGCAATTAGACGAAGAAGTATTTAATGCTGTTTCTAAAACTAAAGATTTAGGCAGACATGTTGTGTTGCATACTATGGATCAATCTAAATTAGGCTATCAAGCTCCTAGTGACCAATTAATTAAAAAGCTAAATACACTTGAAGATTTATCAATTCAGATTATTGTAGATGGTTCACAGTTAAGACTAGATCCAAAAGACATACAAAATTACCTAAACAAAGGATATATTGTAACTATTACAGGGAGTAAATTCTTTACCGGTCCTCCCTATTGTGGCGCATTAATTCTACCTAAAAATGTCAATAAATTAATTCATTCTGTAAAAACCTCATTACCCGCAGGTTTAACCCAATATTACAATCATTCTGATTGGCCTGCTTCATGGTTCTGCTCCAATGAATTGTCAGATGGTTATAATTACGGGTCTTATATGCGCTGGAATGCTGCCATAGTTGAAATGGATAGATATTACAAAACCCCCATTTTATACCGAAATATGGGTGTTGAAATGTTTTGTAATTTTGTTGAAGACTCCATAAAAGACGCAGGTTTTTTAGAACCTATTTATGCCGACGAAGCCAAAACAAATAGTTATAATAGTAAAGAATTTGGAATAAGAAATATCCGTACCATTTTTCCTTTCTTTATTTTTAAAGATAATGAAGCCTTATCTGTTGATAAAGTAAAAAAAATGTATACTTTATTAAACTCTGATTTATCGGATCAATTTGAAGATTCTTCTATAGAAATCATTCGGCTTGCTGCCCAAAAATGTCATATCGGCCAAGCGGTTAATGTAAAATATACAAATGATATTGCAAGTGCCGTTTTAAGAATTAGTTTGGGTTCAAGAGTAATTTCTGAAAGTTGGGTCAATAGAGATATTAGTCTCTTTTTTAGAAATATAGAATTACAAATGAACCAAATTACAATCATAATTAAAAAGATAGAATTAATTCTTAGCAATCCTGAATTGCTTGACTAAATAAAATAATTATTGCCAATTCTATTCCATAAAAAAGTCCCATTTGCAAAAGCAGATGGGACTTTTAAAATTTATAATAATAAACTTATTTTATCATTTCTATTTTTTGAACTTCTTCTTCATTGACACTGTCAAAGAATCCTTGTTCATTCATCCAGTCGTCGCTAAACACTTTACTCATGTAACGAGAACCGTGATCTGGGAAGATTGCTATTACATTACTGTTTGCATCAAATTCTCCTTCTTCAGCATATTGCTTGATGGCTTGCATCACAGCTCCTGAAGTATACCCTACAAACAATCCTTCTTTACGAGTGATTTCTCTTGCGGTATGAGCACTCTCTTCATCAGTTACTTTCATGAACTTATCGATCATGTCAAAATCGGTAGCCGATGGAATTAAGTTTTTACCTAGACCTTCTATTCTATATGGATAAATCTCGTCGTTATCAAATTCTCTTGTTTCATGGTATTTTTTCAATACAGAACCAAAAGCATCTACTCCAAGCACTTTAATATTAGGGTTTTGTTCTTTTAAATATTTTGCAGTTCCTGAAATAGTACCACCGGTACCACTACAAGCAACAAGATGGGTAATCTTTCCATTTGTTTGCTTCCATATTTCTGGTCCAGTTGATTTATAATGGGCATCAATATTCAATTGATTGAAGTATTGATTGATATATACAGATCCTTTCGTTTCTTCATGTAATCTTTTGGCAACATTATAATAAGAGCGTTCGTCATCTGCTGATACGTGAGCTGGACATACATAAACTTTTGCTCCTAAACTGCGAAGCATGTCGATTTTATCTTTTGATGATTTTGAACTTACGGCAAGAATGCAATTGTACCCTTTAATGATACTTACCATTGCTAAACTAAAACCAGTATTACCTGATGTTGTTTCGATAATAGTATCTCCTGGGGATAAAATTCCTTTTTTCTCAGCCTCTTCAATAATGTATAATGCGATTCTATCTTTTGAGGAATGTCCCGGATTAAAAGCTTCTACCTTAGCATAGAAATTTCCTTCTAACTTTTCGGTGACTTTATTTAGCTTAATAAGTGGTGTGTTACCTATTAATTCTAAAACATTATTATAAGCGTTTATTTCTTCTTTCATAAAAAAATAGTTAATCAAGGGCAATTTTATTCAACCTCGAAACGTTGCAAATTTAACAAAAAATTTCGAATTACTTTTTAATTTTCTCTAAATCTAATAAAAAACTAAATTCTTTAGCTAATTCTTTAAGTGCTTCAAACCTACCTGAAGCACCTCCGTGACCAGCATCCATATTAGTATCTAAGTATAAAACCGTATCATCTTTTTTTAATGTTCGCATCTTAGCCACCCATTTTGCAGGCTCCCAGTACTGCACTTGAGAGTCATGAAGACCTGTAGAAACATAAATATTAGGATATTTTTTCTCTTTTAAGTTATCATATGGCGAGTACGACTTCATATATTTATAATACTTTTTAACATTAGGATTTCCCCATTCGTCATATTCTCCTGTTGTCAATGGAATAGAATCATCTAGCATTGTGGTCACTACATCCACAAAAGGCACTTGAGCAATAACACCATTATACAGTTGTGGTGCCATATTAATAATCGCTCCCATTAACAATCCTCCTGCAGAACCTCCCTCAGCATATAAATGTTTTGCAGATGTGTATTGATGCTCGATTACATATTTTGAGCAATCTATAAAATCAGTAAATGTATTTTTCTTTTTGGCTAATTTTCCTCCTTCATACCAAGGTCTCCCTAAATCCTCTCCCCCTCTAATATGTGCAATCGCATAAACAAATCCTCTGTCCAGTAGCGAAAGTCTTGTTGAAGAGAAATAAGCGTCCATGGAGTGTCCATATGAACCATAAGCATATAATAACAAGGGGTTTGTACCATCTTTCTTCAGGTCTTTTTTGTACACCATCGAAATAGGCACTTTGGTACCATCTTTGGCCGTAGCCCAAACTCTTTCTTCGTGGTAATTGTTTTTATCAAATTGTCCCCCTAAAACCTCTTGCTCTTTTTTAACTTCTTTTTCTTTGGTTTTCATATTGAAATCAATCACTGATGACGGTGTTGCCATAGATTGATAGCCATAACGAAGAATATCAGTATCAAAATCAATATTAGCAGTAGTATAAGCCGTATAGGTTTCACTTTCGAATGGTAAAAAATACTCCGTGTCTCCATTCCATGGCATAATACGGATTCTGTTCAAACCATTACTACGCTCAGAAACTACAAGAAAATCTCTAAAAATATCAATATCTTCTAGCAAAACATCCTCGCGGTGCATGATTACTTCTTCCCAATTTTTTCTATTGGTTGCCTTTTCAGGCGTTTTCATTAGCTTAAAATTAGTTGCTTTATCTTTATTGGTAACAATATAAAAACTACCTCCGTAATACGAAATACTATATTCCAGTCCGCGGACTCTTTTTTGGAAAACCTTAAATTTTCCGTTAGGATTATCGGCTAATAAAGTTCTAAACTCCGTTGTTAAAGTACTTGAAGAGCTTATTAAAATATATTTTTTTGATTTTTCCTTTCCAACCGCGACATCAAAAGTATCGTCTTCTTCAAAATAAACTAACTCATCATCTGTAGTTTCATTACCTAACTTATGTTTTAAAACTTTATCAGAACGCAAGGTTTTAGCATCTTGATTGGTATAAAACATAGTTTGGTTATCATTGGCCCACGTTGAGTTTCCAGTAGTATTTTCGATTTTATCCTTTAAAATTTCTCCTGTAGTAAGGTTTTTAACATGCAATGTGTAAATTCTCCTTCCTACGGTATCTACTGCATAAGCTGCCAGATTATTATCAATACTAATGCTAAGCCCGCTTAATTGAAAGTATTTGTGGCCTTTCGCCAATTCATTACAGTCAAACATTATTTCTTCATTTGCCGAAAGGCTTCCCTTTTTTCTAGAATAAATAGGATAATCTTTTCCTTTTTCAAATCGGGTAATGTAGTAGTAGCCATTGTATAAATAAGGAACCGACTCATCATCCTCCTTAATTCTAGCTTTCATTTCTTCATATAAATCTTTTTGAAAATCCTTAGTATGAGCCGTCATTGCTTCATAATATTCATTTTCTTTATTAAGATAATCAATGACTTCTGGATTTTCCCTATCCTTTAACCAAAAATAATTATCGATTCTAATGTCGTCAAACTTTTCTAATTGAGTAGGAATCTTCTTTGCTATTGGTGCTTGTATCTTTTCTGTCATTTATTGAACTTTCAAATTTTTACAAAAATAACATAAAGCAGAATTAGAATACAAAAGCTTTTCATGTTATTTAACATTGGTTATTCCTTCAAATATAGTAATTTCGTGTTTCAATAACTTATAAAATAGGAAAAATGGATTTAATGGGAATGATGGGTAAATTGAAAGAAACCCAAAATAAAATTGAGGAAACAAAAAAACGTTTGGATTCAGTTCTAGTAGACGAACAAAGTACTGATGGTTTATTGAAAGTAACAATTACAGCCAACAGAAAAATAAAATCAATAACCATTGCTGATGACTTATTGCAAGACAAAGAGCAACTGGAAGATTATATGATTTTAGTACTTAATAAAGCGATCGAGAAAGCAACTAAAGTAAATGAAGCGGAACTAGATGCTGTTGCAAAAATGGATATGCCAATGATTCCAGGTATGGACAATTTGTTTAAATAGTAAAAAAATAAGTGGTGAATTAGGAGTCTCAATAGTTGAAATTTTCTAATTCACCACTTTTAATTTATAACTTAGATAAAGTTTCTAAAACATAGGTATGCATGACTTCTCTATAGTCAAGATGCGTAACCATTCTAAGCTTACCTTGTCCCATCGAACTAATTGATATGTTTTTTTGTTTTAACTTTTCAATCAATTGCTTATCCCCGTAATTGGGTGCCAAAGAAAAAATTAAAATATTCGTTTCGACAGGTTCTACAGAAGCGACCCAATCCAACTTATTCAATACCGCTGCTAATTCTTTAGCTCTTCTATGATCTTCGGCAAGGCGACTGATGTTATGTTCTAAAGCATATAGTCCGGCTGCCGCCAAATAACCCACTTGACGCATACCACCTCCTAATATTTTTCTAATTCTTAATGCACGATGAATCGTTGCTTTGTCTCCAAGTAAAACAGAACCTATTGGAGCTCCAAGCCCTTTTGACAAGCAAACTGAAATAGTGTCAAAAAGTTGCCCAAAAGACTTTGGGTCTTGCTTTTTAGCAATCAATGCATTCCAAATTCGGGCACCGTCAAGATGAAATTTCAAATTGTTAGCGACGCAAACTTCTTTTATTTTTTTTAAATCTTCAATTTCATAACAAGCTCCTCCCCCTTTATTTGTGGTATTCTCTACACAAACTAAACTCGTTAACGGACTGTGATAAGACTCGGGATCATTTATGGCTCCAGCTACTTGCTCGGCAGTGATCATTCCTCGATTACCGTCTAACAAACAAAAAGAAACTCCACTATTAAAAGAAGCTCCTCCTCCTTCATACAGGTAAACATGAGCGTATTTATCGGCAATTATTTGTTCTCCAGGTTGGGTATGTAGTTTTAAAGCTGTTTGATTTGCCATGGTTCCAGAAGGAAAAAAAAGCCCCGCTTCCATACCGAAAATTTGTGCAATAGAATCTTCTAATTCAATAACGGTAGGATCTTGCTTGTACACATCATCACCCACTTCGGCATTAAACATGTACTGCAACATTTCATAGTTAGGCTTAGTAATTGTATCGCTGACCAAATTTATTTCCATATCTTGATTTTATAAATATTTAAAAGACAAGTCACCACTTGTCACTGCATAAAATTTTCTTATTTTTGCCCCACAAAATTACATAATTTATGACAACTACCGAACAAATTAAAGGTATTGTAGAGCGCCTTGGTGCGTTGAGGAGGTATCTTTGACGTTGATGCCAAACTAATTGAAATTTCTAACGAAGAAGAAAAGACTTTTGCCCCTGATTTTTGGAACAACGCCAAGGAAGCAGAGGTTATTGTAAAAAACCTTCGTAACAAGAAAAAATGGATCGAAGATTACAATAAAGCAGTTGAAATGACTGACGAATTGCAACTAGCTTATGAGTTTTATAAAGAAGGTGAACTTACCGCAGAAGAGTTAGACGAACAATATAATCTTACTCAGAATCATATTGAAGCGATCGAATTCAAGAACATGCTTTCGGATGAAGGTGACACTTTAAGTGCTGTAGTACAAATAACTGCTGGTGCTGGTGGAACTGAAAGCTGTGATTGGGCTGAAATGCTCATGCGTATGTATATGATGTGGGGCGAAAAATATGGATACAAAATAAAAGAGTTAAACTTTCAAAAAGGAGATGCTGCAGGTATAAAAACAGTGACACTTGAATTTGAAGGCGATTATTCTTTTGGATACTTAAAAGGCGAGAATGGTGTGCATCGATTAGTGCGAATATCCCCTTTTGATAGCAACGCCAAACGCCATACGTCATTTGCTTCCGTTTATGTATATCCACTTGTTGATGATAGTATTGAAATCGACATTAATCCTGCTGATATTGAAATTACAACTTCGCGTTCCAGTGGAGCTGGAGGTCAAAATGTGAACAAAGTAGAGACCAAAGTACAGCTTTTTCATAAACCAACGGGTATCCAAATTCAGTGTTCAGAGACACGTTCTCAGCAAGACAACAGACAACGAGCGATGCAAATGTTACGCTCTCAGTTGTATGAGATTGAATTAAAAAAACAACTAGCACAGCGTGCCGATATTGAAGCGGGAAAAATGAAAATTGAATGGGGTTCCCAAATCAGGAATTACGTAATGCAACCCTATAAATTAGTAAAAGACGTTAGAACGGGTTATGAAACCAGTAATGTTGACGGCGTCATGAACGGTGAAATAGATGAGTTCCTAAAAGCCTATTTGATGATGATGGGGCAAAAGGAAGAAGAATAGAAATTCAGTTTTACATCCCTTTGATTAAATCCACTAAAAAAATCCTCTCTACTTTTAATTATTGAAAGTTTGAGAGGATTTTTTTATTTTATGACTTATTTTTAAACGCTAGGTGTATTACTCTCTTTACAATCCGTTTTTCAAAACATTTAAATTTCCCATAATAATTGTGGGGTTTTGTTTAGGATCTAACCAATTCACTAATGACTTCATCCTTACTTCATCAATCGCCACACAACCTGCGGTAAAAGATGGCTTTTTTATAGCCAAATGAAGAAAGATTGCACTCCCCTTCCCTTTTACAATTGGGTTTGTATTGTATTCAATAACTAAACAGTATTTATAAGCATCATTATTCAATACTAAATTCTCATACGATTTTGCATTAGTAGCTCCTTTGATGTACGTATTGTAATCCTTTGAATTGGGGTCATCAATCCATTTATCCTCAGCAGTAGTTTGTTGGTTTTCTAATAAAGTTTCAAACTGTTTTTCATAACTAAATAATTTTCCTAAACGAAAAATTCCTGTTGGCGACTTACCGTCTCCTTCCATTTTATGAAATGGCAATGCAAAGCCGTTTTTTCCTATCCCTACTTCTACCGGACCTAGTTTTACATTATAACCAGTTCCTTTTTTTTCTAAAGCTACAAAAGAAGCTGTATAATTTTCTGGCTGATAATTATACACTACTAGTAATTGTTGTACATTTTCTAAGTTATTTTTGTTCTGATTCGTAATTAACAAAGCATTTTCAATTGTAGCATTGTTTTTTTGAGCCTTGGAATGATTAGACGAAAACAATACTAAAGTTAAAAAGATAAAAAGGTTCAAAAACTTCATTTTATTAGGGATTATTTATCTAATTTTTAAGATTCTAAAAATACCTTTTTTAGATTAATCTCATTACCTTTAATAGGTATTTGTCCTTAAAAATTCAAAAAAAATATAAATAAGTAAAATCCATTCTAAAGGCAAATCAATAAAAAATGGAATGATCCCTAAAAAGACTCCTTTTTTGTTATTAAAACGTTAATATATGAATGATATAAAACTTTTACTGCAGAAAGTTTTATCTTATAGATTCAACAAATTATTTTACAAACTTTAGTACTATTTTTTTTTAATAAAAACATAGACTTCGCAAAAATCCCCTAAATACCTTGTTGACTATTATAGATGCTGAAACTATCAGTTTCTTATTATAAAACATTTTTACAGAAGCAAAAAAATAAACCATTTTTTAAATATAAATATAGTAATAGTAAGCGACAGCGGATTATCCGATCCGTTCTAGAATAAAAAAATAAATCAGATTTTACATTTAATAAAAAAACAAAATATGTCAAAATTAAACGTTAGTCAGAAATTAATTCAATCGCATCTCTTACACGGGGATATGATTGCGGGCAAGGAAATTGGAATCCAAATAGATCAGGCTTTATTGCAAGATGCTACTGGAACATTAGTCCAATTAGAGTTAGAAGCTATGGGGCTGAAAAAAGCAAAAACAGAAATTGCAGTTCAATATGTGGATCACAATTTACTGCAAACCGATTCAAAAAATGCCGATGACCATTTATTCTTACTTTCGGCAGCACAAAGATTTGGTCTTTGGTTTAGCCGACCTGGAAACGGCGTAAGTCACCCAGTACATATGGAGCGATTTGGCAAACCCGGAAAAACACTCGTTGGATCTGATAGTCATTCTTGTGCTGCAGGTTCATTAGGAATGCTTGCGATTGGAACTGGTGGTTTAGATGTTGCTGCAGCAATTGCAGGTCAACCCTATTTTGTTAAAATGCCAAAAGTAATGGGTGTAAAACTCACAGGTAAATTACCAGATTGGGTTAGTGCCAAAGATGTTATTTTAGAAATGCTAAGACGTTACGATGTAAATGGTGGTGTTGGAAAAATAATAGAATATTATGGTGAGGGATTAAAAAATCTAAGTGTGATGGATCGGCATGTTATTGCCAATATGGGTGCTGAATTAGGTGCTACAACTACTGTGTTTCCCAGTGACGCCGAAACCAAACGTTTTTTAATTTCCCAAGACCGGGAATCTGATTGGACAGAATTAGTAGCCGATGCAGAAGCGACTTATGATGAATATGCCGAAATCATTTTGGACCAATTAGTCCCTTTAATTGCACTTCCTACTAGTCCTGGAAATGTAGTTCCCGTGAGCCAGGTTGCTGGGAAATCAATTTCTCAAGTCGTAATAGGTTCTTCTGCCAATCCTGGATTAAGAGATTTTTGGATTGCCGGAGCCATAGTAAAAGACAAAACAATCAACAGTGCGGTTTCTTTTGATATCAATCCTACCTCGAGACAAACAATTCAAAATATGCTGAAGAATTTTACTTTTGCAAATTTAATTACTGCAGGCGCTCGGTTTCATCAATCGGGTTGTATGGGTTGCATTGGAATGGGCCAAGCTCCCGCAACAGGAACAATCAGTTTAAGAACCATGCCACGAAATTTCCCAAGTAGATCAGGAACAGAAGACGATCAGGTGCATTTATGCAGTCCTGAAACGGCTGCGGCATCTGCTCTGACAGGAAAAATAACTGATCCTAGAGATTTGGAAAAAATCTATGGTATGAAATATCCTAAATTTGAAAATCCTGAAATAGAAATTATCAATACCGATATGCTTGTTGCTCCTTTAGAAGATGGTTCGGCAGTTGAATTACACAAAGGACCAAATATTAAATCTATCCCTGAAATCGAAGCTTTACAGCAAGATTATCGCATTCCTATCTTATTAAAAATGGGTGATAATGTTTCAACTGATGAAATTTTGAAAGCCGGAGCCGATGTTCTCCCCCTAAGAAGTAATATCCCTGAAATTAGTAAATATACATTTAGTGTAATCGATCCTAGTTTTTATGAGCGGGCCATGAAATCAAAAAAAGAATTTGGTGGACACATCGTGATTGCAAAAGAAAATTATGCTCAAGGTTCTAGTAGAGAACATGCTGCTCTTGCTCCTAAATATTTGGGACAAGTGGCTGTCATTGCTCATAGTTATGCCCGTATTGCTTGGCAAAATTTAGTTAATTTTGGAATTGTACCTTTAGAATTTATAAACGTTTCTGATTACGACAAAATCGAACAGGGAGATTTGATTCGTTTTAAAAACCTTCGAGATGACGTTATGAATAGAAAGAATATAAAAGTATTGGTTGAAAAGGAAGACGGAAGTATTATAGAATTTGAAACCAAACACAACTTAAGTGATCGCCAAATTAATGTTCTTTCAAAAGGAGGAATCATAAATGATTTTAGATCAAAACTATAAGTTGGATTTAAACAAGTTATATATGGAACTTAAAGAATAAAAATGAATCATACATTCAAACAAACTAAAATTCTGTAGCTTTTTTTTTACTTGTTGCAGCAATATTTGGTTATTTTTGCTTGGAAAATTCATCCTTTTATGAAAAAAAATATAATCCTTTTTGTTTTGTTTATGTCTCTCACTTCTTATGGGCAGAAAAAAGTTTATTATACCGAAGATTTTAAAGAACTAGCTTCAGCTAAAGATGCAACTTACTATAGCATTTATCAAGAGAGCAAAGACGGGACACAGAGAACAACTTACTATTTAGATGGTACAATTAGAAATAGTGATCAATTTTCTAATTTGCGAAAACACATTTTAAATGGCGAATCAGTAAATTGGTACAAAAATGGAAATAAGGAATCTATTTTATTGTATACAAAAGGGAAGCAAGAAGGAATTCAAACGCGATATTATGAGAATGGCCAAATTAAACGTACCGAAAATTACAAAAATGACGAATTTATTGACGGAAAATGCTTTGATCAAAATGGCTTAGAAATTGCTTTTTTTCCGTATTATGTAAAACCTGAATTCCCAGGTGGAATGCAAGAGTTCTACCGTTATATAGGAAAAAACTTTAAGTCAAAAAATAATGCAAAAGGACTAATAAAAGTTGATTTTGTTGTCGAAATAGATGGTAGTTTGAGAGATTTTAAAATAAAAGAAGGACTAAATTACGACATGAATGTTGAAGCTCTAAGAGTACTTTTTAATAGTCCGTTATGGATTCTTGGTAAAGTAGATGGCAAAGACTCACGAGTGAAATACAGTATTCCAATAACTATAAAATAAATCTTTCAACTAAACAACTTTATTTTTATAACCATTCAATCAAAGAAACCCCAACACCAATGGTCGTTTGTAAATTGTTATAGTCAATTAGCGTTTTACAATTGCCTTTTATAATCAACAAAAAACAGTTTAAAAGTTTTATTTCATTGTGATTGTGTTTTTTTTGACTGAACGAGCGTACCTCACACAGAGGTTTTTTTAAGCCTTAGTTTAAAATTTTAGTCTTTAATAAATTTTTTCTGAGAAATTTTTCCTCCAATAAAAATTTTTAATAAATACGTTCCTTGCTGCAAATGTTGCACATTTAATTCAGTATGATTCCCATTTTGATTATAAACTATTTTCCCTGAAAAATCAATTATAATAATTTTGTCAATAGATTGATTTATTGAATTTTCAATATAAAGAAAGTCCTTCACAGGGTTAGGATATATTCTGAAAGATTTATTTGCTAATTTTAATTCATTTATTCCTAAAGAACTACAACTAATTAAAATGGGGGTACTTTTATTTATAAGTGTACCGTCTAGTAATTGCTCATGGGAATTATAACCCCAACCCCAAAGAGTCCCATCATTTTTTACGGCAAATCCATTGGCATATCCACCATAAATATCAAGCCAATTGCTTGTTATTTCTATTTGGGTAGGAATATTTTTGCTTATGTTCGTTCCATCTCCCAACTGTCCACTACTATTATAACCCCAAGTCCAAATAGATCCATCTACCTTTTTGGCGATTGAATAGTCAGTTCCTGCAAAAACTGACGCCCATTTTGTTTCTATTCCTATTTTAGTTGGAACAATTTTATTTATGTTTGTGCCATCGCCTAACTCTCCAGAAAAATTAGCCCCCCAAGTCCATAAAGTTCCATCCAATTTTATTGCATTTGTATGATCACCTCCTGCAGAAATAGTTATCCAATCAGTTGCTATACCAATTTTTGTTGGAGTATTTTTACCTAACAGTGTTCCATCTCCTAATTGCCCATATGGGTTATAACCCCAAGTCCACAAAGTCCCATCCGATTTTAAAGCAACAGTATGAGACCATCCTGCTGAAATAGATTTCCAGTTAGAATCAGATCCAATTTTTGTAGGAATATTTTTGCTAGTAATAGTGCCGTCGCCTAGCTCACCTTCGTCATTAAAACCCCAAGCCCATAAAGTTCCATCCAATTTCAAGGCAATGGTTTGACTAGGACCAGAAGATATGGATTGCCAATTGGTATCCGTACCAACTTGAATAGGACTATTTTTATTTATATTTGTCCCATCTCCCAATTGCCCATAATTATTGCGACCCCAAGCCCACAAAGTTCCGTCTGATTTTAGTGCTACGGTATGCTGCGCTCCCACAGATATATTTTGCCAATCAGCACTTGTCCCAATTTGTACTTGAATATTTTTATCTATTACAGTGCCATCTCCCAGTTGTCCATAATTATTTCGGCCCCAAGCCCACAAAGTTTTATCGGATTTTATTGCAGATATATTTTGATAACCCGGAGAAATTGAATTCCAACACTGTGCATAAATTCCAGTATTTGATAAAATAATTAATAATAAGAGTAATTTTCTTTTCATTGTTATGATGTTTCTATTTCTTAATTTTAAAATACTGTGTCTTAAAATTCAAATATAGTCAATAGTAAGATAATTCCTCTTTTTATAAAAAAATTATTAATCAAATTAAAACATACTTATGTCCAATCCAATATTCAAAACCATTACAATGTTTCAGCACCGATATTTAAAAACAATGATTTTAAAAACCTATAACCATTCAATCAAAGAAACCCCAACACCAATGGTCGTTTGTAAATTGTTATAGTCAATTAGCGTTTCACCATAACCATGTGAAAGCAACAAATATCCTTTCAAGTTATTTTTAATAGGATATGACCATGAAAAAGAAGAATTCCCCCTGGCTTTTGATCCAAAATTCAAATTATGACTCCCTATAAAGGAAAATACATTTCCATTTTTAGCATAAATTATATTTAAATCTCCTCTACCTACATATTCAGAAATATCCGGATTATCATCTTTTGTAGCTTTCATTCGCAACCAAGGTCGTATATAAACCGTCCAATTATTGCGCTCAAAACCAGCATGAAAAATAATTCTGTTCCAGCTTCTAGAAAAAGGATCACTTTTCCCATTGGATTCGTGATTAAAAGCGACACCAACCATTCGGGTTTTAAAACCAAAAACTTTTAACTTTACAGGAATATTTAAAATCAGTTCTGGTTCGTAATTCACTTCTCTAAATGGTCTTGATAGGTTATTATTATAAATTTGCCAATGCGATATTTGAGTATATGCCACCCATAAATCACCCCTTCCCCAAAAAATACCTTGCAACACTTTGGTTTTAAAACTCAATTGAAATTTAGCTTCAATATTATTGTAATCAACTCCTGCTGGTGCTATATAATCTGGATCAACATTTCCTGAATGGGGCTGCTCATTTGGATTATTTGACCAACGAACTGGTAAAACATACATGGGTTTATAAGGTGTTACTAAAAAAGTACCTCGTACAGAATTTGTATCTAATTCCCAGCGCTCCGTTAAATTATGAAGCTGTGTTTTATTATTGAATAGCGCTTGAACTTGTGCATTTAAAGAAATAAAAGAACAAAAAGTTATAATAATCGTCAATTTTATTGATATTACTTTCATATTTTAAAAACATATATTAGCCTGTAAAACTAGCTATTAACTATTGCTCTTCGTTATATATTTATTCCATTTACTTACATAAATCACACATTTAAACTTGTTAAAGAATTTCGAAATATTAGGAATTAAAGTACCAATTTGTTTTATTTGACAACTTAAACAAACCAAACACATCTAGACTTAATGAAATCCTATTCACTCGAAGAAATTAATGAAATTTTAAATGGCTGTATCATTGGTAGTGTACTACAAAAAATTACAGCTCCTGAACAACTTGAAGTAGCAAATGAATCAGAAATTTCATTTATTGGAAACAAGAAATATGAGAAATTTTGGGCAAATTCCAAAGCTGGAGTTGCTGTTGTTAACGAGGATATTTCAATAGAACCTGGAGAAAATAGAGCTTTTATTAAAGTAAAAAATGCTGATTTGGCCATGTCCCAAATATTAGCTCTTTTTGCTCCTCCAACTCCAGTATTTCAATTAGACATTCACCCTACAGCTGTAGTGGATCAAACTGCAATTATATGTAATGGGGTAAGAATTGGTGCAGGCTGTTATATAGGTCCTAAAGTAGTTCTTGGAGATAATACTACTATATATCCTAACGTGACTATTCTAGATGAAAGTTCAATCGGAAAAAATACCGTAATCTGGTCTGGAACAGTGATTAGAGAACGTTGCCACGTAGGTAATGATTGTATAATACATCCAAATGCTACAATTGGTGCAGATGGATTTGGTTTTCGCCCAGATCCAGAAAGAGGTTTAGTTAAAATTCCACAAATAGGAAATGTAATTATAGGAAATAGTGTTGAAATTGGTGCAAATTCTTGCGTGGACAGAGGGAAATTTAGTTCTACAGTACTTGGTGATGGTTGTAAAATTGACAACCTAGTACAAATAGGTCATAACAGTAAGTTAGGACGTTTTTGTATTATGGCTGGTAACAGTGGATTAGCAGGTTCCGTAACCTTAGGAAATGGAGTCATTATTGGTGGAAGCGCATCAATAAAAGACCATACAACCATAGGTGATGGCGCAATTGTAGGTGCTGGATCTGGTGTTACTGGAGATATTCCTGCTGGAAAAACCATGTTAGGGTATCCCGCTGTTGAAGCACGTGACGCATTAAAACAATGGGCAATATTGAAACGATTAGTAAATGATTCAAAAAAATAATTATTCCACTTTTTATTAAATTCATAAAAAAACAGAAGCTTACTTCTGTTTTTTTGGTTTTAAGACCTGAAATTTTCACATAAACCATGATAATCCCATTCAAATAATAATTTTATTAGTTGGGATTTTGTACTTTAGCACAAACTATTTTTAACCTTATTTCACCTATGGATTTGAACTTCAACAAAAACGAAGACCACAATAAACTTTTATTAAGTCAATTAAAACAAAATTTCTCTAAAGTAAAATTAGGTGGTGGTGAAAAACGAATTCAGAAGTTACATGCCGAAGGTAAAATGACCGCTAGAGAGCGTATCGATTATTTACTTGATCCTAAAGCAAAATGTATCGAAATTGGTGCCTTTGTAGGTGAAGGAATGTATGCTGCTTATGGTGGATGCCCTTCTGGTGGTGTAGTCGTTAAGATTGGATACATCAAAGGAAAACAATGTATTGTAGTGGCTAATGATGCAACAGTAAAAGCCGGAGCATGGTTTCCTATTACTGCTAAGAAAAATCTACGTGCACAAGAAATAGCCATGGAAAACAGACTGCCAATTATTTATTTAGTAGATAGTGCAGGTGTATTTCTACCATTACAAGATGAAATTTTCCCTGATAAAGAACATTTTGGTCGCATATTTAGAAATAATGCCCAAATGAGTAGCATGGGAATTACCCAAATTTCAGCTATAATGGGAAGTTGTGTTGCGGGTGGCGCGTATCTCCCTATAATGAGTGATGAAGCTATAATAGTAGATAAAACTGGAAGTATATTTCTTGCAGGAAGTTATTTAGTAAAAGCAGCTATCGGTGAAAGCATCGATAATGAAACGCTGGGCGGAGCAACAACACATTGCGAAATCTCAGGTGTTACCGATTATAAAGCCAAAGACGACAAAGACGCCTTAGACAAAATAAAAAATATAGTTGACAAAATAGGTGATTTTGACAAAGCGGGATACAGTCGTATTAAAGCTGTAAAACCGGCATTAGATGAAAAAGAAATCTATGGTATTCTACCAAAAGCGCGAAATGAACAATATGATATGATGGAAATCATCAATCGTTTGGTTGACAATTCTGAATTCGAACCATACAAAGATGGTTATGGTCAAACCATTATTACTGGATATGCACGAATTGATGGCTGGGCAGTTGGAATAGTTGCTAATCAACGAAAAGTAGTAAAAACTAAAAAAGGAGAAATGCAATTTGGCGGTGTCATCTATTCTGATAGTGCTGACAAAGCCACTCGTTTTATAGCCAACTGCAATCAGAAAAAAATACCCTTAGTTTTTGTACAAGATGTTACCGGTTTTATGGTAGGGTCCAAATCAGAGCAAGGCGGTATTATTAAAGATGGTGCAAAAATGGTTAATGCCGTTAGTAACTCTGTTGTTCCTAAATTTACTGTAATCGTTGGAAACTCTTACGGTGCAGGAAATTATGCTATGTGTGGAAAAGCATACGATCCAAGACTGATTTTTGCATGGCCAAGCGCTGAATTAGCAGTTATGGGCGGAACTCAAGCTGCAAAAGTATTGGCACAAATAGAAGCTTCTTCGCTTAAAGCAAAAGGAGAAACCGTAGATGAAGAAAAGGAAGCCGAATTGTTCAATAAAATCAAAGCGCGCTATGACGAGCAAACTTCCCCTTATTATGCTGCCTCTAGACTATGGACTGACGCTATTATTGATCCACTAGACACTAGAACTTGGATTTCTATGGGTATAGAAGCGGCAAACCACTCTCCTATTGAAAAACAATTTAATCTAGGTGTCATTCAAGTATAATATAGTACTGGCTCTCCGTTTTTATTTAAAAAAAATAATTCCCTTTCTAGCTAAAAACGGAGACCTAAACAAACACTATGAAAAAATTATTTACTTTAGTCTTTGTCTCCATATTGTTTATTCAATGTGCTTCTATCAAAAAGCACAATAGTCATTTGAATGATTTAATCTCGGCAAAAGATTTAAAATCAGATGTAGATTTTACATATAAAAAACTGCAGCAACTACATCCTGATTTATATGAGTACATCACTAAAAAAGAATTGGACTCGAAATTCGACAGTCTTAAAACAACGATTCGAAAACCCATGACAAGTTTAGCATTCTACAAAAAATTAAGTCCTGTAGTTGCTGCTATTAGACAAGGTCATACTTTTGTTTATGCTCCAACAAAACTAATGAGCAAAAAAGTGACTAAGGCTATTACAAAAAAAGGAACTGGACCGTTTTCACAATTTAATTTTGATTTTATAAATGATAAATTATATGTCGTTAAAAATAAATCAAACAATAAAACCATAAAGCCTGGGACTGAGGTTGTGTCGGTAAATGAAGTAAAACCCATAAATTTAATTGAGGAGTATAACACTTTTTATAGCTCGGATGGTTATAATACCACATTAAAAAAACGCTATTCAGGCAAACGTTTTTCTTCTTATTTTACTATAGAAAATGGATTAAAAGATAGTTTAAATTATGTTTTCAAAATTAATGATAGCCTAAAAAAAATAACCATACTAAGACACCAAGAAGATACAACTAGTAATTCCCTAAAAAAAAATAAACTAAAAAAAACAGCATTTAATCATGCTAAAAGAAAAGTCATCCGAAAGAAAAAAAGAGTTAATGGCTACAACAAAACCGAAAATATATTTAATAGAAATTTACGTTTTATTGAAAAAGACAGCAGTATTGCCATACTGAAAATAAATAGTTTTAAACTGGGGGATTTTAGAACTTTTTACAAAGAAAGCTTCAATAAAATAGACCGGTATAAATCAAAAACATTGATTCTTGATCTAAGAGATAATGGCGGAGGGAGATTAAACGAAATAGTTAATTTATATACCTATTTAGCCGATTCCTCATTTGTATTTATAGATGAATCAGAAGTAGTTTCAAAATCGAGCTTATTAAAAGGTGCTTATTTCAGCGAAGGTACATTTGTTGAAAAAATTATCAAAACCATTTATTCACCTCTACTTTATGGCTATTTATTTCTTACGGTGCACAAAGGACAAAACGGAAAAAATTATTATGCAACGCAAACAAGGCTTCATAAAATCAATAAAGCTGCATTTAAAGGAAAAATATATGTACTGATTAACGGAGGTAGTTTTTCGGCCTCCAGCATTATTTCATCCAATTTAAAGGGATCAAAAAGAGCCACTTTTGTAGGACAAGAAACGGGTGGTGGATATAACGGAACTGTAGCTGGATTTATGCCTAAAATAAAACTCCCTAAATCCGATATAAAAATCCGAATTGGTTTAATGTTGTTTGCGCCCCATTATAAAACAGATCAACACGGGCACGGTATTTTTCCCGATCAAGAAATAATACCAACCCTGCAAAACAAAATAGAGGAAATTGATGTTGAACTCAACTGGGTTTTAGAGGATATTAAAAAACAGAAAACAAAACATAATTAACACTGATTTACAGCTAGTTGCATTATTATTTCATAACTTTATATACCCAAATAGCAATCTAAAACATAATAATATGTTTTTCTTTTACACTCTTTTTCATTTTTAAAATGAAAAGAAATTACTTAAAAATTATAATGATTTAAAATTATAAGTAAGATGAAAAAGATTCCGATTCTATTTTTAAATGTATTGCTTATGACCGTACAGTCTGTTGTTGCGCAGGCCATAACTCCAGATAGCACCTCACCCAAAAAGGACAAAAAAATACATTGGGAATCAGGCATAAACCTTTCAGTACCTGTACACGTACAAATGTATCGTTCCCATAGGTTTGAAATTGGTTTGAATTTAAGGGCTTGGAGAAAAATTTCACCCAAATGGGACCTGGGAATTAAATTCGATTATGACTATTGGCTTGTCAAAAAAAATCCCCCAGTACTAAAACCCGAAAGTTCTTTAAGCGATAGAGCATTATACAGTAACTTTAGCATCTTTTCATTGAAAGCAAATACACAATATAGTCTCACCAACAAGTGGTATTGGGGAGCAGAATCTGGTATAGGCTATGCGCTTTCGGATGCAGACGGGAGGTTTGGACTTGGTTTTGTATCTGAATTTGGTGGTCCACAACGCTTTGGAATTTCCTCGAGCTTCTATATTGGGAGGTATTTCTTCCTTGGTAACCAAAAAAATAAATTAGGATTATCTATTGATTTCACACAATATTTAGCTCATGGGCATGCAGAGAACAGCCTTGGCTTGAAAGTAAAATACCGCTTCATTCATTAAGTAACTAGAATTTTTATAGTATTATAGAACAAATAGAAACGATGCACTAAAAACCCCAATTTTCTATTTCAAACTGAAGGAAATTTATAGGTCTAAAAACACATTTTTACACTTAAAATCAGTAACTTAGTGTAGTATTTTTAAACTATCGCAATATGAATAATGTAAAACAACTAAATAAATGGGCCAATGCGCACACTTATTTAACTTTAGATTTAGTACGAATTGCACTTGGAGTATTTTTGTTTACAAAAGGTATTTCCTTTATTACAAATATCCAGTATCTAGTAGATTTAATTTCTCCAATTGATCGAATTGGTGGTGGAATGTTTCTAATTCATTATATTGCTCCTGCCCATATGATAGGAGGTATTATGATTGTATTTGGTTTGTTAACGAGGTGGGCTATAATTGCACAATTACCTATCCTGATAGGTGCCATTGTTGTCAATTTTATGGGAGAAATGCATTCTCAAAATTTATTATTGGCGCTACTTATATTAGTAGTATGCTTATTTTTCTTGTTTTATGGAAGTGGCAAGCACTCCGCTGACTATTATTTTAAAATGCAAAAGTGAATCTATAAAAAAAAGCATTATGAATTATCATAATGCTTTTCTTTTATAATAGAATAAAGGCTTTAAAAACATGCCTAAATACTTTCTAACATTTCTTTCCTTTTTATTTTTCCGTTTTCGGTTTCCATAAATTTAGAAACATAAAAAACATTTTTGGGTTTTTCATATTTATCCAATCCGTCAAAACTCAATTCGACTGCACCGTCTTTTTCTCCTTCTATGACCAAAACTAATTTTTCACCTAGAATGGTGTCAGGAATTCCACCTAAAAAAAAGCGAGAATGAATTTCGTTAGCTAATTTTTCCTCAATTTGTTCTGGAATTAATTTTATTCCTCCACTATTGACTACATTATCAATACGTCCTAAAAACACAAATTGCTTTTCATTTAAAATTTCGACTAAGTCATTGGTAACAATAAGTTCTTCCGATATTTTTGGTGCATCAATTACTAAACAATTTTTCTCGTTTTGAGAAATTGAAATATTCGGCAAAATAGAAAAAGCGTTCTCCCCCACTTTTTTGGCAGCAATATGAGTAATAGTTTCAGTCATTCCGTAGGTTTCATAAACTTGAGTCTTCCCTTTTAATAGACTTTTTTCAAGAGACTTGCTCATTTTAGCGCCACCCACTATCATTTTCTTCACATTTTTTAAGCCAGCCAAAGAATTTTGAGCTTGTAAAGGTACCATTGCCACAAAATCATATTTGGTTTCATTCTTAGTCAACGGATGTGAGTTTGGTTCCACAAAATCAATATCAAGTCCTAAAATAAAACTTCGAACTAGCATCATTTTACCCGCAATATACTTAGTTGGCAAACAGTATAATGCTTTATCTCCAGGACTTAATTCAAAGAAATCACCTGTTGCTAAAGCCGAATTAACCATTGTTTGCTTATTTGTTCTAATAATCTTAGGTGCACCTGTAGTTCCCGAAGTTTGTAAATCAATGTACGATTTCTCATCAAACCAATCGAGCAAAAAGTCTCCAATCGATTTTTCAAATTCATCTCCTTCTTTTATCAAACAGTAAGATACACGGCATAAATCTTCTTTATTCAAATGATAACCATTCAATTTAAACTGATTGTGCACGTTTTTATAAGTTATTTTTTTCATTACTAGTATGTTGTTTATAAGATGTTTGTTTCCTTATTTAATTCAATCTTTCCAGTTAATTTTTCTTTCCAGTCAGACCAATTGTATTTTCTACTAAAGATATATAAAAGTAATGGGTAAATAACTATTACTGGTAAGATAACATCGATTCCCGCTTTTGGTTCTGAAATATCTTTAAAAATAGAATTCGTTTGAAAAGCAGACCAATCTGAGGTAACTAATAATGCACTAATTAAATTATTTGCTGCATGGAAACCCAATGCCAATTCCATTCCTTCATCCATCAAAGTGAGTATTCCCAAAAATAAACCGGTACCTATGTAATAAATAAAGATGATATTTCCCATTTTAGAGACTTCCGGATTCGATAGATGCATTGCTCCAAAAATAACAGAAGTCATCAATAATGGAAACCATTTGTTCTTGGATAAATTAGCAAATCCTTGCATTAAATATCCTCTAAAAACATATTCCTCTGTACTAGTTTGAATAGGAATCAAAAGCGTTCCTATAACTACTAAAATCGCAAAAGGAATAGGTTTAAAATTGAAAACAAAATTCTCAGGGCTCGCGTAATAAAAAATTAAAGTAGAAGCAATTGTAAAAATAGACCAGATTGAAAAAGAATAAAAAAATCGATTCCAATCCATTTTTTTTCTTGAGGTAGTTATGGAAAGCATGGTTTGATTGTGAAGATACCGTACCACAAAATAAATCCCAATTAAAGTAAAAACAAACGAAATTAGGATTAAAAACAAAGTGAGATTAGGCTCAAAAAAACGCATTATATCTTCGTTATTTGACGGATAAGCCTTTCCATTTATCATTACTTCATATAAAAGTCCAACTAATAATGGAATTTGCCCCACAAAAGAGGTCACTATAATTAAAGTAGAACCTACTAAATATTTCCAAAACTTATTTTCTGAATTAACACCTTGCTCTATAAACATTTATTTAATTTAAATATGAGTATAATTAGACTATCAAAGTCTATTTTTGTCAGTCGAAAATACCTTTTTTATTTTAATATAGACTAAAAAACAAAAATAAAACAAATGATACAAATATACCATAACCCTCGTTGCGGAAAATCAAGAAATGCTTTAGTACTAGTAGAAGAAACAAAACAAGAATATGCAGTTATAAAATATCTAGAGCTACCACCTACTTATCCAGACTTAGTTTTACTATTAAAAAAGCTTCATTTAAAACCACTAGAATTAGTACGCCAAAAAGAAAAAATTTGGATTGAAAATTACAAAAATAAATCTATGACTGACGAATCAATAATTAATGCCATGGTATCAAACCCAATTCTTATTGAAAGACCCATCCTTATAAAAGGAGATAAAGCAATCATTGGCAGGGACTTAGAGAAAGTCAACCATTTCCTGTAGCGGGAAGCTTTTTTATTTAACAGTTTTTTATGATTTACCCTTTAAACCAAATGCAATTTTTGCAATCAAATTGCCATAATCTAAACTAAAAACTAATGCGTTATCAATTAAAATATTATTTGACCCTCACCTTGTTCTTCACATTTCTACTGAATTTTGCACAACAAAGACCAGCTGGTCCAGCTGGAGCCGAAATGCCTAAAATAAAAATCACAGGAACTGTTATTGAGAAAATAAGTAAGCAACCGCTAGAGTATGCAACTGTTACTTTTATTAACTCAAAGAATGCAAAAGTGATTGCTGGAGGAATTACAAACACAAAGGGAGAATTTAATATCGATGTATTCCCAGGAATGTACACGATTAAAATTGAGTTTATTTCTTTTAAATCCATCGAATTAAAACAAACTTTAAAAGAAAATACTAGTTTAGGAACTATTTCTTTGGTAGAAGACGCCGCACAATTAAACGAAGTAGTTGTTCGTGCTGAGAAATCTACTGTCGAAATTAAGCTGGATAAAAAAGTATATAATGTAGGTCAGGATATGCTTGTAAAAGGAGGGACAGTAAGTGATGTATTAGAAAATGTACCTTCCGTTTCTGTAGATGTTGAAGGAAACGTTAGTTTAAGAGGTAGTGATAATGTTAGAATTTTCATCGATGGACGCCCTTCAAATGCTCTAAATATGGCTGAGGCTTTGCGCCAAATTCCAGCAGACGCAATTGATAAAGTGGAAGTAATTACAAATCCATCGGCACGTTATGATGCTGAAGGTGGTGCTGGTATCTTGAATATCATCCTTAAAAAGGGAAAAAATCAAGGTTTAAACGGAACCTTTATTGCCTCTACAGGAATTCCAGAAACCTATGGTTTAAGCGGAAACTTAAATTATAAAACAGAGAAAATGAATTACTTCACAACTACTGGTTATAATTATAGAACTAATGAAGGTGGTGGAAAAACAAACTCTCAATATTTCAATTCGGATGGTTCTACTAATAAATTCATTGATGAATCTCGCGATACACAAAGAATCAGAAAAGGAATTACAACCAAAACTGGTGTAGAATGGTCGATTACTCCAAATACGTTTTGGACAAACTCTATTAGCTATCAAAATAATACGGGAAGTACGGAAGACTTAGTGAACTATAATAATTTTGATGCCAATAAAAGTTTTACTTCAAAAAGTTCTCGTTTAAATAGTGGAAACACAACTGGAAAAGACTTTGAATATTCTTCGAATTTTATTAAAAATTTCAACGATAAAGGGCATAAACTGACAGCTGACGCATCTTATTCTAGAGAAAATGATATCGATGATTCCGCAATCAATGGTATTAACGAAACATTCCCTGATCAAAACACGTATAGTACTACTTATAATGATGCAATACAAAAACAATATCAAATTCAAGCGGACTACGTTTTACCAATAGGAGAAGGAAGCCAATTTGAAGCTGGATACAAAGGAAACTTTAACAATCTAAACAAAGCCTTCGATATTTTCTCTGATGATGGTAGTGACCTTGGAAATCTTTTGTCAAATACATTAGAGTATAAAGAAAAAATTAATGCGCTGTACACACAATACGGTTTCAAGGTAAACAAGTTCTCTTACTTATTTGGTTTACGTTGGGAAGACACCAATATTGATGTTAACTTACTTGATACCCAAGAATTCAACAATAAAAAATACAATAAATTTTTCCCTAGTGCATTTGTCAATTATGAAGTTTCAGATCAAAGTAGCTTATCTTTAAGCTATAGCAAACGTTTATCTAGACCAAGAGGTAGATTCTTAGACCCTACTCCTAACATTTCAAGTAATATTAATATTTTTAAAGGAAACCCAGATTTAAATCCTTCATTAACGGATAAATTTGATTTAGGCTACATCAACCGTTGGGATAAAGTAACCTTAAATACTTCCATGTATTTTGAAAACACCACTGATGTATTTTCATTTGTACGATATGAAAGTGGAGAGTTTGTAAATGGTACTCCAGTGATTCTGAGCACTCCAATTAACATTGGAAAAGAGCAAAAAATTGGTTTTGAATTTACTTTAAACTACAACCCAATTAAAGCTTGGAAAATCAACAGTAGCTTCAACTTATTTAATACTAAAACAACAGGAGATTTTCAATATACAAATTCACAAAATGTAGTAGTAACTCAAAACCTAGATAACCAAGCAACCTCTTGGTTTACTAGAGTAAACTCTCGATTAACTTTGCCTTACAAAATTGATTGGCAATTAAGCGGAATGTACTTTGGACCTAGTAAAACAGCTCAAGGTAAAAACCTAGGTCAATACGGTATCAACACCTCATTTAGTAAAGATATCCTAAAAGACAAAGGAACGATTGCCTTCAATATTAGTGATATTTTCAATACCCGAAAAATGAGATCCGAGACTAACTTACCTAGTGTAAGCAATTACAGTGAATTTCAATGGAGAAAAAGACAATTCAATTTATCATTCACTTACCGAATCAATAAAAAGAAATCGGATAGAGATAAAAATGCTCCGAAAAATGGTGAAGAAGAAGGTGGTGGATTTCCAGGATAAAAGCAAGATTAAGGACTCATGAAAATAGGTCCTTTTTTTTTTATTATAACAATACAACATTGTCCCTATTTATAAAATAATCCATAAAGCTACAATCTAAAAACACAATTTTTAGGCATAAAAAAAAAGGACTCGCAAAAACGGGTCCTTTTTTTATGTGTCAATCAAACTAAACTGATTGCTCTTTCTTTGCTTTTCTTTTCTCTTTATATGCTTCCCAAGTTGCTCCACCTACCCAATAGGATACGAAACCAACTAAAAAAAACATTAACCAAAATCCTAATGTAAGGATTGATAAAAAAAGTAAAAAGCCTAAATACTGTGAAAATTCAAACATGTTTTCCGGAATTTTTGAATGTAAGTACAAATGTATGTTTATTATTTTTTCTTAGCAATAAAAAAACAAATCAATTTTCATAAATTAGTATTTATACGTATTTTTGAGCTCAATTTTAGGAGCTATTCCCGCTATTCGTTACAATCTTACATGCCAAACAATGGCATATAAGGATTTTCACTACTATCGGGGCTAGAAAACAGAATGCAGTGCAACTAAATCAATTTTCAACATAACACAAATAAATAATAAAATGAAATTCAGAATAGAAAAAGACACCATGGGTGAAGTGCAAGTTCCAGCTGATAAATATTGGGGTGCACAAACAGAACGTTCTAGAAACAATTTTAAAATAGGACCATCTGCTTCCATGCCAAAAGAAATAGTAGAAGGTTTTGCCTACCTAAAGAAAGCAGCAGCTTATGCTAACTGCGACCTAGGAGTCCTTCCTGCTGAAAAAAGAGATGCGATTGCAGCTGTTTGTGATGAAATTCTTGCTGGGAAATTAGATGATCAATTTCCATTAGTAATTTGGCAAACAGGTTCTGGTACACAAAGTAACATGAACGTTAATGAAGTTGTAGCTAATCGTGCTCAAGTTTTAAAGGGATTTGCAATTGGTGAAGGAGAGCAGTTTATTAAAGCAAATGATGATGTAAACAAATCACAATCATCTAATGATACTTTCCCTACAGGAATGCATATTGCAGCTTACAAAGCGGTTGTAGAAGTTACAATTCCTGGAGTTGAAAAATTAAGAGATACATTACATGCTAAAGCAACTGAATTCAAAAATGTGGTAAAAATAGGTCGTACACACCTTATGGATGCCACTCCACTTACAGTAGGTCAAGAACTTTCAGGATATGTAGCACAATTAAACTATGGTTTAAAAGCAGTTAAAAATACTTTAGCACATTTATCTGAAGTTGCTTTAGGAGGAACTGCTGTAGGAACTGGACTAAACACACCTGCAGGATACGATGTAAAAGTAGCCGAATATATTGCTGAATTTACAGGTCATCCATTCGTAACTGCCGAAAATAAATTTGAAGCTCTAGCAGCTCATGACGCTATTGTTGAATCACATGGTGCTTTAAAACAACTGGCTGTTTCATTAAATAAAATTGCTAATGATATTCGTATGTTAGCTTCTGGACCTCGTTCGGGAATTGGTGAGTTAATCATCCCAGAAAACGAACCAGGTTCTTCCATCATGCCAGGAAAAGTAAACCCAACACAATGTGAAGCGTTAACAATGGTATGTGCTCAGGTAATGGGTAATGATGTGGCAATCACTGTTGGTGGAATGCAAGGTCATTATGAATTAAATGTATTCAAACCAGTAATGGCGGCAAACTTCTTGCAATCAGCACGTTTATTAGGAGATGCATGTACCTCATTTGACGAACACTGTGCTCAAGGTATTGAACCTAACTACAAACGTATTAAAGAATTAGTTGACAATTCATTAATGCTTGTTACGGCTTTGAATACAAAAATTGGATATTACAAAGCAGCTGAAATTGCTCAAACAGCTCATAAAAACGGAACTACTTTAAAAGAAGAGTCAGTACGTTTAGGGTATGTTACTGCCGAAGATTTTGATGCATGGGTAAAACCAGAAGATATGGTAGGAAGCTTAAAATAATTATAAATTTTGATTTATAAATCAAAAACCCTGAAATGATAAAACATTTCAGGGTTTTTGTTTATTAACATATATGCAATAAGGACAACATTCAATACTAACTACTTCCCATCAACATAATCTTGTAAATAACTAAATCTTGGAGTCAGTTTTCCTTTTTCGGTCATTTTGGCTCTTTCAAGAATACCCTCTTTATCGTTATCAAAAAAGGCAGGAATAACATGTTCCATAAACATAGTTCCAAAACCTTCACTGGCATCTTTTGGCAATTCGCAAGGCAAATTATCAACGGCCATAACTACAATAGCAGCAGGGTGAAAAACATCCACTTCTTTATGCTCCGATGGTAAATAACCGTATAAAGGCTCTGCTATAGTTGAAGCTCTAAGAGTCGATGCAATAGGCCCGTTGATATCACAGGAAACATCACCAATTACTTTTATCTTACAGTCCTTTGCTTGAAGCATCTCTTTTGTCAGAATATCTGGTGCATCATTCCCATGAAAATGACCTGTAATTAAAATTTCAGATACTTTCGTAAATCGTTCAAAATCTCCTATATATTCTTTAGGGTTATCGTAAAAGTCTTTACAATTTAGTACTTGTCCGTCAATGCGTTTATTATAATCTAAAACATCAATTTGGGTATAAACAGCTTGTGCATACTTTTTAGATAAGAAATTTTCAACCGAAACCTCCGTGATTTTTATAGCATCCAGCACTTCTTTTATTCCCCCTCCTACTTTACCGCTTCCGGTAACAACAAATTTAATGGGTGGGAAAATAATCCGTTTCAATTGTCTAATTAACTCCTCTTTACCTGAAAGTGTCTCCGCTTTTGGTAATTTAAATAATTCAAATTTGATTCCAAAAGCACGAATCGTATTATAAGCACCAACTATTCCAGCATATCTACCAAAACCAATCAATCTGCGATTTTCGGCATCTACTATTGTTTCATGATCATATAAATCAATGCTTTTTTCTAAAACTGTTTGTAATAATTTTTTATTGTATGGCTGCTTCTTTATAGTATGTGAAAAAAAGAAATAGGATTTATTAGGGATTAGATTTTCAACAGGAACTTCTTTAACTCCAAATAATACATCACAATCGCTTATATCAGAAGTAACTTCAATTCCTAATTTTTTATATTCTTCATCAGAAAAAATTCTAATATCTGAACTTTCTACTTTTACAATTGCATCTGGATAAAGTTGCTTTAATTGAACTAACTCACTAGGAGAAAAAACGACTCTTCGATCAGGTGGGCTTTTTCTTTCTTTTAAAATTCCGAATTTCATATCTTAGTTTTACATGTATTATTATAACTTTAATCAATGTTATTGTTACAAATATAACAATTTAAACAACATTAAGTTGGGTTTTATAAAAAAAATTAAATCCTAAAAAATTTTAAAAGCTGAGGTCCAAAACAATAGAAAAACAGTTCTAAAAACTTTAATAAAATACTGTTAACGTTTGCTAAAAAAAGGGACTAAAGGGATTGATTCCATATATTTGCCTTTCTAGCACCACAGTAATGATTTTTATAAAAAAAGCAAATATACTACAAATACTCATGCTCTTATTGGTTTTGAGTGGCTGTAAAGAAAAGAATAAATCGGAATCAAATTCAACAGCAAACACAAAAGAGAAAGCAAGTCTTGTAATCAATTCTGGGCCAAAACTTAGTGAAAAGTATTACGAGTCTAAAAAGAATTCTATCCTTCATTTTTACAACAAAAACTGGCCTCATAATAGTTTAAATGGGGGTTTTCTTGTGGCGAAAAATGGTCAAATTATATTTGAACGATATGAAGGTATTTCAAATCACAAAACCAAGTCAGAAATGACTAGCACAACGCCCTTGCATATCGCTTCTGTTAGTAAAGTAATAACAGCAACAGCAGTATTAAAATTAGTAAGTGCCGGAAAAATAACATTAGACCAAAAAGTAACTACCATCCTAAAAGAGTTTCCTTATCCAGATGTTACTATAAAAACGCTATTAAACCATAGAACTGGGATGCGTAATTACGCCTATTTTACAGAAAAAAAAGGAATTTGGGACCGACATAAAATTCTAAGCAATCAAGATATCTTGACTATCATGGCAACAAAAGGGATTGATTTAGAATTTAAAACCAATACTCGTTTTAGCTATTGCAATACTAATTATGCCATGTTGGCATTAATAATTGAAAAAATAACAGGTAAGCCTTACAAAGATGCCATGCAAGAAATTGTTTTCAAACCATTAGGGATGAAAGACACTTATGTTTTTGATTATGAAAAAGACAAATTGACGGCTACACCTTCTTACAGAGGGAATTTTTCATTGATTAATATGGATTATTTAGATGCGATATATGGTGATAAAAACATCTACTCTACTCCTAGAGATTTATTAAAATTTGATGATGGTCGTAATTCTGCCAGTTTTTTAGATCCAAAATTACTAAAACAAGCCTTTATAGGATATAGTAACGAACATAAAGGAACAAAAAATTATGGCTTAGGTATGCGAATGATCAATTGGCCTACAGGACAAAATTTCTATTTTCATAATGGCTGGTGGCATGGTAATACTTCTGCTTATATTACTTTACCAGAAGAAAAGGTTACAATTATTGCTTTGTCAAATAAATTCAATCGAAGTACCTATAAGGTTCGGAATTTAGCTGCACTTTTTGGAGATTATCCATTCAAACTGGATGATGATGGAAAAGAGGAATGATATTTGTAGAATAAAAAGAGTGTTTAAAATGTAATTTCAACTAGAAAAGAATACATTTGCAAACTCAAAATTATCAGCGATGGTAAAATAAAAAGGGGTCGACTGGTTTTGACAGCAAGTCGAATTGACAAGTAAGCACGTCGAGAACTGGGACAATTCTCGTTAATAAAAGGTTTCAAAACACTTACACGGCGAAGGAAACTACGCTCTTGCTGCATAATCTGAATCATAGTAAGATTAGCCTAGTTCCTATAAGATAGGAAAGCAGGATTTACCTCGAAAGCTTTGGTTTATAGCGGTCGATCAAGGTGAATCGTAAATTTAAACCTAGATTTCCATAAGCTTCGGGTGGATTTCGAACTAAAGAAGATAAGTTATGTGCGGCTGTTTCTGGCCAATCACATAATCGAAAATTCAATCAGGAAATAAGCGTGTAGAAAGCTTCTTAGTTGCTTGTTTGGACCCGAGTTCGATTCTCGGCGACTCCACAAAAAACCTTGTAAATCATTGATTTACAAGGTTTTTTTTATTTATTCTATTTCACAACTAGGAAAATGGACAATAGGAAAGTTACAAGAGTTCGCAATGAAACATAATTCGTTGGCTTTTTTATGTAAAGTTAATGCTTCCGCAATCTTTTCTGGTTGCCTAATAGCAACTTTAGGATAAAGACGAACTTCAATAAAACGACCACTACCATCTTCAGTAACTTCAAGTGTTGCCTCAGCAGCATCTGTATAGGAAATAACTTCTATTCCTTCTTTCCCACAAACGTACAAATACGACATCATATGGCACGAAATTATACTACTTAATAACAAGTCTTCGGGATTATACAAAGTTGGATCTCCTTTAAAAGCTTTGGCAGCTGAAACACTTAAAATAGGCTTACCTTCAATTGCGATAGTATGACTTTTACTGTACGTCTTGACTATCGAAATTTCCCGATTTAAAATCGAAGACCATGTTACTTTTGCTTTAAATAAATGTTTAAATCCCATTCTTTTTTTTATTTCAAAAGTAATTAAAACTGTCTAACAGTTTAACCACATTTAGTATACAATTACAAAATCATTTGATGCATAAATTTTGTAGTTTTACGAACCTAAATCTACAATCAAAAAGTGAAAAATAAATTACTCAATATTCCTCCAATTCCAGCTGTTCTTTTCGCTATAATAAGTGTTCAGTCTGGTGCTGCTATAGCAAAAACTCTTTTCCCTTCTATCGGTGCCGCAGGCACTGCTTCGCTAAGAATTGGTATATCAGCAATCATTCTTTTTGCTGTTTACAGACCCAATTTATTCAAAATCACTCCCAATCAATGGAAAATTGTAATTCCATATGGTTTGTCATTGGGTGCCATGAATTTAATCTTTTATCTCGCTATTGAGAGAATCCCAATTGGACTTGCAGTAACACTAGAGTTTATTGGCCCTTTAGTAGTAGCAGTAATGGGTTCAAAGCGATTATTAGATTATTTATGGGTTCTACTTGCTGCCGCAGGAATTGTTTTAATAGCACCTTGGTCTGATAATGGAATTGATCTTTTAGGTGTACTCTTTGCGCTATTGGCTGGTGCGCTTTGGGCAGCTTACATCGTTTTGGGTGGAAAAATTTCGAAAATAATGAAAGGTGGAGAAGCTGTAGCCACAGGAATGCTATTTGCTTCGATATTAATAGTTCCTTTTGGAATTTTAGGAAACGGCTTAAATAATCTCACTCCTACTTTCCTTTATTTAGGGATAGCATTAGCTCTTTTGTCAAGTGCAATTCCTTTTACATTGGAGATGAAAGCTCTTGGTCAACTTCCTGCCAGAACATTTAGTATATTAATGAGTCTAGAACCTGCAGCAGCCTCTATTTGTGCACTTATATTTTTACAAGAGCACCTCACTTTTAATGAAGTTTTAGCCGTAATTTTTGTCGTAATTGCTTCCGTTGGATCAACAATTACTTCAAAAAAAACAACTCCTAAAATTGATTGAAATTATAAATAGTTCCATTATATGGATCTCAAGTTTATATCAAGTTAAGTGATAAAATTTATTGATCAAGTAACGCAACAGTAAAAATAATAAACTTGCCACAACCGCAAATGCCAGGATAAAACTAAACAGATTTATAACAATATTAGGGATAAACTTCAGTTTGGGATGGGTGTAATATGGCTCACGATGTAATCTTTCGTGGATGCTTTTATTTACTATTTTAATTTTCTTTTTGATACTGTTACCTTTTGAGTTATTACTATAATAAATTCTAACCTTTCAAAGCTATTCCTATTTTACTCTAAATTACTCAATTAATTTAAAATAAAGGAGTTAAAAAATAAAAATAAAAAAAAACACTATATTTAGAGAATGAAAATAAAATTACTAACCCTGTTATTTTTAATACTTCCTCTCTTAAGTAATTCTCAAGAATATGTCGATTTGATAAATGTCAATTATGGAGAATCTGGAAACACTTCTTTTGAAAATAGTTCCGAAAACACAACTATTTCAACCTTTAGAGCAAGTACATTATTTCCTTTAGTTCTAAACGATAAATATGCAGTTATTACAGGAGCCGACTTTAATAAACAATCCTTACAATTATTTCCCAATACAGAATATAATCATTTATATACTACCCGATTAAAATTAGGAATGAAAGTAAAATATTCTGAACATTGGAGTACTACTTATGTATTTCTTCCAAAATTAGCCTCAGATTATACTAACATAGATAAAAATGATTTTTATCTTGGAGGTGCAGTGGTATTTAAATATAAGAAAAGTAATACTCTTAATTATCGTTTTGGTTTATATAGTAGTACCGAAGCATTTGGATTGTATTTTTCCCCTTTAATTGGAATCTATTATAAAAGTCCTAATTCCCTTTTTGAATTAAACGTATCTTTCCCTGGTGATTTTGATGTGAATTATAGCATTGCTAAAAACACAAAATTAGGAATTGATTATTTTGGTAATTCTGAAAGTTTTAGACTTTCGAAAGAGAAACTAAATCCAAATTATGTACAAAACAACTCTTTAGAATTTTCGTCATATATTCAAAACAACTCCATAAATAAAAATTTATTATTACGCTTTAAACTAGGGTTTTCAAATAACAATTATGAAGTTTATCCTGCAAATCAAAAAATTGATTTAGGAATTTCATCTTTACGATTTGGAGACGACAGAACTCAAATGAACTCTAATTTATCAAATAGTCTTTTTTTTAAGGTTGAAGCCATATACCGTTTTTATATTGTTCCTAATTAATTTAAAAAACATAAAAAAAACCGTCTCATTTCAATAAAAAAGACGGTTTGTTATAGATATAATAATTAATTACTCTACTAATTTATAATAAAACATTTCAGGTGCTCCCACTACTCCAGCGTCCATCATTACTTTTTTCTTAGCCTCAGAAGTTATAGCCGCTTTAGCTTTTTTCATATCTGATATTGCAAAAACTAAAGTTACCATATTAGGATCATCAACACTACGAGCCATTCCTCTATCTATAAGCCCTTCTTCCATTCTTTTTGCTGTCCCTTCTGCATCATACACTTTGAGCCATGCATCAAAATCTTTTACTTTATGAGTGACCATTAGTCGATCTTTGATGTTTATTTTTGAATCATCATTTCGAATTACATTGTAAAAAGAAAAAGTAGGAACACCCATTACACCCGCTTTTTTCATCGCATCCTTAAGACTTGGCAGTGTACTAAATTCCTTTGCTTTTTTTATGTCATTCATTTTATCAATGACAATAACCATATTTTCATTTTCCATTCCTTTTCCTATCACAAAGTGGGTGATTCCATAACTTTGTCTTATTGAATCATGGGCATTATAGGCTAATAACCACTTATCATAATTGACTACTTTGTGCTTTATTACAATTACATCAAAAGGGGTAAATACTGGAGCCTCTGGCATAACAGGTTCCTCCATTTTTTTTGGTTCTTCTACTTTTTCTGTTTTATTGTTCTTACAAGATAAAACTGTAACCATAAAAACTAATATTAAAAGGGGCTTCAAAAATTTTTTAATGTGTTCCATAGTACTATATATTTTAGTTGTTTATTATATAAATATAATGAAAAATACTGATAATCAGACATTTATATTTTTAATAAATTCAAAAAACTGTGTAGTAAAAAACGTACCCAACTAAAATTTTGATAGGTAATTGTCACATATAAAGCGTATAGATTACTATTTTCAAAAAAACTTCTCCATACATTTAAACTAAGAAACCGGTTCGCTTTTTAAAACGAATCGGTTTCTTTGTTTACTCTTATTCCCTTTTTTAAAATATAAGGAACAATTATATTCTAATGAATTTAAATTATTTAGAGGCCCAACTATTATCTGAAGGTGTAGCATCCATAAAAAGTCCCCCATCAATTGTTATTGCCTTTATTTTCTTTGAGCCTTTTAGGTTAATCGTTGTCATTTTTTGATTTGCTTCCCAAATAGCTGGCGTCTCATGTATCGTTTCTTTGGTTCCATCAGTATAACTAATTACTACATCAAACGGAATTGCAAATCCACCTTCATTTTTTATTTCAACTGACTGTTTTGTGGTATTCACATTTGCAATAGCAAGATCAATATAATTATTAGTAAAAAACCAGTTATTAAAAAACCAATTTAGATCTTTACCTGAGTTCGTATTCACTGAGTTGAAATAATCCCATGGAATAGGATGTTTCCCATGCCAATCTTCCATATAAGCATGTAGCACTTTTTTAAATAATTCATCACCTAATAAATCTTTCAAAGCTAGGTAAGAAAGTGATGCTTTACCATAGGAATTATTTCCATAACCAGACCCTGAAAGTTGAGATGACATAGAGATAATAGGTTGATCCTCTTCGGTAGATTTATCGTTAATATAGCGATTGACTCTAAACTGCTTATAAAACTTATCTGCTGCTTCTTTGCCATGTTCTGAAATTCCTATCAAATATTCTAATGTTGTAGCCCAACCTTCATCCATGAAAGCATAACGAGTTTCATTAATTCCCATATAAAAAGGAAAATAAGTATGCGCTATTTCGTGATCTTGTACTAATTGTGCAAAAACAGGATCTCCAGTTTGAGAATCATTGACCATCATTGGATATTCCATATCAGCAAATCCTTGAAAAGCAGTCATTTTTGAAAACGGATAAGGTACCCCAGGCCAGTTATTAGAAAACCATCCCAAAGCATAATTGGTGTTTTTTACTGAGTTTATAAAATCGGTTCCTTTCACATCATAAGCCGCTTGTGTGCTTACACGGCGGTTTGTTTTATTATCTACAATTACACTTCCTGCATCCCATAGATAGTGATTACTTAAACCAAAACACACATCCGAAATAGCATTGGCTTCAAACTTCCAAGTATTCCAATCGTTTTGTAAAGTAACTTTTCCTTCTTTCATTTCCTGTTCGTTTGCAATATGAATAACTGCATCCGAAGTATACGATTCTTTTAATCGGGATGAAAATGTAGGTTGTAACACCTCATCAGGATTTAATAAATCTCCTGTAGCATAAACAACGTAGTTTTTGGGTGCTTTGATCGAAAAACTGTAGTCATTAAAGTCGTTATAAAATTCTTGACGGTCTGTATGTGGTAATCTATCCCAACCATTGTAATCATCATAAACAGATACTCTAGGATAACTATAAGCTACATAAAATGTAGTTTCATCAATTTGACCTTCACGCCCACTTTCTTTAGACAAAGGATAATTCCAGTCAATATCTATTGGAGTTTTGCTATGAGGTGCGATAGCTTTTTTTAGTTTAACAACTCCCACAGTCCCCCAATTTTTAGCATTTTCATTGTAGACTTCTCCATCAATTTTAAAAGACGTGATAGTTAATCCCGCTGATAAAAAGTCAGGACTTACCTCACCTCCTCTTGGAGCAGTAGGCTTATGCAAGTTGTTTACAAAACGAATAACTAGGGTTTTCAAAGTATCCTTACTGTTGTTTTCATAAATAATAGTTTCTGTACCATTAACCATTTTAGAAGTAGGATCTACACTAATTTCCATAGTATATTTACCGTGGTTTTGCCAGTAATTGTCTCCTGGTTTTCCTATTTTGGAACGAGTTCCCTTAGCATAGGCTTCTTTGATATTTCGCGGAGTGTAGAGCTCCTGAGCTGAACTATTTTGTGCAAAAAATGCAATTGTAAACAGTAGTAATAAAATTGATTTTTCTTTCATAAATAATTTTTTAAAAATAAATACTAATGTACCATTAGTAGCAATACCTTCAAGATTGTAACACAAAATAATTGAAAATAAAAAAGAATTTATTTAGGAGAATTTATACCATAAAAAAACCGCCTAATCATAAAAATTAGGCGGCTATAATGGGCAATGAATGATTTATAAAATATAATCGGTAGTGATAAAATTAGATTGATCACTATTTAATAACGCTTGTAATATTTCGTTGTTATACTCATTGTCTTTTGAAGCAACAAAGGTTCTAATCGAGAAAGAACGTAAAGCATCATGAATACTCAATGTTCCTACAGCCGAGTCTTTTCGTCCTGTAAAAGGGTAAATATCCGGTCCTCTTTGACAAGAACTGTTTAAATTGACACGACACACTAAATTGACTAAAGTATCGATTAGTGGAGCTAGTGTTTTAATGTCTTTCCCAAACAAACTTACTTGTTGTCCATAATTAGACTCTGCCATATCGTTTAATGGTTCTTGAATGTCTTTGAAGGTTAAAATAGGCACTACTGGGCCAAATTGTTCTTCGTGATACACACGCATGTCCTTATTTATTGGAAACAGAACTGCAGGAAAAATATAATTTGGAGCATGTTCTCCCCCTTTTGCGTTAATCACTTTTGCTCCTTTACTAGTTGCATCATCAATTAATTCCTGAATATATGCTGGCTTTTCTTGTTCTGGCAATGGAGTTAATGAAACCCCTTTTTCCCATGGGTTACCAAATGGAATTGCATCCACTTTAGCAGAAAAACGTTTATTAAATTCATCGGCGATAGCTTCATGAACATATAAAATTTTCAAAGCTGTACAACGTTGTCCATTAAATGACAATGATCCCGCAATGCATTCTTGGATTGCCAAATCTAAATCGGCATCTGGTAAAATGATCGCTGGATTTTTGGCTTCCAAGCCTAAGATTAAACGTAGTCTGTTCTTATTAGGATGTTGATCCTGTAAAGCAATGGCCGATTTACTATTCCCTATCAAAGCCAACACAGCCACTTTCCCCGATTTCATAATTGGAGAAGCCACTTCACGACCTCTACCATAAACAATATTAATTACACCAGCTGGAAAGCTATTTCTAAATGCTTCCAACAAAGGAGAAATTAATAGAACTCCATGTTTTGCAGGTTTAAATACTACTGTATTTCCCATAATTAAAGCAGGGATAAGCAATGAAAAAGTTTCGTTTAAAGGATAATTATAAGGCCCAAGACACAAAACTACTCCAAGTGGTCCACGGCGTACCATGGCATTTACTCCTTGACTTTTAGTAAAACGAGCACTATTCCTATCTAATTGTTTATAGTCTTCTATAGTATCATAAATGTACTCTACAGTTCTATCAAACTCTTTTTGAGAGTCACCTAGCGTTTTTCCTATTTCCCACATCAAATATTTCACAACCGCTTCACGGGTAGTTTCCATTTGAGTTACAAAACGAGTCATACATTTAATTCGATCTGAAACTTTCATTGTAGGCCATAATCCTTGACCGTTATTGTAGGCGGCATCGGCAGCATCAACAGCTTCCAATCCTTCTTTTTCTCCCATAAATGGAATTGACCCTAATATAGTTGGCGCATATTCTTCAGTGGATGAAATAGTTGAAAATACTGGAGAAGTTTGACCTTCCCAATTTTTCAATTCTCCATTTACTAGATATCTATCTTGATTAAGAAGCTCTTTAATCTGAAATTCTTCTGGTATAAAATTCATTTTTTTGGTTTTTATTAGTAATAATTAAAAAAGAGGCCAAAGCCTCTCTAAAATTATGGCGAAACGATATCTCCGTTCCATGCCAATATTCCTCCTGTTAAATTATAGGCATTTTCAATACCTAATTCATTCATAATCTCGCAGGCTTTTGCACTTCTTGCTCCAGAACGACAATAAACATAATAGTTTTTACTTTTATCTAATGCTTCAATGTCATTAATAAAAGCTTGACCTTGATGGATGTCAATATTTATGGCATTTTCTATTATACCATCATTACATTCATCCTCAGTTCTTACGTCTAGTATCACTGCATTTTCATCCCCTTCAAGTTGAGAAATCCAATCTTGTTGTGTTAAATTCATGTTGCTCTTTTTTGTAAAAATACAATGTTTTTTGCTAACTAAAAACTAACAAAATGTGAATTAAATAATAATTCATAGAAAACGTTTTCGCGACTATTTAATAATCAGACATTTACGTAAATTACTATTTATTTTCAAAAAAAAGCCTAGTAAATCTATGGGTAAATTGAAAAAACTGCAACAGCAAATTTTAAAAAACAAAAAAAACAATCCTCTAAAAGCCTTCTCTATTCATGTTCATTTTTTAATGTACTTTTACAATAGTCAATTCAAGCCGATTCATAAAACAACTACAAAATGCACGATTCTTTAAAAAACACTTTTCCTTCTTTTTCTAATGAATTAATTCAAGAAATTGAGAAGAATGCCATACATCAGTCCTATAAGGCAGGAGACGTCATCATGCGAACAGGACAATATATTAATAATACTATTTTACTAACTAAAGGACAAATTAAGATTTATCGTGAGGGAGAAAATGGCGGGGAATTTTTCATGTATTATTTGCAACCTGGCCAAGCTTGCGCTGTATCTATGATATGTGCCACCAAAAGTCAAACCAGCCAGATCATGGCTAAAGCGATTGAAGATGTTGAACTGATTATGATACCGCTTGCACTAATGGAGAAATGGATGATGGAACACCGTAGCTGGTATGAGTTTGTTATTTTTACCTATCGCACAAGATTTGAAGAAGTATTAGAAGTAGTTGACAGTATTGCTTTTAGAGCGATGGATGAACGTTTAGAGTTTTATTTAAAAAGACATGCTGATGCATGTGGCTGTAAAGATTTAAAATTATCACATCAAGAAATTGGAACTGAACTTAATACTTCAAGAGAAGTTATTTCACGTTTGCTCAAAAAAATGGAGCAAAGAGGGTTGGTAAAATTACATCGTAATCATATTGAACTTTTAACCTAAAAAAATCACTCAATGTGATAAATGTTACTGTTCACAATAAAAATACAAACCACCTTTGCAATAAAAATTCATAGATGGAAATAATTGGATATTTAGCTTCAATAATAATTGGCCTTTCTTTAGGATTAATAGGTGGTGGTGGATCTATACTTGCTGTGCCTATTTTAGTATATCTTTTTAAGGTACATCCTGAACAAGCAACTAGTTATTCCTTATTTATTGTAGGTATTACATCAATGTTTGGTTCTTACAGTCATTATAAATTAGGAAATTTAAAAATCAAATCTGCTTTAGTATTTGCAATACCTTCTATTCTTTCATTACTTATTGTTAGGAAAATTATTCTTCCCTTAATTCCTGACACCCTATTTTCAATTGATAATTTTGATGTTACAAAGAATTTATTAATCATGGTGGTGTTTGCTTTTCTTATGATTGCAACATCTATTTCAATGATAAAAAAAGCTAAAAAGTTAAAAGAAGTAGTTGAAATCAACTTTAAAATGCTAGCAATAATTGGATTCTTTGTTGGATTAATTATTGGATTTTTAGGTGCTGGAGGAGGTTTTTTAATTATTCCAGCTTTATTATTCTTTGCTAACCTACCCATGAAACAGGCCGTAGGAACTTCGCTTTTTATCATATTTATCAATTCTCTAATTGGTTTTGGTGGTGATTTATTAGGAGGAGTTGAACTTGAATATAAATTACTTTTTATTATTTCCATAATGGCCATTATTGGGCTTTTTATTGGAACACAATTATCTAAAAAAATTGATGGGGCTAAATTAAAACCTGCTTTTGGATGGTTTGTATTAGTAATGGGAATTTATATAATTACCAAAGAAATTTTATTCAAATAACACTTATGTAACATAAGTCACTGTGTATCAAAATGTATCACTGTAATATTGTTCTAACCATAATACTATTCAATCATGAAAGAACATTTTCAAATACTAATAATCGGCGGTGGTAATGCAGGACTCTCAGTTGCAGCCCAATTAATTCGTAAAAAAAGCGACTCAAATATCGGAATTATAGAACCTTCTGAAAAACATTATTATCAACCTGCTTGGACACTTGTAGGTGCAGGAATATATGATGTTGAAAAAACGGTGCGTCAAGAAAAAGATTATATTCCAAAAAACAGTACCTGGATCATAGATGCTGTAACTGAATTTTTACCAACTGAAAATAAAGTAATTTGTAAAAGCGGTAAAGAAATAAGTTATGATTTTCTAATTGTTAGCCCCGGAATTCAATTGGACTGGAATAAAATAAAAGGCCTAAAAGAAACTTTGGGCAAGAACAGCATAAGCAGTAATTATTCATTTGAATTTGCTCCTAAAACTTGGAAATTTATCGAAAATTTCAAAGGAGGAACTGCGGTATTTACGAATCCTTCAACTCCAATAAAGTGTGGTGGAGCCCCGCATAAAATCATGTATTTAGCCTGCGATTATTGGTATAAGAAAGGTATTTTAGATAAATGTGATGTTCATTATATTTCTGGTGGCGCAAGTATTTTTGGCGTACCTGAGTATGCAAAAACATTAGTAAAAACGCTAAAAAAATATAAAATTCAAACTCATTTTGGAGCCAATGTTACTGCGGTTAATGGAGAAACTAAAACGGTAGAATTTGAAACAAAAGCAACTGATGATACCATCAAGCAAAATCTCTCTACTTTGGACGCTTCTTGTTATTCTATTATACCATTTGATGCAAGTGCCGAAACTAAAAAAATCACACTAAAATTTGATTTTTGTCATGCTGTACCACCACAATCGGCTCCTGATTTTATTAAAAAAAGTCCTCTTGCCGATGCGAAAAATCCGTTGGGATTTGTAGAAGTCGATAAATACACCCTTCAACATTCTCGATTTCCCAATGTTTTTGCCCTAGGTGATTGTACAAATGCGCCTTGTAGTAAAACAGGTGCTGCTATTCGAAAACAAGCGCCGGTGGTTGTTGCCAATGTATTATCACTATTAAACGATACTACATTAGTTGCCAAATATGATGGATATAGTGCTTGCCCAATTCCTACACAATATGGAAAATTGATGCTTGCCGAATTTGATTATGACAATAAACCTAAAATGACTTTCCCATTTGACCAAGCAGTACCACGCTGGACGATGTGGAAACTTAAAACAAAAATATTGCCTTGGCTCTATTGGAATAAAATTCTAAAAGGAACCGCTTAATTCTATTCATAAAGAAAAATGCCCTTGTAATTCATTTTACAAGGGCGTTTTTATATTTAAAACATTCCATTTTATTAATGCTCTCCATAGCCAATATCATCCATTTTACCGCTGAACACTTTATATTGGATAACGAAATAAGCAATCACTAATATCAGGGCTACAACAAACCAATACACTCCCACTGATAATCCGTAATCATCTGCAGCCACATTGTAGATGGTTAATGATGGATTTAAATTATTTGTAGAGGGCAAAACATTTGGAAAAATGGAAGCAGTCGTAGACGTAAATCCGCCTACAAGAAACAGCGATGAAAAAAGAAATCCAAGTCCCTCCTTTTCAAATGATCTTACCTTAAACAAACCAAAAATTCCAATAAAAGTAAGAGTAGGAAATACCCAAAGTACTGGATTGTATATGAAGTTATGAAATGGTTTTTGCTCTATATTATGCCAAATAAGTAGTGAAACAATCACCAAAACTAGTAGAACAAAATTAAGCTTGAATACCAGTTCTTTTAACTTTGGATTCAAATCGGAATTGGTTTTGTAAATAATCCAATTGGCTCCATGTATCATCAAAGCAACTACACTTACCACGCCTAGAAACAAAGTAAACCAATCTATAATTCCCAGTTGATCTGCTTTTGGACTAAAAGTAGGATTCCATAATGGCAAAAAGAAAAAATGAGCTTCCTGCGTAGACACACCATTTTCTACCATTCCTAAATTCACCCCACGTACTATATTACCCAATGCTACACCAAAAAATAATGCCAATAACAAACTAGCAATACCAAAGGCTTTATCCCAAACTACCTCCCACATAGGATGATGAATTTGCCCACGCAATTCTAAACCAATTGCTCTAAAAATAAGCAACCATAAAATCATCATCAATGGCAAATAAAAACCACTAAAAGAGGACGCATAAAGCGTAGGAAAAGCAAAAAACAAAACGCCTCCAGCTGCAATTAACCAAACCTCATTTGCATCCCAAAACGGACCAATCGCATTGGTAATGGCTTTTTTGTCTTTTTCTGTTTTTGCAAAAAACAAATGAATAATTCCAGCCCCAAAATCATAACCGTCCAAGACAATATACACCGCCAATATTCCCATTAAAACCACATACCAAAAGAATTCCATAGCTTATATTTTTTTTGTTTCTGGACCGTTTTTAATAATTTTCCCCACTAATAATAAGAATAGTAAACCCAAAAGTAAATATAAACCTACGAAGCCAAGTAGGGTAAACAACGTATTTCCTGAAGAAACCGTAGGCGATGCTCCTGCTGTTGTGCGTAATAAATTATATACTAACCAAGGCTGTCTTCCTAATTCAGCTGTGTACCATCCCGTTGTGTTAGCAATATAAGGGAAGGGCAACATAAAAAGCAACGACCATAAAATCCAGTGGGTTACAAAAAGTTTTTTTCTAAATAATTGAAAAACTGCAGCTGCCATTAAACCTATAAAAACGGTACCCAAACCTACCATAATATGATAGGCATAATAAAGTCCAGAAATATTAGTAGGATGTGTTTTTTCATCAAACTGATCCAATCCTTTTACCTCTGTATTCCAACTACCGTAAGTCAAAAAGCTTAAAACATTAGGTACTGCAATCTTGTTATCTAATTTTTTATCTTTTACATCAGGCTGCCCAATTAAAACAATCTCAGCTCCTTTTTTCTCTGTATGAAAAATCCCTTCCATTGCAGCAAAAGTTACAGGCTGGTATTTCACTACATTTTTTGCTAATAAATCCCCTGTAGGAACAGCAACTACTATACTAGAAATCAACCCAAAAATAATTCCTGTTTTCAAAAATAATTTTCCGTAAAATTCACTCCTTTTACTTAAAATATAAAAAGCGCCAATACTAGAAACTACAAAAGAACTTGTAACCATGGAAGCCGCTTGATTGTGCAAATAAGAAGGCCAAATCCAAGGGTTTGTAAATAAAGCACCAAAATTATTAAGTACAAATTTACCATTAGCCAAGATCTCGTAACCCACTGGATTTTGCATCCAAGAATGGGTAGCAATTATTAAAAAGCCACTGGCCCATGATCCTAAACAAATAAGCAATCCAGTGACAAAATGCCATTTGTGTCCTAATATTTTTTCGCCAAAAAGAAACATCCCTAAAAATGATGATTCTAAAAAGAAGGAAAACATTCCCTCCATTGCCAATGTTTGTCCAATAATCCCCCCTGTCAATTCAGAGAATTTAGCCCAGTTTGTACCAAATTGAAATTCCATTGGAATCCCTGTAACGACCCCCATAGCAAAATTAAGAGCAAATATTTTCATCCAAAAATGAGTGGCTTTATTGTAATGTTCCTCATTCGTTCGTAGAAATTTCCATTTAAAATAAACAATGATTAAGGAAAGTCCCATCGTTAATTGGGGAAAGAGATAGTGAAAGGTAATCGTAAATGCAAATTGCATTCGATCGTAAAAAAGCATTTCTTCCATACTGATGTTTATGTTGTAAAATACTCGCAAATTTAACCAATTAAAACCGTAGCAGCCCAACATAATATTACTTTCTCATCCGCTATTTGTTACGTTTTATGGTAAAATTATTTATTTCTAATTTTAAATTACTTTATGTAACATTAGTCACGTTTAAATACAAATACAAGAATTATCTTTGTAATAGATTAAAAAAAATATATCATGCAAATAGAACAAATATATACAGGATGTTTAGCACAAGGTGCTTATTATATAACTTCAAATGGAGAAGCCGCTATAATTGACCCTCTTCGTGAGGTACAACCTTATTTGGATCGCCTAGAACGAGATAATGTAAAATTGAAATATATTTTTGAAACCCATTTTCACGCTGATTTTGTTTCAGGACATGTTGATTTAAGTAAAAAAACAGGAGCACCTATTGTTTACGGACCTACAGCAAAACCTGAATTTAAAGCAATTATAGCTACTGATGGACAAATTTTCGAATTGGGAGCTGTCAAAATAAAAGCATTACACACTCCTGGACATACCATGGAAAGTACAACTTATTTATTGCTAGATGAAAACGGAAAAGAACACGCTATTTTCTCTGGTGACACCTTATTTATTGGTGATGTGGGACGACCAGATTTAGCCCAAAAAGCGGCTCATATGACGCAAGAACAATTGGCTGCAACATTATATCATTCCTTGAGAGACAAAGTGATGACTTTACCTGATGATGTTATTGTTTATCCAGCACATGGTGCAGGTAGTGCTTGCGGGAAAAACATGAGTAAGGAAACGGTAGGTACGATTGGTAACCAAAAAGAAACCAATTACGCTTTACGAGCAAATATGACCGAAGCAGAATTCATCAAAGAAGTGACTGACGGTTTGCTGCCTCCTCCAGCCTATTTTGGGATGAATGTAGCCATGAATAAACAAGGATATGAAAGCTTTGAAACCGTTTTAAACAATGGTATGAGAGCCATCAAAGTTATCGATTTTGAGGCTGTTGCCGAAGATACTGGTGCCCTAATTCTAGATACTAGAAAAAATGGCGTTTTTGCAAAAGGATTTATTCCGCAATCTATAAACATTGGCATCGAAGGTGATTTTGCACCTTGGGTAGGCGCGCTAATTGCTGATGTAAAACAACCTATAATTCTAGTTACCGAAATTGGACAAGAAGAAGAATCAGTGACTCGTTTAAGCCGTGTTGGTTTTGATAATTTAATTGGTCATTTAGATGGTGGTTTTGAAGCTTGGGCAAAAGCAGGAAAAGAAATTGATACTGTCAATAGAATCACAGCAGATGAATTTGCCAAAAAAGTAAAAATTGGCGAAAGCAAGGTAATTGATATTCGAAAAGACAGCGAGTATGCTGCGGAACATGTTGACGAATCCTATAGCAAGCCATTAGTAAACATCAATGATTGGGTGAAAGATATTGATCCTAAAGAACCTTTTTTCCTTCATTGTGCTGGTGGATACCGTTCTATGATTGCAGCTTCCATTTTACAAGCAAGAGGGTTTAGAAATTTCTGTGAAATTGAAGGCGGATTTAATGCGATTGCAAAAACAGATACACCAAAAACAAATTTTGTTTGTCAAAGTAAAACCTTATAATTTATTTCAATTATATTGATTATCAAATATTTATATTGTAATTTTATAGATAACGAATGCATTTTTTAACTAATTAATATAGGATATCATGAAAAAAAATATGGGTCAAATCGATAAAATAATTAGAGGAATTATAGCGGCTGTAATTGCAATTTTATATTTCACCAATGTAATTAGCGGTACACTAGCATTAGTTTTAGGCGCATTTGCCGTTATCTTTTTAATTACCAGCTTTGTTAGCTTTTGTCCCTTATATACCCCGTTTGGAATTAATACAAGAGAAAATAAGCAATAAATAAAACCAATCAATTTTGAATACAATAAAAAACACATCCAAAAGTACCGATTCTTGTTGTGTAGTATCTTGTGATAGACCACTAGATCAAGACTATTGGGATGCACAATACAAAGCCAAAACTACGGGTTGGGATATAGGACAAGTGTCTCCTCCAATTAAGGAGTATGTTGACACTTTAGAAAATAAAAATAGTAGTATATTAATTCCTGGTTGCGGGAACACATATGAAGCAGAATACCTATTGCAAGCCGGTTTTACCAATATTACTGTCATTGATATAGCACCAACATTAGTACAGGAGTTAAAACAAAAATTTGAAAACAATTCAAATATAAAAATCATTCAAGGTGACTTTTTTGAACATAAAGGAACGTACGATTTAATTTTAGAACAAACCTTTTTTTGTGCTTTACCACCAACGATGCGCCAAAAATACGTTTGGAAAATGCACCAGCTTTTGGCCCATAATGGCATCATAGCTGGATTATTATTCAATAGAACATTTGAGGTAAGTCCTCCTTTTGGAGGAAGTAAAGAGGAATACGAATTACTTTTTAAAAATGCGTTTGACTTTTTAAAAATGGACGTTGCTCCAAATTCGATTGCTCCCAGAGCCAATTCAGAATTGTTTATCGAATTCAAGAAAAACAATAAAGTAAAAGTAAATCTCTATGAATTCAAAGGAATAACGTGCAGTGGCTGCATGAATACCGTAACAACACAATTCAAAGATTTAAACGGAGTCGAAAACGTAAGTATGAGCACTAATTTTGCTGAAGTTTTGATCGTAAGTAAAAATGAAATACCTGTTTCTCAGTTGCAAGAAATTGTCTCTTATGATGAAAAATACAGCATTATAAAAATTTAAAAATGAAACAATTACTCTATACAAATTGGCATGCCATGCGCTGGATTCGTCTCGTAATTGGTCTTTTCTTTGTACAGCAAGCAATTCAATACCACGAAATTTTATTTGGATTTATTGCTCTCTTTTTCTTATTTCAAGCTGCATTTAATACAGGTTGTAGTCTAAATGGATGTGAAGTTTCACCCTTAAAAAAAAGTAAAAATGAATAGTAGTTTTGACAAAATTATAAATTCCGAAAAACCAATTTTAATTGATTTTTTTGCCACTTGGTGTGGGCCTTGCAAAATGCTAGGTCCTATTCTAAAAGAGGTAAAAGACGACTTAGGAGATCGTATTTCAATTATTAAAATTGATGTCGATAAAAACCAGCAAGTAGCCTCACAATATCAAGTACGTGGCGTACCTACTATGATATTGTTCCAAAACGGAAAACAATTATGGAGACAATCAGGTGTTTTACAAAAAAATGATATTATTAAAATCATTTTAGAAAAAAGCAATCAATGACAAAAAAAGCAATCATTCTCACTGTGATAGGAATAGGTATTGGTGCCATAGCTGGTTATTTATATTATTTTTTTATAGGTTGCGCATCAGGGACTTGCGCTATCACCTCCAAACCTCTCAATTCCACTTTATATGGCAGTTTGATGGGAGGATTAATATTTAATATGTTTATTAAAAATGAAAAAAAGTAATTGCGATTACTTTTTTTTTCTACCTTTGTTAACCAAGTGGTTAAACCAAAAAGTTAAAACGAAATGACCACCGAAGAAAAAATATTTAATGCAGCCCGAATCGTATTCCAAAAAAAGGGATTTGCTGGTTCTCGTATGCAAGAAATTGCAGACGAAGCCGGTATTAATAAAGCCATGCTACATTATTGTTTTAAAAACAAGCAGCTGCTTTTTGAAGCTGTATTCATGAATGCATTTAGTCAATTGGCTCCACAAATCAATGCTATTTTTAATTCCGAGGAAACCGTTTTTGAAAAAATCACGCAGTTTACACACAGTTATATTTCATTTGTACTACTCAACCCTTTTTTGCCTCCATTTATTATTCAGGAAATGAATAACAACCCTGAATTTGTAAAAACATTTCTTAAAAATAAAAATACACCAAACCCTACGCTCCTGATATCCCAAATCAAAAAAGAAATAGCCGATGGAATCATTAAACCAGTTGATCCCCAACAACTAGTATTAGACATATTCGCTATGACGGTTTTCCCATTTGCAGCACAAATGATGGTAAAAGGAATATTACATATCACTGATCAGGAGTTCAATGAAATGATGGAAAAAAGAAAAACCAGTATAGCAGAACAAATAATAAATTCGATAAAAAAATGAGAAAACTCTTGCTAGTCCTACTATTTGCAATACCTCTATTTTCTGTTGCACAACAAACGTTGTCACTAGAAGACTGTTACACTTTGTCCAATAAAAACTACCCATTAGCCAAACAAAATGAGTTGTTGCAACAAAAATCCAATTTAGATACTCAAGTGCTCAATACAGGAAAACTTCCAAAAATGGATTTGAATGCACAAGCTACTTATCAATCTGCAGTAACACAATTACCCATTAAATTACCAAACGTTACTGTAAATCCTCCCAACAAAGACCAATACAAAGCGACCCTAGACATCAATCAATTATTGTATAATGGAGGTTTGATCGATGCCAACACCAAAATTAAAAAAGCACAAACCAAAACCCAACAACAACAAGTTGAAGTAAATTTATACCAATTGAAAACTAGAATCAATCAATTGTATTTCTCTACCTTATTATTGCAAGAACGTGCTGCCTTATTGCTATCCAAAAACGAACAATTAGACTCGAAAATTAAGGAGATAAAAGTAGGAGTAAAGTTTGGTGCTATCCTTCCTGCATCCGAAAAAGTGTTAGAAGCAGAGAAACTAAAGATTAAACAGCAACTTGTTGAAATTCGCTTTGACAAAAGTAAAGCACTCGAAAGCCTATCGACACTCACTTATTCAACTATAGATGAAAAAGTGACTTTGCTAAAACCAAATTTAGTTAGCACTTTCGACACCCAAAATAATCGACCTGAATTAAAACTATTTGATTTACAAAACGAACAAATCAACCTTTCGAAAAATATACTTTTAAAAAACAATTTACCCAAAGTAAATGCTTTTGGACAAGCTGGTTATGGAAATCCAGGACTTAACATGCTTGACAATTCATTTCAACCTTTCTATGTTTTGGGAGTAAAAGCCAATTGGAATGTTTTTGATTGGAATAAAACCAAAACAGAGCAGCAAGCATTATCTATCTCCGAAGCCATTGTCACGACCGAAAAAGAAACTTTTGAACTCAACACCAATTTGCAATTGCAGGAAATGGTAAACGAAATCAAGAAAATAGAGGAAGTCATTACTACCGATGGGGAGATAATTGAGCTGAGGGAATATGTAGTCAAATCATCAGATGCTCAACTAAAAAACGGAGTCATCACAGCATCCGAATATGTAGTCGAACTAACCAATTTATTTGAAGCCAAAACAAATGAAAAACTCCATCAAATTCAATTGGCTTTAGCCAAGGCAAATTACCAAGTTATAAAAGGATTATAACTTGAAAATGACTTTTCACTTCAATGCAAATTATCAAGTTATAAAAGGGTTAAAATATAATTATAAATGATGAATTATAAATTTTGAATTATCCGCTTTGCACATTCAATTCATAATTACAATTCACAATCCAAAACTAAAATGAAAAAAATACTAACATTATTGATTTTCGGCTCTTTGTTCTCTTGCAATAACAGTGATGACAAAGCAGATGGATACGGAAACTTTGAAGCTACCGAAACGACCATTTCAGCAGAAACCAATGGAAAATTAACCTTTCTAAATGTAGAAGAAGGAGCTGTCCTAGAACCAAACATCCAGATAGGCCTTGTAGACACCATACAATTGTATTTGAACAAGCAACAACTAATTGCCTCTAGAAATACGATTGTTTCAAAATCTAAAAATGTTTTATCGCAAGAGCAAGTTTTGCTAGAGCAATTAAAAACGACATTGATTGAGAAAAAAAGAATTGAAAACATGTATGCCGAAAATGCGGCCACAAAACGACAAGTAGACGAGATTGACGGGAAAGTAAATGTCTTAAAAGAGCAGATAAAAAGTGTAGGAACACAAAATGCACCTATCACAAATGAAGCCAAATCAATCGATGTTCAAATTGAAAAAATCGACGACCAAATCCTTAAAAGTAAAATTATCAACCCAATAAAAGGAACGGTACTGGCCAAATATGCGGAACCAAATGAAATAACGTCATTTGGCAAACCTTTATACAAAATAGCCGATATATCCCAAATGACTTTGCGCGTTTATGTAAGTGAAACCCAATTACCAAAAATAAAAATTGGTCAAAAAGTGACCGTTAAAATTGATGCGGAATCAGCAATGAAAAATTACAGCGGAACCATTTCTTGGATATCAGCTTCGGCAGAATTTACCCCAAAAATCATCCAAACCAAAGAAGAACGCGTCAACTTAGTCTATGCTGTAAAAGTAACTGTAGTCAATGATGGTAGTCTTAAAATAGGAATGCCTGCCGAAATGTGGATCACACCATAAGTCCTAACAGTTTGTAGTAAAAATGTAAAAGCAATTTTCCAATTAAAACCTTTGTAACGTGAGTATTTCAGTTCAAAATATTTCAAAATCCTACCAAAAAACTGTTGCGGTGGACTCCATTACTTTTCAAGTGAAGACAGGGGAATTGTTTGGACTTATTGGACCTGATGGCGCCGGAAAAACAACCTTGTTTAGAATTCTCACTACACTCCTACTTGCCAATGAAGGCACTGCTACTGTAGCTGGTTTTGACGTTGTTAATGACTATAAATCCATAAGGAATGTGGTAGGATATATGCCTGGAAAATTCTCGTTGTACCAAGATTTGACTGTAGAAGAAAATCTTAACTTTTTTGCCACCATATTTGGTACTACAATTGAAGAAAACTACGATATCATCAAAGAGATTTACGTACAGATTGCCCCATTTAAAAACAGACGCGCTGGAAAACTTTCGGGCGGAATGAAACAAAAATTGGCTTTATGTTGCGCATTAATTCATAAACCCAAAGTATTATTTCTCGACGAACCTACCACTGGTGTAGACCCCGTTTCTAGAAAAGAGTTTTGGGAAATGTTGAAACGATTACAACAAAAAGGGATCACCATTCTTGTTTCTACACCCTACATGGACGAAGCGGCTTTGTGCGATAGAATTGCATTGATCCAAAAAGGAAGTATCTTAAAAATTGACAGTCCACAAAACATTATTGACAACTATGAAAAAACAATATATGATGTTCAGGCAAAAAACACCTACCAACTTATCGAAGATCTAAAAAATTATTCAACTCAATACAGTGTTTTTGCCTTTGGGGAATACATTCATTACATCGACAAAAATGAAAATTTCGATCCGTTGGAATTAGATAGTTATTTAAAACAAAATAATCATCAAGAGATTGTGATAAAAAAATCCAGAACAACAATTGAGGACGTATTTATGGATTTAACAAACCTAAAACAATAAGTTTTGAATCAAGAAAAAATCATATCTGTAAAAAACCTCAGCAAAGTATTTGGTGATTTCACTGCTGTGAACAATATTTCATTTGAAGTGAATAAAGGCGAAATTTTTGGTTTTCTAGGAGCAAACGGTGCGGGTAAAACCACTGCCATGAAAATGCTTATAGGAATTTCAAAACCCAGCTCAGGAGAAGCAATCGTAGCCGGTTATGATGTCAAAACCAATTCTGAAATGGTGAAGAAAAGTATTGGTTATATGAGTCAAAAATTTTCAATGTATGATGATTTAACCATAAAGGAAAACATCACTTTTTTTGGTGGAATCTATGGATTGAACAAAACGCAAATCAAAGAAAAAACAAATCAATTGATTCAAGAATTACAACTTGAAGCCGTTGCTGATAAACTGGTTGGTTCGCTGCCATTGGGCTGGAAACAAAAACTGGCTTTTTCAGTCGCTTTATTGCACGAACCTAAAATTGTATTTCTAGATGAGCCTACAGGCGGTGTGGATCCCATTACTAGAAGGCAATTCTGGGAAATGATTTACGCAGAAGCACACAAAGGAACTACCCTATTTGTAACTACACATTATATGGATGAAGCCGAATATTGCGACCGAGTTTCTATCATGGTGGAAGGTAGAATCGAAGCGCTGGATACCCCGAAAAATTTGAAAAAACAGTATAATGTGGATTCTATGAATGAAGTATTTTTAAAATTAGCGCGGAATATTGAATAAGAACAAAGAACAAAGAGTAAAGAGTAAAGAGTAAAGAAGAAAGAAGAAAGAGTAAAGAAGAAAGAAGAAAGAGTAAAGAGAAGTAGAAAGTAAAACAAAAAAAATGAAACGATTTATCGGTTTTGTAACCAAAGAATTCTACCATATTTTTAGAGATAAACGCTCCATGTTTATCCTTTTTGGGATGCCTATTGCCCAAATTATGCTGTTTGGCTTTGCTATTACTAACGAAATCAATAATGTCAATATTGCTATTCTGGATCAATCAAAAGATACCGAAACTCAAAAAATAATCAATAAAATCAGTGCTTCTCCCTACTTTCATATCGAACAAGAAATTAGTAGTGAAACTCAGATTGAATCCATCTTTAAAAAAGGAAAAGTAAAAGCCGTTTTGGTTTTTCAAAACCATTTTATTAAAGATTTACAAACCAAAAAATTAGCAAAAGTACAAGTCATAACGGATGCCACTGATCCCAATATTGCCAATACAATTACCAATTATATCAATGCCATTTTGCAAAATTACCTGCAAGAAATCAATAAAATAAACCAACCTGCTTATCAAATACAAACCCAAACTCAACTGTACTACAATCCAGAACTCAAGAGCGTTTTCACCTTTGTTCCTGGGGTAATGACGGTGATATTAATGCTGGTTTCGGCAATGATGACCTCCATTTCAATCACTCGCGAAAAAGAATTAGGCACAATGGAGGTACTCCTTGTCTCGCCACTAAATCCTTTACAAGTCATACTTGGCAAAGTATTTCCTTATATTTTCCTGTCTATTGTAAACGCAATTGTAATATTGACCTTAGGTATTTTCGTATTTGGAATGCCACTCCAAGGCAGCTTATTTCTATTGGCACTAGAGAGTATTTTATTCATTATCACCGCACTTTCATTAGGAATATTAATTTCAACCATTTCTGCTTCACAACAAACTGCCATGATGCTTTCATTGATGGGATTAATGTTGCCTGTAATTATATTATCTGGATTTATATTTCCTATTTCCAGTATGCCTCTGCCCTTACAAATCATCAGTAACATTATACCTGCAAAGTGGTTTATCATTATTATAAAAGCAATAATGCTCAAAGGTGCTTCTATTGCTATCGTCTGGAAAGAAACACTGATTTTAATAGGAATGACCGTATTTTTCATTGCATTAAGCATTAAAAAATATAAAATAAGATTAGAATAAGTTTTAGGAGCTATTTCCTGTTTTACGCTTCAATCTTTTCTCTCTTAAAAAAACGAGAGAAAAGGATTTCCACTTCAACCAGGGCTAAAAAATAAAAAATGAGAACAATATTATTCATCATACAAAAGGAGTTCCGACAAATCTTTAGAAATAAAGCCATGTTGCCTATTATATTTATTTTGCCATTTATTCAGTTGCTGATTTTATCCAATGCAGCTAGTTTTGAAGTAAAAAATATTAAATTTTCTTATGTAGACAGTGACCATTCTAGAGCTTCACGAGAATTGATAAGTAAATTTCAATCCTCAAATTATTTTATTGTTGTAGCTGATTATCCTTCAAAAAAGGAAGCCAATCTACAAATGCAAAAAGGTAAAGTCGATGTCATCTTAGAAATCCCAAATCATTTTGAACGCAATTTAATAACCGACAAAATATCGACACTTTCAGTTAGCATCAATGCCATAGATGGAGCTGCGGCCGGCGTAGAAAATGTCTATATCTCTCAAATTATAGCCAGTTACAATCAAAAAATACAAAGCCAATTGTATCAATACAATGAGGGATCCTACATACAGCCTCAAAATATTATTACAATTCCCTCTTTCTGGTTTAATAATACTTTAAACTACAAGACTCTTATGGTTCCGGGGATTTTAGTTTTATTAGTGACGATGCTTACACTTTTCCTATCCGCCATGAATATTGTTCGTGAAAAAGAAATAGGAACCTTGGAACAAATCAACGTGACGCCTATTAAAAAACACCAATTCATTATAGGAAAACTGTTTCCATTTTGGGTTTTAGGATTACTTATTTTAACGGTAGGCTTGACCATAGCAAGATTAGTATTTCACATTCCTATAATAGGGAATATTGGCTTAATCTACCTATTTACTTCGGTCTATTTATTAGTTATTCTTGGTATTGGTTTGTTTATTTCTAATTATACCGAAACCCAACAACAAGCCATGTTCATCGCTTGGTTTTTTACGGTTATTTTTATTTTGATGAGCGGATTATTCACTCCAATTGAAAGCATGCCCAACTGGGCACAGCAAATCACCCTATTCAACCCAATACGCTACTTTGTGGAGATTATTAGAATGGTAATGCTCAAAGGAGCTACTTTTAGCGAAATTTCCACTCCTTTTTTTATAATTGCTTTTTATGCTTTTGTTATTAACGGATTTGCAGTTTGGAGCTATAAAAAAACAAACTAGAAATCACAATTGACTTAATAGTAATTGCGAATTAATCCTATTTATTTAACCATTTTAAAAGCATGCTTTCTAAATCAGAAATAATGATCGGTTTTGGGAGATAATCATCCATTCCTGATTCAAAACATTTTTCTTTTTCTCCGGTCAAAATACCTGCAGTAACAGCAATTATTGGTGTTTTTGATGTATCCCCTTCCAATTTTCTAATTTCATAAGCGGCTTCATATCCATTCTTATTTGGCATTTGAATATCCATTAATATAACATCCGGTTTCTCCTTCACATACATTTCAACTCCCTCATTCCCATCCTTAGCTTCAAAAATAATACAATTTGTAATTAATCTTTTTACCAATGTTTTCGCCAAAAGCATATTGATTTTATTATCCTCAACAATTAGCACTCTCTTATTATTCAAAATTTCTGAAGGTATACTTTCCGTCTCAATTGAAGATTTTCCAAAATCTAATACGTTAACTATTGTAGGAGTGATTTTTTTAAATTTAACATCAAAGTAAAAATTACTTCCTTCCCCATATTCACTTTGCAAATGTAATTTACTGTCCATTAGAGCTAATAAATTATTGGAAATAGCTAGCCCCAAACCTGTTCCTCCAAATTTCCTACTCGTTGAATTGTCTTCTTGTACAAAGGAGTTAAATATTTTTTCATTGTTATTTAACTTTATACCAATTCCAGTATCTTTTACAGAAAAATTTAAACCTAAATAATCATCTTTAAATGTACCTGTCTCACTTATATCTAATCTAATTTCTCCAAAATCAGTAAACTTCAAAGCGTTACTCAATAAATTTACCAATATTTGTTTTAATCTTATTGAGTCGGCTAAAACATATTCAGGAACGTTATTATCCATTGTAAAAGTCAATTTAAGACCTTTTTGAACAGCTTGATATTTAAACAAATCAACAACTTGTTTAATTAATTCAAAAAGGTTTACTTCTTCAATACTTAATTCTAACTTTCCCGATTCAATTTTAGAAAAATCCAAAACATCATTTACTATGTGCATCAATGTTGTAGCTGATTCACTAACAGTACCCATATATTCTAATTGATTTTTTTCCAGATTTGTTTTCATTAACAAATGAGTAAAACCTATTATTCCATTTAATGGGGTTCTAATTTCATGACTCATGTTGGCAAGAAAATCCGTCTTTGCTCTATTAGCAGTTTCAGCTTGTTCTTTGGCTTTTACTAATTCTAGTTCCATCACCTTTTGTTCTGTGACATCGATAAAACTAATTACTACTTCAAATATTTCTCCATTAGCATCAATCTCTGGAAACCCATTAACTAAAAGCCAAATAACATCCTTGGTTTTAGGATTATTTATTCCAATTCTGAAATTCTTAAGTGATTTTTTATTGGAAATAATTTGGTTTATAGGGTATTCTTCAATTGCCATTATTGATTTATCTTCTCTAAAAAACACCCAAGCGGTATCCGCATCTGTTTTCCCGATCATTTTCCCATCATTTAACCCTAATAACTCTGCTGCTTTTTGATTGTTGACTATTATAGAGGTGTCAGGAGCATGAACTACAATTCCTGCATCAAGATTATTCATTAAACCACGGTACCTTTTCTCGCTTTTTAAATGTGCGTAATCCGATTGTTTTGCATTTGTAATATCTCTAGACAAACATATATAATGTATTTCATCATCTTCTCCCTCTTGCATAGGAGCTATTGACAGTTCAAACCAATGAATGCGGTTTTCTAACTGTAAAGAATATTGTCGACCAGTAGAAAAGCCTTTTTCTGCAGCTTCTAAAATTGCTTCTTGGCATATATTTGAAACATCAGAAGGTAATACATCTGAAAACCTTTTGTTCAAAAACAAGTCTGGAGGCAAAGCCAACAAATCATTGCGGCGAGAATGATAGTTATAAATTAGGCCATTAATATCTACTTCAAACAATAAATCAGGTATAGCTTCTAAAATTGCTTCCAATTTTTTATGCATTTTTTTAAACTCATCTTCTGATGCCTTACGCCTGCTTATATCTCTTACTATTGCCACAATACGTTTATCAACTAGCATTTTTGCCGAAATTTCAACAGGAATTAATGATCTATCTTTATGAATCATATGGCGCTCTAGAGATGTTTGGTCACCACTAAATAGTTCATTGTACATAATAGGCCTGCTCGCAAGCTCATCAATTGTATATAGATCCGTTAGATTTTTTGTGCAAAGCTCTTCTTTTGTATATCCAAGCATATCGCAAGCACTTTTATTTACTTCGAGTAAATTACCTGAAAGATCATTAATAAAAATAGCATCAGATGCTTGTTCTACTAGACTACTGTATTTTTCTTCACTATTAAAAAGCTGTTGTTTTATATTTTGTAATTCTGTGATTTCAGTCATACTTCCAATATAACGTACGGCCTTTCCTGATTCATCTCTGATTATAACAGCACGGTCAAAAAAGTAGCCATAATTTCCATCTTTTTTTAGAAAACGAAACTCATCTGACCAAGTATTCACATCACTTAAGTATACTTTTTCAAGTTTATCAATAACTCTTTCTCTATCATCGGGATGAAGTTTAGATCTCCAAATTTCTTTATTATCAGTATTACTTAATTGGTCATTATTACCAAAATTAAAGAGTTCAACAAATGCTTTATTATTCCAATTTTCCCCTGTCACTAGATCAACTTCGGATATCGCATCATTTGTTGCAACCGAAATTCTCTCAAATCGTTCATTGGCTATTTTTATTTCATTTTGAGCTTTTTTAATTTCACTTAGATTCAATCCCATTCCTAAAACGCATCTTTTTCCTTCGTACTCTACAGGAAGAGAGTTGATATAATAGGGAACTCTCTTATTGCTTTTAGTATAAAACTCAATTTCAATACCTGGTAATTTATTTTCTCCTACACAATTATCTTTGGCAAAAACATCTTCTATCCTTTTTTTAACTTTTTCTTTTTCTACTTCATCAAAAAAAGCTAAAGGCCCCATCTGATCAATTTCAATCGTACTATACTCAGTTACCTTTTCAAAATTAGCATTCCACTTCAAAAACTTTCCTGATTCATCGTATAGATAAAATATTCCCGGCAGATTATTTATTACTGTTTCAGAAAGTAGTTTTTCTTTTAAAATTAAACTCTCAATTTTTTTACGTTCTGTAATATCTGTGATAGTACCTATATACCCTATTATTTCATTTTTTTCATTTTTCTCTGGGATGGCTTGCCCCATAACCCAAGCTATCGAACCATCAGGCCTAACAAAACGGTACTCAGATAGCGATTTTTCACCTATATAAGTTGCACTTTCCCAACCGTTTAAAATCCCTATCTTATCTTCATCATGAACGGCATTAAGCCAACCATTTCCTATAGCCTTCTCAAATGGTAAACCCGATATTTCACTCCAACTTGGATTTACAAAAGTAGTATACCCTGTTGCATCAGTACGAAATATCCCAACGGGTGAGACTTCTGTAAGGGTATGATATCGTTTTTCACTCTCAAAAACTTCTAGTTCTGCTTTCTCTTTTAATTTTTCTTTTTCGAAAATTTCCAAGGCAAAAGCGACATCGCCAGTTGCTTCTTCTAGTAAAGCAATTTCTTCGGCATCAAAAAAGTTCTTTTCTCCAGCATAAAAAGTAAAAACGCCAATTACAATTCCGAATTTTTTTATAGGAAGTGACATTATAGATTGAAAGCCACATTTTAACGCTTCCTCTTTCCAAGGTGCCATTATCAAATCATTTTCAATATCATTACTTATACAATAATTTCCAGTCCTTATTGCTGTCCCTGCAGGTCCATTTCCTTCAACTGTATTTACATCAGTAGTAATCGTTTTTATTATATCCAGATATTCTTGATGAATTCCCGCAACCACTGTGGGTGTAACACTACTGTTTTTGGAATCAATTAATCCAATCCATGCCATGCTAAATTCTCCAAAATCAACCGCTATATTACAGGCTTCTCTAAAAAGGGTATCCTGATCGATAGTCCTCACAATCATTTGATTGATTTGGCTAATAAAAAAATAAAGTCTATTTGCTTTAAGTAGTTTTTGCTTGGCTTCAATTCTATCCGTGATATCAGTAATTATTCCATGACAAATTACCGTACCTTCAGGTTCAACAACAGGTAAAGAATTTACTTCATGCCAAACAAGTCCTTTTGTAGGATGAAAATAACGATACTCTCCTTTAAGAGGAACGAAAGTTGTTTTTGTTTTTACAATCTTAGCAAGTACATCGTCAATATCATCAGGATGTATTAAATCGAAAATTTTATTTGCGTTATTTTCTATTTCTTCAAAACTAAATCCATAAATATCTTTTACCGCATCACTCGCATAAGGATAGCATATTGAACCATCATGATTTTGGCGCATAGAATAAATTAAACCAGGTGAAGTAGCTGCAATTTTAGAAAATACATCACGCTCTTTTACAAGTGTTTCATTTGATTCTATTCTAGCTGTAACATCTCTAAAATTTGCTACAATGCCTTTCACACTATCATCATGAAGTCTATTGTTTAATATACCTTCCAGCCAAATATAATCTCCGTTTTTATGTTTCGCTTGAAACAAAATAAATACTGGTTCTTTTGGATGCTCTAATATTTTTTTGAAATTTTCATGAATATACTCTAAATAATCAGGATGAAAATAATCTGATTCAGGAAGCTCATCATACTCTTTGTCTGTATATCCAGTAATTTTCCGTGACGAAGGACTTCTAAAAATAACCTTTAATTTCTCATCAACAACTGTTATAATACCGTCAATATTTTCGACTAAAGCCCTAAAACGTTTTTCATTTTGTTCAATTAAGTCTTGAGCTATTTTACTTTGAGTGACATCTTTTAAATTAGCAACAATACCTTTTACATTGCTGTTATCAATTAGATTATTCAATATTCCTTCTAACCAGATATAGTGTCCATTCTTATGTTTTACCTGAAATAAAACTTGATTCTGTATACCCGGATTTTCCACAGTTTTTTGGATGATCTCCTGCATGTATTCTACATAATCTGGATGGTAATAATCTAAATCAGAAATTTTCTTTAACTCTTCGTTGCTATATCCAGTTAATCGTTCCGATGAAGGACTGCGAAATATCGTTTTTAAATTTTCGTCAAGAACGGTAATAATTCCCTCATTATTTTCAACTAAAGCACGAAAATACTTTTCGTTACTTTCAATTTTTTCTTTAACAATTTTTTCTTCAGTTATATCTCTAAAAAAATTAGATATACCATTTTCTGATGGATAAATATGATTTTCAATCCATCGCTTACTAGACTTATGATAATCTTCAAAACGATTATACTCCTGAGTTGCTATTGATTTATGACATACATTATAAAAGTCTCCTTTAACAGCATCTGGAAATTCAGTCCAAATATGTTTACCAATCATTTGATCAGGATCACGTTTAAGAATTTCTCCTGCTTTTTTATTCATGTAGGTGTAACACCAGTCATTATCAAGTGCTACAAAAGCATCCGTAATACGCTCAAAAGTATTTCTAAGTAACTCGTTTGCACGTTTAATTTCAGTAATATCTTTAACAAAACCCATAAATCGATTTTCAGAAAGTTTTACTGAGTCCACACCACTCCATCTAATTTCTCCAGATTTATGAACGGTTTTAAATTCTCCTTTCGATACTCCTACTTTTTTTAACCTATTAAAACACACTCCCAAATCATCAATAGATTCCTGGTATGTTAAATCCATCATAGATAATGTCAAGAGCTCTTTTTTTGAATAACCCGATATTAAAGTTACCGCATTATTTACTTCTATAAAGTTTCCATTTTCATCAGCAATGAAAATTCCATCTGGTGCATTTTCAATATAATTTTTAAACTTTTGGTTGCTTTCTTCTTCTACTAATTTTAGTTTTAATTCTATTTCAGTCTGCTTTCTAGCATCAAGTTCTTCTCTAGTTTGTCTTTTTTCAGTGATGTCTTGCGTATTCCCTCTTAAACCAATGACAGTTCCATTTTCATCTACAATTGGATAAACAATAGCATAAACCCATTTTGTTTTATTCTTACTAATAATGGCAATTTGTTCAGCTTCAAATGGTTTTTTATCTATTTTAGACTGCTTGATTTTATTTAAAAATGAATCTACATCTGATTTAGAAAATCGTTTTACATATTCCTGAAATAAATCTTGATTATCTTTTTTCTCTAATTCATAAATCGAATACAATTCGTTTGACCAAATCATTTTATGATCAACATAATTATACTCCCAACTTCCTATTTTTGATATTTTTTGTGCATTTTCCAGTAGCTCTTCACTTTCTAATAAATCAGCCTCTGCTTTTTTAATTTTGGTAACATCTCGTCCTATTGCATAAATATTTTCTTTTGAAGAATCCACGCTGGTTGTCCATTGTATATAAACAATTTTCCCGTTTTTTTGGATAAATCTGTTTTCAAAATGTAATGATGAAATTCCTTGTCCTAATTGTTTTAATTCAGCATTTGATTTCGCTACATCATCAGGATGGACTAATTCTATGAAAGGAATACTCAACAATTCTTGTTTCGTATAACCCAATACATTTATAAAAGCGGGGTTGATTTCTTTAAAAAAACCATCAATCCCAGCTAAACACACTAGATCTAAAGACTCTTTGAAGTAAAACTCAAAATTAGTAATTAATCGCTCTTTTTTTAATAATCGATTAATTTCAAACTCTTGCTCTTTTGTTAATTTGAGTAACTCCTCATACGTTGGTTTTCCCTCTTTCATACTCATTCTTAAAATCATAATATATATATGCTAAATATAATAAAAATTTACTTAGATAAATTCTTGATAGTTTTAAAAAAAATAATAAAACTGTAAACCTGCTTCTTTATGTGACATTTGTTACTGTGCATACCTAGCTCTGAATTTATCTTTGCCTTAATAATTAGAAATAAAAATTATGAAGAAAATAAATTTAATAGTACTATTAGGAACAATTTCCATCTCTACTATTAGTTATAGTCAAGAAACTTTGCCTATTTCTAAGAGTGAGCTTTCGCAAAAAGTCTCCGATAAAAACTTACAGATTAAAATCGCCGAACAAGATTTTAAATCGGCAAAAGCAGATTATAGACAATCTAATTCTCTTTTCTTACCCAATATTACGGCTTCACATACTGCCATTTCGACAACAAATCCATTAATGGCTTTTGGATCTAAATTAAATCAAGAAATCCTTACGGCTTCTGATTTTGATCCAAATTTATTAAATAATCCAAATCGCACACAAAATTTTGCTACTAAAATTGAGGTTTTACAGCCCTTAATTAATGTAGATGGAATGTATGGAAGACAAGCTGCAAAAGCTAAAATGAATGCTTACGGATTACAAACCGAGCGCACCAAAGAATATCTCGAGCTAGAGGTGAATAAATCGTATATGGAATTGCAATTGGCTTATAAAGCAGTGGCCGTTTTAGAAAAAGCGAATGCTACCGCAGATGCTAATTTGAAATTAATAGATAACTATTTCAAGCAAGGAATGCTGCAAAAAACAGATTTACTTTCAGTACAAGTACGCGTAAATGAAGTTAAAAATCAATTACAATATGCTAAAAGCAATGTGCATAATGCTTCCGATTATTTAGCTTTTTTATTGAATGAAGATATTGGTGATAAAGTTTACAAACCAACCGAAGAATTAGAAAACACGATTACTATTAAAAATATAGATACTACACTTTCTGAAAACAGAAAGGATATTCAAGCCATGGATCAATCGACTGAGGCCTATCAAAAAATGTTTCTTTCTAGTAAAATGAATTTCTTACCGCGCTTGAATGCTTTTGGAAGTTATGAATTGTATGATGATGTCCTTTTTGGAACTAAGGCTAAAGGATATGTTGTAGGAGCTCAATTGTCATGGAATGTATTTGATGGTTTTAAATCCATTGGAAAAATGGAAAAAGCGAAAGCAGACTTTCAAAAAGCGGAAATTGAAACCCAACAGTACAAAGCCAAAAGCCAATTGGAACTAAATAAAACTAACCGCCAGCTGAATGATGCCGAAAACAAGGTTACTCTTTCTAAGTTGGATTTAGAACAATCTCAAGAAGCATACAGAATAAGAAGCAATCGATTTGCACAAGGATTAGAAAAAACGACTGACTTATTACAAACTGAAACTCAAATGTTCAAAAAAGAATTAGAATACTTACAATCTGTTTTTGAATACAATTTTACACAACAATATTTACAATTTTTAACGAAGTAACAATAGAGAAAAGAGCAAAGAATATAGAGAAAAGAATACAGATTTAAGACAAAAAATTATCAAACGAAAAACCATGAAAAAAATAATAACACTAATTTCAATCTCCCTTTTTATTTTAACATCCTGCAACGGAGAGAAAAAAGAAGCAGTTGCTGAATCTCCTGCAATTGCTGTTAAAGTAAGCGGAGTATCCGAAAATGACAACAGTCCATTTGTAAGTGCAAGTGGGAAAATTGAGGCCGAAAATAGTGCCGATTTAAGTACCCGAATGATGGGTTATGTAACTAAAGTTCATGTAACTATAGGACAAAAAGTAAGCGCTGGACAATCATTAGTAAGCATCAACAATTCTGACTTACAAGCCAAAAAAGCACAAGTAGACGCTAGTATTCTTCAAGCAACTGCTGGTTACAATAGCGCTAAAAAAGATTATGATCGTTTTACAAACTTATTCAAACAACAAAGTGCTTCTCAAAAAGAACTAGACGATATGACTGCTCGTTACGAAATGGCCAAAGCGGGACTTGAAGGGGCAAAACAAATGCGAAATGAAGTAGTAGCACAATTTAATTATTCTAATATTACGGCACCATTTTCAGGAGTAGTAACAAATACTTTTGTAAAAGAAGGCGATATGGCTAACCCAGGAATGCCTTTAGTAAGTATCGAAGGAGCTTCTAAATTAGGGGTTACTGCCATGGTTTCTGAAACTGATATTACTTCTATTAAAAAAGGAATGCCAGTACAAGTTTTAGTTAAATCCTCTAATGAAAAATTAACGGGAAAAGTGAGTGAAGTGAGTTTATCTGCTAAAAATACGGGTGGTCAATATCTGGTAAAAATCAATTTAGATAAAACAGATAGTTCAGTCTTGTCAGGAATGTTTGTTAATGTTCAGTTTCCAGTTGAAAACAAAGCAAAGACTTCTGAAAGTACTGTTATTTTAGTTCCGGAAAGCGCTTTAGTACAACAAGGACAACTTACTGGAATATATACTATTGGTAATGAAAATGTAGCCATCTTAAGATGGTTGCGTACTGGGAAAACTTTTGGCAACCAAGTAGAAGTTTTGTCTGGATTAGCAGCAAACGAACAATATATCGTTTCTGCCGAAGGGAAATTGTATAACGGAGCGAAAGTTAGTATTCAGTAAAAAAAGTTTAAAGTTTAAGGTTTAAAAATCAGAACACCTAAACTGAAAACGAATAAAATAAATGTCATTGTTAATTCCAGCGTGAGGGATAGAAGTGAAAATCCTTTATGTTTTTTCTTTAAAAACATAAAGATTGAAACGAATAGCCCGACCCTTGTGGTCACGCCCAAATAAATAAAAAATTATGCAAGAAGGAATTTCAGGTAAAATCGCCAATTTTTTCATCAATTCAAAACTAACCATTTTGATGATGGTGGGTTTGATGATCATTGGTGTATATAGTTCTTTTCTCATTCCAAGAGAAGAAGAACCACAAATTAATGTTCCTATGGCCGACGTCATGGTGGGTTATCCAGGAGCGAGTCCTACAGAAGTAGAAAGTCGTGTGGCTAAACCGCTAGAAAAAATCATCTCGAATATTAAAGGGGTGGAACACGTGCATACGATGGCTATGAATGGTCAAGCGATGCTTATTGTTCAGTTTTACGTAGGTCAAGATGTGGAGCGTTCGTATGTAAAATTATACGACGAACTAGCAAAACACGAAGATATGTTCCCAAAAGGAGTGTACAAACCAATGGTAAAAACACGTTCTATTGATGATGTTCCTATGCTTGGAATCACGCTTTGGAGCGACAAAATGGACGATTTTCAATTGCGTCAAATTGCTGAAGAGGTAACTTCGGAAATTGAAAAAGTAAAAGATGTTGCTATTACAAAAGAAATTGGTGGACGTAGTAGAACACTAAAAGTAGTTTTAGACAAAGATAAAATGGCCGAGAATGGCATTGATGCTTTGGGTATCATGCAAATGATTCAAGCCAATAACAGTAGTTCTCAATCGGGAAGTTTTGTAAATCAAGATCAAGAATATTTGATTACTACAGGTAAATTCTTAACCTCAGCCGATGATGTAGAAAATCTTGTTGTAGGTGTCAATAAAAATATGCCGGTTTACTTAAAACAAGTGGCTACGATTCAAGACGGACCATCGACTGCTAGAAATTATGTGTCTTTTGGTTATGGTAAAACAAACGAAAACTATAAAAGCGCCCAATCTGAATATCCAGCGGTTACGATATCTGTAGGTAAAGTAAAAGGGGCTGATGCCATGAAAATTTCGGAGAAAATCATTGAAAAAGTAAACCATTTAAAATCGAACTTGATTCCGAACGATGTTCATGTTGAGGTAACTCGTAATTATGGAGAAACAGCATCAGACAAAGTGGGTGAATTGTTAATGCACTTAGGAATTGCAATTTTGGCGGTTACGATCTTAGTGATGTTTGCTATGGGCTGGAGAGGTGGATTAGTAGTATTCTTCTCGGTACCATTGACTTTTGCATTGACATTGTTCAGTTATTATATGCTGGATTATACGTTGAACCGTATTACACTTTTCGCCTTGGTATTCGTGGTGGGAATTGTCGTCGATGACAGTATTATTATCGCAGAGAATATGCACAGGCATTTCAAGATGAAGCGATTACCCTTTAAACAAGCCGCTATTTACGCGATAAATGAAGTAGGAAATCCAACGATTTTAGCAACATTTACGGTTATTGCTGCTATCTTACCAATGGCATTTGTATCAGGAATGATGGGGCCTTATATGAGTCCGATGCCTATAGGAGCTTCGATTGCCATGATTTTATCACTGTTTGTTGCCTTAACTGTTACGCCTTATTTAGGATATCATTTATTGCAAGAAAAAGACGAGCAAGGTCATAAAGAAGCCGAAGGTTTAGAAACTAATTTTATTTATAAAATATACAACAAGCTAGAGCGTCCTTTATTGGAAAGTAGCATGAAACGTAGAGTGCTTGTAGGAGTAACTGTTTTATTACTGTTTGGTTCTGTTGCTATGTTTTTTACCAAATCAGTTTTAGTAAAAATGTTGCCATTTGACAATAAAAATGAATTTCAAGTGGTAATTGATATGCCTGAAGGAGCAACTCTGGAAAGAACATCAGCGGTTACTAAAGAAATTGCGCAATATTTAACGACCATTCCTGAGGTTGTCAATTATCAAAACTACATTGGAACATCGGCTCCAATCACTTTTAACGGATTAGTTCGTCATTATGATTTGCGTGGTGGAAGTAATATGGCTGATATTCAAGTAAATTTATTACACAAAGAAGATCGAAAATTACAAAGTCACGACATTGCAAAAACGGTACGTCCTGAAATTCAGAAGATAGCTAAAAAATATGGTGCAAATGTAAAAATTATCGAAGTTCCACCAGGACCTCCTGTATTATCAACATTGGTTGCTGAGGTTTACGGACCAAATTACAAAGACCAAATTAAAGTAGCGCAACAAGTAAAAGACATTTTACATAAAACAGATGGAATTGTAGATATCGATTGGACTGTAGAAGACAATCAAGTTGAATACAAACTGGAAGTGGACAAAGAAAAAGCAATGCTGAACGGGATTGCACCACAACAAATCGTGGGGAACTTAACTTATTTATTGAAGGAATATCCTGTTTCTAATTTGTATGCTGAAAATTCTAATGACAATGTAGGTATTGTGCTTTCGCTAGACGATAAAGACAAAACAAGCTTGCAAGACATTCAGAACTTAAAAATAAAAGGAACTCAAGGGAATATGATTCCTGTAAGTGATTTGGTAAAAGTAAAAACAGATACGCTACAAAAAACCATTTATAGAAAAGATCAAAAACGGGTAGTTTATGTAACCGCTGATATGGCTGGAGCGTTAGAAAGTCCTGTGTATGCCATTCTGGGAATGACCGAGAAATTGGACAAAATGAATATTCCAAAAGGTTATAAGGTCAATGAATTGTACATGGAACAACCTACGGATGAAAGTGATTTCACTGTAAAATGGGATGGAGAATGGCAGATTACTTTAGAAGTATTCCGTGATTTAGGTGTTGCCTTTATGGTAGCCATCGTAATCATCTATATGTTAATTGTAGGCTGGTTCCAGAACTTTAAAACACCCATCGTGATGATGCTTGCTATTCCGTTATCGTTAATAGGGATTGTATTTGGTCACTGGTTATTGGGCGCTTATTTTACTGCTACTTCTTTCATTGGTATGATTGCCTTGGCAGGAGTTATGGTGAGAAACTCGGTTTTACTGATTGACTTTATCGAAATCCGACTGAATGATGGTATCGAATTAAAACAAGCGATTATAGAGGCTGGAGCAGTAAGAACCTCCCCTATTCTATTGACAACTGGAGCTGTAGTTATAGGAGCATCTATCATCTTATTTGATCCATTGTTTCAAGGATTGGCTATTTCATTAGTATTTGGAGCTATTGTTTCTACTATTTTAACATTGATTGTAGTGCCGTTGATTTATTATGTGACGGAGAGAAAGAAATGGGAAAAATAAAAATTGTTCAAAGTTTAAGGTTTAAAGTTACAGCACTAAAACCTTACACTTCAAACCTTAAACAAAAAAACAAATGAAACTACTTATCATAACAGCCATCGCGGCATTTGACGCAGCCATCAAAAAAATGCTTAAAAAAGCAGATGTAAAAACATTTACCTATAAGGAGGTGACAGGATTTAAAGATATTTCTGAAGAACCAATTGAAAGTAATTGGTTTGGAAGCGAAATGAATGAAAACGAATCTATTTTGTATTATGCTTTTGTAAAGAAAGAAAATGTAGATCTGTTTTTTGAACTGGTAAATGAATTTAATTTGGAACAAAAGACTTTGTCCAATATTCATATTGCCGTATTAAACATCGAAAAATCAAATTAACAACTCTTAAATTAGAGGAGAAGATTGCTTCATTCCTCGCAATGAAATTATGAAAAATAAAGTATTTAGAATTATCGTGGGATCTTTTATCTTAATCAGTTTGTTATTGACAATCTATGTAAATCAAAACTGGATGTGGTTTACCGTTTTTATAGGCGTTAATTTAATTCAATCTGGTTTTACCAAATGGTGTTTACTAGAGACTATTTTAACTAAAATTGGTTTGAAAGACTAATTCTAGTTTTTATATAAAATTCAAAACCCGAGTTGTTAAAGCAGCTCGAGTTTTTTTATGGATTGGAGAGAAGTAATCGATAAAACGTAAAAAGTTGTATATATTTGATGGTATAAGTTACTTGGCAAACATTTGAAAAAATCAGACGTGAATTAATTCAAATGCATAATTATAATCTATTAAACTTTTGCTTTTTTCATTCTCTAACCAAGCTTTTTCCTCATGGCTTTTCCCCATTATTTGAGTAGCATTGCAACCTCTGAATGTATTTACAATAACGTTTAAAGACTCTATTTCTTCGGAATTGAATAATTCTGAATTAAAATCTTTTTGACTGGATTTATAAAAGCATTTACCCCAATATCCATTTCCATAATCTTCCACTTTCATGAAAATATAGTCCTTATTTACAGCGTAATCAAATATACCTCCAAATCTTACTGGAACTGGACCATAATTATGCGCCATATAATTTGCGCCACTTATTGAATATGCTGTATTCTTATAATTATAAAAATCAGAATAAAATAATAATTTATTCATCATTGTTTCCGTAGGATTCAGCTTTTCAGCAAAAAACAAAATCATATTTGACATCTTTTCCATATCAGGTTTTCTATAACCTGTATAATTATCAGGTAACCTATTTTCAAATAAAATGCCTACATAATTTTTATCATCTTTGCTTTCTCGATAATTTTCAATGACAACTTCAATCCTTTTAAGGATTTTTATTTTTTCTTCATCATTCAAATCATTGTTTAAATCAACTAATAACTTAAAGTTCAAAATACTATTTGAAACCGTATTAATTAAATTAGCATTTGCTAAACTTGGAACTTCCCCCTTTTCATAATTCCTATAGCTATTCGTCCCAAAACCCAATATTTTGGACATCATACTTGCAGATAAACCATAAGTATTCCTCAATTTAATAATTTGGTCCGGAAATGGGATATTATGCTTATCCCTATATTGATTATACACTTGATTTAAATTAAATTCATCCATCTCTGTGGTTGTAAATGATTCTCCGCTATCTGCACAATAATAACTTTTGTGATTATATTCGAATTTTTCTTTTCTAAATTCCAAAATACTTTTTTCAATTTGTAAGGTCATTTCCTTACCTGTGATTGGACTTTTCATAATTAATTTGTTTTTTTAGTTTAATCCTTAAGAGGGAATTCCATTGGGAATTCAGCCTTATGAAAAGAAATACAAATTGCTTGGTCTGTGATTTTTGAAATAGTCAACTTAATATAAATTTGCTGACCTTTAATTGTTTTACCGAAAACCCACATTTCAGCTCCCCCTTGTTGAGTTTCCTCTAAAGGACCTTCACTATAATCATCAATTTCTAGATTGAAAATTATTTCTTCACGCATTTTGGCAGTAATACTTAAATCCGCAAGATTTTGAATACTATTTTTGGGGCGATTGGAGAAGATAATGCCCCATACTTTAATAATCTGCTTCAGTTTTTGCAAAAAAGATTTTGCAATTGCTTTATCCGCCATCTTAACGTGTTAAATTATATGCAAATATATAAACATTAAAATAAAAAACACTATAAAGTTGAACTATTAACAAAATATAAACAATTAAACAACTTTAAAGTTTATAAAAAAAACAAACATTAGTTTAATTTAATGATTTGTCTATATTTTTAAAGGCTTGGTATTGGCTCATTAACACCGAAAGCAAGCCTCGAGAATGTTATAACAATTAAAAAATACAAAAAATAACCAATAAACAACTCGCCCTATCTTCCAATACAATTTATTCTTTTTTCAAAATTACAGAACGCAAACGCTCCTCATTATCATCACCCCAATGACCTAAAACTGGAATCACCGGAATCAGTGTTTTTCCAAAATCAATGAAAAACGTATTTCATCATTGAAAATAACGGTTTAATTATTTTCTTAACAAAACGAGATAGACCTTAAAATAAAGAAAATGCTACCTTTGTTGGTGGCATTTTCTAATTAGTAAAAATAAAATATGGCAGCAGAATTGAAGGAGATGTTCAATAAAAAATTCTATGAGCGTTTAGCAACAGCATTTAATAATGCAGATGAAAATTTTAATACTACAAAATTCATTGATGAAGTAACTATTGGATTAGAAAACAGGTCGTTAAATGAACGATTGCGTTTTACATCCATTACACTTAAAAATCACCTTTCTTTAGATTTTAAAGAAGCGATACAACTATTAAACAAGGTAATTCCAAACAGTCCAACAGGTTATACGGCACTTATTTTTCCTGATTATGTGGGGCAATTTGGTATTCATGATTTTGAAACTTCCATGGAAGCACTGGCTTATTACACCCAGTTTGGCTCCTCTGAATTTGCCATTCGGGAATTTTTAAAACACGATTTTGATAAAACCATTGAAGTAATGAAAGTATGGGCAAATTCTCCCAATCATCACATACGAAGACTGGCTTCCGAAGGTTGCAGACCTCGCCTACCTTGGGCTATGGCTATCCCTGAACTTAAAAAAAATCCTTCTCCTATTCTGCCCTTATTGACCAATCTAAAAGCAGATAGCTCAGAATATGTTAGAAGAAGCGTAGCAAACAATCTTAACGACATTGCGAAAGACAATCCAAAAATCGTTATTGAAATTGCCACCAAATGGAAAGGACACAGCAAGGAGACCGATGCCATTATAAAACACGGTTGTAGAACCTTGTTAAAGCAAGGAAACACTGAAATTTTAAAACACTTTGGACTTGATAGCTCAAATGTAGCCATCGCCAATTTTGAAATAAGTACTCCAAAAGTAGCTATTGGAAACCATTTGGAGTTTTCGTTTTCTGTTCAAAATAATAATGAAAAACAACAAACGGTGCGACTTGAATATGCGGTTTATTATCTTCGACAAAACGGCCAACTTTCAAAGAAAGTATTTAAAATAAGTGAACGTCTTTTTGAGCCCAAACAATCTTCTGATATTATAAGAAGGCAAAGTTTTAAACTCATTACGACTCGAAAATTTTATACCGGACAGCAAAAACTTTCGATTATCATAAACGGAGAAGAAAAAGATAGTGCTGCATTTGAACTGATTGATTAGAAATCATCTCCCAATACCCAAATAGTGCGTATATTCGGTACCAACAAAACAAAGCCAAATGAACTTTTCATCTTTTCCAAAAATAAAAACAGAGCGTCTATTATTACGAAAAATAGAAGAATCAGATGCTCCAGTGATCTTATACTTACGCTCGGATGAAACCATTAATCAGTTCATCGAAAGACCTGAGAACCGAAAAACAAAAACACTCGAACAAGCCTTACAATTTATTACCGATATCAATCAAGACTTCGAAAACAATAAATCGGTGACTTGGGGAATCGTTTATAATAACCAACCTGAACTTATTGGTACCATTTGTTTTTGGAATTTTTCGGACAACCATACCATTGCTGAAGTGGGTTATGGTTTAAGTCCTGAATTTCAAAATAAAGGAATCATGACAGAAGTGCTACAGCGTATTATCGATTTTGGTTTTAACGAACTAAAACTCGCCAAAATAGAGGCATTCACACATACTAAAAACGAAAATTCTAGAAAACTACTAGAAAAATGTGGTTTGCAATTCATACAAGATCGAAAAGATGATGATAATGATTCCAATGTTATTTACGAGATCCTAAATTAGAAGAGTTAGCTTTTTTATCTTAATAGTAAGTAAATTATCTTACAATGGGAACTCAAAGCAAATCTAAAAAAGGGATTCAAAAAGAGCTACACCCTACTTCTGTCTCCTTTTAAAACTAATCTAAAAACCACAATTTCATACTAATTAAAAAATACGGCTTTTAGATTGAACATATAACTACTTCAAAAAAAAACACATAATACACTAAAAAACAAATACTTATAAGCTAATCGATTCCGTCTAAATAAAATAATAACAAATAATTAACTTAACACTTGTATATACAAATAAAAAAAGTGTTACATTTGTACCAACAAATAAGATAAGGTATTATGAAAATTGAAGATGAAATAAAAAGCACCATACCATTAGATATTTCAAAAAAAATTATTTTGAATATTTTATATACTCAAAATATCACAAATGAAAAATTTAATGAGGTGATGAAACCTTATGACATCTCTGGAGAACAATATAATGTTTTACGAATTTTAAGAGGTCAAAAAGGAAATCCAGCTAACATGTGTGTGATACAAGAACGCATGATAGCAAAAACCAGTAACACCACTCGCTTAGTTGATAAATTGTTATTAAAGAATTTCGTGACTAGAAATGTTTGTCCTGAAAACAGAAGAAAAATTGAAGTGATGATTACTCAAAAAGGATTAGATGTTTTAACTGAATTAGATCCTAAAGTAATAGAACATGAAAAACACTTCTCGAAGAATTTAAATACCGAAGAGTTAGAATTATTAAATGAATTATTAGAAAAATACAGAAATCAATAAATATAAAAATTATGAATACCTTTTTAGATAAACAAAACTGGCGTTATGCTACAAAAAAGTTCGATAGCTCAAAAAAAATTACTGAATCTGATTTAGATTTTCTTAAAGAAGCAGTTCGTTTAAGCGCTTCTTCATTTGGACTTCAACTGTACAAAGTGATAATTATTGAAAATCCAGAAATTAAGGCACAATTATTGCCCGTTGCTTATGGTCAATCTCAAATTACTGATGCTTCGCATTTATTTGTTTTTGCCAATCAAACAAACGTAGGAAATACAGAAATTGATGCTTACTTAAAAAACACAAGTGAAATTAGAGAATTGCCATTGGAAGCATTAGCAGGATATGGTGATTATATTAAAGGGTTTGTGAATCCAATTCCTGAAGATGCTAAAAATGTTTGGACAGCAAAACAAACATATTTGGCTTTAGGAAATTTATTGAATGCCGCTGCTGAATTAAACATAGATGCAACTCCAATGGAAGGTTTTAATGCAGCACAGTTTAATGAAATATTAGGATTAGACAAACTAAACCTAAACGCAGCTGTAATAGCACCAGTTGGATACCGTCATACAGAAGACGATACCCAACATTACAAAAAAGTTAGAAAATCAAACGAAGATTTATTTATCACATTATAATTAGTAATCAAAATTCAATTCAAACAAAAAAATTAAACAAATGAAAAAATTAAAATCAATTGCATTAGCATTAGTAGTAGTTTTATCTACAGTATCAGTATCTGCACAAACAAAAAAAGTAGATGCATCAGCAAGTACAATCAGCTGGGTTGGAAAAAAAGTAACTGGACAACACAATGGAACAGTAAATCTTAAAGACGGTGCACTTGTTTTTAAAGGAGCAAAATTAGTAGGTGGAACTTTCACAGTTGACATGACTTCATTGACTTCTACTGATCTTTCAGGTGAATACCAAGGAAAATTAAACGGTCACTTGAAATCAGAAGATTTCTTCGGAACTGAAAAATTCCCAACTTCTACATTAGTTTTCAAAAAAATTGGAGCAAAAGCTAAAAATGTTTACACGGTTACTGCTGATTTAACAATTAAAGGAATCACTAAACCAGTAACTTTTGATATCGCTGTGAACGGAAATACAGCAACAACAGCATTCAACGTAGATAGAACTAAATATGACATTAAATACGGTTCAGGAAGTATTTTTGATAACCTTGGAGACAAAGCAATCTCTGATGAATTTGAATTAGCAGTAGCTTTAAAATTCTAAATATTATATAATAATACCACGTTTACTAATTCACCCAACAAGTAATTGTTGGGTTTTTTATTTCAATCTATCTAATAATCTAACAAAAAAGATTAAAAAATTAGATTTTTTTTAGTTTATTGTATTTGAATAACCAATTTACATTTATATATTTGTAACATGAAAACAACAATAAACAATACTTGGTGGTGGAACAATTTACGTCAATAGTCGTGAACTAAGCTCCTATAGTATTATCAAATATAAATATAAAAGGCTTGTCATGACGACAGGCCTTTTTTTTGTGCTAAAAAGTTGCCTTTCATCAAATTATAAATCATAAAAATTATTTCAATTGAAACTATTTACTTTAAATACTAAATACAAACAAATACTTGCAGATACGATAACTCCTGTGAGTGTTTATTTAAAAATACGTGATAAATTCCCTAATAGTTTATTGCTTGAAAGTAGTGATTATCATGGAAGTGACAACAGTTTTTCTTACATCTGTTGCAATCCTATCGCTTCGATAAAAATCGAAAACGAAACTATTTTCAAAACCTATCCTGATGGGACTTCTGAAAAAATAGCGATTGATGAAAATACTTCAATTCCAGAAGTTATTCAAGAATTTTCACACCAATTCAAATCAGAAAAAAATGATTTTAAATTCATAAACAATGGGTTGTTTGGATATATCTCTTATGATGCAGTTCGTTATTTTGAAAAAGTAAAAATTGCCAAAAAAGAAAATAGCAATACCATTCCTGATGTGTATTATGCCGTATACCAAAATATAATTGCGATTAACCATTTCAAAAATCAAGCTTATATTTTCTGTCATAGTTTAGACGGAAGAAATAATATTTCAGAGATGGAGCAACTGTTACAATCAAGAAATATTGCCTCTTATAAATTTACCAAAGAAGGAGAAGGTTTCTCTAACTTAACTGATGAAGAGTTTAAACACAATGTGGCTCTGGCCAAAAAGCATTGTTTCCGTGGAGATGTATTTCAATTAGTATTATCACGCCGTTTTACTCAAGGTTTCAAAGGAGATGAATTCAATGTCTATAGAGCATTAAGAAGCATCAACCCATCCCCTTACCTCTTCTTTTTTGATTATGGTGATTTCAAAATATTTGGCTCTTCGCCCGAAGCTCAAATTATAGTTAAAGACCGTAAGGCAGAAATTCATCCTATAGCAGGAACGTTCAAACGTACCGGTGATGATGAAAAAGATGCGGTTCTTGCCAAACAATTATCTGAAGACAAAAAAGAAAATAGCGAACATGTGATGCTAGTCGACTTAGCTCGTAATGATTTAAGTCGCAACGGCCATAACGTAAACGTAGAACGCTATAGAGAAGTGCAGTTTTTCTCTCATGTAATTCATTTAGTTTCAAAAGTAACGGGGCATTTACATGAAAAAGCCACTACAATGCAAGTGGTAGCGGATACTTTCCCAGCTGGAACATTGAGTGGAGCACCTAAACACAGAGCGATGCAATTGATTGAAGATTACGAAAAAACAAATCGTAATTTCTACGGTGGCGCCATCGGTTTTATGGATTTTGAAGGCAACTTTAATCACGCGATAATGATACGAACATTCTTAAGTAAAAATCACCAATTGCATTCGCAAGCCGGCGCCGGAATTGTAGCCAGCTCTGATGAAGAAAGCGAAATGCAAGAAGTATATAACAAATTAAGAGCATTGAATACCGCACTTGATTTGGCAGAAACAATTTAAAAAATAATTAAAAGATTTAATAATTTAAGTATTTAAAGATTACTCGAAATGAGCTTTTTTCAATCTTTAAATCTTTCAATTTTCAATAAAAAAAATGAAAATACTAGTTATAGATAATTACGATAGTTTCACATACAATCTGGTACATTACCTAGAGGATTTAAACTGTGAAGTGACAGTATATAGAAACGATGAATTTGATATAGATGAAATAGCGCGTTTTGATAAAATACTACTTTCTCCAGGTCCTGGAATTCCAGATGAAGCAGGATTATTGAAAGCTGTAATTCAAAAATACGGTCCTACCAAAAGTATCTTTGGAGTATGTCTTGGTCAACAAGCCATTGGTGAAGTATATGGAGGAACGCTTTCTAATCTAGACAAAGTGTATCATGGTATAGCTACCAATGTAAAAACCGTTGTCGACGATGAACTTTTATTTGAAGGATTAGGTAACGAATTTGAAGTAGGACGCTACCATTCTTGGGTGGTTGATGCCAGTTTACCCGATGTACTTGAAGCTACTTCATTCGACGAAAATGGACAAGTAATGTCGTTGCGTCACAGAACCTATGATGTACGCGGTGTACAATTTCATCCCGAAAGTGTTCTGACACCAAACGGGAAAAAAATGCTAGAGAATTGGGTTAAAGCATAATGTTCAATTTTTAGAACTTGAAACCTAAAACTTTAAACAAAAAAAAATGAAAAACATACTAAATAGATTAATCAACCACGAAATGCTATCCAAAGAAGAGGCAAAAAATGTATTGATTAATATCTCAAACGGAAGTTATAATCCAAGTCAGATTTCCGCTTTTTTAACCGTGTATATGATGCGTAGCATTAGTATTCAGGAACTTGCAGGATTTAGAGAAGCACTATTGGAATTGTGCATTCGTGTTGATTTAGCATCCTATAATGCTATTGATTTATGTGGAACTGGTGGTGACGGAAAAGACACTTTCAATATCTCTACATTGGCTTCATTTATAGCGGCTGGTGCGGGGATTAAAGTCGCCAAACATGGTAATTACGGTGTTTCTTCCATCTCTGGATCTAGTAATGTCATGGAAAAACTAGGAATCAAATTCAGTAATGAAAATGACTTCTTGGAAAGAAGTATTAATAAAGCTGGAATTTGTATTTTACATGCTCCCCTTTTTCATCCCGCTATGAAAAATGTAGGTCCAATCCGAAAAGAATTGGCCGTAAAAACCTTTTTCAATATGTTAGGACCAATGGTAAATCCTTCCTTTCCAAAAAATCAGTTGGTGGGTGTTTTCAACTTAGAACTAGCTAGAATGTATGCGTATTTATACCAAAATACCGATGTGAATTTCACTATTTTACATTCATTAGATGGCTATGATGAAGTTTCATTGACTAGCCCAACAAAGATTATCACTAGCAGTATGGAAGGAATGTTATCCCATGAAAGTTTTGGTGTTCCCCATTTATCACAAAGTGAAATCGAGGGAGGAAAAACAATCGATGAGTCGGCACAAATGTTTATTGATATCCTATCAGGTATAGGCAATGAAGCACAGAATAATGTAGTATGTGCCAATGCAGCTATGGCAATTGCAACAGTTACAAAATGTACGCCTTTGGAAGGTTTCGCTCAGGCCAAAGAAAGTTTACTTTCAGGAAAAGGATTAAAAGCGTTGAAAACGTTGCAGGAGTTAAGTAAATAAAAAAATAGTTTAAGGTTTAAGGTTTAAAGTTGCTCAAAACGGGGACTTTAAACTTTAAACAAAGAAAACTTTAAACAAATAACAATGAACATACTCGATAAAATAATAGTTGATAAAAAACGAGAAGTCATTCTCAAGAAATCCATCATTCCCGTTTCGCAATTGGAAGCTTCGATTTTCTTTGATAAAAAGACTATTTCATTAAGTGAAAACTTAAGAAACAGTACTACTGGAATCATTGCGGAGCACAAACGTCGTTCTCCTTCAAAATCAGTTATCAATCATAGTTTTACCGTAGAAGAAGTGGTAAAAGGATATGAAACTGCCGGTGCTTGTGGTATTTCAGTATTGACTGATGGGAAATATTTTGGAGGTTCTTTGGATGATTTGCTTTTGGCAAGAGCTTCAGTGAATATTCCGCTATTGCGAAAAGAATTTATTGTCGATGAATACCAAATCCTAGAAGCCAAAGCACATGGAGCCGATTTGATTCTACTAATCGCAGCGGTTTTAACGCGTGACGAAATCAAATTATTATCTGAGTTTGCCAAAAGTTTAGGTCTCGAGGTTTTACTTGAAGTGCATAACCAAGAAGAATTAGAAAAATCAATCATGCCTACCTTAGATATGATAGGTGTGAACAATAGAAACCTAAAAACCTTCGAGGTAAGTTTGGATTTCAGTAAGCAATTGGCTGATAAAATCCCGAATGAGTTCGTCAAAGTTTCCGAAAGTGGAATATCGTCAATCGAAGCCATAACCGAATTAAAGCCGTATGGATACAAAGGTTTTTTAATTGGTGAAAACTTCATGAAAACAGATAATGCTGGTCAAGCTGCAGCAGAATTTATAAAGCAATTAACTCGTTAGAGAAAAGAAAAAAGAGCAAAGAATAATATAGAATAAAATTAAAGCAAAGCTTAGCGAACTTCGCGAAACCCTTGCGCACTTTGCGGTTAAATACGTTTAAATAAAAGATTATGAAAATCAAAATCTGCGGTATGAAATATCCCGACAATATTCTCGAACTAGGACCGCTCCTACCCGATTATATGGGATTTATATTTTGGGAAAAGTCAGCGCGCTATTTTGATGGAATTATTCCTGAATTGCCAAAATCAATAAAAAAAACGGGCGTATTTGTCAATGAATCGATAGCAAATATTGTTGAAAAAGTAAAGCAACACGATTTACAAGCCGTACAATTGCATGGCAAAGAATCAGTGGTTTTTTGTGCCGAATTAAAAAAAACATTGTTAAAGGATATCGAAATCATAAAAGTATTTTCAATTTTGGATACCTTTGACTTTGAACAGCTTAAACCATTTGAATCGGTTTGTGATTATTTCCTTTTTGATACCAAGGGAAAATTACCTGGCGGAAACGGAACCACATTTGATTGGAAAGTATTAGAGAACTACCCTTCGTCAAAACCCTTTTTCCTAAGTGGCGGAATAGGACTCGACGAAATGGAAGCGGTTAATGAAATTTTAAAAACCAATTTACCTGTTCATGCAATTGATCTAAACAGTAAATTTGAAATAGAACCAGGATTAAAAAATATATCATTCTGTAGAGAAGCCCTGCAGTGCGTCTCCACGTTGAATGATCCACAATAAAAAAAATAAAAAGATGTCATACAACGTAAACGAAAAAGGCTATTATGGTGAATTTGGAGGAGCCTACATTCCTGAAATGTTATATCCAAATGTAGAAGAGTTGCGTCAAAATTATCTAAAAATCACGGCTGAACCTGAATTTCAAGCCGAGTTTGACGCGCTACTTAAAGATTACGTAGGTCGCCCTACACCATTATATTTTGCAGAACGTTTATCTGAAAAATACGGAACTAAAATCTACCTAAAAAGAGAAGATTTATGCCACACTGGTGCACACAAAGTCAACAATACAATTGGACAAATCCTTTTAGCCAAGCGTTTAGGTAAAAAACGCATCATTGCCGAGACTGGTGCTGGTCAACACGGTGTGGCAACTGCCACCGTATGTGCCTTGATGGGACTGGAATGTATTGTATACATGGGAGAAATTGACATCAAACGTCAGGCGCCAAACGTAGCACGTATGAAAATGTTAGGTGCCGAAGTTCGTCCAGCACTTTCAGGTTCAAAAACCCTAAAAGATGCTACAAACGAAGCGATTCGCGACTGGATTAACAACCCTGTAGATACGTATTATATCATTGGATCAGTGGTTGGACCTCATCCGTATCCAGATATGGTAGCGCGTTTCCAGTCGGTGATTTCTAAGGAAATTAAAGAACAACTACTAGAAAAAGAAGGTCGTGAAAACCCAGATTATGTAATCGCTTGTGTAGGTGGTGGTAGCAATGCCGCTGGTGCTTATTACCATTTTCTAGACAATCCTGATGTAAATATTATAGCTGTTGAAGCTGCTGGTTTAGGTGTGCATTCTGGTGAAAGTGCTGCAACTTCTGCTTTGGGAAAAGTGGGGGTTATTCACGGAAGTAAAACTTTGTTGATGCAAACGCCTGATGGACAAATTACCGAGCCGTATTCTATTTCGGCAGGGTTAGATTATCCTGGTGTTGGACCTATGCACGCCCATCTATTTGCTTCGGGTAGAGCACAATTCATTTCAATTACCGATGATCAAGCCATGAATTGGGGATTGCAATTGTCCAAAATGGAAGGAATTATCCCTGCCATCGAGAGTGCTCATGCCTTTGCTGTACTAGACGAAATGAAGTTCAAAAAAGAAGATATTGTGGTCATCAATCTTTCGGGACGTGGCGATAAAGATTTAAATACCTATATCGATTATTTCAAATTATAGTTGGGTATACCCTGAATTTATTTCAGGGCGTTACCGTTTACCCTGAAAAAGTTCAGGGCAAGCGGTCGGGCTATTCGCTAAATTTTTTGTTTCGTTCCTAGAGACGGGACAAAACAAAAAGATACCGCTGCTATCCCTAACGCAAACAAAAACGAGAAGATTAAATTTTTAAATAAATTTTCAAAACAGAAAAAATGGAAAAATTATTCGCTTACGGAACCCTAAAAGACAAAGACATTCAAGAAGATGTTTTTGGACGAACACTTCGTGGAGTTCCTGAAACATTGATGGGATACGTAGTAAAAGAAATCCTAATTGAAGAAGAATTTGGAATGGAGCCTTATCCTATTATTGCTCCTACTCAAAACAATGAAGACACCATTGAAGGGATGGTTTATGATTTAACCGAAAAGGAATTGCAGCTTGCTGACACCTATGAAGGGAGCCATTACAAACGTGTTGAAGTACAGTTGCAGTCCAAAGAAATCGCTTGGGCCTACAGTGCAAAAATTTAAACACCTATAAATAAGCTAAAAACAGATTTTACATCTGAAAAAATACAAAAATGAACAGAATAAATCAAAAACTACAAGAAGGCAAAAAAATACTCTCTATTTATTTTTCTGCTGGATATCCTAACTTAAACGATACGGTACAAATCATTGAAGATTTAGAAAAAAACGGTATCGACATGATTGAGATTGGTTTGCCATTTAGCGATCCATTGGCCGATGGGCCTACTATTCAAGCCAGTTCGACTCAAGCCTTGCATAACGGGATGACAACGCAACTGTTGTTTGACCAACTAAAAGACATTCGTAAAACGGTTTCAATTCCGTTAGTGATTATGGGTTATTTCAACCCCATGTTGCAATACGGAGTAGATAATTTTTGCAAGAAATGCCAAGAAATAGGCATCGATGGCTTAATCATCCCAGATCTTCCAGTTGATGTGTATGCAGAACAATACAAAGTCACTTTTGAAAAATATGGCTTAATCAACGTATTCTTAATAACTCCACAAACATCTGATGCCCGCATTCATTTTATTGATAGCGTTTCTAATGGATTTATCTACATGGTAAGTTCAGCAAGTGTAACAGGATCTTCGGCAGGTTTTGGAAGCACGCAAGAAGATTACTTCAAGCGCATTGCGGGAATGAATTTAAAAAATCCACAAGTGATAGGCTTCGGAATCAACAATGCCGAAACCTTTAATCAAGCCACTCAATTTGCCAAAGGAGCCATTATTGGTAGTGCTTTTATTACGCATTTAACGGAAAATGGAACAGGAAAAATTGCCGAATTTGTAAAAGCAATTCGATAAATAAAAATGTATTTATATACCGCAAATTCGCAAATTATAATAGCTATTTATTTAATTTTCGATTTTGCGGTTTCCTTTTTCATCATAATGATTAGAAAAGAATCAATCAACTACAAATAAAAATCATTCCTCCTCATGAACTACCAATTTAGAAAAGCCAATCTATCCGAAATAACTCCTATTTGGGAAATATTACAACAAGCAATCATTCGAAGAAAAGTAGAAGGTAGTGCGCAATGGCAAGATGGTTACCCTAACCCGGATGTGGTACAAAATGACATTGAAAAAGGAGAAGGTTTTGTTCTGGTTGATGGAGAAACAATTATTGGGTACAGCGCAGTAATCATAAATGACGAACCTGCTTATGCTGGTATTGAAGGAAAATGGTTGACAAATGATGATTTTGTAGTAATTCATAGAGTCGCGCTTTCTGAAAACTATTTGGGCAAAGGACTCGCTAAATTGATTATGGGTTGTGTAGAAGATTTTGCACTACAAAACAATATTTACAGCATCAAAGCCGACACGAATTTTGATAATTTTCCGATGATGAAAACATTTGAAAGCCTTGGTTATGTTTTATGTGGCGACGTTTTTTTTAGAGGCGCTCCTAGAAAAGCATATGAAAAAGTATTGAATAAACGCAACTAGTTCCTATTCAGTACGAACTTCAATCTAAAAAGTAAAAGACCGCAAATTAGCAAATTATTAAAACCGCTTCATTGGTTTAATTTGCAAATTTGCGGTCTCTATTTTTTATAAATAGGATTAAACAGTAGTCTCTTCTTCAACCTCTTCTTCAGTTGCAAACTCCATATGATCTTCGACTTCTGCAACTACTTCTGGTTTAGAGGCTTTCAGTGCATTGAATCTTTCTAATTGTTCTAATTCTCCTTCTTCACCACTAAAATAAGGAAATACATCCATTATAGGCGATTCAGTAATAGCAGGAATACTATAATCTCCCATAGTTCCTTTCATCACCGCTGTTGTATTATCAAACGCTTCTTTTACATCATTGGCTTGCAATAAGATATACATATTGGTCTTGCGTTCTTTACCGCTTTCTTCGTCATAAGCCAATAAAGATACTTTGGATTTAAACCACCGATCACTATTTTCGAAGGGATGGATCTCCGCATAATTCGCCACTTTGATATTCGTGATTTTAAACTCTTCACTAATGTAAGCCGACATCTCTTCGTTAATTCTGCTCTCCGCCTCTGTATATGATAAAGCGTCAACTAAATAAGGTTCCGTTGTAACCTTTTGTAATCCAGTTTCATCAGTTTTTCTATATTTTACTTTGCATTCGTACCAAGTTGAACTCATAATTTTTTATTTAAGGATGTCAAAGATAGATTTTAAAGCAAAAAATAAACCCTATTCGTGAAATAGATATTCACAATTTCAAAATGATATTTAAACTGCTGACTTTCCAACTTTTTAATTAACAAAAAGGATACAATAATACAAACCCAATTGCGAAGAAGTAACCTAGAGCCTTTTAAAATAGATTTTTTTAATTTTTAAATTCCAAAATGCGTTCTAAAAATACAAGCACCAAAAAACACAACGATTTCAATGTTAATATTATGTTAAATTTAAATTAAACGATTGTTTAAATTAAACGGTTGTTTAATTTTGTGTCCAATTAAAAAGTATGTCAGTAGAAACCAATTTTAACGATAAGCAAATTCAAATACTACAAGTAGCTGAATCCCTTTTTGCCGAAAAAGGATTTGATGGTACTTCGATTAGAAATATTGCAAAAGAAGCCAAAATAAATATAGCAATGGTTTCTTATTATTTTGGATCAAAAGAGCGTTTGTTAGAATCATTAATCCTCTATAGAGCTACCGATATTAAATTACAATTAGACAATTTAATATTAGAGAATTTAGATCCAATGGAAAAGATTAACAAACTAATCGAATTATACATAGATCGTGTTCTTTGCTACAAAGGAATTTATAAAATTTTACATTTTGAATTTTCTTCTAAAAAGAGAAACGTAAACTTGGAGGCTTTTATTGAGTTAAAAAAAGGAAACTTAAAATCGCTAGAAACAATTATTGTTGAAGGTCAAGCAAAAGGTATTTTTAGAAAAGATATTATCATCCCACTTATAACACCCACAATACTAGGTACCTTTTTTCATTTCCAAACTAATAGACCTTTCTTTGAAACATTATTAAACCTTCATACCGACGAATTGTATAACAATTATATAAAAACTGATTTAACAAAACACATTCAACAAACAATAAAAGCGCTATTAATATATGAAAGTTAGTCAACTCATGCTTTTTGGATTTTTCTTTATTGGAATTTCCTCCGTGGAAGCACAAGACAAAACGAGTTTAACACTCGATCAAGCTATTCAAATGGCTTGGAGCAAAAGTAATGAAGTCACATTAGCAAACACAAAAGTGGAAACTTCAAGACTTGAATTGCAATCAACCAAAAATGACAAGTATCCTAACTTTAAAGTTTCTGGACAGTACCAAAGGTTAACTAAAGCTACTATTGACTTAAAAATCAATAACAATAGTAGTAGCTCAGAACCTATGCCAGTGGTTGATCAATTATTACTTGGGCAAGCCAATGCTACTCTACCTTTATTTGCTGGTTTTAAAACGGTAAATAAAATCAAGGTATCAGATAATATGTACCAGGCCGAGACTGCAAATGCATTACAAACTAAAGAAGAAGTAGCAATGAAAGTGGTTAATTTCTATGCTAGTTTGTATAAAGCACAAAAAACGGTGGAACTGCTAAAAGAAAATCAAAAAAGTGCAAAACAACGTGTAGTTGATTTTATTCAATTAGAAAAAAATGGAATCATTCCTAGAAATGATTTATTAAAATCACAACTTCAAGTTTCAAAAATTCAATTGACATTAGACAGAGCCATTAGCGATTTAAACGTGGTAAACTTTGAGCTGATTAGTCTTTTAAAAATGGACCCTAAGACAAAACTAGAAGTTAGAGAAAGTGATTTTGCTGACTTTCAAATGAATAATATTCCTACCGATGACCAACTTGCATTACAAAATCGTAAAGATCTTGAAGCGGTACAATTACAAGAAAAAGCAAGTTTGGCTAATATAAAAGTAGCGAAAAGTGGTTACTACCCTTCTATCTCGCTTATTGGAGGTTATACAGCCTTGAGTTTAAAAAATGTTATTACGGTGCAAAATGCAATGAATATTGGTGTTGGCGTATCTTACGATATCAGCGGGATTTTGAAAAACGGAACCAATGTAAAAATTGCGGAAAGCAAAGCACTTGAAATTCAAAACTCAGAGGCTATGCTTACTGACTACATCAAAATACAAGTTCAAAAAGCAATCGAAGATTATGATTTGGCTCTAAAACAAAATGTGGTTTATAACCAAGCAGTGGAACAAGCATCCGAAAATTATAGAATCATAAAAGATAAATATGACAATGGACTTTCGGACACCAATGATTTATTAGAAGCCGATGTCGAACAACTAGGCTCTAATATTAATAAAACATTGGCTAGAGCAAATGTTATTCAAAAATATTATGAGCTGCTTTCCGTAAGCGGACAATTAAACCAAACCTTCAATCTTTCAAAAATATAATCAATACCCAAAATGGAAAAGAAAAAATCAAACCCAAAGTTTATCATAATAATAGCTTCATTAGTGCTATTAGGTCTTGCTTATGGAACTTATAAATACATCCACTCGCTTTCTCATGAAGGGACTGATGATGCCCAGATTGAAAAAAACATGAATCCTATTATACCAAGAGTATCAGGATATGTGAGTAAAGTTTACATTAAAGACAATGACTTTGTAAAAAAAGGAGATACTCTTTTTACAATTGACAAAAGAGATTATCAATTAAAAATTGATGAAGCAACTGCAAATTTAGCTGCAGCCGAAGGAAATTTTGAAGTTTCAAAAGCGGATATTGGTAGTATTTTAGCTAGTATTTCAGTATCAGATGCCAACGTAAGATCAGCAGGTGGAAATATCGAATCTGCGAGAATTAAATTGGGACGTATGACTAGCGATTACAACAGGTATAATAATTTATATCAATCACATACGATTACAAAACAACAATACGAACAAGCATTAGCAGCAAAACAAGAAGCTGAAAATGAAGTTCGCATTTTACAACAGCAAGAAAAAGCGTCAGCTTTTCAAAAATCGGTTAATGTAGCTAAGTCAAAATCATCCGACAAACAAACGGATGTAGCAGCAGCCAACATTAAAAGAGCAAAAGCATTATTGGATACGGCCATTTTAAATTTAAGTTACACAATTGTAACAGCTGCAATTGATGGTCAAGTTTCTAAAATTGATATTCAACCAGGACAATTAGTTCAACCGGGACAATCCCTTTTTTATATCATCAATAACAATCAAGCTTGGGTTATTGCTAATTTCAAAGAAACGCAATTGAATAAAATGGTAGCTGGACAAAAAGTAACATTGAAAGTAGATGCGTATCCTGATTACGAATTTAAAGGGACTATCACTTCATTTTCACCAGCCACAGGGGCACGTTTTTCTATCTTGCCTCCTGATAATGCAACTGGAAATTTTGTTAAAACAATTCAACGTTTGCCTGTAAAAATTAATATCGATACAGACAACGATGTTGAGAAAATAAAATTATTGCGTCCGGGAATGAATGTGGATGTTGACGTACATATAAAATAAAATGGTAAAATCAGAAGACGATTTAGTAGAATACGGCTTTAGAAGAATCATTATTACAATAACAGCAGTACTATGTGCTTTACTGGAAATTGTAGATACTACTATTGTCAATGTTGCACTAACTAATATGCGAGGAAGCCTTGGAGCTACGTTAACTGATGTGGCTTGGGTAATTACTGCTTATGCTATTGCAAATGTAATTGTGATTCCAATGACGAGTTGGCTTTCACAACAATTTGGAAGACGTAATTATTTTGCCGTTTCCATCATCATTTTCACAACAGCGTCCTTTTTATGTGGTAATGCAACCAATATTTGGGAACTAGTAGCCTTTCGATTTATTCAAGGGCTTGGTGGTGGCGCACTATTGGTGACTGCACAAACGATTATTACGGAGAGTTATCCTATCGCTAAACGAGGAATGGCACAGGCTATTTATGGAATGGGAGTTATTGTGGGACCTACATTGGGACCACCCTTAGGAGGATATCTAGTGGATCATTTCTCTTGGCCTTATATTTTTTATATCAATATTCCTTTGGGAATTATTGCTACACTTTTGACTTTGTCTTTTGTTAGAAGTCCAAAATATGGTGAGAAATTAAAATCAAATCAAGTCGATTGGATTGGAATTATACTTTTGGCCTCTTTCATCGGTTCTTTACAATTTGTTTTAGAACACGGTCAGCAAGACGATTGGTTTAATGACGGATTAATACTAAGTTTAAGTGTTATCACCGTATTTGGCTTGATCTTATTTATTTGGAGAGAGTTAACCTATAAATACCCTATTGTAAACCTAAGTGTTTTAAAAGATGGAAATCTAAGAATTGGTACAGTCATGTGTTTCATTCTAGGATTTGGACTGTATGGTTCTACCTTGATTATCCCTATTTACACACAATCCATTTTGGGTTGGACCGCAACAGATGCTGGTTTATTATTGATTCCTGGATCGATAACAACTGCTTTCATGATGCCCATTATTGGGAAATTAATACAAAGAGGAGTTCCTCAAGGGTATATGGTAGGAATCGGATTTTTGATTTTCTTTTTCTTTACTTTAATGATGCATAACAACATGACTCCAGACACTGGAACTGAACATTTATATTGGCCTTTAATTTTAAGAGGAATTGGTTTAGGCTTACTATTTGTGCCCATTACAACCTTATCTCTTTCTACTTTATCAGGAAAACATATTGGTGAAGGTGCCGCATTTACAGGGATGATGAGACAATTAGGAGGATCATTTGGTATTGCTATCATCACCACGTTCATTACACGATTTAGTCAAGAACACCGTGTGAATTTATTAGCCCATTTAGATGGAAGTAGATTTGAAGTTCAACAACGTATTTCACAATTGCAACATGGTTTTATGTCTAAAGGTTTCACATCCAATGAAGCACTTAAAAAAGCGTATCAAGCCATTGATTATTCAGTTATGAAACAAAGCACCGTTTTATCATACATGGATATTTTCTTATATCTAGGAATTATGTTTTTATGTTGTATCCCGATTATCTTTTTAATCAAAAAAGGAAAAAACAAGATTAATCCTGCTGATGCCATGCATTAATACTAAACAAAAAAACGCCAATTTCACAATTGAAATCGGCGTTTTTTTATGTTTTAAAATTAACTATCTGGTAAAAACCAAATGATTGCCTTTGGATAAATTAGCATCAAATTGGTAGCCATCATAATTGAATCCTTTCAAATCATCAATCGTTTTGGCATTGGTATCAATAATATAACGCACCATCATTCCTCTCGCCTTCTTGGCAAAGAAACTGATTATCTTCAGTTTCCCATCTTTATAATCCTTAAAATCCGGCGTAATTACGGGAACTTTCAAGGCTTTTACATCAATTGCCGAAAAATACTCATTACTGGCTAAATTGATAAATAACTCGCCTTTTTTAAGTTCTTTATTCAACGCTTTCGTAATAGTAGATTTCCAATATTCATATAAGTTTTTGCTTTCGCCAATGGGTAATTTGGTTCCCATTTCCAGTCGGTAGGCTTGCATTAAATCCAATGGTTTTAACAAACCGTACAAACCAGATAAAATTCGCAAACTATCTTGTAAAGTAGCTAATTTATCTAATGGAATAGAATACCCATCCAAACCCGTGTACACATCGCCATCAAAAGTGTAAAGAGCAGGACGTGCATTTTCTATCGTAAAAGGCGTTTTCCAATCTTGGTTTCTCTTCCAATTTACGTCGGCCAATTTATCTGAAATATGCATCAATTCTGATAATTTTTTTGGAGATTCTTGTTTCAATACTTTATGAATCTGTCTTGATTCTTTCAAAAATGAAGGTTCCGTATGTTGTGTTGTGGGCAATTCTTTTTCAAAATTCAAAGATTTGGCAGGCGAGATAACAATTTTCATAAATAATCCTTTTTCAGGTTGATGCTATTAACGTCCCAAAAGTACAAATTGCAAATAAGAATTCCCTATTTGTAAATTGAATAGTTCTATGGAGAAATAGAAATTAAAAATGGTTTCAAGTTTTATTTACATTATTTTTGAGTTTGATAAGAAATTAAAAATATAGTTTAAAATATCATGACACTAATCTCCATAAAAAAAGCTTCTTTATCGGATTTAGATACGCTGCAAAAAATAGGTAAGCAAACCTTCATGGAAACATTTGAACCGGTAAATACCCCCGAAAACATTGCTAATTACCTGGAACAAAGTTTCAATACTACTCAATTGACAACCGAACTTAACAACCCTGACTCTCAATTTTATCTAGCTGTTTTAGAACAAGAAGTAATTGGGTATCTTAAAATAAATTTTGGCAAAGCCCAAACTGAATTAATCAATGAACGCGCTTTAGAAATCCACCGAATTTATGTATTACAACAATTTCACGGAAAAAAAGTAGGTCAACTATTTATTGATGAAGTATTGAAAGTGGTACAACAAAAACCTGTTGAATATATTTGGTTAGGCGTTTGGGAAGAAAATCATAGAGCAATAGCATTCTATACTAAAAATGGCTTCACTCCATTTGACAAACATATTTTTACACTAGGAAATGATGTTCAAACTGATCTATTAATGAAACGTCAAATCCATTAATGAACAGACTGCATCTCCACATTTAGAATACAAAGGGGACTTATATAACGTCTCCAAATTAAATCAATAACAATGAAAAAAAAATTCCATAACATCCCCATATCCATTTTAGATTTAGCCGTAATTTTAGAAGGAAAAACAGCAGCTAATTCTTTTAAAAATAGTTTGAGTCTAGCCCAAAAAGCAGAAAACCTTGGCTACAATAGGTTTTGGTTAGCAGAACATCATAATATGGCAAGTATCGCTTCATCAGCAACTTCAATTTTAATAGGTCATATCGCCAATGGGACTTCAACAATTAGAGTGGGCTCAGGAGGCATCATGTTACCCAATCATGCTCCTCTAATTGTTGCAGAACAATTTGGAACTCTAGCTTCCCTATATCCTGACCGCATTGATTTAGGTCTAGGACGTGCTCCAGGAACAGATCAATTGACGGCAAGAGCGTTACAAAGAAACGATCAGGCTGCATTTGAATTTCCAAAAACGGTACGAGAATTACAAGAGTATTTATCGATTGAAAATAGGGACTCACCAGTAAGAGCCATTCCTGGGGAAGGATTAAACATCCCCATTTGGATATTGGGTTCAAGTACGGATAGCGCTCGATTAGCGGCTTCGTTTGGGTTGCCTTATGCTTTTGCAAGTCATTTCGCACCACAACAACTGCTAGAAGCTTTACGCATTTATAGAACCAATTTTAAACCATCGGAACATTTAAAAGAACCGTACGTAATGGCTTGTGTAAATGTTACCGCTGCCGAAACTACCCATGAAGCACAAGTACTTGCCACTTCGATGCAAAAAATATTTTTAGGAATACTTACTAATGATAGGAGACCGCTACAACCTGCAGATGAGAATTTTAAAATCAATGACGAAGCAAAAAGTGTTTTGAGACAGTTTTTAGCCTATTCATTTGTAGGAAGCCCATCTGATATAAAAACAGCACTTGAGCAATTTGTTGAAGAAACTCAAATCGATGAACTTATGGTTGTTTCGCATATCTATGATCATGAAGCAAGATTAAATTCTTATAAAATTATTAAAGAATCACAAGATGTTACAAAAAAAGATTAATCCTATTTAATTTAAACTAACCATACCACAATTAGATTCAATGAATTGGAATCCTACTCCTTAAAAGAGATGTTATTTTAGGCAGATTGTAAAAAATAGGCCGTTAGAATACATTTTTAAAAATTTCTATTGCTAATTTTTAAAACATTATTATCCCTTTCTACAATGGGATTTACTTTGAATTGGTTATTTTTGTGAATCCTACCCTAACCAATAAAAATCAAATACGCCATCGGCACATTTCCGAGTTTTGGTAAAAAAAAATAAAGACTACATGAAAATAAAAATGAAGAAGACAATAAAGAAGATTTATAATAGTGAATTATTTAATGAGTTTTTTGAAAATGAGAAAGCCAGCGGAATCATCTTAATAGGATGCACTTTATTTTCCTTATTTATGGCCAATTCGATTTTCGGATCACAATATTTACATACTTGGCATACTCAATTTGCAGGTGAAAGCTTAGAATATTGGATAAATGATGGTTTAATGACCATTTTCTTTTTATTGATTGGATTGGAATTAGAGCGCGAAATATATGAAGGAGAATTATCCAATATAAAAGATGCTTTGTTACCTATTTTTGCTGCCTTAGGTGGTATGATAGTGCCCGCAGGCTTGTACCTTTTTCTAAATTATGGAACTGTTGCCCATTCAGGAGCAGGAATTCCTATGGCGACTGATATCGCCTTTGCCTTGGGTATCCTATCATTATTAGGAAGCCGAGTTCCGCTGTCATTAAAGATCTTTTTAACAGCTTTAGCCGTTATCGATGATTTAGGGGCTATATTAGTAATCGCCATTTTCTATACAAAAACCATTTTTTGGGGCAATCTATTTAGTGCTTTTGGAGTATTATTAGTTCTTTTCATATTAAATAGAATGAAAGTCCGTAATTTAATACCTTACCTTATTGGTGGTGTAATTATGTGGTGGTTCATGCTTCATTCAGGAATACATGCTACAGTTACGGGAGTATTATTGGCTTTTGTAATTCCTTTTGGTAATGGTGATAAAAAATCAACTTCTTATAAATTACAGCATTTTCTACATAAACCTGTTGGATTCATTATTCTTCCTTTATTTGCATTAGCGAATACCGCTATAGTAATTGGGGCTGATATCGTTGATATTGTAACACAACACTATAGTTTAGGAATCGCCTTAGGATTAGTCATAGGAAAACCTGTAGGTATATTTGTATTTAGCTTTTTAGCGGTTTCAGTAGGGTTATGTAAATTACCTGACGACTTAAATTGGAAAACAATATTTGCAGTAGGCTTTTTAGGAGGAATTGGCTTTACCATGTCAATATTCATTACATTACTTGCTTTTACTGATCAAACCATAATTAGCCATGCAAAATTTGCGATTCTACTTTCTTCATTAATTGCAGGTATAATTGGATTGTTATTCTTGAAAAAAACGTTAAAAGTGGAAGCAGATGCAAGCAACTCTAACTAAATTAATTGCTTATATCAACCTCCATAAAGGGGAAGAAGATAAAAATAAAGTCTTGGACGACGTAAAGTCCAACATTTCATTTAGAGGCTCTAATCTATGGATTTTAGCATGTGCTATTGTAGTGGCGTCTATAGGGTTAAATGTAAATTCGACTGCCGTAATTATTGGAGCGATGCTTATATCTCCGTTAATGGGACCTATTGTAGGTGCTGGATTTAGTCTAGGAATTTATGATTTTAATTTACTTAATAAGTCCCTCAAGAATCTTTTGGTAGCCACATTAGTTGGTTTATTTGTATCGACAATCTATTTCTATGTTAGCCCTTTTAAAGAAGCTCAACCGGAATTATTGTCCAGAACTGCACCCAATATCTATGATATTTTGATCGCCTTTTTTGGTGGAATTGTGGGTGCCGTAGCAATAACCCGAGTTGAAAAAGGAAATCCAATTCCGGGAGTAGCAATTGCAACTGCCCTAATGCCTCCACTTTGTACTGCTGGTTATGGATTGGCATTAGGGAATCTAAAATTCTTTTTTGGAGCTATGTATTTATACTCCATAAATTGTGTTTTTATTTGTATTTCCACTTTTTTAATTGTCAAGTTTCTAAAGTACCCTGTAAAAAAACAGCTAGATGAAAAGCATCAAAAACAAGTTAAAAATAGTATCACCATCTTAATCACACTTTTAGTACTTCCTAGTATTTATTTTGCCTACCAACTGTTTCAGGAAAAAAAATACCAACATCAAATAGATGTTTTTATGGAAACGGAATTTACAAATAAAGGGATTGCTATTTTATACAAAAAAACCAAATTCAATGTCAGTCCAAAAAAACTCGAACTTGGTTTTCTAACCAAACGATATAGTGAAAAAGAGATTAAAGCTCTTAATGAAAAATTAAAGCTTTATGATATCAACAACACTAAATTGATTGTGATACAAGACACCACAGATCTTAAAAGTGATATTCTAAACGAAATCAATTTCAACAAATCTGTATTAAGTCAAAAAGATGTGACGATATTAAATCTAAAAAAAGAAATTACAAATAATAGATACGATAACAAAGCCATTCTATCCGAGATAAAAATTCTATTTCCTGAGATTGAAAACATTTCGATATCCAATCATACTTTTAATGAAAACACCGACAGTACAAAAATAGTTCCTGTTGTCATTTATAATAGTAAAAAAGAAATATCTGATTCCTCAAAAGCAAAATTAACTCTTTGGTTAGAACAACGCTTGACAAAAAAAGAAATCGAAATTTATAATAATCCCACTAAGGAAAAAACCACTGGTAAAACTAAAAAATAATCTTTTGACACACTAGTTTCATAAAGAAGCCCCTTCTGATTAAATCACAATCTTGACTTATCTCGATTGTGATTTTTTTTTGTTCTAGTTCATCCTAGCAAAGTATAAATTCGATTTTCTTCAAAACACGCATTTTACCCAAATAATCTGATTATAATCGGTTAATTTAGTTAATACTGCATTTAATTATTAGCTTTAAATTAGTTTGACAGACACGAACCTAAATTTCACACATTATGGGTAAATCTTTACACTGGTACTTACGAAGACATCCTTTATTATACAAAATACGCTATAGATTAGTTTCTAAAAAAGTGCCTGTATCTACTATTGAAAAATTTTGCTACAATACAATCAATAAGAAAAAAGATATCCCATCTCTTTATTTTGAGTTGAACCAATCCATTTTTGGTGATAACTATAAAAATCGAACTGATCTAAAAAAGGCGAAAAAAATTGCGAAATGGCTTAAAAATAATATTAAAGGAGGGCCTGGCTTGGGGAAATCATCTCAAAACGCATTGATTAAAATGCTTGCTGGACAAGGTGGCGTTTGCAGTGATTTAGCACAGGTATTTAATAATTTTTGTGTTATTAATGATCTAAAAGTAAAGGAATGGGGCTTAAAAATTGAATCCAAAGACAGTAATCTTAGAGGGGGACATTCCTTCAATGAAGTGTATTCTAGCGAATTAGAAAAATGGATTGCAATTGATGTTTCAAAGTCGATTTTATTTTATCAAACGAATTCGAAACAACCCCTATCGGTTATCGAAATGATTGATTTAAAAACAGAAAACCAAGAAATTTATTTTACTAATTTCAACAAAAAAAAGCAACTTGACGAAGACCGCGTTAGAGATCTTTACTTCACCCCTAATTCAAACCCTTTTTTAATTACCCATTACAGCAATAAAACCTACGATACTTTTCTGGATACTTTAGGATTTCTTCCAGAATCCATTATTCACGGATTAATTTATCTTACGGGGAACAGTTATGTATATGAGTTTCCGATTATTACCTCTAAAAAGCAAGTAGCTGCCAATAAAATAGTGGTTCAAGAACACCATTTTTCCATTTAAAAGTCAAGTAAAACTAAAAGTAGCAAGTTTCGGATTTTATACTCCTATTTAACTTCCGATATTTGTCTTCTAAAAACAAACCATGGATACTCCTGAAGCCCTTAATTACCATCGCATAGCTACCGCAATTGAATACATTAAAAATCATTTTAAAGACCAACCCAATCTGGATGAAGTGGCTGCCAAAGTAAACCTAAGCCCATTTCATTTTCAGCGTCTTTTTACGGAATGGGCAGGCACAAGTCCCAAGAAGTTTCTACAATACATTAGCGTAGCCCATGCTAAGAAATTACTGAAAGAAAACCAAACCACCCTTTTTGAAGCAGCCTTTGAAACAGGACTTTCGGGCAGTAGTCGCCTGCATGATTTGTTTGTCAACATCGAAGGTATGACACCCGCGGAATATAAAAATGGGGGTAAAAACCTAGTCATCAATTATAGTTTTGCTTTCACTCCTTTTGGGACCATTATTGTGGCTTCGACTACAAAAGGAATTTGCTATATGGCTTTTTCCGAAGAGAAGTTGTCGGCAATTACTACTTTGCAAAGTCAGTATCCCAATGCCCAATTCCAGGAAAGAGAAGATCAATTGCAACAAAATGCTTTACATATTTTTAAGAATCCTAAGGATAAACTACAAGAAATAAAACTGCATCTCAAAGGCACTAATTTCCAACTAAAAGTATGGGAAACGTTGCTTAAAATCCCTTTAGGCCAACTCACCACTTACGGTGGCATCGCCCAACAAATAGATAAACCAAATGCCTCCAGAGCGGTGGGCACAGCTATTGGCAAGAATCCCGTAGCGTTCTTGATTCCGTGTCACCGCGTGATTCAGTCCACAGGAACACTGGGCGGTTATATGTGGGGAAACACTCGAAAAACAGCGATTATAGGTTGGGAAGCCTCTAAATAGTAGTAAAATCTATGCCGCTATCTGGTAAAAATTAAATTGCAAATAGAATTAGGGCGTGCCCCTACGGGTCGGGCTTTACGTTACAATCTCCCGTAAAAACGGGAGGATTTCCACTGCAATCCCTCACGCAAATCCAACTATGATCACACACACTCAAATCACCGATACCGAGCTTAAAGTCAAAATCAAGAACCAAGAAATTGCCTTTGGCGGCAACCTCAAACTCCACATTTACGGAACCCTACATTGCAAATCTGGTAAACGATTAAAAAGAGAAAATCGCGTATTTTTTTCCTCCGAAGATGAAGCAATCCAAAACAATTTCCGACCTTGTGGTCATTGTATGAAAACCCAATATAAGCAATGGATTTATTCAACCCAGAACCAGACCAAAACATAAACCTATTGCCCAAAGATGGCACCGTAAACTATTATGGTACGTTGATGACGCCAACCAAAGCCAATGAATATTTGGCCGAACTACTCGAAAACATCGCCTGGCAAAATGACCAAGCCATCATTTTTGGCAAACTCATTATTACTAAACGCAAAGTCGCTTGGTATGGCGATGCCAATTACAACTACACCTACTCTAACACCACCAAACAAGCCTTGCCTTGGACAGCCGCTTTACTGGAACTCAAAGCACTGGCCGAAGCCACCACGGGCGAAACCTACAATTCCTGCTTACTCAATTTATACCATGACGGCAACGAAGGCATGGCGTGGCATAGCGATGGAGAAAAAGACCTCAAGAAAAATGGCGCCATCGCTTCCCTAAGTTTTGGTGCCGAACGCAAGTTTGCTTTCAAGCACAAAGAAACCAAAGAAACCGTTTCTAGAATACTACAAAACGGCAGCCTGCTGGTCATGAAAGACCAAACCCAAACCCACTGGTTGCACCGCCTGCCACCTACTAAACTCATCAATAAACCCAGAGTAAATCTCACTTTTAGAACAATTGTGGTAGGGCAATAAATTAATTCCTAAATATCACTAAATGTGGGTATAGGATTATTAATTTATAATTAAGTTATTTACTACAAAGTAAATTAACAGCAATACCATTGTATTGAAAAGGCAATAGAAGTTGATGTTATATACAAGTTGTGAGCAATTTTGCGAATAACCGAGAGAATTCAATATATAAAACAAAAAAATATGACAGCAGAAATTTTAAAAACTAAATCTAAAGAAGAAGTTTTAGACTTTATCAGAGAAAGACTTTCATTTGGTAACGAAGTAAGTTCACATTTGAGACAAATAGATAAAGAGAATTTCAAAAAAGAACATCGTAGATTTGATATGTCTGGTTACGAAAGTAAAACGGGTGAGTGTACCATTTTAAATATGGGGATTTTAAATGAATTCGCTGACTTGGGTATCTATGATTATACATCTTATTTGTTTTTAGATTTTTACAAAGGTTCGCCAACATTGTATTTAAAATATTTTCACGAAAATGAAAACATAGAAATTGATGAATGGAGTGGATATGGAACAACTGAAATTATTTACAAAATATTTGAACGTACAATCTTTTCTAATAAAGGAAAAAGAAGAAGAGATTAGTAATTTAATCGTCATAAAAAAAACAATTATGAGAGAAGCATTTGATGTAGAATATAAAGGACGTATTTTCAATTTTGAATTAGACAAAAAAGATGGATTGATTTGGTTAATTCAAGATGACGAAATAAAATCTAAAACAAATTCTGGACAAGTTATTCCTGCTAGAAATATTGATGAAGCAAAAGAAACTGCAAAAGTAATGCTTTACGCTATGGGATATTAAAATTAAAAACTGAATGATAACAGCCCGAAAATTAGAAGAATTCGGTTTCGTAAAAGAGACAAAAGAAAATGAAATAATATATTACAAAGGTATTTATGGATTAAAATATGAATCCAATAATTGGCTTATTATAGGAAAGCACTCAGGAGAAAATATAACAGGAATGAACGTTATTGAAACCGTTAAAGATTTAAAGAAACATTACAAAGAATCAACTGGATTGGAACTGAATTAAGATTAAAAACTGCTCACAACAGCTGTTTTGATATAGTGGGGTTTTAGTGGAATTACCGTTTCGCCTCAACTATTCTGCAAAGCAGAAAGTTGAAAGGTTACGAATTCCCCACCATCTCAAAGCAGCGACACGTTGTATGCTATTTTAATTTTAAACCAAGACCCTACGTTAAACCATAAACATTAACAAACAAGAAATGAGAAAACTTTTTTTCCTACCAATTATTTTAACTCTATTAAATTTTGCTACAAGCTGTTCAAAAGATAATTTAGAAGAACCAATTGTTGAAAAGCCTAAGGAAGTAGTAAACAAAGCACCAAATGATTTCGAAATCACTATTAAAAGCGTAACAGATAATACAGCAACTTTAAATTGGCAGAAAGCGATAGATCCAGATAATGATTCAGTAACGTATACCATTTATCTTGGTCAAACTATTATTTTAGATAATGCAACTAGTCTTGAATGTAAATTGACGGGGCTTAATGAACTTACAAATTATACAGGTAAAATAATTGCAAAAGATAGTAAAAATAATCAAACCATAAAGACCTTTTCTTTTAATACAAACAAATATTTTTTAAAGTTTATTAAAGCATATGACTATGCAGATGGTCAATATTCAAAACATGGTTCACCATATTCAATGATAAAAACAAATGATGGGAAGTATGTAATTACAGGCTCTTCTAACTTTAATGATAGTGGTGCACAGTTCTTTGTTTTAAAAACCGATTATCAAGGCAACGAATTATGGAAAAAGTTTTATGGATATCAAATTGGCAGCTCAATGAATTTTAAAATAACTCAGACATCAAATGGGTTTATTCTTGCTGGATCTCATCACGTTTTAAATATTGACAATGACGGCAACATAAAATGGCATAAAGAATTATTAAGCTATGATAGCTCAGGTGAAATAAAATCTGTAAAAATAGATTCTTTTGGCAATATTTTTCTAGTTGGAACAAGTGGTACTTCTGTTAATCCTGAAATAATGGTAGAAGGGGTATTAACAAAACTAGATAATTCAGGAAATGTCATTTGGGAAAAAGCTTTCAATCCATCATTGATTAGTGAATTTAATGATTTAATCATTACTTCATCAAACAATTTAATAATACTTGGTTCAACTGAAACTTCAGGCACAACACGAGAGCAGTTCATTAAAGGTCCATCGTCAGTTGTACAGATGGATTTTTGGGTGTTGAATATTAATAACAATGGTGAAAAAATTTGGCAAAAAACTTATGGAGACGGTAAATATGACTTTCCAAGTCAAATTATAACAACCAGAGATGGCAATTATGTCTTTACAGGATACAGTTGGGGTGCATATGATATAAGTTATAGGAGACTGTTTAAAATTGATAAAGAAGGCAATGAAATATGGGGTAATACCTACAACACGTCATCTACATCAATTTACTCGGTAGCGGAAACTTCCGATAATGGATATATTTTAGCAGGCACCTTAGATTCTGGTAGTTATGATGGCGTTGGGCTATTCAAATATGATAGTAATGGCAATCCTATATGGGAAAAAACGTATAGAGAAGATTTTACTCATCTTCGGGGATATGCTGTAGTTGCTGAAGATGATAGAGGGTTTAGAATTGCAGCAACTAGATTTAAATATAATTACGACGATGGAGATAGACCTAAATTGCTAGTATATAAAACAGATCCCGAAGGTAATATTGCTGAATGAATAATAAAAACGGCTTATAACAGCAGTTTAGCAATATGGCGGGTTTAGGCTTAATTTAAAGTTAGTCTTATGCTTGCAAAATTAGTGTTTAACCGTAAGTTTAGGCTTCCTTAATCCGCCACATCGCCAAGCTGCCAAACGTTAGCCATAATACCAAACAAATAATAAATGAAACAACTTTTAATATTTTTAACTATCGGAATCTTACTTTTTTCTTGTTCTAGTAATGAAGAAGAAATTGAGAACGATCAAAATAATGCCCCTTTGATAACCAAAATGAGTCCTTACGGTCTAACTTCAGAAAATCAATCTGGATTGTACACTTATTTTGAATATGACAATGCCAAACGATTAACTAAAAAATCGGGAAAATTTATTGAAATAAATCCCAGAACATTTTATATCAATGAAATATATACTTCTTTAGAATATGACAATAATACAGTTACTGTTGAAAACTTCACAACATTAGTGGGAAAGTCAGTTCCTAAGGAATCTATTTACATTACTTTAAATAAATCAATGCAAATTGAGAAAAAAGAAATTCCAAATGGTTATAATAACTCTTGGCATAGAAAACTTGTTTATTATTATTCAGACAATAAACTTGTGGAAATAAAAACAACTTTTCCAAATACACCTTATACTTTTCCGGATAATTATTTGTTGACTTATTCAGAAAAATTTTACTATGACTCTAATAGCAATTTAAGCAAAACTGAATATTTTGAGCAACGTAATGGCGTAAATAAAGGTGAAAAAATTGTTCGAATATTTGAAAATTATGATGATTCTATAAATCCTTTGAAAAGGTTTTATTTATTAGATCAGTATTTCTACGGATCCATCTCAAAAAACAACTACACGAAATATACTGAAATACATTACGATGATGATGTGGAAACTACAAAATATGAAAGTAACTGGAAATATTTGTATGACGAAAAAGGAAATATTTTGGTTAATTAATTATTGAGATAGTACTATGGCTAACAGCGGTTTTGATATAGCTGGAATTTAGTGGTATTATCGTTTCGCAACATATTTTCTGCAGAGCCGAAAATTGAAAGATTACGAATTTCCAGCCATCCCAAAGGCATAACGTTGGCAGAAATATTAACCAAAAAAACAGAAAGAAGTAACACATGGAAGAAAGCTTTAAGACGTACGAAAAAACTATTAAAAAAAAGCATAGCTTTGGTTGGACACCACAATTTGAAGATGAATTTAGAACTAATTTAAATGAAAAAGTTTTTATTCCAATTGCAGAAAAAACATTTGAAAAACTAAATTGGGATTTAGTTTTTAAAGATGATAAAAATGTTGAAGCGAAAAGAAAAGAAAGTGCTTTCGGAATTGAAAAGTGGACAGAAGCTATTACTGTGAATTACAATCACGGAAAAATTTCTGTTAGAAGTGAATCTTTAGGTAATGAGATGTGGGATAATGGCAGAAACTCAAAAAGAGTAAATCTATTTATTCACACTTTTAAAGAAACAGAAAAAAGTTTTGACAGAGAATCTCTAGAAAAATTAGAAATTGAAGTTGATAAAAAAAATAATTGGGATGATTATGGTATTCCCGAAAATCTTCCAAAACCAAACGAACCGAAAAAATCTAATTTTGTAATACCATTAGTTGGTGGCATTATTCTTTCCGTTGTTTTAGCTTTTATTTTAGCAAAAGTTTCTATTAAAGGCCTTTATATAATAGGATTATTTGAATTTATAGTTGCTATGGCAATTGCTTTTTCGTTGAAATATTTAATAAAATTCTCAAATTTTACCGAATTCAAAAAACTACAATTCTTGCTAATTGGAATTATTATTCTGACTTATGTTTTAAATCAGTATTTCCAATACGAAATAATTTTAAGAGAAAACAACTATGAGAGAATTGGATTCTTTGAGTTTATAAAACTTAGATTAGAAACTGGGTTGACAATTAAAAAATTAAATACAGGTTGGATAGGATTATTAATTAGTTGGGGTTTACAATTTGTTATTACTTATTATGTTGCATTATTAAGACTTATTTCAAATATAACTTCTTTTCAATTAGAAAGAGTTCCAATGGAAGTTGTAGATTTTGCTTTCTATTATTTTGTAAAAGGAAAAACTGAAGAAGAAGTTCGTCAAGAATTATCGAAAAAAGGTTGGACTGAAAAACAAAATCAAGATGAAGTTTTTGAGGCAATCGCTGGTCTTCAAGGTGCAACAGAAATAAATCGTATGAAATAAATACTACTGCCAAACGCTATTTTGAGCCAGTGGGGTTTTAGTGGAATTAACGTTTCGCATCAAGTTTTCGTTAAGCCAAAAATGGAGCGGATACGAACTTCCAGCCATCTCAAAGGCAAAACGTTAGCGGTTATATTACAGCAGAACTTTAAAAAACAACATTTTATGAAATATATTTTAATCCTTTTTACATTTTTTTCAATTACTTTAAATGCTCAAAATATTTTAAAGTTTGACAAAACAAACGTTCAATGTGAAGATAAGTGGATTGCATACCAAATGGAAAAAGATAGTACTTATACATTAGGATTTATTTATATCGATTCACAAGCAGGATTAACCTTAAACTATGAGGGAAAATTTAAAATTGAAAAAGATGGTAAATTTATTAGAATAGATAATGAAACTAAAAATGAAGTAGGTTTTATAAAAGCAAGGCTTCAACCAAACAGAACTGCAATAGCTGAAATTCCTGAAGCAAAATTTAAAGAACTAAATATTGAAAAAACACCTAATTGGTTAAAAACATATAAAACTGATGAAAATTCTGTTGAAAGATTATATCGTTGGGGTTATATGTATAATGGCTGGAACGAATGCGAGAAGGCTTTAACTTTTTTAGAAAAAGCAGATAAAATTAATCCGAAATTTAAAGGATTACAAACTGAATTAGCATTTTCTTATAATGCTTTACAGAAATTTGATAAGGCAGAAATATCATTAAAAAAAGCAATTATAGAAAATCCAGAAGACTGTTATACTTATAAAGAATTGGCTTATACTTATACAAAACTTTTGAATTTTGAAAAAGTAGCAGAAACTTATTTAACAATGTCTAAAATTTGTAAGGAACAAAATTTCATTCAAGAAACTGCATATAATTTAGCATATGAATATTTTAAAACAAAAGATGTAATTAAGTTTAATAAGTGGAAAAGTGAGGCTGAAAAATGGTCTAAATCTGAAAATCAGTACACACAAAACTTAAATAAAATGGAATCTGAATTAAATAAATAAAAAATACAACCGCCAACAGCCCCTCCGCTACCGAATCCTTTCGTGTGGTACTTGTTTGGTAAAGCACTAGTTTTCAATTCAATTTCAAGCGCAACCTACTGGATCAATCCTGTGATGTGGTAGATAATTAAGAAACTAATCATTCTATTTTAGATCCATTAAATTGAGTTCCAAAGTACGTATCCATTCATTATTCGAATAAATATTTAGGTTTGATTTTGAATTATAATTTTACAAAGTCATTTGAAAAATAAATAGTAAATTAGTATTCTAATTTGAATTTAAATCCATTCCTAAAACCACATATAATGGCAGCAATTACAATCGCAATCACTGATCAAGAAATTTTGATGTGCTGGGAAGCACTTTATGCATTAAGACCCATGTTGCAACCCCATCTTTTTGTGAATCAAATAAAAGAAATGCAAAAGGAAGGATATGTTCTTTTATACATAATCGAAGATCACAAAGTAGTTTCAATTGCTGGATATCGCATTTATAGTATGCTCTATTGTGGTAAAATGTTGTATATCGATGATTTGTCCACCCTTGAATCAGCTAGAGGAAAAGGACACGCATCTATGTTATTGAAACATCTTTATGAAATTGCGGCTAATCAAAATTGTAAAGCGGTTCATCTAGACAGTGGACACCTAAGAACGGTAGCACACAAACTATACTTCAAAGAAGATTTTACCATCAGTGCGTTTCATTTTAGCAAACCCATTGTATAAGTTGGGTACAATTATATAAACAGTATGATGCTAAAAAGAAGAAATGCAGTACTTGCCTTAGTAGCCGAATATGAAAAAGTACTTCGGGAATTACAAGCAGTGATTGAAGGTATCAGTCACACTACTTTAGTTGCAATTCTTGATGAAACGACTACCAACCCCGACTGCAAATCCATACAAGCGATGCTAACACATGTTGTCAGTGCTGGATATTCCTATTGTATTTACATCCAAAATTTAAAAGACCCAAATGCCAAACGACCCGATAAAAAGTATCATTCCAGCATTTCTGATTACAAAGAGGACTTAGATGCTGTAATTGCTTTTACCCAAAAAACCTTTGAATCCATTCACGATGAGGAACTCGAAGAATATGACAATTCGAAAAAAATAATGGCTTCTTGGGGGCAATTGTATGACATCGAGCAATTGATGGAACACGCTATTGTACATATTTTGAGACACCGAAGACAAATAGAAAGTTTTAAAAAAAACAACTAGAAAAAACATACAAAAACCCATTTTTAACTGTAACAATTAGCATAAAAACAGTCTAACAAAAATATAGGCTTTGAAAGGTAGCATAATTGCTATTTATATTTTCCTTACACCCTTTAACCATTTAATAAAAATTGTACTATGAAAAAAATAATACTGCCGCTGTTTCTTTTGCTGTCTTTTATTTCTAGGGCACAAATGAAAGCAGATGATGTAAAAACATTCACTCTTAAAAACGGAATGAAATTTCTGGTTGTGGAGGATTTTTCGATTCCCAATGCCAATATGTATTTGTTTTACAAAGTAGGAAGTCGCAATGAACACCAAGGAATTACGGGACTTTCGCATTTTTTTGAACACATGATGTTTAATGGAGCAAAAAAATATGGCCCAAAACAATTTGACCGTACCATGGAATTTAATGGTGGTGCGAATAATGCTTATACCACCGAAAATGTAACCGTATACACAGATTGGTTTCCAGCATCGGCCACCGAGACTATTTTTGACTTAGAAGGCGATCGTATTGCCAGTTTGAGTATTGATCCCAAAATGGTGGAAAGCGAAAGAGGCGTGGTATTAAGTGAGCGCAGTACAGGATTAGAAAACTCCCCTTGGAGACTTTTATCACAATCGATGCAAGCCACTGCTTTTCAAGAACATCCGTACCACTGGCCAGTTATAGGTTATGAGGATGATATGAAAAACTGGACACAAGCAGATTTAGAACACTATTTTAAAACCTATTACGCCCCTAATAATTGTGTAGTAGTTGTTTCAGGAGCAATCAAATTTGACCAAGTAAAACAATTTGCCGAAAAATACCTAGAGCCAATTCCCGCACAACCAGCTCCACCAGTGGTACATATCGTGGAACCAGCACAAAAAGGAGAACGCAGGATTACGGTTCAAAAAGAAGTGGCTAACCCCTACCTCATGATTGGATACCATACGCCAGAATCAAAAAACGAAGATTATTATGCCTTGAACATATTGAGTTCTATACTTTCAAGTGGAGAATCCTCAAGATTATATACTTCACTAGTAGACCAACAGCAAATTGCCAATCAAATCTTTACCGATTATGGGGATAGTTTTGACCCAGGACTTTTTAATATTTATGCCGTTGCTAATACTAATGTTAGCGAAGTGGATTTAGAAAATGCGATCTATACTGAAATTGAAAAAATAAAAAAAGACGGAATCAGTGAAAGAGAGCTTCAAAAAATAAAAAATCAAAAGTTAATGGAATTTTACGGTCAGGTAGAAACCATCAACGGGAAGTCGAACAATATTGGAACCTATGAAGTCTTTTTTGGTGATTATAAAAAAATGTTTGACGCACCAAAAAACTACAATAAAGTTACCGTAGCTGATGTACAGCATGTAGCCAAAAAATACTTCACAAAAAGCAATCGAACTGTAGGTGTATTAAAAACTAATGTAGAAAACTAATTTTATGGAATCAATAAATAAAAAATACATACTCATTTGCCTATTGGTTTTTTCAACGATAAGCTTAACGGCACAAGGTTATAAATTACCTAACTATACCACTTTCAAATTGAGTAACGGACTTACATTTAACTTAATGGAACAACATGATGTTCCTATTGTTGATGTTTCTATTTTATTCCCTGCAGGAGCTATTTACGATCATGAAAAAGCAGGACTTGCTTCATTGACTGCAACCGCTCTTAAACACGGAACCATCAGTTTTTCCAAAGCCAAACTGGAAGAAGAACTGGATTTTATAGGTGCTAATATTGATACCTACGCCAACAAAGAATACGCTGGACTATCCTCTAATTTTGCTGCTAAAGACAAAGAAAAAGTTCTTTTATTAATCAAAGAAGTGGTACTGAATCCGGTTTTTGATAGTACCGAATTTGAAAAGGAGAAAGCTAGGCTACTAGTTCGTTTAGAGCAACAAAAAGAAAGTCCGCGATCTGTAATAGGATTTTACTTTGATGGTCTTTTATACGGCAATCATGTCTATGGTAATAATATCAATGGTACCAAAACTACTGTAGGTAAACTATCTGTAGATGATGTAAAGGATTTTTACAAAACCAATTATAGACCCGATGAATCTGTTATCAGTATTGTGGGAGATTTTAATTCGGTAGAGATGAAAAAAACGCTAACAAAATTATTTTCTAATTGGAAAAACGGTACACATGAGAAAGAAAACTTGGCTTCAAAACCAATTATCATTCCTACTGAAAATAAAGTGTTATTAGTAAATAAAGACGATGCCAAAGAGACAACTATGTATATTGGCGCTTCAGGAATAAATAGAAATAATCCTGATTATGTAGCTATTGATGTAGTCAACACTTTATTTGGCGGTCGATTTACATCGATGTTAAATGATGAATTAAGGGTAAACTCCGGTCTTACCTATGGAGCAAGTAGTCGTTTTAGCGCCTTGAAAAATGGGGGTTCATTCATTATGAGTACATTTACAGCTGTAAATACTACGGAAGCTACAATAGATAAATTACTAGAAGTATTAAAGAAATTACATACAAACGGAATTGATGAGCAATCATTGGCTTCAGCCAAAAACTATGTAAAAGGACAATTTCCTCCACGTTATGAAACAGCTGGACAATTGGCGAGCTTGCTTTCGCAAATGCATTGGTATGATCTTGATCGTTCTTACATTGATAATTTTGAGAAGAATGTAGACGGACTAGATTTAGCCAAAGCAAACCAAATTATTGAGAAATACTATCCTAAAGACAAATTACAGTTTGTACTCGTTGGTAAAGCCTCAGAGATAAAAAAAATAGCTGAAAAGTACGGACCTGTTACCCAAGTGGAGATAACAGAATAATGTAAAAATTTATTCAATTAAAAGCAGGACTAGTATCCTGCTTTTTTATGTTAAAAGGGTTTGTAATTTCAAACATTTGTAAAAATTCAGTTTTGTTTTTTAAATTTATATATATTTACATTTAATGCTATATGCTTCCTCTAAAAAAATTTGCTTTTAAAGAACAATCAGTAGCCCTAATTATAATCAATCAAATCGTATCATTATGAACTGGAAAATATCAATTTGTCTTCTTATTAGTTTATTTGCAATGGAAAGTAAAGCACAAAATAGTGAACAGGAAAACATCAAAAAGCTACTTGAAAAAGAATCAGCAACCTATCGTTCAGGAGATAGTAAAGCACACGCTTCTTGCTGGCATATTCAGCCTTATAGTCGAATATTAGTTTCTACAACGGATGGAAATACGTACGACGTACCACCAGCTGAAATGGTGAAAGTTACGGAAGACACCACTCCTAGAGGCGGAAGCTCTAAAAATACCAATTATAAAATGAGTATCAATGGCAATACTGCGTGGGTAAGTCACAATGAAGAATCTACTGCCAAAGACGGAACAATAAGTTATTCTTATGAAATTCGATTATTAGAAAAAATAAAAAAGGAATGGAAACTTGTGGGACAATCGATTCATATGTATAAAAAGAAATAAAAAACAATCCTGTTGTTGCTATACGAACGTTAAATTCAAAAACGTACACTCTCAAAATCAATCATATTATCATAAAAGGGGCTTTTATTTAGATTTATTATAACCTTGATTAGCAAATAATTAACTTATTCCGCTTCTGTTTTTTTATTAAAAAAAATACTTTTCTAATTTATCAAAAACAAAATAATCCCAAATGACAGATATTGCCAATCGCTATAAAAACAATCCCATACTATCTCCAAAAGACTTAAATGCTAGTGATGATGCTATGATTATCGAATGTTTGCTTAACCCAGGAGCATTTGAATTCAATGGAAGAATAGGGTTACTTTTAAGAGTTGCCGAAAGAACAGTTCAAAAGGACGGCCTTTTATCAGTTCCAATTTATAATAATGAGGGGAAAATTGAAATTTTAAATTTTAAATTAGATGACCCTAAATTAAATGCTTCCGATTCAAGAGTAATTAAATATGATGGGACCGATTACCTAACCACTATTTCTCATTTGCGATTAGTTTGGAGCACAGACAGCGTTAATTTCATAGAAGACCCTGAGTATTCTTCTCTTTTTGGAGAAGGAGAATATGAATCCTATGGTATTGAAGATTGTCGTGTTACCAAAATTGAAGATACCTATCACCTTACCTATACGATGGTTTCTGCAAATGGTGTTGGTGTTGGGCTTAGAACAACAAAGGATTGGAAAACTTTTGAAAAAAAGGGGATGATTTTTAGTCCACACAATAAAGATTGTGCCATTTTTGAAGAAAAATTCAACGATAAATTTTATGCTTTACATAGACCTAGCAGTCCTGAATTGGGAGGTAATTATATATGGCTAGCCGAATCACCTGATGGCGTACATTGGGGGAACCATAAATGCATCGCTAAAACGCGTGAAGGAAAATTTGACAGCAAACGCCTTGGTGCAGGAGCGGCACCCATAAAAACAGATAAAGGCTGGTTAGAGATATATCATGGTGCTACAAAAGAAAACAGGTATTGTCTTGGGGCCCTTTTATTAGATTTAGAAGACCCATCTATCGTTTTGGCGCGCTCCGAAGAACCTATTATGGAACCAATGGAAACGTATGAACGTACTGGCTTTTTTGGCGAAGTAATTTTTACCAATGGCCATATTGTTAAGGGAGATGAAATTCAAATGTATTATGGGGCTGCAGATGAATTTGTTGGTTTAGCCACGTTTTCTATTACAGAAATCTTAAAAACACTACACGTATAATGGAAAAATTAGCAAGAATAGGCTTGAAGGATTTCACTAGAAGCACCAAAATATTAATACTTACCAATTTAATATATTCATTTGTATTGCCCGTAATTGATATTTTTGTAGCCTCTTATATAATGAGAAATTCAAATGATCCATCAAAAGTGATGCTGTATCAATTAGCCATATATACTGGTATTCCTATCACTTTTTTCATTAATGGTTTTTTGCTAAATAAAATAAATATTAAAAAATTGTTTTCACTTGGAATGTTATTAAGTGGCGTTTCCATGGTGTTCATGATGTCTTTGACTGAAATAACCTATTACGGGATAATTCCGGCTGGTTTAATCATGGGAATGTCTTTTGGATTGTATTGGTCTAATAGAGATTATCTGGTACTAGCAACCACAAGTGATAAAACCCGAAATTTCTATTATGGGTTAGACACTTTTTTCTACACTTTAACAGCCGTTATTGTTCCAGTAATTATTGGTTGGTATTTAATGAATGGAAATGGAACTTCTAATGCAGGAGTTAATTCTGGATATAAGGTAGTTACTGGAATTGTATTTATTTTCACCATTTTAGCATCAATAGTATTTCATTTTGGAGATTATGAAAAACCTAAAAATGAAAAATTTCTATATTTTAAATTCCACAAACTTTGGACAAAAATGCTGCAAATGGCGGTTTTGAAAGGCTTAGCTCAAGGATTTATAGTAACAGCTCCGGCGATGCTTATGATGAAATTTTTTGCCTCTGAAGGCGCATTAGGAACCGCACAATCAGTAGGCGCTATTATCGCGGCAGTTATTATGTTGATTTTAGGGAAACTTTCCTCTCCTAAACATCGGTTGGTCATTTTTAGTATCGGACTAATCTTTTTCTTTTTAGCTTCCTTTTTTAATAGTCTAATGTTTAATTCGACAGGAGTAATTATTTTTATCTTTCTATTATTGATAGCAAGGCCCATTCTTGACATTGCCTACTTCCCTATCCAACTTAGAGTTATCGATTTATTATCGGAAGTAGAAAATCGAAATGAATTCTCATATATCTTAAATCATGAATTTGGTTTGTATGCAGGACGCCTCTTAGGAGCAGGAACTTTCTTAGGAATCGCCTATTTTGGAAATGCCGATGATGCCTTGCGTTATGCTTTATTAATCATTGCCGTTATCCAATTACTCTCTATACTAATTGCCAAACAACTTTTGGATCAACAATCAAAATTAGAAAATAAACATGCTTAAAAAATCATATATACCGTTATTATTACTCTGTATTGGATTTAATTCTTGCAGTGTAACTCAATCTAAAATGGGATTGGTTCCTGCTGTAAAGCAAGAATCGTTAGCCCGCATAACTGCAATGCCTAACCTTCCAAAACCGTTTAAAATTTTAGATTTTAATCAATTAGCTAAAGACTACGATGCCAAAGTGTACGATGCAAATCAAACAGGGAAATACTGGCCATTAATTTGGAAAGATGATTCCCGTAAAAATTTCGATCAAGAAACCTTCGGGATTTACACTGCCATGGGCGATGTAAGACAGGGTGTAGAACATTATAAAGGCATTTTTCATGAATCGTTAGCGAGTATTGGATCCGTGATGGGAGCCAGTTTAGTAGGAATTGACAAGTCCAACCAAAAAGGGAAAGACTATGTAGGAATGCTAAAAAATTATTACAATAGTGATACCAAATGGAATATAATCATGAACAATACTTCTCCTGAGGTTGCTCTTCTAGGAGGTGGTTATGCTAGAGACTGGTGGTATGATGTGTATCCCAATTTAATGTTTTATGCGGTTGCTGATTTTTATCCAAATGAAAAAGATTATACAACAATACAACGTTCAATTGCTGATAAATTTTATCAAGCCGATTCAACAATGGCGGGCAATTACCATCATTCTTTTTTTGATTATTCCACTTTAGAACCTAAAGACAGTTGGATTTGCAAACAAGAAGATGTCGCCGCAGGTCATGCCTATGTGCTTTATTCGGCTTATCAAAAATTTAAAGACCCTAAATATTTAAAAGGCGCCGAATCATCATTGCAAGCACTTTTAAATCAAAAAGACAATCGGTACTATGAAATACTAATGCCTTTTGGCGCTTATGTTGCAGCCCGATTAAATGCAGAAGAAGGTAAAAACTATGATTACTCTAAAATTATGGATTGGACCTTTAACGGCACTCCTGAATGTAGAGAAGGATGGGGCATGTTATTGGATAATTGGAATGGTTATGATGTTTCAGGATTAATGGGAAGTACGGTTGATCATGGCGGTTTTGCCTTTTTGATGAATACCTATGACTCCATGTGGCCATTAGTGCCAATGGTTCGTTACGACCCTAGATATGCCAATGTAGTTGGAAAATGGATGCTGAATGCCAGTAATGCTATTAAATTCTTTTATCCATACGAAATTGCAGATGACCATCAAACGATACCAGAACAAAAAGAGTATACTAAAGGTGTAATTGCCTATGAAGGTTTGATCAAAAAATCACATCTTAAAAAATATGAAAATATTCAAGCGCCTGTTGCTATTGGTGATGGTCCCAACTGGATAGAAGGAAATCCAGATGTTTCTCAGTTTAGTGTTTATGGAAGTGGTCATGTAGGAATTGCAGGAGCTATTATTGAAAAAACTGATGTTCCTGAAATTCTAAAATTGAATTGTTTAGCGACTGATTTTTATCGTGGGGAGGCCTTCCCAACTTCCCTATTGTACAATCCTTTTGGAGAAGAAAAAACGGTAATCTATCAAACAAAAAATAAGGCAAAAGTAGATTTATACGATGCTATTACACATCAGGTAATTTTGAAAAATGTTAGCCAATCTGGTAAAATAACAATTCCTATGGAAGGGTCCCGATTGATTGTAGAAATTCCAGCTGGATCAAAAATCATCTTAAAAGCTGGAAAATATTATGTAAACAATACAGTGATTGCATATTTATAAATTGTAATTAATTTTAATCCAAATGAACTACTCCAAAATAGGTATATCAATTGTATTGCTTTTGCTTTTTTTCTCTTGTAGTAAACAAAAGAAATCAACCTCAGATAAAGTGTGGTGGAAAGAATCCGTTTTTTACGAAATCTACATGCCTAGTTATAAAGACTCCAACGGGGATGGATTTAGTGATTTTAAGGGGTTGACATCTAAACTAGATTACATAAAAAGTCTAGGTGTAAAAGGAATTTGGTTGACTCCGTTTCTGGAATCTCCCAAAGTGGATAATGGATATGATGTTGCCAATTATTATAAAGTGGATCCCACGTATGGTACTATCGAAGACTTCAAACTATTTTTGGCGGAAGCCCATAAAAAAGATATTAAAATTATTATGGATATGGTTGTCAACCATACTTCCACCGACTCTAAATGGTTTCAAGAATCTCGTAAGTCAAAAGACAATCCGTATCGCGATTATTATATTTGGAAAGACAAACCCAACAATTGGGAATCCTTTTTCGGAGGATCCGCTTGGGAGTTCGACAAGAATACCAATCAATACTACTATCATCAATTTGACACCAGAATGGCTGATCTCAATTGGGGAAACCCGAAAGTAGTTGCCGAGATTCAAAAAATGTTACGATTTTGGTTGGATTTAGGTGTAGATGGTTTTCGCATGGATGTGATTAACTTTCTTACTACAGATGGAATTACAAAAGACAACCCTTTCAAAAATGGTATTCAAGAACATTTGAATGACATCAATCAAAAAGGAGTTAAAACTGCCATGAAATCAATAAAATCGGTGGTAAATGAGTATGAGAATCGGTTTATCGTAGGAGAAATAGGAAGCGACAAAATAGAAGTTCTTAAACAGTATCAATCTCCTGATTTACTGGATGTGGTTTTTAATTTCAATTTTGGGAGCATCAAAGAATTCTCTGCCAAAAGAATCTATGATGAGTTGCAAAGCATGGAGAAAAATATGCAAAACTACCCTACACTCTTTTTTGGAAGTCATGATATGCCCCGTTTGGTTGATCGTTTGGCAAAAAACAATCCCAAAAGAGCCGAATCATTAGCCGCTTTGATGTTAACTGCCAAAGGAGTGCCTTTTATTTATTATGGAGAAGAAATTGGAATGGAAATATTGTAGCTAATTCGATTACTGAAATAATGGACATTCAAGGGCGTACCCAATATGAATTGGCGTTGAAAGCAGGAAAATCAAAAGTCGAAGCACTAAAAATTGGAAACGAACACAACCGAGACAAGTCAAGAAGTCCAATGCAATGGAATAATCAATCATTTGCGGGTTTTTCGGATAAATCTTCTTGGATTAAAGTAAATCCAAACTACACCAACTTGAATGTAGTTAATTTAGATAAAAATGAAAATTCCATTTTAAATAAATATAAAAAACTTATTGCTTTACGTAATTCCCAGCTTGCACTTCAATATGGAAGTTATACAAACTTATCGTTTTCGAATGATTGTATTCGATTTGAAAGAACTTTTAAAGGAGAGCATATTAAATGTTATTTCAATTTTGGAAAACAACCCCTTGAAATTAAATTAAACTCTAAAGAAACCATCTTAGCGGGTGAAAATAAAATGGAACCCGATAGTTATTTACTTGTAAAACAATAATAAATTTTATAAAAAAAGGACTTGAATAATTTCAAGTCCTTTTCTTATTTTAATCAATTGCCACTTTGTAAGTGGGATCTTCGATGATATTGATATCGATAACATCATCGGCATTGTGAAGTAACTGACGACAGTCGGCACTTAAATGGCGCAAATGGATCTTCTTCCCTACTTTGGCATATCGTTCCGTTAATTTATTTACAGCATCGATAGCACTCATATCAGCAATCTTACTTTCTTTAAAATCTACAATTACATCATTTGGATCATTTAAAATATCAAATTTTTCAGCAAAAGCAGTGGTTGAACCAAAAAATAAGGGTCCAAATATTTCATAATGTTTTACCCCTTTTTCATCTACATATTTTTTAGCTCGAATGCGTTTGGCACTTTCCCAAGCAAAAACTAAAGCTGAAATTATAACTCCGATTAAAACTGCCAAGGCTAAATTGTGTAATAAAATGGTAATCACCGCCACAAGGACACCAACAAATATATCTTGTTTTGGCATTTTGTTTATGATTCTAAAACTAATCCATTCAAATGTACCAATGGCAACCATAATCATTACCCCAACTAGTGCGGCAATAGGCAATTGTTCAATGATAGGAGCTCCAAATAAAATAATGACAAGAATAGTTAAGGCTGCAATTATTCCTGATAAACGAGCTCTAGAACCAGCGGACAAATTAACCAAGGTTTGTGCAATCATAGGACAACCACCCATACCAAAGAAAAATCCATTCAATACATTAGCACTGCCTTGTGCAATACACTCTCGGTTTCCTTTTCCTTTAGTTCCTGTTATTTCATCTACTAGATTTAAAGTCAATAACCCCTCCGTTAATCCAACTGAAGCCATAATTAAAGCATAAGGAAAAACCAATTGCAAGGTTTCTAAAGTCCATTCTATATTTGGAACATGAAAAGGAGGAAAACCACCACTGATAGAAGCAATATCGGCCACCGTTTTTGTATGAATTCCTAGACCCAAAACGAGTCCAAAAACTACAATAATAGCAACTAATGAAGCAGGAACGGCTTTTGTTATTTTAGGGAAAAACAAAACTATTGCAATAGTTAAGAGAACTAATCCCGCCATAATATATAGTGGATTTCCAGATAACCAAACACTTTGACCATTAACAATGGTTTTGAATTGTTCCAGTTGGGACATGAAAATAATAATGGCTAAACCGTTAACAAATCCAAACATAACGGGCTGTGGAACGAGTTGGATAAATTTACCCAACTTAAACAGTCCTACCAATATTTGCAAAATACCAGCCAAAGCGACTGCTGCAAAAACATATTCTAATCCATTTGACTTCATTAAAGCAATTAAAACAATAACTGTTGCTCCTGCTCCACCTGAAACCAAACCTGGTCTTCCTCCAAAAATAGCGGTAACCAAGCCCATTATAAAAGCAGCATATAAACCTACCAAGGGAGGAAAACCAGCTAAAATTGCAAAAGAAAGTGATTCAGGAATCATCGTCATGGCGACTGTTAAACCTGCTAAAACTTCCGTTTTGTAATTTACTTTTTGAGTAAAATCGAATAAATTGAAATACTGTTTCATTCTTTTGTTTAAAAATTTGTAAAAATAATGGCAGTGGAAAAATTTAAATTTCCAAAAAAAATGAAAAACCAATAAAAAATTGGGAATGACACACATGCCAAAATGCCTATGTCAAGGCGTAGTAACTTAAGAAAACGAGGGTTTTCTCTATTCTCAAGAATTACAAATGTAAATCTTTTTAACAGATGTTCAAATAGAATTATAAAAAGGATGAATTTAGAAAAACTATACTTAGTAATTTATTCCTATATATCTAAATTAAGGTTTCTATATAATTTTTCAAGAAGCACATTAAAATCAAATGGTTTTGATAAATAATCATTCATTCCTGAGTTAATACATCTCCTCTCTTCATCAGCAGTAGCGTGTGCAGTTAAAGCAATAATGGGTACTTTTGATTTTATTCCAGGAAGATTTCTCACCTTTTCAGTCACTTCATTACCATCCATTTCTGGCATTTGAATATCCATCAAAATAATATCATATTGATTTTCTATTATTTTTTCAAGAGCAATTAACCCATTTTCGGCAATTTCAATTTGTTTATTCCACTTCTCAAAAACTTTTTTTGTTAGAAGCTGATTAATCTTATTGTCTTCAACCAATAAAATATTTTTATTCTCTAAAAAACTAAAATCCAATTGTTTTGCTAATACTCTATTCAAGTCTATACTATTTAATTCTGCTATTTTATATTGAATTCCAAATGAAAACTCGCTCCCTTTTAAAAGTTCACTTTTTACTTTAATAGAGCCACCTTGTAATTCTATTAATTTTCGTGTAATTGTAAGTCCTAAACCCGTTCCTCCAAATTTTCTAGTAGTTTCATTTGATGCTTGATTAAAACTTTCAAATATAGCATCAATTTTATCTTCGGGTATCCCTATTCCGGTGTCAATTACATTAAAAAGAACTAATGTTGACTTGTCGGCCTTCTTCTCTTGATTTACAACTAATTCAACTTGTCCTTGTTCCGTAAATTTTAATGCATTCCCTACAAGATTAATTAATATTTGAGATAATCGTGTTGGGTCACCAATTAATGCATCATTAATTTTAGGATCAATTGTGCTTTTTAGAATAACTTTTTTTTCATTTGAAAGAGGAGATAATAATTCAATAACTGAATTCACTGTTTTTGACAATGAAAATTCAATTGATTCAAATGTCATTTTATCGGCTTCAATTTTAGAAAGATCTAAAATATCATTAATGATAACCATTAAATTTTTTCCTGCTATTTTTATAGCTTCAACACTTTGTTTTTGATTTCCATCCAATTCTGTAAATTCAAGAATACTAGCAAATCCAATAATTCCATTCATCGGAGTACGAATTTCATGACTCATGTTTGTCAGGAACCGCTCTTTAATTCGTACTGAGTTTTCGGCTATATTTTTGGCATGAATTAACTCTTTTTCTGTTTTCTTCTGTTCTGTTATGTCTTGAATGGTTCCTAAAACTTTGAACGGTTTATCACTTTCATCATTAATACAAATAATATATTCGTTTATGTGTTTTATAGTCCCTTTTTTAGTCATAATGCGATGACTAAAACTAACTTCTTCATTATTAGCCTTAACTTCTTCTAGTTTATTTTCAAATAATAAAATATCATTTGAAGAGGTAATACAAGACTTAAAAGTACTCATTGATGGCATCACTGTATTATCTAATTCAAGTATCTTAAACATTTCTTCAGAAAAGAATACCTCGCCATCATTCAAATTGATTTCCCAGCTCCCTATCTTGGCTAACTTTTGAGCCTCAGAAAGTCTTTTGGAATTTATTTTTAAAGCAAATTCAGTTTTTTTACGAAGATTCTGACTTTCAAATAATTTCATAGCATTTCTCACACTATGGGAAATACCATCAGAAGTCAATAGTGTTTTAGGCATATAATCAGAAGCACCAGCTAGAATCGCTTGACTTGCAATTTTTTCATCTCCTTGAGAAGTAATAAAAATCACAGGTGTTTCTATGGCTAAGCTCCTTATTTTTTTAAGGATACTTATTCCATCTGAATCTGGCATCATATAATCTAAAAAGATGAGATCAAAACAAACTGATTCCAATTTTTCAAAACCTTCTTTTGCTGAATAAGCACTTTCAATTTCAGCATTAATATCTGAACGAGAAATAGAACGTATTATAGTAATTGAATCAACTTTATCATCATCAATTATTAATATTTTTAATGGTTTTGTCATATTTTATTATTATCTCTTGGAAACTCAATAATGTCTAAGTATGCATTAAGTATAGAGTAAACTTCAGTTATTTTATCTTTATCCATAGGCTTATGAATAAAGCCAGCAATGTTTAAGTCTAAAGCTTCGTTCTTGTTACTGTCTGAATTGGTTAATACAAAAACTAAGAGGGATTTTAATATTGGATGTTTCCTTATTTTTTTCAATAATTCCATCCCGTTTACTCCTTCTCTATTTATATCTATAAAAATTACTTTTGGTACTGGACTTAATTTAGTATTACATTGTAACAATGACCATGCCTCAATTTCATTTTCAGCTAAATAAATAATAGACTGATAGTTTAGGCCCAAAAAAATATCTTTTGTGCTTTGAGCATCAATTTTATTATCTACCACAATAATATTCAAATTCTTCATAAATATTATTTTAAAATTTTACATCTCACATAACTGCCAATAATTTTTTAATGTTGAAACAGACATAAGAAATTTTTCAAATGATAATGGTTTAAGAATGTAACCTGCGACATTAAGATCATAGGCTTTAATTTTATCACTGTCTTCATTTGAAGTCGTCATGACAAAAACAGAAATATTTTTCAGTTTCTCCGTTTCTCTAACAATTTTCAAAAATTCAATCCCATTCATTTTCGGCATATTTATATCCAAAATAATAATTCTTGGTAAAGGAACTATAGTATTTTCAAGCATTTCAAGTGCTTCAACACCATTTCCAGCTATAAAAAGAGGATTTTTAATATTATTTTTTAAAAATGCTCTTTTAACATTCATTACATCTACTTCGTCATCTTCAACTAATAAAATGTTTACTAATTTTTCACTCATTTTTTTTATTTTAAAATAAATTTATATTTTTTTATTTGGGCCAATTAAATTTAAAAACGGATCCCCTATCAATACTAGGTGAATACTCCATTTTACCACCTACCCTTTTTATTATTTTATTGCAAATTGTTAATCCTGCCCCTGTAGTTTCTAGAATGTCCTTTGAATTAACGGTATAGAACATATTGAAAATTTTTTCTTTAACTTCTTCTGGAATTCCAGGTCCATCGTCTCTTATAGTAAACTCGTAATTCGTTGCTGATTCATTTACTTCAATAAAGATATTCATTTTCTCTTTATCGTGAAATCGGATTGCGTTATCTAAAAGATTTGTTAGTACTTTTTGTAGTTTCTTACCTAAAGAATTGCTGTTTTCATTTTCAATTGTATACAAAAAATGAAATTCAGCTTTATCTTTTTCTTTTGTCAGTTCGACACAATCCGCTATCATTCGAGGAATATTAAACTCATACATTTCATTATCAAAATTATTGACTCTTGAAAGTTCCAGTAAAGCATTCATCATCATTTCTAGACGTCCAACTCTATTTTTCAACAAACTAAAATTAGCCAAGACCTCATTATTACTAATTCCTTCTAGGTCTTCTTCAATCCAATTAGTAATATTAGTGATAGCTCTCATGGGACTTTTTAGATCGTGGGAAACGATATAAACAAATTCTTCGTGTTCTTTTTTGAGAGCTATTAATTCCTCTTCTTCTTCGTTTACGAATTCCTTCATTTTATTTTATTTAGGGATTGTAAAAATAAAACTTGTTCCGTTACTTTCTAATGATTCAATATATATATCGCCTCCTTTTTCTTCGATTATTTTTTTTACAATTGACAAACCAATTCCTGTACTTTCCTTTTTATCTCTTGCTTCAATTGTTTGGAAAACTCCAAATACTCTTTCCTGATATTCTTTAGGAATTCCAGGTCCGTTATCGCTAATTTTAAATTGATGAAAATCAGGTAATTCAATATAAACACATTCTATTTTACCAATTTCTTTATCATTATATTTTACCGCATTACCAATAATATTACTAAAAACTTGATACAATAAAATTTTGGCATCAAAAATTTGTGGTATTTTATCTGCAATCGAAACTTCAAAATCCTTGTTTGGAACTATCGTTTCTACAATTTGGTCCAACATTAACTTAATATCAATTGTTTCCATTTCGATCTGGGTTCTACCAATTCTAGAATAATCCAAAACCCCATTAATTAAGTTTTCCATACGCAATATACGACCACGTAATAATCCTAAATTATTTTTTACATCCTCTGGCATTTCTGGCATATCTTCAACAATCCATTCAGCAAGGTTATTGATTGCTCTTAAAGGAGCTTTCAAATCATGCGAAACAACATAAGCAAATTGATCTAACTCTTTATTGTTTTTTTCTAAATCACTTAAAGCATGATTTAAATTTTCTTGAGCTAATTTTTGTTCGGTTATATCTGTACTTATTGCTATATATTGATAGATCTTTCCTTTAGTGTCTAAAAAGGGAACAATTGTAGTTTTTTCCCAATAAAGTGATCCATCTTTTGCCCTATTTCTTATTTCCCCTTTCCAAATTCCTCCATTTACAACAACTCTTAAAATACTTTTTGCAAATTCGAAGGAAAGATAATCTGATATCATCCGTTGATTTTTACCTATCAGTTCTTCTTTATTGAATTTTGAAATAGCGCAAAAATTATCATTTACATACGTAAATACTCCATTAAGATCTGTCACTGACACAATTGCAGACTCATCTAAAGCCGCTCTAATATCATTTACTTCTTTAGATTTTTCTTGAATCTTTTGTTCTGCTATCGTTTTTTCAGTAACATCTTGAACTGAACCTTGAAGCCCCACTATTTCACCCTTTCTATTCTTAAAAGGTCTTCCTATTTCTGATATATATTTTATTCTATTTTCTGGTAATAAAATTCTATAATTTGTATTGTAATCTTCTCCCGTTTTTATGATTTTTTTATCTAATTCATCTAATAACACTAAATCATCCTTATGTATTCTACCTCTATATGATTCATAAAGTTTTCCATCAGGTACATTATCCAATTCAAATATTATAGATTGTCCCTTAGACAACATCAGGTCTTTTGTTACTAAATTAAATTTCCAACTTCCAATTTTAGCGATGTTTTCTGATTCATCTAATAACATATTGCTATTTAATAGATTTAATTCAGCTTCTTTCTCTTTAGAAATATCTTTTGCTATTCCTAAATATCCAGTTACCTCACCCTCATTACTTTTAATGGCAGTTACTGATAACCTCATAGGAAAAGTGGTGCCGTCCTTTCTAACATACGACCATTCTTGGGAATCAGCTATACCAAATTCTCTAGCTTTCACTACAAATGTGTCATATCCAGGCTCGATTTCCCTTCCTAATTCAATAGATAACTCTTCCGCTCTTTTTACCACTTCTTCCTTAATATGAAAGATTTCTGGTGTAATTTTACCTTCGACATCCTCCGCTTTATAACCCAAGAGTTTTTCGGCCCCTCTATTAAATTGTTTAATAACACCATCGAGATCTGAAGAAATTATTGAAAATTCAGTTGCATTTAGGATTGCTTTTAAATCAGTTGTAGTAGAAAGCAGCTCCTCTTTGTGCCTATTTTCTATAGTCATGTCCCTAGCAATACAATATAAATTGCCAGTAACTGGATCAGGAGAAGCATTCCAACTAAGTCCTACATATTCTCCTTTTTTGGTGCGATATCGATTTTCAAAACTAATTGTTTTTTCTCCTCTAGCGAGCTTTTCAACTTCTTTGTAAGTTTTATCTAAATCTTCTGGATGAACAAAATTTATAAAGGGGGTTTTCCCCAATTCTTCTTTTGAATATCCCAAAACAGTAGTAAAAGCAGGATTTACACTAACGAACAGCCCATCACTATTGGCGATACCAACCATATCCTTCGATAACTCTAAAAAGTTTTTAAACTCTTTTTGGGCTAGAATAAGTTGCATGTTTTTTCTACGAAGCTGTAGTAAATTTATAACTTGATTTGCTAATAATTGAAGTGCATTTTTCTGCATATCCGTGAGCGTCCTTGGTATAGTATCAATTACACAAAGTGTTCCTAGATTAAATCCTTCATGATCCTTAAGCGGTGCTCCCGCATAAAACCGAATATCAGGATTTCCAGTGACTAATGGATTATCTGAAAATAATGTATCCTCTAATGCATTTTGAACTTCATAAACCTCATCTCCCATTATAGCGTATTGACAAAAAGAAATAGCTTTTGGAGTTTCTTTTGCTTTCAATCCAACACTTGATTTAAACCATTGTCTGTCTTTATCTAAGAGGCTAACTAATGAGATTGGTGTATCACAAATATAAGAAGCCAATTTTGTAATAGAATCAAACTCTTTTTCAGTCAAAGAATCCATTACTAAATAACTTTCTAGTGCCTGTAACCTATCTTTTTCATTAGATGGAGTAGGTAATTCTTTCATATAAAATGAATTAGATTAATTGAAATTAAATCAGAATATGGGGTATTTATTCTAATTAATATTTGTATGTATTAAAATACATTGGTCTTTACAAAAATAAAATTAATTTCCAATTATACATGTATTTAGAGTTATAATATCCTAATAATTAAATTTTTAAAGCTTCTTAAATTCATAGTTACACATTCTAAGGCATGTATTATTTCGATAATGGATTTTAACTGTTTCGATATCAAATGAATAAATTCTAGTTTTACTATTTATTATTTATAATATTTAAAAAACACCCAAAGTTTATAATTCACTACAAAAACAACATAAATACTTACAAAACAAGCTATTATGACTAAATTATATTCAAAAAAAATCATAATTTAACATTGAAAAAAAAATATTTGCTTAAATTTACGATATGTCCCTTTTATACAAGAAACAGGAATATCCTCTTGTATTTATCCGTTTCTAATGAACCCTAATTTGCTTTGAATCCCTTTTAGAATTTTTCTATATATGGCTTAGTCAATCTGTTATTCATTTGTTTTTTTAAGTTAGAATACCAACCACCTTACATTTTAAATATTTAAAACGATATGGAAAATTCAAAACTTATTCTTTTTTTCGACCAAATTAGCATAACGGATATTGAAATTGTGGGAGGTAAAAATGCCTCTTTAGGTGAAATGTATAATCAATTGAATCCTTTGGGAATAGCTATTCCTAATGGTTTTGCTGTTACTGCCAATGCATATCGTTTTTTTAGAAAAGAAAACCATCTTGAAGACACCTTAAACGAATTACTATTTTCACTTGATACAAAAAATTATTCGAATCTTTCCGAAATTGGGAAAAAAGCAAGGCAAATTATTTTATCAGCTAAGATTCCAGATACCATTAAAACTGAAATTGATACTGCATACCAATTGCTTTGTAAGCAAACAGGTATTGACAATGTAGGTGTAGCGGTCCGAAGTAGTGCCACTGCTGAGGATTTACCTACAGCTAGTTTTGCAGGTCAAATGGAGTCTTTTTTAAATATTTCAGGAAAGGAACAATTATGGGACGCTTTACTTCATTGCTATGCCTCCCTTTTTACAGATCGCGCCATTAAATACCGCCATGACATGAATTTTACTAAAATAGATATTGCTATTTCGGTAGGTGTTCAACAAATGGTTCGAAGTGATAAAGCATCATCCGGTGTGGCTTTTACCATCGATCCGGATACAGGTTTTCAAAATACAATTATCATTAATGGTTGTTGGGGATTAGGGGAAAACATTGTTAAGGGAACAATTACTCCAGATGAATGGATGGTTTTTAAACCCACTTTACAAAATAAAAACTTCAACCCTATACTAAAAAAACGTTGTGGAAGGAAAGAGTTCACCATGATTTATACCGAAAAATCAAAAATAAGCTCTGCCGAAAATACCATTGTAAATATCTCTACTCCAATAGAAAAACAAAACCAATATGCATTGAATGATAGTGAAGTAATACAACTAGCGCAATGGTGTAAAACAATAGAACTACATTACAAGAAACCAATGGATATTGAATGGGCAAAAGACGGTATAAATAATCAGTTATACATAGTGCAAGCAAGACCAGAAACCATTTATGGGACAATTAAAAGGAAAATAAGAGAAATTTATAAACTCAAGGAAAAAGGGACTTTAATAACGCAAGGAATAGCTCTTGGGGACAAAATTGCTAGCGGTAAAGCTCGAATTCTTAATAATCCTCAAGAAGGTAATTTATTACTTGAAGGTGAAATCCTAGTGACTGACATGACCAATCCCGACTGGGATCCAATAATGAAAAAAGCTTCGGCTATCATTACCAATAAAGGGGGGCGTACCAGCCACGCCGCGATTGTAGCTCGAGAACTAGGAACCGTTGCTGTGGTGGGAACTGGAGATGCAACTCAATGTATAAAAAAAGGGCAATTAGTTACCGTTTCCTGCGCCGAAGGTAAAGAGGGCAATGTATATAATGGTCAGTTAAAATGGGAAGTGACTGAGCATGATTTTAGTCAATTAGCAATGCCCGAAACGGATCCCATGTTTATCCTTGCTGATCCTGAGCGTGCTTTTGAGCTGAGTTATTATCCAAATAAAGGAGTGGGTTTGATGCGAATGGAGTTTGTCATTTCGAACTCGATAAAAATTCATCCATTGGCCTTATGTGAACCTGAAAAAATAACTGATAAAACTATAAATGCAGAAATTCAAACACTTACAAAAGGCTATCAAGACGGCAAAAACTATTTTATAGATCAATTGGCCGAAGCTGTAGCTACTGTAGCCGCTGCATTCTACCCCAAAGAAGTTATTGTTCGCATGAGTGATTTTAAAAGCAATGAATATGCAAATCTTATTGGTGGAAAATATTACGAACCTAAAGAGGAAAATCCCATGATTGGTTTTCGTGGCGCCTCTCGTTATTACAGTGATTTTTATCGAAAAGGATTCGCATTAGAATGTGAAGCCATGAAAAAAGTGAGAAATCAAATGGGTTTAAAGAACGTGAAATTGATGATTCCTTTTTGCAGAACAATTGAGGAAGGGGAAAAAGTACTTGCCGAAATGGCAAAAAATGGCTTATCCCAAGGCGAAAACAATCTAGAAATTTATGTTATGATTGAAATTCCGAGTAATGTCATCTTAGCCGATGAATTTGCTGCTCTTTTTGATGGATTTTCGATTGGGTCCAATGATTTAACACAACTTACATTGGGTTTAGACCGAGATTCTGAATTGGTAAGTTATTTATTTAGCGAACAAAATTTGGCAGTAAAAACCCTAATTAGGGAAACAATAAGTGCTGCCAAACGCAATAAGATAAAAGTGGGGCTTTGCGGTCAAGCCCCAAGTGATATTCCAAAATTCGCACAGTTTTTAGTCGAAGAAGGAATTGATAGTATTTCCTTTAATCCAGATGCCTTAATAAAAGGAATTGAAAATATATTGGAAGCCGAAAAGAAAAATAAAGTACGCCTATAAGTAATCAAAAAAAAGAAATTATGGTCAAAAAAAGTAAAGAATAAAGATTGAAAATAAACTACTGTATCGAGTTTATTTTTTATATAAAACCTTTCTAAAATACTAGTCTATAACAACTAAAAATCGCTATTCCTGTTGTTTTATTTCAAATTAATTATTAATAACTAAACCTATTTAATATGCAGACTTACGAAGTAAATTTAAAATGTAAAGACAATAGAAGCGGATTTTTAATTTCATCCGTATTTCCTCAAAATTCAGAAAAAGAGACACCGCTTGAGTTACCAAAAACGATGAAAGACATCTGGTCTCCCGAGCATTTATTGCTTTCCTCTTTAAACAGCTGTCTAATGACTACTTTTTTATCCAAAGCCGAAAATGCTAATATTCAATTTGTAAGTTTTGAAAGTAGTTCCAGCTGTTCTATTGAAGTCATAAAAGGAAAAAATATAATAAGTGAAATTACGCTAAGACCAAAAGTAGTTATTCCCTATTTCCAAAATCCAGAACAGGTTAAATACATTTTGGAAATGAGCAAAAATTCCTGTTTGATTTCAAACATCATTAAAACAAATATTAGATTAGAACCCGAAGTAAGTATTGAACTCACACTCATTTCTAAAGAAGAAAAATATGATTTTGGATAAAAAAAAAAAATTCTAAGAGCCCCAAAAGTATTACAATTAACCTCTAATTATGTGGTTATTACCAACTGCAAAAGGCTTACCTTACTATTTGAATAACAAATTGAAGCCAATATAATTACAACTCTTATGGGTTGTGTTAAATAAAATACCAAAATCATGAAAATATTAATGTACAGCACCTTCGACTTTGAAAAACCATTTATAGAAAAAGCTAAACATGGCAAGCTAGAATTAGTTTATACTTCTAAAAACCTAAACCATGATACAGTGGATCTAGCTAAAGGTTTTGAAGGGATATCTCTTTTTACATCAGATATTGCAAATAGTACAATACTAGAAAAATTGTACCATTTGGGAATAAAATACATTGCTTTACGTACTGTGGGCCATGATCATATTGATTTAAAAAAAGCTAGGTCATTAGGAATAAAAGTTGCAAATGTGCCTGAATACTCCCCTTTTTCGATTGCTGAACATGCAGTCGCTTTACTTATGGCACTAAACAGGAAAATAGTTCTAGGTCAAAAACTAATGGAAATGGGAGATTATCGTTTGGATAATTTGGTAGGATTTGATCTACATGGAAAGACTGTGGGCATTATTGGAACTGGAAAAATAGGTAGCGCTTTTGCTAAAATAATGCACGGATTTGGATGTACCCTTCTCGCCTATGATCCCTTTATAAATGAAGAACTGATTCAACAAACCAAAATTCGGTATTGTAATTTAGAAGAATTATGTCAAAGTGCAGATGTGATTTCCATCCATTGCCCATTGAATGTAGATTCTAAATATATGTTTAATAAATCCATTTTTTCTCAAATGAAAAAAGGGGTTGTTTTTATAAATACGGCGCGCGGAATGATTGTGAATACTGAGGATTTAATAGAGGCTATCAATAAAGGTATTATTAGCGCAGTAGGTCTTGATGTTTATGAAAAAGAAAGACCTATCTTTTTTAAAAACCACATTAGTGAAAAAATTACGGATCATGTGTATACGATTCTTCGTTCTCTTCCCAACGTATTAATTACGGGGCATCAAGGGTTTTTATCTAACGAAGCCTTACAGGGAATCGCAAATACTACTATGGCCAATTTAAATGCTTGGGCGTACAATAGTATTTGTGAAAACGAACTTGAAAAATGATATCCTAAAATAAAAGCAAATCCCAAAAATTTTTACTCAAAATAACTTCTGATAAATTAGTGCTTACTTCCAGTTATTGAAGCACAAAACTATTCGCACTAAAAGAATAAATCCAATCGACACTTTAATAGCAAGTATTATTCAAATAAATCAGTTTTGAATAATACCAAAATTCTTAATAAACAATACCGACTATTCTTCAGAAAAAAGTCGTAAATTAGTAACGCATTGATTCCCATAATCTTTCGCTTAAACCTGCATTTTTTGATTTTCATTATTGACACATTTTTTTTCTAATTATGCTTTTTAAAGCATTTAAAAAAAAGAGAAATGAAAGGATCATTTAAACTTGGAAAAGTAGCAGGAATTGGTTTGTTCATTCATTGGACCTTCTCATTACTACTCCTATTTATCATATTTGTCAATTACCGTTCAGGATATAATATCCTTCAAATAACGTGGTCTATTGCTTTTATTCTTTCTATATTTATTACTGTTGTTTTACATGAATTAGGTCATGCTTTAGCAGCAAAAAACTATGGAATTAAAACCAAAGATATTACGTTGCTTCCTATTGGCGGATTAGCCAGGTTAGAAAAACTTCCCGAAAAACCAATAGAAGAATTAATCGTTGCATTTGCTGGTCCGATGGTCAATCTTTTTTTGGCACTATTGACCAGTTTTTTTGTTACAGTACCCGAAAATGAAGAACTTCTTATGACTCAATTATCAGGAGGAATCAACTCGCACAACTTCCTCTTGAATTTCTTAATCGTTAATTTAGCGTTAGCTATTTTTAATTTAATTCCAGCATTCCCAATGGATGGAGGGCGCATTTTAAGAGCGCTCTTGGCATTTAAATTTCAACGACATACTGCAACTAAAATTGCAGCTCGAATAGGCCAATTATTAGCAATAGGTTTTATATTTATTGGTTTTTTCTCCAATCCGTTTTTAATTTTCATAGGCATTTTTGTCATTATGGGTGCGCAAATGGAAACCGAATATACTGCCTCGAAATACCTTCTTAAAGGCTACACAGTGCGGGACGTAGTCATGAAACAATACCAAACTATTGATGCAAATCAACCCATAAAAAGAGCTATAGAATTACTTTTAGACAGTCAATCCAAGATTTTTTTAATAACTGAGAATAGCCAACCTGTAGGAACCCTAAATAGAGATCAAATAATAATAGCTCTTTCTGAAAAAGGCGAGAATACTCCCATAGTCAATGCGATGAACAAAAACTTAGTCTTCTTAAATATAGAAACTCTACTTGCGGATATTTTTGAGTTGGTTTATCATAATAAATCTAATTTGATGTTAGTCATGGAGAACAATCAACTTGTGGGTACTTTGGATACTGAAAATCTTTTAGAGTTTATATTAATTAAAGAAGTAAAACAAAAAGGTGCTTATGCTAATTAACAATTACATTAAAAACGACATAGAAAAGGTAAAATTAGTTCATAGTGGAACCGATTATTTTTCACGTTTAGAATATATAATCCAAGAAGCAAAATATGAAATTCATCTTCAATATTATATCTTTAAGAATGATTCTATTGGAAATAAAATCTTACAAGAATTAAAAAAAGCAGCAGTACGCAGGGTAAGAATCTATATTTTATTAGATGGTTTTGGTTCCTTTTCGTTTCCCAAAGATGTAATTGAGGAATTAACAAAAACTGGAATTAATTTTCGTTTTTTTTCTCCATTCCTATCCTCAAGCTCTTTATATATGGGCCGAAGATTACATCATAAAGTTGTTGTTGCGGATGACCAGGTAGTGTTAATTGGAGGAATTAATATAGCTGACAAATATGTGGGGTCCAAAGAAAATGGGGCCTGGCTCGATTATTCAGTGCAAATAAATGACGTGAAAATTGCAAAAAAACTGCAATTACTTTGTAGAGACTTATTCTTTAAGAAAAAGTACTTCTTCAAAAGAAAAATAGAATCTGTCTTTAATTCAGGGGAAGAAACTGCTGTCAGTATACTACAAAATGATTGGCTGAAAAGTAAAAACGAAATATACAATGCCTATATAGGTGCTTTTACACATGCTGAAAAAGAAATCACCATTGTGGGTAGCTATTTTTTGCCAGGTCGAAGACTTAATAATGCAATTAAAAAAGCAGCAAAAAACAAAGTAAAAATAAGATTAATCTTATCTGGAAAATCAGATGTTCCACTTTCTAGAAGAGCGACTTACCATATTTATTCTACGTTACTTACCCATAACATCGAATTGTATGAATGGAATAAAACAATACTTCATGGAAAAGCGGCCATAGTCGATAATTATTGGACAACTATTGGCTCATTTAATCTCAATAATTTAAGTTGTTATGGAAGTTTAGAAATGAATGTTGAAATCAAATCCATCCCATTTTCAAATACATTTCAACACCATCTAGATGAAATCATTTCACAAAGCCATAGAATAACACCTAAATCATTAAAAAAAGGAACAATGATTTCCCGTTTAAAAAATTATTTATCCTACTGGACCGCCAGGTTCATTCTTAATTTTGTTACCTATTTCCCAAATAAAAAATTTAAAAAATACTACTAAATATCCAAAAAAAATAGGGAACTCCAATAGCCGTTAAAATTCCATTATTATAGCAATTCACTCTAGTTTGTTAAATAATCGTATGGGTTTTTAATTTTTATATTAAAAATTTTAACGATTTGTTAATAGTATTAAACGCATAAAAACACAAATATGTATATATTTACTATCCAATAAATTAAACAAACAATTATGAAGCATTTTTACTTAAAAAGGCAGTTCTTTCTTGTAGCTGTATTTACTTTTTTAAGTGTGATTTCCTTTGCTCAAGTTCCTACGTATTATAATGGAGCAAACATTAGCCAAACTGGAGATGCCTTAAAATCAAATCTTTCAAACCTAATAACCACTACACATACGACAAAGTTGTCGTATACACCTGGAGTTTGGGATGCATTAAAACAAACAGATTTAGATCCAAACGATCCAACAAAAGTTTTACTGATTTATGGTTATAATGATAGTGATTCTGATGTTACAAATGACCGAACTCGTTCTAAAGATCAAAATGGTGGAAACCAAGGCGATTGGAATAGAGAGCACATTTTTGCCAAATCATTAGGAAACCCTAATTTAGGTACTGATGGCCCAGGAAGTGATGCACATCATTTACGAGCTGCAGATGTTACTTTGAATGCAACTAGAAATAACTATCCCTTTGGTGATGGATCTGGAAATGCTAAATTAGTTAATGGTGCCTGGTATCCAGGAGATGAATGGAAAGGTGATGTTGCCCGTATGATTATGTACATGCACTTGCATTATGGTGCTCAATGTCTTCCTAGTGCCGTGACCATCAGTTCACAAAACTACAGTGCTGATATGGCTGATATTCTATTAGAATGGAATGTTGAAGACCCTGTTTCTCAAGTAGAAATCAATAGAAATACAATATTAGAAGGAGTTCAAGGAAATAGAAATCCTTTTATTGACAACCCTGCTTTTGCTACAGCAATTTGGGGAGGACCACAAGCTCAAAATAGATTTGATGGAAGTGTACAATTAGATACTGAGGCACCATCTGTTCCAGCAACTTTATATGCTACTAATACAACCCAAACTGGAACAACTTTAACTTGGGTTCAATCAACAGATAATGTTGGTGTTTTAGGCTATCGAATTTATAATGGAACAGTACAAATTGCTTCATCATCAACAGCTAGTTATGTTTTAACTGGATTAACAGCGAATACAAATTATACCTTGTCAGTAAAAGCATTTGATACAGCTGGAAACAATTCAACTGCTAGTAATAGTGTAGCGGTAACGACTCTAGTTAGTACGCCACCTACAACTCCAGCAACTTCTGTTGTTTTCATTAACGAAATTCATTATGATAATGCAGGTGCTGATGTGGGTGAAGGTGTTGAAATTGCTGGAACTGCAGGAACCGACTTAACAGGTTGGAGCATTATTCCTTATAATGGAAATGGTGGTGCATCGTACACTCCAATAGGAAGTTTATCCGGTGTAATTCCGAATCAATCTAATGGATTTGGAACTATTTTCGTAGCCATAAGTGGATTACAAAATGGAGCTCCTGACGGACTTGCATTAGTAAATAACTTAGGAAATGCAATTCAGTTTTTAAGCTACGAAGGCTCATTTGTTGCTACTAATGGTCCCGCAATCGGAATGACAAGCACGGATATTGGCGTTTCTCAAGCTGGAACCGAAGCAGTTGGTTTATCATTACAACTGAAAGGGTCTGGAAATCAATACAGTGATTTTACATGGCAAACCTCTGTAGCAAGCACGTATGGAAGCATCAATAACGGGCAATCATTCTCTACGGTTATCGAGCCTCTCGCGGCACCAACAAATTTGGTCGCTAGTAACATCACACAAACCGCGACTAATTTATCATGGGATGCAGCTACCTCTGCAGTATCGTATGAAATTTATAGTGGAACTACTCAACTAGGAGCTACAACAGCAACTACTTTTGACCTGACTGGGCTAACGGCTAATACGGTTTACAACTTAACAGTAGTAGCTTTAGATGCAGATGATAATTCTTCTGAAGCAAGTAATATAGTTACTATAACAACCTTAAACACTACTACACCTACTCCAGCTGGAGCTGTTTTTATCAACGAAATTCACTATGATAATTCAGGGACAGATGTTGAAGAAGGAGTTGAAATTGCTGGTCTTGCAGGAACCGACTTAACAGGATGGAAAATTATTCCTTACAATGGTAATGGTGGTGCTTCTTATACTCCAATAGGTAATTTATCTGGTAGTATTCCAGATCAATTAAATGGTTATGGTACTGTATCTGTAACTATAGCAGGATTACAAAATGGTTCTCCTGACGGAATTGCATTAGTAGATGCAAATAATAATGTAATTCAGTTTTTAAGCTACGAAGGTAGTTTTACTGCTACCAATGGTCCTGCTGCAGGAATGACAAGTACTGATATTGGTATCATTGAAGCAAGTACTGCAACTGTTGGAAATTCACTTCAGCTAGTGGGTAAAGGAACAAAATATGCTGATTTTACATGGGAAGCAGCTGTAAGTACTTTCGGAAAAGTAAATAAAGGACAAAAATTTGGTGATTTAGTTTTCATCAATGAGATTCATTATGACAATGCAGGAACAGATGTTGGTGAAGCAGTTGAAATTGCTGGTTATGCCGGAACTGACCTAACTGGATGGAGCATTATCCCTTATAATGGTTCAGGTGGAGCAAGCTATACCCCAATAGGAAATTTATCTGGTAGTATTCCAGATCAATTAAATGGTTATGGTACTGTATCTGTAAACATTGCTGGATTACAAAATGGTTCTCCTGACGGAATTGCATTAGTAGATGCTACTGGAAAAGTAATTCAGTTTTTAAGCTACGAAGGTAGTTTTACCGCTACTAATGGTCCTGCTGCAGGAATGACAAGTACAGATATTGGTATTGCAGAAGCAAGCACAGCTGCACTAGGAACTTCATTACAATTAATAGGAGCAGGATATAACTATGCTGATTTTACTTGGCAAGCAGCCAATACTACTTTTGGAGCTATAAATAAAGGACAATTTTTTGGTGATGCTTCTGATATTTTAGTTGTAATTCCAATTGCTGAAGCAAGAAGTAAAGCAGATGGCGATATTGTAACTGTAACTGGTGTTTTAACTGTTTCAGACCAATTTGCTGGATCAGCTTACCTCCAAGATGCTACTGGAGCGATAGCCGTTTTTGACAAATCAGTACATGGTACTGGACTTTTCAAAATAGGAGATTCTATCACTGTTACAGGAACTAGAAGTTCCTACAGCGAGCAAGTTCAAATAAGCCCTGTAAGTGCGGTTACTAATAACGGATTACCTAATCAACCTATTTCGCCAGTTACTATCACTTTGAGTGAAATGGCAAACCACCCAGCTGAATTAGTAAGAATAGAAAATACGACTTTCCCTAAGCCTGGTGCTATTATGTTTGGTAATTCAAACACTGATATTACAGATGCAAGTGGAACAGCTCAATTGAGAATTGATGCAGATGTAAGTGATCTTACCGGTTTTGCACAACCTGAAAATTGTTCAGAAATAATAGGTGTAGTTGGAAATTATTTTGCCACTCAACAACTGTTACCTCGAATGAGAACTGACTTCCCGTGTGCCGATAAATACCAACAAACAGGAAGTGATTTAAATATTTCAAAAGACAAAACTTTAGATATTGCCACTTGGAATATGGCGTGGTTTGGTGATGAAACTAATTCACCTGCTGCAGGAAAAATTAATTCAGATGCGATACAAAAAGACGCAGTCAAAAATGTTTTGCAACAATTAGATGCTGATATTTATGCAGTAGAAGAAATATCTGATGATGTTTTATTTGCTCAAATGGTTAGCGAAATGAATGATTACAGTTATGTTTTATCTGAAGCAACTTCCTACCCAAATGATTTTAGTAGTCCAAAACAAAAAGTTGGTTTTATTTATAAAAACAAAACCGTTACACCTGTAAGTACCAAAGTACTATTAGAAACCATTCATCCTTATTATAATGGTGGCGATGTTTCTGTATTGGCTAATTATCCTGATGCTGATAAATCACGCTTTTTTGCTAGTGGTAGATTGCCCTTTATGATGACTGCAAATGTTACAATTGATGGAAATCAAAAACAAATCAATATCATTGACCTTCATGCTAGAGCAAATACAAGTGGTGATGCCCAAGGCAAATATGACATGCGTAAGTTTGATGTAGAAGTTTTAAAAGACACCTTGAATGCACAATATCCGGATGCTAACTTAGTATTACTAGGAGATTATAACGATGATGTAGATTACACCGTTTCAGATGTTTCTACAACTGTTTCTAGTTATGAAGCATATGTAAATGATAGCACAAACTTTAGTGTTGTTACAAAATCATTAAGTGAAGCAGGATTTAGATCGTATGTGACCTATGAAAATATGATTGATCATATTACACTTTCAAATGAACTTGCGGATTTATACATCAATGAATCAGCAAGAGTACACTATGAATTTTACACGAGCGATTATACTAAAACAGCCTCTGACCACTTCCCTGTAACCGTAAGATTACAATTAAAAGAATTGACGCTTGACGCTAGTAATACAACAGATATAACTTGCAATGGCGAAGCTAATGGTACTGCTTCTGTATCTGTTTCAGGCGGAATTGCTCCATACACTTATACTTGGAATATTGGTGAAATTACCGACACAAACTCTATATCAAATCTTGATGCGGGAACTTATAGTGTAACTGTAAAAGATATTTTAAATAATGAAGTAGTTGCAACATTTACTATAAATGAGCCTTCAATAATTGAAATTCCTGAAACTGAATCACCAACTGTATATTACGGGTATACAAATTCTTCTTGTACAACGCTAACTGCAGGCAATGTAACTGGAGGTATATTACCTTATTCATATACATGGAGTAATGGAGCTACGACAAGCAGTATTAATGTATGTCCAAGCGCAACAACAACTTATACATTAACGGTTACAGATGCTAATGGTTGCTCATCAGTATCCGAAAAAGCAGTAAATGTAATTGATGTACGTTGTGGTACTAATTCAAAAAATCCAAAAGTTGAAATTTGCCATAAAGGGAAAACAGTATGTATTGATGAAAATGCAGTTGCCTCTCATTTAGCACATGGTGACGTTTTAGGAAGTTGCGATACAGCAATTGAGGATGTAAAAATCACAGCTGTAAACGTTTTTCCAAATCCATTTGTAAGCCAAATCAATGTGGAAATTAATAGCTCATCTATTGCAAAAGTAGATTTTCAAATTTATAATTTCTTTGGACAATTAGTCAGCCAATCATCTCATAACATTACTTCAGGAAAATCAACTGTAAATCTACAATTAGCTGATTTAAGAAGAGGATTCTATTTCCTAAAAACAGTAGTTAATGGAAACATAAAACATATTAAATACCTTGTAAAGAACTAATTATTTCAACAAGTTAGATTGAGATAATTTGTTTTTATCTAAAATTAAAGCCTCCAAAATAATTGTTTTGGAGGCTTTTCATTTTAAGTCGTAACAAAAAAAATCTGCACAGATTATACTAAAATGTAAATAAAAAATTGTAAATTTATGTAGAGATACACCCCATTAATCGTTTGATATTATAATACTTACAAATTAAAAACATCTTAATTGATGCTTTAAATACTTTGATATTATGGAACCAAATATAAAAGTAAAACAAAAAAAAGAGGAATGGATTACAAAGGATCTAAAAAGTAAAATCCCAAAATTAGATTCAAAAACCATTTATATTCCAAATCAGAATAAGTTGTCATTTTGATTTATTTTTAAAATTACGTTGGCTAAGCTAACTTTGGAGCAGTGAGTCACTGTTCTGTAATTGAATGTTTTTTCAAGCACTGGGTTTAAAAGGCTCTCCGCAGAGCTCCGAACCTTTTAAACCCGTATTCCTAATTGGAGTGAGTGACATAAAAGTCCTCACTCCATTAACGATTTTAAAGCTATGGATTTTGCTCAATACAAAGAAACTTTCATGAAAGAAGCCACAAAAATAGGCTACTCTAAACAAAACATAAATCGTTGTTTGAATTATGCTGAGCCATTGTTTTCAAACAATGTTCCTGTTATTTATAACTCTTCCCACTTAACCTTACTTGTAGGATATAAAAAAGAATACATAAAAAAAGCCGCATTACACACCAAATATTTTTATCGTGATTTTGAGATTACAAAAAAGAACGGAAAAAAAAGAGCCATTTCAGAACCACTCCCAAGTTTAAAAGAAATACAACATTGGATTTTAAAAAACATCTTATATAAAATTCCTATTAGCCCATTTGCAAAAGCATATAGACCTAATGTAAGTATTTTAGAGAATATAAGATTTCACAAAAACCAACCTAAAGTATTCACCCTTGACTTAGAAAATTTTTTTCCATCAATTAAAATTGAAAGTGTAGAGCAAATATTTTTAGAAGTGGGTTATTCAAAAAGCATTTCAAATCTACTTTCACAACTATGTACTAAAGATGGTTTTTTACCACAAGGTGCACCAACAAGTCCTTATCTTTCAAACCTCATTTTTAAAAAAGCTGATATGGCTATTGCTGATTACTGTATACAACATAAAATAAGATATACCCGTTATGCCGATGATTTGAGTTTTTCAGGAAATTTTGACGAAAAAAAATTACTCGAAAAAGTAACCGACAATATTCAAGTAATGGGATTGCAAATCAATGCTGCAAAAACAAATCTTATGACTCCAAATATGAGACAAACTGTCACAGGTATTGTTGTCAATGAAAAACCACAAGTCGTTTTCCATAAACGCAATAAATTGAGACAAGCCATGTATTATATCATGAAATTTGGTATTGATGAACATCGGGAATACAAAGAAATAGATCAGGTTCACTTTCTAGAACATCTCTTGGGAAAAATAAATTTTGTTTTGCAAATCAATCCAAAAGATCATGAATTTATCGGTTACAAATCACATCTTATCGAATTAAAAGAAAAGCAAAAAGCAAGAATGATAAAAACAGAATTACTACTGATGTAAAAAGCAATATGAACAACTAATAATAGTAGAAAAGCCCTTTATTGGGCTATTTTTATTTCGCTTCCTCTCTCAAAATGAAAATTTTAGACTAAATTCACAATTCAACACCCTTTTTTCGTTTCAGGAAAATTAGAGCCCTATCACAACAATACAAAGTTGAAATCACTAAAAAACCCTTATTTAATGAAATCAAAAACTCAGTTATTTATTGCGCTATGGCAAGAAGGTAGAACTAGATTTACAAAGCAATTAGATTTAATTATAGAAAATGATTTGAAAAAGAAATTGGCAACTTCGCCCAATAGCCTTGGTTTTCTTATTCGCCATATTAGTGATGTTGAGTTGCTTTTTACAAAAAATATATTTGGTGCAAGCGAAGTTAAAGTAATTGCAAAAACAGTAATTGCAAAAAAGGATACCGGTGAATGGACCAACCTATCCGAATTAAAAGAATACTCCCATTATGCCTATCAAAATTTATTAGCTATACTTGAAAAACAAACGGATACCGACTGGGATACCTCTATTACTACGTCAGAATTTGGCACAAAGACAAAAGCTGAAGCCCTAGGAAGAATTGTATCCCATACTGCTTATCATGCTGGACAAATGTCCATCATTAATAAATATGGAACCAGTTCCTAATTCATTGTTCTGCTAAATAGGAATTACTTTAGCTCCAATTTTTCTGAAATGAAAATGAAAATGAGGGATTAATGCGATGCCTAGCATAATTAAAAATATTACAATCCCCATAAAATAATAGTAATCCCTTGCGAACAAGGTATTAGTATGAATAGCAACTGCTTTACCTAACAATTTTTTAGCCACCACTTTAGCTTTCATTGCCGAAGCTCCGTTGGCAAGTGCTGCATTTTCATACAATTGCAAACGCTTACTCGATTCATAATTTAAAGTAGTAACTGAGTTGCCTAACTCATGATAATGCACACTTACTTGTCGTAGATTCATAAAAGAAATTAGCGCTAAACTCACAGTAAAAGCAAAAAATCGGAAAGAAACACCACTCAATGAGGCAGAAAAACTTTTAGATTCTGGTACTGATGCAATTGTAAACATAACGATAGAAAGCATTAAAATTCCATTTCCTAAACCTTGAAAAAACAGCGGTAATAAAACACTTTCTTCATTGGCCTGCGAGCCAAAAATAAAAAACATTTGAATATGATAGAGTAATAAAAAAGCGAATCCTGTAAGCCAAATTAAGCGCATATTTCTTTTACTTAACAGGAAACGAGCCGTTAATGCAATTCCTACAACAATTCCTAAAGCATTAAAAAACATAATGTAAGCATAATGATACGAATCTAATCCCATATCATTAAAAAGAAATGTGTTTGCAGCACTCAAATCTCCTTTACAAATATAATACAGTACGAGTAGCGCTCCACCTATTCTAAAATTTCTAAATTTGTAAATAGTTAAATCTATAAACGGACGCTTATTTTTTTGCTGCATGATAATAAAAGTAGCAAGTAATAACATTATTGTCCCTAAACAAACCCAAATACGAATACTTTCAAACCAATTGTAATATTGTCCATACAAAAGAACATAGGCAATTAATGTTAGTAGAGAACTATAAATCACAAAACTTTTCCAATCCAATTGATGTAAGGGAAACCTTTTATTATGCAAACGTATGTTAGTTTTAAGACAAAGAAATAGTAATAATACTCCTGGAATTTGAACATAAATAATGGCAAGATACATTACATTAAAATCATAGTTTTGAAATACATAAGCATCAAACAAGTATGTAAAAGCATTCGAAATAAGTAGCGTTCCGTAAAAAACAGCATACCCTAATACTCTGGAGCGCTCTGAATGAAATTGAGAAAAAATTAAACTTAATGTAATTCCAATCATTGCAACAGTAACTGCTCCACCTAAAAATCGTAAAATAAAGAAAAGTAGCGCGTCATTAGTATTATACAATACTAAATTGATCGCTGTGAACAATAAAACACTCATTAGAAAATACGTTTTGGAAGCAAAATAGCTAAAAAACCTTCTTTCTAATGGAAAGAAACTGGCAATTCCAACATAATACAAAACGATGGAGAATTGGATATCAGTAGGATCCAGACCGTAATAACTGGCGGCACTATTAATTCCTCCAATGTAACCTGCTAACATGGATACCGTTGGCAGAATTACTAAAAAAATAACCGCTTTAATTAACCATTTGGGAACCCAACTTTTAAATATGTTTGATGACTGATCCATGTAACTATTATAATTTAGGAATCAATACCTCAGCATTCATCCCTGCACGTAGATTATTTGTTTTAGCAACAGCATCAGTCAAAAGAATTCGAACTGGAAATCGTTGAATAATTTTTACAAAATTTCCCGTAGCATTGTCTGGTGGTAAAAGCGAGAAACGAGATCCTGTAGCTGGCGCAAGCGACTGTATTTTACCATGATAGGTTTCATCTGAATAAGCATCAACTTTAATCACTACTTCCTGCCCTTCTTTCATATTGGCAATTTGGGTTTCTTTAAAATTAGCTACAATCCATTTTCCCTGGTCTTGATCTACAATGAATCCTAAAGTTTGTCCTTTTTGAATTAATTGTCCTACCTGCAAGGTTTTGTCACCCATAATTCCATCTGCGGGAGCCGTAATAACAGCATAAGTCAAATTGAGTTTTATATTCTCGACTATAGCTTCTCTCTGCTGCACATTTGCTTTAGCAACGGCCAATTGAGAATCGACATCATTTATTCTCCCCCTGGCTGTTTTATAGGTATTTTGAACTGCTTTGTACTCTGATTTTGCAATTTCAAAACTCGTTTTTATGGCTTCAAAATGCTGTTGTGTAACCGCTTCCTCATCCAATAGTTTTTTATATCTATTAAATTCTTGCTCTTGCTGCCACAATTTAGCTCTAGATGCAGCAATACTTGCCTCACTTACTGAGGCACTACTAGTTGTTGTTACAGCATTACTTTCTAATACTAATAATGAAGCTTTTGCTGAACTCAATATGGCTTCGGCTTCTTGTAATTGCATTAGCGTTTCATTTTTATCTATCACAAACAAGGTATCTCCTTTATGAACTCTTTGATGATCTCTAAATTTAATTTCCTGCACAAAACCTGTTGTACGGCTCAATATTGGATTTATATATTCTTCTACTTGTGCATCATTAGTTTCTTCATATCGATACATTTTTACCAGTGTATAACCACCATAAACTAACAATAAAATTAATACTATAGAGGCAATGCTATAGGTAATCTTAACCGTTATCCTGTCAATACGTTCGTGTTTTTCTGTTATTGTAGCCATAATTATAGGTCTCCTGTATTTTTTAAAAGTTCGTAATAATGTAATTGTTCTGATATTTTGGCTGAAATGAGCTCGAATTGGGCTTGTAACAATTGAGTATCTGCATCCAATAAATCAGTAATTAAAGACAATTGGTTAAAATAAGTTTGATTGAGAATTCGGTAATTCTCTGTCGCTTGTTTTACATTCAATTGTAGTTCTTCAATTTTTTCTTGATCCTCTATATAATGTTTGTAGGCTTTATTGATATCCTTACGCAAATTATCTTGCACATTTTCTTGTGCTATTTTTTGCTCTTCATATACTATTTTAGCTTCTTCTTCCTTATGAACATCATGATAAATAGATGAAATAGTATAAGATAATTTCACTCCTACTACACCTAATAAGTAAGGTGCATTTTCATAGGGATATAACTTAATTTGTGGATACGAATAATTATAATCCCCAAACAACCCTATTCTTGGCAATTTATCTGCTTTTAACCCTTCAACATTTAATTTGCTTAGTGCTACTTTTTGCTTTGCAATCTTCTGTAATGGTGATTTGTTTATGGCACTGTCAATATAATCATCGTAGCTCATTAATTTTTGATTTTCCTGAAGACCTATATTATCTGTGGGTTTTAAATTTTGCTCATCTGGTTCCCCCATGAAAATATTTAATTCCTGCATGGCTAATTGTGCATTATTACGAATAGCCGTTAATGCCGTTTTCTGTTTGGACAATTGCAGTTGCGCTCGAAGTAAATCACTTTTTAAAACCACTCCTCCAGTATGCAGTTTCTCGATTAAATTTAAGCGTTCTTCATTTTGATAAATATTTTTCTTTACTAATTTTTCTAATTGCAAATACAGTTGTAATTTCAAATACGCTTGAGCCACTTGATAGTGAATAGACTCAATCGTTTCCTCTTCTATATATTGGGATAACTCTTGCTTCACCACTTCTTTTTGGATGTTTGTTTTAAGCTTATGTCCATTATAAATATCAAAATAAGCATCTATAGTAGCACCATAAATGGAATGATCTTCTAATGGTATATAATCTGGATGGTGTAAAACTCCGTTATTAAAAATTGGAATATTAGCTAATTTACCATAATTGGCATTAAAGCCTATTTCTGGCAATTGTTTGCTTTTTGCATTTTTTACAGCTTCCCCTCCCGACTCGGTATGCAAATGGTGCATTTTAATCTCTTTGCTGTTTGTGGACACTTTTTCCCAAACTTTTTCTAATGATATAGGAATGCTATCTTTACTAACTTCCTGTGCTTTTAGTGATACCAGTGTGAACAAGAATACAGGTACTACTATTTTGTAACAATTAAAGTGCATAATTAGTTCTTAAATTAAAATGCAAAATTGCGACATAATTTCAAGTCTTATTTTGTCAATTAAGCCATTTATTTGTTAATTTGAGCCAAATTAATATTTATCAAATGATACCGACAAAAGAGCTAGGATTTTTACAGAAAGTGAATCAATATCCTAAGACCACTTACATATACCACACTAAGATTGAAGAGCGTCTCGACATGCATAGTCATAACAAGCATCAACTTACCTATGTAGAAGGGGGTGCGGCCTTCTTAAAAACAAACAACAATTCCTATTTTTTACCCGCCCGACATTATGTATGGATTCCCGCAGGGATGGAACATTTCATTGAATTAAAAACATCTGTAAGTATGATTCGAAATATTTATATTCCAACTCATATCCTTACTAACAATGAATTTTATTCGAAAATGGGAATTTACCCTGCTTCCAATTTAATTTTGGAGATGATACTATATACTGAAAACTGGAGTGAGAATATTTTTGAAAAAGAAAAAAGTAAATACCAATACATAAAAACTCTAGGTACTATTATTGCTGAAATCAGTAAAAACCCACTACCTGTTGTTATTCCTACTACTACAAATGTACGATTGAGTCCCATTTTAAAACACATTCATTTTCACGTTGACCAACCTCTACTATTAAAAGATGTTGCAAAATTATTTGGTTTTAGTAGCCGTAGTCTTTCCCGTTTATTTAGAGATACTTTGGACATATCCTTTCTACAATATGTAAAACTCACCCGAATTATTCTCAGTATGGAAAAACTGTTACAAACTGAATTGTCTATTAGCGAAATTGCCTATGCATCTGGATATAATAGTTTAGCCACTTTTAGTAATACTTTTTATAATTTGGCTAAAATAAGACCCGTTGACTTTAGAAAAACGAACCGAGAGATTTCTAAATAATTAAAACAACTATTTCTTAAAAAGAATAGCTATTCCTTTTAATAGAACTAATCCATAGCTAAAGTTTCAATTCTTATATGAAATAAATAAGCTATTGAAATAAAACCTTTTATACTTATTTATCATGTAAAAATTGATTAAATTTGAAAGAAGCAATTTCTCTTTGCTCGGTAAACCTTTATACCATAAATCCATAAAGACTTATAATTAGTAATTCTAAAAAAACAAAGTAAAATGGCATTTATAGACTATTACAAAGTATTAGAAATAGATAAAAAAGCAACGGAGACGGAAATAAAGAAAGCCTACCGGAAAATGGCTCGTAAATACCATCCTGACCTAAATCCCAACGACAAACAAGCCGAAATAAAATTTAAAGAAGTCAATGAAGCCAATGAAGTATTAAGCAATCCTGAAAATCGTAAAAAGTATGATGAATATGGTGAAAATTGGCAACATGCCGAAGAATTTGAGAAATCAAAAAGACAGCAACAACACTATCAAGGAAGCGGGCAAAAAGGCGGCTTTGCTGGTTTTGAAGGAGGTGATTATTCTGATTTTTTTGAATCCATGTTTGGCGGTAGAGGGGCTAGAGGTAGTGGACGAGGTAGCGCACAATTTAAAGGACAAGATTTTAATGCCGAATTACATTTAGATCTTAAAGAGGTTTACACCACACACAAACGTACGTTAACTATTAGTGGTAAAAATATCCGACTCACAATACCTGCCGGAGTAGAAAATGGCCAAGTCATAAAAATCACAGGACATGGTGGCGCAGGCACTGGTGGTGGTCCAAAAGGAGATTTGTATATCACCTTCTCGATATCAAATCATACTGATTTTAAACGTGACAAGGACAATCTATATTCTACTGTGGATTTAGACCTTTATAGTGCCATTTTAGGAGGTGAAATTACTGTAAATACATTTGACGGAAAAGTAAAACTAAAAGTAGCGCCTGGAACTCAAAATGGTACTACAGTAAAACTTAAAGGAAAAGGGTTTCCTGTTTATAAAAAAGAAGGACAATTTGGAGACCTATACATCAACTACCAAATTGTAGTTCCAACCAACCTGACGGATAAAGAAAAAGAATTATTCACAGAACTTGCTAAGCTAAAAAAACCATGAGTATAGAAAATTTTATCCCCGTAAATACCCTATGTATTCATTATAAAATGGAGCAAAGCTTCTTTGGTAATTTAAGTGAAATGGGGCTTATTGAAATCCAAATTATTGATAAAACACCCTACATCCATCAAGATTCATTATATGAAGTGGAAAAAATGATTCGGATGCATCAGAATTTAGAAGTAAATCTTGAAGGAATCGATGTTGTTCTCAACTTATTACAAAAGATAGATTCCTTAAAAAAAGAAATTCATACGGTTAGAAACCGCTTGCGATTGTACGAAAACTAATAATAGCACCCCTTCTCTATTTTCTATTACCTATAAATAACAAATTTAAAATTTTAGAAAACATGATAAAAATAATGCCTGATTTACCAGACCAAGTTCTAGGTATTTCTGGAGAAGGAAAAATTACTGGAAACTAAAAAAAATTATGCATAGCAAGATACCAAAGAATTTAATATTTTTCAATACCAATCAAAAACAAGTACTTACTATACGACCATCGTGCAATGGCTCCGTCCATTGAATCAAAAATGACGCGACAACTTTAAAGAAATGCCTTGGCCCACCACAAAATACCGCAGGTTTTAGGAAGGTTGGAAACTACTTTATCGGCGCTAATACGTGAATATCTTTTTGTATCTTTATTCAAATCTTGTGCTGAATCACTAGCTACTGAAAATGCTAGAAGCTTGAGTGCTATGCAAAGAGCCGAAAAAAACATTTCAGAATTATTGGATACGCTCCATCATAAATACCATCGGTTAAGACAAACTTCCATTGATGAAGAATTATTCGATGTAGTATCCGGATTTGAAGCATTAAAAAACAAATAGCATTCCATTTTTTTATTTAGACAAATGGCAAAAATTCGGGCCCATTGACAGCTACTTCTTTAAAATTTATTGTTTGTTTATGTCTTTTCAATTATGGAGAGATTCATTTTTATTTTTAGAATTGTCTGGTTTTAATTAAAATTTAATAATCACTAAAATGAAAACTGCATTTAACACTTTAAAACTCGTTTATCTTGGCATTGATACCCAAAAAGAAAATGTAGTTTTCATGCGTAAAGATTGTCATATCTGTAAATCTGAGGGATTTGAAGCACATAACAGAATTTTAGTTACTGCAAATAACCATTCAATAATTGCTACTTTATTTATAATCACCAATGGAATTATAAAAGATGGAACTGCAGGTCTTTCTGATAGTGCTTATGAAGATTTAAACGCTAAAGAAGGTGATGAACTTAGTTTTTCTCATGTGCAACCAGTTGCCTCCATGCGAAGTATACGATCTAAAATGTATGGAAAAGAATTAAATGATAATGACTTACAAAACATTATTGATGACATTGTGAAAGGACAATATTCCAACATAGAAATTGCCGCTTTTATTACTGCCTGTGCTGGCGATAATCTTAATATTCATGAAATTATTGGGCTTACGAAAGCAATGGTCAACTCTGGTAAAAAACTTTCTTGGAATAAACCAATAGTAGTCGACAAACATTGCGTAGGCGGGCTACCTGGAAACCGTACCACGCCTATTGTTGTAGCTATAATTGCTCAATATGGGCTTACAATTCCTAAAACATCTTCCCGCGCCATCACTTCTCCAGCTGGAACTGCGGACACATTGGAAACAATAACCAAGGTTAATTTAGATATTAATCAAATTAAAAAAGTGGTCGAAAAAGAAAATGGTTGTTTTGTATGGGGCGGTTCCATAAAATTAAGTCCTGCCGATGATATTTTAATTCGTATCGAAAGAGCCCTTGATGTCGATAGCGAAGGTCAAATGATAGCATCAGTATTGTCTAAAAAAATAGCAGCAGGATCTACTCATGTGGTGATTGATATTCCAATTGGTAAAACTGCCAAGGTAAGAACTGAAGAAGATGCTGAAAAACTACGGTATTATTTTCATGTTGTTGGAAAGTCAATGGGTATAGAAGTAAAAGTACTTTTCACAGATGGATCACAACCTATAGGTAGAGGAATTGGGCCATCATTGGAGGCTATGGATGTGCTAAGTGTGTTACGAAATGAAAAAGAAGCTCCTCAAGACTTGAGAAACAAAGCGTTATATATTGCTGGTGCCATTATAGATTTGGCAAATACACAATCAAAAGAAAATGGATTTAATACAGCCGAAAAAATTCTTTCTTCCGGTAAAGCTTATGAAAAATTCACTGCCATTTGTAAAGCCCAAGGTGGATTTAAAGAACCTGAATATGCAATTTATAAAAAAGACATTTATGCTGATAAATCAGGAATTGTAACCGAAATTAACAATCGTAAACTTGCTAAAGTAGCAAAACTTGCAGGTGCACCACATGATTCTAAAGCAGGAGTAATGCTTCAAACTCCATTAAATACTCCATTAAATAAGGGAGATTTACTATTTTCTATCTACGCTGAAACTGAGGGAGAATTAAAATATGCAGTTGAATATTTAAAAACGGAACCAAATATTATTTTGATACATTAAAATGTTATGAAAAAAATATTTTTTGCTTTACCTGAAAATGAGAAACTTACACTTCAACTAATTCAAAAAGAACAGGGAGAAAATGGTCAGGTCGAAATTCGTAAATTTCCAGACGGTGAAACTTATATTCGAATATTATCGGATGTAAGGGACAAAGAGGTATTTCTTGTTTGTACTCTTCACCAACCTGACAATAAAATAGTACCTCTATTTTTCTTGGCAAAAACGGCTAAAGAAATGGGGGCCAAAAGCGTTAGTCTTATTGCTCCCTATCTAGCTTATATGCGACAAGACACTATTTTTAACCCTGGAGAAGGAGTTACTTCTACCTATTTTGCTAGTTTTATTTCCAGTTTTGTCAACCGCTTAATCACAATCGACCCGCACTTACACCGCCGTAGTACCTTGGCTGAAATATATTCAATCCCAACAAAAATGGGACATGCAGCAGCTCTTATTTCTTTATATATAAAAAACAATATTAAAAAACCTCTATTGATTGGGCCAGACATGGAAAGTGAACAATGGGTATCTGAGGTGGCAAAAAATGCCAATGCGCCTTATATCACATTAACAAAAATTCGCCATGGAGATCGAAATGTAACCGTCTCTATTCCTCAAGTAGAACAATACAATAATCATACTCCCGTCTTGGTAGATGATATTATCTCGACTGGAAGAACACTTATTGAGACCATTCTACATTTGAAAAAAGCAGGAATGCAACCTCCTATTTGCATTGGTGTTCATGCCGTCTTTGCAGGAAATGCCTATCAAGAAATTTTAAAATCAGGAGCCAAAGAAGTTATTACTTGCAATACTATTCCACATCAAAGCAATAAAATTGACATCAGTGATTTACTATTGTCATAAATAAAAACGCTTCTTCTTCTTCTTAGTATTATCCTTATCTCTCTTTTATAGGAATGTATTTACTAAATACTATAATTTAGAATTATAAATCATTTATTATCGATTAAACGACTAATAATCAGGCTAACAAACAATTAAAAAGCCTGATAATCAGCATAATAGTCGTATATTTGAGTAGCCCTTTCTTGTTAAAAATTAATTCATGATGCTTATGAATGCTATTTTTAAAATAATAAAATTGATTAATTCTTTTTTACTTGAAATTGGCGAACTCTCCTTTTTTGCTGGTCGCTTTTTCAAAGAATGCTTCAAACGCCCATCGGAGTTTAAAGAATTCCTTCGGCAATGTTACAATATGGGAAACAGATCATTGTTGCTTGTTTCAGTAACAGGTTTTATTATTGGGCTGGTTTTTACTTTACAGTCAAGACCAACTTTACAAGAATTTGGTGCTGTTTCATGGATGCCTTCTATGGTAAGCATTTCGATTATTAGAGAGATAGGTCCAATCATCACGGCATTAATATGTGCAGGACGAATCGGTTCTGGTATTGGAGCTGAATTGGGATCTATGAGAGTAACGGAACAAATAGATGCAATGGAGGTTTCGGGTACAAATCCATTTAAATACCTTGTTGTCACACGAATACTAGCCACGACCTTCATGCTTCCTGTTTTAGTTTTCTTTGGCGATGCCATTGCTATTTTTGGTTCCTACTTGGTTGAAAACATAAAGGGTCATGTTTCCTTTTTGTTGTACTACAATCAAGTTTTTAATGCTTTAGAATTTGGCGATCTAGTACCAGCCACAATCAAAAGTTTCTTCTTTGGTTTTGCAATTGGCCTAGTAGGTTGTTTTAAAGGCTATAATTGTAAAAAAGGAACCGCAGGAGTTGGTATTGCAGCAAACTCAGCAGTAGTTTTTACCTCCATGCTACTTTTTATAATTGATTTTATAGCTGTTTTTGTCACTGATATATTTTATGATTTATAATTGTATATGAACGCTCTATCCAAAAATATAAAACCCATTATAGAAATCAAAGACTTAAAAAAAAGCTATGGTGACAACCATGTGCTGAATGGTTTCAATATGGTTTTGAACGAAGGAGAAAATTTGGTTATTATGGGAAAATCCGGATCTGGGAAGTCCGTAATGATAAAATGCCTAATTGGATTAGAAAAACCTGATAGTGGTTCTATTACGGTAATGGGAGAAAATATTAGTGAATTAAATCAATCCACACTAGACGACCTCCGTACCGAAATTGGATTCCTATTCCAGGGTAGTGCGCTGTATGATTCTATGACCGTTCGAGAAAATCTAGAATTCCCATTAAGACGACACACTAAAAAATTTGGCGTACTAAAAGACACCACCCCATTAGTCATGGAAGCCCTAGAAAATGTAGGCTTAGCACACACTTTGAATTTAATGCCTGCAGAATTATCAGGCGGAATGAAGCGTAGAATTGCATTAGCAAGGACGCTAATTCTTCAACCAAAAATAATCCTTTATGATGAGCCTACAACAGGACTAGACCCAATAACGGCAAAAGAAATTTTATTGCTCATGAAATCAATTCAGGAAAAATACAATACCTCAGCTATTATTATAACGCATGACGTTGATTGTGCCAGAGTAATATCTAACAGGATGATTTTATTAGTAGATGGAATTAATTATACCGAAGGAATATTTGAAGAATTATCAAAATCTATTGATCCTAAAATTCAAGCTTTCTTTAAATAAAATATAATATGGAAAAAACAACTTCACAAAAAATACGTCTTGGTCTATTTGTAATTATAGGGCTTATACTTTTTGTTTTGGCCATCTATTTCATTGGCGACAAGCAAAAGATGTTTGGAAAAACAAATCATTTAGAAACTATTTTTACTAATGTAAACGGACTGCAATTAGGTAATAATGTTCGTTTTTCAGGTGTAAATGTAGGTACAGTACGTGGCATTGAAATGGTTAATGATTCTAACATTAAGGTCGATATGATTATTGACAAAACTATTTTTAGACACATTAAAAAAGACGCAATTGCTACTATAGGTTCGGATGGACTAGTAGGAAGCATGGTTATTAATATATTACCCGGCAAAGGGAAACTACCACCTGTAGTGCCTGGGGATGTGATTGAATCCTTGAACCGCATTAGAACCGATGATCTTTTAAATACTTTTAGTAAAACCAATAAGAATGCAGCACTACTCACCGAAAATTTACTGGAAATCACAACCGAAATTAATAAAGGAAAAGGAACCGTAGGATTATTAATAAATGATATTGAAGTAGCAAATGACTTGAAGGAAACTATTCATTATTTAAAAATATCAGGTAAACAAACTTCAGAATCGATAACAAATTTAAACAAAATCATTACTTCATTAAATAATAAGAATAATGTTATCGGGGTTTTAAAAGATACAGCTGTCGCCAATAATATAAAAACGATTATCAATAATTTAGACCAGTCCAGCAGTGAAATTAATAAAGTAGTGGACAATCTCAATAAAACCATTTTGAATATCAAAGACGGAAAAGGGGCTATAAACTACCTTTCGAATGACCCAAGATTGGTAAAAAAAATTGATTCGACTATGACAAATATAAATGAAGCCAGCATCCGCCTAAATGAGAATTTAGAAGCATTAAAACACAATTTTTTATTTAGAGGATACTTTAGAAAACAGGAAAGAAATAAATTGAAGAGAGACAAATAATACAATACTTAAAAAGATTACAACATAATCAACACCATTTTATGTTATGCTTACAATCGAAAAACTAGGCATTATTTTAAGTCCTACAGACAACGAATTTGAAAATAACGGGGTTTTAAATCCTGGTATTTATCAAGAAGGGAATACCCTGCATATTTTATATAGAGCAGTCCAAGAAGGAAATTATTCGACCATAGGATATGCGAAGACGGATGGTCCTATGAAAGTAATAGAAAGGCTAGATAAACCTTTAATAAATAAGGAGTTAGATTATGAAAAGCAAGGAATCGAAGATCCAAGAATTGTGAAAATTGAGGGGATTTACTATATTACTTATACCGCCTATGATGGAGTTAATACCCTAGGAGCACTTACTACCTCTACTGATTTAATTCATTTCGAAAAAAAAGGAATAATAACCCCTCAAGTGAATTATCAACAATATGAAAGTCATGTTAATTCTTGCAACCCATCCAAACTCAACCCTAAATACCATCAATATTACAATCTTTTTGAACAAATAGGTCTCGTTAATGACGAAACAAGACTGCTTCGCGATAAAGATGTTGTTTTATTTCCTAGAAAAATTAATGGTCAATTTGTATTCCTCCATCGAATTTGGCCTGGAATTCAAATTGTAAAATTCGACCGATGGGAGGATTTAACTTTAAAATTTTGGGAAGATTATTTGACAAATCTTACTGATTATATTATTCTGGATCCAAAGGACCCTTATGAAATGAATTATATTGGAGCAGGCTGCCCACCTATTGAAACTCCAGAAGGCTGGGTACTAATTTACCATGGTGTCCATGAAACTACTACAGGAAAAATATACCATGCCAAAGTAGCACTATTACATTTAGACCAACCTGAGATGGAGATTTCTAGGCTACCCTATCCCCTTTTCTCTCCAACAAAACAGTGGGAAATAGAAGGTGTTGTTAGCCATACCGTTTTTCCTACCGGTGTTGCTCTATTTAATAATGATCTTTACATCTACTATGGTGCTGCAGACAAGCATATTGCAGTAGCCAAAGTCTCACTTAAAGAACTAGTACTGGAGTTAAGAAAACAACCTTAAAAACACCAAAAATGAAATTGGATAAAGGAATAAAAATGTTGATTGTTAGCTCATATCCGCCTCGTGAATGTGGCCTAGCTACTTTTTCAAATGACATTATCAATGCTGTTAAAACTGTATTTGGTAGTACCCTTCCTATTGAAGTTTGTGCCTTACAAAATGAGGAAAACGAGGTCACTTATAATTCCGAGGTCACTTTTACATTATTGACATCAAAACTTGATCAATACCCGTTGACAGCTGAAAAAATCAATGAACGCAAGGACATAGGGTTGGTTTGCATTCAGCATGAGTTTGGTCTATATGGTGGTGAGTATGGCGACTATATACTTGCTTTTATTTTAGCTCTTAATAAACCTATTGTAACGATATTCCATACTGTATTGCCTAACCCTAATGAAAAAAGAAAAAAAATAGTGCAAGCCATTATTGATTTGTCTGATAAGATTATTGTCCTTACAAAAAAATCAGAAGAAATTTTAATTACAAACTATGAAACTCCAATTTCAAAAATCAAAATCATTCCTCACGGAAATCACAATGTATTATGGGAACAAAAACAATCTCTTAAAAATAAATATCATTTTTCAGATAAAACAGTCCTTTCCACTTTTGGATTAATCAGTGAAAATAAAAATATAGAAACCACTCTCTTTGCTTTACCTGAAATCATTACGAATCACCCAGAATTAATTTATTTAATTATTGGAAAAACACATCCTGAAATTATTAAAACCGAAGGGGAAAAATACCGAAAAAAATTAGAATTCATTGTCAAAGAACTTTATTTAGATTCTCATGTGATTTTTATAAATGAATACTTAGAACTAAAACAACTATTAGAATATTTAACCTTATCCGATATTTATTTATTTTCCTCCAAAGATCCGAACCAAGCCGTAAGTGGCACTTTTACGTATGCGATGAGTTGTGGTTGCGCTGTGATTTCCACTCCCATTCCACATGCAGTAGAATCAATAGTAGATGGAACTGGAATATTATTAACGGAATTTGAAAATCCAGAAGAATTCCGAAATGCTATCATGTCACTACTTGAAGATGAAGAAAAAAGAATTAATATGGGTAAAAAAGCATTCTCACTAGCTCATATTACGTCTTGGGAAAATATTGCCATTCAGTACCGATTGTTATTTGATTTATTAACAAACAAAGAAGAGGATCTAAAATTCAGTTTGCCTCCAATAAAATTAGACCATATAAAAAAACTCACAACCAATTTTGGAATTCTCCAATTTTCAAAATTTAGCCAACCTGATCCTGAATCTGGTTATACATTGGATGATAATGCAAGAGCGTTAATAAATATGGTTATGTATCATAGCCAATTTCCCGATGAAGAAGTTTTAGAGCTAGCAAATACCTATCTCAATTATATTGAAGGAATACAACGAGAAAATGGCTGGTTTGATAATTATAAAGACTTTAATCATCAATTGACAAAACAAAATACTGAAGTCAATCTTGAAGATGCAAATGGAAGAGCACTATGGAGTTTAGGGACTGTCATTGCATATAAACAAACCTTACCCATTGAATTTGTAGTAAGAGCTAAAAAGTGTTGGGACAAAGCTATAGTGAGAATTGAAGACATTAGTTCACCTAGAGCTATTGCCTATGCTTTAAAGGGACTTTATAACTATTATTCTATTTATAAAGAAGAAGCGACCGAAATGCAGATTGAAAAGTTAGCTGATGAATTGTTACGCCATTATCATATCAATTCAGAAGCAAACTGGTGTTGGTATGAAGATTATATGACTTACGCCAATAATGTATTACCAGAAGCTATGATGTACAGTTACTTAGTTACAGGGAAGCAGAAATATAAAAAAATTGCTATTGTTACCTTTGATTTCCTACTTTCTCATTATTTTATGAAAGGACAAATAAAAGTAATTTCGAACCGAGGATGGTTTAAAAAAGAAAATGAAAGAGTTTTTTATGGAGAACAACCCATTGAAGTGGCAACCACAATTATTACGTTGGATTTATTTAATGATGTAACTAAGAATTCAAAATACAAAGACCAACTTAAACTTGCTTTCATCTGGTTTTTAGGCAATAATCATCTCAAACAAATTATGTATAACCCAGAAAACGGAGCTTCTTATGACGGACTAGAAGACAAACATATCAATATTAATCAAGGAGCCGAATCTACATTGTGTTTTTTTAAAGCCCGATTAATAATGGAAAAATATAAAAACCACAGCCACTGAATTAATATGAGATAAATTAGCCACTTTACTTACAGTTGGTTATGATATAAAAACAATAATAAATTGTGTTTTTATTGTTAGAAATCAAAAATATTTATGTTTTAACAACCAAAAGTACTATATTACACCGTGTACTAGCCCTATTTTACATTAGTACCTATTCAAAAACAATTTATTTTATATGACCATTATAATTTCACTTTGTCTGTTGTTGCTAGTAGCTTATTTATTTGACCTAACTGCCTCATTGACTAAAATACCTTCAGTAATCTTATTACTCCTTTTGGGTTGGGTAGTGCGAGAAGCAACTTTTCTATTCAGTATAGAAGTTCCAGACCTAACTTCAACTTTACCTATATTAGGGACTATTGGACTTATCCTTATTGTATTAGAAGGCTCATTAGAGCTTGAGCTTAATAAATCTAAGATAGGACTTATTAAAAAATCCTCTTTAGGAGCGTTTCTTCCTTTGATTGTGCTGGCTTTTTCACTTGCTTATTTATTGTATTATTATGGCGGTTATTCTTTTAAAGATAGTCTTACTAATGCAATTCCTTTTTGCGTTATAAGCAGCGCTATTGCTATTCCAAGTGTTCGGAATTTATCTAGCAGCCAAAAAGAATTTATCATCTATGAAAGTAGTTTATCTGATATATTTGGGGTAGTTTTTTTTAATTTCATCGCTTTCAACACTAGTTTTGGCATAGAGACATTTGGTTATTTTTGTCTGGAAATTTTGTTTATAATCGTGATTTCTTTTGTAGCAACCATACTACTTTCTTTTTTATTGAATAAAATCGATCATCATATTAAATTTGTTCCAATCGTTTTACTGATTATTTTGATCTATGAAATTTCAAAAATATTCCATTTACCAGCACTTATTTTTATCTTGGTGTTTGGTTTGTCAATTGGAAATTTAGATGAATTAAGGCATTACAAATGGACACGTCAATTCAAACTTGACCTTCTAAACAAAGAGGTTTCGAAGTTTAAAGAATTAATAATTGAAGCTACATTTTTAGTTAGAGCCTTATTCTTTCTCTTATTTGGTTATTTAATTAAAACGGCTGAAATTATAAATACCGATACCCTAATATGGGCAATAGGAATTGTTGTTATTCTTTTTATTCTACGATTTATTCAGCTTAAAATATCTAAAATGCCTTTATTCCCATTGCTTTTTGTAGCACCAAGAGGTTTAATTACCATTTTACTATTTCTTTCTATTACTCCAGAGCACACTATCGTTTTAGTCAATAAGTCATTAATTATTCAAGTTATCTTACTGACTGCTTTTATTATGATGTTAGGATTAATGATAACTGCTAAACAAAGAGAAACCATTTTAGAGGAAAGAAGGAAAGCAAAGGCAAAAGCACTAAAAGAAACAGAAAAAATTTAAATTATTTTATAAAAAAATCCGCTAAGCGGATTTTTTTTTATTTCATACTTTTCAAACCAGCAATTAATAAATCGACATCTTCCAAAGAATTATAATGACTGAAAGAAATACGTAAACTCGGTTTTTTCAAATCTTCATCAGAAAGTATTTCTGCCAATACATGTGATGGCCTTATACTACCACTCTGACAAGCACTGCCTCGAGAAACAGCAATCCCTTTCATATCTAAATGAAACAAAATCATTGCCGTCTTATCAGCCGAAAAAGGCAATAAAACATTTAATATATTATAAAAATCATCTAAATTACCATTAATTTTAAAACCCGGAAATTCCTTTTCTAATTGTTCAATTAGATAGAATTTCAATGCAGAAATATGCTTTTTCTCCTCTTCTAAATTAGAATAAGAAAGGTCCAACGCTTTAGCCATTCCGGCAATTTGATGCACCGCTTCTGTACCCGGACGTAGTCCTTTTTCCTGTTCTCCACCATAAAACAAAGGTTGAAGTCCAGAGTTTTTTCTAACAAAAGCAAATCCAACCCCTTTAGGACCATGAAACTTATGAGCACTTGCAACTAGAAAGTCAATAGACAACTCTTGTAAATCTACATTCGTTTTGCCAATCGATTGTACTGTATCCGAGTGAAATAACACATTATGTTCCTTACATATAACCGAAACTCTTTTAAGGTCTAGAACAGTCCCCGTTTCATTATTAACATGCATCAAGCTCACTAACGTCTTCCTATCTTGCGCTAACAAATCCGTTAAATCTGTTAAATCGATTGCACCATTGGGTTTAACCCTTACATAATCAACTTGAATATTATATTCTTGTTGTAACGCCATAATAGTATGCAAAACAGCATGATGCTCTATTTTACTTGTGATAATACGCTTTACTTTTAAATCTTTAACGGCTGAACGCAGGATCCAATTATTAGCTTCTGTCCCGCAGGAAGTAAAAATAATTTCTTGTGCTGTTGCATTGATATGCTTAGCAATCGATTTTCTGGAAAGTTCCAAAATACTTTTGGCATTGCGACCAAAACTGTGCGTAGACGAAGGGTTTCCGTAATCTTGAGCCATGATTTGAGCCATTTCTTGAATGACTTCAGTTCTAATAGCTGTTGTTGATGCGTTATCGAGATATACTTTTTTCATTGCTGCAAAGTTATGAAATATCAATTGTCTATTATCCAATATCAATTATCATTTTTTTCGCTATTTTTGCAGAAATAAATTTTTCAATGAAAAAAGTTCTAAGCCTATTGGTTTTTGCATTTGTATTAAATGGCTGTGATGACGGTAATTTAACGCAAGAAGATATTAATTTTGAAACTGCTACAATGCAAAGTTGTAGTACAAATAATATTATTTACAAGTTAAAAGACAAAGAAGCACTGCTAGTTGAGATTCCAGCAGCTTCATTCACAACGGAGCCGTCATTGACCGATACCCCAACAGTTCTTGACATTAGCACTACTAATCGAGTGGTATATCGTTTTTATGGTGGTACAGTATCTGCTGATAATATTTGCGAGACAATACCACCTGCAACGCCTATCGTAACGGATCAATGGAATGCAACTGACGGTAAAATACAAATATTTACTACAGCAGTTAAAACAACAAACACTACTACTAATAGTACTAGAATTACTGGATACAATCATAATATTGTTTTCAAGAACATCACTTTTGCAAAAAATAGCGGCACCCAAGTTTATGAAACATTCCCTTTTGGTGATTATGTAACTACTGCGACAACACTCCCTTTTCTTTTTGATCAAACTGTAGAAAAATGTTCTGCTTCTAATCAAATATATAACTACACCAGTAGTGAGGCTTTAATGTTAACAATAGACCCCAATTTAATTGTTAATGAAGTAACACCATTAAATACACCTCGAACTGGAATTATTGGAACTACAACAAATGTTCTTACGTACCGTTTATTTTCAGGACTACTTACCCCAGCTTATTTTTGTAATACAACCACACCAACTACTCCAGCTTTAAGCCAAGAATGGACAGGTGTAGAGGGTGTAGCAGGAACAAGCGGTATTGTAGAAGTGACTACAACGACGAATGGCCCTGGAAGTTTCAAGCATACAATTGTCCTTAAAAAGGTCACTTTAAAGAAAGGAAATAATGATTTTTTATTGGGTGATAATTTCATTTACGGAGACTTATTAACCACTAATTAATCCCCCATTATTTTCCGAAATTAGGAACAAAAAAAGGTCCCGTTTGCAATTGCAAACGGGACCTTTTTTCATAAAAATCAAATCCTTTATTTACTGTTTTGTTTTATAAAAACCTCCGTTGCTCCTTGTCCGTATTTTTGATAATTACCTTCTTGAAAAGCAATATTATCATAGCGTCCCAATAAAAAATCCAACTCTGCTTTTAGAACTCCTTCACCAACACCATGAATAAAAACTATTTTCGGAATGCGATTTCTAATCGCAAATTCGATATGCCTTTTAGCTGTTTCTGATTGTAAAGTTAGAATATCATAATTTGACATTCCGCGTTTATTAGGAACTAATTTTTCAATGTGTAAATCAAACTCAGGAGCCGAAATTTCGTTCTTATCTTTGCGTTCTTTTACAAAACTCCTTGCTTTTGGGATTGCTTTTTCCTTAGCAATTTCATCTACATTGATTCTTTTAATAGAATCCATTAAGTTACTGGAATTGTTTACTTTAATCAACTCGTTGACAAAAAATGTCATCATAAATCCATCCTCAGTTTCAATAGTAATCTCTTTTTCTTTGGTTGAAACAACAACTCCGTTTATTGCTTCATCAAGTACTGAAACTTTATCTCCTTTATTAAACATCTTTATCTTCTTTTTCTTGATTTTTACTCGGCGTTTTAGCACTCAATTGCATCATCCCAAACATAAAAACAACTATTGCAACAACAGTGATATAAACATTTTTCTCAGCACTTACCTGCTCAAAAAAAGCTACCAGTATAGCAATAATCATTATTGGAATTATTAATTTTTTCATATTTTAAATTTCAGATAACAAAAGTAAGAAATAAAAAAAGAGCACTCCTTTTAATAAAAAACTTTCTTTATGCTTAAAAAATAACAACTATAAAAAGCAACAGTTTTAAACCAAAAACAACAGTTAGAAAAGGACCACTATTTCCAACAAATTTAAAGCTATTTTTCTCGCTTTTTATTCTATAAAATTGTGCCTATTTTTTCAATTTGGAGTTTGTGAAAACAAGATTTTTATTTTAAATTTCTTTTGAAATTCTACTTAAAATATCATTCATCATCTCAATTTGAATTTTCTGAATTTCTATTAATTCTTCTTGTTGATGCCGAATTAAATGATCTAACTTTTCATGTAGCATTCTTATTTCTAATTCAGATTTTAAATTAATCATATAATCTTTTCTTGCTCGGTCTCGGTCTTTTTCTTCCTGACGATTTTGACTCATCATAATTACCGGAGCTTGAAGTGCAGCAAGACAAGATAAAATTAAATTCAATAAAATGAATGGATAAGGATCAAACCCTTTATTCAAGAGAATATAAATATTAGCCAAAATCCAAAGCACAATAAATATCCCGAATAAAATAATAAATCGCCAACTACCTCCAAAATCGGCTACTTTATCAGCTACAATTTGCCCAACGGTTCGAACTTCAATTTCATCTTCCACCTTACTTACTACAGAGTCGTAACCATCCAGTTCTCCAATAACTTTAGATTCGATTTTTGACAACTCCCCTATTTCATTTGACAAATAATTGGAGATGTATTTTTCTCTATATAAATTAAGCTCTTTTATTGATAAAAACTGATCGCTTTTGAAATTAGGAAAATCTGCTTTCATTAATTCCAAAATTGGATTCCGAATTAATTTTCCAGAAACTTTATCCGTCAATGGAAATTCTTTTTTGGAAAGATCACTTATAAAAGTATTAATTGGTTTCATTGTAGCGTTTTTTACTAGGCTAATTTACATATTAAAAAAACACTTTGATATTAAAATAATTATCAGCCCATCAATTCACTTTTATTAAAAAAAAGCACCTGCTTTTGTTAGACTGTGCTACATCTTACAACATAATCCAAAATAGTTCAATATATTTGTTTCGTTTTTATTTAAGGAAACCGTTTCGTTATGAACTACAAACAAATCATTTTTCTTTATAACATTCCAATTTCATCAAAATGGAGTTGTTGTTGCTGTTTCTAAATAAACAACTTTTAACCCATTCTATTAACAATTCACCCCCCATAATCATGACAAAAGATCTGATTATTAATACTATTGCCTCATTAAAGAGTCATTTTTCCATTAATTATGGAATCAAAACAAAAACAGAAACTTTTACTGAAAAGCTGTTTTATACCTTATTTGATAAAAATGCTCCATTGAGCGAAAGCATTGATGAACTTGAAAAGTTATTTAAAGACATTTCAGCAATTGCTTGTAAAAAGCCCCATGCCTTATGCGACTCCATGTGGGATAAATACCTGGAAAAATTACCGTCAGTACTTGAAAAACTAAATCAAGATGCAGCTTACATTTTAGAAAATGACCCTGCCTCAAATAGTATTGAAGAAGTGTACCTCGCCTATCCTGGATTTTATGCCATTGCCATCTATCGTTTAAGCCACGAATTATATGCTTTGGACCTATTGCTGTTTTCTCGATTAATGAGTGAATACGCGCATCGTATTACAGGAACAGACATACATGCAGGTGCAAGTATCGAATCTCCTTTTTTTATTGACCACGCTACCGGAATTGTAATTGGAGAAACAGCAGTTATCGAAAAGAATGTAAAAATATATCAAGGAGTAACTTTGGGCGCACTGAGCGTAAGCAAAGACATGAAAAATGCCAAAAGACATCCTACTGTAGAGAAAAATGTATGCATTTATGCTAATGCAACTATTCTTGGAGGAGAAACCATCGTAGGAAAAGGAAGTATTATTGGAGGAAACACTTGGGTGACCAAATCAATTCCAGCCCAATCAATAGTTACAAATACAACAACAACCGAAGTAAAAGTAAAAGAGTTAAGATAGTATGGAGCCAAAAAAATTATTAGATCTAATTGGGAACACTCCATTAGTAGAAACGGTTAATTTGATCAAGAATAAAAATGTAAAACTCTTATTAAAACTGGAAGGGAATAACCCTGGAGGCAGTGTAAAAGATAGAGCCGCATACAACATGATTGCATCTGCCCTTGAAAGAGGAGATATAAAAAAAGGAGATAAACTGATTGAAGCTACCAGCGGAAACACTGGAATTGCATTAGCGATGATTGCACAGTTATTCAATATAGAAATAGAACTAGTGCTTCCCGAAGATTCAACCAAAGAACGTACACAAACCATGCGTGCTTATGGCGCAACCGTAATCCTTACATCAGCCAAAGAAGGGATTTTAGGCTCTAGAGATTATGCGGATAAAAAAGTGGCTGAAGGTGGTTATATTATGCTCAATCAGTTTGCTAATGAAGACAACTGGAAAGCCCATTACAAAACAACTGGTCCTGAGATTTGGAATGACACTAACGGTACCGTAACCCATTTTGTTTCGGCAATGGGAACTACCGGAACTATTATGGGAACTTCTACTTATTTAAAAGAAAAAAACTCAGATATTCAAATTATTGGAGCGCAACCCAGTGATGGTTCTCAAATTCCAGGAATTAGAAAATGGCCGCTAGAATATTTACCAAAGATTTTTGATGCCTCAAAAGTGGATAGGATTGTAGAAGTGAGTGAACAAGAAGCTCGAGATATGACTAAAAAATTAACTCTGGAAGAAGGTGTTTTTGCTGGAATGAGTAGTGGTGGTTCAGTTGCTACTGCCATAAAAATAGCCGAAGAACTAGAATCAGGCGTTATCGTAGCTATTATTTGCGACCGTGGTGATCGTTATTTATCTTCTGATTTATTTGATTAAACATTTCATATGATTAAAATAATTAGAACCACTCCAGAAAACATAGATTTTATCAGCTTGATAAATAAACTTGATAGAGACATCAAACTAAGGGATGGGGACGAACACACTTTCTTTGCACAGTTTAATAAAACGGATAGTATCAAGAATGCGATTGTGGTTTATGATGAGTTACAAGCGGTAGGTTGTGGTGCTTTTAAATTCTATGAAGAAGGTGTTGCCGAAATAAAAAGAATGTATGTAAATCCAAAAGCTCGTGGCAAAGGAATTGCTTCTAAAGTTTTAACCGAATTAGAATTTTGGGCAAAAGAAGAAAACTACACCAGTTGCATCCTTGAAACTGGTAAAAAGTATCCAGAAGCTATTGCACTTTATAAAAAAAATGGATTTGTTGTAATCCCTAATTATGGTCAATATGAAGATATAGAAGACAGCATTTGTTTTCAAAAAACACTTTAAATACATTATTGTTACTTATAAAAGTCACTGCTTATTTTCAATTAACGAATCGGAATTTTTAATGAAAGCATATCGTTTATTTTTCGGATTATTTCTTTCATCATTTCTTATGGGACAAAAACTGCAGGCACAAGACTGGCCAAATTTAAATAAATATCAAAAAGATAACCTTCGTTTACAAAACGAACCTACTACTTCGAATAGCGTCGTTTTCATGGGCGATTCTATAACCGAGTTTTGGAGCAATGTAGCGCCACAATATTTTCAAACTCATAATTACATCAATCGTGGAATTAGTGGTCAAACAACGCCACAAATGCTGATTCGTTTTAGAGCTGATGTTATTGCTTTAAAACCTACCATTGTAGTTATTCTTGCGGGTGTAAATGATATCGCTGAAAATACTGGACCTGCAACCTTAGAAATGATTACAAATAATATTTTTTCTATGATTGAGTTGGCGAAAGCCCACAATATTAAAGTGATTCTTTGTTCTGTTTTACCTGCTTTTGATTTTCCTTGGAACCCCAATCAAAACCCAGCTACTAAAATCATGGCTTTAAACAACTTATTAATAAATTATGCCGACGTTAATGCCATTACTTTTGTTGATTACTATTCGGCAATGGTTGATGACCGCAACGGACTACCCTTAATTTATTCAGCAGATGGCGTCCATCCAAACAAAACTGGATATGAAGTAATGGCTCGATTAGTACAACAAGCCATTCAATTGAACTCGACTAAATAACTTGATCTAAAAATTGCAACAAAATGAAATATAGAACACTAGGAAAAACTAATTTTGAAATCTCCGAAATAGCACTTGGAACATGGCAAGTTGGAGGAAAATGGGGTTCCCCTTTTAATGATAAAACAGCTGACGAATTAATAAATACAGCAATAGACAATGGTGTAAACTTTATTGATACCGCAGATGTTTATGAAAATGGATTAAGTGAAACTGCAGTAGGTAGAGTGGTTCGTTCGCGTTCCGAACGAATTTATGTAGCTACAAAATGTGGTCGCCAAATTAATCCTCATACAAGCGAAGGATATCAACCTAAAGTGCTTCAAAAATTTGTAGAAGACAGTTTAAAAAGAACAGGGTTGGAAACATTGGACCTTATTCAGTTGCATTGTCCTCCTAATCCAGTTTATTATCGTCCTGAGATTTTTGAAATGTTTGATCGGTTAAAAGACCAAGGTAAAATTTTAAACCTTGGAGTTAGTGTCGAAAAAGTGGAAGAAGCCATAAAAGCAATTGAATATCCCAACGTAAATACCGTTCAGATTATTTTTAACCTTTTCCGTCAACGTCCTTCGGAGCTTTTTTTCAAAGAAGCAAAAAAGAAAGATATAGGAATCATTGCAAGAGTTCCTTTAGCTAGCGGACTCCTTACTGGACTTTTCAATTCAGAAACCAAATTTGAATCACAAGATCATAGAAATTTTAACCGAAATGGGGAAGCTTTTGATAAAGGTGAAACTTTTTCTGGCATCAATTACGAATTGGGTTTAAAAGCCGTTGAAGCATTAAAAGCATTATTCCCAAACACAACAAACTTAGCACCTATCGCTTTGCAATGGATTTTGAGTTTTAATGAAATTAGTTGTATTATTCCAGGCGCTTCTAAAGTAAGTCATGTGGAATCCAACTTATCTGTTTATGATTTACCCGAGTTAACACCCGAAAAAATCAAGGCTATGAATGAAATTTATGAGCAATATATTAAACCCGAAGTACATCAGGTTTGGTAAATACATCAATTCTAATTTTATAAAAAAAAGGTCTCAATTATAATTGAGACCTTTTTTTGTACTTATTCTATTTCTTAAACCAAATTGGCTTCTGATACAATTTCTGCATTCAACAATTTAGAAATCGGACAATTTTTCTCTGCCTTAGTGACTAACTCTTGAAATTTTTCATTCGAAATTCCAGTTATTTTAGCTGCAACAGTTAAATAGGAACTTAGTATTGTTCCCTCAACCAAATCAATAATACATTTGGTCTCAATACTTTCTATTTCAAAACCTTCTTCGGTAACATAAGCAGAAAGTTGCATAGTAAAACAGCCTGAATGTGCTGCTGCTACTAATTCTTCAGGATTTGTCCCTACGCCTTCTTCAAAACGAGATTTAAATGAATATTGTGTATTTTCTAATGTTTTACTTTGCGTTGTTAATACACCAGCTCCCTCTTTAAGAGATCCTTTCCAAATAGCGGTTGCATTTCTTTTCATAATTTTAACTTTTTAGTTCTCTCAAATTTAGCTTTTTAAGATGTAAGAATTTTGATTATTATATTATTTAACGAAAATTTAAAATATGTTTACTATTTGTAATTAAATCTAAAAAAACCAGCCCAAATTAAATTGGGCTGGTTTTCTCTAAGTTCATAGTATCACCCAATTATTTTATTTTTTAATAACATTAATTGCTTTTTGGTTGCTTCCTTGTCTAATTAACAATAGATATTCTCCAGAAGGCAATTCTTCTCCTAATAAAATATTTTGTGCATTTGGTTTTTCTATTTTTTTAATCATTCTTGCAAGCATGTCGTAAACAAACACTTCTACTTTTTCATCACTACTACCCTGAACTGCTATAGTAAATTGATGGTTAGATGGATTAGGGTATGCTTTTACATCAAATTCAGCTAAATCAATTATTTCTTGTTTCCCTATTACAACTGGTTTAGTAAGTGTCGCTGGATTTACACAATTTGATGAACATTTACCTAAGAAATCTCCGTGGGCTAAATGAGCTGCAACTGCCGAATCATCAACACAAATTTCAGTGCAAGGATTTTTAGCATTCCCTGTTTGATGACAAATTTTGACCTTTGCATTACCACTTTTACCGGCAAAACAACGAGCATCTTCTGCAACAACATGAGCCGCTTGCCCATAAGGAATAGTGTAAGAACATCCAATTGCATCTGTTACAGTGGCAACGAATTTAGCATTTGCCAAAAGTGTTACAGTAACAGAATAACTACCATTAATTGGAACTGAAGTTAAAGTAGAAGAGGCAGTTACAGTATTCGTAGCGCAAGTTATTCCAGTTGACGAATTTGCGTTTGCACTACTCCATACCTCGTTACCAGTAGTTGTTATAAAACCACAAATCAATTTTCCATCTACACGTACTGCAGCAGGATCTACTGGAGCAGTTGTATCAGTTAACATTGTGATTTTAACTGTATACGGTGCAGTTCCTCCTGATGGACTAGCAGTAATTGTCGCAGTTTGATCACCTGGAGCTCCAAAATAAACGTATTTTTTAGTTGGAGTAATAGTTGCACTCAAAGTACTAGCAACTGTTACTGTGAAACTGCAAGGCGCTGATACATTACCTGCTCCATCATAAGCAATAGCTGTTACGGTAGTTACGCCGGAATTGAATACTACAGCATTAAGGCTTGTATATACAGCTGAACTTCCAGAAAGTGTGTATTTAATTGAAGCGACTGCACAATTATCTGCAGCTACGGCATCCCAGCCAGTTCCTGAATGTTTATAAGTACAACCCTCAAAATTGGTAGAAACTCCCGTTTTATTACTTGGGCAAATTGTAATTGTAGGAACTTGATTGTCTGTTACAGTTACTGTCTGATTAACCGTTAAAGCAGGATTTCCATTGATATCATTTACATTCCAGATAATTGTGGTAACTCCTACAGGGTAGATTGCATTCAATCCTAAGTTATCGCTACGAACTCCAGATGGTGTACCAACTCCGCAATTGTCGCTAGCTGTTGCACTCACTGTAACTGTTGCACCGCAAATATTCGCATCACTATTTACGTTTTTATTTTCATTGGTACTAATCACTGGCTTAGTGTTGTCTATAACTGTTACAGTAAAAGTACAAGTACTTGTATTGCTTGCACAATCCGTAAAGGTGTAAGTAACTGTTGTCGTTCCCACAATAAATGTATCACCTGGGTTATGAGATGAACTCACATTGGCAACTTCACCACAGCTAGTAATCGCCGTTGGCGCTGTCCATGTAGCTATCTGATTACAAGTAGTTTTACCAACACCTGTATTTACAATTATGTTGGCTGGACAGTTACTGATATTTGGTACGCCAATACGTGCTAGGGTAATCGTTCTACTTACTTGTGCTAATGCTCTATCACAATTATCAGTTGCAGTCCATGTTTCGGTTATTATACCATCGCAAGCAGGAGCTGATGTAAATGTTGATGCATTGGATGAGCCACTAATCAAACAACCACCACTCAATCCATTGCTAAATAACCTAGTTGAAGGAGCTGGCAATTGGCTAATACAAGAAATCGAAATATTAGCTGGAGCTGTAATCGTAGGTAAGTCTGCTGGACTTATTGTTATTGTTCTTGATACCGATGCTACTGTTCTACCACAGGCATCTGTCGCTGTCCAAGTCTCTGTTACAGCTCCACCACAGGCGTCCGGTGTTGCACTGAACGTTGATGGATTTGATGTGCCACTAATTAAACAACCACCACTCAATCCATTGCTGAAGCTAATCGTACTTGCTGACGGTAATGCACCGCAGGCTACTGTGATGGCGGCTGGAGCCGTCATCGTAGGTAAGTCTGCTGGACTTACTATTATTGTTCTTGATACCGATGCTACTGTTCTGCCACAGGCATCTGTCGCTGTCCAAGTCTCTGTTACAGCTCCACCACAGGCGTCCGGTGTTGCACTGAACGTTGATGGATTTGATGTGCCACTAATTAAACAACCACCACTCAATCCATTGCTGAAGCTAATTGTACTTGCTGACGGTAATGCACCGCAAGCAACTGTTGTATTAGCTGGAGCTGTCATTGTAGGTAAGTCTGCTGGACTTATTGTTATTGTTCTTGATACCGATGCTACTGTTCTGCCACAGGCATCTGTCGCTGTCCAGGTTTCTGTTACAGCCCCACCACAGGCGTCCGGTGTTGCACTGAACGTTGATGGATTTGATGTGCCACTAATTAAACAACCACCACTCAATCCATTGCTGAAGCTAATTGTACTTGCTGACGGTAATGCACCGCAAGCAACTGTTGTATTAGTTGGAGCTGTCATTCTAGGTAAGTCTGCTGGACTTATTGTTATTGTTCTTGATACCGATGCTACTGTTCTGCCACAGGAATCTATTGCTGTCCAGGTTTCTGTTACAGCTCCACCACAGGCGTCCGGTGTTGCACTGAACGTTGATGGATTTGATGTGCCACTAATTAAACAACCACCACTCAATCCATTGCTGAAGCTAATTGTACTTGCTGACGGTAATGCACCGCAAGCAACTGTTGTATTAGCTGGAGCTGTCATTGTAGGTAAGTCTGCTGGACTTATTGTTATTGTTCTTGATACCGATGCTACTGTTCTGCCACAGGCATCTGTTGCTGTCCAAGTCTCTGTTACAGCTCCACCACAGGCGTCCGGTGTTGCACTGAACGTTGATGGATTTGATGTGCCACTGATTAAACAACCACCACTCAATCCATTGCTGAAGCTAATTGTACTTGCTGACGGTAATGCACCGCAGGCTACTGTGATGGTGGCTGGTGCAGTCATCGTAGGTAAGTCTGCTGGACTTATTGTTATTGTTCTTGATACCGATGCTACTGTTCTGCCACAGGCATCTGTCGCTGTCCATGTTTCTGTTACAGCCCCACCACAAGCGTCCGGTGTTGCACTGAACGTTGATGGATTTGATGTGCCACTAATTAAACAACCACCACTCAATCCATTGCTGAAGCTAATTGTACTTGCTGACGGTAATGCACCGCAAGCAACTGTTGTATTAGCTGGAGCTGTCATTGTAGGTAAGTCTGCTGGACTTATTGTTATTGTTCTTGATACCGATGCTACTGTTCTGCCACAGGCATCTGTCGCTGTCCAGGTTTCTGTTACAGCCCCACCACAGGCGTCCGGTGTTGCACTGAACGTTGATGGATTTGATGTGCCACTAATTAAACAACCACCACTCAATCCATTGCTGAAGCTAATTGTACTTGCTGACGGTAATGCACCGCAAGCAACTGTTGTATTAGCTGGAGCTGTCATTCTAGGTAAGTCTGCTGGACTTATTGTTATTGTTCTTGATACCGATGCTACTGTTCTGCCACAGGCATCTGTCGCTGTCCAGGTTTCTATTACAGCTCCACCACAGGCGTCCGGTGTTGCACTGAACGTTGATGGATTTGATGTGCCACTAATTAAACAACCACCACTCAATCCATTGCTGAAGCTAATCGTACTTGCTGACGGTAATGCACCGCAAGCAACTGTTGTATTAGCTGGAGCTGTCATTCTAGGTAAGTCTGCTGGACTTATTGTTATTGTTCTTGATACCGATGCTACTGTTCTGCCACAGGCATCTGTCGCTGTCCAGGTTTCTATTACAGCTCCACCACAGGCGTCCGGTGTTGCACTGAACGTTGATGGATTTGATGTGCCACTAATTAAACAACCACCACTCAATCCATTGCTGAAGCTAATCGTACTTGCTGACGGTAATGCACCGCAAGCAACTGTTGTATTAGCTGGAGCTGTCATTGTAGGTAAGTCTGCTGGACTTATTGTTATTGTTCTTGATACCGATGCTACTGTTCTGCCACAGGAATCTATTGCTGTCCAGGTTTCTGTTACAGCTCCACCACAGGCGTCCGGTGTTGCACTGAACGTTGATGGATTTGATGTGCCACTAATTAAACAACCACCACTCAATCCATTGCTGAAGCTAATTGTACTTGCTGACGGTAATGCACCGCAAGCAACTGTTGTATTAGCTGGAGCTGTCATTGTAGGTAAGTCTGCTGGACTTATTGTTATTGTTCTTGATACCGATGCTACTGTTCTGCCACAGGCATCTGTCGCTGTCCAGGTTTCTGTTACAGCTCCACCACAGGCGTCCGGTGTTGCACTGAACGTTGATGGATTTGATGTGCCACTGATTAAACCACCACCACTCAATCCATTGCTGAAGCTAATTGTACTTGCTGACGGTAATGCACCGCAAGCAACTGTTGTATTAGCTGGAGCTGTCATTGTAGGTAAGTCTGCTGGACTTATTGTTATTGTTCTTGATACCGATGCTACTGTTCTGCCACAGGCATCTGTTGCTGTCCAGGTTTCTGTTACAGCTCCACCACAGGCGTCCGGTGTTGCACTGAACGTTGATGGATTTGATGTGCCACTAATTAAACAACCACCACTCAATCCATTGCTGAAGCTAATCGTACTTGCTGACGGTAATGCACCGCAAGCAACTGTTGTATTAGCTGGAGCTGTCATTGTAGGTAAGTCTGCTGGACTTATTGTTATTGTTCTTGATACCGATGCTACTGTTCTGCCACAGGAATCTATTGCTGTCCAGGTTTCTGTTACAGCTCCACCACAGGCGTCCGGTGTTGCACTGAACGTTGATGGATTTGATGTGCCACTAATTAAACAACCACCACTCAATCCATTGCTGAAGCTAATTGTACTTGCTGACGGTAATGCACCGCAAGCAACTGTTGTATTAGCTGGAGCTGTCATTGTAGGTAAGTCTGCTGGACTTATTGTTATTGTTCTTGATACCGATGCTACTGTTCTGCCACAGGCATCTGTCGCTGTCCAGGTTTCTGTTACAGCTCCACCACAGGCGTCCGGTGTTGCACTGAACGTTGATGGATTTGATGTGCCACTGATTAAACAACCACCACTCAATCCATTGCTGAAGCTAATTGTACTTGCTGACGGTAATGCACCGCAAGCAACTGTTGTATTAGCTGGAGCTGTCATTGTAGGTAAGTCTGCTGGACTTATTGTTATTGTTCTTGATACCGATGCTACTGTTCTGCCACAGGCATCTGTTGCTGTCCAGGTTTCTGTTACAGCTCCACCACAGGCGTCCGGTGTTGCACTGAACGTTGATGGATTTGATGTGCCACTAATTAAACAACCACCACTCAATCCATTGCTGAAGCTAATCGTACTTGCTGACGGTAATGCACCGCAGGCTACTGTAATTGGTCCCGGTGCGGTCATTGTTGGTAAAGTGGCAGGATTAACGGTTATCGTTCTTTTTTTCGTAATCGTCCTGTTTTGCACATCTGTAAATGACCATGTTTCAGTTATTGTTCCACCACAAGCTCCAGCAGGATATTGTACAGTTTGAGTAGAAGTAACAGAACCACTTATAAGGCAATTTCCTGATTCACCATTTGTATAACTTAAACTGCTTAATGCTTGCGGGGTACCACAAGCAATAGTAATATCGACAGGAGAGCTGTTAAAAGTCGCTTGCGTTGGAATATTTACTAAAACCGTATAATTAGTAACTGCACCTACACAACCATTAGCTGTAGGAGTAATAGCATAAGTAACAGCACCCTGTGTAGTTCCAGTAGTAGATATTGTTTGCGAAGGAATAGTGCCAGTTCCATTAGTAGCATATCCTGATACTCCAGCAGTAGCCGTGGCAGTCCAGGCAAAAGTAGTTCCAATCACACTAGAATTTAGAGTAACTAAAGAAGTATTTCCCCCAGAACAAATAGTTTGCGACAATGGTAAATTAGTTACTGTTGGAGTTGGTTTTACAGATACCGTTACTGTAAAGATACTTCCAGTACAAGTACCAGATTTTGGAGTTACACTATAAACCACATTAATCGGTGCATTTGTTGAATTAGTCAATGTACCGCTGATATTTGCTACATCTGTTCCTCCGACAGTTCCAGATATTCCAGATACAATTGGAGCATTCCAACTATAAGTTGTGCCTGACGGTACTGTACCGTTGGTTCCATTTACAGGTATTGCTGTAAAATTATTACTACTACAAATTGCTGCAGCAGTCATATTAGTCACTACTGGTGCAGTACATGAGGGTGCAGTAACGCTTACAGTTGTTTCTTTATCTGAAGAAAATGTTCCACTATTACTTCCTGATCCTTCAATCATTAATCTTATTGTCCAATTTCCAGTAGGATAACCAGCACTTAATATTTTATTTACGACATAAGGTTGAGCTACACCACCTGAAAAATTGGAACTCGAACTCACAGCCCCTGTAGGATCTACAAAGTCAATTCGATAGGTTTTAGAACTAACTAACCCATCCGAACTTGAACTTATTGTTAATGTAGTTAAAGTCCAAGTTGCAGCAATTGAAGACCCATCTGTAAACGTCCACTCTGCATGTAGTAAAGATGTCGCTCCATCCGCAGTCAAAAGTAAAGTGGCTCCAAGAGCATCACCTTGCGCAACTGTGGGTACATACCATGAGGAAGTAAACGAACCTAAACCATCTGCGACAACTGTCCAAGGCTGATGATACTGTGGATCTGTTCCTGCAGGTTCTTCACCTGCATGCTCCACTAATAGTGTAACAGTTTCACCTGCCTGAAATCCAGAACCAGTAATAATAGCTGTTGATCCTGGTGTATAATCAAGCAGATCAGTTGATACTGTCTGTGAATAAACCCCACTAGCAAAAAATAAATTGGTAATTAAAAAAACAAAAATCAAAAATCTGGAATTGCGTAGAAATGTTTTCATATTTATTGAATTTAAATAATAAAATAACGAACAATAAAAACTTAACTGTAGGATGGTGTTGAATCTATAGAAAGGGGGCTTTCTAATTGGTATATCTAAAACGCTCTTAGATAAAAAAGGCTTTTTTAAGGTTAAAAAAAGCGTGGCTCAATTATCTGTATTTCTTTAACTTAAATACTAATTTAAAGTATTTTAAAAATAGAATTACCTTTTTTTTTAATGTTTCCGATTAAAGTGTTAAAAAAAACTATAAACGACACAATAAACTGATTACAAATGAATTAAAAATAGTACAAAACAAAAATAAAACGAATTTATTATGAATTTTTCATGAAAAAATTTACCACAAAACAAAATCCGCAATAAAATTGAATTTTATTACGGATTCTTAAATACACAGACTAAATAGTGTTAAACTTCTAGATTGTAGTTTTAAAGTAACTATTAAATGTGCAAAGATTTAAACTATTAAAAAATAATAGTAAAAGTGGCGCCTTTGTTCTGGCCTTCACTAGTAGCTGTAAGTTGTCCATGATTTTTTTCTATTATATTTCGACACAAATACAACCCAATTCCAGTAGAGCCTTCATTTGAAGTTCCTAACTTGCTCATTTTTGTGAATTTTTTAAATAATTCACCAATTTGATTTTGGTTGAAACCAATTCCTCTATCGGCAATACTAATTATCAATTTTGCATTTTCTGAATAGACCTTTAAATTAACCTCGCTTTTAGAATAAGAAAATTTTATAGCATTATCGATTAAATTCACTAAAACCCGAATTAATAACTCCTCTTCAATTAAAAGTGTGGTTTCTTGAATATCAATTGACACAATTAATTTTATCTTTTTTATGTCTAACAACTGTTTCACTTGGGTTTCAACAGCAGCAATCAGAGGTTTAAAAAGTATCGTTTTTGAATCCGGACTTGTTTTTAAAACGGCATCTTGTTCTTTAAGTAATTTTAAAAAATTCTCAATATACATGAATTGTTGATTGGAAGATTGATAAATCAACTCCGCCAATTCTTTTATTTCTTCAGTAGGATTTGCATCTAATATCAACCTTGCCAATAATTGAGGTTGTCCTGCGAAGTTTTTTAAATCATGAGACAATAAGTAAACTAAGTCTTGCTTTTCAACAATGAATTTTTCGTGTTCCATAATCGTCTCCTGAATATTACGCATTAGAAAACCGGCTTCATCAAAATAAATAATGGGCAATTCTGGCACTTCTCTTTCTTTCTTATAATTTCTCAAAGCTCTTGAAGCCACTTCTATAGGTTTTATTAATTGTTTCAAGATAATTAGTGTAATACCAGAAGCCAATAAAGTCATTAAAAGCGCAAAAAACAAAATGGTATTTGGAGAGATGGAGAAATTTCCATATAAAACGAAAAACAACAATCCTATTAATGGAATATGAATGCCAATAAAAGCAACAAAAAGAAATTTAAAAGCATAACTTCTACTAAGAAAACTAATTTGAGATAATTTTTTATAAAAATACATGAATTTACTTATTTTAAAAAAATACGTAAAAAACCGTTCCTTGGTTTTAAAGTTTACAATAAATTTAAAAATCCCTTTTAGGTGTAAACAAAAAAACCCAATCCTAACTTTAAGGATTGGGTTTCTCATTAAATTCTTGTTTCTATTATTTTAGAACCGAAAATATAATCTTAGAATCATCATACACGCGTTGTGTTTGTTTTTTAAAATCTTCTGGTTTGGCATAAAAGATATTGTCAACATAGGTTTGCGGATTCAAATCAATAAAAGGAAACCAAGTACTTTGAATTTGAATTTGAATTTTGTGTCCTTTCTTGAACGTATGCATTATATCTTGTAATTTGATTTTCACCGCTGTTTTTTCATTAGCTACAAAAGGTTCTGGATGGATAAAGCTATTTCTAAAACGGCCACGCATTACTTCACTTCGCACCATCATATGGTAATTGCTCATTTTTAAATATGGAGCTACCTCAGGTGTTTCCGGTTCATCATTAGGGAACACATCAATTACTTTTACAATCCAATCGGAATCGGTTCCAGATGTGGACACTTGTAATTGTGCCAATATAGCCCCTGCTAGAGTTGTTTTCTCCGTTAATTTTTCTGTTTCAAATACTAAAACATCAGGACGTCTCGCTGCAAAACGCTGATCATCGGTCATGTATTTTCTTGGCGTTATCCCTTTTTGATAGATATCTTCGGTAAAAGGAACTGGTTTTTTTGGATCGCTGATAAATTCTTGAAATCCACCATCATTTTGTGGTACGTTCGACAACTTATTTTGAGTCAAATAATACGTTTCTTTTACTGCATTTTTTGGTGGCCAAATATCATAGGTTTTCCAATCTTTCACCCCTGTGTCAAAAACATAGGCTTCTGGTAATTTGTTTTCGCCCTTCCCATTGTCTTTTAAAAAGTGACGAAAAAAGTTGGCTTCAATATTTTTTTGAAAAAAACCAGAAATACTATCCCCAAATTTTATATTTCCAATCACTGCAGCAGGTGTATTTCTAGCCCAATCGCCATGACTCCACGGCCCCATAACAATCGTATTGTAATTTTTACTGCTTTTTTCGATAGCCTGATACGTATTCAAAGGACCGTACAAATCTTCAGCATCAAACCAACCTCCAACAATCATAACTGCAGGCTTGATGTCTTTTAAATGTTGTAAAATACCTCGTTTTTGCCAAAAATCATCATAGCTACTGTGGTCTTTTAGCTGTTGCCAAAATTCATTGTCTTTCCCATAAAATTTATCTAGGTTAGTCAAGGGACCCTGATCTAGAAAAAACTGATAATCATCTTTGGTTCCCATATCTGGAAATTGATACCAAGCTTTGCTCGTTTTCTCTGATTTTTGAATTCCAAACAAAGGAGTTGCTTTCCAATAGCTCAATAAATAAGCTCCATTGTGATGAAAATCATCAAAAAAGAAATCACTAATACAAGCCTGAGGCGAAACTGCTTTCAAGGCAGGATGGTTACTCAACAACGAATACGTAGAATAAAATCCAGGGTACGAAATTCCCCAAACTCCTACATTTCCATTATTATTGCCCACGTTTTTCACCAGCCAGTCAATCGTATCATAAGTATCTGATGCTTCGTCTACTTGGGTTTTCCCTTTTTTGTTAGGAATATAAGCGCGCATGTTATCATACAAACCGTCACTCATCCAGCGCCCACGCACATCTTGATACACAACAATATAACCTTCCTTCATCATGGTATCACTAGGGCCAATGCTCTTTTTAAACTGTGTTTCTCCATAAGGCGCACAACTGTAAGGCGTGCGCTGCATAATGATTGGGTATTTTTTAGAATGGTCTTTTGGCGTATAAATGGCAGTAAATAAAGTTACACCATCACGCATTTTAATACTTACTTCCTTTTTAGTGTAGTATTCTCCTACTGTACTTGGCGTTAGGTCTTGGGCAAAAACGCCAGTAGTAATTGCGAAAAATGCAATAAATAATAGTTTTTTCATGTAAACAATAGCTAATTATAGAACGGTAAAGATATTTAGAATAATAGTATAATAAAACATCCAATGATAGAATTTTGATATATCATTAAAATTAGGTCTTGTGATTCTAGTTTTTTTAGTGTCAATTTACTAATGATTAAATAAAACCTAAATTCTTTTCTATTTATGCTATCTGTTAGTAACAAAACTAAGGTAACATCGTCTTATTTATAAAGCAACATAACCTATATGAAACCAAACTTCTTTACTACTTTGTTCACGTTGCTTATGATTCAACTAGGATTTGCCCAAAATATAAAAGGAAAAATAATCGATTCTACAACTGGGGAAACCATTCCCTATGCTAACATAAAAGTAAATGAATCTGAAAACTTGGTTTCAAATGCCGAAGGTTTTTTTACACTATCTGAAAACAACAGCAAGGACGAAACCCTACTTACGGTTTCCTATTTGGGTTTTGTCAATAGAGAGTTGACTGTTGAGCAACTAAAAAGGCTTGATTATACCATTAAATTAGATCCAGGCGTTTTTGAACTGAATGATGTGACTGTATCCAATGTAAAACCAAATCCCTATGAAATTATGGCTAATGTTCAAGCAAACTTAGCTCGTAATTATGAAACTGGAGAAACAGGGTCAAAAGAAATGCTTTTTTATAGAAGTTCTAATAATTTTAAACCCTCATTAATTGATGTTGAAATTAATAAATCGACAGGATTTACAAAACAAGCTTTAAACAAAGTCAATACTGACTTAAAGGCTTTTTCTAAACAATTAATTTCACATCCCCCGCAGGAATTCACTGATATCCTATGTAATTATTATTCGGTTAAAACCAAAAAAGGAGACAAGTTCCTTCTCAACTCAAAACTGAATATTCTAAAAGCCACCGTTTTAAAAAACGAAGGCCGTTCGAGTTCAGTAGATGATTTAGAAAAAACAGCCCTGAATATGATGTTACAACACTTAGACTCCACTAAATATTACCGCGCAAAAAGTGGCCTTTTTGGATCAAGAGATACGATTTCGTTACGTAAAGACTTCAATAAAAAGAAAAAAACAGGTGTTGACATAGAAATAAACAGCCAGTTAACGGCCACCAAAGCCAGTTTGAATTCCTTTCTGTCAGATGCAAATTTTCTAAATAGCAAAAAACTGGATTTTATTAAAAAAACAGACTTATATGACTATACCTATGAGGGCGAAACCTACACTAGTGAAAACGAATTCGCTTATGTACTGAGTTTTAAACCTCGAAGAAGTAAAGCGAAATATTTGGGTAAGTTATATATTTCTGAATCAGATTATGCCATCCTGAGAACCGACTATATTTTAGACGAAGGAGAAAAATTGAATAATTTCAACATGAAGTTTCTATTAGGAATTAAGGCTTATGAAAATGTCAGCAAAGGAACGATAACCTACAAGAAAAAAGCGGAAGACGATAGTTATTATATGCAGTATGCCGCTATTGAAAAGGGAAATTACTTTTATTTAAATCGACCTTTGAAATTTATAGAACTAACCAGCAGTGAAAAAGATGTGCTAGCACTTGATATAAAAATTGAAGCAAATACAAGCAATAAAATAGAATTCTTAAATATGTCTCGTACTAAAACATCCCTAGCCACTTTTGAAAAAATTAAGGAAGCCGATTTTAAATTTACAACTATAAAATCATATGACCCTACCATCTGGAAAGACTATAATGCCATCGAACCTTTACAGGAAATGAAACAATTCAAAGCAATGAATTAAATTATTGGTGGTTATTTCATTAAGCAAGCCTTGAATTCCTATCTATTAATTAAAGTGAGTTTAATTAACTCTGAAAAAAACATACTTTTCTACTTATGATTCTTGAAAACACCTCAACAGATACATATCTAAATCATTTAAAAACAATAAAAGAATTATTTTACAATAAATACGGACTTTCTATTACCCAACTTGTTATCAATCCAGAGAGTAAAGAATATGAAGCTTGTTCGTTTTTACTAAATGAAAAAAAAGTAGTCTACCGTCAAGCGAAAATTACTCCTACTAAGGCAGGACAATTTGTAACGGTGTGGAAAAGAAATGCATTGGGTATAACAGCTCCTTTTAATAGTAAAGATGTACTAGATTTTATAATTATAACTGTAAAAACAGCAACTCAATTAGGTCAATTTATTTTCCCGAAAGCAGTATTAGCAACAAAAGGAATTCTAACTCATAATGAGAAAGACGGAAAACGCGGGATAAGAGTTTATGCACCTTGGGACAGTGTGAGCAGCAAACAAGCGATACAAACCCAAGCATGGCAAACTGATTATTTCCTAGCGCTTGATGACAGTAACTCATTTGACATAGTGAGAGCTAAGGCATTATTGGAACTGAAAAAATAGTGATACCCAAGGCGACCCCATTTGGCTTTATTGCTGTGCCTTAATATATTTAGCTACTTCAACCATAGGAGCAACCCAAATATCTTTTTTTCTTTTACTTAGGTATTGCAAGAACTTGCGGTGCTCTTCTAAATCAATATTTAATGCATGTTCCCCTCCAACTCCGTGAAATAGAAAAACAATAAAAGATTGCGCTTTTTCAGCAGCTTCAACTTGTGTGATCATTTGTGCTGCCGTAGTTCCAATCTGGACAAAGGCATTTACATTAGATAAATCAACCTCTTTTGCTGGAAGATAATTAGATTCTACCCCACGAGCAGCCACAAAATCATTTTTTAAATAACTATAGTAAAGTGTATCATGAACAGTAAGATCCCCGCAAGGATACGCAAAAGTACGCTCCTCTTTTCCATCAATCGCTTTGAGTAAAGTATTTGTAGTTCGGACTTCGTTTACGGTTCTCGCTACAGAATACTTGGACAAATCATTTTCTGGAGTAACGAAACCCCTTCCTGGCAAAGTACCATCACAAGGGTGATTTAAAGAATGGTTTCCTAATTCATGCCCCTCTTTGGATGCAGCGCGCCATTCTTCTATTCGATTAGCAACCACAGGTGAAGCACCTATGAGATAAAAGGTTCCTTTAAAATTAAATGAATCGAGCATAGGTATTACCTTGTCCAAATGAATATTTAAAGCGTCATCATAGGTCAATACAACCGCACATTTTTTACCATTCCATTTTCTAATTTCTTTTTGTGCTGTACCTGTAGTAATAGCTAAAAAAAACAATAAAAGTAGTAGCGTCTTTTTTAAATTCATATATGCAATTTTTAATAAAGAATAAGCATTTGAAATCCCTGTATTTATAATTTAATCAATACTTTACGCATTGTTAAATACCTCGTTTTAAATAATTCCCATTAATTTTATTTAGTGTTTTATAAAATAAAATTTGTATTAAAAGGATGTTTCTATCCAATTATAAAATGAAAGAAAGGGATTGTAAAAATAACATTTAATAAACCATTTTAGCAATATGAATTAATTAAAATATCACCTAAAATTGACCTATCAATACATTGATTTAAAACCAAAGAATAAAAACACTACACTAATTAAATTAATAACAACAAAATAAGTAATGTAACTAAAATACGACTTAGTCGTGTTTCTTCTTAAACTTAAAAAATAATACCACAGTAATACCAATCATAAAGAATACAAAAACTGAATGCCTTACTAGTTCGAGTTCTTTAAGCAGGTACTTCAAGCTGTTGTGAAATAGCATTCCAGCTGTGATATAAAGCGTTATAAAAATAAGGGTTCCAAATCCATTAACTAAAAAAAAAGTACGCCACTTAACACGAAAAAGTCCTGCGAAAATAGGGCTAAAAAATCTAATTTTAGGAATAAAACTCAATAGCAACAAGGTTCTTACACTGTGTTTTCCCATTCCGTCAATGTATTTCTTTTGCATCTTTTCTCCTATTTTATTTTTAAAGCGATTGATTAATTTGTTACCTGAAAAAGCCAACCAATAAAATAAATTATCAATAATAGTAAGCCCACAAAAAGCAGATAATCCTGCATAATACGGATTGATTAGATGTTGCTGCGCAATATAGCCTATGGATAACAAGGTAACTTCCTCTGGAATGGGAGTCAATTGATCTAGAAATAGAAACCAAATGAAAATACCAAAATAGCTTAGTGGATTATATGAAAAGATAAGGCTATACATATCCAATTTCATTAGTTATTCAAATTTACTAAATTAGAAAACCAAATAACTAATTGAATATCATTAAGTTAATTTATAAAAATCAGATTTTAAAATTTCAGTAATTAAATTAGTCTAATTTTGCTTTTCCTAAAAGTAGTAACACACACTTATGCTTTCAAAAGTACAGTTTAAAGAATGGTTTGATCGCTATAAATATGCCGAGTTAGCTGCGACCTCTGCCGCTTTACTAGGTTCTCAATTCAGTCTTTTTTTTAATGGCTTGACAACGGCTTACTTGATTACGTTTACGGAGTATTTTGCTTTTTATGGTGTTATCACTATCATGGCTTACAATCAAACAGCCAAAAAGAACATAGAAAATCAGCAACAAACAACATTTAATAATCTGCTACGAATTGTCAAGAACTTACTCTTAGAATTTGGTTATCCTGCAGTACTAGATATTGCATTTGTTCGGCCGTTTTGTATGTATTGGTTGCCTATTGCAACTGGAAATGCGGTAACGGGAATTATGGCGGGGAAAATTTGTGCTGATGTTGTTTTTTACTTTCTCACGATTGTAAATTACGAATGGATGAAACGTAAAAATCATATCTAGACAAAACCAATTTACACCCAACTCCCCTGCCCCCGATTGTAGTGAAAAAACCGAACTTGTGACAGCTTAGAAAGCCGTGCTAGAAAAGAGCGACCGCAGGAAGCTCCTTTTATAGCCGGATTTGTGCTGTGGCAACGAGGGTTTGTAGCGGAAAGCGGGATTGGGCCCAAATAAAAATGGTTCTTTTTTAAAAATATTTGCCAATTTGAATTTATAAAAGTTTACAAACGCTTATTTTTGCGCCATGGGAAGAAAAAATACAGACAAGGTTGTCTTTCATCAAATAAAAGTCCTTGATGCAGGTGCAAAAGGCGTATCGGTAGCAAAAGCACCGGATGGTAAAGTAGTGTTCATACCGAATGTGGTTCCGGGTGATGTGGTTGATGTACAAACTTTTAAAAAGCGTAAGTCGTTTTATGAAGGAAAAGCAGTGCATTTTCATGAGTTTTCGGAACACCGTGTGGAGCCTGTTTGTGAGCATTTTGGTGTTTGCGGAGGTTGTAAATGGCAAAATATGAACTACAACCAACAGTTGTACTATAAGCAAAATGAGGTCTTGAACCACTTGCAACGCATAGGAAAAATTGAACTTCCAGACTTTGAGCCTATTTTAGGGTCGGAAAAAAAGTTTTTTTACAGAAACAAAATGGAATTTTCGTTTTCTAACAGCCGTTGGTTAACTGAAAAAGAAATTGATAGCACAGAAGATTTAGGAAATAGAAATGCACTAGGTTTCCATATCCCAAAAATGTGGGACAAGATCCTAGACATCAATAAGTGTCATTTACAAGAAGATCCTTCGAACGCGATTAGAAATGAAGTTCGGGATTTTGCTAATGCAAATGGACTGACTTTCTTTAACCCTAGAGAACATTCTGGTTTATTGAGAACGTTAATGTTGCGTACGGCTTCAACAGGAGAAATCATGGTTTTGATTCAGTTTTTTGAAAATGATAAAGCCAATAGAGAATTGATCTTAGATCATTTATACGAGAAATTCCCTCAAATTACTTCATTACAATACGTAGTTAATAACAAAGCGAACGATACTTTATACGACACGGACATCAAACTGTACAAAGGGCGTGACTATATCTTAGAGGAAATGGAAGGATTGAAATTTAGCATTAATGCGAAGTCTTTTTACCAAACCAACTCAGACCAAGCTTATGAATTATACAAAATAACCCGAGATTTTGCTGGATTAACCGGAAATGAAATTGTGTATGATTTATATACAGGAACGGGCACTATTGCTCAGTTTGTTTCTAAAAAAGCAAAAAAAGTAATAGGTGTAGAAAGTGTTCCTGATGCCATTAAAGATGCTAAAGCGAATGCGGTACGCAATGAAATCACAAATTGTGAGTTCTTTGTAGGAGACATGAAAGTGGTATTTAATGATAGTTTCATCGCGCAACACGGACATCCAGATGTAATTATTACAGATCCACCAAGAGACGGAATGCATGCAGCTGTGATTGAACAAATCATGAAAATTGCTCCTGAGAAAATAGTGTATGTAAGTTGTAATTCAGCTACACAAGCGCGTGATTTAGCACTAATGGACGAGAAATACAAAGTAACTCGTGTGCGTCCTGTGGATATGTTTCCGCAAACACATCACGTGGAGAATGTAGTGCTTTTAGAGAGAAGATAAATGGTAACTAGTGATTCGTAAACAGTCATTCGTTAGTAGCTAATTACTATTTACTAATCACTAATCACTTAAAAATATATGAAAAAAATAATACTTTTAGTATTGGCCATTGCATTCACTTTTTCCAGTTGCGAGAAAGATGATATATGTGATGCCAATACCGTCACTACTCCTCGATTGGTAATTACATTTTATGACGTTAACAATCCATCTGTATTGAAAAACGTTACTAATTTAACCATAATTGGAGAAAGTATGACTGATGGGATTACATATAAAGGAAGTACCTTGATTAACGGAAGCACGGGCTCTATCCCCTTAAAAACAGATGTTGATGCAACTAGTTTTCGTTTCATTTTAAATTATGGGAATTCAAATCCAGCATTGGTCTATGAAGACAATTTGTTGTTTAATTATTCTAGGGCTACTATTTTTGTTTCCAGAGCCTGTGGTTTTAAAACCGATTATACTCTAGATCCTATAACCCCTTATGTTCATACCGCTTCCAATGTAGCCGTTGATAAGTGGATTCAATATATTGCAGTAAAAAACAGTACTATCGATAACGAAAATGAAACTCACCTTGAAATATATTTTTAGTATTTGCCTCATTTTTTCTTTGTTTTTAGTAGAAGCACAAGAAACGACTCCTATAAAAACCACTCCCGAAAATAAGAAAACGGAGGAAGGTATTATTCCTGACAATTCGTTTAAAAATGCCAAAGTACTACCTAAACCAGTTATAAAAGACACTGTTATTCCTGCTAAAACTAATCGATACGGTTTGCGTGTAGGGGTTGATTTATTTAAACTGACACGTGCTTTGTACGATAAAGATTATAAAGGAATCGAGTTTGTTGGCGATTACCGACTAACAAAAAAATACTACCTCGCTGCTGAACTGGGAAATGAAAATAAAACGACGGATGACACTCGGTTAAACTCAACCGCCAAAGGCTCATATTTAAAAGCAGGTTTTGATTACAATGCGTATGAAAACTGGCTCGATATGGAGAATATCATTTCTATAGGGATGCGCTATGGTTTTAGTACGTTTAGTCAGCAATTGAACACCTACAAAATTTACAATGCCAATCCTTATTTTGGAGAGGTTCCAGCACTTACTTCTGGAGAAAAATACAGCGGCCTTTCAGCCAGTTGGATTGAAGTGGTTGCAGGAGTTAAAGCTAAAGTATTCAACAATGTATTTGTGGGATTCGGCTTTCAACTGAAAATGTTAGTTTCCAATAAAAAACCAGGGAATTTTGATAACCTATATATTCCGGGATTCAATAGAACCTATAATGGAGATTTTGGCGTAGGATTTAATTATACAGTATCGTATTTCATTCCTATTTATAAAAAGAAAGTAGTACCAGTTACTCCTCCTAAAAAACAATAAAAATAAACACTATAAAAAATAAAAAGGAGCTAATTATACGATTATAATTAGCTCCTTTTTTTATGTAGTTAAACAGTGTTATCCTATTTCCTTTACCTCTTTCATAAAAATCCATCTCATATACAACTTCTCCCCATCATTCGTTTTAATCGATTTGAATTTAGGTGCTAAAATTGTTCCTACCATAAAGGCAGTCATTGGAATCCAAAATCCAGTTAAACCTGTATAACGTTCTGCCAAATAACGTACGGATATAAATAAAATGGCGAAACAACCCATTTGATATAAAAATGCTCTTACTTGTAATTTTGTCATGCTATTTTGTTTAAAGTTTAAGGTTTAAAAAAGTTTAAAGTTGGATAATGTTTATCAATGATAAATTTGTACCCTTCTATTTTCTTTTTTCTTTCCTCTTTTTTCTATATTTTATATTCTTATTTCACTATTCCCCTTCAGTTACCTGAAATTTTGTTCTCTTACTACCCTCGTACATTTCGTATTTTACTAAACGTGCTTCGATACTTGCGTTGAAAAGTTTGATTTTTCTTGAAGGTTTTAACCCTACAAATTTCAAAGCTTCCAGGTTTCCAGTAATGAACCAAGCATTAGTTCCAGGATAATTTTTCTTTAGAGTATCTCCAATATTCTTATAGAATTCTTCCATATGAATATCCAATCGTTCATCATAAGGCGGATTAAATACCATATGTAATTTTCCTTCGGTAGTTTTCTCCGTATCAAAGAAGTTTTTCTCTTCAATCGTGATGTATTCATCCAAATTGGCATTCTTGATATTGTCTTTGGCTTTTTGAACTGCCGATGGTGCTTTATCGTATCCTTTTATCGTGTGATGAAACTCACGTACTCTTTTTAACAAGCTGTCCGTAATATTATCAAACAATTCATTATCCCAATCGTGCCATTTTTCAAAAGCAAATTCTTTTCGGTTAATGTTCGCTGGAATGTTACAAGCAATCATAGCCGCTTCCGCTAAGAAAGTTCCTGAACCACACATTGGATCTAAAAAATCCGTTTGTCCGTCCCAACCAGAAAGTAACAAAACTCCTGCTGCCAAAACTTCGTTGATTGGCGCAATATTAGTTGCTGTTCTGTATCCACGTTGGTGTAATGAATTCCCTGAGGTATCAAGAGCAACCGAAACTTGGTCTCTATCAATATGAATGTTGATTCTTAAATCGGGATGGATTTTATCAATGCTTGGACGTTGTCCTGTGCGCTCTCTAAATTGATCTACAATAGCATCTTTACACTTTTGAGAAACAAATTCGGAGTGATTAAAGTTATCTGAATGCACCGTAGCATCAATCACAAAAGTTTGATTGGCATTAATATATCTTGACCAGTTCACACCAGTAATCCCTTTGTATAAAGCTTGTTCGTTATTTGCCTTAAAAAAATAAATGGGTTTTAGGATTTTTAATGCGGTACGCAACGATAAATTCGCTTTGTACATAAATCCCTTATCTCCTTTAAAACTCACCATTCTTACACCCTGCTCCACGTCTTGCGCGCCTAACATTTGTAATTCCTTTGCTAATATTTCCTCAAAACCAAAAAAGGTTTTGGCAACCATCTTAAAATTATTTTCCATTTTTTTGTATCAATTAAAACAGACCTATTTCTGCTTTATGTTTAACCCCTGATGAAAATCAGAGAATTCTCTACGTGAATCTCCGTCTATCTCCTCAGAATCGTTATTTTTCAGCAAAAATACACTAAATTTGCCGGATAGAATAAATTGAAAAAGAATAAATGTCTGAAGAACAAAAATCAAACCCTATAAATCAAGAAGAACCAGCACCAACATGGTTCAGTTCTTGGTTCGATACTCCCTATTATCACATCCTTTATAAAGAGAGAAACTATAGAGAAGCGCAGCTATTTATGGATAATATTACCCATTACCTCAACCTTCCTGAGAAAGCGAAAGTGCTTGACTTGGCTTGCGGTAAAGGCCGTCATTCTATTTATTTGAACCAACTGGGATTTAATGTCTTAGGCGCTGATTTGTCGGAGAATAGTATCGCTGAAGCCAACAAAAATGCCAACGACTCTTTACACTTCAAAGTACACGACATGCGTGAACCTTTTGAAGAAAAATTTGATGCGATATTTAATTTGTTCACTAGTTTTGGTTATTTCGAAAACGACGATGACAATTTAACCACTTTAAAAGCCATCAAAGAAAGCTTGTCTGACTATGGTTTTGCCGTAATTGACTTCATGAATGTCAAACAAGTGCTCGATACATTAGTTCCTGAAGAAACAAAAACGGTTGAAGGCATCGATTTTCATCTGAAACGCTATTTAAAAGACGGACATATCTATAAAGAAATCGACTTTGAAGACAAAGGACAAAAATTTCATTATACCGAAAAAGTAAAAGCCTTAACTCTTCAAGATTTTGAAGCATTAATGGAAGAAGCAGGAATTTATCTTTTGGATATTTTTGGCGATTACAAGTTGAAAAAATTCTACAAAAATGATAGCGAACGCTTAATTATGATATTTAAGTAGTTGGATAATCCATTCAACAAATAAACGATTCAACAAAAAACATGAATTACCTTTTACCCTTACTTTCTGTACTGTTAGGCTATATCATTGCATCAATTTTAAAACCAAAAAACAAAACCAACCTCAAGCTATTATTGGCTTTTAGTGGGTCTTTTTTATTGTCTTTAACCGTGATGCACTTGCTTCCTGATGTTTACGAAAGCAAAGACAGCAACATAGGTATCTTTATCATGTTAGGGATTTTGTTCCAAATCATACTAGAATTTTTCTCTAAAGGGGCAGAACATGGACACGTTCATGGACACGAAAACATGAACCATATTCCGTGGTTATTGTTCATCAGTCTTTGTATTCATGCCTTCTTAGAAGGATTCCCTGTAGGCCATCATCATGATAATCTAGCCATTGGTATCGCCATTCATCACCTGCCTATTGCCATCATCTTGACTACCTTTTTCATCAATTCGCATTTGAATCCAAAAGCCATTTTTGCCTTCATGATCACCTTTGCCGTCATGACGCCACTAGGAACACTCGCATCCGATTATTTACCTTTTTTAAACCAATATACTACTCAAATCACAGCCGTAGTCATTGGGATATTATTCCATATTTCATCTACCATTATTTTTGAAAGTAGCGAAGGACATAAATTCAACATTGCCAAAGTTTCCATGATTATCCTAGGAATCTTACTGGCTTACTTTTTATAATAGTACCATTTGGGCGTGCCCCTTCGTAAAAACTTCGGGTCGGGCTATTCACTTCAATCTTTTTATTTTTAAAGAAAAAATAAAAAGGATTTCCGCTATTATCCCTCACGCAACACAAGTACACATTACAAATGAATGGTTTACCTCAAAACCAGTATCAGAAAAAAATTACAATTCCCTGATAAACAGACAAAAGTTGTTTATATTTGAGAATGAATAAAGTCTGACTGGAGTCAGATCAATCTACGTAATATTGGGGCGTTACTTCTGAATTTTTTAGACTTATATACAAGTTTTCATAAAGTTTAGAGAACCGAAACAGAAAGAACGAAAAATGGAATTAAGACTTGAAGTAGATTTGAAATTAGACAAAAGTGGAAATTCTTTTCCTTGTGGTACATTAATTTTAATGAATAATAAAGCAGTTAAACTTATTGAACATTCAAACACCAACTTTATAATACAAGAATTTAGTAAAGAAGCATTTCCTATTAAACCAAATAATTACGAGGTTGAATACTTACACAAATACAATCTAATTTCGGAAGTACATAACGCAACTATCCAAATAAAAGATGGCTTTAAGTTTTATACAAAACTTAGCCAAAATGAAAAATTTAAAATAAAATGGATGGTTTTAGTTGATTGGAGCAAACAACCTGAAAACACATGGAAAGTTTTTATTTTCATTACGGCAACAATACTTGCTATTATTGGTTTAATATAATTAAAAGAAATAAACATATAATCACCAATCTGGTGGTCGATTGCATCGAGTACCTACTTTCTTGTATGAACAAAATAAAGCGTTTTTAATGCGGTTTATTAATTAAAGATTTACTGTTTCCCTCAACTTGTAATATTTATTGTCGAAATACTAGATGAGATTGCTTCGTTCCTCGCAATGACAAAGTGCATCAAATTATAAATTCTGTAATACTTAAACTTTCTGTACTTCAATTCGCTACACAAATAAAGCAAATAGTACTATCCACAATCAAAGTCATAGTGAGGCCACTCTGGTGTGCGATTGCATCGAGTACTTACTTTCTTGTTTGAACAAAATAAAGCGGTTTTAATGCAGTTTATTAACAGATTGATTTCCAACTTCCCTCATCTTGTAATCTTCATTGTCGAAATACTAGTTGAGATTGCTTCGCTCCGTGCAATGACAAATTGCATCAAATTATAAATTCTGTAATACTTAAATTTTTTGTACTTCAATTCGCTACACAAATAAAGCAAATAGTACTATCCAAAGTCATAGCGAGGAACGAAGCTATCACACTAAAACACATCGACAATAAAACTAAAAAATATGACAACGGAAACACTAGATGAGATTGGTACTTTCTTCGCAATGAATTAGTTATTGCTAGAAAAAAAATACGCATAAAATCCGTTTTCATCAACGTTTTGCTTTAGCAATCCGTTTTATCCGCGTTCTAAACTAAACGATTGACTTTCCCAATCTAATAGAAACTGTTCTTCATTGCCGAAATACTAGATGAGATTGGTACTTTCCTCGCAATGACAAAGTACATCAAATTATAAATTCTGTAATACTTAAACCTTCTGTACTTCAATTCGATACACAAATAAAGCAAATAGTACTATCCAAAGTCATAGCGAGGAATGAAGCTATCACACTAAAACACATCGACAATAAAACTAAAAAATATGACAACGGAAACACTAGATGAGATTGGTACTTTCTTCGCAATGAATTAGTTATTGCTAGAAAAAAAATACGCATAAAATCCGTTTTCATCAACGTTTTGCTTTAGCAATCCGTTTTATCCGCGTTCTAAACTAAACGATTGACTTTCTGAGTCTGATAGAAACTGTTCTTCATTGCCGAAATACTAGATGAGATTGGTACTTTCCACGCAATGACAAAGTGCATCAAATTATAAATTCTGTAATACTTAAATTTTTTGTACTTCAATTCGCTACACAAATAAAGCAAATAGTACTATCCACAATCAAAGTCATAGCGAGGAACGAAGCTATCACTCTAAAACACATCGACAATAAAACTAAAAAATATGACAACGGAAACACTAGATGAGATTGGTACTTTCTTCGCAATGGATTAGTTATTGCTAGAAAAAAAATACGCATAAAATCCGTTTTCATCAACGTTTTGCTTTTGCAATCCGTTTTATCCGCGTTCTAACCTAAACGACTGACTTTCCCAGTCGGATAGAAACTGTTCATTATTGCCAAAACACTAGATGAGACTGCTTCGTTCCTCGCAATGACTTAGCTAATAGTAAAGAATAGATAATCATGAACCCTTCTAGTAAGAATCTTTAAGCCGTGTCCAGAAAGAGTTTCGTCAATGAAAATCTAAAAAATGAATTTAAATTTAAAATTGGGTTAGACATTTAATCTACTTATAGTTAAAACAAAGTAAAAAATCATTTACTAGGAATGATTTTCTACTTTGTTTTAAAGACTATCTTCTCAGATAATTGGTATTATCTCCCTGTTCTATTTTTCTCTTCTTGATTCCCAAAATCTCTATCTTTTACATTTATTTTTTTGTTCCCAAAATTATAAACCACAGATAAACGTACAAATCGATTGCTTTCATTATTGTTATATACTTGTCTCACTCCATTTACAACCGAAACAAAATCTTTTAAATAAGAAGTATTAAAAACATCATTAGCCAGAAACGCCACTTGAACACTTTTATTAAACAAATCTTGCTTAAAACCAATATTTAGACTTGACATATAACCTACTGTATATAGTCCTTGCTTATAAGGAGGAGTATAACTAAAATCAATTTGCAATTTTGCCGTTTTACTTAATGAAAAAGTATTGTTTGTAGAAAGATCAATTTCCAGACCATTTGTTGGCGTCGCATTTATCGCATTTGTAAAATTTGTTTTTGATCCTAAAAGATACAATGAATTTTCACTTTGCCACCAATCCATAAAATTAGCAGAATAAGTCTCTCCAATACCGTAATTTACCCCTTTAAAATAATTCTCTCTTGTCACAATTAGTGTATTGGTTTTTGGATTTGATGTAAATAGCACACCATAGCCATCTGTAATAACATTTAGGAAAACACTTGTTCTTAAAATTTCTTTATACGAATGAGAAAATTCAAAATTATCACTGAAAGAAGGCTTCAAAAACGGGTTTCCTTCTGAATAGCTATTACTGCTGATGTAAATACGAAACGGATTCAATAAGTCAAAACGAGGTCTATTGATTCTTTTTCCGTAATTCAAACTGAAATTATTGTTCTCGTTTTCGTTATAAGAAGCATAAAATGTTGGAAATAATTTTAAATAATTATTCACTGTTTCTTGATTCAAATTTTCAGAAAAACCATTGGTTTTAGTATTCTCTAATCGCAATCCCAATTGAAAATTCCATTTTTCATTAATTTTTTTAGCTCCATTAATGTAAACTGCCTGATTATTTTCGGTGTACTTAAATCGGTTTGATTGCTGAGGATCTAATTCTGGACTTCCAGTAATGGTATTAAAATAGAAAACATCGCTCTTGCTATTTGTAAAACTCATCTTTGCACCATACGATAATTGCAACGCTTGAAGCGGATGTTCCATATCTGCCTTGAAACTAAAGTTATTAATATCTTGATTCGAAATATTTCGGCCTGACTGATTTATAGCTATAAATGTCATATCTGCCTCGTAGTTATTAGCAACAAACTTTCGATCAAATTTGGAATTATAATCGAAATAATCTACATCAAATGATAATTTTCGGTTAAGGGAATCCAGTTTTGTAATCAAATGCACATTATACGTTTGATTGCTAGATTCTTTGTCAGCGAAGCTAGTATTGAGTATGTAATTCTGTAATTGCTTTTGTTTATTGTATCTGTCAATTCTAATATCTGATTGAAAATCAGGATTGTTTTTGGAGTTTAAATATTGAAAACCAACCGTTGTTTTTTCTGAAAAATCATAATCTAAAGCTAATTTTCCTGATGCATTTTCGTCTTTTACTTTTGTTCTCGCTTTCAAAATCGAAAGCCCTTCTACGAAATACACCTCAGAAACTTCATCGGCATTTTTATATCCCGTTTTTCCATTTATACTTGCAGAAAAACGGAACTTATTTTTACTGAAAAAGAAATTATTTCTTAAAGAATAAATGCCATATTTATTTTGATCGTAAGAAGCTGTAGTCGTGTTTTTCCAGGAATCACGTGCTCCCTTTTTCATGATAATATTAATTAATCCACCAGTTCCTTCCGCTTCGTATTTTGCTGGCGGATTACTGATAATTTCAATGTTTTTAATATCACTTGCCGAAATTGATTTTAAAAAGTTGTTCAACTCCTCAGCAGTCAACTCAATCATTCTTCCGTCAATCATCACTCGAGAAGCTCCTTTTCCTAGAATAGTGATCACATTACTTTGCACCACAACTCCTGGCGCTGTATTTATGGCACTTAATGCATCACCACCAACCGTTGTAACATTATTTTCTAGATTATAAACCACACGATCTGTTTTCTGTTCGATGGTATTCCTTTTAGCTTGAATGACAATTTCATTCAAATTTGTTGCATTCTCTTTTAAAAGAATTGTACCTAAATCGAAATCATTTTCTATTGCAATTTCTTTTTCGTAGTCTGTAAATCCTAAAAGACTTACACCTATTTTATAAAAACCTTTTTTAATATTAATTTCAAAAGTACCATCTTGTTTAGTTGTAGTACCGTCAATAATTTTCCCCTGTGAATTTGATATGGAAACATCAGCCCATTGTAAGGGAGTTGTTTCACTAACTATTTTTCCTTTCAATTTTAAAGGTGCTTGCGCTAAACAAAACAAAGGCAATAATAAAAAAATAAGGAGGTTCACTTTTTTCATAATTTCTAATTTTAAACTTGTTCGATTAATTTGAAGCAAAGTTGCCTTAGAAATTTTCAGAATTCGACCGACAAAAAAAAGTCGAACCAATTTCTATTTAAAAAATTGGTTCGACTTTTTCAAGTATGAAGTTCGACTTTTTACAAAACCTTTATAGTGAAGCGTTTCGTTAAGAGGTAGGCGTTAGATTAGTATATTTTTTAAAAGACGTATTGAAGGATGATTTTGAATTAAAACCTACTTCGTACAAAATTTCTAAAACGGTAAGCTGACTTTTGGATTGATCTTTTAAAATATGCATCGCTTTTTGAATGCGATATTCATTCACAAAATCAAAAAAGTGCTGGTTCATACGATGGTTAATCAACACTGATAAATCCCGAACTGGAATATTAATTTGATTAGAGAGTTCTTGAATTGTAAGCGACGGATCTAGATAAGGCTCCTTCTCTATCATATAATTTTTTAATGCTAAAATTTGAGAAGATACAAATTCGTCTTTATTGCTTATTATTTCTTTTGTAACCTCATTTTCTTCAGGAAGAAAATCTTTTGTCAGTTGCAATTTAGAATTGATTCCTCTAAAAAGTTCAGGATGATTTAGAGCTTTCATTACTAACCAACAAGTAATAAATAAAGCGACACTCCCTACTACAACATTTAACCAAAGAAACAGTTGTCTGAAATCGCTGTAACGCAATACATTTTTTAATGCCACCAAGCAGTGTGCGATAAGAAAAACGGTTGTCATCTGAAAAAGATACTTGTACGTAGAAGTACTTGGATTGGTATAGTTTTCCAGATAAATCTCTCTATATTTCTTCAAAATTAAAAATGAGCTCACGATATAAAACACGTATTGCAATTCAATTAAAACCTGTATAAAGTATATTTCTGGCATTTGCTCTAGAAATTCAAAAATTTCCTTTTCAGTATCACTAGCAAGATAAAGTCTTGGAAGAAAAACTAAATTAACTAGCACAATAGGAAATAAATGCACTAAATGCTTCCATTTTAATTTAAAATCAGAATAACAAACTGCTAACACATAAAGATAAAACAAAGGCATTGCCAACAAACAGATTGTCCATCTAAAAATCACTAAATTGACATAATCTTGAATATAATCTAAAACAAAAAAACCACAAAGGTCAATAGCAGAGACAATAAAGAACCACGCAAATAAACGGTTAGCTAATTTATTTTCGGTTTTAACGGTCAGTAAAAAAAATGCCATCAATAAAGACACAAAAACCCCGATGCGAGCAATCCCTTGCAATAAGCTTATTCTATCCATTTATCTTTTAATATGTAACAAATATAATATTTTAGTTCTTTTAACAAGAATTCGTCAGAGCGATAATGTGAACAAAATGAGAAATTAAATGTTTGTGACTTTACGCTATAAATTTCGAGATTGCGATAAAAAAGATTATTTTTGGGGAGTTCAACTATACTAAAAAATGACTTTCACAAAAACTACCGAGCAATCCTCAAAATACGAGCATCTTGAAAAAATGTCCGTTCACGAATTATTGACAAATATCAATCAAGAAGACAAAACTGTTCCTCATGCTGTTGAAAAAGCATTGCCACAAATAGAAACTTTAGTCACTCAAATTGTTGCTAAAATGAAGTTGGGAGGCCGACTTTTCTACATTGGAGCAGGAACTTCGGGACGATTGGGCGTGGTAGATGCTTCAGAATGTCCGCCTACTTTTGGTGTACCCTTTGATCTCGTGGTAGGAATTATTGCAGGTGGTGATATGGCGATACGCAGAGCGGTAGAAAATGCCGAAGATAATAACACTCAAGCTTGGAAAGATTTACAAGAACAAAATATAAATACCAATGATGTTGTAATAGGAATTGCAGCATCAGGAACAACACCTTATGTTATAGGTGGTTTGCAAGCCTGCAACGAAAACAAAATTATTACAGGTAGTATTTCATGTAATGCAGGAAGTCCACTTTCTCTTACGGCACAGTTCCCTATTGATGTAGTAGTAGGTCCAGAGTTTGTTACTGGAAGCTCAAGAATGAAAGCAGGAACAGCTCAGAAATTAGTATTAAACATGATTTCTACAGCTACGATGATCCAACTAGGAAAAGTAAAAGGAAACAAAATGGTCGACATGCAATTGAGCAATAGTAAACTGGTTGATCGAGGTGTAAAAATGATTATGGGTGAAATCCCAGTAACCTACGAGCAAGGTGCTGAGTTATTAAAAACATATGGCAGCGTGCGGAAAGCGGTAGACTTTTACAATAATAAGTAGTACACAGCATACAAAGAACTTGAAACTTTAAACCTGAAACAAAAAAATAATGGCAACAAATAAAGAGATGTTATCCAAAGGAATCAAATATTTAGCATGGGCTTTGCCGTTGTTGTTTATCGGTCCGTCTTTGATTTATAATGCATTTATGAACAAACAAAACGTTTGGCACTATTTGGTTTTGGCAATTGGAATAATGGCATGCATTGGAGCAATGTATTTGATGTTTCTAGGTTTAAAAACAATTATGAAAGGCATATTTAACGACTAATGGAAGAATTAATACACATTCAAAAAACCTTTGAAAAAGTAGTCTTTATTGACAAAAAAGTAAGTAATCGAGAATTTGAAGATTGTACTTTTAAAAATTGTGATTTCTCAAATAGTAATTTCTCCTATAATAGTTTTCTAGATTGTGAATTCATCGATTGCAATCTATCGATGACAAAATTATCAGGAACAAGCATGAAAAGCATTCAATTTAGAAACTGCAAACTACTCGGAATTCAATTTGAGGAATGCGACGATTTCTTGTTTAATGTTAATTTCCAAGAATGTGTTCTCGATTATTCTTCCTTTGCCAATAAGAAAATGCCAAAAACAAAATTCAATTCTTGTTCGTTACAAGAGGTAACTTTTGTTGGTACTAATCTGACGCAAGCCATTTTTGATGATAGTAATCTAGAAGGCGCTATTTTTAATAATACGCAACTAGCGGGAGCTGATTTTTCGAAAGCCTCTAATTTTAAAATTGATCCCGAATTCAATCCCATGAAAAAAGCCAAGTTTTCTACACAAGGAATTATTGGACTTTTGGATAAATACGATATTAAAATTCAATAAAATGGAAACGAATCAACTGTATCTTGAAAGTGTAAAAAAGCAAATGCACTATTACAAAACAATCGGTGAGAAAGCAATCAATCAATTAGAACCGGAACAGCTATTTATTACATCAAACGATGATTCTAATAGCATTTCGACAATTGTAAAACACCTTTCGGGAAATATGCTTTCGCGCTGGACCAATTTCCTAACGACCGATGGGGAAAAAGAATGGAGAAATAGGGATTTGGAATTTGAAAATGAACCACAAACCAAAGAAGAAGTATTAGCAATATGGAATACTGGCTGGGATTGTTTTTTTAAAGCAATTGATTCTCTGCTTCCGGAACAGCTTTTACAAATTATATACATTCGAAATGAAGGACAAACAGCAATGGATGCCATCAACAGACAATTGGCTCATTATCCGTATCATGTAGGTCAAATCGTTTTTTATGCTAAGCAATTAAAAAATACAAATTGGGATAGTTTATCCATCCCGAAAAACAATTCAAAAGAGTATAATTCGGAGAAATTTGCTCAGGAAAAGAGCATCAAACATTTCACTGATGCCGAATTAAAAAGACTAAACAAATAAGGAACCGCTAATCAACTAGCCCTGATAGCAGTGGAAATCCTTTTTATCCTGATTTTTTTCAGGATAAAAAGATTGAAACGAATAGCAGGAATAAGCTTCAAAAAAAATATGAAAAAAATACTATTACTTCCTATACTGCTCTCTATTGTGTCCTGTTATAATGTTGAACACAACTGCAAAGACTTTAAAACAGGGAAATTTCGTTTTGAATATGAAGTCGATGGGGTAAAAAAAGTAACCCTTTTTGAGCGAAATGACAGCATTGAAATTGAAAATTTTGAAGGTAAGATTGATACCGCATCGATTCGATGGGTAAACGATTGTGAGTATATTTTGAAGAAATTGCATCCAAAAAATATGGCGGAAGAAAAATCAATCGACATGAAAATTTTGTCAACATCAGGAAACACCTATATATTCGAATTTGGTATTGTAGGGACTGCACAAAAACAAAAAGGGACTGTTACTAAACTTAAAGACTAAACTTAAAGACTAAACTTAAAGACTTTTTTATAATTCTTAACTCAATAAAATGGAAGTATTTTTAAATCCTGATGCTTGGATTGCCCTGTTAACATTGACTTTTTTAGAGATTGTACTTGGAATCGATAATATTATTTTCATTTCAATTGCTACGGGTAAACTGCCCGTTGAAAGCCGTAAAAAAGCCACCAAAATAGGAATGTTCTTGGCTATGTTCATGAGAATCGGTCTGTTGTTTGGTATTAATTTATTGATTCAAATGAAAGAACCTTGGTTTACGATTGACCTAAGTTGGTTCTCTGCTGGAGTAACGGGACAAAGTCTCATATTACTTTTTGGTGGATTATTTCTTATCTATAAAAGCACTAATGAAATTCGTGAAAAAGTAGATGAAAAAGGACATGAGGAAAAAGAACTGGGTAAAGCGGCTACAAAATCATTTCAGAATGTATTACTACAAATTATTATGATTGATTTGGTTTTCTCTTTTGATAGTATTCTAACTGCTGTAGGGATGACTAATGGTGTTCATGGTGCTATATATATCATGATTACCGCTGTTGTAATTTCGGTATTAATTATGATGCAGTTTGCCGTTCCTGTTGGGACATTTGTGAACAACCATCCTTCCATCCAGATTTTAGGACTTTCCTTTTTGATCTTAATTGGCATGATGCTACTCACTGAAAGTGCTCATTTATCGGATGCACTTATTTTTGGTAGCCATGTGACACCGGTCCCAAAAGGCTATTTGTATTTTGCCATTTCCTTCTCCCTTTTTGTAGAAGTCATCAACATGAAAGTAACTAAAAAGAAATAAAAATTAGTAACTAAAAAAGCTTTCGTTTCGGCGGAAGCTTTTTTTTATGCTCATTTCTAAGAATATGATATATAAATATCAAATTTTGTTTTTTTCTTTTTATCTCTAATTTTATAAATTAACTTAGTTGCAAATTATCGTAATGAAAAATACTATTTCCCATAGGGTTGCCGACTTTTTAAAAAACTTTCCACCATTTAGTTTTTTACATCAAAGAGAAATCGAAGCCCTTTCTGAGCAAATATCAATTATATATAAGGAAAAAGACAGTGTTGTATTTACTGAAAATGAAGAAACGCACAACAGTTTTTACATCGTTCACAAAGGAGCTGTAACCTTACGAAATAGTTTCAGTAACGCTGTTTTGGACATGTGTGATGAAGGTGATATTTTTGGGTTAAGACCACTTATAGCTAATGAGAACTATAAAATGGAAGCCCGAACTCATGAAGAAAGTATTCTGTATGCTATACCGATTGCCGTTTTTAAGCCCTATGCGCTTGAAAACAAAGCAGTAGGGAACTTTTTAATTGAAAGTTTTGCTTCAAACACACGCAACCCTTATTCCAAAAGTCATAGAGGGAAATTATTTGGTGAGGCTTCAGCAACTGAAACTTTGGATGCCAATAAAAGCATATTAGACATTCAGCCCGTAAAGTATTCAAAAAAACTAGTTAGTTGTTCTGCGTCAACTACAGCAAAAGATATTGCTGAAACCATGACTAAAAAAAACGTAGGTGCTATTCTTATTGTCGAAAATTCACTCCCTATAGGCATTATAACTGATAAAGATTTAAGAAATAAAATTGTTACTGGAGCATTTCCCATCACCACAACTGCCAGTGTAATAATGACAACTCCTGTTATTACCTATCCTAAAAAAATGACCGTTACACAAGCGCAAATGGCTATGATGAAAAGTAATATTAGCCATTTATGTATTACCAAAGACGGTACTGCTAATACTAAAGCAGTGGGAATCCTATCCAAACATGATGTTATGGTGGAAATAGGTAATAATCCTGCAGTGTTAATAAAAGCAGTAAAAAGAGCTAAAAAATTCAAACAAATCAAGCCAATACGAGCTAATATAATGCAACTATTACAAGGATATTTAGATCAAAATATCCCAATGACTTTGACTTCTAAAATAATTACCGAATTAAATGATGTTTGTATAAAGCAAGTTATTGCCATTGCGTTAAAAAAAATGAAAACCCCTCCTCCTGTAAAATTTGCATGGTTGGCCATGGGAAGTCAAGGAAGAAGTGAGCAATTGCTACATACCGATCAAGACAATGCATTAATGTATGAAGATGTCCCAGAAGAATTAAGTGCAGCAACCAAGAGTTACTTTTTAGAATTGGCAACACATGTCAACAAAGGCCTTTTTGACATTGGTTATGATTATTGTCCTGCTGAAATGATGGCTTCAAATCCTAAATGGTGTTTGAGTATGAGTGAATACAAAGATCTAGTGTACCATTGGATTACTAATCCTGGAAAAAATGAGGTTTTATTGTCTTTTATCTTTTTTGACTATAGCTTGTCTTATGGAGATAAGGAACTTGTAAATAACTTGTCCGATTTTATTTTTGAAAATATAAAAGCCAATCCAGTTTTTTATATTCACTTAGTAAGTGGTGCATTGCAAAGTCCTTCCCCCACTGGATTCTTCAGACAACTTCTTGTAGAACAAGATGGAGAGCACAAAGACTTTTTTGATATAAAAAGACGTGCTTTAATGCCACTAGCCGATGCCGCTAGAGTATTAATTCTATCTCATTCTGTGAAATCCATAAGTAATAGTCCGGAGCGGTTTGAAAAATTAGCCGACTTAGAACCCCAAAACAAGGAATTGTATTTGGCTTGCTCCTATTCCTATAAAGCATTATTAAAATTCAGAACCAAACAAGGACTTTTACATCACGATTCGGGGCAGTTTATTGCCTTAGAAGCACTAACCAAATTAGAAAAAATAAAATTAAAACGAACCTTTAAAACCATTAAGGAACTTCAAGAACTTATTACTATTCGGTTCAATGCTTCAAATATATTATAATGAAGAAATTTTTAAAAAAAGGCCAAACCGTTTTATTGAATTTTTTGGGTAAATCAGAAAACCCATATGAAGAGGAGTTGCTATCAAAAGACATTGACTCCACCCGTTTTGTAGTATTGGATACGGAGACCACAGGATTCGATTATGTAAAAGATCGCATTCTTTGCATTGGAGCAGTTGTTTTACAAAATAATACAATTGCAATTCATGACAGTTTTGAGGTTTACATACAACAGGAGCATTACGATAAATCAACAGCTAAAATTCATGGCATTTTAAAAGAATTTGCATTAGACAAACCTAATGAATTAGAAGTGTTGCAACAGTTTCTGACATTTTTAGGAGACTCCATTATCATTGCACATCATACCGTTTTTGATGTTACTATGATTAATAAAGCACTAGAAAGGAATGGATTACCATTACTAACTAATAAGTCTTTAGACACAGCGGTACTTTATAAAAAAACGCTAATTGTTTCTCACTTATTTGAGATTAAGGATACCTATAGTCTGGATGAACTTGCGGATAAATTTGATATTTCTATAAAAGACAGACACACTGCATTAGGTGACGCCTATATTACAGCTATTGCTTTTTTGAAAATTAGAAAAAATTTAGAAGCAAAAAAAATTACAACTCTAAAACAATTATTTAAATAAGCACATTCAAAACCGTTTAAAATTAAAAAGCTTCCACAGTTGTGGAAGCTTTTTTTATAGTTAAAATAAAATAATTTGGCCATCATCATCAAGATGTACATCAGTATCATCATTGTGATCATCGCTTTTAATCGGTTCCTCTTTAATTTCTACAGGAGGTTCGTAAGGTAATGATTCTAATAAGTTTACCTGTTTTAGTTTATCTGTTGTTAATTGATTTCCAAGTGCTTTAAATCCTTTGACAGCAATAAAATCTTCGATATCAATAGTTACACTTTCTTTTTGAACTCCTTTAATCTTTGGAAAAATTAATTCGGCAACGGGACGGTAATCTGTTGATACAATTTCCAATTGGGAATTTGGGTGTTCTGTAATGAAGTTTTCCTCTTTATTTTCGGTTTCCACCAAGAAACGTTTTAAGTAATAACGCTCTTTTTCACCATCAAAATAAATTGCAGATATTGGTTTCTTAGGAATCCATTTTTCCAGCACAACCATATCCGTGTCGAAATGAGTGGTTAATTCCGGAATGACTACTTTTAATTTTCCAGATTGCTGTATAATCAAGATTTTATCATTTGGTCTGAACTCACCCAATAATTCTCCTCTACCATCAACATTCAAACGTTGTACTGTATCATCAAACCAAATTTTTCTTGGTAATAACGTTGAGATTCCTTTTTCTTTAATTTCAATTTTCTTAATCGGATATTTAGAAACCACATTTCCTTTAGAAGCACGTCCTTTTATACCAATTTTAGAAAAATCAATATCAAATTTCAGTTTTTTAATACTTCCCACCTGACGTAAAATTATAGTCACTACTTCAGCTTCTCCATTTGGATTACAGGTGAAATAAAGAATCTGTGACCCTTTGGTACCATTGGTTAAATCATATAATTTATCTCTAGTAACTCCCGAAACATTAAATCGTTTAATATAAGAAGGCCCCGATTTTCCATCACGATAAATCACATTGTAAATAGTACGCTTGTCACTTTTGTCAAAAATAGCAATGTGAATAATGTCTTTACCCACAAAAGTTTTAGCATCTACTTTGGTCACCATCATGTTTCCGTCACGTAAAAAAACAATGACATCATCAATATCTGAACAATCCGTAACATACTCGTCTTTTTTCAAGCTGGTTCCTACAAATCCTTCTTCTTTATTGACATATAATTTAGTGTTTCTCAATACTACTTTGGTCGCTTCAATATCATCAAAAACTCGAAGTTCAGTTTGGCGTTCTCTCCCTTTTCCGTATTTCTCTTTCAGCTTGACAAAATAAGCAATAGCAAAATCAATTAAATGTTCTAAATCATGCTTTACTTGCTCAATATTTCCTTCTAAGGCTTCAATTTTATCTTGTGCTTTATTGCTATCAAATTTAGAAATACGCATGATTCGAATATCCAACAAACGCAGAATATCTTCTTCGGTAATAGCTCGTTTTAAATGTTTTATATGCGGTTTCAATCCATCATCAACGGCCTGAATAACATCTTCTCTAGTTGTTTTTTCCTCAATATCACGATAGATTTTGTTTTCGATAAAAATACGTTCCAAAGACAAGAAATGCCATTGTTCTTCTAGCTCGCTTAATTGAATTTCCAGTTCGCTTTTTAATAATTGAACCGTTCTGTTTGTTGAAATTTTCAACATATGGGAAACACCAATAAACAACGGTTTGTTATCTTCAATTACACAACCTAAAGGTGCTACCGAAGTTTCACAAGCCGTAAAGGCAAATAACGCATCAATCGTTTTATCAGGAGAAACACCAGGATACAAATGAATTAGGATTTCAACATTGGCAGCGGTATTATCCTCAATTTTTTTGATTTTGATTTTCCCTTTATCATTCGCTTTCAAAATACTATCTATTAAGGTAGTCGTATTTGTAGAAAACGGAATTTGGGTAATCACCAATGTGTTTTTATCTAGTTGCCCAATTTTGGCACGCACACGCACACGACCTCCGCGCAATCCATCATTATAATTGGAAACATCGGCAATACCTTGAGTCATAAAATCAGGATAAATCGTAAACGGTTTACCTTTTAATATTTTTACCGAAGCATCAATTAATTCATTAAAATTATGTGGCAAAACTTTGGTCGAAAGACCTACAGCAATCCCCTCCGCACCAGAAGCCAATAGTAATGGGAATTTTACTGGAAGATTGTTTGGTTCTGCTCTTCTTCCATCATAAGACATTCCCCAATCGGTAATTTTTGGGCTGTATAAAACCTCCAAAGCAAACTTTGACAATCGGGCTTCAATGTAACGAGAAGCAGCAGCACTATCACCAGTAAGGATATTCCCCCAGTTTCCCTGGCAGTCAATCAGCAGTTCCTTTTGTCCAATTTGTACCATAGCATCACCAATACTCGCATCTCCGTGAGGGTGATATTGCATGGTGTGACCTACAACATTGGCTACTTTATTATAACGACCGTCATCCAACTCTTTTAGAGAGTGCATAATACGGCGTTGTACTGGTTTAAAACCATCTTCAATAGCAGGAACGGCACGTTCTAGAATTACATAAGAAGCATAATCCAAGAACCAATCTTTGTACATTCCTGTAACTTTGGTAATGGTATCCCCACCTTCTTCTTCGTTATCGTAAAAATGTTGTCCTTCAAAATGCTTGGCATCGACTTTGATTATTTCATCCGATTCTTCTTCTTGATTTTCATCAATTGAATTGTCTTCTGAATTTATATCTTCATTCTCTGGATTTGTATTTTCTTCTTCCTCGTCTTTCATTAAATATATCCTATTGAATAGTAATTAATTGTATTTTAAACTGTTTCAATTGCATCCAATTCCACTTTCAAGTTTTTTATGATAAACTCTTGTCGGTCCGGAGTGTTTTTACCCATATAGAAAGACAGCAATTGCTCAACTGAAGTATTTTTGTCCATCATCACAGGGTCCAATCGAATATCTTCCCCTATAAAAAACTGAAACTCATCTGGAGAAATCTCTCCCAACCCCTTAAATCGGGTGATTTCTGGTTTTGGTTTTAATTTTTCAATGGCTGCTTTTCTCTCGTCATCAGAATAACAGTAAATGGTTTCTTTCTTGTTTCGAACTCTAAAAAGGGGTGTTTGTAAAATATACAAATGCCCTTCTTTTATCAATTCAGGAAAAAACTGTAAAAAGAATGTTATTAATAACAATCGAATGTGCATTCCGTCGACATCGGCATCGGTTGCAATTACAATGTTGTTGTAACGCAAGTTTTCCATATCATCTTCAATATCTAAGGCCGCTTGAAGCAAATTGAATTCTTCATTTTCATAAACAATTTTTTTGCTCATTCCGTACGAGTTCAATGGCTTACCACGCAAACTAAATACCGCTTGCGTATTTACATCACGCGATTTGGTAATCGATCCAGAAGCGGAATCTCCCTCGGTAATAAACAGTGTACTTTCTAAATAACGTGGGTTTTTTATATCTGGTAAATGCACGCGGCAATCACGCAGTTTTTTATTATGCAAATTGGACTTCTTTGCTCTGTCTTTGGCTAATTTTCTAATTCCTGAAAGTTCTTTACGTTCTCTCTCCGCTTGTAGAATTTTACGTAAAAGCAAGTCGGCCGTTTCTGGATTTTTGTGTAAATAATTATCTAATTTATTTTTGATAAAATCATTTACAAAAGTACGAACCGAAGGCATGCCAGGATCTGAACCCATATCGGTCGAACCTAATTTGGTTTTTGTTTGTGATTCAAAAACAGGTTCCATTACCTTAATACTTATCGCACTCACAATCGATTTCCTAACATCCGAAGGATCGAATCCTTTGTTGTAGAATTCCCGAATTGTTTTTACAATTGCTTCTCTAAATGCCACTAAATGTGTTCCTCCTTGCGTTGTATTTTGTCCATTTACAAAGGAATGGTATTCCTCACTGTACTGGGATTTACTGTGTGTAATTGCTAATTCGATATCATCCCCTTTCAAATGAATGATTGGGTAAACCATATCTTCTTCGGCAATATTTTCATCTAATAAATCTTTCAATCCATTATCAGAAAAGTATTTTTCTCCATTATAGATTATTGTTAAACCCGCATTCAGGTAACAATAATTCTTTAGCATTTTAATTACATATTCATTTCTGAATTTATAATTTTTAAAAATAGCTTCATCTGGAATAAAAGTAACCTTTGTTCCTTTTCGTTTTGTAGTATCAATAATATCTTCTTCCAGCACCAAATTTCCCGCTGAAAATTCGGCTGCTTTTTGTTTTTCATCTCGAACGGATTCAACGCGAAAATAATTAGACAAAGCATTTACTGCCTTAGTACCCACTCCATTTAACCCTACCGATTTTTTAAAGGCCAAAGAATCGTACTTCCCACCTGTATTCATTTTAGAAACTACGTCAATGACTTTCCCAAGTGGGATTCCTCGTCCATAGTCACGAACCGTAACGGTCTTGTCTTTAATGGTTACTTCAATCGTTTTACCAGCACCCATTACAAATTCATCGATACAGTTATCCAAAACTTCTTTCAGAAGAATATAAATACCATCGTCCGCAGAAGATCCATCACCTAATTTCCCAATGTACATACCGGGACGCATACGGATGTGTTCTTTCCAATCGAGGGAACGAATATTGTCTTCGGTATATTGATTTTGATCTGACATTTTAAAATTTATCGATTTTGTGCTAATATAGGATATCTCGATATATTTTAAAAGAGGTAACAGCCAAAGTTATTAAGAATGATATTGACAATTATTATGTAGTGTCACTATTGGAGCACTAGATCCTTTTAAAGAAAACCAAAAAGTAACCAAAAAGTTAATTCTAATTAAATTTTGTAAGAATCAATTTGATTTTTACAATGATTTAATATCGGAAAATAAAATTAAATAACTGAAAAACAAATAGTTAATGTTAAATCTAAAATATTGAAATTATTAAAATATTAAGGAACAGTAACCTGTGATTTTTGAAATAGCTAAATAATTAGGTTTGTAAAAAAATTAAGCCGTGTGTAAAATAAGTACTTTTCGATTGTCTCTATTACTATTAATTATCCCTTTTTTCAGTATAATTTATGGGTCTGAAATAAAAGGTCGAATATTGGATAAAAACACTAATGAACCTATAATAGGGGCTACCATTTATCTAACCGCTACAACTTATGGTTATTCTGGTTTTGACGGTACTTATATCATAAAAAATGTTCCTGAAGGAAGTTATATAGTGAAATGTAGCTATCAAGGATATATAAATCAAGAAACAACAATTACTGTAAAATTGGGTGCAATTACATTAAACTTTGAATTAGTAGAAAAAAACATCACCCTTTCCGAAGTCGTAATTTCTGTAAAGCAAGACAAAGAATCTTCAAAATATGCCTTACATAGAGAAAAAGAATCGCAAAATATTTTAAATGCAATTAGCGCGAAAAGCATACAGTTGCTACCTGATTTAACCACCGCCGGCGTATTACAACGTATGTCTGGAGTTTCATTAGAGCGCACCAGCACAGGCGATGCTAGATATGCCATCATAAGAGGAATGGATCAGCGATACAATTACACTCTTGTAAATGGAATAAAGATCCCAAGTCCGGATAACAAATATCGTTATGTCCCAATGGATATGTTTCCAGCTGATTTATTAGAACGATTAGATGTTATTAAAGCACTAACACCCGAAATGGAAGGAGATGCAATAGGTGGGGCTATGGATTTAATTATGAAAAATGCGCAAGACAAATTGGCGATAACCGCTAATATTGCAACAGGATTTAGTCAGTTTATTAGTGATAATGGATATGAAAATTTCGATAAAAAAGTAATTAACAGTAAGTCTCCTGCAGATATTAATGGTGCTAATTATATCGCTACACCTAATGATTTTACCTATAAAAACTTTGATTACAAACGTAGAACTTTGCCTTTAAACACCAACTTAGGATTTTCAATAAGCAATCGTTTTTTGAAAGATAAAAAACTGGGAGTAGTTGTAGCGACTAGTTATCAAAATGAATACAAAGGATCAAAAAGTACATGGTTCAAACCAGAAAATCAACCTGCACCAGGGAATGTTCCTGCGTTTACAGATCTATATTCCAGAAGGTATAACATCAACCAAACTCGATATGGAATTCACACTAAGCTAGATTATATTTTAAATTCTAAAAATAAAATTAGTCTTTACAATGTGTATTTAAAATCCGAAGAAACTCAAAATCGTAAATCTATAGATACTAGTTTATCGATAGGTCGATCAGGAGTTGGAACAGGAAATACATACAAATTATACCGTTCCAGATATATAAAGCAAAGTATTTACAATAACACCTTGCAAGGAGAACATAAAATCAATGAATATTTAAATGCTGATTGGTCAGCTGTTTATTCTTTGGCTAAAAGCATAACCCCAGATTGGTCTGAATACCAAACTGTAGAACAAGTTGGTTATGATGCTAATCAAAATCAAACAGTTACTCCAGCTGTTTTAAATATTCCTTTTTATCGAATTTGGATGAACAACTCCGATAGAGATTATGCTGGTTACATAAATTTCAAGTATAAAAAAGAAATCTTAAATAAACCGATGGTCCTATCGATGGGAGGGCTTTACAGAAATAAATTGCGAAAAAACAATTACAATGAATGGAATTTAATACCTAATAATTCCAGTTCAGGCGAACCCATTCCTTATGATGGTATTTTATCTCCAGACAAATTTCATTTTAATGGTATTACTGCAGCACAAGGAAGTCCTAACAATGCTTTAAATTATGACGCTACGGAGAAAATTGCGGCCTATTATTTTCAAGATAATATTCAATTTAATGACAAACTTTCGATTCTTGGAGGTCTACGTATAGAAAATACGACACAAACTTGGAAAACAGCACAGGATGCTACCATAATTGCGGGAGCGGTTGGATCAAAAACCTATACTGATTTTCTGCCAAGTATCCATTTTAAATATAAATTAAGTGAAAAAGAGAATCTTCGGTTATCTTATTTTAGTGCCATAAACAGACCCGGATTCTACGAATATATTCCTTTTAAAATAGAAGGAGAGGATTTTAACATGAGTGGTAATCCAAATTTAAAACATGCAACTGCTTCCAACTTTGATATTAGATATGAATTATTTCCAAAAGGATTAGATCAGTTCTTAATTGGAGCTTTTTATAAAAACATTCAAAACCCAATAGAATCTGCCATTTTATTCACAGGGACATCAAGCGCCACTTTAAAACCTACCAATTTTGGAACAGCTACCAATTTTGGGTTTGAAGTAAACATGGCTAAATATTTTGGAAAGATTGGAATAACAGCTAATTACACTTACACTAACTCAAAAATCACTACTACTAAATTGTTTTACAACAGTTCTTATGTGAGCGAAGAAACGACTCAAACTAGACCACTACAAGGACAATCCCCTCATATTGCCAATCTTTCGTTATTGTATAAAAATCAAAATTCAGGAATAGATGTACAATTGGCCTACATCTATACAGGAAGAAAAATCACATTAGTTTCCCCTTATAAAGATTTAGATTATTGGCAAAAAGGAAATTCGCAACTTGATTTTTCTATAGAAAAAAGAGCATTTAAAAATTTTACTTTCTATAGCAAAATTACCAATCTTTTAAACACGCCCGTTCTTGTGCAAATTTTGCAACCCAACATTTATACTACTGGGAAGTTTGCCTTACCTAATCAAACAGACCCTGACAGAGTTACCGTACAAAAAGACTTGTATGGAATCAATTACACCTTTGGAATGCGTTATAAATTTTAATCATAAACAAAACAACTATAAATAAATTAAACAATGAAAAATAAATTAAATTTTGGAATTATAGCTTTAGCATTAATAGCTTTATCCTCTTGCAGTAATGATCAAGTCTCAACACCGCAATTTAAAGCTAGTACTACTATTACAGGAGAAACCCTTTCTGGAAGTGTAAAAGGAACAATGGAATCAGGCAAAACCTATTATTTTAATTCAAAAGTAACCATTAATGCTAATGATACATTGGTTATGCAAAGTGGTGTAAAATTATTAGCTACAAATCCTGCTGCAGAATTAATTGTAAAAGGTGTCTTTATTTCATTGGGAACAAAAGAAAATCCAAACTGGATTACTGGAAAAGATGCTTATTTGAATCCAGCTAATTATAAATTAACAACACTACAAGATCCTAATACTGATCCAGCTTTGAAACCAGATGGAAAGCTTTGGGGAGGTATTCAATGTGAAGCCACTTGTTCTTTATTGGATATCAAATGGACTCATTTAGATTTTGCAGGAGGAACTGCAGATGACTTAAATGCTGATCAAGGGTACAAATCTGGAGATGATTTATTCAATATCAAATTTGGTAATCCTGATGGAATTTTAATTCTAGAAGATTCATGGGTTTATGGTTCAACTACAGATGCTGTTCGTGCAAATGGAGGAAAAATACACATCATGAGAAATACAGTTGAAAAAGTTGCTTATAATGATGGGGACTGTTTTAACGTAAAAAATTCAAGCATAGGAGACATGGCTTATAACTTAATCATAGGAACCGCTAAAGGAGGTACAAAAGCATCTAATAAAGGTACTTACGGAAGCGTTCAAACGGAAATCAATATGTATAACAATACGTATGTATCTGGTGGTTTTAGAAGTGTAGATCCAGACCGTGGTGCTAATGCTAATATTGAGCAAGGTGCCAAAGGAAAAGTGTACAACAATCTATTTGTGAATTGTAGAACAGGCTTGCGTATTTTAGAAAACCCAGCTGCCGATTTTGCCAATTGTTTTTATGGTAATAACTTAAGTTATGGTGACACTGCCGCAATTGTAAATGAGTTTTACCCAACTACTCATGCAACAACTCCCCAACCTACTGATCTTCCTTTACCTTCTTCTTTCTTACCAGTAGGCTATGTTAATGGCGCAGTATATAACGCTCCGCAATTAGTAGGTCAAAACAATCCTAAATTTGTAAACTTCCCGTTACCTGTTCCTGTTATAGCAAATTTAACTTTGTATAACTTTCAAGGAAATTATGATTTTCACTTAGCTGCTGATTCACCAGCAATTGGTAAAGGGAACGCTTCATTTACTGCAGTTAATGCAACAGCTTCTCTAACAAATCAATATCTAAAAGCCACCGTTACTCCTCCAAATGTTGATTTAGGCGCATTCCCTAAAAATGGTTTAGGTAATCTACATAATTAATAAAATTTATTTTAATTAGAAAGGCGGCTGGGAAATCCATCCGTCTTTTTTTATTTTTTTTGAATTATGAAATTACGCTTCTGTATTCTATTTGTATCTATATTAATACATTCATTCAGTTTTTCTCAAAACAAGAAAACGCCTTTTACTTTCATTGTATTAGGTGATATGCCCTACAATTTACCCAAAGACAATCTGAAATTTGAAAATGTAATTGCAGCACTTAACAAACGCAATCAAGCTTTTAATGTTTTTGTAGGAGATTTTAAATCGAGCAAAACACCATGCTCAGATACTGCTTTTCAAAAAATTTTAGGTTATTTCAATAGCTTCAAAAAACCATTAATCTATACTCCTGGCGATAATGAATGGACAGATTGTGGAAAACCTCAAGCGGGCTCTTACACTACCAATGAACGTTTATCTGCAATTAGAGTACAATTCTTTAGGGACACTTTACATAGTTTAGGCAAATCAACAATGGAGTTAAGTTCAGAATCGTCAAATGTTGCTTATGCGAAATATGTTGAAAATAAAATGTGGAAGTACAACGGGATTTCATTTGCCACCATTCATCTTGTAGGCTCAAATAACAATTTCAATACTGATAATTTAAATTCAAATGAAGAATTTTATGAGCGTTCAAATGCTAATATTTTTTGGTTGAATACCGTTTTTGAACAAGCAAAAAAGGACAATTCTTTAGGGATTGTCATCTTTGAACATGCAGATATGATTACACCCGATAAAGGAAAAGAGGGGTTTGTAACTTTCCTTAAAGAACTTCAAAAACGAGTAGAAACATACAAAAAGCCAGTGCTTTTAGTAAATGGTGATTCTCATGAATACAAAGTAGATAAACCATTGTATGAAAATGTGGAGTTAAAAAAAACAGTGCTAAACTTCACCCGATTGCAGGTATTTGGCGAAGCTGATATGCACGCTGTCGAAGTTACAGTAAATCCAAAAAATCCAGCACTTTTTGAAATCAACCAAATTTGGATTCCAGAAATTAATAAATTTTAAATTAAAAATAATGAAATACTCTTCCCTAATTGCATTTTGTTTTTACAGCATATTTCTAACAAGCTGTACTACCGACACTACTAAAACAGCAGAACCTGAAGTTATTATTGACCCCGTTGTCGTTGAGCCAATAGTAAACACTCCTTTGGTTTCCGAAGTAGGCTTGATGTGGTCCTATGCACCTGAATCCTCTGGGATTGTCTTGACAAATGGTTCTATTTACACCTTTAATGATTCCGGAAACCCTAATGTTTTTTACAAAGTAAATCCTGCCGATGGAACTTTGCTGCAGTCTATAACCGTTACAAATTTTCCAAACGTAGATTGGGAAGATATTACAGCCGATGATAATTATATCTATTTAGGTGATTTTGGAAATAATGATGGAATCCGAAAAGATTTAAAAGTTCTAAAAATCAGCAAAGCACAGTTTATAAACGAAACAGCCAAAACGGTTAATGTAACAGCCGAAGCTATTGCTTTTTCTTATAATGAACAAACGAGTTTCATTTCTTCAAGCACTCATAATTTTGATTGCGAAACCATTATTTCAAAAGCAGATAATTTATATATTTTTACTAAAAATAGAGGAGATAATAAAACCAGCATTTATAAACTCTCCAAAACTCCGGGTCAGTATTCCGTATCATCATTAGCAAGTTATAACGTAAATGGGTTGGTCACTGGTGGAGATTACAATGCTCAAACTAATGAAGTAATTTTAGTAGGTTACTCCCCTTCTGGTCATAAAAATTCTTTTGTTTACAGTTTGACTAATTTTAATGACGATTCGTTTTTTTCAGGAACTGTTGTTGAAAAAATAATAGGAAATAGTTCCAATGACTGGCAAACCGAAGGAATTGCTTTTGGTTCATTAGATGGAAAAAAAATATACCTTTCATGTGAAACAACAGCTTTTAGTAAAGCACAATTATACAGCACCAATAAGACTACTTTGGGTTTCTAAAAAAGGATCAGACCTAGGTAGTTGACTTTTTTGCAATAATCATTAGGGTGAACTTTTAAAATATCGATGGAACTTATCTAAAAAATTAGAAATTATTTACAATTCCATTCAATTCCTCATCCAATTGGGGATTAGAAATCTTATTGTTTGCGATATCAAAATTATCATAGAAACTAGGTAAGGAAAAAGTAGCTTTAATTTCAGCTCCGTAACGAGGAAAAGCATTTTTTGCAATTTCTAATACGGTTGCGCCCCCTCTTTTCCCATTAGAAGTAGCCATTAGAAGCATAGGCTTTTCTTGAAAAACTTTACCCTTAATTCTGGAACACCAATCAAAAATATTTTTAAATGCTGCTGAATAGTTCCCGTTATTTTCTGCCATAGAAACCACTAAAATATCGGCCGACACTATTTTATCTAAAAACGCCTGTGCCAAAGGATGCTGACCAATTTCTTCCTCGATATCAACACTAAATAAAGGCATCTGAAAATCATTCAAATCCAATATTTCCACCTCGGCATTTTCAAATAAAGACGCCGCATACGTAGCTAATTTTTTATTGATTGAGTTTTTACTAGGGCTTGCGCCAAAGGCGATTATTTTCATAAACCGTATTTTTTATAAATATACTTAAAAAATGGCAGACGAATTTATTCGATTTAAATTTTGAGCCATTAACCTCTGAAACTTTAGGAATTTGAAAACTACTATTCCATTTCCCACCATTTTAAGCTATCGGTAAAGTTAGCACTGAATAACTCTCCCATTTTCGGGGTGATGAAATTCAATTTTTCAGTAGCTGCTTTTTCTGAAAATCGCTCAACTGGCTCTTTCCATGCATGTTGCGCTAACGCAAAACCTGCCCAATGCACTGGCATACAATTTCGAACTTTTGCATCTATTGCAGCCTGAACACTCTCCTCAGGATACATATGAATTTGATGCCAGTTTTCATTGTATTGACCACATTCCATAAAAGCAAAATCGAAAGGTCCTAAACGTTCTCCTATTTCTTTAAAATGTGTACCATAACCACTATCACCGCTGAACCAAATATTTTCTTCTTCTGTGTTAAAAACCCAACCGCCCCAAAGCGATTTAGCTCTATCTGTCAATCCTCTTCCTGAAAAATGCCGTGTGGGTGTGAACGTAATTTTTATACCATTAAAGACAGACTCCTCCCACCAATTAAATTCAGTAATTATATCTGCCGGAATTCCCCAAGAAACTAAATGCCTTTTCACCCCTAAAGCAACATAAAACAACTTCGTTTTTTCTTTAAGTTTTAAAATACTTTCATAATCTAAATGATCATAATGGTCATGTGATATTAGCACCAAATCAATTTCAGGGAAACTGTCAATAATCGTGAGTGTTGAATCACTAAAACGCTTTACTTTGAATGGTGCAATCGGAGCCGCATCAGAACCAAACATGGGGTCGATTAAAATATTCTTGTTTTTCAATTGCATATATATTGCTGAATGTCCATACCATATGCTTTGCATAGATTGATGTGTATTTATAAATAATTCACTATCAAACGGCACAACGGACAAGGACTTTGCTTCTCTACCCTCTTTTTCACAAAACTGCTTACGCAAAAATTTAGGCATATTAGACAATAAAAAGTCCATACTGGTTTCTTCCAGGTTTTCAAAAATGGTACCGTTCCAATACTCTGATTTTGAATATTTTTCTATTTCGTTTTTTGACGGTTTTGCTCCAAATTGCTTTCTCATATTCTTTTAATTGTTTCCTAAAAATTCTACGACTTAAACTTAGTAAAAAATAAATTATTTAATTGTTAATTTATAATCTTGTTAACAATCAAAAAAGCCTGCAAAATTACTTTTGCAGGCTTTACCTATTTTCTATTTTCTAATCTATCTGATTATACGTTGAAACGGAAATGCATTACATCTCCATCTTTCACAATATATTCTTTTCCTTCAACTTTAAATTTCCCAGCTTCTTTTGCTTTTGCCTCAGAACCATAGTGAACAAAGTCTTCGTATGAAATTACTTCGGCACGGATAAATCCTTTTTCAAAATCAGTGTGAATTACTCCAGCTGCTTGTGGTGCAGTTGAACCCACGTCAATTGTCCAAGCACGAACTTCCTTAACACCTGCGGTAAAATAAGTTTGTTGTTTTAATAATTTGTATGCTGCACGAATAAGGACTGATGCTCCTGGCTCAGTTAATCCCATATCTTCAAGAAAAACTTGACGCTCTTCGTAGCTTTCCAATTCTGTAATATCTGCCTCAGCACCTACGGAAAGGATAATCACTTCAGCATCTTCATCTTTAACTAATTCACGAACTAAATCTACATACTTATTTCCTGTCACTGCTGAATTTTCATCAACATTACATACATATAATACTGGTTTTGCAGTAATCAATTGAAAACCTTCCATCAAAACTTCTTCATCATTATTTTGAGGAGTTATTGTTCTAGCTGATTTTGCTTGTAATAACGTTTCTCTTATTCTGTCTAAAAGTGCTTTTTCAGTTTGCGCTTCTTTATTTCCAGTTTTAGCTGCACGATTTACTTTTTCCAAACGTTTTTCAACATTCTCTAAATCTTTTAATTGCAACTCGATATCAATCGTTTCCTTATCACGTATAGGGTTTACATTTCCGTCAACGTGTACTATATTATCATTATCAAAACAACGTAATACATGAATGATTGCATTACACTCTCTAATATTTCCAAGAAATTGATTTCCCAATCCTTCCCCCTTACTTGCTCCTTTAACTAAACCTGCAATATCAACAATATCAACAGTAGCCATTTGAACGCGTTCTGGTTTTACTAATTCCTCTAATTTTTCAATTCTAGGATCTGGTACATTTACGACACCTATATTAGGTTCAATTGTACAAAAAGGAAAGTTAGCACTTTGCGCTTTTGCATTTGACAAACAATTAAATAATGTTGATTTTCCAACATTTGGCAATCCTACAATTCCTGCTTTCATTTTATTTATGTTTACAAATAGAGTTTACGCTATCCGTTTTTAGTATTAACTTTAAAAGTTTGCAAATATAAGATTTAAAAAACCTATTAGTGAAAATAAACCTAAAATTTATAGGAACAGAGGTATTTTTAAACATTTTATCAAAGTAATAATAATTTTTGTAACAATTTATTGATTCCGTAATTAGATTGTGAAATTTTAATTATCTCCCATTTATTTTTAGAAATACAGACGATATATTAATGTTATGTTAAAAAAATACTATATTGCACAAGATTTTAAACCAAAAACCAAACTTAATTAAATTATGAAAAAAATCACATTACTTTTTTTACTACTAAATGTCAGTATTCTTTTTGCTCAAAAAGAAATTTCTGGAGTAGTTAAAGATAACTCTGGAGCGGGATTGCCGGGAGTTAACATTGTCGAAAAAGGAACAAACAATGGCGTTTCAACAAATATCGACGGAGCATACAAAATAAAAGTTAAAGAGGGAGCTACTTTAGTTTTTAGTTACATTGGTTTTTCTAAAGTAGAAAAAGCAGCAACTGGCTCAACTGTTAATGTAGTTTTATCAGAAGAAGGTGGTCAAGCCTTAGATGAAATTGTAGTTACAGGAACAAGAACTGCTCCTAGAAGTAACACTACATCTGCATTACCAATCGATGTAATTTCTTCTAAAGATTTAACATCTACAGGTCAAGCAACTTTTGACAAAGCATTACAGTACAAAATTCCATCTTTTAATACGGTACAAACACCAGTGAATGATGCGACTTCATTACTTGATCCATATGAAATTAGAAATATGGGACCAAGTAGAACATTAATCCTTATCAATGGAAAACGTAAAAACTTAAGTTCATTGCTTTACGTACAAACTTCTCCAGGACGTGGTGAAACAGGTGCAGATATTTCTGCTATACCTACTGACGCTATCGAAAGAGTAGAAATACTTCGTGATGGTGCATCTGCACAATACGGTTCTGATGCAATTGCTGGGGTAATGAATATTATCTTAAAGAAAAGTACTAATGGAGGTTCAGTTACAGTAAGAAGTGGAATGACTTCTGAAGGTGATGGCGAAATGTTAGGCGTGAGTTTAAACAATGGTTCTACTGTTGGGGATAAAGGTTTCGTAAACTATACTGTAGATTTCTCTAAAGTAAACCAATCAAACAGACCAGGTACAGTAGATGCAGCTGGTGAAGCTGGAGATTTTGGTGCTTCTTTATCAGATGTTCAAGCTTTCCTTGCTAAACACCCAGATGCAGGAAACATCAACGGTTCTCCTGAAACTGCTGCTGCAAAATTCTTAGTGAATGGTGGAAAAGAGTTAAGTGAAACATCTCAACTTTACTACAATGCCGCATACGTTTACAAAAAGGTAAACTCATTTGCGAATTATAGAACTCCATACTGGAGAACATTATCTGATTATCCTTACTTAAAAGACTTCTTTGGAAATGGTACACCAGCGTCTTACCAAGGTTATGTTCCAACATTTGAAGGAGATTTGAATGACTATAATGGAACATTTGGATACAAGTCAACAAAAAATGACTGGAACACAGATGCGAGTATTACAGTTGGTGGTAACACACAAACTTACAGTGTAAACAATTCTCATAACAGATCTGACATACAAGACGAAAATGGAAATAATGTTTACCTTGAAAACAGCCCAATCTCTTTTAAACCAGGAGGAACTGCATTCAACCATATTGTAGGGAATTTAGACATATCTAAAGTATTATCTGATAAAATTAGTATTGGTTTTGGTTCGGAAATGAGAACAGAAACTTTTGAAGTTATCGAAGGAGACAAAGCATCTTGGGATGGAATTGGAGCTGATTCATTTGCAGGTAACAGACCAGAAAACTCTGGAAAATGGAATCGCTACAACTTAGGAGCATATTTAGATGTTGCTTACGATGTAACTAAAGATTTCTTAATAAACGGTACTATTCGTTATGAAGACTATAGTGACTTTGGTGGAGCAACAGTTTGGAAAATAAGTTCAAGATATAAATTTGCCGATGATAAAATTACATTAAGAGGGTCTGTTTCTACTGGTTTCAGAGCACCTACATTACACCAAATTTACACTCAAAAATCGCAATACTCTTTTGTTCCTGGTCAAGGAATTCAAGTAAGTGGATTAATCAACAACTCATCTCCACAAGCTCGTATCTTAGGAATTCCTAAATTAGATGCTGAAAAATCAACTAATATTACTGTTGGTATTGGTGCAAAACCTTCTAGAAACTTCAACTTTACTGTAGATTATTACAATATTAAAGTTGCTGACAGAATCGTTTTAGGAGACAAAGTAGAAACTCAATTTGGTACAGTGGCTTGGTTTGAGAATTCATTTGATTCAAGAACTTCAGGTTTAGATTTTGTTGCTAACTATACTAACATTGAATTAGGAACTGGAAAACTTGCTTTCAACTTATCTGGAAACGTTACCATTCAAAACGAAAGAATTTCTCCAGTAAAAAGTAATAATTTCAGCCCTACATTAGATGCTTTAATGTTTACTTCTAGACCAGACACTAAATGGATTTTGGGAGCAAATTATGAAATTGGAAAATTCGGATTTTCTCTTAACAATACTTATTTTGGAAAAACTACTTTCAAACAAGATGGTTTAGATTCAAACTTAAGAACAGAATTTACACCTAAAATTGTTACTGACTTAGGAGTTTCTTTCTCAGCAACTGAGAAATTAACATTCTCTTTTAATGCAAATAACTTGTTAAATGTATTACCAGAATGGAAATTTAAAGCTGAAAATGCTGCAGGTGCTGCTTTATTAGCTGATGCTGCTCAGGTTAAAAACCAATCAAACTTGATTACTTTTAACCAACGTTATTCTCGAATGACTTATGATGGTTTTCACTTTAGTCAATTAGGAACTATGTTCAATTTATCAATGAACTATAAATTCTAATTCGGTTATCGAATAATTATAATTTTAAAAGGCTGTCTTTCGACAGCCTTTTTTTATACTTCATTTTTTCATAAATTTATATCGTACGTATTCATTTTAAAATTAATCAATACACTCAAAAAGCATTTATCCAGAAACCGTATTAAAAGAGCATCTTATGGCATCACTATACAATGAAAAAATGGCAACTATATACGACGCTATGTATCAAACTTTTGTTGATTATGATGAAGAGTATCAGTTTTACAACTCCCTTATTCAAGAAAATAATTGCAAAAGTATACTAGAGATAGGAAGTGGTACTGGCAATCTTGCCAAACGCTTTCAAGAAAACAAACAAGATTACAAAGGATTAGATTACAGTAAAAATATGATTGCTATTGCGCAGCAAAGGAATAAAAACTGTCTTTTTATTCACGGAGACATGCGTGATTTCAACCTGGATAAACCAGTCGATGCTATTCTTATAACAGGCAGATCTACAAGTTATTTAACTTCAAATGATGACATTAACGAAACCTTTACGTGTTTAATCAACAATATTAATGACGAAGGAATTATAATCTTTGATTTTATAGATGCTAACCGGTTTATCCCTTTTGTAAATGAAAATCAAAAAATTAAACATGAAGCTAAACATGAAGGAGTGAACTATTTAAGGGAAAGCAATTGGGAAACAACCTCCTTAGACAACTTTATGCTAGAATGGAATGCAAAATACTTCACTATTACCAATGGCGAAAAAGAATTAATAGCGAATGATTTTTCAACCGTACGTATTTTTACACTAAACGAAATTCAGCTTTTATTATACATAAATAATTTTGAAATCATAAAAACCATAGATCGAAAAACCTATGCCTATGATACCTATGTTATTGTAGCAAAAAAAAGAATTCTTAAAATTTAACCTTATTTAGTTTTGACAATAGCGTAAATAATATAATCTTTTATTAAAATCATATAATAATTAAGCTAACATCTATTTGTATTTTTGTGATATACAAATCATTAAAAACAAATATCATGAAAATTATAGCTTTAGGAATGGTTGCTTTTTTACTTTCGTTTAATAGTCAAGCACAAAACAAAAATGTAAAAACAGAAGTAAAAACCAATATTACAACAATAAAAGATTCCCAAGGGGAGAAAAAATTGGTTAAAACAGAAGAAATAAAAGAAGTTCAAGCAGTTGAATTAATGGATGCCGATTCAAAAGTTTTAAACAAAGACACAAAAGAAACTCCTGTTGAAGTTACCGCAACAACAAAAATCACGGCTGATGGAGTTACTAAATTAATTGACGTAGACCGATCTGCTTATTACGAATTAGACGGAGTAAAATACCAAGTTTCTAATGATAAAAGTGGTTATACTGTTTTTTCTCCTGACGGAAAAAAATCAGCTATCTTAAGAAAAACATCGAATAACAATTACATCTATAAATCTAAAAACAAAACTTCATTTGGTTATTTTGATGGTGATGGAAATTTAGTTCTAGAATCGTATGATGAAGCGACAGACACAATCACTGTTACTACTTATGTTATTGAAAAATAAAAAATAAGACATAGCACAAAAAAAACCTGAACGAGAGTTCAGGTTTTTTTTGTGCTTAAATTAAATTAAACTTATTCATTATGCAGAAAAGCTTGTCTATTTAACAAGGTTTCTTCAGTTTCCACATGGTTATCATCTGGAATACAACAATCTACAGGACAAACAGCAGCACATTGCGGCTCATCATGAAATCCTTTACACTCCGTACACTTACCAGGTACAATATAGTAAACTTCATCAGAAATTGGAGTTTGAGCAGCATCTGAATCAACCTCTGTTCCATCTGGTAAAATCACCTTCCCTACCAATTTTGTTCCATCTTTATATCTCCAGTCATCCGCACCTTCATATATAGCTGTATTAGGGCACTCTGGTTCGCAAGCACCACAATTTATACATTCATCTGTTATAATAATAGCCATCGTAATTTATCTTAAAGTTTATATGTCTTAAGCCTTATAGTCTCAAAGTTAAAAGACAATTCAATCTTTTGACTTGATGACTTTTGACTTCGACTTTATTATGCTTATTTTTGTGCAAAATTACAATCAAAACAATTCATAAGCAAACATTATGACATTAGAAACAAAAAAAAGTGTTTTTGTTGAATTAGGAAAATTTTTAAGCCAATTTTCTCAAGATAATGATTCAAAAAAAACAAGCGTACTATATAATGACCTCTTTTTCGAAGAATTCATCAATTTAATAAAACTTTCCCAGTCCCATAATGGATGGTATACACCTGAACATGTATACTTTTCTATCCAATCTTGGGCCAAAGCACTGACCGAAGATAATTTAACGAAATGGACATCTGTCTACGCAATTGAAAATATAAAAGCCAAGAACGTTGCTTTAATTTTAGCGGGAAATATCCCTCTGGTAGGGTTTCATGATTTTCTGACTGTATTAATGACTGGCCATAATGTTTTAATAAAAACATCATCAAACGACCAACATTTACTTCCTTTTTTAGCAAAATACATTATCGCCATTGAACCTGAATTAGCTGAAAAAATCACGTTTGTTGAAGGAAAACTAGAAAATTTTGATGCTGTAATAGCAACTGGAAGCAACAATACAGCTCGTTATTTTGAATATTATTTTAAAGGTAAACCATCCATTATCAGAAAAAACAGAAATTCTGTTGCAGTACTAAATGGTTCAGAGTCCAAAGAGCAGTTAATTGCTTTAGGAGAAGATATATTTAGGTATTTTGGACTAGGATGTCGAAATGTATCTAAACTTTTTGTCCCAAAAGACTATATTTTCGATCCTTTTTTTGAAGCTATTTTTGAATATCAGGATGTGATTCACTATGAAAAATATGCCAATAATTATGATTACAATAAGGCTGTATTTTTAATGAGTAATTTTAAGCTTCTTGACAATGGTTTTTTGACCTTAAAAGAGGATTCAAGTTACGCCTCTCCTATTTCAAGTGTCTTTTACGAGCGCTATGAAACCATAGCTGATCTACAACAAAGGTTAATAAATGAAAAAGAGCAAATACAATGTATTGTTAGTAATAGTCTTGTTCAAAACAGTATCGCTTTTGGAGAAACGCAAAACCCTCAATTATGGGATTACGCAGATAACGTAGATACTATTTCGTTTTTGTTAACAATATAGGTTAAAAATGTTTTATTTTTTCGAATTATTTAACGCTTTTTAAAGTCCTATTGCCGAAATTTGCATTTTAATTTTTCGGACATAAACTACATCATGAAAAAACACAACTACAGCGCAGGACCTTGTATTTTACCACAAGAAGTTTTTGATAAATCAGCACAAGCTATTTTAAATTTTAATGAATCCGGGTTATCTATATTAGAAATTTCGCATAGAAGCAAAGATTTTGTTGCGATTATGGATGAAGCTAGAGCATTGGCACTAGAATTATTAGGATTAGAAGGCAAAGGATATCAAGCACTTTTCCTTGCTGGCGGAGCAAGTCTAGAATTTTTAATGGTACCTTATAACTTAATGAAAGAAGGCGGTAAAGCGGCTTATCTTGATTCAGGAACATGGGCTAGCGGAGCAATAAAAGAAGCGAAATTTTTTGGAGAAACGGTTGTTGTTGCCTCTTCAAAAGAAGAAAATTACAATAATATCCCAAAAGGATACAGTGTACCTGCTGATGCAGATTATTTTCACTGTACAAGTAATAACACCATTTTTGGTACGCAAATAAAAGATTTTCCATCGTTAGACATGCCAATTGTTTGCGATATGAGTTCTGATATTTTTTCTAGAGTTTTGGATTTTTCTAAATTTGATATCATCTATGCAGGAGCACAAAAAAATATGGGGCCAGCAGGAACCACTCTTGTAATTGTAAAAGAAGAAATCCTAGGTAAATCAGGTAGAACTATCCCAAGTATATTGGATTACGAAAAACATATTAAAGCAGAAAGTATGTATAATACTCCTCCTGTTTTTCCTGTATATGCATCACTGTTGACTTTACAATGGTTAAAAAATCTAGGTGGTATTGCTGCTGTTGAAAAACTAAACAATGCAAAAGCTGCTTTACTTTACACTGAAATTGACAGAAATCCATTGTTTAAAGGTGCTGCTGCAATTGAAGACCGTTCTAATATGAATGCAACTTTCTTATTAAACAATCCAGAGCATGCAGCAACTTTTGACACTATGTGGAAAGCAGCAGGAATTTCTGGAATACCTGGACATCGTTCTGTAGGTGGTTATAGAGCTTCTATGTACAATGCTTTGCCTATTGAAAGCGTTCAAGTTTTGGTAGATGTCATGCAAGCTTTAGAAAAAGCAATTTAAAAATTATAATTAGGGATTGATTTAAGGATTTCAAAAACTTTTTATAATCAATTACACCATTAAATAAACAGATTGAATTTTTAAATTTTCAATCTTAAAAAAAACAATAATGAAAGTATTAGCAAACGACGGAATTTCTAAAAGTGGAATTCTAGCTTTAGAAAAAGGTGGATTTGAAGTAATAACTACAAAAGTAGCACAAGAACAAGTGGCTAATTTTGTAAACGAAAACAACGTGAGCGTAGTTTTAGTTCGTAGCGCTACTAAAGTACGTAAAGATATAATTGACGCTTGTCCAGGTCTAAAAATAATTGGTCGTGGTGGTGTAGGTATGGATAATATTGATGTTGACTATGCAAAAAGCAAAGGGATTCATGTAATCAATACTCCGGCATCTTCATCTGAATCTGTGGCAGAATTAGTTTTTGCTCATTTGTTTTCTGGTGTTCGTTTTTTACATGATTCTAATAGAAACATGCCTCTTGAAGGAGATTCAAACTTTGATGGTTTGAAAAAAGCATATGCAAACGGAATTGAATTAAGAGGTAAAACATTAGGAATTGTTGGTATTGGTCGTATTGGTCAAGCTACTGCTAAAATGGCTCTTGGACTAGGTATGAAAGTGATTGCTGCGGATAGTTTTATCCCACAAGTTGACGTAAAAGTGGAATTCTTTGACGGACAATCAATCACTACTACCATAGTTTCTCAATCACTTGAATCTTTATTCAAAGAAGCTGATTTTATTACTTTACACGTTCCAGCTCAAGATGGTTACATCATCGGTGAAAAAGAACTAGCTATCATGAAAGATGGTGTAGGTATTGTAAACTGTGCTCGTGGTGGTGTTATTGATGAAGTTGCATTAGTAAAAGCATTAGACAGCGGAAAAGTATTGTTTGCTGGATTAGATGTTTTTGAAAATGAGCCAACTCCAGAAATGACAATTTTAATGAATGCTAAAATTTCTTTGACTCCACATATTGGAGCTGCAACTGGAGAAGCACAAGATAGAATTGGTACGGAATTAGCTTCACAAATCATTAGTTTGATTGGTTAATTAACTTAATTTTAGTTACATATATACAAGTGGGTTTGTTAATTTATTTTAACAAACCCACTTTTTTTGTAAATTGCAAAGCAAATCTAAAAAGTATAAAAATGTTTGAACAATTAACCCAATTAGCCCAACAATTTGGTGTAGATTCTGTGATAAATAATGCAGCAGTACCAAATGAAAAAAACGAAGCAGTACTAGGTGAAGCCAGTAATTCAGTACTAAGCGGATTACAAAAAGTAGTTTCCGAAGGAGGCATTGACCAATTAGCTGGATTATTTCAAGGTAACAATGCTACAAATAGTACTAACCCAGTAGTACAAAAACTAACACAAGAATTATCAGGTAACTTAGGTGAAAAATTTGGAATAAATGCCTCTGATGCCTCTGGAGTAGCTTCTAAATTAATTCCTCAAATTTTGGGTGCTTTAGTAAGTAAAGCAAAAGATCCAAATGATTCCAGCTTTGAAATATCCGATATTATTGGAGCCATCACAGGAGATGCTGGGAAAAACTCTGGAATTATGGATGCAATCTCTACCTATGGAGGACAATTTGGCTTAGACCAAAATGGAGATGGCAAAGTAGATATTAGTGACGCAATGGATGCTGTTACCAAAAAAGGTGGTGGAATTGGCGGGATGCTAGGTGGTTTATTTGGAAAATAATAAACAACATACTTATTTTTAAAAATCATTTGCTTATCGTAAATGATTTTTTTTTGTTAAAACACTCACAACCAACTAATTATTTTTGTAAATTTAATTTCAATATTTCAATCATGAAAAAAATTTTTTACATAGTAAGCGTTATTTTATTTTCCATTTTTAGTTGTAAAACAGCTAACACAGCTTTAGTAAAGTCTAATAAAACAATTCCTACTCAAAATGATACCATCCGAATTGCTAACGATGAATTAGAATATGAAGTAATAATTATTGACCCCGGTTTTAATACTTGGCTTGTTTCAAGAGCCTTTCCTCGAAATTATTATTCCCAATCGTATTTAGAAAGTAAAAATAGAATCTGGATCAGCGAATGGAATAACCGTGTTTTACAACCTTTTCGCTATAGTCCCAATTTATATGAAATGAGTATATCTTACGATCCCAATATTGACTATGGGTATGAAGTCAATTATTTAATTTATAATTATTTAGTTTATTTTCAAAATACCTATAAACAAAAACTTTTTGGATATGTTCCCTCAAGATAATCTTAGTATATTTGTAATCATTATAAATAAAAATGAAAGGATTGAAGAAACGTTGGGGAATAGAATCTAATTTTCAACTTACCATAATAATTATTGTTTTTGCAATTACGGGATCTGCTTCGGCTTGGTTATCTAAACCTTTTTGTTTATGGTTGGGAATTATAAAAGAAGATTTAGGTATGTGGTTTACTCCTATTCGCCTTTTACTGATTTTCCCAATTTATCAAGTCCTTTTAGTGTTGAATGGATTTATATTTGGACAGTTCAAATTCTTCTGGGCTTTTGAAAAAAAAATGCTAAAACGAATGGGATTACGTTTTCTATTTAAAGATTAATTCACTCTCTTTTTTTAATCCAATAATTATAAATCCAGGTCAAGGTAAAACTTGGAATAATATCGGTAAAGGGAATAATCTCTTCCAAAAAGGCGATCACACCCGCTACCTTTCCCACAGTTCCTTTATACATATGAGTCATTAAAAAACCTGCAATTGGCGCCCAAATAACATCAGAAAACTCCCCAATCATAGGCACCGTAAACGACAGCATACCTATTCCATCAAAGAGTATCCCAAGTATTAAATTCTTAGTTTTATTATTAGCTGCTAAAACTGGTGTATCCATATTCCATTACTTTAATAATTCGTTTCAAGAAAATTAATAATAGGTTTCTTATTTGAGTTTATCTTTAAAGACATTTTTTAGCTTTTCGATTTTAGGAGTGATTACATAAGAGCAATACCCCTGCAATTTATTCTGATTGTAGTAATCATTATGATATTCTTCTGCCTTATAAAACGTAGATACTGGTGAGATTTGCGTAACAATAGGAGCATCAAAAGTATTTTCTTCAGTCATTAACGAAATATAGGCTTTCGAAATCTCTTTTTGCATTTCGCTGTGATAAAATATTTCACTTCTATATTGCGTCCCAATATCATTCCCTTGACGGTTTAATGTTGTAGGATCATGAGTTGCAAAAAACACCTCTAATAATTCGCCAAAAGAAATCTCATTGGGATCAAAAGCAATTTCTATGGCTTCAGCATGTCCTGTATCTCCATTACAAATTTCAGCATAAGTAGGATTTAAAGTATGTCCTCCAATATACCCCGAACCAACGCTTTTCACTCCCTTTAATTCTAAAAACACTGCTTCAGTACACCAAAAGCAACCTCCAGCAAATGTGGCTTTCTCCATTGTATTTTGTAATTCCATTTTATAAATTCTTAATTTAAATTCTATTTATGACTATCCAAATTTAACCTATTTAATAGACTTCTTTCTTTTTCATTAACTAAAATTTATAGTTTGTGGGATTAAATTTATACCAATAATCATTAAAATCTTTGTTTCTTTGTACAAACTGGTTAAAATGATACAAGCAAAAAATTTACATAAATATTACGATGAACTTCATGTTTTAAAAGGAGTTGACTTACATATAAAAAAGGGAGAAATCGTATCTATTGTAGGGGCATCAGGAGCAGGTAAAACTACTCTTTTACAGATTTTAGGAACATTAGATAGACCTTCAACAGAAAATGAAATTGTTCTTCGTATCAATAATGAAGATATTTTGACCATGAAAGATAAAAATTTATCCAAATTTAGGAATCTAAATCTGGGCTTTATTTTTCAATTCCATCAGCTATTGCCTGAATTTACTGCCTTAGAAAATGTATGTATTCCTGCCTTTATAGCTAATAAACCGAAAAAAGAAACTGAGATTGAGGCCGAAAAATTATTAACTTATCTAGGTCTTTCTCATAGAATGAATCACAAACCCAATGAGCTTTCGGGTGGAGAACAACAACGAGTAGCAGTAGCAAGAGCGTTAATAAATAAACCAGCGGTCATTTTTGCAGATGAACCTTCGGGGAATCTTGATACAGCATCAGCAGAGAACTTACATCAGTTATTTTTTAAATTGCGTGATGAATTTGGACAAACATTTGTAATAGTCACACATAATGAAGATTTAGCCAATATGGCCGACAGAAAATTAATTATGATTGACGGTATGATTAGTAACTAAAACAGTTTAAAGTTCATTAAAAATGACGAAACATTTTAAACATTAAACTTTAAACAAAAATGAATCCATCTGAACTCAAATCATTTCTTGATGAGAAAGTGATACAATACAATACACTCGACTTTATCGATAGTGATCCCGTTCAGATCCCACATCTTTTTACCCAAAAAGAAGATATTGAAATTGCAGGCTTTTTAAGTGCCACAATTGCTTGGGGAAATCGTAAAATGATCATCAAAAACTCCCACAAGATGATGGATTTAATGGGGAATGCCCCCTACGATTTTATAATGTCCCATACTGAAACTAATCTAGAACAACTGGAATCATTTGTACACAGAACCTTCAACGGACAAGATTTTACATTCTTCATTAAAAGTTTAAAAAACATTTATCAAAACCATAATGGATTAGAATGCGTATTTACTAATAACCAAGATTTAGAAACTATGCAACTATCCATTTCAGAATTCAAAAAAATATTTTTTGAAATTCCACATCAATACCGAACACAAAAACATGTTTCGGATCCAATGAACAATTCAGCTGCAAAACGCATCAACATGTATTTAAGATGGATGGTACGCCAAGACAACAAAGGAGTTGACTTAGGAATATGGAAAAATATTTCAACCGCTTCCCTATCCTGTCCACTTGATGTTCATTCTGGAAATGTAGCTCGAAAGCTAGGTTTATTATCCAGAAAACAAAATGATGGAAAGGCACTTGCCGAACTAGATCTACAACTTCGAAGATTAGATTCTAATGACCCTGTAAAATATGATTTTGCCCTGTTTGGTCTAGGGGTTTTTGAAGGTTTTTAATTTATACACTAGTATATTTAAAATAACTAAACAAAAAGAATTTAAATATATCCCTCAAAGAGCTATTTTCTAAATTTTTAAATAAGATTTAACATTAAAAAAAGTAGTCTTTCACTTTCATATTCATAAATTAATGCCTTTAATCGATGTTTTTAGCCTTTAATCGATGTGCGGAACGAAGATTTATATTAAATTTGGTTTAATTAAATAAGAAAAGACTTTAAAAGAAGAAAATCTAGATTAAACAAAATAACACAACTGAATTTCAATTATAAAAAAATTAAAAAAAGTCAAACAATGAGTGAATCAAAAAAAATTCTTTTGGCAGAAGATAACTCAATCCTCTCATTATTACTCAAATTCAAATTAGAGAAAGAAGGGTATAAACTTTTCATGGCCATTAATGGAAAACAAGCAATTGAAATAATAGAAGAACACAGCCCTGATCTAATTCTTACTGATATAATGATGCCATTTGTAAGCGGATTAGAAGTAATAAGTCACGTAAGAAACAAATTAGAATACATAACGCCAATCATTGTGTTTTCATCAGCAGGTCAGGAAGAAATGGTTCTCAAAGCATTTAATTTAGGTGCAACTGATTTTATGAGTAAGCCATTCAGCCCAAATGAATTAAGTATAAGAATAAAAAGATTATTACGATAGAAAAAAATTGGTAAACAAAATATGGTAAATATATTTCAATATATTGTCGACTATCTAAAATATGCCCCTACAATTATTCAATTGTCTTGGGCTTTGAGTGCTGTATTTACATTTACAATAATTAGTTTAACATTCTATTTAAAACACTTAAGAAGTCGTCTAAGGACTAAAGAAAGAATCCAAAAAGTATATGAAAAAAAATATGAAGCTGATTTAATAGAATATTTATATTCGGGTAATGAAGAAGAGGAAGTGAGTCCTGAACAACAAAAAATTATTAATTATTTGAAAAAAAGTTCAGAAGATAGTTTAAAAAGAAAACTAATCATCTCGACCTTGTTGAAATTGAGAAGCGAAATTTCAGGTGAAACAGCTAATGACATCCAGAAACTATATTACCAAACAGGACTTATTAATTATTCCTCATCAAAACTGAAACATAAAAAATGGAATATAATTGCAAAAGCAATTAAAGAGCTTACCCAATTTGGAATTAAAGATGTGCATGACGACGTAATTCTTTTAATAAATCATCCAAAAAAAGAAGTGCGTAAAGAAATCCAAATGTATTTAGTAAAATTATTCCATTTTGAAGGACTTGATTTTCTAAATGTATTAAAAACTCCATTATCAGAGTGGGACCAAATTCAATTATTAGAAATTCTTCAAAATTTTGAAGACCAAAAAATACCAGATATAAATGAATGGTTAGAATCAAGTAATAGTACCGTTGTTCTTTTTGCTTTAAAACTAGCCAAAATTTACAATCAGTTTGAAGCCAAAGATGTAATTATAAAACTTCTGAATCATTCAGAAATGCAGGTTAGAATAGAAGCAATTGATGTACTTTCCAACATGGGAGTTATTGAAGCGGTCGCAATATTAAAAAATGATTTTGATCAACGTGATATAGAGGAACAGATTGCCTTCTTTAAAATGTTGGAAAGCATGTATGACACTAGCGATATTTCTTTCATTTCACAATTTATTAATCATGAAAACTTTTATATAAAAGTATCTGTAATGAAAATATTGAAAGTAATTAATGTTGATAATGAATCCAATACATTTAAAATAATTACTACAGATAAAGAATTTTCAGAAAGTATCAATTTAATTAAAGCCAGTTAATTATACTAAAAAACTACCCAAATGATAATAGATTTAATTCAATACCTATTTTTTGGTTTTGCACTTACTGCAATTCTATCCTATATCATATTAGCCGCAATTTCAGCAATTGAGACAATAGAATATATGAAAAAAAATAGCTTTGTTAATTATAAAGAAATATTATCATCCTCAATTTCTCCTTCCATTTCAATTATTGCACCTGCCTATAATGAAACTTTAAACATTGTAGAAAACGTACGCTCTTTATTATCAAACCATTATGTAAATTACGATGTAATCATAGTAAATGACGGAAGTAAAGATGATAGTCTTGAAAAACTTATTAAAGCGTATGACTTAGTTAAAGTAGACTACCTTATCAATAACCAAATCCCAACAAAACCGCTTAGAAAAGGAGTCTTTAAATCCACTAACCCTGCTTTTGAAAAATTGATTGTAGTTGATAAAGAAAATGGCGGAAAAGCAGATGCATTGAATACTGGATTAAACATTAGCCCCAATAAATATGTAGCATGTATTGATGTCGATTGTTTATTACTAGAGGAATCCTTACAAAAAATGATTAAACCCTTTCTAGAATCTACGGATGAAAAGGTAATTGCTGCGGGAGGAGTTATCCGAATTGCAAATTCATGCATCATAAAAGACGGTAAATTACTAGATGTGAACTTGCCTAAAAATTTAATAGTAAGAGGGCAAATTTTAGAATATCTAAGAGCTTTTTTATTAGGTAGAATGGCATGGAGTAAATTGAATGGTTTATTAGTTATTTCGGGCGCCTTTGGTTTATTTGATAAAAAAATAGCTATTGAGGTGGGAGGTTACGACACCAAAACTGTTGGAGAAGATATGGAAATCATTGTGAGAATGAGAAGACATATGGAAGAGCAAAAAATAAAATATAAAGTAGCCTATATTCCAGATCCACTTTGTTGGACTGAAGCGCCGGATAATTATAAAATCTTTATTTCACAAAGAAATAGATGGACCCGAGGAACCATTGAAACATTAAAAAAACATCGTAAAATTGGTTTTAACCGTAAATACAATGCATTAGGAACCATTAGCTATCCTTATTGGTTAATTTATGAAAGACTAGCTCCAGTAATTGAAATTATGGGTTTATTCTATTTTTTATTTCTTTTACTAAATCATAATGTAAAATGGGATTATGCAATAGCATTCATTGTACTATCTTATTTATTTACTGTATTCTTTTCGATTATTACTATCATTTCTGAAGAGCTTACTTATCACCAGTATAAGAAAAAAGGAATTGGTTTACAATTAATCAGCACAGCCTTTTTAGAGCCTTTCACAAATCATCCCTTTATTCTATATGCAGCAATTAAAGGTAATTTTGATTACTATTTTAACAAAAAAATAAAATGGGGAGAAATGACTAGAAAAGGAATGACAAATGATTAAATTACCTAAATAAATAGAGATAGTAAAATATGAAGATTAAGTCGTTTTTAAATAATTGTTTCCCTTATATTTATTTAACAATTTCATTGGTAATCGCTTTTTGGTTTATTACTGCATTTGAAATATATAATAAGGCAACTAACGGAATAAACATTACAAACACAACAACAACGTTGTTCTATAAATTACTCAATGATTTTGGAATAGCATTGTTGATTGGAGTATTCTTTTTTCCAGTATATATGCTCTTTTATTATGTTAGAAAACCATGGAGTGTTATTGTAATCAAAATCATTTTTTCTTTACTGATTATTGGTCAATTTGCATTGGTTAAATACAACCTTACCACGCTAGTAAATTTAGGTGCAGATATTTTAGGATATTCCTATAGTGACATGTACACTACTGTAACTGCATCCGAATCATTATCTTATTTATACTTTATTCCTTTTATTATTTTTCCACTTCTTTATTTAGGTATTAATAACCTATTGGTAAGCTATGGTAATCCAAAAATTATTTATATCATTTCAGGAATTTCAATACTTATCTTAGGAGGTTTAAAATTGGGGGTTTCTGAAGCTTCTGATTCTACTTATCAAAATAAACTTTCTTTTTTTGTAAGTGATATCTATCGTTTTCAAACAGATAAAAATGCATTTAATGCTGATAACTTATTTTATAAAAAAGAATACCCCTTAGTTCAACCGTTTGAATCGTCTCCAGATGTTTTAGCTCCTTTTTTTGAGATTCACGAGGAAAAACCAAATATTGTAATGATCATAGTTGAAGGACTAGGTGATGAATTTATTGGTAAAAATGCTTATCGAGGTTTTACTCCTTATTTAGATTCCTTAATTCCAAAATCGCTTTATTGGGAAAATTTCGTCAGTAATGCAGGAAGAACTTTTGGCGCCTTACCTTCAATATTAGGGTCTCTGCCGTATGGCGAAAAAGGATTTTTAGAAATGAACCCGTTGCCTTCTAATATTTCTCTCGTCAGTATTTTAAAAGCAAATGAATACACTACCTCATTTTATTGTGGTGATGAATCCAGTTTTGACAGAAAAATAAATTTTTTAGAATACAACGGAATCGAGAATGTCATTGATATAAATAAATTTGGTCCAGGTTATGTTAAAACCAAAGAAAATTCTGGTGGTTTTTCATGGGGGTATCCTGATGGCGAAATATTCAAAAAAACATTATCTGAATTAGATTCTAAAAAACTCCCAAGGCTGGATGTGATCATGACACTAACCAATCATGAACCGTTTGATTTTCCAGCTAAAAAAGAATATTTAAAAAAAGTAGATGATATAATCAATACAAATAAAACACTTGAATTAACAAAATCGGAGGTTAACACCTATAAAGATATATTTGCATGTTTATTATATACTGATAATTCTATTAAAAATTTCATTGAATCTTATTCCAAAAGACCTGAGTTTAAGAATACCATTTTTGTAATTACAGGTGATCACCGATTAATCCCAATAGCTCAAAAAGACAAACTATGTCGCTTTCACGTGCCATTGTATATCTATAGTCCGTTATTGAAAAAACCACAAACATTTAAATCTGTTTCATCACACTGGGATATAACACCCAGTTTAGTTTCATTTTTAATGAATAATTACAAAATGAATAAAATGGAGAAAACAGCTTGGATGAGTACAGGCTTAGATACGGTAAGAAAATTCAGAAACATTCACACTATTCCTATAATGCAAAATAAAGGAAGTATAAATGAAATGATTTATAAAGACTATTTACTTTCAAATGGTGACTTATTCAAAATCAATGAAAATTTTGACATTGCAAAAGTAAACGACGCCACAATGCTGAAAGCAATAACTGACACTTTGAATGCCGCAAAAAAACTTAATGCATATCTAACTCAAAAAAACAAAATAATACCTAACTCAATTAATATATATACAAAACCTGCTTTTGAATTTTCGAAAACAGATCTTGCTACAATCAAAAAATTAACTAAAGGATTGACCTATGACGAAATATTCTTCCTTGCACGCGACTTTGCATTTAACAAAGAGCGCGATAAAGCCAGATTACTTTGTAATTACATATTAAATGAGTTTCCAAATTATGCAGACGTACGAACATTAAAAGGTAGAACTTTAGCATGGGATAAAAATTATGCAAAAGCAGAAACCGAATTTCTTGAAGTAATAAAAAGAACTCCCTATTACAATGACAGCTACCTTGCTTTAATGGATATGTATTGGTGGTCAAATCAAAACGAAAAAGGAATCGTTACTGGAAAAAAAGGACTAAAAAACAAAGTGGAAACACCAGAACTAGGTGTGAAATTAGCGCAAGCCTATTTCCGAACAAATAACTCGCTAATAGCAAATAAAATTATTGACAGTGTTATAAAAAAGCACCCAAAAGAAACAGAATTATTTAAAATTAAAAAATCCTTTGTAAAATGATTACAAAAAAAATAGCCAAACTAACATTTGTACTTTGTTTTACAATGATTTTTCAAATGTATGGGCAAGAAGAGAAATACAATGGCAATCCAGATACTTCTTTTGAAACTGCTCGTAATATGGCTTTCAATAAGCAACGCAAGCAGGCACAAGATACTTTGTCCCATATTTTAACTAAATATCCAGATTATCATGATATTCGTTCTTTCTTAGCCACAACCTATTCTTGGGATGGTGATTATAAAAAAGCGAGAAAGGAATTTGCCTATGTTTTAGAGAAAGATCCACAAAATAAAAGTACATGGATTGCTGCAATTAAAAATGAAATATGGGGAGACAAACCCTATACTGCTTTAGAAATGACAACCGAAGCATTGAAAAACTTCCCTGATGATGCCGAAATATTATACCTAAAAGCGAGTGCCGAAGAAAAAACAAATAAACCATTAGAAGCATTAAATACTTTAGAATCACTATTAAACAAGAATCCTGAAGATCCAAAAGCAAAAGAGTACAAAGCCAGTTTAAGCACAACCCTAAGAAAAAATACAATTGGAATCAAAGCTGAAGTCGATATCTATTCGGAAGTTTTTGATCCGATGCAGTATTATACTTTAAATTACAGTCGCCAAACTAAGTACGGTAGTATTATAGGAAAACTAAATTTCAATAGAAGATTCAATGAAAACGGAACTCAAATTGAATTTGATCTATATCCAAAAATTACCAAAGGATTATATGCTTATTTAAATATAGGTTTTGCAAATACGTTTCTTTTTCCTGATTTACGATATGGAGCCGAATTGTATAAATCATTGCCAAAAAGTCTTGAAGTTTCTCTTGGATTCCGCTCTTTAAAATATACAACTACCACTAACATTTATACGGGCTCCGTAGGTTGGTATACTGGGAATAGTTATTTGTCTTTTCGCCCGTATTTTACTCCGGGTGATAATGGAACCAGTACATCAGGGACTTTTACGTATCGAAAATACCGTTCTGATGCTGACAATTACCTCGGCTTCTCTTTTGGAATGGGATTTTCCCCAGAAATAAATCAATTTAATTTTAGTGGAAATGAAACAGCTATTGTAGATCTTAAATCTCAAAAATTAAATTTAAGCTATAATTTTACTTCTAAAAACAAACAAAATGCTTGGGGAACTCAGTTTGGTGTCGCACATCAAGAAATTAGTTTTGATCAAGGAAATTATTTCTGGATCTATTCACTAGCAGTTTCATGGGATTTAAGGTTTAGATAAAACAGCCGATTTTGCACAATTAGCATCTTTACACTCAAAAAACGTATCTTTGCACAAAATATACGTTTTATGACCACTTTCGAGCAATTAAATCTACCCAAATCAGTCCAAAAAGCAATAGACGATTTAGGTTTTACATCCCCAACTCCTATTCAGGAAAAAACTTTTTCTGTGATAATGTCAGGTCGTGATATGATGGGAATTGCCCAAACAGGAACTGGTAAGACTTTTGCCTATTTATTACCCTTATTAAAATTATATAAATTTATTCCAGGACATACTCCAAAAATAGTAATCCTTGTCCCTACTCGTGAACTTGTAGTTCAAGTGGCAGAAGAAGTAGAAAAATTGACCAAATACATGTCAGTTCGTACTATTGGTATTTTTGGTGGTGTAAATATCAATACCCAAAAAACAGCTATTTATCAAGGTTGCGACATTCTAGTAGGAACTCCAGGAAGAATCATGGATTTAACGCTAGATAATGTAATTCGTTTTGAAGAAATGCAAAAGCTGGTTATTGATGAGTTCGATGAAATGCTGAATTTAGGTTTCCGTACTCAATTGACAGCTATTTTGGCTATGATGCCAAAAAAACGCCAAAACATTCTCTTTTCAGCGACTATGACGGATGAAGTAGATGCTATTTTGAATGATTATTTTGATTATCCTGAAGAAGTTACGCTTTCTGCATCAGGAACTCCATTAGAAAACATTACACAAATAACGTATAATGCACCTAACTTTAACACCAAAATAAATCTATTAAAACACTTGTTACAAGAAAATGAAGACATGAGTCGTGTGCTAGTTTTCGTGAACAACAAGAAAATATCCGATATGGTCCATGAACGTATCGAAGAAGATTTTGAAGGGCAATTTGGAGTAATCCACTCTAATAAATCTCAAAATTACCGTTTGAGTACCATGGCTTCTTTCCAAGAAGGAAATCTTCGTGGTCTTATTACGACAGACATTATGGCGAGAGGATTGGACATTTCGAATATTACACACGTAATTAACTTCGAGATGCCAGAGATGCCAGAATTATACATGCATAGAATTGGTAGAACAGGTCGTGCTGATAAAACAGGTATTGCAATTAGTTTTGTTGCACCTCGTGAAGAAGAATTTAAAGTGGAGGTTGAGGTGTTAATGAATATGGAATTAAATGCTGAGGAATTTCCTGAAACAGTTGAAGTTTCATCTAAATTAATTGAACCTGAAAAAGACAGACAGCCGATTAAGTTTTTGATGAAAAAGAAAAAACTAGAAGGTGATGGTGCATTTCAAGAGAAAAGTAAAAAGAACAAGAAAGTCAATTTAGGTGGACCGGGGGTAACCAAGAAAAAAACACATGGATCTGTCAATCGAAATATGCTTAAAACAAGAGATAAAAAACGAAAAGACAAAAACAAATAGCATAAAAAAAGGCTTAAAAATGAATTTCATTTTTAAGCCTTTTTAATTTAAAACCCTCTCTAATTTTCAGTAAACACTAAACAAACTGGAGAACATAATTCAATTCTTTTTCCTGTATCTGTTAATGCACCAGTTAGTTGATCTCTTTTAAAAATAACAACATTGTTCGTGTATTGGTGGCCTACCAAAAGATAATTTCCTGTAGGATCAATAACAAAATTTCTTGGCCCTTTACCCAAAGTACTCGTTTGTCCTTTTGATTGTAATTTCCCGTTTTTACTAATTTCAAATATCGAAATATCATTTGCTTCCCCTCTATTTGAAGCATATAAAAATTTCCCGTCAGGTGAAATATGAATATCTGCAGAACCAAAAGTTCCTTTAAAACCTTTAGGTAAAATAGTAGTTTCTGCCACTTTTTTTAATTTTCCGTTTGAATATTTAAAAGTTGTTAGGCTTCCGTCCAACTCTTGTACTAAATATACAAATTTACCGTCATTACTAAAGGTTAGATGTCTTGGCCCGCTTCCCGCTTTAACAGCTACACTATCGCATACTTTCAAGGCTCCCCCATTTGAATTGGAATCATATGCATAAGAATAAACTTTATCAAGACCTAAATCATTTGACAAAACAAACTTGTGATCAGGTGAAAAATGTACCATATGAACATGAGGCCCTTCTTGTCTTTTTGCATTTGGTCCTTGACCATAATGTTGAATTACTTGTTTAGCTTCGGCAAGACTTCCATCACTATTTTTTTGAAAAACCGAAATGTTCCCACCAGAATAATTAGCAACAATAACATTTTTATCGTCATTGATAATATAACAAGGATCAGCTCCTTTTGAACTTAGTCTATTAATTAAATCTAATTTACCACTAGATGGAATGTAACTATAAGAACTAACCGTACTTTCTGGCCCATTTTCATTTACTGAATAAACATAATTATTATCCTTTGAAACGGTCAAATAACTTGGGTTTATACTGTTTTCAGCAACGTTTTTAAAACTAAAATCAGCTGTAGTGGTATCAAAATTATAAACATATATCCCCTTGCTTTCACAACTGGTAGTATACGTACCTATAAGTAAATTAAGCTTTTGACTTTGAGCTTGAAATGCCGTTAATATTGAAAATAAAAAAAGAATTAAAACCTTATTTTTCATAATTGTGTGTTTTTTAAGAAAGCTAAAATACATAATTAACCTTAATTGTTTAATGCTTTTAAAAATTATAACAACATCTATAAAAACTGTCTACAAATTTGTATTTTTGACTACTAATATCCATTTCACTTCAAAAGAAATAGAATCCAATGAAGTAAACTAAAAACCGAATGCAGTACAAACATCCCGAAATTTTATACTTTCTTTTCTTACTGATTGTACCAATTTTGGTTCATTTATTTCAATTAAGACGGTTCAAAAAAGAATACTTTACTAATGTTCAGTTCTTAAAAGCTTTATCTATACAAACTAGGAAAAGTTCTAAAATAAAAAAATGGTTGCTCCTTTGCTGTCGTTTACTTCTATTAGCTTCTATTATTATTGCATTTGCTCAGCCCTTTTTTTTAGCCAAAGACAATAAGAATGCTTCAAATGAATTGTATATCATTCTGGATAATTCCTTTAGCATGCAAGCCAAAGGAAAAAAAGGAGAACTCTTGAAACGCTCTGTACAGGAATTACTTGAAAACACACCCGAAAATACCCGTTTTTCTTTGCTCACCAATTCCGAAAGTTATTGGAATACTGATATTAAAGAAATTCAAAATACATTACAAAATCTTGAATATAGCGCTATTCCGTTTCAATTAGACAATTTAATTGCAAAAGTAAAATCACATAAGTCCATTTTCAAAAAAGACATTATCATCATTACTGATGCCGTAGGTATTGATAAAAAACAATTAAAAGGCATTAATGAAAATGAAAATCCGTATTTTATAATTCCAAAAGCAGAACAAAAAAATAACGTAGCAATCGACAGTGTTTATATCAGTGAAACATTAGAAAATTTCTATGAAATTGAAGTAAAACTATCGAGCTACGGACAAAGCGAAAAAGAAGTTCCAATAGCTATTTACAACCAAAACAAATTGGTTGCAAAAACGCTAGTCAATTTTGAAACGAAACAGAAAATAGTTCATTTTACTATTCCAAAACAAATTTTTCACGGTTATGTAAGTATTACTGATAATGGTTTGGGGTATGACAATGTTTTATATTTTAGTATTTCAAAAACTAAAAAAGTAAAAGCACTTAGTATTGGAGACCTTCAAAAAAACACTTTTCTAAGTCGGATTTTCACAAATGAGGAGTTTGATTTCAATGCAACTACAATTTCTTCATTGGATTACAATGAAATAGAGAAACAAGATGTTATCATTTTAAATGAACTAGATGAAATTCCTCAAGCATTACAAACCACATTAAAATCAGTGGTAGAAAAAGGAGCTAATTTAATCGTGATTCCGTCAGGAAAATCATCTTTGAGTAACATCAATCCTTTCCTGAATATTTTTGGAAAACTACAATTCAACTCTTTAGAAAATTTTGAAAAACGAATCACCAAAATTAATTTTGAACACCCTTTATTCAATGGTGTTTTTGAAAATAAAATTACCAATTTTCAATATCCAAAAACGAATAGTTCATTTGAAATTTCAGGAGTAAACTCTGGAGCGCTATATTATGAAGACCAGACTTCATTTTTGACTTCATTACCCAATACTAATTCGACTGTTTATATTTTTTCGGCCCCAATAAATACCGAAAATTCAAATTTCCAACAATCGCCGTTAATTGTCCCTACCTTTTATAAAATGGCAGTAAGTAATCATAACAACGGAATTATTGCATTAACTATTGGGAATGAAAATCCTTTTTTAGTAGATGTATTATTATCTAAAGACGCTGTTTTAACTGTGAAAAATAAAACGGAACAATTCATTCCCATTCAACAAATACTAAATAATAAAGTGAAATTAATTTTTAATGATTATCCCACACAAGCAGGGAATTTTGAAATTTACAACCAAAAAGAAGCGCTAGAAAACATTAGTTTTAACTACAATAGAAGCGAAAGCAACTTAGAAAATAGCAATGAAAATGCAGTAACAGACTATAAAACACTCGATTCAATTGCAACTGTTTTTGACACTTTACAAACAGAGCGAACAGACAATCAAATTTGGAAATGGTTTGCTATCTTTGCACTGTTATTTATGGCTGGCGAAATGGCAATCATACGATTCATGAAATAAAAAGCATATTTCATGTATTAAGAATTAAAAAAATAAAATCCACATATGAAACTTATCATCCGAGAAGCGAAAATTATCGACCCACAAAGTCCTTTTCATAACAAAAAAGCAGATATTTTAATTGTAGATGGTTTTATAAAAAAAATAGCAACTTCAATCCCAAATGAAGAAAATATCGAGGAAATAAAACGTGCTAATTTACATGTTTCCCAAGGCTGGTTTGACAGTAGCGTATCGCTAGGAGAACCTGGTTTTGAAGATAGAGAAACAATAGCAAATGGATTACATGTAGCGGCAAAAAGTGGTTTTACTGCAATTGCGTTACAACCCAACTCCTTCCCTATTATAGACAATCAATCCCAAATAAACTTTGTACAAAGTAAAGCTTTTGGAAGTGCAACTCAACTGTTTCCCATTGGTGCTTTAACAAAAGGAAGCGAAGGAAAAGATATGGCTGAATTGTATGATATGAAAAAAGTGGGGGCAGTCGCTTTTGGGGATTACAATAAAAGCCAAGACAATGCCAATCTACTAAAAATAGCCTTACAATACGTTCAAGATTTTGATGGATTAGTGATTGCTTTTCCACAAGATGAAAAAATAAAAGGAAATGGAGTGGCTAATGAAGGTATCGTATCCACAAGATTAGGCTTAAAAGGCATCCCAAATCTAGCGGAAGAATTACAAATTGCCCGCAATCTATTTTTGTTAGAATATACTGGAGGAAAATTACATATCCCCACAATTTCAACTGCAAAATCTGTGGAACTAATTAAAGATGCAAAAGCAAAAGGACTAAGCGTTAGCTGCAGTGCAGCAGTGCATCATTTGGTTTTAACAGATGAAAAACTAGAAGATTTTGACACACGACATAAAGTTACACCACCATTAAGAACAGAGCAGGATCGAAAAGCACTAATCGAAGGGATACTAGATGGTACAATTGACATGATTACATCCGACCACAACCCCATCGATATTGAGCATAAAAAAATGGAGTTTGATGCCGCCAAAAACGGAACTATTGGACTAGAAAGTGCCTTTGGTTCTTTAATGACCGTATTGCCTTTAGAAATAATAATAGATAAATTAACTGCCGGAAAAACTACTTTTGGCATCGAAAATTCTATCGTTACCGAAGGAGCCAAAGCCAACCTAAGCTTGTTTTCACCTGAAGAAAACAGCACATTTACAAAAGCATCTATTTTGTCAAAATCCAAAAATTCTGCTTTTCTAGGAGTAGAAATGCAAGGAACCGTGTACGGTATCGTAAATCAAGATCAATTAATTTTAGCATAAAAACATGAATAACAACACCGTTGAAAAAGGTAAAACTACAGCCATAACCAGTTATATTCTAGGAATTGGAGTCTTTATTGCCATGTCTATGAATGCTGAAGATAAAAACACTTTTGCCTCCTTTCATATTCGTCAAGGATTAGGATTAACAATTACATTTATTTCATTAGGGCTTATTGTAAGTAACTTTGATAGTTTAATGATATCAGCTCCAATGTGGATTTTTGTTTCTATTTTATGGACTTATGGTATTTTCAGTGCGATAAAAGGAGAAACAAAACCAGTTCCTTTAATTGGAAAACTTTTTCAAAAATGGTTTACAAACATATCTTAATCAAATGAAATTATCTTTAGAATACCTCGTAAGAGAACCCAAAATAAAATTAGACAAAAATCCTTTATTACTTTTACTCCACGGTTACGGAAGCAATGAGGAAGATTTATTCTCCTTTGCAACTGAACTTCCTGATGACTATTACGTGATTTCAGCACGAGCACCTCATACTTTGCAGTATGGCAGCTATGCATGGTACGCAATAAATTTTGATGAAAATCAAAATAAATTTTCAGATAACGAACAAGCAAAAGTATCCCGAGATTTAATTACTACTTTTATTGATGAATTAATAGCGACCTACCCTATTGATACGGATAATATTATCTTGACAGGATTTAGTCAAGGGGCGATATTGAGTTATGCCGTGGCACTTTCACATCCAGAAAAGATTCAAAAAGTGGTTGCATTGAGCGGTTATATAAGCGAACCTATTTTTGAAGAAAATTATAAAAATAACGATTTCTCCAATTTAAAAATATTTGCTTCTCATGGGACTGTAGACCAAGTAATACCAGTAGATTGGGCTAGAAAAACTAAACCATTTCTAGATAATTTAAATATAAAATCAACTTATAAAGAATATCCAATAGGACATGGGGTTTCACCTCAGAATTTCTATGATTTTAAAAATTGGTTGTTAGAATAAAAAAAGGTTCCAAAATTGGAACCTTTTTTTTAGCGTTTTTGATATAATAAAGACTGAATCACCTCAAATGAAATCGTTTCATCTTGATTTACAAAATACTTCAGTAAAACTTCTCCCCAAATTTCACCATCGCTATAATCAGCGATAATCCATCTGTGATTTAACACTTTCACTTTGTTGATTATAAATTTATTAGCCCCTATTTGATCTTGTCCTACGTAAGGATTCCCTTTTGGATTTGAATTTAAATCCATCAATTTCTCTTTCACATAAGGAATTAACTTTTCATACTGGATTGTTTTTTCGGAACCTGAAGTATCAAAATAGTTTTGTGCATTTTCATTTTTTTCCAATGAAAAATAGTTCGCATCAGTCAATTTTGCCGTTACCGAATTCAAACTGTCTTTTAGTTTTTTGGTCGTTTTTTCGTATCTATGTTGCTCATATTCTACTTCTTTACTTAAAAACATGTAGGTATAGACGTTTAATAATGCAATAAGAATAAAGGCATACAGCAATAATGATTTTTTCATTTTATATTTAATTAAATTGTAATTTCTAAATTGTCAAAAGCAAGATAGACGTTTTTAGGTAATTTTTTTTGCACATCCTCATGAAACCCTAGTAAATGACTAATGTGCGTTAAATAGGCTTTTTCTGGATTAACCAAAGCAATAAAATCTAAAGCTTCTTGTAAGTTGAAATGAGAAAAATGATGTTCTTCTCGCAAGGCATTTATAACTAATACTTTTATGCCTTTTAATTTTTCAGTCTCGACATCTTCAATAGTTTTAACATCTGTCAAATAAGCAAAATCGTCTATTCTAAAACCAAAAACTTGAAGATTCCCGTGCATGACATTTATAGGAATTGCTATTTTATCACCAATAGGAAATGGTTGGTCGTTGATTATTTCAATTGTCTTTACAGAGGGTGCGCCAGGATACCGATTTATGGTTTCAAAAACATAATCAAATCGTCTTTTTAGATTCTCAATTACCCTTTGATGTGCATAAATAGGAATTTCTCCTTGTTTAAAATTAAAAGGTCGAATATCGTCTATACCAGCAGTATGATCCGAATGTTCATGAGTAAATAGGATTCCATCTACTTTTTGACAATTTGAAGTAAGCATTTGCTGTCTAAAATCGGGTCCGCAATCGATAACGTAGGAATAAGAATCCCACGAAACCCAAACAGAAACACGTAACCTTTTATCCTTATAATCAGTACTTTTACATACTGGATGGCTACTCCCAATTATAGGAATTCCTTGAGAAGTACCAGTGCCTAAAAAATATACCTTCAAATCTATTTTATTTTTTTACAAAAATAGGATTAATTATCTTTCATAAGAAACCTATTTCATTAACTTTGTACATTATTAGCCATATTTAAAATAAAAATGGATACTGCAATAAAACTAAAAGGTGACAAAGTCATCGAACAAATACCTTCAATAAAAGATAAGGCACTCCGTATTAATTTGAACGAAAATATATATGGAACTTTTGCCGAAATTGGAGCTGGACAAGAAACGGTAAGACACTTTTTTAGATCTGGTGGTTCTTCAGGAACTATAGCTAAGGCTATGTCTGCTTACGATAAAGACTTTAGTGATGCGATATATGGCACTGAAAATGATGGGCGTTATGTAACTGAAAATCGATTAAAAAAGATGTTAACTTTTGAAGGAGAGTTAATTGAAGAACGATTAAGTAGAGAAAAGCACCCTAATAAAATGTTTTTTAGTTATGCTAATACTGTAGCTACTATTGACTTTGCAAAGCAATTCAAAGGACATGGATGGGTTGGTATTCGCTACCAAATTGAGCCTGATGAAGATTATAATGAAATTACGCTTCATATTCGTTTTAAAGAAACGGATGCACGGTTACAACAAGAAACATTGGGTATTCTTGGAGTAAATTTAATATATGGTGCTTTTTATAAATACAACGACCCTAAGCGATTGTTGCGTTATTTATACGATCACCTTGACAAAGACCAATTAGAAATTGACACCATTAATTTTTCTGGACCTCGTTTTGCTGATGTTGACAATCGTTTGATGAGTTTACAATTAGTAAAAAACGGAATGACTGATGCTGTAATGTTTGACCCTAACGGTAAAAACATTCTTCCTGCCGCCATATTATACAAAAAGAACATCCTAGCATTGAGAGGAAGTTTCCGTCCTGTAACTAAGGTAAATATGGACATGTATGAGAAATCATTAAAAATGTTCATTGAAGAAAATAAAGTGGAAAAAGAAAATACATTAGTTGTATTTGAGATTACACTTTCTAATCTTCGTTCTGACGGAGAAATTGACGAAAGAGATTTTATGGATCGTGCTGAATTACTTTGTTCATTAGGACAAACAGTAATGATTTCTAATTTCCAAGAATATTATAAAGTAGTAGAATATTTTGCTAACTATACTAAAGCTCGAATGGGGCTTGCTATGGGAGTAAATAATCTAGTCGATATATTTGATGAAAAATACTACCGTCATCTAAGTGGTGGAATACTTGAAGCATTTGGAAAATTATTCTATCGCGATATGAAAGTATTCCTATATCCTATGCTAGATGAAAATGGAGATATTGTTACATCAGAAACACTAAAAGTACACCCAAGAATGAAAGAATTGTATAAATTTTTTAAATTCAACGGAAAAGTGATTGACATTGACGATTATGACCCTGAGAATCTGGAAGTATTCTCTCGTGAAGTACTTAAAATGATTAGTGATGGAAAACCAGGTTGGGAACCAATGCTCCCTTCTGGTATTGCGGAAATTATTAAAGAACATCATCTGTTTGGGTACAGCCCAAATAAAGTTTTAAAGGAAAGTAATTAATTTAAAACCAGAAAAAAGAGCCAAGAAAAAGACTACGATACTGTCTATTTCTTGGCTCTTTTTTTATCTGCTTATTTCAGTATTTGATCAGCATGTTCTTTCGTTTTCACTTTTTCAATTACTTCATCAATAATTCCATTTTCATCAATTACAAAAGTGGTTCTATGAATTCCATCGTATTCTTTGCCCATAAATTTTTTAGGTCCCCAAACACCAAAAGCTTCAATAACTGATTTGTCTTCATCGGCCAATAACGGAAATGGAAGTTCATATTTTTCCTTGAACTTGGCTTGCTTGGCTTGAGCATCAGCACTTACACCTAACAAAGCATAATTATTAGCTTCAAAACGCGAAAAATTATCGCGTAAATCACATGCTTCTGCGGTACAACCTGGCGTACTTGCTTTTGGATAAAAGAAAACCACTAGCTTTTTTCCTTTATAATCGGCTAATTTATGTGGTTTTCCATCTTGATCTACTCCTGAAAATGCAGGCGCTTTATCTCCTTTTTTTAATGTTGTCATCGTTTTATTTTTTTTACCACTAAGATCACTTGGATTTTTCGCTAAGTTCACTAAGCTTTGAATGAAAATTTTATTATTTATGAATTCTTTTTGTTTGTTTTTTTTTAACCGCAAAGTTCACTAAGAGTTTTATTGCGTTTCTATTTGAAGCCCCAGATGGAAGTGAAAAGCCCGGACTGAAAAAAACTATTTTTTTCTTGTCAAGAAGAGCGACCAGAGGAAGCTCCTTATTTGACATTAGAAAAAATGTTTTTTAAAGGAGGACTTATAACGAACAGCTGGATTAGGCACATCCTAAAAATTATTCTATTTTTACAAGATATAAATTTACAAAAATGACCAAGCAAGAACGTGTAACATTTGTTATAAATACGTTAAAAGAATTATACCCTACGATTCCAATTCCGTTAGATCATAAGGATCCTTATACTTTGTTGATTGCTGTTTTACTTTCGGCACAATGTACAGATGTTCGTGTGAATCAAATCACGCCTTTACTTTTTGCTAAAGCGGACAATCCGTATGATATGATTAAAATGTCAGTCGAGGAAATTAAGGAAATTATTCGGCCTTGTGGGCTTTCGCCAATGAAATCGAAAGGCATTCATGGTTTATCTCATATTTTAATAGACAAACACGGAGGCCAAGTACCACAAAGTTTTGAGTTTTTGGAGGAATTACCTGCCGTAGGGCATAAAACAGCAAGCGTAGTGATGTCACAAGCTTTTGGCGTTCCCGCATTTCCTGTAGACACACACATTCATCGCTTGATGTACCGATGGAATTTGACTAATGGTAAAAATGTAGTTCAGACTGAAAAAGATGCTAAACGTATTTTTCCAGAAGAAATTTGGAATGATTTACACCTGCAAATTATTTGGTACGGAAGGCAATATTCGCCAGCTAGAGGATGGGATTTAGAAAAAGACATTATTACTAAAACTGTAGGACGCAAATCTGTTTTAGCAGCGTACTATAAAAAATAAATTTCCCCAATTTGAAAATCAAAATAGGGAAATTTACTTCATACAAGTCATCTTAACTTAACCTTGTATATTGCTTTTAAAAAGCTAATTAGCTATTATTTCGAAGCTTTGATTCTTTACATTTATGATGCTCAAAGCTTTTGAATAATTCAATAAAAAAGAAACGATTTCTTTTTTTGGCTTCATTGTCGTGGTAACAAATGAATTCTTAGAGTAAATTTTTGCCATGTTATACTATTTGTTTTCTAATACAACGTTGCTTTTATTAATTTATTGTCAATTAGTTAAAACTATTTGATGTTTATCAATCACTTTTCTCAAATTCATTAAAGCATAACGCATTCTCCCTAAAGAGGTATTTATGCTTACGCCTGTAATTTCTGAAATTTCTTTAAAGCTCATATCCTGATACATTCTCATAACCAAAACTTCTTTTTGATCGAGCGGTAATTCCTCTATTAATTTTCTGATGTCCTGCTCAACTTGCGCTGAAATTAATTGATTTTCAATTGTGGGAGAATCATCAGACATGATTGAAAAAATAGAAAACTCCTCCGTTTCTCTGAATAGGGGCATTTTTTTATTTTTTCTGTAATGATCAATGATAAGATTATGAGAAATTCTCATTACCCACGGCAAGAATTTACCTTCTTCGTTGTAAGAGTTTGATTTTAATGTTTTGATTACTTTAATAAAAGTGTCCTGAAAAATATCATTAGAAATATCTCTATCAGAAATCTTGGAATAAATAAATCCAAAAATTCTTGATTCATGCCTTTTTATTAATGTAGCCAAGGCATTTTCATTTCCTGATACATAATTTTGTACCAATAAAGCGTCTGGAAGTTCTAAATTAGCCATAGTTTTACCTTTTAGTTTAATTAAAAATTTTTCGAAATTTTTCTAAAAAAGTAGTTTTATGTATAGGCTAATTGTAGTTTTGTGTTAATAGATTGGTCAAATTTAACAAATATTTACTTGAAATTACAACTAAAGTTAAGAAAAAAATAACGCATTATATAAAAAATTCTTACTAATTGTTGTTTTTTTTTAACCATCCAAAATTCAAATAATAATTAGCAGTTTTCTTAAACAATAGTCCCACAGTTAATTATAAAAAAGAGATGATTTTACGTCACTAATATCACGTCTTTTTTATTAAATATGAATTTAAATTTATTGATACACTTTTATATAATCTAAAATGAGTTTTTTAGGAAAAATAGCGTCATCAACTTCAGGTCCACCAAAATTACCTCCAATAGCTAGATTAACAAGAAAATAAAACGGTTTATCAAAAGGCCAAGTATCTTCATTTTTGACTTCTGGATAAAAGGTATAAATCAAGATACCATCAACATAAAAATCCATTTTATCTTTTGTCCAATCGATACCAAATCGATGAAAGCCATCTTCAATGCCTTCAATTTTAGTTTTCTTAGAATTTATAGAATTCCCATGACTATCTTGGGTATGTAAAGTGGTATAAACCATCTGCGGTTCTTTCCCAACGTATTCAAGTATATCAATCTCACCTGATTTTGGCCAACCTACTTCATCTATATTAGAACCTAGCATCCAAAATGCAGGCCAGATTCCTTGCCCAACAGGCAACTTAGCTCTAGCTTCAAAATAACCATACAAAAATTCTTTCTTGTCCTTCGTTGTAATTCGGGTAGAAGTGTATTTATCACCTTCTTTTTTAGCGGTAATTACTAGATTCCCATTTATTAATTCATGGTTCTCATTGGTATATAATTCCCTTTCATTATTACCCCATCCGCAATTAGGACAACCATTACCTAACTCTATGTTCCAAACTTTTTCATTTAATGATTTTCCTGAAAAATTTTCTTCCCAAACTAATTTTCGTTTGCCTTGCTGAGCAAAACCCAAATGCCCAATTATCAATAAGATTAAAAATTTATTCATTTCGTATTAATTAGTATATTGAAAATTAGATTCTAAAGTTGTAGCGGAGTTTCCTCCTATAAAAATCTTAAAATCACCCACCTCTGCTTCCCATTTAGAATTAGCAGTATAATATTGAATTGTATTTTGATTAATTACAAAAGTCACCGTTTTGGTTTCATTTGGTTGTAATTCTATCATCTCAAAGCCCTTTAGTTCTTTAAGAGGTCGAGCCACACTATCTAATGGACTTGTTTTGTTATTGTCCAATGTATTAATAACAATAATTTTTTGTTACAATTTATAAGTGTACTAACTCCTTTTCATTTATCAAAAGAGCTATCGCTTTTTTAACCCCGTCTAAAATAACAATATCATTCCATTATTTTCATCAAAAAGTTTGTAATTCCTAAAATTTGTGAATTGTTCACCCGCTTTTCCCCAATGAAAAATGATTACTTTTGTAAAAATATACCATTTCTTATGCAAGTTGATTTTTCCAAAATAGACCCCAAAAAAAACATTATAATTAAAGGAGCCGAGGTACACAATTTAAAAAGTGTAGATGTGGTAATTCCTAGAAACAAATTGGTAGTTATTACTGGACTTTCTGGTTCTGGAAAATCGAGTTTGGCTTTTGATACTTTGTATGCCGAAGGACAACGCCGCTATGTAGAAAGTTTATCTTCCTATGCAAGACAATTTCTTGGACGATTAGACAAGCCAAAAGTAGAATACATCAAGGGCATTGCTCCCGCTATTGCCATTGAACAAAAAGTAAATACGACAAATGCACGATCTACCGTTGGAACTTCTACGGAAATTTATGATTACATGAAATTGCTTTTTGCTAGAATTGGGAGAACATTCTCCCCTATTTCTGGTCAAGAAGTAAAAAAAAATACCGTTACAGATGTTATTACTGATGTACAAAATTTTACCCTAGATAGTAAATGGTTGCTTCTCGCTCCCATTCACCTAGAAGAAGGTAGGAAACTAGAAGACAAACTAAAGGTATTGTTACAACAAGGTTTTTCAAGAATCTTAGTTGACAATACAATGGTTCGTTTGGACGAAATTGATCAGCATTCATTAGATAATAAAGATATAACCCTTATTATTGACAGAATTGTAGTTAAAGAGGAAGAAGAGTTTTTTAATCGTCTTGCTGATGCCGTGCAAACCGCTTTTTATGAAGGAAAAGGAATTTGCTATTTACAGGAGTTAAACTCTGAAAAAAGATATTCTTATTCTAATAATTTTGAATTAGATGGAATAACTTTTTTGGAGCCTAATGTTCATTTATTCAGTTTCAACAATCCTTACGGAGCTTGTCCTGTATGTGAAGGATATGGAAACATTATAGGAATTGATGCTGAATTGGTTGTACCCAATACCACTTTATCAATATTTGAAAATACTATTTTTCCTTGGCGTGGGGAAAGTATGAGTTGGTTTAGAGACGAATTAGTTAATAATGCATATAAATTTGACTTTCCTATCCACAAACCATTTTTTCAATTAACGGATGAACAAAAAGAATTAATCTGGACGGGTAACTCCTATTTTCAAGGACTCAATGATTTCTTTAAAGAACTAGAAGAAAAAAATTATAAAATTCAAAACCGCGTCATGCTTTCTCGTTACCGTGGTAAAACCAAATGCCATTCTTGTAAAGGAAAACGACTTCGAATTGAGGCCTCTTATGTAAAAATAAATGATAAAACGGTTTCAGATTTAGTGGATTTACCTATTAAACATTTAGTTGCTTTTTTTAAAAATTTAAAATTAGATGTTTATGAACAACAAATTGCTAAACGCTTGTTATTGGAAATCAATAACAGATTATCATTTTTAACCGAAGTAGGGTTGGATTATTTGACATTGAATCGAAATTCATCTACGCTATCAGGTGGTGAGTCGCAACGAATTAATTTAGCCACCTCTTTAGGAAGTAGCTTGGTTGGTTCCATGTACATTTTGGACGAACCTAGTATTGGGTTACACCCAAAAGATACAGAACGCTTGATAAAAGTATTGATTTCATTACGTGATTTGGGAAATACTGTAATTGTGGTGGAACACGATGAAGATATTATGAAAGCAGCCGATATGATTATCGATATTGGACCAGAAGCAGGAACCTTTGGCGGTAAATTAGTCGCGCAAGGAAGCTATAACGAAATCCTGAAGTCAACTTCTTTAACGGCTAAATATTTAAATGGCGAACTCGAAATCGCGGTTCCCAAAAAACGAAGACCATTTAAGAATTTTATAGAAATAAAAGGAGCGAGAGAAAACAATTTGCAAAATATTGATGTTACTTTTCCATTGGATGTATTAACGGTTATAACGGGAGTTTCTGGAAGTGGAAAAAGTACGCTTATTAAGAAAATTTTGTTTCCGGCGATGCAGAAAAAACTGGACAATGCAGGTGAAAAAGCAGGTCAGTTTAGTGAAATAAAAGGTTCGTTTTCACATATAAAACATATCGAATATGTGGATCAAAACCCAATTGGGCGAAGTTCCCGTTCTAATCCAGTAACCTATATCAAAGCATACGATGACATTAGAGAATTATTTGCCAAAGAAAAGTTATCTAAAATAAGAGGGTATCTACCCAAACATTTTTCTTTTAACGTAGATGGTGGCCGTTGTGAAACTTGTAAAGGAGAAGGTTCTATTAATGTTGAAATGGTATTTATGGCCGATGTACAATTACCATGTGAAACTTGTAATGGAAAACGATTTAAAAAAGAAGTCCTTGAAGTAACATTTGTAGGCAAAAATATACATGATATTCTAACACTGACTATTGATGATGCTGTCGCTTTCTTTGAAACTAATCAGCAACATAAGATTACTCAAAAACTAAAACCGTTACAAGACGTAGGATTGGGATATGTTCAATTAGGACAGTCCTCATCCACTTTGTCTGGTGGAGAAGCACAACGAATAAAACTAGCTTCTTTCCTTGTAAAAGGCGCTACAAAAGACAGAGCACTATTCGTATTTGATGAACCTACGACAGGATTGCATTTTCATGATATTAAGAAACTATTAGCGTCCTTTGATGCTTTAATTGAAAAAGGACATTCCATACTTGTTATTGAACACAATCTAGACCTAATTAAATGCGCCGATTGGATTATTGATTTAGGTCCTGAAGGTGGGGAAAATGGAGGGAAACTTTTAGCAGTTGGAACACCTGAACAAATTGTAAAAATAAAAGAATCCGTTACAGGTAAATATTTAAAAGATAAAATATAAGCTTTAACACTTGAGCAAAAAAAACTCCTATTCTGTTTAAAATTAAACAAGTATAGGAGTTTTTCTATTTTATAGACTAACTATTAACTAAAGCATTTATCTTCAAATGGATTACCATCTTCGTCAATAGCAATTAATATTACTTTTTCTTTATTAGACACACAATACAAATAAAACCATGGCAATGACCACAGTCCAAAAGTGATACATGAAATTAAAAAATTGAAATTATGGTTCACTTTTTTCCCCTTCTTTGATAAAACAGCAAAAGGTAATTTATCATTTCTTTCCACTACAGTAAAACCATTATTCATTTTTTCTTTCAAAATTTTCGTGAATTTAGAAAAATTTTCTTCTGGAGTAATTGTATTAATTTTCATCGCTATAATTGTTTTTATTTACCTAGTAAAATCGTCAACGGATCCTTTTATAAATAGGATATAAAATTAAACAGTTTTTCTAGTTGCCACAATACCCACTTTTAGTGATATTTCAAAAAACTTTGCAAAGCATTAGAATCTGTTCTTACTAATTATTTACAAATGTATTTCTTATAAAAAGATAAAATATTACAAATTAAAACTATAAGTTTATAAAATTCACAGTAATCTAAAACACTGTATAGCATTAATTTAACGAGAGATACAAGAGATACAAATAGGATTAAAAAAAGCAACTACAATTTGAGTTGTAGTTGCTTTTTTTAAAAAATTAATCAATCTGAAAAATATTTTTTAGATCCTCAAGATTTCGGGCCTAATTATATATTTATTTTTAACCTTTTTAAAAGATTATTTATCACTTGATTTATTTCGTTAGAAATGACAAATTTATAATTAAGGTAAACATATGAAATAGTTACCAGAATCGATTTTAACCCTATTGCAATAATGGGATTAAAGGGAAATTGCCAAAAATAAAATAATACAAATAATACAAGTGTTAGTGCCATTGAATATAAAGTTTGGTTTGTAAAAGGATACAAGTGCAATCGTTTTACTACAAACATTAATTTTGCCAAACTATATAACGTGATGGATAATAAAGTCGCAAAAGCAGAACCCAAAATTCCATAAATAGGAATAAAAATCATATTTAATCCAATAGTTAAAAAAACCAGTACTACTCCTAAAAACAAAACGGCACGATAGTATTTTGTATTGAAAATTATAGCATTATTGTTCCCCAATATTAAATCAAAATACTTGGATAACCCAATCATAAAGACAACTAATATACCACCGCTGTATTCCTTTGGAACCATTTCATACAGTTGACTTATGTTCACAAAAATGCACAACATTACAAACCCACCCACTACTTGTAAATTAATAGACGTTTTCTTGTACAAACTATTCATTTCTTCATGCTTGTCTTCGTGCATTAATTTTGCAGTTATTGGATACACAATTTGATGCATTGCACGACTAGGAACAGAAATAACTAGTGCAATATAGGTTGCCACAGAATAATAAGCTATATTTTCAATTTTAATGTATTGATTGAGCATTAGTTTATCAATATCTAAAAGTAAAGTAGCTACACTTCCAGATAAAATAATAAAAAAAGTATAGACCATAATTTCCTTCGCATTATGTGGAATGGAAAATTGAAAATTAGGTTTTTTTAAGTAAAAGGCATACAGCATTGTTACAATAAATGCAACAAAATAAATCCCTGCGGTAACATACACAAATTGAATAACCGAAATCCAATTATAATAAACTCCAACCAATGTCAATAATGAAAACGAACGCAAACCAACTTCTTTAATAAAATTACCAAAAACTGAATGCATATGAACCCTAGCCCATGCATAAAATATTTCGAAATAAGCCATGCATAAACCCGTAAATGGTATCAACCACAAATACTCTTTTACTATTGGATTTTCTTTTGATAAAAATTCTGAAATATCACTATAAAAAAACAATCCAATCAATAATAAGGGAATCGATAATAACAGTGGAAACAATACTGTAAAAGACAAAAATTTAGATTCTTCTTGTTCTGTTTTACATTGAGAATAAAATTTCACCAATGTATTTTGCATTCCAAAAGCCAAGAGCGGCATAATAATACTGGAAGCCGAAAGAACATAATTAGTTAGTGCATAATAGGTTGCACCAAGAAAGAAAGGATACAAGTAAATTGTATTTACAGCCCCAATTCCAAAACCAACATAGGTTATTACTGTATTCTTTAAAGACTGATTTAATACTATTCCCATTCTTTACTATTGCGAGACACCAATAATCTCTTTATGTTATTTATTAAGTAGCTGTACTAATTCTTTAGTCAAGTTTTTTCTGGAATATTTTTGCAAACCCACACCATTGGATTTTAATTTACCTTCTAAAAACTGATTATAAAAGTCCAAAAGTACACTTTTTAACTTCTCTTTTTCAGAATAGTTAAAGAACACTCCTGTATTCGTATTGGTAATAATTTCGGCAAAATCAGAATCTTTTGGACCAATCGCAATAATGGGTCTATTAGAAACCATATATTCGAATAATTTTCCAGGAATAATACTCTTAGTATCTTCAGAATCAATTTCGATCAGCAATAAAACTTGTGACTTTTTTTGATGAACAATTGCTTCCCCATGTGAAACATATCCTAAGTTTTTCAAATAAGGAACTAAATCAAAATTTTTAATTTCATCCAATACTTCTTGACTAACAGCCCCAATTAATTTTATTTCTAAATGTCTTTTAAAATCAGGTATTTCGTTCAGTAATTCTTTTATACTTTCCCATAAAATAATTGGATTTCTTTCGGATAAGAATGAACCAATATGAGCCAAGCTAAACTTAGTATCTAATTCCTGATTTGCTATGGTTTCCACGTCATACCCATTGGTAATTACTTCAATCGGCTTTGTCGTTATTGCTTGAAATTCAGCTTTTGTAGTTTTACTGGTAACAATAATAGTATCTGCAGTATTCAAAACCTGGTACTCCAAATCTTTATGTTTTTTTGCAGCATAATTCGATAAACGAAGTGATTTATGATATCCTATAGTGGTCCACGGATCACGGAAATCAGCAATCCATTTTAAATTTAGTTTTTGTTTTAATTCTAATCCTATAAGATGTAAACTATGTGGTGGTCCAGAAGTAATAATAGTATCAATAGTATTCTCGGCAATGTATTTTTCTAAAAAAGAAACAGACGGTTTAACCCAAAATACACGAGCATCAGGAATAAATAAATTACCTCGAATCCATAGGAACGTTTTGTCTAAAAAAGACTGTTTTTTTTGATTTGGAATTATCCCTGAACTTATCTTTTTGGTTTTAGATCTAGAAAAAAAAGATGCCAATTGATATGGCTCAAAAATTTTATGTTTTAAAATAACTGTAGCAGCCGAAACTTCTTTTTCTAAATCGGTATCCACAATAGGATACGTTGGGTTTTCAGGAATGTAAATGATGGGTTGAACTCCAAATTCTGGTAAATATTTTACAAATTTCAACCAGCGTTGCACACCTGGACCTCCAGCTGGTGGCCAATAGTACGTTATAATTAGAACTTTTTTAGTTTCAGCTTCCAAGTTTATAGTTTAAAGTTAAATAGATTATTCTATCTGCAAAATCTGAAATCGTTAATCAACAATCTTAGATCCATTTTTTCTTTCAAAATAAACTCCGCCTATTACCAATAATAACATTCCAGCTAAACTAATTAATGTTATAATACTTCCGGTTTTAATTACTTGTGGCTCAAATTTGAACTCAATTGTATGTTCTCCTCCCGGTACAATCATGGCTCTCAATACATAATCAACAGGAAAATGATCTGTTTTAACACCATCAATATAGGCATTCCAACCATTTTCATAATAAATTTCAGAGAAAACGGCTAGACCTTCTTTTCCATTTGTAGATGTATACTTTATATAATTAGGTTTGTAAACCTTTAATTTAATAGTCCCTGAAGTATCTAAGTTTCTTTTTAATCTGGCATTTTTAAATTTATCTCCATACAGATGAATATTGAAAATAGCGGTTCTTTTTGTATCGATTTTATCCAACATTTTCATTTCATCATTGGCTTTATTCACCAACTTAACATCATTTACAAACCAAGCATTACCATTGGCATCTGGATTAACAATTGGAAATTCTTTTCCTTCCTTATCCGTTTGAATGACATACTTTACATTTAGCATATTCAGTATATCCAAATTGTTTTTAGCCAGCTGATAATCAAATAATTGTTGCACTCTTCTAGGCCTTACAGCACTATACCCTCCAATTGACTTATGAAAATAAGAAGTCCTTGCTCCCATTAAATCTCCAGCCTCAAAAACACGGTAATGAGTAGTGTCCTTTAAAATTTGAGTATCAGAAGGTTTTTCATGGAAAGGAACTTCAACATCTCTTCCACTAACAAAATCTTTAGCTGAAACATATTTTTTATCTACAAAAAACAAATCCGAGACCATAAATAATCCTACCAAAATGATAGCGGTATTTTGAGCTATTTTATTTTTAATGAATAACCATAAAACGCCAGCTACTAATAGAATAAAAAATCCAGATCGCAACAAGTCCGCACTATACAAACTCATTCGGTCGCCTTTTAGTGCCTCTACAAATTGTGGTCCGTAACTTTCTAAATAATACCCATCATTTGCGCTAGAAAAGCTAAACATGCTTTTACATAAAAACAAAATCAAAATTATTCCTAAACCTAAAGTTCCTGATTCTAATAACCCTTTAGTTTGTTTCTCTTTTTCTAATTTAAAGAATGATTGCAACCCCATTATAGCTAAAACAGGAAAACACAACTCTAGTATAACTTGTATTGATGAAACAGCCCTAAACTTATCATACATAGGTACATAATCAATAAAAAAGTTGGTCAGTAACGGGAAGTTTTTACCCCAAGAAAGTAACAATGATACAACTGCTCCTGAAAGAAAAACATATTTAATTTTACGTTCATCAATAAACAAAGCTAAAATTCCTAAAAAGAAAACAACAACTCCTATATAAGCAGGTGCTGCAACAATAGGCTGGTCACCCCAATAGGTAGGTAGTCCCATTGTGAAATCGGCGGCTTGCCCTTCTGGAACGCCCTGACTAATCATGAATTCATACATTTTACTATCAGTCCCAACTGCTTCATGATTAGAACCTCCAAATAATCTTGGAGCTATCAAATTGAAACTTTCAGTAACTCCATAACTGTATTCAGTAATATAATCACGTGTCATAGCACTATTGGTAGTGTTTTTAGAACCATCAGGATTGTATGTTAGTTCACTTTTCCCACGAATACTAAAATTTGCATATTCAGAGGTTGCTAAAAGATTGGTAGCATTAGCTCCAATAGCAAAAATACCAGCAACGGCTAAAACTCCTAAAGATTTTAAAATTGCATTATACTCCTTGATTTTTACATCCAAATAAATAAAATAACCAGAAAGTATCAACAAGAATATTAATAAGTAATAGGTCATTTGAAAGTGGTTTGCATTGATTTCCAATGCAGTTGCAAACATAGTAAGCAATCCTCCAACAACATATTTTTTTCTATAAACCAAAATAAATCCAGCAATCACAAGTGGCATATACGCAATCGCATGAGCCTTGGCATTGTGACCAACACCCAATATTATAATTAAATAAGTAGAAAAACCAAAAGCTAAAGCACCAAAGAAAGCTTTTAACGGATCCGTTTTAAGAACTAATAACAGTCCGTAGAACCCCAGAAAGTACAAAAATAAATAATCGGCAGGACGCGGTAAAAATCGTAAAACATCATCTATTGCCCCAATAAAATCATATGGATATTTAGCACCTAATTGGTACGTAGGCATCCCTCCAAAAGAAGAGTTCGTCCAATATGGCTCTATATGATCGGAGGCTCTAAAGTCATTTTGCTCCTTAGCCATTCCAGTATATTGAGCAATATCTGATTGGTAAATTTGTTTCCCCTGTAATACCGGATAAAAATAAAGAAGTGAGACAATTAAAAAACCAACAATGGCTAGCGCGTGAGGATAGAACTTATTTACTATTTTCAATTTTCGAGAGTTTATTTTTTTAAATATGTGTATGTAAACGAGGACAAATTTAATCTATTTCTTCGTAATCAACATATTCTCCTACTTTTTTAGTTTCCCGAGGATTTTTTTCGTTTTTAGTATCATAAATCACTTCATCATTCGTTGGTGATTGATTCCATGAAGTACCCTGAGAACGTTGCTGTTCCTGTTGAAAATTTTGCCCTGCTTTTTCCACTACTTTTTTAACTAATAGAGGCAAAAATAACTTTGCTAAAAACTTAAATATGTAATAGAAAGCAAGTATGTAAAACAATGTTCTTATAAAACCTGTAAAAGAGGCAGTTTGCATAATATAATATTTTTTACAAAATTAATAAATCCATCCCGAAACTTCGGGACAAAATTAAAATATCATTCTTAAATAAATGATAAAATATAGTACATTTGAAATGCGTTATTACTTTTAAACCCAAAAAATAATATGTCAAAACTCAAAACAGCCCTTCTTTTTGTCCTAATTACACTTCCCAGTTTTAATTATGGACAGCATACCGATCAAATAAATTCTAATAGACCCGGCAAAAGCATGTCCGCATTTGCAGTAGGAAAATCAGTTTTCCAAATTGAATCGGGACTATACGGAATTAAGGAAAACCACAGATTGCTTGGATATGATGCCAAAGGTTTTGGTTTAGATTTCACCCTTAGATGGGGATTGTTCATGGAAAAATTAGAATTAATAGCAGATTTACAATATCAAAATGAAAAATTTACAACACCTTATAGTGTTGTCGATAAAAAAGCATTAAAGCAAACCGTTTTAGGTGCAAAATATCTAATTTACGATCCATTCAAAAATTATGAGAAAAAAGTAAACATTTACAGTTGGAAAGCCAACCACAAATTTGACTGGCATCAAATGATTCCTGCCGTATCTGTTTTTGCTGGAGCTAACCTCAGCTTTTCTGATAATCCGTATTCTTTCACTAATCAAGCCAGTATTTCTCCAAAAATAATGCTGATCACTCAAAATCATTTAGGTGACGGTACTTGGGTTTTTGTTACTAATATTATAGCTGATTACATTTCAACTGATTATCCTAGTTATGGTTACGTTTTAACTTTAACCAAAGGATTCAATGATCAATGGTCTGGATTTGTCGAAAATCAAGGCTTTAAAAGTGATTTTTACAGCGATGCTATTGTTCGTGGGGGAGCAGCCTATTTATTAAATAAAGACATGCAAATTGACGCATCGATAAGCACTAATTTTAAAGATACGCCAACCGTTCTCTATGGCGGAATTGGTTTTTCTTGGCGCTATGATGCCAATTATCAAGAAGTTAGAATGAGTCTTGACAAAGGCGGAAATAAAAAAACGAAGTCTCAAAAGAAAGTAGAGAAAAAGAATAAAAAACGCAAAGACGAAATAGAAAACACACAATAATATTTCGTAATTCAATAAAAATATAAGAAATATTTTACTAGAATATATTTATCATTAAGATAATTAACTACATTTGAAACACTTAAATACCACATTTTAATTTTTTAATGATAACAATTAAACTATATAAAATGAAACAAAACAAAACAAAACAAAACAAAACAAAACAGAACAGAACAGAACAGAACAGAACAGAACAGAACAGAACAGAACAAGTTATAAACTTGTCAAAATGTTGAAAAAATCAACATTACTATTGTTTTTAGGAATTACTTTTTTAATTTCTTGTAGTAAAGACGATAATCGAGATCGTAGATTATACACTTCTAATGAAGTTAATAAAAGTACGGCTATTGATATCGCTCAATATTTTTTCAAAAACAGTAATTCTAAGGCTGGCAAAGGAGTAGATAATACAAAGACAATTAAAGACATTACCACCTACAAAACGCTTAAAAACGAAACTGCTTTTTATGTGATTAATTACAACCAAGGTGGTTTTATAGTAATAGCTGCAGATAATAGAATTAGTCCCATTTTAGCATTTTATGATATTGGCAAATTTAACACAAACCTTACCGAAACGCCAGAGCCAGTTATCGAATGGATGGAAAGCGAAAAAGAGCAGGTTCAATATACTATAGACCATAATCTTAAACAGAGTAAAAACATTGCTTTAGAATGGAGAAAAATAACAACTGACATCAATGAAACTGGTCCAAGCCAACCATTAAAAAGTATTACGGGAAGAATAGATCCAGACCCAACTCCTTGTGCAGATTTATATATTACTAAAGGCCCTTTACTAAAAACATCCTGGAACCAATGGGGTAATGGTTTTAATAATTTAATTCCATATGATTGCCCTTCTAACCCTGGAGGAAAAGCACCAACTGGATGTGTAGCAACTGCAATGGCACAAATACTATTCTATTTCAAAAAACCAAATACTTACAATTGGTCAAATATGCCCACAACATATGGAACTTATGATACTCAACTTTTAATGAAAGATGCTGGTTTATCGGTAAATATGCAATACAACTGTGAAGGTTCTGGAGCATACGCGATAAATATTGTTCCTGCTTTAAAAAATACTTTTGGATATTCGAATGCATCATATACTACAACTTATAGCTCAACTCTGATTACTGATAATATCGACACTAATAAACCTGTCTTACTAGGAGGATTTCCATCCTCTGGAAGTGGACATGCTTGGGTTTGCGACGGATATCAAAGAAACACATATTATGAACGAGACAATCTTGGAAATTGTACTGGATTTGCTACAACTACATTATATTTAAATATGAATTGGGGATGGGGAGGTCAGAACAATGGATATTATGCATATAACAATTTTAACCCAGGAACTTCTTCTTATAATAACAATCGTACTATTATATACAATATAACACCTTAAAATCTAATTTATTATGAAAAAAATTTTTATTCTTGCTGCCGTAATACTATGTATTTCCTGCAATAACGATGTTGAAAGCAAACAGGCTACCTTAATTTCTGCGAATATCAATGTGTACCTTAAAAATAGTGCTGGTGAAAACATTTTAAACACAGATAAATATCCCGAAAATAACATTAGTATAAAATACCTAATAGCTGGAAAAGAACTTGGTTATGGTTATGATACACCCAGTGCTATACTAGACAATCCTAAAGGTTTTTTTCTTGGCATACTGTCTGAAAACGAAACCGGAAAAGGAATGCGTGTCTTTTTAAATAGCGATGCTTCCGAAGAGTATCCTATTACTTATATTCATTGGAATTCTATAGAAACTGATATTATCAAAACAAAATATAAAAGAGGAAATGGAAATGATGGTCCTTACGTTATATTAGAAAAAGTTTGGTTAAATGATGTTTTAGTTTGGGAAGTTGAAAAACAAGGTCAAACAAATAATAATATCACGATAGTCAAATAAAATAAATAGCTATTTTCAAACTCAAAAGCCCATTAATTTGGGCTTTTTTTTATGTCGTATTTTTTAATTCTTAGAAAGATAGCTATATTCGTGGTATCGTCTTAAAAACAAAACATTTTTCTTAATGATTACAATAAAAGAAGCCATTACAAAAAAGGAAATGACGGATTACATCAAATTTCCTTTTTCCCTCTATAAAAACAACGAATTCTGGGTTCCACCCATTATTGCTGACGAACTAGAATCATTTGATAAAGCTAAAAATCCTGCATTCGAAAATGCCGAAGCGTATTTTTACATCGCCTATAAAAACAATGAAATTGTAGGTAGGATTGCCGCAATTGTGAATTGGAGCGAAGTAAACGATCAACAAAAAAAGAAAGTCCGTTTTGGTTGGTTTGATGTTATAAATGATATCGAAGTGACTAAAGCCTTGCTTGAAAAAGTATACGAATTAGGCCGAAAAAACAATCTAGAACATGTTGAAGGCCCAATGGGTTTTTCTAATTTAGATAAAGTAGGAGTGCTTACTGAGGGATTTGACCAATTGGGAACTATGATTACTTGGTACAATCACCCGTATTATGCAAAACACTTTGAGCAATTGGGTTATGTAACTGAAAAAGAATACATAGAAAGTAAATTCCCTTTTGAAAATGTAAAACCGGAATTTTTTGAAAAAGCTAATGATTTAGTAAAAAGAAGGTATCAATTAAGTCCGCTTAATTTCAAGACTACTAAAGAGGTTATGCCGCATGTAGATAAAATGTTTGATTTATTCAATGCTTCTTACGCTTCTTTATCTTCATTTGTTGCTATTTCAGATACTCAAAAAGAATATTTTAAGAAAAAATACATCAGTTTAATCAATCCGGAATATATTAAATTTGTGGAGGATAAAGACCATAATATAGTTGCTTTTAGTATTGTTATGCCTTCTTTTTCTAAGGCGTTACAAAAAGCAAATGGTAAATTATTCCCTTTTGGATTCATCCATTTACTAAAAGCTAAAAAGCAAAGTAAGGATATGATTTTTTACCTCATCGGTGTACATCCTGATTTTCAAAACAAAGCAGTTACCGCTATAATATTCAATGAATATTATCATACGTTCAAAGAAAAAGGTATTGTAAACTGTTTCAGAACACCGGAATTAGCAGATAATATTGCAATTCATAACTTATGGAAACATTTTAAACCCGAAATTCATTGCCGTAGAAAGACTTTCCGAAAAAATCTTTAATAAAACAATAAATAGAAAATCCATCAACACGACTGATGGATTTTCTATTTATATTTGGTTACAAACACTGAATTACATTTTACAATCTACTTTTGATAAAATAGTCTTTCCATCAAAATTTAATTTTTTCACATCTTTAAAGATTACTTCCCCCTTATTATCATCTATAACTGCTCCGTACCCTTCCACATAATTATTCCCTTTTTTCAAGAAAACAACTTGACGAATTGAAGTTACACCTTCGGACATGAAAGTATAATCGGCATAAAGGGTATCCTTTTTTATTTTCCCAACCAATGTTCCAAAATTTTTATCCTTTTCATAAAAAACATAACTTAATTTCCCTGAAACCTGTTGATCTCCCTTAATATTCAAAGTCATATAAACCGTATCTTTTTTAATAACGGCGCTATAACATTCCTGAGAACTGGATGTATCAACAACAGCCTTTTCTGGTAGAGTTGTAGTCTCTTTTTTTTCTTTTTTACAGGAAACAAAAACACTCCCTAATAAAATACTTAATAAAATTACCTTTCTCATCAATCATTTAGTTTTTATAAATGTACAAATTCTTACATTAAATGAGTCCAAAAAAAAACATCAGCGATTGCTGATGTTTTTTATACTATTATAAAAGTAAAGAATTAAGCGTCTAAATCTACTTTAGTTCTAGATGCAATTTCTTTGTAAGTACCGTTTTCTAACTTTTCACGTATTGCTTCAAATGCTACCAATGTTTCATCAATATCTGATAATGTATGAGATGCTGTAGGTATCATTCTTAACAAGATAATCCCTTTTGGAATCACCGGATAAATAACAATTGATAAGAAAATACCGTAATTTTCTCTTAAATCATTTACCATAACCATAGCTTCAGGTACACTTCCTTCAAGATAAACTGGAGTAATACAGGTATTTGTATCACCAATATTGAAATTTCTTGAACGCAATCCCGTTTGCAATGCATTTACGTTTTCCCAAAGTTTATCTTTCAATTCTGGGTGGTTACGCAACAATTCTAAACGTTTCAATGAACCCAGAGTTTGGATCATTGGCAACGATTTAGCAAACATTTGAGAACGCAAATTGTATTTCAAATAATCAATAATTTCTTTATCCGCAGCTACAAAAGCACCAATGTTCGCCATTGATTTTGCAAAAGTTGAAAAATAAACATCAATATCATCTTGAACTCCTTGCTCCTCACCTGCTCCAGCTCCTGTTTTACCAAGAGTACCAAAACCGTGTGCATCATCAACTAGTAAACGGAAATTGTATTTTTGCTTCATTGCAACAATCTCTTTCAATTTTCCTTGTTGTCCACGCATTCCAAAAACACCTTCAGTAATAAATAAAATACCCCCACCAGTGGTTTCAGCCATTTTAGTAGCACGTTGCAGGTTTTTTTCCATACTTTCTAAGTCATTGTGCTTATAAGTAAAACGTTTCCCCATATGCAAACGTACACCATCAATAATACAAGCATGTGAATCAACATCATATACAATGATATCATTTTTAGTAACCAAAGCATCAATAATAGACACCATTCCTTGGTAACCAAAATTCAATAAATAAGCTGATTCTTTCATTACAAAAGCAGCCAATTCTTCCTCTAATTGTTCATGGTATTTCGTATGTCCACTCATCATTCTCGCTCCCATAGGATAGGCTGCACCAAACTGAATTGCTGCATCTGTATCCGCTTGTCTCACCTCAGGGTGATTCGCTAAACCTAAGTAGTCATTCAAACTCCAATTCAAAATATCTTTTCCGCCAAACTGCATTCTAGGCCCTAATTCTCCTTCTAGTTTTGGAAAAACAAAATATCCCTCTGCTTGTGAAGCCCATTTTCCTAATGGCCCTTTATTGTTTTGAATTCTTTCGAATAAATCCTTTACCATAATATATTTAAGTAATAATTTTAATTTTAAGAAGTTGCAAAAATAAATATTTATATTTTATAAAAGTCTTGAAAGTAAATTTATTTTTTGTAGCTATTCCTGCTATTCACTATATCTTTTACTTTTTTAAAGAAAAAAAGTAAAAGGATGCCGTTCCTATCAGGGCTAAAAATTCGATTCCAATAATAAACTTTGTATATTTGAATAATATTTCAACTCAATTATAGATGTCACAAAATCCAACAGAATTAAAACTAGCTGTCCTTATTGACGCTGATAATGTTCCTTATAGTAATGTAAAAGGAATGATGGAAGAAATTACGAAGTACGGAACTCCAACAACCAAACGTATTTACGCCGACTGGACGCGTCCAAATGCTGGAGGATGGAAAGGGGTTTTATTAGAACATGCCATTACTCCTATCCAACAATACAGCTATACCTCTGGAAAAAATTCTTCTGACTCTGCTTTGATAATTGACGCCATGGATTTATTGTACTCCGGCAAACTAGATGGTTTCTGTATAGTATCTAGTGATAGTGACTTTACACGTTTAGCCATACGCCTGCGTGAATCGGGCATGAAAGTAATAGGAATTGGAGAACAAAAAACACCAAAACCTTTTATCAGCGCCTGTGACCGATTTGTATTTATTGAAGTTCTGGATGGTGCAATTAAGAAAAACACTCCTAAAAGAGTTTCAAATACGGAAACGAAAAAAATAACTGAAAAAAGCACTGAAAAAGCAGCCGAGAAAAACACTCAAAAACCACTGAGTAAAATTGACGAACCTACAATTGATCTTATCGAAGACTCCATTGATGATATTGCTGATGATAGTGGCTGGGCTTTCCTTGGCGACGTAGGAAACCTCATTGTTAAGAAAAAACCTGAATTTGATCCTAGAAATTACGGTTTTCCAAAACTAACTCCCATGTTAAAATCCCTAACTGATATTCTAGAAATTGACGAAAGAGATTCTGACAAGAAAGGAATTAAACACGTATATGTACGCTTGCGTTTTAGTTAAACTAGCTTTTTTATCGCCTGATACAACGTTTCCTTTTTTATAGGTTTTGTTAAGTAATCATTCATTCCTATTTCTGTAACTCTTAATTTGGTGCCTTCCATAACATCCGCTGTTACCGCTATGATAGGAATGTTTGCATACGCTGAACCTATTTCACCATTACGTATCGCAATTGTTGCCTCATAACCATCCATAACAGGCATTTGCAGATCCATTAAAACAATATCAAAAGTATTGGTTTTGAAAGCATCCAATCCCTCTTGTCCATTATTCGCATAAACAACATTTGTATTCAACCATTTTTTAGTAATCATCTTAATCACCATTTGATTAATTGAATTGTCTTCAACCACTAAAATTGTTTTTCCCTCTAAATCATACACTTCAGGTTCAGCCGAAACTACATCCAATTTTGGTTGCTCCACACTTTCAAAATCAATCGTAATTTTACAAGTGGTTCCTTTACCTGGGTAACTATTCATTACAATAGTTCCTCCTTGCATATCAACCAACGTTTTTACAATATAAAGTCCCAATCCTAAACCGCCAAATTTCCTTTTATTATCAATACTATTTTGAGAGAATGAATCAAAAATACTATCCATTTTTTCCTTTTTAATACCAACACCGGAATCAGATATGGAAATAATCAAACTCACCTTATCATCTGGTTTAATTTGAGATTCAATATCGAAATTTACAAAGCCTTCGGAAGTAAACTTAATAGCATTACTTATTATGTTATTTACTATTTGTGAAAACCGCATTTCATCTCCCTTAACTAAACGTGGAAAGCCCTCTCTTTTAGAAAAATTAAACTCTAATCCCTTGTCTTTTGATTTTAACTCTGCAGTTTCTTTAATTCGCTCCAAAGTATGCAAAGGATTGAAAGGCACACTTTCTAATCTCAATTCGTTCTTTTCAATTTTTGAAAAATCAAGAATATCATTTACGGAGCTTAATAAACTATGAGAAGAATACTTTATAACCTGACAGTTTTTTTTGATTTTTTCATCCTCCACATCACTTGAAACTGAATCAATTAAATTCATTATGGCATTCAAGGGCGTTCTTAATTCATGACTTATATTCGATAAAAAATAAGATTTCAAATCATTCATTTCTTCTGAACGAACCAAAGCCAGGCGATTTAATTCATTTTTTTCGTTTTTAAGATTTCTGATTAAATTAGACATCGAAAGCGAAAGAAAAATTATTTCTAATCCAGTTCCAAATTTCGAACTGTTTTGAGTTATAAAATTATTAGGCACCATTCCAAAGTTATTCAGGATAAAAACGGTGAACCCAAGAATTAAAAAGAATATACCAATTGTAAATAAAGAATCAACCTTCTTTTTTTTATAATAAAGGTAAATTACGGAACAAACAATTAGAATCAAAAATATTAGTGCCAGCACATTTACAGCTATATAACAAAATGATAAAGTGGCAGGAATAAAAAGTGTACAAAGAAACAAAACCCCTAACGTAGCATAACTAACATTAAATAATCTATAAAAAGATTTACTGTTATCTTTTATTTTCAAGAAAACTTCACTGTATTTACCTGATAAAAAAGCAGCGACAATAGCTAATAATAAAACAGCATGATTTGAAAACCATCCTCCATTTGGGGTGATGTATTTAAAGAAAAAACCATCTAAAGAAAACTGCAATAAACCAACAAAAACTACATATAAACTATAATATAAAAAAGTTTTTTCACCCAATGCAAAAAAGAAGAAAAAGTAAATTATTGCTGCAATTGTTAATATTCCATAGAATATACCAAATAGAAACTGCTCATTTGAAATCATGTCTATAAAACTCCTAGAAGTATATAACATCAAAGGCATTTTTAATACCTCACCATCACTTTTAAGATGCAAAAACATTTTTATTTTCGCTTTTGGTTTGATTATAATATTAAAAATCGACTTCCGATTGTCAAAAGAACGCATTGAGAAAGGAATATTATCTCCACTTTGTTGCTTTAAAATCTCTCCCGTTGACTCGTCTATAAGGAACAATTCAACCACATCAGTTATCGGGCGAGCCGTTTCGAGGTAATAATTCAAAACAGAATCACTATCGTTTTGAAGCTGCAGTTTCCCCCAGTAATTATCATTTGTAAAACCTAAATCCTCATTTTTAGTCTTTAATGCTTGAGGATGTAAAGAATCATAGTTTGAAATTATATATTCTATGTCAAGAGTCTTATCGCCTACATTTATTATCGATGCCTGTTTATGCAACGAAATGACATTAGGTAAATCATTAGAATGAAATACGTATTGAGAATAAGAATTTGTTAAAAAAAAGAAGAATAAAAAGAAGAATATTTTGGATTTACTTTTTGTGGTATTATTATACAATCTCATATCTTGACCTTTACTATTTATTAATATACGTAATAAAATATAGTTTAGTTTTATTGCAAATATATTGAAAAATAAAAATAGATATTTTTTCAATAAAATCTTACATAAATCAATAAAGAAGCTATATTCTTCTTAATTTAGTGCTCCCACTAAAATCATCTTCACATGAGAAAAAAATTTTTTGTTTTTGTAACTATCGCTTTCTTACTATCCATGCTATTCTATATCTATTTCAATACAAGTCTAGTAATATCAATCGTTTTATTATCACTCTTATTTATTGGGTTCCTTAATAGTTTACAACACAAGCATGCTATTTTACGAAACTTCCCTGTACTGGGATATTTTAGATATCTATTTGAAATGATAGCTCCCGAAATTCAGCAATATTTTATTGAAAGAACAACAGACGGCAAACCTTTTTCTAGAAATGAACGTTCCCTTGCCTATGAAAGAGCCAAAAATATTGATGCTACAACCCCTTTTGGGACGCAATTAGACATCAACCAATCTAGTTATGAAGGGATCAAACATTCTATATTTCCAGCAAAAGTTAATCATGAACTCCCAAGAATAACGGTTGGTGGCCCAGATTGCAAACAACCTTATTCCGCTTCTTTATTGAATATTTCAGCCATGAGTTTTGGCTCATTAAGCGAAAATGCCATTATTGCACTTAATAAAGGAGCTAAAAAAGGAAACTTTTATCACAATACAGGAGAAGGAGGATTAACTCAATTCCATTTACAAGGCGGAGATGTTACTTGGCAAATAGGTACTGGATATTTTGGATGTCGAACAAATGAAGGGAATTTTGATGCTGAAAAATTCAAAGAAAAAGCCAATCATCCTTTTGTGAAAATGATCGAAATAAAACTATCTCAAGGAGCAAAACCTGGACATGGTGGTGTATTACCTGCCACAAAAAACACAGAACAAATCGCAAAAATAAGAGGTGTAGAACCCCATACCACCATACTTTCACCACCTAGTCACACTGCTTTTAGTAACCCCGAAGGCTTGATTCAGTTTATAGCCCAACTACGTCAATTATCAAATGGAAAACCCATTGGATTCAAACTATGCATTGGCCAAACCAGTGAATTTGAATTAATTTGTCAAGAAATGATTCTGCAAAATTGTTTTCCTGATTTCATAACGGTTGATGGTGCCGAAGGAGGTACAGGGGCAGCTCCTCTTGAATTTTCAGACGGCGTAGGTATGCCATTTGAACCCGCATTGATCTTTGTAAACAAAACATTAATCAGTTTAAATATCCGTGATAGAATACGCGTGATAGGAAGTGGTAAAATTATTTCAGGCTATTCCATTCTTAGAGCAATTGCAATGGGGGCAGACATGTGCAATAGTGCCCGTGGTTTTATGTTTTCATTAGGCTGTATTCAAGCATTACGTTGCAATAACAATACTTGCCCTACTGGTGTTGCAACCCAAGATAAAATGTTAATGAAAGGATTAGTTGTTACAGACAAATCTGAAAGAGTGTACTACTTCCATAAAAACACTTTACATGCGGCTAATGAACTTTTAGCGGCAGCTGGTAAATCCAGTTATAATGAAGTCGATAATTCTATTTTTATGCGTGGAGATGAATTCACTAAACTATCTGATCTCTATTTTCCAGATAACTTAACGAATGTCTCTCGTTTTTAATAAAAATAAAAGAGAATCATTTTATTTATGCCAAAAAAAAGGAGGGCATCTATAGCCCTCCAGTTGTAAGTTCTGATTTACCATTATCAACTCATACTTCTAACAGTATAGCTGACTATTGCGTTTTTTTATCTTATGTGAAGATTAAAAATACACAAGTAATTAATCAAAACCACATAGTAAAGATACATTAAAATAAAACTCAAATCCATAAAAGACAACCGTTTAACCTCAATTTAACTCATTCTATTTAGAAATTATAAAAAAGATAGACTTTTAAGAAAAAAACTGAAATTTACATCTAATTCGTTTTCAACAAAGGATAAAACGCAAATAATAGAAACCTCTATACCTTTTAAATAATAGTATATTTGTTTTACTAAATTATAAAGTTTAAAAATATGCAGCTTGTTTTCGCGTCCAATAACAAAAATAAAATAAAGGAAATTCAACAATTACTTCCAGCAACAATACAATTGCTAAGTTTGGAAGACATTGGTTGTCATGAAGAGATTCCTGAAACTGCGGATACTATTGAGGGAAATGCAATTTTAAAAGCAAACTATGTCACTAAAAAATATGGTTATGATTGTTTTGCTGATGATACAGGACTAGAAGTAGAAGCCTTACATGGTGCTCCAGGAGTGTACTCCGCCCGATATGCCGGAGAACAAAAAGATTCAAACGACAATATGAATAAACTGTTGACTGATTTATCAGGGAAATCGAATAGAAATGCACAATTCAAAACGGTGATTACTTTAAATAAAGATGGAAAACAACAACTATTTACAGGAATTGCTACAGGGAAAATTACTGAAGAAAAATGGGGTGACAAAGGATTTGGCTATGATCCCATTTTCAAACCAGAAGGGTATCAGGAAACTTTTGCTCAACTATCATCAGAAATAAAAAACAAAATCAGTCATAGAGGAAAAGCAACACAACAATTAATTGCCTTTTTAATAAACAAAGAATAATTGTTTGAAATACAACATTTTTTATTCAAAATTTTAAATTTCGAGCAGAAAAATAGCTCTTATAATTATAAATCATAACCCCAAAACTCGAAAGCAAAATATAACTTTCTGATAATCAAATAATAATAAAACATTAAAACTTAAAATAGCATTAGTTTATCTGAATTATAAACAGTAATTTTGCACCCTATTTTAAAAATACATATGAATAAATTTGAACAATTAGGATTGAGTGAATCGTTACTGAAGGCGATTTTAGATCTAGGATTTGAGAATCCGACCGAAGTACAGGAGAAAGCGATTCCCCTATTATTGGAAAAAGACACAGATATGGTTGCGTTGGCTCAGACAGGGACAGGGAAAACGGCAGCATTTGGATTTCCAGTTATTCAGAAAATTGATGCCAACAATAGAAATACACAAGCATTGATTTTATCTCCAACACGCGAATTGTGTTTGCAGATTACCAACGAAATTAAAAACTACTCTAAATACGAAAAAGGTATTAATGTGGTAGCAGTTTACGGTGGAGCTAGCATTACGGAACAAGCGAGAGACATTAAGAGAGGAGCACAAATTATTGTAGCTACTCCAGGAAGAATGCAAGATATGATTAATAGAGGTTTGGTAAACATTTCTCAAATTAATTTTTGTATTCTAGACGAAGCGGATGAAATGTTGAACATGGGATTCTACGAAGACATCGTAAACATCTTATCAACTACTCCAGACGAAAAAAACACATGGTTGTTCTCTGCAACAATGCCTGCTGAAGTAGCACGTATTGGAAAACAATTCATGAAAGACCCTATCGAAATTACTGTAGGAGCTAAAAATTCAGGTTCTGCAACAGTTTCTCATGAGTTTTACCTTGTAAATGCTCGTGACCGTTACGAAGCTTTGAAACGTTTAGCCGATGCTAATCCAGACATTTTCTCAGTAGTTTTCTGTCGTACTAAGCGTGACACACAAGCTGTAGCTGAAAAATTAGTTGAAGATGGATACAGCGCTGCTGCATTGCACGGAGATTTATCTCAAGCGCAACGTGATGGTGTTATGAAATCTTTTAGAGGAAGACAAATCCAAATGCTTGTAGCTACTGATGTTGCAGCACGTGGAATTGACGTTGATAACATTACTCACGTAGTGAACTACCAACTTCCTGACGAAATAGAAACTTATAATCACCGTTCAGGTCGTACTGGTCGTGCTGGTAAATTAGGTACTTCTATCGTTATTGTAACTAAAAGTGAATTGCGTAAGATTTCTTCTATCGAAAGAATCATCAAGCAAAAATTCGAAGAAAAAACAATCCCATCTGGAATTGAAATCTGTGAAATCCAATTATTACATTTAGCGAATAAAATTAAAGATGTAGAAGTTGATCACGAAATTGACAACTACCTTCCTGCAATAAACAATGTTCTTGAAGACTTAACGAAAGAAGAGTTAATCAAGAAAATGGTTTCTGTTGAGTTCAATCGTTTTATCAACTATTACAAGAAAACTAGAGATATTTCTAATCAAGCTTCAGGTTCTGAAAGACGTGATCGCGATGATAGAGATGGTGCTCCAAGAGAAAATAATAATGGTGGTGCAACAAGATATTTTGTGAACATCGGTTCTAGAGATAACTTTGATTGGATGTCATTAAAAGACTACTTGAAAGAAACTCTTGACTTAGGTCGTGATGATGTTTTCAAAGTAGATGTAAAAGAAGGATTCTCTTTCTTTAACACGGATCCAGAACATACTGATAAAGTAATGGAAGTATTGAACAACGTACAATTAGAAGGACGTCGTATCAATGTTGAAATTTCTAAAAATGACGGTGGCGGAAGACGTGACCATAATGGAAGAAGTTCAGGTGGAAGTTTTGGTGGAGGAAGAAGTTCAGCTCCAAGAAGAGAAGGTAATTTTGCTCCAAGACGTGAAGGTTCAGGAGGTTTTAGAAGCGACAGAAATTCAGCTCCAAGAGAAGGTGGTTTCAGAAGCGACAGAAACTCTGCTCCAAGAGAAGGTGGATTTGGTGGAAGAAGTTCAGCTCCAAGAGGAGAAGGATCTTCTGACAGAGCACCTAGACGTTCTGAAAGTTTCGGTGATTCACCTAGACCAAGAAGACCAAGAAGAGACTAACATTTATTGTTAATTTTCTGATAATTATATCTGAGAACTACAAAATATTTAATCCTGTTTTACTACTTTTAAAGTTTTAAATCAGTTTATGAAATATTTTGTAGTTTTCTTTTTTATATTACTTTCCATAACTAGCTCAGCTCAAGTTATCACTCCATCTCAAAAAGTATCTGGTTATATCTATAATGATAATACCAAAAGTCCATTGATTAATGTCAACATAATCAATATCAACAAAGTAAGAGGAGCTCGTACTGATTCTCAAGGATATTTTGAAATTGATGTGCAACCAAGCGACACTCTACATCTTTCTCTTTTAGGATTTCAATCATTGAGAGTTAAAGTAACCAATGACTGGATCAAAAACAAAGTAGCAAAAATCTACCTTACTGAAAAAGCAATTGCACTTGAAGAAGTAGTTATCCGACCATTTAACTTAACTGGTTATCTTGAAGTCGACTCAAAAACAATCCCAACAAACGAAAACTTCCGTTATAGCATTTCTGGATTAACTCATGGTTATGAAGCAGGGGAATATTCACCAAATGCTTTTGGAAGAGTTCTTGGCTCCATTTTCAATCCAGCTGACATGCTTTATAATTTCTTTGGAAACAACCCCAAAGAACTTAAAAAACTTAAGGAAATGAAAAAAGATGATACGGTACGTAATTTATTGGAATCTAAATTTGACAGAGAAACTATTGCTGTACTCCTTGGTGTTGAAAAAAAAGAAATAGCCGAAATTTTGCAACGTTGCAACTATTCCGAAGCCTTTATACAAACAGCAAATGACTTACAAATCATGGACGCTATAAGTGGTTGCTATGAAGAGTATAAAATATTAAAGAAGAAATAATAACACATTTACTTAAAAATAACAATCCCTAATTACTTGTAGTTGGGGATTTTTTTTAACCTAATATACCTATCAACATGTCAAATATACCTTTTCAAACTATTAATTGGGATACCATAGAGAAAACAGAACACAAAGGAGAAAACGGAACTTCGTTTTGGCAAACTTTACAATTAGGAGGGTTACGAATTCGAAAAGTGAGCTATTCTAAAGGGTATCTAGCAGATCATTGGTGTCAAAAAGGGCATATTGTACATTGCTTAAAAGGAAGCTTTATAAGCGAACTGGAATCTGGAAATCAAGTTTCATTATCCGAAGGTGGAACTTATGTTGTCTCAGATGATTTAAGTTCTCATCGTTCTACTTCAATTTATGGAGTTGAATTATTAATCATTGACGGCGATTTTCTAAAATAAAATTCAAACACAATCAATAAATTATATACATTTACTTCAATCAAATAAATTAATAACCGAAAATCTAAATACATATCATGGCAAAAAGTCAAGACGCTAAGAAAACAGCAAAGAAAGAACCGTTAAAAACGGCTAAAGAAAAGAAAGACGAAAAAAGAGAAAAGAAAAACAGTCCAAAAAGAGACTAATTCTTATTAAATAACAAACCCTCGTTTATTACTAAACGAGGGTTTGTTTTATAATTTAGGCTGAAATTTATTTCAACGGAATATTAGCTAAAATTTCTACTAAAAATTTCCAGAATTTCTGAGAAGAAGAAATACTTGCTCTTTCATCAGGTGAATGCGCTCCATGGATTGTTGGTCCAAAAGAAATCATATCCATTTCAGGATAATTAGTTCCAAGAATTCCACATTCTAATCCTGCATGACACGCTACAACACTTGGTTTTGCTCCATTTTGTTTTTCATAAATAGGAACTAGAACATCTAATATTTCTGATTCAGCATTAGGAGTCCAACCCGGATAAGATCCTGAAAATTCCACTTCACAACCCATTAATTCAAAAGCAGAACGTAAACCGTTTGCTAAATCAAACTTAGCCGTTTCCACTGAAGAACGTGTTAAACATTTAACCGTAAGGTTCCCATCTCCTACTACTACTTTTGCAATATTATTAGATGTTTCCACAAGATCAGCAAAATCAGCACTCATAGCATAAACCCCATTATGAGCAGCATACATTGCTCTAACAAAATAAAATTGAGCAATTGAAGGCATTACTTTAGCAGGAGCTGCTTTTAATTTTTCGAAAACAACCTCAAGATTTGGCTCAGTCGTTTTTAATTCTGTTTTGATATCATTTACAATCTGTTGCATATCAAAAACAAATGCTTCATCATACACTTCAGCAATTACTACTGTTGCAACACTTTCTCTAGGAATGGCGTTACGCAAACTACCACCTTGTATTTCAGAGATTTGCAAACCAAAATTATCAAAACCATCAAATAACAAACGGTTCATAATTTTATTAGCATTCCCTAATCCTTTGTGGATATCCATTCCAGAATGCCCACCTTTTAAACCTTTTACCGTAATTTTATATCCAACAGAAGCTTCTGGTGTTTCCTCTTCATCATATTCAGCAGTAGCTGTCACATCAATACCTCCAGCACAACCGATATCAATTTCGTCATCTTCTTCAGTATCTAAATTCAATAGAATTTGACCTTGAAGAATCCCTCCTTTAAGATTTAACGCACCCGTCATTCCTGTTTCTTCGTCTATCGTAAACAATGCTTCGATAGCTGGATGTGGAATATCAGTACTTTCAAGAATCGCCATTATAGCCGCAACTCCAAGTCCATTATCGGCCCCTAATGTAGTCCCTCTTGCACGTACCCAGTCTCCATCAACATACATATCAATCCCTTGAGTATCGAAATCAAAAATGGTATCTCCATTTTTTTGATGAACCATATCCAAATGTCCTTGCATTACTATTGCTTTACGATTTTCCATTCCTGGAGTCGCTGGCTTACGAATAATTACATTACGGATCTCATCTTCAAAAGTTTCTAATCCAAGATTTTTTCCAAAGTCTTTCATAAATTCGATTACTCTTTCTTCTTTTTTTGAAGGGCGAGGAACTGCATTCAAATCGGCAAACTTATTCCAAAGTACTTTGGGCTCTAAATTTCTTATTTCTTGACTCATTTATTATTGTTTGAAGTTTAACATTTTTAAAGTCCAAAGTTACAAAGTTTAAATTCTTTTTCGGTACTAATTGATATTGTAATTATATTTACATTCTATAAATGAATCCTGTGAAACCGAAATACATTTTACCTTTTTTTCTAATTGTTCAAATCATTTTTTTACAAATCATTCCTTTTTACCCAGAATGGATAGAGCAAAACTATAGTAACGGGCTGTACCCTAGTATCGCAGCATTTTTAAGGACTTTTTTAGGAGCGGTTCCATTTTCTATCGGAGATTGCATTTATTTTATTCTTATTTTTTTGATTATAAAATGGTTTTGGAATAAAAGAAAATCTTGGAAATTGCAGTGGAAAAATAACATTTTGACTATTCTAAGTTTCTTTTCCGTTTTTTATTTTTTGTTTCACAGCCTTTGGGCGTTTAACTATTATCGTCAACCTCTTTTTGAAAAAATGGCTATTCAAAGAGAATATACTGATGCTGATTTACTTGATTTCACCAAAACTTTAATAATTAGAACAAATAGTATACAGAGACAGTTAGCCCAAAATGACAGTTTGAAAGTAAAATTTCCCTACACCCAAAATCAGGCATTCCAAAAGAATTTAAATGGGTATAAAAACCTATCCAAGGAGTATCACTATTTTACTTTTAACCAAATAAGTACCAAGAAATCACTACTTAGTTTGCCATTATCTTATATGGGTTTTAGTGGTTATTTGAATCCTTTTACTAATGAAGCACAAGTCAATGATTTAGTTCCTATGTATAATTTCCCTACTACTACCTGTCATGAAATGGCACACCAAATGGGCTATGCCAGTGAAAGCGAATGCAATTTTATAGGATTTATGGCTTCTATAAAAAATGAAGATTTGTATTTTCAATACTCAGGGTACAGCTTTGCTCTGCGATACTGCTTAGGTAATTGGGAAATACGAGATAAGAAAATTTTTAAACAATTACTAAAAACAGTTCACCCTGGAATTTTAAAAAATTACCAAGAAAGTAGCAATTTTAGAAAACAATACCAAAGCCCAATTGAAAGTGCATTCCATATTTTTTATGATAATTTCTTGAAATTAAATCAACAAAAAGATGGGATGGAGAGCTACAGTAAATTCATCAATTTAATGGTAAACTATTACAAAGAAAAAAAACTTTAGTCAGAAAACAAAAAAATAAACTTTCCTTTCTCACTTGAAATCTTTGAATCTTTGAATCCTTGAATCCTTGAATCCTTGAATCCTTGAACCTTAAAAAAACTAAACCTCGTCACTAGTAAAAGAAGTAAAGCTTTTCTTTTTATAAGGACGAATAATTAATCGACCTTCCCGGTCAAAACGAATGTAATTGTACACCCAATTCAAGAAAACTACGGCTTTATTTTTGAATCCAATAAGGGAAAACAAGTGTACAAACATCCATACAAACCAAGCAAATACTCCGCTGAAATGATAACTAGGCAAATCAACAACGGCTTTATTTCGACCAATTGTTGCCATAGAACCTTTGTCATTGTATTCAAAAGGCTGCATCTCTTTATGCTGAATTAACTTTATTATATTCTCTCCTAATAATTTTCCTTGCTGCATGGCAGGCTGTGCCATCATGGGATGTCCTTCTGGGTATTCCTTCGTTTCCATAGAAGCAATATCTCCTACGGCAAATATATTGTCATAACCCTTTACTTGATTGAATTCATTCACCCGAATACGTTCTACTCGCTCAACAAGAGATTGTGCATCTAGACCCGCTACAAGCGCTCCTTGAACACCTGCCGTCCAGATTACAGTAGCCGTTTCAAAAGTTAAATCGGAATTAGTGGTAATGGTGCGTCCATCATAATTAGTTACTCGAACATTTTTCCAAATTGTAACGCCCAAACTTTCTAGAAATTTTTCGGCTGCCAATGATGATTTCTCACTCATTGTATTTAAGATTCGGTCTCCGCTTTGTATGAGGTTAATTTCCATTTTTGCAATATCAAGATCGGGATAATCTTTTTGAAGAATAGCTTTTTTCATTTCGGCCAATGCGCCTGCCAGCTCCACTCCTGTTGGTCCACCTCCTACGAGTACAAAGTTGATTAAGCTATTCTTTTCGGCAACATCTGTAGTCAAAACAGCTTGTTCAAAATTTTCCAGAATAAGAGAACGAATATTGAGTGATTGCGGTATAGTTTTCATAGCCATACTATTGCGTTTTATTTCTTTATTTCCAAAATAATTCGTTTTGGAACCGGTAGCAATAACAAGGTAATCGTAACTCAACTCCCCTATTTCGGCAATTACTTTTTTGTTTTTAGTGTCTATTTCTTGAACAGATGTCAATCTAAAATAAAAATTATCATATTCTTGAATTACTTTACGAATTGGATACGCTATAGATCCGGCTTCAAGACCACCTGTTGCTACTTGATACAATAAGGGTTGAAATGTATGGTAATTGTGCTTGTCCAATAAAACTACTTGTACCTTTTTATTTTTTAATTGTTTGGCTAACGCTATTCCTGCAAAACCGCCACCGATAATAACAATTCTAGGTAAAGTTGAATTTGGGATATTCATAATTAAATGCTGTTTCAAATTTGTAAAACTCAAATATACAAAGTTTAGTGTTTGTTGTTCTAAATTACTGCAACTGAAAATGCAATTATGAAAAATAGACGGTATAGATAGCCCCGATAGCAATGGAAATCCCACGCTTTTTTGCGTGGATTGCAATGGATAGCGGGACAAGACTTTATTGTAATTCAAATCATGGTGCTACAAAATAAAAAAGCGGTACTTTGTAACAAAATCTAAATTTAGATTACTAACGTATATATGAGTGAAAATCTAGAACATTCTTTTGTAAAGCAACTGAAGGACAATCAGAATATAATCCACAAGATATGTAGGTTGTATACTGACAACGAAGATGCACATAAGGATTTGTTTCAAGAAATCACCATTCAACTATGGAAGGCTTTTCCAAAATTTAGGGGCGATAGCAAATTTTCTACTTGGGCGTATCGTGTTGCCTTAAATACTGCCATTACTTTATACAGAAAAAACAAACGCTCGATTGCTACAGTTGAATACGAGAGTCGGCAGCACTTTATCAAAGAAGTCGATTACAACTATGAAGAAGAAGAACAGATTAAGCTCATGTACAAAGCGGTTTATCAGCTCAGTGATATTGAAAAGGCGTTGGTCTTTATGTATCTAGAAGACAAAGATTACCGAGAAATTGCAGAGACATTAGGGATTAGTGAAGTCAATGCGAGAGTTAAAATGAACAGAATAAAAGGGAAATTAAAAAAGATATTAAATCCTTAAGGAATATGAAAGAGCTGGATTTATTAAAAAAAGACTGGAAAAAGAACGAGAATTCTTTTGTTCAGATAAGTGAAATAGAGATTTATAAAATGATTCATAAAAGATCCTCGTCTATAGTAAAGTGGATTTTGATTATTAGCATTTTAGAAGTACTTCTATGGACGTCCATTAGTATTATTTTTAACACAGATGACTATTTTAAAAAAATGGATCATGTTGAATTGATTCCGTTTATGAAGGGAATTACTTATTTAAACTATGGTGTAATATTGGTTTTTATCTATTTATTTTATAAAAATTACATTCAAATTTCAACTACCGAATCTACTAAACAATTAATGAAAACCATTTTAAGAACAAGAAAAACGGTTCAATGTTATGTATGGTATAATCTAGGAATGGCATTGATTAGTTTGATTATCGGGTATATAATTGCTTTGCTATACAATCCCGAAACAAGTGCTTTAATGAGTCAAATTACAAATAGCGGAAAAGTTATGGCTATAACTATTGGCGTTTTAGTATTAACAACTGTTGCCTTTTTTGGTGTTTTTTGGTTATTTTACAGATTACTTTACGGCATCCTGCTACGCAGATTGTATGCTAATTATAAAGAATTAAAAAAAATAGATTTATAAAAAAAAGAGTTAGCCATGGCTAACTCTTTTTTTTATAATTAATATTCCCACCTACGGAGCTTATTTAATTTTTCCTGCTCTTCTATTTCCTCACACGGAATTACCTTTAGGAAAGACGGATGTTGTTCAATAGCATACTCCACTTTTTCAACAATTTCATCAATTGTATCATTATCATAGTCAATTTCTAAAGGTTCTTTAATTATAAAAGACTGAAGAATTCCTTTCTTTTTCATACGTAGTCCCTTTTTGTCAAATGAACGTCTAAAGCCATCAATTACAATAGGTACCACTATAGGACGGTGTTCTTTTATAATGTGAGCCGTTCCTTTTCGAACTGGCTTAAAAGATTTAGTCGTTCCTTGAGGAAAAGTAATTACCCATCCATCATTTAGCGCCATTTTTATGTTCTCCGTATCGTTAGGGTTTACATCTTTTTTCTCTGTTACATCAACCCCTTTTGCTCGCCAAGTACGCTCTACGGATATCGCTCCAGCATATGCCATTATACGTGGCAACAAACCAGATTTCATTGTTTCTTTGGCAGCTACATAATAGATATTCATCTTCGGTTGCCATAAGTAACATACATTTTTTATGGTATCCTCACGACCACTTAGGCTAGCATTAAAAACATGAAACATAGCTACTACATCAGCAAAGTATGTTTGATGATTGGATATAAAAAGCACATTTGTATCTGGTAGATTCCTGATAATCTCCGAACCTTCAATTTTTAATTCATTAAATCCTCTATAGCGCCTGTGTGTTGCTGCACCAAAAAATCGAATTAACCATTTTTTCAAAAATAGTATATGACCAAAAGGATTTCTCTTAAATAACCCCATAAAAGTGTTTGTTTATTTTTTTGATTTCGGATTACAAACTTACAAAAATTATTTTTGTCGTGTTTTCGAATTGACCCATCTATTGTCAGAAATTATCTCAATTCATTTCTAAGTTAATAAACTAAATTCCATATGCTAAGACTGAATTCAAAACATCTTTCAATTCACTCAGCATCATTGCCGTAGCCCCCCAAACCACTTGCCCTTCTATTTCAAAAGCAGGAACATTAATATCATTTGCATACGAAGTTGAAAGTCTAGCATTAATAATTATTTCATCATTTAGAAAAACGGATAATGGCAGCTCAATTATTCTGGCCACTTCACTAGCATCAGGAACAAAGCAAATTTCCTCACTGCAAATTCCGAAAAAAGGATATACCATAAAATTACTTGGCGGAATATACATAGGTGTAAAAGGCTTTATTATTTTCATTTTTTCAGGAAGGACACCAATTTCTTCATGTGTTTCACGCAAAGCTGTTGTCGAAAAATTTAAATCCTCTTTTTCATATTTACCTCCTGGAAATGCAATTTGTCCAGAATGTACCCCTTCATACGAATTACGAACAATAAGAACCAAATGTGTTATTCCATTTTTAGGATAAAGCAACATCATTACTGCAGCTTTTTTAGCGTTTTTATTCTCCACAGTACTATTTAAGCTTTCAATCCTTTCCATAGGAGCCATTTTCACATGGGAAGCCATAGCGGGAAGTTTCGCTTCTGCTAAATAAGGAACAAATTCTAAAAATGATTGAAAATCCATTATCAAAGTCTATTTTTGCATTCAAATTATTATATAAATATAGTCTAGAAAATAAGATTTAGCAAATTTTCTAAAATCAAATTCAGAGAAACAAAATGTATAGCAAAGAAGAAACTCAAAAATTAAAAAGAGAATTCTGGGTCACATTCGCAGAGAAATACCCAAGAAAATGGGTCCTATACGATACCAAAATAAAAGACTTCTCCTTTAAATTTTATGTTGACAATAAAAAAGCTCAAGTCTTAATTGACATTGAACCTCGCAATGACGAAAAGCGTACTGCTTATTTTGAAAAAATGGTAGCTTTAAAAAATATTTTAGAAGAGGAATTTATTAAAGATTTGGTTTTTGAAAAAGACTATGTTTTAGAAAGCGGAAAAACCATTAGCAGAATTTGGGTAGAAAAACTAGGTGTAGGTGTAAGTAATAGAAACAATTGGGATGTAATATTTGATTTCTACAACGATAAAATGAGCGCCTTGGAACTTTTCTATTTAGAATATGATGAGTTTATTAAAGATGTAGAATAATTATCTTTATAAAGACCACGGTAAAAATTGTTTTTAAATCATAAAAAAAGTCGCTATTCGCGACTTTTTTTATGATTTAAATTACATATTGAAAATATTATATACAATAATTCTGTTATCATAATTGATATACAATTGTTTTCTATTGTCCTGATTTTTTCTTGTAATAATTGATAAGGTACAATCCTCTCCATTATTATCTTTACAAGTAAAAGAATACACAATATCAGTATCATTTTCGGCTATTGGTTGATACACGATAATCTCAAATAACTGAATCACTTCTGAATAAATTACAAATCTGCTTTTATTAGTGTCCAATGAAACTAAAATGTTGACCAAATTCAAGTCGGACCATTTCCCCCATTTTCCTCTTTCGTTTTTTTCCAAAACACTAAACCCAGAAGTTTTAAACTTATAATTTTGACTGTATCCCTGCTGCAGGCCAAGTCCTAAAAAAAGCAATATGATATATAATTTTATTTTAGTCATTTCTTTATATTAAAAATCAAACACTTCAACTTCTTTTCTAGCTGTGTCAAAATCAGCAATCATTTCAACTATAATTCCTTCAGCAGATTTAATTTCATTGATCACTCCTGCTATTTGCCCTATTTCTAGTTCTCCTTCAATTAAATCTCCTTCAAACATACCCCGTTTTGCTCGCGCTCTACCTAATAAATCAATTAATTCTTCTTTGGTTGGGCATTTTTCATAAAGCGCTTGAACATCATTATAGAATTTATTTTTCACTAAACGCACTGGAGCTAATTCTTTCAATGTCAATTGCGTTCCACCTTCTTTGACATCTAAGATTGTCTTTTTGAAATTTTCATGTGCTGATGATTCAATTGAGGCCGCAAACCTACTTCCTACTTGTACCCCATCAGCACCAAGAACCATAACAGCTAGCATTCCTCTCCCAGTACCAATTCCTCCAGCTGCAATAATAGGAATTTTAATTTGTTCTTTAACTATTGGGATTAATGTTAATGTGGTTGTTTCATCCCTTCCATTATGACCACCAGCTTCAAAACCTTCAACAACAACAGCATCAACGCCTGCCTCTTGTGCTTTTAAAGCAAATACTAAACTACTCACAACATGCACAACAGTTATTCCTTTTTCTTTTAAAAATGATGTCCAGGTTTTGGGATTTCCTGCCGAAGTAAAAACGATTTTCACCTCTTCTTCGACAATTATTTTCATAATCTCTTCCAAGTTAGGATATAACATGGGAACGTTCACTCCAAATGGTTTTGACGTTTCTTTTTTACATTTTTGAATGTGCTCCCGTAAAACTTCCGGATACATTGATCCAGCACCTATCAACCCTAGTCCTCCAGCATTACTGACAGCGCTGGCCAATTTATGTCCACTAATCCAGATCATTCCTCCTTGGATTATTGGGTATTTAACATTGAAAAGTGTTGTTATTTTATTCATTTAGTAGATTAAATATTACTGCTTTATAATTTTACCCGTTTTAGAAAAACCATCCGATTCTATTTTATAAATGTAAACTCCATTACTTAAAGAATGTAATGAAATGGAATCTGAATTTGCACTCAGGTCTCTTTCTAGAATCTTTTGACCGGAAAAAGTATAAATAATTACTTTTCCTTTATTAAAACTTTCAGGAAATGAAACCGTAACAAAATCAGTTGTTGGATTGGGATACAGTACAAAACTAGTAGTAGAAAATTGATTTACATTTAGCGTTCCTTTATTCAAAGCTAAACTAAAATCAGGTATTCCATAACCATATTGATTCGTAGGATTGGTAAATCGATCTGCAGATTCAAGAATTAATTGTCGAATTTCTTTATTGGTTTTATTAGGAAATGCTTGCCAAAAACTCGCTATTATTCCTGCCATTATAGGACTGGAAAAAGAGGTGCCATTTGAAGTAATTATATTACCAAATTCATCTGATAAAACTGTCGAAACACCTTGTGCCATAACATCTGGTTTTATTCGCCCATCAAAAGAGGGGCCAATAGAACTAAAAGAAGCCCTAACCTCCGTTGCATTTACAGCACCAACAGCAAGCACTGAAACAGCATCAGCTGGGACTGCAATATAGGGATTTCTAGTTCCTCCTTCATTGCCTGCAGCTGTAACAACTATCATACCTCTACTAAAGGCTATTTCGGCTCCACGAGACATGAAAGCAGTCGTGCCATTCATTTCACTATAAGTATGGTTATAGGTTGAATTATCAAATTCAAAATAACCCAATGAAGTATTAATTACATCAACTCCCAAACTATCCGCTTTTTCTGCCGCTTCAACCCAAAGAGATTCCTCGATAGGATTTTCTGAAGTGGTATCTTCTGTAATAAATAAATAATAGGATGCATCAGGGGCAGTACCAACTAAAGCATTTTCTTTATATCCTCCCATTGTGGAGAGCACCGAGGTTCCGTGTGAATTTCCTGTATAAAAATTTTCGCTCCTCGATACAAAATTATACCCTCCTAGTATTTGATTGTTATCTTTTAATCTTTGAAAAGGCAAGGCTGAATCCACTCCTGGATAACCAGCATCCATAATGGCAATTATTTTACCTAAACCAGTAAAATTTTGCTGATGTAAAAGCTGTCCATTCAGCATTTGTATTTGATTTGCCGATGTTCCGTAAGTATAATCAGCTTTAATTCTCTTCGTTTTACTTTGCTCTTTAACGCTAGTTACCTTTGCTAGCTTTTCAGCTTTAACAGTCTTAGCACCTAGATTTAATGTTTTGTTTGCAAAGTCAATTTTGTCTACAAAAGCAAAGGCTTTTATTGAGTTTATTGCTGTTTGAGTTCCACGAACATGAATCGCATTTAACCATTTAGATTTAGCCATTACAGTAATTCCGGAAACCAATTTAACTTGGCTCACAAAGTCTTTATTCATTGGAATATCCATGAAGTCCAACGCAATACTTTGATTTGTCCTCCTATCCAAAGCTCTTTGAGAGAGCATCAGCAAAGGAGATTCATAATACGACTGTGAATTTGCTTTGGCATTAAAGTACACCCAAGCATCCTCTTGAGAAAAAGCGAATGTAGTCAGAAATAAAAAGAAGAATAAACAAAGCTTTTTCATAGTTAACAATTAGAATCAAGAAAACGTATTGAAATAAATATCTTCTGGTAATAGTTTTTTTTTTAACAATCTCAAAAATAAAACAGCAAGCTAAGAAATAACTCCCGAACCAACTAATTCATCTCCAATATACCAAGCTGCAAATTGACCTTCCGTTATTGCGGATTGTGGATCTTCAAAAGACACATACATCCCATTTTCAAATTGATGCAATACTGCTTTTTGTAATGGTTGTCTGTACCGTATTCTTGCCATCACTTCCATCGATTCTCCATTGGCCAATGCCAAATCATTACGAATCCAATGTACTTCTTCTTTTTCGATAAACAGTCCTTTCCTAAACAAACCAGGATGCTGGCTACTTAAACCCGTATAAATTGTATTGGTCTCTACATTTGTTGCAATTATAAATAAAGGATCAGTTGTTCCTCCTACATTTAACCCTTTGCGTTGCCCAATGGTAAAATAATGTGCGCCTTGATGTTTTCCAACTATTTTACCCATTTCTGGAGTGTAGTGAATTTTATTAGAAGCTATTATTAATTTTTCTTCAAGGGATAGTTCTTCTTGTTCATTAAAATTATAAATAGAATCATTTTTATCAATCTGAATTATTGTTCCCTCTTTTGGCTGCAATTTTTGTTGCAAAAATTCAGGCAAACGTACTTTCCCAATGAAACATAACCCTTGAGAATCTTTCTTTTCAGCCGTAACTAGTTCCATTTCGGCAGCAATTTCTCGTACTTCAGGCTTCGTTAGCTCCCCTATAGGAAATAACGATTTGGCTAATTGCTCTTGTGATAATTGACAAAGAAAATAAGATTGATCTTTATTATTATCAGCACCCGCTAATAATTGATAAACGGTTTCTCCATGCACTTCTATTTCATTCTTTTTGCAATAATGTCCAGTAGCTACATAATCAGCCCCAAGACTTAGAGCAATTTTCATAAAAACGTCAAATTTTATTTCGCGATTGCAAAGTACATCTGGATTTGGAGTACGTCCTTTTTCATATTCGCTAAACATATAGTCAACGATCTTTTCTTGGTATTCTTCACTTAAATCTACAGTTTGAAAAGGGATTCCTAGTTTTTCAGCCACTAGTAATGCATCGTTACTGTCTTCAAGCCATGGGCACTCATTAGAAATAGTAACGGAGTCATCATGCCAATTCTTCATAAAAAGACCAATCACTTCATATCCTTGTTTTTGCAGCAAATAAGCCGCAACACTTGAATCCACACCTCCAGAAAGTCCTACTACAACACGTTTCATTTCAAAATCTTTATTAATTTTATAAGACTGCAAAGTTACAAAGTTTTATTACAGTATTAGTTCCAACGTAAAGTTAATTGCGCTTGGCTTTTGGAGCACTTTGAGTAGCACTCATATTTACTTCTTTGACTCCTTTTCCTTTTTCAAAAAACTGCCAAACACCTGTTTTTTTTCCATTGATAAATTGTCCTTTTGAAACTACAGATCCATCAGGGTCTTTAAAAATAGCCAAGCCATTATATTCATTATTCTTATAAACGGATTCTTCAAGAACAATTCCGTTTTCAGAATATTTCTTATAATTTCCATCTTTAAAATTGGCAACATAAAAAGCTTCTTCAGCGATTTTACCACTGAGATAATATACACTTCTCACTCCTTCCAATTTCCCTTTTTTATAATTTTCGGTTGTCATAATCTTATCTGATGCCTGATGGTAATATTTCCATGGGCCTTCATATAATTTATTAATGACATTACCTTCGCTTACTTTGTTGTTTTTTTGATCGTAAAAAATAGTATAAGCTCCATTGTCTTTAGAATTGAATTCTCTCGTTGCAATTACAGAACCTAGTTTAGTGTCATCAAAAAACTTAAAAAGTCCTACTTCTTTTCCATGGGAAAAACTTCCTTCATATCTTGGTCTTTTAGACTCTTCATAAATGCCTTTCCAGACTCCTTGCTTTTTCCCATTTGCATCCAACACATTGGATTGTGCTTGAAGTAAAAAAACATTCGATAAAAGCAAAGCCAATAATCCTATCTTATAAAATACTTTCATAAATACTTTTTTAATACTAACGTTTCCGTGAAATTAAAATTACATTTAAAATAAAAAAATCCCGAATTAACGAGATTTTTTTAAACTTAAATTATTTCTTTTTTTGTTCTGCTTTAATAGCTTCTTGTTGTGCCATAACTTCTTGCAGTTTTCTTTGAAACTTACCTTGTTTTTTGGGCTCTTTCAATTTGTTTTCTTGAATTTGAGCGTGAATTTTATCGCTATCAATGATATAATTCTTAATCACAAGCATAATTCCAATTGTAATAGAGTTAGATATAAAATAGTACAAACTCAGTCCAGCTGCATAATTATTGAAGAAAAGCAACATCATTAATGGTGAAATATAAATCATCACTTTCATCATTTTTGCCATATCTGGCATCCCTTCTTGTTGAGGAGCTGCCATTTGTTGATCTCCAGTTGTCATTTTCATATAAAAGAAAATAGCAATAGAAGCTAATATTGGAAACAAACTAATATGATTCCCATAAGCTGGAATATGAAACGGTAATTCATAAACAGAGTCATAAGACGATAAATCATCTGCCCAAAGGAACCCTTTTTGTCTTAAACTGATTGCCGAAGGGAAAAACTGAAACAATGCATAGAATACTGGCATTTGCAATAAACCTGGTACACAACCGGCCATTGGGTTTACGCCTGCTTTATTATACAACTTCATTGTTTCTTGCTGTTTTTTCATTGGGTCTTTTTTAAATTTCTCCCCCAATTCAGCAATTTCCGGTCTCAATACTTTCATTTTTGCTTGTGACAAAAATGATTTATAGGTTATAGGAGACATTACCAGTTTGACTAATATTGTAAACAATACAATCGCCCAACCTTGTTGTAAGAACAAAGTCAAGAAACCAAACATTGGTATAAAAGCATGACGGTTGATCCAACCGAAAATACCCCAACCTAATGCAACAATATCTTCTAAATTACGATCGTACGATTTCAACAATTTATAATCTGTTGGACCATAGTACCAATTCATTTTCTGGTCAATTTCTCCATTTTTAAAAGCCAATGGAACAGTTGCTTTAAATTGTTTGGTGTAAGTTGTATCAACATTATCACCACCAACCAAATTATTAGAATACAATTCCGCTTTTTCAAAAGGAGTACTAGTCAATAAAATAGAAGAAAAGAAATGTTGTTTGTAGGCGATATAAGAAACACCTTCAACAGTTTCTGTTTTATCTTTACCAGAACCCATATAATTACTCTTACCATCTTCATGCTCATAGTACATCTCAGAATAACGGTTTTCAGTAGTTATACTTTTTTCATTAGTATACCCTTTTAAATCCCACTCTAAATTTAATGGTTTTGATGTATTCAATACTTTACTCAATCCTTGAGATTGAATATCAAAATCCAACATATAATTATCGGCTTTCAAAACATATTTATATTCTAAATATTGGTCGTCAGCTGATTTCAAACGCATTGTCAAAATTTGGTCTTCCCCATTTTTTGTCAAAGTTGGTTCAAAATATAAATCCTTAGTATTTAAAGTATGATTATCACTTGTAAACAACTGAATATTTAAATTGGCATTATTGTCTTTAATCAACTTCACCAATTCTCCAGAACCTTTTTTAAATTTTTCAAAATTCTTTAAGGTTGCTTCAACAATATATCCACCCTTATTAGCAATTTTTAGTATTACTAATTTATTTTCGATAGTTGTATAAGCTTCTTTAGCTGAAGGAAGTGCTGCAGAATAAGCAAAATTCCCTAATGACTTTTGCAATTGAGCCATTTGTAGTGTATCTCCAACCGCCACAGTTGCTGGAACTGTAATCGTTTTTGAAGCATCTTCTTTGGATTTAGCTTCTTTTACAACCAACTCTTTTTTGGCTTTTTCTGCCGCAATATCTTTTTCAGATGGCTGATTGTTATACATTATCCATATTAATATCCCAAATATCAATATAAAACCAATTATCGAATTAGGATCAAATTTTTTTTCTTCCATTATAATTTTTGTTCAAAGTTTAATGTTTTGAGTGCTTATAGCAACTCGCAACAATTAGAATTAGTATTCTTGTGTTTAATTATTGATACAACAATCAAACTGGTTGTTGAATATTATTTTTTACTTGCTTTTACAGCCGCTGCCACAAAATTCACAAAAAGTGGATGTGGGTTAGCTACCGTACTTTTATATTCTGGATGGTACTGTACTCCAATAAAAAAAGGATGATCTTCTAATTCTATAATTTCTACCAAACCTGTATCTGGATTCACTCCAGAAGCTTTTAATCCTGCCTCATGCAAAACATTTACATACGCACTATTGTATTCGTAACGGTGACGGTGACGTTCTGATATTGTAGTTTGACCATAGATTTTATGTGCCAAAGTATTAGGCTTAATATCACATTTCCAAGCTCCAAGACGCATTGTCCCTCCTTTGTCAGTAACATTTTTCTGCTCTTCCATTAAATTCACCACAGGATGTGTGGTTTGTTCATTCATCTCTGTTGAATTTGCATCAGCATAACCTAAAATATTTCTTGAATATTCGATTACTGCCATTTGCATTCCTAAACAAATCCCGAAGAAAGGCATTTTATTTTCACGTGCATATTGAACTGCAGCTATTTTACCTTCAATTCCTCTTTCCCCAAATCCTGGAGCAACTAATATAGCATCAAGGTCTTTGAATTTTTCATTTACATTTGAAGCATCTATATATTCCGAATGGATAGAAATAACGTTCACTTTAGTTTCATTGGCAGCACCTGAATGAATAAAAGCTTCCAAAATTGATTTGTAACAATCTTGCATTTCTACATATTTCCCAATCAAACCAATATTTACAGTATGTTTTGGATTTTTTATTCTACGTAAAAAAGTATTCCAGTTTTTCAAGTCTGGAGCTGCTTTTTTAGGCAAATCTAATTTTTTTAAGGCTACAACATCAAGTCCTTCTTCTAGCATTAAATTAGGAACTTCATAAATAGTAGAAGCATCAATTGATTGAATAACTGCTTCTCTTTTTACATTACAAAACAAAGCCAATTTATTACGAATTTCATCCGAAATTTCATGCTCCGTTCTACAAACTAAAATATCCGCTTTTATTCCGCTTTCCATCAATGTTTTTACGGAATGCTGTGTAGGTTTTGTTTTCAATTCCCCAGCAGCAGCTAAATAAGGCACCAAAGTTAAATGAATAACAATAGCATTATGCTCTCCCATATCCCAAACTAACTGACGAACAGACTCAATATATGGTAAGGATTCAATATCTCCAACAGTACCACCAATTTCAGTGATAACTATATCAAAATCACCTGTTTTACCAAGTAATTGCATTCTATCTTTAATTTCATTGGTAATATGAGGAACTACTTGTACTGTTTTACCAAGAAATTCTCCTCTTCTTTCTTTTTCAATAACCGAAAGATAAATTCTTCCCGTAGTGACATTATTCGCCTGAGAAGTAGGAACATTTAAAAAACGCTCATAATGACCTAAATCCAAATCTGTTTCTGCTCCATCATCCGTTACATAACACTCCCCATGTTCATAAGGATTTAGTGTTCCTGGGTCAACATTTAAGTAAGGATCAAACTTTTGAATAGTTGTCCTATATCCTCTTGCTTGTAACAGTTTTGCTAAAGATGCTGCAATAATTCCTTTTCCTAAGGAAGAAGTCACACCTCCTGTAACAAAAATATATTTTGTTTGATTCATTATGTTGTTGTTTGTATTGTAGTTGTGTAAAAAACTTGGCAAAAATACGATTATATATTGAGAAAATACTAATTTAGAAATGAGATAATTTGGAAAATTGACAATTGTTTAACGTCGTTATTTAAAAATAAAAACAGCATTAATTTAAGAAATTAACGCTGTTTTGGATATCTTTTTTTAATATTTAGTATCAATTCTTCTAACCCATTCAATTTTATCTCGTAAATTAGTTTTAATTGCTCTCCTAATTCTCCTTTTGGAAATCCTTTATTATGATACCAAACCACATAATATTCTGGTAAATTTATCAGATATCTTCCTTCATATTTACCAAAAGGCATTTTAGTATGAGCGAGCTTAATCAGTTGTTCTTGATTTTTATCCATTTTTTAAACTTAGAAAAAAAAGCAAAAGTTAAGATGCCAAAAGCGCTAAACCTCGTGCATCTTAACTCCCACTTTACATTTCTTTTTATTTCCAGTTAAAAGTAATTCGCTTCTCTATTTCAACATTCAAACTTAGAAAAACAGGACATGTCATCGCCGTTCTTTCTAAAATAGTTTTGTTTTTTTGATCCGCATCGACATTCATATGAAAAATTATTTCGATTGCTCCAATTCTTCTTGGTTCGGCATTCATAATTTTAGTTACTTCTGCAGTAGATCCTGTCAAATCGACATTCAAATCACGCGCTTTTATACCCATCACAGTCATCATGCAACTTGCCAACGCATTAGCTACTGTGTCTGTTGGCGAAAAAGCTTCTCCTTTTCCATTATTATCTATAGGTGCGTCCGAAACAATTTCACTTCCAGATTGCAAATGAATTGATACTGTCCTTAAATCACCCAAATAGGTTACTTTTGATGTCATTAGTTTGCTTCTTTTATTGTTAAATCGGAATCGTAGTACATTATGAAAACACCTTTGTTGGTATAACCACCATCCTCTTTTTTATAATACTCAAACTTATTCTCAATTTGTTTAGTTGCTGCTGAATTTACCGTTTCCTCAAAAGTTTTATTTTGAACCAATCGCATCATCGTATCAAAAGTCACATCAAATCCACGAGTAGCATAATCACTAGGATAAATGGAATTTATTTTTTTAAATTCTTTTTCAAAAACAATACCACCTGGAGTCTCATCATCTCGAGTCACTGATGGATACATTAGTTTCAACTTAATCAAATTGGCAAACTTAATTTCATCTGTATCCAACGTTTCATTAGGCTCTAATATTACCAATTGAACCTGATAATCAGACATAGAACCTACCATTGCTGCGATAGTCGTTTTTATCATCCATGTATTTCCAGTTTCCATAACTACATAATTCATCTTTCCTTTCTGTAGCATGCTTTTCAAACTTTCTGCAGACACGCTTCCATTTTCTTTGAAAGCAACAAATGGAACGTCTTTTTGGTATTCTTTGATATATTGAACTATGGATTCCTTTTTCTTATCAACAACCGCCATAATATTTCCATTATGCGCTCTCATATAATCAAACATGGTGTTTTTTATCACTTCACTAGTTGGAATTGTTTGATATAAATTAGTATACGGGTTTCCAACATCTTTTGAAAGTGGAGAAATCACTGGAATGTTATTTACACTCAATAACTGAGCAGCAATTTCAGCATTACTTTGATAAAAAGGACCAATAATTGCATTGGCCGTTTCAAGATTGTTCTTTTTGATAATTGAAGCTACATTTGAGCTATTTTTAGTTTCCTGCGAATCGTATATCTCGATATCTAAAGGAAGTCCTAATGTTTTAGCAGAATCAATTGCCATCAATGCGCCTGCATAAAAGTCCAAAGTCATATTCAAAAACTTATCCTTCTTCAAACGAGATGCATTAGAATTGATCGTATCACTTTCAATTAAAGGAATATTAAATGGTAATAATAAAACCATTCTTTTACGGTAACCTAAATTATTATTTTTGGTTAACGCTGCATATTCTTTTCTTTCTTCATTTACAAGAGAAGTTTTAACTGGAACTTTTAAAATCATCCCAATTTCAACTCCATTTTTCAGTTCCGGATTAAGAGCAACAAACTCTTCCTGACTCATCCCATAAGTTTTAGATAAGCTATAAAGTGTTTCTTTAGGCTGTACTTCATAAGTGGAGTACTTAACCTCCGTCGAAGTTGCTATTGGAATTTGCTTTACAATTTCTTTTTTAACTTCCTTTGTTTCCTTTTTTAAATCCGCTTGCTCCATTACTTTTGGAGCAGTCCCTTTAATTATTAATCGATACCCAATTGGCAAATTAGATACTACTTCGGGATTGCGTTTTTCTAATTCTGCAATTGAAATTCCATATTGTTTAGCAATGGAGTATTTAGTTTCTTTTGCGAGTACATCATGATACACGTACTTCTCTTGAGTTACTGTTGCCACTTTATTGACAACCGAATTTTTCACACTATTTTTCGAAGGAATCGTTAACACTTGTCCTATTTGCAAACCCTCTTTCTCAACAAAAGGATTGGCCTTTTTTAAATCTTCGTCAGAGACACCATATTTTTTTTCAATTCCATATAAAGTTTCTTTAGGAGTCACTTCATGCGTTACACCTGTTGGTCCTTTTACATTAGAATTAATAGAATTACTTTTAATCTCAACTATTTTAGCTCCAGATTTTTTTGGAATTAGCAAAACACTGTTTGGCTTTAATCCGCTTTGTGCATCTGGATTTAGTTGATAGATATCAAATGGAGTCACTTGATATTTTTGTGCAATTTGGCTTATCGTCTCTCCTTTTTCTACTTTATGTGTAATTGCTTTTTCTTGGGAAGAAATAGAATTAACAGACATTAAAATAGTAATACAAATCGCTAAAAAATATTTCATTATTCTTATTTATAAAATTATTGTTTCAAAGATAAGAAAACGGTATCAAATTTTATTCCAAAATCTGATACCGTCTTTATAATAATAGTAAAATTAATGATTCTTACAAACCAAAAACGCTACATTTTATTCCCATTCTATAGTTGCTGGTGGCTTTGAGCTAATATCATATACCACTCTATTTACCCCTTTTACTTTATTAATAATATCATTTGACACTTTCATTAAGAAATCATAAGGCAAGTGTACCCAGTCAGCAGTCATACCATCTGTAGACTCTACTGCGCGAAGCGCTACTACTTTTTCATAAGTACGCTCATCACCCATTACACCTACACTATTCACAGGAAGCAAAATAGCTCCTGCTTGCCAAACTTTATCGTATAATCCCCAAGATTTTAGTCCGTCAATGAAGACTTTATCAACATCTTGTAAAATTTGTACTTTTTCAGGAGTGATATCTCCTAAAATACGAATGGACAATCCTGGTCCTGGAAAAGGATGTCTTCCTAATAATTCAGGATCAATTCCTAATGATGCACCTACTCTACGCACTTCATCTTTAAAAAGCATACGAAGCGGCTCTACAATTTTCAATTTCATATAGTCAGGCAATCCACCTACATTATGATGCGATTTAATGGTAGCTGAAGGTCCTTTTACCGAAACTGATTCAATTACATCCGGATAAATTGTTCCTTGTGCTAACCATTTTACGTCTTCAATAAGATGTGACTCATCATCAAAAACTTCGATAAAAACCCTTCCGATAATTTTACGTTTGGTTTCTGGATCACTTACTCCTGCCAATTCTGACAAGAAACGATCACCCGAATCAACTCCTTTCACATTCAATCCCATTCCTTTGTATTGATCTAATACGCTTTGGAATTCATTTTTGCGAAGCAATCCGTTATTTACAAAAATACAGTATAGGTTTTTACCAATAGCTTGATGTAATAAAACAGCTGCTACAGTTGAATCTACTCCTCCAGAAAGTCCAAGGACTACTTTGTCATCTTGTAATTTCTCTTTCAATTCTGCAACCATTTCCTCTACAAAAGCATTTGGTGTGAAATTTTGAGGAACATCAGCTATTTTAACCAAGAAATTCTCTAACATTTTTGATCCATCAGTAGAATGAAAAACCTCAGGGTGATACTGTATTGCGTAAGTAGTTTCACCTTCAATCTTGTACGCTGCAAATTCCACATCATGTGTACTAGCAAGCTTCACTCCATTAGTAGGTAATCTTTTAATACTGTCGCTATGACTCATCCAAACCTGACTGTTAAGGTCAACTCCTTCAAAGAAAATTTCTTCTTCTTTTATATAAGATAAATTAGCTCTACCATATTCTCTTGTATTTGATGCTGCTACTTCGCCACCACTAAAGTGTGCTAAATATTGGGCACCGTAACAAACGGCTAACATGGGTAATTTCCCTCTGATTTGAGATAAATCAGGATGTGGAGCGTCTTCTGAACGAACAGAAAAGGGGCTTCCACCTAGAATTACGGCTTTATAACTTGATAAATCACTCGGAAAATGATTGTATGGGAAAATTTCGCAGAATATATTTAATTCGCGAACTCTACGCGCAATAAGTTGAGTATATTGCGATCCGAAATCTAAAATAAGTACGTTGTGTTGCATGCGCAAAAATACTTTTTATATTCGGAATTGAAAAATTGAAATTTGAAAAATATTTATTTTTTTTTTACAACAAACTTTATTGCACTATTTACAAGCCGAAATAGTAATTTTAGAACTACTAATGAAAAGCACGATCAAAAAGTATTTAAACACAAAAAACGCTCCTGCTTCATTAAAGAACTTTCTGTATTTAATATAGTATATTTGCCAATCATACATTCAACCTATTTATTCAAAATACACTTTGAGTATGTGACCCAAATTTAAAAAGAAGATGAAAATAAAATCATATACCGTTATCGCCCTATTATCTTTAGTTGTTTTTTCATGCAGTGTAATTGACAACCTACTCACTTTTACAGTTTCAAACCAAACTGAGTTTAAAATCGCTAGTAATTTCCCACTTAATGTGGCAAGCGGCATCGTTACACCAGATGTTCCGACCAACTCAAGTGCCCAATTTGATAATAATAACACGAAAGCTAACTTAGTAAAAGACGTTAAGTTAAAAGAATTGAAACTAAGTATAACGGATCCAACCAATAAAACATTTAGCTTTTTAAAATCAATACACATCTATATTTCAACAGATGCAAATGATGAAGTAGAATTAGCTTATTTAGATAATGTCAACGCTACCACAAACACAATAATGCTAACACCAACTTCTGAAAAATTAGATAAATATATCAAGGCATCCAGCTATAAATTAAGAACTGAAGCTGTCATTAAAGAATCTTTAACTACAGATATAACAGTTAAAGCAGATATGAAATTCCAAGTAACAGCTGATCCTTTTTAATTTAAAAAGGACAAAGACCGACTCTTATTCTTTTATAAATGTAAATTTAGACTTGACTCCTGTATCAAAATTATTCCACAAGTCAGACAATAACAAGTTTCCGTCGTTGTCATAAATATAAAAAGCGCCCGTATTCCCACCTAAGGCTCCACGATTCAAGGCTTCCAACTCTAGATAATTCAATCCCTCTTGAAGTTCGATTTTAATATCTTTTAAATTGCCTTCTAAGTATAAATTATTGGCTAGAACCGTACTCTTATAATTTTGTATAATAGTGGCTTTTATTAAATCGCCATCAATAGCGCCATAATCTCTTACTCGAATCACTAAGTTTTTAGATTTCGTACGAATAATTCCAAAACTTAAGTCCTTTTCATTTAAATAAGAAGTATCTTCTTTCAATCCATTATTGACTAATGATTTATCAATACTTTTATTCAATTTATCTCTTACTTCATCACCTGGATTTACAAAATCATTAGTTCTAGTCATCGAAATGGGATCTGGATCACCAATTTTAAAATTGGTACTAGGCAGTTTGGATTCTGGTTTTTTAAATAGATTAGGTGCTAAAATATCTGGAGGAGCCACTGTTACTGGTGCAGCTTTTTTAGCTTTAATGCCTGTATCCAAAGGTGGTATTGCCTTAAACTTAGAACTAAACTCCATTTGAGAATAGCCGTTTATTGCAAAACACATCATAATTGCCAGTAATACCTGCTTCATATTATACCACTTTGTTTTAATTACTCTAAATATCGAGATGCCACAAATATACCAAGCTTTCTATTTAGAAAACAAAACCTCGAGCGAACATTAAAAAAAATTTAACCTAATCAATCTTAAATAATGCTTTCAAAACCATTTTTTATATAAAAAATGTACTTATTCTTTGTTTATGATTATAGTAGCCATATATCCAATACCTATGTTCCATTGGCTAGACGAAATTAACTTCCCTTTATCGTCATACACTTGAAATTCGGCTGTATTAGGTGGTGCAAAACCTTCATTTAATGCCTCAAAATCGATTCTATTAGTTCCTTTTTCAAGTTTTACATCAAATACTTTAAAGTTACCATCCAAAAGGACATCATAATCTATAACCTTATAATTTACATAAATCCTTATTCTATCCCCATCGACATAAGCTCCATCACGATATTGTACTCTTGCCGTTTTAGAACTCGTTTTATAAACGCCTAAATCTTGATTTCTTCTGTAGGCTTCAGAAGCTACAATAACATTACTTTTAGGTACTTTAAAATTATTTTCTGGTATTGCAGTAGCAAAATAAGGCAATACTTTAGGTGGTCCCGGAATTGATGGGACTATTGATTTAGCCTTCGGTTCTTTAGCCTTAGGTGGAATCGCTTTAAACTTTGTGCTAAATTCTTCCTGTGAATATCCATTAAAAACCATCCCTAAAAGGAAAAGAAAGAGAAAAATTTGATTCAAAAAAATTTTATTATTATTCATCATTTCTTTTTAAATTAAAACCACTTTATAAAATCGGCAACCTCTAATTATAAACTCCTATTTATAACTATAAATTTTAATAAATATTACTTTTTCAAGCAAAAAAACATTTTATTAAAAACGAACATTTTATATAAAATCAGTGTTTTTTACTTTACTATATTTTTATAAATTGCAAAAAATATACCAAAATTTAAATTGAGTAGAAATCAACAATAAAAAACGAATAAAATGAAAAGAGAAAACATATTAACAGGCTCTCCTTGGGAAGATAAAATGGGTTACTGTCGTGCGGTACGCATTGGAAACATTATTGAAGTTTCAGGTACAGTAGCTATTGTAGATGGTGAAAAAGTAACCGCAACGGATGCTTACGCACAAACATTCAATATTCTTGAAAGAGTAGAAAAAGTTTTAGAAGACCTAAATGCAAGTATGAAAGATGTGATTCGTACTCGAATATTTACCACTGACATCACAACATTTGAAGCGGTTGCTACGGCGCATGCAGCCTTTTTTAAAGATGTAAAACCAACTACAGGTTTTTACGAAATAAGCAAATTAGTGGCTCCAGAATACCTTGTTGAAATAGAGTTTACTGCTGTACTTGCTTAAAAACAGCATAATTTAAAAGGATTGTAATACTTTAGCAAAATAAAGCATTACAATCTTTCTATTTAAACGCATGAATTTAGAAAAAATTAAAAAAATAATTGTGCTCGGTCTCAAATGGATTCTCATTTGTATCCTGCTAGGCTTTTTCTCTGGTTCAGCCTCAGCTCTACTATTAGTTTCTTTAGAATGGGCAGCACAATATAGAGAACAAAATAGCTGGATTATTTGGCTTTTACCAATCGGCGGTTTACTTATTGGTCTTTTGTATCATTATTATGGAGCATCAGTGGTGCGAGGCAATAATTTATTGCTAGAAGAATACGAGACACCTAAAAAGACCATTCCATTAAAAATGGCGCCTTTTGTACTTTTTGGAACTATTGTAACCCATCTTTTTGGTGGTTCAGCAGGACGTGAAGGAACGGCGGTTCAAATGGGAGGTTCTATTGCCGACCAATTTACCAAAATCTTTAAACTCGAGCCAGCCGAAAGAAAAACATTAATTATATTAGGAATTAGCGCAGGTTTTGCCTCCGTTTTTGGAACACCATTAGCAGGTGCAATATTTGCTTTAGAAGTATTATATTTTAGTAAAATTACATCCAAAAGTATTGTTTTGTCTTTCCTAGTGGCTTTCCTTGCTTACTTTACAGTAGAATTATGGGACGTAAAACATACGCATTATTCTATTCCTATCACTCCCGACTTTGGGTTTGAAAAACTGCTTTGGATCATTCCAATAAGTATTTTGTTTGGACTTGCAGCCATGCTTTTTTCCAGAAGCACGCATTTTTGGGGAAATTTATTTTCGAAAACAATACCATACCCACCACTACGTCCTTTTGTAGGCGGACTACTTTTTGCGGTGGCTATGTATTTCATCAGTACAACAAAATACTTGGGTTTAGGAGTTCCTATTATTGTTGAGTCCTTTTCAAAACCAAGTGAATATTATGACTTTTTACTGAAAATTTTATTTACAGGATTTACTCTAGGGGCAGGATTCAAAGGCGGTGAAGTTACCCCACTTTTCTTTATAGGTGCCACATTAGGGAGCACTTTATCCCTTTTTGTACCACTACCCATAGCACTTTTGGCTGGAATGGGATTTGTAGCTGTTTTCTCGGGAGCAACACACACTCCAATAGCTTGTACCGTTATGGGTATGGAACTTTTTGGAGTAGAAAGCGGTATATACATTGGACTTGCTTGTTTTATAGCCTATTTCGCATCAGGTCCTATAGGCATCTATCATTCTCAAATAGTCAAAGGACCCAAATATCATTTGTACGAAAAATTTAAAAGAAGAAATTTAGATAATTTCTAATATCTAAAAAGCATGTTAAATTGCAAATGATTAAAAACTTTACATTAAAAAAATGTAATTTCGCAAACTATGAAAACACAAGACATTCAAGCAGTACAAATACTATTAGCAACACCAAAAAAGATAGCAATCATCCCACACAGAGGTCCTGACGGAGATGCTATGGGTTCAACTTTAGGTTTGTATCATTTTTTATTAAAAAATAATCACCAACCAGTAGTAATTGCACCAAATGAATTTCCCGATTTTCTAGCTTGGCTTCCTGGGTCTGAAACCGTTAAAATATTTGAAAAAGACAAAGAAAACTGCACTAAAATACTTGAAGAAGCCGATTTGATATTCACATTGGACTTCAACGCATTACACCGTGTAGGATCAGAAATGGAAAAAGTACTAGCAGAGATGAAAGCACCATTCATCATGATTGACCATCATCAAAAACCAGATGATTATGCTACAGTCACTTATTCTGATACTTCATTTGGATCTACTTGTGAAATGTTATACAACTTCATTGGGTTTTTAGCCAAAAAAGAAGCTATTGATAAAACAATTGGAACTTGTATTTATACTGGAATTCTAACCGACTCTGGTTCATTTAGATTTCCTGGAACTACCGGAAATACCCACCGAATTGTAGCTGATCTAATCGATTTAGGCGTTGAAAACACCAAAATACCAAATTTACTTTTTGAAAACAGCTCGTACAGTCGTTTACAATTATTAGGAAGAGCACTTCAAAACATGAAAGTATTGACAGAACACCATACTACCTACACGACGCTTACTCAGGAAGAATTAAACACTTTTGAACATGTAAAAGGAGATACGGAAGGTATTGTAAACTACGGATTAAGTATTAAAGGAGTTGTATTTACGGCTATTTTTATTGAAAATAAAGAAGAAAAAATCATCAAAATATCTTTCCGTTCCCAAGGGGATTTTGATGTGAATGAATTCGCCAGAGAACACTTTAATGGAGGTGGTCATCGTAATGCTGCAGGAGGAAAATCAGACGTTTCAATGAGTGAAACAGTCCGTAAATTTGAAGATTTAGTAACAAAATTAACGATATAGTCCAATATGAAATATACCTATTTAATTGTAATTACACTCTTTTTATCTGGACTAATTTCCAGCTGTAAACAGCATCAAGAAGCCAGAAGACCTATTTCACATACGTCTGGGACTTTCATGAAAAAATCAGTAGCTAGAAATAAAAAACTAGTAGCGACTGAAGAAGATCAAATCAAGACACTAATGAAAAGCAAACCAACTGTTGAATATTTTTCTTCATCAAAAGGGTATTGGTATTCTTATGAAATAAAAAATGACATTGATACAATCAGTCCAAAAAAAGGAGATATTGCTTACTTTGATTATGAAGTAAAAGACCTTGACGGCACTATTATTTACTCTCAACTAGAATTAAGACCTCAGGTTTATCATATCGACAAAGAAGATATCATGATGGGATTAAGAGATGGGATTAAACTAATGCATAGAAATGAAAAAGTAAACTTTCTTTTCCCTTCTCATATGGGTTTTGGGTATCATGGAGACAATAAAAAAATTGGGATCAATCAGCCTTTACTTTGCACTGTAACCCTACGTGATTTTAGACCAGAATCAACTTATAAAAAACAAGCAGAATTAGAGACATTATCTACTGACAATACTTTAAAAAAGGTAAATAAAGACACCACTCCAAGGTCTCAATCCGCCGTAAAAAAGACGATAACTCAAATAAAAGATACCTTAAAATAATTCGTTAATTAATATCAATATGAAAAAAAGCATCCTATTTGTATTACTTGTACTTGCTACCTTGACATCCTGTAAAGATGAAAACAGTAATCTTCCTGATGGCTTATATGCCAAAATAGAAACAAGTAAAGGAACAATCATTCTAGCCTTAGATTACAAGCAAGCGCCTATTACAGTGGCCAACTTTGTGACTTTGGCCGAAGGAAAAAATGACTTTGTTACCAATGATAATCTTAAAGGAAAACCTTTTTTTAATGGTTTAAAATTCCACAGAGTGATTAAAGATTTTATGATCCAAACTGGAGATCCACTAGGAACAGGATCAGGAGACGGTGGTTATAAATTCAAAGACGAATTTAACGATTTGCGTTTTGACAAAGCAGGTATTATGGCCATGGCTAATAATGGTCCAGCAACAAATAGCAGTCAGTTTTTCATCACTCATGTTGCCACTCCATGGTTAGACGGAAAACACACCATTTTTGGTCATGTAGTCGAAAACGGAATGGAAGTGGTTAATAAAATTGAGCAAAATGATTTTATAAAAAGTGTAACCATCATTAGAAATGGTGAAGCAGCAAAAAAGTTTAATGCTGTAAAAACATTTTTCAACTATTTTTCTGTTGAGTCAGAAAACCAAAAGAAAAAAATGGAAATCGATGCTCAAAACAAAAAAGCATACGATGAAAAATACAAAGATGTTCGAGAAGATAAAGTAAAATATTTCAATGCTTTAAAGAGTAAAGCGACTAAAACTTCAAGTGGTCTTAAATATGTAATCACTAAGAAAGCCGGTGGTAAAAAACCAGAAAAAGGGTCAACGTTATACATTCATTATGCAGGTTTCCTAGAAGATGGCCAACTTTTTGATAGTAGTATTGAAAATGTAGCACAAACTTTTGGAAAATACGATCAAAACAGGGCCAATCAAGGCGGATATCAACCTATTCCTTTTCAAGCAGGAAAAAAAGATGGCATGATTCCGGGCTTTATTGAAGGATTAGAAAAATTATCTTTGGGTGATAAAGCAATTTTATTCATACCCTCGCATTTAGCTTATGGCGCAGGTGGTGCAGGAGATGTTATTCCTCCCAATGCAAATATTGTTTTTGAAATAGAGTTATTAGATCCTAGTGCAAAATAATAAATAAGACCGAAAAAAAGTTAGACCATAATTTAAAACAAGATGAAATTTAAACTTTTAATTTTAGTGTTTTTTGGAGTATTAAATACCCAAGCTCAAAACACAAAAAAAGCCGTTACTACAAAAAAAACAGCTGTATCTACAACAAAAGCAGTTGTTAAAGCACCCGTTGCTATTGAAGGAATTTTTGCAACGATTGCAACAAATAAGGGAGATATTACCCTGCAACTAGAATACCAAAAAGCGCCCATTACAGTGGCTAATTTCATTTCACTTGCGGAAGGAAAAAATGCTTTTGTAACTGATGAAAAATTAAAGGGAAAACCATTTTTTGACGGTTTAAAATTCCATAGAGTAATTAGTAATTTCATGATTCAAACTGGAGACCCAACTGGAAGTGGTGCCGGTGGAACTGGATATGCGTTCAAAGATGAATTTACCGATTTAAAGTTTGACAAAGGCGGTGTTTTAGCCATGGCTAATTCTGGTCCAGCAACAAATTCGAGTCAATTTTTCATAACGCACAAAGACACACCCTGGTTAAATGGCAAGCACACCATTTTTGGTCATGTAACTCAAGGAATGGATATTGTTAATAGTATTGCTCAAGAGGATGTAATTACTAAAGTGACTATTACACGAAAAGGAGCTGGTGCTAAATATTTTGATGCATCAAAAGTATTTGCTAACTACTATGAAAACAAAGCAGAGGACGCTAAAAAACAAGCTTTAATTGAAGCCGAAAAAGTAAAAGCAACTAATGAAAAGTATGCAGGCGTAATTGCGGCTAAAGTAGCCTACCTTGCTGCTGCCAAAGCAACTGCTACCACTACTCCATCTGGTTTGACTTATAAAATCATACAAAAAGGGACAGGAGTAAAACCAGTTGATGGCAGTACATTCTACTTCCATTATGCCGGTTATTTTGAAGATGGAACTTTATTTGACAGCAGTTATGAAGAAGTAGCCAAAGCATACGGAAAATATGATGCCAATAGAGCGGCACAAAACGGATACCAAGCTTTTCCGTTTCAAGCCGGGAAAAAAGACGGCATGATTCCTGGATTTCTTGAAGGATTAAGTGTAATGTCTTATGGTGATAAAGCAGTGCTTTTCATCCCTTCTAACTTAGCTTATGGTGAAAGAGGTGCTGGTGGAGTTATTCCTCCTAATGCCACTTTAATTTTTGAATTGGAAATGTTTGAAAAACAACCTGCAAAATAAAAAGAGTCCTATATGAGATTCATCACGACCGATTTGCACCTGCAAGTCGGTTTTTTTTATGCTTATTTTGGGCATGCCCCCGCTTCCACTCCGTTCCAGCAGGGTCGGGCTGTACGTTGCAATCTTTTATTACACTACGTTCCATAAAAGGATTTCCACTTCCATCCCTCATGCAACCTCACGATGAAGAAATACACTAGAAAATCAACTCCCCTTTTCATCTCACTTTCAATAAGAGCCATTTAAATAATAATCAGTCACTTCAATCGTTTAGTTAGTAAGAAAAAACTGCGTTTACCTTAAAAAATCCTTAAAAGATGTATATATTTGATGTTATATACAAGTTATGCCTCAGTTTAGCAGAACCGAAAACGAAACGATAAAGAATGACAACACGAGATTTATTTAATGAATTATCAGAATCTAATTTTACGTTCACTAAACCTTGTTTTGAAAGCGAAAAAGCATTTTTAGAAGACCAAAAGAAGTCAATGGATAAGTTAATTATTTGCGGTTTAGCCGAAAAAACAGGGGCTAAATATTCCTTAACACTAGACGGTAAAAAAGCAAAAATTATCGGTGTTGAAAAATGGGCTAAAGATTTAAACGACATAGATAGAAGAGTTTTAGTTTATGATTATTTTGGTTTTTTTAATAATTGGTATAGTCTACCAAGGCTGAATATCATAATAAAAAGAAGTGTTACGTCCAAAATATCTAAAGAAATGTGGGTAATCATAAAAGTTTTTATCATAGCTTTTATTTTTTATATTATTAAAGAAGTTTTTGATATTAAATTAAATTAGAAGAAACCGAAAATTGAAACGTGAAAATTGGAGTAAATAAAAAAACCGAAGGCATAACCGCCATTTAGCAAGATTGTGGATTTAGTGGAATTACCGTTTCTAAATAACTTTTACGTTAAGCAGAAAGTACTCGTTTTTAAAAGTCCACAACCTCGCTAAGTGGCATAACGTTATGTGCAACCATACCCAACGATAAACATTGTCTGACAAATAATATGATAAAGAAAATTAAATTAAAATTTGGGTCATCATCAACTAAGCCTGCTCTTGAGACTGACTTAACTCCAATAACTGTTTTTGTTGGTCCAAACAATTCAGGAAAGAGTAAAATGCTTTTTGAAATCGAGGAATTTTGTAAAAAAGGGACGATTAATACACAAAATGTTATTCTTTCTGAATTGACATTTTCTCCACTTACGGACACAGAAGATGAAATCAATAAATATACATTGACTCCCAAAGCAAATGAGACATTAGCACCGGATGAAATTGTATTTGGAGATTCTAAAGTTCGAAATAAAATAAACAAAAATGAGCTAGTCAAATATTTTAGTGACGTTACTACATTTAGACAGCATCTTTGTGTTTATTATTTAACTTTTAACACCTTACGGATAGGAGGCGGTAATAGAATCACTTTAATCAATGAACAGACTGGTGGAGATTTACAAACTCAACCTCAAAATAGTTTACAAGTACTTTTCCAAAATAATTCGAAACGAAGTGAAGTTAGAAGAATAATTTATGATGCTTTTAAAAAGTATTTTGTAATTGATCCTACCAAGTTAGGACACCTTAGAATTAGATTATCTGAAACTGCGCCCACTGATGATATTCAAGAAAGAGGGATTCATCAGAGTGCTGTTGACTTTCATAACAAGGCACTTGATATTAATTTGGCAAGCGATGGAGTAAAAGCGTTTACTGGTATAATTACAACTATTATTGCAGGCGACCCTAGAGTTATATTAATTGATGAACCCGAAGCTTTTTTACATCCCTCTTTAGCTTCAAATTTGGGTAAAGAAGTGAGTAACTCTGTAAATGGAAGTTTTAAAAATCTTTTTGTTTCGACTCATAGTGCTAACTTTTTAATGGGCTGTATTCAGTCTGGTGTTCCAATCAATATCGTTAGACTTACATATTCAAACAATTCACCAACTGCGAGGATTTTACCTAGTGATAAAGTATTAAAACTAATGAGACACCCTTTGCTTAGATCTACGGGTGTACTCAATGGACTATTTTATGAATATGTAATTGTAACAGAGGCTGATTCAGACAGAGCATTTTATCAGGAAATAAACGAAAGACTTTTAGCATTTGACCCAAGTAAAGGTATTCCTAATTGTCTTTTCTTAAATGCTCAAAATAAGCAGACCATACACGAAATATTACGACCATTACGAGAAATGGGTATTCCGTGTGCGGCAATTGTAGATGTTGATGTAGTTAAAGAGGGAGGAACCGTTTGGACAAATCTGCTAAGTAGTGCAAATGTTCCTAATGTTACCATTAAGTCAACTGGTATTTCTCGCGGACACTTAAAATCAGCTTTTGATGCAAAAGGTATAAACTTCAAAACGAATGGAGGCGTTGACGTTTTAGACAATCCAGACAAGGAAGCCTGTAATAATCTTTTTGACCAATTAGACGAATACGGAATTTTTGCAGTAAGAAATGGCGAATTAGAAAGTTGGCTAAAATCATTAGGAACAACTTCAAATCACAGTCCAGAGTGGTTAATTGAAATTTTTGAAAAACTAGGCGAAGACCCTTCTTCAGCAACGTATGTAAAACCAACATCAGGTGATATTTGGGAATTTATTTTTAAAATTAAAACTTGGTTTACTAATCCGACAAGAAAAGGAACACCTGAATAATGAAAATGGCAGCACATAACCGCCATTTTGAGCTAGCTGGAATTTAGTGGAATTATCGTTTCGCATCAAGTTTTTGTTAAGCCGAAAACACTGGTCTTCGTAAGGCGCAAGGCGTGAGAACGTCAGGCTGTGAAAAAACCTCCTTTTTTCCTCAAAATCACTCAATTTTCATATCGCAACACTACTAATAAAGCCTTGTAAGAAGGCTAATTTTTTACGCTGCTAATTTAGTTTTATATGATACGAAGGCTAATTTCAGTCTTAAATAGTTCGTTTTTAACCAAAGCAAGACTTTTGCCTTGTAGGGTGAGTTCCATTTTTTTAGTTTGGTAATCAAATCAGGAACGCCCAGGATGTTGATACTGCGTTTGATGTTATAAACTAGCATTATTAAGCTGTGTTCGCCGTTTACTTTTTCCAATCCTGTTAAATTGGTATAATTGTAACCCCATTGCCGCTTGATGGTTCCAAAGATGTGTTCGTTTATCTCCTGTCGTTTGCGGTAGAGTTGTGCATTTGCGTGATAGCGTTTATTGTTTGCTTCTACAGCATCCCCATATTGACTGCGGTCTATTTCCCTGCCTCCTGCTCGACTTGTGCATAAATGTTTTACCGAACATCCTTTGCATTTGGGAGTTCGGTATTTTTTAAAATTATAACTATCTCTATCTTTGCTTTTCTTGTGCCAACTACCTGTCGTTTTTAATACTTCGCCCTTTGGACAAGTATAGCTGTCGGTGGTTTTATCGTATTGGAATTGGGAAACTAAATAGGCTGCGGTTGTTCCATTTTCATTGCTTTTTCCTTGTTCAGGTTGAGCTACTATGGTAGTGATATTGGCTTGCTGGCAAATTTCTATTTGTTTGCCATTATGATAACCTTTGTCTACCAAAGCCGTATAAGTCTCAATGCCTAAGTTTTCTTTGGCTTCCAAAGCGATTGCTGATAATGCACTGCGATCATTACGATTAATGGTGTGAGTTGCAACCACAAGATTATGTTTGGAATCAACTGCAGCTTGGATATTGAAGGAAATCTCGACCACTTGCCCTTGAACTAATAACGCTCTAGCATCGCTATCGGTGGTGCTTATCTGTGGTTCTCCGCTGGCTTTTAGTTTTTCTTCCAGTAGTTCATAACGCAATTTATTCCCCTTTAATCGTTCTATTTTTTGTTGGATGTGCTGTATTTTAGTAGCACTTTCTTTAACATCATTTTCATCCAAAGCAGTTAAGTATTCTTGGGTTTTGGATTCAATATACTCGAGGTGTTTGTCAATTTTCTTTTGGTTGAAATTGGCTTTCTTACTATTATGAGCTCGACTTTTTGTACCATCAATAGCAATAGTTTCTCCCGAAATCAAGTTAGCATCTTTTAAAAAGGAAACAAATAGCTTGAAAGTATTTTTTAAAGCCAAAGGATTATTCTTTCTAAAATCAGTGATACTATGGTAATTGGGACGAATATTTTCTAAAAGCCATTGCATTTCTATATTTCTTGAACATTCTTTTTCTAAGTCACGACCACTTCTGAACCCGTTGAGATAACCGTATAAGTAGATTTTTAGAAAGACTTGGCTATTGAAACTGGGCCGACCTTCGGTCTTAAGCGTTTTTACAGCGAAACCAAGCTTGCTCAGATCAATATGTCCAACGAAGGCATCGATAAAGCGTACCTGATTATCTGTACTTATGGCGTCTTCTAAACTCGAAAAACGCATTTGGTGGCGGGAAATTCCTGTGATGTGTTGCATGACTAAAAATACGAAAATTCCTCTTTTTATTCTAGTATTTTGCTATATTTGATTGAGAATCAAACGAAAGTTTTTTCACAGACTGACGTTATAGGCAATGCGAACGCGATAGTTCTATAACATGTTTACGAAAAACAAACAATCTTCAAGTTTAATTTTAGATTGTGATGTTAATAAAATAAATTAATGGATAAACTCAATTTTTTAAATACTATTACTCTAATTACCGTTTTTGTAATGTTGCTTCTTGCCTTTTTTTTGCTAACAGTAAATACAAAAAATAGAATTTCAAACAGACTTTTTGCTAGTTTTCTTATCCTTACAGCATTCGATTTGAGTAGTTTTTTTACCGACAAATATTTTGAGATTAATTTAAATTTTGAGGTTTTTAGAATGACGGCTAGTTTGCTAATCATGCCCATTTTCTATTTGTATGTAAAAGCAGTTTGCCATTCAGATTTTCGATTAAAACCAAAACATTTAGCACTAATAATTCCATTTGCAATTGTAAATTTAGTGTTTATTCCAAGATTTTATTTGGCAAGCGCTATTGATACTATTTATATTTATGAGCATTTTAAGCAAATGTTAGAGATCCGTTTTTTCTTTATTCTGGCAGAGCTACAATATGCTTTTTATATTATTTTGGTTTTTATTGTTTTAAAAAAATACAAAGAAATTTATTTAGAAAATTATACCAATGCAAATAACTCATCGCACAAATGGTTGCTTCAAATGACTGTATTTTTTCTAATTGCTCATTGTATTGTAGTCTATAAATTGGTAATAAGGTATACAGATTACAATGTGTTTCTTAACTCAGCGAATGTAATTATTGGAACGATTGCACTCATTATTAGTTGTTGGTTTGTATTAAAAGCGTTAAACAATCCTGAGCTTTTTAAAAGTGTCGATTCAACAATGTTATTGGTAAATGAAACGCTAAACACAAAAACCGTTTCAGCAGAAAAAGAATCATTCGAGATTAAAAAATCGGCACAAATTGTTTCTCAAATCGAATTGGTAAAAAAATATGTTTTAGAAAATCAACCTTATCTTGAACCCTCATTAACAATACAAGAGTTATCTAAACAAGTTACTATTCCTGTTCGTGATTTATCCGTTTTGATTAATCATCACATGAATCAACATTTTTTTGATTTTATAAATGAATATCGAATACAAAAAGCCATGGAGATTTTAAAAGATGCTTCAAAAAGTAAGCTTACTATTTTAGAAATTCTATATGAAGTGGGTTTTAATTCGAAATCATCTTTTAATACTGCTTTCAAAAAATACACCAATCAAACTCCTACAGAATTCAGAAACTCTTCATTATAAAGCGTTTGTAAAAAGTCGAACGTTATTAAAACAAAGTCGAACCGATTTAATTACTACAAATTGGTTCGACTTTTTTCATTCGGTCGCCAATATTAAACTTCTTGTGCAATTTTGCTTCAAATTAATACTAACAATTAAAAATTTGAAACCATGAAAATTACCTCTTTATTTATTTTATTGCTAATGCCTTTCTTCTGTTTTTCCCAATTAAAAAAAAATGATTCTAATCTAAAAAATCAAATATCTGAAGAGAAATACGTCTTAATAAACGGTATTGAACAATGGATTACCATAAAAGGAAACCCTTCGAAACCTATTATATTGTTTATACATGGAGGACCAGGAAGTCCAATAAGCCCTTACGTTGATGTTTTGTATAAAGATTTAGAAAAGGATTTTATTATTGTTCAGTGGGACCAGCGAGGAACTGGAAGAACTTATGGTCATAATTCTCCGCCTGAAGAATTAACTCCTGACTATTTGAAAGCTAATCCTTTAACATTAGAACAAATGACTAATGATGGAATTGAAGTCTCAAAATATCTTTTGAAACATTTAGACAAACAAAAAATTATACTTACAGGAACCTCTTGGGGTTCTGCACTGGCAGTAAAAATAGCAACAAAAAAGCCAGATCTTTTTTATGCTTATGTTGGACATTCACAAATTGTTAATCCTTCTATTGATGCAGAATTTTATGCTAAAATTTATAAAATGGCAGAGGATAAAAATGACAAAGAGTCTTTAGAAATATTAAATTCTATTGGTAAACCTCCTTATAGTAGAGCAAAAAATGTAGGTTTGTTATTTAGAGTTTTAAAGAAATATGAAAGAGCAAATTCGACACCTGCTCCAGACAATTGGTTTAAACTTGCTCCCGATTACGACAATGAAATTGATAATAAAAATAGAGCCGATGGGGACGATTATTCGTTTGTAAATTATGTTGGGGATGATAAATTAGGAGTTCATTCGATGATTTCAACCATTAACTTAATGAGAGATAATTTAGATTTTAAAATTCCAGTATATTTAATACAAGGCAAAGAAGATATTATGACACCAAAAGAAAACTCAAAAAAATATTTTAATAAAATTAAAGCACCTACAAAAGAGTATTATTTGTTACCTGAATCAGCTCATGGTTTCAATCAATCGGTTGTAGAAACACAATATAAAATATTCAAGAGAATAAAAACTTTGTAATAAAAATAAAAAAATTAAGCACTGCCTACTACAGCTGTTTTGATATAGCTGGAATTTAATGGAATTTCCATTTCACATCAACTTTCTGCAAAGCCGAAAGTTGAAAGGTTACGAACTTCTAACCATCTCAAAGTGGCAAAACGACGTTCATCAAATTGTAAAATACCTTTAGACTTCCGAATTTAAAACTGATTTTTCTCCAGTTAACAGAACATTTTTTAAATACAAAACCCGATACAGCTAGCTGTATCGGGTTTTGTATTCATTCTATTTGTTAACTTTACTTTTTTCCAAATTTCCAGTCAAATTCATCCTTTTGATTGATAATGGCACCTATTTCAAACTTTACCACCTCATCATATTCAGTTTGAAAAATAATCCAATTCTCTTCGTTAAAATAGTTTTCGAAAGTATCGAATTCTTCCTGAGTAAATTTAGTAATCCCTTTTTGAGCTAGTTCTTTCTTTACATCACTTATTTTTCTACCTATCACTTTATTCCCAAACAAATCTAAATCAGGGCTTGAAGCTACCATATAACCCAATTTAAATTCTTCTTCTTGGTAAAAAGTCAAACGCATTTTTAATGCATTATAAGCAAAAATAACATTATCATCTTCGTCTTTGTAGTTTCTATCTGGTTTACCGTAAAGAGCGGTAACGTCTTTTTGTTTCATCCCGAAAATGAGTTTATCAATTCCGTTTTTTAAGTTTATTTTCATGTCAAAATATTTGATTGCAAAGTTCGCAAAGTTTTTAGCAAAACCAACTACCTTTTTGAGTAAAAATACAAAGGCATGCAATGTATTCGACCGAATTTGTAATCTACAAACGCTTTTTTATACTGTCAAACTAAAATTTTAAGTTAAATTGCAAGAGGTATAAATAATAAGAAATAGATTATTTTTATATTTAACTATTATTATAATTTTAGTACAAAAATTTCAAATAAAAAGGTTTCTCTTCCTTAATAACTCACTTTTTCATTAACGTTATTTCCATATTGGAACGTTGTAAAAAAAATAAAAAAAGTATTTTTATGAAACTCCCCATCAAAGACAAAAAATTTATATTCCTTCTTTTTGCTATTACAATTGTCATTATTTTGGAAATCCTATCCATCATTGGCATACATATTCCTATGCCTTATGGACCATTTATTTTTGCTTTTTTCATTATCGGCATTGGGCACGAGGTGTTAATCAATGGTTTCAAAGCGTTATTTAAACTTAAATTCAGCAGCATTAATCTACTAATGACTATTGCTGTTATTGCCGCCTTTTATTTGGGCGAATATCCTGAAGCAGCTGTAGTAATCGTTCTTTATGTTTTGGGCGAAAGACTGGAAGATATAGGACTCGAAAACTCTAAATCAGCACTAGATGAGTTAATCCGAAAAGCCCCTAAAACCGCTTTTGTAAAATTGGAAAACAAGACCATTCCTATTGACAAAATTCCCGTAGGAACAATTATTCAGGTGAAACCAGGCGAAATGATTCCCCTTGACGGAAAAATAATTTCAGGAGAAACCATGATTGATGAAGCTGCAATCACTGGAGAACCCTTACCCAAAGACAAACATCCTGGCGATATTATATTTGCTGGGACATTAAACAAAAATAGTTTTATAGAAGTTGAAACGACCAAATTATCCATAGACACTACTTTTTCTAAAATTATCCGACTTACTTTTGAAGCAGCGGCTTCCAAAAGTGACACTCAAAAATTCATTCAGAAATTCTCGCAATTTTACACGCCTACCATTATAGCGTTGGCTGTTTTAGTTTTAGTCATCCCCGTATTTATACTTCACTTGGATTTTGATCTTTGGTTAAAACAAGCCATCACTCTGCTAGTCATTGCCTGTCCTTGCGCTTTGGTGATCTCTACGCCTGTTGCCATATATGCCGCTATAGGGAATGCTTCCGCAAAAGGGGCACTGGTAAAAGGAGGGAAATACATAGAAGGAATGGCCCGTATAAAAGCAATTGCCTTAGATAAAACCAGAACAATCACTTACGGGAATCCTATAGTGACTGATGTATTTCCTTTGAATGGAACCAGTAGAGAAGAATTGCTGGCTTGCACCGCTGGAACCGAACTATTCTCTGAACATCCATTGGCACAAGCGATTGTTACTGCCAGTAAAAAAGAAGGTTTTGAGCCACACAAAGCGGAAGGGTTTAAAAGTATTATGGGCAAAGGAGCTATTGCCAAATGTTTGGTTTGTGAAGATGAAACCGTATATGTAGGAAAAATGGAATTCATTAAAGAATACCATGAGGTCACTGACGATGCCGAAAAAATTGTGGAACAACTGGCTTCCGAAGGAAAAACTAGTGTCGTGATTAGTTTTGGTAAAGGAGTAGCTGGAATCATTGGATTGACTGACGAAATAAAACCAGACAGTATCAAGGCCATAAAACAATTACAGGCCATGAATATAGAACTTATAATGCTTACTGGAGACAGTAAAAAAGCAGCACATTATGTCGCAAAACAAGTAGGAATCGAGAAGATATTTGGCGGCTTACTTCCTGAAGAAAAATCCAGCAAAATAAAAGACCTAATCCATCAATTTGGTGATGTAGCTATGGTTGGTGACGGAATAAATGATGCCCCTGCTCTGGCGCAAAGTACTATAGGAATTGCAATGGGAGCTGCAGGAAGTGATACCGCAATTGAAACAGCAAATATTGCTTTATTGAATGATAATCTTTCTCTAATTCCGTTTTTAATCCAACTTAGCAAAAAAACACTTATTAGAATCAAAAGCAATACAATTGGAGCTATTGCGGTGAAAGTTATTTTCATAACTTTAGCTTTTCTAGGATATAGTAATTTGGTTTTCGCGATTGCCGCTGATGTAGGAGTTACTTTAATTGTAATCTTATTGAGCTTAAATTTGATGAAATTTAAAAACAGTGCTACCTAAACATCTCTTCTTATAAACTGTTACTTTCATTTTTATACTATTTAAAAGGTAATAGTCAAATAACTTTCATCAAAACGATGCAGCATTTCACGATTAAAAAATTAAAACCCTAATGAATAAATTCAATATAATTCACTAACTTTCATAGATATAACATTCCCTTTTAGGGTTTTATTTAAATTAAATATAAAATCACTAGTCTATGAAAATTTCTTTTGAAAAAAAAATATTCCTAGGGTTTGTCATCAATGTATTAGTAGTAATTGCATCAGGGTTAATTTTCATAAATCGACTTGATACAGGGCGAGATATCACTAGGGACCCAGTTTTTGACTGGGTTGAACTTTCATTATTTATACTATCTATCGTACTCCTTATTGTGGTCTATATTATTATTAGAACCCAATTGAAAGCAAAAACAGAGTCACAAAACTTACTCAATCAAAACCGACTCTTACTGCAATCGATAATTGACAATACATCAAACCCCATTTTTATAAAAAAAATTAATGGAGAATATTTGTTAGTCAACAAACAATTTGGCTCTTTATTTAAAAACCCCACTGAAACAATTATTGGCAAGACAGATCACGACCTTCTTCCCGAAACCATAGCTGAAGACTACCGGAACTCTGACCTTGAAGTAGTAAAACAATTAAAAGAGTTAAAAACAGAAGAAGTTATTACGCAAGAAGATGGCAAACACACTTATATTGCTGTGAAATTTCCATTGTACGATGCCAATAATAGGATATATGCTATAGGGGGAATATTAACTGATATTACAGCACGAAAAAAACTAGAAGATTCATTACTAGTTTCTGACAAGTTTTTCAATATGTCTGCGGAAATGATGGTTATCGCCTCGTTTGATAAATTTATCAAAGTAAACCCTGCAACAATTGAAATACTAGGATATTCAGAAGACGAACTACTAAGTCAGCCCTTCTTAAATTTTGTACACCCAGAAGATAAAGTTAATACCGCATCTGAAGTGGTCAAACTAAAATCTGGAATGAATTCTATGCAATTTAAAAACAGATACATCTGTAAAGATGGTGCTATAAAATGGTTACAATGGTCTACTTATTCCGAAATAACTTCTGGCTTATTGTATGCGGTGGCCAGTGACATAACTCCCTTAATTGAAAAAGAAATTGAATTAAAAGCAGTAGACAAATTCTTCAATATGTCTTTGGATTTCATGGTGATAGCACAGAAAGATAAATTTATAAAAGTGAATCCCGCTACTAGTACCATATTGGGTTATACAGAAGAAGAGTTAACAACTGTTTCTTTCCTAAAATACATTCACCCTGACGACATTGAAATTACAAACGAAGAAATAAATAAGCTTGAAAATGGTGCTACAATAATAAAATTTGAAAATCGATGGATTGCAAAAGATGGGACCATAAAGTGGTTAGTATGGAATGCTGCAGCAGATATTGAAACGGGTTATTTATATGCCGTTGCCAGAGATATGACTTCGCAAATAGAAACACAAAAATCTTTATTAATAGCTGAGAAATTTTTTAATATGTCTTATGACATGCTTGCCGTAGGAAGTGGAGACTATTTTATAAAAATCAATCCTGCTTTTACGAGAACACTAGGGTATGAACAAAGTGACATGGACCATAAAACTTTTTTATCTTTTACGCATCCTGAAGATATAAAAGCTGCTACTGAAGCTATCAAATCTTTACAAAAAGGAAAATCATTAATCAATCTTAGAGCTCGTGCTCGTTGTAAAGACGGAACTTATAAATGGCTGGATTGGACAAGTACAATTGACATTGAGACGGGAAAAATGTTTGCAGTTGCAAGAGATGTAACTGAAATGGTGAAATACGAGGAATCCTTAAAAGTAGCCGATAATTTTTTTGATATGGCTTTTGATATTTTATCCATTTCTAAAGAAGATCAATTTATTAAAATAAATCCTTCTTTTACAAAAACATTGGGCTATGAACAAAAAGATCTCAACAACATAAAATTCACTGATTTAATACATGCTGATGACAAAGTTTTGGTAGAAGAAGAATTTAATAAACTCTTGAAAGGAACCCTCATGATTAATTATAAAAACAGGACTCTTTGCAAAGACGGAACATACAAATGGTTAGATTGGCATTGTAATTATGACGCCAAAAAAGGGTTGATTTATTCCGTTGCAAGAGATATTTCGGAAGAGATTCGATTAGAAAATGAGGAAAAAGTAATTATAAATGATTTGTATGAAAATGAAGAAAAATTACGCTTAATCCTAGAAAACATAGGGGAAGGTGTTATCGTTGCTAATGCAAATAAAGAAATCGTAATGGCCAATTATATGGCCAATGAAATTTTTGGAATTGAAGAAGACGAGAATATCCCTTTGAATATTACCGATCATTTTGATTTGTTCTTTCCTGATGGCAGAACTATATTTCCATCCCAGAATCTTCCCATGGAAAAGGCCTTAAATGGAGAAGTAACTAATGATATTGATGTCATCCTTTCGGACTCAGAAACGCATGAAAGAAGACGCGTTTTGATTAGTGGAAGACCCTTGATAGATCAAGAGAATAATGTAGTTGCTGCAGTTGTAACCATAAAAGATATTAGTAAATACAAACATCTAGAGGAAGAGTTACAAGAAGCCGAAACTAAATATCGAAAGTTAATTGGGTTTAAAAAAGACGAAGAAAAAAAAGAATAGATTAATTCTCAATCCGTTTTAATAAACTTGGTTTGACCTCTTCAAACCATTCGTTTCGTAGAATACTCAAAATAATAGAATCTCGTCTCTTTTCACTACCTACCGCAGTAGGCATGTGGTTTCTAAGAATTCCTTCTTCCTTACATCCTATACTTTTCATGGCAGCAATACTTCTCTTATTGTTATTGTCGGCACGAAACTCAACACGCTCCATGCCTAGGGTTTCAAAAGCAAATTGTAACAGCAAAAATTTACATTGTTTGTTAAGTCCAGTGCCACGAAATTGTTCTCCATACCAAGTATAACCTAGTTGTAGCGTTTTGAAATCTAAGTTTATGTCGTAGAAGCGAGTGCTTCCTGCGTATTTTCCTGATTTTTTATCAAAAACAATAAAAGGAAATTGGTTTTTATTCTCTCTTCCTTTTACTGCCAATTGAATATAATTCAACATATTTTCTTTTCCGTCAGCACGGATTAGAGAATATTCCCAAGTAGTGGGTTCATTGATGGCAAACTCTAGTAAATTTTCTAAATCACTTTCTTGAAGGGAACGTAGTAAGACATGATTATTTTCAAGAATTACCTGCTGAGAAAAGTTTAAACTCATAGTCAATTATTTAAAATACGGATAAACTATTCACTCATTTCATCGTAACGCTCTGGAACTTGTGGGTCATATAGCGGACATTTAAATTCCTCCATTAGATTTACCAATTTATCCATTGTACTTCCTTGGGTACCGTAGCAATCAATTTTTATACTTTGAGGTGTTGTTCTAACTTGGAACGCTCCTACTCCGTCGTTGTTTTTCCAACTTTTATCATCTACTTTTTCCCATTTTGAGAATACCGAAGCGATTCTATTCAAGATTACTTGAACTGGAAGTTCTTCTAGACCTTCTATTGCAACTTGTTCTTCGGAAATGAATTCGTAAACTTCGTGATGGTTTAAATACACTTCCTCAAGATATTTCCAAAATACTAATTCGTACATGATATTTATTTTTTAGCCCCGATAGTAGCGGCATCTCCCGATTTAGAAAAACAAGGCTTTTTAGCCTTAGTTTTTATTATCGGGAATACAGCGGATAGCGGGATTAGCTTCTTATTTAAAAACTGATTTAGTATTCAAAAGTTCCGTATACACTACTGATAGTTAATTTCTTACTATCGGCTGCTTCTACTCTTCCTACGATTTGAGCATCCACATTAAATGATTTTGAAATTGCAATAATATCCTGTGCAATTGCCTCAGGAACATATACTTCCATACGGTGACCGCAGTTAAAAACTTGGTACATTTCTTTCCAATCTGTTTTAGATTGTTCTTGTATCAATTGAAAAAGGGGTGGAACTGGAAACAAATTATCTTTTATAATATGCAAGTTTTGTACAAAATGTAAAATCTTAGTTTGCGCTCCTCCACTACAATGCACCATTCCGTGAATCTCTGCAGATGAGTATTTATCTAACATTTTCTTGATAATAGGTGCATACGTTCTTGTTGGCGAAAGTACTAATTGCCCTGCATCGATAGGTGAATTTTCAACTGCATCAGTCAGCTTCACTTGACCAGAATAGATTAATTCCTCAGGAACTGCTGCATCAAAACTTTCTGGGTATTTGGTTGCTAGATATTTTTCGAAAACATCATGACGTGCCGATGTTAAACCGTTACTTCCCATTCCGCCATTATAGCTTTTCTCGTAGGTTGCTTGACCAAAAGAAGCCATTCCTACTATGACATCACCTGCTTTAATGTTAGCATTATCAATCACCTTAGAACGTTTCATACGAGCCGTCACCGTAGAATCTACAATAATGGTACGTACCACATCTCCTACATCGGCAGTTTCTCCACCTGTAGAATGAATGCTTACACCAAAAGATTTTAACTCCTTGATTAACTCTTCGGTTCCATTTATAATTGCTGATAAAACTTCACCTGGAATTAAATTTTTATTTCTTCCAATGGTGGAAGAAAGTAAAATATTATCGGTTGCTCCTACACACAATAAATCGTCGATATTCATGATCAAAGCATCTTGAGCAATTCCTTTCCAAACAGAGATATCTCCAGTTTCTTTCCAATACATATAAGCTAGAGACGATTTGGTCCCCGCTCCATCCGCATGCATAATCAAGCAATAGTCTTCATCTTGGGTTAAATAATCAGGAACGATTTTGCAAAATGCCTGAGGAAATAATCCCTTGTCAATATTTTTTATAGCATTATGCACATCTTCTTTGGATGCTGAAACACCGCGTTGTGCATATCTTTTTGAAGTATCTGAACTCATGTAGTCTAGTTGTGTAAGCTGTTTTTAAGCAACTGGGTTGTGCGGCAAAGATAATTATTTTTTTGGGTTTTGCCTATTGGGATATAGGAAGTGTTTCAGGAAATAATAGGTCGTTAACTAAAAAATAAAGTGCAAAAAAAATGCCTATCTAAAACAGATAGGCGTTTATAGAATACCGTATTTTATTTTATTCCCAATCTGGCATACTGGCGTTGGAAAAAAGTATTGTTCTTGCCGCAACAGTACTATTACTAGAAGGAACTTGTTTTACTATGTTTTTTGTTGATAAGCCATCATTGGATGTATTTACAAAAATGTATTCCGACTCGCTTGGAGAATATCGTACGTCCAAATCTAAAGTACCTGTAGGTTTATCTAATCCAATATCAGTAGTTATCCCAGTACTAAAAACATACTCATAAATCCTAGTGTCTAACTGTCGATAATTGGCGTTTTCATAACCCGAAATATCTCTTGTGAAAATTAATTTTTGCCCCGTTACTGAAAAATTCAGTCCTCCTAAAGCGCCATCAATTCCAGCTAAAACTTGATTTATTACCGTTCCGGAAGTATTAATAACCCGTATTTCTGCATTATAACCACTCGCATTATTAATTTTCAAAGCAATTTTTGCACCATCAGTACTCCAGTCACATTCCGAAATAAATCTTCCGTCAGGAGTTTGATACATTTTAGTTAAGCCACTTCCATCTTTATTTATCCGATATAATTTATCAAAATAAGGATAGATAATTTGACTTCCTGATGCATTCCAAGAAAAATTAATAAACTCCGAATTAAAGCCAGCAATAGGCACAGCATTCGTAACTTTAAATACTCCAGATCCATCCGGATTCATAGTGTAAATATGATTTTGTGACCCACTTGATCTAATAAAAGCAATTTTTTTGGATTGTGTATTTTTTCTAGGCCTCCAACTATTGGTAGCAGAATTAGTAATTTGTAATTGATCACCTAAATCATTACCTGAATAAATTACGTTATTATCATTTATATTTTTTACAAATAAAAATCGAGCATTAGGTAAAGCCAATGTAGTAAATGTATGCACCGCACTTAGCACTACTGGGTTTATTCCGTCTGAAGCTGATACTTGCCAATAATATTTGGTATTGTAGGTTAGATTTTTTAAGTTGTAACTGGGTTGAGCAACATTAGAGTAAACAACAACATCAGTATTCGCATCATTTCTTAATGTAATTTCATAGGTTAATGCGTCATTTTCAGGATCAGTGTCAGTCCAACTTAAATTCAATTCTAAATTTTGATTTACGGCATTATCTGCAGGAGTTACTAGTGCAGGAGTTGTTGGAGGTTTGTTATTCGTGGTTGCTAATTTAAGTTCGAATACTAGATCTGTTGTGCTATTAATATTTACTGTTCCTGATTCAAATTTAGCTAGATAATTGTCTTTTTGAGCTTCAAAGGAGTATTGCCCTACTTTAATTTTAGGAATAGAAAAACGACCATCACTATCTGTAAAAACAATACTTGAACTTGGATTTGAAAAAACTTTTACATTCTCTAAAGGTTTAAATGTAACAGCACTCACCACCCTTCCTTCAATAGTTCCAAAATCTTCCCCTGAAACTTTTTCTTCACTACAAGAAAAGAAAAGGATAAATAGAGATAAACTTAGTTTTAGGTATATATTTTTCATTTTTTAAATTATTTTTTTGTGATAGGTAATTATCCAGAAACAATCGACCCAACTTTTATTTTTTTTGTATTTTATCTTTTTTCTTAGTAAAATAATAAGTCAACCCTAATCCAAATCGGAAATAATAATCATCTCGAACTCCTCTTTTTAAATAATCGATATTATCACTAAAATTCAAGTTGTGTTCCCCATACATTTTTATACTAATTCTATCCGATACTAGGTATTCAAGCCCTAGCCCATATTGCACTTTTGTATGAAAATTTTCAAAATCTTTATTCATACCAAAACCACCTCCTGCAAAAACGTAAGGGGACAGTTTATCTTTAGGTAGTAAAATAAATTCGGCATTAAGATCAAATGTCGCATACCATCTATCAAAACGATCTTTATTAGCCAGATTTATAGCATTTGTAGAAGCACTCAAATTAAAACTTGGTGTTAAAAAATATTTTAAAGCGCCACGCCCCATAGGACGTAATAATGGATTTGCATAATCTCCATCCATTAAAGTAACACCACTCCCGAACTCTATTGCAAATTTAGACCTCCTATCCGTTAATTTTCTACCATATATGGCCGTTGCATCAGCATCTTCATTTTCTTTTTTATATTTTAACATCACAGAATCAATTTCTGCTTTGGGTACATCTGCCTCCCAAATACCGTCTTTAATTCCTTCTATAACAAGTGAAGCGACAGCTTTTTCGATAGCTTCAGTAACCGCCATTTGAATTGGTTCATTAGTTGTATAGCCCGTTTCAACTTCTAAAAGTCTTTTAAAGTTTACATATTTAAATAAACTTTGATCAATAGCTTGTGATAGAATCGTTTTAGAAATATAAACCGATTTAAGTATTTTTCCATTTGCCGTAGAAACCATACGTAGATATATCGTAACTCTATCTTGTCGATATTTTACAGAACCTCCTGTACCAAAATATCGGGCACCAAAACCACCTGTAATAATATTAGAATCATACGAAATAATTCCTCCTTCAAGTAATACCCCCGCATATAATAAAGGGGATATTTGAGGTGCTTTAGGGTCTACATTTGCTGTATATTCTTGTCTAGTGGAACGGATAAGATTTCTCTCTTGAAGTAAGTTTCCTATATTTTCACGCTCTATAGGAACAAACCATTTTGAGTCTTCTAAAGCTTTAATTAAAATTGATGTCGCTCCTTGAGTTACGGCTGTACTAAAAGTACTTCCATTTTCGGAAGCTTTATATTGTCCCGTTTGGTCTCTAAATTTATAAATCCCTACTACTATAGGCTCTTTAGCTTTAGGAAGTCCTTTTAAAAGGGATGTTGCAGGAGTACTTTCGCCAATAACTGCTTTCTCAATACCTGTGGGTTGGTTATAAAAAGCACCGCAACCGATAAATAAAAAAATAATAGGAAAAATTAAATAGGATTTGAATTGCATAATATTAATTTGGGATAATAACTTGAGTTTGTTCACCTGTCGTGGTATCTAAAATATCAACAGTCAATCCTCCAGAGGAAGGATAAATCTCAACTGATAAACTACCAAAAGTGTAGCTTCCTGCCGAAAGACCTTGTGAACCAAACTGCTGGGTATATAACGATCTTGAGATTTGGTTTAATAGTTGCGAATTCAACTGATCAGCAAACTTTTCTAAATCCGTTTTAGCAGTTGTTGCTGATGATGTTTCTTTAAATTTATTTTGCGATTCAGCTGAACTAGCCAACCATTGATAATTAAATGTATCACCTCCAAAAGCTGGATTTCTTGGTTTATAAACTAAATCCTGCGCATTCACCGACATAGTCAATAAAACTATTATTAAGGAAAATAAGAACTTCATTTTTTTCATAAACTTAATATTGCGTAAAATATTTATTTTCTTTTTCTAAATTTTTTAAATAGGAATATGTAGCATAAATTGATTTTTGCACCATATTGTTTAAGTACTCTTCATCCGGTTTTGCCATAAATTCATAAATGGTTTCATTATTCATACTGATAACCAATTTAGTATTTCTTGCAAAACTTAATTCTTCACTTATTGAAACTATATTGGGTGCATTTATTTTATACTCATTGTATTTATAGTAATATAAATCGTAAAAATCTTTTCCTACTTTAGTTTTAGTTTCATCTATTACAATTCCTTTTAATTCAAAACCGTCAATTGGTAACGATTCTACTTTTTTTTTTCAGTACCAAGTACAATTCTATCCTTTCCAATTAGCTGCTTATTTTCATCGTAAAACAATAACAAAACAATAACCTCATCATCTTTACCTACATTTACTTGTGTCACTGATAATTTTTTATTTTCACTTGGTTCCAATGAAAACAACCCTTCTTGAGCATTATTAGATTGATTATTATTGATGTTGTTTTTTTTAATTACAGATAATTTATAGGACAAACTTTGAACTATTTCTGATAAATTTTCAGCTGTTCCAGTTATTTTAATACTTCCTTCAATTTCTTCCGTTTCAATTTTGGCTTTTACTACCGTATTTGAGATTTGAGAATAAGAAAGGGAAGAGACCAGTAAGACTATTACTCCTAAAAATTTCATACCTTTTTTCATAATTATTTATTATTTATAATAATTACAGCAGCACCGTTTCCAGATTGAATAACCTTCATATTCTCAGAAATTGAATTTGTACCATAATTCTGGATATTTTGATTACTACCTTGTTGAATGAGCTCCATATTTACATTATTATTTGCGTACATCGAAAGGTCTTTAATTGAATTATTTTGACCATCTTGAACTACCTTTTGCTTGATTGAGTTTACTTCTTTATCTAATTCTAATTGATTATTATCTCCATTTTGGACAATATCAACCTTAATAATCGCTCCTTTTAAGTTAAGATTAAGATTATTATAGTCCCCTATTTGCTTGATATTTAACCCCCCAGATTGAATTAAATTTTCAAAAGGTGTTTCTTTTTTTGAAGTAAGATAATTTTCAGAAACAAATTGAAACGTTTTTTCTTTAGAGTCAAAAGCAGAAAACCCAGATTCATCGTGTCCTAAACTTCCCTTGTTTTCTTGACAGAATACTAAAGAGGAAGATATAATAACAAAAAACAACAACATTCTTTTAATTGAAAGTATCATAAATATTCTTTTTAATTAATACTGATGAAATTGTTCTATCTAAAAACAATTCCATCAGTATACTATTAGTATCTAATTCAAAACGCTCCTTAATTTGATTGTACTACATTAGAAATATTACTACCCCCATTTTGATTAACATAACTTGTATGTAAATCTCCAGTTTGAATAGTTGCAGCAAAATTTAAATCTCCATTAAACTGGTAAATCTCTGATCTATTTGAGTCTCCATTTTGCATTGAACTTGCTTCATTTTCATCGCCATAATATTGTTGAATAAACGAATAGTTAACCGCTCCATTTTGATTAATTGCAGCTTCATTAGAATCACCATATTGATCGGTATAACTTGAATTATTATCTCCAACAACGTTAATTGAAGCATTATTAAAACCCCCATGTTGATAACTCCATGAAGTGTTACTGTTCCCGTTTTGACTTAAATCTGCATTATTTGCATCGCCATATTGAGATGTAATAGAGTAATTAAAATCTCCAATTTGATCATGCTTTGCAAAATTCGAATCCACATATTGATACGAATAGGACCTATTACTATTTCCTACTTGATTTTGTGAAGTAGAATTATTTGAACCTCCTACATCCCATGCGCCTTGCGAAGCTTCGGCAGTATTTGAGTCCCCTATTTGAGTTTGTTTAGCGCTATTATTACCGCCTACAGTTGCATATTTATGCGTACTCCCATCCAACCAATCTATATAGAAATACTTATTTTGATGCACTGATGCCCTATTGCTATTTCCTTCTTGAACTTGAGAGGAAGAATTGACTGCACTTCCTTGCTCAGCATACGAATTATTAAAACTACCAGTTTGATCTTGAACGGCTAAATGCCCAGTTCCTATTTGGTCAATTTTAGCACTATTTGAATCTCCTTTTTGATCTTGATCTGCATTGTTTAAAGTGCCTAACTGAAATACATCTCCAGCATTAGCGCTACCATTTTGCAACACATCCGAAGTATTAGACAATCCTGTTTGAAGTACTACACCATTATTTGCAACTCCTATTTGATCCACTTTGCTTTCATTGCCTTGAGCAGTTACTATAGTTCCAATTAACAGTAAAGAGATACTTACAATTATTTTTTTCATAATTAATTCATTTTATAAAGGGATAGCAAAAAAGCTACCCCTTAATCTATTATAAATTAATTTGATTGTGTTACATTAGAGATATTACTATTCCCAATTTGACTAACTGTACTCATATGAGACATCCCTGATTGACTAGTTGTTGCTATATTTAAATCACCTAATTGCAAAATACTTGACACATTAGAATTTCCATTTTGCATTGAAGTAGCCCTATTATTATCACCAGTTTGATCCGATATTGATTCATTCGAATTTCCTACTTGACTTTCATAAGATGTATTTCTATCACCATGTTGTATAGCGATTGCAAAATTAGAATCACCCAGTTGAACTTGTGTAGCATCACCATTAGAAGCATCACCAAAAATTCCTTGACCTATACCAGCAATGTTACCATTACCAGTTTGAGTTTGTCTTGCTTCATTAGATCCACCAATTGATGAATCGTTTTGATAAACAACTGCCAAGTTAGAATTACCCAATTGATATTGATCAGACCAGTTCCCATTATCCCCTTGCGTAGCAAAAGCGATATTACTTACCCCATTCTGTGTTTGAATTGCAGAATGATCAGCTCCAACTTGATAAATTACAGCTCCATTTAATGAACCTGTTTGTTTTTGTTTTGCCGTGTTATCTTCTCCATATTGATTAATTAAAGCATCATTCAAGCTTCCATTTTGATCTTGTTTTCCATAGTTATCATCTCCTGCTTGGGTAATAAAAGCTATATTCCCTGCTGAGTGATTTGGACCAGAACTTTGATCTTGATACGCTTTGTTTTTATCCCCTACTTGCATAACAGTAGCAAGATTATTATCATACAATTGTTTTTGCTCAGAAATATTTTTGTTACCAGTTTGTGTCGCTGTAGCAACATTATTTTCGGCATTTCCAGCACCTTGGCTAATAATTGCTTTGTTTTTATCACCCAATTGTGTCACTGTACCTTTATTTAAATCTCCATCTTGTTTTACGTTTGATGTGTTTTTATTTCCAGTCTGTTTAACAGTAGCATCATTGCTCACACCACTAATTGGAGAAACTGACCCAAGTTGTTTTACTATTGAACTATTTTCTTGCCCAAGTTGGTTAACATCCGAAGTATTCGTTGTTCCTTTTTGCGAAACATCAGAAATATTCGACAATCCAGCTTGAACCACTAAGGCATCATTTGCTGTTCCCGTTTGATTTACTGTACTTCCATTACTCTGTGCAACAGCGACAGAACCTACTAACAGTATCGCGGAGATGCTTAAAATTACTTTTTTCATGATTTTTATTTTTTATAAAGGGATAACATTTTAATATTATCCCCTATTAAGTTTTAATTTGATTGTGTTACGTTAGAAATATTACTAGCTCCGTTTTGGTTAACATTGCTAGAATGCATATCTCCTGTTTGGGTAGTTGCAGCAAAGTTAAAATCACCTCCATATTGTCCAATATAAGATTGATTTGAATCTCCATCTTGAATTGAAAAAGCTTCATTAGAATCACTACTTTGATAAACTGTAGAGTTGTTGAAGTTTCCTGTTTGTGTAGTTTCGGCTAAATTAAAATCAGCACTAAAATATTGATCAACGTGCGAATAGTTTGAATCCCCAGTTTGAATTTGCGCAATCTCATTAGAATTCCCTGGACTTGAAGTACCACTACCAGAATAACTGTTTTGATGTGCATAGGCAGTATTACCATTTCCTACTTGTGCAGTATTAATGATATTATCATTCCCATTTTGCCAAGAATCAGAGTAGTTACTATTCCCTTCTTGAGTTGTACGAGAAAAGTTAGTATCCCCATTAACACCTACAACAGCATTGTTTAAGTTACCTATTTGATTTGTTCCACTGTCATTTGAAGAACCCACTTGACTAATCCACGCACTGTTAGAGTCTCCTAATTGATCCATATCGGCAATGTTAGTAGCGCCTAACTGAATAACATCTCCGTTATTAGAGTTACCATTTTGCATTACATCAGATGCATTAGACATACCAGTTTGACTAACCATTGCGTCATTAGCCGTTCCTGTTTGATTCACAGTACTCCCATTACTTTGTGCAACTGCAGCTGCACTTACTAGTAGCATCGCTGAGATGCTTAAAATTACTTTTTTCATAATAAATATATTTAATTGGTTATTAATACAAGTTATCATGTAGGTTTTAAAAATGATTTGGGAATAATTTTTAAAAAAGAAATACTATAGCATAGTGCTATTTATTTCTAAATAGTTGAGCATATTTTATTTAAAAAATCTGCGCTTTTTAATCAAAATATAAACTTTAAGGAAATTCAAATTAATTATTTTAAAAGAATAAATCAGTATCTTTAAGTATTATAGTAATATCAATACAATAGCTACTATTAGAATTAAAAAATTGTTCTTAAAAAGAAGGGATAGTTATATAACTATCCCTTAATTAGATTTGCATTAATTTGATTGTGTAACATTAGAAATATTACTCGCACCGTTTTGATTAACATAACTATTATGCATATCTCCTGTTTGTGTAGTTGCAGCATAATTCATATTACCACCATACTGCGATATACCTGATTGATTTGAATCTCCGTTTTGAATAGAAAAAGCTTCATTTGAATCAGTTACTTGATAAACTGTAGAATTATTGTAATTTCCATCTTGTGTAGTTTCAGTTAAATTAAAGCTAGAAGTACCTCCATATTGGTCAACATGAGTGTAATTTGAATTCCCAGTTTGAATTTGAACAATCTCATTAGAATCACCAATTTGATGTGCATAAGCAACATTACTATCTCCATGTTGAGTAGTTAAAATGCTATTATCATTCCCTATTTGCCATTCATCAGAAAAGTTACCGTTACCAAATTGTTCAGCCCATGAATAATTTCTATCACCAACTACACTAGTAGCATACGCTCCATTATTATCCCCTTGGTCTTGATTACTTCCATTACTATTCTCATTTCCTACTTGGCTAACACTAGAATAATTATTTCCACCATGTTGATACATACCAGATTGATTATCATTACCTTGCTGAGACTGTATAGTAGTACTAGTACTTGCTCCATTAGAATACCCTTGCAAACTACTTGCATTATTACGATCCCCTATTTGAGTTTGAGTAGCAACATTATTACCTCCAGCACCATATAAATCAGCAAGATATACATTTTGATGTGCTCTAGCATAATTAGAGTTCCCATCTTGCACTTGAGTTATTGAATTGCTTTCATTCGCTTGCTCTGCAAATGCATCATTAGAAACCCCAGTTTGATCGATCGACGCCATATGACTTGTTCCCAATTGATCAATTTTAGCAATGTTAGTAGCTCCTAGTTGCGCAACATTAGCATCATTACTTGCACCATTTTGTAGTACATTAGACCCATTTGACAAACCTGTTTGAGCTACTAAGGCGTCATTTGACGTTCCCGTTTGATTCACTGTACTTCCGTTACTTTGCGCAACTGCGGCTGCACCTACTAGCAGCATCGCGGAGATGCTTAAAATTACTTTTTTCATAAAAATATATTTAATTGGTTATTATACAAGTTATCAAGTAGGATTTAAAAATGATTTGGGAATAATTTTTAAAAATGAAATAGAGCTAAATTGTTAAATTTAATTTACACAAATCTAGGTCTTGAATGCTTATTAAAAAACAGGTATAAATACCCGATTCGTAAAATATTAACGTTTTACACGTTAAAGAGTTGATTTATTCGATGAACTACACTTCATAATGAATAATTTACAATAAAACCCTAATAAGTTAATATGCAAACCTATTATAATACTTACAAACTATTATTTCACATCATTTATTCGCTAAATGTCTACTACTAATTACTATTTAATAATGAAACACATTGATGATGAAAAATTGTAAAAACAACATCCTAAATTATTGTTGCCAAATTATCTTTCTTACATTCCTTTATGCAACAGCTGAGCCGTCTATTAACAACATCTCAGAGCAACTTAAAACTAATTTTATTCAAAATACGTTCAAGTTATTATTACTTCAAGTTATTGATTAGATTTACAAAAGGATTTACGAATCATTTTTACAAAAAGGAACACAAAATTAGTGCGCCATTTCCTCTTAGAATTTGTAAGGTATTCTTTAACAAACCGGAATCAATACTTTTTTCGTCAAAATGTAAACATACCCGATTAAATACACATTTAAATTACTATATGATAAAAAATTAGATAAAAAACACTCTAATTATTAAAAAATATCATAATAACGAACCTCAATTTCAACATTATTTTATTCCTTAAAAATTTTATCTCATCTTTTATCCTTTTTATAAAATCCAAAAAAAACAATAACACATCATAACTTCATCTAATCAAGATTAAAACACCTTTAACCGATAATGGAATACCCCAACGCAAAAAAAAAGCCTATCCAAAAGGATAGGCTTTTACTTGAAATAATAGAATTACTTATTATTTTGTAAATAACAATTCTCTGTATTTAGTTAAAGTCCAAAGTTCATTATCAACTAAAAGTTCTAGTTTATCACAATGCTCACGGATTATTTCAAAGTAAGGTTTTACTTTGTCACAATACGCTTCAGCCATTTCTTGAGCATCAGTCAATACGTTTGCTTTTTTTCTTTCGTTTGTCATAGCAAGTACTTTTGAATTGATTCCTTCAATATGTTTTGAAATTTCTTTGATAATGATAATTTGCTCTTTAGCAATTGTTTCAAAATCAGATCCAAAAATATCTTTCAATCCTTTTACATTTTCGATTAACGTATTTTGGTAACGAATTGCAGTTGGAATTACATGATTTGTTGAAATATCACCTAAAACTCTACCTTCAATTTGAATTTTCTTAGTGTACTCTTCTAATTCAATTTCGTAACGTGCTTCTACTTCGACATGGTTCATAATACCCATTTCCGAAAATAAATCTAAAGCTTGTTTTGATGCTCTAGCTTTTAATGCTTGTGGTGTTGTTTTAAAATTACTCAACCCTCTTTTTGCAGCTTCTTTTTCCCAAGCTTCACTATACCCATCCCCTTCAAAAAGGATTTTTTTAGAATGCTTGATATATTCTCTTAACACATTGAAGATAGCATCATCTTTCTTCATGTCTTTTGTTTCAATTAATAAATCAACTTCCTTTTTAAAGTCTTTTAATTGTTTTGCAACAATCGTATTTAAAGTGGTCATTGCATTTGAACAGTTTGCTGTAGAACCTACCGCTCTGAACTCAAATTTATTTCCTGTAAAAGCAAAAGGCGATGTTCTATTTCTATCGGTATTATCAAGAATTACTTCTGGAATTTTCCCCACAACATTTAATTTTAAATCTGTTTTTTCTTCAGGAGATAATTTTCCTGTAGTCACCCCTTCTAATTCAGCTAATACTTTAGTCAACTGTGCTCCAATGAAAACAGAAATAATTGCTGGTGGTGCTTCATTAGCTCCTAACCTATGGTCATTACTTGCCGTAGCAATTGCAGCTCTTAACAAAGCTTCGTGATCATTAACCGCTTTAATCGTATTTATAAAGAAAGCTAAAAACTGTAAGTTAGTCATAGGGGTTTTACTAGGGCTCAATAAATTAACTCCAGTATCAGTTGCTAAAGACCAGTTATTATGTTTTCCAGAACCATTAACTCCTTTAAACGGTTTTTCATGTAGCAATACTTTTAAATCATGACGTTCAGCCACTTTTTGCATTACATCCATCAATAAACAGTTGTGATCTACTGCAAGATTAGTTTCTTCAAAAATTGGAGCAAACTCAAATTGGTTTGGCGCTACCTCATTATGACGTGTTTTTACTGGTATACCCAATAACATACATTCTTGTTCTAAATCTCTCATGTACGTTAATGCACGAGTAGGAATAGAACCAAAATAATGATCATCTAGTTGTTGCCCTTTTGCCGAAGTATGTCCTAGCAAAGTTCTTCCTGTCATCATAAGATCTGGACGAGATTCCGCCAATGATCTATCAATTAAGAAATATTCCTGCTCCCATCCAAGTGTAGCAGTAACCTTCTTAACATTTTTATCAAAATATTTACATACATCAGTAGCCGCTTCATCAATTGCAGACAATGCTCTTAATAAAGGAATTTTATTATCTAATGCTTCTCCAGTGTAAGAAATAAATACAGTAGGAATGCACAAAGTAGTACCGTATATAAATGCAGGTGATGTAGGATCCCAAGCAGTATATCCTCTTGCCTCAAATGTATTTCTAATTCCCCCATTTGGAAAACTAGAAGCATCTGGTTCTTGTTGTACTAATTGAGCTCCACCAAATTTCTCTACTGGATCACTACCATCGTATGATGTTTCAAAAAAGGCATCATGCTTTTCAGCAGTTGCGCCTGTAAGTGGCTGAAACCAGTGTGTATAATGAGTCACTCCTTTTGCCAGAGCCCACTCTTTCATACCCATTGCTATGTAATCTGCTAATTTTCTATCTATCTTAGTTCCATGCTGAACAGCACCTTGGACACCTTTAAATGCATCCGAAGTCAAATACTGCTTCATTGCCTTATCATTAAACACATTTGAACCGAAAATAGCAGATTTTCTTCCTGATTCTTCAAATTGAACTGGTTTTCTTGTAGAAGCTTCTCTCAAAGCTTGGAAACGAATTGTTGACATAATTTTTTTTTACAAAGATAACAAATACTAAGGAAAAAACCCAGATATCAGGATGAATAAAGCTCAAAAATAACCTCTTAAATTGATAATTTAAAAATTCAACCCTATAAAAAATAGGGTTTTCGTAAAAATAATAGGAATGAATACAAAAGCCCCCCCATATTTTTAACCGAATTAAAAACATCTTTATATTTGCATGAAAATTAAAACAACCAACAAAAAATTATATTATTATGGCTAAAATAAAATTAGAATATATCTGGTTAGACGGATATGAACCTACACAAAATCTTAGAAGTAAAACTAAAGTTGAAATACATGAAGATTTTCAAGGTACATTAGAAGAGATAGGAAACTGGTCTTTTGATGGTTCATCTACAAGACAAGCTGAAGGAGGATCTTCTGACTGTTTATTAGTACCTGTTGCCATTTACCCTGATCCTACTCGCATAAATGGATATTTAGTAATGACTGAAGTTATGAATCCTGATGGTACAGCACACCCTTCAAATGGTAGAGCTACTATTGATGATGATGGTGATTTCTGGTTTGGATTTGAACAAGAGTATTTCATCATGGATACTAAAACTTTATTACCACTTGGATTCCCAATTGGTGGATATCCTGCTCCACAAGGAATGTACTACTGTTCAGTAGGTGGAAAAAACACTCATGGTAGAGATTTAGTTGAAGAGCATGCTGATTTATGTATTGCTGCAGGACTTAATTTTGAAGGTATCAACCAAGAAGTTGCTTGTGGACAATGGGAGTTTCAATTGTTTGCTAAAGGTGCAAAAATAGCTGGTGATGAAATCTGGATTGCTAGATACTTACTTGATCGTTTAACTGAAAAATATGGTTACTATATTGAATACCACCCAAAACCACTTGGTGACACAGACTGGAATGGTTCTGGAATGCATGCCAACTTCTCTAATGAAGTATTGAGAACTTGTGGTTCTCGTGAAACTTACGAAAAAATATGTGAAGCTTTCAGACCTGTAACTGCTGAACACATTGCAGTTTACGGAGCATATAATGACCAACGTTTAACTGGTAAGCATGAAACTGCTTCTATCCATGATTTCTCTTTCGGAATTTCAGATAGAGGAGCTTCAATCAGAATCCCATTAATCACTGTTCAAAAAGGATGGAAAGGTTGGTTAGAAGACAGAAGACCAGCTTCAAACGGAGACCCATACAAAATTGCTGCTAGAATTATTAAAACAGTTAAATCTGTTTTGTAATTTAAGTTTATAAATATAAAAGTGCCATTGCTAACAATGGCACTTTTTTTATACCCGTCAATTAATATCCTCTTACCTCAAATATTTATTGAAGTTAAAAAGTATCTTTGTAAATCTAAATGAAAACTATTTATGATTGTCTGGATTTCTTTCTTTATAATAGTGCTAATAATTCTTATTTTAGACTTAGGTGTTTTTAATAAAACGCCACATATTATCAGTACGAAAGAAGCTACTAAGTGGACATCAATTTGGGTAACTATTTCCTTTTTATTTTCAGGTGTTATCTATTGGATCTATAATAACAATTACATTTCAAACCCCGATGAACTAAAGCCAATAGGAGCAGCCATAAAATTCATAACAGGCTACTTAATTGAATTATCTTTAAGTGTAGACAACATATTTGTAATTGCCATTATCTTCTCCGCTTTCAAAATACCAAAAAAATACCAACACAGAGTTTTATTTTGGGGGATTTTGGGAGCAATTGTATTTAGAGGAATAATGATTTATTTTGGAGTTTTACTCATCAATAAATTCTCATGGACCACTTATGTTTTTGGAGCTTTCCTTTTTTACACAGCGGTCAAAATGCTTTTCACTAGTGACGAGGAACAATTTGAACCAAAGAAATCATTGGTTTTCAAAATGATAAAAAAAATCATTCCAATTACTACACATATTGATGGCGAACATTTTTTTGTAAAAAGAAAATACATTAGAGCTGCAACTCCACTTTTTGTAGCATTAATAGTTATTGAAATAATGGATGTTGTCTTTGCCTTAGATAGTGTACCTGCAATATTAGCCATAACTAGTGATCCTTTTTTAGTATTTAGTTCAAATATTTTTGCCATCTTAGGATTGCGTTCCATGTATTTCTTTTTAGCTAACATGCTGGAAAAATTCAGTTATTTAGAATTTAGTCTTATTGCCATTTTAAGTTTTGTAGGACTTAAAATGCTCCTTCATGATTTTATAGAAATTCCTGAATGGGCTTCCTTAGCTTTTATTGCATTGGCTCTTTTCGCTGGAATTGTAATTTCATTACGAATGAGTAAAATTAATAATACTAAAGATTAATTTAATTCGCTGCGTGAAATTCAATTTATACTATTCGTTTTAACCACATAAAAAAGGGAGACTAAACAGTCTCCCTTTTTTATAAAATATATTATTTTTAGAAATTAATTTGTTGCACTTGACTTTCATTTATATTTAAAGCAGCCATAACATCAGCATAATTATTTTTATTTACTGACGCCGAAAAACTTCCTGGAACTATTACCACTCTAAACGTCTGATTATTTATATAAGATGGCGTTAAACTCAAATCATAGTTACCTCCTGCATAAATTGTGAAGTCTTCTTTACTAAAATCAAAATCATAATCTAGTTCTCCTTGTGGTAAAAAAAGAGTTCTTGGTATCAATTGCCAAATTGGTGTTGTAGAATCAATTGTTCCAGTCATTCTATAAATCAAAATAACATCCGAAGAATATATTTGAGGATTTAAAGCTCTATATATAGTATAGCCATCTGTAGCATTATAAGCAAAATTCACATTCTTAAGCTCAAAAACTTCAGAAATCAGACCATCTGCTCCATTTTGCCCATCCAAACCATCATAACCTGGAGGCCCCTGTGGTCCTGAACAACTTGAAATTACAATCATTCCAATAACTGCCAAAAGTGTACTTATCTTTTTCATAACTATTTTTTTTTTAAAAGGTTGCTTTATTAATCCTACGGTTCTTCATTGAACCAAATTTAATTTCTAAATAACTAATTTACAATTAATTATTTATTTAAAATTTCAAAAAAGGAAATCTTTCGACTTCCTTTTTATACTTTACAATTCAAAGTTAGAAGTTTATTTTCTGAATTTGACTCTCTTTTAGATTTAAAGCCGTAATAACATCCGAATAACTATTTTTGTTAATTGAAGTTGCATAATTTGCGGGTACAATCACAATTCTTAAAACTTGATTTATTCTGAATTCGGCAGTTACATTTTGTAAATTAGATCCTATCATATAAATATCGACGTCAGTATTCGTATAATCATATTTATACCCAAAATTCAAACTACCATCATTATAATAATGTGTTTCGGGCAATAATTCCCATATATCACCTTGTGAATTAGCTCCCGATAGTCGATAAACTAAAACTACATCCGAAGAATAAATTCTAGGGTTAAAAGTTACCAGTTTACCAAAATTATTGGTTGAATTAAACGAAGTGGTTATTTCAAACACTTCACTTGTAGTCGTTGTAGGTGCTATTTCAAAACTACCTGATGTGGTACAACTTTGCAAGGTTAACAATCCTGCAATAGCTAAAAGTGTAATTATCTTTTTCATGATTTCATTTTTTTATAGATTCTTATTTACATCTATTCATGAACTGTGCCAAAAATTTATTTGGATAACAAATACAAATTTGAAATACAGATGAAAAATTAAATTTATTTATAGTAATGCTTGGGTGCAGCACAGAAAAAAAAATTATAAAGCAACACATTTTTTTTTCAAATTGAAAAGTTTTAGAATATTTAATCCTAAAAATGATTGCCTTTTATCCCAAAACTAAAGGAGAAACTCATAGTTGTCCTCTGCGCAAAATAAATAAACTATATGATGCTGTAGTTGCAATCATTGCTAAAGAAAAAGCTGAAATTACTACTTCATGTAAATTATTATATATTAATCTAATGGAATAATATATTAAATGAGTTTGCAAAATACTACTCTAAATTCTTACTGTTTCTAAAAGCTGAGTACCAGTTATAAAAAATCCAAAACTAGCACTTTCTACAAATATTATGATGTAAGTGAGCAGCTTCCATAGATAAATAAGTTTGATATGAATGTATCTGATCTAGCAGACCAATTGAATTCCTGATTCAAAGACAACTACTCTTTAAAAATTACTAAAACTGTAACTGATATAAAATAGATTAAATTATATATTAAGTATTTGAAATTAAAAAAGCAAACTGCTTTATAAACCTGAATTATACAAATGAAAAAAGCATCCGTTTTGGTGGATGCTTTTTAGTAAAACTTTTACTATTTAATCTATTTGGAAGAAATTACTTTTTTAGAACTACTCTCTCTATCAGTAGTCAACTTCACAATATACACTTGTTCTTTCATTTTACTTGCATTTAAATCTAGTGTAATTTCTTTGTTCAAATAACTATTGGTGTCTTTTTTTGAAAGTACCAAAATACCTTGTGCATTGAATACTTCAATCTTCACATCCGATACGTAATCAAAATTGTATTTGATTGTTAGCTGGTCTTTAATAGGAACAGGAAAAGCCTCAAAACTTGATTTTGTAGTCACCTTGTTTGTCAATACCTCTTTTGGAACAACTGGTTCAGCTGATTTAAGAGCTAACACTACTCCACAGGTAGTTAAACCAGAACCGCAACCATTGACTGAAACAGAAACCTTATAGCCCGAACCCGCAGGTATATTACTAAATATAACGGGGGAGACTGCTGTCCCTATGTAAGTTGTTGCTGTAGTAAGCCCTACGATACCTACAATGGCATTTCCTTCTTTATTCAATACAGTATAAGTAGCTCCATTGATTACACCGGACAGAGTAATACTAAAAGTGGTTTGATCGCAAGTAGGAGCTGTGTATGAAACACTTGGCGGAGATGGATTTGCTATTACCGTTACTGTAGCTGTTTTTTGACAACCATTATTATCCGTATATGTGATAATAGAAGTACCTGCTGACACACCTGTTACCAAACCTGTAGTACTTACAGTAGCAACACTTGGAGTGGCGGACACCCAGGCATTTGAAATAGCTGGAGTGCCAGATCCGGTCAACTGTGTTGTAAAACCTACACACATACTAAGAGTTCCTGTAATAGTGGGCAATGCATTTACTGTAACCGTAGCCGTTTTTTGACATCCATTGTTATTGGTATAAGTAATGACTGATGAACCTGCTGACACTCCTGTTACCAAACCTGCAGCGCTAACAGTAGCTACACTTGGCGTAGCAGACACCCAAGGATTAGATCCTGCTGCAGTACCTGACCCTGTCAACTGTGTAGTAGAACCTATACATATACTAAGAGTACCGGTTATCGTAGGTAATGCATTCACCATAATTTTAATCGATCCGGTGCAACTACCATCGGCACTACTATAATTGATAGTTTTCTCCCCAGCACCACCAGAATTAGAGGGTGTAAAATAATAGGGACCGCTACCACTTACACCAGGCCCACTAAAAGTACCTCCGCTGGGTGTAGCCGATAGAAGATAAGCTGTTGTATCATCTGCGCATTTAGCCGCAATAGGAGTAATATCTGTACTACCAAAATCAAAATCCACAGGAATAGGGGTTATAAAATCTTTAAGTGCAGCAGTCGAAGCTGCAGAAGCTTTTGTTTTAACCCATAATGTTTTTATTTTTAGACCACTACAACTAGCTCCCCCAAGTACCTGATTTAGAAGATAAGTCACATTGACAGCTGCTTCTACAAATGCATATTGTTGGTACGTATTCGTTCCAAATGCAGAATAAGGTACATTCAATTCAGCACCCGCTCTGTTAGTTTCGGCAAATGCATTAGCGCCCAAAGCTGCCAAAGTTACCAATTCATAAGACCACTTGGTTCCACTCTGTTTCCACTGGTAAATATATACAATCGGTTTTGAACCCCCATTGGTATACTCCATGGAAATGATTATATCGTCTTTTGTTCTACCGCCGCCATTTGCCTTACTCGCCAATGGAGTTCCTGTAAAAGTTCCATTATCATTTTGAACAACGGTACCTTGCAATAATTCAAAATCTATATAACTGGTTCCATTAGTAGACTGACGGTCTCCGGAAATAAAGATCCACTGGTTGTTACTAGCGTCACGAGACACATGATACAGGGCATTATCAATATCGTTTTTATCTGGCGCTGAGTTTGTAAACCATTTTAAATCTGACACATAATCGTTAAATTTGCTTCCATTTGTAAAAACATCGTCATTAGAACCATAAGGCTCCTCTGTATCAACACGACCGCTTGTTTGAGCCGTAGCAGGTGCCAAAATATCACCCGCATTATCAAAGACAGAACCACCTGAACCTGAACCTGAAGCTCCGGGATACCAATCGCCCTGATTAGCGGTGAAGGGAGTGGGACTAATTGGCGTATTAGCTCTTAACCCTCCATCAATGGCGAATCCTCCCGATGGTGGGTTTACATCGGCAAACTGCCCATAAATTTGTGAAGAAAAACCCAGGAAACTAATTAAAATCAATGTCACCAAGTTTCTAAAAGAAAGTAGAAATCCATCATATCCTGATTTTGAAATGCTATTACGTGAAGTCTTTTTTGTAAGATTTAAATTCTGAAATCTAGAATTTAAATAAGAAAAATTAGGAATCAGAAAACCTAATGTGACCATACTATCTTTCGTTAAAAAAAAACTATTCACTTTACGGAATAAAAATTCGAAAAAATTCGAAATTGTAAAATTTTTCATGATAATAAAGTTTTAATACCATAAATTATTTAAAAGCAGGAAACTAGTGGACTTGGGAAAGAAAAACTTGCAGAAAAACAAAACATCTTCAATAAATGGATTTATGAAGTAGTCCATCATCAAAAAGAAATTATATTGTAAAGAGCAATAATGGATTCTTTTATCTATCGAGTAGTCATTTTTATAAAACAACTTAAATTTTAAAAAAATATAAATAAACCCCGAAAGTGTACTTTCGGGGTTTAATCTTAATGATCTAATCCTTCTCTATATTTTATAGAATTAGATGGTTATTAATACTACTATTGTGAAGACATTACTTTTTTAGAGCTGCTTCCTCTATCAGTAGTCAGTTTTACAATAAAAACTTGCTCTTGACCTTTATTTATATTTAAGTCAAGTACTACGTTTTTGTTTAAAAAACTATTAGTATCTCTTTTAGAATACACCAAGTTTCCTTGTGTATTAAATACTTCAATTTTAACATCTGATTGATAATCGAAACCGTATTTAATGGTTAATTGATCTTTAAAAGGAACTGGACTAGCAGTAAAACCTGCGATTTCAGTTTGTGTAACTTTAGATGTTAAACTAAGTACTGGACAATTCAATGGCGCAACATTATAACCTACGAATATTCTACATTCATCAAAAGCATTATTAAGTAAATCTTCTAATCCTGCAATTGCTGAAAGAGAAAGACCGTTTGTTGATCCTCCACCTAATGCTTGGTTTGCTAAATCAAACAATCCTTGAACTGTAGGGTTACCTCCTAAGGCAGTAACAACATTGCTAGGAATAGTGTAATATTTATATTCATTATTCACTGTTCCGTCTAGATTACAAGTGCGTTCTTTTGCTATTTCTGATCCACAGCCTCCTTGAGGAACTGCAACAGCTAAAGTTCCTGCTTGCAAGGTAAAGTTACCAAGGTTACTATTGATTCCTATATTAAGACCTAGTGCAATGGTTTGAGCCAATAAAGTATTATTGATTCTACCATTTTTCAAGTAGCTAGAAGGCAAACTATTTATTTCATAGTTACCTGCTGATAAAACATAGCTACCTCCTCCTCCAGGCATTACAGAGATAAGAGCATTTATATCGGTCATATTATTCATAATATAAACAGAATGACCTAGTGTACCAATAGTCATTTTACCTCCATAAGAAGTCAATGCTTTAGCAATTAGCTCTTTTGTTGAGTATGAAATACCTTCGGCACATGATTTACCTCCTACATTTCCATAATATCCTTGAGTATACGTACAGATCGCTTTAACACAAATTTGAGTTGTAACCAAAGCATCATCCGTAGCTGTACAACCATTGGCTGGATCAGTAACAGTGAGTGTATAAGTACCATCAGCATCAACTATTGGGCTCGCTGTATCAGCTCCCGAAACAATATGACCTCCATTACTAGCAGTCCACAAGAATGTAGCTCCTATTGTTGTAGAAGATCCTGACAATCCTACAGTGGTGTTGCCGCACAAAATTTGAGCATCAGCACCTGCATTTGCATTTGGTAGCGTATTGTTAACCGTTACAGTAACATCATCCGTAGCTGTACATCCAGATGTAGTATGTGTTTTTGTTACGGTATAAGTAGTAGTTACAGAAGGATTCACCATTGGGTTAGCACTTGTAGAAGTAAATCCTACTGGTGAAGATACCCAAGAATAAGTATATCCTGCTACCGCTGCTTCTCCTATTAAACCACCTGATACATTAATCAAACAGTTTTTAGTGAAGTCGGCTCCTGCAACAGCTACAACTGTTGGTTTATTTACCGTTACAGTCACATCATCTGTATCTGTACAACCAGATAAAGTTTGTGTTTTTGTTACGGTATAAGTAGTAGTTACTGATGGATTCACAAATGGGTTTGCACTTGTAGAAGTAAATCCTACTGGTGAAGATACCCAAGAATAAGTATATCCTGCTACCGCAACCTCGCCTATAGAACCACCTGATACATTAATCAAACAGTTTTTAGTAAAGTCGGCTCCCGCATTCGCTGTTACATCTGGTTTATTAACCGTTACTGTTACATCATCTGTATCTGTACAACCAGATGTGGTATGTGTTTTTGTTACGGTATAAGTAGTAGTTACAGAAGGATTCACCATTGGGTTAGCACTTGTAGAAGTAAATCCTACTGGTGAAGATACCCAAGAATAAGTATATCCTGCTGCCGCTGCTTCTCCTATTAAACCACCTGATACATTGATCAAACAGTTTTTAGTGAAGTCGGCTCCTGCAACAGCTACAACTGTTGGTTTATTTACCGTTACAGTCACATCATCTGTATCTGTACAACCAGATAAAGTTTGTGTTTTTGTTACGGTATAAGTAGTAGTTACTGATGGATTCACAAATGGGTTTGCACTTGTAGAAGTAAATCCTACTGGTGAAGATACCCAAGAATAAGTATATCCTGCTACCGCAACCTCGCCTATAGAACCACCTGATACATTAATCAAACAGTTTTTAGTAAAGTCGGCTCCCGCATTCGCTGTTACATCTGGTTTATTAACCGTTACTGTTACATCATCTGTATCTGTACAACCAGATGTGGTATGTGTTTTTGTTACGGTATAAGTAGTAGTTACAGAAGGATTCACCATTGGGTTAGCACTTGTAGAAGTAAATCCTACTGGTGAAGATACCCAAGAATAAGTATATCCTGCTGCCGCTGCTTCTCCTATTAAACCACCTGATACATTGATCAAACAGTTTTTAGTGAAGTCATCTCCTGCAACAGCTACAACTGTTGGTTTATTTACCGTTACTGTAACATCATCTGTATCTGTACAACCAGATAAAGTTTGTGTTTTTGTTACAGTATAAGTAGTAGTTACTGATGGATTCACAAATGGGTTTGCACTTGTAGAAGTAAATCCTACTGGTGAAGATACCCAAGAATAAGTATATCCTGCTACCGCTACTTCTCCTATTGAACCACCTGATACATTAATCAAACAGTTTTTAGTGAAGTCGGCTCCCGCATTCGCTGTTACATCTGGTTTATTAACCGTTACAGTAACATCATCCGTATCTGTACAACCAGATGTAGTATGTGTTTTTGTTACGGTATAAGTAGTAGTTACAGAAGGATTCACCATTGGGTTAGCACTTGTAGAAGTAAATCCTACTGGTGAAGATACCCAAGAATAAGTATATCCTGCTGCCGCTGCTTCTCCTATTGAACCACCTGATACATTGATCAAACAGTTTTTAGTGAAGTCGGCTCCTGCAACAGCTACAACTGTTGGTTTATTTACCGTTACAGTCACATCATCTGTATCTGTACAACCAGATAAAGTTTGTGTTTTTGTTACGGTATAAGTAGTAGTTACTGATGGATTCACAAATGGGTTTGCACTTGTAGAAGTAAATCCTACTGGTGAAGATACCCAAGAATAAGTATATCCTGCTACCGCTACTTCTCCTATTGAACCACCTGATACATTAATCAAACAGTTTTTAGTGAAGTCGGCTCCCGCATTCGCTGTTACATCTGGTTTATTAACCGTTACTGTTACATCATCTGTATCTGTACAACCAGATGTAGTATGTGTTTTTGTTACGGTATAAGTAGTAGTTACAGAAGGATTCACCATTGGGTTAGCACTTGTAGAAGTAAATCCTACTGGTGAAGATACCCAAGAATAAGTATATCCTGCTGCCGCTGCTTCTCCTATTAAACCACCTGATACATTGATCAAACAGTTTTTAGTGAAGTCATCTCCTGCAACAGCTACAACTGTTGGTTTATTTACCGTTACTGTAACATCATCTGTATTTGTACAACCAGATAAAGTATGTGTTTTTGTTACGGTATAAGTAGTAGTAACTGATGGATTCACAAATGGGTTTGCACTTGTAGAAGTAAATCCTACTGGTGAAGATACCCAAGAATAAGTATATCCTGCTACCGCAACCTCGCCTATAGAACCACCTGATACATTAATCAAACAGTTTTTAGTAAAGTCGGCTCCCGCATTCGCTGTTACATCTGGTTTATTAACCGTTACTGTTACATCATCTGTATCTGTACAACCAGATGTAGTATGTGTTTTTGTTACGGTATAAGTAGTAGTTACAGAAGGATTCACCATTGGGTTAGCACTTGTAGAAGTAAATCCTACTGGTGAAGACACCCAAGAATAAGTATATCCTGCTGCCGCTGCTTCTCCTATTGAACCTCCTGATGTATTAATCAGACAGTTTTTAGTGAAGTCATCTCCTGCCACAGCTACAACTGTTGGTTTATTCACTGTTACAATCACTTCATCAGTATCACTACAACTTGTACCTGTTTTAGTTTTAGTAACAGTATATGTAGTGTTTACTAATGGATTTGCGATTGGATTTGCAATATTTGTAACAGATAATCCTTCAGCTGGGCTCCATGAATAGGTAAATCCAGCTTGTGGAGTTTCTCCTATTTCTTTACCATCAGGATTGCTAATACATGTTTTAGTAAAATCAGCTCCAGCAAAAGCTTTTGGAGTAAAATCCAAATCTAATTGAATTGGTCTTCCAGGGAAATCTTTTAATTCAGATTGACTTGAGTTTCCTGAACTTCTAGTTCTAATAAACAAGGTACTTATCGTAAAGCATTCACTACTTGTGGCTTTAAATACCTGAGTCAAATTTATACCACCTTCAGCCCATTGATTTGGTGCATAAGAACCTGTAGCTCCACTTCCATAAACATCAAAAGGTACATCAGTAGTTGAAGTATTATTAGTGCAAAAAATATTTCCTTTAATTCCTGGAACTGAATAGTTAACACCATCAAAAACAACTACGTATTCAAAACCACCGCCTGCTTTTTCAGACCATTTTTGAATTACGACAGTAGCATCACCACCACCCTGAGTAAACTCAATAGTAATTAACAAATCGCCTAAGGTACGACCACCATCTGTTCCCTCAGATATAAAGCTACCACTTCCACCAGTAATTGGTGCTGTATTAATTAAGGGATCGATCACTCCAGGATTGGGTAGTGCTCCAGTTATAGTTAAGCGTTTTTGTAAAAACTCAAAATCGATATAACTGCTACCATTAGTTACCTGACGGTCACCCGCAAAAAGGCACCACAAATCTTTAGAATTTCCTGTAATAGGAAAACTAAAGCTTGTACCATTAGTGCTTATTCCTCCATCCATACCATCTTTTCCATAACTAAAATGAGCACCACAATTTTGAATTTCATTTTTGTTCGGTGAAGATCCTGGACCCCAAGTATACGTATTTGGGTTATCATTTATTTTATTGGAACTCGTGAATATCGTTGGATCATTTTGAAACGGATCCTTTAGAAAAAAGGTAACTGGAACAGGATCAATTGTTCCAGGATAAAGAAGACTTCCATCTGCAAGGTTAAGTATCCCATGGTTAGTGCCATCAATAGGATAGTATTCTTGAGGATTGGTACCTGGAATGGGTTTACCACTTAAATAATTTTTTCTATCAAACAAATCTCCAACATTTAAGTAGATGGAACTGGTACCAGTAGGTTCATGAGCCCAACCATCACCGTCAATTCCATCACCTAATAATGGATATTGTACAGGTACAACCCCTTTAATAGACTGTGCATTTGTCGTATATCCCGTCACTAAAATTGCCACTAAAATAAGTGGCATAGCAAACCACTGGCGCCAAAAGTAGGACCAGTAATCCGAAATAAAATCAATAGCTCTTCTCTCCTTAAATTTTAAAAAATTTAATTTAGAAACTGTTTTTTTCGATATAAAGAAACTCATTACTTCATTAGACAAAACATCGAAAAAATTCGAAATTGTATTCTTTTTCATAATAATAGTATTTTTATGCCATACGTTATATTAAGTAGGATATTGAAAGAATGGGGGAATCAAATGTCTAAACATCATCTTCATAGCTGATTATGAAGTGTACCATCATCCAAAGGAGTAATGTAATTCAAACATGAAATACAATCAACCTCTAGCAATATTTGCGTCACTTTTTGCAAATGACTTTTAAAATTATGAGTAACAAATAGGTTCTATCAAATGTTTTCAAACTTGGGGAGAAAACTAGTTAAAAATCAAAATAACTTCAGAATTTATATTCTTGAAGTTTTCCATCATTTAAAGAAATTATTAAACAATAAAACAGCATCCTTTTACAAACCAAATATTTATTAATTAATAAAAATTGAAAACTTAGTTTAAAAAATTGAAAATGAAGACTGATAAAAGCTTCTATGCTTGATATAGAAACTTGCAAAAAAATAAAATCCAAAAAATTGATTCTCAAAGTTTCATTTTCTTTAAAAGCACTTTTGGAAAAAATCGTAATACTGCTTTCTTTGGTGTTTAAAAGCTACTTTAAATTACAACCTATCCCGAATTATTTGTTAATCAAAGTTAAAGGATTAACTAAAAAAAGGGAAGAAAAGGCGGTAAAACAAGACCAAATTCTATTTTTAACGATGAGGAACATTGTTCGTTAAGAAAAGCATTACATCAATAAAATATTAATAAAAAACTACTGGTTAACTTGTTGTTTATCAATACATTATGAATAATGTTACATAAATTTTGTTAAACATAAATTCGTGTTAAACTTCTAAAAAATAATCTAACATATTCTTATTCAATTGATTTTTATATTGATTTTTCCATAAAAAAATTAGAAAAATTTTTCATAATCTTAAATTAAAAAAAAGCAACACACTTTTTTAAATTTCCAAATAAGTGTTAAAAATTTTAACATAATTATTCATTTGAAAAATGGAGACAAACAAAAAACAATAAAAAAGACATTTTTACTAAAAAGAGAAATCACTTTACGAACATAAACACATCAATAAACATTCTTGTAAAAATTTGAATCTACAGCTACAAAATAAACTTCATAACACTTTGAAAATCAATAACATAATACAAAATCGTTTTTAATTGATTCTTTTTTAAATAAAAAAGAATTAGTCTAATAATATGTCATTCCATTATTAACAAGTTTATTGTACTAATATCTTCATAAAAAGGATTCATTCAGTTCCCGTATTAATCTGCTTAATACAATTCCAAAAACAGTTTAAATAATTCCTTTTATTTATAGTTATGTTATCCAAATTTGTTTTTTTATAGTTCTAACTTTTCAAAAAAAACTTCCTCTTCTTATGAGGCTCCTTAAAGCACTGTATTTATTTTTTGGCTTATTGATTAGTAAAATAAGTTCCTTCAAAAGCTTCAATTGTTGCAATTGTTTATTTTTTGCATAAAATACAACCAGTATTATTTAGTTGCAAAACAAATTATTCATTGTTTTGAATTTAAAAACACTCCTTTTTTTTAACATAACAAAAAATATGCTTAACTTTAAGTTCCCTTAGTCGTAAATAAAAAACACACAACTAGCTGTACAACAAATACTTAGTAGCTAAAATATTACTTTTTTATTTCTACAGTTTTTCCTCTTATTTTATTAATTGAATTTAGATTACAATTAAAAAAACACTTACGATGAAAATAATACTTACAGGTGCAACGGGAGTTTTGGGTTCACAAATCATGTATGAAATCCTTGAACTATTTATACGAGATTCAATTAATGGAAAACTTTTATTGATTTCTAGAAGCAAAGGAAAAAAGTCTGCATTAGACCGCATCAATAAATTACTTTCCAGTAGTTACACTCCAAAAATATTAAAAGACCAAGGGCTTGAAAAGCTAGATCAATACATCGAAATTATTGATACCGATTTAGATTCGGTACAAGAAAACTTTTCTAGTAAAATTGATGGTGCTTATTTCATCCATTCGGCTGGTTACGTTAATTTATCAACAGACGAAGAACACCGAGAAAAAATATTTGACGAAAACACTAAAATCACCAAAGTCATTTTAAACAATTTTCATCATTCCATAAAAAAATTCATTTATATAGGCACTGCTTTTTCCTCAGGAGAACGTACTGGAATTGTAGAAAATGATTTTCACAATCTTGATTTCATTCCCCAACATCGCAACGCATACGAAAATGCCAAATTTTATTCGGAGAACTTTGTTGCAAAACGATGTAAAGACTTAGGATTGCCTTTTCAAATACTGCGTCCAAGTGTTATTTGTGGACGATTAATGGATGACGAAAACAAATATTTCGTTTCCAAATACATGGTTTTCTATCTCTTGGCTAAATTTTTCTATCTTGCTGCTCAAAGAACAACCGAACAGGAAAATGTACGTTTTATGATCAATGAAAAAACAGGTTTAAATATAATTCCTGTAGATTATGTAGCCAAAATAATTGTTTCCGTTTTCAGGAGAGATGACATTCAACAACTCAATATTGTAAGCCATAAAAGTTTAAATCTGGTCAAAGGGTTAGAATTAATTATGGATGAAATGGGCTATAAAAATTATACTATAATAAAAAATGCTCCCCATTTTGAGTACCAAAATACCACCGAAAAATTATATTACGAAAGTATTGGTAAGCATCTCAAACCCTATTTAGTGACTAGTGCCAAACAATTTAACACTACCTTATTGAATTCTATTCTAGAAATTCCAGTACTCGATGATGAAACATTTACACAACTCATTCGATATGCAAAATTGCACAAATTCAAAGATGTAAATATCTAATTTCGTTTTCTAATAATTAATTTCAAAAGTAAAATAAAAAAGACCTTCCTCCCGAAGATTCGGAACTGAAAGGTCTTTCTAATTTTTAATCTGTTCCACAAAAAAGGCAGAACTGCGATTCATCTCTTTTATGGAATGCAAAAGGGGTTCTCTGCTTACATATTTCTTCTATATTGTCCACCCACTTCAAATAAAGCGGCAGTTATTTGTCCTAATGTACACACTTTAGTTGCTTCCATTAAGTGATCAAATAAGTTTTCATTTTCAATTGCTGCGTCTTGTATGCGGTCCAATTGTTCTTTTACTTGCATTGCATTGGCTTTATGTAAGTTTTCCAATGTTTGAATCTGGAATCGCTTCTCTTCTTCTGTTGCACGAATCACTTCAGCAGGAATCACTGTTGGCGACCCTTTGGAACTTAAAAACGTATTTACTCCTATGATTGGGAATTCCCCAGTATGTTTCAACGTTTCATAATACAAACTTTCTTCTTGAATTTTAGAACGTTGGTACATGGTTTCCATAGCACCAAGAACTCCTCCTCTTTCAGTTATTCTATCAAATTCTTGCAGAACAGCTGCTTCAACAAGATCCGTTAATTCTTCAATGATAAACGAACCTTGAATTGGATTTTCATTTTTGGCTAGACCTAACTCTTTATTAATAATCAATTGGATTGCCATGGCACGACGTACTGATTCTTCTGTAGGTGTTGTAATCGCTTCATCATACGCATTAGTATGCAAAGAATTACAGTTGTCATAAATAGCATATAATGCTTGTAATGTGGTACGGATATCATTGAAATCTATCTCTTGCGCATGTAAAGAACGTCCAGACGTTTGAATATGGTATTTCAACATTTGCGCTCTTTCGTTAGCTCCGTATTTAACTTTCATGGCTTTCGCCCAAATTTTACGTGCCACACGACCAATAACTGCATATTCAGGATCTACTCCGTTCGAAAAGAAGAACGATAAGTTAGGTCCAAAATCATTGATACTCATTCCACGACTCAAATAGTATTCTACATACGTAAATCCATTTGAAAGTGTAAATGCCAATTGTGTTATTGGGTTTGCACCCGCCTCAGCAATATGGTATCCCGATATTGAAACCGAATAAAAATTACGAACATTGTTAGTAATAAAATATTCTTGAACGTCTCCCATTAAACGCAAAGCAAATTCGGTAGAGAAAATACACGTATTCTGCGCTTGATCTTCTTTTAAAATATCAGCCTGAACCGTTCCACGAACTTGTGAAAGTGTTCTAACTTTAATTTCATTATATACGTCTAAAGGCAATACTTGATCTCCTGTTATTCCTAAAAGGAACAAACCTAAACCATTATTCCCTTCGGGTAAATCACCATTGTAAACAGGGCGATTAACTCCTTTTTCTTTATATATTTTGCTAATTTTAGCTTCTACTTCTTTTTCTAAATCATTAGCTTTGATGTACAACTCACATTGTTGATCAATAGCAGCATTCATAAAGAAACCAAGCAGCATAGGCGCTGGTCCATTGATTGTCATACTTACCGAAGTCATAGCATGTACCAAATCAAAACCTGAATACAATTTTTTAGCATCATCTAAACAACAAATAGAAACTCCAGCATTACCAATTTTTCCGTAAATATCAGGACGCAAATGCGGATCATTACCGTACAAAGTCACACTGTCAAAAGCAGTTGATAAACGCTTAGCCGGTAAACCTGCACTTACATAATGAAAACGCTTGTTAGTTCTTTCCGGTCCACCTTCACCTGCAAACATACGTGATGGATCTTCTCCTTCTCTTTTAAAAGGATACAATCCGGAGGTAAAAGGGAATTCTCCTGGTACATTTTCTTGTAAACACCATCTCAATATATCTCCCCAAGCTTCGTACTTAGGCAAGGCAATTTTTGGAATTTGGGAGTGCGATAACGATTCCGAATGTGTTTTTATTTCAATAACCTTATCTCTAACTTTAAACGAGTAGATCGGGTTTTTATATTTGTTTACTTTTTCATCCCAAGTCAAGATTACTTCCCAATTGTAAGGATCTAAATCCATTTTTACTTTATCAAATTGATTCAATAAAAGGTTAAGAAAGATATTATTTTCATCGTGCTCTTTGATTGCACTTGGATAAACCGAAGTATCGTCAAGTCCAGTTTTAGTAATCACTGGAACATTTCCAGAAACCGATTCTATAGTTTTGAAAATACCATACAATTTTTGAGCTACTTTTTGTTGGCTCAAAGCGGTTTCATCATATTTTCTGTTGCTTTCTGCAATTTCAGACAAATAACGGGTTCTGTGAGGTGGAATTACGAAGATCTTCTCACTCATTTCACGCGTTACTTCAAAGGTTGATTTCAAGTCGGAATCCGTTTTCTCTACAATTTTATCCATAATGGATTTGTAAAGCGTATTCATTCCCGGATCATTGAACTGTGAAGCAATAGTTCCAAAAACAGGCATATCATCTGGATTTGCATCCCATAGATTATGATTGCGTTGGTATTGTTTTTTTACATCACGAATAGCATCTAATGCGCCACGTTTATCAAATTTATTCAATGCTACTAAATCAGCAAAATCAAGCATGTCGATTTTTTCTAATTGTGTTGCAGCACCAAATTCTGGTGTCATTACGTATAACGAAACATCAGAATGGTCCATAATCTCGGTATCCGATTGACCAATTCCTGAAGTTTCCAAAATGATGATATCGTATTTTGCCGCTTTGATTACTTGAATCGCATCAGCAACATATTTTGATAAGGCTAGATTGGATTGACGTGTTGCTAGAGAACGCATATACACTCTAGGACTATTAATCGCATTCATACGAATTCGATCTCCAAGAAGCGCTCCTCCTGTTTTACGTTTTGATGGATCAACCGAAATTAAACCAATGGTTTTCTCTGGAAAATCGACTAGAAAACGACGAACTAATTCATCTACTAATGATGATTTTCCAGCTCCACCAGTACCAGTAATTCCTAGAACGGGTGTTTTGCAGTTTTTATTTATTTCATGAATGGCATCCAATGCTGGTTTCGCAATTTCAGGAAAATTCTCTGCCGCCGAAATTATTCTAGCAATAGCTGTTGGATTTTTGGAAGCCAATTGCGCTACTTCATCCGTTAATTTGTCTCCAGTAGGAAAGTCTGATTGTTGAACTAAATCATTAATCATTCCTTGTAATCCCATCGAACGCCCATCATCTGGCGCATAAATTCGGGTGATTCCGTAAGCTTGTAATTCCGCAATTTCAGAAGGTAAAATTACTCCTCCTCCTCCTCCGAAAATTTTAATATGTCCTGCTCCTTTTTCTTTTAGCAAATCATACATGTATTTAAAATACTCATTATGGCCTCCTTGATAGGAAGTCAAAGCAATTGCATTAGCATCTTCTTGAATAGCGGTATTCACCACTTCTTCAACACTACGATCATGCCCTAAATGAATTACCTCTACTCCTGTAGACTGAATAATTCTTCTCATGATATTTATAGCTGCATCATGACCATCAAATAATGAGGCTGCAGTGACAATTCTTACTTTATTCTTAGGAATATACGGTGTTTGTGGATTCATTTTGAGAATATGATAATTTTAAGGGTGCAATTTACAAAAATTTTTAATGATTGTTCTATGTTCCTTTGAGATGTTAATAAAAAAGCAATAATCTTCTAAATTAGCCCCGATGGAAGTGGCATCCCACGCTTTTGGGCGTGGATACAACGGACAGCGGGACAATTGTTCCTAAATATAACATAAAGTTTATGCTTCTATAAAAAATTATGCAACTCTATTTGAATTAAATAGTATTTTTGGTCTAAATAAAATAAAATTATGAAAAAATTAATAGCAATTATAGCCTTGTTTTCTCTTTCTAGTTGTGCTGAATTACAACAAATTGCCAATCAATATCCGACCCTTGGAACTGTGGGAAGTGTTAATATTGCAGGTGGTTTGCGAGAAGCTTTAAACAATGGAATTTCTAAACAAGTTACAAAGCTAACAGCGACTGATGGGTTTTTGAAAAATGAAGCTGTAAAGATCTTATTGCCACAAGAATTGCGAAAAGTTGATTCGGCTTTAAGAAGCGTAGGTCTTAGCTCGCTGGCAGATGAAGGTTTAAAAGTACTGAATCGTGCTGCCGAAGATGCTGTAAAAGAAGCAACTCCTATATTTGTAGATGCCGTAAAAAACATGACTTTTACGGATGCTAAAACTATTTTATTAGGCAATAATACTGCTGCAACTGCTTATTTACAAAGTAGTACTTCGACTGCGTTGTACGGCAAATTTAATCCTGTAATCAAGAATTCATTTAGCAAAGTTGGAGCTGATAAAGTGTGGTCTAACATCATCACTAAATACAACAGTATTCCACTGGTTAACAAAGTAAACCCTGACTTAACGGACTATGTTACGAATCAAGCGATGGATGGTGTTTTTAAAATGATTGCCGTTGAAGAATTAAACATAAGAACGAATATCACTGCAAGAACTTCTCCTTTATTACAATCTGTTTTTGCTATGCAAGACAAAAAATAATTAATACCTATTCTCAAAAATAATTATCCAAAATGCAAAAGATTACCTTACTCATTCATTGCAAAGACCAAAAAGGAATTATTGCCGCAGTAACTAATTTTATACTAAAAGTAGAAGGAAACATTACCTATATCGATCAACATGTTGATGTAGAACAAAATGTTTTTTTCATGCGTTTAGAGAGCCAATTGACCAATCCTGAAATTAGTTTAGCGGCTATAAAAGAAGATTTTGAAAAAACCATTGCCCATGATTTCAATATGGCTTGGGATTTTTATAATAAAGATTTAAAACCAAAAATGGCTTTGTTTGTTTCTAAATACAACCATTGTTTATATGATATTTTAGGTCGCTATAGTGCTGGAGAATTAAACGTTGAAATTCCTTTGATTATTAGCAATCACATGGACTTGAAACCTATTGCGGATCAATTTAATATTCCGTTTTATCATGTTCCTTTTACAAAAGACAATAAAGAAGAAGGAGAGAAAAAACAGATTGAATTATTGAAAGAATTTGAAGTGAATTTTATTGTTTTGGCAAGATACATGCAAATCATCACGCCGAAACTGATATCGCTTTACGAAAATAAAATCATCAACATTCACCATTCCTTTTTGCCCGCTTTTCCAGGTGCAAAACCGTACCATTCGGCATTTAAACGAGGTGTAAAGATTATTGGAGCAACAAGTCATTATGTTACTGAAGAACTAGACGAAGGACCCATTATTGAACAAGACATCTCTCGGGTATCCCATATTAATTCAGTAGATGACTTTATAATGAAAGGTCGAGATTTAGAACGAATTGTTTTGGCAAGAGCCATAAAACTACATGCCGAAAGAAAAGTAATGACCTACAGTAATAAAACAGTCATTTTTCTTTAAAATGATTTTTTTTTATCATGAAAATAGCTCACTTAATGTGGGCTATTTTTATAGAAATACATTCCTAAGATAAAAAGAATTTAATAACGCATTGATATACAGACATAAAGCGTAAAAACTAAAAATCTTAACTTATACACAACAAACTAATAACACAATATTAACAGCTTTACGCTTCCTTATATATGATCTTTGCAGAGTAATAAACTGGTTATTTATTATTTGGTTTTGGTTAGTTAAAGAATTGCCGGCATCTTAGGATGCCGGCATTTTTTATTTAGTTCTATTCATAAAAGAAAGAACCTCTTTATTGAAAATAGTAGGCTGCTCTACATTTACCACATGACCGCAATTTTCTATTACTAATAGACTCGAGGATTTATAATGACTTTCAACCACTTTGCGAACAGATGGTAAAAACATATAATCTTCCTCTCCCATAACATATAGTGTAGGAATATTTAACTCTACTTGACGAAACCATTTTAGAACGGGATTAATTTCGGCAGTGAGTTTAAACCATTTTATAAATTCTTTTTGGTATAATTTTTTGGCTTCATTTATAAAAAGCAGTCGAGATTGTTTGTGGCTTTTTTTAGGCATAATCACAAAGGCGAAAAACCGATATAAAACCAAATAAGGTAAAACATACTTGAAAGCGTTACCCAATTTCATTAAAATCTGTGAACGAAAATTCATTTTCAATATGGCGCCACCAAGAATCATACTTTGTACGCGTTGGGGATACATTTCGGCCAATTGTCTAATTAAGATAGTTCCCATTGAAATACCGATAAAATGCGATTTTTCAATTTTAAGATGATCCAGCACTTCCAAAATATCATTGGCCAAAGCCGAAAAAGTATATTTTTGCTTAAAAGCCGTTTTTAAAGTAGTTTTAGATGCTCCATGACCTCGCAAATCCAATAACAATACATTATAATGCTTTTGAAAATCTCTAATTTGCTTGAACCAAATAGAAGAACTTCCACCTGCACCGTGTACAAAAGTCACCCATTGCTTTGCCTGTTGACTTTCGATCAAGCTAGCAACATTTTTATTTTCATAAATTGTATAACAAATCACCGTTTTTTGGCAAAAATAGTACATTAATTCTAAATCTCAATCTTAACTAATTTTTAAGTATTTTATAAGAATCAAAAAAACTAAATTTGCAAAAAATTACGATTATGATTGGCTTACTGAAAGAGAAGAATGAAATTGAGAAACTCCAAGAAGAATATAAAAAATTAGCAGACACAAACTTTAAAGTGGACGCTACTATCAAAACTGAAATCCCAAAAGAAGAATTAGTTCTTGAAGAATGTGAATCATAGTTTTTGATGTAACATTTTGAAATAATCAAAGGCTTTTAGCAAGCGGCTACCGTACCACGAAAACATTTCTCCATCTACCAAGACGGTTTGCGCTTTATCCGTATAGTTGCTTATTTCATATCCATCTTCTTTTTTAAACGGATAAGGTTCAGAAGACAGAAAAATAAAATCGGGATCACCATCTTGAACAATTTCTTCTATGGCAACTTCGGGATAACGTCCTTTAGTGTCATATATGTTCTTGAAGTGGTTGAGTTTTAATAATTCGTTTATAAAATTATCCGAACCCGCCACCATATAAGGATTTTTCCAAATAAAATAGGCCGCTTTCTTCACTGGAATGTCCTTTATGAAATTTTTAAAATCGCTCAAGGCAAAAGCCAATTTGTCGTTCCATTTTTGAGCCTCGGTTCTACAATTAAACAGTCGACCAAAATCAGATATCATTTGGAAATTATCTTCAATTGTAATGATATTTGTAACCCAAACAGGGCATATTTCGCTTAATCTTTCAACAATTTCTTGGGTGTTCTCCTCTTTGTTGCAAATGATAATATCTGGTTCTAATAGACGGATTTTTTCATAATGCACTTTCTTAGTTCCTCCTACTTTAGTTTTGGTGGATTTAAAATGATAAGGATGTACACAAAACTTCGTTATCCCGATTATTTTAGCCTCTTGCCCCAAGTCATACAATAATTCAGTTTGCGAAGGCACAAGAGAAATAATTCGTTTTGGCGAAGTTATAAAGGTGTGTGAAGTCCCAAGTTGATCGATGAAAGAAATTTGTTTCAAGTTTTTTTGTTTAAAGGTTTAACCACAAAGTTCGCAAAGGACACAAAGGATTTTTTTAAGTTGCAAAGTTACGGAGACTCAAAGTTACAAAGTTCGTAGGTTTTAACTTGAGGTTTGAATTTCATAATTCGATCAGCGAATTTTAAGTATTAAAAACGTTAAACTTTTTAAAACCATGTAGGTATGAAGAAAAATCAAGACCTCTCTTTATAGACAATCCAAAACTTTAAACTTTAAACCTGAAACTTTAAACTAAATTACCCACAAACTGAGACAACTTGAAACTTTAAACCTGAAACTTTAAACTTACAATAGCCTCCATCTCCTGTTGCATTTTCAAGGCTTCTTCTCTTGCTTTGACGGTAAAATCAGTTCCGTTTGAGGCATAGATAATTGCTCTTGAAGAGTTGATCAATAACCCTATGTTGTCGTTCATTCCGTATTTGCATACTTCAGAAAGGCTTCCACCTTGTGCTCCTACTCCCGGAACTAGCAAGAAACTATCTGGAACAATTTTTCGAACCTCTGTAAAATATTCTGCTTTGGTAGCACCAACCACATACATTAAGTTTTCGCTGTTTTTCCAAGATTTAGAGGTTTCAAGTACTTGCTTGTACAATTCTTGTCCGTTCACAAGTAAAGTCTGAAAATCAAATGCACCTTCATTAGAAGTCAGCGCCAACATGATAGTATGTTTGTTTTCGAAAGCTAAGAAAGGCTCTACCGAATCTTTCCCCATATACGGAGCAACAGTTACACTATCAAAGTTTAAATCTTCAAAAAAAGCTTTGGCATACATCGAAGACGTATTTCCTATATCTCCTCGTTTTGCATCGGCAATCGTAAAAATTTCAGGATAATTGGCATTGATATATTGGATTGTTTTTTGCAAAGCCAACCATCCTTTTATACCGTAAGCTTCAAAAAAAGCAATATTGGGTTTGTAAGCAACACATAAATCATGTGTTGCATCAATAATAGCTTTGTTAAACTCAAAAATAGGATCTTCTAAATCTAAAAGATGTTTTGGAATTTTATTTAAATCGACGTCCAGACCTACTGCGAGGAATGATTTCTTGATTTTGATTTGTTCAATTAGTTCTTGTGTAGTCATTTTTCTTGTAGTTGTGCGACAAAATTACAAACATAGAGTTAATATCGGTTAGAATACTACGATAAAATTCCATTTAATTTACAAAATTAAAATCCGTAGTTCTCAGTTTAATGAAATCTTTACTACCCAACAAATTGACTATTTGTAAGTTCTTTTTTTAATACCATACAAATGAAATGGAACTGTAAAAGCGTAAAACAACTGTTAAAAAAAACATAAAATATAAGAAACTGCTACTAGAGTCTATTTTAATAGGCCAAAAAAATCTCACAAATAATCCGCTAATAATCAACACACAACTATTATTTTATTGTCGAAAATTTCATAATTTCACGCCTAAAATTTAAAAAAATGATAGTACGAATGGGTATTCAATAAATTTAGTATTAACATTTTTATATCTTTACTAATTAACAAAAATGCTTATGAAAGTACATTTGAAGTTTGACTATGCTCAGTTAACAAAAAAGATTGTCCAAGAAAAACTATCCGAATTAGGATATAAATACAATTATATTGGGTTTGGTGAATTCAATTTTTTAGAAAAAGTACCTACTGCAAAAATAAAAGAAATCACTTCTATTTTCGATGAGTATGGTATAGAAATAGTTGAAAATCAAAAAAGCATATTAGTTCAAAAAATTAAAGACACCATCGTTGAAATGGTTCACAATGACGAGCAATTAAATATAAAAAGCTCCGTATACATTGCTGATAAATTAAACATGAGTTACGCCTATTTGTCTAATCTATTTTCAGAAGTCACTTTTACTTCGATTGAAAACTTTATTATAATTCAAAAAATAGAATTAGCAAAACAATTAATGCTTAACACCTCATTGAACATAACTGAAATTTCCATTCAGTTGAACTATTCCAGTGTAGCGCATTTAAGCACACAATTCAAAAATATGACAGGCATGACTCCTTCCGTTTTTCAAAAGTTAATTAACAAACGAAAAGAACAATTAGATAAAAATAACAGCTAAAACAAGACTCTATGACTACTGATTACATAAATATTTGCCTTGCAGACGATGACGAAGACGACAGGTTGTTTTTTACAGACGCTTTTGACGAATTGAAAATAAATACAAAAGTGAGCACTTTTAAAGATGGTGTAGAGTTAATGAATTACTTAAACCATTTTGATGCTGTTTTACCTAACATTTTATTTTTAGACTTAAACATGCCAAAAAAAAATGGTCTCGAATGTTTATTGGAAATAAAAAAAAATAAAACCCTAAATGATATTGTCGTTGCCATCTATTCAACCTCATCATCAGAGGAACATATCGATGAGACTTTTATAAATGGTGCTAATATTTATATTAAAAAGCCAAGTGATTTTGATAGTTTAAAAAAAATACTTTCTGACGTGGTGACCATAAACTGGCAATACCATACCTCTGGTTTAAATAAAGATAATTTCTTAATGAGAATGTAAAATGAAATATATTCAGCTTCATAAATCGCCGCTATTTTTAAAAATAATTTTTATTATCTCAGTAACAATTATATTTTTTATTGGCGCTATTACTTTTAAACACATTACTGTTCTAAAAAAAACATCCAATTGGGTAAGTAATAGTTATGAAGTAAATATTGAACTGGAGCGTTTAATTTCTTACCTAAAAGATGCCGAAACTGGAGAAAGAGGTTATATATTGACTAAAGAGAAAAGTTTTCTTGAACCTTATATTGCATCTAAACATTTAATCAAAAATTCTTTCAAGAAAGTAACCTTATTAACTGTCAACAGTAGGACTCAACAAGCAAATTTAAAAAAATTAATATTCCTCATTAATACCAGACAAAACTACCTTTCCAAAACATTGTATCTTGTTGAGCAGGAAAATTATGATCAGGAAGTTTTTAAAAGTTATTTAGAAATTGGAAAAAAAACAATGGATTCTATACGAGATAAAATAGAAGAAATGATTATTGTTCAAAAAAGACTTTTACAAAACAGGCAATTGGATTATGAGTCCACTATGAGTTATACTCCGCTACTTATTTATCTCACCCTCTTAGTGACGTTAGTTTTAATTACGATTGCATTTATTAAAATGAATCAGGACTTAGTGACCCTTAAAAATACAATTAACACACTTTCAGTTGCCAATGAAGCCAGTAATCTTGCGGAGATTGTGGGAGGTTTTGGAAGTTGGCAATTCAATTTAAATACAGAAACCTTTGCTTTCTCAGATAATGAATATCGCTTATTAGGATGTGAACCTCAATCTTTTAAGGCAAGTCTCGAAGAATTTTACAAATTTGTTCACCCAGACGATTTACAACACGTAATTGACAACGCGAACAACATTCCTATTGAAACAACTTTACCTGCATTTACTTATAGAATTATCAGAAAAGATGGCGAAATAAGATATTTCAGAGCTTTAGGACGAGTTGTAACAGTAGCTTCTGGCGAGAGAACACATATAGGAACTACAAGTGATGTTACTGAGGAAGTGTATGCTAATAACTTTATTGAAGATCGAAATAGAGAATTAGAAAGTAACAATAAAGAACTAACGGCATTCAACTACATTGCGAGTCACGATTTACAAGAACCACTACGAAAAATTGAAACTTTTCTCTCAAGATTAGTTAGTAAAGATTATAACAATTTATCTAAAGCAGGACAACAATACGTGACCAGCATACAATATTCTGCTAATCGAATGCGTGTTCTTATTGAAGACTTATTGCAATTCTCTAGAACTAATAAAACTGAAAAAGCTTTTGAAGATGCTGATTTAAATTCCTTATTAGAAAATGCAAAACAAGAACTAGCTCAAATAATTGAAGATAAAAATGCAAGTATTGAAAATACTGAATTACCTCATTTAAAAGTAATTCCATTTCAAATGCAGCAGTTGTTTATTAATTTAATTGGTAACTCATTAAAATATAGCAAAGAAGACAGCAGTCCAATCATTCAAATTAATTGTTCAACAATCAGTGCTAATAACGAAGAATTATTACCTAACAACAATCTGAACTATTATAAAATCACCATTGATGACAACGGAATCGGATTTGAGCAAGAATATGCTAAAAAGATTTTCATCCTCTTTAATAGACTTCACAACAAAAACGAATATAACGGAACAGGAATTGGTTTGGCTATTTGTAAAAAAATAGTAGAAAACCACAAAGGATTTATATTTGCCAATGGAGTATTGAATCAAGGTGCTACATTTACTATTTTTCTCCCTGAGGCATAAGAGTCAACCATATACTATCTTCTAAACTCAATAAAAGATACTTCAACTCCTGATAAAACGCACAAAAAAATCTCTTTTTGGCATGTATCAGTCTGCAATAAGTTTTAAATTATATAAAATCACATTTAAATTCTGTAATAAAAATCGAAATTGATGTAACAAACTTTTGCTATCAACTATCGATCTTTGTATATATAAAACAAATCTTTAAATAAGATGCTGAATTAGAACATTTATAAAAGAATATGGGTTGCTTTATTAATGACGGGAATAACCAAATTAATGCAAGCAGCTAATACACTTTAATTATTAATTATATAAAAAACATCATGCAAAATTTATTATACATTGTAGCAGTAGTATTAGTAATACTATGGGCATTAGGATTCTTCGTTTATAGTTTAGGAAGTATTATTCACATATTATTAGTAATAGCTGTTATTGCAATTTTACTAAGAGTGATAAGAGGGTAATTAGATAAAACAAATGAAAAACAACAATTTAACAATAGGAATACTTGGAGGTTTCGTATTAGGATCTTATTTAGGAATTCTATTCACCCAAGAAAAAAGAGAAATTGCTAAAAATAAAATAGTTGACAACACCAACAATTTAAAAAAAATGGTAAAACACTCAACTAATATATTGAATGATACAATTTCTGAAAAAATAAATAGCCTAAAAAATCAATCACAACAATTGAAAGAAAACGCTATAGTACTTATAGAACAAGAAAAAACAAAATTAGAAAATATAAAAGACATTAATAAATCAGTCTTTTTATAATAGCAAGCGAATTAAATGTACAGTAAAAAACCGTACTATTTTAAAAAGCACATTCAATCTAAACATAAGAGTATTCAATAGCTTGCTACACTACTAATTCTATGTTTAATACGATGATCAATTGTATGAAAAATGTCCTTTTTAATGATTTTCAAGCAGTCAAAATAAAGGTGCTAAAAAACGGTTTAGTACATATCTATTTTAGACTTATATATGTAATAAAACCATAATAATACCAGAATGAAAAATTCAATACCACTATTAGGATTTTTTTTAATAGCAATTAGTTTGGTATCTTGCAAAACCCAAGAAGAAAAAAAAGCAGAACAAGTTACTAATAATTATGTTCGTTTTGTAGATTCGATCAGTCATAAAAATACTGATGATATACTAGCAAATTGGGATTCTATTAATACGTCTTTCGAAAATAAAACAGCTGAAATAAATACTGAAATTGACAAATTAGAGGACAATCATGATTTTGATGCCAAAATCGATTCGGCTATCGCCAAATATGAAGTTTTAAAAAAATCAGTCCTTCTACTAAAAGAAAACAAGTAAAAATTCAAGAACTAAAACTAAAAAATGCCACACTAATTAGTAGTATGGCATTTTTATGTATTCAATATTTTTTTACGCTATTTTCTTAAAAAACCTCGCTTGCTTCTTTCAATTTCTCCATATTGTTCACTAATGCTAGTTCGTCAACAATTTTTTGAATATCACCATTCATAATGTTTCCTAGGTCATACAGGGTTAAACCAACTCTATGGTCCGTTACACGGCCTTGTGCGTAATTGTAAGTACGAATTTTAGCAGAACGGTCACCTGAACTAACTTGAGATGTACGTGTAGTAGCATCTTCCGCTTGTTTTTTGGCTAATTCTTGTTCGTATAAACGAGAACGCAATACGCCAAAGGCTTTATCCTTATTCTTGTGTTGTGATTTTTGATCTTGACATTGTGCTACTAATCCAGTTGGAATATGCGTCAAACGCACTGCCGATTTGGTTGTATTTACTGATTGTCCACCAGGTCCTGATGAACAAAAGAAATCCACACGTACATCATTCATATCAATTTGTACATCAAATTCCTCTGCTTCTGGCAATACCATAACAGTCGCTGCTGATGTGTGCACACGTCCTTGCGTTTCCGTTTGTGGTACACGTTGCACACGGTGAACACCCGCTTCAAACTTCAATGTTCCATAAACATCCTCACCAGTAACTTCAAAGATTACCTCTTTAAATCCACCCGAAGTTCCTTCATTCATATCCACAACTGACGTTCTCCATCCGCGGCCTTCACAGTATTTAGTGTACATACGGAATAAATCCCCTGCAAAAATACTCGCTTCATCCCCACCCGTTCCGGCACGAATCTCCACCATCACATTCTTCGCATCTTCAGGATCTTTAGGAATCAACATAAATTTAATTTCTTCCTCTAGTTCTGGTAATCTTTCCTTTGCTTCGTCCAGTTGCATCTTGGCCATTTCGGTCATATCTGCATCACTACCGTCAGCAATTATTTCATTTGCTTCATCAATATTAGCCATAAGTAGCACGTATTCGTCTCTCTTTTCAGCCAATGCTTTCAAGCTTTTATACTCTTGATTCAATTGCACATAACGTTTCTGATCAGAAATAACATCCGGCTGGATAATCAAATCCGATATCTCATCGAAACGTTGTTTTACTATTTGAAGTCTATCTAACATAATCTTAGTCCTTTATTTGGAGTGCAAAAATACGAAATTTTTGTTTAAAGTGTAATGTTTAAAGTTCCAAGTTTTTTTAGGAGCTATTTCCTGCTATCCGCTGTATTCCCGATAATAAAAACTAAGGCTAAAAAAAGCCTAGTTTTTCTAAATCGGGAGATGCCGCTACTATCAGGGCTAGCGCATTTGTTATAGAAAGATTAATACAATTCCGCAAACAAAGTCATTGCGAGGAACGAAGCAATCTCACGATCAAAAGCAAATCCAATAAATTATCTACGCGGATAAACTGGATGAGATCCCTCATTCTTCGGAATGACAAGAATATAGCAAAGGTCTTAATATAAAAAACCAACGATTCAAGCAATACTTATTTCGTATTCTTAAACCGTTGGTTTTAGTGTATTAGCTAAGTTAGAAAAGACAATAATTCATTCCTCGCTTGCAGATTATTTATCAACGCAATCGACACTTGTTAATTTATATTTTACATTATCATAATCGATAGGTTGCCCTTTAACAAAATAAGACTTTCCAAAATAGTATTCTATTTTTCCATTTCCTAAAATTAGGCTATCTCCCCTTTTTAGAAATGCCATTGGGTTACTAAATATTTTTACTTTGTCCGCTCCCTGATAAAAAGAATAGTCTACTAATAGCGTATCTCCATGGAATGATCCCGTGATTTTTCCAATCTTTTTTGGCTTAGCATAAAGACTCATTATCATATCCCCAGTTATTTTATTGTCTTTTGAAGTAATCATTTTCATTTCGATAGTATCACTTTCATACAACGCTTTATAGCAAGCTACGTTGGCAGAATTTTCAGCCTGTACTTCAGTAGCTTTAGTATCTTTTTGACTTTGCTCTTTTTTACAGCTTTGGAGTCCAAAGCATGATAATAGCAATAAAAATAGACCTAGATTTTTCATAATAGTAAACAGTTTAGTTTATAAATTGGTGAATATTTACTACTAATTTACGAATAAATAGCGTGATTTAACGCCTATTTTCAGTTTAATATTAGGACTGTCCGCAAATCGAACCAAACGTTCTTTATTTGGCTACTTTGAAACAAGTGAAAATATTTATTTAAAGCACTTTGTAGCATTTACAAAACGTTTTTTTATACTTTTATAAAACTAAAAGCTACTTCAAAATTTAAAACTACATCAACAATGAATCTCAAAGTCGACGACTTTATTAGTAATGCTAAAAAATGGCAGCCCGAAATGGAGCAATTACGACAATTGTTACTCGATTGTGGTCTGACCGAAGAGTTCAAGTGGCGCACGCCTTGTTATAGTTTTCAAGGGAACAACGTAGTTTTAATAGCCAGTTTTAAATCATTTTGTGCGCTTAGTTTCCTCAAAGGTTCGTTGCTACAAGATACCAACGGAATGTTAGTACAACCGGGAGAAAACAGCCAAGCAGTCCGTTTTTTTAAATTTACTAATGTATCTGAAATTGAGGAACTAAAACCTATCCTGAAAAACTACATTTATGAAGCGATTGAGGTCGAAAAAGCGGGTTTAAAAGTAGCTTTCAAAAGTAATAAAGAATTAGAGTTAGTAGATGAACTGAAAGCTATTTTAGATAAAAACCTAGCTTTAAAAGCAGCTTTTGAATCCTTAACTCCAGGACGACAACGGGCATATAACTTGTTTTTTGAAGCTGCGAAACAATCCAAAACTAGGGAAACCAGAATAGAAAAATACATTCCCCGCATTCTTGACGGTAAAGGAATCAATGATTGTGTTTGCGGTTTATCTAAAAAAATGCCCAGTTGCGACGGTTCACACAAATCCATTTGTGGAGAAGATAAATGATCTGATAGTACAATCCTAGATCTTTGGTTATTGTGAAAATAAAACGGAATTAATAGCCCTGATGGAAGCGGCATCTCCGATTTAGAAAAACAAGGCTTTTTTAGCCGTAGTTTTTATTATCGGGAATAGAGCGGACAGCAGGACCATTCGTTTTTATAAATCCTATTTATTCTGCTCCTAAAAAACCTTTCAATTTACTACCCGTTCATAAATCCCGACGATTTTTTTTTAATACCAATTTCTAAATTCCTAATTTGCGCCATCAAAATCAGTAGAAGAAAATGAAGGTCTGTATTGCCGAAAAACCAAGTGTAGCACGTGAAATCGCATCCGTTTTAGGAGCCAATACCAAGCATGATGGCTATTATGAAGGCAATGGTTATGCGGTAACCTATACTTTTGGTCATTTATGTACCTTGAAAGAACCTAACGATTACAAATCCTATTGGAAAAGTTGGGACTTGAACAACTTGCCCATGCTTCCTGAAAAATTTGAGACTAAAGTAGTTTCTAATTCAGGAATCCAAAAGCAATTTAAAATTATAAAAGGATTATTTGACAAGGCCACTTTAGTCATCAACTGCGGGGATGCGGGACAAGAAGGAGAACTGATCCAGCGCTGGGTGATGAACGAAGCCAACTATAAAGGCGAAGTGCAACGCTTGTGGATTTCGTCCCTAACCACCGAAGCTATTAAAGAAGGTTTTGAGAACTTAAAACCATCCGCCAACTACGATAATTTATACTACGCTGGTTTTTCGCGAGCCATAGGTGATTGGTTACTGGGCATGAATGCCACCCGTTTGTACACCGTAAAACATGGCGGTTACAAGCAAGTATTGTCTATAGGACGCGTACAAACACCTACATTAGCGATGGTAGTCGATCGCTGGAAGGAAATAGAAAATTTCAAACCACAACCCTATTGGGAATTGCAAACCTTATATAGAGAAACACTTTTTAGCTATGAAGAAGGTCGTTTTTTGAAAAAGGAAGACGGAGAAATTTTGGCCAATAAAGTCAAAGAAAGTGAATTCGAAATTGTTTCTGTAGAAAAAAAGAACGGAAATGAGTTTGCACCTAAGTTATTTGATTTAACTGGATTACAAGTGTATTGCAATACAAAATTTGGTTTTACAGCTGATGAAACGCTTAAAATTGTACAAACTTTGTATGAACAAAAAGTAGTCACCTATCCCAGAGTAGACACCACTTTTTTACCAAACGACGTCTATCCAAAAGTGGCCGGTATTTTACAAAATTTAACTAATTATGCTGCATTAACGCAACCGCTTTTAGAAAAAAAGATTAAAAAATCATCTAAGGTTTTCAACGATAAAAAAGTAACCGATCACCATGCGATTATTCCTACGGGAATTCAATCGAACTTGCAATACAATCAGCAGCAAGTTTATGATATTATTACAAAGCGTTTTATAGCTGTATTTTATGATGATTGCTTGGTAGCTAATACCTCAGTGATTGGGAAAGCAGCCGATGTGCTGTTCAAAACTACTGGAAAAGAAATCTTAAAAAAAGGATTTCGAGTTGTTTTTGAAGATCCAAATGCCAAAGAAAAAGAAGCCGATTTATTACCCAGTTTTACTGTGGGTGAGAAAGGACCTCATCAACCTTCCTTTTTAGAAAAGGAAACCAAACCACCCAATCAGTTTACGGAAGCTACGTTATTGCGTGCTATGGAAACTGCAGGTAAACAAGTTGATGATGAAGATTTACGGGAATTGATGAAGGAAAATGGCATCGGACGACCGTCAACACGAGCCAATATTATTGAAACCTTGTTCAAACGCCAGTACATTGTAAGAAATAAAAAACAAGTATTGCCAACCCCAACAGGAATTCAATTGATAGACACGATTCAAAATGAATTAGTAAAATCAGCGGAACTGACGGGATCTTGGGAAAAGCAATTGAAAGATATCGAAAAAGGAACTTTTACCGCTGGTGCTTTCATCAATAATATGAAACGCATGGTCGAGGCCTTAGTCTATGAAGTACGCAGTGAAACCAAACGTGCTAATATTTCGCATGTGGGTAATATTCAAAAAGAAGTAGCTAAAGTAGAAAAAAAGAAAGCGGCTGGAATCATGGCAGAAGCCTGTCCTAAATGTAAAAAAGGTACAATTATAGCAGGAAAGTCGGCTTATGGTTGTACCGATTATAAAGCGGGTTGCACTTTTTTATTGCCTTTTACTTTTATGGAGAAAAAAATATCCGAGAATCAATACCTGCGATTGCTACAAAAAGGATCCACTGTAAACTTGAAAGATTTTAAAACGGATACAGGAATTGTAGAAGGATTACTGCGATTTGATGAAAACTTCAATTTAAAATTAGAACCCAAAAAAACGGCTGCTCCTGCTCCTGCAAAGAATACAACTGCTGACACGCTGGCTTGTCCCAAATGCCAAAAAGGAACCGTTATCAAAGGAAATACAGCTTATGGATGCAGCAATTACAAACTGGGCTGTGATTTCAAAGTGCCTTTTGATATGGTTCGAGTAAAACTAAAAGATCAAAAACCAACCAAAGAATTGGTTCATACTATTTTGAAAGAAAGCATTTAAGATACTTTTTTTTAGGAGCTTCTTCCAGCTATCCGCTATATTCCCAATCATAAAAACTACGGCTGAAAAAGCCTTGTTTTTCAAAATCGGGAGATGCCGCTTTTATCTGGGCTAGTTGTGTATATTTTTCCTAATTTTGTATCCGTTCAACAAACAATAATTCGAAATCAAGATGTTTAAAAAAATAACTTTACTACTGCTGATCGTAACATTGCTATCCTGCAAGAAATCAGATTCATCTGATAAGAATGAAAAAGACAAGATAAAAACTGCCCATTGGTTACTGGGAACTTGGGAAAACAAAACTGCCGAAGGAAATTTATCAGAGACTTGGGAAAAAGTAAATGACAGTACATATGAAGGGCAATCGTATTTCATAAAAGGAAAAGACACGATTCACTTTGAAACCATTCAATTGCAACAAAAAGGAGAAGAATTAACTTATAATGCCAACGTACAAGGGCAAAATGAAGACAAACCGGTTCCTTTTAAACTAACTAAAACCACCGAAAAAGAATTGGTTTTTGAAAATCCAAAACACGATTACCCTCAAAAAATAAGCTACAAAAGCGTTTCAAAAGACAGTTTAATAGCGGAGATTTCAGGTATGCAATCAGGCAAACCAAGCTCCGAAAAATATGTGATGACGAAATCTAAATAGTACCGATTTAAGAAAAAATACAATTATGCTTCTTCGGTTGCAATTTTATTGACCATAAAAATCATAATGATTCCCAAAAGAGCCATTATTAAAAAGGCCCATTTCATACTCGAAATTTGAGAAATGAATCCAACCATTGGTGGCACAATCAAAAAACCAAGATATCCAATAGTTGAAATAGACGTTAGTGCGCTACCATTGCTCAAACTTTTTGATTTTCCAGCGATACTGAACACTAATGGGACAACACACGACACCCCAATTCCTATTAAAAAATAACCAATTATGGTTGTCGAAATAAAAGGAAAAAGAAAACAAATCAAAAAACCAGAGCTAATAAAAATACCGCTATAAAATAAAATTGGTTTTATACCATATTTAAATACGGCATAATCTCCCAAGAGACGCCCTAATGTCACCGCAGTCATAAAAAAAACAAAAGCTGCTGTGGTCCATTTTGGTGATGCATGTAATATGTTTTGAAAATAAATTCCGCTCCAATCATACATGGTATTTTCACAGGCCATCGACACAAAACAAATTATAGCAAACTTGATCAGGTTTTTGTCGGGCATCGAAAAGAATTTTTTCTTCTCCTTCACCGGTTCGGTATGAATTGTTTGTGGATAAACCCATGCTGTAACTGCCATCATTGCAACACTTACTCCCAACAAATGAAAGGAAGGCGCAATTTTTTGAGTAACCATTACATAACCTAAACCTGCTCCTATAAATCCTGCCAAACTCCAGACGGCATGAAAAGTAGTCATTATTGATTTTGGATACAGTTTTTGAACTTCAAGTGCCTGTGCATTCATTGATAAATTCAAAATATTTCTAGAAGAGCCAAAAATCAAGAGGATTATAACCAATTGCCAAACAAAAGCAGCAAAACCAGGTAAGGCCAATACGATATTAAACAATATGGCACCTAATAACATACAATACCGACTGCTATATTTATTCAATAACCTTCCAGTAAATGGCATAGTTAACATCAATCCTACTGGAAATGCAAATAAAACGGCTCCAAATTGCGCTTCACTTAAATGCAATTGCGCTTTAATAGCAGGAATTCGAGATGCCCAAGAAGAATATCCAAATCCCGAGATGAAAAAAAATACGGTGTTGGCAATTCTATATCCTTTAGGAGAATGCTGTATTTTTTTTAAATAGGATTGTATCATTTATTTTGAATGGTTTCAAAAATTACTGCTCTTTTTAAAAAATGATAGGCACTAATTCGAAGCTGTAAATTTAAGTATTTTAAAAACTAAATTTCTATGCTCCTTCCACTTTCTCCTAAAATTTAAAAAGTCAGTTTAAATACTACTATTTCATGTATGCAGTTCAGACAATTATTCTTGGGTGAAGATTCATAAAAAAACGACCATTTTACATAATACATTATAAACAACAACCTTTCATATAAAAAACAGTATTGTTTTCGATTCATAAAATACTGTAAAACAATTGGGTAAAAAATTTATTTTTATTTAATCTAAATAACTATTGTTAAATAAAAATTAAAATATAGATTTGCATTATTCTTATTCATTCTAAATAAAAATAAATCTATAACTTTAATTATTTTTTAATATGCACTATTTTAATAAAAAAACACCCACTTTCTTATTGCTCCTTTGTCTGTCACTAATTTCTTTAAATACAACTTTTGGTCAGCAGCAAAAAACAGCAATAAAAGGAACTGTTTATACCAGCGGTAATAAAGCGGCTGAAGGAGTATCCATTACCTTGAAAGGAAAAAACAAAACTACCATTACAGATAATGACGGTGTCTTTATTCTAAAAAATTTAAACGAAGGGGAATACACATTAGTTGTAAGTTTAATTGGAAACAATGATATTGAAAAACGAGTTGCAGTAAAAAATAACGAAACAACCACTGTTGACATTACGCTTTCTCTATCAAACAATGAACTGAACCAAGTAGTAATTCTAAGTAATAAAAGTGCTTTTAAAACCAATAGAATTTCTTCCTCGTTGCGTTTACAGTCTCCCATCATTGAAATTCCTCAAAACATACAGGTAATCACTGGAAAACTAATTAATGACCAACAAATATTTGACATGTTAGAAGGGGTTACTCGTAACGTAAGTGGTGCTACCAGAGTAGAGCATTGGGATAATTATGCTAATATAACGATGAGAGGAAGTCAAGTAGCTGCTTTTAGAAACGGTATGAATATGAGTTCCACTTGGGGACCATTAACTGAGGATATGAGTATGGTAGAACGTATTGAATTTGTAAAAGGGCCTGCCGGATTTATGCTGGCTAATGGAAATCCAAGTGGTTTTTATAATGTAGTTACTAAAAAACCCAGCGGCCGTACAAAAGGAGAAGCGAGTTTGACTTTAGGAAGTTTTGACATGTACAGAGCGACATTAGATTTTGACGGAAAATTGACCAAAAACGGAAAATTATTGTACCGTATCAATGTAATGGGAGAAAAGAAAAACAGTTACCGTGATTTTGACTTCAATGATCGTTATTCCTTTGCCCCTGTTCTTAAATATTTGGTTTCAGATAAAACAGCAATTACACTTGAATACACCCAACAATTCTCTAAAGTAAATGCGATAGGAGCTAATTATTTGTTTTCACACAGAGGATATGCTGATTTACCAAGAAGCTTCTCTACATCCGAAGCTAATTTAGATCCTACAAAAATGATAGAAAGAAATATTCTTGCTATTGTAGAACATAAAATCAATGACAATTGGAAATTCACAGCACAAACGTCTTACCTAAATTACCAGCAAGAAGGGATGTCATTGTGGCCAACTGGTTTTGATACTACTAATGATGCAATTCTTAAACGTGGTGCTGGTATTTGGGATGTTTTAGGTAAAGTATATGTAGGTCAAGCATTTTTAAATGGTGAAGTTCAAACTGGAGCTATCTCACACAAAATACTATCAGGCATCGATATGAGCGATAAAACATTCTATCATGACTTTGCACAATCTGTTGCTTTACCCGATTTAGACATTTACAATCCTGTACACGGAACACTAGCTGCCTCGCCTACTTTTGACAGAAGCAAAAGCCTAGAAGAAAGAGGTGTTAAATACCAAAATAACTACAAAGCTTTTTATGTGCAAGACGAATTGGGGTTTTTAGACAACAAACTGCGATTGACATTAGCAGGAAGATATACTGTACTTAAAGCATATAATGCTTATGCTGGCAACGCTAAAAACAACAAATTTACGCCAAGAGTGGGATTAAGCTATTCAATTGATAAAAATACATCAGCCTATTTTGTAAACGATCAATCTTTTAATGAAAACTATGGTACAGACTGGCAAGGAAAATCTTTTAATCCTGAAACAGGTGGAAATATTGAATTTGGCTTAAAAAGAGACTGGTTGAACGGAAAATGGAATTCTGTCGTTTCAGTTTACCAAATCACAAAAAATAATGTACTTACAGCTGACCCAGAACACGCTTCAGGAGGGATGCAGTATAGCAGAGAAAGTGGACAACAAAAAGTAAAAGGATTTGAAGTTGACATTAGAGGTGAAATCGTAAAAAACTTAGACCTTATAGTTAACTATGCCTTTACTGAAGGAAAAACTACTAAAGATACTGATGAATCTATAATAGGAAACCAAATAGCAGGAACTACCAGACACATTCAAAATACTTGGTTGAATTACAAAGTAGACAGAGGTACTTTGAATGGAGTTGGTTTTTCACTAGGTTATCAATACCAGGTAAAAAGAGCTCCATGGTATATCTCACCAGATAACACTGCTAGTTTACCTGATTATTTCCGATTAGATGGAGGAGTTTCTTACCAAAAAAACAAAGTATCTATCAATCTAGTTGTCAATAATATCTTAAATAAATACTTGTATTCTGGTGGCTATTATAGCTATAGTGATATGTATTACTGGCAAGCGGAAGCGGGTACTAATTTTCGCTTATCAGTTGGATATAAATTTTAAAGTTAGTTCGTTTTGTTTCAGTTTTGTTTAATTAAGCTCCTCATTTCGGTGAGGAGTTTTATTCTTATCTAATGAAAAATAATAATTTAAAAAAAGGAATAGGGAAAATACACTTATGGTTGGGTTTATCTTCGGGCATAATTGTATTTATCATTGCTATTACAGGTTGTTTGTATGCTTTTCAAGAAGAAATTCAAAACCTGACTGAGGAATATCGTTTTGTCCCAGAACAACAATCTCCTTTTTTGCCTCCATCTCAATTGCTCAAGATTGCCCAGAAGCAACTACCTACCAAAACGATTCACGCTTTAAAATACAATAGAAAAACAGATGCTGCAGAAGCCATTTTTTTTCATTATGAGCCTACTTATTATTACACCACGTACTTAAACCCCTATTCTGGAAAAGTATTGAAAACAGTCGATAATGAAACTGGTTTTTTTCATTTCATTTTAGACGGACACTACTACTTATGGTTACCAGATCAAATTGGGCAAGTTGTAGTTGCCTCAGCTACTTTACTATTCCTAATTCTCATCATTTCAGGATTTATATTATGGTACCCTAAAAACAAAAATGCAGCCAAACAGCGTTTCACTTTCAAGTGGAAAAAAGGGATGAAATGGAAACGAAAAAATTACGATTTACATAACATTACTGGATTTTATGTTTTGCTGATTGCCTTCATTTTTGCGGTAACAGGATTAATATGGGGATTTCAATGGTTTGCTTTTTCTTATTATAAAGTTTTAGGGGGCGAAAAATCCTTAGTTTATGTCGAGCCAATTTCTAAAATAGAAAAAGAACCAAAAAATGCTCCAGCTTCACCTCTAGATATTATCTGGGGAAAAATGAAAATAGAACATCCCAAAGCCGAATCTATAGAATTACATCCTCCAGAAAATGATAATTCCTCGATAGCAGTAAATATAAATAGTGATAAAGAAACCTACAGTAAAATAGACTACCGCTATTTTGATCAATACTCCTTAAAAGAAATTAAGGTCAACCACATTTGGGGAAGAAAAAAGGATGCTAAACTTGCAGATACCCTAACGAAAATGAATTATGACATTCATACTGGTGGCATCTTTGGCCTAGCCGGAAAAGTATTTGCTTTTCTAATTAGCTTATTAATAGCCAGCTTACCCGTTACAGGAACTTTAATTTGGTGGGGGAAAAATAAGAAACAAAAAAACTAAAATTACGTAATTATACATTTTTGTCATCCAATAAAAATAGTAGATGACTAACAATCAAATTCTTAAAAAAAAATTAAAATAATTATTGATATTTAATCTAAATAAGCTTTGTCAATTCAAAATCAGATTATATATTTGCACCGTTATTTTTAATAAATCTAAATAAAATGAAAGCTCAACTTAGAATCATAGCATTATTATTATTTGCAACTCTTTTTGTAAACGCACAAGAAAAAGGAATTATACAAGGAAAAATAGTTTCTGCTGATGGATATCCTTTGAAAGAAATTGTAATTAAATTAGCAAAAGGAGCTTATACAAGTGAAACAAATAATGATGGAACCTTTAGATTTGATAATTTCCCCGTAGGTATTCATACCTTAACAATTGAGGGAGAAGGATTAAAAAAACAATCCAAAGAAATTAAAGTATCCCCAAATACAGTGACCTACGTAGAGTTCAAATTAAATGAAAACATTGAATCCTTACAAGAAATTGTAATTGTATTTAAAGGAAGTACCAATAAGAAAAAAGAAAATGTACTTTCTGGACTATCGTTAAAACCATTAGATATCCCTCAAAGTATTCAGATAATTGGTAATGAAATCATCACACAACAACAAGCCATCCGATTAAGTGATGTTATAAAAAATGTAAATGGTGCCTATGTAGGCTCCGCTCGTGGTGGTGCTCAAGAATCCATCTGGTCTAGAGGATATGATATGACGGCAAACAATATGTTTAAAAATGGGTTCCGTTTTAGTGGCGGATCTGTTCCCGAAGTATCATCTTTAGAAAAAGTAGAGATTTTAAAAGGAAGTGCCGCTCTTTTATTTGGAAATGTAGCTCCAGGAGGAATTATGAACATGGTGACTAAAAAACCTTCATTCGAAAAAGGAGGAGAAATAAGCATGCAAGCAGGTAGTTTTGCTTTCTATAAACCCTCTATTGATATTTACGGTCCTTTAAACAGCTATATTGCATACCGATTTACGGGATCTTATGAAAACTCTGAAAGTTTTAGGGATGTGGTAAAAAAAGAACGCTATTATATTAATCCTTCGTTCCTTTTCAAAGTTAGTGATAAAACGGAGATTGTATTACAAGGTGATTACCTACATGATAATTGGACACCCGATTTTGGTACAGGAATCATAGGAAAAGAAATTGCCGATGTACCTCGTAGTACTTATTTAGGAGCAACATGGTCTAATGGACAAACAAGACAATCTAGTGTATCTGGATTAGTAAAGCATGAGTTTAACAAAGATTGGAAATTAAATTTCAATACCTCTTTTCAAGATTACAACAGAATTTCAAAAGGGACAGAGCGTATTCAACCAGCTGATAATGGTGATTGGAGCAGACCACTGGGACAAAATAAAAACCTGGAACAAAATATTGGGCAACAAATTAATCTACAAGGCTGTTTTAATACAGGAAGTGTAAAACACCAATTATTTACTGGAGTTGATTTTGAAAACTCATTTGCACAAGCGTATCGATTTAGCTTCTCCCCCTCTACTTACGGATCTGGAAATATTTTTGATTTCGAAAATTTTGATCAAGGTGGTGCTATTCCAGAAGGAAATATTACTAGAATCGTAAAAACAAACACGAATAGTTTTGGAGTATATGCACAAGATTTGATTTCGATTACAGATAAATTTAAAGTATTAGCAGGATTACGTTGGTCATGGCAAGAATCACAAGCAACCACTCATGATTATACTACAACACCTATAACAATCACGGAAGATCAAATAAGAAATGATCAAGCATTTACTCCAAAATTAGGGTTAGTTTTCCAACCAACCAAAGACATGTCTTTATTTGCGAGTTATTCGAATTCTTTCACTCCAAATTCAGGAACTACAGTTGATGGAAAAGTTATTAAACCCTCTTTGATTGATCAATATGAAGCAGGAATTAAAAAAGATTTCTGGAAAGGTTTATTGAGCGCTAATGTTACTGTCTATCAAATTACCAATAGCAATTTAGCGCAAACGGCTGAATTCAAAGCCGATGGTACTTTTAATACAGATACTTCAATAAAAGTATTAAGCGGGGAAACAACTAGTAAGGGAATCGAAATTGATATTACTGCAAGACCAACTGATGGATTAAATATCAATGCAGGTTACAGCTACAATGATATGCGATACACTAAAACATCAGGCCTTAACGGAAGTTTTATTGAAGGGGATCGTTTAGCAAGAACACCTGCTAATACTGCCAACTTGAGCTTCTTCTATACGTTACAATCAGGATTGTTAAAAGGAGTTTCTATAGGAGCAATTGGAAACTATATAGGAAAACGTGTGGGTGGATGGAACAACCAAATTCTTATTGATGCCAATACACAAGAACAAACTATAAGAGACAGACAAATCCCTCTTGGTGATTACACAACAGTAGATGTATCTGCAGGTTACGAATGGGGTAAATTTTCAATCCTTTGTAAATTATCAAATGTTGCTAATGTATTGGCTTATACAGTACATGAAAATTATAGTGTAAATCCCATTGGACCTCGTCAAGTAATGACTTCATTAAAATATAAATTTTAAACAATCCCTTTTATCTCTTTTTACTTTTAAAAAGAACTAGAACTATGAAAAAAATCAATTTCAGAAATTTACACCGCGACTTAGGTTATTTCTACATCGGGTTAATTGTTTCCTTTGCTTTATCAGGACTTATGATGAATCACAGAGAATCTTGGCATCCTGAAAAATATACTACCCAAACAAAAGCAATTGAAGTTCCACTTCCAGAAGAAAGTGGGTTAAACGAAGATTTTGCTAAGGACTTAGGTAAAAAATTAGGAATTGAAGACAAAATGAGACGTCAAATGGTTCGAAAAGGAACTTATAAAATTTCATTTGAAAGTCATGATGTCGAAATAGACATGAAAACAGGAAAAGGGGAAATTGTTTCTTTCTTTAAAACCCCCATAATAAGTCAATCAATGACATTGCACAAGAATACGTCCAATTTTTGGATTTATTATTCCGATATTTTTGCGATAAGCCTAATTATTATTGCCTTAACTGGAACTATAATGATAAAAGCAGGTAAATTCAGTTGGAAAAATAGAGGTTGGAAACTAGCAGTAGCTGGTGTTGTATTTCCTTTATTATTCTTGTTTTTATTTAGTTAGCATTTTTGAAAAAAATAAGTAAACCCCGTTTAGCAATAGGCGGGTTTTTTGCTTTTAAGAAGAATACAAATTTTTAGTATATTTGGTTCAAATAACACTTTTTCTTACAAACTTAACATCGTAAAAGTGAATAGATAATAAGTATCATAATCTCTTTTAGGCTAAGACTAGTTACACTTCTACTGCTACAGCTATTAAAAATTAAATTGCTATGACAAAATCAAAAAAAAACCAATTGAAAAAAAGTTTAGGCTTGGGTTTTGGAATTGCAATATTAATTGGAGGTACCATCGGAGTAGGAATACTGCGAACACCAGGTGCCATCGCGGGCATGTTGGACAATTATTGGCTTATCATTAGCTGTTGGTTTTTAGGCGGACTTTATATCTTAGTTGGCGCAAATTCCTATGCAGAATTAGCTACTATGCTTCCCAAAGCTGGTGGATCATACAATTACATAAAAAGAGCTTTTGGTGATTATGCTGGTTTTTTATCTGGCTGGTTTGACTACATTACTAATGTGGTCCCTCCCGCTTTTTATTGTATCGTAATTAGTGAATATCTAGTTATTTTATTTCCGAGTCTTGAAAGTCAAACAACAGTAATAGCCATCGGTTTTCTAGTCGCCTTTACCTTATTACACGTCAGCGGAGTAAAAAATGGCAGTTTCATACAAAAAATGACAAGTATAATAAAAGTCCTGTTTTTTGTTGCCTTAATTGTTGCTTGTTTTATCTATTCGGGATTTAAATTTAATCCTATTGAAAAAGATACTCCTTTCTTTGAAATGGGAATTGTTTTCGGTTTCTTTAAATCACTACAATTAATTATTGGTACTTATGATGGCTGGTACGCTGTTTGCTTTTTTGCTGAAGAAGATAAAAACCCAAGTAAAAACATCCCCAAATCTTTATATACTGGAGCTATAATAGTTATAGTAATATATATATTGATAAATATGGCATTCTTTCAAGTATTGCCCGTTTCAGCATTGGCTAATTCTCCATTAGTAGCTTCAGATGTTGCTAAAGTTGTGTTTGGACACAATGGTTCAATAATAGTCACTGTCATTGCCATTTTTTCTTTAATTAGCATTCTGAATGCCTATATGATGATACCTGCTCGCATACTATTTGGATTGAGTCGCGATGGCTTTTTTACACAAAAAGGAACTAGAATAAATAAGGGTGGCACTCCAATTGTGGCGCTTTTAATCTCTTCATTATTTAGTCTATTCTTGATTAGTATAGGTTCATTTGAAATATTGTTTTCGTTTGGAACCTTCATGTCTGTCATTGTTTGGGGATTGGCCTATTGCTCACTAATGAAATTAAGAACCAAAGAACCCAATTTACCAAGACCTTATTTATCTTGGGGGTATCCATGGACATCGATATTGATGATTATAGCCACCTTAACTTTGTTAATAGGCTTTGCCTACAGCGACACTAAAAACTTTGTAATTATTATAATTATTGCTGTACTATCCTATCCAACTTTCTTACTTATTGATCGTACAAATAAAAAAGAGTGATTTCTAAAATCCTAAAACTGAAAACTCCAGTTTTAAAAGCATTAATAATCGAGTAGTATTAAAAAATTTATTTCATAAAAATCCCGTTCTCTTCCAGTAATTCTACTAGGCTAGTATGTTCATTAGGCTCATATTTTTCAATACCACTTTGATACCATTTTGAAATTATATTGATTTGATAAGCCGTGTATTCATCGGCATCTATAGGTAAACCGAACATGCCTGCAATAAGGAAATCTTCTAAAACTTTTTCAGTAACAATCCGATTTGGAATTCCGTTACTAATACATCCATTCATTCGTTCATAGTCTAAACGTCCTGATTTAAATCCAGCAATAAAACCTGCCTTTTTTGTACCACTAAATGGCAACAAAGGGTCTAAACCTATTGAATATCCGTCAAAATAATCTTTTCTGTAAGTGGAACTAAATATTTTTTTCATTGGTAGTAAATGTGGTATTTAATAATTACTGTACAAAAATATTAACAATTTGTCCGTAAATACGCATAAATCGTTTAAAGGAAAAAATACCCTTTAAAATACAATCACTATGATGTTCGTCGATAAAATAGGGCTACCATCTATTTGATTACACTTATTAAATGAGTTCGTTTTGCAATAAATCTAAAAAACCCATCTCATTTTAAATGAGATGGGTTTTAAATTGAGTTATCTGCTTCCCTTTATTTCAGTCCTGCCAAACTATTTTCAATAGTTTCAATTTTAGCCAAAGCATCTGCCTCTTTTTGCTTCTCATTTGCCAAAACTTTTTCTGGTGCTCCTGCAACAAATTTTTCGTTCGCTAATTTATTTTGAACTGATTTTAAAAATCCTTTTGTATAATCTAATTCAGCTGTCAGTTTTGCAATTTCTTCTTCAACGTTTATGTTTCCAGTAATTGGAATAAAATATTCATTAGAATTCACACGGTACGATAAAGCCCCATCCACTTTTTCAGTAACATATTCTAACGAAGTGATGTTCCCTAATTTAGTGATAACCGAATCAAAATAAGTAGAAACTTTATCGTTATTGATTGCTTTTAATTCAATCGCATCCTTAAATGGAATATTCTTATCCTTACGGATGGTACGAATTCCAGAAATCACTTCCATTGTGCTTTCAAAATCAGTAATTAAAGTTGCATTAAATGGTTTCATCTCTGGCCAAGTAGCAACAATCAAAGCTTCTTCCTTAGTTCTTGTAGCTAATATTTGCCAAATTTCCTCGGTCAAGAAAGGCATAAATGGATGCAATACTTTTAAGTTATTTTCTAGCATTTCTATCGCTTTCGCAAAAGTTATACTATCAATTGGCTGTTGGTATGCTGGTTTAATCATTTCTAAAAACCAAGAACAGAAATCATCCCAAACTAATTTGTAGGTTCCCATTAAAGCTTCTGAAATTCTGTATTTCTCAAAATTATCTTCGATTTCTAAAAGTGTTTGTTGCAACTTCGCTTCATACCATTCTATCGCCACTTTAGAAGATTCTGGTTGTGGAATACTTTCAGATACTTCCCATCCTTTGATCAATTTAAAGGCATTCCAAATTTTATTAGTAAACCCCTTTCCTTGGTTGCATAACTCTTCATCAAACATAATGTCGTTTCCTGCAGAAGCACTTAAAAGCAATCCTACACGAACCCCATCAGCTCCAAATTTTTCAATTAAATCCAAAGGATCTGGTGAATTCCCCAATGATTTAGACATTTTACGTCTTTGTTTGTCACGAACTAAACCTGTCAAATAGACATTTGTAAATGGTTTTTTTCCTGTATATTCATAACCTGCAATAATCATTCTCGCTACCCAGAAAAATAAAATATCTGGACCCGTTACTAAATCATTCGTTGGGTAATAATATTTAAAATCTTCACTTTCTGGATCCATTATACCACCAAAAACTGACATTGGCCATAGCCAAGAAGAAAACCAAGTGTCTAATGCATCAACATCTTGTCTTAAATCTTTTGTTTCAAGTTTTGAGTTTGAAGTTTTCTCTCTCGCAAGCACTAGAGCATCTTCGATCGATTCAGCCACAACAAAATCTTCTTTTCCGTCTCCGTAGAAATAAGCAGGAATTTGTTGTCCCCACCACAATTGACGAGAAATATTCCAGTCACGTATGTTATTCAACCAGTGTGCATAGGTGTTTTCAAAACGTTTTGGATGCAATTTAATATCTCCATCTACCAAAACTGATTGGATTGCTGGCTTTACTAAATCTTCCATTTTCAAGAACCATTGATCCGATAAACGCGGTTCAATAACAGCTTTCGTTCTTTCAGAAGTTCCTACTTTGTTCAAGTGGGTTTCTGTTTTTGCTAAAGCACCTAATGTTTCCAGTTCTTTTGCTATTTCTTCACGAACCACAAAACGATCTTTCCCTTGGTAATGTAAACCAAAACTATTCATTGTTGCATCTTCATTGAAAATATCAATAATTTCAAGGTTGTGTTTTTCCCCTAAGGTTTTATCATTCATATCATGGGCAGGAGTTACTTTCAAACATCCTGTTCCAAATTCGATATCTACGTATTCATCTTCTATTATAGGAATAATACGACCACAAATAGGAACAATGGCGCTTTTTCCTTTTAAATGAGCAAAACGTTCGTCATTCGGGTTAATACAAATTGCACTATCCCCAAAAATAGTTTCAGGACGAGTCGTTGCAATGGTCAAGAAGTCTTCACATCCTTCAATTTTATATTGAATGTAATATAGTTTTCCTTGTTGTTCTTCGAAAATTACTTCTTCATCAGATAAAGTCGTTTTAGCTTCTGGATCCCAGTTTACCATTCGATATCCACGGTAGATAAGTCCTTTGTTATACAAATCAACAAAAGAACGAATTACAGATGCTGACATATCTGGATCCATAGTAAATTTTGTTCTTTCCCAATCGCAAGAAGCACCAAGCTTTTTTAATTGATCCAAAATTACGCCACCATATTTATCTGTCCAATCCCAAGCATGTGCCAAAAACTCTTCTCGAGTCAAATCATTTTTATTGATTCCTTCTGCTTTTAATTTAGCCACCACTTTAGCTTCTGTAGCGATTGAGGCGTGATCCGTTCCTGGAACCCAACAAGCGTTGAATCCTTTTAAACGTGCTCTACGAATCAAAACATCTTGAATAGTATTGTTCAACATATGCCCCATATGCAAGACTCCAGTGACATTTGGAGGAGGAATTACAATAGTATAAGGTGTTCTATGGTCTGGCTGCGAATGGAAATAATTATTTTCCATCCAGTATTCATACCATTTGTTCTCAATAGTTTTAGCGTCAAATTGTGCAGGAATTGTCATTTTATAGTGAATTCGTTTAATCGTTATTTAGTGATCTAATTATTCTATTAATACAATGATTACTAGTCGAATAACCGACTGACCAAGTCATAAAAATAGTTTGGTCTAATTATTGCAATTCATATTGGGAACAAAAGTAAATAATAAAGTACACTATAAAAAGGGAAATAAAAATTTGTGCTCTAATTAAAACAAAGTATATTTACTTTTATTAAATAAAATTTAAAATGAAAAAAATAGCAACATTAATAGTGGTCGTATTATTCAGTAGTATTGGATTTGCACAAAACGGAGCTAAAATTGACTTTAAAGACGAAAATAATACGATTGACTACGGGACAATTACAAAAGGAAAAGATAATGGTATAAGAGCATTTGTATTTACAAATACTGGAAATGCTCCTCTTATTATATCCTCTGTGCAATCGACATCGAGTTGTACTATTTTATCGAAACAAACGGACACCATATTACCAGGTAAATCATCCAAAATAGAAGTAAAATACAACATGGTACCAGGCCCTATTAGAAAAACAATTACTGTAGAGTCTAATGCTGTTAATTATGATGAAGGTAGAATCCCTTTAAAAATAAAAGGTGAGGTTATAGCTAACTAAGAACTAAAACAATACATAAAAACACTTCTTGATAAATAGTTCAAGAGGTGTTTTATTTTACAAAATATTTTGAAGTTGAAATTTAAATTTTAAAACTACCCCTTCTCTTAATACTTCTACAGTAATCCATTTTTCATCCTCCGATTTTAAAAAAGAATTGATTTGCTGTAATGTATATTTATGAGCTAAATTCGAATTGATAGAAACTATCACATCACCTAATTGTAAACCACAAAGAGCTGCTGGAGAATTTTTCCTAAGGTTTGCTATTTCATAAATAGGTTTTAATTTAAATTTATATTGAAAATCAGATGTTTTCTTTTCCACTTTTGAATCAAAAGTATCCGCCAATACTGGTACAGTCTGAAGATGAACGGTTTCTTGCACCCATTGCATTCCACTGTGCCTGATCTCAATTCCACTTTTATTATAATTAAAAGGAGCGAAGTACTCTTTCCCTTTTCTAAAATACAAGCTATTGTTAGGATAATCAAAAACTATTGAGAATCTTTTTAAAATTTCACCCCCTACTGAACCGAATCTGTTGGGTACCATTTTTACATGCTTCACAGAATTCGAATCTGGGAATGCTATTACGAGATTAGAAAATTTAAAATCGGAAATTATAAATTCTGAAATACGGGCTCTTCTCCCTTCCACATCTCCACTAAAACCTTTACCCAAATAATCTTCAAAATTTCTGTTTGGTACTTTTATTTTATCAGATACATTTTGAAAAAGCCAAACCGCATCACTATTACCAATATCGACCAATAATTTTGAAGCGATATTAACGGAGTCAATCATAACATTTGCAACAATATAAGGCTTTGCTCTTTCAATGGAAATTGGTAATTTTTTATATTTTTTTTCAATCCTTCTCTTGTTTTTACCATTATCCTGGTAAAAAAATATTCTTTTTTTATCGTAATTAATTTCTACTAGATTATTTTTAAAAAAAGAATATCCTATAATTCCATTTACAGGAATTCCAATATGAGATGACAGATTAAAATCCGGATCCAAAATAATATACAAAAGATGATTCCGCGATTCCATCTCTTTTACCTCCAATAAATTCCCAGTTGACTTTAGTCCTTCAACAGCTTCTTCACTTCCCAACCCTTTTAAACTTATTTTTTCAATGTTTTTTAAATTGATTTCCTTTTTATCTTCTAAACTAAATAATACTGTCTCTTCAACACCTGTATCCAATAAAAAAGTCAGCTCAACCCCATTAACATTTAATGGAATGAAGACTAAATTATTTATTAATTTAAAAGGAATACTTACTTTATTGCTATTTTTCACAAAATGAAATCCATCTTGAGCATTAGTAGAAAAAGAATAAAGGAGTAAAAAAAAATACAGCAGATTTTTTTTCATAGAAATGATTTATATAAAATTACTAAAAAAACAGATAAATATTGCACATTTAACAACAAATAAGGGATATAAGCCTATTAAAATTGAGAAAAAAATCGCAAATTTGCATTTCAACAATTATAATCATGCCAAAAATATCGAATAAAGGTAATTTAATGCCTGAATCACCTATCCGTAAATTAGTTCCTTACTCAGAAATTGCTAAGAAAAAAGGCAATAAAGTATATCATCTAAATATTGGTCAACCCGATATAAAAACACCAGAAGTAGCTATCAATGCTGTTAAAAACTTTGATATAGAAGTTTTAGAATACAGTCATTCCGCTGGTTTTGAAAGCTATAGAACTAAACTATCTCAATTTTACAAAAACCAAGGTTTACCAATTAATTTTGAAGACATCATTATTACTACTGGAGGCTCTGAAGCGTTGTTATTTGCAATGGGTAGTACTATGGACCAAGGAGATGAGATCATCATTCCTGAACCTTTCTATGCCAATTACAATGGTTTTTCAACAGCATCTGGTGTAACGGTAGTTCCAGTTATTTCATCGATTGACACTGGATTTGCTTTACCTCCTATCGCAGATTTTGAAAAATTAATTACACCAAAAACAAAAGCAATCCTTATTTGCAATCCTGGTAATCCAACTGGTTATTTGTATTCCAAAGAGGAAATCATGCAACTAGCAGAAATCGTAAAAAAACACGATTTATTCTTGATTGCTGATGAAGTATATAGAGAGTTTACTTACGATGGTGATTTACACTATTCTGTAATGAACATTCCTGGACTAGAGGAAAACGCCATTATGATTGATTCTGTTTCTAAAAGATACAGTATGTGTGGTGCAAGAATTGGTTGTATAGTTTCAAAAAACAAAGAACTAATGGCAACGGCAATGAAATTTGCACAGGCAAGATTGAGCCCACCTACTTTTGCTCAAGTAGCAAGTGAAGCGGCTCTAGACACGCCACAAAGTTATTTTGACGAAGTAATCTCTGAATATAGAGAACGTAGAGATACACTAATTACCGAATTAAATAAAATAGAGGGTGTAAAAGTAGCTACTCCGAAAGGAGCTTTTTATTGTATCGCAGAGTTGCCTATAGACAACGCAGATTATTTTGCACAATGGCTATTAGAAACTTACGATTTAAATGGTGAAACGGTAATGGTAGCACCAGCTGCTGGTTTTTATTCCACTCCTGGAGTTGGTTTAAACCAAGTTAGAATAGCCTATGTATTGAAAAAAGAAGATTTAATTACGGCTGTACACATCCTTAAAGAAGCAATTACAACTTATAATTCTAAATAATTAAATAGGGTACAATAAAATAAGGAAACCTTTAAAAAAATCCTTTCCATAGGGTGCTCCTGAAAACATAACCTATTAATTACAAAGGCAATAACTACCATTTAGTTATTGCCTTTGTTTTTTAGTTATCATAATAATGGTAGAGGCTTTGCCAATACTGTCTAAAAGAGACCATTTATTATTAAAGCCTATAGAAATTCTTTAGTTTTTATTAATTATCTTTACAGCCTAAAAATATATACCCACTATAACAGTACCTTTTAATGATAAACAATGAAGAAATTCATGACGAAATAGGAGATAATCATATTGGTTCATGTGCAAAAAATCCAGTTCGAGACGATGCTTTTGCAATAAGTGACGACGAAAAAATTGAAAAAATAAAAAAAGATGTTGAAAGTATCCTAATTACCCTTGGGATGGACTTGACAGATGATAGCATGAAGGGCACACCTAATCGTGTTGCAAAAATGTTTGTTAAAGAAATTTTTGGAGGATTGAATCCTGCAAAAAAACCAAAAGCATCTACTTTTGACAATAATTATAAATACGGTGAAATGTTAGTTGAAAAAAACATTACACTCTACTCTACTTGTGAGCATCATTTATTACCAATTATAGGAAGAGCACATGTTGCTTACATCTCTAATGGTACAGTAATTGGACTTTCAAAAATGAATCGTATTGTAGAATATTATTCTAAAAGACCACAGGTACAAGAACGTTTAACAATGCAAATAGTTCAAGAACTTCAAAGAGCATTAGGAACTCAAGACGTTGCTTGTGTCATTGATGCCAAACATCTTTGTGTAAACTCAAGAGGTATTAGTGATATTGAAAGTAGTACCGTAACCTCAGAATTTGGTGGTAAATTTAAAGAACCTCAAGCAAGAAGAGAATTTTTGGATTATATCAAATTAGAAACAAAATTCTAGAAGGATTACTTAAAACAAATAATGCCCTAGCCCTGATTGAAGTGAAAATCCTTTTTATTTTTATTTTCAAAAATAAAAAGATTGCAGCGAAAAGCAGGAAATAGCTCCTAAAAAAATAAAAATGCCTCTATATAACGATCAATCTTTAAAAATATACAATTCTCTTTCGGGAGAAAAAGAAACATTTGTTCCTATTAACGAAGGAAACATTGGAATGTACGTATGTGGACCTACGGTTTACAGCAATGTTCACCTTGGAAATGTTAGGACATTTATGTCTTTTGATGTTATTTTTAGATATTTATTGCATTTAGAATACAAAGTTAGGTACGTACGAAACATTACGGATGTAGGTCATATTGTGGATGATGTAGATGAAGGCGAAGATAAAATTGCTAAAAAAGCGCGTTTAGAGCAACTGGAACCTATGGAAGTAGTGCAACGCTATACTGTAGATTTTCATGATATCTTGAAAGCGTTTAATTTTTTACCGCCAAGTATTGAGCCAACGGCTACTGGACATATTATTGAACAAATTGAAATCATCAAAAAAATTATTGAAACAGGAGTTGGTTATGAAGCCAATGGATCTGTATATTTTGATGTTGTTAAGTTCAATAAAACAAATCATTACGGAAGACTAAGTGGAAGAAATATCGAAGATATGCTTGCTAATACCCGTGATCTTGATGGACAATCGGATAAGAGAAATCCGCAAGATTTTGCGCTTTGGAAAAAAGCAGAGCCACAACACATTATGCGTTGGCCGTCTCCATGGAGTGATGGATTCCCAGGTTGGCATCTAGAATGTACTGCAATGAGTACAAAATACTTAGGAAATCATTTTGACATTCACGGTGGCGGAATGGATTTAAAATTCCCGCATCATGAGTGCGAAATTGCACAAAATGAAGCATGTACAGGACAGACTCCAGTAAATTATTGGATGCATGCCAATATGTTGACTTTGAACGGTAAAAAAATGGCAAAATCTACTGGAAACAACATTCTTCCAAGAGAGATTTTGACTGGTGAAAATTCAATATTAAGTAAAGCATTTTCGGCATCAGTTGCTCGATTTTTTATGCTTCAAGCCCATTATAGAAGTATTCTTGATTTTTCTGACGATGCCATTGTTGCTGCCGAAAAAGGATATAAAAGATTGATGGAAGCGATTGATACTATCAAGCAACTAACTTCTAGTACTACTAGTACACTTGATATAGCTGCATGGAAACAATCTTGCTATGACGCTATGAATGATGATTTTAACTCTCCTATTTTAATTGCTCAATTATTTGAAGGAGTACGTTATATCAACCTACTAAATGACGGAAAAGAAAAATTAACTGCTTCTGATCTAGAACTGTTTTCAACAGCTATGCATGCTTTTGTATTTGATGTTTTAGGCTTAGAAGACGAAAATTCAGCTAGTAACAGTAATGACAAGTTAGAAGGAACAGTTAATATGCTTATTAGCATGCGAAATCAAGCAAGAGCCGATAAGAATTTTGCGCTATCGGATCAAATTAGAGATCAATTAATTGCTTTAGGAATACAATTGAAAGATGGAAAAGAAGGAACAACCTTTAGCATTTAAAGATCAATTTAAGATAGTCAATTACATTAAGTAAAAATAGAAACCAAGTGCAACACTTCAAAACTATACTATCAAAAATCCTCATTTTTCCTTTTTTACTATTGGTCCGATTGTATCAATTAGTATTATCTCCACTTATGCCTGCAACCTGCCGTTTTGATCCTACATGTTCTGCTTATATGATTGAAGCTTTACAAGTACATGGTCTATTTCGAGGTGGTTATCTAGGTATAAAAAGAATTTTAAGTTGTCATCCCTGGGGAAAAACAGGCTATGACCCTGTTCCAAAAAAGAAATGCAACCATTAATCAAGTTTAACCGCATAATGAAAATCAGAATGTTATAAAAAGCTTAAAAAGTAATCTTTAACTTAAATTTCACACTGAAACTCTTAACAAAAAATGTATTTTTACATAAAATAAAAAATAATGACACACGCTTTAAATATAGTTTGGAATCCATCGGAAGGAATTGATCTTGGTTTTTTTATAATCCGTTTTTACAGCCTTATGTTTGTAATTGCTTTTGGATTAGGATGGTATATCATGAAAAATATATATGAGCGAGAAAATGAATCTATAGAAAAACTAGATTCTTTATTCATTTGGACTGTACTTGCCACATTACTTGGAGCCCGTTTAGGTCATGTATTTTTTTATGATTGGGAATATTATCGTAATCATTTAGTCGAAATTCTTCTACCTATTAGAGAAAATGCTGTAGAAAATTTGTTTGGCTTTATCCCTGGCTGGGAATTTACTGGATATCAAGGGCTGGCCAGTCATGGCGCAGCCATTTCTATCATAATTGCAATGTATTATTACAGCAAAAAAATACTAAAAAGACCCTTATTATGGATTTTAGACAGAGTTGTTATTGCTGTTGCAAGTGGAGCAATTTTTGTACGATTAGGTAATTTTTTCAATTCAGAAATTGTTGGAAAAGAAACAACTTCATCATTTGGAATAAAGTTTGTTAGAGATTATTTTAGTCCAAGAGATGCTGTTAATGCAACTCAAATTGCAAATCCAAAAGAAGCTTATCATGCGATAGCAACTAATCCAAAGTTTGCTAGTTTATTAGAGCAAGTACCTGCTAAACATCCAGCACAATTATACGAAGCATTTTGTTATGTTTTTGTATTTGCTATCTTGTTCTTCTTGTATTGGAAAACAGAAGCAAGAGAAAAATCAGGTTTCTTATTTGGTCTTTTTCTAGTTTTATTATTCACTGTACGAATAGTCGTAGAATTTGTAAAAGAGAGCCAAGGAGGTTTTGAAAGTGCCTTAGGTTTGCTTTCTACAGGTCAATGGCTCAGTATTCCTTTTATATTAATTGGTGCTTATTTCATCTTCACTGCTGAAAAACCTGTTACTATCTAAACATAAAACACATTTTAGAATTAAAAAAAACTCCCGCCATGGCGGGAGTTTTTTTGTTTTTAACGTTTTAATGAAAAGTGAGATTTAAACTTTTTTGAAATATTCTGTTCTGTATATTCAACTACAAACCAGTAATCATTGCTTGGCATTGGCTGCCCATTATAATTACCATCCCATCCATTTCCGTTTGGTCTAATTTCCTTTAGTAACTTACCATATCTATCAAAAATAAAAATTTTAGAACCCAATTCATCTTGTAATTCCGCTATATTCCAAGTATCATTATAACTATCTCCATTTGGAGTGAAATATTTTGAATAATTAATTACTAGAATATTTGATTTTGTAATTGGGTTACTACACCCTCCTTGGTCTATAACCGTTACAGAATGATAGCCCGAAGAAACATATTCAAATATTGGACTATCCTGTAGCGGTCCACTATCCAGCATATAAGAATAGTTCCCTGCTGCGGTAGCTGAAATTGTAATTACTTGATTTTCTGCAAAAGCTTCCGTTACAGTCCATGTGAAATCAACTAAAGTATTAGACGGTATTACAGTAACATCGATTGTTTGAGCACTAGCACATTGATTTGGATCTGGAATAAAGTCATATGAAGCACTTGTCATATTATCAACTATTCCAGGAGACCAAGTCCCTGTAATTCCATTTGGAGACGTTTGATTTAAAGTTGGAGGTATACTTCCTGAACAAACTGAAAACGAAGCAAATCCAGGGTTTATAACTGCTGTAATTACAACATTAAGCGTCTGCGTATTTGCACATTGATTTGAATTAGGTGTAAATACATAACTTCCACTAGCGGTGTTATCAATTGTCGCTGGAGACCAAGTACCAGTAATTCCGTTTGGTGCCGTATTATTCAAAACAGGAGTTGCTGTCCCTGTACATATAGGGGAGATAGGTTGAAAATCGGGTGTAGCTTTTTGAATAATCGAAACATTTAATGTCTGTGAACTAGCACATTGATTTGGATTGGGTGTAAAAACATACGATCCGCTAGTAGTATTGTCAATTGTAGCAGGCATCCAAGATCCAACGATCCCGTTAGGAGAGGTACTTGTTAATATCGGTGCTGTTGTTCCTGAGCAAAAAGGGGCAATTGAAGCAAAATCTGGGGTAACATTTTGAACAATTGTAATAGTAACCATTGTAGGAGTTACTGAAGTACATTGCCCAGGGTTAGACGTAAATGTATAAGTAACCGGGCCCAAAATTGAAGTATCTACAGTAGCAGGACTCCATGTTCCAGAAATAGAAGGCACATTATTTGAGTTAGAAGGTAAAACTGGAGCAATAGCATTTTGACATACAGTTGCTGGAATACCGGAAAAAGTAGGTGTAATTAAAGGTGTAACTGTAACGTTTAAAGTTTGCGTAGTAGCACAAGGAAATAAAACTGGATTTGGTGTAAAGACATAACTACCACTTGTTGTATTGCTAATGACAGCCGGTAACCAAGTACCTGTAATATTATTTGGAGACGTAGGCCCTAAAATTGGAGCTACCGATCCAAAACAAATAGGAGCTATGGTAGGAAAATTTGGAGTTATCGTAGAAGCTCCACAAGGAACAGTACAAGTCAATGTTTGTGGAGGAACACAAGGATGTGTTGCAGATGACAAGGTCAATGTTGCTGATTCTCCAGGTGATACACCAAAAACCTCTTGATGCGAAACACCTGTGGTTCCACTAACTGTAGGACCTCCATTAATAGTATACGAATAATTATAAGTATTCGAAATAAGCGGGTTATTTGCCCAATCAAAAAAAACAGAAGTGGTAGTTGTAGCTTGCGTAGGGTCACACCTGAAAGATAAAATAGCTGCTCCATTATCAGCGACTACATTTACAACAATTTCGGCCCTAGTGCTCTCTCCTGTGCCATCGTTCTGACTTACGTAATACTTTGTCTGGCCGACTGTTGTTGTAGAAGGAGTTGGTGCAGATGCAGAACCTACACCGCCAATTGCATTTGTCCCATACCAAATTAAAGTCCCACCGGGAGAAGATGTAGCTGTTAAGGGGCTTGCTGTACTATTTTGACATAAATTAATGGGGGTATTTACTGTAGGCGGTGGGGCAATTAAATAAATTCTCTCTTTTAGATCAGAAAAACTGACACTAGCATGCACATGAATGATACTAGAAGATAAAAATATAATTATAAAAAGAGAAGCAAATAACCGGATACTATTTTTCATTATTTGAGGTATTTAATTTGATATAAACAAATAGTCGATTCTATCAATAGGAAGTAAATATATAAAATTTGAAACTTTTATAAAATAATTAACACATTTAAAATGATGGCCAACTCAAACAAAACCTAGAACACACTTCAAAATGTAAATAAAATCTTAAAAAAAACAGAATACGAAAAGAAATATAAAATTTACAACTTGTAGAAAATACCAAATTCAAAATTCTGAGTATTAAATCCAAGATTAGGACTACTTAGGCCTGCATTAGAAACATGTCGAAAACTAGGCTTGATTTCAATTGTAAAACTGTTAATTTCTAAATCAAATCCTATTGCTAACGTATTTGACAATGCAAACCCTTTGGCCAAACGTTCAGTTTCAACATCAGAAATTAAAGGTCCCACACTTCCCAAAACAAAAAAACTAAAGGCATTAGAAATTGGCTTTCTTAAAATAACTCCAAAGTTTAAAATGTACTGATTGATTCTATTAGTTTTGGAATAATATTCTCTTTTCACCAAATAATCAGGATCATCACTGGTAATAAAAAGAGGATTGATCAGTTTATGATTGGCTAAATTTATTTCTGGCTCCAAAATTAATTCACACCTAAATTGCTTTAGTTGTTTGACTATATATCCTACATGTGCTTTATAAAATTTATTTTCAAATGTATAGTTCTTGTTTTTCAATTCATGTCCAAAACCGTATGAAAAACCCACTAATAAATCATTCTTGTTTTTTTGAGCAAAAGAAGCATGAATTAAAAAAAACACCAATAGCGCAAAATGTATTTTTTTACTCATAATGCATTCATTTAAAAACGATTAAATATAAATACCCTTATTAAATTTAACCATTAAAATTGAATAAAATCCAATTTATTAAGACAAAAAAAAAGACCCAATTTTTCAATTGGGTCTTTAAAAATATTTAAAAAAGTTATACTAACTTTCTTGATGTTGTTTTTCAATTAATTTTTTATCTTCTCTAGATATGGTGTCAACCAATACTGGTGTTGCAATAAATAAAGACGAATAAGTACCTACAACGATACCAACTAACATAGCAAATATAAATCCTCTAATAGATTCTCCTCCAAAGATGAACATGATTAATAATACACCAATCATAGTCAATGAAGTATTAATAGTTCTTGACATAGTAGAGTTAATCGATTTATTTACAATTTCACCAAAAGTTCCTTTTGTTTTACCATCCAAGAATTCACGAACTCTATCAAATACAATTACAGTATCATTCATAGAATATCCAATAACTGTTAATATCGCAGCTATAAAGTGTTGGTCAATTTCCATTCCAAAAGGCATGAACTTATAGCATAATGAATAAATTCCTAATACAAAAATAACATCATGCGCAACAGCAGCAATAGCACCTAAACCATATTGCCATTTTCTAAAACTTATTAATAAGTATAAAAATACAATTAACATAGCTCCAATAACAGCCCAATACGCATTCGTTTTAATATCTTCTGCAACTGTAGGTCCTACTTTAGAAGCTTGTACAATACCAAATTTCTTTCCATCATAAGCATTTACAAATTTCTCATAAGTCAATCCAGCAGCATAGTATTCTTTTAAATTATCGAATAATAACTTATTAACTTCTTCATCCGCTTTTGTACCGTGCTCCTGTACTTTATATTTAGTTGTAATTTTTAACTGGTTGTCATTACCAAAAACTTTCACTTCGGCACTACCATCAAAAACTTTTGCCAATTGTGCTTTTACAACTTCCGTTTCAACTGGTTTTTCAAAACGCACTTGAAAAGTTCTTCCTCCAACAAAATCTACTCCTTGATCCAAACCATTTGTAAATAAAGAGACAAAACTAACTACTACAACAATTGCAGAGAACAAATACGTCCATTTTTTTATTTTTAAGAAATCAAAATGGAAATTAGTAAAGAAATTTTTAGAAAAATTTGTTACGAATGACAAATCATTTTTACCAAGAATATTTTTATCAATAAAAATCCTAGCTATAAAAATAGAGGTAAACAATGAAGTAATAATACCAATTAATAATGTAGTTGCGAAACCTTTAATTGGACCCGAACCAAATATAAAAAGAACTGTTCCAATCAAAATGTGAGTAACATTCGCATCAACAATAGAACGCATTGCTCCTGTCCAACTATAAGAAGCCACAACAGCTTCACTCAAAGATTTTCCTTCTCTTAATTCTTCTTTAGCTCGCTCGTATATGATAATATTCGCATCAACTGCCGTACCCATTGTCAATACAATACCAGCAATACCTGGCAAAGTCAATACAGCACCTAAACTTGCTAAAATTCCAAATAAGAATAGTAAGTTAACTGCCAAAGCAATATTTGCATACCAACCTGCTTTACCATAATAAACCAACATCCATAGAGAAACTAAAAGTAACCCTACAAGTGCTGAGTTAGTTCCGTTGTCAATAGCTTCTTGACCTAAAGAGGGTCCTACTACATCTGACTGAACAATATCAGCAGAAGCTGGAAGCTTACCAGCTCTCAAAACATTTGCTAAATCTTTAGTTTCAGTTACATCAAATGATCCTGAAATTTCAGATCTACCACCAGAAATTGGTCCGCTAGAAACACCTGGAGCAGAATATACAATATTATCAAGAACGATTGCTATATTACTTTTTTGAGTATAAGCTCTTCCTGTTAATTCTTCCCAAGCTTTAGCACCTTGTCCGTCCATTTGCATAGAAACCGAAGGCTTTCCTGATTGATCAAATGAATCTTTAGCATCAGTAACAACACCACCACTCATTGCAGGAATATTATCTCTATTTCCTTTTAAAGCATATAATTCAACAGCTTCAACATCTTTTGCTTTAGCATCTTTGATCGTTGTCAATTTACCCCAAACAAATTTAGCGTAACGTTGATCAGCAGCTAATAATACTCTTATATCAGCTCTTTTTAAATATCCATTTACTGTAGCTGTATCTTTTGGAGAGAAAAGACCTAAAACTGGACCTCCACCTTGACCAATTATTTTATCCAATAAAGGATTATTTCCTTTTTTAGTAGAAGCAGAATCTTTACCATCCGTTAATAAAGCACTCAAAGAATCTTTAACAACTGCTTTTGTCTCTACCTTTGAAACTTCAGTATTTTTTAATGACTCATTTGCAGCCATTAAAAAACTTCCCATTTCATCAATCTTATACGTTTCCCAAAACTCTAATTGAGCAGTACTTTGTAATAACTTTTTTATTCTATCTACATCTTTAGCTCCAGGAAGTTCAACAAGAATTCTTCCAGTCTCTCCTAATTTTTGAATATTAGGTTGAGTTACTCCAAATTTATCAATACGTTTTCTCAATACTCCAAAAGCACTTTCTACAGATTCATCAATTTTTCTTTTGATTACTTTTTGTACTTGTGCATCTGTCATTTGATAATCTACACCACCTTCACCTTGCAAACTTCTGTTAGCAAAAATATCCGGCGAAGCTAATTTTACAGTTCCTTTAGAATTTGCTTCAAAAGCATCAAAAAACTTATCTGTAAAAGATTTATTTCCTTCAACATCTGCAGTAGCGTCAGCTAATGACTTATTGAAAACTGGGTTTTTAGAATTATTAGATAATCCTTTCAATATATCTTTAACTGAAATTTGAAGAATCACGTTGATTCCTCCTTCTAAGTCAAGACCTTTATTGATTTGCTTGTCACTTACTTCATTAAAAGTAAAGTTGGTAAAACCTAAGTTAAATACACTTTCCTTACCAATAGAATCTAAATATTTTACTTCTTTTTCAGAGTTTCCATTTGCAAAAGATTTTGCATCACTTTTTACTTTGCTTGCAACAAAAGTGAAAGAAAGTTGGTAAATACTTACCAATGCAAATAGAATTGCGAAAAATTTAATAAGTCCTTTATTCTGCATTATTACTAAAAATTAATTATTTTATATTTATTTATTTTTGCTTTAACCCCTATAAGACAAGTCTTGAACATTTTTTTGATCTTAAAATAGAAACCCAATAATTATGATATTTATTTTAAACCGAGCAAATATATAATTAAGGTTAAGATTAACCAATTTATTTATTGATTAATCTCAAAAAAAAGACTGCATAAGTGCAGTCTTCTCTATTATATGACTAAAATATTAAGCTAAAATTGTTTTTAAGGCATCATTCATCTGTCTAACAGCATCTGCACTTTTTGCAAACAATGCTTTTTCGGCATCATTCAATTCAATTTCAAGAATTTCTTCTACTCCGTTTTTCCCAATAATACAAGGTACTCCGATGCAAATATCATTTTGACCGTACTCTCCTTCAACAAATACAGAGCAAGCAATCATTTTCTTTTGATCGTTTAATATACTATCTACTAAAAAAGCAACTGATGCTCCAGGAGCATACCACGCTGATGTACCCAAAAGACCTGTAAGTGTTGCTCCACCAACCATAGTACTTGCAGCTACTTTTTGCAAAGCCTCTTCTGAAAGAAATTGAGAAACAGGTATACCATTATAAGAAGCCAAACGAGTCAATGGAATCATCGTCGTATCTCCATGTCCTCCTATAACCATTGCTGAAATATCATTTGCTGGTTTACCTAAAGCCATAGACAAATAAGTTCTAAAACGAGAACTATCTAATGCTCCACCCATACCAATTATTCTATTTTTAGGCAATCCAGTTGATTTTAATGCTAAATATGTCATAGTATCCATTGGATTAGAAACAACTACAATAACTGCTTCTGGAGAAAATTCAAGTACATTTTCGGCAACTGTCTTAACAATTCCCGCATTAATTCCTATTAATTCTTCACGAGTCATTCCTGGTTTTCTAGGAATTCCAGAAGTAATAACTACTACATCACTATTAGCAGTTTTAGAGTAATCATTAGTAACACCAGATACCTTAGTATTAAAACCCGTATTGGTAGCACACTGCATAATATCCAACGCTTTTCCTTCAGCAAATCCTTCTTTAATATCTAATAACACTACTTCACTTGCAATTCCTCTATAAGAAATCACATCCGCACAAGTAGCACCTACATTCCCTGCCCCTACAATAGTAACTTTCATATTTTATGGTTTATCGGTTGTTTGTTAATTTTATTTTAATCTAAAACAATACTAATTGTTTTTATGGTTATGCATCAATATTTGCATACACTGCATTTTTCTCTATAAACTCTCTTCTTGGTGGTACTTCATCACCCATCAACATAGAGAAAACTCTATCTGCCTCAGCTAAACTATCGATGTTCACTTGACGCAATGTTCTAAAACTTGGATCCATTGTCGTTTCCCACAATTGTTCCGCATTCATCTCTCCAAGACCTTTATAACGCTGAATTCCTGCGCTTCCACCCATTCTTTCATTGGCTTGATCACGTTGTAAGTCATTCCAAGCATATTCTTTCTTATTCCCTTTTTTAACTAAATACAAAGGTGGAGCAGCAATATAAACATGTCCTTCTTCAATTAGTTCTTTCATAAAACGGAAGAAAAATGTTAAGATTAAAGTAGAGATATGACTACCATCGACATCGGCATCACACATAATAATTACTTTATGGTAACGTAGTTTTGAAATATTCAAAGCTTTACTGTCTTCTTCTGTACCAATTGTGACTCCAAGAGCCGTAAAAATATTTCGAATCTCTTCGTTTTCAAATACTTTATGATGCATTGCTTTTTCTACGTTCAAAATCTTACCACGCAATGGCAAAATCGCTTGAAAAGCACGATCACGTCCTTGTTTAGCCGTTCCTCCTGCCGAATCTCCCTCGACAAGATATACTTCACATTTAGCTGGATCTTGTTCTGAACAATCAGACAATTTTCCTGGCAATCCACCACCACCCATTACGGTTTTGCGTTGTACCATTTCACGCGCTTTTTTAGCTGCATGACGCGCTTGTGCTGCAAGAATAACTTTTTGAACAATGATTCGAGCATCATTTGGATTTTCTTCCAAATAATTTTCAATCATTTCACTCACCGCTTGACTTACCGGCGAAACTACTTCCCTGTTTCCAAGCTTCGTTTTAGTTTGCCCTTCAAATTGTGGCTCTGCTACTTTTACTGATATAATTGCTGTTAATCCTTCACGGAAATCATCCCCTGAAATATCAAACTTCAATTTATCTAACATTCCAGAAGCATCTGCATATTTCTTTAATGATCTCGTAAGACCCGTTCTAAAACCTTGCAGGTGTGTTCCTCCTTCGTGTGTATTAATATTATTTACATATGAAAAAATATTCTCTGTATAACTGGTATTGTAAATTAACGCAACCTCAACAGGAATCTCTCCTTTTTCGTGATCCATAGAGATTACATGAGCAATAATTGGCTCACGATTCCCATCTAAATAACGAATGTATTCTTTTAGACCTTCATCGGAATGAAAAATTTCACAAACAAAATTTCCGTCTTTATCTTTTTCTCTCTTATCGGTAAATGTAATTGTAATTCCTTTATTCAAATACGACAATTCGCGCATACGTGCCGAAAGTGTATCATACGAATACTCAATTGTTTGAGTAAAAATACTTGGATCCGGATAAAAAGTTACAATAGTTCCTCTTTTTGTCGTTTCTCCAATTTGTTTCACTGGATAAAGCGCTTTTCCTTTTTCATATTCTTGCTCATAAACCTTTCCATCACTGCTATGAACCGTAGCTCTTAAGTGATTTGAAAGTGCATTTACAACAGAAACCCCAACACCGTGAAGTCCTCCAGAAACTTTATAAGAATCTTTATCAAATTTACCTCCGGCACCAATTTTAGTCATTACAACCTCCAATGCCGAAACCCCTTCTTTTTTATGAATTCCTACTGGAATACCACGTCCATTATCTTCAACAGAAATTGAACCATCTTCATTAATATCTACTCTTATGGTGTCGCAATGACCTCCCATAGCCTCATCGATAGAGTTATCGACTACTTCATAAACTAAATGATGTAATCCTCGAACACCTACATCCCCAATATACATTGATGGTCGCATTCTTACGTGCTCCATACCTTCTAACGCCTGAATACTATCTGCTGAATAATTGTCCTTCTTGATTTCTTCGCTCATATATTTTATTCTAAAAAAAATGTACTATTTGTCTAACACGCAAATATATAAAAACACAAACTATATAACCGTTAAAATCATGTTTTAAGCGGTTAAGTTATTAACATAATGTTGATTTTTTAACATAAAAAAACGCTCTCAAAACTGAGAACGTCTTTATTTTCATGAAAAGTTGTTTTATCAAACAATAATTCTTGTTTTTGCAATTTCTATATCTGCTTTTACGTGAGCCGCATTTGCTCTTCCGCTTGGATCTTCATTTTCCTGCCATTTTGGAATCCATTTTCTCACTGTTTGAGCAGCACTTTGTTGTGGGAAATATTTATGAAAAATAGACCTGTAAAAATACGCTTCTTTTGTTGTTGGAGCATTATATTGAAACTCTGTAGCAGCTCCAGCTAATTGCTCATCAGTCACTTGTAAAGAACAATAACTTATCAATTCATCAATCCAATTGTAACCCACCCCGTCTGAAAACTGTTCTTTTTGCCTCCATAAAACATCATCTGGAAGATAAGGATCATCTGGTGTATCAAATGCTTTTCTTAAAATATATTTTTCTTTACCATCATATGTTTTAGGCATTTTTTCTTCTGCTTTTACTCGAATAGCAACATCTAAAAATGCTTTATCCAGGTAAGGAACTCTAGTTTCTAATCCATGTGCCATTGTCGATTTATCCGCTCTTAATAAATCGGCAGTAAATAATTTCTGAACTCTTTCGATTGTTTCTTTTTGAAAATCTTCGGCTGACGGCGCATTTCTAAAATACAAATACCCTCCAAAAATCTCATCAGCACCTTCTCCTGAAAGTACCACTTTTACACCTAAATCCGTAATAGCCTTCGACAAGAAATACATTGGAGTACTCGCTCTGATCGAAGTTAGATCATAGGTTTCTAAATTCCATATTAATTTCTCTAACACTTCCAAGCCTTCCTCTACAGTGAAGTAAATTTCATGATGTTCAGTCCCTAAAAAAGCAGCTACTTTTCTTGCAGCAACGGTATCTGGTGCATTAACATCTAAACCTATAGAAAACGAATGCAGTTTTTTTCCGCTTTCCGCCAATAATCTTGAAGCAATTGCTGAAGTTAATGAGGAATCCAAACCGCCTGACAGCAATACCCCAATAGGCACATCACTCATTAAACGCTTGCGGGTTGCTTCTGTCAAAGATTCTCTTATTGCAATCAAATCTAAATTCTGATCTGCATTTAAATAATCTTCATATTCTGGTTGATAGTACTTTACAAAACCTGTTTTTCCTGTATAATAATGTCCCGGAGGAAATGTTGCAAATGTTTTACATTGATCTGAGATAGATTTCATTTCAGATGAAAAATAAATTCTTCCCCTTTCATCTAATCCATAATATAACGGTTTTACACCCATAGGATCTCTACCAGCGATATAGTCATCTCCGTCAACAATTACAAATGCCCAGTCTCCATCAAGCATATTACAAAAGTCATAACCAAACTCTTCATACAAATGAACAATTACTTCCGAGTCGGATTTAGTTCTAAAAGTATGATTTTTCAAAATACCATCTCTCAATTCTTGATGATTGTATATCTCTCCGTTATGGATCATATACGCTGATTTAGTTCCTTGTATAGGCTGTTTCCCTGAATGTAGGTCAATTATAGACAAACGTTCATGACTTAAAATATGTCCTTTTTCAGTAACATGCAAATCGCTTTCGTCAGGGCCACGATGTGACATTCTTTTAGAAAGTTCCATAACAAGTTTCTCCTCTTTACCTTTCCCTATAATGGCTAATATTCCGCACATAAATCTATTTATTAATATTTTAATTCACCTTAATAAAACAAAGATGTACCATCAGTTACAAATACAAAAGACAATACTAGTATTTAATTATAAAAAATTACAAAAAAAGTAGATTTACATCAAATATGTAATACAAAAGCATGCAAAATCGATCATTATGTTATCTACTCTCAACCTCTTTTTACAAACTGCATTTTATTTTACTTTAACCCCTTTTATATACGTCCTAGATGCTTTCATCTCCAGAATTTCGCTATCAATAATCTTCATAATATCTCTATCAAAAATAACAAAATCTGCCCATTTCCCAACTTCTAGACTTCCTTTTTCTTTTTCTTCAAAATTAGAGTAAGCAGCCCAAATCGTCATTCCTTTCAAAGTCTCTTCTCTAGTCAATGCATTTTCCATTTGAAAACCTCCTTTTGGATATCCCTTACTGTCTTTTCTTGCTACCGCTGCATGAAAAGTCAACATGGGGTTTACCTCTTCAACCGGAAAATCAGTACCTAATGCAATAACTCCCGCTTTGTCCAATAATTTTTTATAAGCATATGCATTCTTTAATCGGTCTTTTCCTAAACGATCTCCTGCCCAATACATATCTGAAGTTGCATGTGTGGGTTGTACCGAAGGAATAATTCCCGTCTTGAAATAATCAAAATCTTGTTCTCTCAAAACTTGAGCATGTTCTATCTTCCATCTGCGATCTTTCTTACCTGTTAATGCTTCTTTATAGATTTTCAGCAAAACTGTATTTGCCGAATCACCTATAGCATGCGAATTCAATTGAAAGTCTGAATTAGCTATTTGTTGCGCAACTGATTTCAACTGAGTTATCGACGAAAGCAATGCTCCAAACTGCTTCGGCATATCCGAATATGCTTTGTGTAAACAAGCACCACGAGATCCCAAAGCACCATCACCGTACATTTTAAAAGAACGAACATCTAAATTATCTGTTTTGTATATTCCTTTTTTCAAATACAAATCAATGTTTTTTTGATTAGCGGTAACCATAGCATAAACATTTAATTTCATCGCTTTTGCCTTTTGCAAGCTATCCATTAAATTGATAATATCTGGATCTAAACCCGCATCATTTACTGTAGTTAATCCATAATCAAACATTACCTTTTCAGCATCTAGTAAAGCAGCAATTTGAGTTTTACGACTTGGTTTTGGAATTATATTAAAAACCAACTCCATCGGATTATCAATTAAAATCCCTGTAGGCTCACCGTCTTTAATTTCAATTTGACCACCCACCGCTTTTGTATGTTTTGTAATTCCAGCCAATGCCAAAACTTTACTATTTACAATTATTGCATGACCATCTACTCTATTCAGTACCACAGGCGTATCAGGGAAATATTTATCTAAAATAGCTTTGGAAGGAAATTCTTTTACACTCCAATCGTTTTGGTCCCATCCATTTCCAACAATGAAATTTGATTTTTTTTCTTTTTGAAAAGCTTGAATGCGCTGTATCACCTCTATCATACTTTTTGTCCCACGTAAATCAACTTCTTGCAGACTTAGTCCAAAACCATAAAAATGACAATGCGCATCGATTAAACCTGGATAAATAAATTTACCTTTTGCATCTACATTTTTATCTGATTGAAAATTATTTTGTATTTGAGCATTCGAACCTATTCCAACAATTTTACCATTCTTGATTGCCATAGCTTGAGCAGTGTCAAAAGCTTTGTCAACTTTATAAATAGTTGCGTCTGTAACAATCAAATCAACCGAAGTCTTCATGTTTTTTAAACAAGAACTAAGGGAAAACAATATAAGGATGACAACAAAACGTCTCATGGTGTGTATTTTAGATTGGCTAATATAAAAAAGAAGACTTATATAAAAAAATGCTCTTAAATTATTTTCTAAAATGGCTAAATAAAAAATGCTCCCAAAATTTGGGAGCATTTTTTAATCAATAAATAATTTTAAAATTATGCTTTTACATAAGAATCAGTATGAACATTAGCCACTGCTCTTCCAGAAGGATCGTTCATGTTTTTGAATGCTTCATCCCACTCTAATGCAATTTTTGTACTACAAGCTACGCTTGCTTCTTGTGGTACACATAAAGCGGCTGCATCACTTGGAAAATGTTCTGTAAAAATAGAACGGTAGTAATATTCCTCTTTTGATGTTGGAGTTTGTAATGGAAACTTATATTTAGCATTTGCTAATTGTTCATCAGAAACTTCAACAGCTACTACTTCTTTTAACTTATCAATCCAACCGTATCCAACACCATCACTAAACTGTTCTTTTTGTCTCCAAGCTACACTTGGTGGCAACATCTCTTCAAATGCTTTACGTACTACCCATTTCTCCATTGGGTGTTCTTTGTTAATCATTTTATCTTGTGGGTTGATTCGCATTGCCACATCCATAAACTCTTTGTCTAAGAATGGCACACGCCCTTCAATTCCCCAAGCTGCTAAACTTTTGTTTGCTCTTAAACAATCGTACATGTGTAGTTTTCCTAATTTACGTACGTTTTCTTCATGAAATTCCTGTGCGTTTGGTGCTTTATGGAAGTATAAATACCCTCCAAACAACTCATCAGCACCTTCACCTGACAATACCATTTTGATCCCCATTGATTTAATCACTCTTGCCATTAACCACATTGGTGTCGATGCTCTAATCGTAGTTACATCATACGTTTCTAAGTTGTAAATTACATCTTTAACAGCATCTAAACCTTCTTGAATAGTAAACTTAATTTCATGATGAATGGTTCCAATATGATCTGCCACTATTTGAGCAGCTGCTAAATCTGGAGAACCCTCTAGTCCTACAGAGAAAGAATGCAATTGTGGGTACCAAGCATCAGCAGTATCTCCTGATTCTATACGTTTTTGAGCATATTTTTTAGCTACAGCCGAAGTAATCGATGAATCTAATCCTCCAGAAAGTAATACTCCGTAAGGCACATCACTCATTAATTGTCTGTGAACCGCAGCTTCAAGCGCTACTTTGATATCTTGAATGTTTGTTTCATTGTCTTTTACAGCATCATATTCTGTCCAGTCTCTTTTATACCATTGCACAAATTCACCATCTTTACTTGTCATATAATGTCCTGGAGGAAACAATTGTATTTTTGTGCAATATCCTTCTAAAGCTTTCAATTCAGAAGCCACATAAAACGTCCCATGTTGGTCCCAACCAATATATAATGGAATAATCCCCATATGGTCACGAGCTACAAAATACTCATCTTTATCTACATCATAAATTGCAAATCCAAAAATCCCGTTCATTTCATCTATAAAATGAGGCCCTTTTTCTTTGTAAAGTGCTAGAATAACTTCACAGTCACTTTCTGTTTGAAAGTTATATTTCCCTTCAAATTGTTTGCGTAATGCTCTATGGTTATAGATTTCTCCATTGGCAGCCAAAACTAATTTACCATCTTCACTAAACAATGGTTGTTTTCCTGAAGCTGGATCCACAATCGCCAAACGCTCATGAGACATAATCGCTTTTTCATTGCTATAAATTCCACTCCAGTCCGGTCCACGGTGACGAATAATTTTAGACATTTCTAATACTTGCGGTCTTAAAACTTCTGCTTTTTGTTTTAGATCAAAGGCACATACGATTCCACACATAACACTATATTTTTATAATTTTTTTGATTTTATTTTTTTTGATGAAGCAAAGATGCAATAACAGTTACATTTGAAAAACACTAACAGCAATTATAGTTATAAATTAAAACTTAAATCGATGTTTTAAATTAAATTAGTAATCAAAAGCTATTAAAAATCGTTAGCAAGTTAAAAATCATAATTTATCATTATGAAATAGCTTCTATCAAATACTTTGTAGTGTTAATCTCAAACCCAAACCCTACTTTATTCCCCATTAGTTTACTTCCCAATGGTGATTGAGGTGACAAAGCAATTACATTAACTCCTTCAATAGTAATTTTTGGCAGTGCTAAACTGAGATACAAATAAATCCCATTGGCTTTAACTAAGCTACCCACAATAATAGTTTCAGCGGTTTTAGTCGAATCAATTTTATCCAGTACTGCTTTTTGAGTAAGCACTTCCTTCAATTTAGTATTGAGTTTTTCTTGTTCGATGTGCATCATGGACAGCGCTGTTTCATGTTTATCCCCAGCAGATCCTTTGGCATCATTCTTAGAATCTTCAGTAAGTGCCGTTATCATATCTCTAAAAACATCCATTCTATCTTGAACCAATTGTAAGTAGTACTGATGTATTTTTTGTTTAAATGTCATGTTTCTTTTTAAATTTATAATAGATAGAGCACTAATTGAAATATCACTGAGTTCGCTACTTCATGCGACCAAAGTTAACGTATTATTCCAAAATTGCGCCATATTTTCCAAACTCCAACTCATTTATTTACTAAATTTTAACATGAATTTTTAACTTTATAAAAAGACAATTGATAATTTTAACATTCTAATCATATAACTTTATAATACATACTATGAAAAAATCGACACTTGTAGCTACAGTAGCCTTTGCTTTTACATTGCTTTTATCTTCGAATGCAAATGCTCAAAAATTTCCCGACCTAGATAAAAGTCCGATGGACGTCGCCTCATTCCCTACTGATTATAAAAATCCTGCCAAAATTGCTAAAGTAACCTACAGCAGACCTCAACTAAAAGGACGTAGTTTAGACGAACTAGCTCCAAACGGAAAAGTATGGAGAACTGGTGCTAATGAAGCTACAGAAATTACTTTTTTTAAGGATGTAACTCTAGGAAGCACTAAAATTAAAGCGGGTACTTATACATTATATACCATTCCTGAAAAAGACAAGTACACTGTTATTATCAACAAAGACTTAAATGTTTGGGGAGCTTATTTTTATAAAGAAGAAAATGATGTAGCGAGACTAACCGTTCCTGTAACCGAAGGAAAAGAATCACTTGAATCACTTTCTATGGTTTTTACCAAAACGGATAAGGGAATTGAATTGAATATGGGTTGGGACAAAGTGAGAATTGCTATTCCTTTCTCAGAATAATAATTTATTAAACCTAAAAAAATAGGCTTCCTTATCAGGAAGCCTATTTTATTTGTCTTAGAAATTAAATCGATTAAAAATCAAATTTATAATTAGCTCCAACTACGATTTGAAAACCTTGAACAGGATAATTCAACCATTTTTGATACGACTGATTCGTAATATTATTAGCTCTTATAAACCCAGTTAATTGCTCATTGTATTTATAACCTACATGTGCATTAACATCAAAATAACTATCTAAAGTTATTGGAGTAGAATCCACCGTGAAATTAGTATTGAATTTCATGTCCTTACGTTCCCCAACATAGAAAACAGTAGCACCTGCAAACCATTGTGGTGTAATATTAAAATCAATATTTGAATTTAATTTCAGTTCTGGCAAATTCCATGCTTCTTGCTGAAAATCATTCGTATAACTATTATACGTTCCGCTGATACCAAAAGTAACATTTTCTGAAAAATTAGCTTTTAAATCACCCGTAAAACTCAATGTTCTCATGTCATCATAAACCACCTGCATTGAATTCCCAAAAGCATAATTTTCATTGGAAGCATTTTCATTGTAATCATTGCTTCTAAACAACGCTTTATTTCTTTCGTTCACATATGACCCTTTAATGTTATAACTCACATTATTTGTAATTTTCCCTTTTAATCCAGCAAAAATATCATATTGTTTGTCTGTAGGCGCAATATTTAAAGTAGGAGATAAAAATGAGTTTTGATTCACAAAATCCATATAAGAATTTTGCTCTAAATTTCCTTCGGCTCCTGCATAAAAAATCATTAAGTCTCCAACCACTTTATAAGAAGCGTTGATTTGAGGATAGACAAAAAACTTATTATTACTATGCTCATTGTCTAAGCTATAAAATAAAGAAGCACCCAGATTCAAAGTCCAATCGTTCTCTTGCATTACAAAAGTAGGTGAAATACCAAAGTTAGTGAAACCGTATTTTATAACTTGTGAATTGGTGTTTTGGTAATTCTTATCAAAACTTCCACCCACATAATCCACAATTATATTTGTTTTTATCGCTTCGTCCATTATATTGAACTTCAACGAAGGTTTAACATAAAAACGATTTTCAGCAGAACCAAAAGTATCTGTAAAATGATTGAATTTCAAACTTGCATTGTCTAGAATTCCTTCATTAAAATCAATTTTTGAACCTAACGAAAAGGTATTGTAAACATGTTGCGGATTTATACCATCAATTAACATTGCTCTATCTGAAGAAGAAAGTCTACTACCAAACTCTGTTGGCAATCCATACCAATTATAAATTTGGTTTTGGTATCCTAAATCAACATTCCATGACATATCGCTATAATTAGCACCATAAGTCAAATCAATAGCAGAATCATAATAACGGTCATCTAATTCTACTCCACTAATTCCACCTTGAGATGAAAGATGGCGAAACATTCCGCCTACATAATCATTACTCCCTAACTCTTGATTAACAAACAACTCGGCATTCAGCGTTCTATAATTCCCAAATCCTAATGTTGCATAATTATTATATAAATGCGCTTGCTTTGTTTTGTCAACGCCTTCTGCTTTTCCTTTTGAAGGAGTAAAAGTAGAAGCTACTGGGAAAGAAAAAATAGAGTACTTAATTGTTTCTTTTTTAGCATTACCTTCATCATCCAGCACTGGAGTTTCTTGTACTTTGAAAGCATCCGAAATAGTTGGAGTATATGGCTTCACTACATTTACTACTTCAGATCCTATGTTGTCCTCTTTTTTTTGAGCAAACGAAAACTGAAAAGCTACTAAAAGTAGTACAATTGTAATTTTATTTTGGAAATTCAATTTCATATTTTTTTGTTTTATTATAAAAAAGGCGATTAAAAGTTATTTACCCTCTCCTGCATTTTATACATTATCTTTTTTTACTACTATTTTTATTTTTTTAATCTACTTCCCATTCACCTTGTGCTACAAACTGAGTTTCTCCACCGATATTAATGTCAAAAAGAGGCTCTTCTCGTTTTCCTTCAAAATATATTTGAGAACTTCTATTGATATATTCTCCCTGGTTATTCACCATATTTATTTCATCTGCATGGTATTTCAATAAAAAAGCTTGCAAACAAGTACTAGCACTTCCTGTCGCTGCATCTTCTATAAGCTGATTATTTTCAATACACAACATTCTACTGGTTAGCACTTCATTTTCTAAACTAAAAAAATACAAAGCCCTATGTTCCGTTTTACATTTTGCTTTAAGCCACTCGGCTGTTTTATCTTTATCCAATTCAACTGCTTTTAATGTCTCTCTATTTTTTAGAGGCACCATGACAAAAGCACTTCCAGTAGTTACTTCTTGAATTTCAAAACGAGTATCAAAATCAGTTACACTTAAATTACTAAATGAAGCAAAATCTTCCTTCATTAAAACATCTAGAAAATCAGGCTGTGCGGCTTTCAACCAAACTAAATCCGGAGTTTGCCTAACCGGAATTTCTCCTATTGGAACATTTAATTTAATCCCCTTAGGATGGTGTTTGAATACTTTATTCATCAAAACCCATGAAGTTCCTATTATTGGATGCCCAGCAAATTGCATTTCATGCGCTGGAGTAAAAATTCTAATTGTTGCTTTATTATTCTCAGGTGCTATAGCAGTTACAAATGTACTTTCGGCAAAATTAATTTCGCGTGCCACTTGCTGCATTTGATCAGTCGTTAAATCAGTCGCATTTAAAAAAACTGCCAGTTGATTTCCCGCATATTTTTTTTTGGTAAATACATCTACAATATAAAAAGGAATCGTCATTTTTTAATAATTTTAAATTCACAACAACGGCATCATCACAGTTGTTTTAAATATTCCTAATTGGTTATTGATGAATTTGTTTTAGACTCTTCGGCTTTAATTCTATCTAATTCATTTTGCGCCTCAGCAACTACATCTGAAAAATCAGTGAAATTTTTAATCACATTTTCTAAAATATAAGTCGCTTGAAAACTATCTTTTAGTCCATAAAAGTTTTTCGCCATTAGAATCAATCCTTTCGATCCATAAAATCTATAACTAGAATAGTTTTTTGCTAATTTTTGAATCGTCACATTTGAAGCTTCATATTTTGAATCTTTATTTTTAAAATAGGCATCATAATATAATGCTTCAGCGGCTAGTTCTCCTTTAGCAATGGTCAGCACTTTTGCATATCCCGCTCTCGCTTTAGCTTCATCACCTGTTTGCATTGCTGAACGAGCAATAATAATTTGCGCATCCGAACGAACATTATCATCTGTTTTAGGATTATTTAATACTTTATCCGCATAAATAACAGAATTTCCATAGTCCTTTTTATCGTAATAACACTTCATCAAATTTGATTGAGCAAATACTTTGTTTTGAGGAAAATCCGATTCGTTTTCTAAACGAACTAAAACTGGAATTGCTTTATCTTTTTGATTGTTATCTAACAACACTTGGGATAATCTAGCCAAAGACTGTTCCGTAAATTCACTTCTAGGTTCACTAATTACATATTGATAATTAGCCACTGACTTGTCTTTTTGTCCTTCAGAGAAATAGGCTTGCGCCAAATAAAAATTAGCTTGAAGTGAATGAATTCCTCTTGGAAAACTAGAAATATAAGCACTAAATCCAGAAATGGCCTGCTTATTATTATTTTGCTCAAATTGTTTCAAAGCTGACTCATACGAGTCATTATCCAAATCCGCATCAGTAACCGCCACAAAGTCTAAGGTTCTCACCCAAGTAGCATACTCATTAACTCTTCCACCATCAACATATATCAATCTAGCAGTTGAAACGGCTTCAAGTGCTTCGGGAGTTTTAGGAAAATCAGCCGCTACTTTTTTAAATTTTGTTAAAGCTAGTTCACTTTTATCCGAATTATAGTAAATCAGTCCTTGACGCAATATTGATTTGGCAGTATAGCTTCCGTTTTTGTACTCCCCAATTAATCGATCAAATGTTTTTAAAGCCAAATCTTGTTTGTTTGCCGCTACATAAGTATTAGCCAATTCATACATGGCATCATCACGGTAACTTGATTTTGGATACATTTGTAAGAACGAATTTAATTCTTCAATTTTCGTGTCATTTTTGGATACAAAACCATAACAAATTGCTTTTTGATAATAAGCATAATCTGCATCAACACCTTTTAATTCAATTACTTTATTGTACGCTTCCATTGCTGGCCAATATTTAGAACTAACAAATCGGCAATCACCTAAACGCAAATAAGAATCATTCAATCTCACTTTATCGTCTTTTACTTTATCAATTTGATTTTGAAAATAGGTAGCCGCTTGATCGTACTCTTTCAATTTAAAATAAGTATAAGCAATATTATAATTGCTGTTTTTATATTCTGATGCCGAAGACGCACGAGGCCCATTTACAAACTGCTTATAACTCAACAAAGCATTATTGTAATCATCTTGAATGTACTCCGTTTCCGCTTTCCAAAAAGTAGCTCTGGCCGTAAAATCTGCATCAATTTGACCGTCTATTGATTTCTTAAACATCTTGGCCGCTTCTTGATAATTTCTGTCTGCATAAAGCTCTAAACCTCTATAGAAAGTCACTTTTTGATACGCCAATTTATTTTCTGGCCCTCTATTTTTTTCTAATAAAACCAAGGCTTCTTTGTAGTTTTTAGAAGAAATATAAGAATCGATTAACAGTTTTTCGACTACTGGACGACTTGCATTGTTTGGGTATTTTTTTATAAAATCCAGTAAAACCTGAGGAACAGTTTGATATGAATTCCCTATTTCATAACTCAATTTCGCATAATTCAAACTAGCGTCTTCTTGGATAGAAGCATCAAATGTCATTTCGGAAGCATTTTTAAACGCATTCAACGCTTGTTGTTTTTGATCTAAATTTAAATAGCTTTGCCCTAAATGGTAGTAGGCATTTTGCGCTACAAAATCTTTACCATTTATGATTTTATTGAATTGAGAAATCGCATTTTCAAAATCATTTTGCTTGTAATACGCGTATCCCAATTGGTAAAAATCAGTATTGTTCCATCTTCCTTTTTTACCTTTATAATCCGCTAAATAAGGGATGGCTTTATCATATTGTTTTAAATTAAAATAACTTTCTCCAATGATTTTATTTAATTCAGACTTTTCCAATGCGTTCGACTTTGACATTGCCTTTTGTCCTAAATCAATTGCTTTTTGAAAATTTCCTAATTTAAAATTCATATCGGCCTGATAGTACGACAGTTTTTCTTTGTACTTTTCTTCGCCTGAAACCGCATCAAAATATTTGGTCGCCTCTTTATAATCATCTCCTTCATAGGCTATAAAACCCAAGTAGTATTTAGCTTGAGAACCATATTCAGCTGAATTTACCACTTTATTAAAATAAGTGGTAGCCTCTTTTTTATTTTTAGAATTAAAAAAAGCATACCCTTTTTGGAAATTAAATTTATCGCGCTCTTTATATGTTAATTGGCTCTCATCTACTTTTTCAAACCATTTTAGGGCTTGAGGATAATTTCCTTGTTCAAAATAATAATGCGCTACTTCTATAAAAGCTTGATTGCTCTTAGCACTTGTTGGATAGTCTTCAACAAATTTCTCCATCAAAACATCCGCATTCGCTTGATTCAAACGAATAGCACAAGATGCATCATAATAAGAACAATCTGATTTGATTTCTTCATTTGTAGTTTCCAAGTTTACTTTTTCAAAAATAATTTGGGCTGAAGCAAATTGATTGTCATTAAATAAGGAAATTGCCTTATTAAAATCTTTTAATTCATGGGTATATATTATTGATTTTTGAGCAGAAACAGTAAAAGTGCCAACAAAAATCATTAAAAGAAAAAGCCAAGAGAGTTTACGCATTTTGTTTGTTTTTTTTTGATATTCAAAAGTATTATAACTAACGGGTATAACGAATTGTTATTCCCTTTTATTATGAACAAATGTTTTAACAAAAAATAAAAAAAATTAGAATTGATAATTGATAATTGACAATTGATAATTACTTTTACCCAATAAACAATTTTTCAATTATGTCTCAAACTGTACTGTCTTTAAAAAACGTAACCATTTATCAAGAAGATAAAGTAATTTTATCTAATGTAAACTTGGAAGTAAACCATGGTGAATTTTTATACATCATCGGAAAAACAGGATCAGGTAAGAGTAGCTTAATGAAAACACTTTATGCTGATATGCCTTTGACTGAAGGCGAAGGACATATAGTCGATTTTGATCTAGTTACATTAAAAGAAGATGACATTCCTTTTTTAAGAAGAAAAATTGGTATCGTATTTCAAGATTTCAAATTATTGCCCGATCGCTCAATCAAAGACAACATGTTATTTGTCCTTAAAGCGACAGGATGGGTTGATAAAAATGAAATGGATCGTAAAATTGACGAGGTTTTAGACAAAGTAGGAATGAAAGCCTACGCAATGAAAATGCCACATCAAATTTCGGGTGGTGAACAACAACGTGTCGCTATTGCTAGAGCTTTACTTAACGACCCTGAGTTGATCCTTGCAGATGAACCTACTGGTAACCTTGACCCACAAACAAGTGCTGAAGTTCTAGAAGTTTTAAGAAGCATTAATGCTAATGGAAAAACGATTATAATGGCAACGCATGATTATGCCTTATTAATGAAATTTCCATCGAAAACATTGAAATGTGAAGACACTAAAATCTTTGAAGTAGTTCAAAGAACAGTGTAATGCTCTCCATTCTTATTCCAATATACAATTACAATGCCTATCCTTTAGTTCAGGAATTGCAAAAGCAATGCATGAAATGTGAAATTGATTTTGAAATTCTTTGCCAAGATGATGCCTCTCAATCCCCACTAAACCAGTTTAATGAAAATATAAATTTACTCCCAAATTGTAATTTTATGTCATTAGATAAAAATATTGCCCATCGCGAAAACAGAAATTCGCTAGCTAAAAAATCTAAATTCGATAATTTACTTTTCATAGATGGTGATTCCATAATTTTGAATACCAATTATATCCATAATTACGTGGAGAATATTCATGATAGTGATGTAATTTATGGTGGCCGATTACATCCTGAAAAATGCCCTTCAAATCTTCAAAAACTAAGATGGAAATACGGTAAATTTATTGAAGATCAACCAACCTTAAATCGAAAAAAAACTCCCTACAAATCATTACTTTTTAATAACACTTTGATTAAAAAAAAATGTTTTAACAAAGTAAAATTTGACAAAAGCATCATTAAATATGGTCATGACGATACTCAACTTTCTTTCCAGTTAGCTTTATTACAAGCCAAAGTTAACCATATTGAAAACCCTGTTGAACACGGTGACATCGATACAAACTTAGTTTATTTAAAAAAAACAAAAGAAGCTTTAGAAAATTTAATGCTCCTATATGAGAATCGACAAATTGACGGAAAGTTTGTGAAATTAATTTTTTTATTTGAGTGGCTGAGCAATTTAAAATTAACCTATTTAATATCTCAGTGCTATCTTTTTTTCGAAAAAAGGTTAATCAAAAACTTGAAAGGAAACAATCCTAATTTAGTTGTTTTTACATTGTTTAGAATTGGTTATTTCTGTACAATTAAAAGAAGCTAATTATTTTTTATAATATTTTCAAAAAGTGCATTCCATTGTAACATTATAATATCCAAATCATAATCGGCAACTGATTCACGGGCTTTTTTACCTAGTTGTCTTCGTAAAACAGCATCTTCAATAAGTACACTAAGTTGTTCTACAAAAAGCTGCTCCTTTCCTTCCGGTACAAGAATTCCATTTTCTCTATTTGTTATAATTGCTCTTGGTCCTACTGGACAATCATATGCAACACAAGGTAAACCGGACGCCATAGCTTCAATAAGCACCATGGGAAATCCTTCAAAACGGGAAGTCATTACAAACAGAGAAGCATTATTATATTTTTCTTCAATATTCATTACTGGTTTATGGAATCGTACCGTAGCATTAATATTTAATTTTTCAGCGACAGTCTCCAATGGTTTTAAATCATCACCATATATTTCTAGAATCCAATCAGGGTGTTTTACTGCTGTTTTTTGCCAAATCAACAGCAATCGATCTAGCCCTTTTTCATACGAATTTCTAGCTACTGTAATTACTTTCTTATTTTCTAATGGATTATCGGCGGTCACTTTCAACCAAGATGGATTAGGAATAATGGTGTAGTTCAACACATCCCATTCTTGTAAACTCTCATTGGATAAAGCTATAAATCGCTTGTATTTTTGTGCTCCCAAGTTTTTGAATTTATATTTAAAAAATTGAATTCCTTTAAAAAAAAAGGAAGCCTTCATTTTATTTTCTTGTATGTATTTTGAACCATGACACTCAAACACCAAAGGTATATTTGAATTGAGAAAAAATGGAATTGTAAATGCTTTCAACCCATTATCACAAACAATAATAATATCTGGTTTTATAATTGAGATTTGGAGTTTTAAACTATTTATATAATCCTTAAAAAACTGAAAAACACTACCTTTTAAAATCATATCGTGGAATACAATTCCAGAATTAAAATTATAAAAAGGACTCGTATTTCCATCATTTTGGGTAAGAATATGAATGTCATATCCCCATTTCTCAATAAGACTATTTGTTTTTACCGAAAGCACTCGTGCCACGCCTCCTTCAGTATTACAACTGGGAACGATGTATAGAAGTCTCATTTTTTAGAACTCATAAATGCATCATAATCTCTAATATAATCTTGCTCAATAAATTCATCCGAGGCCAAAACCAAACAAACAGCGCCAGAGGAAAAGTTTTCCAATTCTCTCCAAATCCCGTTTGGAATATATAATCCGATATTAGGTTTATTTAATCCAAATGATTTCTTTTCGAATCCATCATTGAGTACTACCTCAAAACTACCACTCAAAGCGATTAATACTTCCTGTTGCTCTATATGCGAATGTCCTCCTCTAAAAGCATTACTTGGCACATCAAAAAGATAGTACACCCGCTTGAATTCAAACGGTAAAACATCTTTTTGAATAAACCCTAAATTCCCACGCACATCTTCTACGACAGGAATTTTTATTAATTGAATTGCTTCTATTTTTGTCATTTTTTAGTTGGTACTTATTTGCATCAAATCTAACCATTGTTGCCCGATATTCTCTAATAGAAACGGACTAATACTTTCTATAGTGTTCTGTTTGCAATTTTGATATAAAGAATCATCTGTAACCATTTCATTAATGGCACTAGTCAGTTTTTGCCAATTCTGGTTTTCAACCAAAATTCCATTTTTGTGATGATGTATCATTTCTTTTGGACCAGAAGGACAATCAAAAGAAACAACGGGAGTGCCACAAGCCAATGATTCTAAGATAACATTTGGCATTCCTTCATTTTTACTGCTCAATACTAGGAATTTTGCTGCTTTCAAATATTTATAAGGATTGTCTTGATACCCTAAAAAATGAACGAAACCTTCCATTTTTACTTTTTTAACTGCCATTTCCAAATCAGTTCTATCACCTTCACCCAAAATTAAAAGATGAATTTGTTTTTCAGGCAAAACAGAATTCCCATAACTTGAAATCAACTGATTAAACTGCTTAATGGGATTTTCAAACTGGCCGATAGCAATAATATAATCAAAGGTTATATCAATCTTTTCTATACTTTTTTCATTAACCTCAACAATGTTAACGGGATTAGGAATCGTAACAACATTTTTTAAATTATGTTTTTGTTCGATTAGCGATTTCATATCAGGAACAAGCGCCACATTTGCATAACAATGATTGTACATGAATCGTGTCAACCCTGAAATATTAGGCATATAATGATCAATTAAAAAACTATGAACCGTAAATATGGTTTTGGTATTGTAAATCCATCGCGAAATCACAAGCTCTTGAATGACTTTAGTTCTAAACCTAAAATCAATTATAAAATCAAAATCATTGCTATTTAAATAATTTCGCAATGCCGTTAATCGTTTGAATTTATTGAAAATACCATTAGAACTATTTTTCAACAAACCTAAATTCACCAACTTCCCTGCATACGGAAAAGAGACTTCATCGATAACCGTAATAATATGCACTTCAATTCCTTTACTTTCGAAAAAAAGAGACAGATTCGCCATCACTTTATCACCTCCGCCACCGCTCAAACGGTAACCAATTAAAGCAATTTTATATTTTTTGTTAGGCAATATCATTATCGATTTCTTATTTTCGTATCAAATATATAACTCTTTTAAAAAGATATGCAAGATAAAGCATTAGTTACCATTATTTGCTTGTGCTACAATCAGGAAGCGTTTGTATTGGAAAGCTTAGAATCTGTTATCAAACAAGAGTACAAAAACATTGAACTTATTATTATTGATGATTGCAGTACCGATAATTCTAAAACTACAATTGAGAAATGGATAGTTGACCATCCAGAGGTACAATTTATAACTAATAAAACCAACTTAGGGATTACAAAAGCATTTAATAAAGGGTTGAAACTTGCCAAAGGCACCTACATTATTGATTTGGCTGCTGATGATGTTTTGCTTCCCAATTGTGTAAGTCTTCAAGTCAATACTTTTAAAAATAGCAACTATAAAAATCTAGGAGTTGTCTATGGTAATGCAGCTTTGATTACTGAAAAAGGGCTTTTTGACTCCTATTATTTTGCAGTAAACCAAGATAAAAAAGTAATTCAAAAACGAGTTACTGGCGATATTTACGCCTCAGTTCTTATTGGTGGAAATAGCATTTGTTCTGTTAGCAGTATGATTAAAAAATCAGTTTTTGAGGATCTAAAAGGATATGATGAAACCCTAGCTTATGAAGATTTGGATTTTTGGATTCGTTCTTCTCGAAACTATTCATTCGATTTTATTGATGAAATTCTGATTCAAAAAAGAATAGTATCCAATTCTATGGGAACCGATTTTTATAAGAAAAAAAATAAAATCAACCATTCGACTTATGTTATTTTGAAAAAAGCAATGTACCTCAATCGCTCCAAAACAGAAAATAAAGCGCTATTAAAACGCGTTCATTTCGAGATGATTTTGGCCTATAAAAATCAAGATTTCGCCTTACTATCTAAATATATTTATCTAGAAATAAGACTTCGATTTTCATTTATATAAAGCGTTAATGAACGGTTAAAAATGCCTCCAAAGCCATACGTTCTCCATCCCAATCTCTTGAAATATTAGTTCGTATCAATTTTGCTGGCATTCCTGCCAATAAACAATTTTGCTCGAGTTGCGAATAGTCCTTATTGCACAAACTATTAGAAGCAATTGTACAATAATCCGGCGTGTTGGTCCCCGCCATAACCGAAACTCTTCCTCCTACATAATTATAATTCCCAATATGAATGGCACTAGTGATTTTGTAGCGCTCACCTGTACTTGTGTCAATCATTTGATGAAAATTAGTATCAATAATCTGAGATTCCGGTCCAAAACGAGCATAATCACCTAAAACCACTTTTTCTATACAGGTTAATTTTGAATTCGAACCTAAAGAAGCCATATGCCCTAATTCACAATACCCATCCTTACCCACATAAATGAAATAGTCCTTACCAAATTGCACCTGCCCTTTAAAAACTAATTTACCAGTGATATTAATTTCTGCGATTCCGCTAGCCACTGTATTCATTTCATAATCTTGACCAAAACCAATCATTCCTCTTAGTATGGGTGCCGCAATTTCAATTTCGCCAGTAATCAAAGTAAGTTTTACTTTTCCATAAAAAAATACAGGTAACTTTTTTGCTGTTGCAAAAGGGAATTTTTTAAAATTAAAATAGAGTGTTTTTGTCCAATTTACGGAATAGTAAAATCGTATTTTGTAAAAAAACAATCGCAATTTATCATATTGATTTTTAATAATATCAGCCATTTTTTTTCTTGATTAAAGCATTAAAAACGGATTTCAACTCCATTTTTTTATTGATGTGAAACAACACATAACTAACGGAAACCAAAATCATGATAAACATTAAACTGTATTTTACAATCGGATTTGGTATATATCTCAATAAAAAAGTAATACCGCATAGAAAAATACAAACGAGATAAGTAAGGTAAAAATCTTTTTCAAAATACAGCCCATACCTTTTTTTGGAAATGATTTTTAATCCTACAAAATGAATGATATAATAGATTAAAAAGCTGAAACCAAGTCCTTCCAATCCATAGTACGTATAACCTAAAATATTCAATAACAAAGATATAACATTAAAACCAATAGCTGTTCGCAAAAACATTTTGGAATCTCCTTTTGCAATTAAAACAAATCCCATAGACCAAGAAACCGCTCTAAAAAGCATCCCTATTATTCCAAAACAAACCATCGGAATTATCAAATTAAATGATTCGGTATAAATCACTTTTACAATCAAAGGAACAAAGGTGAGGAACAAAATAATGATTGGCGTTATTATTAAAATCGAAATATAAGATTGCTGCATTACGCTTTCTCTTACTTTCTCGTTATCCTCACTTATGGCAGATAGTCTTGGAAAATAATCGGTGCTCATGACTGTAAAAATAATCCCAACATAGGAGTTTAGTAACGTAAAACCTGCATTGTAAAATCCTACTTCCTCTAATCCGCCTGTTTTCCCAATATAAATTTGAATTAAATAAGTTGTCACTAAAGTGAGTAATCCACTTATGGTTAATAGAATTCCTAATTTAACAACATTTTTTCCTTCGCTAATTACTTGCTTGGTATTTATCACTTCCTTTTGTATTCCCAATTGGTTCGAAAAGTAAAATGAAAACACTAAAGCTGATAAAGACACCACTATGATTGTGGGTATTATAGCGTCAATTCGATAACAATAATACAACGGAATTGAGACCAACAACCCCAATAAATTGCCATAAAAATTGGCTTTGGCTAAAAGACGCATTTTTCTCAATCCTTGCAAAACTACTAATTGACCCGAGCTAAGTTGCCTGAACAAAACTGTAATGGAAATAAAAATAAAAGCAGTCGCATAGTGGGTATTCCCAAAAGTAAGTGTGCTCAACCAAGAAGAAAAAACCACAGTTAATAACGTTCCAAATATTCCCGTAATCAAAACCAATTTTCTAACAATTGTCACAATTCTTGAAACACTTTTTAAGTCATTCTCTTTATAATCTCCAGAAATGTGTTTGACCGCGCTCGTTTCAATTCCTAAACTAGTAGCACCATTTATTGTGTTTAAAGCTGAATTTAGCAATGTAATAATTCCCATTCCTCCTGGACCAATAAAAACAGCAATCAGCTTAGTACGAATTATCGAAATGATAATATTTAAAAACTGTACACCACCAAAAAGCGAGGTCGTTTTTAAAATTTGGAGATAGGAAGATTTTTGGTCTGTCATCTCTAATAGTTATTTAGAGTTGCAATAACAAAATCAATTTCTTTCATTGTTAAAGCAGGATTTAAAGGCAAACTCAAAACCTCATTGTGAATTTTCTCCGTAATAGGAAATGACCATTCATTCCAGTTTTTCAAAGCTTTTTGTTTGTGTGCTGGAATAGGATAATGAATTACGGTTTCAATTCCGTTTTTCAATAAATAAGCTTGTAATTCGGCTCTATTTTTTGTTCGAATAACAAACAAATGAAAAACATGATTAGTAGACAAATCCCAAAATGGAAGCACAACTTTATCGTTTTTAATTTCTGATAAATAGCGTTTGGCAATTGCTCTTCGCTTATCATTCTCAGCATCTAAATGCGGTAATTTCACATTCAAAAAAGCGGCTTGTAATTCATCCAATCTTGAATTTACTCCTATATAATCAGTATAATATTTAGTTTCAGAACCATAGTTTCTAAGTGTTGAAACTACTTTTGCCAGTTCTTCGTCATTAGTAACTACCGCCCCTCCATCTCCCAAAGCGCCTAGATTTTTCCCTGGGTAAAAACTGTACGCTTGGGTATTCCCGCTTTCGAATTTCGACTTTTGACTTTCGACCTCAAAAAAAGCACCATGAGACTGAGCAGCATCTTCAATTACCAATAAATCATTAGCAAAAGCGACTTCATTTATCTGATTCATTTCTGCTAGTTGCCCATATAAATGAACAGCTAGAATGGCTCTGGTTTTTGAAGTGATTTTTTCTTCAATCAAGTCAGGATTAAGATTGTAGGTTTCCAACTTTGGCTCGACTAAAACTGGAACTAAATCGGCTTCTAGAATCGCCAAAATACTTGCTATATAAGTATTCGCGGGCACAATAACTTCGTCTCCTTTTTGCAATTTACCCAGCTGAATGTATCCTTTGAAAATTAATACCAATGCGTCAAATCCATTACCTACTCCTATGCAATATTCTGATTTACAAAACTGGGCAAAATTAGTCTCAAATTCCTTTACTTCATTTCCTAAAATATACCAACTACTATCTAAAACCGATTTCAATTTATCTTGAAAAGCAGTTTCATATTGTGCATTGATTTTTTTTAAATCCAGAAATGGTATCATTTAAAAAGGTTTAAGGTTTAAGGTTTAAGGTTTAAGGTTTAAGGTTTAAGGTTTAAGGTTTAAGGTTTAAAATTGCCGAAATTGTATTGATTAAAAAAGGTTTTATACTAATATGTTCTCCAATTTGGAATAATTAATTGTATCCACTTCATAGAAATCATGAACTATCGTGCTGGCACCAAAACTTTCTTTCCAGTAAGATAACCCTTCATTGAGTTTTTTCCCTTGGGCTTCATTCGAAACTCCAAAATCAAAAAATCGTTTTTCAGCAAATACTTTATGAATTAAATAATCATATAAAAAATCCAAACTCCCTAGGTTTTCGTCTTTTTCAAATTTGGATATGTATTGACAATGCACCACTGTTTCTGTTTCAAAAACAGTAGTCCCAGCCACTATTTTTCCTTGATAACACACATTGAACTGTCTAATATTAGTAGGAAAATCTTTTTTTAATCGCACTATTTCTTCTAAGGAATGGACTGGTTTTGCTTTGTGCCGATTTGCTAGATTAGGAATCAATATTTCGGTCCAAAAAGATTCGAAATCCGTTTCTTCTTTAATCTCTAATCCCAACTTTATCCCTTTTTGAATCCCTCTTTTTCTAATTTTCGAAAAAGAAAATTCCTTTTTTAAATCAATTACGGATAAGGTATCTCTCCGAATTAATTTGGCATCAGCCAAAAACAAAGCATAAAGCAATTCCTCGGCTGGTTTTTTATGGTAAATGGAAGGCGTTGTTTTTAAAATTAATTTTTCGATTTTATTTTCATTTAAAAAAGCCAAAACACTCTTAAAAATAGCAATAACCGAAGCTAAGATCGTTTTTTCAGTATATACTAATCCTCCATAAGTCAATCCTTGATGAGAATGAACCACATTACCAACGCTATTGGCAGGAAGAACGGCTACCCAAGTATCACCATTCAAAATTACTAAAGAATTATCTTGAAATCGCTCTTTATGATAGTCCATAAAATCACGATGAAAAAGGAAAGTAGCATTTTTGGCTTGACCAATAAAACTATTCCAATTACCATAATCACTTTCTAGGTATTGTTTGACGGTGTATTTAATCACAATTAATTTTTAAACTTCGTGAAAGTAACTAATTTTTTATTTACTTTCAAAAGTAGGCAAATACCATTTGAATTTAACCGCCATCAATCGCACCGAAATAATGACCAGCGAAGTTATTAGATATAAAAAATCATCATTAAGATTAAATTTTTTCAGGATAAAAAAGACGACTCCTCCAAGAATACAAATAGTAGCATAAATTTCTTTTCTGAAAATTACTGGTATTTCGGTACATAAAATATCCCGAATAACTCCACCAAAACAAGCCGTCATTGTACCTAAAGCTATACATATCAAAGGGTGCAAACCAATACCGATTCCTTTTTCGAGACCAATTAAAGTAAAAACACCTAGCCCAATTGTATCAAATAAAAACAAGGACGTTCGTAATCGATCAAATTTCTTTCTGAAAACGATAGCTAAAACAAAAGCAAGAACAATGATATAAACGTACTCTAAATCGACCATCCATCCCACAGGTGTTCTCCCAATCAAGACATCACGTAAAGTTCCTCCTCCAACAGCAGTTACAAAAGCAATAATAAAGACGCCAAAAGCATCCATTTTTTTACTCATGGCCGTTAATGCTCCTGACATAGCAAAAGCCAAAGTTCCTATAATATCTAATAAATGAAACATGAAATCTTTTGGATTTTAAATTGAAGAAATGCAATTGCTCAAAAAAACAATTGGGACAAAATTAATTAAAATTAGTGGTGAAAAATGGTAATTAAAAACTTAAATCCACTTTATCCTTTTAGATTGCTAAATATTCTATTTTAAATTTATAATTCTGCATTTTCTCTGTGTATATTTGTTTCCTATATAATAATTAAATTTTAGAGTCTCTTGAAACAAATCACTTCTATTCAAAATCCATTCATAAAATCTTTGGTATTATTACAAGAAAAAGCGAAGAATCGCAAGCAAAGCGGTACGTTTTTAATGGAAGGAAAACGGGAGATTTCATTAGCGCAAAAAGGAGGATATGAATTAGAAACGGTTTTATTTTATCCTGAAATTTGTTCTGAAAATGAGGCCAAAAAATTAGCGCCAAATACCGAATTAATAGAAATTAATAAAGAAGTTTTCCAAAAACTGGCGTATCGCGATACTACCGAAGGGATTTTGGCTGTAGCCAAAACAAAATCGATGCAATTGACTGATTTGAAGTTATCAGAAAACCCATTAATACTAGTTGCCGAAGCACCTGAAAAACCAGGAAATATTGGTGCATTATTGCGCACTGCCGATGCTGCTAATCTTGATGCTGTTATTATTGCCAATCCAAAAAGCGATTTATACAACCCAAATATTGTTCGCTCCAGTGTAGGTTGTTTATTTACCAACCAAATTGCGACTGGAACAACTGCCGAAATTATTTCTTTTTTGAAAAAAAGAAACATTAATTTCTATTGCGCCACCTTACAAAACTCGACTTCCTATCATACCCAAGACTACACTACCCCAACTGCTTTAGTTGTAGGTACAGAAGCTACCGGCTTGACCCAAGAATGGCGCGATGCAGCCACTCAAAACATCATCATTCCCATGCAAGGAGAAATTGACAGTATGAACGTTTCTGTAGCTGCAGCGATTTTAATTTTTGAAGCCAAAAGACAAAGAGGGTTTTAGGTTAGACCTTAAAAAACAAAAATCATTTTTAATACCCATTAGCATGAAAAAATATCTATTTGTAGCCATTACATTAATTGCAACTACATTCTCATTTGCACAAATTACAGCCTCAGAAGTTGATCAATTAGTGAATCGTACTTTAACTGCTTTTAATGTTCCTGGAATTGCAGTTGCAATCATCAAAGATGGAAAAATAGTTTTAGCCAAAGGGTATGGTGTGAAATCTATAGCAACCCAAGAAAAAGTGGATGCAAATACGCTTTTTGGAATTGCTTCAAACAGTAAAGCCTTTACAAGTGCCTCTTTAGCTATTTTAGTTGATGAAGGAAAAATAAAATGGGATGATAAAGTCATCAAATACCTTCCCAATTTCAGGATGTACAATGATTATGTAACCCAAGAATTTACCATTCGAGACTTATTAACCCATAGAAGTGGTTTAGGTTTGGGTGCAGGAGATTTAATGATTTGGCCTGACGGTAGTAATTTTACTGCTCAAGATATAATCGTGAACCTTCAGTATTTAAAACCCGTTTCTCCATTTAGAACTAAATATGATTATGATAATCTGTTATACATCGTTGCAGGAGAAGTAATTCATGTAGTTAGTGGTAAAAGTTGGTGCGATTTTATTGAAGAGCGCATCATGAAGCCATTGGAAATGAACAATAGCGCAGCTTCCTATGTTCGATTAAAAGACACTACAAATATTATTGCTCCGCATGTTCCTATTAATGGGAAGTTGAAAGTCATTAAAAGATACCAAAACCAATTATTCGATGCTGCAGCTGGAATTTATTCTAGTGTAAATGATTTGAGTAAATGGGCCATTATGCAAATGAATAATGGAAAATACGGTCCCGAAAATAAACAATTGTTCTCCGAAAAAGAACACGATGAAATGTGGCAATTGCAAACGATTATTCCAACCAAAACAAGAGCGCCTTACAATACTCATTTTAACGGTTATGGATTAGGTTGGTTTTTAAGTGATGTAAAAGGATACAAACAAGTGACACACACTGGAGGATTAGAAGGAATAGTTACTCAAACTACTTATATTCCGGAGTTACAATTAGGAATTATTGTTTTAACTAACCAACAATCGGGTGCCGCATTTAGCGCAATAACCAATACCATTAAAGACAGTTACCTAGATATTAAGTCAGAAGATTATGTAACGCTTTATAGTAGTCGATTGAAAGAGCATGAAGACTCTGCCGATAAAGTAACTGACGAAGTTTGGGCTACCGTTGCCAAAAATAAAAAAGACAATTTAAAACCCGATTATAAAGGAATTCTAGGAACATATAAGGACAATTGGTTTGGAGAAGTGGTCATCAGTGAAAAAAAAGGAAGATTATTCTTTGAATCTCAGCGTTCTTCACAACTAAAAGGAGAAGTGTTTTTCTATAAAGAAGGAAACTATGTTGTGAAATGGAATAATGCTTATTTTCATGCCGATGCCCATCTCTTTTTCAAATATGACGCAACAGGAAAAGCTACTACACTCAAAATGAATCCGATATCTGAATTGACTGATTTTAGCTATGATTTCCAAGACTTAGATTTCATTCGATTATAAGGCTAAATAGGCTTTAAACCGAGAAAAAAAACACTCAAAATATATTTTTTACGCATTAATTTATTGCTTGCATATATGCAAACTTATCGTTATTTTTAGGAATTGAACCATGCCGTTATGATAGAAATAGACATCGAAAAAGAAAATAAAGCAATTGCTCAAGAATATAAAGAATTACTTCGCATCAGTTACCAAACCTTAACTCCCGAAGATAAAAAACTAATTCGAAAAGCATTTGATGTTGCTGTAGAAGCGCATAAAGACCAGCGAAGAAAATCTGGTGAAGCTTATATATTTCATCCTATTGCTGTTGCAAAAATTGTTGCTTCTGAAATAGGTTTGGGAGCCACTTCTATTGCTGCGGCTTTAATGCATGATGTTGTTGAAGACACTCCCACTACAGTAAAAGATATTGAACGCATGTTCAATCCAAAAGTGGCACAACTTGTCGAAGGGTTAACTAAAATTTCTTTGGTTCAAAAAGACATGAATGTGTCTATGCAGGCCGAGAATTTTCGTAAAATGTTATTGACACTTAATGATGATGTACGTGTAATCCTTATAAAAATTGCCGACAGATTGCATAACATGCAAACTATGGAGTCAATGGAGAATTACAAACAAGTTAAAATTGCCTCTGAAACCTTATACATCTATGCTCCTCTAGCTCATCGTTTGGGATTGTATAATATTAAAACCAAGCTTGAAGACTTAGGTTTAAAATATACGGAACCTGCCGTTTTCAATGATATTGTTAGTAAAATAAAAGAAACCAAAGAACAGCAAGATGCTTATATCAAGGATATTTCGGATATTCTTAAAACAGCATTAGATGCTGAAGGAGTAGAATACATTATCAAAGGTCGACCAAAATCCATCTACTCTATCCGCAGAAAAATGAAAGCGCAAAACGTGAGTTTTGATGAAGTTTATGACAAATTTGCCCTTCGCATCGTTTATAAATCAAATCCACACGATGAAAAATTTCTAGCTTGGAAAATTTATTCAATCGTTACCGATCATTACAGGCCAAGTCCTAGCCGATTACGAGATTGGATTTCGTCTCCTAAATCAACGGGGTACGAAGCGCTACATATTACCGTCATGGGACCCAAAGGACGTTGGGTAGAGATTCAAGTTCGCTCGGAACGTATGGATGAAATTGCCGAAAAAGGGTATGCTGCGCATTACAAATACAAAAATGGAGCTACTGAAGAAAGCGGATTGGATGTTTGGCTTAATCTGTTAAAAGAAGCACTAGAAAATTCAGAAAGCAGTGCAGTAGATTTTGTCGAAGATTTCAAAATGAATTTATACTCCAAAGAAATCTACATTTTTACGCCAAAAGGAGATATTAAATCGCTGCCAAAAGGCGCCACTTCACTGGACTTTGCTTTTAGTATTCACTCCGAAATAGGAATCAAAACCCGTGGAACTAGAGTCAACGGAAAATTAGTTCCTTTAAATTACGAGTTGAAAAGTGGTGATCAGGTTGAAATAATAACCTCTCCAAACCAGAAACCTACTATCAACTGGCTCGATTATGTAACCACTTCGAGAGCAAAAAATAAAATTAGAAATGTATTAAATGAGAATACAAAGAAAATTGCTGAAGATGGAAAAGAACTACTTACCAGAAAACTAAAACACCTTAAAGTAACACTAAACGAAGGTGTAGTCAATGAACTAGTAAACTTCTTCCATCTCAAAACGAGTTTGGATTTATTTTACAGAGTAGGTATCGGATCCATAGAGAACCAACAGTTGAAAGACTTTGCCGCTCAAAAAAGCAATACTTTAATAAATTTCTTTAAAAATAAAATCAAACGTTCCGGCAGTACTGCAGATGTTGATATTCACAAACCCATGTTGAATAGCAATTATGATATGCTTGTTTTCGGTAAAGAGCAAGACAAACTGGACTACAAACTATCTGCTTGTTGTAATCCGATTCCAGGAGATCAAGTTTTTGGTTTTGTAACTATTAATGAAGGAATAAAAGTCCACAAAAAAGATTGTCCTAATGCCATCGCTATGCAATCCAATTATGCCTACCGAATCATGCAAGCCAAATGGATTGATTCTTCACAGCAAGAGTTTAAAGCAATCCTTAATATTACAGGAATGGATACTTTGGGACTTACTAACGAATTAACAAAAGTAATCTCAAACAACATGAATGTAAACATTCAAAGTATCTCCCTTAGTGGTGATGCTGGTTTATTTAAAGGGCAAGTTATTGTTATTGTTCAAAACATCACCATCTTGAAAAAACTGATTGACAATATTAAAAAAATTGATGGAGTTGACAAAGTATCAAGAGTATATCAAAAATAATTAACCTGTGAATTTTTGTATTAAAAACAGAATATTGATGTGGATAGATTGTCAAAATTGCCATTTATAAAAACTGTTTTTGTTTCAAAACTCACAAAATTATCCCCTTATACTTATTTAAACTTGAAAACTATTAAAATAAAAAATTATCTTTGCCAGATATGACACTCATTTCCACAAATAATAACAAAAACCAAGAAATTGTAAAAAATGTTTTTACAATGTATCTTGAGCAAAAAGGACATAGAAAAACACCTGAACGTTACTCTATTCTTCAGGAAATTTACGAAAGTGAAGAACATTTTGATATAGAAAATCTGTATATCAAAATGAAAAACAAAAACTATCGCGTGAGTAGGGCCACTTTATACAACACAATTGAATTGTTATTAGACTGTGCTCTAGTACGTAAACATCAGTTTGGTCAAAATCAAGCACATTACGAGAAGTCCTATTTCGACAAACAACACGATCACATCATCATGACAGATACTGGTGAAGTAATTGAGTTTTGTGACCCTAGAATACAAAGCATAAAAAAAACGATTGAAGAAATATTTGATATTGAAATTACCAATCACTCTTTGTATTTATACGGTGTTAAGAAAAAATCAAAACCCGATAGTGCGGTTGAAGAATAACAAAAAAGAACAAAAAGTTAAAAAATATTATAGCAGAAATTAATCAGTACGGACGACATAAAAGTGGTCTCAACAACAAATAATAATTAGAATGACTGTAGATTTATTACTAGGATTACAATGGGGAGATGAAGGAAAAGGAAAGATAGTTGACGTTCTTACCTCAAAATACGATATTATTGCTCGTTTTCAAGGTGGCCCAAACGCTGGACATACTTTAGAATTTGACGGAATAAAACACGTGCTTAGAACTATTCCTTCTGGAATTTTTCATGGAAATAACATGAATATCATTGGTAATGGTGTTGTAATTGACCCAGTTGTTTTTAAAGGAGAAATTGATGGTTTGGCTAAATTTAATTTGGATATCAAATCGAAATTAATCATTTCAAGAAAAGCACATTTAATTTTACCAACGCACCGTTTACTGGATGCTGCTTCTGAAGCTTCAAAAGGAAAAGCAAAAATTGGTTCTACTCTTAAAGGAATTGGACCAACTTACATGGACAAAACTGGTAGAAACGGTATTCGTGTTGGAGATATTGAACTAGAAGATTTCGCAGCACGTTATAGAGCTTTAGCTGACAAGCATGAAGCAATGATTGCCTTTTATGATGTAAATATTCAATACAACTTAGAAGAACTAGAAAAAGAATTTTTTGAATCAATCGAAGATTTAAAAAAATTAGATTTTATTGATAGCGAAGAATACTTACACCAAGCTCAAAAAGCGGGTAAATCAATCTTATGTGAAGGAGCTCAAGGTTCATTGCTTGATGTTGATTTTGGAACGTATCCATTTGTAACTTCTTCTAATACTACTGCAGCTGGTGCATGTACAGGATTAGGAATTGCTCCAAACAAAATCAAAGAAGTTTTTGGAATTTTCAAAGCATACGTAACACGTGTAGGTAGCGGACCATTCCCTACTGAACTTTTTGACGAAGACGGTACTACAATGGCACGCGTAGGAAATGAATTTGGATCTGTAACAGGAAGACAAAGACGTTGCGGATGGTTAGACTTAGTAGCATTAAAATATGCTGTTCAAGTTAATGGTGTAACACAATTGATAATGATGAAAGGAGATGTTCTTTCTGGATTCGAAACTTTGAAAGTGTGTACGGATTACAATTATAAAGGTCAAAAAATTGCGCATTTCCCTTATAACATTGAGCCAGAAAATGTAACTCCAGTTTACAAAGAGTTCAAAGGATGGAAAGCGGATTTGACTGGTATGACAACATACGATGAATTACCAATCGAACTAAAAGAATATATCGAATATATCGAACAAGAAGTGGAAGTTCCTATAAAAATTGTTTCTGTAGGACCAGACAGAAAGCAAACGATATTAAAATAAATTAATTAACGTCCCGATATATCGGGGCGTTTTTTTTTATAAAAAATGTATTTTTACCCTTCAAAATAGAGATTTGTAAAAAATATAATTTTATGACACAGGCTACAAACAATATTTTCTCTTCGCTCCTTTTTCTGTTTTTGATTATTTTTTCTTCTTGCAAGAAAGAAGATTTACCTATTTCAAATGCGAGTAATTTAGCCTACTCTGTTACGGGTTCAAAAATTATATACAAAGCAAAACCCGTTCAACTCATTGGAGCCAATGCCTTTCATGTATTTAGTGTAGGCAGTCAAGACATGAACAGTTGGAATCTTGATATAGTGAGGGAATTCATTGGAAATGTTATAGAAACTCCAATCACAGCTGGTCCTATACAATCTACTAACGGATCGTACCTCTATTCATTGCAACGTATCGTAGATGACAATCGCATCAACGGTAAAATCACAATCCTTTGTGCTTTTGGTTGGGATGGAAACAGTCCAACTGAATTTACTGGAAAAAAACCCACGCAAACTTTCTGGTGGAATGATTATAAAGCGAAGTTAGCACAATGGGCGGTTCAGTTTAAGTACCAACCTGATGTTTGGATTGAAGTATGGAACGAACCCTATCAATATGATAGAGGCGATGGATATACCGATACGCTATGGATGAACGACATGAATGAATTGACATCGATAATAAGAAACACTGGAAATCCAAATATAATCCTAATCCCATGTGCCGAACAAGGCCAAGACGAGAGTGTTTTATTAAATAAAGCAACTGAATTCTTGGTCAACAAATCAAATATTTTATTTGACATTCATGCCTACGAAAAATGGCTTTTAGATACTCCAAATTCAATTAATTCCCGCTTAAGCCAGTTACAAAATAAAAAAATACCAATTATCTTTGGAGAAACGGCTCCCATGAATGCTGGCGTTCTAATGAATCCAAAATCCTTTTTAGACATCCTTTCTACCCGTGGAATTTCGGTTTGTGCTTGGGTTTGGAAAAAAGATGGTACTGATCATGATGCATTATTAACTGCTTCAGGTCTTCCAAATGACACTAACAATAATAATTGGGGAAGTACATTTAAAAATCTTAGTTTAACTCCTAGAAATCCTTAATTTTAACACTCAAAAATCAATATACATCACATGCAAAACCCTGAAATAAAAATCAAACAAACTGACCTACTATCCGACAACTGGTACATTCTAAACAGAGTCACTTTTGATTATCAAAAAAAAGATAATTCTTGGATTACTCAAAAAAGAGAAGTCTATGACCGAGGTAACGGTGCCGGTATTTTACTTTATAATTCTAAAGAAAAAAAAGTAATCCTAACTCGTCAATTTCGATTACCCACTTACCTTAACGGAAATCAAAGCGGAATGATGATTGAAGTTTGTGCCGGACTTTTGGATGCCGATCATCCAGAACAATGCATCATTAGAGAAACCGAAGAAGAAACGGGTTATCGACTAACCACAGTTCATAAAGTAATGGAAACCTATATGTCTCCTGGGGCAGTAACTGAGATTTTATATCTTTTTGTAGGTGAATATGATGAATCCATGAAAGTAAGTGATGGTGGCGGAGTAGCACATGAAGAAGAAAATATTGATGTATTAGAAATGTCCTATGACGAAGCATATGCTATGATTGATAACGGACAAATAAAAGATGCCAAAACAATTATGCTCTTACAATATGCGAAAATACACAATCTTGTTTGATATAAAATACATCCTTAAAAAATGAATAATCAAACAAAAGGCGTTTTATTTGCCTTGACTGCAACTTTACTTTGGTCTGTAAATATGGTTATTGCCAGTGGTATAAAAGGGCATATTCCACCTGTAGGATTGGCGTTTTGGCGATGGACAATTGCTTGTGTGGCTTTGGCTCCTTTCGCGTTAAAGAGCACCATAAAACACAAAACTATTTTACTACACAATAAAGGATATCTGGTTGTAACAGCTATTTTAGGAATTACCATTTTCAATACGTTGATTTACTTCGCTGGCAAAACCACCTCGGCAGTCAATTTGTCTTTGATCGCAATTTCGATTCCGTTATTTATTGTTGTCTTATCCCGAATTGCCTTTAAAGAAAAAGTGGCTGCCATACGGATTCTGGGTATTGCAACCATTATTACAGGTGTTTTAGTACTAATAACCAAAGGATCTTTACAAGCATTACTGGAAATAAATTTTACAATTGGTGATTTATTAATGCTACTTGCTTGTTTTTTCTTTGCGAGTTACACTATTTTGGTACGGCTCAAACCCAAAGAAATTCCGTCAAATGTATTTTTATTTACCGTCTTTGTTATAGGAACCGTTCTATTGTTCCCGTTTTATCTATGGGAACATTTCTATTATAAAAAAGTTGTTTTTGATGCTACCACAATTTATGCTACAACTTATGTTGGGATATTCGCTTCCTTAATTTCCTATTACTTATGGAATGAAGCCATTCGGTTAATAGGAACCAATAAAACAGCATTGATTTATTATTTAATCCCTGTTTTTAGTGGAATATTAGCTTACTTTTTTCTAGATCAAGCTATCATTTTAACTCAAATAATAAGTATGGGAATTATTATTACGGGGCTATTATTGACTAATAAAAAAGGGTAATTTTAAGAATTGGAATAAAACAATTTAATTTCTTTGCAAACGCTACGATTTTTCTACCTATTTAAGTAGGTACTCGTCACAGATAAACACCCGAGTATTGACAATAAGCGAGAGCCTATAGTACCTCTTTTTATTTTGTTTGGCGATATAGTTTAGTGTGGTAGCTTCGTTCTTCGCTATGACTTTCTTTGTGAAATCGTATTGTTTTCTCAGTTTGCGTTAAAAGACGGGATAGTTCACCCCGTTGAGTCATTGCGAGGAACGAAGCAATCTCATTCCGTTTTTCCATCCTAAAAATTCAAAATTTGATAGCATATTTTCAAACCATGCCAATTATCAATTCCAATTCACTTTTAGATTTTAATTGTCGAAAGTCTTTGTTTTCACGGATTGAATCAGTTCTTTGAAACAATGTACTCCACTATGGCTTGTGAATGTATTTTAGTTGTGTCAAAAATTGGAATAGTAAAATCGTCTTGACTTATCAACAACGGTATCTCAGTACAACCTAAAATAATGCATTCTGCTCCGTCCTCAACTAATTCATTTACAATTGAAATGTATTTTTTCTTTGTTTCTGGATTTACAAATCCAACTCCTAATTCTTCTTTGACTGTCTGTTGAATATAATCTCTAGTTTCTTGTTTTTTGGGTGTCAATACTTCAAGCCCAAACTCTTCCAGTTTTTCTCTATAAAAGTCCATTTCCATTGTGAACTTTGTTCCCAGTAGTCCCACTTTTTTAAATCCACACTTGTTAATCGCTTTTGCTGTTTCTGCTCCAATATGAATGATAGGTAAATTGATTGTCTCTTGTAATTTGTCGGCAAAAAGATGTGCCGTATTTGCACACAAAACAATACTATCAACCCCATTTTTCTTTAGACTTTGACAAGCATTCAGCAAAAGTTCAAATGAGTTTTCCCAACCGACCGCTTGAATGTCTCCAAAATTTAAAGAGTAGATAATACATTCCGCAAAGTTTAATCCACCTAATTCAGCATTGACTCCTTCGTTGATGAATTTGTAATAATCCATGGTCGAAACCCAACTAATTCCGCCTACTAAACCTACTTTATTCATATCCTTTTTGTTTATTACACTTTTGCCAACTTATTTCAGGACGATAGCGTATCGATTTTATAAGTGGTCCAAAAAACATTTTGTTTCGGTTATCCGCGTTGCAAACGCTATTATTTTTTTTTCTAATTTAAGTAGGTCCTCGTCATAGACGAGAACCAGATGATTTGCTACATCATCTTAAATACAAAACCAATTTCAAATTAAGCCTAAAACCCAAATTGCTTGTAGCGTGTGTTAGCAAACGTATCTTTATATTGAGCCAGTTTGTTCAACTTTTTCTAATTTCCATTTCCCATTTTCTTTTTCAATAGAAACTTCATAATTGGCTCCACATTTAGTTCCGCAACCATATAATACTTTTAAAGTTCCTTTTTCTTTTGTCGAGTTGAACTTAATAGGATAAAAATAGAGAGCACCAGCAAATTCAAAATCATATTTTGTTTCCCATATTTCATCATTAGTATTTCTGGGGAATTCGGAAATACTTTTAAATTCAAACTTGCGATTGTTATATTTCTTTAAGTCTAATTTATATTTTTCAATATCTATTGCTAATACAATTCTTGTTGTATCTTTTTCAAGTAATACTTTTCTAGCTTCAATACTTATCAAATCAGGAAACTTAAAATACAACCTTCCGTCTTGATATGTAGAATCTACTATTTCTGTAAAGACTTCAGAAAAAACTTCACTTTCAAAATCGTAGAAATTTTTTTTCTGCACTTCTTTCTTTTTACAACTAAAAAAGAAAAAAGTGAGTAAGATTAGAAATATGATTTTTGCAGTTTTCATCTCGATATGTTTGCCAACGTTCCCTTGCTACAAGTGGTTTGGGGTTAAATTAAGCCTTATTTTCGGATTTGCTACATCATCCCAAATACAAAACCAACTTTCCATTAAGCCAAATACCCAAATTACTTGTAGCGTGTGTTGTGTGCTGTGTTTTTTAGTGTTCAGTGTATCTAATTCTTTTTCTAATATAATTCATTAGTTTTTCTTCATTATTCAATTCGTTTTTATTCCAAATCGTAATTTCCTTTGCATTATCTAAAGATTTTAGGTTTATATTACCAAAAAACAGAAACAGTATTTTAATTTTTAATTTTCGTTTTCTATTTATGAATTGTGAACGATTTAAATTGCCAAATATATCTTCATACTTCATAAAAACTACAATTAGGTAAACAATTGGAATAAAGAATAGAGTAAAAAGCGGTGAAAATAAAAAGGATTTTAAATTAGAAATTGATATTAAATCTTTTCCATTAGTAATTACTTTGTAAACTACATAGATTAAAATTGAAATCCCAACAATTGAAAGTAAAGAATTCAAAAATTTAGAAACCGCTAAATAGCCTTCTTTCTGTTTATTGTAGTCTGCATAAAAGTATAATAATGAAATAAAAGTTACAGTTGGAATTAAAATCAATTCGCCAATTAATGAAAAATTAAAAAAACCAATCAGAAATTCAGAAAACAATGTAATTGAAAACAACTTTAAAATTACAACTTTAAAATCTTTGAAATTTTTTAAACTTGTAACGTTAAAAACCATTACTAATGCAGTTGTTAAAAACCAAAATATAAAATCTTTATAAAGTGATATTTCCCAAATTCCATTTCTGTTCAAGTACGAAATTATGAAGTAAAAATAAATTGCGATTATAAAATATATTGCGACAAAATATTTGTTGAATAACATTTTTAGAAGATTTCCGATTTGTTTTAAATCTTTTCTTTGGCTAAAAATTAGAATAATTATACAAATTATAGACCACGTAACAATTGAAATTTCTCTATTTGAAAAAGATTGCAAAAATTCATTCATTTATTTTTCAATTAATTTATTTCGTTTCGTTTTCCGGTCTTTTTTGGCAACATAGCACACAACGTCAGTCTGTGAAAAAACTTTCGTTTGATTCTCAATCAAATATAGCAAAATACTAGAATAAAAAGAGGAATTTTCGTATTTTTAGTCATGCAACACATCACAGGAATTTCCCGCCACCAAATGCGTTTTTCGAGTTTAGAAGACGCCATAAGTACAGATAATCAGGTACGCTTTATCGATGCCTTCGTTGGACATATTGATCTGAGCAAGCTTGGTTTCGCTGTAAAAACGCTTAAGACCGAAGGTCGGCCCAGTTTCAATAGCCAAGTCTTTCTAAAAATCTACTTATACGGTTATCTCAACGGGTTCAGAAGTGGTCGTGACTTAGAAAAAGAATGTTCAAGAAATATAGAAATGCAATGGCTTTTAGAAAATATTCGTCCCAATTACCATAGTATCACTGATTTTAGAAAGAATAATCCTTTGGCTTTAAAAAATACTTTCAAGCTATTTGTTTCCTTTTTAAAAGATGCTAACTTGATTTCGGGAGAAACTATTGCTATTGATGGTACAAAAAGTCGAGCTCATAATAGTAAGAAAGCCAATTTCAACCAAAAGAAAATTGACAAACACCTCGAGTATATTGAATCCAAAACCCAAGAATACTTAACTGCTTTGGATGAAAATGATGTTAAAGAAAGTGCTACTAAAATACAGCACATCCAACAAAAAATAGAACGATTAAAGGGGAATAAATTGCGTTATGAACTACTGGAAGAAAAACTAAAAGCCAGCGGAGAACCACAGATAAGCACCACCGATAGCGATGCTAGAGCGTTATTAGTTCAAGGGCAAGTGGTCGAGATTTCCTTCAATATCCAAGCTGCAGTTGATTCCAAACATAATCTTGTGGTTGCAACTCACACCATTAATCGTAATGATCGCAGTGCATTATCAGCAATCGCTTTGGAAGCCAAAGAAAACTTAGGCATTGAGACTTATACGGCTTTGGTAGACAAAGGTTATCATAATGGCAAACAAATAGAAATTTGCCAGCAAGCCAATATCACTACCATAGTAGCTCAACCTGAACAAGGAAAAAGCAATGAAAATGGAACAACCGCAGCCTATTTAGTTTCCCAATTCCAATACGATAAAACCACCGACAGCTATACTTGTCCAAAGGGCGAAGTATTAAAAACGACAGGTAGTTGGCACAAGAAAAGCAAAGATAGAGATAGTTATAATTTTAAAAAATACCGAACTCCCAAATGCAAAGGATGTTCGGTAAAACATTTATGCACAAGTCGAGCAGGAGGCAGGGAAATAGACCGCAGTCAATATGGGGATGCTGTAGAAGCAAACAATAAACGCTATCACGCAAATGCACAACTCTACCGCAAACGACAGGAGATAAACGAACACATCTTTGGAACCATCAAGCGGCAATGGGGTTACAATTATACCAATTTAACAGGATTGGAAAAAGTAAACGGCGAACACAGCTTAATAATGCTAGTTTATAACATCAAACGCAGTATCAACATCCTGGGCGTTCCTGATTTGATTACCAAACTAAAAAAATGGAACTCACCCTACAAGGCAAAAGTCTTGCTTTGGTTAAAAACGAACTATTTAAGACTGAAATTAGCCTTCGTATCATATAAAACTAAATTAGCAGCGTAAAAAATTAGCCTTCTTACAAGGCTTTATTAGTAGTGTTGCGATATGAAAATTGAGTGATTTTGAGGAAAAAAGGAGGTTTTTTCACAGCCTGACGTTCTGGTACTACAGCGGGTTTGGGACTAAATTAAGCCCATTATTCGGATTTGCCAAATCATCCCAAATACAAAACCATCTTTCCATTAAGCCCAATACCCAAATCCGTTGTAGTGGCTGTTGGCAGTAGTATGTTTATTTATATTTTTTGTTAAGTTCTATTTTTGTAGGTTCAAATTCTGTATTAAAAACTAAATATTTATCATAATCAAAAGTTATTTTTTTTGTTACTTCATCAAAAGTATCAAAATCAATTTCATTTATTTTATCTTTTTTTAGACTTCTTAATGGGTTTGTTTGTATTTCAGAACTTGGATGATACATAAACAAGCAAAAATCTTTTGAAAGAGACAGATAAATTTCAGATTCGATAGGAATCAACACTCCGTATTTTCCTTGAGTGTCTAAATGAACTGGACTATCTGTTGTTAGCCAACCTATATTGTTAAAATCTTTTATGAATACTTTATTGAAATGTTTAAATACATTAGCTAGATAATGCATAATTGTTTCCAATATAATATTTAATTGATTTTCTTTTTCGAAATAATTTAAAACAAATTCTATGTCTTTTTTATCGTTTGAAAAATGACTTATTTCTGAAATAAATTTTTCCCGAGTTAGATTATCTGTTAAAAGTCCATTTATGAAATTTCTAAATGGATTAGTTCGGCACAATATGTTTGCAACAAAAAAATAAAGAAATTTTGTGTCTTTGGAGTTTAATTGCTTTTGATTATGAAGATTTGAAATGAGTATATTGTAATGATTCTCTATTTGATTACTCATATTCTCAAAACCTCTTCTTATTTCAAAATCTTCAAATGGCAAATCAAATATATTAGTTTCGATTGTAAAATCATTTACTCTAATATTTTCCGTTTCTGTTTTACCTATTTCTAGTATTGAAAGCCAAAATTCTTCATTTTTTTTATAACCAAAATGCTTCAAGTAAACTTGAGAAACTTTATGTTGTTTTTGATTTTCAGGCTCTTCTTTTTTCATATTACTGCCAACTAGTATATAAGCGAAACAAAACTTCGTATATACCCCAAAATTTGGGTAGATTGGCGAAGGTTTGTTTCGCTTTACCTACTCTCAAATATATAACTTATTCTTTAGAAAGTTTGTAAAGTAATTATAGAAACAAAAACGGTCTGCCTAGCCCTGATGGAAATGAAAATCCCGAGCCCTTGCGAAGCTAAAGGGTGAGGATTGTAATGTACAGCAGGACTGAAAGTGGTTTTGGAAAAGAATCGTTATGCTCCTAAAAAATCTAGCCCATAAAAAAGGGAACTCCAGTAGAATTCCCTTTTTTGCCTTGTATTAATTCCTATTTATTAGGTTGTGGTGTCATCCTTAAATAGTATTTTATTTTTTGGAATCCTTTAGGGAATTTAGCAGGAATGTCTTCGTCTTTTATGGCGGGAGAAATCACTACGTCTTGACCATCTTTCCAGTTGGCCGGAGTAGCTACACTATAATGGGATGTCAACTGCAGGCTATCAATTACACGTAGTATTTCGTCAAAATTCCTTCCTGTCGACGCAGGATAAGTAAGTATCAATTTTATTTTTTTATCAGGTGCAATTATAAAAACGGAACGAACCGTGAAAGTATCATTGGCATTGGGATGAATCATATCATACAAATTAGCGACTTCTTTACTTTCATCAGCTATGATAGGATATTGTAAAGTCACATTTTGAACTTCTTCAATGTCTTTAATCCATTTTAGGTGCGATTCGAGTCCATCCACACTTAATGCAATGACTTTGGTATTTCGCTTGACAAATTCTGGATAATAATTAGCCACCGTTCCTAATTCGGTAGTACAAACGGGAGTAAAATCAGCAGGATGTGAGAATAAAACGCCCCAAGAATCGCCTAACCATTCATGAAAATGTATTTTTCCTAATGTTGTTTCTGCAGTAAAATCTGGAGCTATATCTCCTAATCGCAATGTTGCCATGAGTTTTTGTTTTAAATTTATTTAAAATTAGTCAAAAAGTCCCACAAGACACACAACCAACATCATAAATAAAACAAAAATGTTCTAGAAACACTGGTAATGAAACCTAAAAGATAAAGTGAATAGCGTTTTTAAAACCATTGCAAAATCAAGTACCAAAAAACCAATGTGATAAAAGAAAGTGGTATTCCATAACCAATCATCATACTACTCAATCGGGGTTTTAGACCGTGAGTAGCAGCTAATATACTTCCTGTAATCATAGGCGCCATTGCTGCCTCCATAATAGAAACATCAATCATTTTAGAATGTTGGCCCAAAACGATTACATATAAAAAATAAATTAGCGCAGGTGTCAATAGCAATTTATATAAAAGACCCAGTCCTAAAAATTTCCAGTGCTGACTTCTACTCTCAAATCGCAACTGCAATCCTACTGAAACTAATGCTAATGGAGTAACTGCACTTCCTGTTTTTTGTAAAATAAACTGTATCCATTCTAGAAAATCATATCCAAATACATTCATGAAACAAGCAAAGAGAAATGTAATAAATGGCGGAAAAAACATAATTTTTTTTACAATTTGACCACTGCTTTGTTCCCCTTTTGAATATAAGGTTGCCACTAGAATCCCTAAGGTAGAAAGTACCACAAAAGTGCCCGGCTGATCGACTAATATAGCCGTTTTCATTCCGTCAGCTCCATATAAAGCTTGAATGATTGGAAATCCTAAAAAGGAGGTGTTTCCTAGTCCCGATGTTATAATTAAACAACCAGTCAATTTTTTGGACCACTTATATTTCTTTCCTAAAAAACGAAAAAACACAAACGAAAATCCAAATGTAATCCATGCGACTCCAATGGGAAATAACAATTGATTATTCCAGTGGATTTTTGGAATAAAATACAAAGCCAAAGCTGGAAGACAAATGTAAATAACAATCTTGTTTAACAACTTATAACTATCTGTAGGAAACCATTTTACCCGTTGTAAAACAAGACCGATGAATAAGTATATAAAAATGAGAAGAATATTGATCATAGCGCAACAAATATATTCACTAATTTATATAGTAGCTAGAATAAAAAACAAAATTATTAAAGAAGCTTCAAAAATTTTTACTGCATACTTTTTTAAATACTATTGCTCTTTTCTTATCCATAAAAAATTTAATTAATTCCAATAATTCCCGTTTAAGTATTAATTTTACGGAAAACGATTTAAAATTTTGGAAAACGACAACATAAAACATTCTGCTCTTAACGAAAAAGCTGGAATTTCACCTCCAGAATTTATCAGCTCAACTGTTGTAAAAAAAATTCAGAAATTCAGAAAAATACAACCTTCTGCCGAGGAATTAGTTGGTGGCATTTTATTGGGCAACATAACTGATTTAAGTCGGGCCATTACTTTAGTCGAAAGCTTAAATCCCGATCATTTGATAAAAGCGAATGAAGTGATCAATGCCTGCTTACCGCATGCCAATAAATCAGTTAGAATAGGAATCACTGGTGTTCCAGGTGTGGGAAAAAGTACTTTTATAGAAGCTTTTGGAAAATACTTAACGGGAATAGGCAAGAAAGTCGCTGTTCTAGCTGTCGATCCTAGTAGTTCTATTTCTCACGGAAGTATTCTTGGGGACAAAACCCGAATGGAAGAATTAGTAAAAGATAAAAATGCCTACATACGTCCCTCCGCTTCTGGAGATACATTAGGCGGCGTAGCACGAAAAACAAGGGAAACCATTACCCTTTGTGAAGCTTGCGGTTTTGATACTATTATTATTGAAACAGTAGGTGTAGGTCAGAGTGAGACCGCTGTTCACAGCATGGTTGATTTCTTTTTACTGCTAAAAATTGCAGGTGCTGGTGATGAGTTACAAGGTATTAAACGTGGTATCATGGAAATGGCCGATGCTATCGTTATCAATAAAGCAGATGGAGATAACATCAGAAAAGCAAAACTAGCAAAAACCGAATTCAATCGTGCTTTGCATCTTTTCCCTGCCAAAAAATCAGGATGGACGCCTACAACCGCTACCTGTAGTGCGATTACTCAAGATGGAATATCAGATGTTTGGGAGACTATTTCTACCTTTCTTGAGTTGACAAAAGACAATGATTATTTCTATACAAAACGAGCTGAGCAAAACGAATATTGGCTGATGGAAACCATCAATGAGCAGCTAAAATCTAATTTTCACAATGATCCAGAAATTCAAAAATTATTGGATTCTACTAAAAAAGCGGTGCAAAATGATGAAATTTCACCCTTTGCAGCCGCTCAGTTATTATTAAAAACGTATTTTAAAAAATAAAATTATTCTTTTTCGTAACGCTCCATTTCTCTGTCATAAAAAGCATTCGCCTGTTCTATCAAGCCTTCCATTTCTGAGTTCAATTCAGATTCATCTAGATCTTCTGCTTCTTCCATGAACTCCACTTCATCATCTTTTAGATTAATGATAAATCTAGGGTAATCCATATGAATGATAAAAATATCATCTGGAAAATCAGTATTGTCGCCTAGTAAAAATTTTGGTAATTCCATTTTTTAATATTTATTGATTGATGTGTTTATCCTGTCTATTATAATCGTTTAAACGAATGAACAAATAACCGAATAAACTTTTAAAAAATCTATTTGTCAGAAAGAATTATTGGAGCACCGCCTTTACCATTCATGAAAATAATTTTCGTATTGGGTGAAGCTGCTAATTCTTTTTGGGCTTTAATCGTTTCGTATTGCAATTGCTTATCGGTTAATCCCGTTGAAATTATTTTTTGATAATCAGCGATACCTTGTGCTTCCACCCTTTTACGCTCTGCTTCTTGTTTTTCTTTTTGCAAAACAAATTGCATCTTTTGCGCATCTTGTTCTGCATTAATTTTACTTTCAATAGTTGTTTTAACAGATGCAGGAAGATTTATATTTCGAATCAATAATTGCTCTAAAATAAGTCCTCTACTTTTAAAATCAGCTTCAATACTTTTAAAAATTCGATCTTGAAATTCATTTCTTTTAGTTGAATATAAAGCTATTGCATCATAATAAACAGCATTGTCACGAATACGAGTACGAGTAACAGGTCTAACGATTTTATCAGAATAATTTACTCCAATTTGTTTAAAAATCTTAGGAGCATCTACTGAAGATACGCGGTATAACACCGTCAAATCAATTACTACTTCCAATCCATCATTAGATAATACACGAATAGCATCATCACCAACTTGAGCACCTTCGCCATGCTCTGCTGACATAGTATAATTTTGTGTTTGAATATCAAATTCAGTGATATCCAAAAGTGGATTAATTAAATGCAAACCACTCTCTAAAATATCCGGTTCTACATTACCATATAGTGATTTCACACCTACTTTTCCAGCATCAATTTGCTTGAAAGCAGAAGAGAAAAAGCCTATAATAATTATTAAAACTCCAATAATCTTAAGAAGGTTAGCAAATTTAGAAAATGGACTATGGTCATTTTTTAAAGTAAAACTCATAACCACTAAGATGATACCCAGAATAATAAATACAATCATTTTTTAAATTTTTAGTTGCCTAGATAAGACGATCAAATGAATAAGAAGTTACACAGAATAATTATACTAAATTCAATGGTTTTCCAAAACCAATTTTTTAGTCAATCTAGTAAAGCGAATATACAAAAATAAAGCAGCAGTTGATAATCCTGCGAGAAGTCCTATCCAAATTCCAGTTGCTTTTAATTCAGTATATAAGCCTAAATAAATGGATATCGGAAACCCAACCACCCAATAAGCTACAAAAGTGATGTACATAGGCACTTTTACATCCTGCAATCCTCTTAATGCGCCTAATACAACTACTTGGATTCCATCGGAAATTTGAAAAACGGCGGCAACTAATAATAATTGAGCAGCAATAGTTACGACCTCCGTATTTACGGCTAAATCTTCCATATTTTTCATATCAACAAATAAAGCTGGTAAATAAGAATGAAAAATTACAAATAAAGCGGCAAAAAATGTTTCTAATACAATTGCTAATAAAAAGATAGAAAAGGCAACGATACGAAGTTGCTTATAATCAGCAAGTCCTTTTTGATTCCCTACACGAATCGTGGCTGCTACACTTAATCCCATAGCAAACATAAAAGTAAAAGTAGCCAAACTTAATGCGATTTGGTTGGCTGCCTGATTGATTATTCCTAAACGTCCAGAAAGCCAAATGGCTCCTGTAAACAAACCTACTTCAAAAAACATTTGCATAGCTGAAGGCGCTCCCAATCGGATGATTTTCATATTCACCTCCTTTTTTATATTCTTCAAAGAAAAATTCTCGAAAAAAGGATGAAACTTTTCCTTTTTTTGCATCATATAATGCATATATCCCAACATTACAAAACGGGAAGCTATCGTTCCTATAGCTGCGCCAACAATTCCCAACTCTGGAAAAATCCAAATACCATATATAAACAGATAATTTAAAACCACATTCACTACATTCCCTAAAATAGTAGCCCACATCGAATATTTGGTTTCACTCATCCCATCAGCAAATTGCTTGTATCCTTGAAATATGATTAACGGGATTAAGGAAAAAGCGACAATGTCTAAATAAGGTTTAGCCAACTCTACTACGTTTTCTGGTTGTCCCATGAAACCTATTAATGGTTTAGAAAAGAAAATAAGTCCAAAAAGAAACACGCCTAAAAAAGAACACAAATACAAACCATGATGAAAAGCACTTCGCCCTTCTAAAATGTTTTTTTTGCCGTCAGCTTGTGCAGCCAAAGGGGTAATTGCTGTAGAAAATCCAATCCCCAAAGACATGGCTATAAATACAAAACTATTCCCTAGAGAAACTGCGGCCAATTCAGTTGGGCCTAGTTTACCCACCATTATATTATCTACTATCCCAACAACAGTATGCCCTAACATTCCCAAAATTATAGGATAGGCCAATCTTAAATTATAGGAAAACTCTTTTGTATAACTAGCTAAATTCAATTTTTATTTTTTTTTAGAAGCAAATATAATTAGAAGCATTTGATTGTTCTTGTATAAATCAATTTATAGCTGAAAAATTTTAATATTTTTTTAAGGATTCAGATATTATGTAACAAAATCAAATAATTCTATAACATTTCAGGAGGGTCTCAGATATAAATTTGCACCAGTCATCAACACAAAATAAATATATAAGATGGCTTTAAAATTTAATAATATAAAACTCAAAATTATGAAACCTACACAAAAAATTAAAATTTTATTCGTATTTGCAGTCTCGACACTATTTGCAAGTAACGTTCAAGCCCAAGAAAAAACTGAAACTCCAAATTATGATCAAGGATTCCGTTTAGGAGTTGGTTTAAATGCAGGATATGCAACTCAAGACCCATACAAATTGGCTTTAGGTGCTGATGCTAGATTACAATATGATCTATCAAAAATCTACTCTTTGACATTAACTACCGGATACACTAATTTATTTGTAAGCAAAGCAGATACATTCCCAGGTCAAGTAGAAGGAAAAGATCTAGGAATAATTCCAGCAAAAGCAGGTTTTAAAGCATTCGTTTGGAAAGATCAATTTTATTTAATGGGAGAAGCAGGTGCTGCATTTGCAGTTAGTAACGTTGACAACACCAGAGATAAAACATCTTTATTATTGTCTCCAAGTATAGGATACGCTACTAAATACATTGATATATCTGTAAATTATACACATTATAACCATTTTGACCGTATTGACAGTAATGGTTCTATTGGCAGAGGAGTAGGACAAGTTGGTGTACGTTTAGCTTATGGTTTTAAACTATAAAATATAATTGAATTAGTAAAAAAAATGCACTGAAATTCAGCGCATTTTTTTTATTTATCATTTTTCAAAATGTCTTTATACATCTCAATATTAGCTTTTATTTTCTCGTCTAGTTCCGGCTCTTTAATATCCGTATGTTTTTGCATTTCTTCCCAAATAATTTTGGCAATTATATAACGGCACATCTCTTTATCATCAGCAGGCACGACATACCAAGGTGCGTTTTCAGTCGACGTATTATTTATTGCTTCCTCATAATAATGCATATAATCAGCCCAACGTTCTCTTTCTTTTAGGTCACCTGTAGAGAATTTCCAATTGTGTTTTTCTTCATCCAATCGACGCAACAAGCGCTGTCTTTGCTCTTCTTTACTCATATTCAAAAAGAATTTCAGCACGATAATTCCATTTTGGGTAATGTGTTTTTCAAAATTCCTTATTTGCTCCATGCGATTTTCCCAAAATTCAGGCGTAATATCCTCTACCTTTTCGATTCCAGGAATATTTTCATTCATAATATATTCAGGATGCACTCGAGTGACCAAAACATTTTCATAATGGGTACGATTAAAAATGGCAAACTTTCCTTTCTCTGGCAAAGCTAGATAATGACGCCATAAATAATCATGCTCCAGCTCCGTCGAATTGGGCGTTTTAAAACTATGAACGATAACTCCTCGAGAATTGAATTCTTTAAAAACTTCGCGAATCAAACTGTCTTTTCCTGCAGTATCCATCCCTTGCAAACAAATCAAAACCCCGTAACGGTTGTGTGCATACATCACATCCTGCAACGCACTCAGCTTTTCCCGCACATTGTCTAATTTATCTTCTTTTTTATCATCATTTGCTCCAATACTTAAATTGGTCGCCAATTCAGATAATTTTATGGCACTTACTACTTTAAAATCGTCAGGATTAATAGACTTCATAGGAAAAATTTTATCTTTATAGAATCAAATATAACAAATAATTAGGACTAATCCTGATGTATTTCAGGAGCTATTTCCGGCTATCCGTTGCAATCTTTCTAGTCCTGAACTTGTTTCAGGACTAGAAAGGATTTCCACTTCTATCCGGGCTAGGACATCCGCTTTCACAACAACAATTATGGGCAACTTTACACTCGAATTATTATTTCACATCATTGGCATTGGCTCAGCCTCAGGCCTTTTTTACAAAGAAAACAGCTTACTACTTATTGGCGACAATAGCGGATTCCTTTATGAATACCATCTGGATTCCAAGGCGTTAGAACAGCATCCATTGATACAAAACCCAACAGCAAATATTCCAAAAAGTGAGAAACCTGATTTTGAGTCCATAACTCATTTTCAAGATACTTTATATATTTTTGGTTCGGGTTCCACTCCAAAAAGAAACACGATGGTGGAATTTGATTTAAACAAAAAAAAGAAAATCAAAACCAACAATCTAGTTGATCTCTATGCCGTAATGCAAAGTTTTGGAGACATCAAACCCGAAGATTTTAATCTAGAAGGTGCCGTTTACGATGGTGACAATTGGTATCTATTCAATCGTGGGAATGGAGTTTCAAACAAAAACACACTCTTTACGCTGCATGCCAAAAAACTTAGTGATGAATTCAGCTTACTTTCTAATGATTACAAATTGCCCAAAATAAAAGGAATTCGCTCTACTTTTACTGATGGTGTTTTGGTCAATGACAAACTTTACTTTTTAGCCACTGTCGAAGATACTCAATCCACTTATGACGATGGAGCCATTCTAGGCAGCTTCATAGGGCGCATTGATCTTGAAACCATGAAAATCGATTTTACCAAAAAAATAACTAGCATTAATAAATTTGAAGGCATAACTGTTTTCTCCAATTCCAAAGAGAAAATCGAATTCCTTCTCTGTGAAGACAAAGATACTGATGAGTTAAAAACAGCCATTTACAAATTGGTACTAGATTTAAAATAAGATGAGCGATAGTACAAAAACAGCCCAAAAATCAACGGTTATTGGTGGAATCGCATTTCTACTTTTTATCTTATTTACGACCACTTTTTTTCTTCCTTCCATAAGACAGTTAGGCATTGATTACAAAACTGCCTTCTTCATCTCTAGATTAATAATTTGGATTTGCTTGCTATTAACATTCCTATATGCCATGTATATAGAAAAGCAACCTTTTTTATTATGGAAAGAAAAAGAATACTCTTTTCCCTATTATTTAGCGTCCATAGCGGTAACGATGATCGTTTTAGTCTTTGTTGTATTTGTAGTTTCTATGGTATTAAAAACATTGGATTCGAATCTTGAAAGTAAAAAAATGAACGAAATCATACAGTTTTTCAAGAATAACACGCCATTAATCTGGTTTACATCCATAACTGCAGGAATTACCGAAGAATTACTCTTTCGAGGCTATCTAATCCCTAGATTGGAAATAATAGTAAAAAACACTTTCCTATCAGTCCTTATTTCTAGTATTTTATTTGGCCTTTTACATTTTAGCTATGGGACTTTAATACAAGTAATAGGACCGTTTTCTATTGGCTTAGTTTTAGCCTTGCATTATCAAAAATACAGGAACATTAAAATCGTAATCATTTGCCATTCCTTATGGGATCTAGCATCATTATTAGTAAATACATCCCATTAACCCTAACTTTAAGTATTTTTTCACATTGCCCATTCATTTAAAAAAACGGAATGGTTTAACTTTGCTCACAACATCTAAAATTGAATGAAATGACTGACTTAAAAAATAAAAATGCACTGATCACTGGTGCCGGAAAAGGAATAGGAAAAGCAATTACTTTGGCCTTAGCTAAGGAAGGCGTAAATGTAATATTACTTGCGAGAACGCAAGAAGAGATTGATAATGTTGCTGCTAAAGCGCGTTCTTTAAGAGTAAAAGCACTTGCCTTAACCGCTGATGTAGCCGATATTGATTCGGTAAATTCTGCCGTTGAAAAAGCTTTGGCCGAATTTGGAACTATTGACATCTTAATTAACAATGCTGGAATTGCAGCTTTTGGTAAATTCTTAGAACTAGAACCTACAGCTTGGGAACGCATCATTCAAGTCAACTTAATGGGAACCTACTATATGACTCGTGCTGTTTTACCTAATATGATCGAAAGACAAACGGGTGACATCATCAACATTTCATCGACTGCAGGATTAGCAGGAAACGCATTAACGAGTGCGTATAGCGCTTCTAAATTTGCTGTTTTGGGACTTACTGATTCTTTAATGCAGGAAGTTCGTAAGCACAATATTCGCGTAACCGCATTAATTCCAAGCACGGTTGCTACTGATATGGCCAAAGATTTAAAACTAACGGACGGAAATCCTGAAAAAGTAATGCAAGCCGAAGATATGGCTGAATTAATTATCGCCCAGTTAAAATTAAACCGACGCGTTTTCATTAAGAATAGTAGCATTTGGTCTACGAATCCTTAAAATTAGACGAAAGTCAAATGTTTTAAAATCGAAAGACTAATTAGTACTAAAAAACCATTAAGAGATTAAGTTTATTAAGCGCAACACCTAATAAACTTAATCTCTTAATGGTTAAAAAAACTTATATCACTTTAATATTTAATCTTAGGATTGAAGAGTAAAAAACTTAAATGACTTATATGTTTAAAAATTAAACTTCTACTTCAATAAACTCCATTCGCACTGAACCATCCTCATCAATATGAGTCAAATTGATATTGTGTAATGTATTCACCAATTCTGGATTCCAAGGTGTTTTTACTTTTACGTAATTCTCTGTAAAACCGTGGATATACCCTTCTTTATTTTCACTTTCGAATAAAACGGTTCTATTACTTCCTAGCTGACTTTCATAAAAAGCACGACGTTTCTTTACGGATAAACCACGTAACATTTTACTTCTTTTTGAACGTACATTGGCAGCAACAACTCCAGGCATATCGGCAGCTTCTGTATTATCGCGTTCTGAATACGTAAAAACATGCAAATAAGAAATATCCATCTCATTTAAGAAATGATAGGTTTCTAAGAATTGTTCATCGGTTTCTCCGGGAAAACCAACAATTACATCTACACCTATACAAGCGTGTGGCATCACTTCTCTAATCTTATTCACTCGCTCTGTGTACACTTCGCGTTGGTAACGGCGTTTCATCAGTTTCAAAATTTCATTACTTCCTGATTGTAATGGAATATGAAAATGAGGCACAAAAGTTCTGCTTTTAGAAACAAACTCAATCGTTTCATTTTTCAACAAATTAGGTTCAATGGATGAAATTCGTAATCTTTCGATTCCTTCCACTTCATCTAATGCTTGCACTAATTCTAAAAAAGTATGTTCGTGTTTTTTATTACCAAACTCTCCTTTACCGTAATCTCCAATATTTACACCCGTAAGAACAATTTCCTTGATATTTTGTTTTGAAATTTCGTAGGCATTTTTCAATACATTCTCCAGTTCATCAGATCGAGAAATTCCTCTAGCAAGCGGAATCGTACAATACGTACATTTATAATCACAACCATCTTGTACTTTCAAGAAAGCACGTGTTCTATCTCCTATGGAATAACTTCCTACATAGAAATCGGCTTCCGATATCTCGCATGAATGTACCTCGCCCATATCATTTTTGGACAAGTCATTAATATAATCGGTGATTTTAAATTTTTCTGTAGCTCCCAGAACGAGATCAACTCCATCAACAGCCGCTAATTCTTCGGGCTTCAATTGGGCGTAACAACCTACAGCTGCTACAAATGCTTTGTCATTCAACTTCATCGCTTTTTTAACGACTTGCTTGAATTGTTTGTCCGCATTTTCAGTTACTGAACAGGTATTAATTACATACATATCAGCCACTTCTTCAAAATCGACGCGGTCAAAACCTTCATCTTGAAAACTCCTTGCTATTGTTGATGTTTCTGAAAAGTTTAGTTTACATCCCAGCGTATAAAAGGCAACCTTTTTTCTGTTTTCCATAAGTAAACTCAATTTAATGAAATCGTTGTCAAAAAAATTGAGTGTGCAAATTTACATATAAATTGCAAGAATTAAAATTGGATTATCATTATATTTATAAATAGATTCTAAACAAAAAAAATCATGCAACCTACTAATTTACAAAAAGATAAACTGGAGTTAATTGATAAAATTATCCATACAGAAGATCAAAGCACTTTGGACTTTTTAAAAAATGTCTTAAATGACGAACCATTGGAATACGAATTGACCCATGAACAAAAATTAATTTTAGATGAATCTACAGCAAAATATTATTCTGGGGAAGAACCTTCTTTCACGTGGGAAGAAATAAAAAATAATGCTAGAAAAAACTTTCATGAAAAGAAATCTTAAATTTTCTTTTCGAGCTAATGTAGACACCATTGTTGCTTATGAATTTTATGAATCTAAACGTAAAAATCTAGGCGAACGATTTCTAAACGATTAGAAGAATGCTATAAAGCGATCGTTTTAAACCACACAACTTATAAAGTTGTTTACAAAATATACCATCAAGCAGTCGTGAAAAAATATCCTTTTGTTGTTTTGTATAGTGTTGATGAGAAAGATATTATTATTACCGCTATTTTCAACACTAGTAGAAACCCAAAGAAAAAACTTAGATAGAAATCTATAAGTTCTATGTTCTTTAGACAGATAAACACATTACTTACAAAGTTACTGCACACAAAAAAACCATTAAGAAATTAAGCTAATTAAGACTTACTCTTAACTTTCCTTAATTTCTTAATGGTTCAATTAAACTCTAAAAGATTCTAAGCCAATATAAATCGTCTTACCACCTCAGCAACGCCGTGGTTATTATTTGAAGCCACAATAACATCCGCTTTGTCTCTCAATTCAGGATCCACATTATCGACCCAAACACCTAATCCTGCATATTCAATCATGGTCAAATCATTCCCAGCATTACCTACAGCTATAATTTCCGCCTGAAGAATCCCCAATTTGTCGGCTAAAAATTTGATACTTGCGCCTTTATCTATTCCGTTTTGAGCTACTTCTAAAAAGAAAGGTTTTGACATACACACACTCAGGTGTGGCATTGCTGCTTTTAAATCTTTCTCCACTTCTTTAAGATAACTGGGTTCTTCTAATAAAATACATTTTATAGCTGAAGACTGTACTTCTGCTTTAAAACTTACTACTTTATTGTGTTCTAAACCGGTGATATTTTTTTCGATTTCAATGTATTCAGAATCTGTTTCACTCACGATTTTCCCATCCACATAAGTAATGATATGCGTTTTGCTTTTTACACTATATTCATATAAGTCATGAATTTGTTCTTGAGTTAACGTTTGCTCAAAGATGATTTTATCTTCTTTTAAATCTGAAATTACGGCTCCATTATAAGAAATCATATACGAATTATGTAAGTTCAATTCTTTTGCATAAGCCGTCATTGCGGGCGTAGGTCTTCCCGAAGCCAAAACTACATGAATACCCAATTCCAGTGCTTTAGCAAGCATTTCCTTATTTTCAATGGAAACTTCATGATCATCATTCAACAAGGTATCATCCATGTCTAAAACCAACATTTTATATTTCATCCCCTTTATATTATTTTAATTTACAAAAAAGAAAACCTTGATGGTATTTTAAGCATCAAGGAATTAATTTTATAAAACTATTATTGTATTAAATACTTAATCTAAATTCTTCAATAATTGGATTCACCTTAGCAAATTCAGTTTCTTGAACGAATAATTCTACAGCTTGACCATAACTTCCAAAACCTGCCAATCTTGCCGATTGAATATTGTCTTTCTTTACTACATCAACTCCTATTTCTTCAATTTTTTCTTTTAAAGCTAAAGCCAAAATCTCACTTCCCGAAAACACTTTCATTAGTCCCATTATAAATTTTGTTTTATTGTTTAAACCGCAACGTTTTCAGTGCATAAAAATTGAAAACATTGAAAGTCTTTTATTTAATTATTCCCGTTTTCTTCATCCCCTTCTTGCTCCTCGAAATCTTCTACTTCCTCATTCTCTTCTTCGAAATCTTCAAAATCAAATTCAAAAGGTTCTACTAGCATTTTATCAGCAAGACTTTCAATTCGATCTGTCATTTGTTCCGTAAAAATGATGCGTTGTGTTTTTATGATGCTATTTGAAATACGCATGATTTTTGTTTCATGACGCAATTTCAAAATAGGATCTGCATCATCAAGAATAAACATTTTTAAACGGTTTACATTAAATCCTGCAGTGGTAAACATTTCACTCAACTTATTAGGTGTACCAATCAACACATCTACTCCACCAGAAATATAATTTTTGTCATATTCCATATCCCCCTTGTCATGCACTCCGTAAACACTGATATCAGTGTGTTTACCATATTTCTCAAAAAGTGCTTCCATGGCCAATACCTTGGCTTTGTCCTCAACAATGATCAAAGCACGTGGAGATTGCTCTCCTTCTTTAACTAATTGCTGGATCACATTGATTACAATAGTAGTCGTTTTTCCACTTCCTGCTGGTGCCAAAATAAGGCAATCAGCACCACTTTTTAAAGTTGAAAAAGTTTCTTGTTGCATTACATTGGCTTCTGTTAAGCCGTTTGCAATTAAAGATTCTTTTAAGCCTTCGTTAATTTTTTTTAATTTCATTTATTTTATATTGAAAGATTTAAGAATTGAAAAATTAAAAGAATTTCCCTCCTAATTTTTAAATCTTTAAATCTTTAAATTATTCAATTATTTTGAAGCAAACAACTTCACATCACTCTCGGAAATTTCGTTTCCTCCAAGAATTATTAAACGCTCCACTACATTTCGTAATTCACGTATATTTCCAGTCCAATCGTATTCCTGCAATAATTTGATTGCATCTTTAGAAAAATGTTTTAATGCATTTCCTTGCTCAGAAGCAATTTTGTCAGCAAAATGAGAAATCAACATTGGAATATCGTCACGTCTGTCATTCAACGATGGTACTTTTATTAATATTACTGCTAAACGGTGGTATAAATCTTCACGAAAACGACCTTCGGCAATTTCGACTTTTAAATCTTTATTAGTTGCTGCCACAACGCGAACATTGACTTTGATATCTTTATCAGCACCTACTCTAGTAATCATACTTTCTTGTAAAGCACGCAATACTTTGGCTTGAGCCGAAAGACTCATATCACCAATTTCATCCAAGAAAATAGTTCCTTTATCGGCCGCTTCAAATTTTCCTGCGCGGTCTTTTACAGCCGAGGTAAAAGCACCTTTTACATGACCAAAAAGCTCGCTTTCTATCAGTTCAGATGGGATTGCGGCACAGTTTACTTCGATTAAAGGAAAATCAGCTCTCTCACTTTTTTCATGCAATTGATGCGCCACTAGTTCCTTACCAGTTCCATTTGGTCCTGTAATTAAAACACGAGCTTCCGTTGGAGCAACTTTGTCAATCATCACTTTAATGTGATTGATGGCCTCACTATCCCCAATCATTTCGTAGTTCTTGCTGACTTTTTTCTTTAGAATCTTATTTTCAACTACCAGTTGTTTTTTGTCTAATGCGTTTCGAACGGTATTTAATAAACGGTTCAAATCTGGTGGTTTTGATATATAATCAAAAGCGCCCAAACGCATCGTATTGATTGCCGTTTCCATATCGCCATGACCAGAGATCATCACCATTGGGATTTCGGGTTTTATTTTTTTTACGGCTTCGAGTAACTCCACACCATCCATTTTTGGCATTTTGATATCACACAAAACCAAATCGTAATCGTTGTTTTTTATTTTTTCAAAACCTATCGCACCATCTTCGGCGTCTTCTACTTCATAGGTATCGTTCTCTTCGGAAAGTATTTTTGTTAGTACTCTTCGAATAGCTGCTTCGTCTTCTATAATTAGTATTTTAGGCATGTTTTTTTATTATTTTACCGCAAAGTTCGCAAAGTTTTTTTGCAAAGTTCACAAATTAATTATAATCTATTTCAATAACCCTGATTGCAGTGAAAATCCTTTTTTAATTCGCTTCTTTAGCGAATTAAAAAAGATTGAAACGAAAAGCAGGAAATAGTTCCAAATTATTTTAATAGTTAAGCCATTTGTACAACTCTTTCCAAGTTGGTTTTTTACCGTACATCAATATTCCAACTCTATAAATCTTAGCCGCAAACCAAACTACTCCAAAGAAAGTGGCGAATAATAGTGTTACGGATATGGCAATTTGCCACAAAGGTACGCCAAACGGGATTCGCATCAACATAACAATAGGCGATGTGAGCGGAATCATGGAGAAAACGACCGCAATAGTTCCGTGCGGATCATGTATTACACTAAAAAATCCAACATAAACACTCAACATCAACGGCATGATGATAGGCAGTAAAAACTGTTGTGAATCGGTTTGATTATCCACTGCCGCACCGATTGCTGCGTAAAATGAACTGTATAGAAAATAACCACCTATGAAATAAACCACAAAACCCAGCAAAATATTAGCAATGGGTAAGTTCCACAATTCTTTGATATACATTTGGGCTGTACCAGCAAATTCTTGTTGTGCTTGTTGCATTAATTCAGGTGGGACTTTAGCTGTTGGCCCAACATTTACCCCAAAAAACAATGAAGCGGCAAACATTAATGATAGTCCAATTACGGCCCAAATTACGAACTGCAATATTCCTGCTAATGAAGTTCCTATGATTTTACCAATCATTAATTGGAATGGTTTAACTGAGGAAATAATGATTTCTATGATACGATTTGTTTTTTCTTCGATTACAGAACGCATCACCATATTTCCATAAATTATGATGAACATCATTATTAAATAACCAAAACCGCCACCAATGGCAATTTTAATTTCATTTAATCCTTTTACACTTTCTTCCCCAGAAGCTTTGGCCAGACTAATATTTACTACCGATTGTGCCTTTTTAATAGCTAAGGTATCAAGGTGTGCGTTCTCTAAATTTATTTTGGTGATTTTATTGCTTATGACATCTTGCACATTTTCAATAAAAGAAATACTGGGACTACTGTTCGATATGAATTGGATTTTACTTTCAAAATCGGTAATATTTGTTGATTTCGGAATGATTAACAGTCCTTCATAACTTTCGTTAGTGATGCTGTCTTTCAGAAATTTCGAATCGATTACCGATAAATCGAGGTATTTATATTCGCCCTTTTTACTGTTTTGTGCTGTAAAGTCTTTTACAAACAAACCGGATTCGTCGTGAATGGCGATTCGTTTTGTATCTGCTTTCATCGAACTTAAATAACCAACAAATGCAGCTATCCCTACAAATAGTAACGGACTTAAAAAGGTCATTACAATAAAAGATTTATTACGCACTTTGGCAATAAACTCTCTTTTTATGATTAATGAAATGATGCTCATTTTAATTTAGAATTTAGGATTTACCAAAAAATTATTTTTCGCTAACGGATTGAATAAAAATATCATTTACACTTGGTATTTTTTCCACAAAATGAGTGACTTGTCCACGTTGCGTCAATACGTTCAATAGTTCATTTGGCAAGGCTTTCCCTAATTGAATTTCTAGCTTTAGTTCCTTATTTAAGGATTTGAAATTAGCAGGCCCCACAGTGAATTTTTGTGTAATATCATACATCAAACCTTCTACATTATCAGATAAAATCCCCACTTCATAGCTATTCGTTTTGAACTGTCTTTTTACATCACTCAGTTTCCCTTCTAATAATTTGTTTGACTTGTGGATTAAAGCGATATCATCACACAGTTCCTCAACACTTTCCATGCGGTGTGTCGAAAAAATGATAGTGGCACCCTCTTCTCTTAAAGCCAGGATCTCTTCTTTTATAACATTGGCATTTACTGGATCAAAACCAGAGAAAGGCTCATCAAAAATCAATAATTTTGGCTTGTGCAAAACACAAACTACAAACTGAATTTTTTGTGCCATTCCTTTAGAAAGCTCTTGGATTTTTTTGTTCCACCAACCTTGAATTCCTAGTCTATCAAACCAATAATCCAATTGTTTTTTGGCTTCGGCTTTTGAAAGTCCTTTCATTTGAGCCAAATACAAACATTGTTCTCCCACTTTCATACTGGTGTACAATCCTCTTTCTTCAGGAAGGTATCCAATATAATGAACGTGTTTGGGTTGTAGTTTTTCACCATCAAGAATGATTTCACCACGATCTGGAAATGTAATTTGATTTATGATTCGGATTAAAGATGTTTTTCCGGCACCGTTAGGACCTAATAGTCCATAAATACTGCCCTTAGGAACCGATAATGAAACTTCATTAAGCGCTACATAATCACCGTATTGCTTAACTACTTTATTAACTTCAAGTAAAATACTCATGCTGAATTTTGAATTTATTTCATCCGTTTAGCTCGTTATAGCCTAACGCGTGTAAAAGTAAATAATTAGTAGCAAAATAGGCCCAAATGTTACATAAAAAAACCCATCCTTATTTGAACAAGGATGGGAAATATATTTAATTTTTAACCTTTATAAAAATTAAGAAAACATATCTTTTACTTTCTCGAAAAATGATTTATCTGATTTTTCAGGATTTGGAACAAAGTTTTCATCATCAATGTTTTTTTCAAAAAATTGTTTTTGCTCTTTGTTTAATGTTTTTGGAGTCCAAACGTTTACATGAACTAGTAAATCACCACTTCCGTATCCATTAATACTAGGAATTCCTTTTCCTTTGAGTCTAAGGATTTTTCCTGATTGAATTCCTTCTTCCAGTTTGATTCTAACTTTACCATTGATTGCTTCGATATCTTTAGAGATTCCAAGAACCGCCTCGGCAAAACTGATGTATAAATCATAATGCAAATTCTCTCCTTCACGTTTCAAGAATTCATGTTCTAGCTCTTCGATAGCAACAATCAAATCACCTGGAACACTGTTCCCTGGCGCATCATTTCCTTTATTTGAAACTTTCAGTTGCATTCCGTCAACTACACCAGCAGGTATTTTTATAGATACTGTTTCATCTTCAAGAATCATCCCTTGAGCATCCGCTTCAGATGGTTTTTTGTCTAAAATTTGACCAGAACCACCACAAGTTGGACAGGTTGAAGCTGATTGCATTCTACCCAAAATTGTATTGGTTACACGCATTACTTGCCCTTGACCATTACAAGTAGAACAGGTTTTATACGATACGCCAGGCGCTTGAACCTTGCGTTTTACTTTTACTTTTTTCTCTACACCATTGGCAACTTCTTCCAAAGTTAATTTTACTTTGATACGAAGATTGCTTCCTTTAGTTCTACGTTGACCTCCGCCACCGCCACCAAATCCGCCACCACCACCAAAGGCGCTACCGAAAATATCTCCAAATTGACTGAAGATGTCATCCATATTCATTCCGCCATGATGACCACCGCCACCAAAACCGCCTGAACCATCAAAAGCTTGATGACCGTATTGGTCGTATTTCGCTTTTTTATTCTGATCACTTAAAATTTCGTAAGCTTCAGCAGCTTCCTTAAATTTATCTTCTGCCGATTTGTCTCCAGGGTTTTTGTCAGGATGAAACTCTAAGGCTTTTTTTCTGTAAGCTTTCTTTATTGCTGCAGCATCTGCACTTTTTGAAATGCCTAATATCTCGTAAAAATCTTTTTTCATTTTTTTGTTTTTGAATGGTATAGAAGCAAAAAATTATTTCCTCTATTATTGCCCTATTACAACTTTTGGAAAACGAATAATCTTATCTCCCAATTTATATCCTTTTTCAAGAACATCAACAATTTTACCTTTCATCTTATCAGAAGGAGCAGGAATTTGAGTAATTGCTTCGGCAAAATCAGCATCAAATGCATCTCCTGCTTTTACATCTATTTGTTCCAATCCTTTAGCTACTAAAGTATTTTTAAGTTTTTCATGAATAAGCTCAACGCCTTTCATTAATACCTCATCCTCAGATTTAGCAATTTCAACAACTGCTCTGTCAAAATCATCTAAAACAGGAAGCATCGCCAATAAAACTTCTTGGTTTGCCGTTTTAAACAATTCGATACGCTCTTTAGTCGTTCTACGTTTGTAATTTTCAAATTCAGCAAACAACCTTAAATACTTATCTTTTTCTTTAGCTAAGTCTTGCGTTAATTGCTCCTCAACACTTAATTCTTCAGCAATTACTTGCTCTTCATTAGTATTCGTATTATTATCTGTAGTTACATCCTCTATGTTTTGATCGATTTCTGTATTATCAGTAGCCATATTACTAGTATTTTTAAAAATATTCTTAAACTTCATTTTTTTCACTTTTCTTTGAATTGCAAAAGTACTGCCAAATCTTATAAAATGTCAAATTGTCATTGTTTAATTTAACTAAATTTATTTTCATAAAATATTTCGTTCATTTACTTTTCAACCATAATTAAAATTTTAATATAATTTTAAGACTATTACGTTTTAGTTTCTATAAGTTTGTTACTGGTTCTGATCTAAAAATTTAAGGTTAGTTTCTGTATAATTATTAATTCGTGATTACCTTATATTAAAAAAAGCTTTGTTTACTAAAACAAAGCTTTTTTTTATGCCATTTTTAAAATAACCTAAAAAGAAAAATAAAGGATATTTAAATCAAAATTTACATTAAAGTAATTCTTAAAATCGCAATTTTAAAAAACACCTCTTTCCTGTTTCATAAAATACAGCCCTATGAAGTAAGAATGTTGTCTTAAAAACAGAAAATTACAATCTTCATTTATTCTTCATTTAAGGAATATAATTTTGACTTATAAAATAACCATGAAAAATTGAAGGAAAATTTCAGCATCAATGACGCTTCTAGAATTAAAGTCAAAAAATAGTGTTATCACTTATGAAATAGGGATTATTTGTAACGGAATATTTTACGATACTTTTTTCTTGACAAAATGGTGATTTTATAAAAATTACAGAAAAAGATTAGGTTATTTATATTTTAAAGTTGTTAGTAATAAAAGTCAGTAAAGCAGTTTGCTGGCTTTTTTTTAACTTTAAATAACAATTAAATAGTGTCATATATAAATAAATAGAGAGACCAAAAAGATTTATATTTGATTTGATTCTCAAAAAAATAATTAATGAAACTAACTTTATTAAAATCATTCCTAATTGCGTCTTTTTTAATTCTGATATCTTGTCAAGATAAAAAACAACCCCCTTACAAAGCTGGCGTAGTTATTTCTTTTGATGACGCCTATGTTGATGAATGGTACGAAGCTGATAAAGTACTAAAAAAATACGATTGGAAAGCTACATTTTGTGTTTGCAGAATAGACTCCATTGGTAAACCTCAAATGCAAAAACTGCATCAATTACAAGGTGAAGGACATGAAATTGCAGGTCATGGATACCACCATTATAATGCAGTGAAATTTGTAGCCAAAAACGGAATTGATAAATACATCAAACAAGAAATTGATCCAATGATCGTTTCAATGAAGAAAAATGGTTTTAACGTTTCTTCATTTGCCTATCCTTATGGGGAGCGGTCGGCTGCACTCGATACAGCATTAGCACCAAAATTTAAAATAATCAGAGGAAGAGATTTTGAAAATAAAAAACCGGAGAAAGAAGGCTGCTATTTTAGAAACTCCAAATACCTCTATGCTTTTGATATTGACAACAGTCACATCCATTTTAGCATTCCTTATTTATTGGAGTTATTAGATGATGCTAAAAAACAAAATAAAATTTTGATTTTTAGCAGTCATAAACCCGTCAAAAACATAACGGGAAATTATCAAACAAAAATTGAAACTTTGGAGTTTTTATGTAAATACATGAAATTGAATAATCTGAAATTTTATACGTTATCTGACTTGGATAAATTAAAGCAAAACAACTAATATGAACTTACTTATAGTTGAAGACAATAAAGAATTGGCAATTGAACTAAAAGAATTTCTTTCTAGTTCAGGCTATATTTGCAAAATTTCAAATACTTGTGAAGACGCACTTGATGAAGCTAGTAGTAACAATTATGACATCATGATATTAGATTTAGGGTTGCCTGATGGTAGTGGTTTTGATGTTTTAAAATCGGTACGAAAAAACCAATTGAAAATGGCGGTAATTGTCGTTACCGCACGTGGAGAGTTGGAAGATAAAATCAACGGATTACAACTTGGCGCCGATGATTATTTGACCAAACCATTTGCTCTTACTGAACTGCAAGCACGACTTTTTGCCATTGTTAGGCGTTTAGGAGGTTTTGCTCAAAACGAACTCGAATTGTATGGGTTTAAGCTACAATTGCAAGATTACAAAGTAAGTTATAATGGATTACCTATAAAATTGACCAAAAAGGAATTTGATATTTTTCAATATTTAGTTTTAAATAAAAACCGAGTAATTACTCGTATGCAACTCATTGAACACGTTTGGGGTGACATTCTAGAAGTAACTTCCGACAGTAATTTTATTGATGTACATGTTAGAAATCTTCGAAAAAAACTTGATAAACATGCCTCTTTAGAATGGTTTGAAACGGTTAGAAATGTTGGTTATAGAATAAATATTTAGTAGTATAATTCATAATAACAAGATGTATACGTCAGTAAGACTAGTAAGTAAAAGCAACAATAGATGACCTAAAACAAATAACTTTTACAAATATGAAACTAAAACATAGACTTTCATTATTCAATATTGTAACAAAATTATTTTTGATAATTATTTTATGGATAACGTTACCCTACATCGTAAAAAAAGTAATTTACAATAATGCTGATGATGAATTATTAGAAAAAAAAGAAAAGTTTGTTCATAATCTAGATTCTAAAGAAATTAAAGACTTTTTATTAGCCAATGATTCAACTGAAGTATATAGTAATTTCACCATTTTACATAAAGAATTTACTCAATTAGAAGTATCGCCTAATCAAAAAACCATCAGTAAAGATGTTTTTTATAATGACCAAAGAAAAATTGAAAATCAAGAGGCTGAGTATCGAGTTTTACAGCATCATTTTAGCTACAATGCGACCAATTATCAACTTGAAATAGGAACTAATATAAAAGCAATAGATGATCTTATCGTTTTGCTTCACTATATAATCATAATTACTTTTTTGATAGTTACCTTTTTTACATTTATCATCGATCTTTTTTATGTGTCCTATTTATTGAAACCATTTAATAAAATAGTAACAACAAAAATTGCTTTAATCAATGAACCCGAAAAATTCAATCATACTCTAATACACAGTAAAACATCTGAATTTAAAGACTTAGATGATGCCTTAAATAATATGATGAATAGAATTACAGATGCTTTTGATAAAGAAAAACTATTCATAGGTAATGTGTCACATGAGCTCCTTACACCTATTGCTATTTTAAAAAATCGATTTGAAAACTTAATTCAAAACCAGTCCTTAGATGATATTGCTATTGATAAAATTTCTGATTCCTTAAACACATTGGATGCAATGAAAAAAGTAATCAATAATTTACTTTTAATTTCAAGAATTGACAATAAACAATTTCAAACCAATGAAGAAATTAATATTAGTGAGATTATTACGGAACTGATTGAAAATCTAAAAGATAGAATTCAAGAAAGAGAACTTAGTGTAGCTAAAAATATCAGAGAAAATTTTGATTTTAAAGGCAACAAAACACTTATTCAAGTTATGATTACTAATTTAATCACTAACGCAATAAAATACAATAACCCTTCTGGAAATATTACTGTTACAGATTCATGGAATAATAAGAACTATACCTTAATTATTTCAGATACTGGAATAGGAATGAATAAGGAACAACTTACCCAAATTTTTGATCGTTTTACACGAATTAATTTTGAACAAGATGGTCATGGAATCGGGCTTGCTATTGTTGATAGTATTGCCAAATTACATCAAATTGAAATTCAAGTCGAATCAGAAATTAATAAAGGCACATCTTTCAAAATTACATTCCCAATTTCCTAAATATTAATAAAAAGTTAAAAATTATTCCATCGCAAAATCTTCATTTTCTCTTCATTTAACGGTTATACATTTGACGTATAAATAATAACATTTATAAAAAAACAATAACAATTTAAATTTTAGAAATTATGAAAAAAGTAATCCTGTTAGCAATGTTAGTTTTAGGAACTACAGCTATGGTAAATGCACAAACTGCTACTAAATCAACTGCTCCTGCAAAAGAAGTAAAAATTGGAAAACACAAAAAGCACAACAAAAAAGAAGCTGCAAAAATGGAAGCAACTAAAACAGAAGCAACAAAAAAATAATAATTGCTAATCAAAAATTTTTAGTAATTATATGAGATTGAGTATTGACAAAAAAGCTATTCAAAATAAAAATTTGAATAGCTTTTTTTTATAACTCTTTTATGAAGAATGAAATTTTACATAAATAAAGTAGTAAATCTGAGCTTACTCCTTTTTAAAAATTGTATTTCTATTTTTTATTACTCTAGTTTTTTTTCAAGACTTGGCTTATTACCTATTTTAATAATTCCTTCTTGAGTCCTTCAAGATCAAAAGAAATCTGTTCTCCTGTTACTAGGTTTTTAAGCGAAAATAAATTGGCTTCTATCTCATTTTCACCTGCAATTACTGCATAAGGGATATTTCGTTTATCAGCATGTTGAAACTGTTTTGCCATTTTTACAGCATCAGGATAGAGTTCTACTTTTACCCCTGAAGCCCTTAATTCTTTAACTGCTTTCATGGCATAAAAAGCTTCTCTATCACCATAATTTATGAAGAGTGCTTTTGTGGTTTCAGTAACTGTTTCTGGAAACAAATTAAGCTCTTCTACAACCAAATAAATTCGGTCCAAACCAAAAGAGATCCCAACACCACTCATATTTTTCAATCCAAAGATTCCAGTCAAATCGTCATAGCGACCACCGCCACCAATAGACCCCATAGCGACTGCCTTTGGCGGAGCCACTTCAAAAATAGCACCTGTATAATAATTAAGTCCGCGCGCCAGAGTTACATCTAGATCAAGAATCGCTGTTGACAATCCAAGGGCCATCACATTATCACAAATAAAACGTAGCTCCTCTACTCCTTTCATTCCTTCAGCAGAAAGAGCTAAAAGCAGGGATAATTTTTCTATTTTCTCCGAAATTGTTCCTGTGAAATTAAACAAAGGCTGTACTTTTTCAATAGCCACTTCGTCAATTCCTTTTTCAATCATTTCTTTTTTAACTCCGTCCTCTCCTATTTTGTCTAGTTTATCTAAAGCGACAGTAAAATCAATCAATTTATCCGATGCGCCGATAACCTCAGCAATTCCAGATAATATTTTTCTATTATTGATTTTTACGGTTACTCCTTCTAGACCCAAAGCAGTAAAAACAGTATCATATAGCTGTACTAATTCTACTTCTTGCCATAAAGACTTAGAACCAACCACATCAGCATCACACTGAAAAAACTCTCTAAAACGTCCTTTTTGTGGACGATCAGCACGCCAAACGGGTTGGATTTGGTACCTTTTAAATGGAAATTCGATCTCATTTTGATGTTGCACCACGTATCTTGCAAAAGGCACTGTTAAATCATAACGCAAGGCTTTCTCTGATATACTTGAGGTCAACTTCGTGCTGTCTTTATTTTCTAAATGAGTAACATTGGCTTTGGCCAAATAATCTCCCGAATTTAATATCTTAAAAATCAAACGATCACCTTCTTCCCCATATTTCCCCATTAAGGTATCTGAGTTTTCAAAAGAAGGCGTTTCGATAGGCTGAAAACCAAATTTCTCGAAATTACTTTTAATAATTTGCATGATATATTGACGTTTTGCCACCTCAGCAGGTGAAAAATCTCTAGTACCTTTAGGTATACTCGGTTTTGATGCCATTTTTATAATTTATAATTCTTGCTGCAAATATCTTATTTTTAAAATAAATATTCCATCTTCTAAAACAAACTTGTAACAAAAATTGTATTTTCGTGTCAAACTAGTATGATGCTAAATTTATTCAAAGAAAATGTACGGATTGCAATTGGTTCTATTAGAACGCAATTATTGCGTACCACACTAACCGTTTTAATCATTGCAATAGGAATAACAGCTTTAGTTGGGATTCTTACTGTTGTGTCCGCATTAGAAAACACGATATCCTCTGATTTCGCATCGATGGGAGCCAATACATTCAATATAAATCAATACGAAAACACTACTCGAAGACGAGGAGAAGAACGAGAAATTATTAATCCAATTATTTCGTATCCCGAAGCTGTAGAATTTAAAAATAAATACAAATATCCTTTTACAGAAACTTCATTATCATTTACCGCCACATCAGCAGCTGAAGTAAAATTTGAAGCCACCAAAACTGACCCTGAAATTTCTGTTGTGGGTGTAGACGAACATTTTATTACAAACTCTGGTTTAGAAACTAAACTGGGACGAAATTTTAATGGTTTTGATATTTCTAATAATACGTATTCTTGTATTGTAGGTTCTGATTTTGAAAAAGGATTATTAAAAGACGTAAACCCAATTGATAAAATAATTTCCATTCGAGGTGCCCGTTTCAAGGTAATTGGAGTACTAAAAGAAAAAGGATCCACCTTTGGTAATAGCCAAGATTTAAGAGTTTTAATTCCTATTCAAGTGGCGCGGTCCTTATTTACAGCTCCTAATATCAATTATACCATGAGCATTATGGTTTCTAAGAAAGAACTTCTAGATCAAGCCATTGATAACGCTACGAGCACTATGCGAAGAGTTCGAAAATTGAGCCCTTTAAAAGATAATAATTTTGGAGTAGTACGCTCTGACGATTTAATAAATAGAATTCTAGGAATTACAAAATATTTAGGATTAGCTTCTTGGTTAATTGGAATTATAACCATCCTAGGTTCGTCAATTGCTTTGATGAACATCATGATTGTTTCGGTAACGGAGCGTACAAGGGAAATTGGAGTTCGAAAAGCATTAGGTGCCAAAAAAAGCACCGTGGCTTTTCAGTTTTTTATAGAAACACTACTTATTGGTCAATTAGGAGGATTAATGGGAATTATTTTCGGAATTCTGATTGGTTACGGAATAGCAACTGCGATGAGTTTTGCGTTTGTAATTCCATGGGGCGCCATTTTTGCAGCTTTTTTAACCAGTTTCATTGTGGCAATTATATCTGGTTTATATCCAGCTATAAAAGCATCTACACTTGATCCTATTGAGGCTTTACGTTACGAGTAAATAGAAGCTTAAGATACTATATTCTTAAGTCAAACTACTTTTGGTCATTCTATTATTTCCGTAAATATCTTTACGCAATTCACTATTTTTAAAAGTCATTTCTTGCAGTAAATCAATCATTTCTTTCCCAAGATATTGATTGATTTCAAAAAACAATAAGCCGTTTTGAGTTAGGTTTTTCTGAGCCAATTCAGCAATTTTTTTATAAAAAATCAAAGCATCTGTATCATCTACAAAAAGAGCCAAATGGGGCTCGTTATCCAAAACATTTTTTTTGATTTCTAATTTTTCTAAATTCCGAACATAAGGAGGATTCGAAACAATAATATCAAACTGCTGCCCTAAATCTTCGGTTTCAAGAATGTTTTGATGAATAAATGTGACGTCCACATTGTTTTCAATTGCATTTTTTTTGGCTGTAGCCAACGCTTTTTCCGAGACATCGATAGCAAAAACCTCAGCATCGGGAATATTTTTTGCTAATGAAATCGCAATACAACCGCTTCCTGTACCAATATCTAGAATTCTTAATTTTTGAGTTTTGAGTTTTGAGTTTTGAGTTTCAATAATCCATTCTACCAATTCTTCGGTTTCTGATCTTGGAATTAATACATTTTCATTTACTATAAAATCTAATCCATAAAAACTCGTTTTCCCTAATAAATATTGAACTGGAATTTCTAGTTTTAGTTGTTCCAAAAAGGAATTCCAAACCAAGATTTCTTCATTTTTGAAAACTAAATCAGGCTGCAAAGCCAAATCAATTCTTTTTAATTGGTTTTTATCTTCTAATATTAAATAGAAAAAACTCTCAGCCTCATCTTCTCCATGAATTGGAGTAAGTGCTTGAATAAATTGATCACGGTATTGTTTAATTTTCATTTCCTTTATTGCTTTATGAATTTAAAAATTCACAATTCATAACTTATAATTTTTTCAACATCCAAACCGGACAAGAAGTATGACCTGTGCATCCCATAGGAGAATCTATGTATTCAAAACCTACTTTTTTATACAGTTTTTGAGCGCCAAGCATATAAGGCATCGTTTCAAGATAACAGCTTTCAAATCCAAAATCTTTAGCACTTTGCAAACAAGTAGCCATCATTTGGCTCCCGATTCCCAAACCACGAGTTTCAGGTAAAAAATACATTTTTTGCAATTCGCAAATAGTCTCCGCTTCATTTTCAAGTGGTGCTACTCCTGCAACTCCTACTACTCTTCCTTCGTTTTCAACTACAAAATACGCTGATCTAGGCTTACTGTATTCTTCATACATTAAATCTAAATAAGGGTCGGCATATGCTGTTCCTACTTTTGGAATATTCAATTCATCAAAAACAGAACGAATTAATTTCGCAACGCTTTGATTATCTCTTTTTTCAATTTTTCTAATGATCCAGTTTTCCATTATAATTAAATGCTACTATTTGAAAGACAAAAATAGAAATACTTTATTGTTATTTACTGAAGTTTTAAAACTAAATCATAAACTCAAAAATAACTACTTTTGCATAGTGAAGAAAAATGAAACATACATCAAGCGCTGCATCGAATTAGCCAAAAACGGACTAGGAACTACCTATCCTAACCCTTTAGTGGGAAGTGTTATTGTTTATGACGGCAAAATTATTGGAGAAGGCTGGCACAAAAAAGCGGGTGAACCCCATGCTGAAGTAAATGCTATAAATTCCGTAAAGGACAAATCCTTATTACAAAAAGCGACCATTTATGTGAGCTTGGAACCTTGCAGTCATTTTGGAAAAACGCCTCCATGTTGTGATTTAATTATCCAAAATAAAATTCCAAATGTTGTTATTGGAACTGTTGACCCAAATGAAAAAGTGGCAGGAAATGGAATCAAAAAATTAATTGAAGCAGGAATACATGTCACTGTTGGCATACTCGAAGACGAATGCAACGAGTTAAACAAACGCTTTTTTACTTTTCATCAAAAGAAAAGACCTTACATAATTTTAAAATGGGCAGAAACTCAAGATGGTTTTATTGCACCGAAAGAAAAAACAGAAAAAAGACCCGTTTGGATAACCAATACCTATTCTAGACAACTCGTCCATAAATGGCGAACTGAGGAGCAAGCTATACTTGTAGGCACACAAACTGTGATGGATGACAATCCAAAACTAGATGCTCGCGATTGGAAGGGTCAAAACCCTATTAGGATCATTCTCGACCAAAACAATCGAATCCCGAAAAACAGACATGTACTTGACAACCAAGTTAAAACTATAATTTTATGTAAATCCACATCAAATGTTGACAAAGAAAACTGTATCTTTGAAGTAATTGATTTTGGGCAAAACATAGCTCATCAAATCACAAATGTATTATTTCGACACCAAATTCAATCTGTAATTATAGAAGGCGGTAGACAAACTTTACAAACATTCATTGATGAAAACCTTTGGGATGAAGCACGAATATTCGTAAGCAACGTCTCTTTTTTATCAGGAACAAAAGCCCCTGCTTTAGAAAAAAATCAGATCGAAAAGCATTCGATTGGTACTGACGAACTTATAATTTACAAAAACCATGATTAATACTATCATTTTTGATTTTGGGGATATTTTTATAAATCTAGATAAGCAAGCCACTAGTGATGCCTTAAAAAAATTAGGATTAAAAGAATGGAATGAAGATCTAGATAAATTAAATATTGCATTTGAAAAAGGAGAAATTTCTAGAGAAAATTTTTTGATTGGAATTCAAAAACACATTCCTAATGCAAGTATAGGTGAAATATTAAAAGCTTGGAATGCCGTACTATTAGACTTTCCATTGTATCGTTTGGAATTCCTTCAAATGCTTTCAAAAAAATACCGTTTATTTTTATTGAGCAATACGGATGCCATTCATATTAAAAAATTTGAACATAAAAGCGGAATATCCTTTTATAGTGATTTTTACCAATGTTTTGAAAAAGTATATTTTTCATTCGAAATTGGCATGAGAAAACCAGACAGTAGCATTTATAATTACGTTTTGAATAAACATGAATTGCAACCCAAAAGAACCTTGTTTGTTGATGACAAAAAAGAAAATACAGATGCTGCCCTTTTACTTGGGCTAAATATTTGGAATTTACAAGTAGGACAAGAAGATGTCGTTGATCTATTTACCAAAAATATAATTTAAAATTCCTTTTGAAAAACAAAGATACTTACAATACCATTGAAGCCCCAACGGAAGAAATTTTATTTAAAGAGAAAAATAGTAAATTTTTTGGTTATGCTTTTCCAATCCAATCGGAGGAGGAAGTAAAACCATTAATTGACGTTCTTAGAAAAAAACATCCAAATGCAGGCCATTTTTGTTATGCATATCAATTAGGCACCGATATGCTGTCCTATAGAGCAAATGATGATGGAGAACCAAGTAATAGCGCAGGAATGCCTATTTATGGACAAATACAATCCTTTGATGTAACAAATACATTGATTGTTGTGGTTCGAATTTTTGGAGGAACAAAATTAGGAGTAGGAGGCTTAATCTCAGCTTATAAAACAACCGCACAGATTACACTTGAAAATTGTACCATATTTGAAAAAACGATAGATATACATTATCTAATTTCATTCGATTATAAAAACATGAATAAAGTCATGCGGGTAATTAAAGAAAAAAAGCTTGATATTGTTTCTCAAGAAATGGAACTAAATGAAGAAACTGGATTACCAATTGGAACAATTGAAATAAAAACACGTAAAAAAAATGCCGAAACAATTTTCGACATTTTTAATTCGTTATATGAAATAGATATTAAAATTAAGGAATAATTATAATACAATTCTAATAATTTTAAATTCGTAATAACTTTTCTTTTACATAGTCTGGTGGAAGTGTGGGGCGAGTCGTTTTCATATCAACAAAAACCAAAATTGAGCTCGCAATTGTTAATAACTCCATTTTTTCATTATATATCTCATAGTCAAATTCTATCTTAACGGAAGTCTGACTTTTAAAAATAGTTTTAACAGTTAAGAGATCATCATATCGGGCTGGTTTTTTGTAATTTATATTCAAAGATACCACAGGAAGCATTATGCCATTTTCTTCCATCCATTTATACGAAACCCCAAGGTTTCTTAGCCATTCCACGCGTCCCATCTCAAAATACTGCGCGTAATTACCATGATAAACAACCCCCATTTGGTCCGTTTCTGAGTATCTAACCCGTACTGTAAATTCGTGTACTTTCATTATGAATTTTATTATTTTAACATTATTATTTTAACATTCAATACCTACTTACAACAATATTTCTTCAAAATCAACCCCTAATTATTTTTTTTTACAGAAATTTGTTCACATATTTGTTACCCCGAAAAATATCATCTTTTTTGATAATATTTAATAAGACAACGATTACTAAATAAAATAATTTACATAGAATTTATGAACAAAACTGCTCAATCAGTATGGGAAAACTGTTTGTCTTTTATAAAAGACAACATTCAAGATCAAGCATTCAAAACTTGGTTTGAACCGATCAAATCAGTTGAACTTACCGATAACGCATTATATATTCAAGTTCCAAGTAAATTTTTCTACGAATGGTTAGAAGAACACTATGTGAAATTATTAAAAGTTGCCTTAACTAAGGAACTTGGTAAAAACGCAAAGTTACTTTATAAAATTAAGATGGAAAACACTTATGGTAATAAACAACCGTTTACGGAACAATTACCAAGTGCCAACCGGGCTCCAATGAAACCACAAAATGTTGACGCCCCTTTTAAAAACTTAGATCCAGAATTAAAAAATCCTTTTGTAATCCCAGGAATTAGAAATTTAAAAATTGAATCCCAACTTAATGCCAACTATAGTTTTGATAATTTCCTTGAAGGAGATTCTAATAGGCTAGCTCGCTCAGCGGGTATGGCTGTTGCCAATAAACCTGGAGGAACATCATTTAACCCGTTATTGATTTTTGGTGGCGTAGGACTTGGTAAAACACACTTAGCGCATGCTATAGGAGTTGAAATCAAAGACAAATACCCAGACAAAACTGTTTTATACATTTCTGCCGAAATATTCACACAACAATATATTGATTCCGTTAAGAAAAATAATAGAAATGACTTCATTCACTTCTATCAATTGATCGATGTTTTAATTATTGATGATGTACAATTCCTTTCGGGTAAATCAGGAACACAAGATGTCTTTTTCCACATCTTCAACTATTTACACCAAAATGGAAAACAAGTAATTCTTACATCAGACAAAGCACCGGTTGATATGCAAGATATTGAGCAACGCTTATTATCTCGTTTCAAATGGGGATTGTCTGCTGAATTACACCAACCAGATTACGAAACTAGAATTTCAATCTTGAAAAACATTCTATATCGGGATGGTGTGGAGATTCCAGAAGAAATTATTGAATATGTAGCACGCAACATTAAATCAAATGTGCGTGAATTAGAAGGAGCAATTATTTCCTTAATTGCACAATCTTCTTTCAATAAAAAAGAGGTTACTATTGAATTAGCCAAAAGTGTGGTAGAGAAATTTGTGAAAAATGTAAAACGCGAAATTTCTATTGATTACATTCAAAAAATTGTTTCTGATTATTTCCAATTGGATTTAGAAACATTACAATCAAAAACTAGAAAAAGACACGTGGTACAGGCGAGACAACTGGCTATGTTTTTTGCTAAAAAATTCACTAAAGCGTCCTTAGCCAATATTGGTTCTCAAATTGGAGATCGTGATCACGCAACAGTATTACACGCTTGCAAAACAGTTGACAATCTTGTGGCAACCGATAAACAATTCAAAAAATTTGTTGAAGATATCCATAAAAAATTAACGTTATAAACGCATCATGCCCGTAAAAATTTTAATGGTTTGTTTGGGCAATATTTGTCGATCACCGTTGGCAGAAGGTATCTTAGCTTCTAAACTTCCAAAAGAAAAATTTACAGTAGATTCTGCAGGAACTGGTTCTTGGCATATTGGCCACGCTCCAGATTCTCGCTCCATTGCTATAGCAAAAAAGTACAAACTAGATATTTCAAAACAAAAAGGAAGACAATTCAATACTTCTGATTTTGAAACTTATGATTACATCTATGTCATGGACAAATCCAATTATGACGATGTAATCGAATTATCTAAAACTCAAGAACAAAAGAATAAAGTACAAATCATTTTGAACGAATTGTACCCCAACGAAAATGTAGATGTACCTGATCCTTATTTTGGTATGCCCAATGGATTTGACATCGTTTACAATATGCTAAATGAAGTTTGCGAAATTATAGCTACAAAAATTAAAGAGACCCACCCATAATTTTAGGAGTTCATTTTTACCTGCAAAACAAATTCATTTCTTTATTAATGCCGTTCTTTGCATTTCTAAATTAGATTAAAAACATAAATCGATCAAAATGAAACCAAATACTTTACTAGGAAAACTCTATTTAATCCCAACTACAATGGGGGATTGCGACCCAATGGATGTTTTGCCTCAAACTGTTAAAAGGACCATCGATTTTATTGACCATTATATTGTAGAAAACGACAAAACAGCTCGAAAATCGATTAAAGAAGTTAATCCCGAAAAGAAACAATCGGACTTAGTTTTGTTTACTCTAAACAAACGCACTGAAGTAAAAGAACATCTTGATTTTATCAAACCATTACTAGAAGGTAAAAACATGGGATTAATGAGTGAGGCCGGTTGCCCTGGTGTTGCTGATCCTGGTGCTGTTATCGTAAAACTAGCACATGAAAAAGGAATTCAAGTAGTTCCCTTAGTTGGCCCCTCTTCTATTCTATTAGCCATGATGGCTTCAGGAATGAATGGTCAAAGCTTTACCTTTCACGGGTATTTACCTATTGAAAAAGACGAGAAAAGAGCCAGTTTTAAAACTTTAGAACGAATTTCTTTCGAAAAAAATCAATCACAAATATTTATTGAAACCCCTTATCGCAACAATAAATTACTCGAAGATTTATTACTGACCTTGCATCCTGAAACACACTTATGTATCGCTACAGACATTACATTACCAACAGAATACATCAAGACTAAGAAAATTGCGGCTTGGAAAAAAGAAACGATTGATTTACATAAACGACCTACTATTTTTATTATTCATAAAATGTAATTTTTAAACTATAAACTTTTTTATACAATAGAAATCTCAAAACCATATCCATTTTCCTATAAAGTAACTGCTTTGTATGGCAATGGATTTTTGGTTTTTATTAATAATAACCTTCAGCACTTTTTAATTTTTAATATTAAATGGCATAAAACTCATTTTATTATCAAAAAATAAATATTAAACACTGATAATCAATATTTTATAATTAAATTTAATATCCCCTTATCTTAACCAAAAATCATCATTATAAATTTAAAAAAATTTAATTATGAAAAACAAGATTTTAAAAGGAGGATTAATGTTGGTTACTATGTCTTTACTGATAGCCTGTAATCAAAAAAAAGAGGCACCCATGGCCGTAATTGACAAAGACGCAATCAAAACCGAAATTCAGTCGATGGAAGATGCATTTGCAACTAACTTTAATGCGAGAAGCACCGATAACATCATGTATTACGCTGATGATGCCATCAGTTTTTCAAATGAAAAAAAACCTTTAGAAGGGAAAGCTGCCATTCAAGCTTCAATAAAAGAGGATTTAAAAACTTTTCCAAAAGGAGCCAAAATCAATTTTGAAACTAAAGAAGTTCATGTTTCAAATGATGCCAATCAAGTGGTAGAAATTGGCGGCTATGAGGTCAAAGATTCCACTGATGCAAAAATCATGAGCGGCAACTTCATCAGCCTATTTGAAAAAAAAGACGGCAAATACATTTGTATTCGAGACATGGGAAACTCTGATATGCCTAAACCAAAAAAATAAAACAATATCATAAAAACACAAAGTAAAGTACTCCTAACAAAGTACTTTACTTTGTGTTTCCGTTTTAAATAAATACAATGTCGATTACAAAAAAATGAATCCGAAAAATGTATTTCTAAACTCAAATCAAATACTTACTTTTAGATCATTAAAAAAAGAAGCATGTCAAAACTCCCCAACATTGGTACAAGTATTTTTACAGTAATGTCTAAAATGGCAACAGAATATGATGCTGTCAACCTTTCACAAGGCTTCCCTAATTTTCCTGTAGACGCCCGTTTGACTACTATTGTAGCTCAGTTAGCCAGTGAAAATGTACATCAATATTTACCAATGGCAGGTTATCCTCCATTGTTAACCAAAATTGCTCAACTAACCTACCGTTCTTATAAAAGAACCATTCGACCAGACACTGAAATTCTTGTTACTGCTGGTGCGACCCAGGGTATTTTTACCACCATTCAAGCTTTAATTAAATCTAATGATGAAGTCATTATCTTAGACCCTAGCTATGATTGTTATGAAGCGCCAGTTCTTTTATGTAATGCAAAACCAGTGCGAGTTCCTCTTAATGATAATTATACTCCCAACTGGGAAAAGATAGAAAATGCGTGTTCTTCAAAAACAAAAATGATTATTGTCAATAATCCGCATAATCCAACTGGGAAAATTTGGATTCATTCTGATTTTGAAGCATTAGAAAATATATTACAAAAATATCCTGAAATGATTGTTCTCTCAGATGAAGTGTATGAATACATCACATTTGAAAAAAAACATATTTCAGCTCATACACGTGAAAAATTATTAAATCGTTGCATAATAATTTCTTCTTTTGGAAAATCCTTCCATGTTACTGGTTGGAAAATAGGCTATCTCATTGCTCCTGAACATTTGATGAAAGAAATCAAGAAAGTGCATCAATTTTTAGTTTTTAGTGTGAATAGCATTTGTCAGGTGGCTATTAGCAACTATTTAGACTTAGTATCTGTTGAAGAAATAAGTCAATTATATATTGAAAAACGGGATTATTTTAGCGCTTTATTAAAAGAGAGTCGTTTTAAATTACTGCCTTGCGAAGGCACTTATTTTCAAGTTGCATCCTATGCTTCTATATCAAATGAAAACGATGTTGATTTTTGCAAAAGATTAATCACAGAGCATGGGGTGGCGGCAATACCCATCTCTACTTTTTATGAAAACAACATAGACCATCACCTCATTCGTTTTTGTTTTGCAAAAGACAATGCGACTTTAGAAAAAGCGGCAAAAAAACTATGTGCAATTTAGGTGTAGTCAATTACTTGATTTTATATGCATGCATACTATTTAATTTGTTATATTTACAATAAAAAAATTATATCATGGGTTATACAGATAAAATGTTACGCGATGATGCATTAAAAGGCAAAGTTATAGTCGTAACCGGAGGAGGAAGCGGTTTAGGTAAAGCAATGACAAAATATTTCTTAGAACTAGGTGCAAAAGTAGCAATTACGTCAAGAGACCTAGAGAAATTAAAAAATACAGCCTCTGAATTAGAATTAGAAACAGGTGGAACCTGTTTGCCTTTACAGTGTGATGTACGTCATTATGAAGAAGTCGAAAACATGCTGCAAGGTGTCTTGAAAGCTTTTGGAAAAGTAGATGTCCTTTTAAATAATGCTGCAGGAAACTTCATCTCTCCTACCGAAAGATTATCTGCTAATGCATTTGATACCGTAATTGATATCGTTTTAAAAGGGACTAAAAACTGTACACTTGCTTTTGGAAAACATTGGATAGATACTAAACAAACATCATCAACTGTTTTAAATATTGTAACCACTTACGCATGGACAGGATCAGCTTATGTTGTGCCAAGTGCCACTGCCAAAGCTGGAGTATTAGCTATGACCAGAAGTCTGGCTGTAGAATGGGCAAAATATGGCATCCGAACTAATGCAATTGCACCAGGACCATTTCCTACTAAAGGAGCTTGGGATCGATTATTACCTGGAGATCTTGCCGAAAAATTTGATATGGCTAAAAAAGTGCCATTGAAACGTGTGGGAGATCATCAAGAATTGGCCAACTTAGCTGCCTATATGGTTTCTGATTTTTCAGCCTATGTAAATGGGGAAGTAGTTGTAATTGATGGTGGTGAATGGCTTAAAGGTGCTGGACAGTTTAATTTATTGGAAGCCATTCCAGAAGAATTATGGGACCAACTGGAAATGATGATTAAAGCAAAAAAGAATAAATAACTAAAATCAAAATTCTTATAAAAAAAGAGCGCTAATTAATTAACGCTCTTTTTTTAAAGTTAGGCATTCAAAGCCATCAAAATCTCTGTTTTCAATAATCCGCTACCTCCCCCGTAATGCTGTACCACTGCAGTATTAGAATTTTGTTTCCTAAAAAACAAACGCAAATGGGTTTCGCTTTCTTCAGTAATTCCAGGTCCCAATAAAACTATTTCGAATTTTTTTTCTTGAAAAAGAACTTTAGCTTCTTCATCATTCAAAACACCAATCCCAGACCAATCAGCATTTGCATTAATTAATCGGACTACCGTACGTAATATCTCAAAATTTCTGCCTACGTATAGAATATTTATATTTCCCATAACTTTATCTAAAAAAAACTCAACTCCATGAAGTACCTGAGGTTATGCTAAAAACCGATTATTCTTTTATAAATTGAAGTTCTATTGCCAATTTAACTTCTTCACCAACTAGTACACCACCAGTTTCAAGAGCTGAATTCCAAGTTAATCCCCAATCTTTTCTATTAATTTTACCTTCTAATGAAAGAGCTAATTTTGTATTTCCCCAAGGGTCTTTCATTAATCCACTAAATTCTGCTGGTAGCTTTACTGATTTTGTTACCCCATGCATTGTTAAATCACCTACCAATTCATATTCCCCTTCATTAATTTTAGAGAATGAAGTTGCCGAAAATTTAATTGTTGGAAATTGCCCTGCATCAAAAAAATCAGCACTTAATAAATGGGTATCTCTATCCGCATTACCAGTTGCAATTGAATCGATTGCTCCGGTAAATTCAATTTTTGCATTTTCAAAATTCGAATCATCGGATTTGATTGACGCATCAAATTTTGTAAATTTACCTGAAATAGTAGTAAACATCATGTGTTTCACTTTAAAACCAATTTCTGAATGTGTTGGGTCAATTGCCCATTTTGTTGTTGACATAATAGTATTATTTTTAATTATTTAATTTATTTCGTAACTAATTATAATTTCATGGGTACTTCCATCAAAAGAATTTCGGCATTATCAGAATTAGCAATAAGATTGAATGAATCCGTATCAGTTATTCCCAGACCATCACGCTCATTTAAAGTAATACCACCAATAGTAAAGTCTCCTTTTAAAACAAAAGCATAAATACCGTTTCCTGCTTTCTTTAATTGGTATGAAGTCGAAAAACCTTTATCAAATTTTCCAATATGAAACCAAGCATCTTGATGAATCCAAACGCCTTCATCTTCTGGATTTGGAGATAAAATTTGTTGTAGATTATTGTGACGATCTTTCAAGTCCAAAGTGATTTGGTCGTAACGAGGTGTTACATTTTTTTTATTTGGATAAATCCAAATTTGCAAAAACTTAACCAACTGGTCTTTATTTTTATTATACTCACTGTGAAAAATCCCAGTTCCTGCACTCATCGCTTGAATATCTCCTTCTTTAATTACAGTAGTATTTCCCATACTGTCTTTATGTTCTAAATCTCCTTCGAGTGGGATAGAAATAATTTCCATATTATCGTGTGGGTGTTTTCCAAAACCCATTCCTTGACTCACTCTATCATCATTCAAAACGCGCAATACACCAAAATTCATACGTTCCGGATTGTGATAACCCGCAAAACTAAAAGTATGAAATGACTCTAACCATCCATGATTAGCATGTCCTCTGGTATTTGCTTTATGCAAAATAGAATTTGAAATCAAACCTTCTTTAGTACTATTTGTATTTTCCATTTTCGCTTTTGTTAATTATTATGATACAAAGTTGCGACTAAAAAGAAACTAAAGCATTGAACTAGGACAAGAAATGAAAATAGTTGAAATTAATTTTTAGCGAGTTTTGTTCTAATTTTACTTAGAAACTCAGGAGATATCCCTAAAAAGGAAGCGATATAATGTTGCGCTACACGCTGAGAAAGTGTAGGATATTTATCTAAAAACTCCAGATATTTATCTGTTGCAGTTTTAGAAATAGCATTAAACAATCGTTTTTGCGTTACTGCTAGATTGCGTTGCATTAATATACGGAAAGCCCTTTCAAATCTTGGTGCCTTTGCAAATAACACCTCTTTAGATTCGGGATTGAACATAAAAAATTCGCAATCTTCTAAGGTTTCAATAAATACATCACTGGGACTGTCCTCATAAATACTAAATGAAATATCACTTACCCAAGCATTTTCAATTGCTAATTGCAAAATCACTTCTATACCATTGGAATCTATATAATACTTGCGAACACAACCTTTTACAACAAAAGCTTCAAAATTGCATTTTTCACCTTCATGTAAAAGAATTGTCTTTTTTGGAATTTTTTTATTTTCTAATAAAGAATTAAAAATGCTTAATTCCTCTTTTTCAAAAGTGACATAACGGCTTATATTTTTATTGATTTGAGTATACAAAGTATTATTTTTAGGAAATTAAAGGTACTAAATTAATTCAAAAACTGGTGGGTAAATTGGCATTATAACTGAGTATCTCTTCGGTCAAACTAAAAATTAGCTATTTAATCTATAATGAATAATACGGATTTCCATTTTTAGTTTAAAAAAATTAATAAATACTAATTCTAATTTAGCAATTCTCTATTTTCAATCTATAAATTCCTATTTTTGCTTCATCAATAAATAACTCAACTATTATATGCTTATTATAGGAATTGCAGGTGGAACTGGAAGCGGAAAAACAACCGTAGTTCATCAAATCATGAATGAATTACCCGAAACAGAGGTAGGAATTATTTCACAAGATTCATATTACAAGGAAAATCACGGTCTTTCATTCGATGAAAGAGCACTAATCAATTTTGATCATCCACGTGCAATTGATTTCGAGTTATTAGTCACACATCTTAAAGAATTAAAAGAAGGAAATAACATCAATCAACCCGTGTATTCTTTTGTGACGCACAATCGAAGCGATGATACTGTTTTTACACATCCTCGAAAAGTGATGATTGTGGAGGGTATTTTAATTTTGGCAAATCCAGAATTAAGAGATTTATTTGATGTAAAGATTTATGTTCACGCTGATTCTGATGAAAGATTAATCCGTCGAATGAAACGTGACATTGCTGAAAGAGGTCGTGATATGGAGGAAGTTTTAAACCGTTACCAAACAACATTAAAACCTATGCATGAGCAATTTATAGAACCCACAAAAGCATTTGCGGATATTATTATACCTAATGACAAATACAATACAGTAGCTATTGATGTAGTTCGGGCAGTAATAAATCAAAGAATTCTATAATTTTATTGTAATTTTATCAGAATATAGGATTCTAGAATTTAATTGCAACGGAAGGCATAAACTAAGCATTATTTTACGTTTTCAACTTTAGTTATGTTAATAAAACATTGGCTATTCGTTTAATAAGGACTTTAAAAAAAAAGAAATGACAAATCCACATAAAGACAAACCTTGGTTTAAATTTTTAAGTAATAAATACATTTGGGTATTGCTTTTCTTTTCAACTTGGATGGTTTTTTTGGACAACTATTCCTATTTTGACCATCGATTTTTAGATACTCAAATCAATGAACTTGAGGATAATAAAGAATATTATCAAGAGGAAATAAAAAAAGACGAAGAACAAATTAAAGAACTAAAAAACCCAGAACAAATAGAAAAATATGCTCGTGAAAACTACTATATGAAAAAAGATAGTGAGGATATTTATCTGATCGAATTTGAAGGTGACAGTATAGAGAACAGCAATAAACCCTGAATTATAAAAAACAAAAATAAAAATGGCGACTAATTTATTTGAAGATTTCGATCCTGTTTCTTCCAAACAATGGAAACAAAAAATCCAGTTTGAACTTAAAGGTGCCGATTATAATGATACCTTAATATGGAATTCTCCAGAAGATATTAAGGTGAAACCTTTTTATCACAAAGATGAATTTACCAAAGCTTTTCCAATAACCACAAAGGCTTCCAACTTTAAAATTTGCCAAAATATATTTGTTTTTGATATTGAGAAATCAATAGAAAGAGCTTTAGATTCTTTAAATAGAGGTGCTGAAAGTCTTCGTTTTACTATTGAAAATGATACTATTGACATTACTAAACTTTTAGAAAACTTACCATTAGAAAATGTTTTTGTTTACTTTAATTTAAACTTTATTTCAATCGATTTCGTAGCTAAAATCAATACAATAGCAATGCAAAAAAAGGCAGTTGTATTTATCAATTTAGATCCAATAGGACAATTAGCCAAAGAGGGAAACTGGTTTACAACTAAGGATAAAACCAATTTTGATACGCTCAATTTAATTGCAACTGCCGTACCAAATCATTCGATAATAAGTATTGACACCAGTTTATATCAAAATGCAGGTGCTAATATGGTACAGCAAATTGCTTATAGTTTAGCGCATGCCAATGAATATTTTAATAGAATTCCTATTATTAATCAACCTATTGTTTTTGAAGTTGCTGTAGGCACCAATTACTTTTTTGAAATTGCAAAACTTCGAGCATTACGCCTTTTATTTAAGCTAATTGCCAAAGAATACAATCACAACTTAAATTGTCATCTCTTTGTTACACCCACAAAACGAAACAAAACCATTTATGATTACAATGTAAATATGTTACGTACCACAACCGAATGTATGTCGGCAATTATTGGTGGTGCGGATACTATTGCTAACTTACCTTATGATTCTTTGTACCATAAAGACAATGAGTTTGGAGATCGCATTGCTCGAAATCAGCTGTTAGTATTAAAAAATGAAAGCTATTTTGATAAAGTAAATAATCCCGCTGATGGAAGTTATTATATAGAAACACTCACCAATCAACTGGCCGAAAAATCGTTGACTTTGTTTAAAGACATCGAATCCAATGGTGGTTTTCTAAAACAATTGAATGAAGGAATCATTAAAAGAAAAATTCAGGAAAGTGCTGATAAAGAGCAAGATCTTTTTGACTCAGGAAAAGAAGTATTGTTAGGTACCAATAAATACCCAAACAAAGAAGATCACATGAAACAGGATTTAGAACTTTATCCATTTATAAAAATCAATCCAAGAAAAACGTTGATAACCCCTATTATAGAAAAACGCCTTGCCGAGAAAACGGAACAGGAACGTCTCGCATTAGAGTAATTTTCAATAAAAGGAATCAATTAAAAACGCACAAAAATTAGAGTCAAAATGATAAGAAATGACCTCAGACATATTAAATTAGAAAGTACTAAGACAATAGAAGACAATCAAAATTCATTGTCTGAAAATTTCTTAACGGCAGAGGGAATCGAACTCAAACCAACCTATTCTGAAAAGGATATTGAAAATCTAGCGCATTTAGATTTTGGAGCTGGCTTTGCGCCAAATTTGCGCGGACCATACACTACGATGTATGTGCGCAGACCATGGACAATTCGTCAATATGCTGGTTTTTCAACTGCAGAGGAAAGCAATGCTTTTTACAGAAGAAATCTTGCAGCTGGTCAAAAAGGATTATCCATTGCATTTGATTTACCAACGCATCGGGGATATGATTCAGACCATGAACGTGTTGTGGGAGATGTAGGAAAAGCGGGTGTGGCAATAGATTCGGTTGAGGATATGAAAGTATTATTCGATCAAATTCCATTGGATGAAATGTCAGTTTCCATGACTATGAATGGTGCCGTATTACCTATTATGGCTTTCTATATTGTCGCAGCCGAAGAACAAGGGGTAAAACCAGAATTACTTTCTGGAACGATACAAAATGATATCCTAAAAGAGTTTATGGTGCGTAACACTTACATCTACCCACCAACTCCTTCCATGAAAATCATTGCCGATATTTTTGAATTTACAAGCAAGAAAATGCCAAAATTCAACTCGATATCTATATCGGGATATCACATGCAAGAAGCAGGTGCTACTGCCGATATTGAATTGGCTTACACATTGGCGGATGGATTGGAATACATTCGCACTGGACTAGCAACGGGAATGAAAATTGATGAGTTTGCCCCTCGTTTATCTTTTTTCTGGGCGATTGGAATGAATCACTTCATGGAAATTGCTAAAATGCGTGCTGGGCGAATGATATGGGCCAAACTAGTGAAACAGTTTAATCCAAAAGATGATAAATCATTAGCATTAAGAACTCATTGCCAAACAAGTGGCTGGAGTTTAACAGAACAAGATCCTTTTAATAATGTAGCGCGTACGTGTATTGAAGCATCGGCAGCCGCTTTTGGAGGAACACAATCACTACATACTAATGCTTTGGATGAAGCGATTGCTTTGCCAACTGATTTTTCAGCAAGAATTGCTCGAAATACACAAATATTTTTACAAGAAGAAACCAAAATTACAAAAACTGTAGATCCATGGGCAGGTAGTTATTACGTAGAAAGCTTGACCGATGAGATTGTCCAAAGTGCTTGGAAACTTATTGAAGAAGTAGAAGAACTAGGTGGAATGACCAAAGCGATTGAAGCAGGGATTCCTAAACTAAGAATAGAAGAAGCAGCGGCAAGAAAACAAGCCCGCATTGATAGTGGACAGGACATAATTGTAGGGGTCAACAAATACCGCTTGGACAAAGAAGATCCTTTACAAATTCTAGATGTCGATAACCAGATGGTGCGAAAGCAACAACTGGAACAACTCGATCGTATAAAAGCAACAAGAGATACTAATAAGGTACAAGAATCAATTAAAAAATTAATCCTTTGTGCTCAAACTGGTGAAGGTAATTTACTGGAAATCGCAGTAGAAGCTGCAAGAAACAGAACTACGCTAGGCGAAATTAGTGATGCCTTAGAAACTGTTTTTGGAAGGTATAAAGCACAAATTAAATCCTTTAGTGGCGTGTATAGTAAAGAAATTAAAGACGATAAAAGTTTTGAAAAAGCAAAACAGCTAGCCGATACCTTTGCCAAACAAGAAGGTCGTCGTCCTAGAATCATGATTGCCAAAATGGGACAAGATGGACACGATCGTGGGGCGAAAGTAGTTGCCACAGGTTATGCTGATGTAGGTTTTGATGTGGATATTGGTCCGTTATTTCAAACTCCTGCCGAAGCTGCAAAACAAGCCATAGAAAATGATGTACATATTCTTGGTGTTTCCTCATTGGCTGCAGGCCACAAAACTCTAGTTCCACAAGTGATAGAAGAGCTTAAAAAATATGGTCGTGAAGATATAATGGTAGTCGTAGGTGGTGTGATTCCGGCACAAGATTATCAATTTTTATTTGATGCTGGTGCAGTAGCTGTATTTGGACCTGGGACAAAAATTAGCGAAGCTGCTATTAAAATATTAGAAATTCTGATAGGGTAATAAATAATAATAATAATAGATAAATCATATAATAGTAAAACACCAACTTTATGTTGGTGTTTTTTATTTTAAAGCGTATTTTATCTAATTAAAAAAAAGGAACCCTTCCTATTAAATATATGGCAATACAGACTTCTATTATTAACAAAATTTACGTAAAACCTTAACTATCAAGTACTAAAAAAATAAATAACTTTACCTAATTAGGCAACTGAACTAATTGTATGCTCCAAGTCTTAACTGTTATTTTATTAAAAAGTGTAGTTTAAATTATAATAATGAAAAGGGGAAGAAAACTATAAACCTTAAAAATTTAATGCTACAATTAACTATTAATCAACTAAAATAAACTATTATGAAAGCATATATTATTGCAATACTAGTATTAGGAATAACAAGTTTATCTTATTCTCAAGACAACATAAATGACGATTCAGATGTCATCAATTATACTGTAGAAAATTTACCTGCAGTTGTCATTAAAAATGCGGGTAAAGACTTCTCAGTCTATTTACCAGATAGAAATCCAGATAGTAACATTAGAAAATTAGAAAATGAATTTATTGCTTATAACTTAGGTAAAGATTATGAAGGATTTAATACCTACTTAGTCGTAATGGAAATAGAAAATGGATCATTATCCGCAACTTACAATGAAAATGGAAAATTAACTCACGTAGTTGAAAATTATAAAAACATACAATTACCCGGTAAAGTAATTTTCTCAGTTTACAAATCCTTTCCAGGTTGGGAAATTGTTAATGATAAGTATTTATATTCTCAAAAAGAAGGTGACATTCAAAAAAAACAGTATCATTTAAAAATAAAAAAAGGAAATGAAACGCGAAAATTAACTGTTCACCCCAATGGAGAAATCATTGCAGGTCTTTAAATGTAAAATAATTTAGCTGTTCTAAAAAAGAACAGCTTTTTTTATGATAACCTTGAGGATACACCATCAAATAATACTTGTAATTATTAAACCTTAAGATGCAGAACAAATAATAATGATTATTCTTAATAAATAAAAACACATAGAATTCAATATTATTAACATACAATACAGATTAAATTAACATAATTTAGATAAAAAAAAACTACCTTTATTAATGTTAAATTGTTGATTAACAATGTATTAATAGCCCTTAACGCTAAATTAACCTATAATATTATGTATAACTAAATATTAATTTAAAAACTAAATATTATGAAATCATTTATTATTATGTTATTGTTTATGGGCCTAACTTTTTCCGTTTATTCACAAGATAAAATGAAGCAAGACGCAGAACAGGGAAAGGTTAATGTTGAAGAATTACCCGCAGTGGTAATTAAAAGAATCGGATCTGATTTTTCCGTATACATTCCTGACAATCATCCAGATCAAGATGTTAGAAATATGGAACAAAAATTCATTGCTTATGACATTGGGAAAGATTATGAAGGTTTTGAAAATTATTTGGTATTGATGGAAACAAAAAATGGTTCCTTATCTGCAACTTATGATGAAAAAGGAAAACTAGTTAGAGTTGTAGAAAATTACCAAAATGTAAGACTACCAAATGAAGTTGTTTATTCAATTTACAAAGCTTATCCAGGATGGAATATTGTCAACGACAAGTATTTATACTCCCAAGAAGCAGGTGATATTGTTAAAAAACAATACAATCTGAAAATTGAAAAAGGCGATAAAAAGATGAAACTGCTTGTTCGCTCAAATGGTGAAATTTTAAAAGCAAAATAAAAAAAGCAGTCCAAATAATTTTGGACTGCTTTTATATTTTTTAGTGTTTTTGTGAAAATTAATTTAAACTTGCCACTGCATTTACATTAGCCACAATAAAGGAAGTGTCATAACCTCCAAATGCTTTCATATAACTTCTAATTGAAGTACCATAAGCATCTTTAATAAATTTCTTCCCATTGTGCTTAAAGTATCTTCTTACAGAACCTGCTCCTCCAAGATGTGCAGCTGCCAAAATTCCTGATTCTGTTACCAAAATTCCATTAACTACTTTACCATCATACTTTTCGATGATATCTTGTAATATCCATTTGTTTTTTGATAAAAGTGCCACAAAGGCTCTTTCTTGTAATTTGGGGCTTTTTAGGAATAAAATACTATCCTTCACACCAACAGATCTTAAGGTTTCTATACCAAATTGGTATTTACCTAAATAACCGAGAGAATTGATTTTTTTGTATTTCCCTTCTGATTCTTTGAAACCAAGAGCTTCCTTAAAACCAATAAATAAATTTCCAGTAAAAGGGAAATTTAAATTGATATAATCTTCTTGTTCTATGGATGGATATAAGTATCGTGTTCCATCCGTGTTTTTTATTAGAAACCAATCATTTTTTTCTATTTTAAGAGGTTTAAAACCCGCACTTAAAAAGGCTATAATAATCGCCAAACTTGTATAAAAATACCACTTCTTTACCATAAATTGTTTTTCTTCAAAACGCTGTCCCGTTAAGAAATTTCTGCGTGCAAAGATACAATAAATTTCATAAAGCTGAAAATCAACCCGTTAAACTTTTTAAAAATATAAAATTCGTCCTCTAAAACCCTCGTTAACTGAGTATTCAATCGTTGGAGCTGGAATTTTAAGCGTATTAAAAACAGAGAAAAAAGTCTTCAAAAAATGAGATTTTGTTTCAATTTTCGTCAGGTCAACGTCAAAACTCAAATAAAACTGTCTGAATCTCTCTGTTTTCGGAAGGAGTAATTTATCAGAATTTTCGCTATTTCCACTCACCATTCCATCCGCTCCATAACCCATTGCGAGATTAAGCCATTTTGGTATTTTAGAACCTTTGGAAAAAGAATATAAATTAACCGAAAGCCAATACGTTTGACCGTTATAATCTTTAAGGATCTGCTCCGCTAAGTTGCTCCCTAAAACGTTGGGCCTATATTGGGCAAATTGTGTGGTGTGAAAAGAGAATTTTGGTATAATACGTTGTTCATTCCATAGTAATTCTTGAGAAACATATAAAGCCGTTCCAGAGGCATTTGCAATAACATCTCCGGGTGATGCTCCCCATTCTGACGAATAGCCATCTAAAACCTCAACAGCCGTTAAAAATGCAAATCCTAAACCAGCACCATATAGCAATTGCTTCTTTTTACTAGCTCCACTCCATTGTAGCATTTCACTTCCCATCCTTCCCATTTGATACGAAGAATAGAAATGTCCTATTTTATCCATTTGAAGCCATTCCGCATTATCATTTATAAAATGAAAATTAGATCTTGGATAATCGGCATACCATAGCTGGTTTAAGCCTACTAACGCTGTAGAGGCCAATATTGATTCTGAAAGAATAACTGTATTTTGTCTTTTTATATTTAAAGTGTCCGAAGGTTTTAAAAAACGATCGAAATTATTTTGAGCATCCGCATCACGCAGTCCACTTACCAAAAAAAACATCAGAAAAAAAATAGCTTTATATTTCAAACCTATCTTTTTACTCCTTGGCTGTTGATCCAATCCGAATATTTTTTAGCATTTTTATTATGCTCAGGCAAAGTCGCAGCAAATTCATGGTATCCAAAACGTTCTACACTAGCACAAAAATAAATAAAATCATTCTTTTCTGGATCCAATACTGCTTCTAGAGCTGTAATGTCGGGCATTGCAATAGGACCAGGAGGAAGTCCAATATTGACATAGGTATTATAAGGAGAAGACATAGTCAAGTCTTTAAAAAACACTCTTTTAATTACTTGATTAAAGTCATCGTCTTTTTTCTTGATAGCAAAAATTACTGTGGGATCCGCTTGAAGCGGCATGCCCAATCGCAAACGGTTTAAGTAAACTCCTGCAATTCTTGGTCTTTCATCTTTTTTAACCGATTCTTTATGTACGATAGAAGCTAAAATTGTAGCTTCAATTGGGTTTAAACCTTGTTTTTCTGCTTTAGCAACTCTTTCTTTATTCCAAAAATTACGGTATTCTTTAATCATCTTATCTCGAAACTTCTCTGCAGATGTGTTCCAATACGTTTCATAGGTATTAGGAATAAACATGGCCAAAACATTATCTTCATTAAATCCGTTTTCTTTCAAGAAGATAGAATCTTTAAATGAAGTTAATAATGATAAACTGTCCGCCTCAATTTGGGATCCTACTCGACCAGCAAGATTTTCCACTCGCTCTTGATTATTAAAAGCCAACTTTACAGGAACATTACTTCTTAAAGATTTGACTAATTCATAACTATTCATCCCTTTAGTAAAAAGAAAACGTCCCGATTTTACATTTTCAGGATAACTCATTTTACTGGCTACCATTTCTAAACGGTCGATATTTACGACATAATCTGCCAATATTTTTTTGACATCAGTATACGTTGCATTTGTTGGGATATGAACATAAACTTCTTTATCTGAAAACTTAGTGTTAGCAGCAAAAATTTGGCTCATCAAAACAAAACCGTAAATGATTAATCCACTTACTAAAACAACAGCTGCGATGGTAATATATTTTTTAAAATTCAAAACTTAAATATTAAAGTTGATTATTGATTAATTGAAAAACGGCTTCGTCTTTGTAAACACCATTCACCAGATTCCAATCTTTTTTTGTACCTATATTTTGGAATCCAAATTTAGTAAAAAGAGCGATACTAGATTTATTTTCAGTCCCAATATTTGCATATAATTGATGTAAATTTAAATGGAGAAATGAATACTGAATTAAAAGCTCCAAAGCTTCGGACCCAATGTTCTGTTTTCGATTTTCCTGCCCTTGAATTACAATCCCTACTCCTGCTCTATTATTCTTTGGATCAAAATCAAATAAATCGATTAATCCCAATGCAGGAAAGTCTTGGTCTTGACATATGGCCAAACGCAATTGCTTGGCTTCATATATATCTTGATGCGCATTCTCCAAATATTGTTTTACTAAAAATCGACTATATGGGGTTTGTGTATTGCTTACTTCCCAAATACGCTGATCATTCTCAATGGCATAGATGAACTCTAAATCATTAGGTTCCAATGCGCGGATGTATATATTTTCGCCTTTTAGAGTTATCATACAAATTTTGTGAGTTGAAGTTTTAGGCTTTTATTAAATTTCAATAACACCTTTAAAAACAAATTTGGCTGGTCCTATTAGAAAAACATTAGTATATACATTGTTCTTTTTATCAAAAGAAACGGCTAGTTTTCCACCTTCCACATTCAAATCGATAGTTGTAGCATCAGTAACTCCTTTGGCATTCATCGCAATTGCAACCGCAGTCACACCAGTTCCACAAGCTAATGTTTCATCTTCAACTCCTCGTTCATAAGTACGGACCGAAAAAGTAGTATCATCAATTTTATTTACAAAATTGATATTACTACCCGCTTTTCCATATAAATCACCGTATCGAATTGCAGCACCATTTTCTTTTACATTATAATGTTCTAAGTCCTCTACTAACTGAACATGATGTGGAGATCCTGTATTCAGGAAAGAATAATCAGGAGTTTCTTTGATCTCTAAAACATCAATCATTTGTAATGATACAATTCCGTCTTCTGCTACACTTGCATGATGTAAACCATCTATAGCGTTAAAAGTAGCATCGTTTTTAATGACCTTTAGCTGTTGGGCGAAAGCCACTAAACATCTTCCTCCATTACCACACATAGTACTTTGATTCCCATCTGAGTTGTAATACACCATTTTAAAATCGGCTTCAGGATCATTTTCTAATAAAATAAGTCCATCTCCGCCAATTCCAAAACGCCTGTCACATAAATGAGCAATCAACTGTATATTTTCTTTTGGAAAAGTATTCGAACGATTATCAATCATTACAAAATCATTTCCGGTTCCTTGGTATTTATAAAATTCTATTTGCATTATTTTTTTAATTGTGTTTCACAAAAGTACGAACTATTAATGAAATGTTAATCATTGTTAAAGAGCGTTAAACTGTTTTTTAACAATCTAAAATAGCTTTATTTTTACTAGACAAATAACGTAAAACACACTCTATTATGAAAAAATATTCACACCTATTACTGGTGTCTCTGCTTAGCGGAGCCATAACATTAGGGGCTTACAAATTATTATTTGACACTAATGGTTATTTTTCCAACTCAAATCATTCCATAACTACCCTTGCAAACAACTCATTTACCAAAAATGTAGGCCTATCCCCAGATGTACTTGATTTTACCGATGCGGCAGAGAAAACAATTCACTCTGTAGTCCATGTAAAAAATGTTTCATACAAAACCGTTACTAATCCTATGCTGGAATATTATTACGGGTACAAAGGAGGGCAAACCCAGGAGCAAGTAGGAACAGGATCTGGAGTAATAATTTCAGAAGATGGTTATATTGTGACCAACAATCACGTAATTAAAGATGCCTCAGAAATTGAAATTACCTTAAATAATAAAAAAACATACAAAGCGAAACTCATAGGAACCGATTCTAAAATGGATATTGCTTTGTTAAAAATTGATGCCGACGAAAAGCTTCCTTATACTGCTTTTGGAAATTCTGATTCTGTAAAAGTAGGTGAATGGGTTCTTGCCGTAGGAAATCCATACAACTTAACGTCTACAGTAACGGCTGGAATTGTTTCGGCAAAAGCGAGAGATATTGGAACAAGTGGAATCCAGTCCTTCATTCAAACTGATGCTGCCGTTAACCCTGGAAACAGTGGCGGTGCTTTGGTAAACACCCGAGGAGATTTAATAGGAATCAATACCATGATCTCTTCTATGACAGGTTCGTATGTAGGATATTCATTTGCAGTTCCTTCTAATATTGCTCGAAAAATTATCGAAGACATTATGGAATATGGTAATGTACAAAGAGGAATTCTAGGTGTTGAAGGCGGTGAATTAAACGGTCCCGTTTCTAAAGAATTAGGAATCAACCAAACAGAAGGGTTTTACATAAAAAACGTAACCAAAAAATCAGGAGCTGAGAAAGCTGGACTTACAAAGGGAGATATCATTGTAAAATTAGACAGTCAAAACATTGCTACTTATGCTGACTTATCTGGATATATTAACACTAAAAGACCTAATGATAAGGTGGATGTAACCATTATTAGAAATGGAAATCAAAAAACAGTTCCTGTAATTTTGAGTAAAAACGAATTTTTTAGTACGGAGTTCAAAGGAATTGAATTAGAAAATATTGACGCCACTGATAAAAAGAAATTTCACTTGGATTACGGAGTAAAAATTAAATCTATCAATAACGAAAATTTGGTCCAATACACAGATGAATTAAAAGGAAATATTATTTTGAGTATTGACAACGTAAAAGCCAAAGACATCGAATCAGTTTCCAAACTTTTAAATAGCAAAGACGAAAGTCAAAGTGTAAGACTAGAAATGGTCAACAAAAATGGAGAAGTATTTCGAATAATCATTTAATTCGATTCTTAAAAATCAAGGAAAGCCAGCTCATTCATTGAGTTGGCTTTTTTTATTTGAAAAAAAATGAAAAATAGTCTACGAAATCGATTGAAATGGGTATTTTTGCACCAAATTTAAAAAAATAACTACTCAATTTTTCAAATTTTCAAGTATGAAAAACACAGCTTTGTACCAAAAAGAAGTCTCATCTCAGGTAGATAGACGACGGGCGGGAGTCAAATTAATTAAAATCGTTAGTGATTTATGGTATGACAAATCCATAGAAATGGTTTTATTTAAAAATCAATTATTAGACAAAAATGTAAGTGACATTATCAACTTGCATCAATATGCAGCCGATTTTGTAGGCAAACCTATTAGTATTTTTGATACCGTTGAAATTGCCAAAGTAGTTCGAGAATTAGACTTACCTCCTTCCAAGTTGGACATTGGTAAACTAACTTACGAATACCTTTTAGAAGAAGACAAATTTGAAGATGCGAGACATTTTGTATTGGATAAACTGAAAGAAGCTAAAACTTCTGAAGAAATCCAACCCAAAGATGTAGTTCTTTATGGTTTTGGAAGAATTGGTCGTTTATTAGCTAGAGAGTTAATGTCTAAAACAGGAAAAGGAAATCAATTGCGATTGAGAGCGATTGTAACTAGAGATAAAAACGATGCTTCCAGTCTTGAAAAAAGAGCTTCTTTATTGCGTTATGATTCCATTCATGGTGATTTTCAAGGATCAGTTTCTGCCGATGTTGCCAATAATGCCTTAATTATCAACGGAACAACAGTACATATTATTACTGCTAATGCGCCTGAAGAAATTGATTATACAGTCTATGATATTGACAATGCTTTAATTATAGACAATACTGGTGCTTTTACAACTGAGGAAGCTTTAAGCAGACATTTAGTTTCAAAAGGAGCACACAAAGTATTGCTGACTGCACCAGGAAAAGGAGTTCCTAATATTGTTCACGGGGTAAACCAAAACGAATACAACCCAGACGAAATTAATATTTTCTCTGCAGCTTCTTGTACTACTAATGCCATTACGCCAATCCTAAAAGCAGTCGAAGATACTTTAGGCGTTGTAAAAGGACATTTAGAAACAATTCATTCGTACACAAACGACCAGAATTTAGTAGACAACATGCACAAAAAATACCGTCGTGGTAGAGCTGCTGCTTTGAATATGGTTATTACTGAAACGGGTGCTGGAACTGCTGTTGCAAAAGCACTACCATCTTTAGAAGGAAAATTAACTTCAAATGCCATTCGTGTTCCTGTTCCTAATGGATCTTTGGTTGTATTGAATTTAGAAGTTTCTAAGAAAACATCAATAAAAGAAATAAATTCGATAATGAAGAAATACGCTCTTGAAGGAGAGTTAGTAGAGCAAATCAAATACTCTATGAATAACGAATTAGTTTCTTCGGATATCGTGGGTACATCGGCACCATCGATCTATGACAGTAATGCAACTATCGTTTCTAACGATGGAAAAAACATTGTATTATACATCTGGTATGATAATGAATACGGTTACAGCCACCAAGTAATTCGCTTGGCAAAATATATTGCAAAAGTAAGACGTTTCACGTACTACTAGCAAATCGCTTACAGGTTGGAATTTGTAATTGCAGATTTTTAGTTTTTAGTTTTTAGTTCAAGTTTTAGATTTAAAGAGTATTGCGATCCAACCTGTATCTAATAAAAAATCCGTTTCGATTAATTTCGAAACGGATTTTTTTATTCTTATTAAAAAGAAAATAGAAGATAGAATCAAAAAAACAAATTATAAAGCATAACAGATTCTAATCTTTTGATTCTTACCCCTTGATTCTAGCTTCTTCTCTCTATAGTAACCTACTCTTTCGCTTTTGTCAAATAATAAACTGGAATACCTATTAACATAATCAATACACCCCAGCCACTTGTACTCGTTTTAGTATAAAGCAAAGCAATACAAATTGCACTTGCAATAATGATATAAATAGCAGGAATTACTGGATATCCAAAAGCTTTATAAGTACGTTCAGCATCAGGTAATTTTCTACGCAAAATGAAGATTCCTAAAATAGTCAAGATGTAAAAGATCAAAACGATGATGACTACAAAGTCCAATAAGTCACCATATTTCCCTGTTAAACACAAAGCCGAAGCCCAAACACATTGTGCCCAAATAGACCAAGCAGGAACGCTTGCTTTATTCAGTTCAGCTGCTTTTTTGAAGAAAACACCATCTTGTGCCATCGTATAATACACTCTTGCACCAGCCATAATTAAACCGTTATTACAAGCAAAAGTCGAAATCATAATCATTACCGCAATAATCAAGGTCCCTATAGAGCCAAAAATATATTGTGAAGCCACTACCGCTACTCTATCTGACTCGGCTGTTGCTATTTCTTGCAAAGGCACAACCGCCAAATACATTAAGTTAGCCAAAATATAAATTACACTTACAATCAAAGTCCCCAAAAACAAACTCAATCCTACATTGCGTTTTGGGTTCTTAATTTCGGCAGCAATAAAAGTTACTCCTTCCCAAGCCACACTCGAAAACATCGATCCTACCAAAGCAGCCGATATTCCCGATATCAAAGCCGTTCCGCTAATAGGCATCCAAGAACCACTCGCCACATCTAGTGATTGCGATGTCCAGGCATTAGCCCAGTTCGCATCCCAAACCTCAGCTTTAGCGGCAAAAAAACCAAAAAGAATTAATCCCGCCAACGATAAAATCTTGATTACCGTTAACACGGTTTGTAAAATCTTAGAGTTTTTTACCCCACGACTGTTGATATAACTCAATAAAATAATTGTAAAAATAGAAACCAGTTGCGCTGCATTCAGTTTAAAATCTCCTATTTCATATAGGATGTTTTTATCACTAAACGACGGAAATAAATAGGCAGCAAACTTGGAGAAAGCTACACCCACGGCAGCAATCGTTCCGGTTTGAATCACCGCAAAAAAGCTCCAGCCATATAAAAACCCAATTAATTTACCGTATGCTTCCTTAATGTATACGTATTGTCCGCCCGCTTTAGGAAACAAGGCACTCAACTCGCCGTAACTCACCGCAGCAATCACCGTAATAACACCCGTAAGCACCCACATGGCAATCAACCATCCAGCCGAACCCAATTGACGAACCATATCAGAACTCACTATAAATATTCCCGAACCTATCATCGATCCCACCACCAGCATGGTTCCGTCCAGCAGGCCGAGTTCTCTCTTAAAATCGTCTTGGTTATTGTCTTGCATATTTGTTTTTGGTTTTAATGGTTGGCTAAAGATATACTTTTTTTCTAAAAACTTTAAGGTATCCTTAAAACTTACGCTTATTCTTTTTGGCGTGTCCTTGTTATAGAAAATTTCAGCAAAATAACTGCTTAAGTGCGGCAACAAGGTCAGGCTATCCGTTTCAAATAAAATTTACTGAATACCAAATAAAATAATATCAGATGAAGTAATCTCCCTGAAAAACGGGAGGATTTCCACTGGTATCCTTCACGCAACACAAACATATAATTACTTAATTTACAATTTAGTAAAAATTGAATTCCAAAAAATGATTTGATAAAATAACAAGAAAAAACGCACTCAAGACATCGATTTGAAGATGAAATTTATATATATTTGATTAAAGCTTTAAGGTAATTACAACTTTAGATGATGAAAGTGTACAGAAAAAAAAGACAACATAGTAAACCAACTTTTCCAAAAGTGACACTTCATCAACTTGACTGGTTGGAGTGGATTTCAATTGGGCTTTGTATTTGGTTTTGGTTTTATCCTCATCCATATAAATTAGTTTTTGGTTTAGTTCTTTCGTTACCTATAATTGGACTCATTATAAACGGACTCTCAAAACCAAACCTAGCTTCATTAGTTTCAATTACAAATCAGAAAGGCGAAGAGAAATACGATCTTGCTGACTTTATAGAATTTCCTGGGCTTATTATTTTTATTAGGGTTTTAATTGATTACGAATTTGAAAGTTTTTTTAGCATATTAAAAGTAGGTACTATTAGTTTTCTTTTATTGCTTGTTATACTTGGAACAACACATAAACTTGTCCATAAAACGAATCCTAATATAGTACTAATTTATCTTACAGTTGTAGGTAATATTGCTATATATAGTTATGCAGCAACGTACGGAATTAATTGTGTTTTCGACAATTCTATCCCGAAAATTTATCAGGCTAAAGTAATCAACAAATCAATAAGCAGTGGAAGACGAAGTACAACATATTATTTTAGAGTTGAACCTTGGGGGCACCATCGTGATGCCGAAAATATATCAATAACAAAAACTCAATATAATGAAACAGAAATTGGACAAACAGTTTCAATTGATTTCAAAGAAGGTCTCTTAAATATACCTTGGTATTACATTGAATAATAATCTTATAACAAAAGACTAACCTCCATCTAACCTATGAAAAAAATAATTGCAATTCCAATATTACTATTTAGCCTAAAATCTTTATCACAACAAATAGACACAATTAAGCTTTCTGAAATAAAATTATGCGAATTAACCTTAGACAATCTAAAACAAAAAGACGCTACAATAATTCAAGTCAAGTTAGATGAAATGGACTTATGTACAGATGGCTTTGTACAAGATGAAAGATTTGAGAATCTAATTGGCTACGCCTCTATACTATATCCTGGTGTAATTTTTCAAAAATACAAATCAGATTTAAATACAATTGCAAAAATTCACTTAACCAAAGATTTTAAAGGATATTTACCTGATGGAAATTATGTTGACTTAAAGTATTTAAAAGCAAAAGATGTTCTTATAAAATATGATAGTTTGAATGTTTGGACTTCTAGAGGTTGTTCTGATTATTTAGGAATAAATAAAAGCAAAGCGCTTTACTTTTATGTAAAACTAAATAAGAAAAAAGAACCTCGTTATCCAATAGACTCAAAATACTACTCAGAACAGCAAATTGAAGGAATTGATATTGTTTCAGATTGTTACTCATTTAACAAAAAAGACAATCCAACAATTCAACCACTTTACATTCTTGATGGAAAAGAAGTGAATGAAGATATTTTGAGAGCAATTAAACCCGAAGATGTTGAGTCTATTAATGTTTTAAAAGATAAAAGTGCAGTTGACAAATATGGAGAAAAAGGAAAAAATGGCGTGATTGAAATATTTTCAAAAAGCAAATAATATAATTATTCCTGCAAAAAACAAATTAGCCTTCAAATAAAATTAGCTCAATATTTAAATTAATATTAATCAAATCTATGAAAAAATTAACATTACTACTCCTTATACTTTCTTTTTATTCAAAAGGTCTTGCTCAAGAAACTAAAAAATCAAATACTGACACCCTTTTGAAAGAGTTGGCTGAAAACAGCTGCAAATGCATAGATTCAATTAATGTTTACGATAAAGCTACTGATATAGTAGCAAAAGAAATTAGTAAATGTATTGATGAACAAACTGGAGCACTTCAACTAGGTAAAAAACTAATGAATATCAAAGACTTGAAAAAAAATGCCAAAGAGAAAGAAGGCAAAAAACAAGTGGATATTTCAATTGATTTTAACAAAAATTCAGAAGAGTATAAAAAATCTTATTACGAATTAGAACGGTATATGATGAGTAATTGTAGCTCTATAAAAGACAAAGTGGCGTCAACTGAAAAACAAAGTACAAAATCAGTATCAGAGAATAAAAAAGCTTTAGAATTTTATTCCAAAGGTCAAAAAGAATCTAAAAATGAAAATTATGAAAAAGCAGCACAATATTTTGAAAAAGCAGTGAAAGAAGATCCTGAATTTGCCTTTGCTTGGGATAATTTAGGCATTAGTTACAGACAATTAAATAATTTTGACAAAGCCATTGAATCGTATAAAAAATCTTTAGAATTAGACCCAAATGGATTAATGCCTTTGCAAAATATCGCAATTGTATATCAATATAAAAAAGAATATTCTAAAGCCATAGAAGCCTATGAGAAATTAGCTAAAGTAGACAACAACAATCCTGAAGTTTTTTATGGCATAGGAAATGTTTACACAACAAACCTAAAGGATTACGAAAAAGGATTAGATAATATGTGCAAAGCCTACAATCTATACATCGATCAAAAATCACCTTATAGAACTGACGCCGAAAAAATTATTAATATCATTTATTCTGAAATGAAAAAACAAGGAAAAGAAGAGCAATTTAACACTATTTTAAAGGCCAATCATATTAATCAAAACTAATGAATGCATCATTAGACTGATTTTTATTTCGTATCATAATAACTTCATCTACGCAACTCAAAAAACAACTCTTATTTATTTAACGAATTGAATTACTTTTGTTGAAACATAAAACAACTTTATCTTGAGAAAATTTAAAGCAAAAAAACATTCAATACTAATGCAGTCTTCCATTAGCATCGCATTGGTATTTACTGTTTCAATAATCTGTTTTTTTTCCTTAAAATATATCGATTACAGGATAACTGCATTAATTCTACTGATGACGGTTTCTATTGTTGCAATGCTTTTTGAAATTATACCAGTTGTAGTAACAGCTATTTTAAGTGGTTTGATTTTAAATTTCTTCTTTATACTTCCTCTTTATACTTTTCATATTACAAATACCGAAGACATATTACTGTTTTTAATGTATTTTATTATAGCGTTAGTAAATGCCGTTTTAACCTTAAAAATTCGAGAAGCCGAAAAAAAAGCAAGAGATAAAGAAGAGAAAGAAAAAACAATAAAGCTATACAATACCTTACTCAATTCCCTATCTCATGAGTTGCGAACCCCAATAGCTACAATTATTGGAGCAATTGACATACTCAAAGAAAATAAAAACAAACTTTCAGAAATAAATCAGAACGCACTATTAGATGAAATTGACTCAGCTACTATTCGACTCAATAGACAAGTAGAAAACTTATTAAACATGAGCCGATTAGAAACTGGAATGCTAAAACTAAAACTAGACTGGTGTGATAGTAATGAACTTATTTATGGAGTAATTCAAAAAATAGCAACCATAAAAAACAATCATACCATTCATTTTATTTCAAATGAAAAATTACCATTATTCAAGCTAGATGCAGGATTAATGGAAGAAATTATTCAAAATTTAATAACTAATGCACTACAATATACTCCCAAAAACTCAATCATAAAAATTGAAGCTTCACATCAAAATGACAGTTGCGTTTTTTCAGTTTCTGACAACGGAAATGGCTTCCCTGAAAGTCAAATTCAATTTGCTTTTGATAAATTCTACCGATTACCAAGCACAAAAACGGGAGGAAGCGGCCTTGGACTATCTATTGTAAAAGGTTTTGTTGAAGCCCATAATGGGACTATAAAATTAAAAAATAATCTGAATTCTGGTGCCAATTTCACCGTAACAATTCCTACGGAAACCTCTTATTTAAACAATCTCAAAAATGAATAAAGCCGAAATATTAGTGATTGATGATGAAGCGCCAATTAGAAAACTATTAGAAATTACATTAGAAAGTAACGACTACAAAGTGTGGCTTGCCGAAACAGGAAAAGAAGGAATTCTTATGGCTGTAAATCATCCTCCAGAATTAATTTTATTAGATATTGGTTTACCTGATAAAAGCGGACACGAGATTCTTAAAGAATTACGCACTTGGTACAATAAGGCAATTATTATCCTATCTGTACAAGACAGCGAAGATGATATTGTAAAAGCACTAGATAATGGAGCCACTGATTACCTAACAAAACCGTTTAGAAACGCCGAACTTTTGGCACGAATTCGTTCAGTAATTCGACGAAATCAATTACAAAATGATTGTAGTATTCTTACTTGTGGAGATTTACAAATTGATTTTGGAGCTCGAATCATAAAACAAAATGACGAAGTATTAAAATTAACTACAACCGAATTCAATTTATTATCCCTTTTTATGAAAAATGAAGGTCGAGTATTAACACATCAATTTGTCTTAAAAGAAATTTGGGGAGTGGCCTACCAAACAGAAACACAATACTTAAGAGTTTTTGTAGCAACATTGCGCAAAAAAATAGAAGAAAACCCAAACCACCCAAAACACATCATTACTGAAAGTGGTGTTGGATATCGTTTTATCTAATCTTTATAAAATCTTTATATCTAGCCCGTATATCTTTATATTCTGCAAATACCATTTTAAAGACCTTTGTATCATTAGAATTTTAAAAAAATTACACAATGAATACAACAAAAAATGGTGTCGCTAATAAAGTAACTATTGCATCACTTTTAGTCGCACTTGGTATTATTTATGGAGATATAGGAACAAGTCCTCTCTATGTTTTCAAAGCAATTATTGGATCTAGAGATATTAACCTAATGTTAGTATATGGTGGTGTTTCCTGCGTTTTTTGGACTTTGGTTTTTCAAACAACAATCAAATATATTTGGCTTACACTTCGAGCAGACAACCACGGTGAAGGTGGGATTTTCTCTCTTTACGCCTTAGTTAGACGTTACGGCAAAAAATTAGTTATTCCAACAATACTTGGAGCTACAACCCTATTGGCCGATGGAATTATAACACCACCTATCTCTGTTTCCTCTGCAATTGAGGGTTTAAATATGGTACACGGTTTAGAAAATATAATTATTCCTGGTAATTTTTTAACTATTGGAATTGTAGTAGCTATTTTATCATTATTATTTTTCTTTCAGCGTTTTGGAACTCAAGTCATAGGTAAAGCATTTGGTCCTATAATGACAATTTGGTTTACAATGTTGTTAGTGTTTGGAATTAAAGAAATTGCGCAACACACAGACATATTACACGCATTAAATCCGTATTATGCTTATGATTTATTAGTAAATTACCCTAAGGGATTTTGGTTATTGGGTGCTGTTTTCCTCTGTACAACAGGAGCCGAAGCTCTATATTCGGACTTAGGACATTGCGGTATAAAAAACATTCGCATCACTTGGGTTTATGTAAAAATAAGTTTAGTTGTTGCATACTTAGGACAAGCAGCTTGGCTTATGCATCAAGGCGAAACTTTATTAAATGGTAGAAATCCTTTTTTTGAAATTATCCCCACCTGGTTTTTATTACCTAGTGTCATAATTTCTACTTTTGCTACAATTATTGCCTCTCAAGCCTTAATAAGCGGAAGTTTCACCCTAATTAGTGAAGCTATGAACCTGAATTTTTGGCCTCGAATTACGGTAAGACAACCCAGTGACAGCAAAGGTCAAATATACATCCCAAGTATCAATACCATACTTTGGTTTGGATGTGTTTTAATGATGGTTTACTTCAAGGAAAGTGCACACATGGAAGCTGCATATGGTTTCTCTATTACCATTACTATGATGATGACCTCCTTATTATTAAGCTATTTTATTTATTATAGATTAAAATGGAAAAAAATATACGTCATCTTATTTCTAACCATTTTTGGAACTATTGAAATATCTTTTTTCATAGCAAATGTGGCAAAAATTAAAGAACGTTGGATGTTTTTATTCTTCGAATTGTTCATTTTTATGGTAATGTACATTTGGTATTATGCTCGAAAAATCCACAATCGTTTTACAAAATTTGAAGAAATAGGAAAATACAGTTCCCAACTTACAGAATTAAGTCAAGACGATGCCATTCCAAAATTTGCAACGCATTTAATATATTTAACTAAAGCTGACAGAAGACATGAAATAGAAGATAAAATAATCAAATCTATTTTTGCTAAAAAACCAAAACGTGCCGATGTATATTGGTTTTTACACATCAATCGTACCGAAGACCCCTTTACATTATCGTATGATGTTTCGGAATTAGTTGATGATAAAGTTATAAAAGTAAACATCAATGTAGGGTTTCGAATACAACCTAAAACGGAACTTTATTTCAAAAATATAGTAAAAGAATTAGTAAACAATAAAGAACTTAATTTACATATTCGTCCTGACGGATCCAGCAAATACAATAACGAGCCTGATTTTAAGTTTATTGTAATTGAGAAATTTTTATCTATCGAAAACGAATTTACATTACGTGAAGGGCTATTACTAAATGGTTATTTCTTTTTGAAACGTTTAGGAGTAAGTGATGAAAAAGCATTTGGATTAGAAAAATCAGATGTTGAGATAGAACAAATTCCTTTAGTTTATCAGCCTATAACTAATATTAAATTGGATCGTGCAACAAGGTAACAACAAGTTTTTTAAACCCTCGTAAACATAATAATTCTACCACAATAAAAAAGCTGCATTTACTCAAAATGCAGCTTTTTTATAATTCAATTAGAAAACAAAACTTATTTATTTTGTTTTCATTGGTGGCAAATCAAACGCAGCTGATTCATGGTCAAAACCGTTGCGGTGTGAACCATCGCAAAAAGGTTTGTTAGATGACAATCCGCAACGACAAAGCCCTAATGCTGTTCTTCCTTCTAATCCGTATACTTTTCCTTCACTATCCATTATTTCAAAATCGCCTTCTATTTTAATAGAACCGTTCTTGTTGATTATTAATTTTGTCTTGCTCATAATGCTATTTATTTCTTTTTGGTTCAAAGATTGCAAAATAAAATATACAATTTTGTATTCGTGGGTATTTTTTATAATTTAAATTCCTAATTTACATCAATTCTATTTTATATAAAGTGTACTGTAAATCCCATTTAAGACATGAAAAACGAACCTTTAGATACTGATTTTTTGGCTTCTTTACAATTTCAACCTTTAACCAAAAAGAATTGGAATCAGTTTGTACAATTATTTGGTAACAATGGGGCTTGCGGAAACTGTTGGTGCATGTACTATCGCCTTAAAAAAAGTGATTTTGACGAAGGAAAATGCAATGATGGGAATAAAGAAGCGATGAAAGAACTTGTATGGGACAATCAACCCACGGGAATTTTAGCTTTTTATGAAGATATTCCCATTGCTTGGTGTGCCTTTGCTCCAAGAGAAGACTTCTCCAAGCTAGCAAGATCCAGAGTGCACAAACCCATTGATGACAAATTAGTTTGGTCTATCCCCTGTACATTTATTGCAAAAAAATTCAGACGCCATGGTGTTTCTGTCGCGCTATTAAAAGGGATTGCAAACTATGCCAAAACAGTAGGTATAAAAATCTTAGAAGCGTATCCTACTATTCCCACTCAAGAAAAACTACCTGATTCTTTTGCTTGGATTGGGTTATATAAATCATTTGAAAGAGCTGGTTTTGAGATTGTCGATAGAACTTCTAAGAATAGACCGATGGTTCGCTATTATATCGAATAACAAAATCATTAAATTTTTAAAACACGATAATAATTATAATTTATTACTGAAAAATAAACGGTAAATTAGTGCTTCTTTTCTGAGGTTTATAGAAGAGCTCTATGCTCAAATAAAAATCAGATTATTTTTTTAAAAACAAATTAGCGCTATAAAAATGAATACATTAAAATTAGGATGGGTAGGCCTTGGAAACATGGGAAATCCAATGGTAATGAACTTGCTAAAAGCAGGTTTTGAAGTAACTGTTTTCAACCGAACTAAAGATAAAGAAGCTCCACTAATTGAAGCAGGTGCTACAACAGCAAATAGTCCACAAGAACTGATGGAAAAATGCGATGTTGTCATTACTATGTTATCCAATGATGCTGCAGTAAAAGAAGTTTTTGAAAGCCCAACGGGTTTATTATCCAAAGAGTATCCTACGAAAGTTATTATCAACATGAGTACCGTTTCGCCTGAAACATCTCGTTATCTGGCAAGCAGTTGTAGTACCCATAATGTCCATTTTATAGATGCTCCAGTTTCAGGAAGTGTTAAACCTGCTCAAGATGGAACACTAGTAATTCTTGTAGGTTCAAGTACTACTGATTACGAATTAGCAAAACCTATATTTGACGTTTTAGGTAAAACTGCAATACACGTAGGGGAAGCGGGTGTAGCAAGTTCAGCTAAACTAGCGATTAATTACCTTTTAGGACTCAACCTACAAGGATTAGCCGAAACCGTATTGTTTGCCGAAAGTAATGGAGTGAGCAAAGAAGACATGTTAAACATAATTAATGCTGGTGCGTGTGGCAACGGAATTACCAATATAAAAGCACCTTCTATCTTAAATGACTTCTACCCTGCCGCCTTTGCCTTGAAACATCTAGTCAAAGATTTACGATTAGCCAAAGAAGCGGGACTAGATTCTCCATTGATACATCCATTATTTAATAGTTATGCTGCAGCAGAAAAAGAAGGATTAGGAGATCAAGATGTAATGGCAATTTTAAGTAGTTTAAAAAATAAACAATAATTTACAATAAAAATATATGGGATTATTTTCAGCGCTTTTGGGTAATGCAGGAACTGTAAGCCAAGAACAATTAATGAAAGAATACGGTCAACTTTTAATTGATGGAGAAGAAATAGAAATGGGTTTTAAACTCATTCGAGACACTTTTATTTTTACCACCAAACGACTAATTCTAGTGGACAAACAAGGTTTAACCGCAAGTAAAACCGAATACAAATCAATATCCTATAAAAGTATTTCAAGATTTAGTGTTGAAACAGCCGGAACATTTGATCTTGATGCCGAACTTAAAATTTGGGTCTCTAGTGAATTGCAGCCTAGCATCAGAAAACAGTTTAATAAATCAGTGAATGTATATGAAGTACAAAAAGTATTGGCGCATCATGTTTTAAAGTAATACCTAAAAAGAAGTTTACCTAGATTTGAAAGTATGGAACGCGAGCAAAAAAATATAGATAGTTATATCAAAGATTTTCCAAAAGAGATACAAATTATCTTGGAAAAAATGAGAGAAACCATTCGAAATAGCGCTCCCAAAGCAAAAGAAAATATTAAATATGGTATTCCCACTTTTACTCTGCATGGCAACTTGGTACATTTTGCAGCTTTTAAAAATCATATTGGTTTTTATCCTACACCAGGTGGTATAGATGCTTTCAAACAAGAACTTTCAATTTACAAAGGTGCAAAGGGATCTATTCAGTTTCCTTTTGACAAAGAAATACCCTATGATTTAATACGCAAAATTGTTGATTATAGGGTAAAAGAAAATGAAATGAAGAGCCCTACAAATAAATAAAAGTGCAATACCATTAAATTAACTATCTAGTATACTAGCAAATAATCCCGATTCATTTAAAAAATTATTACTTTAGTAAAAAAAATATCATGAAAAAATTAGGTTTATTATTACTTGTACTTGTAGGTTCTGGTTCGCTTTGGGCACAGGAATCTAATTTCTTTTCACTAACATTAAATCACGACGCCATATCGGTTAAGGATGTAAACCGTTCGGTTGATTTTTATAAAAATGTATTGCACCTTCAAGAAATTACGAATCGCACCGAAAAAGAAGGAATTCGCTGGATGTCACTAGGTGATGGAAAAGAACTACACCTTATTTCTACTATCAAAGAACCTGTCGTTATTAATAAAGCAGTGCATATTGCATTTACAACTCCGGAATTTGACCATTTTATGAATGTTTTAAAAGAAATGAAAATTACGTACTCTGATTGGGCAGGTTCATTGAACAAAATTAGCATTAGAGCTGATGGGATTCAACAAGTCTACATTCAGGATCCTGATGGGTACTGGATTGAAATAAATAGTGCTGAAAAAATATAAACTATTTTCGTTGCACTACACCAATAGCCCTGATGCAAGTGAAAGCATTATGAAATTCTTCCCCTCTTTTTCTTGAACTAAAAGAGCGACTAAAAGAAGCTCCTTTTAGGGCATTAGAAAAAAGGGAAGAAATAAAATAAGGCTGTAACGACAGCAGGAAAAAGCTCTATAAAAAAACTCCCAAGTAGCCTTGAGAGTTTTTTTATATATCTAATATTTGATTTATATTACAAAACACGATTGATTTGAGTTAACTTCTTACTATAATACTTTTCTTTTATCGAAGAAATAATAACTCCGCCGCCTACAGAAGCGTGGATGAATTTAATATCTCCATCATTTACTTCGACTACCATTCCAACATGATTAATTTGTCTTCTTCCATTAGTTTTAAAGAAAATTAAATCTCCTTTTTGTGCATCTTCATTATTTATTTTAACACCATAACGAGACTGCTCAATAGAAGTTCTAGGCAAATCGATATCAAATGCACCAAAAGTAGTACACATGAGACCGGAACAATCAAAACCCTCTTTTGTAGTTCCACCTGTGCGGTAGCGAGTCCCTATATTTTCAGAAGCGGTTGAAACTAATTGATCTAGAAAATCAGTTCCGTGAAAACCTTTAACATTATAATCTGGGGTTTGTGACGTTTCTGCAATTACTTCTTTAACAATAACGGGTTCAACAATTTTAAGGCTATGAATTGACAATTTATAACCTACAGGTAGTCTTTTTACTATTTTAGGATTTTGTCTCTCTAGTTCTTTAACTGAAATACCAAACTCTTTTGCTATACCATATTTAGTTTCTTTAGGTAAAACTTCACGGGTTATTACTGAAGTTTCAACTATTTTATTATCTAATACAACTGGCTGAACAGGGTCTAAAATTACTTTTTCAGTTACTGTTTTATTATTATTATTATTATTATTATCAACAGTTGCGATTGGCTTAGTACTATTTTCTGGTTTCACAGGAATAATAATCTTTTGACCAATTTTTAATGCTTCTGTCTCCAATATTGGATTTGCTTTGTCTAAATCGGCAACCGTAATCCCATATTCTTTTGCAATAGCATATTTGGTTTCACTAGGTTGTATTTCACGAACAATTCCATCAGTAGTAGTTTCAGCAACAATTGAATTTGTTTCTGTTTCTTTTTTTGATGGTGTTTTTTCGGGAACTGTTGTTTTTGGATTTTCTTTTACTGGTTGTTGTACAGCTATTTGTTGCGTTGTAGTATTTAATTCGTTTCCTGGAATAGTGATTTTTTGACCTTTTTTTAATCCTGATTTTTCAAGTGCAGGATTGCTTTTGTATAGATCATTGACCGTAACTCCATATTGTTTAGCAATACCGTAAAGTGTTTCTTTGGAAAGAACTGTATGTGTTTTTTCAGGAAAATTGGTAGTAATTTCGGTAGTTGCAATTTTACCTTTTACTGTAGTTGAAGGAATTAATAGAACGGTGTGAAACTTTATCCCTTTTTTGGCATCAGGATTAAGTTCATAAATAGCACTTGTCTTGACATGGTATTGTTGTGCTATTTTAGTAATTGTCTCTCCTTTAGAAACGGTATGTTTTGTGTACTTTTCTTGCGAAAAAGAACTGAGCCCAGTTAAAAATACCATCCCTAAAATCCAATTACTATACCTCATAAAATACATTTAAACGCTACATACAAAAAACAACACCTTAATTACCAGCAATATATAAAAAAACTTTAATAAAAATCAATTATTTTTTATACTTTAAATTATAAAAAATCAAAAAAATCATTTGATAAAAGCGAATTTAACCAATTAATACAAATATCGTATTTTTTTAACAACTCTTTATATAGAATTTAACAAACCTCAAAAATTAAAAAAACTTTTTAAAATACAGTCATATTATCCTTACTTTTAATTCTAAATTAGAATCTCATATTAAAATTAATGCTTTGAAAAAATTAATATTCCTTTTTACATTTTCCTCTTTACTTACGTACGCACAAAGTATAAAAGGAGTTGTCCTAGATAAAAACACAAACCTAGGTATTGAGGATGTCAATATTACCTCCCAAAAAACAACGGCAACTGCATTAACGGATGAAGACGGCAAATTTAACTTAAAATTGAAAAATGAAATTCAATATAATGATTCCATCTATTTTTCGCATATAGGTTATATTACAAAAGGAATTCTTATTTCAGAATTCAAAAAAAATAATTTTTCTATCCAACTAGAAACTGAAATTGAAAATTTAAAAGAAACGACTATATACAGTACCAAAAATTTAAAAAGTAAAATTAGCTTCACCAAGTTAAGCAACTTAAAAAAAGGGATTTACTCTTTTGGCTCTGTATTAATTGATGGTAAAATATACGTAATTGGTGGTGATACTTCATTTGAATCAGATGCTTTCAAAAAATTGCAATACGAAAACCCCGACTTTACTTTGGAAGATTATATGAGAGAATTAGCTACGCAGTTCAGTGGTACTGCATTTTCAGGCAATTTATATATTTACAACATAAAACAAGATTATTGGGAAAAATCAACAGCTGACTTCAGAAAAAGAGCGTATCATAATCTTAATTATTATGACAATAAAATATACGTAATAGGTGGCAGAAGAAGATCTAGAAATGGTGTCTATGATTATTTAGAAAATACTATTGAAGTATACGATTTGAAAAATAAAACAATTGAAATTGATAAAACAAATCCACACCAAGCCACCAATTTTTCTTCATTTACCTATAAAGATAATATAATCCTCTTGGGAGGATCCACAAAATCAAATAAAAAAGGGGAGAAAATATATTCCAAAGAAGTTCACAACTATGTTACTAAATCTGGATATTGGTACAAACTAGAAGACATGCCTACTGCAAAGGAAACATCCGGTGTTCTAGTAGGAGACAAAATTTATTTAATTGGTGGCTACGACAATACACCATTAACAGAAATTACAACTCTCGATTTACTAACTGGGAAGTGGGATACAATTGGCAATCTACCATATGCAATGGAAAAACCTGCTTTGACAGTAAATAATGATACGATATATATATTTGAAAACGGGAAAATTATCACATTGGACCTCAATTCCAATATTTTAAAGGAATACTTAATTGACTTACCCATGAAGACTTCTCAATTGTATTTCTATAATGATACTATATATTTACTTGGGGGTTCAATAGAAAACTATTATTCGAAGAGCCCATCTGCTAATCTTTACAGTATTGATCTAAATGAATTTACTATTACAAAAATTTACCACTTAAAAACTTTATAACCTGATAAGATTACAAACAAAAAACGCTCTGTTTTCACAGAGCGTTTTTAAATATATAATAAAACTAAAAATTAAGCTTCAGCTGCAATTAAGTTTAATGCTGATCCAGCAACATACCAACCAATTTGCCCTTCATTGTATGTATGGTTAGCCAAGATAATATCTTTACTTCCATCAGCATGAACAAATTCTATTGATATTGGTTTCGCTGGAGCAAAATCGACTAAATCAATAAAGTTGATTGTATCATCTTCTTGGATTTTATCGTAATCTGCTTCATTAGCAAAAGTCAATCCTAAAAGTCCTTGTTTTTTAAGATTCGTTTCATGGATACGAGCAAATGATTTTACTAGTACTGCTTTTACTCCTAAGAAACGAGGTTCCATTGCAGCATGCTCACGAGAAGAGCCTTCCCCATAGTTATGATCTCCAACAACAACGGAAGGGACTCCAGCTGCTTTGTATGCACGAGCAACTGCAGGAACTGCATCATATTCACCTGTTAATTGATTTTTAACTGAATTTGTTTTTTGTGTGTACGCATTTACTGCACCAATCAACATATTATTAGAAATATTATCTAAATGTCCACGAAAACGCAACCATGGTCCAGCCATAGAAATATGGTCCGTTGTACATTTACCAAATGCTTTAATAAGCAATTTAGCTCCTGTAATATTTTTTCCGTCCCACGCATCAAATGGAGCTAATAATTGTAGTCTATCCGATGTTTCACTAACCACTATTTTAACACCAGAACCATCGGAAGCAGGCGCTTGAAATCCATTATCATCAACATCAAATCCTCTTTTTGGTAATTCATCACCATAAGGAGCTTTCAATTTCACTTCTTCTCCATTATCATTCAATAAAGTATCCGTTAATGGATTGAAATCTAATCTTCCTGAAATTGCTAACGCAGCTACCATCTCTGGTGAAGTTACGAAAGCATGTGTATTTGGGTTACCATCTGCTCTTTTTGAGAAGTTACGGTTGAAAGAGTGCACAATTGTATTTTTCTCCTGTTTATCAGCTCCTGCTCTATCCCATTGTCCAATACATGGTCCACAAGCATTTGTAAATACTTTTGTACCCATTTTTTCAAATGTAGCAATTATACCATCTCTTTCAATTGTAAATCTAATTTGCTCTGAACCTGGATTAATTCCAAACTCCGCTTTTGGAGTAATTCCATGCTCAACAGCTTGATTTACGATAGATGCTGCACGAGCCATATCTTCGTAAGAAGAGTTGGTACAAGAACCAATTAATCCCCATTCTACTTTTATAGGCCATCCATTTGTAGCAGCTTCTTCTTTCATTTTAGAAACTGGAGTACCTCTATCTGGAGTAAAAGGCCCATTGATATGTGGTTCTAATTCTGATAAATTTATTTCAATTACTTGGTCAAAATAGTGCTCAGGATTAGCATAAACTTCAGGATCGCCTGTTAAATAATCAGCCACTTTATCAGCAGCATCCACTACATCTTGACGACCCGTTGCAGATAAATACCTACGCATAGAATCATCATAACCAAATGTTGAAGTTGTAGCTCCAATTTCGGCACCCATATTACAAATTGTACCTTTACCAGTACAAGACATATTAGTAGCACCTTCACCAAAATATTCAACAATAGCACCAGTTCCCCCTTTTACAGTAAGAATATCAGCTACTTTTAAGATCACATCTTTTGGAGCAGTCCAACCAGATAACTTTCCAGTTAACTTAACACCAATTAATTTAGGAAATTTTAATTCCCATCCCATACCTGACATTACATCAACGGCATCAGCTCCACCAACACCTATTGCCAACATACCTAATCCACCTGCATTCACAGTATGAGAGTCAGTACCAATCATCATTCCGCCTGGAAAAGCATAATTCTCCAAAACGATTTGATGAATAATCCCCGAACCAGGTTTCCAGAATCCAATTCCGTATTTATTTGAAACAGAAGAAAGGAAGTCAAAAACTTCACTTGACTGTTGTTTTGCTACTGCTAAATCTTTCTCAGCACCTACTTTCGCCAAAATTAGGTGATCACAATGTACCGTTGTAGGCACCGCTACCGTTTTCTTACCTGCATGCATGAATTGCAACAAAGCCATTTGAGCAGTTGCATCTTGACAAGCTACTCTATCTGGAGCAAAGTCAACATAATCAACTCCTCGTCCGTACGCTTGCTTTGCCTTTCCGTCCCACAAGTGGGTATATAAAATTTTCTCTGTTAAAGTTAGCGGACGACCCACTACCTCGCGTGCAGCATCAACACGAGCAGCCATGTTGTCATACACTTTTTTAATCATATCAATATCAAAAGCCATAATATATAAGTGTTTTTGTTGTTCAATTTTAAACACCACAATATACAAAAAAATGAGGAGCTATAAAAAAAAGCCTGAGTTAATAACTCAGACTTTTCATATATTTAATAAAGATTAACAATTACCTAACTAATTGCTTATGAGGAGGTGCAAACTTAGTCAAATTGATTCCTTTTACAGCTACTTTGTATTCTTCTATAGTAGGAGTTCTACCTAAAATTGTGGATAAAACTACAACAGGTGTAGACGAAAGTAATGACTCTCCTTTTTTACCTTCAGTATCCTCAACAACTCGCCCTTGGAAAAGACGTGTAGAAGTTGCCATTACCGTATCTCCTTTGGCGGCTTTTTCTTGATTACCCATACATAGGTTACATCCTGGACGTTCTAAGTACAACATTTTTTCGTATGAAGTACGTGCTATCGCTTTAGGTATGTTATCATCAAATTCAAAACCAGAATACTTCTGTAAAATCTCCCAGTCTCCTTCTGCTTTAAGTTCATCTACGATATTATAAGTAGGTGGCGCCACTACAAGCGGTGCTTTGAACTCTACCTTACCTTGTTGCTCATCTATGTTTTTAAGCATTTGAGCCAGAATTTTCATATCTCCCTTGTGAACCATACAAGAACCTATAAAACCAAGATCTACTTTTTTATCACCACCATAGAAAGAAAGTGGTCTAATTGTATCGTGCGTATATCGTTTAGAAACATCAATATTATTTACGTCTGGATCTGCAATCATTGGCTCTGCAATCACATCAAGATCAACAACAACTTCAGCAAAATACTTAGCATCTGCATCTGGAGTCAATGCTGGTTTGTCACCTGATTTGATTTCCGCAATTCGCTTATCAGCAATAGCAATCAATCCTTTCAGAACTTGTGTTTTATTATCCATTCCTTTATCAATCATGATCTGGATTCTACCTTTTGCAATCTCTAAAGATTCGATTAATGTAGCATCTTCAGAAATACAGATAGAAGCTTTCGCTTTCATCTCTGCAGTCCAATCCGTAAATGTAAAGGATTGGTCAGCTGTAAGAGTACCAATATGTACCTCAATAACTCGTCCTTGGAATACGTTATCTCCTTTAAACTGATGAAGCATCTGAGATTGAGTAGCATGAACTACATCACGGAAATCCATATATTCCTTCATTTCCCCTTTGAAAGTTACCTTCACAGATTGCGGGATTGGCATAGAAGCCTCACCCGTAGCCAATGCAAGCGCAACGGTTCCTGAGTCAGCACCAAAAGCAACTCCTTTAGACATTCTGGTATGAGAGTCACCACCAATAGTAATTGCCCAATCATCAACTGTAAGGTCATTTAATACTTTATGAATAACATCCGTCATTGCAAGATATTCTCCTTTCGGGTCACGTGCAGTAATCAAACCGAAGTCGTTCATAAACTTCATTAATCTAGGGATATTTGCCTTAGACTTATTATCCCAAACTGAAGCAGTGTGGCACCCTGATTGATAAGCACCGTCAACAATTGGCGAAATCACTGTAGCAGCCATAGACTCTAACTCCTGAGAAGTCATCAAACCAGTTGTATCTTGTGAACCCACAATATTTACGGTAACACGCACATCTGAACCAGCGTGCAATACTTTACCTGGAGTAGTTCCAACAGCGTTTTTATTGAATATTTTTTCAACTGCAGTTAGACCTTGTCCTTCAATAGAAATTTCTTTTGATGCAGCGTACACTTGAGGTATGTCAATATTTAAAGTTTTACAAGCAAATGTTTGTAATTTTTTACCAAAAACGATAGCATAAGACCCACCCGCTTTTATAAATTCCACTTTTTGAGGAGTTAAAGAAGATGAAATATCAATCAATTCTTTGTCCCCATTATATAATTTCTTAGTCTTTGTGTTGATTGTAAGAACAGTTCCTGTAGCAACAGAGTACACTTCTTCAAGAATAGCCTCTCCTGCTGCATCAACGACAACATTTCCTTCTGCATCTAATTTTTTAGCCCAGTTTTTAAGATCAATCCCAATCCCACCTGTTACCCCAACAGTTGTTAGGAAAATTGGTGAAATACCGTTTGTACCGGCAATAATTGGAGCAATATTGATAAATGGAACATACGGACTTGCTTTTTTACCTGTCCATAATGCCACGTTGTTAACACCTGACATTCTTGATGAACCTACGCCCATAGTACCTCTCTCAGCGATTAACATAACGCTTTTATCAGGATTAGCTTCTGCCAATGCTTTAATTTCATCTTGTGCTTCAGGAGAAATCAAACATTTACCATGCAATTCACGATCCGATCTTGAGTGTGCTTGGTTTCCTGGAGAAAGTAAATCAGTTGAAATATCTCCTTCACCAGCGATATAAGTAATTACCTTAATTTCATCAGCTATTTCTGGTAATTTTGTAAAGAATTCTGCTTGAGCATAGCTCTCTAAGATTTCTTTTGCTACAGCATTACCGCTTTTATAAGCCTCTTCTAAACGATCAGTATCTGCTTCATAAAGAAAAACTTGTGTTTTTAATACTGCCGCAGCATCTTTTGCAATAGCAGCATCAGCACCTAAAGCTAAGTCTAGCAACACTTCAACCGAAGTTCCACCTTTCATATGTGATAACAACTCTAAAGCAAAAGCAGGAGTAATCTCAGCAACAACTGATTCTCCTAAAATAATTTCTTTCAAAAATTTAGCTTTTAAACCTGCCGCAGGAGTAGTACCCGGTACCACATTATAAATAAAAAAGTCAAGAGAACTTTCTCTATCCTTGTTATTTAAATCTTTAATTTGCGAAATAACATCGCTTAGTAATTCAGCACCATCAATTGGCTTTGGGTTAAGTCCTTGGTTTTTTCTTTCTTCAATCTCTTGGATGTAATCCTGATACGTATTCATAATAGAAGTCTTTTTCAATTTTAATAGCAGATTCCATTGATAATTTCAATATCAAAAAGCCATTATATATAGGTGATTTTTGTTTTTTCAAGTGCAAATTTACATATTAAAGATGAGAATTAAAAAAATTTAATAGAGGTGCCCTTTTCAAAAATTATTATTATCTAATACTGATTTTTAATGCGTATAATTAGTAAAATAGAAAAAATTTAACACTAAAATGATTAATCCGTAATCAAACATTTGTATTAGTATTTTTTCTAAAAAGCAAAAATCACACTCAACAAGAAAACGTTGTAGTTCTATTCAAAACCCAACTACAAACCAGCTAATAAATTTCATTTTAAAGTAACTTTGAGATTATAATCTCTTCAGTTATCCCCTCAGCATCTGCTTTGTAATTCTTGATAATTCTATGGCGAAGTATGCCAATTGCCACGGCTTTGACATCTTCAATATCTGGCGAAAATTTACCGTTGAAAGCGGCATGAGCTTTGGCAGCTAAAATTAAATTTTGTGATGCCCTAGGTCCTGCACCCCAATCTAAATAATTTTCAACAAACCCATCAGACAAAGCATTATCAGGACGTGTTTTACAAACCAAACTTACTGCATATTCAACAACATTATCGGCAACTGGTATTCTACGTATCAAATGCTGAAAGTCTATTATTTCTTGAGCCGTAAAAAGAGGATTAATACTTGAACTCACATCAGAAGTAGTTCTTTTAACCACTTCTACCTCTTCATCAAATGAAGGATATTCTAATTTTATAGCAAACATAAAGCGGTCTAACTGCGCTTCTGGCAACGGATAAGTTCCCTCTTGCTCAATAGGGTTTTGTGTAGCTAAAACGAAATAAGGCAGATCCAGTTTGTAATTCTCACCTGCTATTGTAACAGAACGCTCTTGCATCGCTTCTAATAAAGCGGCTTGTGTTTTAGGAGGTGTTCTATTGATTTCATCCGCAAGAATGATATTCGAAAAAATAGGTCCTTTTATAAATTTAAATTGGCGATTTTCATCTAATATTTCACTACCTAAAATATCGGAAGGCATCAAATCTGGTGTAAATTGTATTCTTTTAAAATGAAGCCCTAAAGCTTGAGCCAGTGTATTTACTAACAATGTTTTTGCTAATCCTGGAACACCAACTAAAAGAGCATGACCTCCAGAAAAAATACAGAGTAAAATTTGATCTACTACTGCATCTTGACCCACTATTATTTTGGCGATTTCGTTTTTAAGATCGTTCCGTTTCTGTACTAAATTATGTATTGCTGCTACATCAGACATTTATAAACCTATTTAAATTAAAAAAGAGTTAACGCTATGAAAATCCATAAAGCTAACTCTTTTTATTTATTTTATAAAAATTATTTTTTCTTCAACCAGTTATTGGTAAAATCACAATCTCTGTATTCACCAAGAACCTTAATATACGTTTCATTTATTTTCTCATCAAACCATTTTCCAACAGCTTTAATTTGTTTTTCTTTTAAAGCCAACTCTTTTATTTTAAGATAATCGGTGGCATAATCCGCAACATGTTCGTTGATTCTATTTGTCACAGTAATAAGCTTAAAACTTTTTTTACCGTTTTCATCCGTATCCAATATAGGTTGTGAAATCGCATCATCTTTTAAATTTGAAACTTGACCATACAGACTAGGATCCATTTTTGTCAATTCGAAACGCGTATCTTGCGTTTTTGGATTAATCAAAACACCACCATTTGCTTTAGTTTCCTTTTGATCAGATTCTGTTCTAGCCGCTTCTGCAAAAGTTATTTTTTTATCTACAATTTTACTTCTAATTAAACTTATCTTCTCTTTAGCTTCATTAATAGCTTCGTCAGAAACTGTTGGCGTCAATAATATATGGCGTAATTCAATTTCTTGTCCTTTAATTTTCTCTATGTATATAATATGAAACCCGTAAATAGTTTCAAACGGAGCCGATATCTCCCCTTCTTGCAAACTAAAAGCAACATCCTTAAATTCTTTAATAAAAGCTGTTTTTCTATTCATTTTATAATAACCTCCATTTGTAGCTGACCCAGGATCTTTAGAGTATAAAACTGCTTTAGTTGCAAAACTAGAACCTTCTTCTACTTCTTTCTTAAACCCATTAAGTTTATCAATTACTTTTTGTTTTTCAGCATCCGAAACTTTAGGAGTAATTACGATTTGCGCTACTTCCATTTCTGCACCAAAAAGAGGCAATTCATCCTTAGGTATTTTTTTGAAAAAATTACGAACTTCTTCTGGTGTAATTTCAACTCCTTCAACAATCTTTTTTGTCATTTCAGAAGTTAATTTTTGCTCTTTCAAAATATCAAAAAAGTAACTTTTAAACTCCTCTTCTGAATTTTTTTTATAGTATTTTACTACTTTTTCAAGAGATCCAATTTGACCTACCATATAGGCTAATCTATCTTCCAACATCCCTTTTACTTCAGCATCAGTTACTTTAATACTATCCTGAATTGCTTGATGCGCATACAGTTTGTCTTCCATTAGTTTTCCTAACATCTGACATCTTGTTATATCTTTAATTGAACCTCCTTGACTTGAAATTTCTAAATACGATTTATCAATATCTGAATCCAATATAATATAATCCCCTACAGTAGCAACTACACCGTCTATTTTTTGTCTTTGATTGGATTGGATTTTCTTAACAGGAACAATAACACTGTCTTTAATTATCTCTTGAGCTCTTGAAATTGTACTTGAAAATAGTAAAAGAAAAAAAACAAGCGCAATTTTATTATTTATGGACTTCATTTGTAATTTATTTAATAGCATTATTTGAAATTTATATTACGGCAAAGGATTCTGTTCCTCAATTCTTCAAAATTTATTTATAGAAGTCTTTACTTTCGCGACCAAATATACGCTATAAGTATCAAGAAATAAAAATGTTCTTACAAACCTTTTCCCATAATTAAAACGAACAAAAATAACAATTCAATTACATAATACAAGTTTCCACTCCACTATTAACAAAATTTTATAGGAGCATTATTCTTTATTAGAAGTACTGCATTAATAGTCCTTTTAACTTATTGAAATCGAGTTTGCAATAATTATAAATGAGGCTATTCTAAAAGAGAGCCTCATTTTTTTTTATTAGCATTTATAAATAGTACTTTTGCAAACTATTTACAGTAAATATGAGCTTTTTAAAAGAAATACAAAGAAGAAGAACTTTCGGAATTATCTCGCATCCCGATGCAGGTAAAACAACACTAACAGAAAAATTGTTGCTTTTTGGAGGAGCAATTCAAGAAGCTGGTGCAGTAAAAAACAATAAAATTAAAAAAGGAGCTACGAGTGATTTCATGGAAATTGAGCGTCAGAGAGGAATTTCGGTTTCTACCTCTGTTTTGGCTTTTAATTACCAAGATAAAAAAATCAATATTCTTGATACTCCTGGGCATAAAGATTTTGCCGAAGATACTTTTAGAACTTTAACCGCTGTTGACAGTGTTATCGTTGTAATTGACGTAGCAAAAGGGGTTGAAGAACAAACAGAAAAATTAGTCGCAGTTTGTAGAATGCGAAAAATTCCTATCATCGTTTTTATTAATAAAATGGATCGTGAGGGAAAAGATGCTTTTGACTTGATGGATGAAGTGGAACAAAAATTAGGACTTACTGTCACACCTCTTAGTTTTCCAATAGGAATGGGGTATGACTTTCAAGGTATTTATAATTTATGGGAACAAAACATCAATTTATTTAGCGGAGACAATCGTAAAAATATTGAAGAAACAATCGCTTTTTCTGATGTTCAAAACCCTGAATTAGAAAAAATAATAGGTCAAAAACCTGCAAATACTTTACGTGAAGAACTAGAATTGATTGATGAAGTTTATCCAAAATTTGATCGTCAAGACTATTTAGACGGTAAACTACAACCCGTGTTTTTTGGATCGGCATTGAACAATTTCGGGGTAAGAGAATTACTAGATTGTTTTGTTGCTATTGCACCTTCACCAAGACCAAAAGAATCTGAAACAAGATTAGTAGACCCAAAAGAAGAAAAAATGTCTGGTTTTGTATTTAAAATCCATGCTAATATGGATCCAAAACACAGAGACCGTTTGGCTTTTATAAAAATTGTTTCTGGTACTTTTGAAAGAAACAAACCGTATTACCATGTACGTCAGAAAAAGAATTTAAAATTCTCAAGTCCAAATGCATTTTTTGCAGAAAAAAAGGAAATCGTAGACATTTCTTATCCTGGTGATATCGTTGGTCTTCACGATACTGGGAATTTCAAAATTGGCGACACTTTAACCGAAGGAGAAATCATGAGCTTTAAAGGAATCCCTAGTTTCTCTCCAGAACATTTTAGATACATTAATAATGCAGATCCAATGAAAGCAAAACAACTGGATAAAGGTATCGATCAATTGATGGATGAAGGGGTTGCGCAGTTGTTCACCCTTGAAATGAATAACCGTAAAATCATTGGGACTGTAGGTGCACTTCAGTATGAAGTAATTCAATACCGACTAGAACATGAATATGGTGCTAAATGTACTTATGAAAACTTCCCTGTACACAAAGCGTGTTGGGTAAAACCAGATGATGCTAAAAACAATGAGTTTAAAGAATTTAGAAGAATAAAACAAAAATTCTTGGCTCATGATAAATACGGACAATTAGTGTTTCTAGCTGATTCCGACTTTACAATCCAAATGACTCAAAACAAATACCCAAGTGTAAAATTATTCTTTACATCAGAATTTGAATAAGGTTATAATTTCAAAGGCAATTACACTTTTGAACACGTTGACCTATCATTCAAGAATTGTTTAGAAATAAATCTCCATCTTAGCCTTGATACAAATGTGCAAAATTTATAAATACTTTTAAAAAGAAAGCAATCCAATCGAGTTATTATAAAATAAAAACAATAGTACTTGCTATGGAATTACGAATAAGTCTACGCCTCCGTATTGAAAAACAACATCCGGAATCTTTATTCTTTCACTAACCGAACGTATCTGACTTATCGATTTTTTTCAGGAATTAAAACATTTAAATCTAAAGAAAAACATTTAATGATGAATAGAATTTAAATCCAGCTTGTATTATGAGTTTTTATAAAGCTTAAAAATCAAAAACTGCCCATTATAAATAAAAAAACTGCCCAAAAATCTCTTTTCGGGCAGCTGAATTTAACAAACCAACTTAACAAATTATATTAATACCCTGGATTTTGATCCGCAATTGTTAGCGCCTTATTTTTAGCAATTTCTGATGCTGGAATTGGAAATAAATCATTTTTAGAAGTATATCCTTTACTTGATAACTCTGCATTAGCTCTTCCCCATCTAACTAAATCCCAAAAACGCTGTCCTTCAAAAGCTAACTCCAAGAATTTTTCATTTACAATAGCGTTAAACAAATTTGCACCTGTTAAGGTCGAAGATACATCAGCTAATCCAGCTCTTTGTCTAATTTTGTTTAATTCTATTCTTGCATTGGCATCTTGTCCTTCCTTATTATAAGCTTCGGCTGCAAGCAACAATACTTCAGCAAATCTAAATAATCTCAAGTTTGTACCATAATTTGCTTCCACAACACCACCAGCGCTTGTTTCTGAAGCACGTGGAGCATATTTAGTTCTAATACCTCCTTCATAGTCCCAAGGCGTTCCAGTTAAACTTCCACCAAATGAAACAAGTTCTGCTTCACTCATTACTGTAGCTGCTTTACGACTTACATCTCCTGCAACATCAAACGCACTTAATATTTTTGCTGTTGGCAAGTTAAAGCCCCATCCATTTTTCAATCCAGTACCATTCAAATTAAAGTAACCGTCACCACGAGGACCCATTAATTGTATAAATATGTTACTTTCTTCACGACCAGCAAGATTTGCAGTAGTAAAATTGTACCCTTTTGTAGTAATAAAGCCTACTTCGAATAAAGACTCTTTTCCAAATTCTGAATCTTTTAACCAAACTTTTGAAACGTCTGACTCTAAACCATGAGCGGGATTATCTATTACAGCTTTTAGATAAGGAATTGCAGCAAGAGTTTTCCCTTGAAAAACCAAAACTTTCCCTAATAATGCTTGAGCAGCCCCTTTAGAAACTCTAAAATTATTTTTAACCGCGGTTTTATCTGGCAAACCAGCAATAGCAACAGCTAAATCAGCTTCTATTTGAGCATAAATTTCTGCTCTTGGACTTTTGGCTTTAGCAAAAGCTTCAGCGCTAATTGTTGTGGGATTTTCTAAACGCAATGGCACATCTCCCCACATAGTTGTTAGCTCAAAATAACACCAAGCTCTCATAAACTTTGCTTCTGCAATTGCAAAAGTCTTAGTACTTAAGGTTCCTGCTTCCACCTTCTCTATAATAGTGTTTGCAAGTGCAATTGTTTTATATTCCTTATTCCAAACCCCTTCCAAAGAGGGATTAGAAATAGATATATTTGCATAATCATCAATTTCTTGTAATTGCTTTTGATCTGTTGCAGTACCACCACCGGCATTAGCCTCATCACCCGGCAGTACTTTAATAAAAAAAGCTGAATTCCAAGCCTGATCATTATTAAATTGTACAAGGTCATACAATCCAATTAAAGCTTCTTCCGTATTACTTTCACTATTAAAGAAAGTTGTACTCTCCAGTACACCAACAGGTTTTACCTCGGTAAAATCTGAACTACATGATACAGTTATTAAAAATATAACCGCAACACTATATATTATTTTTTTCATATTTAATGTTTTATTTTATTAAAATTCAAGTGACAAACCAAGTAATATTTTAGCAGCTACTGGATAATATCCTCTATCCACTCCTATACTATTATCAGAAAAACTTCCTGCTTCAGGATCCAAACCATTATATTTAGTAAAGGTAAAATAGTCATCTAAAGAAATATAAGTTCTTAGTTTTTTCAATTTCATTTTATTAGAAACATCCTTAGAGAAATTATATCCTAATTGAATTTGTTTAATTCTCATATAAGAACCATCTTTTACTACTAAATCAGTATCGTATGCAGATGTTGCATATTGCGCAGCTGGATAAGATGCAATATCTCCTGCTTGTTGCCATCTACCCGTAAAAAATTCAATTGGGTGATTGGTAAGCGGTCTTGAAGTCTGGTGGTAAGCTTCAAAAATATCATTCCCTTGCGTACCTTGAAATCTAATGTTTAAATCAATGCCTTTATATCCAAATTGAATATTTCCTCCAAAAAGAATATCAGGGTGAGGAGAACCAATTTTTGTTTTATCGTTTGATGTAATTCCAGGAACACCATCGGTATCTACAATTTTTATTTTTCCTGTTGCAGGATCTATACCGTCAGTTTTATATCCATAGAAATACCATAATGGTAATCCTTTTTGGAAACGAGTTACACCATCATTGTTTTGCGGTGCCAGTGCACCTATTATAAAACCATTGTCACCTACATAACTAATATCGGTAACTTCATTATGCAAGGTTGACAAATTAAAGTCTATACCATAACTAAAACCACCCGCTGTTTTATCACTGTACCCCATTTCAAATTCAAACCCTTTATTTTCAACTGTTCCAGCATTAATAGAAGGAACTCCTACACCTAAAGATGGAGGTGCAATGATATTTCCATTTACAAGAAGTAAATTTCTAGTTGTTTTAACATAATAGTCAACTGAAAAATTTAGTCTATTATTTAATGCTCTTAAATCTAAACCTAAATCCAATTGTTCAGAACGTTCCCATTCTAAATTGGTATTTGGTAAATTCCCTGGAGTAATACCAGTTTGACCTTCGTAAACAACTGGAACTGTTAAAGCGGTTTCTGTTGCTACAGTTTGGAATATTAAGCTGTTTATGTAAGTGCTTAAATTGTTATCACTACCATTTTGTCCCCAACTAGCTCGTAGTTTTAGATAATCAATTTTCGAGCCTTCTTTCCAAAAATTTTCTTTAGATACTAACCAACCAGCAGAAGCTGCAGGGAAATACCCCGATTTTTTTGAAGTCGGAAAATAACTAGAAGTATCATTACGCAACGAGCCTTCTAATAAATATTTCCCCATATAGTCATATGAAATTCTTCCAAAAACTGAGCTTCCCCTTTTTTCAACAATACTACCACCAATTACATCATTGTTACGGTTTGCAAAGTCAAAGTATGCAAACTGGTCTGTTTGATCATGAATTTGTGCCCCGCGTAAAGAATAAAATGGATTCTTCGTTTTCTCAGATGAATACCCTAATAATCCCGTTAAATTATGATTTCCAAATTCTTTAGTGTAGCTCGCAAAATTTTCCCATAACCATTTTGAACTTCTTGAAATCTGATTGTTTAATGTTACAGTAGAATTTTGAGCTTCTGACGATACAACCCAAATAGGACTCCATCTATTATCAAAAGTATTTGTTCTTTCATATCCGAATCTAGAGGTAAATGATAAACCTTCCGCTAAATTCAATTTAGCAAACACCGATGTTAAAATTTTATCCGTATCAATACCTCCTCTAAATGTATAATTTGCTAATCCCACAGGGTTGACAGCCTCACCCGTTGCATAAGTTGGGTATCCATAAACATTCCCATTACCATCTGTCATAGCTGTTCCTGCAGCTACTCCAGCTAAAGCTCGTGCAGGTAAAGTTCCTGTATAAATTACGGGCGTTAATGGATCCATAACTAAAGCTTGAGTAACAACTCCAGCTGTTGAATTATCTTCAGTAATAGGCGAAGACCCTATATTTGAATAGGTCATATTAGAACCTATTTCTAGCCAATCATTGACTTGAGATTTAAGATTAAGTCTTCCTGTAAATCTTTTATAGTTTGAATCTTTACCAACAACTCCATCTTGATCCATATAGGAGCTTGAAAAATAGAAAGACGTTTTCTCGTTCGCTCCAGAGATACTTAAATCATGTCTTTGTGTAGCGGCATTTTTAAAAGTTTCATCGATCCAATTTGTATTAATACCGTTATCAACTACATTAGTTCTTCCTGCCTCTTGGAAATAAGTTACAAATTGAGACGCATTCATCAACTTCATATTAGACCTAACGGATTGAGTACCTATTTGCGTACTGTAGCTAACTATTGTTTCTCCAGGCTTACCTTGTTTAGTTGTAATAATGATAACTCCATTTGCTCCTTGTGTACCGTAAATTGCAGAAGATGCAGCATCTTTTAAAACCTCCATGCTAGCAATGTCATTTGGAGAAATATTATCTATGGAACTTACTTTCATTCCATCAACAATATATAATGGATCTGAATTTCCATTAGAACCAGCGCCTCTAATTCTAACTTTAGAACTAGAACCTGGAGCCCCAGAAGAAGACACAACAGTAACACCTGATGTTTTACCCTGTAACACGGACTCAACACGTGCTGATGAAGAATTTTGAATATCAGCAGAACTAATACTAGAAATCGCCCCTGTTACTAGACTTTTCTTCTTTGCCCCATAACCTACAACCACAACTTCGTCTAAAGCATTTGAATTCTCTTCCAAGGATACATTAATTGGAGATTTCCCTTTATAAATAATCTCTTGGGATTTATAACCAATAAAAGTGAAGACTAAAACATCTCCATTCTTAGCATTGATTTTAAAAGCACCATCAAAATCTGTTTGTACCCCTACAGTTGTACCTTTAACCGACACATTAACACCAGGAATAGGACCTGTTTTATCGGATACAATCCCCGATACAGATTGAGCATAAATAATACTTCCAAATAATAAAAATACTGGAAGTATTAATTTTTTTAGTAGTTTGTTTTTCATAAAAATTTAGTTTGGTTTAGTAATTTGTTTTGGTTAGCTAAGAGATTTAATTTTTAAAAAAGAATAAATGCGAATAACAAAAAGTACAGTGAGATCATCTAAATAGTTGTATTTCAACAAATAATTTCATTAATAAAATTCAAACTCCATAGTTTGACAAATGTTAATAAAATCCAAAAATTTAAATATCATTTTTAAAGCAATAGCTATAAATTTTAGAGCTATTACCAATTTAATTAACCTTTAAGTGAAGTATTTATAGACAATGCAACAATTTTTATAGTCTAAAATTTCATTTTACGTAAAAAAAACCTTGTGAAAAAACATTTATCATTTTTTAATCCTGTAATTAATTATTTCTCAAACCAAATAGAGTAGTAGAAGGCTGTTAATTAACTGTTTGGTTGGATAAAATTATTTTTAAGTTAAAAAAAGGCACAAAAGTCATCAAGAAATCCTTTTCTAGACTTAGGTCCAAATAGAAAAGGACAAAAAAGAAGATTATGATATACGGATTAGTAATTTTGAATGCAGCAGTTATTGGATGAATCTCCTAACTGATTTAGGAGCATTTGTTGTTCAATACTGAAGTGTTTTTCAGAAATCCCAAACTCAAATATGCGTAATCTATCAAATTAGAAAAGTTTGAAAATATCTTATTTGGAAGAATCGTATATAATCCTTTGCCAATTATAACGATCTAACCAAAGTAGTTAAACGATTTTACTAACAAATGAAAAATAAATGTTTTTATGTTCTCAAACCTTGGTACGAAAACTGGGAGGAGCTTACAGATTTGTTGACTTTTCAATTGTAATCCGAAAAATTATACATACCACTATGCAATTGAAAATCTTACTGGTAAAATCCAAAAAACTAAACCAAAAAAAAAACTGGCATTACCTACAGATGAGTCAGTTCAGAATTCAGTTTTTTTTTGGGGCTTTAGAGAAGAAACAAAAAAGAGTACATTTCAACTTATCATTGGAGAATTGTTTTAAACTCATTTCCTGTTACATAAAAAAAGGCTTCGATTATAAAATCGAAGCCTAACATTTAACTTACATACTGTTGGAGAGCATGTCGTTTTTATTTACAAATCCATTTCAACTTGCACACTTTTTGGAATAGTATGTCAAGTCGGTTTAATAAAAATAATTCCACGCTAACTTACCTTCAAATAAATCAATAATTAGAGCTCATTTTTTTTGATTTTAACATCTGTTGGTAACATCTCAAAATAACTCTTAAAGCATTTTGTAAAATAGGATGGGGATGAAAATCCTGTTTTATAACAAACGTCACTTATACTCAAATTCTCGTTTTCTAAAATTTGTTTTGCTTTTTGAAGTCGAACATTTCTTAAAAACTCATTAGCAGTCTGGTTCGTGAGTACTTTAATTTTTCTATAAAACTGACTTCTACTCAATTTTACTTGAGTAGCAAGTAATTCTATATTTAAATCCGGATTATTTATATTTTCTTTAATATAGTTTAACACTTTCTCAATAAATTCTTTATCTAACGATAATGTTTTACCCCCCTCAGGAACTTCACTAATTAAACTAAAATATTTATTAAAAATCAGCTGCCTGCTTGTTATTAACTGGGATAAACGAAGCCTTAACAACCTCATGTCAAAAGGTTTAGCCATATAAGCATCCGCACCCATTTCAATACCTTCTATTCTATCTTCGATTTCAGTTTTGGCAGTTAGCATTAATAAAGGAATATGACTTGTTCTTAAGTCTCCTTTTATTTTTTCACAAAAATCGAACCCATCCATTTCTGGCATCATGACATCTGTTAATATAATATCTGGAAGGAACTCATTAACTAAATCCATCCCTCTTTTCCCATTATTAGCAACTAAAACCTTGTACTCATTTTCAAGTTCATTTTTTAAATAATCTCTAAATTCATAATTATCTTCTACTATTAACAATGTATATTTATGTAAATTATCATCTATAACAATAATTTCCTCTACTTTTTCCTTTTCTACATCTATTTCAAGATTTATAATTGCTTGTTCGTTTTTAACTTGAACCTCTACACTATCTAAAAATATTTCATCATCATCAAAATGTGATTTTCCTATTGGCAAAATGATTGTAAAACTAGTTCCTTCTCCTACTTTACTGTCAACTTTAATTTCGCCTTTATGTAACCTAACAAAATCTCGAACTAATTCTAAACCAATACCTGTACCTCCATAATAACTTTTATTCAAATTTTCAACTTGATAGAACCGCTCAAATATTTTTTCCAATTCTCCTTTTTCAATGCCCGGACCTGTATCCGAAACAATAATTTCTACCACTTTTACCCCCTCCGTTTTATGCACTAAAGGTAAATGAAATAACTTATCCGTTGATTGTACGTTTATATTGATTGCCCCACCGTTTGGTGTAACCTTAATAGCATTTGATAGGATATTGAAAATAATTTTTTCCAACATACCTGCATCACTCCAAATTGAAACATCTGCAACATCTGAATCTAGATCAAATTCTATTCCTTTGATAGACAATTCTTCTCTAAAATGGATTACTATATCTTTAATAAAATCCAACAAATTTAATTTTACAGCTTTAACCTTTACTTTATTTGATTCAAGTTTTCTAAAATCTAATAGCTCATTTAGCAATCGATAAAGTCTATTTGTGTTTTTATGAATAATAGTAAGCTTTTCTTTTGTTCGAATGGGGAGGTTTAAGCTGTCATCTCTAATAATATCTTCAATAGGGTTCTTAATTAAAGCAAGGGGTGTTCTTAATTCATGGGATATATTAGTAAAAAACTGAAACTTTTTTTCATTTAAGGCCTTTTCTTGTAATTTTCTACTTTGTTCTAGAGCTATTTCTTCTTTTTTAGATAGCCTAATAAGCATCATTTTATTTATATAATAGATCCCTAAAAAAAATAATACAACATAAGAAAACCAAGCCAAATTTGATTTCCACCAAGGTGGTAAAACAGTTATTTTTAGTTCTAATATTTCTTTATTCCATTTGCCATCACTATTGGCAGATTTTAACTTGAATATATAATCTCCTTGCCCCAAATTTGTATAGGTGGCACTTTTTGACCTACCTACATAATTCCATGATTTTTCTAAACCTTCGAGATAATAGGCATATTGATTCTTCTCGGGTCTGGTGTAGTTAATTCCTGTATATTCAATAGTAAAGACAGATTGAGAATTGTTTAAAGTAATATTCCTAGTTGATCCAATAACACTTTTAAGAGGTGACCCTTCCTGATTAGTTGTAACCGTTTTATTAAATAACTTAAAGTCTGTTAAATATAATGATGGCAAAACATTATTAACCATAATATTTGAAGGGTTGAAATAATCTAATCCAGAATAACCTCCAAAATATATGATTCCTTTTTCATCTCTAAAAGTAGCATTTCGGTTAAAATCATTAGAAAGGAGTCCATCATTTTTTGTATAACTCGTAATCGTATTGGTTTTTACATCTAATCTAGCAATCCCTGAATTTGAACTTAGCCAAATATTGCCTTCCAAATCACCAATAATACCAACTATATTATCGGCTTCTAAACCATTTGCTTTGTTATACCAATTAAAACTATCAGTTTTACCACTATATTTACATAAACCAGCCCCTTTTGTTCCAATCCATATTGATCCATCCTCACCTTCATATAGTGACAAAATGTCTTCAGTTTTTGCATAATTTTTAAATTCCTTAGACATCCTATTAGCCATTGATACAATAGAAAACGTATTCCCTGCTAACTTTTTTATCTTAAACAAACCTATATTTCTTGTTGCTACCCAAAGGTTACCTTTTTTATCAACCAATACTTTAGAAACATAACTTTCTGAAATACGATGTTTTAGAAACGGTGCTGATCTATGGTTGGTAAATTTTCCCGTTTCAGGATTGTACGAATGTAGACCTTTATCCCTACTAGCACACCACATGATTCCATCTAAATCTTCAGCAATGCTGATGATATTATTTGAGATTAAACCTCCACCTGTATTTTTTACTGTGAAATTAATGAATTTTTTATCACCATTCTTTAAAAAATACAACCCTCCGTTCCAGGTACCTGCCCAAATATTTTGTTTGCTGTCAATAAATAATGCCTCAACATAATTATTGGTCAACCCAGAAAAGACCTTGTTTTCGGTAGAACTAATATGAGTATAATGACCTGACTTAGGCTCAAAAACATCAATACCTCCCCCATCCATAGCTATCCAAAATCTGTTAAGATGATCCTTTACAATAGAGGTAACAGAACTTATTTGTAATGAATTAGCAATACCAGGTAGACATTCTAGATTATCAAACTTATCATATAACTTGTCATAAATACCGATTCCTTCATTATAATAACCAATCCATATACGTTCATTACGATCCAAGAATAAATACCAAATAGAATTACATAAAATGTTTTTTCTCTCGGATTTGCTCGATAGATAGTGATTTAAAATTTGTCCGTTGGCATCAATATGAAATAATCCATCATTCTCCGTACCACACATTACCGTTTTGTCCGGTAAAGTAATAATTGATAAAAGACGGTTTGGTGAAATTTGAAAATGACTAATCTCAAATAGATGATTTTTACTATTATCGTTCCTCTTAATTTTAAATAAGCCAGTAGAAACAGTTCCAATCCATATATTATCACTTTCTATCAATAAACATTGAACAGGTTCATTAATGGACTTAAACCCTTCCTTATTTTTAAAAATAGAACGTCTAAGTGTATTAGTTTTAGCATCAAACTCCTTAAGACCTTTATCAGTTCCAGCATATACCTTTCCCTTAGAGTCCACCTTTAACGCATTTATCGAAACAGTAGTCGGTAAGTTAGTTTCCTGAAATGATATTTTTTCTACTTTAAATGTATTTAAATCCAGCTTGAATAATCCAAGTTCTAAAGTACCAATAAATAAGCTCCCCCTATTATCACCTATTAAACTCTTAACCAAAACTTTTACTTTGTTTCTTTTGAATTCGGACAAAAGAATTCTTTTAAAACAATCATTCTTGTAGTCATATAAATTGAGTCCATCATCAGTACCAAACCACAATCTGTTCTTACTATCAAGATAGGAACAATTAATAGTATTGTTACTTAATGAGGTAGGATCATTTGGTTTGAATTTATATATCTTGTACTCAGTACCATCAAATTTATTTAATCCAGCTCCACTGGTCCCAAGCCAAATAAAACCATAATGATCTTGAATTATAGTTTGAACGCCTATTTGGGAAATGCTTTCTTTTATATTAACAAATCTATACTTCTCAACTTGATTTTGAGACCAAATAGTTAACGATAACAACACCAAATAACAAACAAACAAAATTCTTTTCATAGTAAACACCCCCTTCTTCAAACTAAATAGAATTAAAATTAGAATTTTAAATATTCTAAATCATTTAAATTTAAGAAGTCAAAAAATCTTAAATCAACTGATACAGAAAAGATAAAGATATTTAAAAACTCGAGTTGGCGGAAAATTTATTTGAAAAAATAGCAACAAATTATTATTTTTTGTTTGTTTATTTCCTATTAAGTGTGTTAATTTTTTAGGCTGGGTAAATTAAATTGTGTAATGCTGTTTCAGAATAAGAGGCATAAAAAAAACGCTAATTCACATTAGCGTTTTTTTTATCCCTTTTAAATTTTATTTTGTTTATGCTAAAGCACTTTCAAAATTCACTGCTTTTTTCAAGAAAGCTTTAATCAATAAACGATTAGGTGCCAACCCAGAAGTCATAATTTGTTTTTTTGTATTTATACCCTCAGTAGATATTGTACTGTTTGGATCTTGTTTTGAACCCATGAACCAAAGAACAAATTCCATATTAGCTGCTTTGTTATTTTCTTGTTTAACCTCATTAGTAGATTCTGTAGTATTTGATACTAAAGAATTAACAATTTGAGTTTGAGAAAATGAAACATTAGACAACAAAATAAAAGCAAACATTAAAAATAATGTTATTGAATTTCTCTTGTTATTTATAGCTACTGAATTGATCATAATTTTTGTTTTTCAATAAGGATTATTAATTTATCTCCTTATTCTTTAGCAAAAATACAACCGCATTAGACTTTTAAAAAATATTTCCGATGAACACCACTTAAACTCGTTAACTAACAAAAGAACAGTTTAAACGCTAATATGTACGTTCACTGACCTACTAATTTTCACATTAACAACAAATATTTACTACTTACTACGAATATCCCATTTGCAATAATAAGATATAACAAAAAAGGCTCCATAAAAATGGAGCCTTTAATAAAAATTATGCTTGTCCTGCAGGACCAAAATTCAGCGGTATTGGAGGTTGTTCAGTATCTTTAATCTCACCATGGGCAAGTTCAAAACGATGAATATTTTCTCCAATTGCTTTCAACAATCTTTTGGCATGCTGCGGAGTCAAAACTATTCTTGACTTTACTTTAGCTTTAGGAATACCAGGCATGATACTTACAAAATCGAGAACAAACTCTGAAGATGAATGATTAATTATTGCTAAATTGGAATAAATTCCTTCAGCAGTTTTTTCATCCAACTCTATATTAATTTGTTCCTGTTGTTGTTTAGAATTACTCATATCTTAATAAATATATTCCTCTTTATTAGCCATCATATCATTATAATCTTCTTTTGATCCTACTATCGTGTGATCGTATTCTCTCATACCAGTTCCGGCAGGGATTCTATGACCAACAATAACATTTTCTTTCAATCCTTCTAAATAATCAATTTTACCCGCAACAGCAGCTTCGTTTAATACTTTAGTTGTTTCTTGGAAAGAAGCAGCAGAAATAAATGATTTTGTTTGTAATGACGCTCTCGTAATACCTTGTAAAACTGGAGTACCAGTAGCAGTAATAACATCGCGTGCTACAACAATATTTTTATCATTACGTTTTAAAAGTGAATTTTCATCACGTAATTCACGAGGCGTTATAATTTGACCTTCTTTTAGGTTAGTCGAATCACCAGCTTCTTCAACAACTTTCATACCATAAAGCTTATCATTTTGAACGATAAAATCTTTAGTATGAATCAATTGATCTTCTAAGAATAAAGTATCTCCAGGATCTTGAACTCTCACTTTACGCATCATTTGACGTATTACTACTTCAAAGTGCTTGTCGTTAATTTTCACCCCTTGTAAACGGTATACTTCTTGAATTTCATTAACCAAATACTGTTGAACAGCAGCAGGTCCTTTAATTCTTAAGATATCATCTGGTGTGATTGCTCCATCAGATAAAGGTACACCAGCTCTTACGAAGTCATTTTCTTGAACAAGAATTTGACTTGAAAGTTTTACTAAGTACTTTCTGATGTCACCAAATTTAGATTCGATAACAATCTCACGGTTACCTCTTTTGATTTTTCCAAAAGAAACAACACCATCAATTTCAGAAACTACAGCTGGATTAGATGGATTACGAGCTTCTAACAACTCTGTAATTCTTGGTAAACCTCCTGTAATATCTCCTGATTTAGAAGAACGACGTGGAATTTTAACCAATACTTTACCTGCTTTAATTTTCTCCCCATTTTCAACCATTAAGTGGGCACCTACTGGTAAGTTGTAAGAACGAATCAATTCACCTTCTTTACCGTAAACCAATAAAGTAGGTATTAATTTTTTAGCTCTTGACTCAGAAATTACTTTTTCTTGGAAACCCGTTTGCTCATCAATTTCAACCATAAATGATTGACCTTGCTCTAAATCTTCGTAAGCAATTTTACCCGTGAATTCCGAAACAATAACTCCATTATATGGATCCCATTTACAGATTACATCTCCTTTTGCAACGGATTGACCGTCTTTTACAAAAATACTTGAACCGTAAGGGATATTATGAGTATTTAATAAAATACCTGTTTTTTCGTCAATTAATTTTAATTCAGTTGAACGAGAAACTACGATGTCAACTGCATTACCATCATTGTCTTCACCTTTAACAGTTTTTAAATCTTCAATTTCTAGTTTACCGTTAAATTTAGTAACGATGCTAGATTCTTCAGAAATACCACCCGCAACCCCTCCAACGTGGAAAGTACGTAATGTCAGCTGTGTACCTGGTTCTCCAATAGATTGTGCTGCAATTACACCAACTGCCTCACCTCTTTGTGTCATTTTACCAGTAGCTAAGTTTCTACCGTAACATTTAGCACAAATACCTTTAGGAGCTTCACATACAAGAGGCGAACGAACTTCCACTTTCTCGATTGGAGAAGCTTCAATTACTTTCATTATTGCCTCAGTAATTTGTTGTCCAGATTGTACTAATACTTCATTAGTTAAAGGATTAATGACATCTTGCAATGCAACACGCCCTAAAATTCTTTCTCCTAATGATTCAACAATTTCTTCATTCTTTTTCAATGCTGAAACTTCAACACCTCTTAATGTTCCACAATCTTCGATGTTAACAATAACATCTTGAGAAACATCATGCAATCTTCTTGTTAAATATCCTGCATCCGCCGTTTTCAAGGCAGTATCCGCAAGACCTTTACGCGCACCGTGAGTAGAGATAAAATACTCAAGGATAGAAAGACCTTCTTTAAAGTTAGAAAGAATCGGATTTTCAATAATTTCCCCACCACCAGCGGTCGATTTTTTAGGCTTAGCCATCAAACCACGCATACCAGTTAACTGACGAATTTGTTCTTTGGAACCCCTTGCTCCAGAATCAAGCATCATATACACTGAGTTGAAACCTTGTTGGTCTTCTCTAATGTTTTTCATTGCTAATTCAGTAAGCTGAGCATTTGCAGAAGTCCATACATCAATAACTTGGTTGTAACGTTCGTTATTTGTAATAAGACCCATGTTATAATTAGCAGAGATACCTTCAACTTGCTCTCTAGCATCTGCAATTAATTTTGGTTTTTGCTCTGGAATTCTAATATCACCTAATGAGAATGATAATCCTCCTCTAAAGGCGAATTTATACCCCATATCTTTCATATTATCCAAGAAAGCTGCTGTTTCAGGTACACTAGTCGCGTTTAATACGTGACCAATAATATCTCTAAGGTTTTTCTTAGTTAATACATCATTGATATAACCTGCTGCTTCTGGTACTACTTCATTAAATAATACACGACCCGCAGTAGTTTGAATGATTTTATATACTAATTCTCCAGCATCATTAAAATCTTTAGCTCTAATTCTAACACGAGCATTCAATTCTAATTTACCTTCGTTTAATGCAATATTTACTTCTTCAGCAGAATAGAAAGTCAAATCTTGACCTAAAATAATGTGTTCAGGAGTTGAGATACGTTCTTTGGTCATATAATATAGACCCAAAACCATATCCTGAGAAGGTACAGTAATTGGCGCACCATTTGCAGGATTCAGAATGTTATGAGAAGCCAACATTAATAATTGTGCTTCAAGAATAGCTTCTGGTCCTAACGGCAAGTGAACTGCCATTTGATCCCCATCAAAATCCGCATTAAATGCAGTACAAACTAAAGGGTGCAATTGGATTGCTTTTCCTTCAATTAATTTTGGTTGGAACGCTTGTATACCTAATCTGTGCAAAGTAGGAGCACGATTCAGTAATATTGGGTGACCTTTAATTACATTTTCAAGGATATCCCAAACTACTGGCTCTTTCTTATCTATTATTTTCTTAGCTGATTTTACAGTTTTAACAATACCTCTTTCTATCAATTTACGGATAACAAAAGGTTTGTATAGTTCAGCTGCCATATCTTTAGGGATACCACATTCGAACAATTTCAATTCAGGTCCAACAACAATTACCGAACGAGCAGAATAATCCACACGTTTTCCAAGTAAGTTTTGACGGAAACGTCCTTGCTTACCTTTAAGGGAATCAGATAATGATTTTAATGGTCTGTTAGATTCTGTTTTAACAGCAGATGCTTTTCTTGTATTGTCAAATAATGAATCTACTGATTCTTGCAACATACGTTTCTCGTTTCTTAAGATCACTTCTGGAGCTTTAATCTCCATTAATCTTTTCAAACGGTTGTTACGTATAATTACACGACGGTATAAATCATTTAAATCTGAAGTTGCAAAACGACCTCCATCAAGTGGCACAAGTGGACGTAATTCTGGTGGAATAACAGGAACTACTTTCATAATCATCCATTCTGGACGATTCTCACGGTTCAAGTTAGATTCACGGAAAGACTCAACAACTTGTAATCTTTTTAATGCTTCTGTTTTACGTTGTTTAGACGTTTCATTGTTAGCACTATGTCTTAATTGGTAAGATAACTCATCCAGATCAATACGAGCTAATAAGTCCATAATACATTCAGCTCCCATTTTGGCAACGAATTTATTAGGATCGAAATCATCTAAATACTGATTATCAGCAGGAAGTGTATCTAAGATATTCAAATATTCCTCTTCAGTTAAGAAGTCTAATCTTTGAACTGATTCACCTTCTGCATTTTTAGCAATACCAGCTTGGATTACTACGTATCTTTCGTAGTAAATGATCATGTCTAATTTCTTAGATGGAAGACCAAGGATATAACCAATTTTATTTGGAAGAGAACGGAAATACCAGATGTGAGCGATAGGCACAACAAGGTTGATATGACCCACTCTATCTCTACGTACTTTTTTCTCAGTAACTTCTACTCCACAACGGTCACAAATAATTCCTTTGTAACGAATTCTTTTGTATTTACCACAAGCACATTCAAAATCCTTAACTGGTCCAAAAATTCTTTCACAGAAAAGACCGTCACGCTCAGGCTTGTGCGTACGGTAATTGATAGTTTCTGGTTTTAAAACTTCACCTCTTGATTCTTTCAAGATAGATTCAGGAGAAGCAAGACCAATCGAAATTTTATTAAACCTTTTTACAGGATTCTTATCTTTATTATTATTTCTATTATTCATCATAGTTTTTACTATTGATTTATTAGCAATTGAAAATTGATTCTCGTTTTAGTCTAAAGTCAAATGTCATAAAGTTTTTAAAGTCATAAACGACTTTGGACTTTCGACTTTCAAACTTTCGACTATAACATTACCTCGGCTTACTTCTCTAAACTTCAAACGACTTGAAGTGCTAATTAAAAACTAAATTTAGTTCATTAAAAAATCGGAACGGGTTACGGGTATAAATCCTAAAAACTCTTAAAAATGAGAATTCAGCCCCGAAAAAATCAAGGCTGAAAACTACTAAATATTATTATTCTTCTAATCTAATGTCTAATCCAAGACCTTTCAATTCATGCATCAATACATTGAATGATTCAGGTAATCCTGGTTCTGGCATAGACTCTCCTTTTACGATAGCTTCGTAAGTTTTAGCTCTACCAATTACATCATCAGACTTCACTGTCAAGATTTCTCTAAGTGTACTTGACGCTCCATAAGCCTCAAGTGCCCAAACCTCCATCTCTCCAAAACGTTGACCTCCAAATTGAGCTTTACCTCCAAGTGGTTGTTGTGTAATCAACGAGTATGGTCCGATAGAACGTGCGTGCATCTTATCATCAACCATGTGTCCTAATTTTAACATATAGATCACACCTACAGTTGCTGCTTGATGGAAACGCTCTCCAGTACCACCATCATAAAGGTGTGTATGTCCAAAACGTGGCACTCCAGCTTCGTCAGTCAATTCATTAATTTGGTCAAGAGAAGCACCATCAAAAATTGGAGTAGCAAATTTTCTACCTAAGTTTTGTCCAGCCCAACCTAATACCGTTTCATAAATTTGACCGATGTTCATACGTGAAGGTACCCCAAGTGGATTCAACACAATATCAACTGGCGTTCCGTCTTCAAGGAAAGGCATATCTTCATGACGAACAATACGAGCAACAATACCTTTGTTACCGTGACGTCCAGCCATTTTATCCCCTACTTTCAACTTACGTTTTTTGGCAATATATACTTTAGCTAATTTCAAGATTCCTGCTGGCAATTCATCTCCAACAGTAATAGTGAATTTCTCTCTTCTTAATGCACCTTGTAAATCATTCAACTTAATTTTATAGTTATGAATTAATTCATTCACCATTTTATTAGTTGAGTCATCCGCAACCCATTGACCTTTGCTTAAGTGAGCAAAATCTTCAACAGCATAAAGCATTTTTTGAGTATATTTTTTACCTTTTGGTAAAACTTCTTCACCCAAATCATTCATTACACCTTGAGATGTTTTACCGTTAACGATTAAGAAAAGTTTTTCAACTAATTTGTCTTTTAATTCAACAAATTTAGTTTCGAATTCCATTTCTAAAGCGCCTAAAGCATCTTTATCTTGAGTACGTTTGCGTTTATCTTTTACTGCTCTTGCAAATAATTTTTTGTCTAAAACAACACCATGTAAAGAAGGAGAAGCTTTTAATGAAGCATCTTTTACATCACCTGCTTTATCCCCGAAGATTGCACGAAGCAATTTCTCTTCTGGAGTAGGATCTGATTCCCCTTTTGGAGTAATTTTACCGATAAGAATATCACCAGGTTTAACCTCGGCACCAATTCTAATCATACCATTTTCATCTAAGTCTTTAGTAGCCTCTTCAGAAACGTTTGGTATATCATTTGTCAATTCTTCGTTACCTAATTTAGTATCTCTAACTTCTAATGAATAATCATCAACGTGAATAGAGGTAAAAATATCGTCACGAACTACTTTTTCAGAAATTACAATCGCATCCTCAAAGTTGTATCCTTTCCATGGCATAAACGCCACTTTCAAGTTACGACCTAAAGCTAGCTCCCCATTTTGAGTTGCATAACCTTCTGATAATACTTGTCCAAGAACTACTCTATCCCCTTTTCTTACGATAGGTTTAAGGTTAATACTTGTTCCTTGATTGGTTTTTCTAAATTTAATTAGATTGTATGTTTTCTCATCAGTATCAAAACTTACCATTCTTTCTTCCTCAGAACGATCGTATTTAATAGTAATAATATTAGCATCTACATATTCAATAACTCCAGGACCTTCAGCATTTATCAATACTCTAGAATCAGAAGCTACTTGACGCTCTAAACCAGTTCCAACAATTGGAGCTTCAGGACGAATTAATGGTACGGCCTGACGCATCATGTTAGATCCCATCAAGGCTCTATTCGCATCATCATGTTCCAAGAAAGGAATCAAAGAGGCAGATATAGAAGCAATTTGGTTTGGAGCAACGTCTGTATAATCTACTTGAGCAGGATCAATAACAGGGAAATCACCTTCTTGACGCGCAATTACGTTTTCGGCAATGATTTTTCCAGAATTGTCCATTTCAATATTCGCTTGCGCGATTAACATTCCTTCTTCTTCTTCAGCACTTAAGTAAATAGGAGTAGACTCTAAATCTACAACTCCATTAGTTACTTTACGGTAAGGTGTTTCAATGAATCCCATTCCGTTTACTTTAGCATAAACTCCAAGAGATGAAATCAAACCAATGTTTGGTCCCTCTGGTGTTTCAATAGGACATAAACGTCCGTAATGTGTATAGTGAACGTCACGAACCTCAAATCCAGCTCTTTCTCTCGAAAGTCCACCTGGTCCTAGTGCAGATAATCTTCTTTTGTGCGTTATCTCAGCTAGTGGATTCGTTTGATCCATAAATTGAGACAACTGGTTTGTTCCAAAGAAAGAGTTGATAACAGATGATAATGTTTTAGCATTAATCAAATCTATTGGTGTAAACACCTCGTTATCTCTAACGTTCATACGCTCTCTAATAGTTCTAGCCATACGCGCTAAACCAACACCGAATTGTTGCGACAATTGTTCTCCAACTGTTCTAACACGACGGTTTGATAAGTGGTCAATATCATCAATATCTGCTTTTGCATTTATTAATTCAATCAAATACTTAACGATAGTTATGATATCTTCTTTGGTAAGCACTTGCTTTTCCATTGGAATATCTAAACCAAGTTTTTTATTCATTCTATAACGACCTACTTCACCTAAGTTGTAACGTTGGTCAGAGAAGAATAATTTATCTATAATACCACGAGCAGTTTCTTCATCAGGCGGTTCTGCGTTACGCAATTGTCTGTAGATATGCTCAACAGCTTCTTTTTCAGAGTTTGTTGGATCTTTTTGTAACGTGTTATGGATGATAGCATAATCAGCTTGATTAGCATCCTCTTTATGTAACAAAATAGATTTAACGTTAGAATCAATGATTTCTTCCACATTATCTTTGTCGATAATAGTATCTCTATCAAGGATTATTTCGTTACGTTCGATAGAAACTACTTCACCAGTATCTTCATCTACGAAATCTTCATGCCATGTATTTAATACACGAGCAGCTAATTTTCTACCGATATATTTTTTAAGTCCTGTTTTAGAAACTTTAATTTCTTCAGCAAGGTCAAAAATCTCAAGGATATCCTTGTCTCTTTCGAAACCTATTGCACGGAATAAAGTAGTTACAGGTAATTTTTTCTTTCTGTCGATATAAGCATACATTACGCTATTGATATCTGTAGAAAATTCTATCCAAGATCCTTTAAAAGGAATTACTCTGGCAGAATATAATTTTGTTCCATTCGCATGAAAAGACTGTCCAAAGAAAACCCCTGGAGATCTATGTAACTGAGAAACAACAACACGTTCAGCACCATTGATTACAAAGGTACCACTTGGCGTCATATAAGGAATTGTTCCTAGATATACATCTTGAACAATTGTTTCAAAGTCTTCGTGCTCTGGATCTGTACAATACAGTTTTAACCTTGCTTTTAAAGGTACACTATGTGTCAAACCTCTTTCTATACATTCTTGAATTGTATAACGTGGTGGATCCACAAAGTAGTCAAGGAATTCCAATACAAAGTTGTTTCTTGTATCTGTAATTGGAAAATTTTCCATGAAGGTATTATAAAGTCCTTCATTGCCTCTTTCATCAGATTTAGTTTCTAATTGAAAAAAATCTTGAAAAGATTTTACCTGAACATCTAGAAAATCTGGATAGTTCGGGATATTTTTTGTAGAGGCAAAATTCAATCTTTCAGTCTGATTTGTTATCATCAATGGACAAAATTTTGATTAAAAAGTAATTTTTTGTGTATAAACAAGAATTTATTTATACTTTTCTTTTACGACCATCACATCTTTAAAAACCAATTTAAGATAACTACTTTCTTATTATCTGTTAATTTTTTTTCCTCGTAATGGGTAAAAGGAATTTAATCTGAAAATCTATTTTGCAGTAAAACAAGATAGACTTTTATTATACGAAAAATGGTTTAGGTCTTTGGGCGACTAAACCCAAGACCTAAACCTAATTCTAAACTAAGAATGAATTATTTCAATTCAACTACAGCTCCAGCTTCTTCTAACGATTTTTTAAGACCTTCAGCCTCTTCTTTAGAAACACCTTCTTTAACGTTTGATGGAGCAGAATCAACTACATCTTTAGCTTCTTTCAAACCTAAACCTGTAAGTTCTTTTACCATTTTCACAACAGCTAATTTAGAAGCACCAGCTTCTTTCAATACAACTGTGAATTCAGTTTGAGCTTCTTCAGCAGCTTCTCCACCACCTGCAGAAACTACTACAGCTGCAGCAGCTGGTTCGATTCCGTACTCATCTTTTAATATTGTTGCTAATTCGTTAACTTCTTTTACAGTTAAATTAACTAATTGTTCTGCGAATTGTTTCAAATCTGCCATTTTTTCTATCGTTTTAAAATGATTTGTAAAATTATATTTTGTTTATTGTGCGCATTGTAAATAATAAAACTGAAGGAAACCTCCTTTTTTTATTATGCTTCTTCTGTTTGCTCTTCTCCAGCAAATTTGTTTTGAAGTGCAGAGATAATTCTTTGTGCTGGTGATTGAAGTAATCCAATAAGTTCACCAAGAAGCTCTTCTTTAGATTTGATAGTTGCTAACGCATCTAATTGATCATCTCCAATATAAACTTCAGCATTAATATAAGCTCCTTTTAAAACTGGCTTAGCCGATTTTTTACGGAAGTCTTTAATTATCTTACCAGGTGCATTTGCAACATCTGAGATAAAAATAGCACTATTCCCAGTTAAAACTGTAGGCAAGTCACCATATTCATTTTCAGAAACCTCCATTGCTTTTACAAGCAAAGTGTTTTTTACCACCTCTAATTTTATACCTGCTTTAAAGCAAGCTCTTCTCAACTTTGAAGTTGTATCTGCATTTAGTCCAGAAATATCTGCTATATAAACAATATTTGTACCAGCTAACTGTGCAGTTAAATCTTCAATCGCGATTGATTTTTCTTCTCTAGTCATACTAAAAATTTTTAACTACCAATTATACTGCTTTAGGGTCAAGCGCAATAGCTGGACTCATAGTGCTTGTAAGGTAGATACTTTTGATGTAAACTCCTTTAGCCGCAGTTGGTTTAAGTTTGATTAATGTTTGAATAATTTCGTGAGCATTGTCAAAAATTTGTTCAGCCCCAAAAGAAACTTTACCAATTCCTGCATGCACTATACCAGTTTTATCAACTTTGAAATCGATTTTACCAGCTTTCACCTCTTGAACAGCTTTTGCAACATCCATAGTTACAGTACCTGTTTTAGGGTTTGGCATTAAACCACGTGGTCCTAAAATACGACCTAATGGACCTAATTTACCCATAACACTTGGCATAGTGATGATAACATCAACATCTGTCCAACCATCTTTAATTTTTTGTAAATACTCGTCAAGACCTACATAGTCTGCTCCAGCTTCTTTAGCTTCCGCTTCTTTGTCTGGAGTAACTAATGCCAATACTTTAACATCTTTACCAGTTCCATGAGGCAATGTTACCACACCTCTAACCATTTGATTCGCTTTTCTTGGATCTACACCCAATCGAACTGCGATATCAACAGACTCATCAAATTTTGCAGAAGAAACAACTTTAATTAATGCCGCAGCATCTTTTAAAGTATATAGTTTGTTCTTTTCAATTTTTGAAGCAGCCTCTTTTTGCTTTTTTGTCAATTTTGCCATGTTTTTCTCTTAATTAAAAAGGAGAATCTCCTGATACAGTTATACCCATAGATCTAGCTGTTCCAGCAACCATACTCATCGCAGCTTCCATAGTGAACGCGTTTAAGTCTGGCATTTTGTCTTCAGCAATAGCTCTAATTTGTTCCCAAGTAACACTAGCTACTTTTTTACGATTAGGTTCACCTGAACCAGATTTTAGCTTTGCAGCTTCCAATAACTGAACCGCTGCTGGAGGAGTTTTAACAACAAAATCAAATGATTTGTCTTTATACACAGTAATTTGTACTGGGCATATTTTGCCGGGCTTATCTTGAGTTCTAGCATTAAATTGCTTACAAAACTCCATGATGTTTACCCCAGCAGCTCCTAAAGCAGGTCCAACCGGTGGCGACGGATTCGCAGCACCTCCCTTAACTTGTAGTTTAACTACCTTACTAATTTCTTTAGCCATTTTTTAAAAAATTTAACACTACAATCTTTGGAAGCGATTGTAATGGATATTATATGTAATGTAACAAAAATTATACTTTTTCAACTTGCATAAAACTCAATTCTAAAGGTGTTTTTCTTCCGAAAATTTTCACCATTACTTCTAGTTTACGCTTTTCTTCATTGATTTTTTCAACCGTTCCGTTAAAACCATTAAAAGGGCCATCAATAACCTTAATAGTTTCTCCCAAATTGAAAGGAATAGCACGAGTATCAGTATTAACTGCCAACTCATCTACTTTACCTAGCATTCTATTAACTTCAGAAAGTCTTAAAGGAACAGGCTCACCACCTTTAGTCTCACCCAAAAAACCAATAACACTAGTTATAGACTTAATAATATGAGGTATCTCTCCAACAAGATTTGCTTCAATCATAACATAACCAGGAAAATAAACTTTATCCTTGATTATTTTTTTTCCTTCTTTTACAGTAACTACTTTTTCAGTAGGAACTAGAACTTGAGAAACATAATCACCCATCTCTAATCTAGAGATTTCAGTTTCTATGTAAGCTTTCACTTTATTCTCCTGTCCACTTACTGCACGAACAACATACCACTTTTTTACATTATTATCTGCCATCACAAAAACTACGCTTTTATCCAGTTAAAAAATCCAGCTAATGCTTTTGCAAAAAACTCATCTACTCCCCATGTTGCCAAAGCGAATAGAACAGAAAAAATAGCAACAACAATCGTTAGACGTTGCACCTCAGCCCATGTTGGCCAAGTCATATTTGACTTTAATTCCTCAAATGCTTCTGATATGTAATTAACTACTTTTGCCATTATGATATATTTTATTTTGCACGGGCGGAGGGATTCGAACCCCCATCAACGGTTTTGGAGACCGCTATTCTACCCTTGAACTACGCCCGTATTAAAAACCAGTAACAACCTAAGCCGTTACTGGTTTAAATTTATTTTATAGAATTATGCAATTTCAGTTACCTGACCTGCACCAACTGTTCTACCACCTTCACGAATCGCAAAACGTAAACCTACGTTTAATGCAATTGGACTTAATAATTTAACATCAATTGTTAAGTTATCTCCAGGCATAACCATTTCTACACCTGTAGGCAAAGTAATGATTCCAGTTACATCCGTTGTACGTACGTAAAACTGTGGACGATAGTTATTATGGAATGGAGTATGACGTCCACCTTCTTCTTTTTTCAAGATATAAACCTCAGCCTTGAAAGTATCATGTGGTTTAACAGAACCTGGCTTACAGATTACCATTCCTCTTTTGATATCTTCTTTTTGAATACCTCTTAAAAGGATACCCACGTTATCTCCAGCTTCACCTCTATCAAGGATTTTACGGAACATCTCAACTCCTGTAATAGTAGAAGTCAATTTTTCAGCTCCCATACCAATGATTTCAACTGGATCTCCTGTATTAGCAACTCCTGTTTCGATACGACCTGTAGCAACAGTTCCACGACCAGTGATTGAGAATACATCTTCAACAGGCATTAAGAAAGGTTTTGCAACATCTCTTACTGGCTCTTCAATCCAAGAGTCAACAGCTTCCATCAATTCAAGAATTTTAGGAACCCATGCTGGATCATTATTCAATCCACCTAAAGCAGAACCTTGAACAACAGGACCATTATCTCCATCATATTCATAGAAAGACAATAAGTCTCTGATTTCCATTTCAACTAATTCTAATAATTCCTCATCATCAACCATATCCACTTTATTCATGAATACAACCATTCTAGGAATACCAACTTGACGACCTAAAAGGATATGCTCACGTGTTTGTGGCATTGGTCCATCAGTAGCAGCAACTACAAGAATAGCACCATCCATTTGAGCAGCTCCAGTAACCATGTTTTTTACGTAATCCGCGTGACCAGGACAGTCAACGTGAGCGTAATGACGATTAGCAGTTTCATACTCAACGTGAGATGTATTAATTGTAATACCTCTTTCTTTTTCTTCAGGAGCATTGTCAATTTGATCAAATGATTTTGCTTGACAGTAACCTGCATCAGATAACACTTTAGTTATTGCCGCAGTTAATGTAGTTTTTCCGTGATCCACGTGCCCAATTGTTCCAATGTTTAAGTGGGGTTTGTTACGGTTAAAGGTTTCTTTTGCCATTTTACTTAATTTTTAATCTAGTTATATATTCATTTCAATTTCCTACTTACTTGAGCCAATGTCGGGAATTGAACCCGAGACCTCTTCCTTACCAAGGAAGCACTCTACCCCTGAGCTACACCGGCAGAGACTTTCATTTAGATTTATCTAATCTAAATTTGTGGGGAGAGCAGGATTCGAACCTGCGAAGTTTACACAGCAGATTTACAGTCTGCCCTCGTTGGCCGCTTGAGTATCTCCCCTCTTTTTTTATCTTAATATTACATTTAGCCAAATGCAATACTACTGCTTATTTTGAGCCGGCGGAGGGACTCGAACCCACGACCTGCTGATTACAAATCAGCTGCTCTAGCCAACTGAGCTACGCTGGCAGTTTCAATAAAAAAAGTCCGCTATTTCTAACGGACTGCAAATGTAGAGATTTTATCTCTCAATCAAAACATTTTTTAAAAAAATTTTAATATTATATATGTGCTCTTATCTTTTCTTTCCTTTTTACCAACAATCGCTCTAAGGATTCAGCCGAAAGTTCTATTGCCTCTTCGAAAGTCTTACACTGTTTTTTTACTAAAAAATCATCTCCCGGAACATTAATTTTAACCTCAACAATTTTATTTTCTTTATCACTCGTCTTTTCAACTTTTAAATAAACATCAGAAGAAACTACCTTATCGTAATACTTCTCTAATTTATCCATTCGTTCTTGAACATAATTTACTAGTTTTCCGTCAACTGCAAAGTTAACTGCATGAACATTTACCTTCATAATCATTTTTTTTTAATGGTTAAACTATTTCGAATTATTATTTATTCCTTGGATGAGCGTCCTTATACACTTTTTGCAATTCTGACAAACTACTGTGCGTGTAAATTTGCGTCGAAGCCAAACTAGAATGTCCTAACAATTCCTTCACTGAATTCAAATCGGCCCCGTTATTCAATAAGTGAGTCGCAAATGTATGTCTTAAAATATGCGGGCTTTTCTTTACTTTTTCCGAGACAGTACTAAAGTAAGAATTTATTAATCGATACACAAAAGATTCATTCAATTTTAACCCTTTTTTTGTTAGAAAAAAAAAGTCTTGATCTTTAATATATTCCAAATCAGACCGCTCTTTAATATAGTGAGAAAATTGAGACTTGATAATTGGTAAAACCGGCAAAATCCTTTCTTTATTTCTTTTACCAAGCACCTTAACCGTACTGTTTTCCACATTAATATTGTTAATATTTAGATGAATCAATTCAGCCCTTCGCATTCCGGTAGTATAAAACAAATCAATAATTAACTTATTTCTAACCTCTTCAAAACCAACAGGGTTCTCAACACCACTCAACACCGCCACCACTTCTTTTTCCGAAAAAGGAATCTGTAGTGTTTTTGGGATTTTCAATGCCTTGTGTTTCAACAGAGGACTAACTTCAATTTGCTTCGTCTTTAATAGAAATTTATAAAAAGCTTTTAAAGAAGCTATTTTCCTATTGACAGTTACATTAGACAAACCACCATTGACAAGTGAAACGATCCAGCTTCTAATTTGACCATAACCCAGATGCACAATATTTTCTTCGTCAAAGTTTATTGTATTAAATGTTTGAAAGCTCAAAACATCATTTAAATACGCATTTACAGTATGTGAAGAATACTTTTTCTCCTTCAATAAATAATCCCGAAATGCCGCAATAATAGTAACCATATATAAAAATAAAAAAACCGTTAGCATCAAAGTTATAAAACTTTAATGACTAACGGTAATTATCATGTAAAAAGAACTACTTAGTTTTCTAAGTTGTCTTTCATGTTTTGAATATAAGCTGCTTTTTGAACTTTAATTCTATTTTTTACAGAAGGCTTAATAAAAGCAGTACGAGCTCTTAATTGACGAACAGTTCCTGTTTTATCAAATTTTCTCTTATAGCGCTTTAATGCTCTATCTATATTTTCTCCGTCTTTAATTGGTATAATTAACATAATATTGACACCCCCTTTCGTTAAGTGTGCAAAAGTAATCATTAATTTGAATTACAGACCATGAATTTCAATTATTTTTTGGTGTGCCGGCAAAACACAATTCCATTCCAAGACAACATTCCGTTTTTGCCGTCAGGCTATCCGCTACAATCTTTTATTCCGTTACACTTCATAAAAGGATTTTCACTTCTATCCTTCACACATAAAAAAAGAGCCAACAACTAAACTGGCTCTTCTAAATCACTCTAGTTCGTTCGCTTTTATTTCACCGCTGGCTTATAATTTTGTTTGTCAATTATCATTTTTGCTAAAATCTCTTTAAGAATTTCCGAAGTTCCACCCCCAATTGGCCCTAAACGGCTGTCTCTAAACATACGTGCTAAAGGATATTCTTCCATATAACCATAACCACCTAACATTTGTAAACAACTATATATTGTTTCGTCAGCCACCTTTGTAGATTTTAATTTAGCCATAGTAGCCTCCTTAACCACATATTCTCCTTTATCCAATCGAGCTACAGCAGCATAATTAAACACTTTGCAATGCTCAACATCAGTAGCATGTTCTACCAAAGTATGTCTTAAAGCTTGAAACTTATCGATTGTCCTACCAAAAGCCTCACGTTGCCCCATATATTCGATCGTATAATCAATTGCATACTCCGCTCTAGCATGACCATTTATTGCCATAATCAAACGCTCTAAAGCAAAATGCTGCATAATATAAGGAAACCCCTTTCCTTCTTCTCCCATCAAATTTTCTACAGGAATTTCAACATTATCAAATGCAATTTCCGCAGTATCTGAAGCTCTCCATCCTAATTTATCCAGTTTTACAGCGGAAACTCCTTTTAAATTACTATCCATCAAGAACATACTGATCCCTTTATTACCTAGCTCAGGACTAGTTTTGGCTGCAACAACATAATAATCTCCATAAACACCATTAGTGATGAATGTCTTAGAACCATTAATAATATATTTATCTCCTTTTTTAACAGCTGTCGTGCGCATACCAGCAACATCGCTACCTCCAAAGGGCTCTGTAATACACAAAGCGCCAATTTTATCACCAGATATACTTGGCGCTAAATAATCACGTTTAATTCGCTCATCCCCTTCTGCATTCAAATGGGTCATCGCTAAATAAGAATGTGCCCACATTGCAGCCGCAAAACCTGCTGATTTAATTTTTTGAAGTTCTTCTAAAAAAATAACAGTGTAAAATAAATCTAAGTTTAATCCACCATAAACCTCAGGATAGCGTATTCCGAAAAAACCCATTTCTCCAAATTTTTTCCATATAAAACGCTCAATTGTCCCCGTTTTTTCCCATTTTTCAATATGCGGAACAACTTCTTTCTGTAAAAAATCTTTTAAACTCTCTCTAAATAATTGGTGTTCTTCTGTGAAATAATTTGAATCCATGTATTTTAATATTTTTTTTTACTTTTATAAATTGAAGTGATTGAAAAGAAAAGCAAAGGCTTTATATTTCAGACTTAAGTTTTTTTTTGAACTACATAACTAAGATCTGATTTAATGAAAGAAAAATACGCAACAAAAACAACTATTTTGCAGTAAATTAAAAAAATTTAAACCATTTCAATTATACACTTCTAATTAAAGTCCAAATATAAGGCAATTATTTTTGCTTTTTCAACAGGAAAACCCTTAATATTTATTAAATCCTCAATATTATTAAAATTTCCATTCATACTTCGATAGATAATAATCTCTTTAGCCAAAGGATATTTAAAATAAGGAAATTGAGCCATTTCTTTCAAAGACGCATTATTTATATTCACTTTTTTCAAATTACTAACAGCAACAATTTTAAAATGGGAATCAAGATTAGCGATCACTTCAGGAGATAAACCCCAAACGTCTTTCATTTGATCCATCGAAACAAAGCCTCCAAGACTTTCTTTTAAAATCAATATCCTTTTAGAAATCACCTCGCCTATACCATAAATTTTAATCAAATCTTCTTGCGTTGCCTTATTGATATCAATTAAAACTAATTTTTCCTTCTTAGGAAAATTTACAATCGACTTGTTTTTATAATCTACATATTCTTTACGTTCCTTTTTATTATTTACCCAATCTGGAAATTTAAAAAGTGGGGCTATATTATTCAATAACGAATCCGATACTTGAGTAACAGCTTGAAATTCTTTTGCAGAGTTTACATATTTATTCTCTTTTCTATAAGCGAGTAATCTATCAATTTCCTGAATTGACATACCCAGTTTGTAGCCTTTATAATCTGTAATGAAATTGGGGTTAAAAAGATAGACCTTAAATAGTGTTTTAGACTTGTCCTTTTTTAAAGCATCAAATTTAGACTGTATGGAAAGCCATTTTTGCTTACCCAAGTCAGTCTCTAGAATTACATTCTCGTTAAAAAAGAAAAAACCCAATTGTAAAAACAGTATTATTACAACTAAAGAAAATATACCAGCTCGTTGATCCTTTGAAAACTCAAAATAAGACTTTATATTTTTAAAATCCATTGACAAGAAATTGATTAAAAATTATATTTTTTTAGATAAAAATCGGTCAATATTTCCCTTTAATTACTGAGCTCTAAATTTATACAATTAAACGTCAAGATGGTTCGTACTAGAAAAATAATTTGACAATTATTAGTGTCAAATTGCTAAAAAAGCAATTTTATTATTAGTAAATAATAATATTATTTCGAAATTCGAAATTAAACAAACATCAAAGTCTTTTTATTTTTAAGTAAAATTGAAAAAATTATTTTTATATTTTGTAAAAAATAATACATTTGAGCACTAATAACAATTAAACCAATAAATATATGTCAATTTGGAAAACAAAACCTCTGTCGGTTTTACTAAATGAAGCTTCAGAAGACGAAAAAGGGTTAAAAAGAACATTGTCTTCGCGATCCTTAGTAGCACTTGGAGTTGGAGCAATAATTGGTGCTGGATTATTTTCCCTAACAGGAATTGCCGCAGCAGAACACGCTGGACCAGCAGTAACTTTATCATTTATCCTTGCCGCAGTAGGATGTGCTTTTGCAGGACTTTGTTATGCTGAATTTGCTTCTATGATACCAGTTGCAGGTAGTGCTTATACGTATTCCTATGCAACAATGGGAGAATTTATGGCATGGATTATAGGATGGGATTTAGTTCTTGAATATGCTTTAGGGGCCGCCACTGTCGGGGTAAGTTGGTCACGATACTTACTTGAGTTATTAAATAAATACGGTGTTCATCTGAACCCTAAATTCATATGCTCCCCATGGGAAACATTAACACTAGGTGATGGTACGATTGTAGACGGAGGATACATAAATCTTCCTGCTATATTAATCGTTTCTGCTCTTTCCTTGTTATTAATTAGAGGTACAAAAGAATCTGCTAATATTAATAACTTTTTAGTAGTTCTAAAAGTTATAGTAGTTATTTTATTTATTGTCTTAGGATGGCAATATATTGACCCTGCTAATTACTCTCCATACATTCCGGAGAACACAGGTGTTAAAGGACAGTTTGGTTGGTCAGGAATTGCTGCAGGAGCTGGAACCGTTTTCTTTGCTTTTATTGGTTTTGACGCTGTTTCTACCGCAGCACAAGAAGCTAAAAATCCACAAAAAGGAATGCCAATTGGAATTTTAGGATCATTAGTTATTTGTACTATCTTATATGTGTTATTTGCTCACGTAATGACAGGACTTGTTCCTTATTATAAATTTGTTGGAGATGCAAAACCTGCAGCTACAGCGTTTGCTGTTACTGGATATTCATTCCTTCAAACTGGATTAATCGTAGCTATTTTGGCTGGATACACTTCTGTAATGCTTGTGATGTTAATGGGACAAAGTCGTGTTTTCTATACCATGAGTAAAGATGGCCTATTGCCTTCTTTTTTCGGAGATATTCATAAAAAATTCCGTACTCCATGGAAAACAAACATCTTCTTTATGATCTTTGTAAGTTTATTTGCTGGTTTTGTTCCAGTAAGTGACTTAGGACATATGGTAAGTATTGGAACATTATTAGCATTTGTATTAGTTTGTATTGGTGTACTAGTAATGCGTAAAAAAATGCCAGATGCTCCAAGATCTTTCAAAACTCCATTTGTACCATATGTACCTATCGCTGGTATTCTTGTTTGTGTGTATTTAATGTACTCACTTCCTTATGAAAGCTGGTTGCGATTAGTAATATGGATGGCAATTGGTATTGGGCTTTACTTTGCCTACGGTAAGAAAAATAGTAAATTAAATAATCCAGATAAATAATATCTGGTAGTCATAAATAGAAAAAGGGATTATAAAGTGTCAAAGCTTTATAATCCCTTTTTTTTATTTTTATTTTTTTTACAAATCAAATACAGAGGTTCTTTTTGCGCGAATTAAATCTTTAAGCCTAATCCAAAAGGCCAAAGTTAAATAGACACCAAACCAAAGACCAGCTGTAACAAAAGAGATGTAAATAAAAAAAAGGCGAACACTTGTTACTCGCATTCCTAATTTATCAGCTAATCTTGAAGATACATGGAAACCATATTTTTCGAAAAAATATTTAAGTTTAATTACTCTAGCAATTTTTTGAGCCATTATCTATTTTATAAAATTGAATTTAGCAAAAATACGATATTATTTCTGATCTTCTAAACCAAAGAATTAATCTTGTTTCATCAACTCCATTCCCACTGCGCAATCTAAACACTTACTTTTTGAACAATATTCATTTTTAAGTTGCAATAATGACTGAGTTTCAAAAGCATTTGAAGTTTTTAATCCAAAAGAAGTAAACTTATCTATAATCGCATTTTTCTCTGGATGAACATCCATAACTAACTGGATTAGATTTTCTGAAATTTCTTTACCAATACTTTTTGCATACGCAAATTGAATAGGAATGATTGTGTTTATAATCAATAAATCGACAAAGGCTTTAGATAATTTTTTCTTTTTCTTTGGACTTTCCTTGTCAAATTGATAATGATTCTCCCAATACTTTGAAGAAGAAATTTGAAATAAATCATAACAACTTTTAACTGAATTTAGATCAGTAATTTTAGAAAATAAATTATGTCTAGAGTGATATAAATTAGCTAATTGAGAAAGTCGTATCGTTGGAAAATTATCGGGTCGGTGTTTAAAAAACTGAACTGGCGCCAGATTCATTTTATCAATTTGATACTTGTGCAGCAAATAAAAATACCTGATTTTTAAATCTTTAAAATAATTATCTTCCTTTTCGGAATTGAGTAGTCCAGCATTTCCAAAGAGTAAGGCTTCTAAATTTTCGACCTCCGCACTTTCTTTTCTAATGATAGTAAATGGAATTGATTTGGCATTTTGGTAAAAAACATCGCCATTCGTATTCAACCCAAAATTCTTAGCCAACAGGCTAAATAAAACGGCTTCCCAATCATTATTGGTTTGTTCCAATAATTCATAAATAGGCTTGGATTTTCTTTCTAATCGTTCAAAAAACAAACGCTCTTGCCAATTTTTCAATGTAAACTCGCTTACCTCTTTTAACTGTTTTTCGCAATAAATCCAAGATTTAGGAGCCATTAAAGATTGATAATTAGCAACCGTGTTCTTATCTACATATTGACAGAGTTCTAAAACAGGAATTTCGGTATTGTCTTTCCTAAAGATTTCGGTATCGTGTTCCCAAACGACATGAAGAATCACGTTTTCATAACCCGCATCTCTTTCATGATGATGCACATACCAATCAGAAGATTTAAGATGGATCTCCACATTACCAGCCCATTTTTGATTGCCGATGGTAATTTGAGCATTAAAAAAATCCGGTCCTGCTAATTCTAAATATTGGCCAACATGAGTAATTGTAACCTCTTCTTTATTTGAAGTTTTTAAATTTAAAGTATCAAACTTCTTGAATTTCCAGAGGTAGTGCAGAAAATCTTCTTTCATCTTAAAGCCTTGTTGTTAAGAGACTAAAGTAATGAAAAAATAGTTCCGTTTCACTTAAAGGATGAAATTGAGCATCTTATCTCATCATATATAGTTTAGCACAAGCTCGAGCATCTGACAATGCTTCGTGATGATTTAAAGCAATATTCATTGCTCGGCAACAATCACTTAATTTTGTCGGTTTTAACCCTTTGGCTTTATAGATTTTTACGGTACATTCCCAACGAGAGGCAATATTTAAATCTTCATAATTTAAATTGTAAAGTGCCATCGATTTAGCCAATACATTCCTGTCAAAACTTTCATTATGAGCAACCACTACTCTATTTTGTAATCGTTTTTGAATTTCGGGATAGACTTGAGCAAATGTTTTTGCATTCACTGTATCACGTGGATATATTCCATGAACTTGAATGGTAAATGGAGAATATAAATTATTGGGAGGCTTGATCAAAGTAACAAACTCGTCAACAATTATTCCGTTTTCTACGGTAACAATACCTACAGAGCAAGGATGGAATGCAGTTGCGGTTTCAAAATCTATGGCAGTAAAAGTCATTTGTAAATTATAATTATAAGTAAGCAATTATCAACAACGAATTTATATAAATTAATTAAAAAAACTCGTTTTAGAAATTAAAAAAGCCACGAATTTAAAATAGAACACAAAATTAATTTATGCTTATCTATGTAATTCGTGGCAAAAAAAAAATTGGTTTGAAATTATTTTATTGATCCAATAATATCATATTTGGTAATTATATGGTGTTTCCCGTTTCCTAAATCAATCAAAACAGCTGCGTTTTCTCTAGAGAATAATTTAGATACTGCTTCAATAGTAGTCCCTAACTCCACAATTGGATAGGGTTTCCCCATGATCTCACGAATGGGTCTATCAGCGGTATTTTTATCGCTTACATAACTTTGAAACAAATCAGATTCATCAAGAGAACCTACAAATCCAGTAATATCCATTACAGGAATTTGAGAAATTTTATATTGACGCATTCTTTCAATAGCATGAGAAACTAATTCTTCAGTTCGTGCAACAATTAATGGTTTATCAATATGATCTTTGATAACATCTTCTGCTTTAGTAACTGTCTCTTCTAGGAATCCGCGTTCGCGCATCCAGTCATCATTAAACATTTTACCTACATAACGACTTCCTGAATCATGAAACAACACGACTACTACATCGTCTTTCTTAAAATGTTCTTTGAGTTGCAATAATCCTTTTACGGCTGCACCAGCCGAATTTCCAACAAATATTCCTTCCTCTAATGCAATTTTACGCGTATAAACAGCTGCATCCTTATCGGTTACTTTTGTAAACCCGTCAATTAAAGAGAAATCAACATTTTTAGGAAGTATATCTTCGCCAATTCCTTCCGTGATATAAGAATAGATTTCGTTTTCGTCAAAAATTCCAGTTTCATGGTATTTTTTAAAAACAGAACCATAAGTATCGATTCCCCAAATCTTAATATTTGGATTTTTCTCTTTTAAATATTTTCCTACTCCTGAAATCGTTCCTCCTGTTCCTACACCCGAAACAAAATGAGTAATCTTACCTTCTGTTTGTCCCCAAATTTCCGGTCCCGTTTGTTCGTAATGTGCTATGGCATTTGATGGATTATCGTATTGGTTTACGTACCAAGAATTAGGAGTTTCCTCCGCTAATCTTTTAGAAACAGAATAATATGATCTTGGATCTGTAGGCTCTACATCAGTAGGACAAACCACTACTTTTGCTCCCACAGCGCGTAGAATATCCATTTTTTCTTTGGATTGTTTATCAGAAATCACACAGATTAATTTGTAGCCTTTTATAATTGCTACTAAGGCTAATCCCATTCCTGTATTTCCAGAAGTACCTTCAATAATAGTTCCGCCTGGTTTTAGACGGCCGTCCGCTTCGGCATCTTCAATCATTTTTACTGCCATTCTATCTTTTACAGAATTTCCTGGGTTGAAGGTTTCCACTTTGGCAAGTACTAAAGCGTCTATTCCTTCGGTTACTTTGTTCAATTTAACCAAAGGAGTATTTCCTATTGTACCTAATATATTTTCAGCGTAATGCATTTGATTTTATTTTAATAATTGCAAAATGTTATAAATGTAGTCGCAAAGATAGCATTTTGTTATAAAATAGCATCAATTAGTCTGTTTTGCGTTCGTGATAAAAGCGACATCCTCTACTTGCTCCCTTTAAGCAAGTGCCAGCTATAGCGGATAGCAGGATGAAACGCCCAAGAAAAACTTAAAATCGAATGGGAATTAGTTAAAGAAGTTCCAGATTAAACCAAAGCGAACTGTGAAATCACGATACGGACTATTGGGTGCTGAATAGAAGTTATTTCCTGTGAAAGAAGAATTAAAATGCTCTGCTTTGAAGTAGATTCTTGTTCGTTGAATGCGAGCATTAACGAAAAAATCAACATTAGGATAATTACCAATTTCTTTTTTATTTTGAACAAAAAATTCTCCAATAACCGGATTATAATCATTCGCCAAGTAGCTTGTAAAATAATTCAATGTGAAACCAGTTTGCAAAAACAACGCTTTTTTGAACAGGTAATTAGTATAATAAATGGTGTTTCTAGTCACTATTTCGGGAACATTTAAAATAGCATCTTGTTGATCTGCTTTTTGGTATAAAACGGTATTATCTAAAGCAAATCTCCCGAATTTAAATTCCTTACTCGCTTTAACAGAAATGTAATTTATCGTATTACCATATTGTTTTGGCGTTACAATTTGCTGGCTGTCATCAGTTGCTGTGTTTTCAAAATACAAGTGATCATTTAATGTCATTAATTGAAGAGAAGCTTCAATCCATGGCGTCGACGCATTGGCTGTTATCGAATTTATTTTTTCGTTTTTGAAATCATTCGACCAGTTGTAATTTATGTAACTACTTTGATATAAGTTGTAATTATCGTTTGGTAGTTTATTTAAGTTTTGGTATCCAAATGAAAATTGATAATCATCATTCATTTCATAATGCAACTTAGCATCTAAATTCGACAACGATTGATTTGTAACCGATCTTGAATACAAGAATTTTCCGTTCCATTTGTTTTTTTGATATTCGTATTGCCCACCTGCACTATTAATATTTCTAGACAAAGAAGCAGGAACGGTTTTAGTATCAAAAATCAATATTTGATTGTAGTAATAATTCGATCTAAAATCATCGGCAAAAAACTGAAATTTACCTAAAGTCGTATTCTCATAAACCAACCCCACTTTATTATACATTTTATTGTAATGCGTTTGATCATTGATTCCAGAACTTACAAAAGAATCCCCAAATCTATAAACAATTGAAGAACCTACTGTAGAAGGAACTGTAGCTTGATTGTATTCGAAAAACTTATTTTCGTAATTGAATTGATGGGCAACATATAAATTATTTTCTCCCTTGGTTGGATTCACTCTGAAAAAATGATCCACAAAAAAACGTTTCCCTTTTAAGAAGGATTTGGCATCATTGAAATAAACCTCCAATCGTTGTCTATTATCGTATTTAGGATCTTCGCTTTCAAAATCAGAAATGGTTGTTATACCCCCATTTTCTTCATTTAAAATATCTTGATATGTAAAATGAGCATTGGCAACATAGCGGTTATTTAGCGTGTTGTAACTTGTTGTGAATCTAAAATTTCCTGTACTAGCCAACTGATTAATATATTTTCCCTCAGAACGCAATCCTTTATAAGCGATAGAAAAATTGAGTCTAGGTGACGTATTTATAGCAAAAAAAGCATCCAGAGATTGTCCTTTTTGCATAACCGATTTGAAGTACAATTCAGTTACTGGAGTTGCTACAGAGCTGTATTTAATTTGATTGGCTTCCAAAAAATTAAAATGTTTTGCCTTGAAACCAAATTCTGGATATGGAGAAAACTCTGTTAAACTATATTGAAGTGTGTTATAGGTTTGCCCTTCATTAGAAAAAGGCAACAATCCAAAAATGTCTTTTCGTAAATAATTAAACGAATATTCTCTTTTAATAGTAAGAGCAGTATCAAGATAAGTGGTATCACGTTCTATGTTTATAAAACGGTACATATCCATCGTAGCTACTTTTTGCGCTTTTATGGTATCTGATTCTCTTTGATATTTATTATTGTTGTTATTATTGCCGCCATTTCCTGAATTTACTTGAGAAAACAAAAGAGTTGGAAATATTATGAAATATAAAAAAAAGAGGATTCTCATTGAAACGGATATATAATTAGGGCTATTATTTTCACACTAGTAATACGAGCAAAGGTAAATGATAAAATCATATAAAAAAACACCATAATTTACAGACTTAATATTGCAAATATTTAAAATAACGAAACATTATTAATAAAATTTCATAACCTTTGTTAAACCAAAAATAGATCATGCTTGCACTTAACTTTTCAAATCTAATTCTTGAAACTGGAACCGATGAAGCAGGTCGTGGCTGTCTCGCTGGTCCTGTAACTGCGGCTGCAGTGATTCTACCAATAGATTTCGAAAATACAACCTTAAATGACAGCAAGCAGTTAACCGAAAAAACGAGAGAAAAACTAAGGCCTATTATCGAAAATCAAGCTGTTTCATTTGCTGTAACTCATTTGTATCCCAATGAAATTGATGAAATAAATATCTTGAATGCTTCGATGAAAGGAATGCAAGAATCTGTTTTAAAATTAAATCCAGTCCCTGAATTTATTATTGTTGATGGCAACCGGTTATTGAATGCAAAACTGGGTTTAAAAAGTACTTTTGGAAAGCAATTTTCAAAAACTGAAATTGAATTATTAAAATCAATTCCGAATCAAAGCATTGTAAAAGGAGATGCTAAATTCATGAGTATTGCTGCGGCTTCCGTTTTGGCCAAAACGTATCGGGACGAGTATATGAATGGCATTCATGAGGAATTCCCCATGTACAATTGGAAAAAAAACAAAGGCTACCCAACTAAAGAACATCGAGAAGCAATTAGAAAATATGGGGTAACTAAATACCACCGAATGAGTTTTCGATTATTGCCGGAACAGTATAAATTTGATCTATGATTAACGATTGATGATTTCAGATTTCACGAAAGTTGCATCAAATAATTGTGAGAAGTGTTTCAAAATTTTTCCTTTAACTTCCTCTTCATCTACTCTTTCAACTCCCAATTCTACTTGTAAAGAAGTGACTGCTTTGCCTCGAATTCCGCAAGGAATGATGTTGTCAAAATATCCCAAATCGGCATTGACGTTTAAAGCAAATCCATGCATGGTTACCCAGCGCGAAGCACGAACACCCATAGCACATATTTTTCGTGCAAAAGGAGTTCCAACACCTAGCCAAACTCCAGTTTCTCCTTCGCTTCGTCCACATTCTAAACCGTATTCTTGAAGTGTAAGAATAATAGATTCTTCGAGAAAACGCAAGTATTTATGAATGTCAGTAAAGAAATTTTCTAAGTCTAAAATAGGATAACCTACAATTTGTCCTGGCCCATGATAGGTAATATCACCACCACGATTGATTTTGTAGAAAGTAGCTCCTTTGTCTTCCAATTGTTTTTCGGATAACAATAAATTACTCAAATCCCCACTTTTCCCTAATGTATACACATGCGGATGCTCTACAAATAGAAAATAATTGGGCGTTTCTAATTCCAGTTCTTCTCTCCTATTCTTAATTTTTAAATCTACAACGCCTTTAAACAATTCTTCTTGGTATTCCCAAGTTGCTTTGTAGTCTTTATTTCCTAAATCTTGAAGTTGGATTGTTTTATTCATTTTTTGAAGTCTCAAATTTTCAGAGGGACAAAGGTACAAAGTTTTTAAGAATGAATAAGTTGTTTTCTATTACACATTTGTCAAGTCGAGCGCAGTCGAGACCAACTAGATGAGTCTCGACTGCGCTCGACTTGACAAGAAAAACGATTTTTTAAGTTCAACATCGTTACTCTAAAACTACTTCCAAATTAGTAATCTCAGGATTTTGAAGACAATCTGTCAATAGAAAATGTAATTCCAATGATTTTTTGTCTGCGCTTAATTTTGCCTTTGTGTTCGAAACAGATTTTATTTTTTTAGGAAAATGGTAGCGTAAAACATATGGCTGACTTATTTTTAAATTAGAAAACCGAGTTTTTAATTCGGCTATTTTATCCTGCTGTTTTTTTAATTCAGCTTCATCAGTAATTTTTACCATTCTTTTAAAATGACTTCCGTCAAAAGTATAACTGACATTATAATAATGTTCTTCGGCAGATAAAGCATAATTATGTTCTAAATCATCTGCATATTCTTGAGTTTTATATAAATCAGGTACTTCTTGCATATTATTGAAATCTAGATTCATCTTTGTTCGAAATTCTTTCTCATAAGAACTATTCTTAATATGAACCTGAACTGCTGCATATTTTTGAAAAATAGCTTTTTCGAATGATGGAAGTTTTAAAAAATTCTCCGAATATTTATTTATGTAATCCTTAAAAATATAAGTGGTGTCTTCAAATTTCTCCTCTTTTGAATAATTTTCACCAGACAATTGCATATAACTATTTTCGTCCCGTAGCGATTCCGTTTCTATTTTACCAGAGCCATCTTGGTTTAAATAAATAGTTTCTGTTATTTGGCAACTAGTTAAGGATACCATTAAAATGAGAAGTAGATATATTTTAGTTTTCAAGTTTTTAAATTTGGATTATAAATTAGTATCGAATATAGTATAATTACTCGAATCCCTAGCCCAGATTAAAGTGGAAATCCTTTAGTTTTTTTCTTTAAAAAACTAAAGATTGTAACGGAAAGCTGGAAAATGCTCCAAAAAAAACTTTGCTCCCATAAAACTTTGCGATTTTGCGACTTATAAAGTATCTTTGCGCTCTTAAAATCAGCATAAAATGGCATTATCAGAACAAGAAATTATCCGTAGAGAAAAACTACAAAACTTACGCAATTTGGGAATAAACCCTTATCCAGCTAATCTTTTTCCAGTAAATCATACTTCGAAGCAAATAAAGGAAAGCTTTGAAGAAGGTAAAAAGGTCATTGTTGCTGGGCGTTTGATGAGTGTGAGAGATCAAGGAAAAGCTTGTTTTGCTGAACTACAAGATAGCGAAGGGCGCATACAATTGTATGTGAATCGCGATGTATTGTGTGAAGGTGATGATAAAACATTATACAATCAGGTATTTAAAAAATTAACTGATTTAGGTGATTTTATTGGTATTGAAGGAGAATTGTTTACTACTAAAGTAGGCGCGCAATGTATTCGTGTGGATGGTTTTACTTTTTTGAGCAAAACATTACGTCCGTTGCCTTTACCAAAAGTAGATGAGGACGGAAAAGTACACGATGCTTTTAATGACGCTGAATTGCGTTATAGAATGCGTTATGTGGATTTAACTGTGAATCAAAATGTGAAAGAAACGTTTATCAAAAGAACAAAAATGTTCAATGCGATGCGTAATTTCTTTAATGATAGAGGATATCTTGAGGTGGAGACTCCAGTTTTACAACCTATTCCTGGTGGAGCAGCAGCACGTCCGTTTATCACACATCACAACTCGCTTGATATTCCGCTTTACATGCGTATTGCAAACGAATTGTATTTAAAAAGATTAATTGTTGGTGGTTTTGAAGGAGTTTATGAGTTTTCTAAAAACTTCAGAAATGAAGGAATGGATAGAACCCATAACCCAGAATTTACCGCTATGGAAATATATGTAGCCTATAAAGACTACAACTGGATGATGGAATTTGCCGAAGATCTTCTAGAGCATTGCGCCATTGCTGTTAATGGAACTAGTGAAGCTACTTTTGGAGAACACACTATCAACTTTAAAGCACCTTATGCTCGCGTTACTATGACTGATTCTATCAAACATTTTACTGGTTTTGATATTTCAGGAAAAAGTGAAACGGAACTTTTTGAAGCGGCTCGCGGAATGGGAATTGAGGTTGACGCTACCATGGGTAAAGGAAAATTGATTGATGAGATTTTTGGTGCTAAATGTGAAGGGAATTATATTCAGCCAACATTCATCACTGATTACCCAAAGGAAATGTCACCCCTTTGTAAAGAGCACCGTGACAATCCAGATTTGACGGAACGTTTTGAATTAATGGTTTGTGGTAAAGAAGTAGCCAATGCGTATTCAGAATTAAACGACCCAATTGACCAAAGAGAACGTTTTGAAGAGCAATTAAAACTAGCTGCAAAAGGAGATGATGAAGCGACTGAATTTATCGACGAAGATTTCCTTAGAGCATTAGAATACGGAATGCCTCCTACATCTGGAATGGGAATTGGAATGGACCGTTTAATTATGTTCTTGACTAATAATGCCTCTATTCAAGAAGTATTGTTGTTTCCACAAATGCGTCCAGAGAAAAAACAAATTGTGGTGGAGCTTGAAGCAGATGAAAAAACAATTGTTGCTATTTTAGAAGCAAATGATAACCAAATGGAATTTGGTTTACTAAAAATAAAATCAGAATTAAGCGGTAAAAAATGGGATAAAGCCATGAAAAACCTTTCTTCACTTGGAATGACCGAAGTGGTTGTTGAAGGTGATGTTAAAGCGTGCCGATTGAAAGGATAATAGAGATACAAAAAGGAGTTCCAATTGGAACTCCTTTTTTATTTTAAGGAAAGATCAATATTACTTCTTGATAAATATACTAGTTCTATATTTTAAAGAATTATAAACAAAGTCATTATGTCAGAATCATTACCTATTAAACGAGCTAAAGAATTACAATCCATTACTGTTCATCATCATAACGGATTACTTTTAAGCAGGAAAATCAGAATTGGATTTAACAAAAAAATAGAACCAAAACGAATTAAGAAATATGTAGATTGGTATTATGAAAATCAAATAGTCCCACATTTACAACTAGAAGAAGAACTTCTTTTTCCTATTTTAGGCAATCAAAATGAATTGATTAAAAGAGCTTTGACAGACCACCGCCGATTAAGGCGTTTATTCAAAAAATCAGAACAAATTGAAAAAACGTTAGTCCAAATTGAAGAAGAAATAGAATCACACATCCGCTTTGAAGAACACACTCTTTATGCTGAAATTCAAAAATTTGCATCGGTAGAGCAACTAACTGAAATCGAAGAAGCACATTCAAAAATGGCCTTTATAGAAAATGAAGAAGATCAATTCTGGAATTAACAATTCAGTACTTATTCAGATTAAAAAATGAGTTTGAGAACCTTTTCAAACTCATTTTTTAATTCATAAACTTTCACTAAATGCCATACAAAAAATTGTGGTAGCGTATAAAAACAAATGCTAAATCAAATTACTCCTCTACTAAAAAAGCGAGCTTAAAATTTAGCTTTTTTGATAATTTAAAAAAAAAAAAATCTTTTACCTGTAATAATTCTAAACTTTAGCCACTAATTAAGAAAAAACATAGTGAGTAGCGATTTTTACACCACATTCATTTTACCGTATTCAGGAATCATTATCAAGATTTGCAGGGCGTATACTAACACCCAAGAGGATTTTGAAGATTACTACCAAGAAGTTTGTTTACAGATTTGGAAAAGTCATGCTAATTTCCGTGAACAATCAGAATGGTCTACTTGGATTTACAGGATATCATTGAATGTGTGTTTGACTTTCCTGAAGAAAAAAAAGAAACATCATTTCGTTTCTGATGCTATGCCTGACGAGGCAATAGAGGACAGCCGTTCTTTTGTAGATGAATCTCTTAACCAACTCTTTCAAGCCATCAGACAATTATCTGAAATTGACAGAGCAGTCATTATGCTTTATTTAGAAGAAAAGTCGTACCAAGAAATTGCTGAAATTATTGGAACAAACCAAAACAACATTGGGGTGCGCATTAAAAGAATTAAAGAACGCTTAAAAAAATTATTAGATGGAAAAGTCAATTGAAACAATTTGGAACGAAGGTTTTTTGAAAAATGATGCTTTAATAGCACCAAAATTGAATGACCTCTACAATCGAAAGTCGATAGATATAGTAGAACAATTTAAAAGAATGTATAAAATAAATCGGATTGCAGTTCTTGCATTTGCCTTTATCATTTTACCTATTTCTTTTTTAGTCAAAATACCCTATATGGGTATCGGAATATTTATTTTATTTAATGTATTAGCTGCTATTGCTGATAAATTTGGTAAAAGTTTAGACAAAATAGATAAAACCGTTAGCAGTTACCAATACCTCCTTTCGTTTGACAAATGGGCAAAAGAAATGGTTTCAGTAAACACTAAGTTGTCAACTTTTTTATATCCTTACGTATTCATAATCATGGCTTCCGGTTTTTGGTTTGGAAGCATTGGAGGAGACGTTCCGGGTGACAGACTTTTAAACTATTTGCTTTTGGAATACCCCAACACCTATTTAATCTTAGGCTTTCCCCTAATTCTAATCATCATAGCGATTACTATTATTAGTTTATTAGCCTATTTCGGAGGGAGAATCGGGAAATGGGATTTGAATCTCGTATACGGAAGAATATTAAAAAAGCTAGATACTATGCTGGCGGATATGGCAGAACTAAAAGCCTAATTATTTTTTTGAACAACCAATTCATTAAACTAGTTTTTGAGAATCTCAATTTCAGAAAGTAAATAAAAAAAGCGGCTTGAAAATTCAAGCCGCTTTTTTTTAAGCTAATTCCAATTCTGGAATTTTGATATTTGCAATTTCGGTTTTATACTGATCTAATAAATCAATTTTACTATTCACAAAATCCTTTACAAAAAACGGAGTTGCAAATAAATCCTCATAATATCCGATACCCTCTAAAAGATTATTTTTAAACAAGTTCCATTTTTTAATTTGTCCCGCTGTTATGGATGCAGAAACAGTAGCAATTTCATTTTTTAAATAATCGATATACATCTTCAACTCTTTGACAAACATGTTTGGACGGCCTTCCCCATCTAATACAGTATCATTTCCATAAATATGTTGTACCATTTTTATTAATGAAACTTCATGATCAAAATACGCCATATTGGGTCCTGGACAAATGACCACTCCTTGTGCTTGCCCTTTAATTTTTAGGTCGTTTTCAAGATAAGACGCATTGGCTAATCCAACGCAAAGACAGGATTTGTCAGTGATTTTATTTTTAGCATTCGCGTACATTGTTGCTGTCAAAGTTTCTTTTTCCACCTCTAATTCTTGCAATTTTACATCTTGGTATTTCTTAGAAGCGGTACAAATTCCTTCGGCTCCAAATTCCTTACTCAATGCTAAAAACCTTTTAGGACACGAACTTCCTGCTTTATTATCTTGAATTCGTTTTTGCTTGAGGGTTTCATTTGTCGTTCCTCTCAAAGTGTTAAATGGAATTCCTAATGGCGAAATTGGACTTAGATACAAATCTTCTTCTTTGGCTTTCGCCAATAATTCACGGGTATGGACATCTACAGAAGTTGCCTCGGGAACCAATAAAAAAGGACTTCCCCAACCCACAGAATCCACTTGATAGTGATCCAATAAAAAGTCATGTTCTGTTGCGGTTCCTACTCCACCTTGAACCGTTATTTTTAATTCTAATGGATTTTCTGGAATGTATTTCCCTTTAATAGCTAAAGCTTTTACCATCAATTCATGAGCTGATTGAATTAATTGTTCTTTCTTTTCTTTGAATTCTTCTAAAATAGGTCCTAATAAATAACCGTCAGTTGCGAAAGCATGTCCTCCACAATTCAATCCTGATTCTACGCGGTACTCAGAAACCCAAAGTCCTTTCTTAGCTAAAAAATTTCCTTGTATTATGGCCGAACGAAAATCACTAACTTTTAAAATAATTTTTTTATTCAGATGATTATTTTCATCTGGGAAAAAAACATCGAAATTTTCGAAATAACTGTACAATCTGGGGTTCATCCCTGCAGAAAGCACAACCGATGACGACAAATTACTATTTGCAAAACCACGAAGTGAAGCATGCGCGTCATTAAACTCAGTAGGCAATTGTTCGTCCTTTATAAAATTATCCTTGTCAATTTTAGTCATAATATTTACATCAATATCACCAGGGCTTAGATTACTTTCCAGATAATTCATAATTGCTTCCTTGCCGTCTTCCATCATGTTTTGCAACCCGATTTTAATGGCTGATTTGTTAGGCAACATTGCAATATAATTGTCTAATGCTATTTTGCTTTCAGACAATTCATTTTTAAAATTTTCAAACTTATCTTTTACAATTTTGTCAACCAGATTCAAATAAGTTGTAATTCTTTTTGCACGATAATCATGCATTTTTTGTGTGATTTCTTGATAAGGAAGATTGAATTTAGAGCTGTAAAAAGCACTCATTTTTTCAATAAGATCATCATCAATAATTGAAATCACTGAGGAAATTCCAAATTTTGCAACTCGAATCGGACTATCAATCGTGTATGCCAATCCCATAACAGGAATATGAAATGTATGTAATGGTTTTGTAGTTGTCATGGATTATAATTTTAAATAAATAATCCACAAATATTGTTATAATTGCCCATAAAAAAGCTGATATTTATCATGCTCTAATTTTAGATAAAACAAAAAAACTTGAATTTTGAAGACGCATCTCCAAAATTCAAGCTTTTATAAAAATTTAAATTGTTACAAAAAAAGTGTTTTTTACAAAGTATAATTCAAATTCACACTCCAACGATAATTGGATTCAATTCGTCCACTAGATAAATTTTGACTGATAGGAAACATGGCATTGACACCAATAGAAAACTTATCTTTCCCCGCTTCTAAACCAAATTTACTAAACAGAATAGCTCCAGAAGTATCAGGCAATTTAGTCCCATATTGCTTATTGGACTCATAAACCTCACCAGCAAGACCAACTTGCGGCATCAGTTTTATAGCATCAAAGTCTAAAAGATAGAATAAAGTACTTCCATAATTAAGCTGATTCCCATACTGATAATTCTTTTTATTTTCTGTTTTAACAGTATAATTCAACATAGCATTCAGACCCAAATTTTGCTTTTTTATTACATATTCAGTCACAAACAGATAGTCAAAACTTCCGGTTCCTACCTGAAAACTCTGGTTTACACTTCCTGAATTATTTGCCTCATTAAACTTACCTGTTGGTATTTTTACTCCTCCACCAACTTGTAGATTATGCGTAAACAGCGTGCTGTCTTTTTCCGTTTGATAAACGGAATAGGTTGCAATTACTGAAATATCTCCAAGACCTTGAATATTTTCCGTTCCCGTGGTTAGTGCTCTTTCATGAAACTGATACGGAATTAAGGCGGCTAGTTGAATTTTTGGTGTTACTGGAATTCTAGCCCAAACTTGTACGGTATTGAAGTTTTCATCAATCCATGGGGAATTGGCAAAAATCCCATCACGACTCGTATAACTTTGATTAAAATAACGAACACCAATAAAATTACTATTAAGCATAGAGCTAAATCCCATACTTCCACCACTTGCCGAACATCCGCAAGCATCACAATCATCCAGCAATTGCATTTTTACAAAGGTGAATCTGGAAATGCTGTCGTTTTCAATTTTGGCAGACATAAACTGAAAAGTAAAAAGCGAAAAAAGAGTTATTATTATTTTATTTTTCATTGTAATTAATATTCTGAAAATCGTTTATCAGTAAGATATTGATTGTCGGTTAATGTATTTAAGAATGTAATTAATTGTACTTTCTGTGTGGCAGTAAGAGGAATCCCTACAATACCATTTTGTTTTAAAATAGGATCCAATGTTGGCGAATCAGTAACTCCTGAACTGTAATAATCCAATACTGATTCTAAAGTTCCAAAGCGACCATCATGCATGTAAGGAGCAGTCATCGCTACGTTGCGTAAACTAGGCACTTTAAACTTATAATAATCGGTGGCGAGTTCCGTAACACGATACCTTCCTACATCATTTATTGCAGGGTTTATTACCAATCCATTATTACGGAACGAGTTATCCGTCATCAAATCAGTGGCGTGGCACGAAGCACATTTTGTATTAAACAATGCATATCCTGCTAGTTCCTCAGTGGTCAAGCTTCCTCCAGTTTCAACCCTTCTGTATTTATCAAACTTAGAGTCAGATGAAGTGAGCATCACCATAAACTGGGAAAGTGCTTTCAGCATGTTCTCAATAGTAATATCTACATTTGTAAAAGCCTGTTTAAACAAGGTTTTATAGACTGGATCAGCTTTCATCATTACCAGAATAGCATTTAAATCGGCATTCATTTCGACCGCACTAGTTAGAGGAATAATGGGTTGCAAATCGAGATGATTCGCTGCTCCATCGTACATGAAAGTAGTTTGGTAGGCCATGTTTTGGATAGCCGGTGTGTTCCTAGTTCCAATACCTTCACCTACTCCATGACTGAAGGTGTGCCCATGATGTGTAAATGCATTTTCCTGAATGTGACAAAATCCACATGAAACTAATCCATCTGAGGACAAACGGCCGTCATAGAACAACTTTTTCCCTAGCTCAAATCCTTTTTCCGTTGGTGGATTAAGAGCAATGTTATAGGCTAATTCTGGAAAATTGGACGGAACTACAACAGCCAATGGTTTATTGATATAAGCATCGTCATTATCCGTACAGCTGAATAAAAATGGAAATAGCAACAAGCAATAATATATTTTTCTCATCTCAAATGTTTTAGAAACGAAGAAGTCCTAAATAGCCCCGACTGAACCGATATCCCGCGCCTTTTTTGGCGTGGATAAAGGGTAAGGCGGGACAACTATTCCTTATGAAAAAGAATAGTTGTGCTCCTCCTTAATTATTTAATCATTATGAACATGAGCAACGGTAAACATATTAGATAGGTTAGCCGTGATAAGTGCTAAGCTGGAACCTCCCATAATAGTTGCATTGTCAGATAATTTGAATTTATTTGTTCCGTCGATGATTTTAGATACATCAGAAACAACGTGGATTTCAGGAGTAATTGTTGTTCTCACCATCGCATTTGTTGGTAAATCAAGTGTTACTTCGGTATAATTATAATCGGTTCCCGTTTGTCCTGTGTGTACTTTAAAATCTTTTGCAGTTGTTACTGTTGGTGAGGTAAATGTTCCTTCGAAAGCCACAAATTTATAACCTGCTGACCAACTCCACATCATTCCTGCTGCTTGAGCTTGAGCTAAAAAATCGCCTTGCCCTGTTGCTCCAAGTTCCCATTGTGCTTTATCTACTCCGATTCCGAATTTTATTTTGGTGTAATTTCCAGCAGGAATTCCTTCCAGTTCCGCTACTCTTTTATTAGAATCTGATTCATCAATAATAAAATAACTTTGACTTTTAGGATAGGTAAAAGTAGTTCCATCTTCCTTTGTCAAGACGATATTACTAATGATATATTTTACGGTACTAATTTTAAGCATTTCACTATTCGAAGTGGTATTTGCTTGAGTTCCTAATATTAAATCATTGGCTCCAAAAGCATTATCAAATTCAACTCCTAGATTTCCTGTTCCTGTAATTGCGATTTCATCACTTGAGCATGAAGCAAATGCTACACTAATAGCAATAATTACAATTGCTTTATTCAATATATTTTTCATTCTTTTTTTAAATTTTCATTCTTTTTTTAAAATAATTTTGCGCACAAGTCTATTTCAAATGAAGATGTTCAAATGAAAAGTACAGCTGGCACTGCTTTTACTAAAATTTAAGAAATAAAAATGGGGGGATGAAAAATAGAGTATACTTCTAAATGGGAATATAAATTAGTGTATTTAGAATTTAAAATATATTGAACTGGTTTATTACCAATCATAAATACATACTCACTTACTTCCTGGACAAAAAGATCGTTTAACGTATTGGTATTTGTTTTTTTATTGGTAGAAAGGGGTTTTTCATCATCAGCTGCATTTGCCAGTTCTTTCATCAACTGACATTTTCCATTACAATGCAACTCCGGTTTGTCTTTATTTACACAAAGTACTGTAGAGATATAATCATAATTAACAATATAGTCTATAACCGGAAACACTGGTTTTAGAAAAAGAACTATAATGATTATGAGTGCGATTTTTTTCACTGTGCAAAGATAGCTTACCATTTTTAAAAATATCAAATAAATTTTAGCTTTTATTAAACTTTTGTTAAGGATTAAACCTTTGAAAGGTATCCCTGTCTTATTACTATAACTTAAAAATAATAAAAATGAAAAAATTACTTATTGCTGCATTATTGGTTGTTAGTATGACAAGCTTTGCACAAGACTCTAAAGGAATGGAAAAAAAACAACATAGAGCTGAGATGGAAAAATTAACTCCTGAACAACGAAATCAGCTAATGTTGAAAAAAATGACATTAGAACTGGATTTAAATGCAAAACAGCAAGATCAAATGAAACAAGTCATTATGGAACAAAGCAAAAAAAGAGAAGCTATGAGAGAGGCTCATAAGGCAGATAAGAAAGAGATGACTAGTGACGAACGTTTTGCCATGAAAAACAAAATGTTAGACGAACAAATTGCTATGAAAGCAAAAATGAAAAACATATTATCTCCGGAGCAATTTGAAAAATGGGATGCTATGAAAAAGAACCATCATCATAGAAAAGGAATGCATCAAAGAAGAGGGATGCATGAAAGAAACACAAAAGAAGAAATGAAAAAATAATTTTAAAAAAAACTCTCGGTTAATGCCGAGAGTTTTTTTTTGTATTAAAAAGTTTTAGCAACTTTGTCAACGGCTTGAATCGTAAAATCCAAATCTTCATATGAAAGTGCATCCGTAATAAACCAAGTTTCATACGCTGAAGGCGCAATATAAACCCCTTCATTTAATAATCCGTGGAAGAATTTCTTAAAATTTTCATTGTCACCGTTCCCTGCCGTTTTAAGATCAACAACTGGTCTCGCATCAAAATGTACCGAAATCATCGAACCAATTCTATTGATTGTAAAAACAACATTATTAGCTTTCAAAACCTTTTCTATACCTTCATGTAAGTAGGCTGTTTTATCAGCTAATCTTTGAAAAATAGCACGATCATTATCTAATGTTTGCAACATGGCTAATCCAGCGGCCATAGCAAGTGGATTTCCTGATAAGGTTCCTGCTTGATAAACAGGTCCTAAAGGCGCTAAGTAATTCATTATTTCTTCACGAGCTGCAAAAGCACCCACTGGTAAACCTCCACCGATTACTTTTCCGAAACAAACAATATCAGCATCCACATTAAAAAGTTCTTGAACTCCACCTCTAGCTAATCGGAATCCGGTCATTACCTCATCAAAAATAAGTAGAATCCCATTCTCAGTACAAAACGTTCTTAATCCTTCAAGAAACCCTTTATTTGGAGGAATACAACCCATGTTTCCTGCAACAGGTTCTACAATAATTGCTGCAATTTCATTTTCATTGGCTTCAATTAAAGTCTTTACGTTTTCTAAATCATTGTAATTAGCCAATAAAGTATCCTTGGCAGTTCCTTCCGTAACTCCGGGACTATTAGGACTACCGAAAGTAATTGCACCACTTCCTGCCTGAATCAAAAATGAATCAGAATGGCCGTGATAACAACCAGCAAATTTTACTATTTTATCTCTTTTTGTAAATCCACGAGCTAGTCTTACGGCGCTCATACAAGCTTCGGTTCCTGAATTTACAAAACGTATTTTATCAATATTGGGCACCATTGCAACAGCTAAGGCTGCAATTTGAGTTTCTAATTCGGTAGGCATTCCAAAAGAGGTTCCTAGTTTAGCTTTCTCAATTACTGCTTGTACAACTGGTTCAAAAGCATGTCCCAAAATCATTGGCCCCCATGAATTAATGTAATCAATTAAACGATTTCCGTCTTCATCGTATAAATAAGCTCCTTTGGCACTTTTTACAAAAATTGGAGTTCCTCCTACCGCTTTAAATGCTCTTACTGGTGAGTTTACACCACCAGGTATTACTTTTTCTGCTTCAGCAAAAAGCTGACTACTTCTTTTATATATCATTTTTTTGTATAAATTCTAAATGTGAAATTATGATAATTTAATTTACTCTCAGTTTTTGTCCAATGGAGATTGTATTTTCTGACAGATTATTTTTTAGTTTTAAGTCGGTAACTAGTAAGTTGTATTTCCTAGAAATAGAGTACAAAGTATCTCCTTTTTGCACCTCATAATAATCACCAGACTGTGTATTTACACTAGCTATTTTTATAGGTTGATTTTCTGTTCGTGTATAGTTGATTCCTAAAACTTGGGAATCATATTGCCCTAAATTATAGCGTTCAATATAAGATATTAGCTTTTCAGGGTATCTAGGATCTGTAGCATAACCTGCTCTTCTAAGTCCTTTCGCCCAAGCTTGATAATCTGATTTTGACAAGGCAAACAAACTGGAATACCTACTTCTCCCTGTCAAAAACAAGGCGTGATCTTTAAATGATTCAGCTGGTTCTTTGTATTTTCTAAAACATTCTTGACTGGAATCATCATCATGCCTAACACTTTCTCCCGTCCAATCTACATGGCATTTAATTCCAAAATGATTATTTGCTGTTACTGCTAAATCTCCTCTTCCTGCACCAGATTCCAAAATTCCCTGAGCCAGAATAATACTCGCTGGAATTCCATAAACTTTCATATTATTCATGGCAATATCTTTATATTGAGAAATATAATTTCCTATAACATCATTAGAAACAACCGTTCTTGAAGTGGATTCGATTATTTCATCTTCTTGTGCTCTCTTTTCGTTTTCTCTCTTTTCTTGAAGTACTTTCTTTTCAGCTATGGGTTTTGCAATAATTTTCTTTTTAGAAGTACGAACAACTGGCTTTTTATTACTTTGAGAAACTGCTTTGGTGGTTACAATTGGAGATTTTGTAGCGTTACAACTTATTAACGTTATAATTATAAAAAGGAGTACGATTTTTTTAAACATGGATATCTAGTGTTGGTAATTTTTTCTTTTTTAATTTCAAATTCATTCCCTGTATTCCTTGAATTCCACCAGTGTGAATCAATAAAATTTTGGAGTGCGAAGGAAAATGATTTGTAGCAATCCTATCCATAACGCCAAAAACCATCTTTCCAGTATAAATAGGATCTAATGGAATTTTATTTTCTTGATAAAACTGGTTTATAAAAGCAATCAGTTCTTCATTAATTTTACCGTAACCACCAAAATGATAGTCCGCAATTAGTTCCCAATTTTTATTCTGCGCAAAAATACGAATTTCATCTTTTAAAAAGTCTCCTTTTAAAGCGGGAAATCCTAAAACTTTTTGATGAGGAAGTGCGCTATTTATAATACCTGAAATAGTACCACCAGTTCCCACTGAACAACAAATGTAATCAAATTGACTATCCACAGGAGTTAAAATTTCCTGACATCCTTTTATTGCCAATTCATTAGTACCTCCTTCAGGAATAAGGTAAAAGTTTCCGTAAATACTTTTTAAAGTTTCTAAAAACAATGTTTCTTGCTTGTTTCGGTATTCTTCTCTAGAAACAAATTTAAATTCCATACCACAGTTTTTAGCAAATTGCAATGTTGGATTTTCTGCAATTTTACTTTCTAATTCATCGCCACGAATAATTCCTATTGTCCGAAATCCATTTTCTTGACCTGCATAAGCAACTGCAGCAATATGATTCGAATAAGCTCCTCCAAACGTGAGCAATGTATCTTTATGCTCTTTTTTTGCTTGAAGCAAATTGTATTTTAACTTCCTGAATTTATTTCCTGATACAAAAGGATGAATAAGATCTTCCCGTTTTATAGAAACGGTAATCGAATTTGGAAACGATATGGTCAGGTGTTGATTCAATCTTTTTTTTTACAAAGGTAAAATTTATATACAACAAAAAAATGCAATCAGTTACTGATTGCATTTTTTAGAATCATAAAAAACAAACTAATTTTTAATTATAATTTTCTGATTGAAAATCGCGTTTTCATTTGTAGCTAACTTCGCAAAATAAATTCCATCACTTAGGTTTGCTGTTGTAAAACTATAAGTAGTATTAGTCCCTAGGTCTTTTTTATTAAAAATGAGTTTTCCTAAAACATCATATAAACTACAAGACACTAATTCCTTTTGCAAAGGGTTACTAAGTGTTAAGCTTTTAGTATTATTATTTTGATACATCAAAAAACTTTCTTTGTTTACATCCTCTACCCCTAAAGTTGATCCATTTTTGAAGGTGATTTCAAATTGGGTATTATTAACACCCGCAGGCAAGTCTACCTCATAAAAACTATTTTTGATATCAAAATAAGAATCGGAAGTTTTATCATGCAAATAAACATTTTCTATTTCTGTGAAGTTTATAATTTCTTTGACTGAAATTTTATAATTGGCTTGTGCTTGATTTTTAAATCCTAAAGGGATTTTTTTATCTATACCAAATTGTACCGCATCTATAATATATTCATTCTCATTTAATACAAAATAAATATCTGCTTGATCATTATCACTCGTTGATAAAGCATCCATGGCATGATCTACACCATCAGTAGCTTCAGGGACAAATGCAAGAACCATTTGACGAACACCCTGTCCATTCAACAATGTATTTAATCTAATTTGTGACGGAGGAGTTGTATTAATTGTCGTATAATCAAATCCTGAAACTGATTGTATGGTAGATAAAAACGAATTGCTTTTTACTGTTTTAGGGATATTGGCATTCTTTTCGAACTCAGATGAATTTGAAGCACCTTCTTTTACATAAACTCTGTAACTATTTTTCATTTCGACAATTCCATTAACCTTACCTTCAATCATAAAACCCTGGCCTACTGGTGAAAAACGTCTCCCATAAACTACTCCAGAACCAGTTGATATTACTTCATTTCCAGAACCATCATACGAATAAAAAGTAGCTGGAGTATACACTCCATTTCCAGATCCACCTAGCGGAGAATAAGCACCGTACCCCCCCTTATAATCAGCTATATAATGAGAATTTACTGTTTTATCTTGTTCCCAAAAATAAGCAATACCAGTAGAATTTGTTGCATTCGTTAAAAAAGCAGCTAAATCTATTGCAGATGGATATGGATTCCCTGTTAATGTTAATTCTTCATGAACAACAGGTATAGAGATAGTACCATCATTAGGTTTACCCCTAAAATCATAACGTTGTTTACTACCTGAATTATTTTGCACACCATTTACAGTAATGGAATTAATCCCTGATGTTCCCTTCATTGTAAAACCTTCACCCGTATTTAAAGTGGAACCTGAACCTACATAAACCCAGTTTGAAGTGGAATTGGCAGGCAGTTTCCATATCCAATATGGAGCAATTGCTAAAGGGGAAGAGGCACCATTATAATTATTTGATGGTAATATAGTCGATGAATTACTATTTGTCAAATCTACTACATCCATTAGTTGTGTAATTCCAAAAGCTGTATTTCCAACTGTTGCACTACTTCCTCCTACTGGTGAACACCAGTAATTATATTGAAAATTATTAGTTGTTCCTTCTTGAAAAACAGATAAAGTTCCTAATCCTTTATTAGCACTTGCTGCTGTAGTCCCTTGTAGCAATTGAGCATCTTTCCTTAAATAAAAATTACTAGTAGCCCCTTTTAATTCCAATTCATTTTTTATAAAAACAACTTCGTTATTTACAAAAACAGAACTATTTGGGCTAACAAACATTTGGGCATTAGAATCATGCAAAAATAAAAACCCAATAATAATCACTGTTGTATTCCTAAGTATTTTTGAGCTCATAAATAATTGTATTTTAATATATTACACTAATTTCTTGTTAAAAAAGAATTCTAATTATTGAAAATGTAAAAATAAAATCAAAAGATTTCTCTACAAACTGATTAACTTTAGAAGACTTTATTAAAGTTACTAAAAAATAATTGTGAAATAGGATAAAATGACGATAATAAGTAAAATACATCGTTTAAATACATCTTTTAAATATAAAAAGAAGTATTATCTTACATTTATAAAAATGTGAAAACAAAACAAAAAAGATGTTTAGTTATATCTTTAAAATAGAAGTATCAAACTCAGTTGATGAATAAATATTTTGTGAATTCATAAAAGGATCTGTTTTTTAAATAATTCAAATCCGATTCATTAGCATAAGCTTCTCTTTCAAAACTAATATTCCTGTAGGCCAAATTTCGATTCTTAAATTGAATCAAACGAACCAAATATTCCAAAAAATAACATATAAAAAAAGGAAGTATTAATAATTCTTTTTGTTGTCTCAAATGTATTTTTTCGTGATTGATAAAAACAAGATTTTCTTTATCAACATGGTATTTTATAAAAATAAAAGGAAATGCGGTTAATCCAGAAAATCCTTTGGGTATTAAATATTTGGTAACTACTAGATACATTCGCTTTCAATTAAAAAATAAGAGTTATACTGATTGCAAAATAATCAAAATTTTATAAAACTAAACTTTAAAAAAAAACGTAAATTAAATTAGAATTCAATTACAAATTATCAATTTTAAAAAAAACAAACCATGTTATAAAATAAATCAATAAACAAAAAAAATATTTTACATTTGCAAATTATTTCTCCTACATAAGAGGCTAAATAACAAATAATTAATGACCTGATTAAGTAGGACCGTTAATTTCCAAAAAACAAAAACAAGTCACAAATTACTTTGCCACGAAGAAATATGACAAAAAAATTACTTTCTATGAATAAGGCCTTTTACGTATTTGGTTTTATTTTATTTTCTCTATTTACTAATGCACAATCACATACTATTGTATATGAAAATTTTGATAGTAACAACGGAAACTGGAGCTCCACTACAAATACAGGTAAAAATGGATCATGGGTCTATAATGCTAATCCTATTGTTGGTGAAGGTAGCTATTGGAGTATAACACCATACAGCACTTATTCAGATAATTCTTTTACTAGATTAACAAGTCCCGTTTACTCTACAACTGGATTTAATACCGTAAAGCTTTATATTGATATTCGATATAAAACGGAATCAGGAAATGACGGTATGAACATTGAATACACCACTGATGCGACAGGACTTACAGGATGGACTAGATTAGGTAATCAAGGCCAAGGTAACAACTGGTACAATGATAATGATGTTAATGGTATAGCGAACAATGTCCACGGATGGTCTGGACAAAATACAGAAACAGCTGCGAGTCCATCAAAATTTATTGAAGCATCTATATCTGCATCAGATGTTGTTGCTTTAAACAACCAAACATCACTACGCTTTAGAATCAACTTTGGCACAAATAATTCAACTAAAGATGAAGGCGTAGCCATAGATAATTTAATCCTAAAAGGAGAATTTATAACATCACCTAAAAACCCTATTAACGGACCTGGAAATATCAACTCGAATTTAAAACTTTGGCTAAAAGCAAATACAGGAACAAGTACTACCGTTAATAATACTGCTATAACACAATGGAGTGATCAAGCTTTCAATAACAATGCCAATGGTTACAGCTCTTTTGCACCAAAATATAGAAATGATGCCACTCGAAATATCAACTTTAATCCTGTTATCGATTTCTCAAGAAGTGCTAGTAATGTTCTAAAAGGAAAAGGCGGTTACTGGTCACAGGATTACTTTATTGTTGTAAAAACCAATGCTCCTTCTGATAAGACAACAAACAACTCCCAAGAATTAATATCTGGAAGAATTACTCCAGATAATTTTGGTCAAGACGGAACGGGATTAGGTTTGGGAAGAATCTCGTCAAGATTTAATAGTGATAATCTAATATCACATATGATAGGTGTTTATTCGCCAAACGGGACACCTGCCTCAACTGATTCGTACGGAAGATCTTATGCTCCTCCTTCTCCAAGTAACGCAACTAGTGGCAACGTAATGATTTTGAATGTAAAATCGAACTCAAATACTACTGAAATCTATTTGAACGGAAAAAAAATAGACAATCATACAGCTACAAATGGAACCTCTGGAACAGGAACTCCATTAAACTTCTCAGAATATAATAATTCCGTATTTCAATTAGGAGTAGGTCGATTTACATTGAATGGATTTTTAGTAGGTGGAAGTCTTTTCAATACTTATTTAGATGGTAGAATGACCGAAGTAATAAGTTACTCTACCCCAAGAATAGCTTTAGACCAACAAAAAATACAATCTTATTTAGCCATTAAAAATGGGGTTACTTTGCACGCAACTGGAAGTACAACCACTGATGATCTTTGTGATGTAAATTATATAGATACTGCAGGGAATATCATTTGGAACTTTACAAGTAACAGTGGATACAATTACGATATTGCTGGAATTGGTAGAGATGACCAATCCATTTTAAATCAAAAACAATCAAAAACCGAAAACCCTACGCAAGATATTAGTATGGGATTGGGTGATTTATTAGATATAAATACAAATAACACAAATACTTTTGACTCTGATAAGAAGTTTTTGGTTTGGGGTAATAACCATGGTACATTGGCAGCACAGCCAGAAGTTACTATAAATATTAGTTCTGGAATAACAACACCATCAACTCTAACAACTAATGTAAGTTTTATATCAGTTGGGAGAACTTGGAAAGTAGTCGAAACTGGTGGAAATGTTCCTACTGTAAAAGTATCGATACCCACAATCATGCTTTCAGCTACTTTAACACCTCCTGGTGATTACCTTATGTTCATTTCAAATACCCCTAATTTTGACCCCACTGCTGAATATAGAGTAATGACTGAAAACGGTTCTAATCTAGAAACAACTTATGATTTTGACGGTACTAAATACATCACTTTTGGGTTTGCTCCCGAAAAAACTTTTGAGCGATGTGTGAAATTCAACGGAACAACCGATTATATGGATGCAGGAAAAGTTTTAAACTTAAACACCTCTTTTACAGTTTCTGCTTGGGTAAATAGAAATTCGGTAAACAAAACAATTCTTTCTAAAAGAGATAATGGTTTTACAACTGGTTATGACTTAGGCATAAATACAGCTGGAAAAGCAGAAATGAGTTGGATCGTTGGTGCAACAAAATATACTATCACATCAAGCTCAGTTATACCTGCTGGTGTTTGGCATCACATAGGTGTTATTTATAATGGTACAGTTGCTAAAATATATGTGGATGGAATAACAAAAAATAGTGCTACAATTCCAAATGTACCCACTAATACACAATCTTTTTTAATTGCCGCCGCTGATGGAGTAAATACTACTTCCTATTTTAATGGCTCAATTGATGAAGTCCGTATTTGGAAAGTAGCATTAACTGATGCCCAATTCCGCTATGTTATGAATCAAGAAATTTTAAGCAATAGCACTTTAACAAATGGTGCAATTATACCAAACACCATTACGTTAAATGATATAAGTAGCATTCCATGGACTAATCTAAATGCTTATTATCCAATGTCAACTTATACGTACACCAATGCAAAAGACAAATCAAGTTATAATTTAACAGCAGCTTTAAGAAATTTAAAAACGGTAGACCGACAAACAGCTCCTTTACCTTACGAATCTCAAGCCAATGGTTTATGGCAAACTCCTGGGACATGGTTAAACAATCTTGTGCAAGATTTACCCAATAGCACTTCTATTGAAGACCCTACTAAAACTATAGACTGGAATATTGTAAAAATGACTCACAATATCACTTCTCAAGGAAACAAAACTGTATTAGGGTTATATGTAGGTGTAGGAACAGGAAGTACTTTAACTGCAACAACAACTGGTGGATTACAAACAGACGGAACTAAAATAGAAGTTTCTCATTATTTAAAATTAGACGGTAAAATTGATTTAGTAGGTCGCTCACAACTCGTACAAAAATTAGGAAGTGATTTAGATGTTACAAGTTCTGGTTCAATTGAAAGAGACCAACAAGGACAGGCTAATAAATACAATTATAATTATTGGAGTTCCCCTGTAGGAACCATAAACAATTCAGCTAATAATACCCCTTTTACTGTAGGTACAGTACTAAAAGATGGAACTAATCCAGCTTCACTCGTAGCTATCAATTGGATTGGAGGGTATGATGGAGCTCCAACAACGCCAATTAGTTTAGCGCGTTATTGGATTTACAAATTTGATAACTTAGCCAATGACTATTATAATTGGAATCAACTTTTTGAAACAGGTACTTTACAAGCTGGTAAAGGATTTACGCTAAAAGGAAGTGGAGCTGCAACAGCTACGCAAAACCTTACCTTCGTGGGAAAACCAAATAATGGAACCATTACAAATACAGTTGGAGCCGATCAATTATTACTTACAGGGAATCCCTACCCATCAGCATTAGATGCAAATAAGTTTATAAATGATAATATAGGATCTATTGAAACCTCAACATCCAATCCCGCTATTGATGGTGCACTCTATTTCTGGGAGCATTATGCAACCAATGTTAGTCATAATTTAGGAAGTTACCAAGGCGGTTATGGAATCCGAAATTTATCGGGCGGTGTTGCACCAAGTTCAGTAGGCGTTAATTTTATTAGTGGTTCTGGAGCAACAAGCAAAGCTGCTCCAAATCAATTTATCCCTGTGGGCCAAGCTTTCTTTATTAATGGTAAAATAGGGTCTGGTGGTAACGTAATATACAACAACACCCAAAGAGATTTTCATAAAGAGGATGAAATAGGAGTTTCACAAACCACTTATAAAATTCCTGAAAACCAAAAAGGATATGAAGCCCATTGGACTGATAACAGTAATGCTACGCTTGAAAAAGACAATTACAAAAGAGTACGATTAGGGTATAATTATTATAACCAAAATTTCCATAGACAAGTATTGTTAGCATTTATGGATGAAAAAGCAAATAGTGAAATTAACGATGGGTACGATGCTCTGAACATTGACGACTCTCCTAGTGATATGTATTTATTAAATCAAGAAAACGAATTAGCAATTGAGGGTGAAGGCTATTTTGATACTAATGCATCATATCCAATTGGTATACGAAACGAAGTTGCCGGGAAAATTTCTTTTAATATAGACTCTTTAGAAAATTTTGACGAAAGTCAAAATGTATATATTTTTGATAAGGAAACTAATACTTACAATTCTATAAAGAATACAATGTATGAAGTTGAACTTCCCGAAGGCACCTTTAATGACCGCTTTGTTCTCCATTTTAGTTCTATGACATCCAAAACATTAGGAACAGAAGACTTTAATTTAAAAAATAGTATAAAAGTAATCGTCAATAATGAAGTAACTGTACAATCAGACACAGCACTTATAAAAACCATCTTGGTATATGATTTATTAGGAAGAAAAATTGATAGCTACAAAAAAGTGAATGCTTCAACTCAACTCTTAAATCAGCTAAACAAAACAAATTCGGGATTGATACTCAAGATAACATTAGATAATGATGAAGTCATTTCAAAGAAAATAATTTATTAATTTTTAAAAAGCCACTTAATTGAGTGGCTTTTTTTATAGCCCTAAAATTTATAATCAATACAAAAAAGTAGAAGTGGTTAACTAAAAAACAAAAAATCAACTAAAATGATCGCTCATCATTATTAATTATTTAGCACTAAGAGAATACAATCATTATAAAATGTATAAATTTGTATTGGTAAAATAGTTTCTTTTAAAGAAAAACTCAATCGTTTGAGTTCTCTTTGAACTTAGAAATTTAAAATACATTTCAACAGAATACGACTAAAATGATTAACCCAAATAAGAATACTGAATTAATTGAAGGGGAAGATTTTTATTATACCACAGAAGGTTATAAATGCTTCACTGAAAAACACCACTTAAAAAGAGGCTATTGCTGTAAGAGTGGTTGTCGTCATTGTCCCTACGGATTTGATAAAAAAACGGGAACTATTAAAAAGTAAGCAGTGTTCAATGCTCAATCACAAATTCAACTCAACAAAATAAATGGATATTTGCTTTCAAAAATTTAGGATTACCATCTACAAATCCTATCACAGGTCGGATATTCGTTATCCATAGTCACTTTTTTTAAATAGAAAATGTGCTAATTTAAAATTAGAGTATTCTAATTTTAGCAATTATCACTTTTTCAATCTTTAAATTTTTCAATCTTTAAATTAAAAAAATGACTTTTCAAGAACAAATCCAACAAGGAATACCTACGCTATTGCCACAACCTAAACCCTATGAGGCGAATATAAATCATGCTCCAAAGCGAAAAGAAATACTGTCAGCCGAAGAAAAAAAATTAGCGCTTCGTAATGCCCTACGTTATTTTGATGCCAAACATCATGCGGAACTAATCACTGAATTCAAAGCAGAATTAGAAACTTACGGACGCATATACATGTACCGTTTGCGCCCTGATTATGAAATGCGTGCGCGTCCCATCAATGAATATCCTGGACAATGCGAACAAGCAAAAGCTATAATGTTAATGATTCAGAACAATCTGGATTATGCCGTAGCGCAGCATCCCCATGAATTAATTACTTATGGTGGTAACGGAGCCGTTTTTCAAAACTGGGCACAGTACCTTTTGACCATGAAATACCTGTCGGAAATGACAGAAGACCAGACTTTAACCATGTATTCTGGTCATCCTATGGGTTTATTCCCTTCACATGCAGCAGCTCCAAGAGTGGTGGTGACAAATGGTATGGTAATCCCTAATTATTCTCAACCGGATGATTGGGAAAAGATGAATGCTTTAGGTGTATCGCAATACGGCCAAATGACCGCTGGAAGTTATATGTACATCGGTCCGCAAGGAATTGTACATGGAACGACGATTACAGTTTTGAATGGTTTTAGAAAAATAAAAAAAACGCCAGAAGGGGGATTATTTGTAACCTCTGGATTAGGCGGAATGAGTGGCGCCCAACCCAAGGCAGGAAATATTGCGGGTTGCATCACCGTATGTGCCGAGGTCAACCCAAAAATCACGCACATCCGTCACAGTCAAGGTTGGATTAACGAAGTCATCGAAGATTTGGATGAATTGGTAAGCAGAGTCGCTTTGGCGAAAGCCAATAAAGAAGTAGTCTCTATTGCCTACCTAGGAAATGTGGTGGATGTATGGGAAAAATTTGACCAAGAAAACATCCATATTGATTTAGGAAGTGATCAAACATCATTGCACAATCCTTGGGCAGGTGGTTATTATCCTATTGGAATCACGTTTGAAGAAGCGAATGATATGATGGCTAATAATCCTGATTTATTTAAGGAAAAAGTACAAGAAACGTTACGTCGACATACGACTGCTATTAATAAACATACCGCCAAAGGAACTTATTTCTTTGATTATGGAAATGCTTTTTTACTAGAAGCGTCCCGCGCAGGTGCGGATATTATGGCTGAGAATCACATTGATTTTAGGTATCCTAGTTATGTACAAGACATCATGGGACCTATGTGTTTTGATTATGGTTTTGGACCTTTCCGTTGGGTTTGTGCTTCAGGAAAACCAGAAGATTTACAAAAAACTGATGACATTGCTTGCGCTGTGCTGGAAGAAATGGCAAAAAAGGCTCCTATTGAAATTCAGCAACAAATGCAAGATAATATCAAATGGATCAAAGGGGCTCAAGCCAATAAACTCGTGGTGGGTTCACAAGCTAGAATTCTTTATGCCGATGCCGAAGGTCGTGTGAAAATCGCCGAAGCTTTTAATCAGGCTATAGCCAAAGGTTCAATAGGAACTGTAGTGCTAGGAAGAGATCATCATGATGTTTCGGGAACAGATTCACCGTATAGAGAAACCTCCAATATTTATGACGGATCTCGTTTTACTGCTGATATGGCTATCCAAAACGTAATTGGAGACAGTTTTCGTGGTGCAACTTGGGTATCTATTCACAATGGTGGTGGCGTAGGCTGGGGAGAGGTAATTAACGGTGGTTTTGGTATGGTTCTTGATGGTTCTAAAGAAGCTTCAAGACGCTTAGCCTCAATGCTTTTCTGGGATGTCAATAACGGAATATCAAGAAGAAGTTGGGCGCGTAATGAAGGGGCTATTTTTGCAATAAAAAGGGCTATGGAAACGCAACCTTTATTAAAAGTGACCATCCCTAATATAGTTGACGATAGTTTATTGGATTTTTAAAAATTTGGTCGTAACTTTAGTAAACCCATATTAATCAAATAATCATACCATGAAAGCAATAAAACTTCTTCCCGTACTTTTTCTTTTCGTTTTGGGCGCTTGTAGCTCTATCAGAGTCAATTCTGATTATGATAAAAATGTAGATTTTAGTCAATTTAAAACTTATGCTTTTCAAAAAAGCGGAATTGATAGAGTACAGGTTTCTGAACTGGATAAAAAAAGAATACTTCGTGCCATTGATGCGGAACTCAGCAAAAAAGGAATGACTAAAAGTGAAAATCCAGATTTGCTAATCAACATTTTGACTAAAGAAAGAGAAAAACTAGACGTTAACCAGTACAATGCAGGTTGGGGTTATGGCTGGGGTTACGGTTGGAATCCTTACTTATGGGGAGGACGTACCTATGTTACCTCTTCTACTGAAGGAACATTATACATCGACTTAATTGATGCCAAGAAAAAAGAATTGGTTTGGGAAGGTGAAGGCGTGGGTTATTTAACTGAAAATAGAGACAAAAAAGAAAGTCAAATCAATGAGTTTGTTGCTAAAATTTTATCACAATTCCCACCAAAATAACAATAGCTTAAACCGTATATACTAGAAATGGCCTACCTTTGTGTAGGCTTTTTTTATACCCAATTATGACCATACAAACAGACATAACTACCCTAGACGATATTAAATTACTGGTAGATACCTTTTACGCTAAAGTGCAAAAAGACGATTTCATAGGTCCTATTTTCAATCAAAAAATAGGCAACCGCTGGCCTGAACATTTGGAAAAAATGTACCGCTTTTGGCAAACTATTTTACTAGAAGTACACACCTATTCCGGAAGTCCTTTTCCTCCGCACAAACATTTACCAGTAGACAAAGTCCATTTTGACCGCTGGATGGAAATTTTCATTGCCACAGTAGACTCCTTATTTACAGGAACTATTGCTGAGGAAGCTAAACTACGCGCCAAAAACATGGCTGAGATGTTCAATTATAAGATTAACTATTTCAGAGATGCTGGACAAAAAGGAGATCTTTTAAATTCTAAATAACACTTCATGCGCAAATTATTATTTTTAGCTTTTTTACAACTTGCTTTTATATCCTGTTCGAGTGTAAAACCTACAGAAACAGCAAACGGCAGCCCAACCTTACACTTCATCAACTCCACTGAAGTGCCTTTCAATCAAGAATTTAAAAACACCGTTATAGGCGGCTTATCCAGTATTGATTATGATGCCAAAAATGATTTGTATTATTTCATTTCTGACGATAGATCCATTTATAATGATGCCCGTTTTTATACTGCCAAAATTCATTTGGATTCAGATACCATCAAAAATATTGCTTTTGAGAATGTGGTTACTTTAAAAAATGAAGCTGGAGCCAAATACAGTAATTGGGAGACAAAACCGTCTCAATCTATCGATCCTGAAGAAATGCGTTACAACCCCAAAACGAAGTCAGTGGTTTGGAGTAGCGAAGGGGCTCGAGTGATTGCCAAAGATTTTGTGGTCTTGCAAAATCCTTCGTTGCAAACAGCCGACTTAAACGGAAATTTCGTCAACGACTTTAGTTTACCCACCAACCTCAACATGCAAAAAGAGGAAAAAGGACCACGTAGCAATGGTGTTCTCGAAGGAATAACCTTCAACAAAGACTACAGCAAAGTGTACACGAACGTGGAAGAACCGCTGTACGAAGACGACACCGAAGCTACAACTACCAAAGGCGGAATGATTCGTCTGTTTGAATTTGATACAAAATCGAGAAAAAACACGGCGCAATACGGTTACCTTCTCGATCCGATTGCACATGAACCCAACCCACATACTGGCTTTGCCGTAAACGGAATTTCCTCGATACAGTATTACAGTAAAAACCAACTCTTGATTGTGGAGCGCTCCTACTCTACTGGAAAACAAGCCTGCACGATAAAAGTGTATTTATGTGATTTTACCAAAGCGACCAATGTAAAAGATATTGCTTCCTTACAAAATCAAGGCATTCAATTGGCCTCCAAAAAACTGCTCTTGAACATGGACGATTTAGAAATTTTTACGGATAATATCGAAGGAATTACTTTTGGACCAAAACTAGCCAATGGCAAGCAATCCTTACTTTTTGTATCCGATAATAATTTCTCGGACAAACAGAAAACGCAAGTGCTACTTTTTGAAGTAAATTAAAAAATAGTAGTTTTTTATAAATATCGAAATCCGTAACAGTAATGTTGCGGATTTTTTTTTAATACTTATTCAACCGATTGGGATTTTGTTTTCCGTTGAAGATATCAATAATCAAGACAAAATCTAATTTGCGCTCATAAATGATTTTGTAAGACCAAATGCTAATATGCCGAAATCTTTCTTTATTGATAATTGGCTCTATGGCAAATTCATAACGAGAATCATGAAGAGATTCTGCTAATGCTATTATTTTATCCAAAACCATTTCAGCATTTTGAGGACTGTCTTCCAAAATATAATAATAGATTTTAGAAAGGGAGTCTTTTGCTTCTTTTGACCAAACTACAGTCATTCCTTTTTAGATAAAATAGAAGTACGAACTTGCTCAGAAGTATAAGTTTCAGCACCATCAGCAACGGATTGACTTATTGATTCAATATGCGCAATGTATTCTGATTTGGTTAAAGATTCTCCATCTAATGTTAGAGCGACAATAGAATCGCTATTTAAAATAGCATCAATTTTATCCAAAAGTGTTTCATCTTGAACATCAATTAATTTCTTAATCAACTGGTTTTTATGCGCTTCAATATTCATAACCATAATTATTTAATAGAGTAAAGATAGTTTATTTTAGAAGTAAATTAAAATAGTTTTATAATTACAAAACTGTATACCAAATTATAAGCAATTAAAAAATACTTTTAATTAATAAGATTTTTCAGAAATAAATTATATAACTAAACATTGATTTAATTGGTTTAGAAGACTAACTTTACTTTTTAACTTACAACGATTAAAATGAAGCGATTATACATCATCATAATATTTCTGATAATAAATCACAGTTTTGCACAATCTAAAATAAAATTTTCATTAGATGAGGTTTCTGATATGACTGTAATGTTATACCAACAAATTAATGATTCGACTGGAACTAACGGTACAGGAACTATTATCGAATACAAAAACAAATATTTCTTATTGACTGCTGCCCATGTTGCTAAAGAATTAAAAAATACTTCAAAAATTATTTTTAGAATAAATAACGATCAGCCAGCGGTAATCGATTTAGTATCTCTAAATCAAAAAATGAATTGGCAATTTCATCAAATTGCTGATATTGCAATCATGGAACTAATACCTTACAATTTAGATATAAAAAATAGATTTATCAATTCCTCATTTCCTTCAACATTAATCAGTGATGAAAAAACACTATTATGGAAAGAATTTGAACTGACTTTTCTGGGTTATCCAGTAACTGATTTAATATTGGAACACTTTTCAGCATTATCCTTTAAAAGTAATTATGCTAGTGGATTAATAACCCAAACTTTTTCTTATTATGGAAAAAATAAAAAGTGTTCGGTATTTTACTTAGACAAATCTAGTATTCAAGGAGCAAGTGGTTCAGGATTATATCTATCAATAAGTAAAATGGTAGAAATTGGTGCTTTAGATAGAACAATATTAGTAGGAATTGTTAGTGGAACACATTCTGACAATACAGGAGGTAAATTAGCGATAATAATGCCTTCATTTTACATATGGGATTTGCTGAAATTAAATTAGAATATTCCACCGCTACTGCACAAAATGAAATTCACCGAAGTTAATCCTTTCGTATGGTTCATTATTATTACAACTACAATCCTAAAGAGAATATATTAAATTTAATTGGTTCATGTGATGACATTCGCCGCAGCGAACAGTTCTATCCTCCCCCCCGCTGCCGCACGAATCCTTTCGTGTGGCTCGTCTTAATAAAAGATAAACTTCATATAAATACACATTGGTACTTGATGTGATTTACTTCGTCTGTTCGCTAACGCTCGAGTCTCCTTCGTCGGAATGAAAAAGAATGTAGAATTGGTTTGTAGACGTGTATTAGTGTGATTGCGTCGTTCCTCGCAATGACTTGCTTCAAGTTTACTTATTATTGGAATTCTTCATTGATTGGAATGAAAACAAACCTACAAGGTTCAAAAAAACCTTGCAGGACAGGAATCAATAAACAAACATTTTACCACAACTCCCCTAGCCCCGACTGAAATGGAAAGCTTTTTGTACAAGCCGTTTTTTTAGGTTTTCCTGTTTATAAAAAGCGACCAGAGGAAGCTCTTTTATAAACTATGGAAAAACAAACGGCTAGACAAAAACTTGCAATGAAAAGCGGGAAATGGCTTCAAGAATTCGTACTTTTGCATGATAACTACAACGATTTCGAAATGAACTCAATTATAGAAAGTAATCCGTTATTAGACCGATTACCCAAACATTTAAAGCAATTTATTAAACCTCAGGATTATAGCGATTATACGCCTATCAATCAAGCGGTTTGGCGCTATGTGATGCGTAAAAACGTGGATTATCTTGCTCAAGTGGCGCATAGCTCGTATCTGGAAGGGTTGAAGAAAACAGGAATTGAGATTGACAATATCCCGAGTATGTACGGTATGAACCGCATTTTGACCGAAATAGGTTGGGCTGCTGTTGCCGTGGACGGATTTATTCCGCCGAATGCTTTTATGGAATTTCAAGCATATAACGTTTTGGTAATAGCCTCGGATATTCGCCAACTGGAACATATTGAATACACGCCTGCTCCCGATATTATTCATGAAGGTGCCGGTCACGCGCCTATTATTGCCAATCCAGAATATGCGGAATATTTGCGCCGTTTTGGAGAAATAGGATGCAAAGCGATTTCATCGGACAAGGATTATCAAATGTATGAGGCAATCCGACTTTTATCCATCGTCAAAGAAGCCGAAGGTACGCCACAAGCTACGATTGACGCTGCCGAAAAAGCAGTCGAAGACTTGCAAAACAACATGGGCGAACTGTCTGAAATGGCTCAAATACGCAACCTACACTGGTGGACTGTGGAATATGGCTTGATAGGAACGGTAGAAAATCCAAAGATTTACGGTGCAGGATTGTTGTCGTCTATTGGTGAAAGTGCGTACTGCATGACGGATCAAGTGAAGAAAATCCCTTACGATATCTCAGCAGCCTACCAAAGTTTTGACATTACAAAACTACAACCCCAATTGTATGTTACGCCAACTTTTGCGTATTTGAATTTGGTTTTGGAAGAATTTGCGAATAAAATGGCATTGCGCACAGGCGGCTTGTCTGGAATTGAGAAATTGATTCACTCGGGCGCTTTGGGAACGATTGAATTGAGCACGGGATTGCAAATTTCGGGTGTTTTTACCAAAGTAATTGCTGATGAAGGGAAACCGATTTACATACAAACAATTGGAAAAACAGCTTTGGCTTCCCGCGAAAAAGAATTAGTAGGCCATGGTACTTTGACTCATGCCGAAGGTTTTGGTAGTCCAATAGGAAAACTGCAAGGAATTAACTTAGCGATAGAAGATATGAGTCCGAAGGACTTGCATGCCTATGACATTATAGAATCCAAAGCCGTTAAACTAGAGTTTGAAGGCGGTATCACTGTGGAAGGCGAAATTGTAACGGGTTCTAGAAACCTACAAGGTGAGATTATCTTGATACGTTTTAAAAACTGTACGGTGACGCATGGTGAAACGATTTTGTTCCAACCCGATTGGGGTGTTTATGATATGGCGGTGGGTAAAAAAGTAGTTTCGGCTTTCTCTGGTCCTGCCGATGTGAATAGTTTTGATTTGATTACCCATTTACCATCTAGCACCACTATTAAAGCGACACATACTGCAGAGCGCGATGATTTAGAAATTTTATACCAAACTGTTAGAATTATTAGGGAGACGCATGACATCTACGCTTCGCTTAGTCCTATTTTTAATAAATTAAAAGTAAATCACCCAAAAGATTGGTTACTTTCGGTTGAGATTGTGGAGCTTTTAAAAGACCGCAATGATGCTCCACTATTGGATGAAGTATTGGCACATCTCGAACAATTAAAACTTGCCAGACCCGAAGTGGCGCATTTAATTACTGGTGGATTGGACTTGATTTTTGAGAAGGCAAAAGCATAAAATTTTAGCCACGAATGCACTGATTAAAGTTGATTCGTATTGTAAATAGATAACCGCAAATTCGCAAATTATTTTAGCGGACTTGCGGTAATCTATTTTGAGATAATTATAATAGAAATTAGTGAATTCGTAGATTTCACTTTATAATTAAAACTGACTATTGTAGAGGCAGATTAAAAAAAAACGAACACAAATTCGCAAATTATTTTAGTGGACTTGCGGTTATCTACTTTGAGATAATTATAATAGAAATTAGTGAATTCGTGGCTTTCACTTTATAATTAAATTCGTGGCTTTTTCTTTTACAACTTTATTTGCTGACTTAAATCTTTATCGCTTTCAATTACTTTGCCTTCGTATTTTAAAGTCCAACCTAAATTACTGGTTGTAATAAGGATCTTAGACAATTCACTTATTAAGCGATTTTGAGCATTAGATTTTAATGTGGAAGTTTCCATTTTCTTAGCTAAATTAGCTTTTACTGACTTGTTGATTTTGTTATAATCATCACCCGTAAAAGGGTTCAGCTTGCTTTGTTCTACATCATAAAACTTGATATCAGGACTAATTTTTATTTCTTCTTTAGGGATATAAACAATCGAGATTGTTTTGTTTTTCTCATCAATATCGTATTTCATTTTGTGTAAATCGTATGCCACTGTCACATCTGCATTTACGACAATCAATGCTTTTTTATCAAAAGAAAACATTCCCATCAAGTATTTCTCTTGGTTTTTATAGGTTATTACTTCCGAATAATGCCCTTCGGTAACAACCAGTTTTCCTACGTTTACAATTTGCTGCTGAATTAAACCAGCGCCATCTATAGTTGTAGCATCATCAGCTTTTTTAAATTCACAAAACTTGAATAACAGCACCACTGTTACTATTAAACCTATAAAAACGAATAGTCTTTTTAACATAATTAAAATTTCATGAATGAATATTGGGAAACCATTTTGCTGATTTTAGCTTGCAAATTGGATTCAAATTTTTGATGACTTTCAGATGCTGGATTAAAAGCTCGATGTTGTAATGATTTTTGAATGGTCGCAACGGCATCCATTGTTTCGTAAGCTGTTTCGGCAATATTTGTTTCTTTAAAACGCTCCCAAATATAATCAACCGCCAATGCGCTTGGATGTAACATATCCTCTGTGTAAAAGCGATAATCACGCAGTTCATCCATCATGATTTCGTAACTCGGGAAATAAGTAACAGCCGAAAGTCGAAAGTCAAAAGTTGCATGTAGCGCACTTATTAAATGCGCTTTACTTAGTTGATTATCTACAAAACCATCCTTAATGTGACGCACTGGCGAAACGGTAAAAATAAATTTTGCTTCTGGATTAATGGATTGAATTAACTGAATAGTGTTAGAAATACTTTCTGTAATTGTAGCTATCGAAAGCAATTCTTTGGCGAATTGTTTTTGCGGTACTTTATGGCAATTCGCTACTATTTCATCGCTTTCTGTAGCACGATATATCCATGCAGTTCCATAGGTAATAATAATATGAGAAGCTTCGAGTAATTGCTGTTTTGTAATTTTTAGAATAGAGTTTAAAGTCATTAATAGCTCTTCTTTACTATTGGAACTTAAATCCGAATGAACATCGAAACAATGCCAACGTTCGTTATGAAAGAAAACCTCCTCCTCCGTAAATTGTTTTTCTGAAACCACAAACCGAACTAATTTTTCAATAGAAACAGGATTGAAAATAATCCCAAAAGGATTACAACTGTTTTGAAACTGATAATAATCTAGTTTCTCCGCCATATTGACTGCAAAACAAGAACCTAAAGAAATCACCTTTGAATTATAATCAAGGAGGGAATTACTTTTAGGAATAGGTATTTGGGTTCTGAATTGCATCATTCTAATTTACTACAAATTTGAATAATTTTAGTGACTTAAACACGGTTTAGTTGTTTTTTTCCTTCATCAAAAAATAGCATCAAAAAACCCTTTTAACGTTTTATAGTTGAAAGGGTAGTTTTATATGGTTTTACAAACTAAATTGTTTACTCATAGAAATATTGAAAAATAGCATTGAGTTTATCACCATTATATTCATAATATTCTTTTCTTTCAATAGGATATCCATTTGTGTTATATGTATATTGATTTTTTGTTGGATAATAACCCGGAATATTCATTTTTAAAATATTGTTTGATCGATCCAGGTGAGGAATCAAAGGGTGTAGATTGAAATTTGTTGGAAGACCAAAATATATAATTTTATTATATCCTAAAATATTTTTTTTAGGATTGGATTTCAAATCATAAACGAGAGTCGAGAAATAACCTTCCTCTTCAGAATAAGCCATTTTGATAATATTTCTATTTGCATCAAAAAAGATTTTACCATTTTGATAAGGAGTCTCAATATTATCTCGACTATCAGTCAAAAATATTTTAAAATCTTGTGTATTATTATCAATTTTAATATATAAAATTTTTAAAATTGTTTTGTAATTTTCAAGATAATGCTCTTCAACTGATGAAATTAAATCACCATTACTGTCGTAAACATAATCAATTTTGATAATTTGCCTCTCTGTATACCCTAAAGGAGTCACATAAATTCTTTTATTGGTAATCAAATTTCCTGTATAGCTATAATCCATTCTATAACTATAGCCTATATCAGTCCCCATACTAAAACTATTTTGCTTCCAAGACTCACTTACAATTTTATTCCCATCATAAGAAAAGGTTGTTGTGACTAAAAGTTTTCCTGCTGAATCAGATGTAGTAATTTTCTTTACTAATGCAGAAGGCGCAACTACAACTGGCGAATCACTCCCAGAAGAATCACTTGAACAGGAAAACAACATCAGCATTAAACCGACTAATCCTAAAGCTAATTTATTCATGTTTATTTTTTATATAAATAAAGTAAATAAAAAACATTTAACACTATTTTTTGCACAAAAAAACTCAATTGTCTTTTAATCAAGACCATTGAGTTTTTTATTATAATTCAATCTTTTTTATTCTGTTTTATTTGTAGAAATATTCAGTTTTTAAATACCCTGATTTCCCATCAGATGGCATCACTGATTCAGCAACTTTTTCAGTAGGATATCCTTCTTTATCATATTTAAAAGAGCTCTTGTAAAAATTAGCCGATGATGTGATTTGATCTTCTGCATTTGTAATTGTTGCTTCCACAATACCTATCTGGCTATTATTTATAGAAATTAAATCGTTTTGATTCAGCAACTTATCAAAGCCCAATATGTTATAAAAGGGATTGTTTTTTAAGTCATATTCATAACTCAGGTCGTAATTTGAAGTGATCCCTGGTTCAGTATCATCAAGCGTTCTTTTGTCTTTAATCAAGTTTTTATTTTTGAAAGATAAAACACCATGATAAACCTTAACCTCTTCATTCTGAGAACTCAAAGTTGTTTTTTGATAAGAAACCGTTTCATCGGACTTATGCGTGAATTTAATCGAGTAATTGTCTGATGATTTTATACCCACTAATTTGTCCTTATCATAAGTGAATTCTAAGGAAGTACTACTTTGATTTACCTTCGTCTTCGTAATTATCTTAGTGATTAAGCCATTCGTATATGTATAATCAACATGTTGTTTTTCATTGTCTGTATTTACAATTTCATTTCCTTTATAAGTAAACAAAGTCGTATTTGATGTACCATCAGATGAAGTTTCAACTAATTTTTTAAGTAACTTTATGTTGTCACTATTATCTTTTGAACATGAAAAAAGAATCAATAAAAAAATTGACACTACCCCAAATAAAATTTTTCCTTTTCTCATTATAATAAATCTAATAGGGTCGACGCATAGGGCTTTACCAATATCAAACCTAAAAAAATAAAATAAAAGCTACAAAATTCATCGTTACAATCCTTATTTTTCGGATTAACTACTTATTAATAGCCTTGAAAAAACAGTATATAAGTAATGAATTTGGGAATTTACGAGTTAAAAACAATCCTATTTTATTTAAAAAATCATCAGTTCGCTACTACAAATTCTAGAATTAAAACAACCTGCTTCTTGGAAGATGAATTTTATTTGTTGTTTTTTATAATGTTCATTAATTATAAAATAATTGCGACTTTAAATGATTCGCATTATGTCCTCCAAACATTTCGTTTTCAGAAACTATTTCCGTAGGATAGTCATTCGAATTATATTTATATTTATTGGTGTTCATTTTGACAGCTGAAATAGCTTGATCTTCATTTACATATTTAACTGATGATGTTTCCATACTACTAATATCATTATTTGAAGAAATAAATTTAGAATAATCTAACAGTTTACTAAATCCTAAAATATTAAGCAATGCGTTATTTTTATAATCATAAGTAACCTCCATTTTATTAACTGCCAAAACTCCTGTCCCCACATTATCTAAAACTTTTTCATCTTTGATAAGGTTTCCATTTTGAAAATATAAAGTTCCGTGATTACTTCTAACCTCATTAGCATTTGAATCCTTTGTTAGTTTTTCATAAGAAACTGTACCATCTGTGTTGTGAGTATAATTCAACGTATAATTATCTGAAGAAATAATTTTTACTAATTTATTATCAGAGTATACATATTCTAACGTATTTTGATTTTGGGTTGATTTATTTAACACAGTAATTTTAGTAATTAAATCTCCTGTATAATAAAACGTTGAAAATTCACCAACTTTATCAATACTCACAATTTTATTAGCTTCATAAGCAATAAATGTTGCTTTCGAAGATCCATCAACAGCAACTTCAACAATCTTTTTTAATAAAAGAGCTTGATTGTCATTCCCGTTATCGTTAGTACAAGAACACAGAGTTATTAATAAGATTGAAACTAGTAAAACTATTTTAGTTGGTGTTTGCATGTTACTTAATTTATCCACATTTATTAAATGTTTCTGTTTTTTAAATTGATGGGGCAAACCTAAAAAAATAAAATAAAAGCTACAAAATTCATCGCTACAATCCTTATATTTCGGTTAAACTACTATTTTAAAAAACTAACAAATACAACCTATGTGGTTCATTTTACAATAGATTCTACAAATAATAAACCCTTTTAAAGCGCATGCTCTAAAAGGGTTATTTTATATAATGATTAAAACTATTTTACTTCACAAACTCAACTGCTTTATCTAAAGCTTCTTGAATTCCTTCTACTTTTTTTCCTCCTGCAGTGGCAAAGAAGGGTTGGCCTCCACCTCCACCTTGGATATACTTCCCTAATTCACGAACCACCAGTCCTGCATTTAAGCCTTTATCAGCTACTAATTCTTTAGAGATATAACAACTTAACATTGGCTTTCCTTCTTCGGCTGTAGCCAAAACTAGGAACATATTGCTTCCTAGATTTCCTAATTCATATGCCAAATCTTTAGCACCCTCTGGATTTAAATCCACTTGTTTTGCTAAAAATTGAATACCATTGATTTCTTGCAACTCTTTAGCCAAATCCCCTTTCATATTTTTAGCCTTCTCTTTCAATAAGGTTTCCAATTGTTTTTTCAATTTGGCATTATCCTCTTGAAGAGAAACTACTGCTTTCAGCGAATCTTGTGGGTTTTTTAAAGCTACTTTAATTTCGCTCAACATGTTTTCCTGAGATGCAAAAAAAGCTTTTACAGCATCGCTAGTTATTGCTTCAATACGGCGAATTCCTGCCGCAACTGCTCCTTCACTTGTGATTTTAAAATGCCAGATTTCCGCCGTGTTTTTCACATGGATTCCTCCGCATAATTCCATACTGTCACCAAATTTTATAGCACGTACATGATCTCCATATTTTTCTCCAAAAAGTGCCATCGCTCCTTCTTCTACCGCTTGCGCAAAAGGAATATTCCTACGTTCAATCAATGGCAATTGTTCTTGAATTCTAGCATTTACAAAATCCTCTACCTGCTGCAATTCTTCATCCGTTACTTTTGCAAAATGTGAAAAGTCAAAACGCAAATAGTTCGGATTTACCAATGATCCTTTTTGCTCTACGTGTGTACCTAAAACAGTACGCAATGCCAAGTGCATTAAATGGGTAGCCGAGTGATTCTTGGCACTTGCTGTTCTTAAATTAGTATTTACTTTAGCAACAAAACTAGCATTTACATTTTCTGGCAATTGCTTAGCAAAAAGTAAAATAAGGTTGTTTTCTTTTTTAGTATCTATAATTTGAATGGTCTCATTTGCTGAAACCAATGTTCCTTTGTCTCCTACTTGTCCTCCTCCTTCTGGATAAAACGGACTATTATCTAATACAATTTGGTATAAAACGCCATCTTTTTTAGAATCGACTTTTCGGATACGGGTGATTTTCACGTCTGCTTCTGTGTCGTCGTAGCCTACAAATGTTTCTACATTTCCAGGTATTAAAACAGACCAGTCTTCTGTTGAAACTTCCGATGCTGCTCGAGAACGCGCTTTTTGTTCTTGCATTGCAATATCAAAACCCGCTTCGTCCAACTCTAATCCTCTTTCTCTTAAAATCAAAGCCGTTAAATCCTTTGGAAAACCAAAAGTATCATACAATTCGAATGCTTTAGCACCTGAAACTTCTTTTCCTTTTGTTTCAGTAAAAACATTTTCAAGCAATTGCAATCCTTGGTCTAATGTTCTTAAGAAAGAAGCTTCCTCTTCTCTAATTACATTCGTTACCAAGTTTTGTTGCGATTTGATTTCTGGGAAAAATTCACCCATTTGATTGGCCAAAACAGCAACCAATTCAAATATAAAAGGCTCTTTAGTATTCAAAAAAGTAAATCCGTAACGGATCGCACGACGCAAAATACGACGAATTACATAACCCGCACCAGTGTTTGAAGGCAACTGACCATCAGCAATGGCAAAAGCAACCGCACGAACGTGATCCACAATAACGCGAATTGCTATATTCGTTTTGTTTTGTTCCTCGCTTATGTCTTTAACTTCGTTTGAAGTATATTTTAATCCTGTAATCTGTTCCACTTTCTCAATAAGTGGCGTAAATACATCCGTATCATAATTTGAAGTTGTGTTTTGCATCGCCATACACAAACGCTCAAATCCCATACCGGTATCCACATGTTGGGAAGGCAATTTTTCAAGAGAACCATCCGCTTTGCGGTTGAATTCCATAAATACATTATTCCAAATCTCTACTACTTGAGGATGATCTGCATTTACTAAACTTCTACCTGAAACAGCAGCTCTTTCTTCATCCGAACGTAAATCGATATGAATTTCTGAACAAGGTCCGCAAGGTCCTTGATCTCCCATTTCCCAAAAATTGTCTTTTTTATTTCCAAGAATAATTCGGTCTTCAGGAACAAATTGTTTCCAAATATCAAATGCTTCCTGATCAAAAGGGACATTTTCTGCTTCGTTCCCTTCAAAAACAGAAACGTATAAACGGTCTTTGTCTAATTTTAAAACTTCAGTCAAAAATTCCCAAGCGAAAGGCAAAGCCTCTTTTTTGAAATAATCGCCAAAAGACCAGTTTCCTAACATTTCAAACATAGTATGGTGGTAAGTATCAAAACCTACATCCTCTAAATCATTGTGTTTTCCTGAAACACGAAGACATTTTTGCGTATCGGCAATTCTATTGCTTTTGGGTGTGGCATTTCCTAAAAAATACTCTTTGAACTGAGCCATCCCTGAGTTGTTGAACATCAAAGTAGGATCATCTTTAAGAACAATTGGTGCAGAAGGAACGATTAAATGCCCTTTGCTTTGAAAAAAATCTAGAAATTGTTTACGTACGTCTTGTGATTTCATTATTTATTTTAGTTTAAAGTTTAAGGTTTAAAGTTGATTAGACCAGAAACTATCTCTTTTTATTATTTTTTTTCTTGCCCCAGATAGTAGTGAAAAGCTTCGAAGTTTTGAAATTTATTTTTTCTTGTGGTGGTAGAGCGACCGCAGGAAGCTCCTGCCAGCGCAGTAGAAAAAAAGATTTCAAGACGAGAACTTGAAACGAATAGCTGGAATAGGCACATTATTTTATTTATTCCTGAAAAAAGGGTTGAACAAATGAAACATTTATTAAATTTGTTCGACTAACATTTTACAATGTGCAAAAATAGGGTATTTTAAAACATGGCGAAAGTAAAATATTATTACGATTCCGAAAATCTAGCATATCGAAAAATAAAAACAAAAAAAAGATGGAAATTCGGTTTTGCCATCTTGTTTTTAGTGGCTTCTGCATTGTTTGGCGTTTTAAGTTTTGTCGTTTTATTGAACACCCCTTATTTCGACACTCCAAAGGATCGATTGTTATTGCGTGAAATTGAAAATTTAAAACTGAATTATGCTGTTTTAAATAAAAAAATGGACGAGGTGGATGATGTCATTGTAGCTATTGAAGATCGAGATAACAATTTATACCGCACGTACTTTAATACTGCTCCGATTCCCGAAGAGGAAAGAAAATCAGGTTTTGGAGATGTAAACCGGTATGTAGCACTTGAAGGATATAACAATACACAACTGGTTTTAAATACCACAAAAAGAATAGATGTTTTGAGTAAAGAATTGGCAATTCAATCTAAATCTTTGGACTATATTTTAAAATTAGCCAAAGAAAAAAACAAGCTATTGTCATCTATTCCTGCCATTCAGCCAGTCCGAAATGAAAACTTGAAACGTATGGCTTCTGGTTTTGGATATCGAACAGATCCATTTACCAAAGCGCGTAAAATGCATGAGGGAATGGACTTTACAGCCAAAACAGGCTCTCCAATCTACGCCACTGGAGATGGTGTTATAGCTGAAGCCAATAGTAATGCTTCAGGTTTTGGTAATCATGTGGTCATTAGGCATGGTTATGGATACGAAACGTTGTATGCGCATTTAAGCAAATACAATTGCAAAGCGGGACAAAGAGTGAAGCGTGGAGATATTATAGGGTATGTAGGAAGCACAGGGCGATCTGAAGCGCCACATTGCCATTACGAAGTACATAAAGATGGAAAAGTGGTCAACCCACTTAATTTCTATTACGGAAATATATCGGCAGTGGAATATGTAGCCATATCAAAATTAGCCAACCAAGAGAACCAGTCACTGGATTAATTTATAAAATCGACGTTATAAAATGGAGCGTTTGGCTTTAAAATTATAACATTAAACTTTTAAACAAGAAAATGCATATAGAACTTTCAAAAGATAAAAGATATTACAGCATTGGGGAAATCTCCAAAGCTTTTAATGTTAATGCATCCTTAATTCGTTTTTGGGATAGTGAATTTGATATTCTAAAGCCTAAGAAAAATGCCAAAGGAAATCGAATGTTTACTCCAGAGGATGTGACCAATTTACAGCTCATTTATCATTTAGTAAAAGAAAGAGGTTTTACACTGGAAGGAGCAAAAACGCATTTGAAAGAAGGACAAAAGAAAACCTTAGATAAGTTTGAAATTATTAGAAAATTAGAAACGATACGAACACAATTAACAAATATTAAAAACCAACTTTAAAATTAAATAAACATGAAAAGATTTTTGCCTTGGATTATTGGAGCCGTTGTTATTTTAGGAATATACAGCTGGGTTAAAGGAATAAACAATACTGCTGTAACATTAAACCAAACAGTAGAGCAATCGTGGGGAGATGTACAAACGGCTTATCAAAGACGTAATGACTTGATTGGAAATTTAGTTAATACTGTAAAAGGAGCAGCTGATTTTGAAAAAAGCACTTTGACTGCAGTAATTGAAGCTAGAGCAAAAGCAACTCAAGTTACAGTGGACCCAGCAAACATTACTCCAGAACAATTAGCTGAATTCAACAAAGCACAAAGTGGTGTTAGTAGTTCATTATCTCGTTTATTGGTAACGGTAGAGCAATACCCTGATTTAAAAGCGAATCAAAACTTCTTGAAATTACAAGATGAATTGGCGAGTACTGAAAATCAAATCTTAACGGCTAGAACTCGTTTTAACGAAGCAGTAAAACCATACAACACACACATCAAAACGTTCCCAAACAGCCTTTTTGCTGGAATGTTTGGATTCAAAGAAAAAGCATACTTTAACGCTGTTGAAGGTGCTGATAAACCCGTAGAAGTAAAATTCTAAAAACCGAATTTAAATTTTTGAGTACCGATTTTTGATAGCAGAATAAAAACTTGTCCAATCAGAAATCGTTACTCTTCATTAAAAAATAATTTCCATGTCAAAAGTAGAAGATTTTTTAACACAAGAAGAAGAACAAGAAATTGTAGAAGCGATTCGCGTGGCCGAAAAAAACACCTCTGGCGAAATAAGAGTACATCTTGAAAAAACGACAGAATTAGATCCTTTTGATCGTGCTTTAGAAGTTTTTAATGAATTAAAAATGGATGAAACCCAACTGAAAAATGGAGTTTTAATCTATCTAGCGGTAAAAGACAAAACCTTTGTGATTTGTGGTGACCAAGGAATTAATGAAATTGTAGCTAATGATTTTTGGGACAGTACCAAAGACATAATGGTTACTCACTTTAAAAATGGCAATTTCAAACAAGGTTTGATTGATGGTATTTTAAAAGCGGGTGAAGAATTAAAAAAACATTTTCCATGGTCCGAAGATGATACGAATGAATTATCAAACGAAATATCTAAAGGATAATATGATTATATCTAAATCGAATACCCCACTTTTTTTCAAACTACTTATTTGTTTTTTTATTACTCAAATAGGTTTTGCACAATATACAATACCCAAAGTCCCTAGTGAACAAACCTCTGTTTATGATTATGCTAATCTTTTAAGTGCGTCAGAAAAAGCACAACTTGAAGAAAAATTAATCCATTATTCAGATACCACAACTACGCAAATCGTTGTTATTACTATTGAAAGTTTACAAAACGAAGATGTAAGTCAACTAGCAACTAAATGGGCTCAAACTTGGGGAATTGGAGGAACTGCAAAAGACGATAATGGAGTTATAATTTTGGTGGCTAAAGCCGAAAGAAAAATTGCAATCAACCCCGGTTACGGATTGGAAGATCGATTAACAGCGGGAATTGGAGGAGAAATAATTCGAAATATAATTACACCTGAATTCAAAGCCGGAAGTTATTACAATGGTTTAGACAAAGGAACTGATGCTCTTTTTGATGTTTTCAAAGGGAAGTACAAAGGAAAAAGAAAACAAACGCAGCAAAAAGACTTTCCAATTTTACCATTTATTGTTATTATCATCATCATCCTTGTTCTTATTTCTAAAAATAAAGGTGGCGGTGGCGGAAACTCTGGAAATCGCGGTGGTCGTGGCCCTAGTTTACTAGATGTCATTATCTTAAGTAGCCTTGGACGTGGCGGAGGCGGTGGTTTCGGTGGCGGTTCATCAGGAGGTGGATTTGGCGGCGGAGGCGGTGGCTTCGGTGGTGGCTTTGGTGGAGGAGGATTCTCTGGTGGAGGCTCTAGTGGAGGCTGGTAATTATTTATTAGAACCTTTTTATAAACCAATACAATGATCAACGGTACTATAAAGTAGCACCCAGGCAAAAATGCATGCAATAATTTTAAATCCATACTAGTAAATGCTTTCACACAAAGCCAAATACGCACTAAAAGCGCTACTCTTTTTAGCTCAGCAAGATGAAAATCATATTTCAAGAACAATTGAAATTGCAGAAGAGGCCAATATTCCAAAAAAGTTTTTGGAACAAATCTTATTGGATCTAAAACGAGGACATTATGTGGGTAGTAAGCAGGGTAAATTTGGAGGTTATTATCTTTTAAAATCTAAAAACGACATCACTTTAGCCGATATTTATCGGTTATTTGATGGCGCTATTGCCCTTTTACCTTGCGCTTCTTTAAATTTTTATGAGCGATGTGCTGATTGCACCAGCGAACACAACTGCCTGTTGCGAAGCGGATTAATCACTGTTAGAGATGAAACTTTAAAGGCAATGGAAGAAATCACAATTGCTTCATTAGTAAAAAAATAAAAATTTTATTTTAAACTCTACTAATTACATAGAATTAATTGTATATTTGCTGAAAATTATATAACACTAACTAGTTAAAGTAATTTTTAAAATAGTGCATTTTTTAAACTCGACTAATCCTATATAATTAATTATATTATGAGACCAATTCAATCAAAAACTGAAGTTTTAAATACTATAGCATTTTTAAGATTTAGAGCAATGGATTCTTTTTGTTATATGTGCCTTCGGGCATACTAAGCACTGTTTCATTAGAAATAAAAAAAGAAAATAAAAAAGTATCCAATAAAGATTTAAAAATAAAAATGAAAACAAAATACATACTCCTACTGATCATCACTTTTTTTTCAGTCGAAATAGTTTCGGCACAATCATCAGATGACTTAATCAATTTACTAATTCAAAAAGGCATTGTAAAACAAACTGATGCTGATTCGCTTCGTGCTGAATATGCTTTCAAACAACAAGAAGTAAAAGAAAAACAAAAACTATTTAATGTTCTTTCCAGCCGCAATATTACTATTGGTGGTTACACCCAGGTTCGCTATCAATCTTTACAAGAGCCAGGAAAGCCAGACGGCTTTGACATAAGAAGAGCTCGCTTTGATCTAAAAGGTAATTTTTCGCCAGAATGGGAATACCGATTACAAACCGATTTTGCAATCAGTACCAAAATAATAGATGCCTATTTTGTCTACAAACCATTTGAGTTCTTAAAAATAACAGGAGGACAATTTTTAATTCCCAATTCATTAGAAAGTACCACTTCGGACAATTTATTAGAAACCATTGACCGCGCTCAAATAAGTGGCTTAACAGGACGAAATAAAGATGCAATAGGAGATCAAAATGGCCGCGATATAGGAATACAAGCGAGTGGTAGTTTATTCAAAACAGCTTCAAATCGTTTTTTACTAGATTATTATGTAGCTTATTTTGATGGACAAGGAATCAATATCGCTGCCGATAAAAACGAATCCAAAGACATTACAGCTAGAATTGTAGGTCATCCTTATTCCTTTTTGGATTTTGGTATCTCATATTCAAACGGTCATGACTCATGGACTACGCCAGCTAGAAACCAAGACCAAGTACGTACTGGAGCTGATGTCGCAGTAAATTATAATGACTTTTCATTTAGAGCCGAATATTTACAAGCACAACAAGGCACTTATATTGTAAATGGAGTAAATAGAGATCTACTTAAGGACGGCTGGTATGCGCAGCTAGGCTATTTTGCACTACCAAAAAAACTACAATTTGTAGCAAAATACGACACGTTTGACCCTACAAAAAACAATCCTAAAAACGACATAACTTCATTCTATACACTTGGTGCCAATTTATATCCAAATTCATTTGTGAAATTTCAAGTCAACTACAAGCACAAAAGTGAACAAGGATATTCAATCAACAAAGATGAAGTCATCGCACAACTACAATTAAAATTCTAATTAATAAAATCCCCAAAATAAATAAAATGAAAAAAAATAAAATCACATTAGTAGCCGTAATAATTTTAGTATTGGCAAATGCGACCGCTTCAAAAGTAGCGGCACAAGATTTAAAAGGAAATATCAGTATCTCTGGAGCATTTGCTTTGTATCCCATTACAGTAAAATGGGCAGAAGAATTCAAAAAAATCAATCCAAATGTAAAAATTGACATTCAAGCAGGAGGAGCTGGAAAAGGAATAACTGATGTACTTTCTAAAGTAACAGATATTGGTTTAGTATCTCGTGATCTAAATGCGGCAGAGTTTAAAAAAGGAGCTTTTGCCATTGCTGTAACTAAAGATGCTGTGATACCTACAATAAGTGCGACGAGTCCATACAAAAAAGTACTGTATGAAAAAGGAGTTAAAAAAGAGGCATTTAACCACATCTTTATTACTGGAAAATACAAAACATGGAATAACTTAGGTTTTAAAAGCGAAGCTCCAATACATGTTTATACTAGATCTGATGCATCAGGAGCAGCTGAAACTTGGGCTAAATATTTCAATAAAAAACAGGAAGATTTACAAGGTGTGGCTGTTTTTGGTGATCCAGGTTTAGCACAGGCAGTAAAAAGAGATCCTTCTGGATTAGGGTTCAATAATATCGTGTATATCTATGATACCAAAACAAATAAACCAACAAATGGAGTTGTTCCAGTACCAATAGATTTGAATAACAATGGAAAATTAGATCCAGATGAGAATTTTTATGATGATATCGATCAATTAATTGCGGCTATTGTTAGTGGAAAATATCAATCGCCTCCCGCTAGAGATTTATATTTTGTGACTGTAAATAAACCTACTAATCCAATCGTAAAAGAATTTATAAAATACATTCTTACTGATGGACAGAAATTTGTTCAAGAAGCAGGATATATTAAGTTTTCAAAAGAAAAAATCGCTAAAGAGTTAGAGAAAGTAAAATAAATAAATCGTTTCATATTCCCTTTAGCAATAATGGAAAGAACTTATAATTCCTTCTACAATCGAACTAATTGGAGTTTAAATAATAAAAAATGAAAAACATACGACTCCTGAAAGACAGTGCATTGAGCAAACTATTTTTAGTACTGACACTATTATCAATTTCTACAGTACTATTTATAGGTTTGGGTTTGTTTTACAAATCTTTCCCTCTATTAAAAACACATTCTTTGACTAATTTACTATTTTCATCAGAATGGAAACCTTTCAAAGAAGCCTTCGGATTTTATCCTTTTATTATTGGAACACTATGGGTAACGGCAATAGCAATATGTATCGCATTGCCACTATCAATACTTACGGCAATCTTTCTTTCAGAATATGCTCCAATAAAAATCCGGAAATTGATTTTGCCGCTTATTGAATTATTATCAGGAATACCACCTGTTCTTTTTGGAGTTTGGGGCGTGCTGGTTATCGTTCCATTAATACAAGATAAGATAGCGCCTCATTTTATAACATTCACAACAGGATATTCTATACTGGCAGGAGGGATTGTATTGGCCATTATGATTTTTCCGCTTATTATCAGTATTCTGATAGAAGTGTTTGATAATGTTCCACAAGAACTAAGAGATGCTTCATTAGCTCTGGGTGCAACAAAATGGCAAACCACAAAAAAAGTACTTCTTAGAAAAACATCTGATGGGATAATAGCGGGAGTAGTTCTGGCCATTTCCAGAGCATTTGGAGAAACTATCGCCGTATTAATGGTTTGTGGAAACTTAGCACAAGTCCCAAATACGGTTTTTGATTCAGGATATCCTTTGCCCGCACTTATTGCTAATAATTATGGAGAAATGATGTCGATTCCTATGTATGACTCGGCACTAATGTTTGCTGCTTTGCTCCTATTTGTCATTATCTTTTTGTTTAATGCCCTGTCTAGAATTATTTTATTCCGAATTGAAAAAAGAACCAATTAAATCCATCAAGATGAGAAAATTAGAAGAAAATATAGTTAAATTTTTGATGGTACTCAGTACATTCATCATCAGTAGTACTTTGTTCCTGATATTGTATACCATTTTTTCAAAAGGTATCGGATCCTTGAGTTGGGACATGATTTTAAAAATTCCAGAAGGAGGATTTTACATTGGTAAAGGAGGAGGAATTCTGAATGCTATAATTGGGTCCATATACATCACTATTGGCGCTACATTTCTAGGTCTATTAATCAGCATTCCTGTTGTAATTTACATCAATGTTTATGCAAATAAAAACTCGCTCTTAGCTAACATTACGAGATTGAGTTATGATATTTTATTTGGAATTCCATCGATTGTTTATGGAGCCTTTGGATTTGCCATCATGGTATATATGGGATTAAAAACCTCATTAATAGCGGGTATTATAACAGTAACCTTATTAATAATCCCCATACTTGTACGAGCCATAGATGAAGCGGTACGGGTTATTCCTGAAGAAATGAGCAGTGCGGTTTATTCCCTTGGAGGAACACGTTATGAAACAGCCAAAATTTTATTGCGACAATCTATTCCTGGAATCATAACCGCTATTTTATTATCATTTGGTAGAGCAATTGGTGATGCAGCTTGTGTACTTTTCACTGCTGGTTTTACAGATAGTATTCCAACTTCACTTGATCAACCTGCAGCAACACTGCCACTATCCATATTTTTTCAATTAAGCAGTCCAATACAAGAAGTCCAAAACAGAGCCTATGCATCAGCAGTTATATTAACTATAATAGTTCTGGTTATAAGTATCTCAGCAAAAATAATAAGCAAAAATCTTTCAAAAAATAAAATATGATCATTCAACCACATATTAGTATACAAAACTTAAACGTACACATTGGAGAAAACCACATCCTTAAAAACATCAATCTGGATATTCCTGATAAAAAAGTAACGTCATTAATTGGCCCTTCTGGATGTGGAAAAACAACGCTTTTAAAAACCATGAACCGATTGCTAGACCGACAAACCGATGTACGTGTAGAAGGAAAAGTTTTAGTTGATGGCGAAAACATCTATGATCCAAAAATTGAAGTTACACACATTAGAAAAAAAATGGGATTACTCTCTCAAAGACCTTTTCCATTACCAATGAATATCTATGACAATATTGCCTATGGGCAACGAATTCATGGAAATAATAACAAAAAAGAATTAGATGAAATTGTAGAAAAACAACTTCGGGCTGTAAATCTTTGGGATGAAGTCAAAGACCGATTAAAATCGCCTGCGACACGTTTATCCATAGGGCAACAACAACGATTGTGTTTAGCAAGAGGACTTGCTATTGAACCCGAAATCATTTTGGGTGACGAGCCAACCTCAGCATTGGATCCCATTTCTACACAACATATAGAAGAATTGTTTTTGCAGCTTAAGGACAAATATACCATTGTATTGGTAACACATATCCTTCGACAAGCACGCAGGGTTTCTGACTATATTGGTTTTGTGTATATGGGTGAAATTATTGAATTTGGTCCTACCGAGGAAATATTATTAAACCCGAAAGAAAAATTGACTAAGGACTATGTAAAAGGTTTTTTGAGTTAGATTGTAGCGTTAAAATCCACAGTTTTGTATTTAAAATTAACATATTGATTATAAGTTATTTAACTTATAAAAAAGTGCGTTTATCGTAACTTTAATAGAAAACAAAGCCATGAAAAATTTTGCAATTCAACTCGTGTGGTTTACCACTTTGTATGTATTTATTTTTGCCGGTTTATGTCAATTCAACATCCCATTAGCGGTATTAATCAGTTTGCTCATTTTTGGACATTTACTAATACTCTTTATGGTTTATACGGTTCTCAAAGATAAATACACCACTACAAAAACCTTTAAAGACTGGTATGAAGATCATCCCATGGACACTTTGGATGAGTAGAAACACCATTAGTTTCATTAAAGGTATTGATGTAAGAATGCGGCTCAGCTGCTGTTATTTCTGCTATGGGAAGAAGGCATTAAAGTTTCACTACATGCCTTCTTCCTTTTTTTATTGTAAAGATCAAAAACTAACGTACTTTACTTTTTAATACAAAACGATGCAGCAACTTCGGAAAAAAGCGTTTTAAATAAATGCCTAAAACTTCTTTTCCACCAATATAAGCCTCAAATTTATTAGCCTCTACAACCTTAACTAGTTTTTTAGCAAAGACGCTAACTTCCATTCCGTTTAAGGTTGCAATATCATCCTTATTTTGTTTTGTACCATCTCCTGTGAGTGCATTTATAGCCACATTAGTTTGAATAAAACCAGGGCAAATTAATGTTACATTGATATTATCTTTTTCATGCTCCATACGTAACACATCAAAAAAACCGTGTAAAGCATGTTTTGCACCACAATAACCGGAACGATATGGAGAGCCAAATTTCCCCATCAAACTGGTAATAGTTACAAAATATCCTTTTTGATTTTGAATAAAATGAGGCAATAACGCCTTTGATAATGCTACAGTGCCAAGATAATCCACTTCAATCAGTTTTTTATCCACTTCAAAGTCTGTTTCTACCAAAAGAGAACGTTGACTTACTCCCCCATTATTTATAAGAATGTCAATTTTTCCAAAAAAAGAAATTGCATCAGCTACCTGTTTTTTGGCATTATCAAAATCCGACAAATCAAATGGTAAAACCGCAACTTCTGAATTTGCACATTTGGATTTTACCCGTTCTAAGTTTTCAATATTACGCGCCGATAGAATGAGTTTACAATTGCGGCCTGATAACTCATAGGCCAAAGCCTTTCCTATACCACTTGAAGCTCCTGTTATCCAAACTACCTTGTTATTTATGGAATCCATTTTTCTTATAAAAGTAAAAAAGTTTATCGAGTTATTACTAACTCAATAAACTTTCTGAAAACATTGTAGAAATAAAAACTATTTCTCTCTAATATAGATATCTATTGGCACTCCTGAAAAGTCCCAGTTATTTTTTCATTTAGCGATACATAAATCCACCACCACGAGATGGTTTTTCTTTGGCTGCAAATTTTTCTATTTTATATGTCAATGAAAACATTACGTATCGTTTTAAAACAATATTTTCTTCATCAACTAGTGTTGTTGGAGTTATAGTCCTGCTAGTACTTTGATTTTGATTTAAAAGATCATAGACCTTCACTTTTGCTGTCATCTTTTTTTCAAAAAAACTATAAGCCAAACTCGTATTCCATAAATAGAAATCTTTTTTAAAACCATCAGTAATATTAGAATTATATGTGTAGCCAAAATCATTTCCAAATACCCAATTCTTTGGCCAATAATTAGTAGTTTGAATATTAAATTGATGCACTACATTTGAAGCAGATTGCACTATATAATTAGAGTATTGATTTTCATTGTATGATAAGTTATAAGATGGATTGATAGACCACAACTCACCATAGTCATAAGAAAAACTAACACGCGGTTTAAGTTGAAGTGATTTGGCTTCAAATAATTCGTTATTAGCAAACCCTTTTATTAATGAATAATTGGCATTTAGACCTACACTATATTTAAAATTGTGCTTCTCATTTTTTATAGATTTATTCCAATTCGCTCCAAAAAATGACGAATAAGTCCCTGAAACATTTTCGTATGTCAAGCTTCTTTTTCGATTAGAGTCATAATTAGTCGAAGAAACTATTTGGCTATCATAAACATTTCCTCCCACATAAAGATTATAACCGGAACGTGTCGCAAAGTCATAGTTTCTAAAACTAAAATAACCCATATGATACTTATTGGGGTTTAAGTTTGGATTACCTATAATCGAATTTAAAGGGTCAGCTAAATTTTCAATTGGTAAAATTTGGCTTGCAGTCGGGAAGTCAACATTATAACTATAACTCGTCCAAATCGATTTAGACTTATTAATTTTATAACTAAGCCTAGCATTTAAAAAAGGGAGCACATAGTTTCTATCCAAATTTGTTTTTGCATCCAGATAAAAAGAATTATTTTGAAATACACTTATTGAAGGTCCTGCATTCACGTTGAAACTGTATTTTTTCTTTTCGATACTAAACCCAGCTTTTGGTCTAATCGTTTTAATAATGGAGGAACTAAAATTAGTCAGAAGCTCATTTTCTTCTGAATAGGTTTGTGAAGTCTCATTAAAATCAAATGCTTTTCTATCTTCAGATGTTTTGACCCATTTATAATCGAATCCTATTCTAACTTTCAAAGAATCTCCTATTGGTTCCGTATATTCAATTTCGGCAGTATAGCTATCTTTTAAATTTTTATTCTTCTTAATTTGATCTCTAATATCATCTGGATCTTCACTTTGATAAAAAATCGTTTTTGATTGATTCAACGCATTCAAAAGTTCTTTTGAATTTTCATTGTCAAAAACTAAATTTAAAAATCTGCCTTTTTTATTTAATTTTTTGCTGAAATTAATTGAATTACTAAACGTTGTTTTATCACTGTCATCAAAAGTTTTAGAACTACTCTCATTAAGCAATTGATTCGATTCATCTCTAGAAGATTCAAAAGAATCATTGCTATTTTTCTTGGTTGAAGAATTAAATTTTGGAGAAACAATCAAAGTAGCCGTTGAGTCAATTTTGTATTCAAAACTAGCATTGAAATTATGCCCCATGCGATCTTCACTTGTTTTTGCATTTGATTCAGTAGTAAAATTACCAGACGGTAAGAAATTAACTTGTTTGGTTCTGTTTACATTGTTAGCATTAGCTTTAGTGAAAAAATAACTTCCACTAGATTCTAAATCTTTAACCCACTGATCAGCATAATTAATTCCAACCATATCAGACTGTGTTATCCCATTTGATCCTCCACCAAATCGCAAACCACCAATACCATAAGAGCCATCACTATAAAAATACCTAGTACTCCTTCCTCCTCCCATATTATCAAAAACTTCATCCATGGAAAACCCCGTTGAATTAATGTTATTTGAAGAAGCTAATACACTAATTTTTCTTTTATTCTTAAAATAATTGATTAATGCACTACTTTCATAGCGGTCATCTGACCCAAAGCCTCCCATGAATTTACCAAAGAAGCCTTTATTTTTATCTTCATCAATTGTTAAATTGATACTTGCATTATTTGAACTAGATGCTTGCCCTGTTAATTCTTCTTTTTTGGTTTTTGTGTCAGATATTTGGACTTTATTAATGATATCAGAAGGTAAGCTCTGTAGTGCAATCTTACCGTCTTTATCGAAAAAGGGTTTTCCGTTTACTAAAATTTGGTTCACTTCTTTTCCGTTAACCGTAATTTTTCCATCGGTATCAATTACCACTCCTGGTAATTGTTTCAATAATGTTTCAACATTAGAATCTGGACGGACTTTAAAAGAAGAGGCATTAAATTCTAGAGTGTCTTTCTTTATTCTAATTGGTGGGGCTTCACTTTTTATTACAACTTCCCCTAAAGTATATGCGTTTTCAATCAAATGCAAAGTACCAAAATCCTTTTCTTTAAGAATTTCTTTAAATTCTTGTTTGTACACTTTGTATCCAATGTAGGAAACTTTTAAGAAAAATGGTTTTATGATTGGCTTAGTAGAGATCATAAACAAACCGTTTTTATCTGTAATTGTATAATCAATAACGGTTGAATCTTTGGCGGACGATAAATACACAGTAACTGATTCTAAAGGAATACGCGTATCAGCATCTATAATTTTACCAGATAATTTAATGCTGCTTTGAGCAAATGAAGCGCAACAAATGAACAGTAATATTCGTAGAAAGTATTTTTGCATAAAAAAAAATTAGCTATTATTGATTTAACAACAATAGCTAATTAAGTCTTTTGTAACACAGTGACAATTTTTGTTAAGAAAATTTTAACAAACTATTTCTCTCTAATATAGATATCTATTGGCACTCCTGAAAAGTCCCAGTTGTCACGAATTTTATTTTCAAGATAACGTTTGTACGGTTCTTTTACGTATTGTGGCATATTGGCAAAAAACACAAACTGAGGCGTTGGTGTTGGTAATTGCATACAATATTTAATTTTTACATATTTCCCTTTTGTTGCTGGTGGCGGGTACGCTTCAATCACTTTCAACATGTATTCGTTGAATTTTGAAGTAGCAATACGTTGTTGTCTGCTTTCGTACACTTTTACCGTAGCTTCTAGTGCTTTCAATAAACGTTGTTTTGTTAATGCAGATACAAAAAGAATAGGCACATCCGTAAATGGCATTAATTCTTCTCTAATTTTATCTTCATAATCTCTAGTAGACATGGTTTCTTTTTCAACTAAATCCCATTTGTTTACTAAGATCACAACCCCTTTTCTATTTTTTTCAGCCAACCAAAAAATACTTTGGTCTTGACCTTCAAATCCACGAGTAGCGTCAATAATTAAAATACAAATATCAGCATGTTCAATGGCACGAACAGAACGCATTACAGAATAAAATTCTAAATCTTCCTTTACTTTAGCCTTACGACGGATTCCCGCTGTATCCACTAAATTGAATTCGAAACCAAAACGGTCAAATTTTGTATCAATAGAATCACGAGTTGTCCCCGCAATATCAGTAACTATATAACGATCTTTTCCAATCAATGCATTGATAAAACTTGACTTTCCAGCATTTGGACGACCTACAACTGCAAAACGAGGTAATGCAATTTCCTCTTGTGTTGGTTCTGGTTTTATTGGGAATGCTTCAATTAAAGCATCTAATAAATCCCCAGTTCCACTTCCTGAAATACTTGCAAAAGTGTAATATTCCCCTAATCCTAGGTTGTAAAACTCAATAGCATCTTTTTCACGCATTGCGTTATCTACCTTATTTACAGCTAGCAAAACAGGCTTAGTCACTTTACGCAATAATCTCGCAACGGCATCATCCATTGGTGTGATCCCTTCTTCAACATCAACTACAAATATGATAACATCAGCCTCATCGATAGCCAATTCTACTTGTTTACGGATTTCGCCTTCAAAAACATCATCAGAACCACGTACATAACCTCCTGTATCAATTACAGAAAATTCCTTTCCATTCCATTCACTTTTACCATAGTTTCTGTCACGGGTAACTCCCGAAACTGAATCTACTATAGCTTCTCTTCTTTGTATCAGCCTATTAAAAAGGGTTGATTTCCCTACATTAGGTCTTCCTACTATCGCAACAATATTGTTCATAATATAAATTCAAATATTTTGCAAAGGTAGTGTAAAAAGCGTGAATATCAATTATTTTACTATATTAGCTATAATCAACATTTTAACCCTTTAAAATCGATTAGATGGATACTGAAAATGAGATTACACTTCGTTTGCGTTTTCATAAAGATATTAAAGAAAACAGCGCTTCTCTACTTTTAAAATTCGAAAACTATTCTAAAATAAAATCGGAGGATTTCACCATAAAGACAAGTGATAATCACATTTGGTTAGCCATAGTCCCAGCAAAAAGAAAATATTGGACTCCACATTTGCATTTGGAATTAGAACCTAAAAGTGATTCCGAAACTCATATTAGAGGATTATATGGACCAGACCCTACACTTTGGACCTTCTTCATGTTTCTCCATTTTATAATTGCAGGTATATTTCTAATTTTTTGTGCGATTGCTTATTCGGACTATATTTTAAAAAATTCCATTACTTTAGATTTGATTATCATTACGTTGATGACTTTCTTTTGGTTTTTCCTATATTATCTAGCTAAATCCATTCGGAAAAAAGGACATCCGCAAATGAACGAATTGGAAAATTATTTTAATACCATTTTAGAATCGTAATAAAAATAAAAAAGCCCCGATACAATCACTAAAGATCGTATCGGGGCTTTTAATATAACTTCAATAAAACTATTGATTGTAACCAAAACGTTTTAACATATTGGCATTGCTTCTCCAGTTTTTATTTACCTTCACATATAGTTCAATATGTATTTGTTTTCCAAAAAACTTCTCTAAATCAGCACGAGAATCCATCCCCACTTTCTTTAAAGCGGCTCCTTTGTGACCTATTACAATTCCTTTTTGAGTTTCGCGCTCCACCATAATCAAAGAACGGATTCTAATGATGTTCTCATCCTCAAAAAACTCTTCGGTTACAATTTCTACCGCATAAGGAATTTCTTTGCTGTAATTCAATAAGATTTTTTCACGAATAGTCTCGTTAACGAAAAAACGTTCCGGTTTATCCGTTAATTGATCTTTTGGATAATAAGCTGGTGATTCTGGTAAAAGAGTAATTATTCTTTGGAAAACTTCAGGAACATTAAAGTTTTGCAATGCTGATATTGGAAAAATTTCGGCATTAGGTACTTTTTCAGCCCAGAAAGCTACTTGTTCTTCTAATTTTTCTTGATTAGAAGTATCTATTTTATTCAATAATAATAGTACTGGAATTTTGGCGTGGATGATTTTATTGAAAAAAGCTTCATCTTTCAAATCTTGCTCTCCTATTTCGACCATGTAAATCAAAATATCAGCATCTTCAAATGCTGACTTTACGAAGTTCATCATCGATTCCTGCATTTCGTATGCTGGCTTAATGATTCCAGGAGTATCCGATAAAATCATTTGAAAATCTTCTCCGTTTACAATCCCTAAAATTCTGTGACGTGTTGTTTGTGCTTTGGAAGTAATGATTGATAACCTTTCTCCAACAAAGGCATTCATCAAAGTTGATTTACCAACATTTGGATTTCCAATGATATTTACAAAACCTGCTTTATGTGACATTTAATATGTATTTATTTTGCAAAGGTAGTTATATCAAGTCAATAGATGAAATAAAACATTTTTTTAAATTTATCTTGCAAATACCAAATTTCGTTGTACCTTTGCACCCGAAACAACGCGGGATAGAGCAGTAGGCAGCTCGTCGGGCTCATAACCCGAAGGTCACAGGTTCGAGTCCTGTTCCCGCTACTAAGTTAATTTTATTGAGATTACAAACGCACATCGCGGGATAGAGCAGTAGGCAGCTCGTCGGGCTCATAACCCGAAGGTCACTGGTTCGAGTCCAGTTCCCGCTACTAAGAAAGCTTCCTAGAAATAGGAGGCTTTTTTCTATTTAAGACGACAATAGCCTGAACATCCTAGTCAATCCCCTCAGTAACTTTTATTATTTAATCGCTTTTTTAAGCTTATCTAAAGAATCATCATTCCATAACTTGATTTGATCTATTGCTAAACCCGCAATTGCCAAAGCGCCTTTTTTACTTAAATGGGTATCATCTGATTTTCCTTCTGGGTAATATGGAATCTCTCCTGGTTTGAAATGTAAATGCAACCCTTTTGATTTTTCGGAACCATATGAAGCTTCTAATAATTCGGAATAATATTCTAAATCTACAAAAGGTACTTTATATTCTTGTGCTACCAGACGAGTTTCTAATGGATAATCACCATACGTCCCAACTAAAACCCCATTCTCATTAAAATTCCTCCTTGCAATTGATGAAAACAAAATTGGAACTGCTGTAATAGTATTCCCAGGAGGAGGTTATTCACATTTAGCAATAAATAAAGAAGGGAATAAAGTTGCAGAATGGTTAAATACAATGGGGATAACAGCCTATGTATTAAAATATAGGTTACCAACTGATCAAATAATGAAAGATAAAACTACTGGACCATTGCAAGATGCACAAGAAGCAATACGGTACGTGAGACGAAATGCTGCTAAATAGAATATAAATAAAAATAAAATTGGAATTATTGGATTTTCTGCTGGAGGACATTTAGCCTCAACACTAGCTACACATTATAATGAAAAGGTTTATCAATCAACAGACACTACAAATGCTCGTCCAAACTTTTCCCTCTTAATTTACCCAGTAATTTCTATGAATAGTGAGATTACTCATCTAGGCTCACAAACTAATTTATTAGGAAATCAAGCTTCAGCATCATCAATAGAGAAGTTCTCCAATGAGTTACAAGTAACGTCCGAAACTCCAGAGGCTTTTCTTGTCCACGCATCGGATGACACAGTGGTATCAGCAAAAAATAGCATTGTTTATTATGAAGCTTTAATTAAACATAAAGTTCCAGCGGAGCTCCATTTATATGAGAAAGGTGGCCATGGTTTTGGATTGGGTAAAGAACACAGCAGTAAATATTGGACGACTGACTGTCAAAATTGGCTAAAAGAACACAAATATGTTGATTAGAAAAAGTTTCTTTCAAAAAAAAAACCTGTGATGTTTTACATCACAGGTTAAACTAACTAAATTTATCACAAAAACTTATTTTAAAACAACCAAATTTTATAATATATTTTTAATCTTCAGATACTAATGGTCTTTCAACATCCATTTTTACATCTAATAGTACTGCAACACCTTTATCATTAACCATTGTCATATTTAAAGTATCTAATACTGCCAATTTTCTTGATGTTAAACCACTAAACATATTGTATGAAATATTCATTTCTTTTAGATTATTTAATTTCTCTAAATCGAAAGGAACTTGTCCATCCATATTATTTTCAAATAAGCTAAGGTTTTCTAAATTTTCTAAATTCGCAACATTAACACTTAATTTCCCAACTATTTTATTACTATTTAAAAGCAAAACTTTTAATGTTTTTACTTCATAAAGAGAGTTAGGTATTTGACCTTCAATTTCATTATTAAAAACGGCTAAAGTTTCTAAAGATTTTAAATTCCCAATTTGAGAAGGCAATTCACCAGAAATTCTATTCATGTAAAGTTCAAGATCTTTTAAATTATTCATTTCACAAATAGTAGCTGGTATAATTCCAGTCAATTTATTAAACGAAAGATCAAGTACTTTAAGTTCTTTTAAATTTTCCAAAGCATAAGGTATACTTCCAGAAATATTATTTTTATGTAAATTTAATTCTTGCAAATTGACTAAGCTTGAAATTTCACTAGGAATTTCACCAACTAAGTTATTATCAGATAAATTGATTGCAATTACTTTGTCTCCATCCAATTTGACACCATACCAAGTAGAAATTGGGGTATTTAAATCCCATTTTGTAGTCCAATTGTCTCCATTAGTTGCTTTATACAATTTCAACAGCACTGCCTTATCAGAAAAAGAAACATCTGCCATCATCGAAAATGATGTTAAAACAGTTAAAAGTAGAGTTAAAATATTTTTCATAATAATTGGGGTATTACTTATTTGATAGAATAAAAGTACATACAAAGGAGTTTATCAACAAATAAAATCGATGAAATACATCAATTGTAATTATAATGGTATAATATTCCTACAAAAAAAATGAATTATTATTAATAAAAAAAATATTACATTTGAAATATCAACTTTAAATATAACTTTATGGAAATTAACTTTTTAGCACTTGTTGTTGCTGCAATTTCAACATTACTAGCCGGTTTTGTATGGTATCATCCAAAAGTTTTTGGAACAATATGGATGAAAGAGTCAGGAATGACCGAAGACAAAATGAAAGGCGGCAATATGGCCTTGATTTTTGGCATGGCCGTTTTTTATGCTTTTTTAATTGCTATGGTCCTTCAAACCCTAACCATTCATCAATTTGGAGCCTTAAGTATGGTTGGCGGTGACGCTACAATTGCAAAACCATCTTACACAGCATTTATGGCAGATTACGGAACAGCATTTAGAACTTTTAAACATGGAGCGTTACATGGTTTCATTTCGGGACTTTTTCTTGCGTTACCCATTATTGGAACAAATGCACTTTTTGAAAGAAAAAGCTACAAGTACACGTTAGTAAGTGGTGGTTTTTGGATAGTATGTTTTATGCTAATGGGCGGAATTATTTGTGCTTGGAAATAAAAACTAAATATTCTACTCTCTATTAAAATCTCATTTCATAAAAAAATGAAATGAGATTTTTTTTTAAAAAAGCTGTTCGATTGAATTAGCTAATTCAAAATCTTTATCAGTAAGTCCGTTGGCACTATGTGTTGATAATCTAATATCTACTTTATTATACACATTAAACCACTCTGGATGATGATTTTGTTTCTCAGCCAGCAATCCAACTTGAACAATAAACCCTAGCGCTTCACTAAAATTTTTAAAAATAAAATTTTTCTCAATTGCTTCATTTTTAAAAAACCAACCTTTTATTTCTCTCAATTTAGGTTGAGCTGTTTCTTCATTGTACTTTTCCATAACAATATGTTTTTATTAAAATTAGTTAAAATTTATATAATCTCTTTCTCATTTAACTTTATATATTAATTTAGACAAATACTAATTAACTATCTATTGGGCTCTAACTTTTCATTTCAAATCTATTCTTCCTCAAAAAATCTACCTGTTGGCTGGGATTCATTAGTTGTTGACAACATCTTTCTTTCAAGTGATTATTTATCTGTTCTAGAATCATCCGCCCCTACAAATATGGATTGCCATTTTATTGGTTTGTTTCAAGACCAAGAATTAGTTGGCGCGGCTTTGTCACAATTTATTAATTTAAGTGAGGTAAGTTCTTTTGGAGAAAGAGATCATTGTTTAAAAACGGTGATTCGGAATTTAGTTTTTAAAAATCTTAGTTCGAAAGTATTGGTGATTGGAAACAATATGCTTACTGGTCAAAACAGTTACTGCTTTAATGAAAAATTACCTGTAACTGAAGGCTTAATTTTATTAGAAAAAGCATCCGAGGAATTAAAGAAAATCTTCAAAAAAAAGGGATTAAAAATACATCTCACCATTTTTAAAGATTTTGCAAATCAAGAAATTCAAAATTTTAAAATTCCTGAGTACAATTCTTTTTTCAACTTTTCCACACAACCAAATATGGTTTTTTCTATTCAAGAATCATGGAATATATTTGATGATTATATCAATGATTTATCCAAAAAATATAGAGATCAATACAAGAGAGCAAGAAAAAAAGCAACAACTATTACTAAGAAAAAATTATCTCTAGAAGAAATAAAAGAATACAATATAAGAATACATGAGTTATATATGAATGTAGCAAAGAACGCACCTTTTAATACTTTTTATTTGCCTGAAAATCATTTTGAAGAATTTAAAAAAGCACTAAAAGACCAGTTTCTTTTTTACGGTTATTTTATTGATAATGAATTAATCGGATTTAATACCTTAATAAAAAATGGCAAAGACATTGACACCTATTTCTTGGGATATGATGAGAAGCACCAACGTGAAAAAATGTTATATCTCAATATGTTGTATGATATGATTGGTTATTCAATCAATAAAGGATACAAACGAATCATTTTTGCAAGAACAGCTTTAGAAATAAAAAGTTCGGTAGGCGCAAAACCAATTAAAATGTATGGTTTAATGAAACATAGCAATCCTTTTATTAATTTATTTGTTTCAAAAACGTTTAGTTATTTTGAACCTGTAATGGAATGGAAAGAAAGAAACCCATTTAAATAATAGAAATATTATGGAATAGCTACCCTCATTTTTTGAGCAGAAATTGAAATATTAAGTTCCGTTTCTAACCCATAATATTCTCCGTCAATTTGAAAACTTACTGGCCTATCCGTTTTGATTATGGCTTTGTCCGTTGAAATAATCTCAATGTCTTCGGTATCTAATGGTAAATTCCCTGTAATAATTTTGCCAAAAACAAGCAAATCTAAATTTTTTATAATTACCAATTCAAATTTACCATCATTCATCAGTCCGTTTGGATTTATAGTCACTCCTGTTCCATATTTTTGAGAATTAGCAACAACAATCATTTGTGCTAAACAGTCAAACTTTTTTCCATTTGCCTCTATTGTTGCATTAAAAGGATCTTCTCTATCAATCAAAGTATTAAATGCTTGCAAAGCATAGCCCCATTTACCATGCAGCGCATTATTTTCATAGTTTTTAATAAGTGAAGCATTCAACCCTAAGTCACTTAAATGCAAACTTTTTTTACCGTTTATTACAACTATATCTATTTCTACATAATCATTATGAAAACATATCGTTAAATTCTCCTCAAGAGTCTTTGGTAAATTTAAATCGGTTGCTAATCCATTTGCTGATCCTGCAGGTAAAATTCCAAAAATAACTTCAGCATTTTCTAATGCTTCCACTGCTAACTTTATAGTACCATCTCCTCCAGCTACAATTATTCTTTCTGGTTTGAATATATTATAAATTTCTTTAATCTTTTTGCTATCAGCATCCCCTGTTGTTTCATATAATACAAAGTTAAGGTTTTCCTTAGCGGCATAAAGTGCAGTTGCCTCTATAAATTCTGATTTGTCAATTCCTCCTGACACAGGATTAGTAATCATTACGATATTCTTTTTCAAAGTTTTATTGCTTTTATTGCTTAAAAATAATTAATTTTCAACTTACTTCAAAAGTACTACAAAATGAGACCTGTTTTAAAATTATATCGTGGTTATGCAAATGAGCAAGAGTTAATTGTGATGGGGCATGTTTTCAAGCCTACAAAAAAGAAAGATTATGACTTTCTTTCAAAAAACTTCAAAAACGCAAGCTCGGTAATCAGTATGTTCAGAATAAAAACAATGGCAAATGCCGATGTTTATTTGACCCATAACAATACCAAAATTCACACAAAAACATTAATAGACGGCTATTTTAAATTTTGTATTCCATTAGATCAAAACATTCATTATGGTTGGATTGATTATGAAGTGAGTATTATTCACGAAACGCATACCATTACAAGTAAGGAGAGCTTCATTCGACCATTCAAAGGAAATCTTGGAATTATTTCAGATATTGATGATACTTTTTTAGTTTCTTACACGATTAATCCACTCAAAAAACTATATCACCTTTTATTTAGAAATGTAAATACCAGAAAAATTTTCGCAGATGTAGCCCAGCATTATCAAGCCTTAAGCACTGCTGGAAGAAAAAACAATGAAGAACTAAATGCTTTTTTTTATGTTTCTAGTAGTGAATGGAACTTATATCGTTTCCTAGTGAAATTTACAGACATCCACAAATTACCAAAAGCTGTTTTATTATTAAAAGACATTAAAACAAGTTTGACTAACTTTTTTTGGACTGGACGTGGAGGTCATAATCATAAATTTGACAAAATAAAACATGTTTTAGAATTCTATCCAAATCTAAAATATGTCTTAATTGGTGATGATTCTCAACATGATCCATTTCTTTACGAAGCTATTAGTAAAATTTTCCCTTTAACCGTTAAGGTTATTTACATTCGGCAAACGGGCAAACATAAGAAAACTAAGGTGATTAAAGCCTTAACTAATCTAGAAACCTTAAATATTTCCGTTTGCTATTTTAAAACTAGTACTGAAGCAATTGCTCATTCAAAAAAAATAGGGTTAATTGATTAAAAAATAGTATTCAAATTCATACACTTATAGCCCAGATAGGAATGAAAATCCTTTCCATAAAAAAAATCCTTTTTTACAACTGAGGCAGAGCGACCAAAGGAAGCTCCTGCTACAGCTTTGTAAAAAAAGATTTTTTGTGGAAAGATTGTAATGAATAGCTGGATTGGCTACAAATTATCTATTTCTTCTTGTACGTTTTCCCAGTCAGCTAATAATTTATCTAACTCGGCTTTCTTTTTATTGTAGGCTGTAAAAAACTTAGCATCTTCTATGTGTTTGTCATAATTAGAAGCAAGCATTTTATCATCATTTTGAATGTCTTTTTCCAATTGCTTGATTTGGCTTTCGACTTTACTCAAGCGATTCTGTAACGATTTCCCTTTCTTTTGATCTTCGTATGATGCTTTATTACTTTCTTTAGGTGCTGCAGCTTTTTGAGCATCTTTTTTCTCGACTTCACGCATATTCTCTAAATTGCGTTGCTCCAAGAAATAGTTTATATCACCCAAATATTCCTTTATCTTTTGATCTTTGAACTCATAAACAAGATTTGACATTCCCTGTAAGAAATCTCTATCGTGAGAAACCAAAAGTAAGGTCCCTCCAAATTTTTGTAAGGCAGCCTTTAGCACATTCTTAGATTTAATATCCAGGTGATTCGTAGGCTCATCCATCAGCAAAACATTGATGGGCTGTAATAACAATTTACATAGTGCCAAACGGTTTCTTTCCCCTCCTGAAAGCACCTTTACCTTTTTCTCTACATCATCACCACGAAATAAGAACGAGCCTAACATGTCACGGACCTTCATTCGGTTCGTATCGGCAGCGGCATCTTCCATAGTTTGAAGTAACGTAATTTCTCCGTCTAAGTATTCTGCTTGGTTTTGGGCAAAATAACCCAATTGTACATTGTGTCCTAATTTAATAGTACCATCGTACTCAAATTCGTCAACTATCGCTTTGATAAAAGTTGATTTTCCTTGTCCGTTTTGACCAACAAAAGCAATTTTACTTCCTCTTTCAACTAATAAATTAATATCTTTTAAGATGGTTTTATCACCATAACTTTTGGTTACGTTTTCAGCTTCAACTACTACTCTACCTGGCTCTTTGGAAACTGGAAAAGTGATGTTCATCACCGAATTATCATCTTCATCTACTTCAATACGTTCAATCTTATCTAATTTCTTGATCATAGACTGCGCCATAGAAGCTTTAGAAGCTTTGGCACGGAATTTCTCAATTAATTTTTCTGTTTCTTCAATTTTTTTCGCTTGATTCTTTTGTGTGGCCAATTGTTTCTCGCGAATTTCATGACGCAATTCTAAATATTGAGAATAAGGCTTGTTAAAATCATACGCTTTTCCTAACGAAATTTCGATCGTTCTGTTGGTTACATTATCCAAAAACATTTTATCGTGCGAAACAATAACAACAACTCCAGGGTAATTACGTAAGAAACTCTCTAACCAAATGATACTTTCGATATCCAAGTGATTGGTAGGCTCATCGAGTAACAATACATCATTAGCTTGTAATAATAATTTGGCTAATTCGATACGCATTCTCCAACCTCCAGAAAAAGTTTCTGTTTGATTATTAAAAACTTCTCTTTTAAAACCAAGACCAAGAAGAATTTTCTCCGTATCTCCCACGTAATTATAACCACCCAACAATTCAAAGCGATGCGTATAATCCGATAAATCTTCAATTATTTTTGAATATTCTTCACTTTCATAATCAGTACGAGTGACCAATAAGTGATTAATTTCTTCTAATTTTTTTTCTACAATTTTAATATCTATAAAAGCTTCATATGCTTCTTCTAGAACTGTACGTCCTTGCTCAAAATCAATGTCTTGACGCAAAAAACCCATTCTAACATCTTTTTCTTGAGAAATCACACCTGTGTCAGGAAGAAAATCTCCTGCTAACATTTTTAGCATGGTCGATTTACCTGCACCATTCTTTCCAACAAGACCTACTCGATCTCCAGCTCCAAGACGAAATGTTACTTCTTCAAATAAATAAGTACCTCCGAATGAAACGGATAAATTGTGTATATTAAGCATGTATTATGAGTTTATTCCTTTTTGAATTTGTAAATTTACAACTTCCAGAAAAGGAAAAATTAAATTTTTTGCAAATGTTAAAAAAAGGATCCAAATTATATAGCATTTTAACAGGAACTTGTCCTAAATGTCAGAAAGAGAGCATGTATTTAGATCAAAACGTGCTGCATTTGGGCAATATTTTAAAAATGAATGAAAAATGCAGTCATTGTGGTCTAAAATATCAAATTGAACCCTCCTTCTTTTATGGAGCTATGTACGTTAGTTATGGACTAAATGTAGCTACAGGAATTGCTGCCTTTATAGTTTCCTATTTAATTTTTGGCTCCTCTTTAAAAGTGGCTTTTATAGCTATAATAGCATCTATTATTATATTATTTCCATTTATATTAAGATGGTCAAGAAATATCTATATTAATATGTTTGTTTCTTACGATCCAAATTTTAAAGCTTAATACTTATTGTTTTTTAGGTTTAAACCGATTTATATTAATAACTGTATCTAAAGGTATTCCTTCTTCAATATTTTCAAATAAAGCTTTTGCCATTGCAGGTCCTAGCATTACGCCACGAGTCCCTAGTCCATTAAGAATATGCATTGAATTGTGCTCTGAATGTGTTCCTACCAAAGGTCTTCTATCTTTTACTGTAGGTCGTACACCAGCAAAGTGTTCCACAATTTCAAAATCACAGGTAATAATTTCTTTTATTCTGTCTATTAACTCCTGCTTGCCTTCTTCTGTAGGCAAATCTGTTTTGTCTTTCCAATTATAAGTGGCACCTACTTTAAACAAGTCTCCGCCTAGTGGTAAAATAAAAACACTAGTATTAATTATTACATCTAAGTTTAATTGTGGCGCTTTGATGATAAACAACTCCCCTTTTGTACCATCTAACGGCAAGTGGTTAAAGAAAGGATTTGCATGCATACCAAATCCCTCAGCAAAGATTATATTCTTAGCTTGGATATCTTTATAACTAACACCTTCATTATGGATGACTAAAGAATCATAATCAAAGGATTCGCACAAAAATAAATTATGCTCCATTAGATAAGCTCTATATTTTTCTAATAACAAAGCTGTATCAATATATCCAGTATGAAGTACTTCGCCATAATTATAAGGTGAGTGAATTCCAGAAAATTGGGTTGTAATTATATTTGGAGACAAGAAAGGAGATAAAGCTTCTTTATCCGAAGCTGTAAACCAATTATTTTGTTCTTCTATAGAAAAAAACTTTCTTAGAATTGGCTTTTTAAAATCGAATTGTATTTTAAGTTTCTTTTCAATAACAGAATAAAAGCTTTCCATCAATACTAATTGTTCCTGAGCACACCAAACTTCACTAAATCGTTTTAAAATAACAGGATTGTATAATCCCCCAGCAATTCTAGATGAATTTTGAGAATAATTATCCAGAACCAAAATTGACTTATGATGCTTTAGAGCCATTTCGGAAAATGATATTCCTGCTAATCCAGAACCAACAATTAAATAATCAATCATATTAAAAAATGAATTTTAGAATAAAATACAAAGTACGTGTATTAAAAAATAAAACTAAGTCAGCTATAAATAAAAAACTCTTGCTTTACAGCAAGAGTTCTAATATTAACTAATAAATGAAATTAGTAATTCCACATATCAGATTCGAAATCACGTATCTTTTCTTTAACTCTTTCCGATTCCAACAATTGATTTTGAGCGTTATCTTTCATGTATTCAGCAATAGATCTATCACCATATACATTTTCTTCTTTATAGATAACACTATTAAAACGCCTTGAATTTAAAATTTGATCAAAAGAAATAGGCATGGCAGAATTCACGTCGTTAAATGCTTTTGCTTCATGCAAAACCTCTCTAGCCGACGGAAAAAAGATCCAAAATAATTCAATATAATCTTTTTCATCATTATTCATAGTGTAAACATCAGGAGTCACAGGACAAATACCTAAAAGACGATATTTTAATTCACTTTGACGTTTATCAAAATACCAATATCCTTTAATCTTGTATTGTGTTACATCTTGAGCTGTTAAATCAGATCTCAAAATATACTCAGGAGAAACCTGTGATCCAGCATTTATTTGCTCCCTACCAGCATCCGTAGTATCAACTCTTGTTAAAGAAGATTGAATGTCTTTAAAAGATTTCTTAGTATTAAAATAACTATCAGAATAGACGTCACTAATTGCACCGCTTCTAATTGCTTTTGTCAAAACATCATATAAAGAACGTCTATCAGAACCAATGTTAGCAGTATCAATAGGAAAGTATAAAGCGAAATTAATTTTTTCACTTAAATCAATAATTTCCCAAGTAGTCTTACCCATCAACACATCTCTATCATGAACATAACCATAAGCTAAAGGCTTATCATTATCAGAAATAAGTTGTGCAGCAGTTTTAAGACCTATTTCAGAAGGTGTTTTTGCATTTAGCAAATTAGATTGCGCAAAAGATGAAACACTTCCAGTAACGGAAATAATAACTAATAAAAATTTTCTCACATTCATCATGTTTTCATTATAAGATATTGAAGATGCCAATAAGGCAACCTACTTATTATTGTATTTCAAAAATAACCGGAGCAGTTCTAGGTAATAAATAACTACCAGCACCTACTAATTTTGTTTTAATTTCAGAAATGGTAACTTGATCTCCTCTTCCCGCTTTAGAAAGTACAGCTTTACATTGAGAATTTAACTTATCTCCTTGTACAACTACTGTTGGCTGTCCAGTAACTTTTAAATTGAACCCTACAACATTTAATCCCACTTCAAAATCAAAATCTTCTAATTTAGCACCTATCGTTGCAATCTCAAGATTAGATTTAGGCCCTTTTACAACACCCGTTTCTCCTCTAATTGTTCCTGTTGGTCCTGGAATTCCTTTAATTCTAAATGTCTTTTTATCTGAAACTTTAGAACCATCAGGTAACGTACCTGTAACATTAATCACTACTTCATTCCCAGATGTAGGACTCATGCTAAATTTACCACCACCTGCAGAGCTTAATCCTGGAGCTGAAGCTGAAATTTTATCAGCAGAGATTCCAGCAAATGAAATAGTCATTGGATTAACAACACCTCTGTACACTACATTCATTTTATCCGCTGAAATGGTAGCCGATTTAGGTCTTGCAACAACCACATATTTGTCTTTAATTGCTAAACTTACTGTCTTCCCTCCCTCATCAAAATTAAACGAACCATTTATAGGATGTTCACCAATATTACCTGCTCCAAAAGAAAATTTAGCTTGACCAGCCATCGCTTGAATATTTGAACCATTCAATATCACTGATTTGGCCTGTAATGATGGATCAAATTTTCCTAATATAATTTTACCTGAAACTGCTTCACCTTGAAAGAATACTGATTTATCAAGAACTACAATTGGTTGATAAGCTGTAAGTGATGCAGCAGCAACCAAATCAGATTGAAACATTCCACTCATAATATCACTTTCTGTAGCCTTAATGTCAGCTTGCAATTGAGATATTTTAGTAATTGTAGCAATCAAAGGAAAACCTTTGTAGTTATAATCAATCCAATCTAAATTAGCACCAGCTTTTTCTGAATACACTGGTTTTGTAGCAAATCTAGCTTCTATTTTTGTCATTTCAGACTCTGCAATAGAACTACCTCCAATTTGCTTAATCTGAGCTGGATAATTATTAATTTTATCTAAAAATTCTTTACCTTGTTTAGAGACTTTATCTCCAGTAAAAAACATGCGATCTATTAAATCTCCTTTATCCATTTGCTCATAAGGCAAATTACCTTTAGCGTCTCTTTCAAAATTTTTAGTAACAGATGCCTTTATGTTTTCTAAATAATCATTAAATTCTTTAGACAAAGCTCTTATTTTTTCAACTTTGATCTTTTTATCTCCAAATTGACCCGGCTGATCAACCGCTTTTTGCGCCAATTGTGCAAATGAGCCTTCATTTCTTTGATCTGTAATTGCATTTGATTCTACAATTTTAACATTTAAAATCCCAAAAGCAGATAAAACTTCTTTTGACATATTTAAAGCCAGCATTGCAATAAAAATTAAGTACATCAGATTTATCATCTTCTGTCTAGGGGTAAGTTTTCCTCCTGCCATATTTTCTACTAATTAGTTAGTTGTTTTTTTATAGTTCGAAACTAATTATCCCTTGTTATTCATTGCAGAAAGCATTCCACCATAAACATTGTTCAATGACGACAAATTTGTAGTCAATGACTGCATTTGCTCTTTTAATTTCAAGTTATTTTCGACAACTTCTTCATTAATTTGGGCATTTCTTGACGCACTTTGCAATTGTATTTTATATAAACTATTTAAAGATTCCATTTGAGCAGCAGCAAGAGTCAATTCTTCACTGTATTTCTTAGTTGATGCCATTGATTCAGCAGTTGGAGCAATACTTTTTGCAGCTGATTCGAAATTTTTAATGCTATTTCCTAAACTTGACATCAATTCCCCGTCAATTTTTGCATCTTTCAACATGGCATCTAATTTTTGAGAAAGTAAACCTTGAGCTTCAGCAACTGGAGCCTCTACTTTAGGTGCTTTCTTTTTTGCCTCACCATTTGCCAATTCTGGATATACTAAAGTCCAGTCTAATTCATTATCAACAGGTTCAAAAGCCGAAAGAGCAAAAATCCCAGCTTCAACCAACAATCCAATCGTTAACATTAAATTACCAGTTATAGGACCAAATTCTATGTGTGTTATTTTGAATAATGCTCCTACGATTACAACTGCAGCACCCATTCCATAACAGAAATTCATTGCTTTTTTGCTTAATATTGCCATAATTTAATTTTTTTTTAGGTAGTTAGTAGATTTGGTTTTTGTTTTTATTTATCTTTTAATTTTCTTACCGTTTCCGGTTGTTTCTAATCCCATGTAATCTTGAACAGTTCTGAATCCAATAAAACTTCTTGCAGAATCAGCATATTCAAAATCTCTAGTACTTACTTGTAGGAAATAAGCAACGTCTTTCCATGATCCTCCACGAACTACTTTACGTTTGTTTGAGCCATCCTGAACATTTGGGTTCATTGAAGAAACATATTCATAAGCATTTGGGTCATATGATGAATCAGTCCATTCCGAAACGTTTCCAGCCATGTTATACAAATTATAACCATTTGGCTCGTAAGATTTAGCTTCTACAGTATACAATGCCTGGTCAGCTGCATAATCCCCTCTATTTGGTTTAAAATTAGCAAGAAAACAACCTCTATCATTTTTAGTGTAAGGACCTCCCCAAGGGTAAGTACCTGACTCTAAACCACCTCTAGCTGAATATTCCCATTCTGCTTCCGTAGGCAATCTGAATGAATTGATTAAGTCGTGTCCTTTTTTCTTTGATTTGATATATGTATTTTTATTAAGTGTTCTCCAAGCACAAAAAGCTTTTGCTTGTGTCCATTTCACACCTACAACAGGATAATCTCCATATGCTTTATGCCAGAAATAATCATTATGCATTGGTTCATTGTAAGAATACGAAAAATCTTTAATCCAAACTGTTGTATCTGGATATACTTTTACTTCTTCTGTTTTAATAAAATCTTTTCTTTTTCCAACTTTAGCTTTAGCTGCGGCCTGAATATCCATCCAAGAGTAACGGAATTTAAGCTTATCTACATCAATAGTCCTTAAACCATTATAAGAAGCCGCTAAGGGCAAATACATCGAGTCCATTACTTCAACGTAATATTCGTCAGGATATAACTTAGTATCTTTAATTAATTTTACTTTTCTATTTAATCTTCTACCAGCATAAGGATCGTCGTCCGTACCTATACTGTAATAGTTATCGTACATATACTTATCATACGCAGTCATTTTTTCCGGATCAGAATCATTAAAAGCAAAATCACCTATACTTCCAGCATTTTTACCTTTTCCTTTTCCATCACCTGCTTTAATACCACTTTCATCTGCAAGAATAGCTAATCTTACTCTCATTGTAGAATCTTTTACCCATTCTACAAACTGACGGTATTCGCTATTGGTAATTTCAGTTTCATCCATATAAAAGGAACGAACAGTAACCGTTTTTGTTGGAGCATCTTGAATTGCAGCTACATCATCATCAGATTTACCCATTATAAATGCACCTCCAGGAACCAAAGTCATTCCATAAGGTTTTTCTGGATGCCATTTCCCTCCATTAATCCCTACCAATTCACCTTTGTCGCCTGATTTACCACAGCTTATTAATAGCGCCAAAATTGCCATAAATGCAATGAACTTCTTCATATAAATTCGGGTTAATTATTCATTATTATTTAAGTGTGTAAACCTATTTATTATTTTTTTAAAAAACAATTATTTTACACTAAACAACATTATTTTTTACAATAAAAATTCAGTAAGCTTAAAAACAATTTTTAAATACTGTTTTTACGCTGTGCCTTCCACCATCTTTCAGGTAATTCCTGATTACATGCCCCTATATATTCATCATAAGAACATGGTAATAACGTATTTCTTTTCAATTTATTATTCCCATTTGAAATAAATGGAATTTCAATCCACCATCTATCCGTCTTATCACTTTTATAAAAAACTAAAACTTCTTCTTCAGATGGAACTATATATTTTATATAATTTTCTCTACTTCCAAAAGGATATTCATTAGAACGATAATGAAACCCTTCAATAAAATACCAAATAATTTGTGCAACTAATACTGATTCCTGTACAGAATTATTATGATTAAATATCCCAAACATGGATACTTTATCACTTATACCAGCATACCTTGACAAGGAACAAATCTCTTTTCCATTAAAACCATTAGGCGTAAATATACTGAAATTTCCTGAATCTGAGGACTTTACAGAATTCAAATCAAGACTAACGATGTCAGCATCCCTAAAAACGGGTTCAGCCAAAGCTATATTATTAGAAATTTCACCCAAGCGATATCCATCAAAAAATAGCTTTTCAACTAAATCTATCTCTTCTTGAGAATTATAATAGGTTTGATATCCTATATTACAATAATTAAAGAGATTATTAGGTTCGTCAATTATTATCTTGGTCAAATAAGAATTTGAAGATGTTTCTTCATTTTCTTTTCCAAAATCAAATTTACTATCTATAGAAACTAGGTTAACCATTTGTTCTAATTCGTCATATGCTCTATATAAGGCATAGGTCAAATCTTGAGAACCTCCGATAATGATTGGAATAATTTTATTTTTAATCAAATTAGAAACTACTTTACGTAAAGCAAAATAAGTATCGGTAATCGTATCTCCGGCAAGAATATCTCCTAAATCCGCAATTGAAGCGTCCCAATTTCCCGGAAACATACTGTACAATTCTTTTCGAATAGCCATTATATCCACTTCCGAAAATGCAGTATCGCTTCCGCGATTTTCCAAAACTCCAATCACGGCGATATTAATTTTATTTAAATCTGGAAATTGATCTTTAGTATGAAAAACAATTTTACTTCCCAATTGCTGAGAAGATAACTTTTCCAAAAAATCACTATCAATGGGTTTTAAAAAATCAAATTCCATTTTATTTCTTTTTTACTACAGGTTTCTTAACGGTAACTTTTTTCGCTACTGCCTTTTTAGCTGGAGCTTTTTTAGCTGCTACCTTTTTCGCTGGTGTTTTCTTAGCAATCATCTCTTGAACTTCTTCCAAAGTTAATTTAGTAGCATCTACGTCCTTACTCAGTTCAATTTTAATTTTTCCTTTAGTAATAACGGAACGACCCCAACGTGCTTTTTCAACTAAAATCCCTTCTTCAACCCAGTTGTGCAATACCTTGTCGATATTTTTCTGTAATTTATCTTCAATCAATGCTTCTATGTCCGATTGCGATAAATTATCAAAATTATATTTTTTACTTACATTAATAAATAAGCCATTCCATTTTATAAAAGGACCAAAACGGCCAGTTCCTTTTTGAACTCCTTCTCCTTTATAAACAGCTATTGGAGCGTCAGCAATTGCTTTTTCGTCAATTAACTCTTGCGCTCTTTTAAAATCAACGTCAAGTGGATTCTCTCCTTTTGGCAAAGATACAAATGCAGCACCATGACGAATATAGGGACCAAAACGACCATTACTCACTTCGACCTCTTCTCCTTTGTATTCTCCTAAATTTTTAGGAAGCAAAAATAAATTCAGTGCTTCTTCCAAATTTATATTTCCTATATTTTGGTCTGCCATCAAACTAGCAAACTTTTTCTCTTCATCATCTGCAGCTCCAATTTGAGCCATAGGTCCAAACTTTCCTAAACGAACAGAAACTGGTTTTCCACTTTTTGGATCTGTTCCTAAAATTCGCTCTCCACTTTCTCTTTCAGCATTTGCCTCTACATCTTTAACTATTGGATGAAATTGATCGTAGAATTCTTTCATCATTACCGCCCAATCCACATTTCCCTCCGCAATTTCATCAAAATCTTGCTCTACTTTGGCGGTAAAGTTGTAATCTAATATGTTTCCAAAATTCTTAACCAAGAAATCAGTAACAATAGTTCCAATATCTGTTGGCACTAATTTTCCCTTATCTGAACCGGTATTTTCTTTAAGTAACTTCTCTCCTACTTTATTTGATTGCAAAGTAAGTTGAGTATAATTACGCTCCTGACCGTCAAGATTTCCTTTCTCTACATAGTTTCTATTTATAATTGTAGAAATAGTTGGAGCATAAGTAGATGGGCGCCCAATCCCTAGTTCTTCTAATTTTTTTACTAAAGAAGCTTCAGTATAACGAGCTGGTGGTCTTGAATATCTTTCTGTAGCAGTGATGTAGTTATTTAATAACTTTTCATTGACTTTCATTGCAGGAAGCATTCCTTCTTGCTCCTCTTCATCGTCATCATGACCTTCAAGATATACTTTTAAAAACCCTTCAAATAGCAATACTTCACCAGAAGCTGTAAACAACTCTCCGTGATTATTAGCTTCAATTTTTACGTTTGTTCTTTCCAGTTGCGCATCACTCATTTGGGAAGCCAATGTTCTTTTCCAAATTAAGTCATACAATCGAGCTTGGTCTCTGTCAATATTTACAGTGTGTCTTGACATATCCGTAGGACGAATCGCCTCATGCGCTTCTTGAGCTCCTTTACTTTTATTGACAAAAGTACGAGGCTTAGAAAACTCCTTACCATAAGATTTAATAATTTCAGCTTGAGCCGCATCCATAGCATCCTTTGACAAGTTAACACTATCGGTTCTCATATAAGTGATAAGTCCAGCTTCGTATAAACGTTGTGCTAATTGCATAGTAATTCCAACTGGCAAGTACAACTTGCGCGCCGCTTCTTGTTGTAAAGTTGAAGTTGTAAACGGACCTGTTGGTGATTTTTTTGTCGGTTTCGTTTCTAAATCTGAAACCTTATAAGTAGAACCTACATTTTTATTTAAAAAATCTTCGGCTTCTTTTTTAGTATTGAAATTCTTAGGCAGCTTTGCTTTGAATGACTTTCCTGCTTCGTTAGTAAATTCTGCAACAACAGAATAAGTTGCAATTGAATTGTAATTTTGAATTTCTCTTTCACGCTCCACAATTAAACGAACGGATACTGATTGTACACGACCTGCTGAAAGTCCGCCTTTTATTTTTCTCCAAAGAACAGGAGATAATTCATAACCTACCAATCGATCTAAAACGCGACGTGCTTGCTGCGCATTCACTAAATTATAATCAATCTCGCGAGGATTATCAATTGCTTTTAAAATGGCATTTTTAGTAATCTCATGAAAAACAATACGCTTTGTTTTTTTTGCATCTAATTTTAATTCTTCCGATAAATGCCAAGAAATAGCTTCCCCCTCTCGATCCTCATCACTTGCTAACCAAACCATTTCGGCTTTTTTAGCCAATCCTTTTAGCTTGGTTACTAATGCTTTTTTATCAGCCGAAACTTCATATTTAGGTTTAAAACCATTCTCTACATCTACACCAATTTCCTTTGAAGGCAAGTCGGCAATATGCCCATAACTTGACTCTACTTGGAAATCACTTCCTAAAAATTTCTCGATTGTTTTTGCCTTTGCAGGTGACTCAACTATTACTAAATTCTTTGCCATTGCTCTATTTTTCTAGGACAAAAGTAGAAGTTTTTTTTAAATATTGGGCTTTTGAAAATTTTTAAAATATTTTTCATCCAAAAACTAATCCCTAAAACGGTAACTAATAACAATCATTAAAACCAATAAAATCAATTCTTTTACAACTAATACGTATACATTAATGAATAAGAATCATCCTTTTCCAGCAACGACAACATCAATACCAAATTCTTCTAGTTTTACTTTTGTTTCGTTATCAATACCACTATCCGTAATCAAAACGTCAATTTTATTTAAATTACAAATTTTACCAAACCCCCTAATATTCATTTTTGTAGAATCTGCTAACACGATAACCTTCTCAGCCACGTCAATCATCGCTTTATTAAGATGTGCCTCAAGAGCATTTGACGTACTCAAACCAAATTCTAAATGAAGACCATCCGTTCCTAGAAACAACTTATTACAAGAAAACTGACCTAAAGTGGCTTCTGCAATAGGCCCAACTGCCGAAGTCGAACTATTTCGAATATCTCCACCTAATTGAATTGTATCAATACTTGTATCTTTACAAAGCTCTAACGAAACCTTTAACGATGGCGTAAGGACTGTTAATTTATGAAAACCTTTAATAATACGTGATAAATAATGAATATTGGAACCCGACCCTAATATAATATAATCATTATTACTAATATACTTCAAGGCTTCTTCTGCAATTTGTTTTTTTTGCTCTACCTGCAACGTTTCCTTATCACTTACATCCCTTTCAAAAGCATAAATAGGCTGTTTACTAGCTCCTCCATGCGTACGATGCAAAAGTTTTTCGTTTTCCAAAAAATTTAAATCCTTTCGTATGGTTACGGTTGAAACATTATGTGTTTCACATAAATCAACCACATTCACATATCCTTTTTGATCTAATTCTTTAAGTATATCTTCTTGCCTTCTATTGATTATAGTCATAATATCTCTCCTGTTGCTTAATTTTGGTTATTTTTAAAGGTACAAAAATAAAATATATAAATAAATTTCATTTAAATAATTTTACCTTCATTTAATTTCATTATGTTTGTTATTCGAAAGTAATCGAAGCTACAAAACAACAAATATAACACACAATGAAACTATCCGAACAATTAACAAAACTAAAACAAACACCAGAATGGGATGTAATCATCATTGGTGGAGGGGCCAGCGGACTAGGAACTGCACTTGATGCTGCTAGCAGAGGGTACAAAACGATTTTAGTTGAAGCAGTAGATTTCGCAAAAGGCACCTCAAGTAGAAGTACTAAACTAGTTCACGGTGGTGTACGTTATCTTGAGCAAGGTGATATCTCTCTTGTAAGAGAAGCTCTTAAAGAAAGAGGTTTAATGGCCCAAAATGCTGGTCATCTTGTTAAAAACCAATCTTTCGTTATACCCAACTATAATTGGTGGGGCGGTTATTTTTACACTATAGGACTTACCATTTACGACATGTTAGCTGGTAAATTAAGCTTAGGCAAATCTAAATATATTTCAAAGAAAAGAACAATTGAGTTACTTCCCACAGTTGAACAAAAAGGATTAGTTAGTGGTGTTATCTATCAAGACGGTCAATTTGACGATTCACGTTTAGCCATCAATATTGGTCAGACCGCCGTGGAAAAAGGAGCCTGCCTTTTAAACTACACCAAAGTAGTTAACTTATTAAAGGACAGTAAAAACCAAGTTACTGGTGTGCAAGTAAAAAACCAAGAAACTGGAGAGGTATTTGAGTTAAAAGGAAAAGCGATCATAAACGCAACTGGAGTTTTTACTAATGCAATAATGAAACTAAACGATACTGTTTATAGAAAATACATTGTTCCAAGTCAAGGCATCCATCTTGTCTTTGACATATCGTTCCTACCTAGTGACTACGCATTGATGATTCCTAAAACAAGTGATGGACGTGTTTTATTTGCAGTGCCCTGGCATGATAAAATTGTAGTTGGAACAACTGATACACTAATCAAGAGTCACAGTTTAGAACCTATAGCATTAGAAAAAGAAATTGAATTCGTATTAGAGACAGCACAGCGATTCTTAGCAAAAAAGCCCACACGCGCAGATGTACTGTCCGTTTTTGCTGGATTAAGACCACTTGCAGCTCCAGAAAAAGAAGGAAAAAGCACGAAAGAAGTTTCACGAAGTCACAAAATAATTGTTTCTGAAACTGGATTAATCACTATCACAGGCGGAAAATGGACCACTTATAGAAAAATTGCTGAGGATATTATTGACAAAGCGATAACTGTAAGACATCTACCTAAAAAAGAATGTCAAACAGAACACATATCCATTCATGGAAATATTAAAACAAACACTGTTGATCGCGAAAACCACCTATACATATACGGAACTGATGCTCCTAAAATACTAGAATTACAAAATGAAGAACCCGAATTAAAACAAAAACTCCATCCAAATTATGATTATACCATGGCAGAAGTTGCATGGGCAATTCGCTATGAAATGGCAAGAACAGTTGACGATGTGCTTTCAAGAAGAGTACGCCTCTTATTTTTAGATGCTCGTGCAGCTATTGCCGTTTCAAAAAAAGTAGCTCAATTGATCGCTAAAGAACTTGGACACGATGAAGATTGGACAGAAAAACAAATAACCGAATTTAAGACTTTAGCCAACGGATTCCTTTTATCGGAATTTAAAATAAATTAATCTTTAACTATAAATGCCAACCATGCAAAATAAATTAATCCTTGCCCTCGACCAAGGGACAACATCATCAAGAGCAATCATCTTTAACCATAGTGGAGAAATAGTAAACATATCTCAAAAGTCATTTGAGCAAATATTCCCTAAACCAGGATGGGTTGAACACGATCCAAACGAAATTTGGTCTTCCCAAATTAGTGTTGCTGCCGAAGTCATTGCAAAAACAGGAATAAACGGAAAACAAATTGCTGCAATTGGCATTACAAATCAAAGAGAAACTACAATTGTCTGGGACAGAGAAACTAGCGAGCCTATTTACAACGCAATTGTTTGGCAAGATCGAAGAACCGCAAAGTATTGTGATGAGTTAAAAGCAAAAGGACACGCAGAAATGATCCAGAAAAAGACCGGTTTAGTTTTAGATGCTTATTTTTCTGGGACAAAGGTAAAATGGATTTTAGACAATGTTCCTGGAGCGCGTGAAAAAGCGGAACAAGGAAAACTATGTTTTGGAACTGTAGACACATGGCTAATCTGGAAACTTACTCGTGGAGCCATGTTCATGACAGATGTTTCTAATGCCAGTCGAACTTTATTATTAAACATCCACACACTAGAATGGGACACTGAACTACTTGAGTTATTTGACATTCCAAGAGCAATGCTTCCCGAAGTAAAAGAAAGTAGCGAAATATACGGAGAAACTTGCACCACATTATTCGCAACAAAAATCCCTATTGCAGGGGTTGCTGGAGACCAACAAGCAGCACTTTTTGGTCAATTATGCACAAAGCCTGGTATGGTTAAAAACACATACGGAACGGGTTGTTTCATGTTAATGAATACTGGAGAAAAACCTGTTTATTCCAAAAATAATTTACTAACTACCATCGCTTGGAAAATCAACGGAAAAACAACGTACGCATTAGAAGGAAGTGTTTTTGTAGGAGGTGCAGCCGTACAATGGCTGCGAGATGGAGCTAAAATAATTGAATCAGCAGAAGAAATCGAAGCTTTAGCATCACAAGTTCCAGATAATGGTGGCGTTTATTTCGTGCCAGCATTAACAGGTCTTGGCGCTCCATATTGGGATCAGTATGCAAGAGGCGCAATTGTAGGAATAACAAGAGGAACAACAAATGCACATATTGCCCGCGCTACTCTTGAAGGAATCGCCTACCAAGTATACGATTTAGTCAAAGCTATGGAAGCTGATTTTGGTAAAAAAGGAACCGAATTAAGGGTGGACGGAGGAGCTGCAGCAAATAATTTAATGATGCAATTCCAATCTGATTTATTTAATTTTAAAGTAATTAGACCAAAAACACTAGAAACAACTGCTTTAGGAGCAGCATACTTAGCTGGACTAGCAATTGGATATTGGAAAAGTGTGGACGATTTACAACAACAATGGTCAATTGACCGTGAATTTACCCCGGAAATGCCAAGAAATGAAGTCGAGATATTAGTACATAAGTGGGACAGAGCTGTTGGACGAGCTTCAAACTGGATCGAAGATTAATTGTAACCAAAAAAAAACACCAAAAGATGACACCATTTATAGCAGAAATTATTGGCACTATGCTAATGATTTTATTAGGCAACGGAGTAGTTGCAAACGTAGTTCTTAAAGGAACAAAAGGAAACAATTCAGGTTGGATTGTAATTACTACAGCATGGGCTTTTGCTGTTTTTGTAGGTGTCGCTGTGGCTGGCCCAGTAAGTGGAGCGCATCTAAATCCTGTTGTAACACTTGGACTAGCAATTATTGGTAAATTTGCCTGGAGTCAAGTAGCGACCTATATTATCGCTCAAATGATTGGAGCTATGCTAGGCGCTTTCTTAGTTTGGCTATCACATAAAGATCATTTCGCCGCTACTGAAGATGAAGCCGCAAAATTAGCTTGTTTTAGTACAGGTCCAGCTATACGAAACTATTCATCTAACTTAATAAGCGAAATCATAGGAACCTTTGTACTTATTTTTGTGATTTTTTATCTCGCAGGTCCTAATGTAAGTATTGCAGTAGCCGCTGATGCTAAAATTGGATTAGGTTCAATAGGTGCTCTACCTGTAGCAATTCTTGTATGGGCAATTGGATTAAGCCTAGGTGGCACAACGGGATACGCTATTAACCCAGCTCGAGACCTAGGCCCTAGAATTGTACATTCAATACTTCTAAAAGGAAACAGCGACTGGAGTTATGCCTGGGTTCCTATTATAGGCCCAATCGTAGGTTCAAGCTTGGCTGCATTATTATATTTATTGCTCATATAACCCTAACTTAAATAATAATAATAACCTCTGTAATTTCACTTACAGAGGCAACTTGACTTGTAAAAAAACACACTATCGTTTCTGATAAAATTCCCTTAAACGAATTTAACTTTACACACTACTTTAAAGCGGCTTAAATAATCACAAATAACAACTGCAATGATCATAGTAGTAGAAACTCCATCTTTTTAGAATTGAGTTATCGCCTTTACCCGCTTTTAAGGATTGAAAAATAAATTTAAATACACAGACAGTACTGCTTTTCCTATTAATGAGATAAACATCTATTTGTCAAAAAATTGAAAGTAATTTTGATTTCGTATATATGGGTATAAAAGACATAAAAATATTTAATTTTTCAATTACAAACTAATTATTTCCACAAGATCAATGTGGAATCCTTACAATAAAATAACGCCCTATCCTCAGTCTAGATAGCTGGGAAAAACCTACAAAAAAACTTCCGATTTTGGTGCCTTAAAAGCGACCGAAAGTAGCGCTTTATAATACTTGTAATCCTTATTTTTTTATAAAACCTCGAAACAAAAAGTAAGAAACAGCTGTTAAAATAGTATTCCCAAAATGACTTAAAACAATGTTAATTCTTCGTCTGACATCTTGTCATATTGATTGAAATTGCCTTATCTTTGCGTTTTTAAAATATACAATGGAAAAGATTATTGAAGAAAGTAAACAAGGCGAAAGTCTTGTTCTGGAAAACAAACCTGAGAATACAAAAAAATTATTTATAGAAAGCTATGGTTGTGCGATGAACTTTTCGGACAGTGAGATCGTTGCTTCCATATTATCCGTAAATGGATACAATACAACGCAAGTTCTGGAAGAAGCCGATTTGGTTTTAGTAAATACTTGTTCCATTAGAGATAAAGCAGAACAAACTGTTCGTAAACGTTTAGAAAAATACAATGCAGTAAAACGCATTAACCCTAAAATGAAAGTGGGTGTTTTAGGCTGTATGGCGGAACGCCTTAAAAGTCAATTTTTAGAAGAGGAAAAAATTGTAGATCTTGTAGTAGGTCCTGATGCCTATAAAGATTTACCTAATCTATTAGCAGAAGTTGAAGAAGGTCGTGATGCCATAAATGTAATTTTATCGAAAGATGAAACGTATGGTGATATTTCTCCTGTTCGATTGATGAGTAATGGAATAACCGCATTAGTTTCTATAACTCGTGGCTGTGATAACATGTGTACTTTTTGCGTAGTTCCATTTACCCGCGGTCGTGAAAGGAGTCGTGAGCCACAAAGTATCATGAAAGAAATTCAGGATTTATGGGATAAAGGGTTTAAAGAAATTACTCTTTTAGGACAAAATGTTGACAGTTACCTTTGGTACGGTGGTGGTTTGAAAAAAGATTTTGAAAATGCCTCTGAAATGCAAAAAGCAACAGCAGTAGATTTTGATCAATTACTAGAAATGGTCGCTGAAGGTTTTCCTAAAATGAGAATTCGATTTTCAACATCCAATCCTCAGGATATGCATGAGAGTGTTTTACATGTGATTGCAAAACACAATAATATATGTAAACACATTCACCTGCCTGTTCAATCAGGAAGCAATAGAATTCTAAAAGAAATGAACCGCTTGCACACTCGTGAAGAATACATGACTTTGATTGATAAAATAAGAACCATAATTCCAAACAGTTCTATTTCACAAGATATGATTGCTGGTTTCCCAACTGAGACTGAAGAAGATCATCAAGACACATTGAGTTTAATGGAATATGTGAAATATAATTTTGGTTATATGTATTCGTATTCTGAACGCCCTGGAACTTTGGCTGGAAGAAAAATGGATGACGATGTAACCGAAGAAACTAAAGCCCGAAGATTGCAGGAAATTGTAGACTTACAACAAAAACACGCTTGGTTGCGATCAGAAGAATTTATTGGACAAACGGTAGAAGTCTTAGTTGAAAAAGTTTCGAAAAAATCGACTGAAGAGTTTTCAGGTAGAAATTCACAGAGTATTACTGTAGTTTTTCCGAAAGAGAATTATAAAATTGGTGATTTTGTAAATGTAAAAATCAACTCCTGTACTAGCGGAACTTTGAAAGGAGAGGCAGTGGGTCTAAGTGAGATGAATTAAGGAAGTTTAAAAAATTACACCACAAATTACACAAATTTTCACAAATTATAATTTTCAATGTTGTTTATTAATCCCCTAACCTGATTATTTATAAATGGAATATTACAAACAAGAAGAGAATTATAAGATAGTTGGTATTTGTATGGAAGTTCATAGAATTTTAGGTCCAGGTCTACTAGAAATAGTATATAAAGATGCCTTGGAAATTGAATTTAAAAACAATAATATTCCATTTGAAAGAGAAAAAAAATTTTCAATTCAATACAAAGGAAATATTCTTGCTCACAAATTTTATGCTGATTTTATTGTTTATGATGAAATTATCCTAGAAGTAAAAACAGTTAAAGAAATTAATAACGAACACATAGCCCAAACATTAAATTACATTAAACTTGCAGATTCACAAATTGGAATTATCGTGAATTTTCAGAATAAATCACTAACAAACAAACGATTAGTTATATAAATAAATTTGTGAAAATTTGTGTAATTTGTAGTAAAAAAGACAAATAAAAACATGACAAAAAAACAAATAATCATAGCAATACTTACTTTCATCATAGGATTTGGGGGAACGTTTTATATCATTAGAACGTATTTCCCTAAACACAAAGTCGAAAAAACAAGTACTATTAAAGATACTCTGACAAAAAAATAAATTACAAAAGTGAATCGTTTAATTAAATAAAGTTCGTTTATGAACTTAAAAACTTAAACCTCAAAACTTTAAATACAAAATAATGGATACAGTTCAAGCCATAAAACAACGATTTGAAATTATTGGAAATGATCCAAAATTAAATCGTGCCATAGAAAAAGCCATTCAAGTTGCCCCAACCGATATTTCAGTACTGGTTGTAGGTGAAAGTGGTGTAGGTAAAGAAAGTATACCTAAAATAATACATTCGCTATCCCATAGAAAACACGGTAAATATATTGCCGTTAACTGTGGTGCCATTCCTGAAGGAACAATTGATAGTGAACTTTTTGGTCATGAAAAAGGAGCTTTTACGGGAGCAACAAGTACCCGTGAAGGGTATTTTGAAGTGGCTGATGGGGGAACTATTTTCCTAGATGAAGTAGGTGAATTACCATTAACTACCCAAGTGAGATTACTTCGTGTTTTAGAAAATGGCGAATTTATTAAAGTAGGTTCTTCTCAAGTTCAAAAAACAGATGTTCGTATTGTAGCTGCAACCAACGTCAACTTATTTGATGCCATCGAAAAAGGAAAATTTCGTGAAGATTTGTATTACCGTTTAAGTACAGTAGACATTCTTCTTCCTCCTTTAAGAGACCGAAAAGATGATATTCATTTGTTATTTAGAAAATTCGCAGCAGATTTTGCTCATAAATATAAAATGCCTCCATTAAAACTAGATGAAAATGCAGTTCAAGTATTGCAAAAATTTCGTTGGAGTGGAAACATCCGTCAATTACGAAATGTAGCCGAACAAATTTCAGTATTAGAAACAAATAGAGATATTTCAGCTCAGACTTTACTATCTTACTTACCTTCAGAAGGGAGTAACTTACCATCGGTTATTAAAGATAAAAAAGCAGAAAGCGACTTTAGTACCGAAAGAGATATTTTATACAAAGTGCTTTTTGACATGAAAAGTGATTTACATGATTTGAAAAAACTAACTCTAGAATTAATGAAAAGTGGTGCATCAAAAGCACAGGACATCAATCCTTCTTTAATTCAGAAAATATATGGTTCGAAAGAAAATGACAGTGAAATAGACTTTGAAGAAGAACCAAGAACTGCTTTAATTTCTACACCAAATAAAGAAGAACGTTACGAAGAAAATGACGAGAATTATTTGTTTGCGGAGACTATTGAAGAAGAAGAAGTTTTAAGATTGGAACAAAAAGAAATCGAAATGATTAAGAAATCATTAGAAAAAAACAAAGGAAAACGTAAAGCAGCTGCAGATGAACTTGGGATTTCTGAAAGGACATTATACCGAAAAATTAAGCAATTCGACCTTTAAAAAATTAGCAAATAGTAATAGATATTTACAAACTATTTTTTGAATACCTTTGAACCGAGCGTTAGCCAACTAACGTAGCAATTTTTAAATGAAAATGAAAAAACTACACTATACCCTCTTAATCGCTTTGTTATTTGCACTTAACAGTTGCTCCGTATATAACTTTACAGGAACTGGAAAAATTGACGCCAAAACATTTCAAGTCAACTTTTTTCAAAATAATGCTGACCTGATTGAACCAGGAATTGACCGTACATTCACACTGGCGCTTCAAGATATTATACAGAATCAAACCAACCTAAATTTAGTAAAAACAGGAGGTGATTTGACATACGAAGGAGAAATTGTAGATTACAGAATAAGCCCAATGACTGCAACAGCGGATCAAAAAGCGTCTCAAAACCGTTTAAAGATTAGAGTAAATGTTCGATTTACAAACAAAAATAAAGAAGTAGATAATTTTGAAAAAACATTTGAATTCTATTACGATTATCCTGCAACACAACAATTAGGCGGAGCAACCTTGAGTAATGCTTTAAAAGAAATTTTTGACAGAATAACACAAGATATCTTTAACGAGTCACTAGCTAAGTGGTAGATGAAATTATAATTTCAAATAATTTACAAAACAATACATACAACTGAATAACTATTTATGAACGTAACCGATTATACTTACTTAATTAATAAACCAAATACGATTACAGAAAATCAAACAGAAGCTTTAACAAAAGTGCTGGATGAGTTTCCTTTTTTTCAAAGTGCAAGAGCTTTGCGATTAAAAGGACTGTATAATCAAAATAGTTTTAAGTATAATTTTGCATTAAAAGTTACGGCAGCCCATACAACAGACAGAACCGTTTTATTTGATTTTATCACTTCGGATAGTTTTATTGCGATTCAAAAAGAATTTTATGACAAGAAATCACTTGAACTCCTTGACATAACTGTAATCGATAGTGAAGTCGTTATTTCAAAAGAAAATTTAAAGATAGAGAAAACACCTATAGAACAATCTATTCTCACTTCTATTAAGGAAGCTTCAAATGAAACTATTGACAGCACAAAAATAGTTGAAGAAAAATTGGCCATAGGCAAGCCTTTGGATTTTTCTAAAAATGAGACACACTCTTTTCAGGAATGGCTTCAGCTTTCTAGAACACAACCTATAATAAGAGAACCCGAAGTCAATAAAACTCCAGAAAACACTGTTCTGGATGAGACAAAAAAGAAAAAAGCAAAACTAATTGACCGCTTTATCGAATCAAGTCCTAAGATTTCACCTGTAAAACATGGAGTACCTTCCACTATTCATATTGACATTAATAAAGACGATAATTCGTCATTAATGACCGAAACTTTGGCAAGAGTCTATTTGGAACAAAAAAAATATCAAAAAGCGATTCAAGCTTATGATATATTAATTTTGAAATATCCAGAAAAAAGTAGTTTCTTTGCAGACCGTATATCGGATATTAAGATTTTACAACAAAACAATAATAATTAAACAATGAGCACATTTTCAATTTTTTTAGTTTTAATCACAATAGTTTGTTTTCTATTGATCGTAGTAATAATGGTTCAAAACCCTAAAGGTGGTGGACTTTCTTCTACATTAGGAGGATCGACTCAAATGGGTGGTGTACAAAAAACAACAGACTTTTTGGACAAGAGTACTTGGACATTAGCTACAATTTTAATTGCATTAATATTACTTTCTAGTTTGAGTTTTACTGGAACATTAAGCGATACTGATTCTAAAATCATTGACAATACACAAACTGCAGCTCCTGCTTCGCCAGTACAAAACACACCTGCACCAACAACACCTGCAAAATAATTTACATTATATAAATATTACTAAGTGCCAGCCTGTCAAAGCTGGCATTTTTTATAAGAAAATGTGTCAGTTATAGCAAGATGGCACAATTTCTGAAATCGTATTAACAATCTATATAAAACAATAAAAACATATAATTATGGCTTTAAACATTAAACCACTTTCAGACCGTGTTCTTATTGAACCAGTTGCTGCTGAAACAAAAACTGCTTCAGGAATTTTCATTCCAGATACTGCAAAAGAGAAACCACAAAAAGGAACTGTTGTTGCTGTAGGAAGCGGAACAAAAGATCACTCCATGACTGTTAAAATTGGTGATTCTGTTCTTTACGGTAAATATGCAGGTACTGAATTAAAATTGGAAGGTAAAGATTACTTGATAATGAGAGAAGATGATATTCTTGCAATAATTTAAATTTTGTTTCAAGTTTGCTTCGCCTGTTCACTATCGTTCGGGTCAGGTTTCAATTTTCGAATCCTAAAATGAAACTTTAAACAAAAAAATTTCAAACATTAAACAAAAAAAATTAAGATGGCAAAAGATATAAAATTTGATATTGAAGCACGTGACGGACTAAAACGTGGTGTAGATGCATTGGCTAATGCAGTAAAAGTGACTCTAGGACCAAAAGGTCGTAATGTAATCATCGGAAAATCTTTTGGTGGACCAAATGTAACTAAAGATGGTGTTACTGTAGCAAAAGAAATTGAATTGAAAGACCCATTAGAAAACATGGGAGCTCAAATGGTTAAAGAAGTCGCTTCTAAAACTAATGATTTAGCTGGAGACGGTACTACAACTGCAACAGTTTTAGCACAAGCTATTGTAAAAGAAGGCTTAAAAAACGTTGCTGCAGGTGCAAATCCAATGGATTTGAAACGCGGTATTGACAAAGCTGTTGAGGCCATTGTTGCTGACTTAGCAAAACAATCAAAAGTAGTAGGTACTGATTCTGAAAAAATCAAACAAATCGCTTCTATTTCTGCTAATAATGACGAAGTAATTGGTGAATTGATTGCTACTGCTTTTGCAAAAGTAGGAAAAGAAGGTGTTATCACAGTTGAAGAAGCTAAAGGAACTGATACTTATGTTGACGTTGTTGAAGGAATGCAATTTGACCGAGGATATCTTTCTCCATATTTTGTTACAAATCCTGAAAAAATGGAAGTGGAATTAGAAAACCCTTACATTTTATTATATGATAAAAAAGTTTCTTCACTAAAAGAATTACTTCCTGTATTAGAGCCAGTAGCACAATCTGGAAAACCTTTATTAATTATTGCTGAAGATGTTGATGGTGAAGCGTTATCTACATTGGTAGTAAATAAATTAAGAGGAGCATTAAAAATTGCGGCTGTAAAAGCACCCGGTTTTGGAGACAGAAGAAAAGCAATGCTTGAAGATATTGCAATTTTAACTGGTGGAACTGTAATTTCTGAAGAAAGAGGTTATACTTTAGAAAACACAACAATTGAAATGTTAGGAACTGCTAAAAAAGTGACTATCGATAAAGACAATACTACTGTTGTAAGCGGAGCTGGTGAAGCTGACATGATCAAAAATCGTGTGAACCAAATTAAAGGTCAAATGGAGGCTACAACTTCTGATTATGACAAAGAAAAATTGCAAGAGCGTTTAGCTAAATTAGCTGGCGGTGTTGCGGTTCTTTATGTTGGAGCTGCTTCTGAAGTAGAAATGAAAGAGAAAAAAGACAGAGTAGATGATGCATTACATGCAACTCGTGCTGCTGTTGAAGAAGGTATTGTTGCTGGTGGTGGTGTTGCACTATTAAGAGCTAAAAATGCATTAACTACTGTAAAAGCAGACAATGCTGACGAAGCAACAGGAATTCAAATTGTATCTCGTGCAGTAGAATCTCCATTAAGAACTATTGTTGAAAATGCAGGTCTTGAAGGTTCTGTAGTTGTAGCAAAAGTAGCTGAAGGAAAAGGTGATTTTGGTTATAACGCCAAAACTGATGAATATGTAGATATGCTAAAAGCAGGAATTATCGACCCTAAAAAAGTAACACGTGTAGCATTAGAAAATGCAGCATCAGTTGCTGGAATGATTCTTACTACTGAGTGTGCATTAATTGACATTAAAGAAGATAACGGAGGCGGAATGCCAATGGGAGGCGGAATGCCAGGAATGATGTAATATCAAACCCTTCTAGATATAAAAAAATCCGTTCAACAATGTTGAACGGATTTTTTATTTATACTTTTTTTTGAAAATAATATTTCGTCAAATAAGCACTACTTTTTTAGTTTTATTCCTCTGAAACTGGATGCTTTCTAGCTAACTTGATTAGTACTGGCGATAAAGTAATTACTACCAAACCAATAACGATTAACTCAATATGTTCTTTCAAATTTATTTGATAATTATCTAGTAAAAATCCATATAAATAATGTCCTGCGAAAATCAATATAAATGACCATAGAAAAGAACTAACCACATTATAAAACATAAATTTCTTTTTATCCATAGTCACAATTCCAGCAACAATAGGAGCGAAAGTTCTAAATATTGGCAAAAACCTAGCGAAAATAATCGCTCTACCTCCATGCCTTTCAAAAAAATCTTTAGATTGAACAAGGTATTTTTTCTTAAACCAAAAAGTATCTTTTTTATTATAGAGATAGTATCCGCTTTTTGATCCAAACCAATAGCCGACAATATTACCTAAAATACCTGCAAACCCAACCATTGTCGACAAGAGAACAACATTTATAAAATCACTATCTATAAACAATATATTTTCAATCAATTCACGATTGTAAATTCCAGCAAGAAATAGCAAACTATCTCCAGGTAAAAAGAAACCAGCAAACAATCCTGTCTCGGCAAAAACAATAAACAATACGATGTATATCCCTAATTTTATTCCATTCACATCAAAATGAATATAAAAAAGTGGGTCTATCAAATTCTTCCAATCAAAGCTATTCATTCTGTGGGGTTTTATTCAAAAATGTTTTGTGCGTGAAAGTAAGTATAATTTACATGAACCACAATTTATTGAATCTTTTTAAAGATTAATTAACGATTAATCTAAAATTAAAATACCATGACAACCCTACATGCTTCTAGTACAGATTTAACAATCTAGTTTTTTTACGCCTAATAGTATATTCAACTGAATTACAATATGAAGGATTAAAGGTCAAATTCTTGTCCCATTAGTGGAATGACACAATCAAATCCATAATGTTCATTAATTTTTATACGCAACTCATCAGCAGGAATATTTTCCCCATGGACTAAAAATACTTTTTTAGGTTTATTTTCTAAGGCCGAAAGCCAATTAAGTAAATCCTTTTGATCACCATGTGCTGACAGCCCTTCAATGTCAAGAATTTTAGCTAAAACAGGATAATATTTTCCGTAAATTTTAACTTCTTTGGCACCTTCAAGTAATTTGCGTCCTCTAGTTCCTTCCGCTTGGTACCCCACAATAATAATAGTAGTCTCTGGTAATCCAATGTAATTTGTTAAATAACTTAAAACACGTCCTCCAGTCACCATTCCACTAGCAGCAATTACTACTTTTGGTTTTTTATTATAAATAGCCTCTATTGTATCTTTATAATCCGTAATCATCGTGAACATTTTACTCATAGCCACGCAATCGTCTATGGAAAGCTTATGCCATTTTAAATTGTTAAAAAAAACATCAAATGCACTTACTCCCATCGGGGAATCAATAATATATTCAATGTCTGGGATTTTTTTCTCCGTTTTTAACTTCCATAACAAATACATTATACTCTGTGCCCGCTCTACAGCAAAAGAGGGAATTATTACTGTCCCACCATTTTTAAAAGTAGAATTGATATACGTTTCCAATTCTAATTTCGCATCCGTTTCAGGATGAAGACGATTACCATAAGTGCTTTCCAGAAATATATAATCCCCTTTTGTTGGCCTTGTGGATGGAAACATTAAAACATCATTATCCCTACCTACATCTCCAGAAAAAACCAAAACTTTACCTTCTAAACTCAATTCTACACTACAAGCCCCAATGATATGTCCTGCATTTGTAAAAACTGCTGAAATTTCAGCATCCAGTGGAACTGTTTCCTTTACATTAACAACTCTAAAAAAAGGAAATACTTTCTCGGCTTGCGCAGCAGTATATAAAGGTTTAGCGACTTCATGTTTAGAATATTTTTCCTTATTTGCTTTGTACGCTTCTTCTTCTTGAATTTTACCACTATCCAAAAGAATTAATTTAGCAATTTCTTTAGTTGGACTTGAACAATAAATTTTTCCTTTAAATCCCTGTTCAACTAAAACTGGCAACCAACCACAATGATCTAAGTGTCCATGGGTCAATAGAACAAAATCAATAGTTGAAGCCAAAACAGGCAAGGGATTCCAATTGAGTTCTCTCAAAGGCTTTATACCTTGAAAAAGGCCGCAATCTATCAAAATCCGCACACCATTACTTTCTACTAATGTTTTTGAACCTGTAACTGTTCCAGCTCCTCCAATAAATTTTATTTTCATGATTCCGTGTTTATAATGAACAATTAATCAAATAGTTATTTTATACACATTTACACAATTCCCTAACTTCTTTCAAAACATTTTTAATCCTATTGGAACTCAAACTAATTTTTTCTAAAGCATCTGAATTATTTATCAATTCCTTGGCTAAAATCACATCCAGAAATAATAATTTATCTTTTTCAGCAAGTGACAAAGTGGTTAAACAAGTGACTGGATAAAGACAGTCATTATCGTTTTTTGTTTTCAAACTATTATTTTTAGGATAATCCCAACTCAATAAATTCATTCCAGAACATTTAGCAAAAGCTATTGCATCTGAGGTGAATCGGTTGTTCGTTGAAATCCAACATTTTGATACCGTATCTTTTTTGGAAAAAATCATATGGTTTCTATCTTTCAAATCATTAAATCTTGAAAGCACATATAATGGTACTTTAACATCTGAGGCAGCTTCTCTACTAGAATGAAACTTACATTCTATCATTGCAATAGCATTATCTTTCTTTACTAAAACATCTATTTCATGTGAAACACACTTTCCTTGCAAAACCAGATTTGTGGTAGTTGTATATTTTTCGGCATCAAAAAGTCGAGCTATATATTTCTCGAAGAAAAAACCAGCAGGACCTAACAACTGAAGTGCTGCTCTTAGATTGTATCTGGCTGCATGTGAATTAGCCTCTTTTTTTAATAAAAGAAAAGCTCTTTTATAAATATGTTTGGTTGAAATTCCTTCGTAAAGTTCATTTTTAATTTTATTCAAAATATCTTCAACAATAACAGGACTAGCACCAGATTTCAACAATGAAACCTTTAGTTTTTCTGGCTCAAAATCAACAATATCTCCAGAGTGTTTTACTATTTTCATGACTCTAAATTATTGATTATTAATGATTTAATATTCAATTAAAGATAATGAAAATAAATCATTTATTAACCTTTTGGAAATAAAAAGCAGGAATAAACAATAGGACAAAAATAGGCTGAATTAAAAACCTCCTAATATAAAAAAGAAAAAGATTATTATTCACTCCATAAAAATTAATCACCATATAAAAAGAAGCGATTAAAATCATAAAAAAAAGCAGATACAAAATAGCAGCGAATTTAATTATCTCAACATCTTTAAATAATACATAAAGCAACCCTAACGAAATGATAGTATTAAGTCCATATCGAAATAAATAACCTATAAACAAACGATATGGACTATAAATAGGTAGCGGTAAATTATTAAAATCACTTTTAAAATAATTTAAGAAAGGATCATAGAATAAACGGTCTTCAAAGGCGCGAACTAAAATAAGTAATAGCACTAACAGTGCTGCCGCAACAAATCTAAGTTTATGTGTTAGTATAATTTTTAGCATATAATGAAAATTTATTAACCCAAATTACCCATAAAATAAAAACGACTCCATAAATAAACAACGGAAAAAACACACCGTGTAAAATAGATTCTTGTGTAGGAAAAAAATAAATCAGAATACACAACAATGCAATTCGCATCACATTTAAAAAATAAATACCTAAACTTCCTCCGATAATATATAAAACTGTAGGTTTTAATTTTCCTGAAAAAGAAACTACAAACGAAATAAATAAAATAATAACACTAATCGCATTGCACCCCTCAATCAATCTGGCAACATATTTTTGATTGTAAATCAATTTAATGTAATCATCTGTTTTATTTTCTTCAAGTACCACATCCGCATGAAACAGTTTCAATAATTGTTCTGTGTTTTGGGCGACTAATTTTGTAATTGAATCTGTTTGATTGCTCTCAAAACCATTTAAGAACATTTGATAAACAAAAGCTAATATTATGTAGGTTAAAAAAAACTTTGCCAAAAAAAGCAAAAAAGGCTTATACAAAACAATATATTTTCTCAAAATGCAATTTTTAACAAATTTAATATAAATAAGATTAAGGACTTTAAATACTTTTGTATAAAAATTGAACAAAATGACATTTCAAGAATTGAAACCAAAAGTAACAGCAATAACATCAAACAATTCACTTACAAGAGACGAAAAATTATTGACCATTTGCCAACTTTTAAATTCCAGCATAGAATACTATAATTGGGTAGGCTTTTATTTTGCAAACCACGATACAAAAACATTACATCTAGGTCCTTATGTAGGAGCAGAAACGGATCATACCGTTATCCCATTTGGAAAAGGAATTTGTGGGCAAGTAGCAGTTTCAAACGATAATTTTGTTGTGCCAGATGTTGCCGCTCAAGACAACTATATTGCTTGTAGCTTTACTGTAAAATCAGAAATTGTTGTTCCTTTATTTGCAAATGGGCAAAACATTGGGCAAATAGACATTGACAGTCATGTGATTGACCCTTTTACAGAAGCGGACGAACGATTTTTGGAGTTTGTAAATGAGGAGGTTGCAAAATTGTATTAAGATTTAAAATAATTTACAATTCATAATTATTAATTGATAATTATTAATTACTTTTGCACCCGTCTTACAATAGCTGTATGACATACATAAAAATCATTAAACAAATATTGGAATGTATTTAACTAAAGAGATTAAAGAAGAAATCTTCGCACAACACGGAGAAAAAACAAACACTGGAAAAGCTGAAGCACAAATCGCTTTATTCACTTTCAGAATTAGCCACTTAACTGAGCACTTGAAAAAAAATCGTCATGATTATAACACAGAGCGTTCATTAGTATTGCTAGTAGGTAAAAGAAGATCATTGTTAGATTACTTGAAAAAGAAAGAAATCAACAGATATCGTGAGATTATCAAAGTATTGGGTATCAGAAAATAATCAATATAAAAAAGAGGTGCGTAAGTGCCTCTTTTTGTTTTTACACAAGAATAAAAAAGTTTGGTTTTTCATTGGGTTTTAGGCATTAACTACGCAAACAACAACTACAACACAACTAGAACCCATGTTTAACTAATAAATTAAATTTATGATTCCACAATTATTTGTAGAAAGTATCGATTTAGGTGATGGCAGAAACATCACAATCGAGACAGGTCGTTTAGCTAAACAAGCTGACGGATCTGTAGTAGTAAGAATAGGTAAAACTGTTATTTTAGGAACAGTAGTATCTTCAAGAAAAGCAAGTCCAGGCATCGACTTTTTACCACTTACGGTAGATTATCGTGAAAAATTTGCTGCAGCAGGACGTTTCCCTGGAGGTTTCTTCAAAAGAGAAGCAAGACCAAGTGATAGCGAAGTGTTAACCATGCGTTTAGTAGACCGTGTTTTACGTCCACTTTTCCCAGATGACTATCATGCAGAAGTGCAAGTAATGATTCAATTAATGTCTTATGACGAAGATGTAATGCCAGATGCACTAGCAGGTTTAGCAGCATCAGCAGCATTAGCTTTGTCTGATATTCCTTTTGAAACATTAATTTCTGAAGCTAGAGTTGGTCGTATCGACGGAAAATTCATCATCAACCCATCTCGCGCACAATTAGCATTATCAGATATTGACATGATGATTGGAGCTTCTATGGATTCTATCGCAATGGTAGAAGGTGAAATGAAAGAAATTTCAGAAGCAGAAATGCTTGAAGCAATTAAATTTGCTCACGAACATATTAAAAATCAAATCTCTGCTCAATTGCGTTTACAAGCTGCTTTTGGAAAAAAAGAGACTAGAACGTATGAAGGAGAAAGAGAAGATGAAGCAATTTACGCTAAAGTAAAAGCGGCATCTTACGATAAAATTTACGCTATTGCAAGCAAAGGTTCTTCTAAACAAGAACGTACAGCTGCATTTGACGAAGTAAAAGAAGAAGTTAAAGCATTATTTACTGAAGAAGAATTGGCGGCTGATGGAGATTTAGTTTCTAAATACTTCAAGAAAACAAACAAAGAAGCAGTTCGTAACGTAACTTTAGATTTAGGAACCCGTTTAGACGGAAGAAAAACTACAGAAATCAGACCAATCTGGTGTGAAGTAGATTACTTACCATCTGTACACGGATCTGCATTGTTTACTCGTGGAGAAACGCAAGCTTTGGCAACAGCAACTTTAGGAACATCTAGAGAAGCAAACCAAATTGATTCTCCATCAGAACAAGGTGAAGAGAAATTCTACCTACATTATAACTTCCCTCCTTTCTCAACTGGTGAAGCTCGTCCTTTAAGAGGAACTTCAAGAAGAGAAGTAGGTCACGGAAACTTGGCTCAAAGAGCATTAAAAAACATGATTCCTGCTGATTGTCCTTATACAATCCGTGTTGTATCTGAAGTATTAGAATCGAATGGTTCTTCTTCTATGGCAACTGTTTGTGCTGGAACATTATCATTAATGGATGCTGGTATTCAAATGATTCGTCCCGTTTCTGGAATTGCAATGGGATTGATTACTGACGGAGATCGTTATGCTGTATTGTCTGATATTCTTGGTGATGAAGATCACTTAGGAGATATGGACTTTAAAGTAACAGGAACTTCTGTAGGTATTACTGCTTGTCAAATGGACATCAAGATTGACGGATTGAAATACGAGATTATGGAAGCAGCACTAGCTCAAGCTCGTGATGGACGTTTACATATTCTTGGTAAATTAATTGAAACTTTAGCTGAGCCAAAAGCAGATGTTAAAGCATATGCTCCAAAAATCATTACAAGAAGAATCCCTAATGCTTTCATTGGAGCATTGATCGGACCTGGTGGAAAAGTGATTCAAGAATTACAAAAAACTACAGGAACTACAATTGTTATCAATGAAGATCCAACTACTGAAGAAGGAGTTATTGAAATTTTAGGAACTGATCCTGCTGGAATTGAAGCAGTATTGGCTAAAATTAAATCAATCACTTTCAAGCCTCAAATGAATGAGTCTTACGAGGTAAAAGTAATCAAAATGCTAGATTTTGGTGCAGTTGTAGAGTATACATCAGCTCCAGGAAACGAAGTTTTATTACATGTATCTGAGTTGGCTTGGGAACGCACAGAAAATGTTTCTGATGTAGTGAACATGGGTGATGTTTTTGAAGTGAAATACTTAGGTATGGATCCAAAAACTAGAAAAGAAAAAGTGTCAAGAAAAGCACTTTTACCAAGACCTCCACGTGAGGAAAGAAAAGAGTAATCAGATCTTAGTTTACTAAAGGTTTATTTATAGGAAATCCCGTTTCATGAATTTGAAACGGGATTTTTGTTTTGCATTAGGGATGGCAGCGTTTGTTTGAGCTCTTTTTATGCAATGAAATGGAATAAAAAAGCGAGTGCGGACAGCCCGACCGAAGGGAATGCCCAAATTAAATGGTTTAAAAAATAAAATAAATATTTATTTCATCCCTTTTGTAACTTTTTCACAACTTCGTACGTATAATAACTTGTACACTTAAAACTTGAGGAGACAAAAACATGAGACAACTAAAAATTACCAAGCAGGTAACGAATCGTGAAACTGCATCATTAGACAAATATTTACAAGAAATTGGAAAAGTTGATCTTATTACCGCTGACGAAGAAGTAGAATTAGCTCAAAAGATTAAAGCTGGTGATCAAAAAGCACTAGAGAAATTAACAAAAGCCAACTTACGTTTCGTAGTTTCGGTAGCAAAACAATATCAAAACCAAGGATTAACGCTTCCCGATTTAATTAACGAAGGAAATCTTGGTCTTATAAAAGCAGCACAACGTTTTGATGAAACACGTGGTTTCAAATTCATTTCGTATGCCGTATGGTGGATTCGTCAATCGATACTTCAAGCATTGGCTGAACAATCCCGTATCGTTCGTTTACCATTAAATAAAATTGGTTCTATCAATAAAATCAACAAAATGTACGCTTTATTAGAGCAATCTAACGAGCGTCCACCATCTGCTGAGGAAATTGCAAAAGAATTGGACATGACCGTAAATGACGTAAAAGAGTCAATGAAAAACTCTGGACGTCACTTATCAATGGATGCGCCGCTTGTAGAAGGAGAAGATTCTAACCTTTATGACGTTTTACGTTCTGGTGAATCTCCTAATCCAGACAGAGAATTAATCCACGAATCATTGCGTACCGAAATCGAGCGTTCATTAGAAACATTGACTCCTAGAGAGGCTGATGTGGTTCGTTTGTACTTTGGTCTTGGTGATCAACACCCAATGACTCTTGAGGAAATAGGTGAAACTTTTGACCTAACTCGTGAGCGTGTTCGTCAAATCAAGGAAAAAGCAATCCGAAGATTGAAACACACTTCAAGAAGTAAAATATTAAAAACCTACTTAGGTTAATTCACAATATTCCCCAATTAAAATCTTTAAAACTTAAATTTTTTAATTCAAAATGAACAACAGTTTGATTGACTGTTCGTTTTTTGATTGATGATTGAAACTCCGGCTGATTACCGGAGTTTTATTTTTTTAATCTGAATTCATTTCAGATTCTCTTCTATCTTAATTCCAGATCCTCGTTCCTCTTTTTTCTTTCCTCTTTTTTCTCTTTTCTGGCGTAACCCTTCGTAAAAACTTCGGGTCGGGCTTTATGTTTCAATCTTTTTATTAAAAAAAAATAAAAAGGATTTCCACTTCAATCCCTTACGCAAAACATGGGTAACTCGCGAGTTGTACCTTTTATAAAAAAACTTTCCCGTTTGTTTTAAATAAACTAATTTTGCACAAACAACAACTTAAGAATCTGAAATAAATTCAGATTAAACAACAAAACAATGAAAAATACACTTATTGCTCCATCAGTATTAGCTGCCGACTTTGCTAACCTGCAACGTGACATTGAAATGATTAACAACAGTGAAGCAGATTGGTTTCATATTGATATTATGGATGGAGTTTTTGTACCCAACATCTCTTACGGAATGCCCGTTTTAGAAGCAATCAACAAACATGCTAAGAAAACAATCGACGTACACTTGATGATTGTTGATCCTGATCGCTACATTAAAACCTTTGCAGACTTAGGAGCAAATATCCTTAGTGTACATTACGAGGCTTGTACTCACCTGCACAGAACGCTTCAGGCAATCAAAGCAGAAGGAATGAAAGCTGGTGTTGCCATAAATCCTCATACTAACGTTGATTTATTGGAAGACGTAATCAATGATATTGATTTAGTTTGCATCATGAGTGTAAACCCAGGTTTTGGCGGACAATCTTTTATAGAAAACACCTACACTAAAGTTAAAAAATTAAAAGAATTAATCACGAGAAAAGGAGCCAACACCATTATTGAAATTGACGGTGGAGTTACCAATAAAAATGCTAAACAACTAGTCGAAGCAGGAGCTGATGTTCTTGTTGCAGGAAGCTATGTTTTTAAAGCAGAAAACCCAACAGCAACTATTGCCGATTTAAAGAAATTGACCACTCTATAAAATCAAAAAAGTCCCTTAATTGGGACTTTTTTATTTAACTTTCATGAGTAGTATTGTATTAAATCATCATGAATTTTTTAATATCCTTTTCACTAATCTTAGGATTAGCGCCCTCTTGTCCTGCCACTAATGCTCCCACTGCGCAGGCATAATTTAATGCTTTTTGTGGCGATTTCCCTCTAAGTAATCGTATAAGAAGAGACGCTAAAAAAGAATCCCCCGCACCAACGGTATCTACTACTTTTACAAAATAACCGCTATTATAATAAAATTTATCATTATAATATAAAACCGCTCCAAATTCCCCCTTAGTTACACAAACTTGTTTTGAATTTGTTTTCTCAGCAATGAATTTTATGTTTTGTTCAAATGAGTTATATGGAGAACCCAACTCTCTACTTATTTCACGTAACTCTTCATCATTCAACTTAATAAAATCAGCTTTTTGCATCAGCTCATTTAACACCTCTGCTGTATAGTAAGGCGATCTTAAATTTGCATCAAAAACCTTATACTTTGCCTTGTCCAATAGGGAATTCAAAGTTTCACGAGAAACTTCATCTCTAGAAGCTAAACTCCCAAACACAAATACATCTGCTTCAGAAATCACTTTATCCATTACTTCTGTTTCTACAATTTTATCCCAAGCAGAGGGGTATAATATATCATAAGAAGCATTTCCCTTTTCATTTATCATTACATGAACGGCACCCGTTTTATATTCCTTAGTGACTTGAATTAAGTCAGTAGTAACTTCTTGAGCATTTAAAAAAGATAAAATATCTTCCCCATTTTCATCCTCACCTACTCGGCTTATCATAGTCGTTTCAACCCCTAAAGAGTTCATCCGTAAAGCCACATTTAAAGGAGCTCCTCCAATTTTTTTATGTGTTGGAAAAATATCCCATAGGACTTCTCCAAAACATACTGCACTTAAAGTGTATTTTGCATTCATAATAAAAACTAATTAAAAATTAAGAACAAGCACAAAAATAACTTATTCAATAAAACAGTTAAAAGTTAAAGGCAAGAATAAATCTTGCCTTTAACAGAATTAAAAAACCACCAAACAAATTTACTCCTTAATAACCAGGGTTTTGTTTGTACAACCCTGCTGTAAAATCTATCTCTCTTTGAGGTATTGGATAATACTCATCTCTACCTGCTGTAAACTTAGCATTAGTAAGAAAATCTCTTTTCGTTTTCTCTACATTAAGGTACGCATTTAAAACAGGCTCAGCTATACCCCATCTTACTAAATCAAAAAATCGTGGACCTTCCATACCAAATTCCAAACGTCTTTCAAACATAAGTGCCTTCATAGCATAGTCTTTCGAAGGAAAAGAAGAATACTGCTGCACTTTATAAACATTTGAAGCTCCTGCTGCTAATGGCATAGACTCACTCGCACCTGCTCTAGCTCTAATTTGATTGATTAAAGGCAACGCTTCTGTATATCTATTTAATTGAATTAATGCCTCCGCTTTGAACAATAAAACATCTGCATATCTAATAAAATCAACATTTTTAGAAGTACCTATAAATGGTCCGTTTTTCACATAACAAGAACAATCTGGAGATTGTTGTTCTTTCATATTTCCAAAATACCCATAAACACCTGGATCTCTAGCCCAACTAAAATTATAAACCATATCTCCAGAAGTTTTTAAAGTGTTTTTATATTTAAATGGTCTTCCTGGAACTCCTACTGTATGGTCAATTCTTGGATCAAGTGTAACACCAGCAGCAAGAGGAGCACTACCATTCGTAATTGTATTAAAAACATCTGAATTATTGAAAGTATCTAATAATGGTAAGCCATTTGCATCTGTTTTAAAAGCATTCACCATATTTTGGCTAGCCATATGAAAACCACAACAGCCGTAAAGAGGTGTCCCATGAGGAGAATTTAAGCCTGTAACAAAACTTACTCTTCCAGTATTTGTTCCATCATTAATAGAAAACTGAACAGCCCAAATCGATTCAGAACCATTGTCATGACCATCCAAAAAATTATTTCCATAATCTGGCTCTAAAGCACCAGTAACTTTATCCGCATAATCTATTACTTCTTGTAATTTTGCTGCATCTATACTTGTAACTTGATGCGCATCATTTTGCTTATAGGCTTGATATAGACTTAATTTTGCAAGATAAGCGGCAGCGGCATTTTTATCAGCTCTACCTACTTGATCTTGACTTTGTGGTAAATTATCGAATGCAAATTTGAAATCTTCAGCAATTTTATCCCACAAAGCATCGCTTGTTAAATCATTTGACGTTTTTAATATATCTTCCTGAGAAAGTTCTTCTGTGATATACGGAACTTTATTAAACAATAACTTTAGCATAAAATGAGAATGTGCTCTTAAAAAACGCAATTCTGCTTGTCTTACTTTCTTTAACGGATAATCTGCATCAGGAATTTCATTGATTACAGACAAAGCAAAGTTTGCTCTAGAGATTGCTTTATAATGATTTGTCCAAGTTCTAGGCAACATCCAGTCACCATAATCAGCGATTGTTGTATTGTATTGTTCGTATGTATCTATCACATCAACATCACCACGACCACCTCCACCTTTGTAGGCATCATCAGATCGTACACTTCCATAAACCCATTGGTTTGTTATTGGCCCAACCATTTCATCATTCCCAATTGCTGCATAAGCTGCGGTAACAAGAGCGTCCGCATTTGCAGCAGTTGCCACATTCACAGAAGATAGCACTCCTGTTGGTTCATAATCTAAAAAATCGGAGCTACATGATGCCAAAAACAAAATTGACAAGCAACTGATAACTATATTATTATATTTCTTCATGATAATTAATTAAAAATTAAAGTTTACACCTAATGAGAATGTAGTTGGTACTGGTATTCTATTAACATCTGTTCGTTCTGGATCGGAACCAATATATCCTTTTGGCGTAAACCAAAATAAATTTTCTCCTTGTGCATATACTCTGCAACTAGTAATGAATCCCGATTTTTCAACTAGCTTATCTGAAAATGAATATCCAATTTGCATGTTTCTTAGTTTGAAATAAGAATTATTTCTTAAGATATAATCTGACATTTGTGAGTCATTGTGTGCTAATGAAAGAGAAGGCACCTCAGTATTTGTATTTGTTGGCGTCCAAGCATTCAATGTTCCAGGGGCAGCATTGTCTCTCCCTTGAACAAAATTATTCCAATAGATATATGGATCAACTCCAACTCTTCCAGCTACACCAGAACCAAAAATAGAAAAATCAACATTTTTATACGCTAAACTAATATTAATACCATATTCTAATCTTGGAAGTGTTGAACCAATAAAAGTTCTGTCATCTGAATTTATCACATTATCCCCATTGATATCAACAAATTTAATACCCCCTAATCGAGAACCTACTTGAGTAGCATGCGCATCAATTTCAGCTTGATTTTGGAATAAGCCCTCTGTTTTATATCCAAAAACTTCGAATTGTGAATGTCCAATTATCGAATTAGCTGCAGTTCCTGGATAAGCTGCTCTTACCTCTTCAGGCAAATCCGTGATTTTATTCTTGGTTGCACCAAAATTTGTGGTAACATTAAAATACAATCCATTTTCTAATTTATCAGCATATCCTACTGTAAGTTCCCAACCTTTATTTGCTGTCGAAGCACCATTTACAAAACGTTGTTGCCCTTCTCCAACAGCAGATGCAACTGGTGGTCTAATCAAGATTCCTTCTGTTTTTCTTGAGAAATAATCAAAAGAACCTGATAATTTGTTTTCAAAAAAACCAAAATCCAAACCTACGTTAACCTCTTTGGTAGTTTCCCATTTTAATCCTGAATTCGCAGCTTGTATAGATACAAAGCCTGAAGGCAAATTTCCAGTATTGGTTCCATTTAAATCATAAGCAGTTCCTACATTATAATAAATATTGAAAAAATCTGGATAATATACATTTTGATTCGGTCCGTATCTAGCTTCATATAGTCCAAAACGAGCATTATCACCAATGGATTGATTACCAACTTCTCCGTAACCAGCACGTAGCTTCAAGTTTGAAACTGCTTTCACATTTTTAAGAAATTCTTCATTATTTATCCTCCAACCTGCAGTAACAGCTGGAAAAATACCATATCTATTGTCTTGACCAAATCTTGATGAACCATCTCTACGAATAGTGAATGAAGCTAAATATCGGTCAGAAAAGGAATAATTAAATTTTCCAAACTGAGAAAGTAGTCTGCTACCGGTTGAAATTCCATTGTTTGTTCTCGCTCCTGTAGCTGCAGATAGTGTAAAATAAGATTCTGATTCAACTGCAAATCCCTCTGCACGGGCATACAACGTATTCAAATCTGTTTTAGTCGATTCAGTTCCTATCAGGATTCCGAATTTATGCTCAGAAACAGTAAGATTATAATTTAAAGTATTTGAAATCGTTAAACTAGAATATTTATTGGTATCAAAGGTTAAACTATTATTACCTCTATTAACAAATCCATTTCTAACTATTGGCTCAATGTCTTTTCTACTGAAATCATTAAAATCCATTCCAATACTATTTCTGAAGGTTAGCCCTTTTAAAATATCAATTTCTGTAAAAACATTACCATATAAAGCAATTTTTTTGCTATTATCCCATCTGTTCAGATATTGCATTAATAATGGGTTATTTCTATCTGAATAACCAGAACCCAATGGACCAGCATAATCACCAGACGCAGTATAAACTGGAATAGTTGGTGCAAGAGTTATTGCTAAACCTGGTGTTGGAGCGTTTCCAACATCATTTGCAGCAGCTCTTTCATTTGACTGTGTAAATTGAGAATTAACACCAAATCTCACTTTGTCATTGAATAACTTGAAATTGGCATTAAGTCTTGCAGAATATCGCTCATAATTAGTATATTTTAGCATACCTGAATTATCTAAATACCCCATGTTTAATACTGCATTTGCTTTTTCAGATCCTCCAGATACAGATAAATCATTATTAATAAGCAATCCTGTTTTGTATACAGTATCTTGCCAATCTGTATCACCAACAGGAACATTAGTATCGCCACCTACATAAGGCTTTACACTTACACTATTCAATATTGGATTATTAAAATCATTATTCCAATCAAAATTATAGATTTCACCATATCCACCTGACGGACTTGCTCCATCATTAACAGATGCTTGCCATAATACTTTTCCTCTATCCAAAGCATTAAGCATTTTGTATCGTTGTTTTTTCTCAGAAAGAACAGAAACATTTGTACTATATGATACTTTAGTCACGCCACCTTTTGCAGCATTTTTAGTTGTAACAATGATTACCCCATTCGCAGCTCTCGATCCATAAATAGAGGAAGCCGATGCATCTTTTAAGACTTGAATAGATGCAATAGCACTTGGGCTCAAACTAGCAAAAACCTCAGGTCTTGTTGTAGGAACACCATCGATAACATACAATGGATCTGTATTACCAAGTGTACTTACCCCTCTAATTAATATTCTACTATTTGCTCCGCTAGGATCTCCTGATTTCTCTATATTCAAACCAGCTACCCTTCCTTGCAAAGCCTGCATAGCATTTCCAGAACTCATGGTTTGCCCAGTAATAGGTTTCAATTCTACTACTGTAACTGCACCTGTTAAATCGGCTTTTTTCTCTCTAGAATACCCAGTTACAACAACATCATCTAATTTCAAGGATTCTGCTTTCATTGAAATTTTTAAAGAAGTTTGTCCATTAAGCTTAATAGTTTGTGTTGCATAACCAGTATAGCTAAATACCAAAGTTGCATTTTTGTCTACATTGTTAATCGAAAACTGGCCGTCAAGATCTGTAGAGGTTCCTATTTTTGTTCCAGAAACCAGTACTGATGCACCAGGTAGAGACATCCCATCTTCCGAAGAAGTTACCACTCCTTTGATTCCAATATTTTGGGCCGATAAAGAAAAAAAGGATCCCATTAGGATTAGGTAAAGAATAATTTTGTGTTTCATAATTAAGTTGGTTTAGTTAAAATTTAGTTGATTAATAATTACGTTTTCAATGGTATACTCCGTATTAGCTTTAGAAGCTGAGAAATATTCCATTGGTTTATCAGGAAAAAATATTTCTGTCATTACTGTCTTTCCATTATTATAAAAAATTTCAATTGAGGTTTTATCGACGATTATTCTTATATCCATTTTATCAAAATCACCAGTAAAAGGAGCTTTTGAAATCTTGTTTGCGAAAACATCAGAAAAAGTAATTTTACTGGATTTTGATCTATCTATAAAAAAGTAATTTTCCTTTTTATTGATTCCAAATTGAATTGAATTGTTAGCATCATTAGACAACGAAAAGCTGTAAACATCCTTTTTAAGATTCTTTAATGAAAATCGAATATCTAGTTTAGATAAATTGACTAAACCTTTATCGATTAAAACCGTTTCTTTATCTATTTTAAGAGATTCTTTTTTAATCGTTTTAGCGATGTAATTTTGTAATTCTTTTACAGGTTTAGACGAAACAATAAAGTGCCCATCCTCTTTTATAAGTACCAATTCTCTCGGAATTGTCATGCTACTTCTCCATGTTTCCGTAGGTACTTTTTGAGCATAATCCCAATTTGACATCCATCCAATAAATATTTTACGGCCATCTACCTCAGAAATATTTGACCAAGTAACACCCGCATAATTGTCTCTTCCGTAGTCAATCCAAAGGCCTTTTTGTTCTTTAACATCTTTTGCAAAAGATGTATCTATAGTGAATGTTTTTCCATCAAAATCACCTACAAAATATTGTGTAGCTGAACCACCATTAGGACCTCCAGGATTAATACTTGACAACATAACCCATTTGTAATCATCAGTTCCATCAATCAGCATGGGAAAGAAATCTGGACATTCCCATACCCCTCCGTGAGCACCAATCTCTTTTCCAAAATTGGAAAGCAGTGACCAGTCTTTCAAGTTTTTAGAACCGTAAAGCATTGTTTTATCTCCTCCTGCAAGTATCATAATCCACTGTTGATGAATTGCATCCCAAGTCATTTTAGGGTCTCTAAAGTCTTTGATATTTGGGTTTTTAATGATTGGATTAGCCTCATATTTCGTCCAGGTCAACCCTTCATTTAAGGAATACGCAATACCTTGTGACTGAAAATTAATCTCTCCAGCTTTTTCTTTAATTGCATCATGATAAGTAAACATAGCGACCATAGGAGGATTTTTTAAGCTCCCAAATCCTGATGTATTTTTGACATCAACTACGGCGCTTCCTGAAAAAATATACCCTTTTTCATCTGGATAAAGTGCAATAGGTTTTTCAGTCCATGAGATAAGATCAGTACTTATTGCATGTCCCCAATGCATCGGTCCCCATACATTTGAATCAGGATAATATTGATAAAAAAGGTGGTAATATCCATTATAATAAAACATCCCATTTGGGTCATTCATCCACCCTTTTTTGGGAGTAAAATGGAAATTTGGCCTGTATAATTCTGCCTCTGAATAGTCCTTCTTTTCATTAAGTAAAGATTGCTTACATCCTACTAAGACTACTGTACCTAAAATCATACATAAGAGTTTCAAAAATTCTTTTTTTATTATTGTCTTCATAACTATTATTTAATTAATTTTTTACTCAATTCTTCCAAAGAAATTCCTTTTGTTTCCGGCATCATAAAAGCAACAAACAAGAGTTGAAAAACCATCATCACTGCAAAAAATAGAAATACTGCTCCAGGTCCTACTGTAGAAAATAGATATGGAATTAATGATGGAATGATAGCTGCTAAAACCCAGTGTGTAGTACTCCCAAAGGATTGTCCTGATGCCCTTAAATGATTTGGGAAAATTTCTGAAATAAAAACCCAGATTACGGCCCCTTGCCCTATAGCATGAGCAGCAATAAATAGAAATAAGAAAATGGGAACAGCCATTCCTTCCCAGTGAAAAAAGAAAGCCATTGCAACTAGTGAAAGTGATATAATGTAGCCTACAGAACCAATGTACATTAATATTTTACGACCTAATTTGTCGATTAAGAAAACTCCAAGCAGTGTGAAAATTAAATTCACTACACCTATTCCAATACTACTTAACAAAGCAGTGCTTTCTCCAAGACCAGCTTCTTGAAATATTCTGCTCGAATAATATAAAAAAGCATTAATCCCAGATAATTGATTGAAAAAAGCCATTAAAAAAGCCAGTACCAAGGGGGTTCTGTATTTCTTTAAAAAGATGGTATCATTAACTTTAGAAGCATCTTTATTATCTTTATCTATCTCTTCTTTTATTTTTTCATAATCCGCTTCTTGTCCCATTAACTGTAAAACTTTTCTTGCCTCCTCATTCTTAGATTTCGATAATAACCATCTTGGACTTTTAGGAATCGAAATAATTAACAAAACATAAATGACAGATGGAATTGCTTGTACTCCCATCATCCATCTCCATGAATTTTCACCCACATCATTTAAAAGATAATTTGATAAAAAAGCCATAAGAATTCCTAAAACAATATTGAATTGATAAAAAGCAACCAACTTACCTCTATCTTTTGCAGGAGCAATTTCTGATATATATGCTGGTGCTGCAATAGTTGATGCCCCAACACCAAGACCACCAACAAATCGAAAAGCAGCAAAAACAAATGGATTATTTGCAAAAGCAGATCCGATGGCAGAAAACAAGAATAAAACACCTATCCATAATAAAGTATTTTTTCTCCCTATCTTATTAGTAGGAATCCCACCAAATATTGCTCCAAGAACGGTTCCCCATAATGCCATTCCCATAACAACAGTCCCGTGAAATGCATCCGAGGAATTCCAAAGAACTTGAAGCTTTTTATCTGCTCCAGAAATAACAACGGTATCAAAACCAAATAGGAATCCTGCTAAAGAAGCAATCAATGCCCAAACAACTATTTTTTTCATTATCAAAAAATATTAAATTAGATTGCTAAGATATCCGTATAAATTCCGCTTTTATTTTGAGGATGTTACAATTTCATTTAATACCGTTTCACAATAGCCAATAAACAGCAAAATACTCATTATCAGTTATTTAAAATTTAAAACAAATAAATAACTACTTCGTTGTAGTTCGATTATGTTACACGTGTTACAATCATGTTACATGTATTTTTTAAAAAAAATAGATATTCAGGAATAAAAAAAGTCGCTTGATGAATTTTATTCGATTAATAAAATTTTAAATTTATTTTTACAGGAAGTTTAAAAATAATCGATAAAAAAAATGAATTTATTAAGCAATTCTATATTATGAAGTATTCTAAAGCTTTTAAGAAAAATTACACAGATGAAATGTAATGTGAGCTCAAGATTCAGTGACGTTTTTATACCAGAGTACAGGAATTCCAACAAGAATAAGACAACTTGTATTAAAACAATCCCAATATATCTTCTGCTCCGTTTTATTATACAAAAGGCACTCGAACCCAGATTCCGAATAGTTACATCCAGCGTGGAAAGCAGCAGAATTATTGCATTGAAATAAACCATAAAAAAAAACCATCAAAATTAGATTTTGATGGTTTTGATTTTAAGATTTCGCAGGTAAGAAAGTAAAAAATAAAAAGACTTAATTTTAATTACTGAGCCTTTATAAAACAAGCGTTATAAAAAAGATTAAAAAGACTAAAGTCACCCTTTTCTATACTCCTTTATTTAAAAATTTTTAAGTCTGAAAAAGTGACTTCACCATTATCCGCAAAAATAGCCCACGGATTCTGATTCATTTTATAGATACGGTTTGTAAAAGCGATTTCGTCATTAATGTATATCACACATACCGAATTTTCAGAAATGATTGTAACATCAAACTCTTTATTAGCCGGTACAATTAGCGGAAGCTGCGTTATATTTATGGAGGGCGCATTTTTTATAACCTTATCTAATCTTAATTGATTTTTGGCTAAATCGAATACAATGGCAAATACTTCATTTCGTGTCCCACAGGCTCCAAATTCAAAACCAAATTGAGTGGATGATGTCGCTTTTATATGTGTTTTAATTTTAAATGCTCCAGTTTCTCTGTCAAACACTGAAAATGCTTTTTCAGAAGCATTACCCTTCAATGTATAGGCATCTCCTTGTTTTGTAGCTCCAAAACCTATTTTCGAATTTAAAGCTCTATTAATAATAAACTTGTTATCTACACCATTAGGTATCGCAATACCTAATGTTCCATTTGGATGCTGAACAATTCGATGCGTTACAAGAGATCCAGCCCAATCAAAATTATTAGAATCAATATCTTTATTTTTCGTAGGACACCATCCTGTTATATATAGATTGGTACCATCTGTAACTGTTTTTCCAGCATAAAAGGCAATCCCATCTAACTTATTATTTATAGGAGAAATCCAAGTATTAGCTGTCAGTAAACGGTATTTATAGTGTACCATTCGATCATCAATATTTGAGTAAATCAAATACTGATAATCACCCATCGTGAACACATCAGGACATTCAGTAATAAAGGTAGTTGTATCCTCATAAAATGGCTTTTCCAAAGTCCAATCTCTCAAATTCGCAGAACTATATTGAGCGATTACTGCTCGCCATGGCACAGTACTATTAGTAACTATACCAACCTCAGAACGTGTTGCAATCAACATTTTATAAGTTCCTGTACTTTTATCTTCTATGACGATTGGGTCCCTAAATTCATTGCGATCGTATCCCCAAGAAGCCTGCAATAAAAAGGAAGGATCTTTGGTCCAATTTTTTAAATCCGTAGACGTTGCAAGCATAATTTTTTCTTTGGGATCAAGATTTCCGTTATGCCCTGTATAGAAAGCGTAATAAACACCATTCCTTTTAAAAACGGATCCTGTACCCAATGCACCATCCTGCTGATTCGCAGTTCCTGTGGCAATCATTTCGCTATTGTCTGCAAATGAAGAAAAATCAGTTGTAGTTACTTTATACCAAGGATGAAACGTAGGCAAGGCGTTTCTGGCATCATACAAATAGAAAATATGGAATTTTCCGTTTTCATAAAATGGCATAGGATCTCCTACCCAACCAGTAGTTGGTTTATAAAAAGTGGTATACTGATTTGCCGATTCAACAGTCGTCTGACAAGCTGGCGCAGTTGTTTCGGCAACCGGAATTTCAACTCCTGGTTTATTATCACTACTGCAATTATAAAACAATGCAAAACAAAGTGGAAGACATAAAAACTTAAAACCTATTTTCATATTTTGATGGTTTACGAGAATGATTAAGTGCATAAAAAAGACATTAATACTCTCCGATTAAATATTTCTATGAGAAAAAGGAAACGATCAAAAAGAAATTAAAAACTTCCAAGATCTTTCGCAGCTGTAATTTAAATTGAAACAAAAAAATAATTATGTTTAGATCTTAAATTCAATTACCAAGATATTTTTAAAAAATCAGCTTTTATATCAAGAATAGTGTGATTTCATACAATGCTTTACAAAATCATAAAAAATAATTAAAAAACTCTAATTATCAACACATTAGATACAAAATAAAAAAGCAACTACCTCGTTGTAGTTGCCATTATGTTACATAAAGTACAATTATGTTACGCTATTTTTGTTAGGAAGAAAATGGTTCCATCGATAATAATCTACTTTTTACTTTTGTATTCTTTAGGTGTAACTCCAAATTTATTTTTAAAGGAAGTTGAAAAATAATTTGGTGAAGAGAAACCCACTGCATAGGCAATTTCTGAAATGTTTAATTCTGACTTTTTCAGTAGCTCCTTTGATTTATCTAATCGCATATTATTTATATGATCACTTACACTTATTCCTAATATAGCTTTCACTTTTCGATACAATTGTACCCGAGAAATAGTTAAAATTCGTGCAAGATCTTCAACAGTGTAAGCAGAATTATCCAAGTTTTTTTCAATAAGATCATTTAACTTTCTTACAAAATCTTGTTCAGAAACACCAAAATCACCATCCTCAATATTTAAAATATTATTTGTATAATAAAATCGAAGTTTCTCTCTATTAAAAAGCAACCCTTTTATAGATTGAGACAACACTTTTAAATCAAAAGGTTTTGTTAAGAACACATCAGCACCACTCTCTAATGCCCTTAAATAAGAATCTGAATCATCTGAGGCGGTCAGTATCAAAACTGGAATATGTGAAGTTCTAAGATCTTTCTTTAAAATTTGACATATTTCAAAACCGTTTTTTCCAGGTAAGTTTAAATCACAAATAATAACATCCGGTATTATTTCCAACGATTGCTCAATAGCATCAAATCCATTAGAGGTGTATACGTTATACTGTACAGACAATTTATCTGAAATAAAATCAGATAAATCCTTATTATCTTCAATATACAAAACAGAATATTTATCCTCATTAGTTTTGGTACCTGAACTTTGAATTACCTCCTCATCCAAATAATCCGTTTGATTAATGATGTCTAAAACCTGATTCTTTAGAATATTCTTTTCGTCAAGATGTGCTTTTCCTAATTGTAATGTTATTATAAATTCAGTCCCATTTTTAGAAATAATCTCTATAGTTCCCTTATGCAAATCAATAAAGCTTTTTGACAAATGCAACCCAACCCCTGAGCTATTTCTATAATTATTCGACCCTTGGTAAAAGGCATTAAAAACTTGATTTAATTCGTTTTCCGGGATTCCTATTCCCGAATCTTTAAAAGATATTTTTACTACATTATTAGCTTTATCTTCTTTTATTTTAATTGAAATTTTACCATTTTCAGGTGTAAATTTAAATGCATTCGATAATAAATTAAAATAGACTTTATCCATTAAATTGCGATCAATATAAACTTCAAGTTCAGGATTATTTGACACCAAGGAGAAGTCGATATTAAGCTTCTTAGCTTCTCTTTCAAAATCGACAATAATACTATTTGAAAAATCCAATAAATTAGTATTTGAAGCCCTTAGTACAAATTTTTTGTCTTCCACTTTTCTATAATCCAATAGCTGATTAATTAAACGGAGTAGCCTTCTGGAATTATTATACATCAAATTAATCTCTTTATTTACTGAACTCCCCTTAGTTTTTAATTCAGTACTCAAAGATTCGACCGAACTCAAAATTAGAGTCAGAGGCGTTTTAAATTCATGAGACAAACCCATAAAAAAATTCAAACGTGCTTCATTACTTTGTTTTATTTCTTCCGAGTATTTTCTAATTTCATTTCTTTGACTTTTAATTTTTTTATTTCTCTCTTCTAATTCAATCTTTTTACGACTTATTGTTATACGGGAATAAATACTAAAAAAAGCTAAACCTAATGCCAAGATAAATAGAAAAAATAAAAGCTTTAAAAGGTTACTTTGATTTGAATATTTCTCTACTTGTTTTTTGATAACACTTTGTTGTTCCTCAATATCAAGTTGTTGCTTTGATATTTTATCATATTGATTACTCATAATATCTGCATTAAGAGAATTTATCAATATGGTATTGAGTTTATTATTTTTGGGTACACTCTCTTGATTCGCTATTTTCATTGCCAATTTGATAGCTTCGCTCCCTCCTGTGGGGTATAAAATGGTAGATTCCAGTATTCCGTCCTGAACAAGCTGAATCCCTCCAAATGGTCCATTAAGTCCATCGACCCCAATAAATTTTATTTTATTTTCTAAACCCTTTAACTTGGCTATCTTCCATGCATTATAAGCAATCAAATCATTAAAAGAATAGACATAATCTATATTTGGCAAACTGTCTAATAATTTACCAAAAGTTGATTTAGGATGCCCAAAGTCATTAGAGTCAGTAATAATAACTTTAATTCCAGGAAATTGCTTAACAATTTGTTGAAATCCTATACTTCTTTCAAGCCCAGGAGATGTTTTTAAATCTGCATCAATTTCAACCACAGTAGCATGTCCGTTGGAAATGGAAGCAATATGCTTACCCGCTAATCGCCCAACTTCAATATTATCTGCTCCTAAAAATGCGGTATAATTTGGAGTATTTGCCTTTCTATCCACCATAATTACTGGAATGCCTTTTTCTCTGGCTTTCTCTATTACAGGGACAATTGAGTCTGATTCAAAAGGAGAAACAATAATAACATCCACTTTATCAGCAATAAATCTTTCAATATCATAAATTTGCTTTTTTGCACTACGATTGGCATTGTAAATAGTCAAGTTAACTTCTGGATGAAGCGAGGCTTCTACTTGCATACTATGATCCATTGTTTTTCTCCAAATATCATGATCTATACTTTGAGAAAAACCAATAGTTATTTTACGATTATCCGTAGCTGAAGAATTACAAGAACTTTGTATTAAAACGAAACTTAAAAGCAGTACAAAAAAGATACTTCTTATCATGATCAGATTGGTTGGTTATAGTATATTATTAGTCTAGAAATACTAATAACTTTTAGTTTATGATGAAAAACACAGAAATAGCCTGCTATTTTTGAAAATACATTAGTTTATGAATGTGAAGTGTAGTATTTAATAATATTCCCTAGCAGCTATTCTAAAGTATTGAAAAACAAATATAAAAAAAAATGGTACCAAAATTAAATTTACAACAGTAAATTAGAACAAACGAAATAAAATAAAAAGCTCCCTCTTTATAACTTTAAAACTATTCATCTATTCATATTGCTCCACAAAATATTTAATTAAATCCGTTGTAGTTACAATCCCCATTAAAACACCATTCTCACAAACTGGCAGTGCGTGAAATTCATTTTTGGATAGAATTTCAGCTGTTTCTTTTATTGTGGTCTCTGGGCTAATAATCACAATTTCTTTGGTCATTACTTGCCGAATTGAAAACATATTAAAAACGATTGACTCTACTTCATCTGCTTCCTTTTCAACAACATCTGCATAAGAGACTCTCAGCAAATCAGTATAACTTAGCATCCCAATAATTTTACCATCACTCACTACTGGAATATGTCTAATTTTATGCTTTTTAAATAAATCTTCTGCTTTAGTCAATTCGTCAGAAAGATTCAATTTAATTATGTTTCTGGTCATAATCTCTGAAACCGGAACTATACTTTTCATGACATTGCTTTTTTAATTTCTACTTAAATTTACAACTTAAAAATCACAATTAATAGCAATTTAAATTATTAAACAAACGAGAAAACTAAAAATATCTTTATATTAAATGGAAATAAATCCAAAAAACACGATATTTTTAAGACCCAATTTAATCCACTTTTTTATAAAAAATCACCGAATGTGGGTATTGTTTATCGATTTATTTTTTCAAATATTTGTGAGTAAATATTCACAAAAAAATAAAGTTTAGTCTCTCCTAGAAATCAAACAGTTAACTAACTTATTGCTCGTCGAATCATTTAAATTAAAACAAACAACCCCATTAATTGAAATTAAAAAAAAAGAAATGAACAAAATTTTTATTGCGCTTACCTTTATTATTTGTATAAAAGCCAATTCTCAAATAGCTAGTGACTACTACACATCAGGGAATAACAAAAACCTATTAAAAGATTACAAAGAAGCAGTTAAAGATTACAGTAAAGCCATTGAACTAAAACCCAACTTTAGCAAAGCTTACTACTCAAGAGCACTAGTAGAAAACATTCAAAAAGAGTACAAAGACGCTCTTAAAGATTTATCTAAAGTGATAGAAATTGATCCAAATCATAGCAAAGCATATTATTCTAGAGCAGCTACTAAAAGTATTTTGAAAGATTATAACGGCGCGATTGAAGATTATTCTAAGGCTATTGAAATAGATCCGAAATTTAGCAAAGCATATAATGACCGGGCTGAATTGAAGTTTAAATTAAACCAAACAGAAAGTGGCTGTAGTGATTTAAATAAAGCAGCTGAACTTGGCTATCCCTACCCCTTTGATTACATTAAGAAAAGGTGCAAATAAAAAAAAGAGCGATTATATAATCGCTCTTTTTTTATGTAAAACTAAAAATTTTATTTTATTTGTGGCCGCGACAGGGTTCGAACCTGCAACCCTCAGAGTCGAAATCTGATATTCTATCCAGTTGAACTACGCAGCCGTTTGATTATAGATTAACGATTTTAGATTTGTGATTTAAAATCGTTAACCTTGAATCCTAAAATTTATGTCAATAGTTTTTTTACTATTGTAGAAATAACTTTCCCTTCGGCAGTACCACCTAATTTAGCAGCAGCTAATCCCATTACTTTTCCCATTGATGCAATACCAGCAGCTCCAGTTTCGGCAATTATTTTTGCTATCACTACTTCTACTTCAGCTTCTGTTAATTGTGCAGGTAAGAATTTTTCGATTACTGCAATTTGAGCCAATTCTGGTTCGGCCAAATCCAAACGATTTTGTTCTGTGAAAATTCTAGCACTTTCCTTACGGGTTTTCACTAATCTTTGTAGTAATTTAACTTCGTCATCTTCGGTAATTTCTTCTTTTGATCCCGTTGCTGTCTGAGCTAATAGAATCTCAGATTTAATAGCTCTTAAAGCTTCTAATGCAACTGTATCTTTGGCTCTCATGGCGGTTTTCATTTCGTCCATGATTTGTACTGATAAACTCATATTCTTTATTATTTATTTGATTAATCGATTATTCATCGATTGTTGAATTCCTGTTACGAACTATCTTTTGCCCCAGATGGTAGTGAAAAGCATTTTGAGAGCCAATGCTTTTTTTCTTGAATTTAAAAAGCGACCGAAGGAAGCTCTTTTAAAGACGTAGAAAAAACCATTTGGCGATAAAATCTTGTAACGGACAGCTGGATTAAGGCACAAAAAATATTCTTTGCTAAAATAGTGGTGCGAAGATAAAAAAAATAACCCGAAAATTAAATTCAATTTTCGGGCTAGTTCTTATTGGTTAAAATTAATTAATCTACATTGTCATGTAAATAAGAATTATTTGAACGCAGCTGTAAATCATTATTGCTGTCTGTACCAACAGAAATTCTAGAATTTGTATTGTTTGACTGTGTATTTGAGATATCTATTCCTAACCTTTTGTAAGCAGGTTCTCTTTCATATTCATCCACTTTAGAAACATTATTATGAAACTTATAGTTGAATTCTTTTAGCTTTTTTCTTCTCTCATCAGCTCTTAGCCTCAATGTTTCCTCAATTGTCATTTCCATTGGAGATATCTCCTCAAAATGAGAAGGAGCATTTACACTTTTATCCACTTGCTTCATTGTGATATTCAATTCAGCTGGTATCACTTCTTCCACAACTTTAGCAACTGGTTTTGAAGAAATCAATTCATTCTCCGCTTCCATATACTCCTCAAGAGAATATTTAATGATTCCATTATCAGACAATTCAGTTACTGGAACAAATTGAACGGGTTGATTCACTTTTATCTCACGTGTTTCATTTGTCAATTCAAATAAAACTTTCTCTTCTTTTATTTCTGCAACTGGCTCAGGTTTTGCAATTGGCAAGTCAAAAGAAAATGTTGTTTGCTCTTGTCTTTCAATTACTTTAGGCTGTTGCACTTCTGCTTCTACTTGTTTTGGAGCTGTAAATGTAAAATCAATATCTTTAATAGGAGAAACGATTTCAAAAGTAACATCTAAATTCTTAATAAACTCAGACATGGCCAATAAACCTTCGTTTCCTGGAACTGGAACAATTGCTTCAGGCACGACTTTGTCTTCTAACAAATCAAATACGATTCTTTCATCGGAATTTGATTTTGGTGATTCTGTATTTAAATCAAAAGCAGGTACCGCATTTTTTGATAGATTATAAACATTACTTTGTTCATCCTCTAGTGCATGAATTATTTTTTTCGGCTCCGTATTTACGATTCCATTTTGTTGTTCAATATCAAAACCTGTTGCAATTATAGTAACTGCAATAGCATCACCAAGAGTTTCATCTTCACCAACACCCATAATAATATTGGCATTGTGACCTGCTTCATTTTGAATGTGGTCATTGATTTCTCCGATTTCATCTAAAGTGATTTCATTAGTTCCAGAAACGATGAGCAACAATACGTTTTTGGCACCTGTGATTTTGTTATCATTCAATAATGGAGAATCTAAAGCAGAAATAATAGCTTCTTTTGCTCTATTTTCTCCTTCAGCAACAGCCGAACCCATAATTGCAGTTCCACTATTAGACAAAACGGTCTTCGCATCACGTAAATCGATATTTTGAGTGTAGTGATGTGTTATCACTTCAGCAATACCTCTTGAGGCAGTTGCTAAAACTTCATCCGCTTTTGAAAATCCTGCTTTGAAACCAAGATTACCATATACTTCTCTTAATTTATTATTATTAATAACGATTAAAGAATCTACCTGCTTGCGTAATTTTTCTATTCCAATTTTCGCTTGTTCTTGACGCACTTTTCCTTCAAATAAGAATGGAAGTGTTACAATACCTACAGTAAGAATTTCTCTCTCTTTGGCTAATTGAGCAATAACCGGCGCAGCACCTGTTCCAGTACCACCACCCATTCCAGCTGTGATGAAAACCATCTTAGTATTGCGGTCCAACATTTTTTCAATTTCAGCAATGCTCTCAATAGCTGATTGCTGCCCTACATCAGGATTAGCACCAGCACCAAGTCCTTCAGTCAAGTTTACCCCTAACTGAATTTTATTAGGTACTGAACTACTTTGTAATGCCTGAGAATCAGTATTACATACAATAAAGTCCACCCCTTTAATTCCTTGCTTAAACATGTGGTTTATAGCGTTACTTCCACCTCCACCTACACCAATTACTTTGATTACATTTGATTGGTTTTTTGGTAAATCAAATGAAATACTTCCAAATTCTGAGTTGCTCATCATTTTATTTGGTTTTTGATATTAATTATTAATTGTTGTTCTATTTTATTTAGGTTTACCCTATTCCGCGTTGTCTAAAAAATCTTTAATCTTATCTACATATCGGTCAAAAAAAGATCTTTTTATTTTATCTCCTGTAGACTCTTCCTTCTTGGCATGATTAATCCTTTTTTCTTCTTCATTTTCTTCAGGAATATCCTGATAACTTTCGGCAATTGGAGCGCGATAAACTGGAGCTTTTGGTTGTGGCACCTCTTCCTTTCTAATAGCGCTTTGCGTTTTATTTTCAATGCTATTCATTACTAATCCTACAGCCGTAGCATATAATGGGCTTGAAAACTCTTCATCAGAATCACCTGCTAAATGCTCATTAGGATATCCAATTCTAGTATCCATTCCAGTAATGTATTCCACTAACTGCTTAATATGCTTTAATTGTGCTCCACCACCAGTAAGTACTATTCCTGCAATTAGTTTTTTACGAGGATCTTCATGACCATACGCTTTAATTTCAGTAAAAACTTGCTCCACAATTTCAACAACGCGTGCGTGGATTATTTTTGACAAATTCTTTAAAGAAATTTCTTTAGGTTCTCTCCCTCTTAATCCAGGTATAGAAACAATTTCATTGTCTTTATTTTCACCTGGCCAAGCTGAACCAAATTTTACTTTTAATAATTCTGCTTGTTTTTCAATAATAGAACACCCTTCTTTTATATCATCAGAAATTACATTTCCACCAAAAGGAATTACTGCTGTATGACGAATAATCCCGTCTTTAAAAATAGCTAAATCTGTTGTTCCTCCACCTATATCAATCAAAGCTACACCCGCTTCTTTTTCTTCTTGACTTAGGACTGCATCTGAAGATGCTAATGGTTCTAATGTCAATCCAGATAATTCAATCCCCGAACTCTGAATACAACGACCCACATTTCTTATAGAGGACGCTTGACCAACAACAACATGAAAACTAGATTCTAGTCTGCCACCGTACATCCCTATTGGCTCTTTAATTTCAGACTGCCCATCAATTTTAAATTCTTGTGGTAAAACATGGATTATTTCTTCTCCAGGTAACATGGCCAACTTATTTACTTGATCAATTAGCAATTGAATATCATCACCACCTATCACTTCTTCTGGATTACTTCTGCTGATATAATCAGTATGCTGAATACTTCGGATGTGCTGTCCAGCAATTCCTACAACTACATCTTTTATTTTATACCCTGAATTATTTTCTGCTTCATGTATTGCTTGCTGAATGGACTGAATTGTTTGAGTAATATTATTTACAACACCTCTTGCAACACCCAAACTTTTAGATTTACCTACGCCTAAAATTTCAAGTTTACCATATTCGTTTTTTTTGCCAATCATGGCAACAATCTTGGTAGTCCCAATATCTAGACCCACTGCAATATTCTCTTTTTCCATTATCTATTTATTTTGTACAAACTACTTGTTTAGTAAATCTCAGGTCAATCTTTTTATATTTATATAAAGAACTATCTAAAACTGCTTTTTGAAAAAAGGCCTTGTAATCTTTGAATTTTTGTTCCACATTTACCAATCTTCCAAAATCAATTTGATAATTAAAATTTCTATTGAACATTTTTAAGCTCCCATTAGGCATAATTTGAATTGCAATGATGTTTTTTTTCAAAAAATCATCGTCATAAATTACATGAAATAATTGAGCTAAATCTTCGCTATTTTTTTTATTTATCTCCCCCGAAACAAGTAGAACTCTAGCTGTAAAATTATCTGATAATGGCATCCTACCCCCTTCATAGTCAACATAAAAAGAGTGGTCACCTTCGAAAACCCTTGCTATAGGAGTCTTTTGTTTTACTACTGCTTTTAGAACACCATCAATACTTACAAACACATCTGATTTCTCAATCATAGCATTTGAATCCAGTATCCTTTCCAGCTTATTCAAATCTAATTTATCTTTTTCAATGCTTGAAGCATTCTCTTTATTTTCTATTAACAATTTATTAACCGTTTCTCTTTTCACAAAAAGAGCGTTATCTCCTACAAAAACAACTACGGATTTCTTTAATTTTCTATGTTCATTTCGATTTGACGTAAATGAAAACAGGAAAATTACTAATCCTAACATAAGAAATAATCTAATATTTGTCCAGTTAAATATTCTCATTTAGCGCTTGTTTTATTGACACTACCATTTCCCCAATATCACCTGCTCCAATAGTAACAATTATTTGAGCATTACTTTCCAAAATAGTCTTTATTAATTCTTCTTTTTGAACTAATTTTTTATGCTGATTATCAATTTTAGACAACAACCAATCCGAAGTAATTCCCTCAATTGGCAATTCACGGGCCGGATAAATATCCATTAAAATAACTTCGTCAAAATTAGACAAACTTTTGGCAAAATCATCAGCAAAATCCCTTGTTCTACTAAATAAATGAGGCTGAAATACAGTCAAAACTTTTTTATCAGGATACAATTCTCTTACTGCCTGATGCACAGCATCAATCTCAGTAGGGTGATGCGCATAGTCATCAATGTAAACTAAGTTTTTTGTTTTAATTTGATACGAAAACCTTCTCTTAACTCCTTTAAATGATGCTAAGGCTACTGCAATGGCCTCGGTTGGGGTGCCGAATATTTCAGCCATTGCAATAGCCATTAAAGCATTCATCAAATTGTGTCTTCCTGGTAAACCAAAACGAAAATCTTTTAAAATCCCTTTTGGAGTATTTATATCAAAAACATAACTCCCATTTTCAATTCGCACATTAAAGACATTGTAAACAGCATCTTCATTTACCGCAACTGTCACCCCTTTTAAAGGCAAATCTTTAGTGATAAATAATTTATTTTTATCCTCAATTTTATTTGCAAATTCTACAAACGATTCTGCTATAGCATCACTTGTCCCATAAATATCTAAATGATCTGCATCCATAGATGTGATACAAGCAATATTAGGATGCAAATGCAAAAAAGAACGATCGAATTCATCCGCTTCAACTACCGTAACTGTTTTACCACTACCTATTAAATTCGAATTATAATTTTCTACAATTCCTCCAATAAAAGCTGTTACATCAACCCCACTTTCATATAAAATATGCCCTAAAATACTTGACGTTGTTGTTTTACCATGTGTACCTGCCACAGCAAAGCAAAAGGTGTCTTTTGTTATTATACCTAAAACTTCAGCTCTCTTTTTCACTTGATATTCTCTTTCCAAAAAATAATTCCATTCAGAATGTATTTTTGGCACAGCAGGAGTAATAATCACCAAAGTGTTTTCTATGTAATAATCTTTCGGAATTAAATCAATATTATCTTCAAAATGAATTTCAATTCCACTTTCAATCAATTCTCTCGTCAGCATGGTTGGCGTTTTATCATAACCCGAAACTTGCTTACCGATATTCTTAAAATACCGTGCCAAAGCACTCATTCCGATGCCACCAATTCCGATGAAATAGACGTTATGTATTTGATTTAAATTCATTGTTTTTAATATCTTAAAGTCCGTTGAACTTACTGTTTGTTATTTTTTAATTAATTTCACAATTTCATCAGCAATTTGCTTTGTTGCTTCTGGCATTGCTAGTTGTTTTATATTTTCGCTTAGCTGCTTTTGCTTTCCTTCATCTTTTAAAAGGGCCTCAAAAACAAGACTGAATTGAGAATCCAAATCTGATTCTTTTAAAAGCAATGCTCCTTTTTTGTCAACAATTGCTTTTGCATTTTTTGTCTGATGGTCTTCTGCCACATTCGGTGATGGAATAAACAGCACCGGTTTTCCAACAATACATAATTCTGATACGGATGAAGCACCAGCACGTGAAATAATAATATCTGCTGCTGCATAAACAAAATCCATTCTTTCGATAAAAGAAACAACCTGAACATTCTCCGTATTGTATTTTTTATAATCTTCGTAATATAATTTTCCGCATTGCCAGATAATCTGAACATTTTGAGAAACAATCTTATCTAATTCTTTTTCAATTAATTGATTCATTCTTCTAGCACCCAGACTTCCTCCAAGAACAAGCAACGTCTTTTTATTAGGATCTAAATTAAAATATTCAATTGCGTCCCCTCTCTTACTTTCGATATCAATCAAATCCTGACGAACTGGGTTACCCGTAAAAACCATTTTTTCTTTTGGAAAAAAACGCTCTAAATTTTCATAGGCAACACAAATAGCACTTGCTTTTTTGCTCAATAACTTATTTGTAATTCCAGGATAAGAATTTTGTTCTTGAATTACAGTAGGTATGCCCATTGTATTAGCTACATGTAATAATGGTCCACTAGCAAAACCGCCTGTACCAATAACTACATCTGGTTTAAAATCCTTAAGTATCATTCTGGATTTCCATAAACTATCAACTAATTTAAAGGGAAACATCGCGTTTTTTAAATTAATCTGACGTTGTAAACCAGCAATCCACAATCCTTTTATATTGTAACCCGCTTGAGGAACTTTTTGCATTTCCATTTTATCTTTGGCTCCTACAAAAAGGAATTCAGCATTAGGGAAATGCATTTTTAATTCATTAGCAATAGCAATTGCAGGATATATATGCCCTCCCGTTCCTCCACCACTTAATATGAATTTATATTGTTTCATTTAATTTAAAATTACTGTTATGAAATACTTCAATTAAATATTATTTATTCATCACCGCATCCATAGGATTTCCAGCTTTATCTTCAATAGAATAATCCGAATTAATTTCTTCTTCAGAAGCTAGCTCAGCATCAATTAATTTTTGAAGCGCTTCTTCTCTTTTAGCTGCTACTTTTAATTCTTCCTCTATTTCTTCGTCTTTTTTAGTCACACTTATAATAATACCGAGTGCAAAGCACGTCATCCAAATGGAACTTCCTCCGCTACTGATCAAGGGTAACGTTTGCCCTGTAACCGGCAGTAACTCTACAGCTACGGCCATATTTATCATGGCTTGAAATATCATTGGAAAACCGAGCCCTATGACGACTAATTTTCCAAATAAGGTATTTGCTTTATGCGAAGCAATGACAAAACGGAATAAAAGCAGAAGGTATAAGGTAAGAACACCAAGCCCTCCAATTAAACCGTATTCTTCGACTATGATAGCATAAATAAAATCAGAAGAAGATTGTGGTAAAAAATTCTTTTGAACACTTTTCCCCGGTCCTAATCCATAAATTTTACCTGAAGCAATAGCAATTTTGGCTTTCTCAATTTGGTAATCATCTTCGTCTGGTTTGTCGGTTGTAAAATTTTCAATTCGACTACTCCACGTACTTACCCTACTAAAAAATCTAGAATCAGGAAACGCTTTGGAAACAAGCACAAAAAAGGCAAGAAAAACAATACCTGAACCAATTATAAAACCAATATATTTTATTGGGTATTTACCAATAAAAACAAGCATAATTACCATTGAAAATATCAAGGCTGTTGTAGAAAAATTGGCAGGTAAAATAAACATTAAAGTTATAAATACGGGAATCCAAAGTTCTTTTAAAGATTCTTTAAAATCAATTGGTTCTTCTCGAGTTTTAGATAAATACCTAGCAACATAAATGAACAACACTAAGGATGCTAATGTTGATGTTTGAAATGTAATGCCCACAAACGGAATTTGAATCCATCGACTTGCATTAGCACCTGCAATTACCGTTCCTTTGATTAAGGTATAAGCCAATAATATCCAAACAACAGGTAATCCCACTTTAGAGATGGCTCTAAAATAATGATATGGCACTTTATGAACAAAATAAATAATAGTAAATCCAATACAAATATGAGCTAAATGTTTTACCAAATAACCCAATGTATTACCCGTCCCATGTCCTAAATAGGCTAAATTACTACTGGCACTAAAAACAGGCATAAACGAAAACAGCGCTAATAAAGCCACGAATGACCATATTACTTTATCTCCTTTTAAATTACCTATTAATTGCTTCATTTCAAAATTTGTTTAAAGTTTCACTTGTTTAAAGTTTAAAAATGTTCAACCTTACTCTTTATAATTTACCTTCTTTCTATAAGTTTTGTACCGCTTGTTTAAATTGTTTTCCTCTATCCTCATAGTTTTCAAACAAATCAAAACTTGCACATGCAGGCGATAACAATACAGTATCCCCTTTTTCGGTCAAACGTTGCGCCATTCTTACGGCATCATTCATATTGGTAACTTCAACCATAATATCAACTACATTACCAAATGCATCAATTATTTTTTTATTATCGACTCCTAAACAAATTATTGCTTTTACTTTTTCACGAACTAATGACATCAATTCATTATAATCATTCCCTTTATCGACACCACCTACAATCCACACTGTTGGTGTGTTCATACTGTCTAAAGCAAAGAAAGTAGCATTTACATTTGTCGCTTTTGAATCATTGATATATTGAACATTTTGAATTTTCAATACTTTCTCCAAACGGTGCTCTACTCCTTGGAAATTAGATAAACTTTCACGAATTGTTGCTTTTCTAATTTGCATCAATTTAGCCACAGAGGTTGCTGCCATTGCATTTTTCATATTATGTTTTCCTTCCAAAGCAATTGACTCCGTGTCCATTTTAAATTCCTCTTGATTAATTGATACTTCCATTATGTTGTTTTTGATAAATGCTCCTTCACTAAAAGTTTTTGTTAATGAAAAAGGGATTAGTTTTGCTTTTGTTTTATTTTTATTTAGCCATTCATTAATAGCCTCGTCATCTGCGTCATATATGAGGTAATCATCCTCTGTTTGATTCATTGTTATTCTAAATTTTGAATCAATATAATTTTCGTATTTGTAATCGTATCGATCTAAATGATCCGGACTAATATTGGTAATAATTGCTATATGAGGTTTGTAATCTTTAATGCCATCCAATTGAAAACTACTTAATTCTAACACATAGGAATCAAATGTGTCATCAGCTACTTGCCAGGCAAAACTCTTTCCAATATTACCCCCCAAACCGACATTCAATCCAGCCGATTTTAACAAATGATAGGCTAACATTGTTGTCGTAGTCTTCCCATTACTTCCAGTTATCCCAATAGTTATTGCTTTTGTAAAAGGAGCCGCAAATTCTATTTCTGATATCACAGGGATCCCTTTTTCGATTAGTTTTTTAACAATTGGAGCTTTTTCTGGAATACCAGGGCTTTTCATAACCACGTCAGCATTCAAAATCAAATCCTCAGTATGTTGTTCGTCTTCGAAATCAATACCATTACTTACAAGAACTTCTTTATAGTTTTCTTTTATCTTTCCAAAATCAGACACAAAAACATCATATCCTTTTTTCTTACCTAGGATTGCTGTTCCTACTCCGCTTTCTCCGCCGCCTAATACAACTAGTCTCATGTTATCTTAATTTTAAAGTAACAATTGAAAGTATCGCTAACATGATAGCTACAATCCAAAAACGAGTTACAATTTTACTTTCATGATAGCCCTTCTTTTGATAGTGATGATGTAAAGGAGCCATTAGAAATATTCTTCGTCCTTCACCAAAACGTTTCTTGGTATATTTAAAATAGGTCACTTGCAATACCACCGAAAAATTCTCAACTAAAAACACTCCGCAAAATAATGGAATCAACATTTCTTTTCGAACTGCAATCGCTAAGACGGCAATAATCCCACCGATCGTCAAACTTCCAGTATCTCCCATAAATACAGATGCTGGATACGAATTATACCATAGAAATCCAATTAGTGCCCCTGTAAAAGAGGCGATAAAAACCGTCATCTCGCCCGAATTAGGGATGTACATAATATTCAAGTAATTGGAGAAAATAATATTTCCTGAAACGAAAGTAAAAATACCTAATGCCAGTACGGATATTGCCGAAGTTCCGGCGGCGAGTCCATCTATACCGTCAGTTAAATTAGCCCCATTAGAAACTGCTGTTATAATAAAAATCACAATAGGAATAAAGATTACCCAAGCCCATTTTTCATATCCTTCTCCAGTCCAAGCTAATAATTCAGCATAATCAAATTCATTGTTTTTGAAAAATGGAATTGTAGTCGCTGTCGACTTTTCTTCCAAAGGAGCTTCATAAATAACATTCTCAGTGGTCATCTTAAAAACATCACTTTTACCCGTATCAGTACGTACTGTTACACTTGGATTAAAATATAGAACTGTCCCAACAATTAAACCTAACCCCACTTGTCCAAAAACTTTAAAAATCCCTTTTAGTCCTTGCTTGTCTTTTTTGAAAATTTTTATATAGTCATCTACAAAACCAATTGTTCCCATCCATAAAGTCGTAACAATCAACAAGACAATATAAATATTATGCAATTTTGCGAATAACATAACTGGTAACAATGTGGCAAATATGATGATTAACCCCCCCATTGTAGGAGTACCTGCTTTTTCGTTTTGCCCAGCCAAACCTAGTTCTCTAACTGTTTCACCTACTTGCTGATTGCGTAAAAAATTGATAATTCTTTTACCATAAACAGTAGATAATAATAGTGATAATAAGAAAGCCAATGCCGATCTAAAAGTGATGTATTGAAAAACACCAGTTCCAGACACATTCATCGTTTTATCTAAATATTCAAATAAGTAATACAGCATATTTTACTATTTATGAAGTTGTTCTAATATTTCTTTTACAATTTTCATATCATCAAAATCATGGCGAATTCCCATAATTTCTTGATATGTTTCGTGTCCTTTTCCTGCTATTAAAATAATATCATTGGGTTGAGCCAATTGACAAGCTGTTTTTATAGCTTGTTTTCTATCAGTAATTGTCAAGATCTTTTTATAGTTTTGAGGAGCAACACCCTGTTCCATTTCACTTATAATAACATCAGGATCTTCATTTCTAGGGTTATCGGATGTAAGAATTGCTTTGTCACTTAAATCAGAAGCAATCCCAGCCATGATAGGACGTTTGGTTTTATCTCTGTTGCCTCCACAACCCACAACTGTAATCAATTGTTCGTTTTTGGTTCGAATATCATTGATCGTTTTCAAAACATTTTCTAGCGCATCCGGAGTATGTGCATAGTCCACAATGGCAGTAATATTAGAATCTGAAACGATATATTGAAATCTTCCTGAAACACTTTCCAATTCAGATAACAATCTTAAAGTTTCTAAACTATCTAAACCTAATTCAATGGCAGTACCGTAAATCGCCAAAACATTGTAAGCGTTAAAAGTCCCTATTAATTTTACCCAAACTTCATTCCCATCAATTTTCAACAATAATCCTGACAATTGATTTTCAAGGATTTGAGCTTTATAATCAGCATAAGATTTCAAAGCATAAGTGCGTTTTTTGGCTACTGTATTTTGCATCATTACTGCACCATTTTTATCATCAATATTTGATAATGCAAATGCAGTTTTTGGAAGCTGGTCAAAAAAAGATTTTTTTACATCTCTATATTCTGCAAAAGTGGGATGGTAATCCAAATGATCGTGCGATAAATTGGTAAAAACCCCACCAGCAAAAAATAATGCTTCAGTTCTTTTTTGATGAATTCCATGAGAACTCACTTCCATAAAGCAATATTCAACATCAGCTGCTTTCATTTCAGCCAAATAATGATTTATAGTAATTGAATCGGGTGTAGTATGAGTTGCCTTATACTCCACATCATCAACCATTATTTTAACAGTTGACAGCAAGCCAACTTTAAACCCTGCTTTTTTAAATAATTGATACAACAACGAAGCAATAGTAGTTTTACCATTTGTACCAGTTATCCCTACCAATTTTAAACTTTCTGAAGGGTTTCCGAAAAAATTGGCAGCTATAAAAGCCAATGCTTTGTTCGTATCCAATACCTGAACATAAGTAATTCCTTTTACTAAATTTTCAGGAAATGTATCGCAAATAATAGCTTTAGCACCTAAATCAATTGCTTTTTGAATAAAATCATGACCGTCCGAAATAGCCCCACGAATAGCTATAAAAATATCATTTTGCTCTATTTTCCTAGAATCAAAATCTATTTTGTTAATAGCAATATCCGTTGAACCGTTTATAGACTCAATAGCTACTTTATATAATATGTCTTTTAGTATAATCACAATAATTCTAATGTTATAGTTGTGTTTTTTATTATATTCTGACCCGCTTGAAGCGATTGCGTTTTTACTTTCCCCATTCCTACCGCTTTTACCTTAATGCCTAGATTTTCTAATAAAGCAACTGCATCCATTCCCGGCATCCCTTTAACATCAGGAACCAGTTCTTGTTGTTTTTGTACTTTAGCAAAGTAATTGTTATAGCTATCTTCTTGTTTTGGGACTTTCTTATTTAATTTTTTAATTTCATTAGTCGAAGGCACATCTGTAAATATTTTTTGTGCAATTCGCTTAAAAACTGGTCCAGCAACATCGGCACCATAATAATTATTGTTCACTGTACTCGGCTTATGCACGACTACAATACACGAATATTTAGGATGATCTGCAGGGAAGTACCCTACAAATGAAGAGGCATAGTATTTTCCTGCTCCTCCATCTTTGGCATAATTAACGGCAGCAGTTCCCGTTTTTCCAGCCATTGAAAATTCTTTGGAAAACAATTTAGAAGCCGTTCCTTTTTTAACCACATTAGCCAAGACTGCTTTTACTTTCAATAGAGTTTCCTTAGAACATATCTTAGGATTAATTACTTCTTTTTCGACCTTTACAATCGTTTTATTCCATTCTTTAATTTCAGAAACAAATTGTGGTTTTACCATTTCACCATTATTTGCTACAGCATTATAAAAGGCCAGCGTTTGCATTGGCGTAACCGAAACACCATACCCAAAAGCCATCCAAGGAAGTGAAATATTAGACCAATTCTTGTCAGAAGGTTGCGGTATAAACGGCCTACCTTCTCCTTCAAAATCCATATTCAATTTTTTATTCAATCCATATGAATTCACATGATTTACAAATTTTGACGGATTGTCTTTATAATTATCATAAACCGCTTGAACCATTACCGTATTTGAAGACAATTCAAAGCCTCTAGCCAATGAAATTTTACCATATCCTCCTATATGAGAATCCCTTACTGATTTTCCAGAATATTTAACTACCCCACCATGTGTGTCATAAACAGTACTTGTATCCGCCACTTTATCTTCAAGAATAGCCATTAAATCAGCTAATTTGAACGTTGATCCCGGCTCATGTGATTCGGCTACAGCATAATTTGTAGTTTCATAATAAGTACCATCGTTAGCTCTTCCTAAATTAGCTATCGCTTTTACCTTACCAGTTTGAGTTTCCATCACGACAACACAACCATGATCTGCTTGGTAATCTTCTAATTGTTTCAATAAAGCATGATGTGCAATATCTTGAATATAAACGTCAATAGTCGAAATTACATCGTAACCATCCTGAGGATCTACTTCATTTATATCACGTATGGGTTTCCATTGCCCTTTCGCAATTTTTTGTTTTAAGATTTTACCGTCTTTACCGTTAAGATATTTTCTATATGCCCATTCAATTCCTTTACCATCAGAAGTTCCATTGGAATTTCGACGCTCATAGCCAATCGTTCTTTCGGCAATTTTACCTATCGGATGCTCCCTAACGGTCTTTTGCTCAACAATAATTCCTCCTTTGTAAGCTCCTAATTTGAATAAGGGAAATCCTTTTATTTTAATATAATCGGTATAACTTAAATCACGAGAAATCAAATAATATCTATTATTATTTGCTCTAGCTCTTCTTAATTCATTTTGATAAAAACTACTCGGTTTATCTAGAACTGTAGCTAAAGAATCTGATAATGCTTGAACATTTTTTTCGAATACTTCTGCTTTTGGTGCCAAAGCATCAAAACGTATTTCATAATTAGGAATCGAAGTAGCCAATAAACTCCCATCAGATGAATAAATATTTCCTTTATTAGAAGGAATTACAAAATTCTTAACCGTTCTTTCTTTGGCTAATTTTCTATAATAATCCCCTTCAACCCATTGAATATTTGTCAATTTCACGGCAATCGCAATCGCTATCAAAAAAATAGCAAATGCAACCAGATAGATTCGGTACGATATGTATTTATCTTCTACTGCCATAATTTTTTAAGAAAACTTTTCTCTTCTTCTTTTTTTACTTTTATCTTAATTGGAGGAACTGTTGATGGAAAAATTTCTTTCTCAATCATTTTTTCAGAAACTGTCGACTCCATTTTTAACTTCATTAACTGTGAACGTCTGTCCACAAATTCGGATCGCAATTCTTTGACCTCAGTTGTTAACTGAGCTATTTGAAAAACTTTTTGTTCAAAACGTTGTGTATTTGCAATCATAACTATAGCCAGTAATATTAAAAAAACTATAAAACGCCAATTTTTTACCGCGTCATCATCGATAAGAAACTTAGCTTTCAATATACCGTAAATGCCTTTTTTCATTACCTTAAATTATTTCTTTTCGGCTATCCTTAGTTTTGCACTTCTCGCTCTATTATTAACTTTAATTTCCTCATTTCCAGGAATAATTAATTTACCTATCGTTTTAAAAGGAACAGAAAAATTACCAAAAAAATCACGCTCAGGCTCTCCATCAAACATTCCGTTTTTCATGAATCGCTTCACTAATCTATCTTCTAAAGAATGATATGAAATAACACTCAACCTTCCACCTGGATTTAAAATTTCTAATGATTGCTCCAAAAATTCCTTTAAAACATCCATCTCTTGATTCACTTCAATTCGAATAGCTTGGTAGATTTGAGCTAAAATTTTATTCCTAACTCTTTCCGGTAAATATTTTGCCAAAACTTCTTTTAGCGCATCGGTTGTTTTTATTGGATGCACTTCTCTTGCTTCCACAATTGTTCTTGCCAAAACAGGCGCGTTTTTCAACTCACCATAATCTAAAAAAACTCTTTTCAAATCTGCTTCGTCATACTCATTCACCACTCTGTATGCATTCAAATCGTTTTTTTGACTCATCCTCATATCCAATTCCGCATCAAATCGAGTTGAAAACCCTCTCTCCGCAACATCAAATTGATGTGAAGAAACGCCTAAATCACCCAAAATTCCATCTACACTTTTCACTCCGTAAAAACGTAAAAACCGCTTAATAAATCTGAAATTTTCATTAATCAACACAAAACGATCATCATGCAAGGTATTCTCTAAAGCATCTTCATCTTGATCAAATGCAAAAAGCTTTCCTTCAGGCCCTAACCTACTCAAAATCTCCTTAGAATGCCCTCCTCCACCGAAGGTCACATCTACATATATACCGTCAGGCTTTATATTTAAACCATCTACAGATTCCTTTAGTAAAACCGGATTATGATATTCCATTGTCGTCGTCATTTATATTTCCCATTACATCTTCTGCCAAATCAGCAAAATCAACATCTTCTCCGCTTATTGATTTTTCATATAAATCTTTATCCCAGATTTCAACAATATTTACTGCTGATGAAAAAACAACATCTTTTGTAATATTTGCAAAAACAACCAAATCTTTAGGAACTAATAATCTTCCCAAAGAATCAATCTCAACAATTTTAACTCCCGCAGTGAACCTGCGTATAAAATCATTGTTCTTTTTAACAAATCGATTTAACTTATTAATTTTCAACATCATCAAATCCCATTCTTCCATGGGATACAGCTCAAGACACGGTTGAAAAACAGAACGCTTCAAAACAAAACCGTTTTGAAGAGATGGCGCCAATTGCTTTTTCAAAGGAGCTGGTAACAGCACCCTTCCTTTAGCATCGACCTTACATTCATATGTTCCAACAATTGTATTCAAACAAATAGCTTTTAAATGATATAGAGCAAAAATATGAAAAATATTACCACTATTTACCACTATATCCCACTTTGTTGATAAGTTTACCCGCTTTTAGAGAAAACACCTTAATTTTTGGACTGTCAGACTGTTAGCATCTTAATAATTTAAGTGTAAGAATATTCAGGCTATCGAAAAAGTGAGCAAATTATAATCAATAATTTAACGTTAAGACGATACTATTTATATTACAAAAAGTCTTGCGAAAATTGAAATCCAAAGGATTTAGAAGCAATCCATCTATTAAAAAATAAATGATTAATTATATACTCAAAAATCGCATTCAAAAATTCTTTTTAATTTATTAAATCATATATTTGTGAAAATTGAAAAATCGCATTCATAAACATGGAAAAAAACTATAAGAAAGAAGGCAGATACAGTTATTATGAAGCTGGAGAAGGAACGCCTATCGTAATTTTACACGGGCTAATGGGTGGACTAAGCAATTTTGATGCAGTTGCTGAACACTTTTCTGATAAAGGATATAAAATAGTTATTCCAGACTTACCATTATATACTCAAAATATTTTAAAAACTAATGTTAAAAATTTCGCTAAATACGTTAAAGACTTTATTACTTTCAAAGGTTTTGACAGAGTAATTCTTTTAGGAAACTCATTAGGGGGACATATCGCATTGTACCATACAAAAATGTATCCCGAAAAAGTAGCGGGACTTGTAATTACAGGAAGTTCTGGGCTTTACGAAAGTGCAATGGGAGACAGCTACCCAAAAAGAGGTGATTATGAATACATTAAGAAAAAAGCCGAAGATGTATTTTACGATCCTAAAGTAGCAACCCCTGAACTTATTGACGAAGTATATGCCTCCGTTAATGACCGAATAAAATTAATAAAAACGCTAACGATAGCTAAAAGTGCGATTAGACACAATATGGCAAAAGATTTACCTAAGATGCATGTACAAACGTGTATTATCTGGGGTAAGAATGACAAAGTAACCCCTCCTGATGTTGCAGAAGAGTTTAACAAATTGTTACCTAACTCAACTCTATATTGGATTGACAAATGTGGCCACGCAGCAATGATGGAACAACCGGAAGAGTTCAATCGTTTGCTAGAAGACTGGTTAACACATACCCATTTATCAGTTCATTAAATTTATAAAGGAGAATTTATACCTAAAAAAAATGAAAATTAATACAGCCGAATTTGTAATTAGCAATTCAGATGTCTCAAAATGTCCTAAGGACTTTTTACCTGAATATGCTTTTATTGGCCGATCAAACGTAGGAAAGTCATCATTAATAAATATGCTGACCAACCAAAAAAAACTAGCTAAGACTTCTGGGCGACCTGGAAAAACACAACTGATAAACCACTTTTTAATAAACAACAATTGGTTCTTAGTTGATTTACCAGGATATGGATATGCTAAAGTTTCTAAAAAAACAAAATCAGTTTTTCAGCAATTTATTACGGATTATTTTGAAACAAGAGAGCAATTAGTTTGCGCCTTTGTTTTAATTGACATCCGACATGAAGCTCAAGCCATAGATGTTGAATTTATGTCTTATATGGGTGAAAGTGAAATTCCTTTTTGTATTGTTTTTACAAAAGCAGACAAAATTAGCAAAGTAAAAATTGACTCTCATATCGCAGCGTATAAAAAGAATATGTTTGCCAATAACTGGGCAGAAATGCCTCATTATTTCGTAACATCAGCTACTGAAAATATTGGAAAAGAAGAACTACTTTCCTATATAGACGAAGTAAATCAAGAAGTTTTCAAAAACAATGGACAGTTTTAAATTACTGTTCATTATCCACTTCAAAAAGAAGATTTTTATACCAAAAAAAGTACAGCTAGCGCTGTACTTTTTTTTTACTTTATATTTTAAAAAGAAACTATTTTGATTCCAACAAATGAATATTCTTTTTTGTACTTTCATCAATATCATCTTTTATTTCAAGATTTAGGACTTTCCATTCTTTATATATTAAATACTGATATAAAATATAGAACAAGGAATTAAAAAACCAAAAATCCAATAAGAATGGCTTAGTGAAAATCACTGAATCACTATTTCCACTTAAAAAGATACTAGCACTACTAGCCAAATAAAGTATTAAGCCGTTACAAAAATAAAAATAATCGCTTTTATCCTTTTTAATATTAAACACTAAAAACAAAATTCCATAACTAATTAACAATAGTGATGTAATACCAATTTCAAGCATATTAAATTGCCAATAAATAGATGGATCTATTGAATATTGAATTCCTAAAAAAAGAAGAACTGCTATTAATAAAAATGCAACAATTTTTTTTAAAAATCCAATTGAGAATATATTATAAAAAAACAGACTCATTGCAACAAATTGAAAAACAAAATAATAATGAGACAAATAAAAATTTTCTCCTGGCCTTAAAAAACCTATTAGATTGCAACAAAATTCAATAATAAACAACAAAATTAAATAAACAGTAATTATACGATACAAAACATCCTTGTTTTTTCTTGCTAAGTAAAATCGTATCCCGTTAATAAGTAAAAAAAACAAACCTACTAAACTAACAATAAATGGAAATAACATATCATCAAGATTTAATTGCAGACTAATTTAAAAATCAAATTTCCAATTGCACAACATCCCATTATACAATGTACTACATAACAAATATAACTAACTCATAAAAAAAACTAGCGCTAAAAATAAAATTTTCTGTTTTTTGACATAAAAAAAGGATAGTTTAAAAAAACTACCCTTAAAATATTTCACTGTTTTATTGCCACTACTTTGTCAACTCTAATTTTTCTGCAAAATAATCACAAAAATCTTTCATTGTATCGGCCATTTTTTCATCACCTGTAGCACGATGAAAAGTATCTGACATAGCAACTAAGGTTTGATGAAAGAAAATTTTCATCTCATCGACTGGCATTTCTTTTGTCCATAAGTCAATACGCATACTTTCTTTAGTTTTACTGTCCCACACAGACAACATAATCGCTTTCGCTTCCTCTAATTCCACCCCACCATCTTTGGCAGACCAAAGTAATTTTTCTGGAACACGGTTTTCATCTAATTCTACTAGAAATTTAATTTCTGATCTATTTATATCTGACATTACTTCTTTGGTTTATATTTTGATTTTTCAAATATTTCTTTAGCATTTGCTTTTAATAATCCTTGCAAAGATACTTCATTGTTATTCATATATGAACGAACAATTTGCCATCCAATCCAAGAACCAACTCTTCCCGGAGACTCATTATCAATTTCCAAATAAAATTTAGAAAATGGTGCTAGGTTTATAAATCGAGGAATCAGTTTTTGATCATCACTATATAGCATTTCTTTTTCTATAAAATAACGCCATATATAACTTTCATTTTCCTCACACCATTTAATTTGCTCAGGCGTATATCCAATTTTATCCGCATCGCTATAATCAGGCAAAAACATATCTTTTAAATACAATTCTTTCCCAGCATAAACCATATCAGACAATAAACTCTTTTCTTGATTAGGTGCCATTTTATATTTAAAAAAACCAGAAACTACATCAGGCATAATTTGTTCTTGTTCAAAATTTTGCTTGATATAATTAGGAAACTGATAAAACTTATGTTCTTTACCTAAATACATCTCAAGAGAAATGACTACAAGACTATCCGCATAAATTGCTTTGTTATTGTAATCCATTTCAGATATAACGGTAATTATTTTTGGAGTTTTCGTTTTAGGAAAATAATACTTTATATGTTGAAAAAGCGAAGTTAATTCTAATTTTGTTGGTTCAAAATCAGCATATTTTTTTTGCACTTCACTATATAATTCACGCCACTGAGGGTTTTGCATTTTTTCCACCCAAACTTCGTCATCATTACCTAATGGAAAGAAAAAAGGAAACTCTTTTTTAAGTTTATTTAAATCTTTGGGTTGTGATTCAAAAAAAAGCTTGTCAAAACGAACTACTTTTAATTCAACAGGAACTTCAGCTACTGCTTTTTCAATTTTATTTTTTTGACCACAGGATAAAAAAAACAGAGATAGAACAAAAGGAATTATATATATTTTCATTTTTTTAATTAAATTTGCATACGAAAAATAAGGCAAAAGTACATACTGCCAAATGACTTTGCAAATATACATTCCTCCTACCTAAAAGTTAAACTATTATGACAAAAAAAAATACTATTCAAGTTGAAAAAGTCAATACTCATATTGTAAACTGGTTAAAAACATATGCCGAAAATTCAAAAGTAAACGGGTTTGTTATTGGAATTTCTGGTGGGGTGGACTCTGCTGTTACCTCCACTTTATGTGCCCAAACCGGATTACAGGTATTATGTGTCGAAATGCCAATTCATCAACACGAAAGCCATGTAAGTCGTGGACGAGAGCATATTAAACAACTAAAGGAAAGATTCCCAAATGTTTCTAATGTTGAAACAGATTTAACCTTGCTTTTTGAAACTTTCAAAAAAACGATGCCTACAAATGTCGAAGATTGTAAACTCCCTATCACACTAGCTAACACTAGAGCACGTTTACGAATGACAACTTTATATTATTTCGCAGGAATTCACGGTTTGTTAGTTGCTGGGACAGGGAATAAAGTAGAAGATTTTGGCGTTGGTTTTTATACTAAATATGGTGACGGAGGAGTTGATCTCAGTCCAATTGCAGATTTAATGAAATCAGACGTTTTTGCTTTGGCAGCATATTTAAAGGTACCCAATTCCATTTTAGAAGCCACACCATCAGACGGCCTATTTGGAGACGAAAAAACGGATGAAGAACAACTAGGTGCAAGTTATGACGAATTAGAATGGGCAATGCTTGTAGACGAACAAGATAAATCTCAAGAAAATTTTACCGAAAGAGAAAAAATAGTTTACGAAATTTACAAAAGGTTAAACAAAATCAATCAGCATAAAATGAATCCTATACCAGTTTGTTTACTTAATCGGGATTAATAGCATTTTATCAGAAATAAATAGTGATTATCTATTTTTTTAACTAACTTTAATGACATCGTTCAGTAAAAAACTCTTAAAAAAACAATATTATGATAAAAGTTTGTTTAGCAGATAACTATCCGGTAGTGCATTTTGGAGTAAAGTCTTACTTCAAAGACCATAGTGAAATTTCAATTACCGCAAATGTGGGAAGTTTTTTAATGATTAGAGATATTCTACTCACTAAGGATATTGATGTTTTAATTTTAGACTTAGAATTGGAAGGCCTTTCAAGTATTTTTGAAGTAAAATCAATTTTGAAAAATTTTCCAAAAACAAAAATTATAATCTTCAGTGGACTATCTGAACAAATATATGCGCCAAATGCAATTAAGGCGGGTGTATCTGGATTTGTTCATAAAAAAGAAAAATTAGAAACACTTGGTCTATCCATTATAAAAGTCTACCAAGGTAAGATTATAATGAATGAGACCGTTAAGAAAAACCTTGCTTTAATTGCCAAACAAAGTAAAAGTGAACGACTGTATAGAAAACTATCCAATCGCGAAGTAGAAGTGCTGCGTTATTTAAGTGGCGGGAAAAAGAACCATGAAATTGCAGAAATCCTAAATCTTAACGAAAAAACAATCAGTACCTATAAATTACGATTGTTAACCAAATTAAACGTAACCAATCTAGTAGATTTAGTTGATAAAGCAAAAAAGCTAGAAATCGTTTAATTAAATCTTGACATAACTCGTCCTAATTTTTTTGAAAAAGCATGAGTTAAGCCATTATAATCTTGAATCATTGTCATTGGTTCTGTATTATCTGCATCAGCTGATATTGAACCTTTTAATTCCTCAATAATCCTGCCTACTAGATACCAACGCAATGTCAAAATAGTTTCAGAAACATTTTGAGCAATGGTGTCATTTTTTGATTTGGGAAAAATATTTTGCCCCTCCCAATTGTGCATAACAAGCCTTTCCTCTTCCATCAAGATGTCTGTAACTTCTTGTGCAAATTCTGGCTGCAAATGCATTAAATATTGTTCTAAACTAAAAGAATCATTTTGGAGGTAATAATTTGTCAAGTCATTAAATATTTCTCTAAATAAAGGATTTGCTAATTGCACCTCATCTTCTTGTAGACTCAAATAAATTCTTTGAAAAACTTTAAATTCTCTTTTTTCAACAACCATGACAATCTCTCCTTCTTCATTAGTTTTCATGAATGTATCCTCAAACTCTTCTGTCTTATTGCCATACAAAAGTAATATTTCGATTATTTTTCGCTCCAAACGATAGAGAATATCGACTTTTTCAGCTTCAACTGGATTCTCATTTTTTATTACTTCAAAGGATTTTTTTCCTTGCTCCTGTTTTTGTTTTTTCCCAACCTCAACAACATCTTTTTGAACTAATTGAGCCAAAGTACTCACTAATACTTGTTCAGAAATATCCATTATTCTAGAACATTCCTGAATGTAAATTTCTCTTTGAATTCGATCTGGGATTTTCGAAATACTCAATACCATATCTCGAATCAAATCGGCTTTCTTAATTGGGTCGTTCTTGGCTTCATTCATTAACATTGAAGCCTTGAATTGTATAAAATCCTTGGCGTTAGTCTCTAAATAAGCTACTAAATCATCATAAGAAGTTTTTTTGGCAAAACTATCTGGATCTTCTCCATCAGGAAAAGCACATACTTTTACATTCATCCCTTCTTCAAGAATCAAATCAATTCCACGAATAGCAGCACGAAGTCCAGCTGCATCACCATCAAAAAGTACTGTTATATTTTTTGTCAATCGATTCACCAACCGAATTTGATCTGGGGTCAATGCCGTTCCAGATGACGAAACAACATTTTCAATTCCCGCTTGATTGAACTGAATCACATCAGTATATCCTTCTACTAAATAACAGTTGTTCAATTTAGCTATGGATTGTTTGGCTTGAAAAATACCATACAAAACTTTACTCTTATGGTAAATGTCGCTTTCAGGCGAATTTAAGTATTTTGCCGCTTTTTTATCATTGGTCAAAATACGTCCTCCAAAACCTAAAATCCGACCAGACATGCTTTCTATAGGGAACATTACTCTCCCTTTGAAGCGATCAAAAGGCCTGTCTTCTCTAGCAATAGTTAAACCTGTACTTTCTAAAAATTCTAATTTATACCCTTTACCTAATGCTTCTTTAGTAAATGCATCCCAACTTTCAGGAGAATATCCTAAACTGAATTTCTTAATAGTTTCATTTGTAAACCCTCTTTCTTTAAAATACGAATAGCCAATAGCTTTACCTTCCTCAGAGTTTAAAAGGGTCTTATGAAAATAGTCTTTGGCAAATTCAGAAACTAGATACATGCTCTCTCGAACATCAGTAATGGCTTTTTCCTCATCTGTTTGCTCCGTTTCTTCAATTTCAATATTGTATTTATTAGCCAAGTATCGAATGGCTTCAGGATAGGTAAAATGGGAATGTTCCATCAAGAATGCCACTGAATTCCCCCCTTTTCCCGAACTAAAATCCTTCCATATACCTTTGGCAGGCGACACCATAAAGGAAGGGGAACGCTCGTCAGAAAACGGGCTCAAACCTTTAAAATTACTACCGGCGCGCTTTAAATTAACAAAATCACCAATAACCTCCTCTACTCGAGCAGTTTCGAAAACAGTATCTATAGTCGCTTTTGAAATCAATTTAATTTGGGGTCAAAGTTATAAAAGGTCAAAGTTACAAAGTTTTTAAATAGTAAAACCCTTTCGAGATTCAATATCTGAAAGGGTTTATTAACTAACTCAAAACTATTCTAATTGAAATCAAAACGTAATCCTAGAGAAACATTATTTTGTTTTAGTACGTTTTCTTTAAATATGGGATTTAAATCATATTTAAGATACAAACTAGTTGCCTTGTACCCTACATATGTACTCAAACCGTAAATAAAATCATTGGTGTTAAAACCTCCTTTTAATTTATCAGTGACATCGTGATTATCGACTTGGTATTTTAAAATTTGTTTTGTTTTTAATCTTGTTCCTATATATCCTCCTAAACCAATTCTCCAAGATTGATGTGTTCTAAAATACGTTTGATCCTCTTTTGTCTTTTTTTCTGAAAAATCAAATTCGAAATGTAAAGGCAATACTAAATAAACATTTTTGAAACGAGCTTCCTCTATTTTTATACTATTACCCGCTGGGTCATTAGAATTTGCCTGCAAAACAGTTTGTTTACCGTTAACTTCAAAAAAACGATTATCAGTAGGTCGTAAATTGTTATACATCACTGAAAATCCATATTTTAAGTGCAACAGATTATTTTCTTTAAAAAGTCTTGTATTAGAGGTAAAACCCCATTCGTAAAAGTGAGATGCTAGATATCTAAAATCAGAATCTTTAACTTCACCTTCAGTTGCAACATTATTTAATCCCAATGCAAAAACAAATTGAGAAGTAGTTCTTTTTTCATTTCTATTATTATTCTCATACCCTTTATCTCCTTTTTCCCATTTCAATATTAATTTATACGGCTTTTTTAATGTATCTGATTCTGATATTTGGCCGTCTACTTTTTCTTGAACCAAATTTTTCAAAGCTTCTTGTTCTAGTGCTACTCTATTTTCGATATTAGTTGCCCTTACTTCTGCCAGCTTTCTCTTTCTTAGCTCTGCTGCTTCTTTCGTAATGTTTCCATTAATTAATTCATCATTGACCAAATCTACTTCTAATTTCAAAGCTGATTTCTCTTCATTGGTAATCATTTCGATCGTATTGGCAATTGATTTCGCCCTTTTTTCGAATGAATCTTGTGCCATCATTTTACTTGCTAAAAGGCATGTCAGAAGTACTAAGTAAATTGTAAAATTTCTCATGATAATTTGATTTTAATAATGATTGATGATTTGTTTATTCTAAATTTCTATTCGCCAACGCTACTTTTACAGTTTGGTAATTTTTGTTAATTTTTACAATTACTTTTTCTCTAAAAGAAGGCTCTAGTTCGTTATCTACTTGTGAAAGTAAGTTATTCGAATTAACAGAAACTGATTGTTTTTGCCCTATTTGGTTCTCTTTAACCATTTTTGACTCAATAGATCCTAAAAGAGTATTGATTGCATTATTACTCGCTTTCTCAGCAACTAAAGGAACAGGGACATTATTTTGATTGTTTTCTGATTTGTTTTGATTGATGACTGAAACCTCCTTGTTTTTATTCACTAATTGCGTTGGCTTTCTGTTTAGATTATTATTCTCGGCCACCACTTCTTTCCTCCTAATCAAACTTTTAGTACTTATAGAAGTTGTAGTATCTTTAATATTTACTTTTTGTTCTTCAATAGTATTCCGATCTAATTTTTGTTCCAATACAACTGGAGTAGTAGTACTTATTATTTTAGCTCCAAAACCATTAAAAAAAATAGTCCCAACAATTAGGAAACCTATAAAACTAGCTGCAATATACATCCAAGTAAAAGACCTTTTCGGTTTCTCAGTAGCAGTCAACATCGCATCCAATCGATCCCATGCTTGAGCAGAAGGCTGAATTTTTCTTGCCTCCAATTTCTCCTTTATTATGCTATCCAATTTATTCGGTTCCATAATCGTATTTTTTTGTTGCGTTAATTTGCTTCTGCAAAATTTTTCTTCCATGTGACAATTGTGACTTAGATGTTCCTTCATTGATCCCAAGCATAATGGCTATTTCCTTATGTTTAAAACCTTCAATAGCATATAAATTGAAAACCATTTTATAGCCATCAGGTAAATTATCTATCATACACTGAATGTCATCTGTTGAAAATTCGCATTCTTCAGCTTCGTCACTTTCCTCTACATGAACTACATCTTCAATAAAACTTACTTTCTTATGCACTCGCAAAAAAGAGATACATTCATTAACCATGATTCGCCTAATCCAACCTTCAAAACTCCCGTTGTGTTGAAAATTTTTAAGACCAGTAAATACTTTCATGAAGGAAGTAATCATCACATCTTCGGCTTGTTGTACGTCTTTTACATAAAGCCTGCAAATACTTAACATTTTTGGTGAAAACCGAGAATAGATTTGTTGCTGTGCCTGACGATTATTCTCGACAGCTAGCTGGATTAATTCTTTTTCCTCCTGATGTAAATTGATTACTTTCAAAGTCTTTATAAAGGGTTTCTATTAGTATAGACGATTGATAATGCAAAAAGGTTGCATCACAATTAAAAAAAAAACAGTTTACGTGAATAAAAAACTAAATTTCAGCTAGTTACACATTAAATAAATTATTTTTTTCTTTCAATAACGTAATTAACCATTAAGATTAAAGCATCTTTAAAGGCCGAGTTGGGATAATTATCCAATAGTAAAAGGGCTTCTTGTTGAAATTCGACCATTTTGTTTTCGGCATATCCCAAACCATTATTGTCTTTTACAAAAGCAATTATTTCTTTTACTCTTTTTTTGTCTTTGTTGTGGTTTTTTATAGAATTGATAACCCATGTTTTTTCTTTTGAAGTACAGGTATTCAAAACATGAATTAAAGGAAGAGTCATTTTTTGTTCCTTAATATCAATCCCCGTTGGTTTCCCAATCGCATCATCAGTATAATCAAATAAATCATCTTTGATTTGGAAAGCCATTCCAATCAGTTCGCCAAATTTACGCATATTCTCTACTTGGATTTCATCCTCAATTACTGATTTTGCGCCAAGAGCACAACAAGCTGCTATAAGTGTAGCAGTCTTTTTACGGATAATTTCGTAATAAATATCTTCGGTAATATCGAGTCTTCGGGCTTTTTCTATTTGAAGTAATTCCCCTTCACTCATTTCGCGAACAGCGACAGAAATAATTTTAAGCAAATCAAAATCACCATTATCAATAGAAAGCAGCAATCCTTTTGAGAGCAAATAATCTCCCACAAGTACAGCGATTTTATTTTTCCACAATGCATTAATGGAGAAAAAACCCCTGCGACGATTACTATCATCCACCACATCATCATGCACTAATGTTGCAGTATGAATCAATTCAATCACACAAGCCCCGCGGTAGGTTCTTTCGTTTATTGTTCCTCCAGAAACCATCTTAGCAGTTAGGAAAACGAACATCGGTCGCATTTGTTTCCCTTTTCTATTTACGATATAATAAGTGATTCTATTGAGTAATGCCACTTGTGAAGTCATCGATTCATAGAACTTTTTTTCAAAAAGTTCCATTTCTTTAAAGATGGGCTGTTTTATTTGAGAAGTGACATTCATTTAGCATTCAAAGTTACATCTTTTGATAAATATATTCAGCCTTAAATTCAATTTAAGTCATTCATTTAAAAAAAACCTTCTCCTTAACATTGCTAACCCATTCTTAATTTCATTTGTCTTTTTGTTAAAGTTGTCTTAATCTGATGTAGAAATCCTACCTATAAGTTTGCACAACAAAAACAAAACAACAAACAAAATGAAAATTTCAAGAAAAAATTTACTCTTTCTTTTACTTGTATTTTGTGTGCATTTAGTGAATGCACAAACAAAATCAATCTCAGGAAAAGTAACAGATTCATCCGGTTTTCCGCTTACAGGAACAACTATTTTAGTTAAAGGAACTAAAAATGCAACTATTGTTGATAGCAATGGAAACTATACTATTAATGTCGAAAAAGGAAAAACAATAGTATTTACTTTTATGGGATTCACAACCAAAGAAGTTTTAGTTAGTAATCAAGAAAATCAAAATGTAATACTACAAGATGATTCCATATCACTGGGCGAAGTGGTTGTTACTGCATTAGGAATTAAAAGAGACAAACGTGCACTAGGATATGCTTCACAAGAATTAAAATCGGATGATATTAATAAAGTAAACTCATCTAATTTTGTTTCAAACTTAACAGGGAAAATATCTGGGGTACAAATCACTGGTTCTGGTAACGGAATTACAAGTTCTTCAAGAATAACAATCCGTGGTGATAAATCTTTGAATATTAATAATAACGGGCCTTTATTTATTGTAGATGGTATACCTATCAATAATAATGTATATGGCGTGGGTGGATCTGCAACGACCCAAACTGATTTACCAACTGATTATGGAAATGGTGCTTCGGAAATTAATCAAGAAAATATTGAGAGTGTAAACGTATTAAAAGGAGCAGCTGCATCGGCACTTTATGGTTCCAGAGCCGCAAATGGAGTTATTGTTATCACAACTAAATCCGGTAAGAAAGGAAAAGGACTTGGAGTTTCCATCTCTTCTTCTTTTATGACAAGTGAAGCCTTAAGACTACCTGAAATTCAAGGTGTTTATGGCGCTGGTTCAAAACAAACATATGATCCAGGTGCTGATACTAACTTAGGTCCTCGATTTGACTCTGGTATTTCTCTATTACAAAACGGAAGTCCTGGCTATTCAATAGGACAAGGGCAAGTATTACCGTTTGAATTTAGATACAACCTAAACGACTTTTTTAGAAAAGGAAGTTCTATTTCGAATACTGTATCTATTTCTGGTTCAGATGAAAAAACAAATTTCAGACTGAGCTATGGTAAAACAAATAGCGAAGATATTGTTCCTAATTCTAATTTGAAAAGAGAAAATATAAGCTTAAACCTTAATTATTCTATTTCGGACAAATGGAAATTAAGTACGGTAGCCACTTATACAAAAAGTTCAAGTGATAACACGCCTGTTACGGGTTACGGAAGCCAAGGTATTATGTATAATTTACTTTGGAATCATACTAATGTTGACTTAGACTGGCTTAAAGACTATTGGATTACAAAGGATGTGAAACAAAATAGCATGTTTGGTTGGGGAGATAACCCATTCAAGATTGCTTACGAGAACATCAATGCTTTCAAAAAAGGACGCCTTTTTGGTAATATTTCTTCTACTTATGAAATCAACAATGACTTTTCATTCATGGCTCGTATTGGGATGGATAATTCAAATGATTTTAGATGGTCCAGAAGACCAATTGGTTCTTCAAGATATACTAACGGAATGTATCGCGAACAAACCATTGGGTTTACAGAGTATAATGCCGATATGTTATTGAGTTACGATCATAGTTTTGGTGATTTTTCCGTTAAAATATCTTACGGTGCGAATAGCATGAATCAATACACATCCGAAAGTAAGATTGAAGGGCAAGGGATCAGTATTCCAGGTATCTACAATTTACAGAACATCAATGTGATGCCGATTCAATCGAGAAACATTTACAAAAAGCGTATTAATAGTATGTATAGTTTGACCAATATTGCATATAAAGATTATCTGTATTTAGACCTTACCGCAAGAAATGACTGGTCATCTACATTACCTGCAAACAACAACTCGTATTTCTATCCATCGGCATCATTGAGTTTTATTCCAACCTCATTATTTGAAATGAATGAAAATATTGATTTCTTAAAACTAAGAGTGAACGCTGCATCTGTAGGAAATGATACTGATCCTTATCGATTAGTAAAAACCTATGACAATGGAGCTTTGGCTGGGACTTTAACCAATCCTAATTCTATTTTAAACAGTAATTTAAAACCCGAAATTGCAACTTCTTATGAGGTGGGTGTTGAAGCTCAGTTTTTCAAAAAAAGAATTACACTTGATGCGAGTTATTATATTACCAACTCTAAGAATCAAATTGTAGGTTTGGATATTTCACAATCAACTGGTTTTAATTCGAATGTAATTAATGCGGGTAAAATTCAAAATAAAGGAATTGAATTAGGTCTAGGAATTACACCTGTTAGAACAAAGGTTTTTGAATGGTCGCTTAACGCCAATTTTACTCAAAATCGAGGTACCGTAAAAGAATTGACAGATGGAATTAACAATTATATCATTGCTCAAGGTCCTAATGGTGGTACCATTGAAGCACGTGTAGGTGAACGAATGGGAGATTTATACGGTCGTGGTTATTTAAGAAGTCCTGACAACCAAATTGTATATGACAATACTGGTTCTCCAATTTTAGATACTAAAATTAAAAAAATAGGAAACTACAATCCAGATTGGATGTTGGGTCTAGCTACTAATTTAAAATACAAAAACATCAGTCTTAATGCTTTATTTGATGTAAGACATGGTGGAAAAATCTATTCGATGACCAATGCTATAGGAATGGAAAGTGGCATACTAGCGGTTTCATTACCTGGTAGAGAAACTGGAATCGTTGGAAAAGGAGTGGTACAAAACACAGATGGAACTTACAGCCCAAATACTACTTCAATAAGTGCCGAAAACTGGTATTACTCTAATGCCTTTCGTAGAGATAATATTGAAGCCAATTCATTTGATGCGTCTTATGTAAAACTAAGAGAAGTAAGTTTAAATTATAGATTTTCTGACAAATGGATTAAAGCGGTAAAAATGCAAAACTTAAGCATTGGTTTAGTTGGAAATAATTTAGCACTTTGGACAAAAGTTCCAAACATCGATCCAGAAACTCAAGCGATAAGCGGCGGTACATTATTACCAGGATTTGAAGTCCTACAACTGCCTTCTTCTAGAAACTATGGAATCAAATTAAATGCTTCATTCTAAAAAAATTATCATGAAAAAAATCATATTATTTATACTATTACTAAGTGTCAGTATTTCTTGTACCGATGGATTTGAAGAAATCAACACTAATAAAAACCAACCAACTGTCTCACAACCGAAGCAATTACTTCCCAACGTTATTTTCAATTTAGCAAATAATAATGTTTCAAACTCATTCAACTTTGGAGATATCGTGGCTCAATATGGCGGTAACTACGAGTACAATGAATTAGACATTTACAACTGGGGTGCCGACAACCGTTTTTGGGGAATGTACAAATGGCTTAATGACATCTACGACATTAAAAAGCAAGCAATTCTATTAAACAACAAAAACTATGAAGCGATAAGTCTGGTTCTTGAAACCTACACAATGAGTCTTATTACGGATTCTTATGGTTATGCCCCTTACTCTGAAGCCTCAAAAGGAGAAGAAGGAATTTTAAAACCTAAGTACGATTCTCAAGAAGAAATTTACACCCAATTACTTTTAAACTTAGATAAGGCAAATACTTTAATAGATACAAAAACAAAAGTAGAAGGTGACTTATTGTATGGTGGAGACATGTTGAAATGGAAAAAATTCTGTAATTCATTACACGTAAGGCTTTTGATGCGTATTTCTAATAAAATAAATGTAAGCGTCAAATTAAATGATATTGTTTCAAAACCTGCGGAGTTTCCTTTATTTCAATCCAATGCAGATAATGCTAACTATGTTTACTCGGGAAGTTTTCCTAATATTTCTCCTATGAGTGATGGTATCAATAGACTGTATGGATATAATATTGTGATTCCATCTACTAATTTAGTAAACACGTTAATTACAAATAACGATCCCCGACTAGAAGAATGGATTGATCCAATTGTGGGAACTACTAATCAGTTAGGACTTCAACCTGGTCTTACATTAGATCAAATTGGAGAACCTACAAAATATTCTAGAAGAGCGGAAGATTATTTTTATAACAAAACAAAAATATCTTCAATATTCATGACGTATAGTGAATTAAACTTTTTATTAGCCGAAGCAAATCAACGCAATCTCATCACATCTGGATCTGCCAAAACGTATTACGATACTGCTGTAGAAGCTTCTTTCAAACAATGGAATGTAATTATGCCCACAGATTACTTGACTACAACTGCACCATATAGTGCTACTTCTGAAGTTTTATATACTCAAAAATGGTTAGCTTTATACCACACAGGAGTGGAAGCCTGGCTAGACTGGAAAAGGACGGGTAAACCAAGTTTTATTAAAGCAGGTCCTGGTTCAAAAAATAATGGCAAAGTGCCTAGAAGAATCATGTATCCTAGTTTAGAGCAATCAGTAAATGCCGAAAACAATAGTGAGGCATTACAAAAAATGGGAAGCGATGATATCAATGTAAAAGTATGGTGGGATAATTTTTAATTTATAAAACAGACAAACATGAAAAAAATATTTTTAATACTCATTCTTTTAAGTGCTGTAATTACTCATGCGCAAAAAGCTGAAAACATCATTGTCATCACTACAGATGGTTTTAGATGGCAAGAAGCTTTTAAAGGAATGGATGAAACATTGGCAAAAGACAAAAAATTTAACCAAGCAGATAGCGCCTATATTTATAAAAAATATTGGGCTGACAACATCAATGAACGCAGAGAAAAGCTAATGCCTTTTATGTGGTCAGTACTTGCCAAAAAAGGACAAATTTATGGTAATAGAACACTTGGCAATAAAGTAAACAATGCCAACCCTTACTGGTTTAGTTATCCTGGTTATAACGAGATCATGACGGGATATGCTGATACTTTGATTAACTCTAATCACTACCCTGCAAATCCTAATATTACTATTTTAGAATATTTAAATAAGCAACCCAAAATAAAAGGGAAAGTAGTTGCTTTTGGTGCATGGGATGCTTTTGATAATATTCTAAACGAAAAAAGAGCTGGTTTTCCTGTAATATCTGCATTTGACAAAGTGGGGGGTAAAAATCCAACGGAGAAACAAAAACTGATTAATGCTATGCTGGCAGACTCTTTTAAACCTTTTCATGACGAAGAATGTTTAGATGTATTTACACATTATGGTGCGCTTGATCAATTAAAGACTAACAAACCTAGAGTATTGTATATCTCCTACGGGGAAACTGATGAATGGGCACATGCTGGATTTTATCGCTCCTATTTAGATGCGGCACATCAGGTAGATGCTTGGATAAAAGAAATTTGGGATTTTGTACAAAATGATCCACAATACAAAGACAAAACTGCTTTAGTTTTCACTACTGATCATGGCCGTGGAGATATCACTAAATCAGAATGGACAAGTCATGGTCCAAAAATTAAAGACGCTTCTGAAATATGGTTTGCAACTATGGGACCTCAAATTGAAGCTAAGGGAGAAATGAAAAATGAAAACCAATTGTACCAAAACCAATTTGCACAAACAATGGCAAAAATTATGGGCTATACGTTTGAAGCTAACCATCCAATCGCAAAAGAAATACCTGGAGTAGTAAAATAATCACTTCTTAATATTGACAAAAAAAGGGTTTGACATAAGTCAAACCCTTTTTCAATTTCTAAAATATTTATTTATATTTAAATAAAACTACACTTCTTTATTGGCAAGTTGCCCACAAGCAGCATCTATATCTTTACCTCTACTTCTACGAACTTTAACTACAATCCCACTTGCTTCTAATGCTTTTATGTAAGCATTAGTCGCTTCTTCTGAGGCTTGTTGAAATTCTCCGTCATCAATCGGGTTGTATTCGATCAAGTTTACTTTACAAGGTACGTATTTACAAAATTTAACTAAAGCATCTATTGATTCCTTATTATCATTGATATCCTTCCAAACGACATATTCGTAAGAAATCTTTGATTTGGTTTTTCGATACCAATATTCTAATGATTCACGCAAATCTGCCAAAGGAAAATTAGCGCTAAAAGGCATGATTCGAGCACGAATTTCATCAATAGCTGAATGCAGGGAAACGGCCAATTTAAATTTCACATCATCATCAGCTAATTTTTTTATCATTTTAGGAACTCCTGATGTGGAAACCATAATTCGCTTGGGTGACATTCCTAATCCCTCCTCGGATGTGATCATTTCAATAGCTTTCAATACATTATTGTAATTCATTAATGGTTCTCCCATTCCCATGAAAACAATATTAGAAAGAGGATGATTATGATACAAACGACTTTCTCTATCTATGGCCAAAACCTGATCATATATTTCAGCAGGTTCTAAGTTTCGCATCCTTTTTAATCGCGCTGTAGCGCAAAAGCTACAATCCAAACTACAACCCACTTGGCTAGAAACGCAAGCTGTTGTTCTGGTATTGGTGGGAATTAAAACAGATTCTACTACTAAACCATCATGTAAACGGACGGCATTTTTTACCGTGCCGTCTTCAGAACGTTGCATTGTATCTACCTTTATGTGATTGATTACAAAGTAGCTTTCTAACATCGCACGCGTTTCTTTAGAGATATTAGTCATATCCTCAAAACTGTGCGCCCCTTTACTCCACAACCACTCATATACTTGATTACCACGAAAAGCTTTGTCGCCACTGGTTACAAAAAAATCTCGTAATTCTTCTTTGGATACTGCCCGTATGTCTTTTTTCTCAATTTGCATGCTGCAAATTTAATGACTATTTATTGTATTAAATAATTATCCACACAAATTCAGCTTTTCAAGCTGTTTCGATTGCTGTTTTTAAAATAAAATTATTTCAAAAAAACATCAAAAATATCGATATAGTACTACCGTTTTTTAATAAACCCTTAACCACTGATATTTATCATGTATTGCTCTTCTACTTCGGTATAAATTTGTCTCATAATTAATACAAAAAATGGAATTTACAAACCATCATGAAATTAACTTAAATAAATAACAGCATGAAATCAACAACACTTAAATCGGCTTTTTTAGCAATCACTTTATTGGGAATAATATGGTCTTCAAATGCGCAAAAAAACTATGAGTTAAATAAAAAACAAACTTTTTCTGTACTGGGAACTTCAACATTACATGACTGGGAAATGGAAACAAGCACAGCTACTGGTACTGCAAATATTACTATTACCAATTCTAAATTAGAAGCCATTAATGGAATAACAATAAATCTAAAATCGGAAAGTATAAAAAGTGGCAAAGGCGCTATGGACAAAATAGCATACAAAACCTTAAACACAAATAAATTCAAAACCATTAAATATGTTTTAAAAACTGCTGAAAAGGTAAATGAAACAACTTGGGAATTAATTGGAACATTTAGTATTGCTGGCGTTAGCAAAGAATTCAAAACACAAGTACAAACAACAATAAGTAACGGCTCCGTTACTATACAGGGATCGAACAAAATTACATTTGATGAATTTGGCATGACCCCACCAACTGCATTATTTGGAACTATTAAAACTGGAAAAGAACTTATACTAAAATTCAATATTAACTTTAATTAAAGCAATCATGAAAATAATTTATCTTTTAGCTGCTGTCGTATTAAGTTTGACAACAGTAACTGCACAAAATAGTTTTGGACAAATTCAAAATACGATTCCACGTGATCAAAATGGAATAAATCAATTTGACGTAAAAAAAGACAGCGTAGCATATAAAGGAATTAGCGTTGATCTTGGAGCTGCATTTGCTTTGCAATTTCAAGGAGTAAAATCCTTTAATAATCAATCCAATTTACCTGCTCTTATTACCGGTTACAGATTAAATAATCTAGGAAATAATTTTAATTTACCTACAGCGAATATGATTATTGGAGCGCAATTATACGATGGTGTGCGAGTAAATTTAGAACTCTATTTGGCCGCGAGACACCACAATGAGACATGGGTAAAAGGAGGTTATTTACAAATTGATAAATTAGATTTTATCAAAAAAGACTTCTTAGCTGATTTTATGAAATATGCAACCATCAAAATCGGGCAAATGGAAAACAACTATGGTGATGCCCATTTTAGAAGATCTGACAATGGAAATACATTGGCCAACCCTTTTATTGGAAATAACATTATGGATGCTTTCACTACAGAAATGGGTGCTGAATTTTATTACAACAGAAACGGTTTTGTAAGTATGATCGGTGTTACCAACTCAAAACTAAATCAAAATGTAAAAGAAATAGTTGCAAGTTCACCTACTCAAAACACAACTATTAGCCCCACTATTTTAGCAAAAATAGGATTTGACAAACAAATTGATTCTGATTTAAGAGTACGATTAACTGGGTCTTTATATCATGTTTCAAATATAAGTGGAAACTTATATGGATCTGATAGAGCAGGTAGCCGCTTTTATGGTGTTATGTCTCATGCGGCATACACAGGAGTTTCTGGAGAAGTAGCTGACAACTTTGATCCTGCAGCAAACAAAGATACTGGCAGATTCAATCCTGGATATGGCAACTGGGCAACTTCATACATGATAAACCCTTTTATAAAATACAAAGGCCTTGAATTCTTTGGAACATTAGAATTCTCTTCTGGAGGAGATGCAAAAGGAAATGACGATAAAAGAACTGTTAACCAATATGTAGGTGATGTATTGTACCGATTTGGAAAAAACGAAAACCTTTATGTTGGAGCCAAATATAATTTAGTTACAGGAAAACTAAAAAATGCCGATGCAAATGCCATTACAGTAAATAGATTAGAAACTGGACTAGGTTGGTTTATGACTAAAAACATATTGACTAAAGTAGTTTATGTAGATCAAAATTATAAAGATTTTAGTCAATTTACAGCAGGAAATCCTAATGATTTATATGGAGGAAACTTTAATGGAGTCCTATTTGAAGCCGTAATTACATTTTAATATAATGAAAAAAAGAATTGCAATAGGTATAATGGGTTTAGCACTTTTCACACTCTTGGGAGGTGCTAAGTCCACTGTTGCACTAAAAAATGCAACACTGATAATAAATAGAATTGAAATAAAAATTAGCGGAACTTCAAACGTGGGAAAATACCATTGTACCAATACTTTTTATATAAATGACACTATCAATTTGAACTTAAACAAGAAAAACTCTATAAATGCAGATATCCCAATGCTAAACTTTGATTGTGGTAATAAAATCATGACTAAAGATTTACGAAGCACTGTAAAATGCAAAGAATTCCCAAACAGTCATGTTACAATAACAGACATCAAAGCTTACAAGTCCGATTACAAATGCAACCTTACTTTTTTAATAACAGATAAAAAACTAAAATACAAAGACTTTATACTATATAAAGAAGATGACAAAATTCATGGCACTATCAATATCAATTTTTCAGATATTGACCTTGATCCGCCAGTAAAAATGGCTGGTCTTGTAAAAGTAAGAGACCAGGTTGTTATTGATTTTAGTTTATACAATAATTGATTTCTAACACAAAAAGCTTCCTTTAAATTTACTTTTAAACTTCTTTTATTCCCATTTTTTGATTTGTAACTTTGCATCAATTAAAAAAGTCAAAAATGCATTTCATCTCACAAGAATTAGAAGATTATATTGAACAACATTCTGAAAAAGAACCTGCTTTACTAGCCGCTTTAAATAAAGAAACGTATCAAAAAATTCTTTTACCACGCATGTTAAGCGGTCATTTTCAAGGACGTGTTTTGAGTATGTTAGCCAAATTGATTCGTCCTGTGAATATCCTTGAGATTGGTACCTATACTGGTTATTCGGCTCTATGTTTGTGCGAAGGGATGCAAGAAAATGGTGTTCTTCATACCATTGACATTAAGGAAGAACTGATCGATTTTCAGCGAAAACATTTTGACAAATCACCTTGGGGGAAACAAATTATTCAACATTTAGGAGCAGCCACTGAAATCATTCCTAATCTAGAGGTGAAATTTGATTTGGTTTTTATTGACGCAGACAAAGAGAACTACATTAACTATTTTGAGATGATTGTTCCAAAAATGAATAAAGGCGGTATTATTTTATCCGATAATGTATTGTGGAGTGGCAAAGTATTGGAACCTTTAAACCCTAAAGATGTAAGCACCAAAGTACTTTTGGAGTATAATGCCTTATTAAAAAATGACCCTAGAGTAGAAACTGTTTTGCTACCCATACGTGATGGACTGACTGTAAGTAGAGTACTTTAATTATTTTATCGTTTACTCAGATTTTCTAGCCCAGATGGAAATGAAAATCCTTATGGTATAAAAATGAAATTTTTCTAAACAAAAAAGAGCGCCCAACGGAAGCTCCTTTATTGTTATTGAAAAATCATTTTTACCAGAAGATTGAAATGTACCGCTGGAAATAGCTCCTTAAAATTAAACGGGAAAATATTTTTTTTGTGCTTTCTTATAAAGAATAGAACATAGAAATCCTGAAAATATCCCGAATACATACCCACAAAAAATATCTAGCGGATAATGCAGTCCTAAATAAATGCGACTGTAGGCAAAAATTAATGGCCACAAAAACAATAGAATAAAATAGAAAGAATATTTACGTAATGTGAAGTATAAAAATGAGGCTACTGCCATACTATTAGCGGCATGACCTGAAAAGAAACTATAGGAATTACTTTTCTTAACGACTCTTATTATAGTGTTTATTTCTGGATTATTACACGGCCGAAGTCTTTGAAACCCATTTTTAAATAAGTTAGTCACTTGGTCCGTAAACGTTAATAAAAGAGCTATAAACAACAGTAAATACAGGGTTTGTTTTGTTCCAATTTTTTTAAAAATTACATACAATAATAATAAAAATAATGGCAACCAGTTGAGCTGATTTGTTATAATCAACCAAAGTCCGTCATATTGCGTAGAACCCAAGCTATTTAAATAAATAAGTAAATCGGTATCTAAAGAAAGTATTTTTTCCAACATTATTTTTGACGTTTTACTGGTCCTGTAATGTCTTCAATATCTTCTTTTACCTTATTTGCTTGTACTACTGAATCTCCTAAAAGATCTGTTTTCACCTTATTTGCCTGAGCGACACTATCACCCATAAGATCTTCTTTTACTTTATTAATATGAGAGTTTATATCTCCTGTCAATTCAGACAATGATTTTGTATCCAAACCATTGGCCTCAACCCCTTTTTGAATTTCACTTTTGATATCATTTGTCGCATTTTTTAATTGCGCCATTGCTTTACCCATAGTACGAGCCATTTCTGGAACTTTATCTGATCCAAAAAGCATTAGTACTATAAACATAATAAAAACTAACTCTCCTCCTCCTATACCAAACATATTTTTTCTATTTTAATATTGCAAATATACCAAATTTTGATTCCGCCTCTTTTAAATTTTTCATAAAAAAAAAGACTCAAAATTGAGTCTTTTTTTTATATGAAAGTTGAACTTAATCAAATTTAGATTTTATCTCTTCTTTTGGCCAAGTGTTATTAGTCACATCAATATCTGCTGTTTCTAATTTTGGGTCAATTTGAATTTTTTTGATTGCTTTTTCAGTAGCATATACTTTCTTAGCGGTATCATTGTTCTTTCTCCAAATTTGAGCTGGATACTTATAATTATCTACCGTTCCATCTTCATAAGTAATTTCAACAAGAATCGGCATTATTAATCCTCCTGGCTTATTGAACTCTACTTCGTAAAAATACTTTGGAGATTTTAAAGTTCCTTTCTCTTCTGCTGTAAGCGTGCTCACATAATCAGAAAGTAATTTTACATCTTCTACTTTTAATGCTTTCTTTTGGTTTGATTTTAATGCTACATTGTTTTCTTCAATTAAATAAACAAATGGACCAGCATCTACACCAAAACGTCCTTTTCTTACTTTAGCATTTTTAAGTTCAGCCGAAGGTGTCTCCGATACATAATATTGCTTTACTTCATTGATACCTATATCTACAAAATCAGTGGAGTAAAACCACCCTCTAAAGAACCAGTCTAAATCAACTGCAGATGCATCTTCCATTGTTCTAAAGAAATCTTCTGGAGTAGGATGTTTGAATTTCCAACGGTTTGCGTATACTTTGAAAGCATAATCAAACAATTCTCTACCCATAATTGTTTCTCTAAGAATATTTAATGCAGTTGCCGGTTTTCCGTAAGCGTTATTTCCAAATTGAATAATGCTTTCTGAATTTGACATAATAGGCTCTAAAAACTTTTGATCTCCACTCATATATGGAATAATATTTTTAGCAGGACCTCTTCTTGATGGGAAATTTGTCTCTAATTCTTGTTCGGCCATGAATTCCATAAATGAATTTAAACCTTCATCCATCCAAGTCCATTGGCGCTCATCAGAATTTACAATCATCGGGAAAAAGTTATGTCCCACTTCATGAATTACTACACCCATCATTCCGTTCTTTGTTTGCTCGCTGGTTACCCCTTTTTCATCAGGACGACCAAAATTCCAACAAATCATTGGGTATTCCATTCCTTGATCTTCTGCTGAAACTGATACCGCTTTTGGATAAGGATAATCAAAAGTGTGGGAAGAGTAACTTTTTAAAGTATGAGCTACTGTTATTGTTGACGTTTCTCCCCAAAGTGGATTAGCCTCTTTAGGGTAGATTGAAACTGCCATCGCTGTTTTAGTACTCAATTGTACCGCCATTGCGTCAAGAATAAATTTTCTTGAAGTTGCTATACCAAAATCTCTAACATTTTTTGCGCTAAATTTCCATGTTTTTTTCTTAGTTGAAAACCCTTTTTCGGCTGCTTCTGCTTCCGCTTGAGTTACGATAACAACTGGTTTATCAAATGTTTTTTGTGCCAATTCCCATCTTTTTACTTGAGCTGGAGTAAACACTTCACTTCTATTTGTCAATTCTCCTGTTGCTTCCATAACATGATCAGCAGGAACTGTAATATTTACATCAAAATTTCCAAATGGCAAAGCAAATTCTCCGCTTCCCCAAAATTGCATATTTTGCCATCCTTCAACATCATTATACACTGCCATTCTAGGGTAGAATTGTGCTATTACATATAATCTATTGCCTTCTTTTTCGAATAATTCATATCCTGAACGACCCCCTTCTTTTTGATAATTATTGATGTTATACCACCATTTTACTGAAAAAGAAATTGACGTACCCGGTTTCATTGGTGAAGCCAAATCAATTCTCATCATGGTATGATTAATATTGTACGTCATTGAATTCCCTTTGGAATCCTTAACATATTCAATATTAAATCCACGTTCTAAATCTTTTTTCAAAAATTTATCAGCAAAATTTGATGCAGGAAAAGTTTGTGTTATTTTTTCACTCTCAGCCAATGGAGATTCAGAATCTTTAGCTGCTTGATTTTGATCTAATTGCACCCATAAATAATCTAAATTATCAGGAGAATTATTAAAGTAAGTAATGGTTTCAGAACCCATTAACTTAGCATTTTTATCATCTAATTCTATGTCAATTTTATAATCAGCTTGTTGCTGATAATACGCTGGACCAGGAGCACCAGCTGCATTTCTAAACATATTGGGCGTTGCCAATAAGTCATACATTTGACTAAATTTGTTGGTGTCGTATTTGCCTGTTTGTTTAGGAGTTACGGTTGTCGTTTTTTCTTGTGCAAAAATAAGAGCTGGAAGAAAAAGGAGTAAAGAAATTTTTTTCATAAATAAAACGCTAGTAGTTTCAGTTCGTGAAAATAATAATTTTTAACAAAAAACCGTCCTTTAATCAGTATTTTAACATTCCATTCCTTGAAGATTCTGTAAAAAGAATGCTATTTTTGGTTCCAAGCACCGTAATATGTGTAATGTTTTGCTGTTCAGAGCTCCAATCCATCAAAACAGAATTATAAATTTCAAGTGTACTGATTTTTGAAATTCCTTTGATATTAGAATAACAAATTAACACATCGTCTTCCACTTCTTTACTTAAAAAATTCATTGGTTTAGATTGCCCATTGACTTTAACCGAGAAATTCTCCCCAAGGTATTTTTTAAACAACTCTAGTTCTTCAGACGTCTCTTGATTAGTCCCAATATGGAAGTGTTGCTTTTTGTATTTTTTCTCCAATGTCTTATTTAAATCATCAAGAAAAATACGAGAAGTAATTTGTAACATTTTCTTTTCGGGTGCATAATTAATCTGATAGATACCCATATAAAATTTATGAGCAGCAAAAGACGACAAAGTCAATATTAAAAATCCAACAAAAAGGTATAAAGTTCTTTTTTTCATTTTCCAAAAGTAGCAATTCTTTTAAACTCTTTGTTTTTAGTAATCAAAAAATCCATTAACATGAATCTGTCTTCCGGTTTCAAATACTTCTTCGAAGCAGCATCATTCGAACAATAAAGCAAGAACAATTCCACCTCATCCTCTTTTAAACTTAAATCTTTAGAGAAAAAAGAGGGACTAAAATTAATTTTTACATATTCTGAGAAAGCAACATCTGAAATAAAATCTTCTTTAACTTCCTCTTTTTTTCTTAGGATTTTTTTAAAATCTTTAAAAATACGAACAAAATCCATTCCATTCTCTATAGTCCCATCTGCTGGCATTAATCGGTTTTTAGGCGATGATTTCTCATCATCAAAAAACTTTTTGTCTACAAATCGCTGTGACCCGCCACCTAAACTATTTACTTTTAACCCATTAGAAACAACTACTTCTTTCAATTCATTATTTACTAAATCCATTTGCACTAAGAAGAGTCGTTCTTGACAGTTTTTTTCAGTCAATACAATTTTTTTAGATTGAAAGGCTAAGCTTGAGAATAACAAAGTATCTTTTGGCTTTGCCAAAATATCAAACAAACCATTAGCATTAATAAAAGTCCGTGTTTGTGAGTTAATGTTTAACACATACCCACTTTCTAAAGTTAACGAGTCGTTTACTACCTGTCCATGTAACGGTTTTCTAGTTTCATTTTGCGCAAAGCAAACCTGAAAAAATAATACTGAAAAGATTAACCCTATTTTAGTTTTCATCGGTTATAATTTTATTATATTTTTCTGCTAAAGTAATAATCAAAAACATAGATAATGTTTTATTTTTAGACTTCAGTGCCGCTGCAAAATCGGTGTTTTCAACACAATAATATTGAAATCCTTTAATGTATTCTTCAGGAATTTTTAAAGTCTCTATATAATATTTATCTTCAAATAGATACTCTAGTTTATTCATGAGTTGCTCCTTATATTCCACTGCAACTTCTTTTTTTAGCATTGCAGTTCTTCCAGACATCCAGTTTAAAGGCCTATCTAACAATCCCGATCTTGAGGTGTATAATTTTCTTTCAGCAGGAGTATATTTTTTTTGCCCTTCAGGAATTATTCCAAGATTTTCGGCATTGATTTGTGAGTTTTCATTTACCACAACCTCTTTTAACGGAATACTATTGGCTAGCATTTTAACACTTACATTTTCTTTTAAAATGTCCTCTTTAGATATCCTTCTACGTAAAGTTACGAGATTTACAGCAGAAAAAGCTAAAAGATCCCCTTCTTTTACAAAAAGATAAAACACACCATCTTTATTAGAAGAGGTCGCTTTATCCGTTGTTAGATTGACAATATTTATCCCTTCAACCGAAGTCGAATCCGCAGTAATTAGGCCGTGAATTTTTTTTTCATTGGAAACTTGACCAAAAATAATTTGAGTAAACAAACAAAAGAAAAAGAAGAAAGTATTATTCGTTCTCACAGGCAATTATTTCTTTATACTTTGATGCTAGTTCTCCTAATAAAAATTCAATGGTTGTTTTATTTTTTTGATCTAGAATTTTGGTGAATTTTTCGTTATCAACAGCATAATATTTAAACCCTTTTACATAATCTGAAGGAATTTTATATTTCCCAACATATTGATCTTCATCAAACATCTCGTCCAACATTACTAAATACATTTCTTTCTTTTCAATTTGAATTTCTTTCTTTAGCATAGCAGTTCGGCCCGAAATAAAATTAAGTATGGGATCAAATCCCATCGGGTTCAATTTTCCTGAACTTGCTGTTGCATATTTCCGTTCCGCTTCTGTATACGATCTTTGATTTTCAGGAATAATACCCAAGGACCTCGAATTGATATTATTGTATCTTTTAATCACAACTTCGTTTAATTGATTCATAACTGGAACCATCTTAACAAAGAAAAGTCTTTTATTAAAATCATCTTTAGTTAAAGCAATTTTCAATCCTTTATACTGAATCGAAGAAAACATTAAAGTATCTCCTACAATCGCTTTAATGGAAAAATAACCTTGTTGATCCGTAATTACAGCTTTTTCTGTTTTTAAATTTATAACATAAATCCCTTCCAAATTAGACATATCTGCATTTACCTTTCCATTCAATTCGGTAGAAACAGATTCTTGAGCCAGACCAGCTGTTGCAAATAAAACAAAAAAGATACATCCTAATTTATTCATTGTATTTGTAATAACCATAATTATTGATAAGTTGTAAAAGTATCTTAATGTGTTCCAAATTAATTACTAAGGACATGGTAAAAAAATGTTAATAAAAATTAAGTCCAATTCGAAGTCTGATTTTATACCTTTAGCATATAAAATTCAATAAAAAAATGAAAAATATAATAATCGCAAGTACATCAACACTTCACGGGGGAGACTATTTAGAATATTTATTACCTGAATTGAGCAAACATTTTCAAGATTGCAAAACCATTCTTTTCATTCCCTATGCCAGACCAAGTGGTATTTCTCACGATGAATACACAGCCAAAGCAGCAGCTGCATTCTCTAAAATAAATATAAACGTAAAAGGAATACATGAATTTCAAAATCCAATTTCGGCAATTGAAAATGCAGAAGGGATTTTTACTGGTGGCGGAAGTACTTTTGTATTGGTTAACGAATTATACAAAAACAATATCATGACTGTGCTTAGTCAAGCGGTCAAAAAAGGGATTCCATATTTAGGCACAAGTGCTGGAAGCGTCATTTGTGGTTTAAGCATGCAAAACACCAATGACATGCCTATTGTATATCCACCAAGCTTTCAAACGACAGGATTAATTCCATTTAATATAAATGCGCATTATTTAGATCCAGATTTACAGTCCAAACATATGGGTGAAACTAGAGAGACTCGAATAAAAGAATTTCATGCTTATAATTCAATTCCTGTTTTAGGATTAAGAGAAGGAAGCTGGCTAGACGTAAAAGGTTCAAAAATCATCCTGAAAGGTAATTTGAAAGGAATTCTTTTTAGACAAAATCAAGCTTCAGAAGAAATAGAAAGCCAAAGCGATATAAGCGATATCAAATAAAAAAGCCGAAACATAAAATGTTTCGGCTTTTAAGAGCGAAAGACGAGGCTCGAACTCGCGACAACCAGCTTGGAAGGCTGGAGCTCTACCAACTGAGCTACTTTCGCATTAACAGGGTGCAAATATATAAATTAATTTACACGAACACAAGTTTTTTTATAAAAAATTTAAACTCGTTTTATTTTAAATTTTTTAGAACAAAAAAATGCTTTTAAGTTCTAATAAAAAAGCCGAAACATAAAGTTTCGGCTTTAAAGAGCGAAAGACGAGGCTCGAACTCGCGACAACCAGCTTGGAAGGCTGGAGCTCTACCAACTGAGCTACTTTCGCATTACTGTGGTGCAAATATAGATAATAAGTTCACTTTGTAGCAAGTTTTTTTAATGATTTTTTTATAAAAAATTCAACCGCAACATAACCAATTTAAAATTAAATTGTTACAGCTTTATAATTCCAAACAAACATACCCTTCAATAAAAAAATAACACTTTTGAATACCAAAACTGACAGATATCAACCAGTTCGAGAATGAAAATCAATAGTCAACTTCTCGGTTTAGATCAAGAAACTTATTAATTAAAGTAAAATTTGGTCTTTTTATAAATCGGAAATCTCTAGGAGTCATTCCCTTTTTATAAAAAAAGCCAATCAAAATAAATTCTGATTGGCTCTATAAGTTATTTTTAAAATATTTACATCACTAATTTAGATGCTATTTTGTATGCTTTTGAAGGATAATAAACAAACAGACATGATTTATCTTTAATTGTTTGAATGATCTCATTTGTTAATTCCAAAGGAATTGCTGGGCAACCTAAGCTTCTTCCTAATCTTTTATTGTTTTGAATAAATGAATTCGAAACATATTGCGCTCCATGAATAACAACAGCTCTTTCTCTAGCATTACTATTAATCCCTTTTTCCAAACCGTCCAATTTTAAAGATTTACCATGTTTGCCATTGTATATCTCCCCAGTTGCGTAAAAACCCAAACTGCTTTTATAGGATTCTGCCGAATTTGAAAAGCTTGTTGCAAATTCATCACCCGTATTACGGCCATGCGCCACAAGCGAATTGTATAGGATTGTATTTGTAGTTAAATCTATAACCCAAAGTCTCTTTGAATTGGAAGACAGACTGAAGTCGATGAGCGTTAATATATTTTTACTTACTAATCCTTTCTCTTTTAAAAGATAAAAACCTTTTAAAGCCTCAGCAAAACTTTCTAGCTTAGGTAAAGAAAAATGGTTGGAATTCAAATTATGATAAACCAGTTCTTCACTAGTTTCAGAATTTGTTTTTACTAAATTAACCGCTTCCATTTTTTTAATGTCATGGGTCTCATTAAAGAACTCATTAGTTGAAATTAATGACAAGACAACAAGAAGCACAGTAGGAAATATTTTATAAATCATTGATTTTAATTATGTTATGTGATATATTTGGGATTGCGAATATACTACAAATTACTTTAAAAAAAAATTAAGCTAAAAATTTAATATAATATTTGTAAACAAAAGATTACAATTAAAATCACATAGCATTTGCTTTTTGTGTTAAAAATGTTATTTTTGCTTAACCATATTCTTAATTTATGCATAAATCACACTCTTTATCATTACTCATCATTCTTTTCTTTAGTTTAAACGCCTATTCTCAGAAAAAAGTACTTATTGCGAAATCTATTTTGGAAGGTATTACTATTGACGGAAAAATTGATGAAGAAGCTTGGGCAAAGGATGAAGATATTGCAACAGATTTCGTAATGTTTGAGCCTGATAATGGGAAACCAATCAGCAATAATAAAAGAACCGAAGTAAAAGTAGTATACGATAATAATGCCATCTACGTCTCGGCGGTTTTATACGATAATGAACCTGACAAAATACAAAGGGAGATAACCAATAGAGATGTTTTTGGAGTTTCAGACCATTTTTCAGTATCTATAAATGGTTTTAATGATGGTCAACAAGACTTTCGCTTTTATGTAAGTGCAGCCGGAGTACAAATGGACTGTCTTGCAACCGAAGGTAATGAAGATTTTTCTTGGGATGCTATATGGGATAGCGAGGTCAAAATAACTGATTTTGGATGGGTAGTAGAAATGAAAATTCCTTACGCTGCATTGCGGTTCTCTGGAGCCAAAAAACAAGTTTGGGGTTTAAATTTTATGCGCGAAATTAAACGAGATGCCCAAAAATACACTTGGAATCATGTTGATACTAAAATTGGAGCCGTGATTACGCAAGCTGGAGTTTTGAAAGGTATTGAAAACATTAAAACACCAACACGTCTTTTCTTTATTCCCTACACTTCGGCGTATTACCAACAAGACAACTATACCTCTGACAGAACAGTGAAAGCTGGATTAGACATAAAATACGGAATTAACGACGCCTTTACTTTAGATGCTATTTTAGTCCCCGATTTTGGTCAGACAAAATTCGATAATGCCATTTTAAATTTAGAACCTTTTGAACAAAAATTAGATGAAAATCGTCCTTTTTTTACTGAAGGTACTAACTTATTTAATATTGGAAATATATTTTATTCTCGAAGAATTGGTGGAGCGCCAAGCACTTATCCATCAACAACTGATGCAGAAGAAGTCACAAACTATCCAAATTCTGTCAACTTAATCAATGCCGTAAAAATTTCTGGTAGAACCGAAAAAGGTTTAGGAATAGGTTTTTTAAATGCATTAACCGAAAAAACTTTTGCTACAATTCAAAACACTGACACCCAAGAAACGCGAAAAGAAGTTATTGAGCCGTTAACAAACTACAATATCCTTGTTCTAGATCAACGTTTCAATCAAAACTCATCAGTTTCATTTGTTAACACAAACACGACGCGTAATGGAAGCTTTAGAGACGCCAATGTTTCTGCTTTAGTATTTGATTTAAGTACAAAAGCAAATACGTATAATTTATATGGAGACTATAAATACAGTACCATAAACGATGTAGTTGATTATAATGGATACAAAACCTCTTTGAATTTTGCGAAAACGAGTGGGAAATACAGGTATTTACTCTCAGGAAAATACATATCAGAAAATTATGATGTGAATGATCTTGGAATCGTATTTTACACTAACTATCATAATGCTTACGCCAATGGAAGTTATAGAATTTTAAATCCTACAAAATATTTTAATACCTTTAAAGTTGAACAAGAATTGAATTTAGAAATTCAAAATACTACAGGAAAACTGCAAGAAGCCTGGTATAAAACGGTCTTTAAAGCGACTACAAAAAAGAACGATTATCTTGAGTTTGCCATTGTAGCAACTCCTGTTGAGACATTCGATTTCTACGAACCCAGAGTTGGAGGAAGATATGTACAAATACCTAAAAGAGTCACCTCTTATTTTGGAGTTGAATTTAATAAAAATAACGCTTTTACTTTTGACTTTACTCCAAGTATCGCTGTATACGATCAAAATAAAAGAATCACTTATGGAATAGCTGTAGGACCAAACTATAGATTCAATGATAAATTATCTCTTTCTTACATCTTAGATTATACTAATAAAAAAAATGACCGTGGCTGGGTAGGGTTTGAAAATAACGACATTATTTTTGGACAACGAGACAGAGAGATTTTGCAAAATGACATTTCAGGGAAGTATGCAATTAACAACAAAATGACCGTTAATCTTACTGCTCGCTATTATTGGTCCTACTCTGAAAATCACAAATTTTTAACTTTACAAGATAATGGCTATCTAACGCCTAATAATACTTATTCTCTAAATAAAAATAGAAATTTCAACTCTTGGAATTTTGACCTTGCCTACTCTTGGTGGTTTGCTCCAGGTAGCGAATTATCCATTTTGTATCGTAATTATTCTCAAGAAAGCGCAAGTATTGTCGAAAAAAGCCTTACCACTAATTTGAAAAATGTTTTCAATAGCAACATGACTAACATTTTATCAATAAGTCTGCGTTATTTCATTGATTACAATAGAGTTAAAAATAAATTTTAATATTTTTTTAATATAAACTGTAACAATAGACCCTTACTTTAGTCTACTATACAAACCTAATTAAAGTACTATTTACTATAGTTTTAAAATTGGTTTTATCTTTTTGTTTCAACATTAAACAATTTCATGAAAAATCAACTTTTGATATTTTTTTTAATGGCTTCTATTTTTGGCTTCAGCCAAAAAAAAGTCTTAAAAACGACATTTATTACTTCAAATAACATTATTATTGACGGTAAACTCGATGAAAGCATCTGGGAGACAACTCCCGTAGCTGATAATTTCGTTATGTTTGAACCAGACAATGGAAAACCAATTCCTGAGAACAAAAAAACTATAGTCAAAGTAATTTATGATAATGATGCTGTTTACATAGCCGCTACATTATATGATGACGAGCCCAATAAAATATTAAAAGAAATATCCAAAAGAGACGAATTTGGAACATCAGATTTATTTGGTGTTTTTATAAATGGCTTTAATGACGGACAACAAGATTTTCAATTTTATGTATGCGCTTCTGATGGTCAAGCTGATTGCATTACCACAGATGCAAATGGAGAAGACTATTCTTGGGACGCGATTTGGAAAAGCAAAGCTTTAATTACTGATTTTGGTTGGGTAGTTGAAATGCGCATCCCTTACGCTGCATTGCGCTTCTCAGGAGAAAACAAACAGACATGGGGCCTTAATTTTTTTAGAGAAATTAAGCGAGACCGTCAAAAGTACACTTGGAATTATATTGACTCTAAAGTAGGCACCTTTACACAACAATCTGGAGTTCTTGAGGGAATTGAAAATATAAAACCTCCTACTCGTTTATTCCTTTTACCGTACTCTTCTTTTTACGTCAATGCCAACTCGCAACAAAAAACAATTGGAACACTCAAAGGTGGGTTAGATATTAAATACGGGATTAATGATGCTTTTACTCTCGACGCCATCTTAGTTCCTGATTTTGGACAAACAAAATATGACGACAAAATATTAAATCTAGGTCCATTTGAACAGCAGTTCAACGAGAACAGGTCTTTTTTTACTGAAGGCACTGACCTATTTAGTAAAGGAGACTTGCTTTATTCTAGAAGAATTGGCGGAAGCCCTACGATTTACCCAACCACTACTGAAAATGAAGTAATTAAAGACAACCCTTCAAGCGTAAACTTAATCAACGCTTTAAAAGTTTCTGGAAGAACAAAAAACGGACTAGGAATTGGATTTTTAAATGCAGTTACCGAAAAAACGTATGCTACTATTGAGAACACAGTAAACAATGAAACTCGCAGAATCGAAGTGGAACCGTTAACAAATTACAATGTACTCGTATTAGACCAGCGCTTTAGAAAAAATTCGTCAGTTTCTTTTATTAATACTAACGTGACTCGAAACGGAAATTTTCGCGATGCAAATGTATCGGCATTGGTTTGGGATTTAAACACTAAGAAAAACACCTATAACCTTTCTGGAAATTTTAAAAGTAGTTTTGTAAATAATCTTGAGGATAAAAAAGGAATCGCTACTACTTTAAATTTTGCTGAGACAAGCGGCAAATATAGATATAGTTTTGGTGCAGATTTAGTAACAAAAGACTACGATAATAATGACTTAGGCATTAATTTTGAAACTAATTATTATTCGATTTACGGAAATGCTAACTATAGAATTTTAAACCCTACTAAACACTTCAACAGCTTTAGAATCAACTACAATATGTACACTCAGTTTCATAAAGAAACGGGTAAAATCCAAGGCAACAACATTAATTTAAACCTAAATCTGAATAACAAGAAAAATCATTATCTTGGTTTTGGAACTAATATAAGTCCTCTTGAATCTTATGATTTCTATGAAGCCAGGACGGATAACAGATATGTAATTCTTCCACAAAGGTATAATGCTTGGTTGTACATATCCTCAAATTACAATAACAAATTCGCATTTGATTTTAATCCTTATTATGCCATTTTTAATGAAACAAAAAGAAACACTTTTGAAGTTTCTTTAGGACCTAGATATCGTTTTAATGATAAATTTTCCATGAGTTATAACTTTTATTTCCAAAGAAAAAACAATAATAAAGGATTCGTAGACAGCATTGATGATGATTTAAACAGTAGAACACCCGAAACCATTATTTTTGCAAATAGAAACGTAGTCACGTACTCTAACACTGTTTCTGGAAAATACTCCATTAGTAGCAAAATGAATTTCGATTTAGCTGTTCGCCAATACTGGTCTTATGCTGAAAATAAAAACTTTTTGTCATTAGAACAAAACGGAAGACTAGTTGACTATACTAATTACACTACCAATAAGAACTCTAGTTTTTATTCTTGGAATTTTGACTTATCGTACTCTTGGTGGTTTGCGCCTGGTAGTCAAGTTTCTGTTTTATATCGAAATAATGCTGCTAATTTTGAAGATACTATCAATAAAAACTTCGAAAAGAACATTACGAATTTATTGAATAATGACGCATTAAGCCATACTTTTTCAATAAGTGTAAAATACTTTATTGATTACAATAGCTTAAAACGCAAATCATAAAACACATCAAGCGTAAGAAACAGACTTTGTTCTACAACAAAATCAACTTTATTTGTTAATGTTCCGTAAGGAATGTATAATAGTCTTTTAGATTAGTCCGAACATTTTTAGAAATACTTTATCTTTGTTTAAAATAAATCGAAATGAACAAAAAAGTTATACTAATGATTTTGGACGGTTGGGGAAAATCTCCTGACCCAAAAGTATCTGCAATCGACAATGCTAATGTACCCTTTATAAACAGTCTTTACAAAAATTACCCAAGCGCCCAACTTAGAACTGATGGCCTTCATGTTGGTCTTCCAGAAGGACAAATGGGAAATAGCGAAGTAGGTCATATGAACCTAGGTGCCGGAAGAATTGTATACCAAGATTTAGCTAAGATTAATTTGGCTGTAGCCAATAAAACATTAGCAAAAGAACAAGTACTCAAAGATGCTTTTCAATACGCAAAAGACAACCACAAAAAAGTACACTTTTTAGGATTAGTTTCTGATGGTGGTGTTCACTCTCATACCTCTCACCTACGCGGATTGATTGATGCCACACAAGATTACGGTTTACAAGAAGTATTTGTTCACGCATTTACTGATGGGCGCGATGTTGATCCTAAATCAGGAAAAAAATACATTCAAGATTTAGAAAACTATATTGCCAACACCACTGTAAAATTAGCTTCAGTTATTGGACGCTATTATGCGATGGACAGAGACAAGCGTTGGGAACGAGTAAAATTAGCTTATGATTTATTAGTTAATGGAAAAGGAACACCCTCAAAAAATGCTATAGTAAGTATTGAAAAAAGCTACCAAGATGAAGTAACGGATGAATTTATTCACCCAATTGTCATGGTTGATGATAATGACAAACCACTAGCAACTATTCAAGAAGACGACGTTGTTATTTTCTTCAACTTTAGAACAGACAGAGGTCGCGAATTGACCGAAGCACTTTCTCAACAAGATTTCCATGAAGAAAACATGCATAAATTAAATTTGTACTATGTAACTCTTACAAATTATGACGAAACCTACAAAAATGTAAAAGTAGTCTACAATAAAGACAACATTACCGAAACACTTGGTGAAGTTTTAGAAAAAAACAATAAAACTCAAATTAGAATTGCTGAAACAGAAAAGTATCCTCACGTTACTTTTTTCTTTTCAGGAGGAAGAGAAATTCCTTTTAGAGGAGAACACAGAATTTTACGAAACTCCCCAAAGGTAGCAACGTATGATTTGCAACCTGAAATGAGTGCTTTTGAATTAACTGATGCCTTGATTCCAGAGTTAGAAAAAGGAGATGTAGATTTTGTATGTCTTAATTTTGCCAATGGCGACATGGTAGGTCATACAGGAATTATGGAAGCGGCTATCAAAGCATGTGAAGCAGTTGATAAATGTGTCGAAAAAGTAATCACGACCGCTTTAGCTCACGATTATACTATTTTAGTAATTGCAGATCACGGGAATTGCGAAACAATGATTAATCCTGATGGAAGTCCAAATACAGCTCACACTACTAACCCAGTTCCTTTTATTTTAGTTGATAAGGAATTAAAAGAAGTTCACGATGGTGTTTTAGGTGACATTGCTCCAACAATTCTAGAATTAATGGGGATTCAAAAACCAGCAGTTATGACTCAACATTCATTGTTGTAAAAAAGCATATTAAATTTAAATATTAAAGGCTATTCTATTTGGATAGCCTTTTTTTATGTGAAAAATATTGTTTTTGATAGTATTACTATTATATTTGCACTAAATAATATTAGTTATGAAGGATTTGATCGCGTCTATTAAAATACAAGTGAACGAAAACATCTATGTAAAAGATCCAGAAACATCAAAATTGGGTAAAAAAATTATTCAAGAAAGTATCCTTTTGATAGACGCGATTGGTTTTGACAATTTCACTTTTAAAAAATTAGGAGAAAAAATTGGCTCGAATGAAAGCTCTATTTACCGCTATTTTGAAAACAAACACAAATTACTGGTTTATCTTTCTTCATGGTACTGGAGTTGGATGGAATATAAATTGTTTTTTGCCACAAATAATATTGAAGATCCATTTGAAAAACTCAAAAAAGCGATCACAGTTGTAACTGAAAAAATTGAGGATGATGAAAAAACAGAACACATCAATGAATTAATTTTAAATAAAATAATCATTTCTGAATTCACAAAAACACTTCATACTAAAGAAGTAGATGAAGAGAACAAAGTAGGGTTCTTTTTAATTTACAAAAGAGTAATTAATAGAATTGTTAATTTAATCATTGAAGTAAATCCTGATTATCCATTTGCAAAAAGCCTAGCTTCAAATATAATAGAAGGTGCACTCCATCAGCATTTTTTAAAAGATCACTTGACAACAATTACAAACTGTAATGAAAAAATAAGCCCAACTGACTTTTACATTCATCTTATCACAACTATTTTAAAAAAATAAAAAGGCCATGACTCCACTAAAACGCTTTTACAACTTATTAGCACTTGACAAAAAAGACATTACCCAACTATTTTTTTATGCCATTTTTGCTGGACTAATCAGTTTATCACTTCCCTTAGGCATTCAGGCTATTATTAATTTTATACAATCGGGTCGCGTAAGTGTCTCTTGGATTGTATTGATATTTCTAGTCGTAATGGGTGTAGCACTAGTTGGAATTCTATCTTTAATGCAATTGCGAATTACAGAAAACTTACAACAAAAAATATTTGTTCGTTCTTCATTTGAATTTGCCGTTCGATTACCTAAAATTAAATTTGAAGAACTGTACAATACCTATCCCCCAGAATTAGCCAATCGTTTTTTTGATACAATGACCATTCAAAAAGGTACATCAAAATTACTAATTGACTTTTCGGCGGCTTTACTACAAATTGCTTTTGGTGTTATTCTTCTATCGTTATACCATCCTTATTTTATAGTATTTGGAATAATGTTAATTATTTTGCTTTACTTCATCTTTAAACTTTCCTATAAATCAGGTTTAGAAACCAGTTTAAAAGAATCAAAAAATAAATATAAAGTAGCAGGATGGCTACAAGAAATGGCTCGAAATAATTATAGTTTTAGAAACCAACTCAACTTTGATTATGGTCTTCAAAAAAACGATCAGTTAGTAAGTGAATATTTAAACTATCGTGAAAAACATTTTAATGTTATCAAAAGACAATTTACTCAATTAATTATTTTCAAAATTATAATCACAGCGAGTTTACTTTCTATAGGCGGGTTTCTAGTAGTATCGCAACAAATGAATATAGGGCAATTCGTTGCCGCCGAAATTATCATATTATTAGTAATAAACTCAGTAGAAAAAATCATTCTTGGTCTTGAAACATTTTATGATGTACTAACCTCGGTTGAGAAAATAGGTCAAGTAGCTGACTTGAGTTTAGAAGAAGAGTTTGATACCGAAAATACTAATTTCTGCTATGCAGATATCACTTTAGAAACTGAAAAAGTAAAATTCAAATTTCCGGATTCTAAAAATACAATTCTGAATGACATTTCTTTGAAAATTGAACAGGGTGAACGCATTGTAATCAACGGAGAAAACGGCTCAGGTAAATCAACATTAATCCGAATTTTATCGGGACTAATAAAACCTACAACTGGAAGTTTTTACATCAACGATGATACATTCAAAAAAATCGATTTGAAACAATACCGTTCTCAAATAGGAAGTGTTATTTATGGCGAAACTCCATTTGAAGGAACGATCCATGAAAACATCACTTTTAACGATGACTCAATCAGTCAAGAAGATTTAAAGTGGGCAATTGACGGGCTACAATTAACATCCTACATTAAATCACTACCAGAAAGTTTAGAAACAAAAATTTTCCCGGAAGGAAGACAACTTTCATCATCGAATGCTCAAAAAATACTGTTGGCCAGAAGCATCATTCATAAACCGAGAATTTTATTTTATGAGGATCCAACCGACACTATGGATGAAAAAGTAGCCAATGAAACTATTGATTTTATTACTGCCAAAGAAAACCAATGGACCATTATTGTATCCTCTAAAAACCCTTATTGGAAAACTAAATGCAATCGAGAAATCATCATGCAAAACGGACGTATTCAACACGACTCAAAAACACTATAGGTTATGCTAAACATATCTGACAATAACAAAACGAATTCACCGAGTTTAAAAAAATTCAATACAATTAAAAACCTGAACTTGAATTCGAATTCAAAGATTTTAAACAAAATCATCGTCTTGTTTTTTATTTTGGGAATATTAATTCTATTCCTTCCTTGGACGCAAAACATCTCAGGTTCTGGGGCTGTGACTACTTTAAAGCCCAACCAAAGACCGCAATCAATACAAAGTGTTATCTCAGGTCGAATAGAAAACTGGTACGTGCAAGAAGGCGATTTTGTCAATAAAGGGGATACTATCCTTTTCATATCTGAAATTAAAGAGGATTATATGGACCCAAATTTAGTGGCTAATACTCAAAAACAAGTTAATGCTAAGAAATTGTCTCTGGAGTCATATGGTTCTAAAGTAAAAACCATGACAGGTCAAATTCAGAATATTGAAAGTGAAAAAAAACTAAAATTAGAACAAGCACAAAACAAAATCAAACAGTCGCTTTTAAAAATAAAAAGTGATAGTATGGATTTAGTAGCGGTAAAAACCCAACTTAAGATTGCAAATACGCAGTTTGATCGTGCCGTACAGTTGAATAAAGAAGGTCTTAAACCACTGACTGATGTCGAGGATAAAAAATTGAAACTTCAAGAAGTAGAAGCTAAAATTATTACTCAGGAAAATAAATTCCTAACTAGTAAAAATGAATATATCAATTCCAAAGTAGAAACCAACCGTATTACTGCTGAATACGCGGAGAAAGTATCCAAAGCACAAAGCGATCAATACACGGCTATGAGCAATCAATTTGATACCGAAGCACAAGTAAATAAATTAGAAAATCAATATGCAAATTATAGTATTAGAAACGGAATGTACTATATCAAAGCACCACAAAGTGGTTATGTAAACAGAGTGTTACAAGCAGGAATAGGCCAAACAGTAAAAGAAGGAACGCCTATTGTGAGCATTATGCCAGCACAGTACGACATTGCCGTTGAAACGTATGTTGACCCAATAGATTTGCCCTTAATTAATAGAGGGGAAAAAGTGAGAGTCTGGTTTGATGGATGGCCAACAATCGTTTTCTCAGGTTGGCCTGATGTTTCTTATGGAACTTTTGGCGGCAAAATTGTTGCTATCGAAAACTTCATTAGTGACAATGGAAAATACCGAATTCTAATTGCTCCAGACAAAGAAGAAGCTCCTTGGCCTAAAAAAATAAGTATTGGTTCAGGTGCCGAAACTATTGCCTTACTAGACACCGTGCCTATCTGGTTTGAAGTATGGAGAATTTTAAATGGGTTTCCACCAAATTATTATAAAACAGACGTAAAAACAGTTAAAGAAAAAAAATAATGAAACAACTTCTTATCCTTTTTCTATTCTTTGGATGTGTTGCTTTTGGACAATCCCCAAACGATAACTCTTACAAAGAGTTTACTTATAATGAGTTTTTGGGCTATGTCAAGAAATACCATCCACTAGTAAAAACAGCCAACTTAGAAATCAATAAAGCACAAGCTAATTTGATGATGGCACGCGGTGGATTTGACCCGAAAATTGAAGTTGATTTTAAAGAAAAACAATTTAAAGACAAAGAATATTATTCAATACTAAACAGCAGTTTTAAAATCCCTACTTGGTACGGAATCGAAATAAAAGCGGGTTTTGACAACAATGACGGAATTTACTTAAATCCTGAAAACACAGTGCCTAACCAAGGTTTAACCTCTTTAGGAATCACGGTGCCACTAGGACAAGGTTTGTTTATCAATCAAAGAATGGCCGATGTACGCAAGGCAAAAATTCAGTTGAAACTGAGCCAAGCTGAACGAAAATTACAAGCAATCGCTGTTTTGTATGATGCCTCTATCGCCTATTTTAACTGGAAGAAAACCTATAATGAAGTTAAACTATATGAAACCTACAGCAGCAATGCACAAATTCGTTTCAACGGTATAAAAGCATTGATAAAAGTAGGTGATAAACGTGCTATAGACAGTATCGAGGCTGGAATTAGCGTAAAAAACAGACTGCTTAATCTGGAGGACTCTAAATTAAAATTGAACAAAGCCAAGCTAGAGTTATCTAACTTTCTTTGGTTAGAAAATTCGATTCCGCTAGAATTAGCTGATAGTCTTATTCCAGAAACAGCTGTGGATGCTAGTATTCAAGAAACATTAAAAACAAATGATTTAGTGAATTCTGATTTCACATTGGACAATCACCCGAAAATTAATGCGCTTGAAAACAAAATCGAAATTTTGACTGTGGAAAAAAAGCTAAAAGCGAATATGCTACTGCCAAAAATTGACGTGGGTTATTCTTATATCGCTGAACCCAGTTATATTGACAACTATCAATTTGAAAATTATAAAATTGGTTTGAACTTTTATTTTCCTTTGTTTTTACGAAAAGAACGCGGGAGTTTGAAACTAGCACAATACAAAATTCAGGAATCGGAGTTTACTTTGAATCTAGAACGCGTGCAACTTTCGAATAAAATAAGTGCTCAAAAAATAGAAATTCAGTCTCTGGAAAAACAAAATAAAATTATTAAAACACTGGCCGAAGATTATACTGTGATGCTAAAATCAGAGGAACGCTTGTTTACTTTTGGCGAAAGCTCACTGTTTTTAATAAACAGTAGAGAGAACAGTTTGATCAGTGCTCAGCTGGCTTCAATAGCTTTAGAAAACAGATATTTTAACTCAAATGCTGAACTTTTTAAAATTATGGCCAATCCTGATTAAATAATTTAAAAATCGTACTTTTGCCAACTGAAAATTAGAAAATATGATTATAGTTAAATCCCGTGAAGAAATTGAGTTAATGCGCGAAAGTGCCTTAATCGTATCGAAAACATTAGGAATGATTGCTTCTGAAATCAAAGAAGGAGTAACTACATTACATTTAGATAAATTAGCCGAAGAATTCATTCGTGATCATGGTGCTGTGCCTAGTTTCCTTGGTTTATATGGTTTTCCAAACTCATTATGTATGAGTCCGAACGCACAAGTGGTACACGGAATTCCAAATAATACGCCTTTAGAAAGTGGTGACGTTATCTCTGTTGATTGTGGTGCATTTAAAAATGGATACCACGGAGACCACGCTTATTCTTTTGAAATAGGTGAAGTTTCTCCTGAAACAAAAAAATTATTACAAGTTACCAAAGAATCTTTGTACGTAGGTATCCGCGAATTTAAAGCTGGGAATCGTGTGGAAGATGTTGGAAATGCTATCCAAAAATATACAGAATCTCATGGTTATGGTGTGGTTCGCGAATTAGTAGGACACGGTTTAGGGCAAAAAATGCATGAAGATCCTGAGATGCCTAATTACGGAAAACGCGGTCGCGGAAAACTGTTTGTCGAAGGAATGGTTGTTGCTATTGAACCTATGATTAATTTAGGAACTAGAAATATCAAACAATTAAAAGACGGTTGGACAATCTTAACTGCTGATGGGAAACCAAGTGCTCATTTTGAACATGATGTGGCTTTAATTGATGGCAAACCAGAGATCCTTTCTACGTTTGCTTATGTATATCAAGCATTAGGCATTGTGAGTAATGAAGAAGATGAATTTAGAAAAGTGCCATTAGTTTTATAAAATATAAATCCGAATTTATTAAAAACTTATATGGCCTTAAATGTCTTATATGGTTTGTAAATAACTTACCATTTAAGACATTTAAGGTCATTGAAGTAAAACTTAAACTTTTTTACAAAGATTCTTGCGAAATAAATATGAAAAAACTATTCAAACTCGTACTCAATACCATCCCTCGTCCTATTCTTATTCGTTTAAGTTATGTAGCGAGACCTGTTTTGGCTTTGGCCTTAAAAGGAACTGCTTTTACTGATCCTATTGACGGAAAAAGTTTTAAAACTTTCTTGCCGTATGGTTATGGAACGCAACGAAATAATGTTCTTTCGCCAAGTACGCTTTCTTTAGAAAGACACCGTTTATTATGGTTGTACTTAAATGAAAAGACTGATTTTTTTAAACCTGAACTCGTTTCAGGTTCCTCTGTTACAAATACAAACAGAATTAAATTACGAGATACTGAAATGAATTCAGCATTAAAAGTCTTGCATTTTGCTCCTGAACAAGCATTTTATAAATTGTTTAGAAACCAAAAAAATCTAGATTACACCACAACCGATTTATTTTCACCTTTGGCAGATGTAAAAGCAGATATTTGTGATTTGCCTTTTGAGGACAATCAGTACGATGTTATTTTATGTAATCATGTTCTAGAACACATTCCGGATGACACAAAGGCCATGCAAGAATTGTATCGCGTACTAAAACCAGGCGGAATGGCTATTTTGCAAATCCCACAAGATTTGAAACGCGCGGTAACTTTTGCTGACGATACAATTACAGATCAAAAAAAACGTGCTGAAATTTTCGGGCAATACGATCATGTACGTATTTACGGTCGGGATTATTTTGATAAGTTAAGAAGCATTGGTTTTAAAGTAATCGAAGAAGATTACACCAATACAATTGCACTAGAATTAGTAGAAAAATACTGTTTAGCTAAAGGAGAAATCATCCCAGTTTGCTTCAAATAAGTAAAAAGGGGAAACTATTTATAGTTTAGCATGCTCTTTGATACGCTATTAGTATGGCTTAAATTCTTATATTTACATTCTAGCAACTATAGAAAACATGCTCTACTCTTTTTTTCGAAAAATAATATTGCTTTTTATAATCACCTCAGCTTCTGCTCAAGTAGAAACTGAAGTTGCTCCCCCATTTAATATCAAGACGGTTTCTTTTATCCAAAATAATCAAAATACAATTCCTGTTTTTGAATTGGGTAGTGGGTTTCAATTACAATTTGATGACTTATACGGAAATGAAGCTGATTATTACTATGAAATTATCCATTGTGATTACAATTGGGCACCTTCAGAAATACCAAAAAACGATTACTTACTAGGATTCGACAACCAAAGAATTCAAGATTACAGTAATTCTTTTAATACTTTACAGATATACTCTCACTACAATCTTTCCATTCCCAATCAATACACCCAACAATTACGACTTAGCGGAAATTATATATTGAAGATTTTAAATGAAAATAAAGAAGTTGTTTTTTCTAGAAAATTTATTCTTTACGAAGACTTGGTAACCGTTCCAATTCAAATAAAAAGAGCCCGAACAGTAGCCAATTTAGAATATAAACAAAATCTAGAGTTTTCTATAAAATCAACTACAATCAACTTTCAAAATCCCTTAAAAAATATTAAAGTAGTACTATTTCAAAATGACAAGTTGAACAATGCTATTAAAAATATAGTGCCTCAATATACGATAGGTAACGATTTAATTTATAAATACGACACGGAAACCCAGTTTTGGGCGGGAAATGAATTTTTATATTTTGAGAATAAAGACATAAAAGTGGCCAATAATAATGTAGCTCGTGTGGATTCAAGCACTGATATTTATGGTGCCTATTTATATACTAATAACGCCCGAACAAATTTCCCTTACTCTTTACGGGAAGATATAGATGGTCGTTTTCTAGTTCGTAATATCAATGCTGAAAATAATGAAATCGAAGCCGATTATGCATGGGTTTATTTTAGTCTTTCTGCACCTACTTTTAGAATAAACAAAGACATTTACATCAACGGGATGTTCAACAACTATAGTTTGGCCCCAGAATACAAGATGGATTACAATGCTAAAAAAGGGATTTATGAAAAAGCGTTGCTAATAAAACAAGGATTTACCAATTATGAATATGTAGTATCTGATACGAAAGGAAACATCGATTATGAAAATGCAATAGATGGAAATTTTTATCAAACCGAGAATAATTACTCCGTTTTAGTATATTACAGAGAAAATACCGATCGCTACGACAAGGTTATTGGCAAAGGAACCGCTAGTTCGATAAACATCATAAACTAAAAAACATTGCGAAAAATAGCTCTACAAAATCAAAATTTCGTAATTTTGTTGCTATTAAACACGTATTAAATACTTTAAGATGGTTTCTCAAATTACAAGAGGCATAAAAATTTCCGTTTTGACTAGTTTTGAAGGCACTTACTTCAAAAACTATAAGATTCATTTTGCCTTTAGTTACGAGATTACAATTGAGAACCACAGTAAGGATTCGGTTCAACTAACTTCTCGTCATTGGGAAATTTTTGATTCATTAAATGATATAGAAATAGTTGACGGTGAAGGCATAATAGGAAAAAAACCCGTTTTAAAACCTGGTGAGCTTCACACGTATAGTTCTGGTTGTCTTTTAGCTTCGCCTTATGGAGCTATGAAAGGGTACTTCAATATGATTAATTTCACTACTACAAAAACCTTTAAAGTATTTGTTCCTACCTTTAGATTAAGTGCACCATTTGCTTTAAATTAATCTATTTTGTTTCTTTAGAATATATTTCGTTTTTCTTATACTTTCTTTATCAATTTTTTAAATTATCCTTTGTACTTTTGTTGTGCAATAAATTATTCGCAACATTTAGTGCAATTATCTATCTTTGAATGTCTAATCTTATCTGTATTTAAACAGATTAAAAAATTACAATATCATGCTAAAAGGATTTTTTCACGTACCAAAAGCGGTAAACGAACCAGTAAAAGGGTATGCACCAAATTCACCTGAAAAAGCAGCCGTACAAGCAGCTTACACTAAAATGTGGAATTCTAAAATCGATGTCCCTCTATATATTGGAAGCGAAGAAATTAGAACTGGAAATACAAAAAACATGTCGGCTCCTCACGACCACAAACATATTGTAGGAACATACCACCTTGCTGAAAAATCACATGTTGAGAAAGCTATTGCTAATGCTTTAGAATCTAGAACAGCATGGGCAAACATGGCTTGGGAACAACGTGCAGCTATTTTCTTAAAAGCAGCTGAACTAATTGCAGGACCTTACAGAGCTAGAATCAATGCTGCAACAATGATTGCGCAATCTAAAAATATACACCAAGCAGAAATTGATGCTTCCTGTGAGCTGATTGACTTTTTACGTTTTAACGTAGAGTTTATGACTCAAATATACGGAGATCAACCAACGTCTACTTCAGATATGTGGAACCGTCTAGAATACAGACCCCTAGAAGGATTTGTATACGCGATTACTCCATTTAACTTTACAGCAATTGCTGCTAATCTTCCTGCAAGTGCTGCCATGATGGGTAACGTAGTGATTTGGAAACCAAGTGATAGCCAAGTATTCTCAGCACAAATTATTATTGAAGTATTCAAAGAAGCAGGAGTTCCTGATGGAGTTATCAATGTTGTTTTTGGTGATGCGTTAATGGTTACGGATACGGTTCTTGCAAGTCGTGATTTTGCAGGATTGCATTTCACAGGTTCAACTCATGTTTTCAAAGACATTTGGGCAAAAATTGGAACAAACATTCACCACTATAAAACATACCCAAGAATTGTGGGAGAAACTGGTGGTAAAGATTTTATCATTGCACACCCTAGCGCTAATGCGAAACAAGTTTCTACTGGAATTGTACGTGGCGCTTTCGAATTTCAAGGACAAAAATGTTCAGCAGCTTCTAGAGCTTATGTACCACAAAGTTTGTGGCCAGCGATTAAAGAACAAATTATCACTGATGTAAAATCAATGAAAATGGGTTCTCCAGAAGATTTTGGTAACTTTATCACAGCTGTTATTCATGAAGGTTCATTTGATAAATTAGCTGGTTTTATTGACCAAGCTAAAAAAGATGCAGATGCTGAAATCATCGTTGGAGGAAACTACGACAAATCAGTGGGATATTTTATTGAGCCTACAGTTATCGTAACAACAAACCCTCATTACACCACAATGGCAACTGAATTATTCGGACCAGTAATGACTATTTTCGTTTACGAAGATGCGAAATGGGAAGAAACACTGGAATTAGTAGATACTACATCTGAATATGCATTAACGGGAGCTGTTTTCAGTCAAGATCGTTATGCAATTGAAGTAGCAACCGTAAAATTACAAAATGCTGCTGGTAACTTCTATATCAATGATAAACCAACAGGTGCTGTTGTAGGTCAACAACCATTTGGTGGAGCAAGAGCTTCAGGAACAAATGACAAGGCAGGTTCTCCATTGAACTTATTGCGTTGGGCTTCTCCTAGAACTATCAAAGAAACTTTTGTTACTCCAGTTGATTACAGATACCCATTTTTGGGAGAATAGATCGCAAAATATAAAGGTTCAAAGTACTTTTAAAAATAACAAAACCCACAAGAACCAATAGTGTTCTTGTGGGTTTTTATTTTAAAGAAACTTTTTTGCCCGTTTCGGCAGCTTCGTAAATAGCTTCTATAATTCGGACATCCTTTATTCCTTCTTCTCCAGTAATATGACTAGGTAATTTTTTATTTTCTAAAATCAATTTTCCTATTTCATCAAGTTGCGTTTGCTGTTGATTTATTTCAGGGAAATTCAATTCTCCATTACTAGTTCTTCCTTTAAATGGTCCGTAACTTATAGCAGGACTTAATTCAAAAAAACCATCATCAGCCGATGCAAATAACCTATCAACTCCACAATTATTAGTACTAGCGGAGTTACTAACTGCTCCACTTGGAAAATTCATTTGCCATGTAATCGATTCTTCAACCTCGGCATATTTAATTTTATTAGTAATGGGGCCAAATTGCGCCGTTACCGAAATAGGTTCTTCACCCAGTATATAGCGACTCGCTTGAATGCAATAAATTCCTAAATTAACCAACGGCCCACCTCCCGACAATGCCTTTTTTTGATGCCAATCAATCGTATCGCCTGTATTATAACCTAAAGAAGTTTCTATTAAACGCACTTGACCAAAAACCTTTTCTTGACCCAATCGTTTCATCTCTAAATTATACGGTTCGTAATGCAAACGATAACCAACGGCTAATTGAACACCCGCTTTCTCGCAAGCGTCAATCATTTCTTGACAATCAGTAACCGTAACTGCCATAGGTTTCTCTACAATAACATGTTTTCCTGCCTTTGCAGCCCTAATCACATATTCCTTGTGCATCGCATTAGGCAAAACCACATAGACCAAATCAATGTCTTTGTTATGAATTATTGCATCAAAATTTTGATAGTTATATTTATTTTTCTCTGGAATATTGTATTTCTTACCCCAATCTAAAGCTTTTGAAGGTGTTCCTGTTACAATTCCTGCCAAACGACAATATTTAGAAACTAGTAATCCCTCGGCTAAATATCCTGCATAACGTCCCAATCCGATAAGAGCAATATTCAGTTTTTTTTCGTCATGAATGGCACTCTTATTTTCAGCCAAGCTCATAAATGAAGGCAATGATGCCATTACTGTTGTTGCCCCAACTCCAATACCAAAATTATGTACAAAAGTGCGTCTAGATATTTTTTTCATTGTTCTCCGGTTTTAATTATCAGCTAAATAATAAGACAGTTGAAACTTTCGAATGTTACAAAATTTGGATAAAAAAAGAAACCCTACAAAAACACAAAGTCTTTGTAGGGATAGTTATTTCTGAATTTAATTTTCGAATATAATGTTAATTCATTGTATTAAACCACAAACTTCAATGGTAAATGCACCACCTTCTTGGTTTCAAAGAATTCATCTTCAAAAAAGTCGGCTAAATTATATTCTGTTGCCTTAGGAAAATCCTTCAACTCTTCGGTTAAATCTCCTCCTTTAAGGTATAAAATACCGTTTTTCAATGCGTGTTTTTGTTGCTTTTTTATTTTGGTTTTCACCCAAGAAACAAAATCTGGCATATTCGTTACGGCACGACTTACGATAAAATCAAAATCTCCCTTTACATTCTCAGCACGCAATTGTTCTGCTTTTACATTTTTTAATTCTAATGCATCAACCACTCCTTGAACTACTTTTATCTTTTTAGCAATAATATCTATCAAAAAGAAACGCGTTTCAGGAAAAAGAATCGCCAAAGGAATTCCAGGAAATCCTCCACCAGTACCCACATCGAGAACAAAAGTTCCTGGTTCAAATTTCATTATTTTTGCAATTCCTAAAGAATGCAAAATATGCTTAGTATATAAAGCGTCTATATCTTTTCTAGAAATAACATTTATTTTTTCATTCCAATCGTGATATAAAAAATCCAATTTTGCGAATTGTTCTTTTTGAATCTCAGTTAAATAAGGAAAATACTTAATAATCTCATCCATCGTTCTAATTTTTTAACAAAAGTACTATTTTTAACTCTGAAATATTTAACTCAATTTTGCAGAGTTGAAAATTTTAATAATTATCTTTGGAACTTATTAGAATTACTTATGAATAATACTGCACCTACATTTGCAAAACAAGATAAACTGAAGTTCTTCAGAACACTTAATTCGCGGGTGAACAATTACTTCAAGGAAAACAACATCCAAAAAACAGGAAACTGGAGGCTTTATTTAAAAACGATAATTCTTATTACCGTTTTTCTTGCTCCTTACTTCTTGATTTTAACATTGGACATGCCTTTCTGGGCACATCTTCTATTGACCATAGTTATGGGAATAGGAATGGCTGGAGTAGGAATGAATGTAATGCATGATGGAAATCATGGTTCATACTCTAATAAAAGTTGGGTTAATAAATTTATGGGAGGAACCATTTATGTTTTGGCCGGAAATGTTCACAACTGGCAAGTACAGCATAATGTGTTACACCATACCTATACCAATATCCCAGGTCATGATGAAGATCTAGATGCAGGAAGAATCATTCGTTTTACAAAAGACGCAAAATGGCATAATTTCCACCGTTTCCAACAATATTATTCGGTTTTTTTATACGGCTTACTTACTTTTAATTGGGCTTTAACAACTGATTTCAAGCAAATGAGAAGTTACCTAAAAAGAAAACTATCTTATGGAGAAGCCAAGAGTCCAAAAATACTTTGGACCACATTAATTATCACAAAAATCATCTACGTTTCTATCTGGATTGTACTACCAATCGTTATTGGTATCACTTGGTGGAAAGTATTAATAGGATTTTTTGTAATGCATTATACTGCTGGATTAATACTTAGTGTAGTATTCCAATTAGCACATGTTGTAGAAGAAACGACTAATCCATCACCAAATGAGTTAGGCGAAATGGATAACACCTGGGCAATTCACCAATTGTTCACTACCACTAATTTTGCTCCAAAAAATGCTATTGTAAACTGGTACACTGGAGGATTAAACCACCAAATTGAACACCATATCTTCCCAAATATTAGTCATGTCCATTACGGAAAAATTGCGAAAATCGTAAAAGAAACAGCACAAGAGTGCAACCTTCCTTATTACGAATACAAAACAATGCGTTCAGCTGTAATTGCGCACTTTAAGCATTTGAAAGATTTAGGAATGAAACCAGAAATGATATAATGTAAAGACACAATTTGCGTCTCTACAACAAAATAAAACTAAAAACTAATCATTAACCTCCCTAAATTAAGACAGTATTCAGGGAATTCAACACTATTTTTAATGAATCCACTTTCAGACAGAATTAACAATCTAGCGACTTCACAAACATTAGCAATGGCTGCTTTAGCTAGAGAATTAAAAGCACAAGGAAAAGACATCATCAGTTTAAGTTTAGGGGAACCTGACTTTAATACACCTGACTTCATCAAAGAAGCAGCAAAACAAGCTATTGACGATAATTATAGCACTTATTCTCCAGTTGAAGGATACGGTGATTTGAAAGAAGCAATTTGCCGAAAATTCAAAAGAGACAACAATTTAGAGTACAAACCATCTCAAATTGTAGTTTCAACAGGAGCAAAACAATCTTTGTACAACATTGCACAAGTAATGTTGAACGATGGTGACGAAGTTATTTTACCTGCACCGTACTGGGTTTCTTATTTCGAAATCGTAAAATTATCTGGAGGAGTTCCTGTAGAAGTTCCTACTTCTATCGAAACTGATTTCAAAATCACTCCAGCACAACTAGAAGCAGCAATCACACCAAAAACAAAAATGATGTGGTTCTCAACTCCTTGTAATCCATCAGGATCTGTTTACAACCGTGAGGAGTTAACAGCTCTTGCTGCAGTATTAGAAAAACACCCTAACGTATATGTTGTTGCTGATGAAATTTATGAGCACATCAATTTCTCAGGAACTTTTTGTAGTATTGGTTCTATCCCAGGAATGTTTGACAAAACGATAACTGTAAACGGAGTTGCCAAAGCTTTTGCTATGACAGGATACCGTATTGGTTACATTGGAGCACCTGAATTTATCGCTAAAGCGTGTACCAAAATTCAAGGTCAAGTAACTTCAGGAGCTAACAGTATTGCACAACGTGCTACAATTACGGCAGTCGATGCTGATCCATCGGTTTTGAAACACATGGTTGACGCTTTTCATTCTCGTAGAGATTTAGTAGTTGGTTTATTGAAAGAAATTCCAGGAGTAAAAATCAACGTTCCAGAAGGAGCATTTTACGTATTTCCTGACGTTTCTTCTTTCTTCGGAAAAACATTAAAAGGTACTGAAATCAAAAATGCAATGGATTTATCTATGTACCTATTAGCCGAAGCTAATGTAGCTACGGTAACAGGTGATGCTTTTGGAAACCCTGACTGTATCCGTTTCTCTTACGCAACTAGCGACGAGATATTGAAAGAAGCATTAAAAAGAATCAAAGATGCATTAGCACTATAATAAAACATCTAAAAGTCTACAAACCGACTTTTATACATCTAAATACCTCAGGAAATTTTCTTGAGGTATTTTTTTTGGGCGTGACCCAAAAAGGGTCGTGCTATTCGCTGTATTCCCGATTAACAAAAACTACGGCTAAAAAGCCTTGTTTTTCTAAATCGGGAGATGCCGCTACTATCCCTCACGCGGATTGTGACTATAATAAGTATTATTAAGAAAATAATTTATGAATTGGAGGTAATAAAAATTGATTTATTTACTTTTACTATCTCAATAAGACAACAAAAACATGAAAATACTATTGCTAGGTTCAGGTGAATTAGGAAAAGAATTTGTAATCGCAGCGCAACGCATCGGGCAAACCGTAATTGCCGTTGACAGTTATGAAAACGCACCCGCCATGCAAGTAGCTCATGGATTTGAAGTTATCAATATGCTTGATGGAGTCGAACTCGATCGTATTGTAGCCAAACACCAACCTGATTTTATTGTTCCCGAAATTGAAGCCATTCGTACCGAACGTTTTTATGATTATGAGAAGCAAGGAATTACAGTAGTTCCATCGGCAAAAGCGGCTAACTTTACCATGAATCGCAAAGCCATTCGCGATCTCGCTGCTAAAGAATTGGGATTAAAAACAGCCAATTACCGTTATGCCACAACTGCCGAAGAACTGCAAAAAGGAGTCGAAGCTGTCGGAATGCCTTGTGTGGTAAAACCCTTAATGTCTTCCTCTGGAAAAGGGCAATCCACTATAAAAACCGAAGCCGACATTGAGCAAGCGTGGAATTACGCCGTTGAAGGATCACGTGGTGACGTGGTTGAAGTAATTGTCGAGGCGTTTGTAAAATTCAATTCGGAGATTACTTTATTAACCGTTACCCAAAATAACAATCCTACATTGTTTTGTGCGCCTATAGGTCACCGTCAAGAACGAGGCGATTACCAGGAAAGCTGGCAACCTGCTAGAATATCGGATGCAGCCTTGTATGAAGCACAAGACATGGCGGAAAAAGTAACCGAAGCACTTGGTGGTGCTGGACTTTTTGGTGTAGAGTTTTTCTTGGCCGATGATGGGGTCTATTTCTCTGAACTCTCCCCTCGCCCACATGATACTGGAATGGTAACACTCGCAGGAACACAAAATTTCAATGAATTCGAATTGCATTTACGAGCCATCTTAAGTTTACCGATTTCTGGAATTACACTTGAAAAAGCAGGAGCCAGTGCGGTAATTTTAGCTTCGGAAAACAGTACAAATCCAACATTTATTGGACTAGAAAAAATAGCCGCTTTACCAAAAACTGATTTTAGAATCTTTGGCAAACCCACATCACGTCCGTACAGAAGAATGGGAGTGGCATTAACAAATGACACCTTAGAAACCCCTATTGAAGAAATTGTAGAACGTGCCAAAGAAGCAGCCGCATTAATAGAAGTTCATTATTAAATTATTGCTTTGATAGTCGAAATCCCTTTGGAGTCATCGAAGTATTTTTCTTAAACAAACGCACAAAATAAGAGTAATCATCGTAACCTAATTTGGTAGCGATTTCGTTTATGGTTAAGTTTTTATTCATCAACATGCGTTTTGCTTCCAGAATTATTCTGTCTGTTATAACCTGAGTCGTTGTCTTTTTTAGGATTTCATTACAAATTCTATTGAGATGCTTTAAGCTAATATTCAGTGCATCTGCATAAAAAGAGGCTGCTTTTTCATCAATAAATTTTTTTTCTACTAATTGCCCAAATTGCTTGATTTTACTATTGTAGGCATGTACTTCAGGTACTACGGTCTCATTGTATTTTCGAGCCAATTCAATATGAATACAATCCAATAAATTCAAGATTTTGTCTTGTTTAAAAATTTTATTTTCTAAACTTTCCGCAAGCATCATTTTAAACAACGGCTCTAGTGCTATTGATTCTTGATCTGTTAATAAAATTTCTGATTTGGTGTTCACCGAAAAGTAAAAAGGAAAACTGTCTACGTCTTTTTGTCCAAAATAGAGATTGTACATTTCTTTTGAATAAAAAACAACAAAACCATCTACGTCTTCTGATAAATTCCAGTGATGCATTTGCCCTGGTTGCAAAACAAAAATACTTCCAGGTTGCACTTTAAACTTATCAAAATCCACCTCGTGACTGCCTGAACCAGCTGTAAAAAAGACTAATAAATAAAAATCATGCCGATGCGGTTTTTCTACAAAACTATGAGTCACTAAATGATTCTTAAACGTATTGATATAAAAATCACTGTTGACTGAATTGCAATTGAACTGTTGTATGTTGTAAATAGGGTATTTTTTCATACTGTACAAAATGTCTTTATTGTGCTATAACTAGCGAATATATAAAATAGCTAGAAGAGAATGATGGAATACCTTTGAAAAAAAAATAAAATGGCAAATTCACTTGTTCACATCCTAAATAATGAATGTCCTCACTGTAATAAAGGTAAGGTTTTCAATGAAAAAAGCATCTTTTTTAACATTGGGTTTCCAAAGATGAATCAAAGTTGCTCTCACTGCCACTATAAATTCGAGAAAGAACCCGGTTACTTTTTTGGCGCCATGTATGTCAATTATGGACTAACTGTTGCACAATCAATTGCGACCTACGTTATAGCCCAATTTTTCTTTGTAGAAACATTCGACTTACGTATTATTGCTATCATCGCCTTTGTAATCATAGCAATGGCTTCTTTTAATATCCGTTTTTCTAGATTATTATGGATTTATATGTTTAAAAATTATTCGTTATAAAACAAGCAAACGAATTTTATTAAAAACTATTATCTTAGCATCTGAAACCTTATAAGATGCCTTTAATACTTCAAAATATTGCAAAACACATCCTACTCACACCTGAGGAGCAACAACTATTTTTATCCAAAATTGAAGTACACCATTTTAAGGCAAAGACTATTTTACTGAACTCAGGAGAAATTTGTACCCATTCCTATTTTGTAAATTCTGGACTGCTGAGAAGCTTTAATATTAATGATAATATAGTAGAGCATGTACTTAATTTTGCCTGTGAAGGCTATTGGATTGGAGATATGTATAGTTTAATATCACAAAAGCCAGGAAATCTTTTTATTGAAGTACTAGAAGATGCTGAAATTGTTTTTCTTTCTAAAGAAAATCAAGAGCTATTATACAGCGAAATACCAAAACTAGAGCGCTTTTTTAGAATCCTAACCGAAAATTCATTGGTAGCCAATCAAGAGCGTTTAATGGACAACTTAAGCCTATCTGCTGAAGAGCGCTTTGAGAAATTTTGCAAAAGATACCCAACACTTATCCAAAAAGTTCCTCAAAAACAAATTGCATCCTATATAGGTGTTACTCCTGAATTTTTTAGCAAAATGAAATCTCGACTACTTAGAAAGTAGTTATTTACGGAACCCTTTTTATCCTGCACTCCTTTTCTTAATCTAGGTTAAGTGCTTTCCCCCTTCACTATTTGTAAATTTGTAGTATAAAAATCACTAAATTTATACAAGATGAAAAATACAGTTTTACATAAAGCGAATACAAGAGGACATGCTGATCACGGATGGTTGAAAGCTAATTTTAGTTTTAGTTTTGGAAGTTGGTACAATCCTGAAAGAGTACAATTTGGCGCACTTCGCGTTTTAAACGATGATATTATAGGAGAAGGAATGGGTTTTGGAACGCATCCACACGATAATATGGAAATCATCACTATTCCGCTAGAAGGTGATTTAGCACACAAAGACAGCATGGGAAATGCCGCTACAATCAAAAATGGAGATGTGCAAGTAATGAGTGCTGGAACCGGAATCCAACACAGTGAATTCAATCCTAATGCCGATTTAAAAACAAAGTCATTACAAATTTGGGTTTTTCCAAACAAACGCAATGTCACTCCTCGTTACCAACAAATCTCTTTAAATAAAGAAGATCGTAATAATAAATTACAACAAATCCTATCACCAAATCCAGAAGACGATGGCGTATGGATTCATCAAGATGCTTGGTTTCATTTGGGTAAATTTGACAAAGACAGTGTTGTTACTTATGATCTAAAAAAAGATGGAAATGGCGTTTATGCCTTTATCCTTTCTGGTAAGTTGACCATTAACGGACAAGAATTAGAAACTCGTGATGGTTTTGGAATTTGGGATGTCAATTCATTAGAAATAAAAATGACAACTGAGGCTGAAATTTTATTAATGGAAGTTCCAATGAAATATTAACTTTATAAAGTAAAAAAGAAACGATGACACAGGATATAAAACTAGAAGTAAACGATAAAAAAGGTTTTTTCTACATAGAAAATGAAGGGAAGCTTCAAGCTAAAATGACATTTATTTTTGCAGGTGAGCACCAAATTATTATTGATCATACTGAAGTCAACTCGAACCAAAACGGAAAGGGATTCGGAAAACAAATGGTCGAAAGTGCTGTTGCTTATGCACGCGAAAGAGGAATTAAAATTCTCCCTTTATGCCCATTTGCCAAAAATGTTTTTGATAAAAATACGACTTTAAACGACGTATTATAACATGGAAAATGTATTAGAGAATAACATTACTGGACATATTGGAACTCAAAAGTATTTCTGTACTATCACATGGCGAAACGGCAAACTTATAATGGATGAGCCCGATAGTATTGAAGGAAAAGATCTTGGTCCAGATCCTTACTCTACACTCCTAGCATCACTAGCAGGCTGTACGTTATCTACTTTACGAATGTATATTGACCGCAAAGGTTGGGATATTCCAGAAATAAATGTTTCTTTAAACTTTTACCAAGAAAACGATCCCGAGCTGACTACAACAATTTCACGCTCCATTAGTTTTTCAAAGGATATTGAAGAAGACATTAAGAAAAGGCTTTTAATAATTGCTGAAAAATGTCCCGTTTCTAAAATATTAAAAAACAATATTATAATCAATACAACACTATAATTATGGATCCAAAAGACATTAAAAAAGAATATACCAATGGTGAAGTTACCGTTGTATGGCAATCTGGGAAATGCATTCATTCTGGAAACTGTGTTAGAAACAATCCAGATGTATTTCAACCCAAAGAGAAACCTTGGATAAAAATTGAAGGCTCTTCGACTGAAAAAATAATTGAAACCGTAAATAAATGCCCTTCGGGTGCTTTGACTTATTACAAAAACAAATAAAATGAAAAAAATTATCGCTTTTGGTGCTTCATCAAGTACTACCTCTATAAACAAACAATTGGCAGTTTATGCTGCCGAGCAATTTAAAAATGCAACTGTTGAAGTTTTGGATTTGAATGATTATGAAATGCCCATTTTTTCTATGGACAAAGAAACAGCAAATGGGATTCCAGAATTAGCCAAGGATTTTTTTGCTAAACTAGGGAGCGCTGATTTACTAGTCATTTCATTTGCAGAACACAATGGTGCATACTCTACTGCTTTTAAAAATATTTTTGATTGGACTTCGAGAATCCATTCTAAAACATTCCAAGAAAAACAAACGCTTATCATGGCAACTTCACCAGGGCCACGAGGTGGAGCTTCTGTTTTAGAAATAGCAAAAAGTCGTTTCCCTTTTCAAGGCGCAGTGGTAAAAGGAAGTTTTTCTTTACCTAGTTTCCATGAAAATTTTGACGAAAAAGAAGGAATTACAAACACCGATTTAAACAATGAATTGTTACAAATTGTACAATCAATTACGCTGTAGTTTTATTTAAAATTCCTATTTCAAAAAAATGCAATTCTATTGCAAAAGCGTTGTGTCGAGCAGCGCTTTTTTTATGTGTTGAAATTAAAGTTCGCTATATTTAGCCCTGATGGCAGCGAAAATCCTCGCAGAGATTGTAGCGAACAGCAGGAGAAGTGTACCAAAGAACAACTATTGTTGGTGCTCCTAAAAAAAATACTATTTTTGCAGTCGGTTTTGTTGTTGTAATTTAAAGAACTTAAACCTTAAACTTTAAATAAAAAATATGAAAGCATACGTATTTCCAGGTCAAGGAGCGCAATTCACAGGAATGGGAAAAGACTTATATGAAAACTCTCCATTAGCCAAAGAATTATTTGAGAAAGCAAATGAAATTTTAGGTTTCCGCATTACAGACATCATGTTTGAAGGAACTGCTGAAGAATTGAAAGAAACTAAAGTGACACAACCAGCTGTTTTCTTGCATTCGGTTATTTTAGCTAAAACATTAGGAGCTGATTTCAAACCTGAAATGGTAGCGGGACATTCATTAGGTGAATTTTCAGCATTAGTAGCTAACGGTGCTTTATCATTTGAAGACGGATTAAAATTAGTTTCTCAAAGAGCCTTGGCAATGCAAAAAGCATGCGAAATCAAACCTTCAACAATGGCAGCAGTTTTAGGACTTGCAGACAATATTGTTGAAGAAGTTTGTGCCTCAATTGACGGAGTTGTTGTGGCTGCAAACTACAACTGCCCTGGACAACTAGTAATTTCTGGAGAAACAACTGCAGTTGAAAAAGCTTGTGAAGCAATGAAAGCAGCAGGTGCAAAACGCGCATTATTATTACCTGTAGGTGGTGCTTTTCACTCCCCAATGATGGAACCAGCAAGAGAAGAACTAGCAGCGGCTATTGAAGCAACTACGTTCTCTACTCCTATTTGTCCAGTGTATCAAAATGTTACTGCAACTGCAGTTTCTGACGCCAATGAAATCAAGAAAAACTTAATCATACAATTGACTGCTCCTGTGAAATGGACGCAATCAGTACAACAAATGATAAAAGATGGGGCTACTTTATTTACTGAAGTGGGTCCCGGAAAAGTATTAGCAGGTTTGATTGGGAAAATCGACAAAGAAGCGGTTACAGCAAATGCTTAATTAATATTCAACTCCTATTTTAATTTAAAACAGGCTTCAATATCATCCTCATAAATTAATTTTTGTGAGGATTTTTTTTGTGATAATTTCTAAAAAAACTTTTTTGAGTAAAAAGTTGTATATTTAACACTCTTGTTCTTCTAAAACAATTAATTATCAAAACATTAAAAAAATGAAAAAAGTACTTTTAAGTTTAGCCCTTGTCTTGGCATTAATGACCTCTTGTAAAGAAAAAACACAAGATAAAATGGGAGAAGCCACAGAAGCTGTTGGCGACGAAATGGATGAAGCAATGGATACAGCTGCGGTCAAAATTGATGCTGCGGTTGACTCCACTAAAGTAAAAGTTGGAGAAACTCTTGAAAAAGGAGCTGCAAAAATGGATGAAGCTGGTGAAAAAATGAAAGAAGCAGTTTCAAAATAATGGAATTAAAGGCTGTCAATTGACAGCCTTTTTTATTTTAATATGGGTATCAACCTATTTTAAATCCAATGACCTCGCTTGAATAGCCGTATCTGTAAAGTCAGAAAACACCCCATCCAAACCTAGCCTATAAAAAGCTTGATATTCTAAAAGGGGGTTGTTATTGTAATCACTTAACAAACGATGGCTTTCATTTCTAAAAGTATAGGCATGCACTTGCAATCCTCTTTTATGTGCTTCATTAATTAAGCTTGTAGGCGGTAATGCCATTTTATCGGCTTCATTAATTTTACCATCGGCATTTTTATCATCTGCAATACCATCCTTATTTACGTCAGTTGCTGTATAAGGAATAATAAAAGGTTTCCAAGGACCAATTCCAGTGGCGTAGGTTTTTACAAAATCCAATCCTTTGGGCGTGATGAAAAATCCAAAATCTCTAGTATCCCCTTTTAAATACCAATCATAAGGCATTCCATCAGAAATCAATTCTCCTTTAGGTACTGAAAAAATTAAGTCCCCGTTTAAAGCAACATCTGTGCAACTTAACAACTGAATGGTTTTTACAGTTGATTTGGATCTAATGTATTGTAAGTTAGAAACTTCAAAAGATTGAACAAATACTGGAGCCTCACTATTATTCCAGCCAGCTACTTCTAATGCCGTTAATAATTTATCGGTAATAGGTAAGTTTAGCGCTTCATGAAATGAAGGGTGTTTTGTTTCTGGATAAATCCCAATGGTCCTTCCTAACTCTTTTGATTTTTGTTTTGCCAAAGCAATAACTTCTTCAAATGTAGGAATTAAATACAAGTTATTGAATTCTTGTGGCCTTTCGGCAAAAGCCTGTTTCGCACGCAATTTTTTTATCTCTGCCAAGGTAAAGTCAGACACAAACCAATCCGTTATTTGTTTTCCATCAATGTTTTTGGTTGTTTTTTTAGAAGCAAACTCGGGCATTTCTGAAACATTTGTTGTTCCTGACAACATGGGTTCATGGCGAACAACAAGGAAGCCGTCTTTGGTTACAACCAAATCGGGTTCAATAAAATCAGCCCCCATTTTTATTGCATTGGTATACCCTTCTATAGTATGCTCTGGCAAATACCCAGGCGTGCCACGGTGCCCAATAACAATTGTTTTTTCACCAGACAAAGTAAACTGTTTTTGAATTGGCATATTATTTTTTTTTACATCATAACTTTTACATGATACTATAAAAATTAAACTCAAAAACAGCATATTTTTCTTTATCATACTTCTATTTTCTAACTTTCTGTTCCCAAGCCCATGCACTAGCCATTGCTTCGTCAAGTGTTGACTCTGCTTTCCAACCTAATACATTATTTGCTTTATCCGTATTGGCAAATGCTTCGATCACATCACCCTCACGACGCGGAACAAGTTTATAAGGCAATTTTTTACCACTCCCTTTTTCAAATGAATAAATAACTTCAAGAACGGAGCTTCCTGTACCTGTTCCTAAGTTAAAAACTTCCACTTTTTCTAAATTCTTTTTATTTAACAAGCGTTGTAATGCAATAACATGGGCTTTCGCCAAATCTACAACATGTATATAATCGCGAATACAGGTTCCATCAGGAGTAGGATAATCATGACCAAAAACAGATAATTCAGTTCTGATACCCATTCCTGTTTGGGTGATAAAAGGGACCAAATTTTGAGGAACTCCAAGAGGCAACTCACCAATTTCCCCAGAAGGATGTGCACCTATCGGGTTAAAATAACGCAATAAAATAGCATTTATATTAGTAACCTTAGCTGTATCAAGAATAATTTCCTCTCCTATTTGCTTAGTATTTCCGTATGGTGACATTGCTGTTTGAACAGGAGCATCCTCCGTAATTGGCATTTTTTCGGCTTGACCATAAACAGTACAAGAAGAACTAAAAATAAAACTTGCCTCCTCTTTTTTCTCTAATTCCTGCAAAATATAGATTAGCGTACTTAGGTTATTTTCATAATACAACAATGGATTTCCAACACTTTCTCCAACTGCTTTTGAAGCTGCAAAGTGAATTACTCCTGTTATATCGTGGTGTCTATTAAAAAACGCTTGTACCTTAGTTTTATCTCTTAAATCTAACTTTTCGAATGCTGGGATTTTTCCAGTTATATTTGAAATTCCATCCAATACACTTAGTGATGTATTTGACAAATCATCTACAATTAGTACATCAAAACCTTGATTTTGTAATTCTACAACAGTATGTGAACCTATAAAACCCAAACCTCCTGTTACAAGTATTTTCATAATTTATTTTTAATTAAAATGAGAGTTCTCATTTCATTTTATAAAAAAGACGCGATAAATCGCGTCTCCATTTTGCTTATTTTAAAAACTCTAAAACACTGTCCGTAATGAATTTTATTTGTTCATCATCAAGCTCTGTATGCATCGGTAACGAAATAACTTCTTTTACCAGTTGATTTGTCACAGGAAAATCTTCTTCTTTGTAACGAACATCCATATACGCTTTTTGAGAGTGTAACGGAATTGGATAATAAATAGCACAAGGAATTCCTTTATCTAATAAATGCTGCATTAATCCATCTCTATCCGCATCTATAATGCGCAAGGTATATTGATGAAAAACATGACAATCACAAATATCACAAATGTTTGGCGCAATAATGTTTTTATGTCCTTCAAATGCTAGTGAATACTTTCTAGCTGCATCTTGTCTTGCTTTATTATATTCATCTAACAAAGGTAATTTAGCATTTAAAACAGCAGCTTGAATACTATCTAAACGGGAATTCACTCCTACTACATCATGGTGATAGCGCTCGTACATTCCGTGATTTACAATTCCACGCAATGTATGTGCTAAAGCATCATCATTAGTAAAAATAGCACCACCATCACCATAGCATCCTAAATTTTTAGATGGAAAAAATGAAGTAGCTCCAACATGACCAATAGTACCTGCTTTCTTTTTAGTACCATCCGAGAATTTACAGTTGGCACCAATCGCTTGTGCATTATCCTCTATAACATATAAATTATTTTCCTTGGCAACTGCCATAATCGCTTCCATATTGGCCGCTCGTCCAAATAAATGAACTGGTACAATTGCTTTTGTTTTTGGAGTAATGGCACGTTTTATTTCTTCAATAGAAATATTCATATTATGTAGATCCACATCTACTAAAACTGGTGTCAATTGCAACAAAGCAATTACCTCTACCGTTGCAGCAAACGTAAAATCAGCAGTAATAACTTCATCTCCTGGCTTCAAACCCAATCCCATCATGGCGATTTGCAAAGCATCCGTCCCGTTTGCACATGGAATTACATGCTTAACATCTAGATAATCCTCTAATGTTTTTTGAAATTGGTGCACTTGAGGACCGTTGATATAGGTATTTGTGTTTAAAACTTCTTGGATAGACTCATTTACAACAGCCGAAATTTTATCATATTGACTTTTTAGGTCAACCATTTGAATTTTTTTCATTTATATTTTATTAAAACCAATTCATCTAAAAATTAAAAAAAGCACAAAACACAAAAATTACTGTTTTGGGGTTAATTCTTAGCCTTATAACATTAAATTAAACTGATTAATTTGAACTTTATCAAAACTCTTAATTGCAAAAATATGAATTTAAGCACTAAGATTTAAATGATAAACAAAAGAAACTGTATTTTAGCAAAATAAAATTTCTGGTATGCTTTTTCTTTATAACATCGTGATACAAATTACGGGTCCACTGTTAAAATTTATCTCTCTTTTTAACCCAAAAATCAAACTTTTTGTCAATGGACGAGAAAACGTTTTTCAAATTCTAGAAGAACAAATCAAACCCCAAGACAAATCATTTTGGTTTCATGCGGCTTCATTAGGAGAATACGAGCAAGGAATTCCCATAATTGAAAGAATAAAAAACGAGTATCCTTTACATAAAATTGTAGTTACCTTTTTTTCACCTTCGGGATACGAAGTTCGCAAAAACAATACCATTGCCGATGTAACCGTCTATCTCCCTTTGGACACCAAGAAAAACGCGAAAAGATTCCTAGAAATTGTTAATCCAGAAAAAGCTTTTTTTATTAAATATGAATATTGGCTGAACTATTTGAGTGAATTAAAAAAACAAAACACACCCACGTATTTAATTTCAGGTATTTTCAGAGAAAACCAAATGTTTTTTAAATGGTATGGCGGTTTTTACAGAAAAGCGTTAGACAGTTTTACCTATTTTTTTGTTCAAAATGAGAAGTCCAAACTATTATTACAGCAATTAGGAAAAACTAATGTTGTTATTTCAGGAGACACCCGTTTTGACAGAGTGGCTGCTATTCTAGAAAAAGACAATACGCTACAATTTATATCCGATTTTAAAAACGATACCTTGACTATCGTTGTAGGCAGTTCATGGCCAAAAGACGAAACTCTTTTACTTGACTTTATAAATAACAACACCTTAAATGTAAAGTTCATTATTGCACCTCATAACATCAAAAAAGAACAAATAGAAGAATTAAAAAATAAGATTTCAAAAAAAGTGGTTCTATTCACTGAAATGGAAGGCAAAAATCTTTCAGATTATGATGTCTTTATAATAGACACAATCGGCATTCTAACAAAAATCTATAGCTATGCTGACATCGCTTATGTAGGTGGAGGATTTGGAAAATCTGGAGTTCACAATCTATTAGAACCAGCCACTTTTGGAGTTCCAATAGTGATTGGCCCTAATTACTCCCGTTTTGCTGAAGCAATTGCTTTAGTAAACATTGGTGGTTGCGTATCTGTTTCTAAAACAAGTGAACTTAATAGTATCTTCAAAAACCTTGTTCTTGATGAAGCTTTCAGAAGCGAACAAGGACATATTTGTAGCACTTTTGTATTAATGAATAAAGGAGCAACAAATAGCATCATGAATAACATCTCCTAAAAAAGCATGTAAAAGTGATAAAAAACGCTTTGATTATATCGCAATAAATAAGGCTATTTTTTTAATTTTTACAAAAAATAAACATCCATTAAATTTTTTAGATAATTGCCTTAGCCATTTACTTCTAATTCAGTATCCGTAAATCTTAAAACAGTACCGCTAAAGAAATAATCACAGGTCTTAATCAAGTTGATCTACAAAATCATAAACACCTCATATATAGAATACTATGACTTAATTTCTATTTACAAGATACAATAAAATCGTTTAAATCCAGTCCGAAACAACTCCATTTTTTGCTACTTCTAATTTTACAATATTTAGTAAAAAATTAAATTGCATATTATTTTAAAAAAAAATTGAAAAAATAATTTACATATCAAAAATTTTATATCTTTGCGTCGAATTAATAATTAACCTTTATATTAAATTAAGATGAAAAAAGTATTTTTAAGTTTAGCTGCTGTTGCTGTTTTGACTGTTGTATCATGTAAAAAAGCTGACGCTTCTGCTGAAGACGCTTCTGCTGTAGTTGATTCTGCTGCTGTTGTTGTTGATTCTGCTGCTGCTGTAGTTGATTCTGCTGCTGTTGTTGTTGATTCTGCTGCTGCTGTTGCTACTGAAGCTGCTGCTACTGCTACTGAAGCTGCAAAAAAATAATTAGAATTTAATTCTAAAAATTTTAAAGCCATCCGCTTAGCGAGATGGCTTTTTTATTTTATATCACTTATTTACAGTCATAAAAAAGGAGCTCTTGATTAATTAATCAAGAGCTCCTTTTTACTTTACCATAAAATTTCCCTAATCTTCAAATATAAAATCATTATTGGAGAAATCTAATATTTCTGCTTTTGAACCATATTTGACTATTTCATCAATTCCTTTTTGAACCATCAACTCTGTGGTATATTTTCTGCTAGTTGCCTTGACAACACCATCAACTACAACCCTGAAAAAGAACTTCCCTTTAGTAGTTTTAAACTTCACGTAAGAACAAGTTTCAAAAACCGACCGGATATGCTCCGCATCAGCCTCACAATCCATTCTTAATTCATATGCATTGCTAGTGAAAATTGTTTTTCCTTTTCTAGAAGTAAACTCAAATTTATAATCTCCGCTAAACCTTTTACTAATAACAAAAGAACCCATATTTTATTTAAGTGATATTTATGAATTTTCCATATAGACAAAAAAAAAAAAGCCTCTTCAAAAGAAGAGGCTTTAGTACTCAGAGCGGGACTTGAACCCGCACGAACATTGCTGTTCACTGGATTTTAAGTCCAGCGTGTCTACCAATTTCACCATCCGAGCATTATGTGGTGTCGAGCGAAAAACGGGGCTCGAACCCGCGACCTCGACCTTGGCAAGGTCGCGCTCTACCAACTGAGCTATTTTCGCATTTTCAATCGTTAAAAAGAACCGCGATACTTGTTCTGTATTGCGGATGCAAATTTAAGACATTTATTGAATTACGCAAGCCTTTTTCACAAAAAAAATCAAGATAAAAGTTAAACTTCTGATAACCTAAACTTTAAAAATAAAAAAAAAAATTACTTTCTTGTCAGCATTCTTTTTATTTCGTTTAATTTCATTAAAGCCTCCACCGGCGTTACTGTATTTATATCTAAATTTAATATCTCTTCCTTAATTTCTTCTAACAACGGATCATCTAAATTAAAGAAACTCATTTGCATTTCATCCTTGTCTGACTTAATTCCATTTAATGCTTCACTGGAATGATTCCTTTCTAATTTCTTCAAGAGTTTTTGTGCTTTCAAAATTACAATCTGAGGCATCCCTGCCATTTTTGCTACATGAATTCCAAAACTATGAGCACTTCCTCCTTTGACTAATTTTCTAATAAAAAGAACAGTGTCTTTTAATTCCTTAACTGAAACATTATAATTCTGAATCCTAGGCAATGATTCACTCATTTCATTCAGCTCATGATAATGTGTCGCAAATAAAGTCTTGGGTTTAGACGGATGTTCATGTAAATATTCTGCGATGGCCCAAGCAATTGAAATCCCGTCATAAGTACTCGTTCCTCTACCAATTTCATCCAAGAGCACCAAACTTCGATCCGAAATATTATTCAAGATGGATGCCGTTTCATTCATCTCCACCATAAAAGTAGATTCCCCCATCGAAATATTATCCGAAGCCCCTACTCTTGTAAATATCTTATCAACTATTCCCATCCTAACACTATCAGCTGGAACAAAACTTCCCATTTGCCCTAACAATACAATCAAAGCAGTTTGACGTAAAATAGCCGATTTACCAGACATATTAGGTCCAGTAATCATTATCAATTGTTGTGTTTCTCTATCTAGATAAACATCATTAGCAATATAAGGTGTCCCTACTGGCAATTGCTTCTCAATAACAGGATGCCTTCCGTTTTTAATCTCTAATTCAAAAGTTTCATCAAGAATTGGACAAACATACTTGTTTTCAATTGCTAATTGCGTAAAAGAACACAAACAATCCAACTGAGCTACTAAATTAGCATTCAACTGAACAGGCTTGATATAAGTGGTAATCCAAGCTACCAGTTGCTCGAATAATTCCGATTCTATTTTATGAATCTTTTCTTCGGCTCCAAGTATTTTAGTTTCGTATATTTTTAACTCCTCCGTAATATAACGTTCCGCATTAACTAAGGTTTGTTTCCGAATCCATTCCGGCGGGACTTTATCTTTATGGGTATTTCTAACTTCGATATAATACCCAAAAACATTATTAAATGAAATTTTTAAAGACGAAATCCCTGTTCGTTCTGACTCTCTAGCTTCAATTCCTTCTAGAAATTCTTTACCCGAAATGGATATCGCACGTAAATCATCTAATTCTTCATTAACACCTTTAGCAATAGCATTTCCTTTGGCTATAGCCACTGGCGCATCCTGATTTAAAGTAGTTTTGATTTTTTCACGTAACAATTCGCAACTATGCAAACTGTCACCAATAATCTTAACTGCTTCCTGCGGGCTTTCTAAAGCCAATTTTTTTATTGGAATAATGGCATCCAGCGACTCTTTAAGGTATACTACTTCCCGAGGCGATACTTTTCCTGCTGCAATTTTGGAAATTAAACGCTCCAAATCGGAAATTTGCTTAATTTGATATTGCATTTTCTGCAAAACCTCTTGATTCTCTTTCAAATAAGAAACTACTTGATGTCGGTTTTTTATTTTATTTCCATCTTTTAATGGCAATGCCAACCATCTTTTTAACAAACGACCGCCCATTGGCGAAAGCGTCTTATCTATAACATCCAAAAGCGTAACCGCATTGGGGTTATAACTATGATATAATTCTAAGTTACGAATGGTAAAACGATCCATCCAAACATAAGCATCTTCCGCTATTCGTTGAATCGAAGTAATATGCTGCACTCTATTGTGTTGTGTTTCAGATAAATAATATAAAATAGCACCTGAAGCTATAATCCCTTCTTTTAAATCTTCAATTCCAAATCCTTTAAGGGAAATAGTTTGAAAATGTTTCGTTAAAGTTTCTAAAGCATAATCTTCTTTATAAATCCAATCTTCCAGATAAAAATTATGAAAATCTTCCCCAAAAGTATCTCGAAATTCATTCTTATAATTTTTGGGAATTAAAACCTCCGAAGGATTGAAATTTTGTAATAACTTATCAATATACTCCGCATTTCCTTGTGCAGTTAAGAATTCACCTGTAGAAACATCCAAAAAAGAAATACCAATCGATTTATTTGCAAAATAAATTGACGCTAAAAAATTATTCGTTTTAGAATGTAATACTTCATCATTCATGGAAACTCCTGGCGTAACTAATTCTGTCACCCCACGTTTCACAATAGACTTAGTCATTTTAGGATCTTCTAATTGATCACAAATTGCTACACGAAGACCAGCCTTAACTAATTTTGGCAAATAGGTGTTAATAGAATGATGTGGAAAACCAGCTAGTGCTGTTTCAGTTGCCGATCCTGCACCACGTTTCGTTAATGTAATACCAAGGATTTTTGAAGCTCTAACAGCATCATCTCCAAATGTTTCATAAAAATCACCTACACGAAACAACAAACAAGCATCTGGATATTTCCTTTTTATGTCGTTATATTGTTTCATTAAGGGCGTTTCCTTAACTACTTTATCTTTAGCTGCCAAATTATATGTGTTTTGATATATGAGAAAAATATCAGCGAATTTAAATATTTAAATACGAATAACTAAACACTTGAAAAAAAATTAAATACTTTTAAGGAAATTTTAAGTCATTGGCATGATTTTTTCTTTAGATTTGTTAAATCAATTTTAAACTTAAAAAAATGAAAAAAATAATTTTACTAGCTATGCTGACTGTTTTAGGAGTAACTTCTTCTCAAGCACAAGAAACTACAAAAAAAATAAAAGCTACTGCAGCTAAAGTTGCAAAGGTAGATGGCGCAGGAATGGTGTTTGTTTCTGAAACTATTGATTACGGAACAATTGCTCATAATGCAGATGGAAAACGTGAGTTTGTATTTACTAATAATGGTAACAAACCATTAATTATTACAAATACTCAAGGTTCATGTGGATGTACAGTACCTTCTACTCCAAAAGAACCAATTGCTCCAGGAGCAAAAGGGGTTATTGGTGTAAAATATGCTACAGACAGAGTTGGTGCTTTTACAAAAACGGTAACAGTAACTTCAAATGCTGCAGGACAAGCTACAAAAATCCTTACTATAAAAGGTGTAGTATTAGCAGATGATGCTTCAAAAAGCTAAATTTTAAAAACATTAAAAAAAAGCTTCCCTTAACAGTGGAAGCTTTTTTTATTAGATCAAATCTTAAAAAATGAGAAAGCTAGAAAATAGTGAGTTGGAACGAAAATCAATTGAAGCTTTTAAAAAATCCGACAAAACTCCATTGATTTTAGTTTTGGATGACGTTCGCAGTTTACACAATATAGGTTCTGTATTTAGAACAGCTGACGCTTTTTTAATAGAAAAAATATATTTGTGTGGCATAACTGCTACACCTCCAAATAAAGAAATCCACAAAACAGCGTTAGGCGCAACTGATACAGTGACTTGGGAACATAATGATAATGTATTAGATGTAATTCAAAATTTAAAGAATCAAAAAGTGACAACTCTTGCCATTGAGCAAGTAGAAAGCGCCATTTTTCTTCAAGATTTCAAAGTGGAAAAAGGCGAAAAATATGCTTTAGTTTTCGGGAACGAGGTACATGGTGTCTCACAAGAAGCTGTTGCAATTTGTGATGGTTGCATTGAAATTCCTCAATTAGGAACAAAGCATTCCTTAAATATTTCTGTTAGTGCTGGAATTGTTGTTTGGGATTTATTTCAAAAAATGAATTGGCCTGCTAATTAAGAAAATAAATAATTGGTGCATTATCCTATAGTTTAATTGATTTATTATTATTTTGTCACTTATTTATGAAAAAACTATTCTTCCTTCTTGTTTTGCTTGCAAATATTACTGCACAAGCCCAATACACATCAATTCCTGATGCGAATTTTGAGCAAGCTTTAATAAATTTAGGCATTGATAATGGAACAATTGACGGAAGAGTTCTTACAACAAATATTAGTGGAGTTACTAGCATAAATCTTCAATTTGCAAACATATTTGATCTGACTGGAATAGAGGATTTTACTAGTTTGACATATTTAGCAACCAGTATAGGAAATCAATTTAACAATTTAGATATTTCAAAAAATATTAATTTACAAGTTTTGATTTGCGATCAAAACAATTTAAAAACTCTTGATGTTTCAAAGAATATTAATTTAACATTTTTAAGTTGCGAACAGAATCAATTAACAAATTTGGACGTTTCTAAAAATACAAAACTTGCGCGGTTATATTGCAAGAACAACAAACTCATTACACTGAACTTAAAGAATGGAAATGATTTAGCCCTAGACTCAACTCTAAACCCCGATTTATCTTGTATCTTAGTTGATAATGTAGCATATTACAATGCCAGTTACACTGTTTTTAAAGATTTAACTTCTCGTTTTTCAGCAACTTGTCAAACAAATATTGCTCCTATAATTACAGCGAGCGGAAATCAAATTTATTGCCCGCAAACCTCATTAAAAATTGTCACCGATGTTACAATCACAGATCCTGACGATTTCAGCACAGATGCTATTTATATCCAAATATCATCTGGATATGTCAACGGACAAGACCAATTGTCATTAGCAAATCCTTTGTCACATCCAACAATTAGTGCCATTTGGAATTTAAATGAAGGCAAACTAAAATTATCAAGCCCTATTAGCGGAACACCCGTAACATATGCAGATTTTATTGCAGCCATTAAAGATGTTGAATTCTCAAATTCCACAACCTCCCCTTCTGGAACTAGAGATTTCTCAATTAGTATTGGTCAAGCCAATTATCTCCCTAGAAATGGTCATTATTACGAATTTGTTCCTTTTTTAGGAATAAGTTGGACTAATGCAAAACTAGCTGCTGAAGGAAGTAATTACTATGGTTTACAAGGCTATCTAGCAACTATCACGTCAGCAGATGAAGCAAAAATATCTGGAGAACAAGCAGCAGGTGCTGGTTGGATTGGTGGAAGCGATGCAGAAACAGAAGGTGTTTGGAAATGGGTAACAGGCCCTGCCGTAGATCGTGTTGTATTTTGGAATGGCGCATCTAACGGCTCCACTCCTAACTTTGCATTTTGGAACACAAACGAACCCAATAACACCAACAACAATGAACATTACGCACACATTACAGCTCCCGGAGTAGGAATTAAAGGCTCCTGGAATGACCTAAGAGAATCCGGAGACCCAAGTGGGAACTACCAACCTAAGGGCTATATTGTGGAATATGGAGGCATGCCAGGAGACCCAATTCTTCAAATTTCTGCAAGTGCTAGTATAACAATTTCTAAAATAACAGGAACAATCCCTGCAACGAATTGTGGCCCTGGTACTTTGACGCTTCATGCAACAGCTTCAGTTGGAACTATCGATTGGTACGATTCTCCAACTTCAACCACTACATTACAAACAGGTAATAATTTTGACACCCCTTTATTAAATGCAACTACCACCTATTATGTGGATGCAGGATGCATTTCAACTAGAACTCCTGTTATTGCAACTATCAAAACAATACCAACAATTACATCAACGACTCCATCAATAGTTTGTGAATCTGGACCTGCAACTTTAGGAGCAGTAGCTTCGGCAGGAACAATCAATTGGTATGCCACATCCACTGGCGGAACTTCCTTGCGCACTGGGAGCTCATTTACAACTCCAAATATTAACGCAACAACAACTTATTATGTCGATGCGATTTCAGACGGATGCATAAGTCCTACAAGAACTGCTGTTACTGCAACAGTCAACGCTGCTCCTACAGTAATTGTTACAACCGCAGCATCACGATGTGACTCCGGAACTGTAATACTAGAAGCATTTGCATCGGTAGGCAATATTAATTGGTACAAAGAGTCGATTGGTGGTTCTATATTATTTACAGGAAATTCATTTTTGACTCCTAATATAGATACTACAACTACCTATTACGCTGAAGCGTTTTCTGATGGATGTCCAAGCTCCCGAATCCCAGTTACAGCAATTGTATATCCTATTTCTACTATGAACCAAGATGTTGTCTTGTGTCGAGGTGAAACGAAAATACTAGACGCATCCATTCCAAATATGACTTATTTATGGTCGCCAGGAGGAGAAACCACACAGACAATTGAAATTTCAACTATTGGTGACTACAGCGTATCCATAAGTTCCCCAACTGTTATTTCTTGTGAATCGAAAAAGAACATTAGCGTAATAGAGCATCCAGAACCTATTATTAGTTCGATTGAGGTTAATGAAAATTCAGTTACCATAGAGCTTGCAAATCCAGAAAGCTATTTCGAATATTCAATTAATGGCTTAGATTTTCAAGTTTCAAATCAATTTTATTTTATTTCCAGTGGTCAACATACCGCTTTTGTTAGAGAAAACAATGATTGCAACTTAGTGGCACAAGATTTTACCATTTTTACAATTCAAAAATATTTCACACCAAATAATGACGGTTTTAATGATGTATGGAAAATAAAAGAAATGAGCGATTATCCCAATTCAAGTGCTCAGATTTTTGATCGATATGGAAAATTAATAATAGATTTAACCTCAGTTAAATATAGCTGGGATGGCAGTTACAACACCAATCTTTTACCTGCAGATGACTATTGGTATGTATTAAAACTAGACGACACACAACCCGAAATTAGAGGTCATTTTTCGTTAAAAAGATAAATTATTATTTTTTAAACACCTTTAAACAAACACAATAGAGCTACTCATTTACTTTTACAAAAAAATAGAATACTTTTATAAAATGAAAAGCAGTCTTTTTTTTAAGTGTAGTATTCTATTGTTGTTTTTGACTTCAAAAATGACGTATGCTAATCATGCATTTTATGATTTAAAAAAAGACACACTTTCATCTAAAGAAGGAAAATTAAATTATACCATTTCAAAAAAAAAATTACCTCAAATTATAAATGTGGATTACCCATTTTAAAAGCAACTGGAAATCAAATATACTGTCCGCAGACCAGCTTAAATATTGTAACGGACTTTACTATAAATGATTCCGAAAAGACAAGCACAGAAGCTATTTATATCCAAATTTCAATTGGCTACAACGATACACAAGATTTATTATCACTTACGGGATCACATCCTTCTATTATAGCAAACTGGGATATAAATACTGGAAGACTTACCCTTACAAGTTCAAATCCAGGTTCACTTGTCTCCTATACTGAATTCATTAATGCGGTAAAAGATGTTGTATATACAAATTCCTCCTTGAAGCCAACTGGAAACCGATCCTTTTCGATAAGTGTCGATAAAGTTAGTTTTTTACCCTCAAACAACCATTTTTATGAATTTGTTTCAGGTTCTGGTCCTGCACCTAAATTTGGATTGGATTGGGGAGTTGCAAATGACTTAGCAAATGCCAAAAAATACTATGGATTACAAGGCTATTTAGTAACTATTTTATCTGCCGAAGAAAATCAATTAGCAGCAACACAACAATCAGGAACAGGATGGATAGGAGGGTCTGACATAGTTGAAGAAGGCATTTGGAGATGGATGAGTGGTCCCGAAAAAGGCATACAATTTTTTTACAATCTTGAAAGCACAATGACACCTGGAGTTTACAGATCAAACCCTCGCGGCATCGGATCAACACTCAATTATGTGAATTGGAATAGAAGTAGTCGCAATTGGTATGCTGGGATTCCTTATTACGAACCAGACAATCTATACAATATCGATAACGAAGACGAAGATTATGCAATTATTGTTGAAAATGATGGTCTTGGCACCAAGGGATCATGGAATGATATAAATTACTATGGAGAATCATACAAAGGATCCCAACAAGCCAATGGATATATTGTTGAATACGGAGGGATGCCAGGTGACCCAGAGATTTACATCGCTACAAGTACTTCTCTTATTATACCCCAAATCACTGAAACCTCAACTGATTCAAGATGTGGCACTGGTACGTTAACATTGGGGGCAACCTCCAATTTAGGGACTATTAATTGGTATGAAACCGAAAATGGCGGAACAGCAATTGCTACAGGAACTAGTTTCACCACACCCGAAATTACAAAAACCACAACCTATTATGTGGAAACAAAATATCCCTTATGTACAAAATCAGCAACTAGAACCCCTATTATCGCTACTATATTAAACATTCCAGTTATAACTACTCCGAATTCCAAATTCTCTTTATGTGGTGAAGGTGACATCACCCTCACTGCATCAGTAAGTGAAGGTACTATTTATTGGTACAGTGAACCAACAGGAAGTTCGTTGATTGGGATTGGAAATAGTTTGACTCGGTTTTTAAGTACAAATACCACATTTTATATTGAAGCCGTAAATAAAAACTGTACCACTGGAGCAAGGCTGCCAGTAGAAGTAGTTGTTTATGACTTGCCAAAATTTCAAGATCAAAACATAGTAAAATGCAAAGATGAAAAAATAACAATTGCTGGCTCTCTATACGGAGTTAAATATTTATGGTCGACAAATGAAACTACACCTACTATTGAGATAAATACACCTGGCACTTATACTGTAGCTGTTACAAGACCAGCACCAGAAAGCTGTATTCTGACCGAAACAATTACCGTTATAGAACATCCTGCACCAAAAATAAAAGAGGTGCTTATTGAGGAAAACACTATTTCGATTCAACTTGAAACTCCTGCTGACTATTTTGAATTTTCGATTGACGGAATTAATTTTCAGAGATCCAATGTTTTTCCTAAATACACTAGCGGATTGCAAACAGCAACAGTTAGAGATACAAAAAATTGCAGTATTGATAGTCAAACATTCATTACTATTATTATGCCTAAATTTTTCACACCTAATAATGACACTTTTAATGATTTTTGGGAAGTTAAAGGTTTAGAAAATTACCCCGAAGCCACCGTAACCTTATTTGATCGCTACGGAAAACTAATTACCATTTTAAATCCGTCAAACACAACATGGGACGGCACTTTTAATGGAGCTGATTTGCCTGCATCCGATTATTGGTATGTATTAAAACTAGATTCTGAAAGCCCCGAAATCAGAGGTCATTTTTCGTTAAAAAGATAAATTACGAAGCAATTTTCTTTCTAATTTCGTCTAAAATATAAAGGTAATCTTCTTGATTTTTTACAAAATCCTTGTCCGAAACATCAATAATCAAAACATTCAAATCCGTTTGTGATTTAATGTAATCCAGATAACCGCTATTAATTTTGTCCAAATAATCAGCGGGGATTTTCTGCTCGTAACTTCTTCCTCTTTTCTTTATGTTTTGCAAAAGACGTTCTGAATTTTGATACAAATAAATATAAAGGTCAGGCTTGGGCATTTCTCTATAAATAATATCAAACAAATTTCGATACAAGCGATACTCATCTTCCGCAAGGGTAATTTTCGCAAAAATTAAAGATTTAAAAATATGATAATCAGCCACCAGAAAGTCTTTAAAAAGATCAAACTGCGCTAAATCATCAGATAATTGCTGGTATCTATCCGCAAGAAATGACATTTCGAGAGGAAAGGCATATCTGTTTTGGTCTTTATAAAATTTGGGTAAAAATGGATTATCAGCAAAACGTTCTAGAACAGTTTTGGCATTAAAATCTTCGGCTATTTTTGTTGCCAAAGTCGTTTTACCCGCTCCAATATTACCTTCGAAAGCTACATAATTAAATTGTTCGAAAGAAATATTTTGCAATGGACTTTCTAAATTATGAACCACAACGCAATTACTGTCATCCGGACAATCTTGTAATAATACTGAAATCGATTTTTTCAAAATAGGATGTTCCCAATTCAAATCTAAATCCTGAATGGGCAACAATACAAATTTTCTATTTTGCATTAAAGGATGCGGAATTTGAAGCTTTTCAGAATCAATAATAATATCATCAAAAGCTATCAAATCAACATCAATAATTCGAGATTGATATCCTTTTTCATCTGTACGAATCCGACCTAACTTTTTCTCAATTTTTAATGCTTGATTAAGCACTTTATTGGCCGAATTAAAAGTATGTAATACCAATGCACAATTATAAAAAGCATCACTTTCAAAACCCCATGATGGTGTTTCATATACTTTGGAAACTTTAATAATGGTACCTATTTCTTGGTGAATTAATTCCAGACACTGTTTAATGTTTTCATGGCGATTGCCTTGATTACTACCTAGAGATAAAACGACCTGATGTTGTGATTTCATATTAAGCACAAATTAACTAAAACAATTTTAGAATAGAACTATATTTGCACAAAGTGTTAGTAACTAAATTTAGAGGTTATACATATCTTATCTGTAACATTTAGATGCTTTTTGCGACATATTAAAAAAATAAGATTATGAAGTTTTTAGGAAATGTATTAGCAACTATTGTTGGTTTGTTTGTCTTTTTTATGTTGTTTTTCTTCGGGATAGTGCTTGTTGCAGCTGTTTTTGGAGGAGAATCGGAAGCGGTAGCAATAAAAAGCAACTCGGTAATTGAATTAAACTTAGAAGATATAAAATATGATTATGCCGGAAAATATGAAGATCCTTGGATCAACATTTTTTCAGACAAAAAAAGCGTTGGTTTATCTGATGTTATTAATGCGATTGAAGTCGCTAAAAATGATAGCGACATAAAAGGGATTTCTATTTTAAATAACGAATCTTCACTGGGAATGGCTCAGAGTAAAGAATTAAGAGATGAGTTAGAAAGCTTTAAAAAATCAGGGAAATTTGTTATGGCTTATGCCAATTCCTATACGCAAAAAGAATATTACTTAAACTCCGTTGCTAATACGATTTACTTAAATCCAGTAGGCGACATGGATTTCAAAGGATTATCGGCAGAACTGATGTTTTTCAAAGATTTTCAAGAAAAAACAGGGGTAAAAATGGAAGTAATACGCCATGGAAAATACAAAAGTGCAGTAGAACCTTTCCTTGAAAACAAAATGAGTGATGCCAATAGAGAGCAAACCACTGCTTTATTAAATTCAATTTGGGGTTCTGTAGTTTCTGAAATTGCTTCCAGCCGAAAAGTCTCCGTAGAAAAATTAAATGAAATTGCTAATGGTCTTCTTGCTAGAACTCCAGAAATGGCTAAAGCGCAAAAATTAATAGATGTGATTGCTTACGAAGATGTGTATCATGATGCGATTAGAAAAGCATTAAAAGTGGACAAAGACGAAGATTACAACAAAGTGAACGTTTTTGACTACGCTAAAAAAATAAAAACAACTTCCATTGTTACTGATACACAAAATAAAATTGCCATCATATATGCTCAAGGCGAAATTCAAAGTGGAGAAGGTGATGTGAATACTATTGGTGAAGGATCTATGCGTCGTTCTCTACAAGAAGCCCGAAAAAATAAAGATGTAAAAGCAATAGTACTTCGTATTGATAGTCCAGGTGGAAATGCTTTGACTTCAGATTTGATTTGGAGAGAAGTCGAATTGACTAAAAAAGTAAAACCAGTGGTTGTTTCTATGGGAAATTATGCTGCTTCAGGTGGGTATTATATTGCATGTAATGCGAACACTATTTTTGCCGAAAACAACACTATTACAGGATCTATAGGTGTTTTTGGAATATTACCTAATTTCAGTCAACTGACGAAAAAAATAGGTATTAATGTGGAACAAGTACGAACTCATGAAAATGCGTCCCGTTATAGTCCATTTGTCCCATTAGACGAAAAATTTAAAGCGGTTACTCTTGAAGGTGTAGAACATATCTACAATACATTTGTTACTCATGTAGCCGAAGGACGTAAAATGACTTTCGAACAAGTAGACGCTATTGCGCAAGGAAGAGTTTGGGCTGGATCAGAAGCCTTAAAAATTGGACTTGTAGATAAAATTGGTAGTTTGAATGATGCTATCAAAGAAGCAGCGAAGTTAAGTAAAACACAAAAATATGGTACTCAAAACTATCCTGAGTACAAGAAAGATTTTAATGATCTATTATCTAGTCTACCGTTTGCACAATCAAAAGTAAACTTCATAAAAGAGGAAATAGGCGAAGAAAATTATATGCTAATGGAACAAGTAAAAAGATTTCAAGAACAAAAAGGAGTGCAAGCCATGATGCCATTTGAAATTAATATAAAATAATAATATACATTTATCTTAATCCGTCTCGTTTAACTACCAGACGGATTTTTTTTATATTTATAGGACTTAAAACCAAACTACTGCTAACAAAAAAGATATAACTTATTATGAAAATATTATAAATTATCTTAGCCCTAATACGCTATTTTTGTAAATAAATTACGGCAACATTTTTGTACTACAAATAAAAATAAACAGCAAACCTTATGTTAAAGAAAATATTAAAAATCGTTGGAATCATAATGCTTTTAATAGTGGCATCTCTTTTTGCTATTCCTTATTTCTTTAAGGATCAAATAAAGGCTAAAATTACTGATGCTATAAATGAAAAAGTAGATGCCAAAGTTTCCTTTGCGGATGCTGATTTGAGTTTGTTTAAAAACTTCCCGAATGCAAATGTTACATTAAATAAGCTGGTTATTATCAACAAAGCTCCGTTTGAAGGAGATACTTTAATCTCATTGGGAGAATTGAATTTAAAAATGTCAATCAAAGAACTTTTTAAAGGCAAGAATGAAGCGATGGAAATCCAAGGAATAACTTCCAAAAATGGTTTGATAAACATTCTATTTAATAAAGATGGAATAGGCAACTACGATATTGCTATAAAAGACAATTCTAAAACTGATTCGAAAAGTAGTCCCTTAGCTTTAAATATTCAAAATTATAAAATTGAAAATTTCAAGTTCAAATACTTTGATGAATCGTCCAAAATTAAAATGGTTATCGATAGTTTAAACCATGAAGGAACAGGTGATTTTGCAGCTCAAAAATTAGACTTAGTAACAAAGTCTACAGCCAAGGTATCTCTTGATATGGATAAAGTCAATTACATGAATAAAGTTCCTTTGACATTGGACGCTGTTCTAGGAATTGATCTAGATAAAAGCAAATATACTTTTAAGGAAAATAAAGCTTTAATCAATCAATTACCATTAGAGTTTGATGGATTTATTCAACTTGTAGATGCTGGACAGGAATATGATTTAAAATTCAAAACCCCAACTTCATCATTCAAAAATTTCTTAGGAATAATACCTGCTGCTTATGCTGCCAGTTTAGACAATGTAAAAACAACTGGTGATTTTACCGTGACTGGTTTTGCCAAAGGATTATATTCAGACACAACAGTGCCTAAATTCAATGTTGAAATCGCATCAAATAATGCTTCCTTTAAATATCCAGACTTACCAAAATCAGTACAAAATATTGTAATTGACACTAAAATTATCAATGAAACAGGGGTTTTAAACGATACTTACATCAATTTAGACAAGCTATCTTTCAAAATAGATCAAGATGTTTTTAATGCTAAAGCTAATATTAAAAACGTAACACAAAATGCAATTGTGGATGCCGTACTAAAAGGGACAATCAATTTGTCCAATTTATCGCAAGCCTATCCAATTAAATTAGATAAACCCTTATCAGGAATTCTAAAAGCGGATGTGACGACAAAATTTGACATGCAATCTGTTGAAAAAAGCGAATATCAAAACATCAATAATGCTGGTACAATGAGTTTGTCTGGTTTTAAATATGTAGATGAAAACGGCAAATCAATGAATATCAGTAATGCATTAGTGCAATTCAATCCTAGTCAAGTAAATTTAAAACAATTTAATGCAACAACTGGAAAAAGTGATTTAGCTATAACGGGAGTTTTAGAAAATTTCTATGGTTTTATATTTAAAAACCAAGAATTGAAAGGGAATTTTAATTTGAATTCAAATCAATTGGCCGTAAGTGATTTTATGACACCTGAAACTAAATCAGGAACTGAAAGTAAAAAAGCAGAAGCCATGAAAATCCCTGCTTTCTTGAACTGTTCGCTTACTGCAAAAGCAAATACCGTTTTATATGATAATTTAACATTGAAAGAGGTGTCTGGAAAATTGATCGTAAAAGACGAAAAAATGACCATGGAAAATGTTAAAACGTCAATTTTTGGTGGAACAATTGGGTTGAATGGTGCCGTTTCCACAAAAGGAAAAACACCAACTTTTGAAATGAACTTAGGTTTAAATCAAGTGGATATTGCACAATCTTTTACCCAACTGGACATGTTAAAAAAGATTGCTCCAATAGCTGGTATCATTAATGGAAAATTAAACTCCACCATTAAATTAAATGGAAATCTTACAGATTCTATGAGCCCAGATTTAAAAACATTGACTGGAGATTTATTAGGACAATTGTTATCAACTACGTTAAATTCAACCAACTCTACTTTGCTAACAGCATTGGGATCTAATTTGAAATTCATTGATGTTAGTAAAATTAATTTGAATGATTTAAAAGCAGCCATTACTTTTGAAAATGGAAAAGTGAATGTAAAACCATTTGACATCAAATACAAAGACATTAAAGCAACTATAGGCGGAACGCATGGATTTGATCAAAGCATGAATTATAATTTAAAATTTGATGTTCCTGCTAAATACTTAGGAACTGAAGCCAATGCACTTATAGCTAGATTATCTCCTGCAGATGCTGCAAAAATGGAAAGCATCCCTATTAATGCTGTTTTAACTGGGAATTTCACTTCTCCAAAAATTACAACTGACATTAAAACAGCGGTTACTAATTTGACAAATCAATTAGTTCAACAACAAAAAGAGCGACTAGTAAAACAAGGAACTTCTGCTTTGACTGATTTAATCAATAAAAATAAAAAACCTGGTGATACTACAAAAACAGTTATCCCAGTTACCAAAGAAGAAATTAAAACAAAAGCTACTGAACAAGTAAAAACGAAAGCTACCGATTTACTGAATGGTTTTTTTAATAAAAAGAAAAAAGTGGTCGATACAACCAAAGTAAATTAATTAAAAACCTTATTTGAACAGTAATGAAAAAGGGGAATCTCAGCATTGAGATTCCCCTTTTTCATTTCATTATACGATTTAATTTTAAACTAAAATCTTTACCACATATCCTTCAGAACTACGGATATTAAAAACAGTTCCATCTTCAAATAAAAGATACTGCCCTTTAATCCCTGTTAATTTCCCCTGAAAACTAGGCGTTTTGTCCAGACTTAAACTTTTCACTTTTGTGGGATATTCCAACACTGGATAATGCATTTCATACAAGTCATTTTTATTCAAAAAGAAATACTCATGAACCTCTTTTGGAATCAAATTTTCTAGTTTTAAACGTTCGGCAATTAAGTCTACATGTTCCACATTATTGGTAAGCATTTTACGCCAGTTGGTTTTATCAGCATAATAATTTTTCAGCGCTACCTCCGTAATTCCAGCTAAATAGCGATTAGGTACCTCAACAATTGAAATAGCTTCATTTGCTCCTTGGTCGATCCATCTTGTAGGTACTTGAGTTTTTCTTGTCACTCCTACTTTTACTTCACTAGACAAAGCCAAATAGACTATGTGGGGTTGCAACTGTACTTTCTCTTCATAGGCCAAATCCCTATCTTCAATTCCTAAATGTGCTGTACTTAATTCGGGTTTCATAATCCAATCCCCAACCGAAGCACTGGAATAAAAACAATCATAACAACATCCTTGTCTAAATATTTTTTTCTTCTTTCCACAATTCAAACATTGATACCCTACAAAGTCAATTTCAATTTTTTTATCTAATAATTGATTGACATTTAAAAAACCGTCCTCGAAAACTAAATAATATTGAATTGGATTTCCAAATTCAGTTTGCATTTTAGTAAGTACACCTTCGTATTGCATTAAGTTTAAAGTTTAAAGTTTGATGTTTGGCAAATTTTGTTATTTTTGGTAAAGTTATCATTCATAATGCTAATTTCATAACGCCAATTTTAAAAAATGCCATTAACTATAATCAATTCGTTTGCATCTTGGGTTTTAAAACAACGAATCCATCAGATAGAACTTTTCCTGAAATACCCAAATGAGGTTCAGGAGGAATTGCTTATGAATTTAATCCATTCTTCAAAGAACACCGTTCTAGGTAAAGATTATGATTTTGCATCAATAAACTCGTACGCTACTTTTAGCGAAAGAGTTCCGGTCACTTGTTACGAAGACATCAACCCCTTAATTGAACGAACCCGAAATGGAGAACAAAATTTATTTTGGGAAACGCCCATTAAATGGTTTGCAAAATCAAGCGGAACAACCAATGCAAAAAGCAAGTTCATTCCAGTAAGTAATGAGGCATTAGAAGATTGTCATTACAAAGGAAGTAAGGATTTATTATGCCTGTATTTAAACAACAATGAGAATTCAGAATTATTTTTAGGCAAAAGCCTTCGCCTTGGCGGGAGCTCTCAGATCTATGAAAACAACAGTAGTTTTTTTGGAGATTTATCTGCTATTTTGATTGAAAATATGCCTATTTGGGCAGAATTTAGTAGTACGCCTAGCAGCAAAATTTCGCTTATGAGTGAATGGGAAACTAAAATCGCAGCAATTATAAATGAAACTAAGAAAGAAAATGTAACCAGTTTTGCTGGTGTTCCATCCTGGATGTTGGTCTTAATGAATAAAATGCTAGAGGAAACAGGCAAAGGAAATCTATTTGAAATCTGGCCTAATCTTGAAGTGTATTTTCATGGAGGTGTTAATTTTGATCCATACCGCGAACAATACCAAAAAATTCTACCTAAAAAAGATTTTAAATATTACGAAATATACAATGCTTCCGAAGGCTTTTTTGCCATTCAAGATTTGAACAATTCTAGTGATTTGTTACTGATGTTGGATTATGGAATTTTTTATGAATTTATTCCAATGGACACCTTTGGGACTCCCAATCAAAAAACCATTCGATTGGCAGATGTTGAATTGTTTAAAAATTACGCCATTGTTATTACTACTAATTCTGGCTTGTGGCGTTACTTAATAGGTGATACGGTACGTTTCACATCTTTAAATCCGTACCGAATTCGAGTGACTGGCCGAACCAAACATCATATTAATGTTTTTGGTGAAGAATTGATGGTCGAGAATACGGATCAGGCCATTGCTAAAGCCTGTTGCATTACCCATTCTGAAATAGTTGATTATACTGTTGCTCCCATATTCATGGTTGATAAAGAAAAAGGAGCTCACGAATGGATGATAGAATTTAAGAGAAAACCTACTGATATGGTTCTTTTTCAAAAAGTATTAGATGAAACTTTACAGTCTTTAAATTCAGATTACGAAGCTAAAAGACACAATAACATGACGTTAAATCCGTTAGTAATTAATATAGCTCGTGAAAATTTATTTTACGATTGGTTGAAAGACAGGCATAAATTGGGAGGGCAACATAAAATTCCTCGCTTGTCCAATCAGCGTGATTATTTAGAAGATTTAAAACAAATGCAGATTAAAGTGATCTACTAAAAATGAAAAAAGTCTTACTTTTATTAGTTAGTATTACCCTACTTGCCTCCTGCGGACCACACCGCATGCGATGTGGCGCCAGAGGAATATGCAAAGCTCCTCATCATCTAAAATCTATGGAAATTAAGAAGCATACCCTTGTTTTTAATGAGAATTAATTTTCATTTTCATCAAAATTCACCATCCAGTGAATTCCAAATTTATCCACAAACATTCCAAAATAAGCCCCCCAAAACGTTTTATTCATTGGCATAAAAGGATTCCCTGCCGCAGACAGTCCGTCAAACAATTTATCCGCTTCTTCTTTACTTTCAGCATTGATAGAAAGAGAAACATTTCCTCCAAAAACAACGGCGCCACTTGCTGAATTACTGTCACTACCCATTAATTCTGTTCCTTTACCCATTGGCAATCTAATGTGCATGATTTTATTGGCGTCTTCTTCAGAAAGTGCTGGGTTACCATCGCCAGCTGGCATGTCTTTAAATTTTCCGACATAAGGAAATTCACCCCCAAATACTGATTGGTAAAATAAAAATGCTTCTTCGCAATTGCCATTAAAAATTAAATAAGGATTGATTGTTGCCATAATTCTATTTTTTTAAATTATTAAATTATCTACTTTTGAAGTTTTCCAAAATCCATATATAAAACATTCCAACGATGTCCATCTAAATCTGCGAAACCAAAGCCATACATCCATCCTTCATTTTCAGCAGGTTTAGAAAAAACACCACCACCAGCATCAGTTACTTTTTTTGCCAATTCATTTACTTCTTTCTTACTTTCTGCATCTAACGAAATTAATATTTCCGAACTAGATTTAGTATCGGTAATTTTATTTTGTGAAAATTGACCAAAAACAGATTCCTCAAAAAGCATGACCACAAAATTTTTATCTCCTACTATCATACAAACCGAATGCGCTGTTTCATTTTTATCATTAAAAGAAAAGCCTATTTTCTCAAAGAATACTTTTGATTTCTTAACATCCTTAACAGGTAAATTAAGCCAGATTTGTTTTGTCATTTTACTACCTTTTAAATTGTTTTCAGTATCCGTGTTCAATTGAAGTTTACTATTATTAATAAAAAACGAATATTAAAATTACAACTTATTTAAAATCAAATCCTTTTTTAATGAAAATATTAACAAAAAAAAGCCTTAATTCCATAAGAACTAAGGCCATTTATAACTTTTATAATAATAATAATATTAATATTACTCCATCATATCAATATGTCTATCATGATACCCCAAAAGGTACAAAACGCCATCAAGACCCAAACTAGAGATTGAAGTAGAAGCACTTTCTTTTACTGTAGGTTTAGCATGAAAAGCAATTCCTAAACCTGCCAAGTTTAACATTGGCAAATCATTGGCTCCATCACCTACTGCAATGGTTTGGTTGATGTGTATTCCTTCTTTATCGGCAATGGCTTGTAGGTATTCGGCTTTTTTAGCTCCATCAACAATTTCCCCTATATATTTTCCTGTTAGTTTTCCATCAATAATCTCTAATTCATTGGCATGAACGTAATCGATCCCCAATTCCTTTTGCAAATATTTACCAAAATAGGTAAATCCACCAGATAATATAGCCGTTTTGTATCCATAATACTTCAGGGCTTTCATCAAGCGATGTGCTCCTTGCGTTATTGGTAAATTAACAGCTACTTTTTGTAAAACCTCTTCACTTAAACCTTCAAGCAAAGCCATACGTTTCTTGAAGCTTTCGCTAAAATCAATTTCGCCGTTCATCGCTGATTCAGTGATGGCTCTCACCTGCTCCCCTACTCCTGCAAGATCCGCTAATTCGTCAATTACTTCCGTTTGAATTAAAGTAGAATCCATATCGAAACAAACCAATCGTCTGTTTCTTCGGTACATATTGTCTTCTTGAAAAGAAATATCGACATCTAAAGTTCTGGAAATTTCCATAAAACTAGCTGTCATCAACGTTTTATCTACAATATTACCTGTTACGGATAATTGTACACAAGAACGAGGAAATTCCTCCTTTTCTACAACAGAAGTTCTACCCGTTAATCTTTTGATAGCATCAATATTTAAATTTTGATCCGACATGATTTTAGTAACCGCCGCTAATTGAACAGCTGTCAATGTTTCTCCCAAAATATTGATGATGTAACGTTGCTTGCGTTGCGCTTTTACCCAAATTTCATAATCTGGGATTGTGATTGGAATAAACTTCACTTTGATTCCCAGCTCATAGGCTTTAAACAATAAATCCTTTAAAACAGGTGCTGAAGAAGAACCCGATTGTATTTCGAATAAAATTCCTAGAGAAAGTGTATCATGAATATCAGCTTGACCAATATCTAAAACAATAGCATCATAAGTTGCTAATATAGAAGTTAAACCAGCTGTTACACCAGGCTTATCCTGACCAGAAACTTTTAATAAAATAATCTCTTTATCTTCTGTTATCATTTTGTTTAATATTGATTTACGCGAACAAAAATCGGCAATCTATTGTAGATATAAAAGAATAATGTTTGTTTTTTTTTACAATAACAAATAGTGTAAAGTACCCATAAAAAAACCTGTTCAAATCAATGAACAGGTTTATATTTTTGAGAAAAACGCAATCTTTAAGAAGCAATTTCCAAACGTTTCAATAAATTTCTATTCAACGTTTCTTTAGCATAATCAACATCAATTTCTAATATTTTGTCATCAGAACTTGGTAGTTCATACATCGCATCCGTCAATATCGCTTCACATAGAGAACGCAATCCACGAGCCCCTAATTTGTATTCTAATGCTTTATCAACAATAAAGTCCAATGCTTCATCAGTAATGCTGAAATCTACTTCATCCATCAAAAATAATTTTTGATATTGTTTGATTAAAGCATTCTTAGGCTGAGTTAAAATCGCTCTTAATGTTTCTCTGTCTAATGGATCCATGTGCGTTAACACTGGCAAACGACCAATAATCTCAGGAATTAATCCAAAATCTTTGATGTCTTTTGGAATAATGTATTGCAACAAATTGTCTTTATCAATGTTATCCACATTTTTAGAAGTAGAATAACCAACCGCTTGACGGTTCAATCGTTTCGAAATAATTCTTTCGATTCCATCAAAAGCACCACCAGCAATAAACAAAATATTTTGTGTATTTACCTCAACAAATTTTTGGTCTGGGTGTTTACGTCCTCCTTTTGGTGGTACATTAACTACCGTTCCTTCTAGTAATTTCAATAAGGCTTGTTGTACTCCTTCACCTGAAACATCACGTGTAATAGATGGATTATCACTCTTACGAGCAATTTTGTCTATTTCGTCAATAAATACAATTCCGCGTTCTGCTTTAGCTACATCATAATCCGCAGCTTGTAGTAAACGAGTCAAAATACTTTCGACATCTTCACCCACATAACCAGCTTCAGTAAGTACCGTAGCATCTACAATAGCCAAAGGAACGTCTAACATTTTAGCAATGGTTTTAGCTACTAATGTTTTTCCAGTTCCAGTTTGTCCTACCATGATGATATTACTTTTTTCAATCTCTACTTCATCATCTAATTGCTGTTGCATTAAACGTTTGTAGTGATTGTAAACTGCCACCGACATTACTTTTTTAGTTTGGTCTTGCCCAATAACGTATTGGTCTAAGAACGCTCTAATCTCTTTTGGTTTCTTTAAAATAAGATCCCCTACTAATTTAGAACTGCCCGATGATTTTATTTCTTCCAGTACAATTCCATGCGCTTGTTCGATACATTTATCACAGATATGCGCATCTATTCCAGCTATTAATAGTTGGGTTTCCGGTTTTTTCCTTCCACAAAATGAGCATTCTAATTTTTCTTTTGCCATCTTTTTTTGTTTAAAGTTTAAACGTTTAAAGTTTAAAGTTACCACAGCAACCTTAAACCTTAAACCTTAAACTTGTAACTATTTTTTTTAACTCCTTCTTAAAACTTCATCAATCATTCCGTATTCTTTTGCCTCATCAGCAATCATCCAGTAGTCACGTTCGCTATCGTTGTGTACTTTTTCGAATGTTTGTCCTGAATGGTGCGAAATGATTTTATACAATTCGTCTTTTAGTTTCAACATTTCACGTAAGTTGATTTCCATATCAGTTGCTACACCTTGTGCTCCTCCTGATGGTTGGTGAATCATTACTCTTGAATGTGGCAATGCCGAACGCTTTCCTGCTGCTCCTGCACATAATAAAACCGCTCCCATAGAAGCTGCCATTCCTGTACAAATAGTCGCTACATCTGGCTTGATGTATTGCATCGTGTCATAGATTCCTAAACCAGCATAAACACTTCCTCCTGGAGAGTTTAAGTAAATTTGGATATCTTTAGAAGCATCAGCGCTTTCTAAGAATAATAATTGTGCTTGAACGATATTTGCAATTTGGTCATCAATTCCTGTACCTAGAAAAATAATTCTGTCCATCATCAATCTTGAGAAAACGTCTAATTGAGAGATGTTCAACTGGCGCTCCTCGATGATGTATGGAGTCATATTTGTAGGATTCATTGCTGCTACGATTTTATCGTAATACATTGCATTTACTCCTTGATGCTTTGTAGCAAATTTTTTAAATTCTTTACCGTAGTTCATTTTTATAAGTTTAAAAGTTTGAAAGTCTAAAGTCTGAAAGTTACATAATCCGTAAGTCAAAGTTCATACCCTAAATACAAATAATGTCAATTTGTCTCCTTTTCTAGCCCAGATCGCAGTGTAAAGCTTTTTGAAAACTGTTTTTTAGTTTTTTCATTCTTGTAAAGCGACTGAAAGAAGCTCTTACAAGAAGAATAAAAACTGAAACAGTTGAAAAAACTTGAAACGAAGAGCTGGATTAGCTTCTGAAATTGATTCAAATAAAAGAGCGTCAAAGAAAAAAATTCATTTGACGCTCAAATATAACTATTTTTTATTATTTAGTCTTTGTAATAAAATCATAATTTTTGACATTTGACTTTATGACTTTTGACTTTAAGGACTAAAATTTATTCTCCGTAAGACGCAGCGATAAATTCGTCGTAAGTAACTTCTTTAGTAGTTGGTTGTGCTTTTTCTTTGAACAATTCCAACAATTTTTCAGCAACCACTTGGTCAGAAAGTCTTTTTACTTCGTCTTGGTTAGACAAAACTCTTGCAACAATTCCTTGAACTTCTTCGTCCGTAGGATTTGTTTGTCCGAATTGTGCCATTTGCTGACGGATGTTTTTTGTAGTAAATGTTTTCAAATCTTCAAAAGTGATTTTGATGTCTGATTGAGCCATTGCTCTACCTTCGATCAATTGAAAACGCAATCCTTTTTCAGAACGTGCATATTCAACTTCAGCTTCCTCAGGAGATAATTTTTTCTCTCCAACAGTTTGCAACCATTTTTTCAAGAATTCTGAAGGCAAATCAAATTTTGTGTTTTCGATTAAGAACTCAGTAACATCTCCTAATAATTTTTGGTCCGCTTGAGTTGCAAATTGCGCCTCAGCATCTTCTTTGATTTTTGCTTTCAACTCATCTAATGAAGCTACAGTTCCAGCACCAAACAATTTGTCAAACAATTCTTGATTCAATTCAGCTAGTTCCGCTGCGTTGATTGCTTCAATAGTGAAGTTTACATCAGCATCTAAACCGTGAACATCATCATGACTTACTTTCATTACGTCCATCAATTGGTGGTCGTCTTCAAATAAACCTTTAGTATTTACAGTAACCACGTCACCTACTTTTTTACCAATGAATAAATCAAAAGTCGCTTTGTCTTTAAAAAGATCAGCAGCAATAGTAGTTGCGTTATTAATTCCTTTTTCTTCGTTAGAGAATGTTCCAGTAACATCCGAGTCAGCTGCAACAACCTCTTGAGGAATTGCAGTACCAAATTGTTTTTGGATACGAGCTACTTGACCATCGATTAATTTATCGTCAGCAGTAACTACATATTTCACGATATCGTTTTTAGCCTCTAAATCCAATTCGAAGTTAGGAACCAAACCAATTTCATATTCAAAAACCAATTCTTCAGCAGCCCAATCAAAGTTTTCGTTTACTTTAGGAAGTGGAGTCCCAAGAAGGTTTAATCTTTCTGATTGTACAAAACGCTCTAAAGCCAAGTCAACCACTTTTTTAACTTCTTCTTCTTTTATCGCTTTACCGTATTGTTTTTCAACAAGATCTTTAGGCACAGCTCCTTTTCTAAATCCTTTAACTGTTGCCAAAGGCATTTTTTCGTTTATTCTTTTTGCTACTTGACCTTTGTAATCCATGTGAACCACTGTCATTACAATCGTTTCGTTTACAGCGTCTATTGCTACTCTTTTGATATCCATCTTCTTCTTTAATTTACATGATAAAATTCGCCTGCAAAATTATAAAATTTTTCCAAGCCAACCAAGCTTTTTTACCGCCGATACTGAAGCGCCAATACAGAATGAAATTTCTATGCGTTTTACACTGCAATAACAAAGATTTTCCTAAGCATTTGGGCGTGACCCTTCCTAAAAAGTGCGGGTCAGGCTGTTCGTTCCCGCTTTTATTGTTTTACCCTGCGGGATAAAACAATAAAGAGCTCCACTGCCATCCTTCACGCAGTTCCTAGTCAAAAGTTAGAAAGTCGAAAGTCTTAAAGTCAACCCCAAGTTTCAAATCAACACGATTCGAAAGAAAACAATTACATTCCATAAATAGAAAGCGGAAAAAGTTGTATATATTTGATGATATATACAAGTTAGGCGACAGTTAACCCAAAAACCGTAAAGAAAACAAGAAATCAAATTATGCAATATAATAAACAATTATTCTTAAATTATATAGTTCTATTACTTCTGACAAATAATGTATTTGCTCAAACTAAACAAATTAACCAAATTGACTCTTTAATGAAGTGGTCAAATCAAATTGGAATTTTTAATGGAAATGTACTTGTTTCAAAAAATAATAAAATTATATACAACGCTTCATTTGGATTTACTGATGCAACTAAAACGAAAAAATTAACGACTGAGTACAGATTTAATATTGGATCAATTACAAAAGAATTTAGTGCGGTTGCTTTAATGCAATTACAAGAACAAGGTAAACTAAAACTCAGCGATAAGGTTTCGCAATTTATTCCCGAATTAAAAAAATGGGCAAATGAAGTTGCGATTGAAGATTTATTACAGTACAAAAGTGGAATACCTAATGTAAATTGGAAAAGTATTAAAAATGACAAAGACCTTTTTGATGGTTTAATGCTCATTGACACGCTTGATTTTAAACCAGGTACAAATTACGATTATAACAATAATAATATTTTTTTAAGACAGTTTATTGTAGAACGATTAACTAAAATGCCTTTTAAAACTTATGCGGAAAAATTCATATTCAAGCCTTGTGAAATGGATTTGGCTGAATTGACTCCGTTAGTCGGCGAAAAAAATATAGCTAAAGGATTTAATAATAATTTAGTGCCTGACAAAACAGATTTACCAATAACAGGAGGAACTTACCTCACAACTATTGATTTATTAAAATGGTCAAATTGTCTTCATAACAATAAAGTAATTAATAAAAAGTCCATTTATGAAATAGGTCAACAATTTGATTTGGAAGAAACTCAATCAGCTTTGGGACAAGCAAAATATAAAAACGAAAACTTGATTGAGCATTTACACCATGGAAGAGCTGGAAATTACGAAACAATTTTAGTTTCAGATATTAATAAAAAGTTTACAATAATTCTGTTAGACAATAACTATAACGGAAAAGTTTTTGAAATTTCAGATGCGATTATGGCCATATTGAAAAACCAAAAATATAAACTTCCGAACAAAATAATTGAAAAATAACCGATCGCCTAACCGCCATTTAGCGAGATTGTGGTTTTAGTGGAATTATCGTTTTTAATAACGTTTACGTTCAGCAGAAAGTACTCGTTTTCAAAAGTCCACAACCTCGCTAAGTGGCATAACGTTGTGCGTCATTTTAAACAAAAGAAAGTGCAGAAAAACATTCATGTAGAATTTGAAAATCCACTGGGTATTTTTAACCTTGACGATTTTAGTTATTTATATGAAGATATAGAATTAAAAAGAATCGCAGAAAATGCCTCTTTATATTTTATTCTTCAACGACCTTGTTTAATCTTCAGAAATTTAATTTATACTTCAAAGCTTATAAAAGGAGAAATTGTTCAACCATATACTGAGAATTATATTGAATTTGAATTGCCATTATATCAAAAAGACGTAATTGAATTTGATAAAATAATGAATATTGAATTTCATCTTTGTTACAATAAAAGCCTAAAGGATGAAAATAATCTCAATAATTTCATTGATGTAATAATCGTAAAAATTCCCGAAGAAAAAAATTTTACAAAATTATTGACACCTGATACAATTTTACAAAAGTATAGTAACAAAACATGGCAAGTAAATCTAAATGGAGAAATTAATAAATTTTTAGAATTCGATATTAAATATATTGGTCATTCAGTAAAACAATTTATAGGTAGGCGGATTAAAAGCCATAGTAATATTCAAAGAATTTTAACAACAACTCAACCATTCCAAAAAGGAATGCAAATTTCAAAAGAACTTTGTATCTGTTTGCTAGAAATTAGTGACATACATGAAGTAAAAACAATAAGTCCAAGTGATTATTTAGAAAATAAAAATCTATTCAAATTACCCAATAACGAATCAATTTATTATGATGCTGAAAAGGCATATATAAATTTTTTCTCAAAATCAAACAAAGTCAAATTAGAAAATAAAGATGTTTATAATTCTTATCCAGAAGGAAAAAATGGATTATTTGATGAAAAATATGAAAATATAATTTACAGTATAAAAGATGATATAATATTTAAATACGGAAATCAACAATTGAACAATCAAAACGTAATCCACGTTGATCGAAAATTAAAAAAAGTTGAAAAAAAATAAAAAAACGAACGCACATAGATGCTTTGAGCTAGCTGGAATTTAGTGGGATTACCGTTTCGCATCAAGTTTTCGTTAAGCCGAAAACTGAGCGGTTACGATTTTCCAGCCATCTCAAAGCAGGCAAAACGTTGTGCGATAGCTAAAAAAAAAATGAGAACATCTGAACAAATCATTGCTAAATTAAAAGAATTGAAAGAAGATAATTCTATTTCAAGTTATACACATATTAAAAACATTTTAAAAAATCAAATAATTCCAATCATATATTCAGAATTCCAACCTTTTAGATTGATTAGATATAGAAAACATTATAACGATGAGGATTTTTTTGAAAGTTCGGAAGAACTAACATACAGAAAAGATATATTAAACATAAATAATTTTGGTAGATTAAATGAACCTGGGCAAGGATATTTTTATTGCAATGATAATGAAAATCAAACTACTGGAATAGCCGAAATTGTTTCTGTATTCCGTGGTAATGATGAAAGTAATGATGAAATATTAACTATTGGAACTTGGAATGTTAATCAGAAATTAAAACTTGCTGTGATTTTACCAAAAAATGAGAATTTTGGAATCAACAGTGAATTTGACAAATTGAAAGAAGATTATAATAAATTAGATGATAGTGAACATTTTGAAGATGTAAAAATCTTAAATGAATTTATAGCAAATGAATTCACACTTGATTTAGAAAAACATAAATCAAATTACAAAATAACTTGTGCATATTCAAATTACATAAAAGAACAATTTCCAGAAATAGATGGAATTATTTATGCAAGTGTCAAATCTGAATTTAGTGGAACAAATATTGTACTTTGGCAAGATGTAGTTGATAATAAAATTGAGTTTTTTGCTGCAAGAAAATCAATTTTCAAAAGAGTTGCTGACAAAAGTTTTGTAGAAGTAGAAACATTTGACAGCAAAAGTTATGATAGTAAAAACGATAAAATTATATGGTAAATAGCAATCGCACAACAGCTGTTCCTATGTAAAGCATCATTAAGTTATCAACAACTTTTAAGAGGGTTATATGTCGGTTATTTTTCGAGTATAAAATTCCGCCCTTGCTGGCGCGAGCGTCTCGCTCGTGAACACAAAGTAAAAAAAGAGCAACAGGAAATTTAGTTAATTAATGATCATCTACTTTTAAAATAATTAGAAATTGATTTTGATTGCGGGCACGAGCGAGACGCTCGCGCGAGCAAAGGGAAAATAGGGCTTAATTTAATCCCAAACCCGCTGTAGCAGCATAACTTTAGTCGCGAGTTTACCTAAAAATCGCAGAAAACAAAAATTAATAAAAAAGAATATGATTGCATTGTACATAAATTGGGATTTTGACTCCGAAATAATAAACATTTATGGTTTTCCATTAAAATATTACGGACTTTTATTTGCTTGTGGATTACTTTTATCTATGTACATTCTGAAAGGAATTTTTAGAAGAGAAAACTTAAAAGATAGTGCACACGAAGCATTGTTTATTTACGGAATAGTTGGGATTTTTGTTGGAGCAAGATTAGGGCATTGTTTATTTTATGATTTTGAGTATTATTCTAAAAATCTATTAGAAATTATTTTACCAATTAAGAAAACTCTAAATGGAGAATACAAATTTATCGGTTTTGCAGGTTTAGCTAGTCACGGAGGAACAGTTGGGTTAATTATTTCACTTTATTTATATTCAAAAAAATATGAAATGAAATATCTTAAAACACTTGACTTAATAGCAATCGTCGCTCCACTTGGAGCAACATTTATAAGACTTGCGAATTTAATGAACTCTGAAATGATTGGCAATCCGACTTCAATGCCTTGGGCATTTATTTTTAAACGTGTTGATAATATACCAAGACATCCAGCACAACTTTATGAAGCGATTTCGTATTTTTTAATTTTCATTATAGTCTTCACTATTTATAAAACTAAAAACATAAAGTTAGGAAATGGATTTTTGTTTGGTTTAACAATAACTTTAATATTCATAATGAGGATTTTAATAGAATTTATTAAAATAAATCAAGTAGATTTTGAAAAAGGAATGAGTTTAAATATGGGACAAATATTGAGTATTCCCTTTGTTTTATTGGGATTATACTTTGTGGCTTTCAATATACTTAAAAACGAACCTAAATAAAAAACCAGCCCCCGTCTGCTGGCGCGAGCATCTTGCTCGTGAACACAAAGTATAAAAAGAGCAACAGGAAATTTAGTTAATTAATGATTATCTACTTTTAAAATAATTAGCAATTGATTTTGATTGCGGACACGAGCGAGACGCTCGCGCAAAGCATGTAAGTTTAGTGTAAGATAAAAATTTAACTAGCTGCAACTTTTGTACTTTTGAATTATAATTTAAACATATACAATTGACAAAACATTTAAAATACCTTCTTTCCCTCTTTCTGGCTTTTGGCTTGATGGTGAATGATGGCGTTTTAGAATCTCGATCTAATTCGGTTGAATATTATCAATATTCCAATGCAATTGTAGGTAGTGAATGGAAAACTAGCCGTTCTAAATTATACGTTTTCAATCTAGTAAACGCTATAAAAACAGCGATTTCGATTCCTTTTAAATACCTTCGGTTTGCAACTAGTTACAGTCTTACCATTCCTGTTCTATTTAAATTAAGAACACAGGTTTATCAAAAAGTAAGTTCATTTATCGAACAACAACTCTTTATAAACGAGAAAAGTACTTCAACCAACTCTTATACCATTTTATACATAGCCTAGAAAAGTCTTTCTACGCATTTATGCTATTCCACGCATAACAATGATACCTAATGTCTCATCATTTATCATTTACACCATGTATAAAAACAAAAACCAATCTCGTTTGGAGCCATCCAAGCGCCCTATTCTTTGGGCTAAAAGAAAAATCATGCTATTCCTAACCGCATTTATGATAGGAATGTCAAACGGAATGAATGTAGGCGACAACATGACGCACAACAAACAAAATCAAACCGAACAACACCATAAAAAAGATTGATTTCATTGCTTTTAGCATTCTAATTTAAAATTCATCTTGTCATTTTCTTCATAACAATAATGCAATCATGCCATGTATAATGGCTCAATTGGATATAAAAAATGCCATGAGTACTTCATGGCATTTGTATTTTTATGAGTATCTTAAGTAACTTTAAACAACTCCTTTTTTAGACACCTCTATAATAGCACCAACATTAACACTTCCCTCCTGTTGTGCAATTAAATTTTGACCAAAAATCACATTATTACCTACTCTTTTATATTTAGACAAAGTAAATAGAGGTTCTTTTCCGGCAACGATTCCTTTTTCGGGATCTACAGTAACCATTACACATCTTCCGCACGGTTTCACACCATAAAAAGGAAAATTTCCTATGGTGAATTCACTCCAATTTTCTTCTTCGTATTCTTGTCCTCCAGTGAACACAAAATTGGGGCGGAATCGTTTCATGGGCACTGCTTCTTTCAAACGGGAATTCAGATCATCTAAAGACGACTGCCCAATAATTAAAAAAGGAAATCCATCCGAAAACGAATTGATATCATTCCCTGAAATGGCATATTTAGGCTCTACTTTTCGGTGACTTTCTTCGGGCATATACACCAATCGAACGGAGTATTTTAAAATTTCAGAAAACCAATGCGATAATTCTTTATCGACTTCATACGCATCAATTGCATCTTCCCAAAGAACTGTTTTTATATTCTCCTTCTTTTCTTCCACAGGTGAAGGATTCAGTGGTACTTTTATTTTATTAGTTGGGTTTTCTTTGTGAGTAATAATTAAAAACTCGCCCTCAATTTCAGTTTGGAAAAGGGCTAATTCAGGAGTGGTTCTTTGCGATAGAAAAACACCATCTTCATCTACCAACATCCAGCGGCGATCGTGTTCAAGTCCACGATGTGTAACATTAGATTCTTGAAGGAGAATTCCTCCTAATGATTTTACAGGATAAATCCAGATTTCAGAAAGTTGAAGCATAACTACTTTATTTTTATCAAATCTACAAAAAAGTACAGCCAACACAAACAACAAAAAAAGCCTCGAAAGGGTTAGTTTTCGAGGCTTACTTTTTGTTTCTAGGAAGGAAATTGAATTAATTTACACATTCAAAAAGTAAATTCCATTTTCAAAAAATACTGAAATCCTTATATGTAAAATATTGTAGCCCGTAGCGGAATCGAACCGCTCTTACATGGATGAAAACCATGCGTCCTAACCGATAGACGAACGGGCCTTGCTTTTCTATTTCGGGTGCAAAAATAGCACTATTTTTGAGATGTACCAAGCCAAATTCCAAAACGGGCTAGTGAAAACTCCTTTTTTTTTATTTACAAATTATAATTAATTCAGAATTAGCACTTACCGTAAAAAAGAATTACAAAGTTTTTTTTAAAATGTAAATTCTTACTTTTAAAATAAAGACACAACTTCATTAGCCCACTCTATTTTAAAACAGCGGCTACGTGTCGAAATTTAAAATCGACAATTGCCTTTTCGTTATATAAAAAATGCCCCCAAATAGTATCTTACTATTTGAGGGCATTTATGTAAACAGACTAATCTGTTATATTTGTATTTAAAACTGATTAGTTGAATTGAGCAGCCATATATTCAATTAAACTGTCGTCACTCATCTTAATAGAAGTACTTTCTTTAGCCTCCACATTTTTATACTGTGGCGTCTCATTCAAATAATTAATAAATTGTTCTTGTGAAATTCCAGTTCCAGTCACATGCAGTTCATCAACATTTTGCATATGTGCAGTGATGTTCTTGAATAATTTATGCAGCATATCTCTTTCTGCATTGTTTGATGCGTTTTCGCTTGTATGTACAAATTGATCTTCAACATTTTCGTGACCTAAAACAACGAACTTACCTGAATCTACATTTTCTCTCCCTACAATAGTTGCCTGATGTGAATCCATCCAAACTCCAAATTGTTTTTTATTTTTTCCTGACATAATTATATATTTATTATATTAATACTTGTGTTAAATTGTAAAAATTGTGCGCTAAACAGATGCACTACTTTTCTTATTTTGCAATAGTAGCCTCATGAATCAAACCATCACTAATTCAATGAGTAGCTATTTATAAGTAAAATTTAGGGGCATTATTCCAAATTATTTAAACTTCTTTGAAAGTGGTTCCTACTGCTAAAACAATGAAACCAAAAAGCAATAGCGTGTAATTGTGTTCTGTTAAAAACGGAACAGCTGCAAAATGCCCGATTATTCCAAGGATACCAAAAATCAATCCTATAATCCATGTAATTTTCTTTGGTGCTGAAGGGTTTTTCATATAAATAATTTTAAATAATGGTCCGAAATCAATGTGTTCCAGTTAAACAAAAATAACCCTATCCCTTTTCAGAAGTGTCATACAATTCGTTATAATGATTATATAATTCACATGTTTTGTGAATGTACTACACACAACAACCTTATTTTAAGCTTATTAAAAAGCCAGCTTAGATAGTAAGCTGGCTTTTTTAAGTAATGAATACTAGTTGTCGGTATTTAGCAATACAATATCCGCCTATACTTTTTTTAAAAATTACTTCTCAATAGATTTAATAATTCACATTCACTCCAAAACCTACACCCATATCACTATCGTAATGGGTCGTTATTCCAATATTTTTACCTACAATATATTTTAATCCCGCCATGTATTCTTTATCGGTATTTACCATAAGCGCCATTCGTAATCTTTTAGAAACTGGAATGTCTTCTCGCATTAATTGCAAACGAACATTACCATCATGAAAAACCTCAGCTTGTGCAATAACTAAAAGTGGCAAGGTATAATTAACCCCTAAACTGACTACCGAACGATTGTCTTTAGTATTCTTTTGACCAAAAACATTTTTTTCTACTTCGTTCATTCCAAACTTTCTATAACGCCAGTCAAAACCTATGAACGGCATTAACCATTGATTTTTCCCGATGTATCTACCAATATGTGTTTCGGTTTCATAACCGTGTTCGTCCATGTACCCCAAACGCCATTCAGTACCAAAACTCCATCTTGCATTTTGCGCCATCGCTTTACCATCATTTCCATTGGTAGCAAAATCATTTTCAGCCATAAGATGAAGTCCGTTGCTTTCAGATTGTAATTTTTTATAAGCCCAATCTTTATTGGGTAAAAGTGGGTTTGGTGCCGAATTTTCATAACTAAAAACCCGGTTCATTCCTGCCATCATATGATATAAAATATGACAATGAAAAAACCAATCTCCATCCGCATTCGCATTAAACTCAATCGTATCTGTTTCCATTGGCATAATATCCAGTACGTTTTTCAATGGCGCATACGCTCCTTGTCCATTCAATACTCTAAAATCATGACCATGTAAATGCATTGGATGACGCATCATGGAATTATTATGCATTACTATTCGAATGTTTTCTCCTTTTTTGATTAGAATTTTATCTGATTCCGATAGCACTTTATTATCCATACTCCACAAATACCGATTCATGTTTCCTGTTAATTCAAAATGCAGTTCTCGTACAGGAGCATCTTTAGGAAGCGTAGTAACAGTAGGTGATTTTAACATCCCATAATTCAAGGTTACAATTTCATCAGAACCCATGGTATGTTTTGAATGATCCATTTTGGAATCATTCCCATCCATTCCTTCTGATTTCATATCCATTTTGGAATGATCCATCTTTGAGTGATCCATTTTTGAATCCTTCATATCCATTTTGTCCGACTTCATGTCCATTTTCATTGCTGAACTACCCGTGATTTCTGGGTACATCACCGTATTCATGTCCATTTTTTGAAGACTCATGTCCATACCCATATCGTCCATAGTTCCATCCATATTCATCATACCATTCATCATCTTCATTCCTTCAAAATAATTCAATTTTGGTAATGGAGATATTAATTGTTTGATACCGTTGCCTATATACAATGAAGCTGATTTGGTTCTGTCTTCGGGTGTTGCTAAAAATTCATACGCTGTATTATCCGCAGGAATGGTAACTACAACATCATAGGTTTCCGAAACTCCAATGATTAAGCGATCCACTTCAACAGGTGCTACATCATTCCCATCATTGGCAACGACCGTGATTTTCCCTCCGGCATAAGTCAACCAAAAATAAGAGGAAGCCCCTGCATTTGAAATTTGCAAACGTACTTTGTCTCCCGCTTTAGATTTACTTAAAACGTTAGCCATAGCTTCATTAGATCCATTAATCAAGAATTTATCGTAATACACATCACTTACATCCATGGCCAACATCCGTTTCCATTCGTTATTGAATTTGGTTTTAAAATGTCCGCTTCGAATGGCTTCGGCATAACTTTGAGTCGTTCCTTTTTTAATGGCAAACCAGTCTGAAGCATTATGTAGCAATCGATGTACATTTTTAGGGTTGTAATCCGTCCATTCGCTCAAAACAACAGGAAGCGTAGGCAAATCATCAATTCCTTTTCTGAAAGTAGGATCGCTTGTTTTTTTCTTCAAAATTAAAGCCCCATACATACCTATTTGCTCTTGTAAACCACTATGGCTATGATACCAATGGGTTCCATTTTGTACAATTGGAAATGTATATTTATGAGTAGTGTGAGGCGCTATCGGCATTTGAGTAAGAAATGGCACTCCGTCCTCTTTATTAGGTAAATACAAACCGTGCCAATGCAAGGAAGTTCCTTCTTCAAGTTCATTATGCACATAAATTTCAGCAATATCACCCTCTGTAAAAGTTAGGGTTGGCATCGGAATTTGTCCGTTGACCGCTATCGCTTTTTTATCTTTTCCTGAAAAATTGACAATAGTATCTCTTACGTACAAATCGTAACGCACCACTTTTTGAGCGTTTGAAATAAATGCAATTAGTACTACTAATACCGTTAATTTAAATTTCATTTTTTTACTTTCTTTATAATAAATTATTTCCTTTTTCTATACCTGTGAGCTACCGCTAATAATACTAGAGCAAAAATCAATATGGACACCCACCAAAAAACATGCATTCCCATAAACATATAGGATCCCATGTGCATTCCTTCATTACCATGATCATTCATAACTTTTTAGGTTTAGGTTTATACTTTATTAATAATTTAATTTTTATTCTATTACAATTTCAAACTACGCAATCGCAATGCATTTGCAATTACCGAAACAGAACTAAAACTCATCGCCAAAGCGGCAATCATAGGAGATAATAAAATCCCGAAAAACGGATATAAAACTCCAGCGGCTATTGGTATTCCCAATGCATTGTAAAAGAAGGCAAAGAATAAGTTTTGATTGATATTTTTCATCACTGCATGGCTCAATTTTTTGGCTTTCACGATACCTTGTAAATCTCCTTTTACCAAAGTAATTTTGGCACTTTCAATCGCCACATCCGTTCCTGTTCCCATCGCAATCCCAATATCAGATTGTGCCAATGCAGGAGCATCATTAATTCCATCACCAGCCATCGCTACAATTTTACCTTCGGCTTGCAAGCGCTTAATTTCTTTGAGTTTATCCTCAGGTAAACAACCTGCAATAAAGGAAGTCAATTGCAATTCATTGGCCACAGCCTTAGCCGTATTCTCGTTATCACCTGTAAGCATAATCACCTCAACTCCTTGACGCATCAATTCTTTTATGGCCGCAACACTTGTCGCTTTTATGGCATCTGTGATGGTCACATAACCCAAAACAACTTGGTCTACTGAAATATAAGAGACTGTTTTACCTAGTTTTTGTTCGGCAATTATTTTGTTTTCAATATCTTCCGACACTGAAGCACTTACTAGTTCCATTAGTTTTTTATTTCCTAATGCTACTTTTTTATTTGAAACCGTTCCTATTACTCCTTTTCCGGAAACAGCTTCAAAATCTTTAACTTCGATTAACGAAACTGCTTTCGCTTTCGCAAAATTGACTACGGCTTGCGCCAAAGGGTGTTCACTGTATTGATTAAGTGAAGCTATATTTTGCAACAAATCATCCTCTTGATTATCAGATGGAAAAACTTTTTCTACTGATGGTTTTCCCTCGGTAATGGTTCCCGTTTTATCCGTAATTAAAACATTCACCTTATTCATATTTTCCAGTGCTTCGGCATTTTTTATCAAAACTCCGGATTGCGCTCCTTTACCCACTCCCACCATTACTGACATAGGAGTTGCTAATCCTAATGCACATGGACATGCGATAATCAAAACTGCAACAGCATTAATAAAACCGTAGATTAATGCGTTTTGTTCTGGTCCAAACTTTGCCCAAATAAAGAACGTAACCACCGAAACGGCGACAACGATAGGCACAAAATACTTCGAAATTCTATCGGCTAATTTTTGAATGGGTGCTCTAGATCGACTGGCATTATTGACCATTTGTACAATTTGCGAAAGCAAGGTTTCTGAACCAATTTTCTCAGCAACCATCACAAATGATTTGTTCCCATTTATGGTTCCAGCCACAACCCCATCATCGACTTTTTTATCAACAGGAATAGGCTCTCCTGAAATCATCGACTCGTCAATGGTGCTTTCGCCATCTGTGATTTTACCATCAACTGGAATTTTATCTCCGGGTTTTACACGCAATAAATCTCCTTTTTTAATATCATGTATCGATATTACTTTATCTCCTCCTTCAGCTACCAAAGTAGCTTCTGTAGGCGCTAATTTTAATAATTCTTTTATCGCACCACTCGTTTGACTGTGCGCTCTAGCTTCTAATAATTGTCCTAATAAAACTAATGTTAGGATTACTGTTGTCGCTTCAAAATACAAATGAACGGCTCCATTTTCATTTTTAAATTCTGCTGGAAAAACATCTGGAAAAAAAAGAGCAAAAATACTAAACAAGAAAGCGACTCCAGAACCAATTCCAATTAGGGTAAACATATTGAGATTCCATGTAACGACTGATTTCCAAGCGCGAATAAAAAACATCCAAGTCGCATAAAAAACAACTGGTATAGACAAAACTAGCTGCACCCAATTCCAGCTTTTCATATCCATGATTTGCATCAAAGGATTATTGGATATCATGTCTGACATGGCTATTATGAAAATGGGCACGGTAAAAAGAAGTGCAATTTTCATTTTTTGCACCAAGTCATTGTAGGTTTTATTTTCCTCACTAGCTGTGGGTTCCATTGGAACCAAATCCATACCACAAATCGGGCAAGAACCTGGTCCGTCCTGCACGATTTGTGGATGCATCGGACAAGTATATTGTGTTTTGACAGCAGTTAAATCTGGCGCTTTTACTAAATCCATCCCACATACAGGGCAGTCTCCCGCTTTATCATATACTTTATCGCCTTCACAATGCATGGGGCAATAATATTTACCTGGTGTATTGGGAATCACATTGCCTTCCTTTTTATGATGTTGATGCGCGTCATTACTACAACACGCTTTAGCTTTAGTCTCTTCAACTGTTTTATCCATCGCCATTTTAGGATGGCTCATTTCTATAGTGTACTTCCCAACTCCTGACAATGCTTCTTGCAAAACGGGTGTTGGAATGTGTTTTTCCATTGTAATAACAGCTTCTTGTGGATCAAGAGAAACCACCGCTTCAACTCCTTCCACTCCATTGAGTGTTTTCTCCACTTTGGTTCGGCAACCATCGCAAGACATTCCAGTAATTGTGTATGTATGTTTCATTTTTATCGCTATTTAAAATTATAGTACAAATATCCGAATGAAACCCATTTTTATTATTACACAATTGTGGAAGTGATTTGTATAATTTACAAAGAGTCTATTTGTTTTCGGGTATTCTCTTTCATTTTTTTAAAATAGGTAGGTGTAAATCCAGTCACTTTTTTAAATTGGTTGCTCAAATGGGCTACATTACTATAATTGAGTGCTATGGCAATTTCACTTAAAGTAAGTTCATCATAAACCAACAATTCCTTCGCCTTTTCGATTTTCTGGGCAATAAAATAATGTTCAATTGTTGTGCCTTCATTATCCGAAAACAACTTACTCAAAGCACTATAATCCTGATTTAAACATTCAGATAAATAAGTCGATAAATTGACTTTCAACTGATCTTTTTTATAATGTACTAGTTCAACGATCAAGTTTTTAATTTGTTCAATTGTCTGGCTTATTTTATCTTCCAGTAATTCAAAACCTAGTTTTTCCAGGTTAGTACTGAGTTCCTGAATTTCAATATCCGTTAATTCTCGAGACAAATTCACTTCACCTAATTTAATGGAACTTACAGGAAGCTTCATTCTTTCTAACTCCAATTTTACAGCCATTTCGCAACGGCCACAAACCATATTTTTAATAGTAAGCTTCATTTATAAAGTGTTTGTTAGAACATGCTATCAAAGTTCAACCTTTTTGAATTAAAACGAGGCTTTTTTGACAGAATATTAATATTTAAAATATTGAAATACAAGTAATTAATTTAATTTACATTTTCATTCCTGCCATAGGATCATTTCCTTTTCGAAATTTATATTCGCTATTGATAGCATACGCTCCAGTAATTACTACTTTTTTATTAGGATCTATTTCCGATTTGATTTCAATCATCCCATTTGATTCCACACCTGTTTCAACCATTACATTTTCAAAAACACCATGGCTTTTTTCGACCCAAATAAAAGTGGCATTTTCATCCCTGATTACGGCATCAATAGGAATAAACATTCCTTTTAAATTGGATTGTATTAATTGTGCATTGGCCTGCATTCCTGGTTTTAAAAGCATATTAGGATTGGGTACTTCCATTCTAATTAACAGCAATCTAGAATCCGGATTAATTTCTGGATTGATAAAAGAAATGGCTGCTTTTATAGTCTTTGTGGGATAATCCATAAAAGAAATTGTAGCTGTTTGACCCAATCGCAAACTTTTGGCATAATTTACATTGACTTGCGTTTCTAACCAAAGACTACTTAAATCGGCCAATTTAATAATAGCCGCCCCTTCCATCACATAACTACCTTCGGTCGCAACAATTTCAGAAATGGTACCACTATAGGTACTATAAAAAGTAGTATATGGCGAAACTTCATTCGTCTTTTTAATGGATTCAATCTGCGCATTGGAAAGTCCATAAAATACTAGTTTTTGTCTGGCTGCATCCAGCATATTCTTTGCATTTTTACCAAAATCTCCTGGCATAGCCAGTTGCCTGTAAGCGGTTACATAATCTTGTTTGGCTATGGCAATAGGTTCACTATAAAGTTGGTAAACCGCCTGGTTTTTTTGAATATAATCCCCTTCAGTTTTAAAATATAATTTTTCGATTCGGCCCATTGCTCTAGCCGAAATACTTTTTATTTTCTCTTGATTTATCGTCAAAACGCCAGTGTAACCTGCTTGCAAACTGCTTTGTGACTCTGAAATAATGGCAGTAGTAATATTGCCTAACTTCATTTGCTGGTCACTTAATGAAATTTCATTTGAAGCTCCATTGTCTTTTTGTATTGGAGTCAAATCCATATGACATATGGGGCATTTTCCAGGTTTGTCTTCTTTTATTTGAGGATCCATCGAACACGTATAATAAATACTTTCTTTGTATTGATGCTTCTCGTGTTCCTCTTTATTTTTAGTATTGCAGGCCACAACCAAGGTGAATGCCAGCAATAGAAAACCGATTTTTTTGAGCTGTTTCATTATTATTTTGTTTTTATAAAGCTTCCGCTATCTATCAAATATTGGGCATTATCAGCAAGAATATCCGAAACTGAAATACCATCTACTATTTGTACAAAGCCATTTATTTCGATACCCGTTTTTATTTCGGCAGTTTGAAAACCATTTCCCTTTTTGATAAAAACTATTTTTTTGTTACCTAAACTAACCAAAGATTGTTTTTGAAGCCAAATCCCTTCTACTGCATTCGTTGCTACTTTCCCTTGCAATCTCAAACCAATAGGGAATTGCAGTTTTTCATTATTGAGATACACGCGAATGCGATTGGTCTTATCTGTTGGATCAAGTTGTGTTTCAATAAAATTTACTTTTGCATTGACAATCGCATCTGCGTCCAATTCTGATGAAATTTGAATCGACTGATTGACTTTTATTAGACTATTATAGCCTTGGATAACATTAAAAACACCCCAAACTTTATTCGTGTTTACTAATTTAAAAACCACAGTGTTTTTTGTAATATAATCCCCTTCCTTCAAATTTAAAGCCGTCGTTGTTGCCGTTGTATTTTGCATAGTGCCAATACTAGTAGAAACCATACCATCCGTTCCATCCACAATTCCAGTCACTGGACTGTAAATTGAGATTACTGGATTTATTCTTTTGGCTGTAGCCAAAGCATTAATCTGATTGGTACTCATCCCATAAAGCGCTAATTTTTGCTTTAATGCTTTTAGTATGGCTGTATTCTCAGAATCATTTGAAACTAAATAAATAAAATTTTGCTGTTCCGTTACTAATTCTGGACTGTACAAATCGAATAGTTTTTGCCCTTTTGTAACTTTTTGAAATTTATAATGAACATACATTTTTTCAATTCTTCCATTAATTCGTGCGGCTATATTCACAGCTGAATTGGGATCATACGCCACCAGTCCAGGTAAATTTATGGAGCTATTGAGAACAGTATCTTTGGCGGTAGTTGTTTTAAAATCTCCCACCACAAAACCATCTGTCGGTTTTAATAAATGTTCAATTGAATGACTTTCAACAGGCTGACTTTCAGAGACTTTTTTTACTAAATTCATTCCGCAAATAGGGCAATTACCCGGTTCATTTCGTATAATTTCGGGATGCATCGAGCAAGTATAAATTTCTTCCTTCTGCTTATGCGTCGCTGAATTATTGGCTTTTTCGACAAAATAATATACGGCAAAACCCACCATTACAACGGCAATAGTCCATAAACTATATTTTAAATATTTGTTCATAATTATTTTGTTTCCAGTTGTTTTTCAATTTCTACTTGAGTATTCAAAATAGCTTGTAATTTATCTAACTTATCCATTTGAGCCATGTTCAATGCTTCCCAAGCATCTAGCACCACAAATAATTCACCCGTATTATTTTGCCAAGCCAAAACTGCCGTATCATAATTCCTTTTCAAAGCTGGAATGATGCTTTTATCAGCGATCTCATATTGTTTTTTTAAGTTTGTCAATTCGGTTTGCATTCCTGAAATCATACCTGTTGCTTCGTTCAAAATCATTTGCTTTTGCCATTCCAAGCTCTCATTTTTTATTTGAATACTATTGATTGTGGCCTTGTTCATTTTAGTAGACCATGGCATCGGAATAGTGACCATTGCCATCAAATTAAACTGTTGTGGGTTCTTCCCAAAAGCAAACATATGATCATATTTTACTCCAAACTCGGGTAATAACTTTGATTTTTCGGTGGCAATTTCCAACTGATTTAATTCCATTGTTTTCTCAATTGCCTTCACATCGCTTCGGTTTTGAGAAAGTGCCGTGGTATCTGTTTGTAATAAATCAAACTCTTTTAAAGTATAATTGGGATCAATTTCAAACAACAGTTTTTTATCTCTTGCCATCAACGTATTCAACATAATTCTTTTTTGAGAAATTTCATTTTGCAACATAACCACCATACTTTGCAATTCGTTGTATTTTGATTTGGCTTTGTAGTACGTTGACAATTTATCCATGTTGTACTGGTAGCGAATTTCCATGCTTTTTATCATGTAATCCATAAGCAACAAATTGTCATTGGCTATTTTTATTTTTTTATCCAATACGATCCATTGGTAATAATTAGTTTTTGCTAAAGCTTCCAACTGATTGGCAGTATAATTTTTATTTTCTGCTTCCACAGATGACATAGCACTCATGTAATTAAAATCGGCTTTTTGTCTGGATGCATTGGGGATCATTTGCGTAAAGCCTACCATATATGCGCCCATTCCTGGATTCATTTCATCTGCTTTCCACATTTTGACATTATAAGGTGTCATAAATAAACCAGTATTAATTTGTGGTGCCATCCAACTTGTAGCCCCTTTTGCGGCAGCGTCCATACTTTGAATATCGGCATCGTACATTTTCAATTGAGGATTATTGGTCTTGATGGTCCCCAAAACTTCATCTAATGAAAGTGATTGCGCATTTACATTTGCAAATCCGAACATCAGTCCACTTATAATGATATACTTTTTAATGTTTCGCATTGATGATTTCTATTTTACCTTTTGTTCTTAATTCACGAAGTTTTGTCATTTCAAAAACAACTGGCGTTACTAATAATACATAAATAGTGGAAGTAATTGTCCCTCCAATAAGTGGTACTGTAATTGGAATCATTACATCCGCTCCAGTTCCTGTTGACCATAGAATGGGGATTAATCCAAACAAAGCCACAGAAACCGTCATTAATTTAGGGCGCAACCTTTTGGCCGAACCATAAATAATATAATCTCGCAAAATATCTTCTGTAATGGTTTCACTACTATTTCCATGTTTTTCGACCATTTTAATCATGGCTTCATTTAAATAAATGGTAATCAACATGGCTGTTTCAATGGCTAAACCAAATAAAGCAATAAACCCGACAGCCACAGCCACAGATAAGTTAATCCCATAAAAATAAACCATGAAAATTCCACCAATCAAAGCAAAAGGAACTGTAATCATGGTCACGAATGCTTCTTTCATGGAGCCATAAGTAAAAAATAAAATCAAAAATATTATTACTACAACAAGAGGCATAATCAAGCTTAATGTTTTGTTGGCCCGAATTTGGTTTTCCCACTGTCCACTCCATTCCACGTAATATCCTTTTGGCATTTTGGTCATCATCGCATTCAGTTTGTCCTGCGCTTCTTTTACAGTGCTCCCTAAATCCCGATCTCTAACATTAAATAAAACGCTTCCACGGAGCATGGCGTTCTCACTATTAATCATGGGCGGTCCATCGCTGATTTTAATATCAGCAACAGTTTCTAATGGTATTGGTCCGTATTCCATTGTTTGCACCTGTAATTTTTTCAAGGCTTCTAGGCTATTTCTGTATTCTTGTGCATAGCGTGCATTGACAGAAAAACGTTGTCGTCCTTCAATTGTAGTCGTTAATGTCATTCCACCAATCGCTGCTTCTACCACACTATTTACATCATCAACACTAAGACCATAACGACCTATAACTTCTCGTTTAGCAACAATATCAATGTATTTCCCTCCTGTAATAGGTTCCGCAAACAAGTCTTTTACTCCTGCTGTGCCTTCTAAGGATTTTTTTATTTTTTGTGCCAATGCATCTATCGTGTCCAGATTTTCACCGTAAATTTTAATTCCTACATCGGTTCTAATTCCTGTAGATAGCATATTGATCCGGTTGATAATGGGCTGAGTAAATCCATTAGTCACACCTGGAATTTGGAGCTTATTGTTGATTTCAGTTATAATATCACTTTTAGTTTTCCCTTCTCTCCATTCATTATGAGGTTTTAGTAAAACGATGGTTTCAATCATACTTATCGGACTATTGTCCGTTGCTGTATTAGCTCTTCCTGCTTTTCCCAAAACATGGGTTACTTCTGGAATTGATTTTATCAATTTATCCTGAACCTGCAAAATTCGCTTAATCTCTGCATTCGAAACATCAGGTAAAGTTACTGGCATAAATAAGATTGAACCTTCATCCAATGGTGGCATAAATTCAGACCCCAATCGAGTAAACATCAATCCCCCAATTAATAAAGCGACGATGTTTACTGCCAATACTGATTTTCTCCATTTCAAACAAAAAGTTAAAATAGGCGTATATATACTTTCCAATTTTCTATTAATTGGGTTTTTATTCTCGGGACGCAATTTTCCTTTTAACAAATAGCTGATTAAAACCGGCGTCAATGTGATAGCTAAAAAAGCATCCACAATTAGAATAAATGATTTCGTCCACGCTAACGGGCTAAACAATTTCCCTTCCATTCCTGTTAATAGAAAAACGGGTAAAAAAGAAGCAATCACGATTAATGTAGAATAAAAAACACCCGGCCCTACTAATTTTGAGGAGTCTTCAATCAGTTTCATTTTTTCTTCAGAAGACACTGGATCATGTTCTTTTTTGAATATATTTTTAAATATTTTTTTCATTGCTGTTGGTTAATGTTTATTGTCCAGTTCTTCCTGTCTCTCAGAGATACTTCGATAGGCATTCTCCACCATTACAATCCCATCATCAACCACAACACCAATTGCTAAGGCAATACCTGTAAGCGACATAATATTGGATGAAATCCCAAAGGCTTGAAGAAAGATAAATCCTATCGCCACGGATATAGGCAATTGTATCAGAATTATAAGTGCGCTTCTCCAATGAAAAAGAAATAATAAAACAATAATCGACACTGCAATCATTTCTTCTATCAAAGTTCCTTTAACAGACTCGATTGCTTTTTCTATCAATTCACTTCGGTCATACGACGTCTTGAAAGTCACCCCTTCTGGCAAGCCTTTTTCGACTTGTTTCATTTTGGCTTTTACTGCTTGAATAACCTTATCGGCATTTTCACCGTAACGCATCACTACAATTCCGCCTACCACTTCCCCTTCACCATTAGCATCAAAAATTCCCAAACGCAAATCGCCACCCATTTGTACCGATCCAATATCACTGACTTTTACCGGAACCGAATTGTAGTTTTTAATGGCAATTTCCTCCACATCCTTTATGTTTTTGATATATCCCAATCCTCTTACTACATACGATCGGTCACTCATTTCAAATTTTCTGCCACCCACATCATTGTTGCTGCTTTTGACCGCTTTCATCACTTCCATCATACTAACATTGTAGTATTGCATTTTGAGTGGATCTAAAACCAATTGGTATTGTTTTTCGAACCCACCAAAAGAAGCGACTTCCGCCACTCCGGGAACCGTTTGCAAGGCAAACTTCACATACCAATCTTGCAAAGCGCGCTGTTCACCTAAATCCATTCCATTAGTTTCTAAGTGATACCAAAAAACATGACCAACCCCTGTTCCATCAGGTCCTAGTGTGGGAACTACACTTTCGGGCAATAGCCGTTGCGCATAATTCAGTCGCTCCAATACACGGGTTCTAGCCCAATAAGGATCTACATCATCTTCAAAAATGATATACACAAAACTCATCCCAAACATGGAGGAAGCACGGATATTCTTGATTTTTGGAATCCCTTGTAAATTAGAAACCAAGGGATACGTTACTTGATCTTCTATAACTTGTGGGCTTCGACCCATCCATTCCGTAAAAACAATCACTTGATTCTCGGATAAATCCGGAATTGCATCAATAGGATTTTGTTGCACACTATAAATCCCCCAACCAAATAAAAAGGCCGAAACTAGCAAGACAACTATTCTGTTTTTTAGAGAAAATGAAATTAATTTTTCTACCATAATTGCTTATTTTTTTTGAGAAAGACTATCTTTCACTTTATCGATCCATTGAACTACTTCTTCTTTTTGAACTGAAGTAAGGATTGCGTTTCTATGAATTAGTGTGTAAGACGTCAAAGGCATTTCACCCTTCTTTATTTGTTTACTAATTTCATTTAATTTGTTTCCTTGTTTTCTAAGAGAATAATTCCCCCACTCACTAAAATTCAAATTTTCCTTGCCTTCTTTTATATGACTATCCATCAACATTCTTGCAGGCTGAATATTTGAATACCAAGGGTAATTTGTAGTATTACTGTGGCAGTCATAACAAGAAGTTTTCAAAATAGTTTCCACTTTTGTTGGAACTGCATAAGCATTCATAAAATCCAAAGCTGGAACCGGTACATAATCAATCGTACGAACAGGTTGATACAATTGCATCAACAAAAAAACAATAAATGCAATTGCGGCTATTTTTTTGAAAACTTTCTTCATTTTACCATTCTTTAGTAATTCCACCGCAGGTTAGCATTTCGGATCCATAATAGGGATTCTTAATATCCTTAACCTCACTAATCCAATAGCCACTTTTCCCTTGATCATACATTGGGCAATAATCTTTATATATTTTTTTATCTGTTCCAAAGATTTTAATCAAATCATTTACATCCTTGCTTAACATGGCAAAATGCTCTCTTTGGTGGTCAATTTTACCTGCATTATCACCAATATGTTCGGCATGTTCTTTGGCATCATCAGTGATATCTGCATAGGTTTTTTTAATATTAGCTTCAATTTTATCCGAGTTCGAATTTTTTAAAGTAGCATACAATTCTTTTCCTGCTTCGGCTGCCCCTTTAGAGTCGTCTTTTGTCAATGCATTTTTTAATTTCAAATAATTATCTAAAATAGGGTCAATTGAAAATGAAGAGTTACTTTTAATAATTTCCACCTCTTTCACCGCTTCAACAACTGGTTTAGCTTCAACAACTGGCTCTGACAATGACATTCCGCAAACAGAACAAGCCTCGCCTTTGGCTCCTGTCACTTTTGGATGCATCGGACAGGAATACAATTGATTATCTGCAGTCTTCTCTGAATTTACTTCACTTTTAGTTTCTGTTTTATTGTCCTTACATGAAGCAAAAGCCAATACTAAAAGGATGATACTTAATTTGAATACGTTTTTCATTTTTTTGTTTTTAAATTATTTAATAGTTTCAACTGTTTTACCACAACTCATCATTTTTGAACCGTAATATGGATTTTTAACTTCGTTTTCTTTGCTTAACCAATTTGCTTTTACCATCGGACAATATTGATAATATGTTGGTGTGTCTGTTTTTGATACTTTCATCAACTCATACATGTTTTTTGAAACCGATTTAAAAAAATCTCTCTGAATTTTAATATCTTGTGTTTCAGAAATACTTTTAACATCTGAACCCAGCTCTTTATAAACCTTCATCCAAGCCATGTGCTCTTCCATTTTTAAATCTTCCATTTTTACGGTAGCAATAGCTGTCAATAATTCTTTTGCTTTCATTGAAGCCACTGAAGCATCTGTTTTAACTAAGGCATCTTTAAGTAAAAAATAATCATCAAAAACTAACTTTAACTGATTCACTTGTTCTTTTGTCGTAACTCCGACATCCGAATGATTATCATGCCCACCCATTGTATTCATTGAAGACATTTCCATTTTTTCAGCAACTTTAGCCTCTCTTTCATATTGACAACATCCTGGAAGTGTATTGAATGCATCCGTTGGCGCAAGGAATTTTTCACTATCATAACCTGCCAATGCAATTCGTTTTAGAATTTCATCTGGATTGGTTTTAGCGCTGTCATAGGTAATCGCGGCCATTTTGGTGTCTTTATCCCAGTCTACACTGGCTAGTTTATTAAGACTGCCTGCTTTTTCTATGGTAGTTTCGCACATTCCACAGTTACCAAAAATCTTTACCGTTTCGGTTTTGGCATTTTTAATTTGCGCATTAGTAAATGCGACTGATAGCAATAATATTATTGCCATCACTGATTTGTTTAGTGATTTCATTGTATAAATAATTTGAAGTTGAATAGGGCAAATCAATATCCAAAAGATAGTAATTAAACTATAATTTGTCCAATTGTAATGACCATAAATAATTGATTAAAGCAATATTAGCTTTGAATTTGACACACGATTGGCTGTCAAAAAAAGAATTTAGCCTATTTTAGGAATAAGCCAGATAGAAGAATAGCCCGCAGAAGTAAAAGATTCGGATTGGTAAAATTTTTGTTTTTTGGTAGAAAAATTAAAGACATTGTCTTGAACCTCTAATGGAATAGAAGAAACTACCCCTATATTAAATGATGAAACGCTACACATAGCATGTCCACATTTTCCATTACAACCATTGTGATTTTTGCTTTTTGAATGAGAATTCGTGCTGCAACAATCTTTCATTCCTGTTTTTGAAGACATTTCTTTAGAACAAGAACTTTTTTCTGAATGATTACCACATGCAAAAGTTGAAGTTGGCATCAAGAAGACGCCAAGCAAAACGATTAGTATGATGTGGATTTTTTTCATTTTTATTGTAATAAGGAACAAAATTAGTAAATCTATATTTAGATAACCACTAATTAATTGTTAAAACAACTTTACTAATTCACTTTTTTCTTACTGTTTTATTTAGTTTCCCCTAATATCGAATACATAAGTGACTGAGAAACAGAAAGTATAATACTAAATAACAAGGCTGTAAAAAAGGAATCAACACTAAATCCACCTACTATATTATCACATAATAAAATGATTAACGCATTAATTACTAATAAGAACAAACCTAAAGTTATAAAGGTAATAGGCAATGTCAAAATGACCAAGATAGGCTTTACAAAAATATTTAGCAATCCAAGAACTACCGCTACAATCAATGCAGTAGTAAAACCTGCGACATGAACACCAGTCATAAAATGCGAAAGTAAAAGTACTAAAACAGATGTTATAAGAATTCTAAAAAGTAATTTCATGTTTTTTATTTTAATTAAAAGTACTAAATTTTTAAATGAATCAATTTATTTCTAAAAAAGAAATTACCAATTCATGAAACATTTTTGGATTTTCGGCATGAAGCCAATGACCTGCATTAGGGATTGTTTCAATTTTTAAATTCGGAAAATGTTTTTTTATCACTTCAAAATCACTGTCCAAAATATAATTAGAGTTTCCACCACGGATAAAAAGTGTAGGCTTATTAAAAATTGCATTTTCTGGAAGTGCCACTCCTATTTCCTCCATTTTTTCATTAAAAACGGATAGGTTGAATCGAAAGGCCAATTGACCTGGCTCTTGCCAATACAAACTCTTTAGCAAAAACTGCCTTGTACCAAAATCCGTTATATATTCTGATAGGGTTGCTTCAACATCTGAACGACTTGGTTTGTTAGCAAAGTCTACTGCATTCAATCCTGCTAAAATAGTTTGGTGGTGTTGCGGATAAAATTTAGGCCCAATATCGGCTACGATTAATTTATCGATCAATTCTGGATAACTAGTTACCAACAGCATTGCAACTTTACCACCCATAGAATGTCCTATTATATCTATAGAATTTAAATTATGGCCTTGACAATATTCAACAACATCCTGCACCATAAATTCATAACTAAATTCCTCTGATTGTAAACTTCGACCATGGTTGCGAAGGTCTAACATATGAACTTGAAAACCATCTGAAGCAAATTGTGTTCCAAGTGTTTTCCAATTGTCAGACATTCCTAAAAATCCGTGAAGAATTAAAAGTGGCTTTCCTTCGCCTTCTATTTTTGAATACAGCATTTGTTTGTTCTTTTTATTCTGGGTTTGCGTGAGGGATAGTAGCGGAAATCCTTTTTATATGGAGCGATAGCGGAATAAAAAAAGATTGTAGCGAATAGCCCGACCCGCCTTTTTTGGCGGGTCACGCCCCAATTATTTTATTTTAATTTTTGTAAATACATATTAACCACATTCTCTAGTCCTAAATATAAAGCCTCCGAAATTAGTGCATGCCCAATGGAAACTTCTAATAAGCCCGGAATATTTTGTTTAAAAAACTGAATGTTGTCCAGACTCAAATCATGTCCTGCGTTGATTCCTAAACCTAGTTCGTTAGCTAAAACTGCTGATTTTACATACGGATCAATTCCGTTTTGATTCCCCAAACTATATTGGTGGGCAAAAGCTTCGGTATATAATTCGATTCTATCCGTTCCTGTTTTTTTGGCACCTTCAATAATTTCCAAAACTGGATCTACAAAGATGGAAGTCCTGATTCCGTTGCGTTGAAATTCTTGAATCATTTCGGTCAAATACGATTGATTTTTTATGGTATCCCAACCCGCAGACGATGTAATGGCTCCAATAGCATCAGGAACTAAAGTAACTTGGTCCGGTTTACACTCTAAAACCAAATCGATAAAATTATGTAGTGGATTTCCTTCTATATTATATTCGGTGTAAACAATGGCTTTCAAATCGCGAGCATCTTGATAGCGAATGTGGCGTTCATCAGGACGAGGGTGAATGGTGATTCCCTCAGCTCCAAATTTTTGAATATCGGTGGCTACCTTCAATAAGTCAGGAACATTTCCACCACGAGCATTACGTAAAGTAGCTATTTTGTTGATATTTACACTTAACTTTGTCATTGGAATACTTTTTGATTATAAATAACTGTTTAATAGAAGCAAAAATACAAAGTAAAAGGTAGGAGTTTTTGCCTTTTTTTGATTATTTTGCATAAAAATTGAGGATTTATTTAAGATGGAAATTACAAACTACATAACCACTGATTTTAAAGCCATTGACAGTCAAGATACCATCGAGACTGTTAAATATTTTTTTGATGATTTGAACTTTTCTCATTTTCCAGTTGTGGAAGAAGGGATATATATAGGAAGCATTGCATCTGAAGACTTAGAAACTTTTGAAAATGATAAAAAAGTAATTGACTACAGATATACTCTTGAAGGGTTTTTTACTAAAACAGACTCTTTATGGCTTGAAGTTTTAGAAGTTTTTGCGAAAAACCATTCTAATTTGATTCCAGTTTTAGACGAAAACAATACCTATGTAGGCTATTATGAAATAGATGACATCATGAGCTTTTTTCACCAAACTCCCTTCTTGAAAGAGCAAGGACGAATTATAAAGGTAAAAAAAGGAATTCTTGATTATTCCATGAGTCAAATCACTCAAATCGTGGAAAGCAATAATGGTAAACTTTTAGGATTATTCATCTCTGAAGCTGATGTAGACACTATTGAAGTTACGATGAAAATAAGTTTAGGCGCCATCAACGAGATCATTCAAACATTTAGAAGATACAATTACGAAATTACATCTGAACATCATGAGGATGATTATATAAACAACTTGAAAGAGCGCTCAGACTATTTAGATAAATACCTTAATATATAAAAATAGTTGAGGCAATTATTAGATTAAAAATTCCAAACAAACGATTAAATAAAGAAATGAAAGTAGCCATTTACGGTCAATATTATCAAAACAGTACAGAACCAATCATAAGAGATATTTTTGTTTTTTTTAATCAAAACAACGTAGAATTGGTCATTGAAGCTAATTTTTTGGACATGTTATATGAAAAAAAAATTATTCAAAAAGATTACAATACCTTTTTTTCCCATGCAGAGCTTGACGCTACTTTTGATCTGTTGGTAAGCATTGGTGGCGATGGTACCATTTTGAGAGCAGCCACTTTAGTTCGTGATTCTGGTGTGCCGATCTTAGGAATAAATGCAGGTCGATTGGGTTTTCTTGCCACTGTTCAAAAAGAAAACATTCATGAATTTTTACAAATTGTGATTGATAAAAAATATACTATTTCTAAACGAACCTTATTAAGTTTAACCTGTGACCCGCCTAACGAAGCACTTCAGGATATTAACTTTGCAATGAACGAAGTTTCGGTAAGTCGCAAGGACACCACATCCATGATTACAATTGACACCTTTTTAAATGGCGAGATTTTAAACTCATACTGGGCTGACGGATTAATTATATCAACCCCTACAGGATCTACAGGTTACTCCTTAAGCTGTGGTGGCCCTATACTGACTCCCGATGTAAAAAGCTTAGTTATTACCCCAATAGCTCCCCATAATCTTAATGCAAGACCACTTGTCATTCCTGATGAGACTGAAATTAAACTAAAAGTTTCCGGTCGAGAAGAAAATTATTTAGTTTCACTGGATTCCCGAATTACTTCTGTAGGAAACGAATCTATATTGACAATTAAGAAAACCCCTTTCCAAATAAACATGGTGGAAATCCCCGACGAAACGTTTCTTAAAACACTTCGCACAAAACTACTTTGGGGAGAAGACAAAAGAAATTAATTTTTTTATTACTGCGCTATACGATTTTATCATTTTTTTTCGTTTTGCTTTAACAACTTCAATTCATATCAATTGGGCGGTCATAAATGAAATAATTATGACATTTAACACAATGAATATTGATTCCTATTGATAATTATTATATTTGCACGCAATTTTAAATTAAAATGACTAAAATCTTCAGCTTATTTATATGCTTATTCTTGAGTATAGCCATGCACTCTCAGATACATGAAGTTGGAGTTTTTCTAGGTGGAAGCAACTATATTGGAGACGTTGGCCCCACTACTTATATAGCTCCACATGAGCCTGCTTTTGGACTACTTTATAAGTGGAATAAAAGTCCAAGACACGCCTATCGTTTCTCTTATACACAATCAAAAATAACCTCAAATGACCTTGATTCAAAAGAACCAGGCAGAAGCCAAAGAGGCTATCGTTTTGAAAATAATATAAAAGAAGTATCTTTAGGCCTTGAATTCAATTTTTTTGATTTTAACCTGCATGAATTAGATAGAAAAACTACTCCTTATGTATATTCAGGAATTAGTTATTTTAGGTATGACGAGTTGTACATTATATCAGGAGAAACAAGAAAAGATCAAGCAGAGAATACATTTGCTATACCTATGGTTCTAGGAGTAAAATCAAATATTACTCCGCGTTTAATATTAGCGTTAGAAGTAGGAGCACGTTACACACTTACGGACAATCTTGATGGGAGCAATCCAAAGAATGAAAGTTTGAAAACATTACAATTTGGAAATATAAATAATAATGATTGGTATGTTTTTTCAGGTATTACTTTAACGTATACTTTTGGAAACAAACCTTGTTATTGTGCAGACTAAAAAAAATGGATTTACTAGACAGTATAGATAAAAATAAATTACCAGAGCACTTGGCCATTATTATGGACGGTAATGGGCGTTGGGCTAAGCAACAGGGGTTATTACGCGCTTTTGGTCATGAAAGTGGAACCAAATCCGTTAAAATCATTATTAAAACTTGTGCCAAATTAGGGATCCAAAACCTTACTTTGTATGCCTTTTCCACAGAAAACTGGAATAGGCCCAAACTGGAAGTAGACACTTTAATGAAGATACTCATCAAATCATTAAAAAAAGAACTGACAACGCTCCAAGAAAATAATATCAGACTGAATACAATTGGTAATTTAGAAAAAATGCCAGCATCAGCGCAAAAAGAGCTGATCGACGTTATTGAAAAAACCAAAAACAATACCCGAATGACCCTAACACTAGCATTGAGTTATGGTTCAAGAGAGGAAATTGTAAATGCAGTAAAAAACATCAGTAATAAAGTTAAAAATAATATAATTTCAATAGACTCTATTGACGATTCAATTATAAATGAGCATCTTTACACGCAAAATTTACCTGATGTAGATTTATTAATAAGAACAAGTGGAGAACATAGGATAAGTAATTTTCTGTTGTGGCAAATAGCCTATGCTGAATTGTATTTTACTGATGTATTGTGGCCAGACTTTAAAGAACAGAATTTATATGAGGCTATTATTAGTTATCAAAAAAGAGAACGTAGATTTGGAAAAACAAGTGAACAAATTAAATAATTTTTTAGTGTTGAATAAAAGTATAAAAGCAGTCCTTACCCTACTATTATTGGGAAGTTTTTCACAAATTAAAGCGCAAGACAGAGTTCCCTTTGATCAAGGTAAAAAATACATTTTAGCAGACGTAGCTGTTACAAATAACATTAGCTTCAACAAACAAACTGTTGTAACATTTGCCGGACTTCAAAAAGGACAAGAAATCACTATTCCTGGAGAAGAAATAAGCGCAGCTATAAAAAAATTAGGGAAACTGGGTCTATTTGACGAAATTTCATTCTATATCAATAGAGTTGAAAATGATAGTATTTACTTAGATTTAGACATTAAAGAATTACCCAAATTAGGACAAGTTAAGTTTGTTGGTATCAAGAAAAACAAAACGGAAGCCTTAATTAAAGATAACGGACTAACAAAAAGTAAAGTTGTAAATGAAAATTTAATAACAACTACTAGAAACTACATCGAGAATAAATACAAAAAAGACGGTTATTTTAATACTAAAGTTAATATTAATATAATTAAAGATACAACTACCATTAACCAAGTTAATATGGTGGTTAATATCGACAAAGGTGATAAAGTTAAAATTAGTAAAATTGACTTTATTGGTAATGAAAAAATATCTGACAAGGCTTTACGCAAAGCAATGAAAGATACAAAACAAAAAAATCCAATACGCATATTAAAAGCCTCAAAGTTCATAAAAGAAAAATACAAAGCCGATTTAGAAAAGGTTATAGCAGCTTACAAAGAAAAAGGATATAGAGACGCAAGAATCCTATCAGACACTGTTGCATTTGATAAAGATAAAAATGCCTTATCTATTAAAATAAATGTAGAAGAAGGAAATAAATATTACTTTGGAAATATTAAGTTTTTAGGAAACACCGTTTATTCTGATCAATTTTTAAACAGAATAATAGGAGTGAAAAAAGGAGAAACGTATAATGGTGTACTTCTAGAAAAGAGAATTGCAGATAAATCAAAACCAGATGGTGAAGATATTACCAATTTATATCAAAATAACGGATATTTATTCTCGAATATAAATGCGGTTGAAGTAAAAACGGCAAATGACACGATTGACTTCGAAATTAGAGTTACTGAAGGACCTTTGGCTTATTTTAATCACATAACAGTGGTAGGAAACGACAAAACGAATGACCGTGTAATTTATAGAGAACTCAGAACGAAACCAGGAGAAAAATACAGTAAAGAACTATTAGTAAGAACAATTCGTGAAATTGGTCAATTAGGATTTTTTGATCCTGAAGCAATCGATCCTAAATTCAAAAATGTAGATGCAGCAGCAGGTACAGTAGATATTGAATACAATCTAGTTGAAAAAGGATCTAGCCAAATTGAACTTCAAGGAGGTTACGGTGGAGGTGGATTCATAGGTACATTAGGTTTGTCCTTTAATAACTTTTCAGCAAGAAACTTACTCAACAAAGAAGCTTACAAACCTTTACCGATGGGTGATGGACAAAAAGTATCCTTACGATTACAAGGAAGTACTTATTTTCAAACCTATAGCGTATCCTTTTCTGAACCATGGTTTGGACAAAAGAAACCAGTACAGTTTAGCTCATCTATCTCATACAGTAAGCAATTTTTAAACAATTACATTACTCAAAGAGTTGATAAAAGTAAAAGTTTTAATATCTTAACATTATCAGTAGGATTGGCAAAAAGATTAACCGTACCAGATGATTATTTTGTATTATCACAATCATTAAGTTACCAACATTATGATTTACATAATTACAACACTGGATTATTTACATTTGGAAATGGAGCTTCGAGAAACTTAGCATATACAGTTGGTATATCCAGAAGTAATAAAGGAGTTAACCCTATTTTCCCAACTTATGGTTCAGAATTTAGCTTAACAGGAAAATTTTCACTTCCTTACTCTTTACTTAATGGTATAGACTATGCCACTTTAGGAGATAAAGAAGAATATAAATTAAAAAACACTACTGACAGATCTAATCAAGTCGATGCTAATGGAAATACTGTTAATATTGGTGACTATATCGATGCTGCGGGAAACAAAGTATTCAATTATAAAGATGCTGCCGCAGACCCAGCATTAGTGGATCAAAAGAAATTTAATTGGTTAGAATATTACAAAATAAAGTTCAAAGCAGACTGGTATACCAAAGTTTATGGTAAATTAGTATTACGAACATTGACTGAGTTTGGATTCCTAGGTGCATACAATCAAGATAGAGGTGTAATTCCTTTTGAAAGATTCTATGTTGGAGGTGATGGATTAGCCAACTATTCAATGGATGGTAGAGAGACAATACAGTTGAGAGGATATCCTAATAACTCATTGACTCCTATAAATAGTGCTGGAGAACAAATTGGTGCAACAGTGTACAATAAATTCTCTATGGAACTACGTTATCCAATAACTTTAAAATCATCAGCTTCTATATATGCATTAGCCTTTTTAGAAGCAGGTTCATCCTATGCTGATTTCAAGAGCTACAATCCTTTTGCTTTAAACAGATCAGCGGGAGTTGGGTTACGTGTATTCATGCCTGCATTTGGTTTATTGGGTATTGATTTCGGTAATGGTTTTGACGCGTTACCTGGACAGACAAAAGCTAATGGATGGGAAACCCATTTCATTATTGGACAACAATTTTAATAGATTGGCATATGATTTTCTAATACCATGAAGCTATGAGAAAACAATTTTTATTTTTATTTTTAGCGATGACTGTAGCACATACGATTCATTCGCAAACCAGAGGAACAAAAGTTGGCTACATTGATATGGAATACATTTTACAGAATGTACCCAATTACACAGAAGCTACTGTACAATTAGAACAAAAAGCACAAAAATGGAAGCAAGAAATTGAGGCCAAAAAAATTGAAATAAGTAAAATAAAGGATGCATTAAGTGCTGAAAAAGCTTTATTAACAAAAGAATTAATAGGAGAAAGAGAAACAGAAATTAAGTTTCTTGAAACAGAAATGTTAGATTACCAACAAAAAAGATTTGGTCCTAATGGAGATTTGATGATTCAAAAATCCGTATTAACAAAGCCAATCCAAGATCAAGTTTTTACCGCAGTACAAGATATTGCAGAAGTAAAAAAATATGATTTTATTTTTGACAAATCTTCGGATTTAACTATGCTTTTTGCTGCAAAAAGGTTTGACATAAGCGACCAAGTGTTGCGAGTAATAAACCGATCTGAAAAAAGAGAGCAACTAACAAAAAAGCAACTTGCTGCTGAAGAAGCTAAAGACAATAAAGAAGATGCTGCTGATGAAAATCCAGTATTAGCCGAAAGACAGAAAGCATTAGAAGAAAAGAAAATAGCAAGGGATAAAATTATTGAAGAAAGAAAACTTGCCCAAGAACAAAAGAAAAAAGATTTTGAAGAAAGAAGACAAAAAATAATAGCTGACAGAGAAGCTAAAAAAAATGGCACGGTTTCTGCCTCTACAAAAACAGAAGCTACTACTTCGGTAAATAACGATTCTGAAAAAGAAAGTGCTAAGACAAAAGCCGAAGAAGCTAAACAAAAACAAATCGACGCTAACGCTCAAAAATTAGAAGAACGTAAAAAAGTAATTGAAGACCGTAAAAAAGCAGTAGAGGACAGAAGAATACGAATACTCCAAGTGAGGGATTCCATAAAAAAATCAAGAGAAGAACAAATTAAACTAAAACAATAATTAATTACTTAATATTTTAAAAACGATGAAACAGATTAAAACTTTATTAATTGCTGCACTATTTATTCTTGGAGCAAATCAAACTATTACTGCACAAGCAAAAACAGCACATGTTGATGTAAGTGAAATCATGGCAAAAATGCCAGCTATGTTAGATGCTCAAAAACAACTTGAAAAATTAAGTACTACTTACGATGCAGATTACAAAAAAATGGTTGAAGAGTACCAAGCAAAATTAAAAAAATACGAAGCTGAATCTGCAACTGTTACTGACGCTATAAACGGCGACCGTTCTAAAGAAGTACAAGACATGCAAAAAAGAATTGTTGACTTTAGAGATAACGCTCAAAAAGAATTGCAACAAAAAGAATCAGATATAGTAAAACCATTAATGGAAAAAGTAAGAGCATCAATTGAAAAAGTTGGAAAAGCAAAAGGTTTCCAATATGTTCTTGATGGTTCTACACTTTTACTTGCTGACGGTCCAAACTTAACTGCAGATGTAAAAAAAGATTTAGGTTTCTAGTAGAATACAAATCATAATATTTTAAAAAACCGCTCATCCTAACACAGGAAATGAGCGGTTTTTTTGTAGCACTATTTTTTAGGATATTTAATGTAGAGCACTTAACTTTGTTTTAATGAATAACAATCAACCCATAGGAATTTTTGATTCAGGCATAGGAGGAACTTCAATATGGAGAGAGATTCACCATTTACTCCCTAATGAAAAAACCATTTATTTAGCTGACAGTAAAAATGCGCCCTACGGACAAAAGTCAAAACAAGAAATCATAGCTCTGAGTATGAAAAATACAGATCTATTACTTGAAATGGGTTGTAAATTGATTGTTGTTGCCTGTAATACAGCTACCACAAATGCAATTAAAGAATTAAGAGCAAAATACAACATCCCTTTTATTGGTATTGAACCTGCAATAAAACCGGCGGCTACTAATTCCAAAACACAAACAATTGGCATTTTGGCCACTCAAGGTACATTAATCAGTGAACTGTTCTACAATACAACACAAAAATTTCAAAACACAAAAATAATAGAACAAGTAGGTCACGGATTAGTACAGCTAATTGAAAACGGTGAAATAAACTCTCCTGAAATGAGCGAGTTACTTCACTCCTATTTGCAACCTATGATTGAGGCTGACATCGATTACCTTGTATTAGGCTGTAGCCACTATCCCTACCTAATTCCACAAATAAGAAAGATTCTACCAGATAATATTCAAATAATAGATTCAGGTGAAGCTGTGGCCAAACAAACTAAAAATATATTAAATAATAAAATTGGTTTTTCCACAGAAGAAAATAGCAACCCCGTTTTCTATACGAATACTAATCCTAAAGTCTTAAAAGAAATTTTAGAAAACAAATATGAAGTTATAGAAAGAGATTTTTAGTTTATTCAAATTTTCTTTTAACGAACCAAATCCCATCTAAACTTAAATTAAGTGAAATTTTATGATAATTTTCCTTAATTAGACCATTACTAATACTCCCTTTTTGACCATAAGAATACGTCACATTAAGAGTTGAAAAAGTTTGATTCTCAACTGGTAATGAAACACCAACCGAAAAAGATAGATTATTAATTCTTTTATTATCAATTTCTAAAAATCCAGAATCATAATTAAATCCCGTTGCATATTGAATTCTATCAAAATAACTTCTTATACTCTTCGTTTTACTATACGAAAATCCCATAGCAAATTTATCTTGATTGAGATAATTCCCATATATATCAGATTGATTCGTACCATTCCACAGGCTTTTTTTATAATCTATAGTAAAGTTTAAATTATTCTTAAAAACCTTACTTAACCCTACTCCAATTTCTAAAGGCAAATAATAATCATCTACATCATAATTTGCGTCCGTTTCAATTGTTGTAGTTATTGAGTTATTATACGAAATAACAGATTGAACTTTTGAAGCTTTAATTTGACTCGGCGATTTAAAATTCACACCCAATGACAATGTAGAATCAATTTGTACCTGACTTCCAAATGATACCCTTACTCCATTGTAATACGATTTTTTATTTATGGTAGTTATTGAGTTCGAAACAGTATAGTCTCTATTATCTATTGTATTACCAAAAAGGAAATTAGTTGAAATCCCTAATGCAATTTTTTTTCCAATTCTGTATCCATAAGAAAGGTCAAAGTCATTTAACCCTCCTGAACCAGAAGCATTCAAAACATAAGTGTCAGCACTATTTTCAATTGGCAAAAGTAAATTTGATATTTTAAAAGCAGCGCTTGAATACGGTTGTAAAGCAACACTAACAGCAGATTTTGACGTTACAGGAAAAGCTAAAGCAATATGAGAAAACTGAAAATTATTTCTACTTTCTTTTTTTGAACTGTTTTCATAAGTGGATAAAATGGACTTCCCACCCACATCAAACAAAAAATGATTTTGATACATATAACCCAAAGATGCAGGGTTTAGATTATTAATAAATCGATTGGAAGGCAAAGCAATTCCCGAAGAGCCGATAGAAGAAATCGAACCGAAATCAGAATCATATAAGCTCCCCAAACCATACATGGAATAAGGTGAACTTGATATACTTTGTGAAAATGTATTTATGGTAAAAAGCATAAATAAACTTGCAAGCGCTATTTTATTTTTCATTTAATAAGAAATATAATAAATTTTCAATTGAATTTTATTGTTGCTATTTTTTTGATCTCCCACTAGTAATCGATCTACTGCTTTGGAAATACTTGGTAAAGTGAGAATTAATGACAACCTTGAATCAGACTTTTTTATCATTTCATTTTGCAAAAAAGTACCAATAGATACTTTATACCCTATGTTTTCATTAAACTCATCAGCATCGGTATTCAAAATAGCATACGTAGCACTGCCCGTACTATTCAAAGTACCTGAAATTCTATTTAATTTGTCTGCCACAAAAACTCGTAAGGAATCTACCAATGGATAGGAATCAGAATAGGAATTGCTTATGGGTTTAATAATGAGTTGAGCATCAACAATTGCCCCTTTATCCGAAATGTATTTCAGTTGTTTTATATTTGGAAAATCAATTCTACATGCCAAGCCTGTTCCAGATTGAATGAATGCGTTATTTCCAGTTTGCAAACTAGACAAGTGGTCTGTAAAAACTGGCAAGTCCTTTATTAAAGTACCGCTTCTGTCCAAACTTATATTATTAAACTGCTTTGTCGCATCCAAAATATTAAAATCCTTGACTAGTGACTCATCAGAATTTCCCAAATATTTTGAATAATACAATCGGAGTACGCTAGCCGTATTGAAACCTACAATACTTGAAGAACCACTAGTTGTTGTTTTTATAACAAGTCCCCTAAAATATTCAGTAAACTCGTCAAAATTTGTTATCTCTCTTTTTTTTATTTTTTGAAAAAGAGCATCTCCAAAAACATCTTTAATATTTACAACAACAGAATCTTTACTGTGGGGTTTTGGCCTGAATGAAACAGAACCTAAACTTTCAGAATCAAAGTCAAGACTGGAATCATTATAAAAATTGGTGTCATCAACATTTGGCTTCACTTTTTGAAGTAATCGATGAATACTAATTGTTTGTACTTTAGTAGTATCGCCATAGTAATACTTATCAGGCCTCAAAATCATTCGTATAGAATCAAAAACATAGTTTGGAGCATCAGTATCAGAATTATCCGTATTTAAAGTATACCCCGACGAAGACAATTGAAAATAACTATCTGATTTTACCTTCCCAAAATATGGATCGTCATAATTTCCAACTAAAATTCTTTTTTGACTTGACGTTATTAATGAATCCAAATTAATTGTCGAAACATCAACCGTCAAAGTATCTATCAATATAACTTTATTATTTACTGATAAATAATCCGACCCAACAACGAACTCTCCTGTATCTACATCAGAATTACAAGAGGTTATTACAGCTCCAAGAAAAAGCAACAACAATAACTTATACATAAATGTTTTTGAACAAATATATAAGAGCCATTTTTATAGTGCATTATAACATATACCGTTCCTAGTTTTATCTCTATAAAAAGCCACATTATGACTACAACTGCAATAACTCAACTGTAATATTGATTCAGCTATATAAACGACCCGTTTGTCTATGAAATAGGCGGGTATATATATCTTCTTTTTTTAGATTAGATAATGCAACTACTTTTGAAACAATAAAAAAACAATGAGAATAAAGATTTATGCAGCACTGCTGTTTCTGTTTTCAATTTTAGATATTTCTGCCCAAAGCAGTTTCTCTTTAGAATTAAATACAAAAACAGAACCAACAGAAAAAATAACTAGGAACGAAACCGAAATTGGGTTTGGTGTTTTAAAAAACATTGGTTCGGAAATTAAAATAACAAATACTTTAAAATACAAAAAAACAGGAATAAATTATGAATTAGAAAAATACAACTTACAAGATAACCTTACTAATTTTTCCAGTTTTGAAAATAATTTTGAAATTACATATGCTTTAAATAGAAAAACAAGCTTGAATATCGAAATTAAACCAACAATCAATTTTGAAGAAAATGTAGGGATTTCAGATGTAAATATATTAGGCGGACTAAAAATAAATCACATTTTTAATCCTTCAAACTCAATATCTATAGGTACTCAAAGAAGTACCCTTTTTGGAAAAACAACTATTCTGCCAACATTTTCATTCCTACATCGTATGCATCAAAATATGGCAATTGAGATTGGGTTCCCAAATTCACAGTTTTCATATTCGAATAATAATAAAAACACATTCTTGTTTAAAAATAATTTCCAAGGGGCTATTTACAATTTAGATACTCCTGAGCCAAATGACAATTATAATAACGCAACAAAAATGACCTATTCACAAATGGCAACAACACTTGAATACGAAAGAAGTATAGATTCTTCCTGGTCAATAAATTTCAAAGGAGGTTACGGATTCCATAATAAATATTATCTAACGGATAATAAAGGGGATTTAAAATATGATTTTAATAGTAACAACGGATACATTTTTAATATAGGTATAAAATTCAAACATTAACAAAAACAATAAATATATGAATAGTTTAAAAAAAGGAATGTTGTTCACCACACTTATTATGAGTTTAGTATTGGTAAGTTGTAGCAATGATGACGATGATGATTTAGTTGGAAACTGGATTAAAAAGTCCTCCTTTGATGGTCCTGCAAGATCCAGTGCAACAAGTTTTGTGATTGGTAGTTATGCATATGTTACAACAGGATATACAGGAGATGAATATTTAAAAGATCTATGGGCATACAATTCAGATGGCGATTACTGGGAGCAAAAAGCAGACTTTACAGGTGTAGAAAGAAGTGCGGCCTCGGGATTTGAATTAAATTCTAAAGGGTATGTAGGTCTTGGTTATGATGGGACGAATAAATTGAAAGACTTTTATGAATATGATCCAGTAAGTAATAGTTGGACTCAAAAAGCCGATTTTGCTGGGACAGCGCGCTATTCTGCAGTAGGGTTTCAAGCAGGTGGAAAAGCCTACTTTGGAACGGGATATGATGGAAATTACCTTAAAGATTTTTACCAATATAGCCCAACGGAAAACACTTGGACATTAGTAAATGGCTTTAGTGGAAACAAACGTAGAGGCGCAAGTATTTTTGTAATTGATGATAAAGTATACTTAGGGTTAGGGGTTAATAGTGGAACATATCAAGTAGATTTTTGGATGTTTGATCCTGCAACTGACATATGGACAAGAAAACGTGATATCGATCAAGACGACGATGATGATTATTCATACAATGATGACTATGTAATTGTAAGGTCTAATGCATCCAGTTTTTCAATGAATGGATTTGGATATGTAGCCTGTGGAGAAGGTACCAGATCCGTTTGGGAGTACGATCCTACAAACGATATTTGGGAAGAAAGAACGTCTCTTGAGGGATCTGCACGAACTGATGCAACAGGGTTTGCAATCAACCAACGTGGATTCCTATTATTAGGAAGGTCAGGATCTTCCTATTTTGATGATTCTTGGGAATTTAAACCATTAGACGAACAAAGCGATGATGACAATTAATTTAAACAATAGATTCTTCTGGGCAACAATCCAGAAGAATCTATTTCTAGTAAACAAATACACTATTTTATTGATATTTAGTTTTTCTTTATTTATTTCGTGTAATCACACCGAAAATTTAAAAGTAAAATCTTTAAAAAATGATTCTGGTTGGGGATATATAATAACTAAAGATGAAAAAATAATTATTAAACAAACGGTAATCCCTGTAATAAGTGAGAATAAAAGCTTCAAAACCGAAGAAGAAGCCTTAAAAGTGGGTAATTTAGTATTGCAAAAACTGAAAGACAATTTATCCCCTACTGTAACAAAAAAAGATTTATTTTTATTAGCTATAAAAACCTAGATGAAATTAGACGGAATTAAGAATAACAATTTAAACAAAATACTAGTACATAGTATCATTTGGTGCTTTTTTATTATTACTTCTTTAATTTCTTTTTCAGAAAATCTTTTATTTATAAAACCTGATTTCTACGTACAATGGACTACTGGCATCATTTTGTTTTATTTAAATTATTTTTATTTTGTCCCAAAATTACTCTTGAATAAAAAATACTGGTTCTTTTTAGCAGTAATACTATCGATAATCACTTTTTTTATGATTATAAGGTCAATCTATTTCATGCCAAGTTTCAAAGAGTTCGCTCATCCAAGAATGTTCGACTCCTCAGGCCATGAAATGATAAGATCAAAGGTTTTTCAGGGAAGGGCTCCTTTTTTTATGAAAATATTTCCCTCCATTTTTTATGTTTTTATAATAGCTACAAGTACAATTATTAAAACGTTATCGGAATTTTATAATAATCAGCAAAATAAGCTTATAGCTGAAACTCATAAAACTACTACTGAACTAAACTATTTGAGAAAACAGACCAATCCACATTTTTTATTCAACGCTCTCAATAGCATTTATTCATTAGCTTATAAGAAATCTGATTTGGTTCCAGATGCCATAGTTACCTTATCCGAAATGATGCGTTATATGCTTTATGAAACAGATAATAAAACTGTATTTCTTGAAAAAGAGATAAACTACATTAAAAATTATATTGAACTACAAAAGTTACGACTTAACAATATTGAAAATATTTATATAAATATTCATGGAGAAACTAGAAATAAATATATAGAACCCTTACTTTTAATTTCTTTTATAGAGAATGCTTTCAAATACGGGACGGATTACAAAGGAGTAGCCTATGTAAAAATTAAAATTAGTATTACCGAGAATGTTTTGGATTTTTGGATAGAAAATAAAATGGAAAATTATAAAAAAGATCCTGAAAACTCTGGAATTGGACTAACAAACATTGAAAGCAGACTCGATCTTCTCTATCCAAATTCGCATCAACTGACTATAACTGAAACTGAAAATAATTATAGCGTACATTTAAATCTGATTTTAGATCAAACACAAGGAACCATTATCTAGATTAAAATAAAAAGTTATTAAATAGAAAATATGATGAAATGTGTTATTATAGATGATGAACCACTAGCGGTTGATTTGATTAAAGAATTTGTTAGCAAAGTAGATTCACTTGAACTTGTTAACACCTTCAACAACGCCATTGATGCAATATCAATAATCAACCAATCTAATGTAGATTTAATTTTTTTAGATATAGAAATGCCCCATTTTTCCGGTATTGACTTTATTAATGCAATTGATAAAAAACCATTAATAATATTTACCACAGCTTATTCTGACTATGCTGTGGAGGGTTTTAATCTTGGTGCTGTAGATTATTTAGTAAAACCAATCCCATTTCATAGATTCTTGAAATCAGTAATGAGGGCGCAACAAATTTTCAACCCACAAAATGTACCAACAAATACAAATTTGATTTCTGCACCTGAAATCGAGCAAGATTTTATGTTCGTAAGAGCTGAATATGAAAATGTTAAATTGAATTTTTCGGATATTTTATATATTGAAGGCTTGAAGGACTATGTCAAAATATATACCACTGACAACAAATATACTTTGACATTAATTAGCTTAATAAAACTCGAAAACTTACTTTCATCAAAGGGATTCTCTAGAATACATCGTTCTTACATCATTAATATAAAACACGTCAAGTCAATCCAGAAAAACAAAGTAGTAATTGCCGAAAAAAGAATACCTATTAGCGAAAGCTACAAGAGTTCCTTCTTTGAACGAATCAATTTATAAATTTTTATTATATAAACCCTATCATTTAATGATGTTCAAAGTGACCAACATCGTTATGATGAACAATGAAAAAAGACCTATCAAGAAAATTAAATCTGCTATTTTTTCAAAATGAGCACTTGGTTTTTTAGTTTTTCGCATGGATAAAAAAGACAGAATACTACTTGTCATAAACATCACAATAGAAATTGCTATAAGTTGATCAATAATTGTAGTCTCGCTGCTGTTATTGAGTTTAATAGAAGTAAGTACTAAAAAACATATTCCTAATAAAGTTGATGACGTATTTAATATATGTGATGCTTTATCTTTTCTTTTTCCCATCCTATTAATTATTGAAAAGTAAAACTGATTATTCTTCTTCTTTGAACCAACTGGAATACATTACATAATTGTTAGAAATACGTTCAATTTCCCCTGCAAAATTAGACTGATCAATATCTTTTACTTTCTTGGCAGGAACACCAGCCCAAATCGAACCTGAAGAAACAACTGTATTTTGAGTAATAACAGCTCCAGCAGCAACAATTGAATTACTTTCAATAATACAATTATCCATTACAATCGCTCCCATACCTATCAAAACATTGTCATGTACAGTACAGCCATGAACAATAGCATTATGCCCAATGGAAACATTATTACCTATTATAGTTGGGTGCTTTTTATATGTACAATGTATTATGGCACCATCTTGAATGTTTACTTTATTACCAATTTTAATAAAATTCACATCTGCTCGAATAACAGCATTGAACCATACACTACATGAATCACCAAAACTAACCTCACCGACTATAGTCGCATTTTCAGCAACATAACAATCTTTTGGTATCAGTGGTGTTTTTCCGTTGACCGACTTTATTAACATGAAAGAAAATTAGAATTAATTAATCGCAGGGCAGTTACATTCGTATTTTTCAGGCTTACAAAACAAGTTGAGCCCCAAAGTAATTTGATGATATCCTCCATTATCAAATTTAACTGCGCCAGAAACATGAGAGTAAGTATAAGCAAACATCACATTTTTGTAATTTACTCCAATAATAGGAGTAATATATTGTAATTTTTGTGTAGAAATCCCTGAAGCATCTGAATACTCTGCACCATCTAAACTTCTACGGTAGGACAATCCCGCCCATAGTGTTCCAAAATCCATGTTTTTATATGCTTTCAAATTAAAATCAAATGATTTTTCTTTTGTTTTATCTACTAATTGAAATAAAATAGATGGTTCCCATAAAATTCTATCTTTGTCCCCAAAAACGTATCCCGTACTCAATAAGAACTTTCTTAAATTATCACTTTCGTATTCTGTATAAATATCTCTTCTAGTTTCAAGTACATTCTTTACAGTACCATGTACATAAAAGTCCAAAAAATTATAAGAAGCTCCAATATCCATATTGAAATAAGAATCTTTTTGTACTATAGTTCCATCAATAATAGGATCAAAATCGCCTGATTGAAGAAAACTAGTTTCATCTAACTGACTCTGGATCAAACCAGCACTAATTCCAAAAGACAATTGATTCAAATCTATTTCATCTCTAGAAAACATAAGATGGTAAGCATAGGATAATTTAACTCCTTTTTGAGAATGATATCCGTTTTTATCATTAAAAAGAATAATCCCTGCCCCTGCTTTCTCACTCACCCTGCCATTAAAACTTACTGTTTGGAGTTTAGGAGCATCTTCTTGACCAGCCCATTGCGAACGAGAGGTAAGTCTTATTTTTGCACAATTTGCCGCACCTGCCATCGAAGGATGGATCAAATAGTAATTATCTGATAAATAATCAGAATATACAGCGATACCTTCTTGTGAAAAAGAATAGGAAGTAATAAAAAAAAGTACAAATAAAATTTTAATTTTGATATACATTGAAATACTTTTATATAAAAAATGAATATAAGTGTTACAGAAAAAGAATAGATAGTCCGTAATAATACTAAACTAAAGTTAATTTATTCATTAATATATCAAATATAGTTATTCGTAGAAAATAACTTTACTAAATTTGTAAAAATTTACAAAAGTTATGACAAAAGTTACCATAAAAGAAACGCAAAACCCAACTATACTAAAATTTGAATTTGAAGATTTCATTACTAAAAATGAAAGTTTTGAGTTTAAAAACATTGATGAAGCAAAAGCATCACCACTTGCACAACAATTATTCTATTTACCATTTGTAAAAACGATATACATTTCTGGAAAATTTATTGCTGTTGAAAAATATAGTATTGTAGAATGGGATGATGTAAAAGATGCCGTTGCTGAACAAATTGAAACATTTGTTACTAATGGAGGTACCATAATTACAATTGAGGAAAATAAAACAAAAAAACAGCCTATTACTGTTTATGGAGAAACAACACCAAATCCATCAGCTTTAAAATTCGTCGTTAGTAGAATGCTAACTAAGAATCCTATTGAGTTTAAAAACATTGACCAAACTGCTTCATCTCCCTTAGCAAAAGAATTATTTAAATTCCCATATGTAAAAGAAATTTTTATTGATGAAAATTATATTTCAGTAACCAAATATGAGGTCAATAACTGGGAGGAAATTACTTTGGAATTAAGAAGCTTCATCAAACAATATATTGAAAATGGAGGAACAGTTTTAGACGAAAGTCTAATTCAAACTATTGTAAAAGACGAAAAAACAAAAGATGCAAATTTTGATTCATTAGACGAAACTTCTCAAAAAATCATTAATATATTAGAAGAATATGTAAAACCTGCTGTTGCTGCTGACGGTGGTAACATTGCCTTTGAATCCTATGACGAAACTTCTAAAACCGTAAAAGTAACACTCCAAGGAGCTTGTAGTGGCTGTCCATCATCAACATTTACTTTAAAAAGCGGAATAGAAAACATGCTAAAAAGCATGCTTAACGACGATAAAATAAATGTAGAAGCCGCTAACGCCTAATAATTACAAAATACTGATTTACTGATAATTATGATATATTTAACCTTTTTTATAGGGGGAAAATTAAAAAATTAGTTAAATTTAAGTTTAACTAAAAAAGTAGAAATTATGTCAGTATTAAAGGTAATTGAATTACTCTCAAGTTCAAAAACGAGTTGGGAAGAAGCAACACAAAAAGCCATAACGAAAGCATCAAAATCTGTAAAAAATATACGATCTGTATATGTTAAAGATCAAAGTGCATCAGTAGATGGAGGCAAAATATCAGAATACCGAGTAACACTTAAAGTAACATTCGAACTTGAGTAAACTTTATTCTAAAAAAAATTAAAGCGTTTCTTACGAAACGCTTTTTTTGTACAACTACATCATTGTTTCTACATTTTAAAATAAAATCACAAAATATTGATAACCAATAAATTAATTGCAATAAAATTGTTTAATATTGTATTAGAAATTTAAAACAATAAAACATTATGGGAGTATCATCATTTTTTAAAAATTTATTTGGCTCAGCCAAAGAATCTTCGAGTGAATTAGCTAATAAAGCAGAAATTAAGTTGGAGCAAGCAAAAGAAGCGTCAACTCCTTATATTGAGAAAGCAGAAAATTTTGCCGAAGAGACAATGGCTAAGGCTAAAGAAACCGCTAGTGAATTAGCCTCAAAAACAGAAAAAGCGATGGAAGGTGCAAAAACAGCAGCTGCTCCAATGATAGAAAAAGTTGAAGATTATGCAGACCAAGCTAAAGAGACAATCAGCGAGTTCAGTCAAGAAGCTGGGGATGTATTAGGAAAAACTATCGCTTCTATTAAAGAAAATGCCGAAATTGCAAAAGACAAAATAGATCATTTAGCGGTCGAAGCCAAAGGAATAGCAAGTGATAAAATTAAATCTTTAACACCGCAAGACAATCAAGAAGACGCTCAAAATAAAATTGGAGAATAAGTCAATTAATTACTCTATTATTTTTTGTAATTTTGCTTTATAAACACAAACCTTCTTTATAATAGAAGGTTTTTTATTACCTAAAAATGACCCTAACTACCGATGTTGTTACTAATTATGCCAACATATATTTTAAAGAATTTATTACTTATTCTCCTAAACTGATATCAGCTTTTATTATTCTTTTCATTGGGTTATACTCAATTCGCATTATCAATAGGCTTATTAGAAAAATAATGGTTAAAAGAGAGCTTGACCCCACACTAACCAAGTTTTTAGCTGATATTTTATTATGGGTCTTAAGAGTATTACTATTTGTAACATTCATTTCTAAACTAGGAATTGAGACTTCTTCATTTGTTGCTATTTTAGGTGCAATGGGACTTGCTGTAGGACTGTCATTACAAGGTTCCTTATCTAATTTTGCAGGAGGAATGCTAATTATTCTATTTAAGCCATTCAAAGTGGGACATACAATAGAAGCTCAAGGTACACTCGCAACAGTCAATGAAATTCAAATTTTTGTAACCAAATTAATCACCGCCAACAATCAAACGGTTTTTATTCCAAATGGAGTATTGTCTAACGGCACTATCATAAATTACTCTTTACAAAAAAACAGACGTGCTGATTTGACCTTCTCTATCTCTTATGATTCGGATATTAAAAAAGCAAAAGATTTAATTATTGAAATTTTAAACAATAACCCAAAAGTGCTTCAAACTCCAAAACCAGAGGTTTTTGTTAAAAACCTAACTGATAGCGCTATTCAATTAGCAGTAAGACCTTGGGCAACTAATGAAGATTTTGGAGCTGTTTTTACAGAAACTTTGGAAAACTGCAAAGCAGCATTTGACAATGCTGGAATCAATATACAACCGTATGTGAAAGAAATGTCTCAAAGCAATTAACCATTACTTTTTTGGAGTAGTAATCATAAAATCCTTTAAATAATAAGGTTCAAAATAGGCTACATCGACAGTATCGTTTATTGCATATTTCGCAAAGCTAAGAGCGCACATTTCTCTAGCTGATGGGTATTTTATATCATCAAGAAATATAAAATTATCTTTTGTTAATACCGTTTTACATTTCTCAGCGCAGTCACCTACAAAATAAATGGGCTCTTTTATATTTTCAAAAGAATTTTCAGTAATAACTTCAGCTTGAGTTTCTCTTTTATTTTCTAATTCAGCAGAGAAAATAGCACTATACACTTCCATTCTTCGAGCATCAATCATAGGAATAATTAATCCATCTGAGACTTTCGTTTGTGCTGCCAACACTTTTAAAGTATCTACAGCTATCAAAGGGATTGACAAGGCAAAACAGAGTCCTTTGGCTGCTGAAACGCCAATGCGAAGTCCTGTATACGATCCTGGGCCTTGACTTACAGCAACTGCGGCTAAATCTTTAAATGTAATTCCTGCTTCTGTCAAAACCGACTCCATAAAAACATGTAGTCGCTCTGCATGAGAATATCCTTCTTCAGCAATTTCATTACAAACAATCGTTTTACCCTCTTTTGCAATTGCAACAGAACAGTTTTTTGTAGCTGTTTCAATATTTAGAATATATGACACGTCATTATGAGATTTAAATTAGAAAAAAAAAGGAACCATCAAAGGCTCTGCAAAGGAATAAAAAAACGGCATAGAAAACAATTCAAAAATTGAAAGACTTCTTAATTGAAAACAAAAAACCTTTGCTCTCACAAAGGGTTTTAAAAATATTCAATACTAGTTATTGAATAATCTATTTTTTATCTTCTTTCTTATCTGATTTCAACACTACTTTATCACCAGAGTTTAATTCTTTTGTAACAGTAGTATAAGGTCCCGTAATTACAACATCACCTTTTTTCAAACCGCTAAGTATTTCAATATTTATATCGTCTTGAATTCCCGTTTTAATAATCCGTATTTTAGCTTTATCACCCACTTTCACAAAAACACACTCAAACTTTTTATCGCTTTTTGGAGTTGCATTTTTTTCTTCGGGAGTCTCCACCATTTTAACTTCTTTTACTGCTGCTGTATCAGACTTGATAACGATAGAACTAATTGGAACATTCAGCACGTTTGCTTTTGTTTTAGTCATAATATCAACTGTAGCTGTCATTCCAGGTCTAAAAGGAGAATAAGTAGCCGGTTTCCCTACTAATAAATCTTGGTACGATTCTTTAACAATTCGTACTTTAACTTTAAAATTAGTTACTTGATCTGAAGTCAAAGTACTACTTGCAGAATTAGAAATACTTGTAACCACACCCTTAAATTTCTTTTTTAAATAAGCATCAACTTCAACGTTAGCTTCATCCCCTTCTTTAATTTTAACGATGTCATTTTCATTTACATCCACTTCAACTTCCATATTATTCAAGTTGGCTACTCTTAAAAGCTCAGTACCTGTCATTTGTTGTGTTCCTAAAACACGCTCTCCTAATTCAACATTAAGCATAGAAATTGTTCCATCTGCAGGAGAGTATATAATAGTACGCCCTAAATTGTCTTTAGCTTCATTTACAGATGCCGAAGCACTTTGTACATTAAAATATGCCGATTGTTTTGTCGCCTTGGCCACTTCATAAGAAGCTATGGCTTTGTCCCAATCAGATTTAGAGATAATTCCTTTTTGAAACAAAGTTTTATTTCTTTCATAACTTGACTTAGCCTCATTAAACTGAGCATCAGCTTGAGTTAATCCTGCTTTTGAACCTGATAGACCAGCAATCGTTCTATTTAAACTAGAAGTATATAAATCCGGATTTATTTTTACCAATAATTCTCCTTTTTTCACGACTTGCCCTTCTTTTACAGGTAATGAAATAATTTCTCCAGAAACCATTGATGAAATTTTCACTTCGATTTCAGGTTGAATTTTTCCAGTTGCCGATACTGTTTCAACAATTGTTGAAGTATTTACCTGAGCAATTTCTACTTCGGTACCTTTGTCCTTATTTCCTATTATTCCAGCTTTTGAAAGCGCTATTAATGCAACTATAAGTAGAACTACTCCACCAACTATATAATAAATTGATTTTTTTGACATAATGTATTTAGTTTTTAATGATAGGAATTCCGAAATAGAATTCTAATATTTTAATTTTAAAAATGTAATCGTATTTGCTTCTCAAAACTTCTGATTGCGCATTCGACAGTAATGTTTGTGATTGATTCAAATCGAAAGAATTCATCAAACCAACATCAAATTTGTCCTTGGCATAATTATAAGAAGCTTGTCTCGATTCCAATGCCACAAGAGCAGATTCATGAGATTTTAATGCTCCTTTTGCATCCGCAAATGCAGTATAAACATTTCTTTGCAAATCTAAATTTTGTTGTTCTAATGCAATCTTAGACTTCTCTAAACTTACTTTAGAGCGCTCTACATTATTTCTAGCAGAGAATCCATTAAAAATAGGAATATTCAGTTGTACACCATAAGACTGCCCTTTATTATCACTAAACTGATTAAAGAACGGTGGTGCAGACTGTACTCCGATAACAGCTCCATTGCTATCTCTTAACGCAATATCAGCATATGATATTCTCGTATTAAAATTATAAAAACCTTGTAAAGTAGGTTGAAATTTCCCTTTTGCAATAGCTACATTTTTTTCGGCAATTTCTAGATTAGTTTGAGCAATTTTTAACTCTGTTCTTCCCTCTTTTGCTTTATCGTAAATGGCAGTAGGCTCTTGAGACAATATATTATTTTCATCTTTAGCCATTGTATCATCAACTACATCAAAATTTTCAAAACTATCCAATTGAAGTAATTGCGCTAAACTTAATTTTGAGATCAACAACGAGTTTTCGGCAGCTATGACTTTTTGATTATCCGATGCCAAAGTAGCTTGAATGTCTAATAAGTCACCCCTAGGTATTGTTCCAGCATTTACCAATTCTCTGGAACGAGTTAACTGCTTTCCATTTATACTCAATTGTTCATTTTGCACCTTTAAATTTTCTTTATTAAAGAGCACTTGTAAAAAAGCATTCGCAACATTAAGTGCAATATCTTCTTGCATTTTTGTTAATTGATACTTTGCTACAATTATTGAAAGCCTTGCTTTTCTAAGTGTATTTTGGTTTTGCAGTCCTTTATAAATATCAACACCAACACTAGCACCAGCCGAGGTAAATTGCGTAGTTTTATTTTGCAAAAGCCCCGTAGTAATATCTTGATTCAAACCAATATTCCATGAATGAGAGGCTGAAGCATTAACCGAAGGAAGAAAACTACCCAGTGCTCCTTTTTTATCAATTAAAGCGGACTCACTATCTAATGCTGTTTGTTTTATTGAAATATTATGATCTAATGCATATTTCACACACTCTTCTAGAGTCCATTTTTTAGTTTGTGCACTTGATGACAAACTAAAGGCAAAGAGTAAAACTAAAGGTATCCAACTATTTTTTTTCATATATTTTGAATGGAAGTGTAACAAAGGTACTACACAAATTTAACATTTATCTATAAACTAAAAATCTTTTAATCTGTTTTTTATTCTTTAGAATCTGGGCCTTTTAAACCTTGATTCCAAATTTTTATCTTGTCAGAAGCCGTTATTCCGCTTTTTATTTGAACATAAATCCCATCACTCACACCTAAAACAAGATCCTTTCTAACAAATTTTTGGGAGCTAGTTTCTACTTCAACATAAGGCAATTGTGTTTTTTTATCAAATTGAATTAGCGCTTCTTTTAATGCTAAAACTTTATCTGCTTTTTCTAAAATAATAGAAGCATTAGCACTTAATCCAGCTCGAATAAAGGTGTCATCTCTATTTTCTAAAGAGGCTTTTATTTCAAATTGAATCGCACCATTTTCCGTCACACCCTTTGGTGCTATATATTGCAAAACAGCATCAAATTTTTTATTTTCAATTGCGCCTACAGTAATTTCGATAGGTAACTTTTCTTTTATTTTACCTACTTCTGATTCATCAATTTTACCAACAAAAATCATTCTTCCTACATCAGCAACACTGGCAATTGTCGTCCCTTCATTAAAGTTATTACTCTCAATAACCTGATTCCCCACTTTTACAGGAACGTCAAGTACCATTCCGTTTACAGTAGATCGGATTAAAGTATTAGCATAACCCCCAAGTCCAGATGTAGTTCCTGTTTTAACAATATCTAAGCTTCTTCTAGCTGCGTTATAATTTTGCTTTGCACTATTATACGCTAATTGAGCCGCATCGTAATCATTTGCTGAAATAACCCCTTTATCAAACAATGTTTTTTGTCTTTGATGTAATTTTTCTTGATTATCTAATTCAATTTTAGACGACTGCAATTGATTTTGCGTATTACTTAAATTAGAAACATTAGCAACCACTTTAATTTTAGCAATTAAATCTCCTGCTTTAATGTTTTGCCCGGCTTTAATATAGACAGCTTCAATAATTCCCGAAATATTAGGTTTTATTAAGACCTCTTCATCTGGCACAATATTTCCTGTAGCAATAGTATTTTTAACAATTGTTTTAATTTCCGCTTTATCCGTTTTAAAAACTACGGGAGCTTGTTGATTTTTTGCATATAAATAATATAACGCTCCAAAAAAGACTAAGGCGATAAAAATTAAAATAGTTATGGTTACTCCTTTTTTCATTTGTTTTGATTTATTCGTTTATTTTTTGATTGATAATTTATTCCGTTCGTAATGCATCTACTGGTTTGATATTTATTGCCGTTTGTGCAGGAATATATCCAGCTAACAAACCTGATCCTACTAATATAAATAAGGCAATAAAAACTACAGTCAGGTCAACACTGGGGTTAGCAAACATCATTCCCTCACTAGGCATACTATCTAATACCATATTAATAAGTGCAACAACTCCAGTCGCCATGGCAATACCAAACATCCCTGCAATGATTGTTAAAAAAATAGCTTCTAATAAGATTTGAGATCGAATTGCAGCTGGCGTAGCTCCTAAGGCTCTACGAATTCCTATTTCTTTAGTTCTCTCTTTTACTACGATTAACATGATATTTGAAATCCCTATCACTCCAGATAGCAATACCAAAGTCCCTACGAAATAAGCTATAAATTTTAGAATTAAAAACAATCCTTGGATCTTACTAAACTCTTGGTATAAGTCAAAATTACCAATGGCTCGATCATCATCAGGATGTATTGAATGTCTGGATTTTATAAAGTCTAATATTTGAGGTTTTAAAGTTGTTATCGACGCATTATCATTGGCAGTTAATGCCATCCATCCCACAGTATCCCCATAATTGAAAGCTTGCTGAAAAGTAGAAAATGGTATAAATATATTTTTTTGAGCCGATTCAGCATCTCCATTATTTCTAGATTTTGAATTATAAACACCCACCACCATAAAATTTACGCCATTAACTTTAATATAAGAACCAATAACATCTTCAGTTCTATCATACAATTCACTAATTACACCACGGCCTATAATTGCTACTTTCCGTTTCAATAGAATATCTTGTTGATTGACAAAACGTCCATTAACAATTTCCATTTGCTCTTGTTTAACCAACTCCGGATAATCTCCAAAAATGGTATACGAACCCGTTTTTGTTCCTCGGATAACGTTACTGGCTTCATTGTGCCCACCTAATTGATTTCTTGGAGAAACATATAGAAGATCTGGAAAATTTTCCTTTAAGGCGACAACATCATTGTTTATAAAATGATACTGCCTTGTTTTTGGAAGCCCTTTATACGGTTTTGAAGTAGTTTGACTCCACATAAACATGGTGTTTGTAGCAATTCCATCAAAACCCTTTTTAACACCATTTTCTAAACCTTTACCCGCAGCTAATAAAATTACTAAGATAAAAATTCCCCAAAAAACACCGAAAGCAGTTAAAACAGTTCGGAAAGTATTTGCCGTTAGCGCCTCTAAAATTTCAATCCATCTATCTCTATCAAACATAATTATTCGTCTCTAAGTGCTACAATCGGTTTAATACTTGCTGCTCTATAAGCTGGAAAAAAACCAGCTAAAGCTCCTGCAAAGACAAGTAAAATTAAAGTAGTTAAAGCCACTCCAAAATTCACTTCAGGATTCAAAAAATAATCACTTTTAACCAGCGGACCTACAAATTCTAGTAATAACAAACTTGATAAAAGCCCTACAAATCCAGAAATAGTAGTTATAAAAATAGATTCATGTAAAATCATTACAACAATAGAGAATGGAGAAGCACCTAGCGCTTTTCTGATTCCAATTTCTTTTGTTCTTTCCTTTACAATAATCATCATAATATTACTTACCCCAACAACACCAGCAATGATGGTACAAATTCCGACCCACCAAAAAAACAATCTGATATATAAATTTAAATCGTAAAATTGCTTAACGTTTTCAATTGTACTATTGATTCCAATACCACTCAAATCATCTGGTGAAACAGTATTTTTACCTTTAAGCATTTGGCTAATCTCTGTAGTAAACTTAACTGACTCTGCTAAAGCCTCTTCGTAAGTATCTTTTTTATGAAGTGTAAAAGCCAAATTACTAATCTTGTCACTACCCACAAAAACCTTTTGTACAGTAGTCAATGGCAAATAAGCTCTAGATTCTTCTCTTTCTCCACCAGGATCCATAAAGACACCAACAACTTTGAACTTTATATTACTTATAGCAATTTCTTCCCCTACTGCTTCTTTATCTTTAAATAAATCCAACCTTAGTTTTTCACCAATTACTGCGACTTTTGTACTATTAATTAAATCATTCGCATTTATAAATCTGCCTTTTATAATAGTAAGTCTCTCTATTGCCTGATGCTCGGGAGTTACTCCTTGATTATCATAGTTCCCCGTTTCTTTACCATAAACAATATTCGCATTCCAAAGCGCATAATTGGAACTCTCTTTGTCTATTTGTTTATCAAATTTTTGCGTTGACAACTCATAATCAATATTATGCAGCTGAATCTGCCTTCCTGGATTTAATCCTTTATACTCTTTTGTGGTGGTTCCGGCCCAAATCCAAATAACCCCATCTGCATCGTTTTCAAACTGTTTAGATATCCCGTTTTCAAGCCCCTTACCCACGCCCAGAAGTATCACTAAAATAAAAATACCAGAAGCCACAGAAATACCCGTGAGAAATGTTCTCAGTTTATTCTTAGCAATAGCTTCAAATATTTCCTGCCAGCGTTCTGTATTAAACATAAGCAGCTGCTCTAACTTGTTCTACCATTTTATCATCAATGATTAATCCGTCTTTTAAAACAACATTTCTTTTACACATAGCTGCAATATCCGGCTCATGAGTAACAATTAATATCGTTTTCCCTTCATCATTAATACCTTGAATTAATTCCATTACCTCATATGAAGTTTTAGTATCCAAAGCCCCTGTAGGTTCATCGGCCAATAATACTTTTGGGTTTGATGCCAATGCTCTAGCGATAGCCACACGTTGTTTTTGTCCTCCAGAAAGTTCCGAAGGTAAATGATGTGAATGCGTACCCAATCCCACTTTTTCAAGGTATCGCATCGCAATTTCGTATCTTTCTTTTCTCTTTACACCTTGATAATACAAAGGCATAGCCACATTATCTAATGCACTTTTATAATTAATCAGGTTAAAAGATTGAAAAACAAAACCTAAAAATTGATTGCGGTATCTTGAAGCGATAGTCTCATTTAATTTTTTGATTGGAACTTTATCTAATATATAATTTCCCGAATCCGCTTCATCTAAAATCCCAAGAATATTTAGTAAAGTCGATTTTCCAGAACCAGAAGAACCCATTATAGCAACTAGTTCCCCTTCTTTAATATTAAAATTAATGCCTTTTAAGACATGTAATTCGGAGCTTCCCATTTTGTAGGATTTATGTAAGTCTTTAATTTCTATCATAATATTTATATTTTATAATAATAGTTTATTCGAATAATAAAACCATTATCAACCCTAAAGCTGAATCGCCACCTAACATCTTAATGCATAAGACTTAATTATAATATAATTGTTACAGTTTCATTAGAAAATATATTTCTTTTATTAATTTTACAGCTTCAAAACATAACAAAATGCTGAAATACATTGCGAGTCTTGCCCTATTTTGCTCTTTTCTATTGAGCTGCTCCACTTCACAAAAAATTGACACATTAAGACCCGCCCCTGATGATGCAAGTCCGATAGTCTATGAAAATGTTCCTTCCTTTATCAACTTACCCATCAGCGTTAAACTGAAAGATATCGAGAACAAAACCAACTCACTGTTGAATGGATTAATCTATGAAGACACAAACATAGAAGATGATGATATTGAGATAAAAATTTGGAAATTGGCTCCTATTACTATCCAAAATGAGAATGCAGTTTCTGGTGAAAAAATAAAAACCATTTTACCTCTAAAAGCTATAATTAAATATAGAATAGGAACAAAAACAATGGGGGTTGAACTGTATAATACACGAGAATTTAATTTAAATGGCGTACTTACTTTGAACAGTGATGTGGCATTAAATAATTGGAAATTAAAAACAAAGACTCAATTAAAATCACTCGATTGGAATGAAAGTCCTACAATGACCGTTTTCGGGAAAAATGTTCCAGTCACGTATCTAATCAACCCTGCAATCCAAATTTTTAAATCGAAAATTGAAAGAAAAATCGACGAAGCAATTGAAAAATCAATGGACTTTAAACCTAATGTGTTGACTGCATTAGAGAAAATTTGCACCCCTTTTCAGATGAATGAAGCATACGAAAGTTGGCTTAGGATTGTCCCAGTTGAAATATACACTACCGCAGCTAAATTAAAAGATGATACTTTTTTATTGCAAATGGGTATGAAATGCAATATGGAGACATTAATCGGACTAGAACCCGAATCTAAATTTGATGCCAATAAAATCACATTAAAACCTGTTTTGAAAATTCCCAATCAAATTACAGCAAATATTGTAGCGGTATCCACCTATCAAGATGCATCAAAGATAATACGTAAAAATTTTATAGGTCAAGATTTTGGATCTGGATCTAAGAAAGTCAAAATTCAAGACGTATCTATTTGGCATAAAAATGGAAAAATGGTTATAGCACTGGAATTAATTGGTTCTGTAAATGGAACAATTTATTTAGCTGGATTTCCACAGTATGATGATAAAACAAAAGAAATCTATTTTGACAAATTAGACTATGTTTTAGACACCAAAAACAAATTAATGAGAACTGCTAATTGGCTAGCACAAGGAATAGTTTTAAGAAAAATTCAAGAAAACTGTCGTTATTCCATTCAACCTAATTTAGAAGAAGGAAAGAGAACCATGACAACTTACCTTAAAAATTATTCTCCAATGTCAGGTGTATTTGTAAACGGTAAAATGGATGACATTCAATTTCAAAAAATCGAATTAACAAAAAATGCCATTATTGCTTTTATTAAAGTAAATGGTGAAATAAATATTTCAGTAGATGGTTTAAAATAACTAGTTGAATTAATCCAATTTTTTCTTTTTTCTCATTCTATAAATAGCATACCCTAGAAGAGCCACTAATAAATAGGGTATAACCATTAAATATACAATTCCATCATTTACAGCTTGAGCTTGTGCCTTATTTCCTTCACCCCCTAATGCTGCTCTACACATGGCACATTGTGCACTTGACGATACAGAATAGATAAAAAAGAAAACAAGAAATAAATATTGATTTTTTTTATTTTTAAACATAATACGGAGAGATCATTAAATAAACTATAACACCAGTAACGGCTACATACAACCAAATAGGAAAAGTGATTTTAGCAATTTTTTTATGTTTATCAAAAATTTGAGCTAAAGCACGAACATAAGTAACTAATACTAACGGAATAATAATTACTGAAAGAATGATATGAGAGGTTAGAATAAAATAATAAACATACTTAATTACACCTTCACCTCCAAATTTTGTAGAATCAGAAGTCATATGATAGGCAACGTACATTGCTAGAAAAGCAATAGAACAGCCTACTGCTCCTTTCATTAAGTTCTCATGCAATTTCCTGTTTCCGTTTTTTATAGCTAAAACAGCCGAAACAAGCAAGACAGCAGTAATACCATTAATTGTTGCGTAAATAGGTGGCAAAAAAGTAAGAGGCTCAACATCAAAACCCATCTTACGCAAATTAACACTAAAAAGCAAAACGACCACTAAAGGAATTGCAACTGACAACAGCACAATCCATTTATTATATTTATTTTCTAAATTTTGTTCACTCTCCTTCATATTCCTTTATTCTTCTAATAAAACATTAATATCTTGTTGAATATCTTTAACTCCTTTTTTGTCAAGACCATCATAATATAAGATTGGATTTCCAAAATCATCTCTTCTGCAACGTATATTACCGTCTTTATCTATTAAAGCAAATAATCCTGAATGTTCAAATCCTCCAGCAACATTACTATTGGCTGCAGCATAAAGGTTAAATCCTTTATTAGCCAAACTATATATGTATTCACGATCACCAGTTAAAAAATTCCAATTAGAGGATTTCACACCTAATAACTCCGCATGATCCTTTAAAACTTTTGCAGTATCGTGATTTGGATCAATTGTAATTGAAGCAATACCAAAATTAGGGTTTCCAAAAAATTTCTTTTCAATAAGCAACATGCTTTGATTCATTTTCGGGCAAATTGAAGGACAAGTAGTAAAGAAAAACTCTAAAACGTATACTTTCCCTTTATAGCTATCATTAGTAATCTTTTCATTATTTTGATTAACCAATTCAAACTTAGGTGCCGGACCAATTTTTACTAATTTACCCTCTTTATTAGATACGGTTTTAACCAGATCTAAACGATCTGCCTTTACAACTTCCCCATTTTGTATTCTATCAATAATTTTAGGAACAGCATAAATCCCAAAGATTAAAATAACAAATGAAATACCGATATATGATTTATTTTTAAACATATTACTCTTTTAATAGTTGTTTAGTAGCATTATGATTTTTTTTAAGAGCAGCACGATACTCATATAAAATTACTTTAAAATCATCTAACATTTCATTACTCAAGTCTGCAGGGTGAAAAGTATTATAGCCTTCTTTATATTCTTTCTTCTTCTTTCTTCCTCTAAGATTTCTTTCTTTATCAATAATATAAACAAGTGGAGTTCCTGAATTTTTATCAAGGGTTCCTACTAAATTAAGTTGTTTATAATATCCATTAATTTCTTGGGGAGTAGTAAAAACAAAATGCCATTGTGAAACATCTGTAAATTCATCAAGTGCATCTAAAATACTTTTGATATCGTTTTCAGTACCAAGTGGACAAATCATTACAAATTGCAAATCTTTGAATGTATGATAACGCTGGTAAATTTTTTCATTTAGATTAAATAGATTACCTCTGTTTTTTAAAACATCACTTCCAGAAAAACCCAAAATAGTTATTTTATTATCTAAAGTAACTTTTTCATTATTTAAAGACTCCCAATTTCCAAGGTCAGCAACTTTTGGGGTAATAACAGGTAATTTTGTAAAACTATTTATACCTGAAGCAAAAAACAAATAAGCAACGATAGGTAAAATAAAAAGAATAAAAAGAACAATATTTTTTTTCATTACTGGATAAAAATTAAAGTACAAAAATAAAAAAAGGCACGCAATGCGTACCCTTTTTTTGAATTAATATATTGTTAAAAATTCCATTTAATGGTCGAATCTTTAAAAACCCCATAAATATAATGCCCTTCAGTCAAAAGAATGAAAAGTAAATATAAAATTAAGAAAATAACAGGCAAAACAACCGCCCATCTTAGACTACTTTTTTCACCTTCCATGTGCATAAATGCCCATACAATATAATAAGCTTTAAAAACAGTCAAAATATAAAATATCCAATTCAGCAAATTCATGCCAAGAAAATGGTTAAGGTGTAAAAATTCTGGTTTTATAATCCCAAGAAAAACCTCAACAGTTGTTACAAGAGATAATAATCCGAAAACAAACCAAATTCTCTTTGTATTAGAAACGTGTTCGTGTGACATAATAATAATCTTTAAAAATTAAACTAGATAGAATACTGTAAATACAAATACCCAAACTAAATCGACAAAGTGCCAGTATAAACCAACTTTCTCAACCATTTCGTAACTCTTTCTTTTCTCGTATGTTCCAAGAAGTACATTAAAAAATATAATGATATTTATAATTATACCTGAGAATACGTGAAAACCGTGAAATCCTGTTATAAAGAAAAAGAAATCAGCAAACAGCTTACTACCGTATTCGTTTCTTGTCAAGTTTGCACCTTCAACAACATACGTTGCTTGAGCCAACCTCAACTCAGACTCTTGTCTAGTAAGAATCGTTTTGTGTTTAATCTTTGTTAATTCATGATTAATTTTAGGATCTTTAGCAATTGCCTCGTCCCCTTCATAAATAACTTCTGTTCTGATTAATAAATCTGGATGTGCCTTAAAACCTGCCTGAACTTCAGCAACAGAATAAGATGGCAAAGCTGGCTCACTAATAAACCAATCTCCTTTATTACCAGTTAATCGTTCTCTACCTTCATTCAAAGTTGCGGCGAAATCAGCTAAAGCAACACGATGCCCTTCTTTATCGACAAACTGAAGTAAACTACCTCCTTTTGTTTCAATTGCACCATACTCCCCTTTTATGAAATTTTTCCATTCCCAAGCTTGTGACCCTACGAAGATCATACCACCGATAATGGTTAAAAACATATAAACAACAACTTTGTTTTTTTTCATTTGATGACCTGCATCAACGGCTAATACCATTGTCACAGATGAGAAAATTAAAATAAAAGTCATTAATGCCACATAATACATCGGTGCAGATACACCATGCATAAATGGGAAGTGAGTAAACACTTCATCGGCCAATGGCCATGTCTCAATAAATTTAAATCGAGAAAAACCGTAAGCTGCTAAAAATCCAGAGAACGTTAAGGCATCTGACACGATAAAAAACCACATCATTAATTTACCATAACTTGCTCCCATTGGCTCATTGCCGCCTCCCCAAGTTTTTTCTTCACTATTTGCAGTAGTAACTGTCGCTTCCATAAAAGTTATTCGTTAAAAAGTTCCCAAATTTACGTTTTTTTCTTATTTAAAGAAATATAAAAATACAAATAAATAAAGCCATAGGAAATCAAGAAAGTGCCAGTACATTGCACCTAGTTCTATTCCAAGAGTTTGAGTCGAATTGTATTTTTGTTTAAAATGATTATAAATTATAATAAGGAGAGAAATTAGCCCTCCAGCAAGATGAATTAAGTGCACAACGGTAACAATATATAAAAATGTTGTTGTTATTGAACTCTCACTTCCTGTAAAATAATACCCGTTTTCTACTATTTGTCCAAAGCCGACAAATTGTAAAACAACAAATAAAATCCCCAGCGCTAAAGTAGATAAAAGAAATGTAGTAGTCGCACTTTTATTGTCTTTTTGAATCGCTTTTTTTGCTAAATGGAATGTAACACTACAACCAATAATAACAATCGTACTATAATAGAATGCTGTAGGCAATTGAAAATCCTTCAACCAGTCCACTCTCGATTTACTTACCACAAAAGCACTTGTAAGCCCTGCAAACATCATAGTCATACTAACCATCGCAAACAACAAGATCAGCTTATAGGATCTTGCGGTTCTTAATCTATGTTCATTCGTTGTCATTGTAACTTCCATAACTATCTTAAAAATTTATCAAATATATAAACTAACTGCAACAACGTAATATACGAAACACTTACTAACATAAGAGTTCTTGCTGCTTTTGCACTTCTTAACTTGTACAATTGGACTGAATAATACAACATCCATATTCCCAATAAAAAAACCAAAATTGCCGCAACTGGCGTTAAAAATAATTTTCCCGTATAGCCTAATGCTGGCAATAACGAAGCTATAATCAACCAGATGGTATATAAAATAACCTGTAAAGCCGTACCCTTATCTTTTTTTCCAGTAGGAAGCATAAAAAAACCTGCCTTCTCATAATCTTCATACAAAAACCAACCTATTGCCCAAAAATGAGGAAACTGCCAAAAAAACTGTATTAAAAACAAAGTTCCCGCTTCAATTCCAAAATTTCCAGTTGCCGCAACCCAACCCAACATAAATGGGATAGCTCCGGGAAACGCCCCTACAAAAACTGACAACGATGTCATCGTTTTCAAAGGAGTATACACACTCGTATATAAAAATATTGAAATCGCCCCAAACATGGCCGACTTCGGATTAATAGCGTAAAGCAATGAAATTCCAACGATTGTTAGCAAACTAGCTACAATCAAAGCAGTATTTGGAGACATTCTACCTGCTGGGACAGGACGATTTTTAGTTCGATCCATCAATGCATCCAAATCTTTTTCAATAACTTGATTAAAAGCATTTGAAGCACCTACCATACAATACCCACCAATGATAAGCATTATTAACACAGACCACTGAAAAGGATTTGCATCATCTATCCCTAAAAAATATCCAGCAATAGAAGAAAACAATACACTAATAGCAAGTCCAGCTTTAGTAATTTCTTTAAAATCTAAAAAAATCCTCTTTAGAGAAAATGTATTTGTTGTAGTATTCAATCCGGTATCCATTAGGTTTTTATAAAACTGGTGCAAAGGTACAAATTAGATGTAGAAATAAGAATGAAGAATTTAGATTTTTTAAAACTAATATTCATAGCGTAATTATTACCCGTTTTTACACAACCAAAACACAACTATTAATTCACTTATAATTAAACCCGTTGCGAATCTCGATTAAATACTAATAATCAAAATACCAATTAAAGACATCAGCTCTTAAACCTATCGTAAACCAATTAGTACTTTGAGTAAACGCAGTTTTTGTATTTTGCGTAGGATCAAAACTTCTATAAATATAACTTCCAAAAAGTTTTAAATTGGTTGTCGGATTGATCAAATACCCTCCTTGAATATCTGCAATAAAAACTGCCGTTTTGTTTCCTTGACCTACTTTTACTCCGCTATCAAATGGACGATTCTCATCATAATCCTTATAAATATTTCCTCCATAATTAAAACTATCAGTACTTGTATCAAAATCCAAACCTCGGGTACCCGCAGTAATTTTTGCATCAGCAAAATACCTTCCTTTATGATAACGAGCAATTGCTATAAACTCTTTAAAATTACCTCCCCACTGATGCCCAATACTTTGATTATTATGGCCGTAGTTAGTTATCGGTTCACTATGAGAGTACACATAAGGACGAACATGATTGTATTCTAATTGCAACAATAAATTATCAACCTTAAATGCATTGTAATATTTAACTCCTAGCTGATAACCATATTTGTTTTTCCAACTATTATCCCCCCTTTTAATATCTCCAAGTGAAAATTCATCCAAAAGGAACTGACCATAAAAATTGATTTGATTACTCCATTTGTATTTATAACTAAAACCCAAAAGTGCGTTTCCAGTTCTTGCTGAAGAAGCAAACTCAACAGATCTATAAAAAATAATTGGGTTTACAAAACTAACATCAAAACCTCTATTATTGGTATTAGTCCAAATTACTGATTCAAAAAGACCAATATTTAATCTATTCGAAACATTCCAACTTAGATAATGATTAGCCATAAACTTGGTAGCATACGTTCTTTCTAGAGTAACTTCGGGACGAACGTCTTTTAACCACATATAGGTATTCGTGTACTTAATTTTCCAAAACTTAGTATTTATTTTAAAATAAGGGTAAGGACTGGCACCATCACTTTCCAAAAGTGAACGATACCCATCACCAATAAAATTTCTGCCATAGCCCAATTGCAAGTCAATATTTTTATTTGGAGCAAATGTAATATTGGCTTCAGCCAAAGGGAAATCATATGAATTTGTTTTGAAGTCTTTAGCTATTCCTATTCCAGGTATAATAGCAGGATTCCCTCCTGCAGGCGCAATAGATTCAGCATATTGATTAAAATAATCAGCAAATCGTCCTTGGCTTTCAAAAACAGTAGTTGTGAAATTAAGTTGTTTCCCAATTCCTCCTCTAAAATTAAGTGCTCGTGTATTAACGTAGGTATAGGAAACATCACTATGTGTTGCTTTTCCAACTTGTAAATCTAATATTGGATTTAATGTAAGCCAATATCCATCTCCTTGGATTTCGACTGCATTTTCATTCCATAATTTTTTTGCCCACCAATTCGAGGCCTTTATTTTGAGTTTTTCATTTGCTTCTTTAAGATTGTAATATTTAGAAACTTCTTGATAAGTATAGGGCTTAGAAGCAGTGTGATTATTACTTCCTACTTGATTCATTGCACCATCAAACTGAGCATAATAACTATGAGAGAAAGGTATATTTAGATGGCTTTCAAACTCAGGATTCTTGTATTTCTTATAAACGATACTATCCAACTCTGTAAGTTGTTTTGCATTATTTTGAATAATTTCTGCTTTAGCCAGTGCTTCTGATGCGATTGTTTCCTGGCTTTTCAACGGAATTGAAATCGCAATATTATATCTAGAATAGACTGCTTTTCCATTGTAAGTAGAAGGACTAATTTTAGGAAACTTACTAAAAACTCTTTTGGTTTCCTGAATTAACTCTTCATCTACTGCATTAACATAAATTACTTTAAAAATACCATTACTGTCTACTTCAAAAAGCACTTTTATATTCCCTCGGAAATTATTTTTCATTAAAGTTTCTGGCACAACAAAATTTTGAAAAACAAAATCTTGAACTTCACTATAAAAACAACTTTCTAACGCTACAGATTCTAAATTTTGACATTTAGGAAAAACGGGGAACCGTTCTGTAGACAATTTGGCTTGCAAATTATTAGTATCTTCAACTTGAGAATACGTAAAAAAAGATATAAATGATATAAATAAAGTTAAGAAACTTTTTCTCATATTAATTTTGATTGTGAATTTAGTATTCTAGTTGTGTTCCTGCACCATTTGCAATTATTTTCGCTCCAGAGGTACCTATTCGCTTTACACCTAATTGAATCATTGCAACAGCCTCCTCATACGTTCGGACTCCTCCAGCCGCTTTAACTGGAAGCGGAAACGCATTTTCAAGCATCATGGTAATTGTTGAAATTGTAGCCCCGTTCGGAAGATTACCTTGGGTTATAAAAAAACCAGTTGAAGATTTAACAAAAACCGAATTATAAAAAATTTCTTTGAAATTTGAAACAACTACATTTTTTATTAAAGCTGTTAATTGAACGACCTGCTTATCATCAAGGGCAGCCACTTCAATTATCCACTTTACTACTTTTCCCTTTTCCAGACCAAGTTTAGTACACTCTAAAACTTCCTCTTTAACTAAGTCGCTATCGCCCGCAATAAATGCGTTATAATTACAAACAAAGTCTAAATCATCCGCGCCATCTTGTATTGCCAGATTAGCTTCAACAAGCTTGTCCTCCACATTTGAATTCCCATCTGGAAAATCGATTACTGTTCCTACTCCTACTTTAGAATTGGCTGTAGTTATCATTTCTTTTGCAATAGCAACCATATTAGGCCGAATCATAATGAGTTTAAAATTCTCATCAATAGCTTCCTGAATAAACTTCTTAACTACAACACTATTCTGGTCTTCATCAAGTCCCGCTTGAATCGCCGTTTTTAAATAGGTAGAATCTAAATATTGTCTAATGTTCATGTTAAATCTATTCCATTATAAATGATAGGTTACAAAAATACATTTTATATTCAAAAGAGTTAATTATATGTAATTACTTTTTAAATTTTTACTATAAAAAAATCCCACCAAAGTGGGATTTAAATTGAATTATATACTGTTTATTTCTTGTTTTTAAAATATAGAATCATAACAACGATTGCTAAACTCGCTCCCGTTATATTGGCCAAAACATCAAAAACATCAGCAGTTCGGGTAGTGGTCAATACTTCTTGTAATATTTCAATTGTAATTCCAAAAAAAACAGATAAAACAAATGAATAAAAAAAAGGCTTATAATTATTTGGACTTTGCATTTTTACTTTGAAGAACAAAACCCAAAGAGTAGTAAACACAAAATGAAAAAAGATATGAATCAATTTATCAAGATATAAAATACTTACTTCTGGAATATTACTTGACGGTGTTAAACAAAGAAAAGTAACTATTATAGTCCAAAAAACTGCAATCCAAAAATACAATTGTTTATGCACCGATCAATTCTTTGTAAGCTTCACTAGATAGTAACGAATCAAAATCCGCAACATCAGAAACTTTTATTTTTATCATCCACCCCGCTCCGTAAGGATCTGAATTTACAGTTTCTGGAGTACTTTCTAAAGCATCATTGAATTCAATAATTTCTCCAGCTAATGGAAGAAATAAATCAGAAACTGTTTTTACCGCTTCAACAGTTCCAAAAACCTCATCTTTTTCAAGAGTTTGATCTAACGTTTCTACTTCAACATAAACAATATCTCCTAATTCTTTTTGAGCAAAATGAGTAATCCCTACTGTTGCAACATCCCCTTGTAAACTAACCCATTCGTGATCTTTAGTGTACTTTAAATTTGATGGTATATTCATATAAATACTAATTGATAATTGATAATTGATTTTTTGTACGGCAAATGTAACAATCTTCTAATGAAAATTGGTTTAGATTTTAAAAAATTAATTCCCAAAATTATAACGAAGTGTAAACCCCGAACGGATATTTGTTAATGGAAATGAAGTCGATATTACAGCTTTAGAAAAAGAATGATCGTAATAAAATATGGCGGTAAGATTCTTACTGAAAGAGTAATCAGCAGTTAATTTTAATGACCAAATATTTTGACCTCCCGCCAATTGATTATTATCGTAGTCCAAATAACGTACAATTGTTTGATTATTTCGATAAGAAAAATCAGCTTTCATATTAATATCTCCTTTTATAATGCCTGATGGATTATCAGCCAGTCTAGAAGAAAAGATAACATCTTTAAATCGATATCCTAGCCCAACAACATATTCAATTCCTTTTACCTCGGTCAATAAATTATTATCAAAACTCATCGATAATGCTCTATCTTTTTTAATTTCAGTAAGAATTTTTAATGAGCTTTTCAATTCAAAATCCATTCTAATCAGCGGACTAAATTGCTCCACTAAGTTAATATTTGACATGATTGTTTTATTCAAAAAATTACCACTTGCATCAACTCCATTCTTGTCATTATCATAATCAAAATTAGATCGGTATTGATTAATGGTATAAGAAGCTCTATAATTATGCTGCAACGAGAATCGTTTAAAATTCCTTTTAAACAAATCATAACGCATTAATCCATTGTATTTTACAGCCCAGTTTGGTATTGGAAAACTTCTAAAAATCCCTAAGGAAATATTTGAGGCACTACTGCCAGAATAGGCAGCTAAAAAAGCTGGCAATAAAACTGCTTGATTATTTTTACCATACCCTAACGGATATCCATCTTCATCCAAATTAGCTGGGTTAGTAACATCAATACCACGTTGTGATGCCAATCGATTAGCAACTATTAATCTATTGCTTCTAAAGTCATCAAATGCCACTGAAGAAACTTCATTGCTTGCCGAAAAAGACGTTTTAATCAAAACCGTTGATATTGAAAAAAGTCCGTATGTATAAGGAGATCTCGAATTATATTCTCCATTAGTCACATCGTATTGTTCTGAATAATTTTCAGAATACGATCTGTCTGCATTTAAATCAATTTTTAAATCGGGGAACAAATCTACATTCGCAGTTGACTTAAACATCTTATTACTTACCTGTGAAAAGTTTTGATTAAAATCCTGATAATTGGTCAACCAACCATTTTTAGCAGCTTCATAACGAACATCATCTTGACTACCAAATATAAACCCTAAAGTAGGTCTTGAAGACCCAAAGAAACCTACACTTGGAGTATAACCCGGTAAAACTGTACCGCTGTTCTCCGTATAATTTACCTGAATATTTTTTACACTCGTTAAAACACCCATAAGTCCATCTACAAATTCATTGTTTTGAGCAACTGGTTTTGCTGTATTATTCACCACCTTTTCTCCTGGTTTAGGAGCTGAAGCTTTGGGTTTACTTGTTACTTTAGCATTATTTTTTGTTAACCCTAAATACTTATAAAGCATATCCATATTAAAAGTTGCATTCAAAGTATTCGAACGCGCATTTTGAACCGTATTTCCTAAATTATAATCTACTCCTCCTATTTCTATTTGTGACAATGCGTTTGACGAACGTTGCCAGCTATAGTCTCCTGTATAGGAATAATTTGCTTTCACAAAACTAAATAAAGGAATCTTATTGATTGGAATTTCATAATTCAAAACCAATTGTTGCATGTGTTGGTTGGGCGTTCCTATGTTCCAGTAGCTATCCCAAATCGTAAAACTGTCAATAGGTTCATTATCCTGATTTAAATAATTTTTTACAATATTATTAGATGACGCTGTATAACTTAGTTTTAAAGATTTTGTAAGGTTATAATTAAATCCATACTGATAATTAAAGGAAAAATTTCTTCTATACAAAGGATCCAAACCAATCCCCTCAACATCAACTTGACGAAATTGTTGACGATTGTATTGTCTAATTATATTAGTATTAAAAGAAACATTTGAAGGCAAATAATTAAAATTGAAATCACTAAGCAACTTCCAATAACTACTTTTTTTCATGAATTCCGTTTTCTTGAATGGCTCAACAGGTTTTGGCTGAAAACTATAAGCATAATCCACTGACGTATTTACTTGTTGATCAATATAATCTTCAATTTCAAAATCATGTCGCTCTACCTTATTGTATGACTGAGAAAAAGTAAAGTTCTCTGGGTCATAAACATGTTGTTTTTGCTCAGCAGTTCTTTGTTTTCTAACACCAATAAAATTAATACTTGTTCGTTTTGTATAATCTACTGCTCTATTTGTAATATTATTTCTCTCCGCAGTATCGGTTGTATTGTCCAACAACTGTTTTAGTTTGATATCTTGATTAAAAGGATCATATTCTGGTGTGATTGTCTCTTCTCCAACGGCATAATTAAATGGTAAATTTATCCCCCATTTTACTGGCAGTAATTTCCCCAAATTAAGATTAGTGACAATATTATATTGTTCAATATCTTCCCGACTTCTCTCATTTGGCCCTTGCTCCAAAGCTCCGAAACCAATAGTACTTTTTTTACCTGTTGCGGAAATAGTTGCAAAATCGGCAAGGTTTGTATCAACATTTAAAACTGCCGCCATACCGCCTTGATTATCCATATCAGCTAAGCGAAGTTCATTGAACCAAACTTCTCCTTTTATATCTTGGTGTGTTTCATTGCTTTTCACACCAACCATAAGTGTACGAACCAATCCAAAATTAGGATTTCCTTTTATCCCCAATCTCAACTTATTTGTTTTATTGGCCAGACTTGGGTTTAACTCATCTTCATTTTGATAATAGATTCCATCCAATGGTAGAGTACTCAAATCGATACTCATTGCCTGAATTTTAAGCTGAGTCAACAAGGCTAGCGTTAAATCAATATTATTATCTTCTGGCCAAACCTCTTCTGCGCTCAATGCGGAACAATTAGAACCTGAAGTAGAAGAAGGAGTCGTTACTTTTAAAGGAATTTCTATCTGATAGAAGTTCTGTGTAAAATCATTTCCAAAACGAATAAATCCAATCATTTGATCGTCTCTAAGTACTGTTTGATTTGGCAATGATTCTGCATGCAAAAACATTTTTAATTTTTTGAACTGCCTCATATCGATGCTAACATTCTTAAAAACGGCTCTTGAATCTTCCGGCTCAAGACCGTTCCCAGAAACTCTAAGTGACAGCGACTGTTCATTTTGATTTATAATCGTATTATTATTATACAATTGTTCTCGTTGCACTCCAGGAGGGATAATATAATTAACTGGGCATCTGTCATTATTTTCTTGAACATTCACTGCTAACACATCTAAATCAGTTCCATCATCAGCTACGTTTGTATCATTAAAATCCAATGTATTCGTATATCTTCTCCATTCTCCTCTGACCAAATCTAGAGCACCAAAACGAACAGTTACGTCTTGATTAAAACCAGTCATAAACATTCTCATAAAACGAATGGATCTAAAATCTGAAATATTTCCTATTGTATTTTCTGGCTGAGAAACAGGGATTTTAAATTGTAACCATCTTGCATCAGTAACTTCACCATTTGCTAATGTTACTTGCGTATTTTTCACATCAGTAATATAGTTTTGACCAACATTCATATTCGGTTGAATATCCACACTATATTCATAATAAGCATTAATGGTATTCATTGTATTATCTCTATTAATATCTTCAACATCTGGAACTGTTGATGAACCTCTATTGGGATCACTTACACTTACAGCTGAGTTTCCATCAACACCATTATAGTTCTTATATCGCTCTTTTACACTACCTGTAATGTTTAAGTAATAGGTATAATCATCAGCTGCTGGATCAGACTCTGAAGCAAAATTAGTATAGACAGTCCCTTCATTCGCATTAGACAATCCATCTAAACCTATATCTTGGTTCTTTCTATTATCAGCATTAGTATCAAAAGCATAAATCAAAGATTGTGACGCAGGAACATCTCCCCAAATAGGCTTTGGATTTACTAATATTTGATCTGGCCCTAGTCCATTTTCATATTGTTTGCGCCCATCTTTCAAAACATCTTCTGATATCTCCCCTAAATTGAAATATATTTTTCCAGTATTATCATTTGGAACCTGGCCTTTACCAACGTAGGGATCCATTACCCAAAACTGAATATATTCCACATTTCCTTGTTCAAAATTTGTTGAATTTATAGCTCTCATAATTCCACCATAATTAGTTCCGGGGCTTGCAGAAAAACTCGAACTGTTATTATAAGGACCTCTATCAGAAGGATAATAACTTAAGTCCAAAGTATTAACAACTTGCGATTGTCCTTGAGCAATATCAGTTAATGGGTATAATTCTTCACTATAAATTCTTCTTGTAGTATTCAATGACAAATCATCATTTGAAATTCCAGATGGTTTTTGCGTATAAAAAACGGGATCAATAGTATACCAAGCTAGCTTCGCTCTTTTAAACCCATAACTTAAATCATTAGCGTTAGCGTTAAAATCATAGGCACTTCTTGTATTTCTATCTGGTGTAGAAGATAAACTCCAGGCATAAGCAGAACGCATATCAATTGTAGATTGAGATCCCTCAAAGTCATCTACATAAATTGTTGACTCTCCTTGAAACTGATCTGCTTTTGGTGTGTCTGGTTTCAAAAAAGCGATTTCTCCACGTACCGAAAGATTTGAAGGCACATCGGTATCAATATTAGGGAGTTTATTCACTAATCGAGTAAAGAAAGGAACCTCAGTAGAATAATTAGTATTAAAACCAAAAATAGTATTGTTTACCGATTCTTGACCAAAACTTGATTTTTGAGTAAAGGGTTTTTCAGTCATTTTTAAAAATGTAGCTCCAACCAAAAACTTATCCGAAATTTTATGTTCTACATTTACCCCCATAAACCTTCTGGTTTGCTGACCAAAAACAGAATTATTTTCCAGAGAAACATTAATAGGCGTATTTGATGCTTGAAGAGATGGATCCAAAATTTGAACCCTACCCAATTGATAATTTACACTATAATCAATTCCTTCAACTAAAACTCGTCCTCCAGCAGTCACTACAACGGAACCTTGAGGAACATTGAACGCTCCAATAGGAATTCCATCACCTCCTGATGATTTATATTTACCTCTTAAAAGAAATTTATTCTTGTCACTATCTTGCAATGCTCCAGATTGGGTGTTGCGATACATATTACGAAACACATATTTCTTTTGATTTGCATTATAAGTATTAGCATCGTTATAGTTTTCTCCTGAACCTGTGTTTGACAATTTGGAAAACAATAATTCACCAAATGGCTCTTTGGTAGTAAATATTATTCTTCCATTTTGGGAATCAATAGTGATGCCTTGCATAAAATCAAAAAAACCATCCCCTCCAGTTTGTGGATCATTATTATAATTTAATTTATCTAAATTAAATACTTTCAATAAAGGAGTTTCAGCAACTTTATTATCAGGTGATGGACTTGCAGGAAAAGGACTTCCAGACACTTCAGTAATGTAATTTAATGGAGACGGATCAGTATATAGTATATTAAACCTAAAATCCTCTTGTTTCACTTGATAAGCTCCTGGTATTTGATAAATGTTTTTCATCATCAAGTTCCAAACTGGATTTTTGACATTTGTTAAATTACTTTTCAACATTTTCAAAATTAAACTTTGAGTGATAATTGCTTGGGAAGAATTAGTCCCCGTTACAACAGTTGCATCGATACCATCACTACCAAATTCACCTACCTGATACACTTTATCACCTATTGTATATTGATAAGCAACGGCTAGCACCTCATCATTTGCTAATCGTTGTTGCAACGATATATATCCTAATTGAGCATTATAGGTATATTCATTTGAAGTTAATTTTCGAGCATTTTCTAATTTAGAATAATCTTGACCTTCGCTAACAGTGACATTAAATCCAGAATTAGAAGTAACTATTTCCCTAATATTACTATTTAACAAACCTGAACCAGTTAAAATTTGTGCTGGATCATAATCGTTATTAGAGTTGTCTGTGGGCGAATTTATTGGATTATTAAATATTCCTGTTGAAGGATCAAGCACTACCACTTCATTATCTGCCAAGCCCGATAATTGCGATTCTCCTAAATCTTGAAGCGCAATAATATTTCGTAAGTTATTTGAATTAGTACTAACACGAGTTTGTTTATTAGTAACCCAAATTTCAAGTCTTGTAATTTGAACCCTACTATCAATAAAAGGGTAGTTTTTTAACGAAGCATCGTATTTATTTCTAAAATATTGTGACAAGAAAAAATGCCTGTCATTATCGTAATCAAGTGCATACATATCAAAGTCCTGAATTACTCCACCACCTTCTGCAACTACACTTTTTGTTTTTGATTTTTGTTCTGAAAAGACTCCTGTAACTGTAGTTTTTCCAAATTGCAATTGGGCTTTTACACCAAATAAGCTTTGCGCTCCCCTAATTAATGAGCTATTCAAAGGCATACTTACATTTCCAACTTCAATTTTTTGAATAATATCATCTTCTGAAGGAGCATATTCTAATTTAATTAAATTTTGAAATGCGAAAGTAGACTGCGTATCATAATTTGCATTAACATTCAACCTTGTACCTACTTTCCCCATTAAGCTCATGCTTATCCTTTGATTAAAATCAAAAGACAAATTAGATCTATTTCTTGGAGAGAAAGAAGGATTATCTTGTTTGGTATATCGAGCACCCAAATCCATTTCAACGGAACCTGTAGGCTTAACATCAATTGTATTACTACCAAAAATAGTTTCAAAAAGACCCGAATTCACATAATATTTAGGTAATAAATCTTTTTTCGCAGCCTCACTTCCTTCTTTTTTACCATCGATAGCATCCGTTTTTTTCTTGAAATAATCTCTCATAGATTCTTTCAAGACTAAACTTTCATACTCTTTTGGAGTTAATATAATAGGGTAATTGATAGAAAACCCATCAACAGAATTAGTATAAACATACCTATCCGTAACAGGATCATAAGTATAGGCCGAGAGAATACTTTGAGGGTTTTTTATTTGGACTTTTCCTAAAGAGAAACCCTTATTAATTGTATCTTGAGCTTCTTCTTTTACCTGAGCCCTAGACGCAAAACCACAAAATAAAACTAACAAAAAAAGACAAATTTTCTGCATATAATTCGTGTTTCCGAGTTCCTTTTATAAGTTCTTTAAAGCTTTTTTAATAATTGATTCAACAGAAGCATCTGGATCCTCTTTTACAATTTTTTCAATGATTTTTTCAGAAGTTTTTCGAACAAAACCTAATACCTCCAAAGCTGATAACGCTTCATCTCGGTTTGTATTGCTTTGCACCATTGAAACTTCATCTAAATCATATAGTTTCAACACTTTTTCTTTTAAATCAAGTATCACCCTTTGAGCTGTTTTACTACCGATTCCTTTTATCGATTGAACTGTAACTACATCCCCTGAAGCAATCGCATTTGTAATTTGTTTAGGATCTAATGACGACAACATTGTTCTCGCAATATTGGCCCCAATTCCCGAAACGGAAATTAACAATTTAAAAATCTCTTTCTCAGATTTTTCTACAAATCCAAATAAAGTATGCGAATCCTCTTTAACTTGAAGATGTGTAAATAACTTTACAAAATCAGTATTAGGAAGCAATGAATAAGTATGTAACGAGATATTTACATGATAACCAACACCACCGCAGTCAATTACGATATGTGTTGGTGTTTTTTCCACTAATTTCCCTTGTAAATGTGCTATCATTTATAGTTTGTATATGAAACAATTTATTGTTTTTATAAAGCTAATTATAAAGAAGCATTAATTTGTTTTTTCTTTTGTTTTTCCTGCGCATCAATTACAGCAATTGCTGCCATATTGACCATCTCTTCTACACTTGCACCTAATTGAAAAATGTGAACTGGTTTTCCCATTCCAAGCATAATAGGCCCAATTGAATCCACTTTGTTTAATTCTTTCAATAATTTATAAGTAATATTAGCAGAATCTAAATTAGGAAAAATTAAAGTGTTTACCTTTTTTCCAGCTAGTTTAGAAAACGGGAATTTCTCTTTCAGCATTTCTGGATTCAAGGCAAAATCTGCTTGAACTTCGCCGTCAATAATAAGGTCTGGATGATGCTCATGTAAATAAGCTACTGCCTGTCTTACTTTAGTAGCATTAGCATCACTAGAAGAACCAAAGTTAGAAAATGAAACCATCGCTATTACTGGCTCTACACCAAACATTCTTGCTGTTTTAGCAGTCATAATAGCAATTTTTGCCAAGTCATCTGCAGAAGGATCGATGTTTATCGCAGTATCTGACAAAAACATTGGACCACGAGCAGTCATCATCATGTTTGTAGTCGCCACAATAGAGGCTCCAGGCGCTTTTTCAATTAATTGCAACATTGGTTTCACTACAGAAGAATAACTTCTAGAATGACCTGTAACTAATCCATCAGCCTCTCCTTCATTGACCATCATGGCAGCAAAATAATTTCTTTCACGCATTAACTTTTCAGCATCATATAAAGAAATTCCTTTTCTTTTTCTAGTTTCCCAATAGGTAGTCGCAAATTTATTTCTTCTAGCGTCTTCTTCTTTTATTTTAGGATCAATTATCTCAATATCAGCATCAAAACCTAATTCTTCTTTTAATTCTAAAATAATTTCCTTGTTTCCTAATAAAATAGGATGTCCAATTCCTTCTTCTAATACAATTTGTGCTGCCTTAAGTACATCTAAATGATCTGCTTCTGCAAATACAATTCTTTTAGGATCCATTTTAGCTCTATTGGTAATCAATCGAACCATTTTATTATCATTCCCTAATCGGTCTAGAAGTTCTTCTTCGTACTTATGCCAATCAGTAATAGGGTTTAATGCCACACCAGAATCCATAGCAGCTTTAGCAACTGCAGGAGCCACAATAGTAATTAATCTTGGATCAAATGGTTTTGGGATAATATAATCTCTACCAAAAACTAATTTAGTAGCGCCATAAGCAACATTAACTTGCTCTGGAACTGACTCTTTAGCTAATAAAGCCAATGCTTTAACAGCAGCCATTTTCATCGCTTCATTTATTTTAGTAGCGCGAACATCTAAAGCACCCCTAAAAATATATGGAAACCCAAGTACATTATTCACTTGGTTAGGATGATCAGATCTTCCTGTAGCCATGATAATATCTTTTCGTGTTGAAATAGCAAGATTATAATCTATTTCTGGGTCTGGATTTGCCATTGCAAAAACGATTGGATTATCAGCCATTCCCAATAACATTTGAGGACTCATAATATCTCCAGAAGATAGTCCTAAGAAAATATCTGCTCCCTTTAAAGCTTCTTCAAGACTTACTGGCTTTATATCTTTTGCATATTTTAATTGCATAACAGATAGTGATGGATTGTCTTTTGTCAAGACTCCTTTACTGTTAAACATCAATATATTTTCTATTTTAACTCCTAGTAAAACATATAAATCAGCACAAGCTAATGCTGCTGAACCTGCACCTGAAACTACCATTTTCACATCCTCAGCTTTTTTATCAGCTAATTCCAATGCGTTTATTAAAGCTGCAGAAGATATAATTGCTGTTCCATGTTGATCATCATGCATCACTGGAATATTCAATTCTTCAACTAACCTACGTTCAATTTCAAAAGACTCAGGTGCCTTTATATCTTCTAAATTTATCCCTCCAAATGTAGGAGCAATATTTTTTACGGTTTGAATAAATTCCTCAATATCTTTAGTACCAATCTCAATGTCAAAAACATCAATATCTGCAAAAATCTTAAACAATAATCCTTTTCCTTCCATAACTGGTTTTGAAGCTTCAGGTCCAATATCTCCTAGACCCAAAACTGCAGTTCCGTTAGTAATTACCGCAACTAAATTTCCTTTAGCTGTATATTTATATACGTTATTTACATCTTTAGCAATTTCTAAACAAGGTTCAGCTACACCAGGTGAATAAGCCAAAGATAAATCTCTTTGGGTTGCATATTTCTTAGTTGGAACTACTTGAATTTTTCCTGGAGTAGGTTTTGCATGATATAATAACGCTTCTCTTCTTTTGCTGTTTTTGTTCATTTTTTAATGTTTTATTCTAGCTTACAAAGATATAAGACTTGGTTTAAAAAGCAGACTTTTCTTCTATTCTTTTAAAAAAAAACCAAACCCTATTTGTAGAAAAAAAAATAGCCGCACTAAATTGCAGCTATTTATACTTATTTTTAAATTCTATTTTAACCTTTTGATCCACTAATATAAGAATCCAAATGCTGAATTGTTTCTTTTTGAATTTCTATTATTGCTTTCACTACGTCACCAATTGAAATAACACCAGTAACGGCATCATTTTCTACAACTGGTAAATGTCTAACCCTTCTTTTACTCATAATTCCCATACAGAAATCAAGATCATCCGTTGGTTTTACCGTAATGACATCCTTTTCCATGATTTCATGTACAAACGTATCTTTTGAAGCTTTATTTTTTAGGACAATTTTCCTAGCATAATCTCTTTCAGAAAGTATTCCTTTTAAAATATTATCTTCAATGACTAATACTGCTCCAACATTTTTTTCTCCCATCACTTTCAATGCATCATATACGGTGATTGTAGAAACTATAGAATGAACATCCTTTCCTTTTGTGCTTAATATTTGATTTACAGTCATGTTGAAAAAATTTAGTTGACTATAAAGTTAAAAAAAATAACATACAAAATACAGCTTTACAAAAAAAAATTAGCCTTTAAATAAATCTTCCGGAGAAGTAAGTCTATTTAGTTCTTGTTTCAAATGATCGTTTAGTATTTGCAATCCATATTGATAGGACGCATTAACCCATCCAAAACCTTCTTTAGAAATATAATCGAATTCCGTCCCAACATTACCATACTCTGCAAAAACTTTATGGGAACTGGTTTCCAAATCAAATTTCTCTGGAATCGTTCCATTGTATTCCACTGCATTTTTAGTAATCAACCAAAGCCATCTGTACACCATTTCTTGGGCTTTATCAATAAAACCATAATTAAGTAAGCCCTCCCACAACAGCATTTGGTGTGGAGCCCACCCAAAAGGATAATCCCACTGCCTTTGTGGCGCATCCTCAGGAAAATTTGCCGTACTTGCTTTTGTACTTCCTGTAATTCCTCCACTTTTTATAAATTGTGGCAAGGCTACTTCGACTAATTGTTTTGCCTGATGAGCATTGCATAATCCGGCCCATAAAGGGAAAAAAGTAGTTGCAGCTTCAAAAGGGAATTGTCTATTATTTACAAAATCATAATCAAAATACATAGTTGATTCTTCATTCCAGCATAATTCATCCATTTTTTCTTTTCTTGAATTTGCTTTGGATTCCCAATCTTTAGATGTGTAATGAGTATCAGCTATTTGTATTTTATCATCATAGAAATTCTTAATCAAAAAGGCTATATCTTTTTCATATTTGTAAAGAAAACTATTTACATCAACTGAATTTAAGTTAGCACAAGTATTAATCAATCTATTAGTAGTGTCATGTCCGCTTTCGCGTAAACTTCTATCATGAACAAAATACTCATCAAGTTCAGCATCAACAATAGTTCTATTTAAATATTGCTTTTCAAATTCTCTAATTGGCAAATTATATTTTATTGCATACGATTCTAAAACATCATCAAAATGTCCTGGCTCCACTTCAAAAGGCATTCCTACACCACCTGACTTATATCTATTTAATCCTGTAGGAGTCAATCGACCGCCTTGCACCATCCAAACTGTATTGTATTCTAGAATAACCGTTTCTAGATGGCCTTTCAACCATTCTAAATTTGGAACTTTATTCTTTACAATCTCAACTAATAAAGAGGAGTATAATGGTGGCTGTGTTCTAGTTAAATAGTAACTCCTATTGGCATTTAGTATTTTTCCGTAGTGAACAATTTGATATTTAAAGTTATCTGCTATAGCCATCGCTTTCTCCAGCTGATTATCAATTAGCAATCCAACACCAATAAAATAGCTATCCCAACCATACATTTCATTAAATCTCCCACCTGGGACAACAAATGGAACTCCTTGTAAACTGTATAATTTTTGCTCTAAAGCCAACGCAAGAATCCCGGGTTTTGTATTCAACGTATCAACATACTCTTCTGTATAATCTTCCGGTAAAACTCCTACTTTGAAATTTTGCAGTTCTTTTTCTAAATCCTGAAAATACTTCACCCCTTGTTTATCTTTAGCGGAAACATATAGAGTTGGTATTTCATTTGTCGTTTTTTCATCTTGTAGAATTTGCATCAGGCCTTTCTTATCAATAGTTCTAGTAAGTTCATCCCAATAATCCTCTCTGATTTTTCTCGAAATACGATCTACAGGCTCCTCTTGAATCCGTGTTAAATCGACTTCACCCAATTCCGTTTTTTTATCTTTGAGGACTGCCAGTTCTTGAAGTAAATTTGCCAAATGATAGGTTCCTTCAATTACTCTTTCTTTTTTAGTTTTTTCATCAACTAAAACGAATCTTTTAGGACCATTGTCATCCTTTGTAATCTTTTTATCATTATCAGTATCCTCTTGAAGCAAAAGTTCGCGAAATGTTTTATCTATGTTTAGTGAAATTTTCATGATTTAGCAGTTAGTTTTTTTAATATAAAGAAAGAGACTAATAATAAAGACATTGGAATCAAAGTATAATAGAACGCATTTTCAGGCCCTTCATTTTTAAACAAATACCCAATTACTCTTGAACCTAATGTACCTCCTAATGCTGAAAAAACAACAATTAAACCCGTCATGGAACTGTGCAGTTTCTTGGGCAAAGCACTTAAAACAACTGAATTTAAAAGGGGATATATTGGAGCGATAAACAATCCCACAAGAGGAAATGCAAATCCTATTAAAGGAATATCTCCTAGCGAATTGATTTCTTTAACATCCAGCCCAACCGTCCTTGGCAATACAAAAATAACGATTAACATGGCCATCACAATACAAAAACTAAGTACCCAAATCCAATTTATACTTTTAGTAATTACACCCGCAAGTAATCGTCCTACCGCCAAAGTAATAGCCAAAATACTCGCCATCATTATGCTTATATTCTCTGGAAGGTGTAATACTTTACTATTAAAAGTAGGCAACCATGACATAATTCCTTGTTCAATCATTACAAATAGAAAGGCACTAATTACAAAAACAATAGTCAGTAGTTTAGCAAACAGCTTGAACATTTGTTTAAAATCATCCGCTAAATCAACTCCAGGAATATCGGTTTGGTCTTCAAATTTGGCAAAGAACAAGAATCCAAATGATAACAATGAAATTCCCGCTAATAACCAATACACATTCAACCATGCATCAGGATCAGATTCTGAGTTGAAAGCGGGGAATAAAAAATATGCCAGCGCAATTCCAATCATAAAAACCCCTTCAATACTACTCATTAAACTATTATGTTCTTTTTGATTTTCAGTAACGGTTCCAATAAGAGAATAAACGGACACCTTTATCAAAGCAAATGAAACTCCAACAGTCGCAAAAAGTATTTTAGCTGTTTCAAATGAATTTCCAAAATACATCGTAATACAAGCTACAGATACCAAAGCTAAACCAATAAGCATGGCTTTTTTATAACCTAATCTAGGCAAAAAAGAAGCGATCAAAAAAGAGACAATTGCGATAGGTAAATCTTTAAAAGCCTCTAGAATACTAGCTTGTAACTCATCTACTCCATAATTTTTTTGGGCTTTTAAAATCACTATTCCTACACTATTCAATAGAATAGCAAAGACAAAATAATTCAAATACATCGCTAATTTAATAGTACTTTTTTTCATTTTTAATTGGTTTTATTATTTTATAAAAACTAGCTGTCCGTATTCAAATAGGTAGCAATATTAATCCCCTCTGGTAATCTCCCTACGTTTTGCAATTTTAAAACGGCTAACTTTTGAGCAATCGTAATGGTTTCTTCAAAATTTTTATTCAATAATTGCGCATACAAAAAACCAGTCCAAAAAGCATCTCCAGCACCAGTTGTGTCTTTTATCTCATCAATTTTTTGTGCTTTTTGATAAAACATACCAAAATTTTTATCAGATAAGACCACCCCATCTTTCCCTTTAGTCAAGCATATTGTTGCCGCACCCAAATCATGAAAATAGTCAAAAATAAAATCTTCGGTTTTTGTTTCAGCAAAAAGACGATAACAATCATCTTCACTTAATTTTACAAATGGGTTTGTTCCCAAATATTCTTTCAAAACCAGCTTAGCTTCCTCTCTATCTGGCCAAATTCTCTCCGAAAAATTAATATCAATACTTGTTTGCAAACCTAACGATTGGGCTTTTTTTGCACTTTCTAAAATAGTCGTTCTAGCTGGGTTTTTGCTTAATGCAAAACAGGTTGTATGAAAAATTTTGGCACTTGCCAATAAATCGTCTGGAATTTGACTCTGATGAATTTGGTAATCTGCCTCTCTATATGGAATAAAATCAGGAGTTCCAGTCGATTTTGAAACAAAAATAACAGAAGTTGGCTCTGTATCTGATTTTCTTATTTGGGAAGTAATCACCTTATTTGCTTTCAGTTTACGAACAATATATTCTCCCAATCCGTCTTGACCACAAGTTGCCACTAAAACAGAGTTCAAACCCAACCTTGCCGCATTCACCGCTACATTAGTTGGAGAGCCACCTAAAAATCGGTGGTAATCTTTTGTTCTGTTTATTGAAGTATTTACTTCGTGTCCTATAAAATCTATCAGTACTTCCCCTGCACAGATTATGTCAATTTTCTTTTCCAATTTAAACTAAAAATTTAAAATTTGTATTTATACTTTGATGCAACATTACTGTTGCGGCGCCACTCCATGCACAAAATGGAACTCCGTTTGGCTTTTGAGTTTCACTATTGAAATTTTCATAAAAACTATAATCCTCCACTTTGTTCACTGCATTTATAGCCTCTAATATTTCTAATGCTTCGCTACTTTTGTTTTTAGATTGTAATGCTAATCCATAAAACCCATTGACCATAGACCAACTACCTCCATTATGAAATTCATTTGGATAATTTCTAAATTCATATTTGCAATTGTTCTTCAAAAGATTCCAATCAATATCACTTTCCTCTATTGGAGGCCAAAAGGCGGGCAACAATTGTAGAGGTCTTTCCTTTTTCAGTTCAATTGAATACTCTAAAATAGAATGCTGAAAATTTTCTGATCCAATATTTAAGTATAGCGCCAATGAGTTAGCAAAAGCATCAAACTGGGTTTTGTAACCCGCTGGTGAAAAAGAGCAAGGCATAAATTTGTTAATATTTATTTCGTTGTATGCTCTTTCATGGTATTTCTCTCCAACTGAATTTGGAGTAAAATTAATTTCAATCTGTTCCGTTATTTCTTCTATTTTTTCTGTAATTGACTCCTTCTTTGCAAAATGATTGTAACTTCTTAATGCCCAAATTCGGAGCAATTGATCATATAAAACATAGCCATCCGTTATATATTCATCAGCCCAATTTCCAGAAAGCGGGACATACAACAGCCCTTTATTATTAAACTCCCAAGCCTCAAGAAGTTGCAAGCATTTTTGAATGTTTTGTTCGTATTTTATTACGAAAGAAGGATCCTTTTTATAAAAAGCATATTGACAAATTCCAATAACAAACCAAGTAACTGCATCCACTCTTCCTGCTAATCCACCATAACTAACTTCTACATCGGCTCCATTTGTCATTACATTTGAAGGGATTGTTCCGTTATAATGTTGATTTTCAGCCAATGTGTCTAATGTTTTACGAAAGGTTTCTATCAAATCATTATCCCCAGATGCTAAAGCGGCCAATCCACAAATTACTCCATCACGAGCCCAAACTCTTTTGTAATTAGAAATATCCTGAGCACTCGCTAAAAACCCCTCAGATGACGAAGCTTTATGCAACAATTCCATTGCCTTTTTGTAATTTAAATCATTCACTTAATTCCACTTTTTTTGTTTTAATAAATAAGGTACATATCGCACTAATAACCAATAGTACTCCTGCAAATGTGATCGCTAATCTAGGATCATTGTTTAAAAAATGTTTTAAAATATACCCGAAAGTAATCGTTTGGATAAACATAGGAATAACAATCATCATGTTAATGATTCCCATATAAACCCCATAACGTTCTTTAGGAATATTGTTCACCACCATTAAATAAGGGATTCCCATCATACTTGCCCAACCGATTCCAAAACCAGTTATAGCCGGGAATAATAAATATTTATTTTCAATATGCGGAAATATTAAAAATCCTATTGCTGCTAATACTAAACATGAAAAATGCACCATTTTTGGCGAATATTTCTTTGCAAAATAGACCAATCCAAAAGCGCATAAAAAAGTAACGACATTATACCATCCATTTACTAAGCCAGTCCAACTAACAGCCTCTCCATATAATTTCATGTCTTTTTGAGGAGTAGTATGCCAAACAGAAAGAGCAATACTTTTTGATGAATTTTGCCAATAACAAAATAAGGCATACCATTGAAACAAATACACCAAAGCCAATTGCCACATTACTTTTGGCATGTCTTTTATTGCTGAAAATATATCCACAAATGGAGTAAAAACATGTAAGGGTTCCTCTTTAATTTTTTTTAATTCTTCTTCAGTAGGCGGAATTTCTTTAGTAGTATGTGAACTCCACCAAACGGATCCAATCGAACAAACTGCACCAAGAAAAAAGGAAGCAAATACCCAAGTGGGTAGTTTCCCTGTTGTTCCAATAAAAATTAATGGGAAAATAAATAGTGAAACGTTTGCCAAAGTTTGCCCAAAACCTGTAAAAAAACTTTGAGCTTGAAATCCTGTAGGCTGTTGATCAGTATCTAGTGTATCAGCAATGAAAGCTCTATAAGGTTCCATAGCTGTATTATTACCTACATCTAATATCCAAAGTAACCCTGCGGCCATCCATAACGAACTACTAAAAGGAAACATAAATAAAGCGATACTACATATCAAAGCTCCAATAAAAAAGTATGGCTTTCTTCTTCCTCCTAATTTTGGAGACCATGTTTTGTCACTCATTGCACCTATAATTGGCTGAATCAACAACCCTGTTAGTGGACCAGCAAGATTAAGCAATGGTAATTGATCAGGACTTGCGCCCAAAAAATCATAAATGGGATTAACGGCGCTTTGTTGTAATCCAAAACTATATTGAATTCCGAAAAACCCAACATTCATATTAATTATCTGCCAAAAACTAAGCTTTAATTTCATTGCACTTCTTTATAAATTAATTATTTCGTAAATTTTTTAGATATTTTATTTAAAATTAATTTTTAAATCGACAATTTATTGCATTATAAAAATAAAAACGTTTTCGGAAGTACCGAAAACGTTTTCGAATTCTTAAAATAAACTTAAATTATAACTTTGTAGTTTTACTCAAATGGGATAACAATTTTAGTTTCCCAAGATAGTTCATCCCCTCCGTTGAAAGGGTTAGCAAGGAAGTGTTCAAGAGGTTTATTAACTAATTTATAATTATGGGCTTTAGCATAATCCAACAAAGCAAACCAAGCTCTATCTGACGTTCTGAAATTGCCATAATAAGTGGCTTCTAGACCTTTTACTGCTTTTATCGTTTTAAATTTTACAATCCCATTATTGATCATTTTTACATCCTTATCAATAGGGAAGCAATAATTAAAATCAAGTTGCTCTTTGTCAAGATCCCAATTTTCAATTTCTAAATAGGGCCTTCCTATAATTTTAATTTTACTTTGTTCCAAAAAACCAGTAATAGCAGCATCATTCATTATCATGGTTTGTGCCTTTTCCTGCAGTACACTTTTTAAACTGATATAGGCCACAAAAGTTTCTTCAGATTGTCCTAACCCATCAATTTTAACTTTAAAATTTTCTAAATGCTTATTTAAACCATTTCTAAAATCAGTAATCTTTTTAATTTGTTCTTTTTTAAAGCTAGTATTATAAAAGGGCGCTGTCAATCTATTGTATATGCTATTCTTTTGCTCCTTTATACCTACATTCACCATAGTAATAGAATCATTTATGGAATTAAAATCCCAAGTATATTCCATTTTAGTACTATCTTTTGTCATTTCTTGCTTAAGAAAACCAAAGTTTTTCTTTTCAACAAGAACAAAATTTTCTTTATCAGTAGTCATACGTGTCTTTGACCACTCTTGAACTCCTTGAAAAACAGTACCAGTCGCAGTTTTAATTTTAAATGAAATACAATAGTCACTTTCTTTAATAAATAGATACCAGATTAAGAAAAGAGAGAAAACAAAACTAAAAACTAATATTATTATTTTCTTTGTTTTCATTTTACTTCTTCATTTTTAATTTATCAACTATAAAATCGGCTATTTCCTTTCCTTGAACTATCCCGTTTTCAATTGCTGCTCTATAATGAATCCCTCCATAAAAACGACTCATAGCCGCTTCTTTTGATGCTTCATTAAACGATTTAAATGTCCTATTTGGCAAACCAAATTGTAATTCTGAATCATCTACAAAAGAGAAATTATCACCGAAAATAGAAGTCAAGATATTTGAAGACACTGTAGAAACAACTGAATGCCCACTTGTATATTCAGGAAATGGAGGAGTTTGTAAAGCGGGTTTCCAGTTTTCATCAATTTTTTGATTAATTACAGTTTCTGGACGTATTACATTACTTCTGAATTTTTCATCCCAACAACTTATAAAAGCTTCAAACATCCCGATTGAGGTTTCTGTATAAGCGAATACCGTTTTCTCAAAATTAGCTTTCGATGTTTTACATGCAATTTTTGTAATCCCCATCCAGTGTGCACCTGGAGTAATTTTCTTTTTAGCAAACATCATGTGCCCTTGACTCACTGATACATACGGGTTACAGTCCCAAAATTGAGCCATTTTTACCTCGTTGCACGTATCTCCCATTTTTTTCATCTTCAAACTGATATCATAAACTTCTTGTACTTCTTTGAAAAAAGGAGAGTTTTTATCTAATGAAAAAGGAAGAGCTGGAATGGGTTTAAATTGTGAAGCTGAATCTAAAACCAGAGTTCTAATCTCAGCCCAATGAGGCTCAATTGCGTCCATATATGCTGGAGGTGTAGGCTGCCATCTACCAGCAACATTAGGAAGTACAGAAAACTTAGACATTGTACGCGTTTCCTTGTAATTATCCTTATCCATCCATTTTTTTATACGAGCAGCCACTTTTAGCCCGTATTCTTTAGAAACTTCAAATTCCTTTTCATTTTCTTTACTCCATTTTTGGTACAAACTATCTCTGAATTTTTCCACTAATTCTTCAGAAAAAACCAATTGTTTACTAACATCCATATGGGCAACTAAAGCTGCAACTTCTATATTCACTCCGCTTTTAGGATCCAATTTTGGAATAGAATCTAGGCCTTTCAATTGATTTTGAAGACTTCCGTAGGTCTTACTGTTTTGAGCAATTATCTCGTATGCTGCAATATTTGGATATACAAAAATCCTACTAGCAACTGGTGGCGAAAAAATATCATGAACCATAATTTGGGTCACATTTTCAACAGCAGCACTATATTCATCTGGAGTTACTATAATCGATTTTTCTTTTTTACAAGAAACAAAAAGGAGACTTAACGAAGCGATTATAAAAAATTTAGTTTTCATTTTAATCTGTTTTTTAATATTTATTTTAGAATGAATTATTGAGCCATTGGTATTTCGAATACCTCAGCTTTATTATTATTAACAGTTACTAATAGGTACTTTTTACCATTAAATTTTATAATATCTAAATGTCTAACTGCCTTCTGTGACAAATCAATACCTATTTTACTCCCTAATATTATTTCCTTTTGGTTCTTAATTAAAGCACCAGAAAATCCATCAAATCTACTATGATAAGGAGCTACCCCAAAATAATTTCCAGCTGCAAATACAGATTCTTTTTTAGCAGAATCAAAATTTGATTTTACAAAGCAATTAATTGGTGCCACTTGTAAATCATTTGAAAAAGGTACAAAGATGAATTTACCATTTTGATTTTTCAAATAACCTGATTTCAAATTATCAACCTCAAACAATTTAGCTTTAGAAAGCATTTGCGGACTAAAAACCTCTTCTACCGTTTTTCCTGCAAATGATTTATACGATTTGAATTTCTTTTTTATCATCCCACTGAATTGTTCGGCAAGCTCATCAAGACCTAATGTAGTGTAGTATCTTCCATTTTTTTCAATGGCTACAATTGTTTCAAAAGAGCCATTAGCATCAAAATCATCATAATACATTTTCATTGGAAATTCATCAGAAGCTTTAAACTTGGAATTTAATCCCCAATTCCCAACCATATAGTCTAAATCTCCGTCATTATCAATATCAAACGGAATAATAGCTTGCCATAAACCATTACTTTTTTCTGGAAAAACGGTTGCAGTTACATCCGTAAATTTTCCATTTTTATTCGCAAAAAATGTTGGTTTCATCCACTCTCCTATAACTATAATGTCCACTTTACCGTCTTTATTGAAATCAGTAAAGACAGCGTCTGTAACCATCCCAACTTTAGAAAAAGTATTATTTTCTACTTTAGTAAATACCCCTTTATTATTATTTAGTAAAAAACAATCTGGCATACTTCCAAAACGATTGTTTATTGAACTATTCCCTATAAAAAGATCCAGGTCCCCATCATTATCATAATCAAACATTCTGACAACTGAAGCATTTTGAGCTAATTCCGTCAATGTAGTTTTGGCCAGTTGCTTATTCATAGAAAGATACAAACGATCTTGCAAATTAGAGGCGTTTTCACCACCTCCAGAGACAACAAATAAATCATTTAGTTTGTCATTATTAAAATCACCTATAACCGCAGATGCATCTTCATAAATAGAATCTTTTTCAATTTCAGCAAATGATTTTTTTGAAAACCCATTTGAGTTTTGAATGTAAATACTCGCTTTTTTATCTTTAGAACCTCCAAAGAATATATCTTCTTTACCATCTCCATTCAAATCGCCAATAGCTGTTGCTGGACCACGATCAGAACGTTGGTATGGTATCATCTTTTGTGCTAAGAAATCAATATAATCATTTTCTTGGTGAACAAAATTAATCCCCAAATTAGTTTCGTTCTTTCTAAAAACTGGCGAAACCATAGGATGCAACTTTTGGTAATCAAATACTTTTCTGTTTTTAGCTGCCTTTACAATAAGCGTTTGATTTACTTTTACATTTTTTAATGTTTGATATGTTTTGTCTGGCCAAATCACAACTAAAGAATCTACGATGGTTGTTTTCCCATATCCAAAATGGATCATTGGTTCAGACGAAGATTGAAAACCTCTTGTAGTTTGCAATTCTTTAAATTGTTTTTTGCCTTTTACATATGAAATTACTTTTGCTCCTATTCCAAAGGTGTTTTTCCCTTCAAACTCCAATTTCAATTTTAAATAATTTGAGGCAGTATCCGTTCGATTAATATAAACTGATGCAATGCTATTTAAATTATTTGTGATCACATCAAGATCTCCATCATTATCAATATCAGCATATCCACTACCATTTGAAATTATAGAATCATTTTCAATCCATTGCTTTGATTTATTTTTGAACTGCAAATCTTTAGATCCTTGAAAAACAAAATTGGTCACATTTCCTTTCGGCATTTTTTTCAACGCTTCTTTATCTAGTAATTTTGTAGATGTAATTTTATTTTTTATTTGATCATTTGAGTAATATTTCACATAATCCAAATCATTTGGACGCTTAGGAATTCCGTTACATATAAATATATCTTGTTCACCATCTTGATCATAATCCGCAAAAAGAGCACTCCAACTCCAGTCTGAAGCTGCAACACCATTTAGTAATGCCGTTTCTGTAAAGTTATTTCCAGCATTATTCAATTGCAGCATATTTCGAGTATATTGATAATGATACCCCAATTTTTCAGTTCGCATTTTCAACATCTGAACATTATCATCTCCTAATGAAGATTTTAATACTTTTTCATCCTCAGGAAGCATATCTAAAGTTAAGATATCTGGAAAACCATCATGATTAATGTCGGCTACGTCCACTCCCATAGAAAATCTACTAGTATGTCCAAAATGACTTTTTAAACTTTCCGTAAAAGTTCCATCTCCATTATTCAAGTAATAATAGTCATCTTCATGAAAATCATTCCCTACATAAATATCTGGATAACCATCTAAATTAAAATCTGAAATAGCCAATCCAAGCCCATACCCATTAGCTCCACCAAAAATTCCTGCTTTTTCACTTACATCAACAAATTTTCCATTATCATTTCGAAATAACTTGTCTCCACATTCGTAACTTCTTTTATTTCTAATATCTGAATTTCCAAAAGACTCTTCCGAATGGACTGCGTGATTTAATAAATACATATCTAAATCCCCATCTAAATCATAATCAAAAAAAGCTACTGATGAACTATAATTATCAAGATCCAATCCATATTCTGCAGCACTTTCTGTAAATGTATTGTTCTTATTATTGATAAATAATTCATTATGCCCTTCGAATCCATTGATTCCAACTACTGCACAAACATAAATATCTAGATAACCATCTCCATTTACATCAGCCATCACGGTGCCTGAACTCCAATCACTTTGACCCTCAACTCCCGCTTTTACGGTAATATCTTCAAATTTATTTCCCCCTTTGTTTAAATACAACTTATTCTTACCTTGATTTGAAGTGAAATAAATATCTACTAGTCCATCATTATTTATATCTCCAAGCGCTACTCCACCTCCATTATAATAATAAAGGTAGTCCAGAATTGAAATATTTTTGGATGGGTCTAACTGGTTGTTGAACGTAATATTACTTTTGTCTGAAGCTAGTTTCTCAAATAAATGGTTTTGTTTTTTAGTACAACTTACCACCAAAAAGGAAAATAGTACTATTCGAAAAAAATTATTCATTGCTTTTAAATATTTTTGGTGAGTTGTCGTTAATAACTGCAATAACCGAAACAGAGTTATTTGCATTTTTTATTGATTTTAAATGTTTTACTTCCCCTCTCATGAAGAATCCTGATTTATTATAGGGAACCCAAGAATAGGTTCCGTTTTTATTTCCTAGAAGTAGGCTTCCATAGTTTGAATCCAATCTAGAAAACTGAGGTTTAAATTCATATTGATTTCCACCCAAAAGAATATCTAAAATACCATCTTTATTCACATCCATAGTACAAATTGTATTTACACAAGAGAACTGAACTTCTTTAGGAAGCAATTTTATTTCAAATTGTCCATTCCCTTTATTAATAGCAATTACACTTTCCTGAATCGTAGCCTCTTTTTGTATTGTATTGTCAACAACCTCTTTAGCGAATAATTCTTGAAAAGTCTTTTTAGCATAATCAGCATAACTTAAATTCTTCTTTTTAATCATCGGAATTTGTTTTGCAACATCTTGTTTTAAGTTCAGCGGTAAATCCTTTCCGTCAATAGAACGCGTTGCAATTTGCTCAATTGTTCCATTATTGTCAAAATCATTTACAAATAAACGCATCGGATTTGCCTTTGTAGCCTTGTAATTTGTGTTTGTTCCTTTATTTCCTAAAATCAAATCCTTTTTTCCATCATTATTCAAATCAACACAGGTTACTGCATTCCAAAAACCGGAATATTCTGAAAGATTAGACTTGAATTCAGCCAATCTTCTCCCTGTGTTTCTAAATATTCTTGGAGCCATCCAATCCCCAACAAGGATTAAATCTTTTTTGGAGTCATTATCAATATCTTCCCAAACTGCATCTGTAACCATTCCAACTTCATTCAATTTGAATGCCACTTTATCAGTACTGTTTGTGAAATTTCCTTTTCCATCATTTTCTAATAGTAAATGTTTGGGATTAATTCCATAAACCCCAGGAACAGATCGGCTACCAATAAAAACATCAACATCCCCATCATTGTCAAAATCATAAGCTGCTATAACAGAAACGTTACTGTTAGTTGTAGGAACAACCGTTTTACTTTTGGTAAACATCCCTTTTCCATTATTCAAATACAAACGGTTTTTATAATTCGCCTGATCTGCTTTTTCATTTCCTCCAGAACCAACTAATAAATCCAAATCGCCATCGCCATCTGCATCAAAAAAGCTGGCAGCCGTATCTTCATAATTAGCATCCGAATCTAAATCAACTTGGCTTGTGATAGCAAAATTATCATTTCCTTTATTCAAATATATTTTCCCTGGGGCTCCTTTAGCGCCACCAATATAAAGATCCTCATTCCCATCACCATTAATATCTCCAACCGCTAGTGAAGGTCCTTCTTGAGAAAGTTCTTTTGAGATTAAACCTTCGTAATCAAAATCGATATAATCATTTTCTTTATGTGTAATGAAATTTGATTTCTTTTCTGTAAATAAAGGTTTAGTTTTATCAACTTTAGGAATATAATTTAATTTAGCATCTGCAACATTCAAATTAAGTGTCGTATTATTGACCACTTTATTAATGGTTTGAAATTTACCATTTGGCCAAATTACTTGTAATGAGTCAATTTTTTTAGTTCCAATACCAAAAGTCATTACATAATCTATAGACGATTGAAACCCTCTTGAAGGAATTAATTCTTGTCGTATAATTTCATTTCCAGAAAACAATTCTACAACACTCCCTACACCAAATTTATTCAGATTATCGCCTTTCAACTTCACTTTTACAAAATGATTTTTTTTGTTTTTCTCTGAATTATTTTTATAAACAAAAGCCTCCATATTAACATTATTGACAATCAAATCTAAATCTCCATCATTGTCTAAATCACCATATGCCGCACCATTTGAAAAACTAGGCGTACTTAATCCCCAGTTTTGAGCTTCATTTGTAAAGGTTAAATTTTTATTGTTTTTAAAGGCATAATTAGGAATAGGTGTGCTTGGCATCCTATTTATAATGGTTTCAATTTGTTCTTTTTTACCAGTAACAACCATTTTTTGCATAAATTCATTCGCAAAAAAATCAACAAAATCTTGATTGGTTAAATCATGATAAATACCATTACAAACATAAATATCTTTGTATCCGTCATTATCCATATCAAACATCAAAGCGCCCCAACTCCAATCTGTTTTTGAAACACCCGCATAATTAGCAATTTCCAAAAATTGATTGTTGCCATTATTAATTTGAAGGGTATTTTCCATGTATTGATTGAAAAAATCCAAATTCAATTTTCGAAGATATAAATCGTAATTTTCAAAACTAGTAGTGTTTTTCAATCGCTCATCTCCTTCAGGCAACATATCCGTTACAAATATATCCGCCTTACCATCATTATTAACATCGGCCATGTCAGCACCCATCGAAGATTGACTGATGTGAGAAGCCCATCCTTGAATTTGCTCAGTGAAGGTTCCATTTTTATTATTTATGTATAAGTAATCTCTTTCATAAAAATCATTTGAGATATAAATATCTGGATACAAATCTCCATTTACATCACCTACTGTGACTCCTAAACCAAAACCAATAAGGCTTCCATATATCCCAGATTCCTTACTTACATCAACAAATTTACCATTATCATTACGTAATAATCTGTCTCCACCACCTTTTAGAATGTCGGCAACATCCCAGTCTTTATCCCTTAATTCTCTTTTATTAGAATAATTAAGACTACTTACAGGTATAAAACTATTATTTAAGATATATACATCTAGGTCTCCATCTTTATCATAGTCAAAAAATGCAGCATGGGTTGTTATTCCGGTATCGGCCAAATTATATTGTTCAGCTTTATCTGTAAAAGTACCATTTCCATTATTAATAAAAAGTTCGTTTTTTTGATTATCACCTTTAATACTTCCTGCATTACAAACATAAATATCTAATAATCCATCCCCATTAAGGTCGACCATTACTACACCAGTTGACCAGGATTTAGTCCCTTCAACACCTGCTTTTTTAGATATATCTTCAAATTTGAAATTTCCTTTATTTAAGTATAATTTATTAGCACCCAGATTTGAAGTAAAATAGATATCAGAAAGCCCGTCATTATTGATATCACCAATAGCCACACCACCTCCGTTATAGAAATTTCGGTATTTGAATATATTCATATCCTCCCCATTTTTCACCTCATTAATAAAATTAATACCGGTTTGTGAAGTTTCAAGTTTGGAAAAAAGGGCATTTTTATTATCAGAATTTTCTTGGGAACAATTGACAAAAAGAAGAATAAAAATTGAAAAGAAAATAGAACGATTAAACATATTATACGTAGTATTTGGTTAAGACATTTTGAAAGGAAAGAAAGGTCTAATTTATATAATATTCAGTAAATAAAACAATGAATAGCGTTAAAATTAAAAAAATAAAGAGGGCAATACGATTGCCCTCTTTATAACTAACTCAAAACATAATAATATTTTCTAAAACCTAGTAACCAGGGTTTTGTTTCAAATTTGCGTTAAATAACGCATCTGCTGGAATAGGAAACAAAGCATATCTTTTATCAGATACGTAAGGTTTTAATTCTCTTGCAGCAAGGAATGTTCCAAAACGAATCATATCATTTCTTCTCCATCCTTCTAACCACAATTCTTTACCTCTTTCTTTATATATTCCATCTAGAGTAGTTGGAAAAACTCCAATTTGCCCAGATCTAGAAACGATTGTTGCCAATTTAGCTACATCATTTGTACCAGCACCACCTCTAGCTATTGCTTCTGCTTTCATCATTAAAGCATCAGAATATCTCATGAATACAAAATCATTATTAGGTGCACCAAGATTGGCAGCATCTGGAATGTATTTTTCCATTCTAATACCTGCTGTTTCTAGTGTAGCTCCACTAGTAATCAATGTTATTGCAGATGTATAAAATAAAGGATTTCCATTTCTGTCTTTTAAAGCAACAGTTCCACCCGGTTTATACATTTGACCTATTTGCATCCCAACATTGTTACCAAAATCAGCAATGATTTGTGGATCTGAATTTTTAATACGTCTGTCATTAGGATTAAAGTTATTGTAGTATTCTGCTACAATTGCAAAACCATTCCATCCATCAGGAGTTTGGTTGTAATGCATCCCCATTCTCCAGTGGTATTGGATTCCTCCACCTGCACCACCTTGAACATTTTTAGAAGAAAGCAAAATTTCAGGTGATGTATTGTTTGTTGGTTTAAAGTTATCCCAATAATCTGTAGCTAAAGAACTATTTATTGCATCAACATTTGTAACCACTTTCGTCATATCAGCAGCAGCAAAAGTAAATGGTCCAGAAGCATCTGCTGCTTCAAAAACCCCTTTATTCAAGTACAATTTAGCTAATAAAAAGTGAGCAGCATCAGCATTTGCTAAACTTGCATCTCCAGCTGTTCTTGCAGGCAACGAACCTACAATAGCTTCTAATTCGCTAATTACGAATTCCGTTGCTTCTGTTCTAGTCCATACTTTAGGATCATCAGTTAACGGCGACCCAGCTTCTCTATAAGGAGCTTGTCCAAACAAATCGATTACATTGTAGTAATAAAAAGCTCTTAAGAAACGAGCTTCAGCAATTTGTGAACCTGAACCATTTTCAATAACTAAGTTACAATTGTACACTTGAGACAATAAAGCGTTCCAAGCATTTTTAACCTCATTATGATCAGGAGCCCAAGTGTGCACGTGGATTTGTCTCCAAGTAGCGTTATCATCCCAGTCACCTCCACGTGTTGGTCCAACTAATGCATCAGATGACATTTCGTCCAAAGCAAACATTTGCCCTTGCGTCTCAAAGCCTCTTAAACCCTCATAAGAACTAGTTAAAAGTGAAGCAGCGTTTACTGTTCCTCCACCCGTATTAGAGATAACAACACCATCTAATACTTCTTCATCTAGATTAGTACAACTTACACCTAATACTATCGTACTAGTTAATAAGATGCCTTTTATAATATTAATTCTTTTCATCGTTTTTTAATTAAAATGTTACGTTAAGACCTACAGATACACTTTTATCTCTTGGATATGATAAATATTCCATTCCAGCTGAAGGAACACCATTCAATGATTTATCAGTATCTACCTCAGGATCTGTTCCTGAATACCCTGTTATTATAAATAAATTAGAAGCATTTACATATAATCTTGCAGTAGACATTTTAAATCTATCCAAAATAGCACCTTTAACTGTATAACCAAAAGTTAAGTTACCCATTCTTAAGAAATCTCCTTTTTCTAAGTATTTAGTAGAAGGTGAATTTGGATCTCCTTGCGCTTGAGCAGATGTAGCTGCTTCTTGAGTTACGTTTCTACCACCTAAGAAAGCTCCTTTAAAGAAATAAGCATTCGTAGTATTGTTGTAAATGTAATGTCCAAAAGCACCATAGAATGAAGCTCCTAAGTCAAAATTCTTGTAAGTAAAGTTTGTATTGAAACCAACATTGATTTTTGGTAACGGTTGTTTGTCTAATAATTTTTTAGCTGCTGTACCTAAACCAGTATCATTTCCTGCTGCATCAGCGTAAATTGAATTTCCAGTTGAATCATATCCTCTCCACTCATACATGTAATAAGAATAGATTGGTTTGTCATTAGTAATAACTTGTGCATAAGCACCTGATAAACCTTGACCGTTAATTCCACCTGTAGAAATGAAACCCGCAAAATTTGTCATTTTATTACTTAAGAATGAAGCATTCCCAGAAACATCCCAACTAAAATCTTCTTTGTCAATCACTTTATAGCTTAAAGAAACCTCAAAACCTTTATTGATTAAGTTTCCTGGTAAGTTTTTGAAACGTGGAGATGGAGGACCTGGTTGCGTTGCTGCAGCAGGAACAGGGAAGATTAAATCTTTAGTGTCTTTTTGGAAATAATCAACTGTACCAGTTAATCTGTTATTGAATAATTCAAAATCAGCACCTACACCATACGACTTAGTAGTTTCCCATTTCAAATCAGCATTTGCGTTACTATCTACATTCAAACTTCCGTTTAGACCATAAGCCCCTCTTGAAATAGCTGAGTTAGGTGCAAATTCTTGGTTACCTGTTTTACCAAAGTTTCCTCTAATTTTAAAATCATTTACAATCCCGTCTTTATTTTCAACTACTTTGTAAGCGATACCTACAGATGGGAAATAATCGTATTTATTATTTACCCCTAATTTTGTAGAACCGTCAGAACGTAAAGTTCCAGTAAGAATTAATTTATTATATAAAGTTGCATTAACTCTTGCGAAATAAGACTGTAATTCCGATCTGTTTCTAGCAGAATAAACTCTAAACTCATTTTGAAGACCACCTTCAATATTGTCAATCAAATTAGTTTGAGCCATGTCATACCCTTTACCTATTGCAGAATTTGCATCATAAGTATAGTCATAGTAAGAATAACCAACTAAAGCATCTAAATTAAAATTATCACTAAAATCATTATTATAATTCAATGTGTGCTCAAAAGTTTTATTAAACTTATTAATAGCATTAATTGACGCTTGACCATGTTTAACATCTGTAGATCCAGGAACTGAAGCTTGTGCCACATTCTGAATATCCATTGTAGGTAACAATTGACTTTTTCTACTAGAAGTTGAACTTTCGATACCAAATAAGAATTGGTATTTCAATTTACTGTTGATTTTCCAAGTTGTATTGATACTTCCTAAAAATTTATTAGTGTTTGTAAAATCTTTATAAGAATTCAATAATTGAACTGGATTCAAATATGTATTACTAACTACATTATAAGTACCATCTGTATTATAGATTGGCAAAGTTGGATTCCAGTACAAAGCAGTACCAATGATGTTTCCAATATATCCAGCATCGTTAGACAAGATAGTCGTTTCATCTTTTAATGAAGCATACATAATTCTTTCTTCTACTTTCAAAGCTCCACCAAAGAAGTCATTTGAGTTGTAAACAGTAGCCGAATATTTATCTAAACCTGTATTTTTTACAATACCATCAGTATTAGATGCACCCAAAGAGATTCTTGTATTCGAATTCTCAGTTGATTTTGTAAAAGATAAATCGTGATTCATAGAAAAACCATTACGTAAAACAGCATCTTTCCAATTGTAACTTCTAGATCCTTTATCATCACCCCCTGCAGCAACGAATTGCTCTGGAGTCATCACATCAAAATTCCCTGCCATTTTACTAAATGTCACAGAGCTACTGTATGCTAATTGTGGTTCTTTAGATTTTCCTTTTTTAGTTGTAATAACAATTACTCCATTAGCTCCACGAGAACCGTAGATAGCTGTAGAAGAAGCATCTTTTAATACACTAATGCTTTCAATATCATTTTGGTTTACGAAGTTCAAAGGATTTCTTGCAGAAGAAGCTCCTAATAAATTATCTCCACCTCCAGAAACGCTTCCTCCATCTAACGGCACACCATCAATAACGATAAGTGGTCCATTACCTGAACGAATAGAAGTATTACCACGAACTCTAATTGCAACTCCACCTCCTGGCTCCCCACTTGATTGTGTCACTTGTACACCCGCTACTTTACCTCTTAATAATTGTGCTGGTGAAGGAGAAGCTACATTGTCAAAATCTTTTGCACCAATCTGGTCAACTGCACCAGTTGCATCTTTCTTTTTAACTGTACCGTAACCTACAACAATCACTTCTTGTAATTCAGCTGAGTCTTCTTTTAAGATAACCTTAACTGAAGTTTTTCCTGCTACATTTACTTCTTGAGCTTTAAGACCAATGTAACTAAAAACTAAAACTGCATTTGCTCCAACATTTCTGATAGTAAACTTTCCATCGAGATCTGTTTGTGCTCCAATTGTTGTTCCTTTAACTAATATTGAAGCCCCTGGAAGTGGACCGCTAGCGTCAGATACTGTACCAGACACATCTTGCGAATACGTCAAACTTGTACATAGTACCGTTAGAAACACCATCAAGCCTTTGATTAGACTATTTTTCATACGTAATAAATAAGTTGGTTAATAAATTGTTTAAATGGTTTTGTTTAAATTCAAAACCAAACTTAGACAAAATTTATGAAAATTTTAAGAAACCTTTAAACTATAACGTTTTCGTTAAGCCGAAAACGTTTTCGATTTTAAAATTAATCCTTCAAAAATTTAATAATAAAATTATATAAAACATAAAAAAAATAAGAATAATTATTAATTGTCATGATTTTTTAAGTTTTTAGAGGTAAAATGATTGCATTTTTGTTAAAAAAAACGGCCTAAACTAGAAAACGTTGCAGATTAGTTATTCTTTTGCCATTTTTTTTGATTTTTATTCAAAACAGATTTAAACTTATTACCTATGCGTTTCGTACTATTTATCCTAAAAAACCTAAAACCAACAACATACCTATTAAAGCAGAGAATATACAGGGAAATTTAAAAAACAAATGCATCTATCCTCATTTCATTGGATAGATGCATTTGTGGTAAAAAAATGTTAAATAAATAATAAGGAACTATTCTATTTTTATGGTCTTATTATCTACACCAAGGCCTATTATTTTTAAAGATTTCCATTGTTTTGGCAAAAGTCCTTTGTTGTACTTCAAGCCTTCATCAGTTTGTTCTACTCCACCAAAACCATAAATTACAGCTTGAAGCATCGCTCCTGCCCCTGTTGCAAAATAAGGGTTATTACTATTAGCTGATTCAGAAAATACCCCAAAAGGAGGGCGACTGTTTGGCATATATGATTTTACAAAGTAACTATACGCTTTTTCCCTATCTCCCAAACGGGCATACAAAACAGATAAAACTCCGGAAGCCATGGCTGGTCCGTCTTTAGGGTCTATTTTAGCAGCATAATACTCCAAATCCTTTTCAATTTGTTTTTTATCTGTAATTACATGTAAAGGGTACGCTAATAAATTCACATCGGCTTGTTTAATTATTTGTCCGTCATATCCTTTATAATTTTGAGTAATCCCGTTTTTTGAATGAATAACCAAATGATCCGAAACTTCAATCCATCTAGGATCAATTGGTTCTCCTAGAATTGTAGCCGCTTTAATTGTATTCTTTAAAGATTCAATAGCCGATGCATTAGTAAAAGCATTGTCATCTATATGTTGCGCATATTCATCTGCACCCACAACATTTAATATAGAATAACTACCATCTTGATTTTTTACCACTCTGCTCACCCAAAAATCAGCAGTCTCTTTCAAAACATTCCATTCTTTTTTTAACCAAGATTTATCCTGTGTATAGGTGTAGTAATTCCAAAATGCTATAGAAACATCAGCTGTAATATGTTGTTCAAAAATACCTGTCAATGCCCAAGTTGGAGTTGCTTCCTCACCTGTATCATCAGATTCCCATGGGAACATTGCTCCTTTATACCCATAAACAGTTGCTTTTTGTTTTGCTTTTTGTAAACGATCTGAACGGTAATCTAAACATGATTTAGCCATATCAGGTTGTAAAGCCAAAAGTGTTGGATACATCCAAAGCTCAGAATCCCAAAAAATGTGTCCATTATATCCTTGAGAAGACAATCCCATTGGCGCAACACTTTGTCTTGTTTCTGGACGGATAAATGAATATAAGTTATACAATGCAAAACGCACTCTTTGTTGTGATTCTAGATCTCCTTCAATTTGTATGTCTCCCGTTTTCCATAATTCAGCCCAAGCTTTTTTATGTTTATCTAATAATTTATCAATTCCTTCTTGAAGTGCATATATGGGTTGTCTTTCGGATTCATTTAAAGGATCCGTAAAATCTTTGGAAGTACAAATTCCACCAGCAATCGCAAATCTATATTTTTTGCCTTTCAAAAGTTTTTTCGAAAAACCAACTTCATTTCCTGTTTGCTTTAAAGTCTCATTTTGTCCATCAAACAAAAATGTAGTAGATGCCGAAACAATATATTTCCCAAATAAAGTTTTTGCCGTAGTTCCAAAAACTGGCATCATATATTGATTGTCTTTTAAAACACGAAATTGACTTTTGGCTTCTTTCAATTCATCAGGAACAACCATATAATTATTAGCTACAATTTCTATATCTTTTTTAGGGGTGATTTCTACAATAGCCATAGCTGAGTACGGAATTGCCCTATTGGCCAAAATAGTATAATCTACAGCAACCAAATCTTTAAAAGTAAATGAAGTAGTACTCATTCCCTCTTTCATTGAAACCACCTGACTCCAATTATCAATATTATCTGATTTAATTTCTTGATTATTAATCGACAAATGAAGGTTTAAAAATTCAATTCCTCTCACAATTCTACTTATTCCATTTTCAGGACTGCCTTCATAAACGCCATTTAAAATAATTTCTTTTGTTTTCAACGGAGTATCATCAGTGACGATTCCAATTTGACCATTGGCCATAGCCACACCATAATAATTAGCTCTTGAATTAGCGTACAAATGCCATTCATCTGATTTTGTTTGTCCAAAAACAACTGAGCCCACTAAAAGCACTAATAAAAAAATCTTCCTGTATACAATCATAATATTTCTATTTTTTAATATTTCAAACTTACATAATTAAATACTTAAGCATCCTTTTATTTCTTAAAAAGCCGAACCGATAACGTTTTCGGAATTTCGAAAACGTTATCGATTTTTTCAAATGTGATTTATTCAAAATGAATGTTAATTTTATGATAAAAAAACACAACCCATAATTAAATGAATATAAAATTACAAAAAATATTATTTTTAAGCATAATTTCGGTAGTATTATCATTCTATTCTTGCGCTAAAAAATTAGAAAAAACAGCAATAACTGTTAATTCTAATGAAAAAATAGTAGTTGACTCAACAAAACGGTACAAAGAGCCTTTCCGACCACAATTTCATTTTACTCCAGAAATAAAATGGATGAATGATCCAAATGGATTAGTTTATTATAAAGGCATCTATCATCTATTTTATCAGTATTATCCAGATGACATCGTTTGGGGACCGATGCATTGGGGGCACGCTACTAGTACTGACTTAATTCATTGGGAACATAAAAAAATAGCACTATTCCCTGACAAACTTGGACTTATATTCTCAGGAAGTGCCGTTGCCGATTTAAAAAATAATTCAGGATTAGGAACTCTTGAAAACCCTCCCATGGTTGCGATTTTCACTTATCATAATATGGAAGGTGAGAAATCAGGTAGAAAAGATTTTCAAACACAAGGATTAGCTTACAGCTTGGACCAAGGTAATACTTGGCTGAAGTACAATGGAAATCCAATCATAAAAAACACCAACCAAAAAGATTTTAGAGATCCGAAGGCTTTTTGGAATCCAGAGACAAATCTTTGGAATTTAGTTTTAGTAGCAGGTGATCACGCTCAATTTTACACCTCCAAAAACTTAATTAATTGGGAGTTTGAAAGTGAATTTGGAAAAAACATAGGAGCACATGGAGGTGTTTGGGAATGCCCCGATATTTTCAAACTAAAAGTAGCCGATTCAAAGGAAGAAAAATGGGTGTTGCTTATAAGCATCAACCCTGGCGCACCGAATGGTGGTTCAGGTACTCAATATTTCATTGGTGACTATGACGGTGAAAATTTCATAAGCGATCAAAAAGACATCAAATGGCTAGATTACGGTACAGACAATTATGCTGGTGTCACCTACAACAACACCCCTGATGGCAAGCGTATTTTTATTGGTTGGATGAGTAACTGGAATTATGCAAGATATACGCCAACTAAAAATTGGAGAAGCGCTATGACATTACCGAGAGAACTTTCACTTGAAAAAATAAGCAATAATTATGTATTAAAAAGCAAACCTGTTGAACAACTACAAAAACAATTAAAACAGGACTATTCGAATAAACTAATTGCTTTGAAAGCAAACGAAAAAGCAGTTGTTAATTATGGAAATTTAAATCAATCTGAAATTAAATTCACAGGAGAAAATAAAGATTTAAAGTTTATTTTCTCAAATGAAGCACACGATTCTTTAAGAGTAGAGTACAATGCCAAGCAGAAAACATTTTCTATAGACAGGCGCCATTCCGGAATTGTCGCTTTTGAAGAAAGCTTTGGGAAACAAATTCACAAAACAGTAATTCCTAATGTTATTTCGAAAACTATTGATTATCAAATCATCATGGATTGGTCATCAATTGAAATCTTTCTAAACGGAGGGATTTATAGCTTTACTGAACAAATTTTTCCAAATAAACCGTACACAAAAATGATCCTAATATCGAGTGAAAATCAAGATATAAAAGATTTCACAATCCACTATATAAAAGACATTTGGAATAAAAAACAAACCAAAAAACAATAAATAAACAACCAAAAAACCAATAAATGAATAAAGTTAGAAACTGGTCTCTCACCGTAGCGGTAGCGGGATTTTTATTTGGATTTGACACTGTCGTCATCTCCGGAGCCAACTTGCCAATCAAAGAATTGTGGCATACTACTCCCCTGTTTCACGGAATTTTCATAATGTCAATGGCATTATGGGGAACAGTATTAGGTTCATTACTAGGAGGAATACCATGTGATAAATGGGGACGAAAAAAAACATTATTTTGGATTGGAATATTATTTTTGGTATCGGCTATAGGTTCGGCATTAGCACCTAATCCATATATATTCTCGTTTTTTAGATTTATAGGTGGTATTGGCGTAGGAGCTTCGTCTGTTGCGGCACCCATTTATATATCAGAAATATCTACTCCTGAAAACAGAGGTAAATTAGGTACCCTGTTTCAATTCAATATCGTCTTTGGAATCTTAATCGCCTTTTTTTCCAATTATTTATTTGAAGGATTTGGAGGAGTTAATGATTGGAGATGGATGATAGGAATAGTAGCTTTACCTGCACTTGTTTATAGTTTAATTGTCACACAAATACCCGATAGTCCCCGCTGGTTGATCTTGAAAAAAAGGGATGATACAACTGCCATGAACGTACTGGAAATGATTTATAACAAAGAAGATGCTTTAGCCAATTTTAACGAAATAAAAAAGGACCTTGTTGAAGACTCAGCTTTTAAAGAAACTATTTTCTCTTACAAATATAAACTACCTGTAATCCTAGCTTTTTTGCTGGCTTTCTTCAATCAATTATCTGGAATCAATTTCATCCTATATTATGCCCCAGAAATATTAGAAATGGCGGGATTAGGATCTAAAGAATCTTTAATGAATTCTATTTTAATTGGATTTACAAACCTGATTTTCACCCTTGCAGGGATGCGGTTAATTGATGTTCTAGGAAGAAAACAATTAATGTTAATAGGATCTATTGGTTACATTTTAAGTTTGGGAATGGTGGCCTTGGCCTTTCTTAATAATCTAGGACCAATTGTTTTAATGGTATCAATTCTCGTATTCATTGCTTCTCACGCCATTGGTCAGGGAGCAGTAATTTGGGTGTTTATTTCTGAAATATTTCCAAATAACGTTAGGGCAAATGGACAGTCATTTGGAACAGGGATCCATTGGATTTTTGCTGCCTTAATCACTTTGGCTGGTCCAGTAGTAATCGATTTATTCAAAGAAAATCCTTGGCCAATTTTCGCTTTCTTTGCGTTTATGATGGTATTACAGTTAATATTTGTCTTATTTATGATGCCTGAAACAAAAGGTTTGTCACTAGAAGATTTAGAACATAAAATGCTTAGCAATGGAAAATAATTTACAAAAACCTAATGTAGTATGTTTTGGAGAAGTGCTTTATGATGTTTTTCCAACGCACAAGAAAATTGGTGGAGCACCACTAAACGTGGCTTTACGTCTTGCATCCCTGGGCATAAATACTCAAATAGTAAGTCGTATTGGTAATGATGAAATTGGAAAAGAACTCCTGTCTTTCATAAAGAAAAACAAAGTAAAAACAAATTTGATTCAGGTTGATCCTCTTTATAAAACGGGTGAAGTAATAGTAGAATTAAACGACAAAGGATCGGCATCTTACACTATTAATTATCCTGTGGCTTGGGATAAAATTGAATGCAATCCAGAAATAGAAAATACAGTAAAAAAAGCAGATGCATTTATTTATGGCAGCCTAGTTTGCAGAGATTCTACCTCTTTTGAGACCTTAGTTGAATTAATAGGATACGCTAAATACAAAGTATTTGATGTCAATCTACGCGCCCCATTTTACAAGAAAAAAGTACTTATTAATTTGATGATGCAGTCTGATTTTATCAAGTTTAATGATGAAGAGTTGTACGAAATAAGTAAGTTTCTAAATTCACCTTACCATTCTTTAAAGCAAAATATCCTTTATATAGCTGAAACAACAAATACAAGTCGCATATGTGTAACATTAGGGTGCCATGGAGCCATTTTATATTATGACGATACGTTTTATTACAATAGTGGATATGAAATAAAGGTAGCGGACACTGTTGGAGCTGGAGATTCATTTTTGGCCGGTTTAATTAGTGAATTACTAACCCAAAACGACCCTCAAAAAGCGATTGACTTTGCTTGTGCTTTAGGAGCTCTTGTTGCTGAAAAAGAAGGAGCTAACCCAATAATTTCAAATTCAAAAATAACTAAATTCATGAATCCAATATAAGTAATTATGAAACCTATATCTGTTTTTACACTAACGCTATTATTTATAAGCATGACTATTAACGCACAAATTGATAAAAATCTAATAATCCCAGTTAAAGATGCCAAATGGTGGAAAGAAGCTGTTGTTTACCAAATATATCCTAGAAGTTTTAAAGATAGCGATGGTGATGGAGTTGGAGATTTGAAAGGAATAATATCTAAATTAGACTATATAAAAAGTCTTGGAATTGATGCCGTTTGGCTAAATCCAATCTATACTTCTCCAAATGACGATAATGGATACGACATTAGTAATTATCGGGAAATCATGAAGGATTTTGGGACTATGGAAGATTTTGATGTTTTGTTGAAAGAAATGCATAAACGCAAAATCAAACTTATCATGGATTTAGTGGTCAATCACAGTAGTGATGAACATGATTGGTTCAAACAATCCAGAAGTTCTCGTGACAACCCATATAGAGATTATTACCATTGGTGGCCAGCCGAAAAAGGAAAGCCTCCCTACAGATGGAGTTTCTTTGATGTAAATAGTGAAGCTTGGAAATACGATGCGAAAACGGATTCCTATTATCTACATTACTTCTCACAAAAACAACCTGACTTGAATTGGGAAAACCCAAAATTACGAGAAGAAGTATACGATATCATGCGTTTTTGGCTGGACAAGGGAATTGATGGATTTAGAATGGATGCTTTTCAATTTGCCTCAAAAGATACAACTTGGCCAGAATTACCAAAAGGGTATGAAAAAGACATTATAAAATACTATGGTGTAGGACCCCATTTACATGAGTATTTACAAGAAATGAATAAAAAAGTATTTAGCAAATACGACATCATGACTGTAGCCGAAGGTGCTGGAAGTTCACCAGCAGATGCATTACAATTTGTAGATCCAGATCGAAAAGAACTGGACATTGCGTATCATTTTGAAAGTGTTGACATTGGTAAGCATGTGCTTGATTTTGGCTTAGTAAAATATAAAAAAATATTTTCGAGATACGATAATGCATTCAAAGGCAAAGGATGGTTAGCCATTTTTCTTGCTAATCATGATCAACCAAGAATGGTGAGTAAATTTGGAAATGACACCCCTAAATTTAGAGAAATCTCTTCAAAAATGCTTTCAACTTTTATCCTGACTATGAGAGGAACTCCTTTTTATTACAATGGAGATGAATTAGGAATGGTTAATATTCGTTTTGATTCTATTGAAGATTATCAAGATGTAGATACCCGTAACAAATACATCGGGTTGAAAAACAAGAATGGAGATTTAGAAGGATTCTTAGAAGGACAAAAACAAACTTCAAGAGAAAATGGACGTACCCCTTTTCAATGGAACACTACAAAAAATGCAGGTTTTACATCAGGAACTCCATGGTTGAAGGTAAATCAAAACTTTAAAACGGTAAATGCTGAAGAGCAAGAAAAGGACCCAAAATCAGTTTTGAATTACTTTAGAAAATTAGTTCAAGTCCGTAAAGAAATTCCCGCACTTATTTATGGTAAATATACCTTATTGGATGAGAACAACTCAGCTGTATATGCCTATACAAGAGAACTCAACAATAAAAAAATATTGGTTTTATTAAATTTTACCAATAAAAAAGCTACCTATAATTTAAATTTCAAGCTAGGCAAACATGAAGTGATTTTAGATAATTATGAAGATTATAATAAAGTTAAAAGCAATTCATTAAGACCCTATGAGGCGATGATAATTCATTTTGATTGATTTAGAATAATTAGTTCAACTACCACATAGCGTAATCAACTATAATTTTTAATGTAACTGTTTATTTGAAATCTGAATTACAATAAATAAATTGTAAGTTTGTTTTCAAATAAACAGTTTTTCATTCTAAACAATCTGGAAATCAATTCATGAAAGAAGCTACTCTTAAACAAATCGCTACTCAACTAGGGGTGTCAATTACAACTGTTTCTAAAGCACTGAAAAATTATCCTGATGTTAGTGAAAAAACAAAAAAAAAGATTGTAGACTTAGCAATTAAACTAAATTATACCCCAAATAGTTTTGCAGTTAACTTACGAACAAAAGAATCAAAAATTATAGGAGTTATAATACCCACGGTGGATTACAATTTTTTTTCCAAAGTTTTCAAGGGTGTGCTAGAAGAAGCTGAAAAAAGAAAATACCAAGTAATAATATTACGCTCCAATGAAAAGCTAGAGGTTGAAAAAAAACAAATTGAACTTTTATTAAACAAACGAGTTGACGGAATTATAATGTCACTTTCTAATGAAACTGGGGATTTTAATCATATTAAAAACATAATTAAACATAAAACTCCTTTAGTTCTTTTTGACAAAATCGCAAAATTAGTCAACTGTTCAAAAGTGGCAATCAATGATCGAAAAGCAGCTTATGATGCTGTAAATTATCTTATCAAAAAAGGGCATAAAAAAATTGCCCACTTTCGAGGATCCTATATGCCACAAAATTCTATAGATCGTTTTTTAGGTTATAAAAAAGCACTTGAAGATAACAATATTGTGTATGACCCCTCACTAGTATATTTATGTGATAATAATACCGATTTTGAAGACGGGTATGAAAATGCGAAAAAAGTTTTAGTGGAACACCCAGATATTGAAGCCATTTTTGCTATAACTGATCTCGTGGCAGTTGGAATAATAAAATACTTTAATGATATAGAGCTAAAAATACCCGCACAAATAGCAGTTTTTGGCTTTTGCAATTCATTCATGTCCGAAATAATAACTCCAAAGCTAACAACAATTGACCAACCAGGATTTGAAATTGGCAACAGAGCGGCTTCCATTTTATTTGATGAAATTGACTTAAAAAAGAAAAACAAACCTGTCGTCTTTCAATCCATTGAATTAGAAACTAAAATAATTGAAAGGGATTCTGCATAAAATTTAATCTAGATTATTCTTTGTGAATTTATTTTTAATAAATACTACCTGAATTTTAACTAATCTAATTTATTCGTTAAATAAAAAAAATAACACACATTTAAGATAAAAATTAATATCTTGGTAAAGAAAATTACACCTCCATTTTATTTAAAAATAAGTCTAAACGAGTTCCAGACCTTAAAATAGAAAAATAGTTGATTCGAAAATGTATTTTTTAAACTTAAACTATTAGAAAATTAGTTCATGAAAGACATCACTCTTAAAGAAATTGCAACAAAATTAGGTATTTCGATAACGACCGTATCTAAAGCATTAAAGAACTACCCTGATGTTAGTGAAAAAACTAAAAAAGCGGTCATTGACCTTGCACAAAAATTGCATTATACCCCAAATAGTTTTGCAGTAAACTTAAGAACAAAAGAATCCAAAACTATTGGTTTAATTATTCCAGAAGTAATGCATCATTTTTTTTCCAATATTATTAATGCAATAATTGATGAAGCTGAAAAAAATGGTTACCTGGTTATCATTTTACAATCAAACGAGTCATTAGCCTTAGAAAAAAAACAAGTTGAACTACTAATTAACAAACGAGTAGACGGGATTTTAATCTCCCTATCTAATGAATCAAATAATGACGAACATATAAAGGAAATTATAAATAGAAAGATTCCATTTGTCATGTTTGATAAAATATCTAAACTTTCTAAGTGTTCTAAAGTAATTATTGATGATCAAAAAGCGGCTTTTAACGCTGTTCAGCATTTAATTGATAATGGGTGCAAAAAAATTGTTCATTTGCGTGGCCCATTAAACCCTCAAAATTCTATTGATCGTTATATTGGATATAAAAAAGCTTTAGAGAAAAACAACATTCCTTTTGATTCAAAATTAGTATACACTTGCGAAAATGTTACATTTGACGAAGGTGTTTATTTTGCCAAACACATAATAGAAGAACATCCAGATGTAGACGGAATATTTGCAATCACTGATTTAGTAGCAGTAGGTGTATTGTCCTATTTTAACGATCATAAAATTAAAGTTCCAGAACAAGTAAAAATAATAGGATTTAGTAATTGGTTTATGTCGCAAGTATTGACTCCAAAATTGAGTACTGTAGATCAACCGAGTAATGAAATGGGTGTTGTATCATTTAATCTACTATTAGAAGAGATGAACTGTCATAAAAATGATATAGAGTTTACACCTAGAACTATCGAACTAGAAACCAACGTATTAATTAGAGAGTCCTCATTAAAAACCGATAATTAGACTTACCCACTAAAGAATAGCTACTTAATAAAATCAATATTACGCTTAATACCTTGAAATTTTGATCTTTTTAATGGAGAGTCTTTAAATACCGCTTTAAAAGTTTCTTCAGTAATTTCATTCCAATCTTTTTTACTAAACTTTAATAATTCGGGATTTGGATTAAATAATGGTTCACTATGAGGTTTAGAGAACTTATTCCAAGGACAAACGTCTTGACATATATCGCAACCAAAGGCCCAATCATCAAATTTCCCTTTCATCTCTATTGGAATATTTTCTTTAAGTTCGATAGTAAAATAAGAGATGCATTTGCTGCCATCCACGACGTAAGGAGCAACTATTGCTTCTGTGGGGCAAGAATCTATACAAGCAGTGCAAGTACCGCAATGATCAGTAGTAGCGTAATCATAGTTTAATTCCAAATCAATAATTAATTCGGCAATAAAGTAAAAAGAACCTGCTTTTTGAGTCAATAAATTACTGTTTTTACCAATCCATCCCAAACCACTTTTGGCTGCCCAAGCTTTATCCAGCACTGGAGCTGAGTCAACAAAAGCACGTCCTGACACCTCTCCTATTGTAGATTGAATAGAAAAAAGAAGTTCATTTAATTTTTCTTTGATGACAAAATGGTAATCTTTACCATAAGCATATTTTGAAATTTTATAAGAATCAGTTTCTTGAAATTGTTCTGGGTAATAATTTAGGAGTAAAGAAACCACACTTTTTGAATCATCAACCAGTAAAGTAGGGTTTAAACGTTTGTCAAAATTATTTTCCATATAGGACATTTGTCCGTTATGGTTGTTATTTAGCCAAGTTTCTAATCTTGGTGCTTCTTGTTCTAAAAAACCAGCTTTGGATATACCACATGAAAGGAAACCGAGCCGTTTCGCTTCTGCTTTTATAAATTGGGTATATTTTGTTTTAGAATTAATAATATATCTTATAAATGATGTTTTAGCCCTGATGGCAGCGGCATCCTTTACTTGCTTTCTTTATGCAAGTAAAGATATAGCGGACAGCAGGAAATAGCTTCTTAAAAATTAAAACAAACCTCCTTGAATATTAGAATTAACTTTCCCTAAATGCTTATATGCTTTTTCGGTGACTTCTCTTCCTCTAGGAGTTCTCATAATAAAACCTTCTTGAATCAAAAAAGGTTCATATACCTCTTCAATTGTTTCACTACTTTCCGAAACCGCCGTTGCTAAAGTAGATAACCCTACAGGGCCTCCCTTGAACTTATCAATAATAGTATTTAGAATTTTATTGTCCATTTCATCTAATCCGTGTGCATCAACATTTAACGCTTTTAAGGCATAACGAGCGATAGCAACGTCAATAGTTCCGTTTCCTTTAATTTGGGCAAAATCACGTACCCTACGCAACAAAGCATTTGCAATACGAGGTGTTCCTCTACTTCTACCAGCAATTTCAATGGCTGCTTCTAAAGAAATAGGCATTTTCAAAATACTTGCGCTACGTTCTACTATAGTTGTTAATAGTTCTGCTGTATAATATTGCAAGCGTGATGATATTCCGAAACGAGCCCTCATAGGAGCCGTTAAAAGACCTGAACGAGTAGTGGCACCTATTAATGTAAATGGATTTAAATTGATTTGGACCGTACGCGCATTTGGTCCAGATTCAATCATAATATCGATCTTAAAATCCTCCATTGCTGAATATAAATATTCTTCCACAATGGGACTCAACCGATGGATTTCATCAATGAATAAAACATCTCTTTCCTCAAGATTAGTTAACAAACCAGCTAAATCGCCCGGTTTATCTAAAACAGGACCAGATGTGATTTTTATACCCACCTGCAATTCATTAGCCAAAATATTAGCCAATGTAGTTTTCCCTAATCCTGGAGGTCCATGGAAAAGGGTATGATCCAAAGCTTCATTCCTTTGGTTAGCTGCTTCAACAAAAACCTTAAGGTTTTCTAACACTTGATCTTGTCCAGCAAAATCATCAAATGATAAAGGTCTTAATTTTTTTTCAAGATCAAATTCTTCCGAATTATAACCATTGGTAGTTGGATCTAGATTCTCATTCATACAACAAAGATAAGACAAAGTTAGAACTAAAAAAAAATGCCTTTCCATTTAGAAAGGCATTTTATATATAAATAAAATCTAGTGATGTAAAACTTCTTCACCTGGTTTCATTGGAATATTTTGAGGAACAAAATCTTCGACATGACTTGGGTTACTATAATCATATGGCCATCTATGAACTTCCGGAATTTCTCCAGGCCAGTTCCCATGCATATGTTCTACAGGCGCTGTCCATTCAAGAGTATTAGATTTCCAAGGGTTTTGTACCGCTTTCTTACCGTAGAAAATACTGCTAAAAAAGTTATACAAAAATACCAATTGAAAAGCTCCACCAATTAATGCGAAAGTAGTAATCAATACATTTACGTTTTGTAAATCATCAAATAAAGGAAAATTAGTATTTGTATAATAACGTCTTGGTAAACCTGCTAGTCCAATAAAGTGCATTGGAAAGAAAACACCGTAAGCACAAATCGCAGTTACCCAAAAGTGAACATACCCTAAGTTTTTATTAAGCATTCTTCCAAACATTTTAGGAAACCAGTGATAGATTCCCGCAAACATACCATAAAGAGCAGAAATACCCATTACTAAGTGAAAGTGTGCTACAACAAAATAAGTATCGTGAACATTAATATCTAATGTACTATCTCCTAATATAATTCCAGTCAATCCACCAGTAATAAAAGTAGAAACTAATCCGATAGAGAATAACATTGCTGGATTTAATTGTAGATTACCTTTCCAAAGAGTGGTAATGTAGTTAAAAGCTTTAACGGCAGATGGTATTGCAATCAATAGAGTTGTAAAGGTAAATACAGAACCTAGAAATGGATTCATTCCTGAGATAAACATATGGTGACCCCAAACAATAGTTGATAAAAATGCAATAGCTAAAATTGACATAATCATCGCTCTATAACCAAAAATAGGTTTACGTGAATTTGTAGCAATAACTTCAGAAGTAATACCCAATGCAGGTAGCAAAACGATATAAACCTCAGGATGTCCTAAAAACCAAAACAAGTGTTCGAACAATACTGGAGAACCACCTTGATAATGTAATACTTCACCCGCAATATATATATCAGACAAGAAGAAAGAAGTACCAAAACTTCTATCAAAAATCAATAATAAAGCAGCTGATAAAAGAACAGGAAATGAAACGATACCAATAATAGCGGTTACAAAAAATGCCCATATAGTTAAAGGTAGTCTAGTCATAGACATTCCTTTTGTTCTCAAATTAATTACTGTAACTACATAATTCAAAGATCCCATTAAAGAAGATGCAATAAATATAGCCATTGAAACTAACCATAAAGTCATACCTAAACCAGAACCTGAAATAGCCTGAGGCAATGCACTTAAAGGAGGGTAGATTGTCCAACCAGCATTAGCAGGACCTGATTCTACAAAAAGAGACCCAATCATGATTACGCTAGACAAAAAGAATAACCAATACGAAATCATATTCATAAAACCAGAAGCCATATCTCTAGCACCAATTTGAAGTGGAATCAATAAATTACTAAAAGTTCCACTTAACCCAGCGGTAAGTACAAAAAATACCATTATAGTTCCATGAATAGTAACTAAAGACAGATAAATATCGTTAGCCATTACACCATTGGGAGCCCATTTGTCTCCTAATAATATATTAAATATTTTAAAAGACTCCTCTGGCCATGCTAATTGCATTCTAAAAAGCATTGACATACTAACTCCAATAATTCCCATAATAATACCAGTAATAAGGTATTGTTTAGCAATCATTTTATGATCAATACTAAAAATGTATTTAGTAATGAAAGTGTCTTTATGATGATGTTCGTGTTCGTGATCGTGTCCGTGATCGTGACCTTCTGCTGACATATATGTATACTTTAAATATTCTTATTAATTATTTCATAGCTATTTTAGAAATAGCTGCTGTATCTTTTGATTTTAAAGAATCTGTACTTATTGCACCTTCAACAGGAGCTGGTGTATTAGCTTCTTTTACTTGTTGTACTAAAATTGCTTGCTCAGACAACCATTTTTTATAGTCTTCTGGAGTATCAACAATAATTTTCATTTGCATATTATAGTGAGATGCACCACAAATTTTGTTACAAAGAAGCAAATAATCAAATGAATAAGGATCAAGAGCAGTTTCTCCTTTTGCAACTAAAGCAATACTTTTCTTAGCTCTTAAAGCATTAATATTAGAAACCTTTTCTACCATATAAGGTAATTCTCTATATTCAGCTGTAGTATAAATTGGTTCAAAAGCAAATTCTGTAACCATTCCAGGAACACAATTCATTTGCGCTCTAAAGTAAGGCATATAAGCTGAATGCAATACATCTTGAGATCTCATTTTAAAATGAATCTTTTTTCCTTTAGGAATATGTAATTCAGAAACCACAATATCATCTTGAGAATAAGGATCTGCAAGATCAACACCTAAAGTATTGATTCCTTCAATGTATCTAACATTTGCTTTTCCAAGAACATTATCTTCTCCTGCAATTCTAGCTGTCCATTTAAATTGTTGTGCATATAATTCTACTACAACAGTATCATCTTCATCATCGATGAACATAATATTTGTCCAAGCATATAATCCGTAAAGAATTAATCCAGCTAAAACAATTGCAGGAATTACACTCCAAATCGCTTCTAATTTATTATTATCAGCAAAATACAATGCTTTTTGATCTTTTTTACCTCTATATTTAAAAGCAAAATAATGTAATAAAACTTGCGTAATTGCTTGAACAATAAAAATTAAAACCCAAGTAATGTTCATCAAGTTGTCAACCTGACCTCCATGTGCTGATGCTGGTGTATGAAGAACTAAAGGTCCCCATTGAAACAAACCATATATAGTAAATATATATATGAAAGCTAAAAAGCCAAACATCAAATAACCTTGAACATTATTATCATTATCAGAAGCTATCTGAGAACTGTCTGAATCAGAACCTACTTGCGTAAGGTCAAATATTTTAGTCAATTGCCATAAAGCAACAGCTAATAAAACTAAAACTATAATTACCAACAAACTTGTCATCTGTTTATTTCTTTAAATATTAATAATGAAAATGTTTACTCTCTTCGATGTAAGGATTTCTTTTTGGCAATAAAGGCGCTTTAGTCAATGCTGTAAAAACAACATAAATAAATAAACCTAAGAAGAAAAGTACAGAAGCAATTTCTGATATTCCAATAAACCACTTATCACCTACTGTTCCTGGCATAATCATATTAAAAAAGTCAATATAATGTCCAGTTAATATTACTACCCCTGCCATAACAAGTATCCAAGTAATTCTTTTGAAATCTGTATTTACTAAAATTAGTATTGGGAATACAAAATTCATAACAACAGCACCAAAAAAGGGCAAATTATATAATTGTATTCTAGTTACGAAATAAGTAATCTCTTCAGGAATATTAGCATACCAAATCAACATAAATTGAGAGAACCAAAGGTAAGTCCAGAAAACACTAATCCCAAACATAAATTTAGCTAAATCATGGATATGACTTGTATTTACATATTCTAAATACCCTCTTGATTTCAAATACAAAGTAACCATCGCAATCATTGTGATACCACTTACGAAGAAACTAGCAAAAACATACCATCCAAATAAAGTACTAGACCAGTGAGGATCTATTGACATGATCCAATCCCACGACATAATTGATTCAGTAACGATAAAGAATACTAAAAAACCAGCCGTTATGTTAAAATTCTTTTTGTAGAAAGCATCATCTGTTGCTTCATCTTGAGCTAAACAATTCTTTCTTGAATAAAACCTGTAAAGATTCCATCCAATTAAAAATACTGCGGCTCTAACAATCCAAAAAGGAAAGTTTAAATATCCTGACTTACCAGCAATAATTTTATCAAAATTAGGACTAGTAGGATCTGTAACACCTTCAACTAACCAAGCAAATAGATGATTAAAATGAAGACCACAAAGAATCAAGATAACAAAGAATATAACTGAACCTACAGGCAAATAAGCTGTGATTCCTTGCATTACTCTAAACAAAACTGGAGACCAACCTGCTAATGCAACTTGCTGAATTGCATAAAAAGCTAATACTCCCATTGAAAGCAACATAAAGAAAATACAAGCTACATATAATGCTGCCCAAGGCTTATTTTGCAATTGATGCAAAACATGAGTTAAGTGCTCTTTATGCTCTGTAGCTTCATTTGTATCTTTAACTTCTTCATGAGAAGCTTTAACAGCATGAGCTTCATCAGCTGATTCATGCTTAACCTCACCATGACCTTCATGGCTTTCAGAAGCAAGAATTTTCTCCACTTCTTGAATATCTTTAGGTGCATTTAAAAAACCATATCCAATTCCTAAAAGACCAATAGCCATTAAGACGAGAGAAAAAGTTTTTAATTTACTTGAAAATGTATACATATCTATTACGATCAGTTTGTTCAACAATTATAATTGGCTTTTTAGTTTTAAAACATAGTCAGCAACTAACCATCGCTCATGAGCGCTTAATTGATTAGCATGAGACCCCATTGCATTTAAACCATAAGTTTCAACAAAAAAAATACTCCCTTCTGTGATAACCCTATCTTTATAACTAGGCACTCCAAGAAATTTTTCTCTTTCAACTAATTTACCTTTACCATTTCCAGCTGCACCATGACAACTAATACAGTAAATTTCAAAAAGTTCTTTACCTTTTCCAGAATTTCTATCTAAAGAATCTAATGGAGATTTAAGGTTAGCTTTAGCTAGTTCATAATCAGCAGTTGTATTCTCATAAGCAAAAGGCTCAAAACCTCTATTTATAGTACCAGCTACTGGAAGTTGTCCCTCTTTACCATTATTGAATGCATTAGACTCTGAATATGTTTCATACCCAACAGACTCGTACATATTTGGAAAATACTGATAGTTTGGTGCGGAATTATTATGACAAGACGTTACTAATATAGTGATGCCAAATAATAGTGTTATTTTATATATCGTTTTCATATCTAAATTAATGCTTTTCTATTACTTTAACTTCTACAGCTCCTGTATTCTTGAAAAAAGAAACTAATTCCTCTTCATTATTATTCACTGCAACTTCCATTAAAAAATGATCATCTGTTGTTCTAACATCTGGATTTTCAGCTTTTTTGAAAGGCCATATTTTACTTCTCATATAAAAAGTAACTACCATTAAATGCGCTGCAAAAAACACAGTCATTTCAAACATAATAGGTACAAATGCAGGCATATTTTGAATGAAACTAAAACTTGGTTTACCTCCGATATCCTGAGGCCAATCTTGAATCATTATATAATTCATCATTGTTGTTGCTACTGTTATACCAACACAACCGTACATGAAAGCACAGATAGCTAATCTTGTTGGAGCAAGCCCCATCGCTTTATCCAAACCGTGAACCGGAAATGGAGTAAAAACTTCTTCAATATGATGATGAGCTGCTCTGGTTTGTTTAACCGCATCCATCAATATATCATCGTCATTATATATGGCGTATATTACTTTATTACTCATGATGTGAATCTTTATTTGCTTCTCTTTCTCTTTTGTAATTATCTCCTGTTCCTTTTAATATTGTTTTCACCTCTGCTTGAGCTATAACTGGGAAAGTTCTAGAATATAACAAAAATAATACAAAGAAGAAACCTATTGTTCCAATGAAAATTCCAATATCAACAAACGTAGGAGAAAACATAGTCCATGAAGATGGTAAATAATCTCTATGTAAAGAAGTAACAATAATTACAAATCTTTCAAACCACATACCTATGTTTACAACAATAGATATGATAAAAGAAAACATAATACTTGTTCTTAATTTTTTAAACCACATAAACTGAGGTGAAAAAACATTACATGTCATCATCGACCAGTAAGCCCACCAGTAAGGTCCAGTAGCTCTATTCAAGAAGGCGTATTGTTCATACTCAACTCCTGAATACCATGCGATAAACAGCTCAGTTATATAAGCAACCCCGACTATAGAACCCGTAATCATAATTACGATATTCATCAACTCAATGTGCTGTATAGTAATGTAAGCTTCAAGATTAGAAACTTTTCTCATGATAATAAGCAAAGTATTTACCATTGCAAATCCTGAAAAAACTGCTCCTGCAACAAAGTAAGGAGGGAAAATAGTAGTATGCCATCCTGGTATAACAGAAGTAGCAAAGTCCATCGATACAATAGTATGTACAGAAAGTACAAGTGGAGTTGCTAAGCCTGCAAGAACCAAAGATACTTCTTCAAAACGTTGCCAGTCTTTAGCTCTACCACTCCATCCAAAACTCAAGATAGAATATATCTTTTTATTAAAAGGAGTTATTGCTCTATCTCTAAGCATTGCAAAATCGGGTAATAAACCAGTCCACCAAAAAACAAGCGATACTGATAAGTAAGTTGATATTGCAAATACATCCCAAAGTAATGGAGAGTTAAAATTCACCCATAGTGAGCCAAATTGATTTGGAATTGGCAATACCCAATAGGCCAACCAAGGGCGACCCATGTGAATAATTGGAAATAAACCTGCTTGAATAACAGAAAAGATTGTCATAGCTTCTGCAGAACGGTTAATTGCCATTCTCCATCGTTGACGGAATAATAATAGAACTGCAGATATTAATGTTCCTGCGTGACCAATACCAACCCACCAAACGAAGTTCGTGATATCCCATGCCCATCCAACAGTTTTATTTAATCCCCATGTTCCTATACCTGTAGACACGGTGTAAATGATACAGCTCACTCCCCAAAGGAAGGCTATTAATGCGATTGTAAATACAATCCACCAATGCTTGTTAGCTTTTCCTTCAACAGGTGCAGCTATGTCTACTGTTACGTCGTGATAAGATTTATCACCTATAACTAAGGGTTTTCTAATGGTTGCTTCGTAGTGAGACGACATAATACTTTATATTGTTTCTTAATTAATAATTTTTTGTACTAGGTATTTCTAACTTTAACGTGATAGATAACATTAGGTTTTGTCCCAACATGCTCTAATAAATGATACATTCTATCATCAGCAGCTAATTTAGCAATTTGACTTTCTGTATCATTAACATCTCCAAACGCCATTGCTCCAGTAGAACAAGCATTTGAACACGCCGTTTGAAATTCTCCATCAACAATAGCTCTACCTTCTCTCTTCGCACTTAAAATTGTCGCTTGTGTCATTTGAATACACATTGAACATTTTTCCATTACTCCACGAGAACGAACATTTACATCTGGATTTAAAACCATACGTCCTAAATCATCATTCATATGATAATCAAATTCACTGTTTTTGTTATACAAGAACCAGTTAAAACGACGTACTTTATAAGGACAGTTATTAGCACAATAACGAGTACCAACACATCTATTATAAGCCATCATGTTTTGACCTTGACGACCATGAGAAGTCGCAGCAACAGGACAAACTGTTTCACAAGGTGCGTGATTACAATGTTGACACATTACAGGTTGAAAAGAAACTTGAGGATTATCTCCTGCTTTTTCCATTTCATTAAAAGTAGACAAAGAACTAGACAAACCAGCTATATTCTCTTTTCTTTCATTATCACCTGCAAAAGTACTTTCAGAAGAGTAATATCTATCGATACGCAACCAGTGCATATCACGACTTCTTCTTACTTCAGACTTACCTACAACTGGCACATTATTCTCAGCGTGACATGCTATTACACAAGCCCCACATCCAGTACAAGCATTTAAATCAATTGAAAGATTAAAATGATGTCCAACTGAACGATCAAATGAATCCCATAAATCAACTTTTGTAGCCTCTACTTCTTCATGGTCTAAAGATACCATAGGTACTTCATTCCAAAATTTAGCATCTTTAGTATTGAAGATTTCCAAGGTAGTTTCCTTGATGATATCCCCTCTACCCATTAATGTTTTTTGACCTTGAACACAAGCAAACTCATGTTCTCCATTAGCTTTAACTAAACTAACAGATTGTACATCATTAAAACCTTTATATAAAGCGTAAGCATTTAAACCTACTTGCATTTCTTCTTTCAAAGCCGCTTTACGACCATAACCTAATGCCAATCCAATAGTTCCTACAGCTTGACCTGGCTGAACAATAACTGGCACATTATCTAATTTTAAACCGTCAGCAGTAGTAATTGTAGCATAACTACCATTCAAACCACCATTAGCAACGATTTCATTAGTCATCAACAATTGTTTTGCATCTACATTAGAAACAGTAACATAATTATCCCATGACACTCTTGTAATTGGATCAGGAAACTCTTGTAACCAAGGGTTATTAGCCTGTTGTCCATCACCCATACCTGTTTTAGTATACAGTACCAATTCAAATCCAGCACCAGCTTTTGATTTTGCTAAAGCATTTGCAGCAGCAGAATAATCAGCAGAACCTCCAGATAAAGATTGAGAATCTCCAACATAAACACCATCATGCAACACTTTATTCCAAGAAGCACCTGCAATAACTGAAGCAGAAGTTGCTTTTAAGTAATCGTAATAAGTACCTGACATTCCATTCAAAGACATTAAAACATCTTGAAATTGTTTTGTATCAAATAAAGGACGAATTGTTGGTTGCGTTAAACTATAAGTTCCTTTTGTCAAACTTAAATCACCCCATGATTCCAAATAATGAGGAACTGGCATAGCAATAGTAGTTACAGAAGCAGTTTCATCTTCTTTCAAAGATAAAGAAACTGACGTTTTAACTTTCTTAAGACCTTCAGCGAATAAACCTGAATCGGCCAAAGTATATATTGGGTTAACACCACTCATTATTAAGGTATGAACACTACCCGCATTCATGTCACTTACTAACTGAGCCACTTTTTCATTAGACCCTTTTCTAATTTGTCTTGTTCCAGAAGTTATAAAAGCTTCACTTGATAAAGCTTGATTAATTGCTAAAACTAACAATTGAGCATTTTCATCTTGAATACCAGAAACTAAAACTCCATTTGACCCAGCAGCTTTCAACTGTTGTGCCGCTTTACTAACTTCAGCTTTAAATTTATCATCTAAATTTACCGCTACAGAAGAACCAGTAATAACATTATATATATGTACTAACGCTTGTTTTTGATTTGCAGTTGACATAGCCAAACGCTTATCAGCAGCAGCACCAGACAAAGTCATATTAGCTTCTAATTGAAAGTGACGAGACATTTTTCCACTTTTAGGAATCCTACCTTGTGCATAACTAGAATCATATCCTCCACCTTGCCAATCTCCTAAGAAATCCGCACCAACAGAAACAATTAGCGATGATTTTGAAAAATCATAATCAACTAAAGCTCTTTCACCATAAACTGACTCAAAAGCATCTAAAGCTTCAGATGAAGAAACAGCATCATAAACCACATGCTTAGCAGTAGGATTTAACGCAATAAATTCTCCAATTAATTTTTCAGTGGACGGGCTAGCTAAAGTATTAGTTAACAATACTACCTGACTACCATTTGCTTTAGCTTCAGCCAAACTTGCTTTTATATCTGCATCAACTGCAGACCAAGTAGCACTTTTACCTTTTGACTTAGGCTCTTTCAAACGCATACTATCATATAAAGATAATATAGACGCATGAATTCTAGCATTAGCAGCAAATTTAGCTCCTGAAATAGTATTATTATCTATTTTAATAGGACGCCCTTCACGTGTTTTAACAAGTAGATTTGCAAAATCAAAACCATCAAAAACAGAAGTAGCATAATAATCAGCTACTCCAGGAATGATTTGCTCTGGCTGCAATACATAAGGAATCGACTTGTTCACAGGACCTTCGCATGCCGCAAGCGTGGCTGCAGCAGTACTAAACCCAACGTACTTTAAAAAATCACGACGTGATGTTGAAGAAGATGACATTGCATCATTATTTCCTAAAAAATCTTCAGTAGGAATTTCTTCAACAAATTCGTTATTTCTAAGCGTCTCAACAATAGAACTATTTTCTAGTTCCTCAACACTTTTCCAGTATTTTTTGTTTGATGACATTGTATATAAATATTAAAATCTTAATAATTTGATTAATAGTGGCATTTACCGCATTCTAAACCTCCCATTTGAGCTGCAGTCAATTTGTCTACACCATATTTTTTAGAAAGTTCTTTGTGAATTTTAGTATAATAGTCGTTTCCTTCCATTTTAACATCGGTTTTTCTATGGCAATTAATACACCATCCCATCGTTAATGGAGCAAACTGTTTTTGAATTTCGTAAGTTTCAACTGGACCGTGACAAGTTTGACATTCAATTCCAGCAACAGTAACGTGTTGTGAGTGATTAAAATAAACGAAGTCAGGCAAGTTATGAATACGAACCCATTTAACTGGCTGTGTTTTACCAGTATAAGATTGCGTTGCTTTATCCCAACCCACAGCAGTATACAATTTTTGGATTTGCTCATCATAAAATGCTTTACTGTACTCAGGAGTAGCAGTAGATTCAGCAACTTCAGAAATGTTTTTATGACAATTCATACAAACATTCAAAGAAGGAATTCCAGAATTTTTACTCACTCTAGCTGCAGAGTGACAATATTTACAATTTATCTCGTTATCACCAGCATGAATTCTGTGTGAATAATGAATTGGCTGTATTGGCTCATATCCTTGATCAACTCCTACCTGCATTAAAAATCCATAAACAAAGTACCCACTGGCCAATAATAAAAATATTGAAGTAATAAGCACTAAAAATTGATTTTTAACAAATGCCTTCCATATAGGCGTAGTTGGTGTTTTAGGAGCTACTTCAATTCCATTTGATTTTGCCACCTTAGTTAAAACATTGTTCACCAAGAACAACATCACAACTAACATAAGCATCACAAGAGCCAAAGCACCTAAGATTATATTATTAGAAACACCACTTTGATCAGCCGATCCCGCAACAGCAGTTCCTGGTACAGGAGCCGGTGCCTCAGCCTTAACTTCAGAAGTATAAGCTATTATATTATCAATATCTCCAGTTGCTAATTGTGGAAATGCAGTCATTACTGACTTATTATTATCCGCAAAAAGTTTAACAGCTGCAGCATCTCCTGATTTAATAAGTTCTGAGCTATTGTGAACCCACTTGTAAATCCAAGCCATTTCGTGCTTACCAGCAACCCCTCTTAAAGCAGGACCTGTTGATTTCGCATCAAGCTTATGACACGCAGCACAATTTGAATTAAAAAGCTCTTTACCCTTTACTGGGTCACCACCTTGTGTAGCTACTGGTGCTTCCGTTGCTGCCGCAGGTGCAACAACTTGCGCAAATGAAGTTAAGGAAAAAGTTAGCATTAAAGCTAAGCTATAAAATAATTTCCTTGAAGTCGAATTATGGTTACCCACCTTTTTCATAAAGTATAATGATTATCTACTAAAAATTGGCACAATTTTTTCTATATAGACTTATAGAAAACTGTTCCTTTATTTTAAAACTTCGACAAAAATACGACTTATGAACTATTCTCAAAACCTTAAAATAGTCTTAATTTCAATTTATATTAATTCTAAATAATATTTATGTTTTACAATCATTCAATAAATAGTATTTTTGCTTAAAAACCATCACGTTATGAGAATTTTAACAACTTCAAAATTCATTTTCTTTACAATAGCCCTTAGTATTTCAACAAGTAAATTAATGGCACAAGATCAAAACATTAACATTCGCCAAGATCCAAAGTTTGAACAATTATTGATTGAAAAGAGAAAAACAAACAGTTCATCAGCTGTTAATGAGCGCTATAAAATCCAAATTTTTAGTGGAGAAAGTGAAAAAGCAAAAAAAGCACTTAATGACTGCAAACAAGAATTTAGAGACTTAGACGGTACAATAGTGTTTAATACCCCAAATTACAAAGTGTGGATTGGAGATTTCAGGACTCGCATTGAAGCAGAAAAGTATTTAGTAGAAATTAAGAAAAAATACGATAATGTCCTTTTAATAAAACCACAGAAATAAATTCTAAACAGAAAAAAAATAATTTTAATATAAAAAGCAACTCCTTTTACGAGTTGCTTTTGTGCTTTTTGACTTATTTAATATGCCCTTGATGATAATTTGAATTAAATATTGCTCACGTTAGATAGATTGAGACTGCTTTTTTTAGAAACTTGGTAAATACCCATAGTAACTATTGACTATAACCAGGAGAACGCTTTCAGAGCTCATTATACATGCACGGTCCTTTTAAATCACTTATCATTATTTTATATTTTTATTACCAAGGACATTTCTCAATAGTATAAAAAAGCATTTATTTAGTCCGTGCAATGAATTAAATACATTGTATCATTTATTTCGATAATCTCTAGGTTCAGGTACAAAAACGAGAACTTGTCATTACCAAATTACCAACCAATAAATAACCAAATTATTTTCTAAATCGATTGCATATCCTCTACTAAATCCATCTTTCCATTCATTAGGCATATACCAAGTTCCGTGATGAAATTTTTCAGAACAACATTGTTTAGGCTCGGCTTCAATTAAATATATTGCATATGATTTGTTCAACAAATTATACCTATCCCCATCAAAATCACTTACTTTATAAAAATTCGGTATTGGAACTGCACTTTGGTGTTCTATTTGTGCTTTAAATTGCTCATGATTTTTAGTGATGCTTAATATATTTGAATCTCTGAGGTATTTATTTACAATATAATATGATGAATCTGAATATTTAATTTTGCGAGAAACCGAGATTAATGAATCAACCATTGATTTGGATTCTTTCTGCCTAACAATTAATTGCGAAGGTGAATACATTGACAAATAATTATGATGAATCTGATAATCGGATTTTATTTCCTTTTCATTTGGGAAATGTCTTGTCAGTCCCTTTGGGTATTCTCTTAAGAATTGTAAATAGCCTAATTTCAATTTCTGCTCCTGAGCAGATTTATCTTGGCAGGATAATACAAAATGAAAGACAAAAACACTAAATATAATTTCAATTTATTCATAACTATTTTTTTAAACCTCAAAAAACTAGGCTTTGCAATCCGTAGCAACAAAAAAAATAAAAGCCTAAAACAAATCTAATCCAAAAAAATCTAAACCCTCAAAATACATAAACACTTAAAAACAAAAAAATCCCGATTGCTCGGGATTTTTTAACAAATATATTGAAAATTCTATTTCAATTTTTTCTTGATCGCTACCTCATGGTACGCTTCAATAACATCTCTTTCTTCAATGTCGTTGTATCCTTTAATTTGAATACCACAGTCATACCCTTTAGCTACTTCTTTCACATCGTCTTTGAAACGTTTCAGTGCAATAAGCTCTCCTGTATGAACAACAACTCCTTCACGGATAACTCTAATTTTAGAGCTTCTAGCTATTTTACCGTCCATAACCATACAACCTGCAATAGATCCTACTTTAGAAATTTTAAATATCTCTCTAATTTCAGCAGTACCTAGAATTTCTTCTTTCATTTCAGGAGCTAACATTCCTTCCATTGCATCTTTCAAGTCATCAATAGCTGCGTAGATAATTGAGTAGTAACGGATATCGATTTCTTCTTTATCAGCCAGTTGTCTCGCATTTCCTGCAGGACGAACATTAAATCCAATAATAATCGCATCTGAAGCAGAAGCCAACATAACGTCAGTCTCCGTAATTGCTCCAACTCCTTTATGTATAATGTTAATTTGAATTTCTTCAGTCGATAATTTAGAGAACGAATCAGATAATGCTTCAACAGAACCATCAACATCTCCTTTAAGGATTACGTTCAATTCTTTAAATTGACCTAAAGCAATACGACGTCCAATTTCATCAAGTGTAATATGACGTTGTGTACGTACGGATTGTTCACGCATTAATTGAGAACGTTTAGAAGCAATTTGTTTCGCTTCTTTTTCATCTTCAAAAATATTAAACTTATCTCCTGCAGTAGCTGCACCATCTAAACCTAATACTGAAACTGGTGTTGAAGGACCTGCTACAGTAACGATATTTCCTCTTTCATCATGCATAGCTTTAATTTTACCATGATGTTTTCCAGCTAACATATAATCTCCCACTTTCAACGTTCCGTGTTGAACTAAAATTGTAGAAACATATCCTTTCCCTTTGTCCAAGAATGCCTCAACAACAGTTCCTTGAGCAGCCTTATTAGGATTAGATTTTAAATCTAAAACTTCCGCTTCTAATAAAACTTTTTCTAATAATTCTTTAACTCCGGTTCCCACTTTTGCAGAAATATCATGAGATTGGTATTTACCACCCCAATCCTCAACAAGTAAATTCATACCTGCTAATTTCTCTTTAATTTTTTCAGGATTAGCATTTGGCTTATCCACTTTATTAATTGCAAATATAATTGGCACACCAGCCGCTTGAGCGTGACTGATTGCTTCTTTAGTTTGCGGCATGATATCATCATCTGCTGCAATTACAATAATTGCAATATCTGTAACTTGAGCTCCACGTGCACGCATTGCGGTAAACGCTTCGTGACCTGGTGTATCAAGGAATGCTATTTTTTGTCCGTTATCTAAAGTTACTCCGTAGGCACCAATGTGTTGTGTAATTCCTCCAGACTCTCCTGCAATAACATTTTCTTTACGAATATAATCCAGTAAAGATGTTTTACCGTGATCGACGTGACCCATTACCGTAACAATAGGCGCTCTAAACACTAGGTCTTCTTCTTTATCTTCAACAACTTCAATTGCTTCTTCAATATCAACAGTTATGAATTCAACTTCATAACCAAATTCATCAGCAACAATAGTTAATGTTTCTGCATCCAAACGTTGATTCATGGTAACCATGATTCCAAGCGACATACATGTTCCAATAACCTTAGTAATTGACACATCCATCATTATCGCAATTTCACCAACGGTAACAAATTCAGTAACCTTAATAGTTTTACTACCTTCGTCTATTGCTCTTTGCTCCTCATCCGATTTTTGACGGTGCGTATCTCTTTTGTCTCTTCTGTATTTCGCTGCTTTAGATTTACCTCCTTTTTTACCTTGAAGTTTTTCTAAAGTCTCACGAATTTGATTTTTAACTTCCTCTTCTGTTGGCTCAACTTTAGCTACAATAGCTGGTCTATTCCCTTTAACAAATCCAGGTCTAGAACTTCTATTTGCATTAAAACCACCCCCACCAGTATTTGGTGTAATTTTGTTTGGGTTTGGCGCACCAGGAACTCCAGGAGGTCTAGGTGTTCCAGGTTTTGGAGCAATTCTTTTACGCTTATTTTTATTTGCACCAGCAGCTCCTGGAGCACCAGGCTTATTAGGTGTAATTTTAGGCTCTTCTTTTTTCTTTTTTGGCTTATTAAATTGAGACAAGTCAATTGTTTGACCAGTTAATTTAGTACCAGATAATTTTTGATACTGCGTTGTGATTGCCTCTTCAACAGGAGCTTCATCAGTTTTAGGAACGACTTTTGCTTCAGGAACAATTGCCTTAGCAACCACTTTCTTAACATTTTCTTTTTTCTCTTCCTTTATTGCCTCTTTTACTTCAACAGTAGGTTTTACTTCTTTTTTGTCTGAAACAAGATTTTCCTGTACTGGTTCTTTTTCAACTGGTTTTTCAACTGGAACTATTGCTTTTGGAGCCTCTGTTTTTTCAACTTCCGCTTTTACTGGAGCAACTACTTTTTTAGGATTAAGATCTATCTTCCCAACTTGAACAGGACCGGTAACTACAGCTCTCGCTTTTATCACTTCTTGTTGTTGTTTCAGAACTTCATCGTCATGCTTGCGTTTATCTTCAATTTCTTTTTCTCGCTCCACACGCAATGCCTCTTTCTCTTTTCTTTTCTCTTCTCCTACTTCTTTCGAAGCTTCTTTTTTCCCTCTGTCACCTGCAAATTGACCGCACAAGACATTGTACACATCATCAGAAATTTTTGTGTTTGGATTTGCTTCAATAGCAATCCCTTTATCTTTTAGATAATCCACAGCTCTTTCCAAAGAAATGTTCAATTCCCTTAAAACTTTGTTTATTCTAATAATTCTCTCTTCAGACATAAAACCTTTTTATTATTACCTTTTTTGTTATTCCTCACTTTACTCCCAACTAGGCACTTATTGACCAAGAAAATTATAAAGTGGCATGTTTATCGTTGAAGATACATTGACTAACTGTCAAATTCTTCTTTCAATATTCTCATTACATCTAGAATCGTTTCCTCTTCTAGGTCAGTTCTTCTTACCAAATCCTCTACATCTTGTTTTAAAATACTTTTTGCAGTATCCAATCCAATTTTTGCAAATTCTTCTATTACCCACTCTTCAATTTCATCCGAAAACTCAGTTAATTCAACATCATCTTCATCAGCAGTTGCTCCAGCTACATCACCTTCACGAATCACATCTAATTCATAACCTGTCAATAAACCTGCTAATCTAATATTGTGTCCACCTCTACCAATTGCTTTAGAAACTTCTTCCAATTTCAAAAACACTTCAGCTCTTTTAGTTTCTTCATTAATTTTAATTGAAGATACTTTGGCTGGACTTAATGCTCTTGTAATATATAATTGTATGTTACTTGTAAAATTAATAACATCTATATTTTCATTTCCTAATTCACGAACAATACCGTGAATACGTGATCCTTTCATCCCAACACAAGCTCCTACAGGATCAATTCTATCATCATAAGAATCAACAGCTACTTTTGCTTTTTCACCAGGAATTCGCACTACATTTTTAACCATTATCAATCCGTCAAACACTTCAGGAATTTCTTGTTCAAATAATTTCTCTAAAAACTTCTCAGAAGTTCTAGACATAATAATTTGAGGTTTGTTTCCTTTCAGCTCAACGCTTTCAATGATACCACGAACATTATCTCCTTTACGGAAAAAATCGGATGGGATTTGTTTTTCTTTTGGCAAAACAATTTCATTCCCTTCGTCATCAACTAAAATAACAACTCTAGGTCTTACATGATGCACTTCGGCAGTATAAATTTCACCAATTAAATCTTTAAATTGCTTGTAAAGATTCGTGTTGTCATGTTCATGAATTTTAGAAATTAAGTTTTGGCGTAAAGCCAAAATTGCTCTTCTTCCTAAGTCAATTAACTTCACTTCTTCAGAAACTTCTTCTCCAATTTCAAAATCTTCTTCTATTTTTCTAGCTTCAGTAAGTGTAATTTCTTCGTTTTCAAAATCTAAATCTTCGTCAGCAACGATCACCCTTCTTCTCCAAATTTCCATATCTCCTTTATCAGGATTTATAATAATATCGAAATTATCGTCTGAACCGTATTTTTTCTTCAATGCATTTCTAAATACATCTTCCAAAATTGCCATAAGCGTTACACGATCAATAAGTTTATCATCTTTAAACTCTGAGAATGAATCGATTAATGCTAAATTTTCCATGCGAATTCTTTAATTAAAATGTTACTGTAACAATTGCTTCTTTTATGTCTACATAAGGTATCTCAAGTCTTTTTTGAACTGTCTCCTTACCTTTTCCAATTTTTTTAGGTTCTCTTGCTTTCCACGACAAAATTACAAAATCATCATTAGCTTCCACCAATTCTGCCTCTATATTTTCTGTTCCCGTTTTAACAATCAACATTCTACCTATGTTTTTCTTGTATTGTCTTATCAATTTTAAAGGTGATCCAACTCCTACTGACGCTACTTCCAGAGAGTAATCTTGCTCTTCTCTATCTAAATTAGCATCGATAAAACGACTCACATCAATACAATCTTGAAGAGCCACACCATTGTCTCCATCTAAGTTCACAATTACTTTAAAAGCATCCGTAATAATTAGATCAATTAAGAAGATAGAGGGCTTATCCACAAGACCTTCCGCTAACAATGTATTTACTTTTTCTTTAAATGTCATATTTTTTATAAAAAGAGGGGACATTTAGTCCCCTCATTATCTAGATTTTAATAAATAACGGTGCAAATATAGTGTTTTTTTTATAAACCAAAATAATTGATTGCTGTTAAAATATTTCTTATCTTTATTGGAGCATTTAAATAAAGGTTTTCTGAATAATTAATTCTATAAATTATGAAACGAATTCTAGTTCCTATCGATTTTTCAGCTCATTCTGAAAACGCTTTAAAAGTAGCTGCTCAAATTGCAAAAAAAAATAATAGCGAAATCCATTTGCTTCACATGTTAGAAATTCCAACTCAAATGAACGATGCTATTACTGGAGCAACAGGCATCCCAGAAGTCATGTTATTTATTAAAAAAGCCAATGAAACGTTACAAAAATTTAAAGAAAAAAACTACCTAAACGGCATACAAGTTACTGAGCAAGTGAAATTTGAAAGAGCTTTCGAAGGCATTCTTTCTTACAGTAAAAAAAACAACCCTGATTTAATCGTCATGGGATCACATGGCGTTTCGGGCATCGAAGAAATTCTAGTTGGATCTAATACTGAAAAAGTAGTTCGCCTTTCAGATACCCCTGTTTTAGTAATTAAAAAAAGCATCCCTGAATTTAAATCTGCTGATTTTGTTTTCGCTTCTGATTTTTCAAAAGAAATAAAAAAACCATTTAAAAAAATGATTGAGTTTACTAATCTTTTTGATGCAAATTTACACTTAGTCATGATTTGCACCCCTAATAGTTTTAAAACTACTGAACTTTCAGAGAAAATAATGAATGACTTTTTAGCTGAATTCGATATTAAAAACTATTCAACGCATATTTACAATGATGTTAACATTGAAAAAGGGATCCTTAATTTTTCAAGAAAAATAGATGCTGACTTAATAGGCTTGTGCACACATGGCAGAACAGGATTATCACATTTCTTTTCAGGAAGCGTATCCGAAGATTTAGTAAACCATGCTATTAAACCCGTAATAACATTTAAAATTTAGCCAAAAAAATCATAACTGACTAAATAAAATCATTTCTCACTCTAAATTTAATCCAAAAAAAAAGCCTCTCAAAAATTGAGAGGCTTTATGTTGGTCTACAAGGACTCGAACCTTGAACGACTGCACCAAAAACAGTTGTGTTACCATTACACCATAGACCATCATTGCTGTTAAGCGAGTGCAAATTTATAATAAAATTTAGTTTGCGCAAACTTTTTTAGAGTTTTTATCAAAAAAATTTACGTCAGAAACCAATAAAATTAAGCAAAACCTTGAAAAATACTAAAAACCAATACGTTACCAAATGTAAATAGTTTCCCAGAAAATTTTGTTAATGCCTACATCCTTAAATAAAAAAACATTTTCTTTGTAACTTAAAATATAACTAAATTTTAATACATGAATAAGGCGACATTCAATTTCAATAAATGGAATACGATAATAGGATGGATTACATTTGGAATCGCACTAATAACATACACGCTTACAGTGGAGCCCACAATGAGTTTCTGGGATTGTGGAGAATATATAGCAACTGCCGCTAAACTCGAGGTAGGTCATCCACCTGGAGCACCCTTATTTCAGATGATTGGCGCATTTTTCGCCATGTTTGCCTCAGACAATCAGCACATCGCATTGATGGTTAACATGACATCCGTATTCTCAAGTGCATTTACGATCTTATTCCTTTTTTGGTCATCATCCATGATTTTAAAAAAATTAGTTTTAAGAGTTACTGACAATACGAATGATAACAATCAAGACTCAACTCTTACTAAAAGCAATGCGATTGTAGTTTTAGGAAGTTCATTTGTTGGCGCTTTAGCTTACACTTATTCAGATAGTTTTTGGTTCAATGCCGTTGAAGCGGAAGTATACGCTATGGCTTCACTGCTTATTTCTTTACTTTTTTGGCTTGGGTTACGCTGGGAACAAGACATGGATTCTCCAAGAGGAAATAAATGGTTACTCATAATTTCGCTTGTAATTGGTCTTTCATTTGGTGTTCACTTCATGGCATTATTGACCATTCCTGCTATAGGTTTTTTATATTATTTCAAACATTACAAAACGGTTACAATCAAAAACTTCCTCATAGCCAATGTTGTTGTAATCTCTATCCTATTGTTCATTTTCAAACTATTACTTCCGTTAACAATGGCTTTCTTTGGTAAAACAGAAATATTCATGGTTAACAGCCTAGGAATGCCTTTTAACTCTGGAAGTATATTTGTTACTCTAGCATTAATAGCTTTCTTTTATTTTGGATTAAATTACACTCGCAAAAAAGAAATGGTTCAATATAACACCTTATTATTGTGTGTTTTATTTATTTTTATTGGATTTTCAACATGGATGATGCTTCCTATTAGAGCAAATGCCAATACCGTTATTAACGAAAATAAACCTTCTGATGCTGCCGAAGTACTGGCTTATTACAACAGAGAACAATATGGTGTAAATCCATTATTCTACGGACCGCAATACACAGAAACATTTGCCGGATTAGACAAAAACAACCCTTACCTTGACAAAGCTCCAAATTACGAGAGAGACTACAAAACAGGCAAGTACGTTATTGTAAATAACTTTAAAAATGCAGAGCAAAATAGCGATGATAATCAAAAAACTATTTTGCCAAGAATGTGGAGCGCTGATCATATTTCAAATTATATGAACTTCACCAATCCTCCTGAGTTCAAAATAAATCCAGCTTATCCTTATGAAAATGATTTAGCGCAATACGGAATTGACGCTAGTAAATTATCTGAAGAAGATTACAATAAAGCAATCGCTCAGTTGAAAAATGAAGTAGCAAAAACAGTTACGGAATTTAGACACGCCTACGCACAAAAGCAAATTGACAATGACGGATACGTTAAGTTTCTAAAAAGTTACGGCGATTATCTAATAATTGAAAAACCAACAACAATTGACAACTTAAGTTTTATGGTCGAATACCAATTTGGCTATATGTACTGGAGATATCTAATGTGGAATTTTGTTGGACGTCAAAGTGATGTACAAGGAAGATATGACAATCAAGATGGTAACTGGATAAGTGGAATCAATTTTATAGATAATTTACATGTTGGCTCTCAAGATAATTTACCTTCGGATGTTTTAAACAACAAAGGACGTAACGTATATTACTTTCTTCCATTCATTCTTGGACTTATAGGTTTAATGTATCATGCCAATAAAGATTTAAAAAGTTTTTATGTCTTGCTAGCCCTATTCCTTTTCACGGGTTTAGCATTGAAAATCTACTTAAACGAAAGACCCTTTGAACCTCGTGAGCGAGATTATGCCCTCGTAGGTTCCTTTTATGTCTTTGCCATATGGATTGGTTTTGGAGTATATGCTCTTTACGAAAGTTTGCAAAAATACTTAGCTCCAAAAATAGCTGGACCAGTTATTATTGCTGCTTCTTTATTGGCCGCTCCCGTACTTATGGCTTCTCAAAACTGGGATGATCATGATCGCTCTGGCAAATATACTGCAACTGCAATGGCAAAAGCGTACCTTAACTCTTGCGACCCTAACGCCATATTATTCACTATAGGAGACAACGACACCTTCCCACTTTGGTATGCCCAAGAAATAGAAAAAGTAAGAACCGACGTAAAAATTGTGAATACAAGCCTTTTCATGACCGATTGGTATATCGATCAAATGAAAACAAAAACTTACGAATCAAATCCATTGCCTATTTCATTTACACATGACCAATATGTAGGAGACAAACTGGATTATGTAGTTCATATTCCAAAAACAGAAAGCAGATGGGAAATAAAGGATTTTATAAATTTTATAAAAAATCCAAAATCAACAGTTGATATGCAAAATGGACAAAGAATCCATTTTTACCCAACTAATAAAATCAGAATTCCTGTAGACAAAAATAGCATCATAAAAAACAAAGTGGTTGCTACAAAATACAATGACTCTATTGTTCCCTACATTGATTTAGACATCAAAGGAAATGCATTGTATAAAAACAGATTAATGATGTTGGACATTGTAGCCAATAACAACTGGAAAAGACCTATTTTCTTCAGCCCAGGAGCTTTTGATGATGAAGATTATTTATGGATGAAAAACTACCTTCAATTGGACGGAATGGTTTATAAACTAGTCCCAATAAAAACCGCTATTCCTAAAGATGGAAGCCCACTAGATATGGGGCAAATTGATTCTGATAAGATGTATACCAATATTATGAAATGGGATTGGGGAAATAGTGATAGCGATAAAATCTATCATGACCCAGAAACCAGAAGAGAAAGCATAACCTATAGAACAAATCTTGCTCGACTAATGGACCAATTAATTGTGGAAGGAAAAATGGACAAAGCCAAAAAAGTAATTGATTTGGCAATGAAAAAAATGCCATTAGAAAAATTTGGCTATTATTCCCTTCTAGAGCCTTTTACAAGAGGATATTATCAAGTTGGAGAAAAAGCAAAAGCACAAGAACTTTTAGGGAAGCTAATTACAAAATACAGAGAAAACTTAAATTATTATTCAAAACTAGCTCCATCAGAACAAACAAGTATCGCTATTGACATCATTACAGATATTGAGCGCTACAGAGGACTGCTACAAGTAATGATTGAAAGTGGCGACAGTGCGTTTTACAACCAAAACAAAGTTGTATTCAATACCTACATTACGATGTTTGAACGTTTTGGACGTAAAAAAGAATAACTTTAAATCATTTTTAATCTAAAAAATGCAGCAAAATCTTCTGACTTTGCTGCATTTTTTTTAATTTTATAAAAAAACAAATGAGCTTTTATTGGATAAAAACACACTCAATAATAAAGAAATTATTTTCAAAATACATTTGGGATTTACCCAATACTGAAAATAAAATATATCTTACTTTTGATGACGGTCCCACACCAGAAATTACCAAATGGGTGCTAGCAGAATTGAAAAAACATTCCGTCAAAGCTACTTTTTTTTGTATTGGGAAGAACATCGAAACAAATCCAGCCATTTTTAATCAAATAATAAATGAAGGTCACGCAATAGGGAATCACACTTTCGACCACTTAAAAGGATGGAAAACAACTACAGAAACATATATACATAACGTTTCCCTTTGTGCAGATTCAATTTCTAACTTTAAAAAGGGAAAAATAACTTTATTTCGTCCTCCTTATGGCAAAATAAAATCCAATCAAGCTAAAATATTAAAAGCCCAGGGATATAAAATTATTATGTGGGATGTACTTAGTGCTGATTTCGACCAAGCAATAACTAAGGAAAAATGTTTAGAAAATGTGATCTCCAATATGAGATCAGGAAGTATAATAGTCTTTCACGATAGCATAAAGGCATTTGATAACCTCAAATATACATTGCCTAAAGTTTTAGATTATATAGCTGAAAATAAATTATCCTGCGAAGTTTTAGAATAATAGAAAGTAAAACTAAAGTTGTTCCTGAACAATACTAATGATAGTATTCGCATCCAATTCACCAGATTGTCTCCAGATCATTTGTCCCTCTTTATAAATCATTAAGGTAGGAAGCCCTTTAATTCTTAAAGCATCTGCTAATTCTTGATTTTTATCCACATCAATCTTGATGACTTTTGCTTTGTCACCAAGAGCTGCTGCAACATCTCTAATAACTGGATGCATCGAAACGGATGATTCATTCCAATCTGTGTAAAAATCGATTAACACAGGTACTTGTGCGCTTATAAGTTCTCCAAATTTTGACATAAAACCAAAAATTTAATTTTTAAATCTATTAAAAAAAATAGATATAATTTACAAATGTAGCATTTTTAACGAATTATGCCACATTCTTGCCTTTTTTTAGTTCAATGACTGTGATTTCGGGCATAATTCCCACTCTTCCAGGGTAAGCATGAAACCCAAACCCTCTATTCACATAGACATATCTACCTAAATTTTCGTATAAACCTGCCCATTGTGCATAAACATATTGTGCCAAACTCCATTTAAAATAACCTGGGATTTCTATTCCAAATTGCATTCCATGTGTATGTCCTGACAATGTAAGATGAAAGTTTTTTACATGATTTTTAATTTCATAATCCCAATGACTCGGATCATGACTCATTAAAATCTTAAAATCATCTTGAGCAACATCCTGAGAAGCTTTGTTTATATCACCTGCTTTTTTAAAATTATGTCCCCAATTCTCAACCCCGATTAGAGCAATTTTATCATTTCCCTTTTCAATATAAGTATGCTCATTCAACATTAGTGTGAAACCAATTTTTCCGTACAAATCTTTTATAGCTTGAAAATTATCTGCTTTATCTTTCTCTGAAGGCCAAGTCACATATTCTCCATAATCATGATTCCCTAGCACCGAATATTTGCCATATTCATGCTTTTTAATTCGGTTGAAGGTCTCTAACCACGGATGCATTTCTTTAGCATCAGTATTCACAATATCTCCTGTAAAAAGAATCATATCTGAATTTTGCTCATTAACTAAATCAATTGCATAATTAATTTTCTCAGGATTATCAAAGCTTCCGCTGTGAACATCTGATATTTGAGTAATAGTAAAACCATCAAAAGCATCTGGTAAGTCCGGAAAGAAAATACGTTGCTTTATTACTTTATAATTATACTTCCCTATTGTAATACCATAAATCAATGACATAAATGGAATTGCCGCCAATCCTAACCCTATCTGGCTAACAAATTTTCTTCTTGAACCCAAAAAAGTATCGTTATTGTTTTCTAAAAAATAGTTCACAGAACCAGCACCAATTCGAAAAACATCTTCACCAAGAAGCAAGAATGTAACTATTAATTTCGGAACATATACTATTAGGAGCAACCCCATAGTAAACATTGTCTGTTTTGTTTGCCCAACCGAACTATCAAACTTGGTAAAAGAATAGAGGATAAACAACAAGACTAAAACACTTATTATTTGATATGAAATTAAAATCCATTTTAACTTAACTAATGTTCTAAATGCTTGGAATGCATAAATCTCTATAATAAGAAGAATCAAACCTAGTAACAGTATACGAAAAACCATTATTATATATTTTTTGACAAAATAACAAATTAAGAAAAGACTATGTGCTTATATTAATCAATATTTAACAAAAAGAGACCATTTTTTTTTCAACCTGTCATGTATTTAGAAACAAAAAAGTCAGCAAAAAAACTTGCTGACTTAAAATTATATTAATTTTCATTTCCTTCACAGTTGCTTTTAATTAACCGACAAATTTAAAGAAACTGTTAGCATACTCCCACTTCCAGAATATCTTTCAGCAAAAACTTCAATAAAATCATTTGGACTCAATTCAAGTGTAGTTCCAATAGGAATTGCCAGAATATCGTTTGTTGTTGTTGAATTGACATACACTTTAGATTGATTAACAACAGTACCATTTTTTGCAATATATACAATATAGGTAGTTGTATTCGCTGAGGATTGAAATGAAAGCGAACCGTTTACTCTAAAGTACCGTTTTTTACTGCCTAAATATTTCAACCTATTATTAGTTACATCAGTTGAAAATCGAAATAAATTATTGGATGTAGTCGTTCCTAATAATTTGGTTTTAGTACTTCCCGAAAAAGAAGTTGATGCTCCTGAACCAACTGGATAATCAAAATTAACATCTCCAGTTGAAGCCATATCACTTTCAACAGGAATTCCAGGACAGTTTACCGCCCATTTATTATCAAAATTAAATCCAGAATAACTACCAACCGTATATCCATTTATGTACTTACCAGAAGTAACTACTCCCGTAAAAACTACTTCTCTTAAAACAGCATCGTTTGTAATCATTGGATTAGAGACAACACTCAATCCAACACTACTACCTACAACTTCAGTAAACCCTCCTATTTTTGCCACTAGTCCAAAAGTCCCTTGTAATGTTTCATAAGTACCACTATTATTTCCAAACCAACCAGCATTGTTAATCAGTAATTTATTAATGTCCTTATAAACAATCCCAGTTGTATTTCCTGCAAATTGAATAATACTAACAAAAACCAAAGAAAAATTTTCAATTTTACCAACATTAGAGGAGCTTGCAATAATAGCATCTCTTACAATTAAATTTTGAGTTTGGGTTCCTGCCCCTATTGATCCTGTACCTGTAATATTAAAAACATTACCAGAAGAAGCAACTAATGTCAAAACCCTTATTGACCCTCCTGTTATTCCTGTAAATAAATCTCCTGAAGACTTCACTAATTTATCATCGCTAGAATCCAGCCCCACTACATAGGCATTATTTAACTCAATTGGTAAATCAACAACAACAGTCCCATTAATCTCATATAGAGTTTGAGAGTCTAATAGATACTTTGTACCTCCACCTGCAATTTTTTCAGCAGCTAAAACAATTGCTAAAACATCTGTAGATTTAATTCGCTTGAATTTTGACCTTCCATCACTAGCTGAAGCACCAATACTTACCCAAGAAATAGTAGAACTATCATAATAATTAAACGCTTTAAGCGTGGTATCATAAACCATTAAACCATTAGCTGGACTAGTTATCGCCATTTTTTGCATGGTAGTCATACGAGGAGTTAATAATCCTTGCGTTGTAGAAGACACATCAAGGACAGCACTTGCGTCAGGCGTAGTAGTCCCTATCCCTACTTGTGAAAAAACACTCAAATTTGATATCATGAAAAATAAAAAAAGATAAGCTGAAAAGTTTTTGAAAAATGTAATTTTATGCATGATATTCGAATTAAGAATTAAACAATCTACCTAAGTATTTAGTTGTACTTATTTTTAAATATACAAATAAAACCGATTAAAAGCTAATTAATCCGATAAAGAGTTGCTATTTTTAACTAAAACCCCTTAAATAAAATATTTTATAAGCTATGTATTACAATTTTTAAAAGCCAAATTAAATTTAAAACTCTTTTTTTTACAAAAAAACAAGCTCCTAAATAAATAAAATTCTTTCAAATTAAATAATCGAAACGACAATTATAAATAACAAATTCTAGCACTTCAATATCTTTTAAGTTTTGTACTTTTGAAATCTTTATAAAATTTCAATCATGTCACAACAAAAACGTCTTTTCCTTCTCGATGCATACGCCTTAATATTTAGAGGTTATTATGCTTTTATAAAAAACCCTAGAATAAATTCTAAAGGAATGGATACATCAGCAATTATGGGGTTCATGAATTCCTTGATGGATGTAATAAAAAGAGAAAAACCAGATCATTTGGCCGTGGCCTTTGACAATGGTGGAAGTCAATTACGAAATGAGATTTATCCAGAATACAAAGCACATCGTGACGCCACTCCCGAAGCTATTAAAATAGCCGTGCCTTATATCCAAGATCTATTGCGCGCCATGCACATTCCAATAATTGAAGTAAAAGGCTTTGAAGCCGATGACTTAATTGGAACCATAGCAAAACAAGCTGAAAAAGAAAACTACAAAGTTTTCATGGTTACTCCAGATAAGGATTTTGCTCAATTGGTTTCTGAAAACATTTTCATGTACAAGCCCGCTCGAATGGGGAACGGAATAGAAATTTGGGGAATTCCTGAAGTTCTTGCAAAATTTGAAATAGAAAGACCAGATCAAGTAATCGACTTCCTAGGGATGATGGGTGACGCAGCTGACAATATTCCTGGACTACCAGGGGTAGGCGAAGTAACAGCCAAAAAATTCTTGAAAGAGTACGGAACAATGGAAAACCTTTTAGCAAACACTGATAAGCTAAAAGGAAAAATGAAAGAGAATATTGAAGCCAATAAAGAAAAAGGACTTTTATCTAAAACTTTAGCCACCATATTACTCGATTGCCCTGTCGTATTTAACGAAACTGATTACGAACTATCAACTCCTGATGTCGAAAAAACAGATGCATTATTCAATGAATTAGAATTTCGCCGAATGGCAGAACAATTTGACGCCATATTCAAAAAAGGAGACACAATAGCTACAAGCAATCCAGCTGACGAAGCCAAGTTATACAAAAAACCGCAACCAAAAAACGAAGACCAATTTGACCTTTTTGGAAGCACAATAGCTAATGAAACCTCAGAAGAAACACATCACCAATATTATAACACTTTAGAAAATACAGAACATTCCTATCAAATTATTCAAGGTGATTTAGGATGTAAATTACTATTACAAAATTTACTAAAACAGACTTCCGTATGTTTTGACACTGAAACTACTGGCTTAGATGCATTACATGCAGAACTAGTTGGTGTTTCATTTTCATATGAAAAAGGAAAAGGTTTTTATGTTCCTTTTTCAGAAAATCAAGAAGAAGCAAAAATTTTGATTGAGAAATTCATTCCTTTTTTCGAAAATGAATCTATAGAAAAAATTGGTCAAAATTTAAAATACGACCTAAAGATTCTATCCAACTATGGCGTTTCAGTGGAAGGAAAATTATTTGATACGATGATTGCTCACTATTTGATCAATCCTGATATGCGTCATAATATGGACATCTTGGCCGAAACCTATTTGAAGTACTCTCCAAAATCGATTGAGACATTAATTGGAAAAAAAGGAAAAAACCAAAAATCGATGCGTGATGTTGATTTAGAAGAAATCAAAGAGTACGCCGCTGAAGATGCGGATGTGACTTTTCAATTGAAAGAACAATTTGCTGTTGAATTAGAAAAAACCGAGACAAAAAAACTTTTTGAAGAGATTGAAATTCCTTTGGTAAAAGTACTAGCCGATATGGAAAAAGAAGGGATTCGTTTAGATACCGATTTCTTAAAATCATTATCACATGATCTAGATAATGATATTAAAAAACTAGAAGCTACTATTTACGAAATTGCCGGAGAACATTTTAATTTAGCTTCACCAAAACAACTTGGAGATATCTTATTTGACAAATTAAAAATAGGCGGAGCCAAGCAAAAAAAGACAAAAACAGGTCAATATGCTACAGGTGAAGAAGTATTGAGCTACTTGGCCAACGAAAATCAAATCGTAAAAGATATACTTGATTGGAGACAATTAATTAAACTAAAAAACACTTATGTCGATGCCTTGCCAAATCAAGTTGACCCAATTACATTGCGTGTTCATACTGATTATATGCAAACGGTAGCAGCCACAGGCCGATTGAGCTCTAATAATCCCAATTTACAAAACATTCCTATTCGTACAGAACGAGGAAGACAAATACGAAAAGCATTTGTAGCCAGAGATGAAAATTACACTTTAGTATCTGCGGATTATTCTCAAATTGAACTTCGTGTTATTGCTGCTTTGAGCGGCGAAGAGAATATGATCAAAGCGTTTCAAAATAATGAAGATATTCATAAATCTACTGCTTCTAAAGTTTTTGATGTCCCGTTAGAAGAAGTAACAAGAGAACAACGTAGCCATGCTAAGACGGTCAATTTTGGAATTATATATGGGGTTTCAGCATTTGGATTAAGCAATCAAACTTCACTTTCCCGTTCTGAAAGCGCTGCTTTAATTGAAGCGTATTACAAAACATATCCAAGACTCAAATCATATATTCACGAGCAAATTGAATTTGCACGTGAAAACGGATACGTACAAACCGTTCTAGGAAGGCGTCGCTATTTAAAAGACATCAACTCGCAGAATGCAATAGTTCGTGGTGGCGCAGAACGTAATGCAGTAAACGCACCAATTCAAGGAAGCGCTGCCGACATTATCAAAATTGCCATGATTAATATCCATGAAAAATTAAAAACAGAAAACTGGAAAAGTAAAATGCTCCTTCAAGTTCATGATGAACTTGTGTTTGATGTACATAACTCGGAATTAGAAAAAATCCAACCGATGATCAAACACGAAATGGAGAACGCTTTCAAACTTGATGTTCCATTAATTGTAGATCTTGGAATGGGTAAAGATTGGCTGGAAGCACATTAATTTCAATTAAAAAAAGCACAAAAAAACCACTCTTATATAAATAGGAGTGGTTTTTTTTAATATTAAAAATTCTAATTATCCGTTTCTTGTAGACTCTCTTTCTTTCAAAATTGTTTTAATAACCACCGTTTTAAAAGGTAAATTTTCTTCTTTAGCTTCTAAACGATCAATTAACAACAAAGCTGCTTTTTCTCCAATTTCAGGCGCATGTTGGCTTACAGTTGTAACACTTGGAGTTAGCCTTCTCGAAGCTAATATTCCATCTGCAAAACCAATAATTGATAATTCTTCAGGTATTTTAAAACCATGTTTTAGCCCATACTTTAATGCAGCAACCGTATCCGTTTCTTCCAAAGCAAAAATTGCATCTATAGGCTCATTTGAAGGAATATTTAAAACAGCAGCACTTAAATCCTCTTCTGAGTTTGTTCTTAAAATAATAGTTTCATTTACTGCAACACCATTATTTTTCAACGCTTGTAAATAACCATCTGTACGCAATTTACCAACACTAAGTTCATCTACTGATGAAAACAACGCAATATTTTTACAACCTAAATCAATTAATCTTTGAGTAGAGTTTAAAGCCGAATTAAAATCATCAACCACCACTTTATCACATTCAATTTCATCCGCTATTCTATCAAACATTACTATAGGAGTTCCGTCATTTATTATTGCTGAGAAATGAGAATAATCCTGAAGCTTCTGTGCTTCTTCAGAAACTGATAAAATAAAACCATCTATAGTTCCATTACTAAGCATTTCTAATGTATTTATTTCCTTTTCAATCGACTCATTAGAAATACAAGTAATCACATTATATCCTTTTTCATCTGCAACTTTTTCAATACCACTAAAAACTTTTGCGAAAAAAGAATTTAAAATATTGGGTATAATAACACCAATTGTTTTTGTTTTTCTGTTTTTTAAATTCAAACCAATAACATTGGGTTTATAATTTTTAAGTTTAGCGTATTCTTTTATCTTAATTTTTGTTTGATCACTAATCTCAGGACTATCATTTAGGGCTTTTGAAACTGTAGAAACAGAAACGTTAAGTTCTTTTGCAATTTGTTTAAGAGTTGCTTTAACTTTCATAATTATGTATTTGTTGACTTAATTAGTAATAATAGTATCTTGAATAGTCTCTAACTTTAAATATAATAGCAATTTACATGCTATAAAAAAGACAGTATTATTCTATAAAAATAGCTGGTAAGAATGCAATATAAAAATTTTATTATTGATAACAAAAGTAATGTAAAAATAGAATAGATGTATTAAGTAAAAATCAAAAAGATAAAAATACAGCGACGCCCTAAATATACAATTGATTATCAGTGTAAAAACAAGTGAAAATTATTCTTTTAAGGTATTTGTATTTAAAATAATTAATTGTACTTTTGCATCCCCTTTAATGGGGATGGAATGTTTAATTAAAAAATTATTATGGACGCATTAAGCTACAAGACACAATCAGCAAGCAAAGCCACTGTTACAAAAGAGTGGATCGTTGTAGATGCTGAAGGTCATAACTTAGGTCGTCTTGCTTCAAAAGTCGCTATGATTTTAAGAGGTAAGTACAAGCCAAGTTACACACCGCACGTTGACTGTGGAGATAACGTAATTGTTATCAACTCAGAAAAAATTAACCTTACAGGTAACAAAATGGACGAAAAGATTTACATGCGTCACACAGGTTACCCAGGAGGACAAAGAACTTTAACTGCTAAAGTATTGCAATCGAAAAACCCTGCATTATTAGTAGAAAAAGCAGTAAAAGGAATGTTACCAAAAAACAAAATTGGTGCTGAACTTTTCAGAAATTTAAATGTTGTTGTTGGTTCAGAGCACAAACAAGGTGCACAAAAACCGAGAACAGTTAACCTAAACGATCTTAAGTAATGGGAGTTATTCACAAAATCGGTAGAAGAAAAACCGCTGTTGCACGTGTTTATGTTTCGGAAGGAACAGGAGTAATCACTGTAAACAAAAAAGAATTCGCAACTTACTTCCCAACAGCTACTTTACAGTACAAAGTAATGCAACCTATGTCTATGACAGAAAATGCAACTAACTTTGACGTAAAAGTAAATGTTTATGGAGGTGGTTCAACTGGTCAAGCAGAAGCTGTAAGAATGGCATTAGCACGCGTTATGTGTGAAGTAAATGCTGAAAACAGATTAATCTTGAAACCAGAAGGTTTATTAACAAGAGATCCAAGAATGGTTGAGCGTAAGAAATTCGGTCAAAAGAAAGCTCGTAAGAAATTTCAATTCTCGAAACGTTAATATTGCCTGTCTTGAATACATTTATTCAAGACTTATTGAATTTATTATTGAATTTAAAACAATGTTGTTGTTGCCTACCGAGGTAGGAATTAGTTTAGCATCTAAATGTATTTAGCCGAGAAATCGCCATTCATACATTGCTAATCAACAGAACGTAAACTAGTACAAAAAATGTCAAACAAAGTAGAAGTAAAAGAATTACTAGAAGCAGGTGTTCACTTCGGACACATGACTAGAAAATGGGATCCAAACATGGCTCCGTACATTTATATGGAACGTAATGGTATACACATTATCAATCTATATAAAACTGCAGCAAAAATTGAAGAGGCTAATGAAGCTTTGAAAAAAATCGCTGCATCAGGTAGAAAAATATTATTTGTTGCTACCAAAAAACAAGCAAAAGACATCGTTGCTGAAAAAGCAAAAGCTGCAAACATGCCTTACATCACTGAAAGATGGCCTGGTGGAATGCTAACTAACTTCGTAACTATCCGTAAAGCTGTTAAAAAAATGGCTACTATTGATAAAATGAAGAAAGATGGTACTTTCATGACACTTTCAAAGAAAGAGCGTTTACAAGTTGATCGTCTTCGTGCTAAATTAGAGAAAAATTTAGGTTCAATTTCTGATATGTCAAGATTACCAGCTGCATTATTTGTAGTAGACATCAAAGCTGAACACATCGCAATAAAAGAAGCTCAAAAATTAAACATTCCAGTTTTTGCAATGGTTGATACTAACTCTGATCCTCGTGAAGTAGAGTTTGTAATTCCATCAAATGATGATGCTTCTAAATCAATCGATAAAATTTTATCTTTAGTTACAGCTGCAATCACTGAAGGACTTTCTGATAGAGGGTCTGACAAAGAAGCTGACGCAACTGAAAAAGCTGCTCCTGCTGCTGTAGCAACTGCTACAACTGAAGAAGTAGTAGCTCCAGCTGCTGAAACAGCTGCACCAGCAACTGAAGAATAAAAAACAAATTTTAAATTCCAAATTTTAAATTCCAAATTCCATAAAAAAATTAGAAACAATAAGTTGATAATTTAATAAAATTGGAATTTGGGATTTAAGAATTGGAATTTTTACTTTTAACCTTAAAAAATAATACAACATGGCAACAATTACAGCTGCAGACGTAAATAAATTAAGAACAATAACCGGTGCAGGAATGATGGACTGCAAAAAAGCATTAGTTGAAGCAGAAGGAGATTTTGATTTAGCGATCGAAAACCTTCGTAAAAAAGGACAAAAAGTAGCGGCTAACCGTTCAGATAGAGAATCTACTGAAGGCGCTGCAATTGCTGTTGTAAATGCTGACAAAACTGCTGGTGTAGTGATCACTTTAAACTGTGAGACTGACTTCGTAGGTATGAATGAAAGTTTTGTGAAAATGGCTACTGAAATGGCTACTTTAGCATTAAATTTTGATTCAAAAGAAGCATTTTTAGCTTCAGATTTCAACGGAATTACTATTGCTGATAAATTAATTGAGCAAACTGGAGTTATTGGTGAAAAATTAGAAATCAGAACTTTCGAAAAATTAGAAGGTGCTTTTATCGGATCTTACATCCACTCTGGAAACAAAATCGCAACTTTAGTAGCTCTTTCTGCAAAATTAGAAGGTGGTGAAGAGGTAGCTAGAAATATTGCTATGCAAGCTGCTGCAATGGCTCCTATCGCGTTAAACGAAGAAGGTGTTGATGCTGCAACTATCGAAAAAGAAATTGAAATTGCTAAAGATTTACTTCGTCAAGAAGGAAAACCAGAAGCAATGTTAGACAATATCGCTAAAGGTAAATTGGCTCGTTTCTTTAAAGACAATACTTTAGTAAACCAAGATTACATCAAAGACAATAAATTAAGTGTTGCTAACTACGTAAAATCTTTAGATAAAGATCTTATCGTTACAGGATTTAAAAGAGCGGCTTTAGGTTAATCCTAATTTACTTCCAAAATAGAAAAAGAGCGATTTGTTTATTCAAATCGCTCTTTTTTATTTAATGCTACTTAAACTATTATTTCAAAAAAAATCAGACATATTCTAAATCAATGATTAAAACTTAAAACTCAAAATAAAATATTAAATTTGAGTTTTAAATTAGTTTTATGCTCAAAACAAAAAAAGAATTTGTCTTTATCATCCTTGCAGGAATCTTCATCACTAATGCTGTTGTAGCAGAATTAATAGGCGGTAAATTAATCCAAATTGGCCCTTTTGTAATGAGTATAGGAATCTTGCCTTGGCCAGTTGTATTCCTAACAACTGATTTAATTAATGAATATTTTGGAGAAACAGGCGTAAAAAAACTGTCCTTAATAACGGCTTGCTTAATAGCATATGCTTTTGTCATATTGTTTTTTGCCATAAATGTTCCAGCAGCTGTAGGCATCAGTCCTGTAAATGACAATCAATTTTATGCCGTTTTTGGGCAAAGTATGTGGATTATTGTAGGAAGCATAATTGCATTTATGGTTTCTCAACTAATAGATGTTAGCATCTTTTGGTTTTTCAAGAAGCGCACTGGAGAACAAAAAATATGGCTTCGTACTACTGGTTCCACTGTAATCTCACAATTATTTGACTCCTTCATTGTTTTAGGAATTGCATTTTGGTTGCCTGGAAAAATAAATTTCGATACTTTTATCTCATCTGCATTAACGGGTTATGTTTTTAAATTAACCATTGCTATATTACTCACTCCGTTAATATATTTAGGGCATCATATTATTAAAAAATACTTATCTGAAGAAACTGAAGAATAAAATGGAAGAAAAAACAAGATGCGGCTGGTGCTTATCAAGCGATTTATATAAAGAATACCACGATCAAGAATGGGGAACTCCTGTTTATGATGACGCTACGCTATTCGAATTTTTAATTCTTGAAACCTTTCAAGCTGGATTAAGTTGGATAACTATACTCAACAAAAGAGAGAATTTCAGAAAAGCTTTTGACACATTCGATTATAAAAAAATAGCCAACTATTCTGAAGATAAAATTCAAGAATTACTATTAGACAGTGGAATTATTCGCAACAAATTAAAAGTTCGATCGGCTGTTTCTAATGCACAAGCTTTTATCAAGATTCAAGAAGAATTTGGAACTTTTTCAAAATATATTTGGGGATTTACTGATGGAAAACCGATTGTCAATAACCCCAAAACCCTAAAAGAGGTTCCAGCTACTACTCCATTGTCCGACGTTATTAGCAAAGATTTAAAAAAAAGAGGCTTTAAATTTGTCGGCTCCACTGTAATCTACGCCAACATGCAAGCCACTGGAATGGTTAACGATCATGTTCAAGATTGCTGGAAACGCAACTAATTTTCACTTTCAATCGTAGACTTACCTATTTATAATATCACAAAAAACCACAAACAACCTCAACTTTAAACTTAAAACTTAAAACCTTTAAGTAAAAAAACCATTACATTTGCTGCACACTTTAGGGGTGTCTACAATATTGTAGGCTGAGAATTACCCTCTGAACCTGATCTAGTTCATACTAGCGTAGGGAAAAGTAAGATGACTTCGTCGCGTATTTTTATGCGCCCTTGTAGCCATTCCTAAAGTATAACTATACTAAATTTAAAAAGGAATGGAGCTTAAAATCAACAACCAAACAAAACAATTTGCCGCAGACAGCCTAACTGTTCAAGCACTTCTGGACTTGGAAATTCCCGAAAAACAAAACGGAATTGCCATAGCCATCAACAATACGGTTATTCCAAAATCCAACTGGAATTCCCATTCTATACAAGAAACCGACATTATTCTAATCATTTCTGCGACCCAAGGAGGCTAATTTGGCTGCTCGGGCGGGCTATCCGTTTCAAGTCCGCACTGCAATCTTATAAAACATAGTCTTAGTTAAAGCTTCTTTCAGTCGCTTCACTAATCCTTGTTTTACATCGATTCCACTTTACGGGCTTTTCACTGCTATCCCTAGCAGAAAAGAGTGCATTTTAACAGAGGAAAGAATCAAGATAAAAGAACCAAAAGAAAATCAACAAACTACTACAAACTGAAAAATCCGCTTCAATCCGCGTTTCTGCTTTAGCAAATCAGTCTCATCCGCGTGCCATTACACACAATTAAAACAGACTTTAAGACTTTCGACTTTATAACTTTAAGACCTAAAAAAATGACAAACGAAGAAAAAATATCAAGAACTCCTTTCCCAAATTCCACCAAAATATATGTGGACGGAACAATTCATCCTATAAAAGTAGCCATGCGAGAAATCGCATTGGCGGACACTAAAATGTCAAATGGACGAATTGAAAAAAATCCTCCCGTTACCGTTTACGATACTTCGGGACCATTCACCGATCCAAATATCGACATCGACATTCGAAAAGGTTTGCCTCGCATCCGCGAACAATGGATTCTAGATCGTAATGATGTAGAAGAACTTACAGAAATCACATCAGAATACGGAAAACAACGACTACGTGACGAAAAACTTAACGACTTGCGTTTTGAATATTTGCACAAACCCATGCGTGCCAAAAAAGGGGCTAATGTATCCCAATTGTATTATGCAAAACAAGGAATCATCACTCCCGAAATGGAATACATTGCCATTAGAGAAAACCAAAGAATTGAACAAATAAATGACCAAACTAAAGCAATGCAGTGCCAACATGGTGGTCAAAGTTTTGGTGCCAACACGCCAAAATCTAAAATCACACCAGAGTTTGTTCGTTCTGAAGTAGCCAGAGGTCGTGCCATTATTCCAAACAACATCAACCATCCAGAAAGTGAACCTATGATTGTAGGCCGTAACTTCTTAGTGAAAATTAATGCCAACATTGGTAATAGCGCAGTTACTTCAACTATCGAAGAAGAAGTAGAAAAAGCAGTTTGGGCTTGCCGCTGGGGAGCTGACACAATTATGGATTTATCAACGGGTAAAAATATTCATGAAACCAGAGAATGGATTATCCGTAACTCTCCAGTACCAATTGGTACGGTGCCAATTTACCAAGCATTGGAAAAAGTAAACGGAATTGCCGAGGACTTAACATGGGAAGTTTTTCGTGATACCTTAATCGAACAAGCAGAACAAGGAGTTTCTTATTTTACGATTCATGCCGGAGTATTATTACGCTACATTCACTTAACAGCGGAGCGTGTTACAGGAATCGTTTCTCGAGGTGGTTCGATTATGGCAAAATGGTGTTTGTTCCACCATAAAGAAAACTTTTTATACACCCATTTCGAAGACATTTGCGAAATCATGAAACAATATGATGTTGCTTTTTCATTAGGAGATGGTTTACGTCCGGGTTCAATTGCAGATGCGAATGATGCAGCACAATTTGCCGAATTAGAAACTTTAGGTGAGCTAACAAAAGTAGCTTGGAAGCACGATGTACAAGTTTTTATTGAAGGCCCTGGTCATGTTCCTATGCACATGATTAAAGAAAACATGGACAAACAACTAGAACATTGTGACGAAGCTCCATTTTACACCTTAGGTCCCTTAACTACAGATATCGCACCTGGTTACGACCACATTACTTCAGCCATTGGCGCGGCAATGATTGGTTGGTACGGTTGTGCTATGTTGTGTTATGTTACCCCAAAAGAACACCTTGGACTACCCAATAAAAAAGATGTAAAAGATGGCGTTATCACTTATAAGATTTCTGCACATGCAGCAGACTTAGCCAAAGGGCATCAAGGATCACAATACCGTGACAATGCTTTAAGCAAAGCACGTTTTGAATTCCGTTGGGAAGACCAGTTTAATTTATCATTAGATCCAGACACAGCTAGAGAATTTCATGATGAAACTTTACCTGCTGAAGGAGCTAAAATAGCACATTTTTGTTCGATGTGTGGCCCAAAATTCTGCTCGATGAAAATTTCACAAGAAATCCGTGATGTTGCCGAAGCCGAAAAAGGAATGAAAGAAAAATCAGAAGAATTTATTGAGCAAGGGAAAGAAATTTATATTTAAACGAAAATATAAGAAAGAAGTAAGATTATGATAGTAATCACAAACCCTATTCCCATAGCAAATGAAATCAACACCATTCATTCTCTTTTTGAGAGTGGATTGGAGTTGCTTCATGTCCGCAAACCTGATTATTCTGACGAGGAAATGATAGCGTTTTTATCTAAAATCGAATTAAAACACTGCTCTAAATTGGTTTTGCATCAACACCATAATCTAGCTGAAGATTTTGGAATAAACAGAATTCATTTTACAGAAACTAAAAGATTTCAATTAAGGATTACCGCTGACCAATTTATAGAATCTACCTCAACTCATTCGATAGAAGATTTCAATTCATTAAATACTGGTTTTAATTACGCCTTCCTATCTCCTATTTATCAAAGTATTTCAAAACCAAACTATGTGCCTAGACTGAACCTTATCGAAACGGTAAAACAACGAACTAATTTCAAAACTAAACTCGTTGCCTTAGGTGGAGTTTCTTCAAAAAATATCAAAGAAACGTACAAATTAGGTTTTAATTCAGTAGCCCTTTTAGGAACCATTTGGAACAGTAAAAATCCGATAGAAAATTTTAAATTATGTCAACAATTCGCCCATTCGTTCTAAGCATAGCAGGATTTGACCCTTCAGCCGGTGCTGGCATTTTAGCAGATGTAAAAACATTTGAACAACATCAAGTTTATGGTTTCGCTATGAGCACAGCCAATACTATCCAAACTGAAGAGGAGTTCTTCAAAATAGAATGGACTGATATTAATTTTGTTTTAGAATCACTAGAAAAATTATTGAGTACCTATGATATAAAAGCAGTGAAAATTGGAATTATACCTTCATTGGATTACTTAAAAAAAATTGTATTAAGTATCAAACGACTTTCGCCAAAAACAAAAATCGTTTGGGATACAGTTTTGAAATCCACAACCCAATTTAATTTTATAACTGTAGAACAGCAAGATTTATTAATAGAAATCTTAAAAAAAACAGATTTAATAACACCCAATTACGATGAGATTTTATCGTTTTCATTGGATGAAAAAAACCCAGTACTAATAGCTCTAACACTTTCAAAATACACTTCAATTTTACTTAAAGGAGGACATAATTCAGCTGCAGTTGGGACAGATTATTTATATAGCAAGAATGAAATTTTCAGGCTTTCACCAAAAACCACTTTGGTTTTCCAAAAGCACGGTTCTGGTTGCGTATTGTCATCGGCCATTACTGCCAATTTAGCTTTAGGCCAAGACTTATTAACTGCTTGTAATAATGCCAAAATATATATAGAAACATACTTAGCATCAAATCAAACTAAATTAGGATATCATTATGTATAATAAATTACAATACATTTCTCAAGGAAATACAATCAAAAAACAGTTGTATGCTATCCATAGCGCATTAGACAATGGGTGCAACTGGATCCAAATGCGATTCAAAAATCCAAATGCGCTTGAAGTTTTAACTTTGGCAGAAGCCGTAAAAAAGTTAACTCAAGACTATACATCCACATTTATCATCAATGATAAAGTCCAATTAGCAAAACAACTGGACGCAGATGGAGTCCATTTAGGCTTAACAGATATGGGGATTATTGAAGCCCGCTCCATTTTGGGGCCTACAAAAATCATTGGAGGTACTGCTAATACATTTGAAGACATTCTTAGAAGAGCTGCTGAAGATTGTGATTATATCGGATTGGGACCATTTCAATACACAACAACAAAACAAAATTTGAGCCCAATTTTGGGATTAGAAGGCTATTGTGATATCATAGAAAAAATGAGGACATACTGTATAAAAATACCTATATATGCTATTGGTGGTATCGATTTTGAAAACATAGAAAACCTAATGGAAACTGGCATTTATGGTATTGCAGTTTCTAGTTTAATTACAAAAAATAAAAATCCGTCAGAACTTATTACTCAACTTAACGAAAAATTATATGTCAGTATTTAATTTAGGAGATAAAACCTTCCACTCCCGTTTATTTTTAGGCACTGGTAAATTTGGTTCGAACCAACAAATGGAAGAAGCAATCTTAGCTTCTGCCAGCGAATTAGTGACGGTTGCTTTGAAACGAATCGATTTAGAAACCGAAACAGATGCTATTTTATCACATCTAAAACATCCTCACATCAACTTATTGCCTAATACTTCTGGCGCTAGAAATGCTAAAGAAGCTGTTTTTGCAGCACAATTGGCAAGAGAAGCACTCGAAACCAATTGGCTGAAACTAGAAATTCATCCCGACCCAAAATATCTAATGCCAGATGCCATCGAGACCTTAAAAGCTACTGAAGAACTAGCCAAACTCGGTTTTATAGTCTTGCCTTATATTCATGCTGATCCTGTTTTATGCAAACGATTAGAAGAGATTGGAACCGCAGCAGTAATGCCTTTGGGCGCACCAATAGGAAGTAATAAAGGACTTAAAACAATTGATTTTCTTGAAATTATAATTGAATCCTCCAAAGTTCCTGTGATTATTGATGCTGGAATTGGAGCACCATCTGATGCTGCAAAAGCAATGGAACTGGGCGCAGACGCCGTTTTAGTAAATACTGCAATATCAGTTGCTGGAAATCCAATATTAATGGCAGAAGCTTTTAGAGAAGCTGTAATTGCAGGTCGAAAAGCATATGAAGCCAAGCTGGGACAGCAATATAAACACGCAATGGCTTCGAGTCCCTTGACAGCATTTTTAAATCAATAAATTAACCGCAAAATTCACAAAGATAGGCAGTAAGCGCGCAAAACTTTGTGAACCTTGCGAAAAACCGTGCGCACTTTGCGTTTAAGCTTATGAAAACATTCAAATCTATTTTTGAACAATACGATTGGGAAACCATTAAATCAAAAATATACCAAACCACTTCAAGAGAAGTTGAGCAATCCTTAGCTAAAACTAAAAGAAACCTAGCTGATTTCCTTGTCTTGATTTCTCCTGCAGCCCAACCCTATTTAGAACAAATGGCACAGTTAAGTCATGAACTTACAAAAAAACGTTTTGGCAAAACCATTCAAATGTATGCTCCATTATATTTAAGTAATGAATGTCAAAATATATGTACCTACTGCGGTTTTAGCCTCGACAACAAAATAAAAAGAAAAACTCTAACCGACTCTGAAATTAAACTTGAAGTAGGAGCTTTAAAAAAAGCTGGTTTTGATCATGTACTATTAGTAACTGGAGAAGCCAACTATACCGTTAATATCAATTATTTTCTTAATGCTATAGATGTGATAAAAGAACAGTTTTCCATTATTTCCGTAGAAGTGCAACCGCTGTCCACAGAAGATTATGAGTGTTTGCATCAAGCTGGTGTTTATTCGGTATTAGTCTATCAGGAAACCTACCATCAAGAAGTCTATAAACAATACCATACAAAAGGGAAAAAATCAAATTTTGATTATCGACTAGAAACTCCAGATCGTGTGGGATCGGCTGGAATTCACAAAATAGGTTTAGGGGTCTTACTCGGATTGGAAGATTGGCGTACAGATAGTTTTTTTAACGCTTTGCATTTAGATTATTTACAAAAGACCTATTGGCAAACAAAATACACTGTTTCATTTCCTAGATTACGTCCCGCCGAAGGGGTGATAAAACCCAATTTTATTATGGACGACAAAGATTTAGCCCAACTCATTTGTGCGTATCGTTTGTGGAATGAAGATCTAGAGATTTCTTTATCAACACGTGAAGATGAAAAATTTAGAAACAATATTATTCCACTTGGTATTACTAGTATGAGTGCAGGTTCTAAAACAAATCCAGGTGGATATGTGGTAGATCCACAATCGTTAGAACAATTTGAAATTAGCGACGAACGTTCTTCTTTTGAAATTGCATCAATAATTTCTAATAGCGGATATGAACCGGTTTGGAAAGATTGGGACAGGACTTTTAGCCAAAAGTCTAATTAAAGTCAAGAGCTTCCAATAGACTATTATTAAACATAAAAACCTCATACTTTAATATATAAAATAAAATGGGTGTAATACAAGATTTTTTGCGCTATAACCGCCAAACCATGCTTCCCGAAATAGGTAATGCGGGACAAGAGAAACTAAAAAAAGCCAAAGTACTCGTTATTGGTGCGGGAGGATTGGGTTGTCCCGTTTTACAATATATAGCCACTGCAGGAGTGGGAACTATTGGAATAGTAGATTTTGATATTGTAGAACTACACAATTTACACCGTCAAATTTTATATACTGAAAAACATCTTGGCCATTCGAAAGCAATTATAGCAAAATCAGTTATAGAGTCTTTAAATCCATTAATTAAAATTGATGCTTTTCAAGAAAAATTAACTTCAGATAATGCCATACAAATTATTGCCAATTTTGATATTATCGTCGACGGTAGCGATAATTTTGCTACCCGCTATTTAGTCAATGACACTTGCGTAACTTTAGGAAAAACAGTTGTATATGGAAGTATTCTAGGTTTTGAGGGACAACTTGCTGTTTTTAATCACCAAGACAGTAAAAACTTGCGTGATTTATTTCCGGAGGCACCTGATCCTAAAGATGTTCCTAACTGCAATTTAAATGGTGTATTGGGTACTTTACCGGGAATGATTGGCACCATGATGGCACATGAAACATTGAAATTAATTATTGGGTTGCCGAGTTTGAGGAATGAATTGGTATTGTTTAAAACTTTGGACTGGCAATTTACTAAATTGAAGTTTTAAGTCAGTCTTAAAGTCAATTTTGATTGTGTGGAATGGAACGCCGATGACGCGGATTTACTGAAGCAAAAACACGGATTAAAACGGATTTCAAATTATTCTGTTTACTGTGTTTCTTATTGATTTATGTAGATTGTGTGTCGTAGTTTTCTTTGTAGGATTGTATGTGTTTTGCCCCAGATGGGAGTAAAAAGCCCGGACTTAAAAAACTTTTTTTCTAAAGTCATAAAAGAGCGACCGTAGGAAGCTCCTTTTATGACTTTAGAAAAAAAGGTTTTTAAGGAGGACTTGTAACGGACAGCTGGATAAGGCCCTACCCTTTATTTTCAAGAATGGTTATAAAATCTTCTCTTTCGATTTCTCGGCATCCTAGAGTTTCTAAATGAGGATTATAAACTTGACAGTCTAAGAGTTTATAATTGGCTTCCTTTAAATGATTCACTAACGAGATAAAAGCGACTTTGGAAGCGTTAGAAACTTTAGAGAACATGCTTTCTCCACAAAAAACATGACCCAAATCTATTCCGTACAAACCACCAACTAATTCCCCATCTTGCCAAACCTCAACTGATTTTGCTACTCCCAATTCATGCAATTTGCAATAAGCATCAATCATATCATTGGTAATCCATGTTCCGTTTTGACCGTCTCGTTTTATTTTTTGACAATTAGAAATAACGTCTTTAAAATTATGATTAAATGTAACAGTAAAGAGATCCCGATTTAGAATATTTCGCATACTTTTAGAAACAATCAATTCATCTAAAAACAAAACCATTCTTGGATTAGGAGACCACCAAGTAATAGGTTCACCATCTTCAAACCAAGGGAAAATACCGCTTTTATAGGCCAATTGCAGCCTTTCGGGAGATAAATCACCACCCAACGCAATAATACCAGAAGAATGCGTTAAACTAACATCTGGAAAAAATAAATCTTGAGACAAATAATACATATTTTAAATAATATCTAAATCATTACACTTAACTTTGGTATACAATTTTAATTTTCAACCCATTCATTCTTATAATAAAGTCATCCTTATGAAATACAAATCAATTCTACTTGTTTTTATAGTATTGGCAACACAAATGTATGGACAAAAAATTGATACGTTATCAACTTCCAAGAAACTCAGCTATAAACCTTTTATTGTTCCAACTGCTATGATCACAGCCGGAGTAATATTACTCAATACGGATGATAATCAGGAAATACAAGATAAATCAAATAATTTTTTTGGAAAAAATTTCCATTCTACAGCTGACAACATATTCCCTTTAGTTCCAATTGCACAAATTTATACAGGACGTTATTTAGGTTTTCAACCCAAAAACAACTTTAAACACCAAACTATTGATATTGTCGTTGCCAACGCAACCAGTTTAATTATTGTTGAGATTCTTAAAAATACCATTAAAAAAGAACGCCCCGACCAATCAGACAATTTGAGTTTCCCCTCTGGACATTCGGCCATCGCTTTTACGAATGCAGCACTGTTGTTCAACGAATATAAAGACTCTAATATTTGGTATGCAAGTAGTGGTTTTCTATTTGCTACTACTACCGCAGTTTTTCGAATAGCCAATAACAAACATTACAGTTCTGATGTGTTGACTGGAGCAGGAATCGGCCTGGCATCGGGAATTTTAGTATCGTATTACAATCCTTTTCAATCCATGCGATTTGGAAAAACAAAAAAGACAACTGCTTTCATTTATCCCCAAATTGGCAATAAAATTGGATTTGGGTTACTTATAAAACCTAATTATTGAGATGGGAATTGATTAAACAAAAAAAGCCTTGAGATAAACTCAAGGCTTTTTTTTGTTTTTCTTTTTATTAAAAAGGCAAATCGTCTGGTTCATCTTCATTAATATTTGTAGCAGGAGCAAATGCTTGTGCTGCTGGCATAGGTGCTGAAGCTGCTGGAGCATCGGCAACTAATTTTTCAATTCTCCATCCTTGAATACTGTTGAAATATTTAGTTTCACCTTGTGGATTAACCCATTCTCTACCTCTTAAATTGATTGAAACTTTTACAGGTTCACCAATACTATAATTGTTTAACAAATCACATTTATCTTGAGTAAACTCAATCATAATATGTTGTGGATACTGCTCTTCTGTAGTAACAACTAATTCTCTCTTTTTAAATGAGGCACTAACTTGTTGTTCTGGATTAACAACTTTAATTTTTCCTGTAACTTCCATCTTCCTTTATTTTAATTGTTATTTAAGATTATTTTTTTGCAAGAAGTACTTTCCATGCAGAAAGAACATCGTTTTCATCTAAGTATTTCTTTGCTTCCAAATGCACATTTTTTTGGTCATCTGAGCTTAAAACTGCTTTTATCGAAAAATTCTGTTTTACAAATATACTAACTTCTTCTGTTGTAGGCAAGGCTTCTATGTTTCCTAATTTACCAAAATCATTTCCGTCAAATACAACGCTATTCCTCAAATGATTAGGAATTGCATCTACCCCAATTCCAAGAGTGGACAATGGCTTTGGTACTTCAAACAATCCTTGATTTGACCTTGAATACCAATTCCCTCCTAGCCTGGAAACTAAATCAATTTTATGTTGATCAATAGCTCCGTTTTCATCTAGTATAGCTTCATCAATATGCAACTTAATCACTTCACACAGAATTAAATTCCCAGCTCCGCCTTCGGTCCCCAAAGCAATAATCTCAATTACTTTACATTCAAATTGCACTGGTGATTCTTTTACTCTAAAAGGTTTTACCAGATCAGATGGTATAGCAGTAAACCCTGATTTCAAAAATTCATTTACCCCATCAGCATACTCTGTACTAGCAAGTGAAGTTTGTTGCACCATATCAAAATTGACAACATTGATGACTACTTCTTTTGTAGCTTCACAATTAATTAAGGTATGCTTTACCGAATTATCACGTACTCGTCTGGCTGGTGAAAAGACTAGAATCGGTGGATTAGCACTAAAAACATTAAAAAAGCTAAAAGGAGACAAATTGGGATTTCCGTTTTCATCTATAGTACTTGCAAATGCAATTGGTCTTGGCCCAACAGAACCCTGTAAATAACCTTGCAACACAGCAGTTCCAACACTTTTTGGATCAATACTAATCATACTTTTTATCGTTTTTATTTGTTTAAATCGCTAGGTTTACAAAAGTAAGCAAATCGTTTAAGTTTAAAAAAGAAGGTACACTATTTTAATCTTAAATGTTTAATACCACGTAAAAAACTTTCTTTCACCTACTAAAACAATCCAGTATTTATTTCGTTATATTTATACCTCAAAATAACATTTATGCAGTTTTCTGAAAGAAGAAATACAAGTCGTTGGATTATTATTTTTGCTTCATTTTTGATTATCTCTCTGATACTTTGGAATACCTATACTTTTTTTCAAATTTTTAAAAACGAAGAACGTTTAAAAATGAATCTTTGGGCAAATGCTCAAAAAACACTTATAAATGCTGATGCAAATACTGATGTCGAATTGCCATTACAAATATTCAGTAACAATACGTCGATACCCATCATTCTTACCGAAAATGACAGCATTATAAATACCGTTAATATTGATGAAGTGATTATAAAAGACAGCAATAAAGCAACTCTTTTTTTAAATGACTTAAAAAATGAAAATGACCCAATTGTAATTAAATACGGCCCTGGGAAATTTCAAAAATTATATTATGGAAATTCTGCTTTACTAAATAAGCTTAAATATTATCCTATTGCTTTATTACTGATTATTGTATTATTTGCCGCCTTAGTCTATTATTTTTATCGAAGTACAAAAATTGCAACTCAAAATAAACTCTGGGCTGGAATGGCCAAGGAAACCGCACACCAAATAGGCACACCACTCTCCTCTTTAATAGGGTGGGTAGAAATATTAAAAGCAGATAACGTAGCTGAGTCAATTACAACTGAAATTGAAAAAGACATCGATCGTTTACTAACTATCACAGATCGTTTCTCGAAAATAGGATCAGAACCCATATTAGAAAATAAAAATATCGTTGAAGAAACACAGCAATCGTATCACTACTTACAATCCCGTTTTTCTAAACAAATTGAATTTATATTTGAAGCTCCAGAGAAACCCATATACGTTATGCTGAACTCTAGCTTACACAGTTGGACTATAGAAAACTTGGTCAAAAACGCCATTGACGCTATGAAAGGAAGAGGGAAATTAACGTTAAAAATTGAACAGGATAATGATTATGTGAAAATAAATGTGTCCGATACCGGAAATGGAATTCAGAAACAACAATTCAAAACAGTATTTGAACCCGGCTTTACTACTAAAAAAAGAGGTTGGGGATTGGGCCTTTCTTTAACAAAAAGAATCGTTGAAGAATATCACAAAGGAAAAATTAGAGTATTAAATTCTGAAATAGGGAAAGGAACCACCATGCAAATTGTATTAAAAAAGAATAAGCCGCTTAATATCTAATGATGGTACGAAACACAGTCTCTCTTGCTGGCTCTGATTTACTTAAGTATTTAAACACAAACTTTTCATGTTCTTGAGTCAATTGCATTGCAACACTTAAAGATTTTTTTATTGAATTTAGGCTTGCAACATTTTTATCACCTACTTGCCCCAAATTATTCAACAAATATTGACAGTTACTAAATATATCTTTGGGGTTACGTATCATTCTTTTTAGTTCTTCATCTGAATGAATGGGTCTAAATTGCTTGTTTCTATAATTAATGAATTCATTTAATTTATTAATCCCTTCTTTATATAAGTTTACTATTATTTTAAAATCGTCTAAAGCTTTGACTTGATCGTAATATTCTATTTTCTTTTTCTCATAAGAAAGCTGATCCAAAATCATAGAATTGATAACACCATTCTTTTTAATTCTTTCCGAAGAACTTATTAATTGCTCTTTCTCAGATAGGTTATTATATCTTGAAATTTCTGAATCAAAATCAAAACGTTTTTTTGATGAATTGATTTGGGTTTGACTATTATAGAACTCCCTATTAGATATTGTATAATTAAGAAATTGCCACATATAATCAAATGGAATGTGAGATGAAATTATTTTACTTGGATCTGTTTTAAAATAATAATTATCAATTGCTTTAACAAATACACCATTTCTTATATAACCAGCACCCCAAGTTGGATCAAAAACATACCATTTATTATCAATATTAGCACCACACCAAGCATGTGGGTCAGTAAGAATTTCTCCTTTATATTTTGTATATCCGTTTATCACTACGGCATTAATTCCTGCTTTAATTGCAATGTCTTTAAATATTTCTGCATAGTCACTACAAACTCCTTTTCTAGTTTTTAATGTGTTTTTTATTCTATTTTCAAAAGTATCGGTATAGTTAAGGACACGCATGTTTTCAATATCATAATTGATTGTTGATGCAGTCCAATAAAAAACTGCCCGAATTTTTTCGTCATTAGTTTTAAAATTAGATGTGATATAATCCGCAATTGAATTTGTAGAAAAGGTCAATCGATTTGGAATTTCAGCCATTTTCTTATCAATTGAAGCGTACTCTATTTTGGCTTGACCCAAACAAAACAGGGAGAAAAAGAAAGTGATAAAAAGAAATAAAAAACTATTTTTCATTGTAATGGTGCGCTCTAAATTAAAATTAGCAATTGCTTATTTCATTTTAAACGAAAACCGTACCACTTTATTGGATTGTGCTGATAAACTACAAATTGGATTGAATTTGCTCTGCCAACGATTCAAATTCTTCTTTAGTTAAAGAAACTTTATTTTGAAAACGCATTTCATCCATTTCATTAAGAGGAATTAAATGAACATGGGCATGAGGTACTTCAAGCCCTACAACTGCCATTCCTACTCTTTTACAAGGAACGGCTTTCTCTAAGGCTATAGCTATTTTTCTAGAGAAATGCATTAATCCCAGATAATGCGCTTCGTCCATGTCAAAAATTTTATCAACTTCAAATTTAGGAATACAAAGTGTATGCCCTTTAGCATTAGGATTTACGTCAAGAAAGGCCAAATAGTTATCGTCCTCCGCAATTTTAAAACAAGGAATCTCACCGTTTACAATTTTGGTAAATATGCTACTCATAATTTAAGTTCATTTGAAGTTTTAATATATCCGATAATTGAGTACAAAATTAGTCACGTGAAATTTCTAAAATTTCAAATTTCAACACTCCATTCGGCACCGTAATTTCAGCAAATTGACCTACTGATTTTCCTAGCAATCCTTTCCCTATTGGAGATGTTACTGAAATTTTTCCTGTTTTTAGATCTGCTTCACTTTCAGCTACCAAAGTATATTTCATTTCCATTCCGTTGGCTTGATTTTTAATCTTTACAATAGATAAAACCAATACTTTAGAAAGGTCAAGGTGTGTTTCGTCAATCAATCTAGCGTTTGAATGTACCTCCTCTAGTTTAGCAATTCTCATTTCTAACATCCCTTGAGCCTCTTTGGCTGCATCGTATTCTGCATTTTCAGACAAATCTCCTTTATCTCTTGCCTCAGCAATATCTGCAGAAGCTTTTGGACGCATGACACTTTTTAAATAATCTAACTCTTCTCTTAATTTTTTTAATCCTTCTGCTGTGTAATAAGATATTGCGCTCATAGTTTAATTATATTATTTGTTGGGTCATATGTAAGCTTTGAATTAAAAGTGTGAGTATCATTCTTCATTTAGTTTAACCCAAATCAAACTTAAATTCTCTTAGCTTATATAAATAGAAAAAATCCCATCAGGACGGGATTTCTTTCCACAAAGATAGTATTATTTTTTTAGTATATAATTATATGTTAATCATATCTAATTCAAAGTTAAATAATTTAAATTTGTTTAACTAATACTTTTAAAATATTATTATTTAATGAAAAAATGTATCGTATTACTCGTTATTATAACTGCTTTTTGGGGCTGTAGCAACAGTGATTTCAATAATAAAAACCCCTATATACCTAGCTATACTTTTACTGTTGATATCAACATGAATTTACCTGCTTACTCAAACTTACAATATCCTAGCAATGCTATCTATTACTCTAGTGTTGGAGCAAAAGGAATTTATATTTTCAATACAGGAAGTGGCTACAATGCATTTGATGCCGCCTGCCCTAATCAAGCAATTAGCAGTTGCTCTACGATGACATTAAAAGGCATTAATGTAGTTTGCCCATGTGATGACACTGAATATAGTTTGTTTACTGGACAAGGAAAATTACAATATCCTTTAAAACAATATCGAGTTGAAGTAAATGGAAATGTATTACGCGTGTATAATTAATAAAAAAGCCCGAAAATAAAAACTTTCGGGCTTTTTTATACGTTTCACTATGTTTATCTAAAACTTCAATGTTAATCCTACAAGGAAGTTAATTCCAGCTTGTGGATAGTACCCTGCTCCTTCTATCGTTTTAATTTGATTTGGATCGCTCCAGTTATCATCGTACGTATAGAAATAACCGTTGGACACATATTTATAATCAAAAATATTATTAACTAATCCTGTTACTAAAATTGATTTGAATACTGACTTCGGTGTAAACTCATATGAAACATTCAAGTCGTTTACAAAATAAGACTTCAATTTAGACCCTTCTGAATCTATATTTCCCATGTATTGCTGACCAACCATTTTTGATAAAAACGAAACTTGAAAATTAGTAATTGGCATAAAAGTGATTATGTTCCCCGCAATAAAATCTGGTGAATAGGCAATATTAGTATTTCCTAAAGCAGTTAAGACTCCGTCTCTTTCAAAATGAAAATCTTTATTTTTATTACTACTTAGGGTAAAGTTTGGTCGAATGATTAAATTATCCAATACTGCTATTGTAGCATCAACCTCTACACCTAAGCGATAACTATCCCCGCTATTTTTGCGAATTGGACTTCCTACATCATCTAATTGTCCCGTTAAGATCAACTGATCTTTGTAGGCCATATAATAGACATTTGCGTTTAATTTTACTTTTGCAGTACTATGACGCAATCCCAATTCAAAGTCATTTAACTTTTCAGGTCTTGGACTTCCGTTTTCATAATCGGTTCTATTAGGTTCACGATTCGCTCTTGCATATGAAGCATACAGTTGATTGTTGTCGTTAATCTCAAAATTCAATCCTGCTTTTGGATTAAAGAAATTAAAGTTGTCATTTACTACTCCTGTTTCAGGACTATCTGCTTTGTAACGTACATTTCTCAATTGTAAATCTCCATATAAACTAAACTTCTCTGCAATTTGATAATTGGCTTTTGCAAAAACATTTCCATCAGTTTTGGTGGCATAATCATCATAATAATGGTCTCCCAATTCGGTTGTTGAAGCAAAACGTGCCCAAATTACTTTTCCAAAATGACTTCCTTCGTATTTATTGTATCCTCCTCCAAGTATTACATCTAACTTTTCACTTTTATAATTAGCAGAGAATGTAGTTCCATAGAAATCATTGTCTAACCATTTTTGACGGACAAGGTCGGTAATAGTCACTGTCCCAACAGGCTGTAAACCATAATCAGCCATATCAGCATCTTCCTTGTAATTTTCATAATACCCCTTCCCTTTGGTATAATGAAAAGCTAGGTTTGTATTCCAGTTATCAGATACTTTTTCGTTCCAATGCAATTGGTAATGATCTTGTTGGTAATTATCCGTTTCATTATCATAAAATCGTGTATTTCCAGATTCATCTGTAAATATTCCAGCTGAATTAAATGTCCTGTCACTGATCAATGTTTCCGCATCAATACCATTCCAAGATTGATAGGTTTTTTCCTTTCCCCCAAAGGCCAACGCTTTAATCAAGGTTGTTTTACCTACATAAGTTCCTTGTAAGAAATACGATTTTAAGTCGGAACTAGCGCGATCAATATAACCATCTGATTTTAAAGCTGACAATCGTCCTGCCAATTCAAAATGATTGTTCATTAATCCCGTACTGAATTTAACTGTATGTTTTCTAGTATTGAAACTTCCAAAAGAATTAGAAATCTCCCCATTACTCTCTTTAGAGTAGGCATCAGTCAACATATTTAAACTAGCTCCAAAAGCTCCTGCTCCATTTGTTGATGTTCCTACACCACGTTGCAATTGCAAGCTTTCTACTGAAGAAGCAAAGTCGGGCATATTTACCCAATACGTTCCGTGACTTTCAGAGTCATTATAAGGGATTCCATTAATAGTTACATTCACACGGGTAGCATCACTACCTCGTACCCGAATTCCTGTGTAACCTACTCCATTTCCAGCATCTGATGTTGTAATAACCGAAGGTAGATAGTTCATCAAAATAGGAATATCTTGACCTAGATTTCTAAACTTGATGTCTTTTTTATCTAAATTACTAAAACTAACTGGCGTTTTTGTAGTAACCCGAACCGCTGAAACCAGTACCTCATCGAGTTGATTCACCTTAGTCGTATCTTTTACTTGTGAAAAAGAAAGAAAAGAAAAAAGAGAAAAAAGAATTGACGTTGAGATTGTCAATTTTTGTTGTTTTACAGTTTTGCTGCTTTGCAACTTTGCGACTTTGTAATCAATAATAGTATTCATCCGTAAATAAAATTACGAATAAAAGGGGGAATTATTCTTTTGTTAAATTAATAAATGATTGTTCCTATGACAAGCAGACAGCGTAAGCAGTACTGATTTATCATTTTTTCCCTTGACAACATTACTCGTCCAGGTTCGTTGGGTATAATCTCAGCTCGTTATTTAGAGCACCCCTTTGAGACGGGGCAAATGTAATCTTAAAAAAGATAAAAATCAAACATGAAAATGCAAATAAAACCGGAATAACAAATAAAACAAAACAAGTTAAAAAGAAGCTTTATTATCAAATCAATCCAAATCCGGTTTTTTCCGATTTTGTTTTAATTGAGAAATGTTTTTTTTATTTTTAATACGCTTTCTTATTGCTGATTTTGGAACCCTAGTCTCTTTTCTCGGTTTTTGTACAATTAGTCCCTTTCTAATTAATTCCAAAAATCGTTTAGTGACAATTTCCTTATTTCTTAATTGACTTCTGTCTTCATCACAGTTGAGTATCAAAATCAAATCAGCGGTTAATCTTGTGGAAAGACTCATTTCAAGCACTGCTTTTTCCTCATCAGACAAAGCAGTAGAATTTTTCAAATCAAAAGTCAATACAATCTTTGAAGAGACCTTATTTACATTTTGCCCACCAGCACCACTGCTACGAACCGCCTTGTACTGTAATTCTGATATAATTTTTTGAACTTCCATTATGTTTTCTTACTAATTCAAAAACTATTGGGGTTGATGCGCTAGGTTTAATAAATCATTCACTGTTTTAACTGGATTAAAGGTAATTAAAGGTACCTGTACAAAAACCGTTAACCAATTAGCCATTGCTCCATTCCATAAACCAGGTAATTCATAAGCTTTTATATCTTTCCCAGAAATACTTTTACTAACAATAAATCCGCGATTATGATCCACAAAATTCATTAAATCGAACTTCTCATTTTTGTAGTTTTTTAAACTACAAACCAAATCTACAGGGTTAAAATGAGAAGCATTTTCCATAATTTTCAGTTGTGCTTTAACTGATAAATCTACCTCCGAAGATTCTACAATTTGAAGTGATACATTTCCATTATTCTCTTTCGTCCAAAAAGGACCTCCTCCTGGCTCACCTTCATTTTTAACCATACCGCAAATACGAATAGGTCTATTTAAAATATCCCTAATTTCCTTAACGCTGTTTTCAAATGTAAGACTTTGAAAATCAGAAGAAAATGACATGTTTATTTTTTCTTTCAAAAACGTCATTGTCTCCTCTAATAATTCTTGATCAAATGCATCAGTATCAATTGCATTGAGATATAAAAATATTTTTTTTTGTAAATCAATCAAAATTCCAGCTAATGCTTTTTTATACAATGAAATTTTTTCGTGATTAATTTGAGTTACATTATCAATGTTTTTTATAAAAACAATATCAGCATCTAACTCATTTAAATTTTTAATTAATGCCCCATGACCACCAGGCCTAAACACTAATCTCCCATTTTCATTTCGAAAAGGTTTATTGTTTAAACCCACTGCAATTGTATCAGTGCTTTTATTTTGAAAAGAAAAATTCACGCTTATTGAAGTTTCCGTTTTTTTCTCTACTATAGGTTTAACCTCTTTTATTATATCTTCAAATTGCTCTAAATGAGTTTCAGAAACAGTAAAATGTAAATTTGAAACCCCATTTGAACTGGAGTAATTAGCACATTCATACAAATGTTCTTCTATTGCTGTTGCGTTATGTGTTTCATATTTATGAAATGGAAGAACTCCTTTTGGTTTATTAGAAAAATCAAAATAATCCTCCGATAACATTAATTTTATAAAATAGTAATTTTTTAAATTGCGATGAAGAGAGTCAAAGCTTATAAATTCTTCTTTTAATTTTTTATTTATCTCTTCATAAAAAGCGAGTCTTTCCAACCCTACCACAAAAACAGGTAGCTTACTATTCTTTTTTCTATTTACATAAGCCTTAATACTTTCGTTTTCAACATCAAATTCATTCAAAAAAGTAATCAAAAACTTAAACATTCTACTAGCAGCGCCAGATGCTGGAACAAATTTCTCTAACTTTAATTCCGCCTTATTTGAATCAAAATAAGCGGCTTTCTCTTTAAATTCAATTTCGGATAGTTTTAAGATTCCATTGTATAGGGTTGCAGGCTCTAATAACACCGTTTTTTTAACACCATTTTTAAATATCGACAACTGTTTTCGAATATTCTCTAATGGAATCCCATATTCATAAATCTGTACAAAATCACGGGAGCTCAAACCCATTTCTTTAGCCTTAGCTAAATCATCAATAATAGAAATTGCAGTATTTAATCGAAGATTTTTATCTCCAGACAGTGTTATAAATGGTTTTTTATTTTCTATCAATGCCCTTTTAAAAACCTCAAAAACAGATTTTCTACCTTCTGGCTTGTCCCTCAAATCATCTTTTTCCCACGGCACATCGATATCAGTAAGAAAAAACAAGTCGTATTCATGTTTAAGCGCAGCTTTATCTAGCGAAGGGTCGCAAAAATTATAGTAAACTTCAGAAAAAACTTTTGTCACCATTAAGTTGGTATCACAAAACAAATAATCATTTGCATGAGCAAGAGCATCATTTTCTAATTTAGTTTGGCCATACGCAATGGGTAGCATATCATTAACATCACAAACAAGTTGCTGCTTATCCCATTTTTCTTGCAAATAATCACGCGCAAACTCTGGAACCCACAGTGTCTTATAGTATTCCGCAAGTTGCTTTGCTAAAGTTGTTTTCCCTGTACTTTCAGGGCCAAACATAGCAATTTTTATAATTGCAGACTGCTTTTGTTTAAGATTTTCCTCCATTCTAAATAAGCTGAAACAGCTAAAATTGTAAATATTAAATATTGTAAAGACAACATCCCTAACCCTCTATAAGCATACAACGGTGTTACAATTATATCACCAATAATCCAAAGCGTCCAATTTTCGATTTTTTTATTGGCCATATACCACATCCCTGTAAAGAAAACACCAGAGGCAATGATGTCTATATAATTATCATTATGAATTTTATAATCAAATAATTTATATATCCCGAAAACTACGAAAATTGTCACAAAAAACAACAAAATACCAATTAATTTTTCTTTACCATTTGTTCTCGTTATTGGCAATGAGTCGCTATCTTTTGTCTTTCTAGTCCATTTATACCAACCATAAATACTCATAATTGTAAAATAACCGTTAATCATCATGTCACCAAGATAACCAGCTATAAAAAGTAAATATACTGAAATTATTGTGGCTATCAATCCAGTAGGATATACTAAAATATTTTCTTGTCTAGCAAACCAAACGCTTAATATCCCAAAAACGAAAGCTATAAACTCTAATACAATATGCATCATACTTACATCTTTGTAAGCATTTAAAAAAAAATCTATCATTGATTAAAGTGATTAAAAAAATTAAAATCTTTTTCAAAAGCAGTCCCAATAACTACCAAATCAGCCCCTGCAGCATATGCTTTTTGAATTCCTTGTAAATCTACAATTCCACCCCCAACAATTAAAGGAATTTCTAAATTTTGAGCAACTAATGCAATCATTTCAAATGGAACTGCTTGCTGCGCTCCACTACCCGCTTCTAAATAAATGAGCTTATTACCCAGCATTTCGCCCGCTTGGGCAGTTGCAAGCACTAAATCACCGTTGCTTCTCGCTACAGGATTTGTTTTACTAACTCTGGCTACGGCAGTTTCATTTCCGCTTTCGATCAATATATAACCTGTCGAAATAATTTCGAGATTACTTTGTTTTAAAATTGGAGCTGCTATAACCTGATGGCCTATTAAATAATCTGGATTTCTTCCTGACAATAAGGAGAGAAACAATATCGCATCGGCTTCATTTGAAATTTGAGACGGATTGCCTGGAAAAAGAACGATTGGTAAATTAACGTTCTGCTTTAATCGAATAATTAATTCATCGATTCGATTCGATTCTACCAAACTCCCACCAATGAAAACATGTGAAGCAGGAGATTGATTAATTTTCAAAATCAAATTATCCAAATCTCTCCAGACAATTTTATCTGGATCCAACAAAATGGCCAATAGTTTTTTTCTATCTGCCTTACTTTTTACTATTTCTTGATATGTGTTTTCTGTTTTTTTTTGCATTGGAACGTAAAAGTAAAAGTTTTTTTTTTAGCACAATAACTATTTTTGAAACAATTACATTTGCTTGAAAGGCTCTCCATAACAAAACCAAAAAAATAAAAAATGATTGCTATTGAATTATTAGAAAAATATGGCGCCGTAAAAAAAAGATATGACAAAGCCTCCACTATATTTGAAGAAGGAAAACTGCCTACACATTATTATCAAATTCTTTCTGGCGAAGTGAAAATGAACAATTATAATGACGATGGACGTGAATTTATTCAAGGTTTTTTTTATGAAAATCAATGTTTTGGAGAACCTCCTTTATTCCTAAATCGAGTTTATCCAGCTAGTGCAGTTGCCTTAGAAAATACCGAATTGATTTGCATCACTAAAGAATGCTTTTTAGAATTGCTCGCTAATAATCCTGCAATAAGCATAACAATAATTGAAAACTTAGCACAGCGATTGTACTATAAATCAGTAATGGCAGCTGAAATATCTTCTGAAGAACCCGAACATAGAGTCTTAACACTCATTGATTATGCGATTGCTAATTTTAATTTAAAAAAATCCCAACATGGATATCTAATCAATTTTACTAGGCAACAAATTGGTGATTTAACGGGACTTCGAGTAGAAACCGTTATTCGAGCTATTAAGTCTTTAGAAAAAAAAGGGCTCTTAAAAATTATTAATCGAAAGGTCTACCGTTAAGTTGCCCTTTATGATTTGAATCATAAATAAAACGAGTCCCATACATCTAACTTTGTCATATTAAATTTTTACACTATGACACTTTATAAAAATACATTAGAGAATTTCGACAAAAATTTTATTGGTTTTTCAACTTTAGCCATATTAGGACAAAGCTGTCTCGGTGGAGCTGCAGCTATGATGATATTAGCAAATGGAACTTCTTTTGGACAGATGATTCAACTTAGTATTATTGTACTAATTTGCATGCTAGTGAACACTTCTATTTTAGCACAAATGAAACACAAACTAATTTTTAATCTAATTATTGCAAGTACTATTCTAAGCACTTTATTGATTGTATTAAATAATCTTTAATAATGAAAAAGACTATTGATAACCGAGCTGACATTTCACTTTTAGTCACCACTTTTTACAAGAAAATAAGAGCTGATAGTGAAATAGGTTTTTATTTTAATGACACCATACTTAACTGGGAAGAACATGTAACAAAACTGACCGATTTTTGGGAAACCAATTTATTTGCGGTCAAAAAGTACAGCGGAAACCCAATACTGGCTCACAATACAATCGACAAGTTATTTACTAACCAAATATCATCACACGAATTTGGCATTTGGCTGAATTTATTGTTTGAAACCTTAGACGAGTTATTTTTAGGAGAGAATGTGGATATTCTAAAAAGAAGAGCCCGAAAAATGAGTACTTTCCTTTATATGAATATGTTTGAAAGCCGAACTAAAGTGTAGTTCATTTATACCATTTTACAACACATATTACTTTTTCTCAAAAGCATACACAAGCCCAAAGTCTTCTATTTCTTCGTGAAATATTTTAAAATCTTTCACTAACTTATCAAAGTGAAGTTCTGCTCTTAATTCTTTATCATCTAAACGGAAGGCTTTGACTTTAATATGATCCTTGAAACTAATTCCCTTTTCATTTCTAATTTTAAAAATAGCTTCTTTGGCTCCCCAAATCACAGTAAGTTTTTTTATGTATTCTTCGTGATTTTTTATATCTAAATAGTTGAACTCTTCATCAGCAAATTTATCAGCGATGCGAATGATTTTTTCTCTTTGTAGCTCAATATCGATGCCTACGGTTTCATCACTCAGAATAATAGCTGAAAAATGGTGGGAATGTGTAATAGAAATGTATTTACCATCTATAAGATGTGGCTTCCCAAACTCATCGTAATACAAGTCTAAATCATTATAACCTGCCTCTTGCAAGAGTTTACGAACGCTTAAAAAACCCCGTTGATGCAAGTCGGATTTCATATTATCAAGTCGGATACGGTTTTTCATGTTTAACACAACTTCCCCATGGAGTTCATCAAAAGATTCGGTGATTTTCCAAACCAGAATTTTAGTATTTATCCCAACGCTTGGGGAGAAGTTTATGGTCTTGTATAAAGGCATGATTCTATATCGTGATTTTTAGCCCCGATGGCAACGGCATCCTTTTTATCTTGAAAATTGTTTTAGTTTACCAAAACAAGTTCAAGATAAAAAGATATAGTGAACAGCGGGATTAGCTCCTGAAAATGAAGCTAAACAGTCTTTAAATTATTATTTTACTGATTTTTAAAAGATTACACTATTAAACAATTCATAAATATAAGTGAATCCTTTTTAAATCATAAGTTATTACGTAAATTTGCAAAAAATTACAATACAAATATACTATAAATGAGTACTACAACTATGCCTTTTGTGGCTTTCAAAGTAAAAGACATCTCTCTAGCAGCCTGGGGAAGAAAAGAAATTGAACTAGCTGAAGCTGAAATGCCAGGTTTAATGGCACTTCGCGCTGAATACAAAGACGAACAACCTCTTGCTGGTTCTCGTATTGCTGGATGTTTACACATGACGATTCAAACTGCAGTTTTAATAGAGACTTTGATTGCTCTTGGCGCTGAAGTGACTTGGTCTTCTTGTAACATTTTCTCAACTCAAGATCAAGCTGCTGCTGCTATCGCTGCTGCAGGAATTCAAGTATACGCTTGGAAAGGTTTGAACGAAGAAGATTTTGACTGGTGTATTGAGCAAACATTATTCTTTGGTGAAGATAGAAAACCATTGAACATGATTCTTGATGATGGTGGAGATTTGACAAACATGGTTATTGACCGTTACCCAGAATTAGTTGCTGGAATAAAAGGATTGTCTGAAGAGACTACAACTGGAGTTCATAGACTTTACGAAAGAGTAAAAGCAGGAACTTTACCAATGCCTGCTATCAATGTTAATGACTCGGTTACTAAATCGAAATTTGACAACAAATACGGTTGTAAAGAAAGTGCAGTTGATGCAGTTCGTCGTGCAACTGATATTATGCTTGCTGGTAAAAGAGTAATCGTTTGTGGATATGGTGACGTAGGAAAAGGTACTGCTGCTTCTTTTAGAGGTGCTGGATCTATTGTTACAGTTACTGAAATCGATCCAATTTGTGCTTTGCAAGCTGCAATGGACGGTTTTGAAGTTAAAAAATTAAACACTGTTGTTGGAAATGCTGATATCATCATCACAACAACTGGAAATAAAGATATCGTTTTGGGTTCTCACTTTGAGCAAATGAAAGATAAAACAATCGTTTGTAACATTGGACACTTTGATAACGAAATTGCAGTTGCTTGGTTAAACACAAACCATGGAGCATCTAAAGTTGAAATCAAACCACAAGTTGATAAATATACAATTAATGGTAAAGATATCATCCTTTTGGCTGAAGGTCGTTTAGTAAACCTTGGTTGTGCTACAGGTCACCCAAGTTTTGTAATGAGTAACTCATTTACAAACCAAACTTTGGCTCAAATCGAATTGTGGAAAAATAGCGCAAATTACGACAATGACGTATACATGTTACCAAAACACTTAGACGAGAAAGTAGCAATGCTTCACTTGGCTAAATTAGGAGTTGAATTGGAAACGCTACGTGACGATCAAGCGGCTTACATTGGTGTTGCAGTTGATGGCCCATTCAAACCAGAATATTACAGATACTAAATGATTGTAAATTAGCAATTGCTGATTATAATTTTAGATTTATATAAACCCTTGCAAGAAACTGAACTAAATTCAGTCTGAATGCGAGGGTTTTTTGTTTTTGGGCGAGACCCTACGTAAAAACTTCGGGTCGGGCTATTCACTATATCTTTTATTTCTTCCCGAAGTTTCGAGACGAAATAAAAGGATACCGCTACTATCCCTTTCGCAGTTCCCACGAGCTAGGGAATCCCTTCCTGCACAGATTTTCACGTAGAGCTGCAGTGAGGCTCTGCAATTACGCAACGTTTTGACACAAACAATTTTTACAATCAAAAAAATCCATTTCCCGTTCAGCCACCCTCTCCTTTGGCAAAGGACTGGGAATTATCCACAAAAAAACCCGCTTCTTTCGAAACGGGTTTTTAATAAATTGAGAAAATCAATTATGCTTCAACTTCAAATGGAAGTATAGAAACGTATGATTTGTTGTCTCTTTTCTTTTGGAACTTTACAATTCCAGGTACTCTAGCATGTAGTGTGTGATCTTTACTGATGTAAACATTTTCACCTGGATTGTGCTTAGAACCTCTTTGTCTTACGATGATGTTCCCTGCAATAGCAGCTTGTCCTCCAAAAATCTTAACGCCTAAACGTTTTGATTCTGATTCTCTACCATTCTTGGAACTACCGACACCTTTCTTGTGAGCCATGACGTATTAGTTTAATATTGTTATTATTCTTTAGTATCTTCTTTTTTCGCTTTTGGAGCTTTTTTTACTTTTGGAGCTGCCTCTTCAGTAGTTGCTTCAACCGCTGCTTTCTTAGGAGCTGCTTTTTTAGCACCTGCTGCAGTAATACCTTCAATTACAATTTGAGTAAGATATTGTCTATGACCGTTTCTCTTTTTGTATCCTTTTCTTCTTTTCTTTTTGAAAACGATTACTTTATCTCCTTTTAAGTGTTGTAACACTTTAGCTTCTACTGAAGCACCTTCTATAGCTGGGGCGCCTAAAGTGATTGTTCCATTGTCATCTAATAAAAGAACTTTGTCAAAAGAAACTTTTGAACCTTCTTCATTAGTCAAACGATGAACATAAACCTTTAAGTCTTTGCTTACTTTAAATTGTTGCCCTGCTATCTCTACGATTGCATACATACCGAATTGATTTATTGATTTTTAAGGTTGCAAATATACAATTTATTTTTTACCATGCAATCACTTAAAGGAAAAAATGTTTTCATCTCTTTTCTCCCCATTTTCAAGACTTTAGAAACCCTAAATATCATTAGTTTACGTATTAATTAAAAACTATTGCACTTTCATCCTTAAAAAAAAGGTATTTTTGGAGTAACAATAATCCACTTTCAATAACTTATTGTAAATACATTTTTATTAATCTTTATGAAAAAATCAATAATGGTATTAAGTTCTGCCCTTATGCTTGGTGGAGTAGCAACTGCCCAAAAAATAGCTTTTGAAGAATATGATCTTGACAACGGAATGCATGTTATTTTGCATCACGACCCTACAGCACCGGTAGTTATCACCTCCGTAATGTACCATGTGGGCTCAAAAGACGAAAATCCTGAAAAAACAGGTTTTGCCCATTTTTTTGAACACTTATTATTTGAAGGAACTGCCAATATAAAACGCGGAGAATGGTTTAAAATTGTAGCTTCAAATGGAGGTACTAATAATGCCAACACTTCTGACGACCGAACCTATTATTACGAAGTCTTCCCTTCCAATAATTTGGAATTGGCTCTTTGGATGGAATCCGAAAGATTAATGCATCCTATAATCAACCAAATTGGTGTTGATACTCAAAACGGTGTTATAAAAGAAGAAAAAGCATCACGTTATGACAATCGCCCTTATGGAAAAATCATAAACGTAGTAAAAGAGCACCTGTTTATTAACCATCCTTACAGATGGTCCACCATTGGCTCCATGGAACATTTAGATACCGCTACATTGGAAGATTTTCAAGCTTTTAATAAAAAGTTCTACACCCCTAATAATGCTGTACTGGTTGTTGCGGGAGATTTTGAAAATGCAATTACTAAAGAATGGATTCAAAAATACTTTGGAACTATCAAAAGAGGAGAAGAAATACAAAAACAAATTTTCACCGAAGAACCGATTACACAAACTATTAAAGCAACTTATCAGGATCCAAATATCAAGATCCCAATGCTTGTCGCCGCATATAGAACGCCTTCAATGAAAACCAGAGACGCAGTTGTTTTGGATTTCATTTCTGCTTATTTAAGCGATGGTAAAAGTTCAAAATTATACAAGAAAATTGTTGACCAAAAAAAAATCGCCTTACAAATTGGAGCCGTTAATCTTAGCGAAGAAGATTACGGAATGTATATTTTATATGGTCTACCAATGGGCACTAATTCATCTGAAGATTTATTAAGAGAAATAGATGAAGAAATCCTAAAAATACAAACTGAATTAATTACTGACAAAGACTATCAAAAACTATTGAATCAATTTGAGAATCAAAATGTAAATAACAATTCTAATGTAGAAGGTGTTGCCGAAAATCTAGCCAAGTATTATTTGCTTTATGGTGACATTCATTTAATAAATAATGAGATTGATATTTACCATTCTATTACCCGAGAGGAGATTCGAACAGTGGCTAAAAAATACTTAAATCCAAACCAACGATTATTATTGGATTACGTTCCCGCTACTGAAACAGCACAGAACTAAGATAATCATGAAAAAAATAAGAATTACACTCATCCTTTTGTTTATAACAGGAATTATGCAAGCACAAGATCGCCCACAACCCAAAGCCGGAAAAGCTCCAGTGGTAAACATAAAAAAACCACAAACTTTCTTTTTGGCAAATGGACTTAAAGTCATGGTAGTCGAAAACCACAAATTACCAAAAGTTACTTTTAATCTTACGATAGACAATCCCCCATTTGCCGAAGGCGATAAAAAAGGGGTAGATGAACTTTGCAGTTATTTAATAGGAAGCGGAAGTACTAAAATAACCAAAGATGACTTTAATGAAGAAGTAGACTTTCTTGGTGCCAATATTAGTTTTAACTCCCATGGCGCATACGCGAGTTCTCTTTCTAAATATTCGGGGCGCATTTTAGAACTACTTTCTTATGGCGCTTTGTACCCTGATTTCACTCAAGAAGAATTTGATAACGAAAAAGCCAAACTTCTTGAAAATCTTAAATCCCAAGAAAAAAGCGTTCCTGCTATTGCCAATAGAGTCATTGACGCCTTAGCATTTGGAGAAAAACATCCATCTGGAGAATACATTACTGAGGAAACTATAAACAATGTGACTCTTGCAGATGTTGAAGCTAACTACACAAACTATTTTGCTCCTGAGAACGGTTATTTAGTAATCATCGGCGATGTCAAATTCAAAGAAATAAAACCAATTGTCGAAAAGCTTTTTGGAACTTGGAAAAAAAGGAATACTCCTAAATTAACTTATACTGCACCACAAAACGCACCTTTTACTCAAATAAATTTTGTAGACGTCCCTAGTGCTTCACAATCTGAAATTTCATTAGTCAACACCATAAATTTAAAAATGGGAGACAAAGATTTTTTCCCCGCAGTAATTGCTACCTATATATTAGGAGGAGGCTTCAATAGTTACTTAAATATGAACTTACGAGAAGAACACGGCTGGACGTATGGCGCTAATGCTATTATAGGTGCCGGTAAATATGTGTCCAAATTAAGATCAGCATCATCCATTAAAACTAGCGTTACAGATAGCGCAGTCGTTGAATTTATAAAAGAAATCAAAAGAATCCGAACCGAAAAAGTGTCCGTACAAACACTTAACGAAGTCAAAGCGGGCTATATTGGTCGTTTTGTAATGCAGGTCGAAAAACCACAGGCCGTTGCACGATATGCATTAAACATTGAAACGGAAGAACTACCAAAAGATTTTTACGAAAACTACATCAAAACAATAAATGCGGTAACCCCAGAAGATGTACTACAAGCTGCTAACAAGTATTTTTTAATTGACAATACTCGAATCATTATTGCTGGTAAAGGAGCCGAAGTAATCCCTGGCTTAGAAAAACTCAATATCCCTATATCCTATTTTGATAATTATGGAAACTCCATAGAGAAACCGAATTACAAATAAAAAAATAGTGCTCTTTTTAAAACACAAAGGCGGTCTAGAAAGACGGCCTTTGTTGTTTATATCATATTCAAAAGAGCAGCTACTACTTTTTCGCCGATAAATACACTCCTATTAAAATAATGAATGCACCAAAAAACTGTACAGGTGTCAACATTTCATTATCTAATAACCCCCAAAAGAAAGCCACAACTGGAATCAAATAAGTCACTGAAGTTGCAAAAACGGGTGATGAAATTTGGATTAATTTAAAAAATAAAATATTAGCAATCCCAGTTCCTACTACACCCAAGATCATAATGAAATAAACCGAATGCTGTACTTTTTCAACTGCTAGCACATCATAAAATCCTGTAAAATACAGAATTGTTAATGCGGGAAATATTAGAAATAAAAAATTTCCCGTTGTTATACTAAGCGGAGCTAAATCAGACAGAAATCGTTTGATTAGATTTACGTTGACAGCATAGCAAAGTGAAGCAATAACAACCAAAATAGCATAATAATAATTTTGATCCGGATGGTTCATTGCTCCGTTAAAAACGAGAAGTAAACTCCCAACCAATCCAATAAAAACACCCCAGACCTGTCTTCTTTGAAAATTAACACCAAACACTAAAGCACCCAAAATCAACGTATTTAAAGGAGTTAATGAGTTTAGAATCGAACTTACTGAACTATCAATTTCTGTTTGCGCTAATGCAAAAAGAAAAGCAGGAACAAAAGTCCCAAATACCGAGGTTAGAGCAATATATTTCCATTTCTCTTTAGGGATCTTTGACAAACTTTTAAAACCAATCAACAACAAAAAAATGGCAGCAAATATAATTCGTAATGAACCCACTTGAATCGCGGACAACCCTATTAATCCTTTTTTAATTAGAATAAAAGAACTCCCCCAAACCAAAGAAAGCACCAATAAATAACCCCATTTTAATTGTTTTGATTCCATATCTGTAATTTTACCCCAAAATTGTAACAATTTTATGAATACACTGCCATTTTTTAATTTATTTTAGAAATAAATTACAACTCCCATCAAATAAGTACAATACGATATAACAACTAATTGCTGTCAGAAAAATTGAAACAATTATATATCAAAAAAAAAAAAACTTTCCAAAATGCGACCTAGAATTTCACTCAAATAAAAAGCGCCTCAATTGAGACGCTTTTTATTCATGATACTCTATTTATAACTTAATTTCCTTCGCAATTTTTATCATTTTTTGATATACCGAATTCAAACCAAAAGTACCTTGAAATCCATAATCTCTAATTTTTTTAATAGTTCCATCTTTAAATCTAACCTCCAACACTACTGTTGAAAAATCAACACCATTAATTTCATAGTCATCAGCTAAATCCTTCACTCGAATATACTCTAACAAATCGCTTAACTCTTCAAATTTATTTCTTGTTATATTCTTTGTCGCTTTTCCATTATATAAATCACCATAATATCCAAATGCCAAAAAAGGATCTTGAATAATTTCATACTTAGCAACACCTAAATTATTGACCTCTAACTGGAAAAGGTTTTGAAACAGAAATACAACTGATTCAATTTCATAGTTTGTTTGTTTTTCTGAATGCTTTTCAATAAAAGAATCAAATTTATAAGTTAACGTATCCTCAAAATAAGTCGAAGTATCCATTTTGACATGATCTGCATCTCTTTTAAAATCATGCAATAACAACTCATTTTTTCCATCAATTTTTATAGGTTTTACTAATTTACAACCATATTGAATATTGTCTGAGAGTTCATTAAGCTGAAAACTATTTTTCTCTTTTGCTATTATGGCATATTGAGAGTAAGTGCTGTACCAGTAAGCCGTAAATAACAAATCTGTTTTACCATCATTATTTAGATCTACTTTCTCCCAGTTATTAATTTGCCATTCTTTAGTCAAGGGACACTTACCTAAATCGTTATAAATAGAATCTGTTTGTTTTATTTCTAAATTACCAAAATTCTTACCTGCAAATTTTGAATCTATAGATTTCACAAAAACAACAACATCAGCTGTATTTACTAACAAATCTATTCTATTGATTATTATTTTTATATTGTCATTATTTTTGGCCGAACAATTAATTGAACATAAGCCACAAAATAAATAAATCACTACTTTTTTCAAATTTTTAATTTATTAATTAAGGGGATTATTGATAACCCCACCATTTCTCTTTTTATCGCATCTGTTTTCTTTTGTTCTTTGAGAATAAAGAGTAACACCGCTTAAACTTACTAATAAATAGAATAGATTTGTTAGTAAATACAGCTGATTTATTGATTCCACAGCTTTGTTTAAAAATAAACTTATCCACAAACTGCTAATAATAAACCTCATCCCATTTTTTATGTTTTAAAACCCATTTATCTTTAAATCTTTCCATAACCATAAGATACGTTTCTGGTGAGGCATGAAACCATGCCGCTGAAACAATGGTATAAGTAAATAAAAGATATTTCTTATTTTTATAATAAATAGGATTTGAAATATTAATGATGTACCGTTTGTCATCTCTATCGTATAAAAGACGCGTAGCTTTATATCGTACTGAGTCTCCTTTTTGAAAATTAATATTTTGAAATTTAAAATCTCTAGCTTTCCAGCAATCACTAGTAACCCATTCGTTTTCATCATTCAAAGCATATTGCTTTTTCATCGTTAAAAACGCATTCTCATCATATAATGAGCCTTGTAATTTACTGTTTTTATTTTCAGATTGAGCTATAGAATCTCTCTTATATCCACTATACATTTCTAATATTTTATTTGGATTTATTTTTTCTTTTATCAATATAATTTCCTTGTTTTCATCAGTTATTATAGTTGCTAAAAAATCATTTATAACCTCCGTTTTTTCCTTTTTATCGCATCTGTTTTCTTTTGCTCTTTGAGAATAAAGAGTAACACAACTTAAACTTACTATTAAATAAAATAGTGCTTTTTTCATATACTGTCACTTATTAATTATATGGCTTACCTACTGGACTTTGTACATTTGGAGTTCCTGCGCCTACAGTTCTACCCGATAGTTCGCTTGAATTTTGATTAATAAATCCACATAGAGGTTGCTTTCAAAAATAAATTTTTCAATCTTTAAAATCAATACCCTAATTTAGTGATTTTCATAATAGTTTAAGCAAACCCAATATAGTGATTCCCTTCCATTATAAGAACAAAAAAAAAGCTTCTCAATTGAGAAGCTTTTATATGAAAATTTATTTCCATTTTAAGGTTTCCAGCAGTCTTTGCATGTCATTTTTCACATAACTAGCTGCAGGCATAATGGAATCAAAATTAGGTTTTGCGTAGAAATAGATAGAACCCGTTACAAAATGCTTAATACTGTCAGTAGCATAAAACTGAGAATTCGTAGCCGCATTACCATCTACTTGATAAAACATTCCAAACACTTTTTTTTGCGGGTTCAAATAGGGTTGCTCTAATATATCATCGGCTTTTATAACATGCTCATAAGTTAGTTTTTGAGCATCCCTCAATAACTTATTAATATTGTTATTTACAGGCTTATAAGTCAGATAAATAGTTGCTTTCATTTTTGGATAGGTAATCGTAAAACCACAATCCTTTTCTCCTTTTATAACAGCTTCTGAATTCATTTCAAAAGTAAACGGGCACTTATTTTCAAAACCCACATATTTAGCCACTGGATAATCCAAACGCAAATAGCTTGATGGTTTAGGAATAACATCATCTTTACAACTTGAAAAAAGAAGTACCCCTGAAAATAAAATTAAAAACACTACTGCTGTTTTAAACTTTATAGGTGCTGTTTTAAAATTAAGCATCAATTGTAACTTTTATTTGTTTTATACGTTTCTTATCTACAGTTTCAATAGTAAACAAACAGTTTCCATATGAAATTTTTTGTCCTTTATTTGGGAAGTTCCCAGAGATTTCGAGGATAAATCCAGCCAACGTTTCGGCTTCCCCTTTTTTAATTTCAAATAGATCTTCATCAACATCTATAATTCGGTAGAAATCTTTAAGATTTATCTTCCCTTCAAAAATATAATTTTTATCATCTAACTGAGAAAAATTAACCCCTTCGTCATCAAACTCATCACTAATATCACCAACAATTTCCTCTATTACATCTTCCAAAGAAACCAAACCAGAAGTCCCTCCATATTCATCAACAACTATAGCCAAATGGCTTTTCATATTTTGAAAATCTTTCAACAAATTGTCTAATTTTTTATTTTCTGGTACAAAAAACGGCTCTCTAATTAATGTAGCCCAATCAAAATCAGTAGTATTTAAGTGTGGTAATAAATCTTTTACAAAAAGTACCCCTTCAATTTGATCTACATTATCTCTATAAACAGGAATTCTAGAATACCCTTTTTCAATAATTTTAGCATATATTTCACTAAAGGTTTCAGTTATTTCCAAAGCAAAAATATCAATCCTAGGACTCATTACCTGCTTTGTATCTGTATTTCCAAAAGAAACAATTCCTTCAAGAATTTTTTGTTCCTCAGATGAAGTTTCGTCAGATGAAGTAAGCTCTAATGCTTGTGATAATTGATCCACAGAAAAACTAGTTTTTTGCTTTCCTAATTTATTATGTAAATACACCGTGGCCTGACGCATTGGAATACTTAATGGCGAAAGTAACTTGTCAAGTATTACTATTGGATAAGCAACACCTTTAGCAAATTTAATATTATTTCTACTTGCATATACTTTGGGCAAGACCTCTCCAAATAGTAATAATAAAAAGGTCACAACTATTACTTCTAATATAAATTTTAAAATAGGAGAACTGATTGCCGCAAATAAGTCATTCCCAATAAATGAAAATAAAATTACTACTCCAATATTAATAAAGTTATTAGCGACAAGAAGTGTAGCCAGTAATTTTTTTGGCCTTCCTAAAAGGTCAGACAAAATTCTCCCTTTGGAGGCATTTCCCTGTATTGCTTCATCAATATCTTTTTGAGATAAGGAAAACAAGGCAACTTCGGCTCCAGAAACTAATGCAGAGCAAAAAAGCAATACAAATATTCCGGCAAAACCAAACACTAGATCAGTATCTAATGTATAGGCAAAATTTAAACTGGGCTCTGGGTCCAAATTAAAAAAGATTAGTTAAACAATTAAAACGGCAAATCATTGATTGGTAAGCCGTTATTCTGTGGGTCAAAGTTAGTGTTTTTTGTCGATTCTTGAATGGGAATTTGCTTGTTGTTTTCTCCATCCTTTTTTGTGGATAAAAAAGTGAACTCTGTAACCTGTATTTCAGTAGTGAATTTTGTTACACCTTCCTCCGTTTGCCATTGACGTGATTTAATTCGACCTTCTACGTAAATTTTATCTCCTTTCGAAAGATATTTTTCGCAAAGCTCAGCAGCTTTATTACGCACTACCAAATTATGCCACTCTGTAGAAGTTATTTTTTCATTAGTCGTTTTATTTATATAGACTTCATTTGTTGCCAATTGAAACCGTCCAATACAATTTCCTCCATCAAAATAGTGCATTTTCACTTCATCACCAAGATGCCCAATAAGCATCACCTTATTTAACGTTCCGTTCATTTTATTTATTATGGTATTTCTATCAAAGATACATTTTTTACAAACCAAATATTATTCCTTTTCAATAAAATTATGAATCACTATTGGAAAAGGGAACGTCTTTAAAGCAACATTGTCAACCCCATTTTCAATCACCCCTTTTACTTTAATTTTCCAGAACTTAATATATAGGTGTTGATGTGATAATTTATGAATTATACTTTCAGCATTACACTCCATTATACTGACAACCTCATTATTCTTAAAAAAATCATTTTTCACCTGCATGGCTACATATTCAAAATCTTCCACCTTATCCGTTTCAATAACTGGAAATTCATATAGATTTTGCCAAATCCCTTTTGAAGTTCTCTTTTGGATTAGCGTATCCTCACGCTCATCAGAAACCACTAAATAATTAAAATAACGATTTCTAACTTTTAGTTTCTTAGACTTAACAGGCAATTGGTCTACTTTGTTTTTTTGTAAGGCTGCACAACTTTCGTTAAAAACACAAATGCTGCAATTAGGACTTTTAGGCACACATTGTAAAGCACCAAACTCCATAATTGCCTGATTAAAGGTTGCCGGATTATCTTTAGGCATTAATTCAAAAGCCAAAGCGGCAAACTCTTTTTTGGCGGAAGCCAAAGCGATATCCGTTTCAATATCAAAATAACGAGATAATACTCGAAACACATTTCCATCTACAACAGGAACCGTTTCATTATAGGAAAAAGAAGCTATGGCCGCTGCAGTATATTCGCCAACTCCTTTCAACTTCAATAACTCATTATAAGTATCAGGAAAAATTCCTGATAAATCATTAGCTACATATTGCGCAGTTTTATGTAAATTGCGAGCACGGGAATAATACCCTAAACCTTGCCATAGTTTCAAAACCTGTTCTTCATCGGCTTTAGCCAAATCAAATACAGTAGGAAATGCTGTAGTAAAAGACAGAAAATAAGGCATTCCTTGCGCTACTCGAGTCTGTTGCAACATGATTTCAGAAAGCCAAATAAAGTAAGGATTGGTGGTATTTCTCCAAGGTAAATCACGTTTATTTTGTAAATACCATTGAATTAGCAAGTTAGAAAAAATCATTATTAAATATTTGTTTGCAAAAGTAAAAGTTTATATGATTAAAATTTAACGAATTAGCTTGATTTATTGTTTTTTAAATTCCTATATTTGCACACTCAAAAAAATTATTACAATATAATAAATAAGGAAAGAAAATGACGAAAGCAGATATCGTAGCAAAAATTTCAGAAAAATTAGGTCTTGAAAAAGGTGATGTTCAAGCAACAGTAGAGACTTTTATGAATGAAGTTAAAAATTCATTAGAAACTGGAGACAATGTTTATTTAAGAGGTTTTGGAAGTTTCATTGTGAAAACAAGAGCTGAGAAAACTGGTAGAAATATTTCTAAAAATACCACAATAAAAATTCCTGCACATAACATTCCTGCATTCAAACCTGCAAAAGTTTTTGTAGAAGGAGTAAAAATAAATAACGAAGCAAAATAATATTAATTAATCATAAAATCAACACAATATGCCAAGTGGTAAAAAAAGAAAGAGACATAAGGTAGCAACTCACAAACGTAAAAAAAGAGCGAGAGCTAACCGTCACAAAAAGAAAAAGTAGTTTATAACTACTTTTTTCTTTTTAAACGTTCATTGAAATCGAAAATTAGTATTCAGTCGTCAGTTTTTAGTATTCAGTTTACTGATCACTTATTACTGCAAACTGCCAGCTAGTTTTCTCCGGGTTCAATACCTGTTAAAATTATTGTTTAATCCATCCTTACAATTCAGTTATGAATTATGAGCTAAGAGTTTTTTAAACTTAAAACTTTAAATTAAAACTAAAAGTTTGGATAAAAATTTACAAATGAATAAAGAATTGATCATTAGATCTAGTTCTGATTTCGTAGATTTTGCCTTATTAAAAGATGGAAAACTAATTGAATTACACAAGGAAGAAGAAAAAAGCAATTTTCAAGTTGGAGATATTTTTATCGCCAAAATTAGAAAACCCGTTGCTGGACTTAATGCCGCTTTTGTAAATGTAGGCTTCGAAAAAGATGCTTTTTTACATTATCATGACTTAGGACCCAATTTATCTTCCCAACTGAAATTCATAAAACTTGTAAGCGCAGGTAAATTAAAAGATTTCTCCCTAAAAAACTTTCAGTTTGACAAAGAGATTGATAAAGATGGCACCATTACTGATGTAATCAATGCCAATCAATCTATTCTTGTACAAGTCGTAAAAGAACCAATATCAACCAAAGGACCGAGAATTAGCGCTGAGCTTTCTCTTGCCGGACGTTTTATTGTTCTAGTTCCTTTTTCTGATCGTGTCTCTATTTCTCAAAAAATAGAAGACAAAAAAGAAAAAGACAGACTAAAAAAACTTGTACATTCCGTTAAACCAAAAGGTTTTGGTGTTATTGTTCGCACAGTAGCAGAAGGCAAAAATACAGCCGAATTAGAAAAAGATTTGCAGAACCTGCTAAGCAGATGGGATGCAATGTGTAAAAAATTACCAACCGCTCATCATCCTTCCAAAATATTAGGAGAACTCAATAGAGCTTCTTCGATATTAAGAGATGTTTTTAATGATACCTTTAGTGGTATTCAAATTGATGATGAAGAGTTGTACAACCAAACTAAGGATTATTTGCAAGAAATTGCACCTTCAAAACAATCAATTGTTAAGTTTTATCAATCAAACGATACACCTATTTTTGAGAAATACAATATAGAGAGACAAATCAAGACTTCATTCGGGAAAACAGTATCCATGAGTAAAGGGGCTTATCTTATTATTGAACATACTGAAGCTTTGCACGTTATTGACGTAAACAGCGGAAACCGTTCTAATAAAGCTACCAACCAAGAAGACACTGCCATGGAAGTCAACATGATAGCTGCTGCTGAAATCGCTAGACAATTGCGTCTACGTGATATGGGTGGTATTATTGTAATTGATTTTATCGATATGTCTAATCCTGAAAATCGTAAAGTTTTGTTCGACTTCTTGAGAGAAGAAATGAGCGATGACAAAGCGAAACATAAAATCTTACCTCCTAGTAAATTTGGATTAGTCCAAATTACAAGACAAAGAGTAAGACCAGAAGTAAACATAAAAACTAGAGAAGAAGATCCAAACGATGTTAAAGGCGAAATTGAAGCGCCAATTTTAATTATCGACCGAATCAATTCTGATTTAGAAAGAGTTTTAAAAACCCACAAAGATGTTGTACTTAATGTACATCCATTTGTGGCAGCATACCTTACCAAAGGTTTTCCATCATTACGTTCAAAATGGTTTTTTGAACATAAGAAGTGGGTGAAAATCATACCTCGTGACGCTTACACGTATTTAGAATATCATTTCTTTGACAAAAAAGGAAATGCTATAAAAGACTAAACAAAAAACCGCCTTTCGTGAGATTGGCGGTTTTTTTGTGCGTCATTGCGAGATTATTCGAAACAATCTGTAATTTATAATTTATTTGTTTTTAAGAGCTACTTCCAGCTATACGCTGCAATCTTTTTATTTTTAAAGAAAAAATAAAAAGGATTTCCACTGCTATCTGGGCTAAAGTAATTTCATTATCAATACAATTACCTTCTCTCCAGAACGAACAAAAAACAAATTGCAATTCAGTTGAAGATCTTAAAAACAAGAAAACTGTTCCTATAAACTAGAGTTATCTACTTATAAATCAATAGTCACTAACAAATTTAGTTGTTTTGCCATTTTAATATTCGGCGCTTTCTCTGAAGAAAAATTGTTGTAAAAAACACCCCTGATAATGCCATCACAACTCCAACTAAATTAGGAGTTGCGTAGCTTAAGCCAGCGACTAGAGGCAAACCACCAAGAAAGGCACCTAATGCATTACCCACATTAAATGCGGCTTGAATTGCAGCCGAAGCAATCATCTCTGAGCCAACAGCCGTTTTAATCATCAGCATTTGAATAGGAGCTCCTATAGAGAATGAAATACATCCAGTAGTAAATACTAACAACAAACTCACATATTGGTTTGAAGAGAATAAATAGACTAAGATTAAATCAACCGACAGAAATAGAAGAATCGATATAATTGTAATTTCAGGAGAAAATTGATCGGTCAACTTCCCTCCTATTAAATTTCCTATAACCATCCCAAGCCCAGCTAAAACCAATATATATGAAACATCTGAAGCAGAGAATTGTGACACTTCTGTGAGCAACGGAGCGATATAGCTAATCCAACAAAATAATCCTCCAGTTCCGATGGCTGTAATTAAAATAACCAACCAAGCTTCTGGTCTCTTAAAAAATTGCAATTGACTCTTAACTGTTTGTTTTGCTCTAGCTTCTAAATTTGGCATCCAAAAGTAAAGAGCAACAAATGTGATCATACCAATAAAAGCAATTATTATAAAAGTATAACGCCAAGCAAAATGATGTCCTATATAAGTTCCAATAGGCACCCCAGCAAGATTGGCAATCGTTAAACCAGAAAACATAATTGATATAGCTTGCGCTTCTTTCCCTTTATCGGCAAGACGAGTAGCAACCACGGCACCAACACCAAAAAAAGCTCCATGTGGCAATCCAGAAAGCAAACGTGAAATAAACAGCAAACTATAAGATGGTGCAATTATAGATAATGAATTAAAAAAAGCAAGCATTGCTGCTAATATCAGCAATATCTTCTTTGGCGGCTCATTTCTCGCTATTATTACAATTAAGGGCGCACCAATAACAACACCTAAGGCATAAGCCGAAATTAAATATCCAGCAACTGGAATGGATATTTTTAAATCAGAGGCGATATCAGGCAATAGTCCCATCATTACAAACTCTGTTATTCCTATTGTTAGCCCACCCAACAAAAGAGAAAAAAGACTTTTTTTCATGTAAAAAAAAATTAATTATTTGAATATGCAGCTTTTTTTAAAATAAGCTGCTATTAGATTTTGCAAATTTATTTATTAAGCAATGGAATAAATTGTAGATTTACACTATAAACTTGTAGTTATCCGTTATGAAAAAGTTAAATCAATTTGAGTCATTAGTTATTGATGAATTTGAAGAAGAAAAGTTTCACCTCCCAACGCATAGTCACACCTATTACGAAATCATCTACATCTTAAAAGGAAACGGAATTCATCATTTAAACAAAAATCTATTACCCTATAGAGCTGGAGATTTATTTGTGATTTCACCTGATGATGAACATTATTTTGACATTAAAAAAAGTACTCGATTTGTCTTTATAAAATTCACCGACACTTATTTTAACTCAAACAAAAAACTTTCTTGTGACGAGTTTCTTTTAAACACACCAGAGAATTTCATGCGAGACCAATCTCTAAAAGAAAATGTTTTGAGATTCGATGAAACTTGCAAAATAATACTAAAAAATACAATCGAAAACATCACTAAGTACAATTGCAAAACAAACATTTCAAGTTCACCAATCATTTTCTATCAAATACTTTCTATTTTTGGGCTAATCAAGGAAACTATGCGCAGCATGAATATGCAAATCACAGGAAACGCTATTGATAACGATCAAATCATTTCCTATATTCATCAAAATATTTACAATCCAAAACTAGTTCAAATCAAAACAATTGCCAATCATTTCAATATATCCCATACGTATTTTGGTACTTATTTTAAACGCAATTTTTCTCTAACTTATAGAGACTATATCAATAACCTAAAAATACAACTAATTGAAAAAAGAATAATTCATAAACAACTATCAATCAAACAAATTGCATATGAATTTGGTTTTACTGATGAAAGTCATCTCTCAAATTATTATAGAAAACAAAGAAATAGGAAACCCAGTGAGATTAAAAAGGATTAAATCATAAATCAAAGTCAATTTAATTAGAGTCTTTATTTTCACCTTCTAAGAACGACACTATATTAACTGTTTATTCCCTATATTAGTTGCCTAACTATAGCTAAACTACTAGACAAGACCAACATTAATGTTGAATTTTTGATAAGATTAAAATAAATACTATGAACTATTTTGTTTTTTTTCTAGGAATCATTCTCCTTTTGGTAACTACTTCCGATTTAATAAATACATCATTATCCGTTCGTGGAGCCGGTTTTATTTCAAAAAGGTTATCCAAATCTATTTGGAGTCTATTATTGGTCATTAATAAAAAAACAGGACGCAAAAAGGTTTTAGAACTTGGAGGAGCTTTTATTTTAGTTTCGATTCTGATTAACTGGCTTTTTCTTATATGGATATCGGCTAGCTTGTTGTTCATTAGTGATCCTAATTCAATTATGAATGTTGAAACAAATTCGAAAACGACAATTATTAATAAGATTTATTATACTGGCTATACACTATCTACTTTAGGTTTAGGTGACATGGAATCCTCAGGTGAATTTTGGGACATACTTACTGCCATACTTTCTTTTACAGGTTTGATTTTGATTTCTATAGCGATTACCTATTTAATTCCAGTGGTTTCAGCTGAAATAATGAAAAGAAAAATAAGTGTTTATATCAATACACTTGGTGGATCGGCAGAAGAAATTCTATTGAATTATTGGAATGGAAAAGATTTTAAAGAGCTGGAACAACCTTTTATAAGCCTCATAGATTCTATCATTTTACACGCCCAAAATCATAAAGCCTATTCTGTCTTGCACTTTTTTCATTCCTCAGACAGAAAAGAAGCCTTTGTTCTCAATCTTACGAACCTTGACGAGATGCTTACTATATTACTTTATAATATTCCAGTAGACCAACGACCTTCAAAAAACATTCTTATTAGATTGAGGAAAGCCATTTCTAGCTATCTCGTTACTCTTCCAGCCACTTTTATAGTACCTGGTAAAGAAATCCCACCCATACTAAAACTTACAGCCCTTGAGAATAAAGGAATAAAAATTATATCCGGTGAAAAGGTAGATTTAGAATATGAAAAACTAAAAACCAGACGTCAATTATTACTGTCACTTATTAAAGATGATGGCTGGGAGTGGGCTGATCTAAAAACCAGCGGCTATAATCATGCAATAAATACGGGAGAAACTTACTAAATACTTGTCTAACCTTTAATCAAATTATCGCTTTTGGGTTTTTAAAAAATCACTTCCTTTTTCCAGCAAAAAACCGCTTCATCAATTCGGCAGCTTCATCTGCTAGAACACTATGAACAACAGTTGTTTTTGGGTGTAGTTGCGTTCCCATTTTTTGAAAACCGCGCTGCAAATCACTGGCTCCAAAAACAATTTTAGAAATCTGGCTCCAATACAAAGCTCCGGCACACATCTGGCAAGGCTCCAGCGTAACATAAAGCGTGCAATCTTTCAAATATTTTCCCCCAAGATAATTAGCCGCTGCCGTTATGGTTTGCATTTCAGCATGTGCCGTCACATCGTTCAATAATTCTGTCAAATTATGAGACCGGGCTATAATTGTATTATTAATCACAATAATGGCACCAACAGGAATTTCTCCTTTTTCAAAAGCTATTTCGGCCTCATTCAAAGCCTTTTTCATAAAATATTCGTCGGTGAAAATGTTTTCCATAATAATAGCTACAAATTCACAAATTTTAAATTCTTTGTGAATCATCCTTATGTTTGTTAATCTTTATCTAACAACTTTTTTATCGAATGTAAAAATACAATTTCAAATCGTACATTTGCTTTATGTCAGCTAATTTACTTTCAAAGATAAATACCCCAACCGATTTACGCCAACTTGACGAAGCGCAACTTCCTCAGGTAGCTAAAGAATTACGTAATTTTATCATTGATATTGTATCCGTAAAAGAAGGTCATCTAGGGGCTAGTTTGGGCGTGATTGAACTTACGATTGCCTTGCATTATGTATTAAATACTCCAGAGGATTTATTGATTTGGGATGTAGGTCATCAAGCGTACGGACATAAAATATTGACTGGTAGAAGAGAAACTTTTCATACCAATAGGCAATTAGGCGGTATATCTGGCTTCCCTAAAAGAAGTGAAAGCATCTATGATGCCTTTGGCGTAGGTCACTCCTCTACTTCTATTTCGGCCGCATTAGGAATGGCAATTGCTTCAAATTTAAACGGAGACTTTGAAAAACAACACATAGCAGTCATTGGGGACGCCTCCATCGCCTCCGGAATGGCTTTTGAAGGATTAAATCATGCTGGCGTTACCGATGCTAATTTATTGGTAATTCTTAATGATAATGCTATTGGCATCGACCCTAGTGTAGGTGCTTTAAAAAACTATCTAACTGCTGTAAAAGAAGGAAAGAATCCAAGACAAAACAACATGATTAAGTCCCTGAATTTTGACTATTCAGGACCTATTGATGGTCATGATATTTTTGCAGTTATCAAAGAACTAAAACGATTACAAAAAATAAAAGGCCCAAAATTCCTTCATGTGATAACTACAAAAGGAAAAGGGCTAAAACAAGCTGAGGAAGATCAGGTAAAATACCATGCTCCTGGAAAATTTGATGCCAAATCGGGAGAAATTCATTTAAAGTCGGAAGAAAATCTTGCTCCAAAATACCAAGATGTTTTTGGTTTAACCGTATTAGATTTAGCCAGAAAAAATAAAAAAATTATAGGTATCACACCAGCTATGCCCTCAGGAAGTTCCCTAAAATTTATGATGGAAGCACTTCCTGAACGTGCTTTTGATGTTGGAATTGCAGAGCAACATGCAGTAACACTTTCAGCAGGAATGGCTACTCAAGGCATGATCGTTTTTTGTAATATATACTCGACCTTTTTACAGCGCGCTTACGACCAAGTGATTCATGATGTCGCAATACAAAACTTACCTGTTATATTTTGTTTGGATCGTGCTGGTTTAGTTGGCGAAGATGGCGCAACGCATCATGGTGTTTTTGATATTTCGTATTTACGCTGTATTCCAAATATGATTATTTATGCCCCTTTAAATGAAATTGCCCTTCAAAACATTTTATACACTGCCCAGTTAGGTCTAAAAAACCCTATCGCTATTCGCTATCCTAGAGGCCGTGGCGTAACACCTGATTGGCAATCCAAACATCTAGGAAATTATGAAGAAATCGAAATTGGAAAAGCAACTTGTTTAAAAAAGGGAAGCGAAGTAGCCGTACTTTCTAATGGAACCATCGGGAAAAATGTCATCGAGGCTTTGGATAATTTAAATAATCCAGAAACAATCTCCCATTTTGACTTTCCTTTCGTTAAACCTTTGGACGAAAAGGAACTACACACTATATTTAAAAAATATAAATCAATCATAACGATAGAAGATGGATCAATTACCGGAGGATTTGGATCAGCAGTTTTAGAATTTGCATCTCAAAACGAATATACTATTAAAATAAATACATTAGGAATCCCTGATCTATTTATTGAGCAAGGAAGTGTATTAGAACAACAACAAATTTGCAAAATTGACGTTAAAAGTTTGGAATTAATTTTTTCAACTAAATGAAAATAATTATTTTGCGCCCTTTAACAAATCGACCCATGACCAAACTTCTTTCTTTCGCTTGTCTTCTATTTTTGTTCTCTATTAACACTTTTTCACAAAAAATTATAACCACTATACTTCCCGTTCCCAAAGTTAAAGACACAACAACACATTGGGTTAAAAAAAACAAAATAGGTTTTGACATATCAGAGATTGCCTTTGTCAATTGGAACGCCGGGGGAACTAGTTCTATTTCCGGTTTATTGAAAACCAAATTTAACCGAATATATACCAAGGACAATTACAATTGGTCAAACGAACTCATTATGCGTTACGGTTTGAATAAACAAGATGGTGTCGAGCTTCGCAAAACGGATGATGTCTTCCAGTTTAATTCTGCTTTTGGATATAGAAATGACACTATTTCAAACTGGTATCATACCGCCAAATTTAATTTTAATACTCAGTTTACGGATGGTTACTCCTACCCAAACAAAGAGATTTCCGTTTCGAAACCTTTTGCTCCAGCTTATATATTCTTAGGTTTAGGAGCTGAATATGCCAATAAAAAGAAAGACAGAATGCTTTATCTATCTCCTTTTACTTCCAAAATGACTTTTGTTATGGATCAAAGATTAGCCAATCAAGGATCTTTTGGGGTTGAAAAAGCAATTTATGACATTAACGGAAATCTAATTAGACAAGGAGAAAAATCAAAAATTGAGCTTGGTTTTTTATTGACTGGATATTACAAACAAGAAATTGTTAAAAATATCACCCTTGAAAACCGCTTAAGTTTATATTCTGATTATATCCATCACTTTGGGAATATCGATGTTGATTATGACCTATCGCTGGATTTAGTCGTAAACGAACATGTGAGAACCAACATAGGGGTTCATCTTATTTACGACGACGATATTAAAGCTAAAGAAGATGTTGGTGGCGTACAAGTCACTGTTGGTCCTAAACTTCAATTAAAACAAGTATTAGGAGTTGGGATTGTTTATCTTTTCTAATACTAAATTCCTTTTTTTCCGTTAATGGTATTGAATAATTCTAATGCATTTCCGTCTGTTAATAAGGAAATATAATGACAGATATGCAAGAGTCTTTCGTACAGATTTTCTTTTTCTAAATGATGCTTTTCAGGTAACATCTTTAAAATAAGCTCATCATAATTAGACGCCTTCCCATTAAATTTATTATCATATGCAGTAATGAATTTATCTAGTAATGTTTGAATAATTTGGTAGCCTACAATTTCCTTTTCAATCACTTCGCGACTTTGATAAATATTATTCACACTGATTTTGATGATATCATCCATTTGTGCTTTGTATTTACTTTTATCGGTCAAAGCATGCGGGAATTTTCCATTTAAAATTGCTTCTTCATTATCTACAAATACTTTTACAGCATCATTGATTAAACTACCAATAGCTAAGGCTCGTAAATAACTGATTCGGTCTTCCTTTGTTTCTAATGTTTTGTATTTTGAAGTATCAATACTGTCTTTTACCAATTTGATTAAATATTCCAAGGCAAAATCCTCAGAGACTAATCCCAAATTAATTCCATCTTCAAAATCAATAATCGTATAACAAATATCATCCGCGGCCTCTACTAAATAAGCCAGTGGATGTCTTTCAAATCCAATATCACTGCCCGACTTATTAGGAATCATGCCCATGTCTTTAGCCACATGTTCAAAAAACTTTTTATCCGTTTGGAAGAATCCGTATTTTTTATCAGCAATATTTTTGGTTGGTTTTTTAGGCAAACTTTCCTTTGGATATTTCATAAAAGCACCAAGTGTCGCAAACGAAATACGAAGTCCACCTTCAATTCCTGGACGGCTTGCTGTAAGTACCGAAAAACCATTGGCATTCCCTTCAAAATCAATTAAATCCTGCCATTCTTTGTTAGACAATTGGTCTTTGTATTGTTTACCCTTTCCAATTGAAAAATACTCTCCAATTGCTTTCTCTCCAGAATGACCAAAAGGAGGATTCCCTATATCGTGAGCCAATGAAGCTGCTGCTACAATAGCGCCAAAATCATTCATATGGTAGCCATGAACTTCTTTTAAATGTGGGTATTTATCAATTATTTTTTTACCTACTAATCGACCTAAAGAACGTCCCACAACTGAAACTTCTAAACTATGCGTCAATCGAGTGTGTACAAAGTCGGTTTTAGAAAGGGGAATCACTTGTGTTTTATCTTGTAAACTTCTAAAAGCGGCAGAGAAAATAATACGGTCGTAATCTACTTCAAAACCCAATCGGGTGTCATCTTGTTCAATACGTAATCTTTTGCTTGTGTCGCCTTGTCGTTTTAATGATAAAAGTTGTTCCCAGTTCATACTGTTTTTGTCGAATTTGAATATTTGGATAATTATTCAAAGATAGAGAAATACCAATAACTAAAAATAGGTTTATCTTGATTTATAAAAGAGACCAAAGAAAACCTTGCCTTAAATGGAGTCATCATTTAAAAATGATTAAAAACAACAATAAGATTATTTAATAAATTGATACTCTAAAAGTCAATTTTAAACAAACAGATTGTATTTTTACAACCAATAACTACTAGAGCAATGTCCAAAAAAATAATCATATTGGGAGCAGGATTAAGCGGATTACTAACTGCTTATCGCTTACAAAACAAAGGTTTTGAAATCGAAATTATCGAAGCCAGAGAACGCGTAGGCGGACGAATTCACACCATAAATACAGATAGCGCTCAGGTCGAAATGGGCGCGACCTGGTTTAATGCTATTCATGTTAACTTTAGAAATCTTTTAAGCGAACTAGAATTGGATTATTTTGAACAATTTATGCAAGGCACTTCCTATTTCGAACCCTTTTCAGCAGCTGCAGTACAAGAAATCCAGATTCCAGAAAACAGCCCAAGTTATCGTGTTTCGGGTGGCACAAGCCAACTTATTGACACCTTAAAAAACAAACTAACAACTGTTCCTATTCACTTAAACGAAACCGTTTCTAGTCTTGACTTTGAAAATGAAAAGATTCAAATTAAAACTCAAAATCAATCTTTCGAGGCTGATTATGTGATTTCGACTTTGCCACCAGCTTTGTTTACAAATGACATTATCGTTACTCCTGCTCTTCCACAAAAACTAACTGATATCGCAAATAAAACCCATACTTGGATGCAAGATTCTATTAAAGTTGCTTTTGTCTATGCAGTACCGTTTTGGCGCAATAAGAATTATTCGGGTACTTTATTTAGCAATGTGGGTCCAATAACCGAGTTCTACGATCAATCAAATGTTTCCTTAGATAAATTTGCCCTTTGCGGTTTTATTAGTTCTGGTATGGAAATGTATTCTAAAACAGATCGTTTAGAAAAATTAAAAACACAATTGGTTAAGGTTTTTGGTAAGGACGCACTAGATTTTATGTCTTATCACGAAACAATTTGGGCCAAAGAAAAACAAACCAAAAGCGCAAAACAAATTGGTTTTATGTATCCACATCAAAACAATGGACATCCTTTATTTAGAGAATCTTACTGTGAAAATCGTTTGTTTTTTGCAGGGACAGAAACAGCAAATCAATTTCCTGGTTATATGGAAGGGGCTGTAATTGCTGCCGAAAATGCGGTTAATGCTATTTTAAAATTAAAATAAAGTCTTTTAATTAATGGATTTGGTTTTCACCAAATTGATACTTCCAATGGAAATTTACTTAAAAACTACCAATTGTAATCGCTAGCCCCGATTGTAGCGACATCCTCTAGTGTAAGCGAAAGCAGACACTAGAGATATAGCGAAAAGCGGGACCAATGTTGCTAAAGCCAATAAACCGTCTGCTCCAAAAACGACAAAAAACGTTGTTGCTATTAAAAATTCAAGGCTGTACTATGCTTAATTTCCCCCATTACAAAAATAGTTTGGGTATTTCCAATATTGTCAATAGTGGACAATTTATTCATTACAAAGTCCTGATAACTTGCCATATCCTTCACTAATATTTTCAGCATAAAATCATAATCTCCAGCAATATTGTACGATTCTATGATTTCAGGAAGTGCAACAATATCTTTAACAAAATTGCTACCTACATTTCGAGCGTGCTCTTTTAACCGTACGTTGCAAAAAACAATCATACCCAAATTCATTTTTTGTTTATCCAATAAAGCGACATATTTCATAATATATCCTTCCCTTTCCAATCTTTTTATACGCTCGTAAACTGGTGTTGCGGTTAAGAACAACTTACTCGCTAGGTCTTTTATGTTGATATTAGAGTCTTCTTGAAGGTGTTTTAGAATTTGTATGTCGGTTGCATCTAGATTTTCCATAGTGTTTTTTACTGCTAATGTTATTTATTTAAATCCTAAACAAAATTAAATACTGTATTTTTAAAAATACACAGTTCATATTACTTAGTTAAAACGTAAAATTAAGTATTTAATACTAAGCTTATACCTTTGTTCAGAAATAAATACTAAAAAATGAAAACAAACAATTTAGGTTATCCAAGAATAGGCAGCAACAGAGAATTAAAAAAAGCAAGTGAATTATACTGGTCTGGTAAAATCACAGCCGAAGAACTTATTTCTACAGGAAAAAACATCCGAAAAGAAAACTGGGCACTTCAATTTAATGCTGGAATTGATTTAATTCCGTCAAATGACTTCTCTTTTTACGATCAAGTACTTGATTTATCTTTAACGCTTGGCGTTATTCCCGAGCAGTATAAAGCTTTCGCAAAAGAGAATTCGGTGCTCGATTTATATTTTGCTATGGCAAGAGGCGCTCAAAAAGAAGGTCAAGATGTTGTAGCCATGGAAATGACCAAATGGTTTGATACTAATTACCATTATATTGTACCTGAATTTTCTAAAAATCAAGAATTCGAATTGTTTTCAGAAAAAATTATTGACGAATACAAAGAGGCAAAAGCAGCAGGATTTCAAACTAAACCTGTAATTATAGGACCCGTTTCTTATTTACTTCTTGGAAAAGAAAAGCAAGAAGGTTTTCATAGAATTGACCTCATCAATAAACTACTTCCTGTTTATTTTGACATTTTACAAAAATTACAAGAGGAAAAAGTAGAATATGTTCAGTTTGACGAACCTTTTTTGGCTTTAAATCTAACGGATATTGAAAGAGCCGCATTAGTGTATGTATATACTAAAATCAATGAAAAATTCCCAAACATCAAAATCATTCTTGCCAACTATTTTGATTGCTTCGGAGAAAATTTAGCAACTGCTTTATCCCTTCCAGTTCATACTTTCCACTTGGATTTAGTGCGTTGTTCATTGCAACTAGACGATATTCTAGAATCTAATTTATTAGCAAAAACAACTTCGCTTTCACTAGGAGTTATTGACGGTAGAAACATTTGGAAAAATGATTTCAAAAAATCGTTAGCACTAATCCAGAAAGCTAAGGATGCTCTTGGAACTGACCGTATTTTTATTGCTCCATCTTGCTCTTTAATTCATTCGCCATGTGACCTAGATTTAGAAACCAATGACGAAACGCTCACTCCAGAAATTAAACAATGGCTGGCTTTCGCCAAACAAAAAGTGGACGAGGTTGTTGTTCTAAGAAATTTAGCTTCGAACGAAATTACGGAGAACGATCAAGCTGTTTTTGAAGAAAATACATTGGCAAATAACAACAGAAAAAAAGCAACAATCATTCACAATGAGGCTGTAAAAAACAGAGTTGCTAGTATTGTCGAAGAAGATTCGAGAAGAAAAAGCCCTTTTTCGGTGAGAAGACAACAACAAATTGACGCTTTACAATTACCGTTGTTCCCAACCACCACTATTGGTTCATTCCCACAAACTCCTGAAGTACGTAGCTGGAGAGCCAAATTTAAAAAAGGAGACTTATCCCAATTGGAATATGACGACCTTCTTCGAAAAGAAACCGAAGAAACCATCCGTTTTCAAGAAGAGTCTGGCATTGATGTTTTAGTACATGGTGAATTTGAGCGTAATGATATGGTGGAATATTTTGGAGAACAACTCGATGGATTTGCTTTTACAAAAAACGGTTGGGTTCAAAGCTACGGAAGTCGTTGTGTAAAACCACCCGTTATTTATGGTGATGTATCTCGTCCAAAACCTATGACAGTCAAATGGGCCGAGTTTGCACAATCCTTAACACCTAAATGGGTTAAAGGAATGCTTACAGGACCCGTAACTATCTTGCAATGGTCATTTGTACGTAATGACCAACCAAGATCAGAAACCTGTACGCAAATTGCCTTAGCGATTCGTGATGAAGTGGTAGATCTAGAAAATGCTGGAATCAAAATCATACAAATTGATGAACCAGCCATTAGAGAAGGATTGCCATTGCGCAAAGAAGAATGGGCGGCATACCTGGATTGGGCCGTAAAAGCTTTTAGAATTTCGGCAAGTGGTGTAAAAGATGACACTCAAATTCACACACATATGTGTTATAGTGAGTTCAATGATATCATTCAGAATATAGCCGATATGGATGCGGATGTGATTACAATAGAATGTTCCCGTTCCCAAATGGAATTACTAGACGCCTTTGCTTATTTCAAATACCCAAACGAGATTGGACCTGGCGTATATGACATTCATTCACCACGCGTTCCATCGAGTCAAGAAATGGTTCATTTATTAGAAAAAGCAGCTGCCGTGATACCTATTGATCAATTGTGGGTCAACCCCGACTGTGGTTTAAAAACACGCCATTGGGATGAAACCAAAAAAGCATTGATCGAAATGGTTGCCGCAGCTAAAAAAATGCGAATTGCCGTTACCAATACCGCCACTATTTAATTGAAAGCAAAAACCCTAGTGTCTCATACGCACTAGGGTTTTTTGATTATTCGGCTCTACCAAATTCTTCTGGATGATTAAAGTACTGTATGCTTTTCGCTAATTTCCTTTTCTTAACTACATAAGTCCCTGAAAAGCGATCATGCCATCCCCAAGAAACGGATCCTAAGTAGGACAAGCCCTCAAAAGGGATAAAACGACAAATAGTTCGAATAAAAATCATATCGATTGTAGGCTTTAAACCATCACTTTTAACCACGATAGTTCTGGTAACTAATTTAGCTAGTGTTCTTGAGAAATAAACCTCGGTTAAAAAATAATAAAGAAACAGTATTAACAAGCCATAGGATAAAATTGCGGCCCAACTTAGGGTTTCAACCCAATCAGAGACCGTAAATTTATTAGCAACATCGGCTATCAAAATAATGGATGTCCCTACGCTTAAAATAATAATATAAATGAAAAGTAAGTCAAGTAGTAGATTCAAGAAACGCTGCCCTTGACTAGCAAGCAAATGATCTGTAATTGTAAATGTTTTATTTTTCATAATTGCTTTTTTTAAGAATTTAAAAAAGAATTTTAATAAACCATAACCTACTCAAATATAGTGAATTATTCTTAAAATATTAATCAGAATATTCACGATTATGAAGTATAATCAATCTATTTTATAAAAAATAAAGAATAGGCAGAACAAAAAAAAGCTGCCAAAAAAGGCAGCTCTGTATTTTAAAATATAATCCTCGATCTAGCAAAAGCCAACACGAGTTAGTCTTCAATTCATTTTTTAAACACATCCATGAAAAAACTGTCGGCAATAAAAAGACGATTGCATTCTATAAAAAAGGCTAAAATAAATATCTCGATATTACTAGCTTGTTTTGAATAAACAATCAATTCATTAGTACAAGTAGCATAAAATAAATGTATCATTTTTTTGCTTATTTCCTTAGTTTTTTCAATTGCTCTCATAATTCTGCCATTTGATATTACAAATATACCTCCTATGCAGCTCAATCATTTTATAGAATTATTTGTTAGTTTTATATAATTATACCTCACAAAAAGAACGGTTTAGCTTTTTGAGTTGCAATTAAAAACCGAAATAACTCCAAATAAAGAGCAGCTATCAAAATTGATAGCTGCTCTTTATATTATGACCAATGTTTTGGCTTTTTCAAAACATATCCATCTTTCTTTATAACTTCTAGTTGAAATTGACTATCTACAAGTTTTTTTCGACCAATAGTTAATGACCCTTTTGCAACCAATGAAACAGATTGATTATGCCTTTTTGGTGGAAAAGCAGCAAAAACTCTTTTGTTCTTAAAAATTTCATGTACTGCTCTCATTGGAGGAACTAAATCACTATCGCCAGAAATCAACATTGCCATATCATATTTATCTTGATAAGCGTCAATCAAAATTTGTGTTGCAATATTAACATCAGTCATTTTCTCGTTAAATTTAGGCCAAACATTTTGACATCTTTTACATTCAATTTTATCAGACTGATAATTTCCAAAAAAAATATTAACGCCGATAGCCTCAAGTGCTTCAATGTATGTATTTTGTCTTTTCTGCTTTTCAGGATTATTACTTACCCTACTAGTAAAATACTTAACCTCTACTAAAACCTGATTAGATTGCAATAAATTATTAGACAAAAGAATCAAATCCAGCCACTTACAATAATCAAGCCCAGCTTCTAACATCCCAAAATATAAGTTAAAACCATCTATATAAACGATAACTCTTTCTTTTTTTGTTAAAACATTTGTTTCACTCATCATTTTTTACTTATATTTGCAACACATAAACAACACTAAAGATAGCATCTTTAGTCCGACGCCTCTCTTGAGGCGTTTCTTTTTTTATACCCATAGTAATCTTATCAATTTCTCACAATAAGAATTGATGAAATCACATTTAAAATACATAAAGAACCCTTGCAATTAAATACTAATAAGCAAGGGTTTTGTTTTTTATAACTAAATATTAACTACCACACATTTCACAATCGTCTGGACCTGCATTTTTAGCCAGTTCAATCATTGCTCTGTATTCCTCGGCACTCATGGCCGCTGGTTCTACTGCTTCCACTGCAATTGCAACTTCTTGTTCTTTAATTTCTATTGGTTCTGTTTTTTTATCGTTGTTCAATGTAAATTTAATCGCATCCACTGCCGCTTTCGTTCTTAAATAATACATTCCTGTTTTCAATCCAGATTGCCATGCATAGAAATGCATAGAAGTCAATTTAGAATAGTTAGCATTTTGCATAAACAAGTTCAATGATTGAGATTGATCTACAAAATAACCACGTTGACGTGACATATCTATAATATCTTTCATTGACATTTCCCAAACAGTTTTATACAGTTCTTTCAAATCTTGCGGAATGTTTAAGTCCTGAACTGAACCGTTATTACGCATCAATTCTTGTTTCAACGTTTCGTTCCATAAACCACGTTCTACTAAGTCATGTAACAAATGTTTGTTCACTACAATAAACTCACCCGAAAGTACTCTTCTAGTATAAATATTAGACGTATAAGGTTCAAATGCTTCATTGTTACCTAAGATTTGTGAAGTAGAAGCTGTTGGCATAGGCGCTACCAATAAAGAGTTACGAACTCCATGTTCAACCACTTCTTTTCTTAAAGAACCCCAATCCCAACGACCAGATAGTTCTTCATCTTTCATTCCCCACAAATTGTGTTGGAATTCTCCTTGAGAAATTGGTGACCCTTTGAAAGTAGAATACGGCCCTTCTTCTTTGGCCATTTCCATTGAAGCCGTTACAGCTGCAAAATATAAAGTTTCAAAAATTTCTTGGTTTAGTTTTTTAGCCTCATCAGATGTAAAAGGCAAACGCAACATAATAAAAGCATCCGCTAATCCTTGTACTCCAAGACCAATTGGTCTATGACGCATATTAGAGTTTTTAGCCTCTTCAACAGGATAATAATTTCTATCAATTACCTTATTCAAGTTTCTAGTTACCCGTTTGGTTACTTTGTATAAAGCATCGTGATCAAATTTTCCATTCTCAACAAACATGGGCAATGAAAGTGAAGCTAGGTTACAAACCGCTACCTCATCTGGAGAGGTGTACTCCATAATCTCCGTACACAAGTTAGACGAACGAATCGTTCCTAAATTCTTTTGGTTTGATTTACGGTTAGCCGCATCTTTATATAACATGTATGGCGTTCCAGTCTCGATTTGAGATTCTAGAATTTTCTCCCACAATTCATGCGCTTTGATCGTTTTCCTACCTTTACCTGCTTTTTCATAATCCGTGTACATTTTTTCAAATTCTTCACCATACACATCATACAATCCAGGGCATTCGTTAGGACACATTAAAGTCCAATTCCCGTCTTCTTGTACACGCTTCATGAATAAATCTGAAGTCCACATCGCAAAGAATAAATCTCTAGCACGCATTTCTTCTTTTCCAGTATTCTTTTTCAAGTCTAAGAAGTCAAAGATATCCGCATGCCACGTTTCGATGTAAATAGCAAAACTTCCTTTACGTTTTCCTCCACCTTGATCTACATAACGTGCTGTATCATTAAACACACGCAACATAGGAACAATCCCGTTTGACGTTCCGTTAGTACCACGTATATAAGAACCTGTCGCACGAACATTATGAATAGAAAGACCTACTCCACCTGCTGATTGAGAAATTTTTGCCGTTTGTTTCAACGTATCATAAATTCCATCAATACTATCATCTTGCATAGCCAAAAGGAAACAAGAAGACATTTGTGGTTTTGGAGTTCCTGAATTAAACAACGTTGGCGTAGCATGTGTAAAGAACTTTTTAGACATTAAGTCATACGTTTCTAAAACAGAATCTAAATCATCCAAGTGAATCCCCACAGAAACACGCATCAACATATGTTGTGGTCGCTCTACAATTTTCCCGTTTATTTTAAGCAAATAAGAACGTTCTAATGTTTTGAAACCAAAATAATCGTAGTTAAAATCTCTATTATATATAATATGTGAATTTAAAAATTCAGCATTTTCTTGAATTACTTTATGTACTTCTTCTGATAATAATGGTGCTTTTTGACCATTTCTTGGATTAACATAATGAAACATTTCGTTCATCGTTTCTGAGAACGATTTGTTGGTATTCGAATGTAAATTTGAAATGGCAATTCGAGCCGCTAATTGAGCATAATCAGGGTGTGCGATAGTCATTGACGCTGCTGTTTCAGCTGCCAAATTATCCAATTCTGATGTCGAAACCCCATCGTAAAGTCCTTCAATAACACGCATTGCCACTTTCACAGCATCTACCAAATCATTTAAACCATAGCATAGCTTTTTAATTCTATCCGTGATTTTGTCAAACATTACTGGTTCTTTGTGACCATCTCTTTTAATTACATACATAAGCTCAATTGTTTTTTAAAAAACAGAAAATCCCTTTTCTATTTTTTGGGTATTTGTTAATTTTTTTTGGGAAGCTAATCCCGCTCTCATTCCTATCTTTGTGTTTTTTAAAGAAAAAAACACAAAGGATATTCCCTTCCATCGGGGCTAGGTGCCACCGGTAACCTAAAAGCTAATTTCTAAAAATCAGCATCAAAAGATATTTTTTGAGCATCACCATCCGTGTTCATCACACCTGATTTTTGATATTCAGCCACTTTCTTTTCGAAGAAATTGGTTTTCCCTTGCAATGAAATCATATCCATAAAATCAAAAGGATTTGTAGTATTGTATTCTCTTTCACAACCTAATTCCACCAATAATCTATCAGCCACAAACTCTAAATATTGAGTCATCAATACGGCATTCATCCCTATCAAACTTACAGGAAGTGATTCTGTAATAAATTCTCTTTCGATGTTTAACGCATCTACAATAATACTTCTAATTCTTTCTTTTGGCACTTTATTCACCAAGTGATGGTTGTGTAAATGCACTGCAAAATCACAATGAACTCCTTCGTCACGAGAAATCAACTCGTTAGAAAAAGTTAATCCAGGCATTAATCCACGTTTTTTCAACCAGTAAATAGAACAAAATGCTCCTGAGAAGAAAATCCCTTCTACTGCTGCAAAAGCAATTAATCGTTCTGCAAATGAATCCGATTCAATCCATTGTAAAGCCCAATCTGCTTTTTTCTTAATGGCAGGGAAAACTTCTAATGCATTAAACAATTCATCTTTCTCAGCTTCATCTTTTACATAAGTATCAATTAATAAAGAATACGTTTCACTATGAATATTCTCCATCATGATTTGAAAACCATAAAAGAATTTTGCTTCCGCATATTGTACTTCATTTACAAAATTTTCAGCTAAATTTTCATTTACGATACCATCTGAAGCAGCAAAAAAAGCTAAGATATGTTTTACAAAATAACGCTCGTCATCAGAAAGTTTATTATTCCAGTCATTTAAATCTTGAGATAGATCTATTTCTTCAGCTGTCCAAAAACTAGCTTCCATACTTTTATAAAATTCCCATATATCATGGTGCTTGATAGGAAAAATTACGAAACGATTTTTATTCTCTTGTAATATTGGTTCAATTTGCGACATTGTAGTTGTTTATTTTTTGAAAATTTATGTATTCCGTGGATTACAAAGATTGGAAAATATTGCCATTATTAAAAGCCAAACTTATCCACAATCGGCACTAGTTTTTAACAAACATAAAAATTAGGATTCTTTTTTGACGTAAATACAATTGACTGAAAAACAGTATTTTAAAAATTTAAAAGTGTCGTTAAGCACCGTAATACATAGGATTTTTAAAATCCAAATACAATGATTTAACAATGTTTTTTTGTTAAATTTTTTCCTTCCAAATAAAAATTAATAGACAATTTGTTTCGGATAATCGAATCGAAAACAAAATACTTTAATCTAAGATGCAAATGAATTAAAGTTTCATCTCAAGAGCCACTTTTTCAAGCTCTAAATACCAATCCTCACCAAATTTTCGAACTAAAGCCTCTTTTACAAATTTATAAACAGGTACTTCAAGCTCTTGACCTAGTGAACAGGCTGGATCACAAATATCCCATTTGTCATAATTAACAGCGGCAAATTCAGTAAAATCTTTTACACGTATTGGATATAAATGACAAGAAACAGGTTTTTTCCAGTCAATTATTCCTTGATTGTAGGCTTGTTCAATACCACAAAGTGCCGTTTTGCCATCAAAAATAACATAAGCACAATCTTTATTGTCAATCAGTGGCGTTTCAAGATCACCATCTGTTCCATTTACCCAAACTCCTTGTGCCTCAATAGCTTCAATTCCTTGTTTACGAAGAAATGGTTTTACTTTTGGATAGATTTCTTCCAGAATTTTTGTCTCCTCTAAACTTAGTGGTGCACCAGCATCTCCATCTACACAACAAGCGCCCTTACAAGCAGACAAATTGCAAACAAAATCTTTACTTAATATATCTTCTGAGACGATGGTTTTTCCTAACTGAAACATGCTTTTTTTTATAACTATTGAGAATGCAAAGGTAGCATTAAAGTAATCAAGTTGCAAAGGAAAGCGTCATAAGCAATAAAACCACTGCGGTTTAAACCACTATTATTAAAGACCATAAATAAACCCGTACAGCAACTCTGTTTTTTATTTAGGAACAATTTCTTTTTTTAACACAAATAGTTCATTTTTAATCAATTTACATCAAAAAAAGAGCGAGAAATAGCTATCTCCGTAAAGCATTTAAAAATCAAAAATAATTGTACTTTTGTGCCCATAAAAAATTAAAAAAATGTTTGAGTTAAGTTGGAAAGAAATTGCTACCGTTGGAATGGTATTGTTTGCCGTAATCGATATTTTAGGAAGCATTCCTATTATTGTTGATTTACGTACTAAAGTAGGGCATATCCAGTCTGAGAAAGCCACTATTGTAGCCATGATCATTATGATTCTATTTCTTTTTGCTGGAGAAGAATTGCTAAACATAATTGGAATTGATGTCAATTCATTTGCAGTGGCTGGTTCTTTTGTATTATTTTTTCTAGCTTTAGAAATGATTTTGGGCATTCGTTTATATAAGGACGAAGAGGAATCTACAACTGCTTCAATCGTTCCCATTGCCTTCCCATTAATTGCTGGCGCTGGAACCATGACCACTTTGTTATCCTTAAAATCTCAATACCATACAATCAACATCATTATTGCCATTTTACTCAATATGATCGTCGTTTACCTAGTTTTAAAATCATCTTCAAAAATCGAGCAAATGCTTGGAAAATCTGGTTTAGGTGTCATCAGAAAAGTTTTTGGAGTTGTTTTGCTGGCAATTGCTGTTAAATTATTCGGCGCTAATGTTAAAGGTTTGTTTGTCTAATATATTTTTTTATAAATTTACCCCCTAATGTACTCTGTAAATATAATCTGATTTTTAAGAGAAAAACATTTTTTAAAAAGAACACTCTCAATATTTTTTATATTTTCGGAACAAAAAAAAAAACATTATGAAAATCTTTACTAACATATTAGTGTTTCTAGCATTGGCACTTATTGTTTTCAATATTACTTTGTTAGACTTCAAACACCCGTTTCAAGGAGATAGCGTAGTTGCTTTTATAGGAATTGCCGCTTCGTTTTGTGCTGTATTAATTCTTTTAATTTTTAGAATGTCTAAAAAGATAGAAGAAAAAATGAATGATAAGTTATAACACCTATGTTCGATGTATTAATTATTGGCGGTGGGGTTTCAGGGATATCTTGTGCACTTGTCTTAGGTTCTGCAAAAAACAAATCCTTTGTCACTGACAAGCAAATTGGGGTTATCACTCATCAAAAAGCATCTTCGCTTCAGGACGCCCTTTTTAATAATGCCTATGGAATTGCTCCAGGAACATTAGGGACTACTCTACTACAAGAAAGTACACAACATTTATCAGAGGCTTATCCTCATATAAAGCAAATACCAAACGAAAAAGTCCTTAAAGTTGAAGGGGTTTATCCAGAGTTTACTATTACTACAAATAAAAACACCTATACAAGTAAAATTGTTGTTATTGGTATAGGATCCGCAAATACGTTTGCTATTGAAGGATTAATGCAATATGTAGAACCACACCGAAAAGCACTACCCGAAAAACAACGAATCCAGCTACAAAATTCAGATCATAAAGTCGCTGATGGAATTTATGTTATCGGAACTTTGGCAGGATGGAGAAGCCAGCTGGCTATTGCTGCAGGAAGTGGCGCTGCGGTAGCTACAGATATTCTTACTTTGTGGAATAACGGCATCCAAACCCATGCGCACGACAGCATTAGATAAATAGAAATTAGCATATTAGAAAATTAATAGTAGATTTACCTTTTTTATAAATCAACACTATGTTTTCATTTCTACTTGGCCTACTCAGACTTATCGTTTTTATCCTATATATTTCCTTTTTTTCATTAACCTTTTATTTGGCAAGTTTTTTTTGGAGTGAAAAAACTACAAATCGCAATGCCCTAATCCTACGTGATTTTATAATAAAAACAACAAATCAAATTTTAGGAATCCGCACTATTGTTTATGGTGAATTACCGAAAACTCAAGGGTTAATTGTAGCCAATCACCGTTCTTATTTTGATCCAATAGTAATTGTAAGTCATATTCATGCTTATCCTGTAGGCAAAAAAGAAGTAGCGTCATGGCCACTTATTGGCTATCTCTGTAAAATATCAGGAGTGATTTTTGTTGAACGAGAGTGCCAAGACAGCAGACAGAAAACGTGTGACATGATCAAGAAAACACTAAATGAAGGATCTTCAATAATTAATTTCCCTGAAGGAACAACTGATATTTTACCCACCACATTACCTTTTAATTATGGTTCGTTTAAAACTGCAACTCAAATAAAAGCAGCAATAATTCCTGTTGCAATAGACTATAAAGTAAAATCAGATGCCTTTGTAAATGACGACACTTTTATCCCTCATTTTTTAAAATGTTTTGGAAAACCAACTACCGAAATAAAGATTACTTATTTCCCACCAATCTATTCCGATGATGCTGAATTTTTATTAAATACATCTAAAGTAATGATTGACAAAGAACTTATTCGCTTTAGAAAAGATTGGGATAGTGAAAAATAAAAGACCTTAAAAAGAATCAATTTACTAAGAAACCGATACGGAATGAATCTTATTTCTTCTCCAAAATTTCCTTTGTAATAGCATTAACTTCTTTTATCAATAAAGGAAAAGCAGGCTCAGGCATGGAGACATGATCAAATCCTTCGAGCTTGTATAACGTAGTACGTTTGTGACCTGCAAGTTTCATCATACGCCACATATAGGCATTTTCTTCATAACGTCCCAACATTTCCAATTCAGGATCACCCGTAATAAGTACTAAGGGTGGCGCATCAGGACGAACAAAATAAAGAGGTGCATATTCATCTATTAAAGGCTGAATATCATTCATCCCTTTTTCTTTACGAATGGTAAAATGAGTAATTGTATGCCCACTAAAAGGAATGTTTCCTGCTATTTTATTGGCGTCAATGCCATACTTACTTAAATACTTTTTATCAAGACCTACCATCATAATAAGATAACCGCCAGCCGAATGCCCCGATAAAAAAATTAAATTCGGATTCCCTCCATAATTACTAATATGTTGAAAAGCCCACGCTATCGCCGCAGCAGCATCCTCAATATACACTGGTGCTTTCACTTTGGGTGAAAACCTATAGCCTACTCCTATTACTGCGAAACCTTTTTCTAATAATGCAGTTGGTATTTCTTTATGTCCTCCAGTAAGTCCTCCTCCATGAAACCAAACCACTGTAGCGAAATTGCTCGTTTTTTTAGGATAATAAATATCCAAAGTACATTGAGAGTCTATATATTTATCACTTTTACTTAGTGAATCTGAATAATAATGAATGTCTTTTTCTAACGAATATTGTTGTTGTGCAATTCCCGAAAAAGTCGATAATAGTACCAGTAAAAAAAAGAGTTTCTTCATCATTATTTTTAAAATTAAAATCTTAACCTATCACAAATTGAGATGTATTTATTTTAAGACTGCTTTTATCATTGCGTCTTCTTTTAAAATCACCTCATAATAACTGCTCTCTCCATAAAACTGTCTAGCTAGTTCGGCTGTAAGGTATCGCTTCACAATCGCCTTGTTTTTGACAAATTTTATATCCAATCCATTTTTGGAAAGAAACTTTTGGAAAGCATTAAAATACAAATCGGTTTCGTTCATTTTTGCAACAAATTGCTCTAAAGACAATCCTTTAAAAACAGTACGGTTTTTGTCTAATTGTTCGAAAACAAAATTTCCAACAATTCCAGATTGCATGAGATAAACAGTGTTCTCATTTCCGTGTTCTAAAGCAATAGGAACAAAAACATCAGGAACAATCCCTCCGCCACCGTAAACTAGTTTCCCTTTTGGCGTTTTGAATTTTAGACTATCCACTACTTTAATACTGTCTTTCTCGTACAATTCCCCATTAGCAAATCGAGATTCCGACTCCTTAAAATAGGATTCATTTCCTTTTGTGTACGGTTTTTGTATAGAGCGACCAGTGGGGGTATAATATCTAGCAACAGTTAATCTAACTGCCGAACCATCGTCAAAATCCATTTCACGCTGTACTAATCCTTTCCCAAAAGAACGACGTCCCACAATAGTTCCTCGGTCATTATCTTGTATAGCACCCGCTAAAATCTCACTTGCTGAAGCACTATTCTCATTAATTAAAACAAAAACATTTCCAGTTTCAAAGTCTCCTTTTTTTGTTGCATAGGTTTTATCAACCTTCCCTTTTTTATTTTTGGTGAAAACAATTAACTCTTTATCTTTCAATAATTCATCAGCAATTTCAATGGCTTCTTCCATGTATCCACCACCATTATCCCTAAGATCAATAACCAATGTTTGAGCACCTTCTTTTTTCAATTTCAACAAACCAACTTTAAATTCCTCATAAGTGGTTTCTGCAAATCGGTTTATTTTTATATATCCTGTTTTGGCATTTAGTAATAATGAAACATCCACACTTTTTAAAGGAATGACATCTCGGATAATATTTAATTTTAATTTTTTATGCTCCGATTTTCTATAAATAGTGAGCGATACTTCCGAGCCTTTCTCTCCTTTTAAATAGGAATATAAACTATCACTAGATAATTTACGACCAAATAATTTTGTCTTATCGGCATATAAAATTCGGTCACCCGCTTTGATTCCCGCTTTTGCCGAAGGGCCATTTTCAACTGGTTTTATTATCGCTACTGAATCATTATACATGTAAAAATTAACGCCAATTCCCACAAAATTACCTTTCATGTTTTCTGCAACTTGCGCTTGCTCACTTGGCGGAACATACACAGAATGTGGATCTAGTTGTCCTAAAATATTATCAACTGTAATATTCACAATTGAATCCGTATTTACATCATCAACGTACTCATTATCAATGAAATCAATTAATTTATTGAGTTTGTTTTTAGAACTACTTTTTGCTACTAGAAAATCATCATTGGAATTATTAAAATACTTACCAAGAACGATCCCCAACGACAGCGTTGCACAAATAATTATAGGCAAATATATTTTATTGATGTTCATTTATTCTTCTAATAATGGAATATGTTCGACCACCACACCCGCTTTCTTTAAAAACTGAATTCCAGAATCATCTCGATATCCTTTGTGATACACTACTCTCTTTATACCCGATTGATGTATCAATTTACTACATTCTTTACAGGGTGAAAGTGTAATATACAAAGTTGCTCCTTCGCAGGATTGAGTAGATCTTGCCACCTTTAATATGGCATTAGCTTCTGCATGTAAAACATCCCAACGTGTTAATCCTTCTTCGTCTTCACAACAATTTTCAAAACCAGAAGGAGTTCCATTATATCCATCAGAAATTATCATTCGGTCGCGAACAATAATAGCACCTACTTGTTTGCGCTTACAGTAGGACAAAAGCCCCCACTCTGTTGCAATTCTGAGGTAGGCTTTATCGTACTTATTTAACTTTTTATCTTCCATTTTATTATCTGAACCAAATTTCATTTTCAATAATCATAGGCAATACTACCCCTATTATAAATGCTGACATAACCAAAGTCCAATCTCTTTTGGAAAACCTAAAAATGGTTTGAACAATATATGACAAAACTAAAACAATAAAAACAACTACAATTTGTGCCGCCTCAATACCTAAGGCAAATTCTCCTAATGGCAGTAATTTAGAGGTTGCCGTTCCGCCAAGAATGGATTTAAAATAATTTGAAAATCCCAAACCATGAACAATCCCAAAGAACAGTACAATAAAAAATACCAAATTAATGCTTTCTTTCTTGTTCGACTTACCAGCTGTAAAAAGGTTAAATAGCGCCGTTACTAATATGGTTATAGGAATTAATAATTCTACAACATTAACTTTAATAGCAATAATTCCAAATACAGAAAGAATCAAGGCCATAGTATGCCCAATTGTAAAAAGGGAAACTAAGAGTATAATTCTTTTCCAATCTCTAAAAGAGAATGGAACCGCCAAAGCGATTAAAAACAAAACATGATCATAAGAATGTATATCTAAAACATGTTTTAATCCTATTTGAAAATAAATCCAAAATTCTGACATAGGTTTTTTTATTAAATTTATAAAGGGGTTGTAAACTTACGATTTATTTTGAAAATGTTGGATTCGAAATCCCAATTCCAAGAATAATATTATAATTAAAACTAAGGTTGTTAAAGAAAAATTAAAAAGAAAATTAATAATTTAAAAATTGAATTATCTTTGTCGAATATAAATAAAAAATTAACTATGTCATTTTCAGATTTATTTGATAACGAATTCAAACAAAGAAACAAAGGTCACTTTGCTTCTATAGTAAGATTAGCATTAGCTGATGGTGTTTTTGCTCCAGAAGAAAAAGAGTTTCTAGACAAATTAGCCATAAGACTTGAAATATCTGCAGCAGAATACGAAGAAATTTTAGAGAACCCAACAAAATACCCAATCAATCCTCCCTATTTAAACTCTCAAAGAATTGAGCGTTTATTTGATTTGGCTCGAATTGTAAACGTTGATCACCATTTAGGTGACAACCAAGAAGTGATGCTAGAAAAACTTAGTTTAGGTATTGGATTCACACCCGAAAACGTAAAAGCTGTTGTTGCAACAGCACTTTCATTAGCAGATGAAAAAGCAGATTTAGATACTTTCATACTAGAAATAGAGAAAGCGGAAAAAATGAACTAATTATATAAAAAAAGCTTCCGAAATTTCGGAAGCTTTTTTTATATTTTTAATACTTACTCAATTTGGCTTCAAGCATAAACTCCTCTGCTTTTTCAACCATATTGTAACTCCCACAAAAGAAAGGTACTCTTTCATGCAATTCTGTTGGTTCAATTTCCATTATTCTTCCAAAACCATCAGACGCTTTTCCTCCAGCTTGTTCAACAATAAAAGCCATTGGATTACACTCATAGAGTAATCTTAATTTTCCTTTTGGAGCTTTAGAACTTGTAGGGTAAATATAAATACCTCCTTTGATCATATTCCTATGAATATCCGAAACCAAACTTCCTATATAGCGAGAAGTATAAGGCCTGTCTCCTTCTTCGGATTGACAATACTTAAGATAATTTTTTACTCCTTGTGGAAAATGGATATAATTCCCCTCATTTATGGAATAGATATTTCCATCTTCAGAAAACTTCATATCAGGATGTGATAAGTAAAACGTCCCAATAGCGGGATTTAAGGTAAAACCATTTACTCCATGACCTGTAGTATAAACTATCATCGTTGATGTTCCATAAATAACATATCCAGCAGCAACTTGATTTGTACCAGGTTGCAAAAAATCTTCTAAAGTAACAGGTGTTCCTATAGGAGTTATTCTTCTATAAACCGAAAAAATAGTTCCAACAGAAACATTTACATCTATATTAGAAGAGCCATCTAATGGATCCATGAGCACAACGTATTTATTGTTATGACTATGATCACTTCCTTCAACTGTTATAAATTCATCATTTTCTTCAGAAGCAATACCACAAACAATTTCCCTATTGATTAAAGTTTGAATAAAAACTTCATTGGCATATACATCTAATTTTTGCTGATCTTCTCCTTGAATATTTTGTTCTCCAGCTGCCCCAATAATATCAACCAGACCTGCTTTATTAACTTTGTAATTGACAACCTTGGCTGCCAAACGAATGGAATTGATAATCCTTGATAATTCACCTGACGAATATTGAAAGGCATTTTGGTTTTCAATGATGAATTCTCCTAGTGTTGTGTTGCGTTCTTTCATTACGAAATCGTTGTAGTTTTTTTGAAGTCACAAATATCGTTTTTTTTGTGAAAATGAATTGAATAAAATTTAGTTAGTTTGCGTCTATTGTATATTTGTGTAAAAAAAAGAAAAAACAAGTGTTTAAAAAGCTTTATTTTTAGCAAATAACCTAAAAAATAAGAATTCATGAAAATTAGAAGAGGAAAATCAGAAGATATGGTTGCGGTACTTGACCTTATTCAAGAATTAGCTATTTTTGAAAAAGAACCAGATGCGGTTTTAATAACTGCTGAAGATTTAGTAAGAGATGGTTTTGGTGCTAATCCCTTATTTCATGTTTTTGTAGCCGAAGTAGATTCGGAAATAGTAGGTATTGCTCTTTACTATTATCGCTATTCTACATGGAAAGGAAAAACACTTCATCTAGAAGATTTAGTGGTAAAGGATAAAATGCGCGGAACAGGATTAGGCTACGCATTATATTCTGAAATTATAAAACAAGGAAAAAAAGATAACGTTCGTAGAATTGAATGGAATGTTCTTGACTGGAATACACCAGCAATAGATTTTTATGAAAAATCAGGCGCTAAAGTATTAAGAGATTGGGATAATGTCCAAATGGATGAAGAAGGAATTAATGACTTTCTAGAAAACAAGTTAAAATAAAGTATAAGATTACATTTTTTAAAAATTATTATGAGAGTATTCAAATTTGGTGGAGCTTCTGTAAAAGATGCTGAGGGAATTAAAAATGTTTATGACGTTTTACAAAAAGTAGGTTACGAGGATGTTTTATTAGTAGTATCTGCAATGGGAAAAACTACTAATGCCCTTGAAATGGTTATCAAAAACTATTTTGATAAATCGGCTGAATTACAATCTTCTGTTCAAGAAGTAAAAAAATATCATAATCAAATCTTATTGGATTTATTTGAGGATGATAAAAATAATGTGTTTGAAGCTGTAAAATTACAATTTGCTGATTTAGAATTTTTCTTATCTCATAATAAATCACCTAATTACAACTTTGTTTATGACCAAATTGTAAGTTATGGTGAATTGATTTCTACTACCATTTTGAGTCATTTCATGAATTTCATGGGTATAAAAACGCAGTGGATAGATGTTCGAAATTTTATAAAAACAGATTCGAATTACAGAGATGCCGAGGTAGATTGGGAATTGACACAAAAAAATATTTCGAAAAATGTAAAAAGAAAAATTTTAAACATTACTCAAGGATTTTTGGGATCAGATGACAACAACTTCACAACAACATTAGGTCGTGAAGGGTCTGATTATACTGCTGCCATTTTTGCTTATTGCCTAAATGCTGAAAGTGTTACCATCTGGAAAGATGTTCCTGGTGTAATGAATGCGGATCCTAGGTATTTTGAAAATGCCAGTTTATTAAACCAGATATCGTATCGTGAAGCAATTGAGTTAGCCTTTTATGGAGCAACCGTTATTCACCCAAAAACATTACAACCTTTACAAAAAAAGGAAATTCCATTATATGTAAAATCATTTATCAATCCTTTACTAAAAGGAACAAGTGTTTCAAAAGGAGTTGCATTAGAACCTTACCTGCCTTGTTTTATTGTAAAAAGAAACCAATTGTTAATTTCTCTTTCTTCAATTGATTTCTCTTTTATCATGGAAGAAAATATCAGTGAGATTTTTGCTTTATTCCATCAGTTTAAACTTAAAGTGAACTTAATCCAGAATTCGGCTATTAGTTTCTCTGTATGCGTTGAAGATAAGTTTGATAATTTTACAGAAATGAATGCTATATTGTCTAAGAAATTTAAAGTTGACTTTAGCCAAAACGTTACTTTATATACCATTAGACATTTTAACGATGCTGCTGCACAAACAGTAGAACAAGGAAAAAAAGTAATTTTGAAGCAAGTCAGTACGGAGACGATGCAAATTGTAACTAGCGAAAATTAAATATCATTTCTTTTGCGCTGTCTTTTTACAAGACGAAAATTATATAGAATACACTACTTTTGACATATAGACGTTATTCTCTTTATGTTAAAAAAAGCACTGCTAATACTAATGATTATTTGTTTTTCTGGGATTTATGCCCAGGAAAACAAATCATTATATCAAAGCAAAAAAATTGCGCCATCTAAGGATACCATCCATATAGAAAACGAAAGTCTAAACTCCAGTTTTCTAAAACTACTGAACGCAAATAATCAACTCATTGATTCTAAATCTTACAAAGTAGATTTTAAAAAAGGAACACTAATTTTAAATGAGGAAGTCTACAACAAGACAGATTCCATCACTGTATATTATTTAAAATACCCAGAATTTCTAACCAAAGTATACCAGATTTACGATTCCAGCAGATTGGTAAGTACTGATATTGATTCGGAAAAACAGTATAGAATTGATCCAACTCCTATTCAAGAAAACGTGCCGTTTGATGGATTAAGTACATCCGGAAGTATTACGCGTGGCGTTACTATAGGAAACAATCAGAATACTGTTTTAAATTCAAATTTAGATTTACAAATTACAGGAAAAATATCCGAAAAAGTAAATTTAAGAGCTTCACTTCAAGACAGCAACATCCCTTTACAAGATGGGGGTTATTCTCAAAAATTAGATCAGTTTGACAATGTTTTCATGGAACTATATAGTGATAAATGGAATATAAGAGCTGGTGATGTATTTCTAGAAAATCATAAATCTCAATTCCTTAATTTCAATAAAAAAGTACAGGGACTTTCGACATATTTTGAATTTGGAAGTGACGAAAACAAAACTAATATTTTCACATCAGTAGCGCTTGTTAAAGGGCAATACGCCAAAAGTAATTTTATTGGTATTGAAGGAAACCAAGGTCCGTACAAATTGAAGGGTCAAAACGGTGAGCTGTATGTGCTGGTTGTATCTGGTTCGGAAAGAGTTTATGTCAATGGAACTTTGCTGAAAAGAGGAGAAAATAACGATTACACCATTGATTACAATGCCGGAGAAATAATCTTCACCCCTCTTTTTACAATAACTTCCGAGATGCGAATTGCAATCGAATATCAATATTCTGACAGGAATTACACTCGCCTTGTAACTTATGTTGGAGCAACTCATGAAAATAAAAACTGGAGTTTTGGCAGTTATATCTATTCTGAGAATGATATAAAAAATCAACCTCTACAACAAAATTTATCTACAGAACAAGCGCAAATATTAGTAAATGCAGGTGACAATACTAGTTTAATGGTAGCTCCTTCGGCATATGCGGATAGTTATTCGAATAATAAAGTACTCTATGCAAAAAAGATAGTAAATACTATTGAAATTTTTGAATACTCTACTAATTCAGAAGATGAATTATTCAATGTTCGATTTAGTTCAGTGGGCATAAATAAAGGAAATTATGTCTTAAAAGACGCATCTAACCTCAGTCGAATTTATGAATATGTTCCTCCAATAAATACTATTCCTCAAGGTGATTATGAGCCCATCATTCAACTAGTGGCACCTACTAAAATTCAAGTAGCAACATTTTTAGGAAAATATAATCCTTCTGAAAAAACTTTAGTTGATTTTGAACTTGGAATTAGCAACAACGATCTAAATTTATTCTCAACTATTGATGACTCAAATAACCAAGGTATAAGTGCTAAAATAAACACGAAGCAACGTCTTTTTTCAAAAAAATGGACAATAGATGCATTTGCAAATTATCAATTCACTCAGAAAAATTTTAAAACTGTCGAGCGTCTTTACACCATAGAATTTGACAGAGACTGGAACCTAGGCGGATCAACTATAGGAAATCAAAGTTTATTGGTCACGGGGTTAAATTTTAATTTAAGTCCAAATAATAAAAATCAAAGCAACGGCATTATCAATTATCAATTTGAAAAACTGGATTTCTCAGATAGTTTTTCAGGAAATAGAAATCTTCTAAAGGGTCAGTTTCAGCTTAAAAACTGGAGCTTTCAAAACCAAAGTAGTTACTTAAAAAGTGATGCAATAACTAATACTTCAAAATTCATTAGAAATCAATCTCAAGTACGCTACCATTTTTATAAAAACTGGATTGGAAGTAGTCAACGTTTAGAAGACAACCAAGAAAAAAACAAATCAACAAATCAATTTACAGCATTAAGCCAAAAATTTTCTGAATACGGTTTTTTTGCAGGACGTGGTGACAGCACCGCAGTCTATGTTCAATTCGGTTTTCTAAATCGGGTGAATGATAGTATTCAAAATAATCAATTGCAAAGAGTAAACAGCTCAAAAACGTATTATTTGAAATCTAAATTAATTCAAACTAACAAAAGTGATTTGTCAATTTATGCCAACTATAGAGTTTTGGATTATAACGAAGAATCCAAAAAAAGTGAGCCTTCCTTAAATTCACGCATACTGTATAATGACCGCTTTTTTAATCAATTAATTCAAAGTACCAGCTCGTACGAAACGAATTCTGGCACACTTCCTCAACAAGAATTCACTTACTTAGAAGTTCCTGCCGGGCAAGGAGCCTATACATGGAATGATTACAATAATAACAAAATTCAAGAATTACAAGAGTTTGAAATTGCCGCCTTTATTGATCAAGCAAAATACATTCGGGTTTATTTACCAAATAGAGTTTATATAAAAACACATCAAACTAAGTTTTCACAATCCTTGATATTAAATCCAAATCAATGGCAAAATGAGGATAACTTTAAACGAATACTCTCTTATTTTTATAATCAAACTTCTTATCTCATCGATCGAAAAACAAAAAATGAAGGAGATAATTTCGAATTTAATCCATTTAAATCTTCACAAGAAAATATGTTGGGTCTGAGTTCAAGTTTCAGAAATAGTTTGTTTTACAATAGAGGAAAACAACAGCATTCCGTAACCTATACCTATCTTCAAAATCAAACAAAAAATCTACTTTCAATTGGATCACAACAATCCAAGAACAATTCTCATCAAATCCAATATTCCCATTTATACCAAAAAAGTTGGTTGTTTAGTACATTTGCAAAAACAATAAAAACTTCAATACTATCCGAAAACTTTTCTGAAAAAAATTATACCATTACCGGATATCAACTGGCTCCTAAAATCAGTTATTTATTTTCCAAAAATACAAGTTGGGATATATTCTATGAATTACAAAACAAAGAAAACACCATTGGAAATTTAGAAACTTTAAATCAAAATCGTTTTGGAACATCTTTTTCTTATGCCAACGATAAAAAAATCACGATGAATGGAGAAGTTTCCTTTTATCAAAATAAATTTACTGGTAATGAATTCTCCTCAGTAGGTTTTCAAATGCTCGAAGGACTACAAACAGGGCAAAATATTACCTGGAGATTACTCTTACAAAAAAACATAACAGAGTTCCTTGATATTAACTTGAATTACCAAGGAAGAAAGAGTGAGTCTAGTCCAGCAATACATACTGGAAACATTCAACTGAGAGCCTACTTTTAAATTAATTGGCTTAATTATTGTGATTTGATTTTCGTAATAATTAATTTATTACTTTTATTCTTTAATCTTAAAAAACAGACTATTATGAAAAAATTATTGTTGTTTTGTTTAGCATTTGTGTTGTCAAATAGTTTTTATGCACAAGAAGCGGTGGCTAAAAAGAAAGTCACTAAAGCTACAACAGAAAAGGTAGAAAAGGCAGACAAATCAGTGGCTAAAGCGGAAGCAGAAAAAGAGGCCAAAAAGCAAGCTGCTAACGAAAAAAGAAAGGCGACTATTGCTGCTAAAAAAGAAGCGGAAGCAAAGGCAAAGCTTGATGCAGAGAAAGAAGCAAAAAAGCAAGCAGCAAATGAAAAGAGAAAAGCTACAATTGCTGCAAAAAAGGAAGCTGTAAAAACAACTACAAAAATCGAAACTGAGAAAGAGACTAAAAAACAAGCAACTAGTGTAGCTAAGAAAAACCTTAGAGTTGCTACTAGCTCAGCAAATAAAAGTGCAAAAGCAACGACTAAAAAAGTAAAACCAAAAATTAAGGAAACTACAGAAAAAGCACCAAAAGTAGCTGATAAAATTACTGGTGAGTACAATGGTAAAAAAGTTTATACTGGACCTAGAGGAGGAAAATATTATATAAACAAAAACGGGAACAAGACTTATATTGAAGAGTAATATTCCATTTTTAATTAAAAAAAAGAGGCTTTTTCAAAATGGAAAAGCCTCTTTTTATATTAGTTCTATTACCAAAAGGCAATAAAAATATTTCATTTATTATTCCATCGAAATAACAACAAATTCACTGCGTCTATTCGCTTGATGCTCGGCTTCTGTACATTGAACACCATCTGCACATTTATTTACCAATTGAGATTCTCCATATCCTTTAGCTGTTAATCGACTTGCATCTATACCATTTTTAATCAACCAATCTCTAGTTGACTTGGCTCTTCTATCAGATAATGCTTCATTATATTGTGCTGTTTGTCGGCTATCAGTATGTGAGCGTATATCAATTTTAATTTTAGGAAATTCATTCATTACAGCAACTATTTTTTCTAACTCAAAAGCTGCATCTTTTCTTATGAAAGATTTATCTAAGTCAAAATAAATAATTGGAATATCTAAAGTTTTGGCAAGATCAGTGCCCACTCCTATTGGTTTGATTCGTTTTTCTAATTCAAGAGACAAATAACTTTCTCCATTTACTTTTTCAATAGAAATCGAACCTTCCTTCGTTTCATAATTACGTTTCTCAGCACGTACGTAATACGTTTTTCCACATTCAACTTCGAAACTATACTGCCCTCTTTTATTAGTTACATTTCCTTTTAACAACTGATATTTCTCATCAAACAAACTCATTTTTGCATCTTCAAGGAAATCTCCTGACTCTTTATCAGTGATTGTTCCTTTTAAGATTTGTTCACATGTCAGCTTCTTTGTTTCAGAAAATTTATAGATATCATCATATCCCTTTCCTCCTTCTCTATTAGATGTAAAAAAACCGATACGGCTTTTGCTATCAATAAAAAAACCAAAATCATCTTTAGGTCCATTAATTGGAGCACCTACATTTTGGACTTCGTTAAAACTTTTGTCCTTTTCAATTTTAGCAACATAAATATCTAACCCTCCAAGTCCTGGACGGCCATCAGTAGCAAAATACAACTCGTTATCATCACTGACGAAAGGAAATGTTTCTCTTCCTTCAGTATTGATTTTTGTGCCTAAATTCTCAGGAGTTGAATATGTTCCGTCTTCATTAATTGTTACTTTAAATAAATCAGACTGTCCAAAAGTTCCTGGCATATCTGAAGCAAAATATAACGTTTTATCATCATTACTTAGAGCAGGATGAGCAACACTGTATTGATTGCTATTGAATGGTAATTCGGTGACATCCTTCCACTCTCCGTCTTCTAAAGTTGCTTTATATATTTTTAGTAAAGTAATTCTTTTACTGTCTTTTCCTTTTTTGCCGTCTAGAAAATTATTTCTGGTAAAGTACATTGTTGAACCATCTTTTGTAAAAACGGGTGTAGATTCATGAAACTTTGAATTAATTCTGTTTCCAAAGCGTTTTGGTTCTTCTAATTTTCCATTTGATTGTACTTCAGAACTATACAAATTAGTAAAAGATTGATTGGTCCACTTAAAAACTTTTTTAGAAATCCCACCAGTATCACGAGCTGAAGCAAAAACCAATTTGTTACCTGAAAAAGAGGTCCCATAATCTGAAAATTCCGAATTGATTCCGGCATCCTCGACGTTAAATCGGCCCGAATTTGCTTTAATTTCTTCTAAATAATCTTTATGCTTTTCGTATAATTTAGCTCTTAAGTCATTTCCAGACTTCTTGTTAAACTGATCAAGCATTTTGTCTGCTTTAGCATATTCTCCAATTGACTTAAGTGCTTGTGAATACCTATAAAGATATTCTGGCTCTTGATTCTCATTCAGCAAAAAAAGTTCACCGTACCACTTGGCAGCCTTATCTAATTCTGCATTGAAATAATAAGCATTACCCAATTTTTGAAACATTTTTTCGTCTTTGTACCCTTTTTCTGCTACTCTTTCATAAGTTGAAATTGCATCAATGTAAGCATACTGCTCATATTTTTTATCAGCTGCAGCTACTTTGGCTTTTTGAGCATGTCCCTTAAGACTTAGCAGACTTAAAAGGACAATGTAAACGTAGGATTTAATTTTCATAATAAATTAATTAAAAGAATCTTGGAGATACTATTCTATCGTACTTATTGAACAATTCATATCTTAAAAAGATTTCATGTGAACCAGAATTATAATTAGCAAGTTTCGTAGTTTCTAAGTCATAACCATAACCGATAAACCAAGAATCACTAGCTTGAAAACCAACCATAGCACTTATAGCTGCACTCCATCGATAAGCAATCCCTGCTACAAATTTTTCGTTTATCAAAAAATTTCCTGATAAATCAACTTGTAAAGGAGCCCCTTGTACCACTTTAGTTAGGATCGATGGTTTGAATTTCACATCTCCGGTTAAGTCAAAAACATGTCCAGCTATTAAATAATAATGTATTTTTTCTGTAGCTATATGTGTATTTGAACCAGTCCCTGCATAACGATCAAAATGTTTCGTCTCTAACAAGTTAGGCGCAGAAATACCAAAATATGTATCGTCAGAATGATAATACAAACCAACTCCTATATTTGGCGAGAATTTATTATCCACATTAGTGGAAAAAATATTATCACCACTGTCATACTGGTTCAATTTGTTAAAATCAATGTTCAGTAAATTAGCTGTTGCCTTTAAACCAAACGACAACCTATATCGATCTGAAGTTTCAATACTATAGGAGAAATCAGCTGCAACATTGGTTTCATCAGACGGTCCTATTTTATCACTAATAATTGATAATCCTAAACCAATATTGCTTCCTTCAATAGGTGTGTTTATAGATGCTGTACTAGTAACCGGTGCGCCATCTAGACCAACCCATTGGGCTCGATGCAAAATAAACACATTCATCGACTCTCTTGATCCAGCATACGCCGGATTAATATTAATCGTATTGTACATATATTGGGTAAACTGTGCATCTTGCTGTGCATAAATCGATCCCGATAATAGAAGTAAAACTAATAATAACTTTATTTTCATCATTTTTTATTTTAAGCCTTGAGAAATTAAATTTCTTAGGGAATAGATTTATCTATTTAAATACAAATATCCAGCTTTTTCATGACCTATAGCATCGTTATCTTTATATTTCAAAATATAATAATAAGTACCTGTAGGTAATCCTTCTGATTGGCTAATAGTTACACGCCCTTCTGAGAAACCTTTAAATGATTTATCAGTGTTATTGTAACCAACTCTTTCAAATACAAGAACTCCCCAACGGTTATAGATCTCAACCTTATTTTCAGGATAACATTCTAGACCATCAATTCTAAAGAAATCATTATTACCATCGCCATTAGGAGACACTGCATTAAACACTTCTATAACACATTCTAAAGCTGGTAAAACAATTGGTTCTTCATTAAGTTTCGTTTCAATTTGTGTATCGTCTTTCACAATAGTTCCATTTAAAATTGACCCTGTTACATTCGCATAGTTTGTAACTAATCCAAGTTGAATATCTCTTAACGTTACAGGATAAACACCACTATATGCTGTGTTATTGGTTTCACCAGCACCTAAGCTAACTATTGGACTACCTGTTAAAATCAATCCTGTTAAATTATCGGTAACTGTAACATTTGAGAGAGGCATATTTCCAGTATTTGTAATAAGGAAACTATAAGATATTGTCTCTCCTACTTGAGCAAATCCATCATTATTGCTATCGTTGAAAACTCCAGTTTTTATAATTGAAATACTTGGTGACTCCGTTTGACCTGCAGCCACGGTTACAGTTACTGTAGCCGTATCACAATTCGTTGGGTTCAATACCTCACAGATAGTATATGTTACTGTATAGTCTCCCGCTGGTGTATTTGGTGCAATACTTACTGTTCCATCTGCATTTACTGTTAATGGTCCGTTTGGCGTGCTTGTCAATACAACATCTGATGGATTAACTGGTACCCCGTTTAAGGTATCGTTTGTCAATACACTTGGTACTGTTCCACCTGTTGTTCCATTGATTGGGCCTGCAACATCAGCTACTGCATCGATTGGTGCTGCAACTACATGTACTGTTACCGTAGCCGTATCACAATTCGTTGGGTTCAATACCTCACAGATAGTATATGGTACTGTATAGTCTCCCGCTGGTGTATTTGGTGCAATACTTACTGTTCCATCTGCATTTATTGTTAATGGTCCGTTTGGCGTGCTTATCAATACAACATCTGATGGATTAACTGGTACCCCGTTTAAGGTATCGTTTGTCAATACACTTGGTACTATTCCGCCCGTTGTTCCATTGATTGGACCTGCAACATCAGCTACTGCATCGATTGGTGCTGCAACTACATGTACTGTTACCGTAGCGGTATCACAATTCGTTGGGTTCAATACCTCACAGATAGTATATGGTACTGTATAATCTCCCGCTGGTGTATTTGGTGCAATACTTACTGTTCCATCTGCATTTACTGTTAATGGTCCGTTTGGCGTGCTTGTCAATACAACATCTGATGGATTAACTGGTACCCCGTTTAAGGTATCGTTTGTCAATACACTTGGTACTGTTCCACCCGTTGCTCCATTGATTGGACCTCCAATATCTGATACTGCATCGATTGGTGCTGCAACTACATGTACTGTTACCGTAGCCGTATCACAATTCGTTGGGTTCAATACCTCACAGATAGTATATGGTACTGTATAGTCTCCCGCTGGTGTATTTGGTGCAATACTTACTGTTCCATCTGCATTTACTGTTAATGGTCCGTTTGGCGTGCCTGTCAATACAACATCTGATGGATTAACTGGTACCCCGTTTAAGGTATCGTTTGTCAATACACTTGGTACTGTTCCACCCGTTGCTCCATTGATTGGACCTCCAATATCTGATACTGCATCGATTGGTGCTGCAACTACATGTACTGTTACCGTAGCCGTATCACAATTGCTTGGGTTTAGTTTTTCACAAATCGTGTATTGTATCGTGTACTCTCCTGCTGGTGTTCCTGCAGCAACACTTACGCTTCCGTCGGTGTTTACGATTAAGGCGGTAGTCGCTGTCGATGTTATTACTACATCTGCTGGAACTACTTTTACTCCATTTAAGGTATCATTATCCAATACATTGATCCCTGCGTCTCCTCCGTCTTTTCCATTGATTGGACCGGCAACCACATCGTCAATTGCATCGATTATCGCTTTTCCAACGGTTACTGTTACCGTAGCGGTATCACAATTGCTTGGGTTTAGTTTTTCACAAATCGTGTATTGTATCGTGTACTCTCCTGCTGGTGTTCCTGCAGCAACACTTACGCTTCCGTCGGTGTTTACGCTTAAGGCGGTAGTCGCTGTCGATGTTATTACTACATCTGCTGGAACTACTTTTACTCCATTTAAGGTGTCATTATCCAATACATTGATCCCTGCGTCTCCTCCGTCTTTTCCATTGATTGGACCGGCAACCACATCGTCAATTGCATCGATTATCGCTTTTCCAACGGTTACTGTTACCGTAGCGGTATCACAATTGCTTGGGTTTAGTTTTTCACAAATCGTGTATTGTATCGTGTACTCTCCTGCTGGTGTTCCTGCAGCAACACTTACGCTTCCGTCGGTGTTTACGCTTAAGGCGGTAGTCGCTGTCGATGTTATTACTACATCTGCTGGAACTACTTTTACTCCATTTAAGGTGTCATTATCCAATACATTGATCCCTGCGTCTCCTCCGTCTTTTCCATTGATTGGACCGGCAACCACATCGTCAATTGCATCGATTATCGCTTTTCCAACGGTTACTGTTACCGTAGCGGTATCACAATTGCTTGGGTTTAGTTTTTCACAAATCGTGTATTGTATCGTGTACTCTCCTGCTGGTGTTCCTGCAGCAACACTTACGCTTCCGTCGGTGTTTACGCTTAAGGCGGTAGTCGCTGTCGATGTTATTACTACATCTGCTGGAACTACTTTTACTCCATTTAAGGTGTCATTATCCAATACATTGATCCCTGCATCTCCTCCGTCTTTTCCATTGATTGGACCGGCAACCACATCGTCAATTGCATCGATTATCGCTTTTCCAACGGTTACTGTTACCGTAGCGGTATCACAATTGCTTGGGTTTAGTTTTTCACAAATCGTGTATTGTATCGTGTACTCTCCTGCTGGTGTTCCTGCAGCAACACTTACGCTTCCGTCGGTGTTTACGCTTAAGGCGGTAGTCGCTGTCGATGTTATTACTACATCTGCTGGAACTACTTTTACTCCATTTAAGGTGTCATTATCCAATACATTGATCCCTGCATCTCCTCCGTCTTTTCCATTGATTGGACCGGCAACCACATCGTCAATTGCATCGATTATCGCTTTTCCAACGGTTACTGTTACCGTAGCGGTATCACAATTGCTTGGGTTTAGTTTTTCACAAATCGTGTATTGTATCGTGTACTCTCCTGCTGGTGTTCCTGCAGCAACACTTACGCTTCCGTCGGTGTTTACGCTTAAGGCGGTAGTCGCTGTCGATGTTATTACTACATCTGCTGGAACTACTTTTACTCCATTTAAGGTATCATTAGTCAATACATTGATTCCTGCGTCTCCTCCGTCTTTTCCATTGATTGGACCGGCAACCACATCGTCAATTGCATCGATTATCGCTTTTCCAACGGTTACTGTTACCGTAGCGGTATCACAATTGCTTGGGTTTAGTTTTTCACAAATCGTGTATTGTATCGTGTACTCTCCTGCTGGTGTTCCTGCAGCAACACTTACGCTTCCGTCGGTGTTTACGCTTAAGGCCGTAGTCGCTGTCGATGTAATTACTACATCTGCTGGAACTACTTTTACTCCATTTAAGGTGTCATTATCCAATACATTGATCCCTGCATCTCCTCCGTCTTTTCCATTGATTGGACCGGCAACCACATCGTCAATTGCATCGATTATCGCTTTTCCAACGGTTACTGTTACCGTAGCGGTATCACAATTGCTTGGGTTTAGTTTTTCACAAATCGTGTATTGTATCGTGTACTCTCCTGCTGGTGTTCCTGCAGCAACACTTACGCTTCCGTCGGTGTTTACGCTTAAGGCGGTAGTCGCTGTCGATGTTATTACTACATCTGCTGGAACTACTTTTACTCCATTTAAGGTGTCATTATCCAATACATTGATCCCTGCATCTCCTCCGTCTTTTCCATTGATTGGACCGGCAACCACATCGTCAATTGCATCGATTATCGCTTTTCCAACGGTTACTGTTACCGTAGCGGTATCACAATTGCTTGGGTTTAGTTTTTCACAAATCGTGTATTGTATCGTGTACTCTCCTGCTGGTGTTCCTGCAGCAACACTTACGCTTCCGTCGGTGTTTACGCTTAAGGCGGTAGTCGCTGTCGATGTTATTACTACATCTGCTGGAACTACTTTTACTCCATTTAAGGTGTCATTATCCAATACATTGATCCCTGCGTCTCCTCCGTCTTTTCCATTGATTGGACCGGCAACCACATCGTCAATTGCATCGATTATCGCTTTTCCAACGGTTACTGTTACCGTAGCGGTATCACAATTGCTTGGGTTTAGTTTTTCACAAATCGTGTATTGTATCGTGTACTCTCCTGCTGGTGTTCCTGCAGCAACACTTACGCTTCCGTCGGTGTTTACGATTAAGGCGGTAGTCGCTGTCGATGTTATTACTACATCTGCTGGAACTACTTTTACTCCATTTAAGGTGTCATTATCCAATACATTGATCCCTGCATCTCCTCCGTCTTTTCCATTGATTGGACCGGCAACCACATCGTCAATTGCATCGATTATCGCTTTTCCAACGGTTACTGTTACCGTAGCGGTATCACAATTGCTTGGGTTTAGTTTTTCACAAATCGTGTATTGTATCGTGTACTCTCCTGCTGGTGTTCCTGCAGCAACACTCACGCTTCCGTCGGTGTTTACGCTTAAGGCGGTAGTCGCTGTCGATGTTATTACTACATCTGCTGGAACTACTTTTACTCCATTTAAGGTATCATTATCCAATACATTGATCCCTGCGTCTCCTCCGTCTTTTCCATTGATTGGACCGGCAACCACATCGTCAATTGCATCGATTATCGCTTTTCCAACGGTTACTGTTACCGTAGCGGTATCACAATTGCTTGGGTTTAGTTTTTCACAAATCGTGTATTGTATCGTGTACTCTCCTGCTGGTGTTCCTGCAGCAACACTTACGCTTCCGTCGGTGTTTACGCTTAAGGCGGTAGTCGCTGTCGATGTTATTACTACATCTGCTGGAACTACTTTTACTCCATTTAAGGTATCATTATCCAATACATTGATCCCTGCGTCTCCTCCGTCTTTTCCATTGATTGGACCGGCAACCACATCGTCAATTGCATCGATTATCGCTTTTCCAACGGTTACTGTTACCGTAGCGGTATCACAATTGCTTGGGTTTAGTTTTTCACAAATCGTGTATTGTATCGTGTACTCTCCTGCTGGTGTTCCTGCAGCAACACTTACGCTTCCGTCGGTGTTTACGCTTAAGGCGGTAGTCGCTGTCGATGTTATTACTACATCTGCTGGAACTACTTTTACTCCATTTAAGGTGTCATTATCCAATACATTGATTCCTGCATCTCCTCCGTCTTTTCCATTGATTGGACCGGCAACCACATCGTCAATTGCATCGATTATCGCTTTTCCAACGGTTACTGTTACCGTAGCGGTATCACAATTGCTTGGGTTTAGTTTTTCACAAATCGTGTATTGTATCGTGTACTCTCCTGCTGGTGTTCCTGCAGCAACACTTACGCTTCCGTCGGTGTTTACGCTTAAGGCGGTAGTCGCTGTCGATGTTATTACTACATCTGCTGGAACTACTTTTACTCCATTTAAGGTATCATTATCCAATACATTGATCCCTGCGTCTCCTCCGTCTTTTCCATTGATTGGACCGGCAACCACATCGTCAATTGCATCGATTATCGCTTTTCCAACGGTTACTGTTACCGTAGCGGTATCACAATTGCTTGGGTTTAGTTTTTCACAAATCGTGTATTGTATCGTGTACTCTCCTGCTGGTGTTCCTGCAGCAACACTTACGCTTCCGTCGGTGTTTACGCTTAAGGCGGTAGTCGCTGTCGATGTTATTACTACATCTGCTGGAACTACTTTTACTCCATTTAAGGTGTCATTATCCAATACATTGATCCCTGCGTCTCCTCCGTCTTTTCCATTGATTGGACTGGCAACCACATCGTCAATTGCATCGATTATCGCTTTTCCAACGGTTACTGTTACCGTAGCGGTATCACAATTGCTTGGGTTTAGTTTTTCACAAATCGTGTATTGTATCGTGTACTCTCCTGCTGGTGTTCCTGCAGCAACACTTACGCTTCCGTCGGTGTTTACGCTTAAGGCGGTAGTCGCTGTCGATGTTATTACTACATCTGCTGGAACTACTTTTACTCCATTTAAGGTGTCATTATCCAATACATTGATTCCTGCGTCTCCTCCGTCTTTTCCATTGATTGGACCGGCAACCACATCGTCAATTGCATCGATTATCGCTTTTCCAACGGTTACTGTTACCGTAGCGGTATCACAATTGCTTGGGTTTAGTTTTTCACAAATCGTGTATTGTATCGTGTACTCTCCTGCTGGTGTTCCTGCAGCAACACTTACGCTTCCGTCGGTGTTTACGATTAAGGCGGTAGTCGCTGTCGATGTTATTACTACATCTGCTGGAACTACTTTTACTCCATTTAAGGTATCATTATCCAATACATTGATCCCTGCGTCTCCTCCGTCTTTTCCATTGATTGGACCGGCAACCACATCGTCAATTGCATCGATTATCGCTTTTCCAACGGTTACTGTTACCGTAGCGGTATCACAATTGCTTGGGTTTAGTTTTTCACAAATCGTGTATTGTATCGTGTACTCTCCTGCTGGTGTTCCTGCAGCAACACTTACGCTTCCGTCGGTGTTTACGCTTAAGGCGGTAGTCGCTGTCGATGTTATTACTACATCTGCTGGAACTACTTTTACTCCATTTAAGGTATCATTAGTCAATACATTGATCCCTGCGTCTCCTCCGTCTTTTCCATTGATTGGACCGGCAACCACATCGTCAATTGCATCGATTATCGCTTTTCCAACGGTTACTGTTACCGTAGCGGTATCACAATTGCTTGGGTTTAGTTTTTCACAAATCGTGTATTGTATCGTGTACTCTCCTGCTGGTGTTCCTGCAGCAACACTTACGCTTCCGTCGGTGTTTACGCTTAAGGCGGTAGTCGCTGTCGATGTTATTACTACATCTGCTGGAACTACTTTTACTCCATTTAAGGTATCATTATCCAATACATTGATCCCTGCGTCTCCTCCGTCTTTTCCATTGATTGGACCGGCAACCACATCGTCAATTGCATCGATTATCGCTTTTCCAACGGTTACTGTTACCGTAGCGGTATCACAATTGCTTGGGTTTAGTTTTTCACAAATCGTGTATTGTATCGTGTACTCTCCTGCTGGTGTTCCTGCAGCAACACTTACGCTTCCGTCGGTGTTTACGCTTAAGGCGGTAGTCGCTGTCGATGTTATTACTACATCTGCTGGAACTACTTTTACTCCATTTAAGGTGTCATTATCCAATACATTGATCCCTGCGTCTCCTCCGTCTTTTCCATTGATTGGACCGGCAACCACATCGTCAATTGCATCGATTATCGCTTTTCCAACGGTTACTGTTACCGTAGCGGTATCACAATTGCTTGGGTTTAGTTTTTCACAAATCGTGTATTGTATCGTGTACTCTCCTGCTGGTGTTCCTGCAGCAACACTTACGCTTCCGTCGGTGTTTACGCTTAAGGCGGTAGTCGCTGTCGATGTTATTACTACATCTGCTGGAACTACTTTTACTCCATTTAAGGTGTCATTATCCAATACATTGATCCCTGCGTCTCCTCCGTCTTTTCCATTGATTGGACCGGCAACCACATCGTCAATTGCATCGATTATCGCTTTTCCAACGGTTACTGTTACCGTAGCGGTATCACAATTGCTTGGGTTTAGTTTTTCACAAATCGTGTATTGTATCGTGTACTCTCCTGCTGGTGTTCCTGCAGCAACACTTACGCTTCCGTCGGTGTTTACGCTTAAGGCGGTAGTCGCTGTCGATGTTATTACTACATCTGCTGGAACTACTTTTACTCCATTTAAGGTGTCATTATCCAATACATTGATCCCTGCATCTCCTCCGTCTTTTCCATTGATTGGACCGGCAACCACATCGTCAATTGCATCGATTATCGCTTTTCCAACGGTTACTGTTACCGTAGCGGTATCACAATTGCTTGGGTTTAGTTTTTCACAAATCGTGTATTGTATCGTGTACTCTCCTGCTGGTGTTCCTGCAGCAACACTTACGCTTCCGTCGGTGTTTACGCTTAAGGCGGTAGTCGCTGTCGATGTTATTACTACATCTGCTGGAACTACTTTTACTCCATTTAAGGTGTCATTATCCAATACATTGATCCCTGCGTCTCCTCCGTCTTTTCCATTGATTGGACCGGCAACCACATCGTCAATTGCATCGATTATCGCTTTTCCAACGGTTACTGTTACCGTAGCGGTATCACAATTGCTTGGGTTTAGTTTTTCACAAATCGTGTATTGTATCGTGTACTCTCCTGCTGGTGTTCCTGCAGCAACACTTACGCTTCCGTCGGTGTTTACGCTTAAGGCGGTAGTCGCTGTCGATGTTATTACTACATCTGCTGGAACTACTTTTACTCCATTTAAGGTGTCATTATCCAATACATTGATCCCTGCATCTCCTCCGTCTTTTCCATTGATTGGACCGGCAACCACATCGTCAATTGCATCGATTATCGCTTTTCCAACGGTTACTGTTACCGTAGCGGTATCACAATTGCTTGGGTTTAGTTTTTCACAAATCGTGTATTGTATCGTGTACTCTCCTGCTGGTGTTCCTGCAGCAACACTTACGCTTCCGTCGGTGTTTACGCTTAAGGCGGTAGTCGCTGTCGATGTTATTACTACATCTGCTGGAACTACTTTTACTCCATTTAAGGTGTCATTATCCAATACATTGATCCCTGCATCTCCTCCGTCTTTTCCATTGATTGGACCGGCAACCACATCGTCAATTGCATCGATTATCGCTTTTCCAACGGTTACTGTTACCGTAGCGGTATCACAATTGCTTGGGTTTAGTTTTTCACAAATCGTGTATTGTATCGTGTACTCTCCTGCTGGTGTTCCTGCAGCAACACTTACGCTTCCGTCGGTGTTTACGCTTAAGGCGGTAGTCGCTGTCGATGTTATTACTACATCTGCTGGAACTACTTTTACTCCATTTAAGGTGTCATTATCCAATACATTGATCCCTGCATCTCCTCCGTCTTTTCCATTGATTGGACCGGCAACCACATCGTCAATTGCATCGATTATCGCTTTTCCAACGGTTACTGTTACCGTAGCGGTATCACAATTGCTTGGGTTTAGTTTTTCACAAATCGTGTATTGTATCGTGTACTCTCCTGCTGGTGTTCCTGCAGCAACACTTACGCTTCCGTCGGTGTTTACGCTTAAGGCGGTAGTCGCTGTCGATGTTATTACTACATCTGCTGGAACTACTTTTACTCCATTTAAGGTGTCATTATCCAATACATTGATCCCTGCGTCTCCTCCGTCTTTTCCATTGATTGGACCGGCAACCACATCGTCAATTGCATCGATTATCGCTTTTCCAACGGTTACTGTTACCGTAGCGGTATCACAATTGCTTGGGTTTAGTTTTTCACAAATCGTGTATTGTATCGTGTACTCTCCTGCTGGTGTTCCTGCAGCAACACTTACGCTTCCGTCGGTGTTTACGCTTAAGGCGGTAGTCGCTGTCGATGTTATTACTACATCTGCTGGAACTACTTTTACTCCATTTAAGGTGTCATTATCCAATACATTGATCCCTGCATCTCCTCCGTCTTTTCCATTGATTGGACCGGCAACCACATCGTCAATTGCATCGATTATCGCTTTTCCAACGGTTACTGTTACCGTAGCGGTATCACAATTGCTTGGGTTTAGTTTTTCACAAATCGTGTATTGTATCGTGTACTCTCCTGCTGGTGTTCCTGCAGCAACACTTACGCTTCCGTCGGTGTTTACGCTTAAGGCGGTAGTCGCTGTCGATGTTATTACTACATCTGCTGGAACTACTTTTACTCCATTTAAGGTGTCATTATCCAATACATTGATCCCTGCATCTCCTCCGTCTTTTCCATTGATTGGACCGGCAACCACATCGTCAATTGCATCGATTATCGCTTTTCCAACGGTTACTGTTACCGTAGCGGTATCACAATTGCTTGGGTTTAGTTTTTCACAAATCGTGTATTGTATCGTGTACTCTCCTGCTGGTGTTCCTGCAGCAACACTTACGCTTCCGTCGGTGTTTACGCTTAAGGCGGTAGTCGCTGTCGATGTTATTACTACATCTGCTGGAACTACTTTTACTCCATTTAAGGTATCATTAGTCCAATACATTGATTCCTGCGTCTCCTCCGTCTTTTCCATTGATTGGACCGGCAACCACATCGTCAATTGCATCGATTATCGCTTTTCCAACGGTTACTGTTACCGTAGCGGTATCACAATTGCTTGGGTTTAGTTTTTCACAAATCGTGTATTGTATCGTGTACTCTCCTGCTGGTGTTCCTGCAGCAACACTTACGCTTCCGTCGGTGTTTACGCTTAAGGCCGTAGTCGCTGTCGATGTTATTACTACATCTGCTGGAACTACTTTTACTCCATTTAAGGTATCATTATCCAATACATTGATCCCTGCATCTCCTCCGTCTTTTCCATTGATTGGACCGGCAACCACATCGTCAATTGCATCGATTATCGCTTTTCCAACGGTTACTGTTACCGTAGCGGTATCACAATTGCTTGGGTTTAGTTTTTCACAAATCGTGGTAATTGTATCGTGTACTCTCCTGCTGGTGTTCCTGCAGCTACAACTACATTACGCTTCCTGATCAGGTGTTTACGCTTAAGGCGGTAGTCGCTGATACAGATGTTATTACTCACATCTAGCTGGAACTACTTTTAGCTCCATTTAAGGTGTCATTATCCAAGTACATTCGATTCCTGCATCTCCTCCGTCTTTTCCATTGATTGGACCGGCAACCTACATCGTCAATTGCATCGATTATCGCTTTTCCAACGGTTACTGTTACCGTAGCGGTGATCACAATTGCGTTGGGTTTAGTTTTTCACAAATCGTGTATTGTATCGTGTACTCTCCTGCTGGTGTTCCTGCAGCAACACTTACGCTTCCGTCGGTGTTTACGCTTAAGGCGGTAGTCGCTGTCGATGTTATTACTACATCTGCTGGAACTACTTTTACTCCATTTAAGGTGTCATTATCCAATACATTGATCCCTGCATCTCCTCCGTCTTTTCCATTGATTGGACCGGCAACCACATCGTCAATTGCATCGATTATCGCTTTTCCAACGGTTACTGTTACCGTAGCGGTATCACAATTGCTTGGGTTTAGTTTTTCACAAATCGTGTATTGTATCGTGTACTCTCCTGCTGGTGTTCCTGCAGCAACACTTACGCTTCCGTCGGTGTTTACGCTTAAGGCGGTAGTCGCTGTCGATGTTATTACTACATCTGCTGGAACTACTTTTACTCCATTTAAGGTGTCATTATCCAATACATTGATCCCTGCATCTCCTCCGTCTTTTCCATTGATTGGACCGGCAACCACATCGTCAATTGCATCGATTATCGCTTTTCCAACGGTTACTGTTACCGTAGCGGTATCACAATTGCTTGGGTTTAGTTTTTCACAAATCGTGTATTGTATCGTGTACTCTCCTGCTGGTGTTCCTGCAGCAACACTTACGCTTCCGTCGGTGTTTACGCTTAAGGCGGTAGTCGCTGTCGATGTTATTACTACATCTGCTGGAACTACTTTTACTCCATTTAAGGTGTCATTATCCAATACATTGATCCCTGCATCTCCTCCGTCTTTTCCATTGATTGGACCGGCAACCACATCGTCAATTGCATCGATTATCGCTTTTCCAACGGTTACTGTTACCGTAGCGGTATCACAATTGCTTGGGTTTAGTTTTTCACAAATCGTGTATTGTATCGTGTACTCTCCTGCTGGTGTTCCTGCAGCAACACTTACGCTTCCGTCGGTGTTTACGCTTAAGGCGGTAGTCGCTGTCGATGTTATTACTACATCTGCTGGAACTACTTTTACTCCATTTAAGGTGTCATTATCCAATACATTGATCCCTGCATCTCCTCCGTCTTTTCCATTGATTGGACCGGCAACCACATCGTCAATTGCATCGATTATCGCTTTTCCAACGGTTACTGTTACCGTAGCGGTATCACAATTGCTTGGGTTTAGTTTTTCACAAATCGTGTATTGTATCGTGTACTCTCCTGCTGGTGTTCCTGCAGCAACACTTACGCTTCCGTCGGTGTTTACGCTTAAGGCGGTAGTCGCTGTCGATGTTATTACTACATCTGCTGGAACTACTTTTACTCCATTTAAGGTGTCATTATCCAATACATTGATCCCTGCGTCTCCTCCGTCTTTTCCATTGATTGGACCGGCAACCACATCGTCAATTGCATCGATTATCGCTTTTCCAACGGTTACTGTTACCGTAGCGGTATCACAATTGCTTGGGTTTAGTTTTTCACAAATCGTGTATTGTATCGTGTACTCTCCTGCTGGTGTTCCTGCAGCAACACTTACGCTTCCGTCGGTGTTTACGCTTAAGGCGGTAGTCGCTGTCGATGTTATTACTACATCTGCTGGAACTACTTTTACTCCATTTAAGGTGTCATTATCCAATACATTGATCCCTGCATCTCCTCCGTCTTTTCCATTGATTGGACCGGCAACCACATCGTCAATTGCATCGATTATCGCTTTTCCAACGGTTACTGTTACCGTAGCGGTATCACAATTGCTTGGGTTTAGTTTTTCACAAATCGTGTATTGTATCGTGTACTCTCCTGCTGGTGTTCCTGCAGCAACACTTACGCTTCCGTCGGTGTTTACGCTTAAGGCGGTAGTCGCTGTCGATGTTATTACTACATCTGCTGGAACTACTTTTACTCCATTTAAGGTGTCATTATCCAATACATTGATCCCTGCGTCTCCTCCGTCTTTTCCATTGATTGGACCGGCAACCACATCGTCAATTGCATCGATTATCGCTTTTCCAACGGTTACTGTTACCGTAGCGGTATCACAATTGCTTGGGTTTAGTTTTTCACAAATCGTGTATTGTATCGTGTACTCTCCTGCTGGTGTTCCTGCAGCAACACTTACGCTTCCGTCGGTGTTTACGCTTAAGGCGGTAGTCGCTGTCGATGTTATTACTACATCTGCTGGAACTACTTTTACTCCATTTAAGGTGTCATTAGTCCAATACATTGATCCCTGCATCTCCTCCGTCTTTTCCATTGATTGGACCGGCAACCACATCGTCAATTGCATCGATTATCGCTTTTCCAACGGTTACTGTTACCGTAGCGGTATCACAATTGCTTGGGTTTAGTTTTTCACAAATCGTGTATTGTATCGTGTACTCTCCTGCTGGTGTTCCTGCAGCAACACTCACGCTTCCGTCGGTGTTTACGCTTAAGGCGGTAGTCGCTGTCGATGTTATTACTACATCTGCTGGAACTACTTTTACTCCATTTAAGGTGTCATTAGTCAATACATTGATTCCTGCATCTCCTCCGTCTTTTCCATTGATTGGACCGGCAACCACATCGTCAATTGCATCGATTATCGCTTTTCCAACGGTTACTGTTACCGTAGCGGTATCACAATTGCTTGGGTTTAGTTTTTCACAAATCGTGTATTGTATCGTGTACTCTCCTGCTGGTGTTCCTGCAGCAACACTTACGCTTCCGTCGGTGTTTACGCTTAAGGCGGTAGTCGCTGTCGATGTTATTACTACATCTGCTGGAACTACTTTTACTCCATTTAAGGTGTCATTAGTCCAATACATTGATCCCTGCATCTCCTCCGTCTTTTCCATTGATTGGACCGGCAACCACATCGTCAATTGCATCGATTATCGCTTTTCCAACGGTTACTGTTACCGTAGCGGTATCACAATTGCTTGGGTTTAGTTTTTCACAAATCGTGTATTGTATCGTGTACTCTCCTGCTGGTGTTCCTGCAGCAACACTTACGCTTCCGTCGGTGTTTACGCTTAAGGCGGTAGTCGCTGTCGATGTTATTACTACATCTGCTGGAACTACTTTTACTCCATTTAAGGTGTCATTAGTCCAATACATTGATCCCTGCGTCTCCTCCGTCTTTTCCATTGATTGGACCGGCAACCACATCGTCAATTGCATCGATTATCGCTTTTCCAACGGTTACTGTTACCGTAGCGGTATCACAATTGCTTGGGTTTAGTTTTTCACAAATCGTGTATTGTATCGTGTACTCTCCTGCTGGTGTTCCTGCAGCAACACTCACGCTTCCGTCGGTGTTTACGCTTAAGGCGGTAGTCGCTGTCGATGTTATTACTACATCTGCTGGAACTACTTTTACTCCATTTAAGGTGTCATTAGTCAATACATTGATCCCTGCATCTCCTCCGTCTTTTCCATTGATTGGACCGGCAACCACATCGTCAATTGCATCGATTATCGCTTTTCCAACGGTTACTGTTACCGTAGCGGTATCACAATTGCTTGGGTTTAGTTTTTCACAAATCGTGTATTGTATCGTGTACTCTCCTGCTGGTGTTCCTGCAGCAACACTTACGCTTCCGTCGGTGTTTACGCTTAAGGCGGTAGTCGCTGTCGATGTTATTACTACATCTGCTGGAACTACTTTTACTCCATTTAAGGTGTCATTATCCAATACATTGATCCCTGCATCTCCTCCGTCTTTTCCATTGATTGGACCGGCAACCACATCGTCAATTGCATCGATTATCGCTTTTCCAACGGTTACTGTTACCGTAGCGGTATCACAATTGCTTGGGTTTAGTTTTTCACAGATTTGGTAAACTAAACTGTAGTTTCCTGCTGGTGTTCCTGCTGCTACAACTACATTAGTTCCTGATAAGGTAATTCCTGTATTGGTTGCTGATACAAATGTTGTAGTCACTTTAGTTGGATCAACCAAAGATCCGTTTAAGGTATCGTTAGAAAGTACATTTGTTAATGATGTTCCGCCTATGAAGCCGTTTACACTTGCTCCTGCATCATCAATTGCATCGATTATCGCTTTAGTTACTGTTACCGTTACTGTAGCTTGATCACAATTCGTTGGGTTTAATTTCTCACAGATTTGGTAAACTAAACTATAGTTCCCTGCTGGTGTTCCTGCTGCTACAACTACATTAGTTCCTGATAAGGTGATTCCTGTATTGGTTGCTGATACAAATGTTGTAGTCACTTTAGTTGGATCAACCAAAGATCCGTTTAAGGTATCGTTAGAAAGTACATTTGTTAATGATGTTCCGCCTATGAAGCCGTTTACACTTGCTCCTGCATCATCAATTGCATCGATTATCGCTTTAGTTACTGTTACCGTTACTGTAGCTTGATCACAATTCGTTGGGTTTAATTTCTCACAGATTTGGTAAACTAAACTATAGTTCCCTGCTGGTGTTCCTGCTGCTACAACTACATTAGTTCCTGATAAGGTGATTCCTGTATTGGTTGCTGATACAAATGTTGTAGTCACTTTAGTTGGATCAACCAAAGATCCGTTTAAGGTATCGTTAGAAAGTACATTTGTTAATGATGTTCCGCCTATGAAGCCGTTTACACTTGCTCCTGCATCATCAATTGCATCGATAACTGCTTTAGTTACTGTTACCGTTACTGTAGCTTGATCACAATTCGTTGGATTTAATTTCTCACAGATTTGGTAAACTAAACTGTAGTTTCCTGCTGGTGTTCCTGCTGCTACAACTACATTAGTTCCTGATAAGGTGATTCCTGTATTGGTTGCTGATACAAATGTTGTAGTCACTTTAGTTGGATCAACCAAAGATCCGTTTAAGGTATCGTTAGAAAGTACATTTGTTAATGATGTTCCGCCTATGAAGCCGTTTACACTTGCTCCTGCATCATCAATTGCATCGATTATCGCTTTAGTTACTGTTACCGTTACTGTAGCTTGATCACAATTCGTTGGGTTTAATTTCTCACAGATTTGGTAAACTAAACTATAGTTCCCTGCTGGTGTTCCTGCTGCTACAACTACATTAGTTCCTGATAAGGTGATTCCTGTATTGGTTGCTGATACAAATGTTGTAGTCACTTTAGTTGGATCAACCAAAGATCCGTTTAAGGTATCGTTAGAAAGTACATTTGTTAATGATGTTCCGCCTATGAAGCCGTTTACACTTGCTCCTGCATCATCAATTGCATCGATAACTGCTTTAGTTACTGTTACCGTTACTGTAGCTTGATCACAATTCGTTGGATTTAATTTCTCACAGATTTGGTAAACTAAACTGTAGTTCCCTGCTGGTGTTCCTGCTGCTACAACTACATTAGTTCCTGATAAGGTGATTCCTGTATTGGTTGCTGATACAAATGTTGTAGTCACTTTAGTTGGATCAACCAAAGATCCATTTAAGGTATCGTTAGAAAGTACATTCGTTAATGATGTTCCGCCTATGAAGCCGTTTACACTTGCTCCTGCATCGTCAATTGCATCGATTATCGCTTTTCCAACGGTTACTGTTACCGTAGCGGTATCACAATTGCTTGGGTTTAGTTTTTCACAGATTTGGTAAACTAAACTGTAGTTCCCTGCTGGTGTTCCTGCTGCTACAACTACATTAGTTCCTGATAAGGTGATTCCTGTATTGGTTGCTGATACAAATGTTGTAGTCACTTTAGTTGGATCAACCAAAGATCCGTTTAAGGTATCGTTAGAAAGTACATTCGTTAATGATGTTCCGCCTATGAAGCCGTTTACACTTGCTCCTGCATCATCAATTGCATCGATAACTGCTTTAGTTACTGTTACCGTTACTGTAGCTTGATCACAATTCGTTGGGTTTAATTTCTCACAGATTTGGTAAACTAAACTGTAGTTCCCTGCTGGTGTTCCTGCTGCTACAACTACATTAGTTCCTGATAAGGTGATTCCTGTATTGGTTGCTGATACAAATGTTGTAGTCACTTTAGTTGGATCAACCAAAGATCCGTTTAAGGTATCGTTAGAAAGTACATTCGTTAATGATGTTCCGCCTATGAAGCCGTTTACACTTGCTCCTGCATCATCAATTGCATCGATAACTGCTTTAGTTACTGTTACCGTTACTGTAGCTTGATCACAATTCGTTGGGTTTAATTTCTCACAGATTTGGTAAACTAAACTGTAGTTCCCTGCTGGTGTTCCTGCTGCTACAACTACATTAGTTCCTGATAAGGTGATTCCTGTATTGGTTGCTGATACAAATGTTGTAGTCACTTTAGTTGGATCAACCAAAGATCCGTTTAAGGTATCGTTAGAAAGTACATTCGTTAATGATGTTCCGCCTATGAAGCCGTTTACACTTGCTCCTGCATCATCAATTGCATCGATAACTGCTTTAGTTACTGTTACCGTTACTGTAGCTTGATCACAATTCGTTGGATTTAATTTCTCACAGATTTGGTAAACTAAACTGTAGTTCCCTGCTGGTGTTCCTGCTGCTACAACTACATTAGTTCCTGATAAGGTGATTCCTGTATTGGTTGCTGATACAAATGTTGTAGTCACTTTAGTTGGATCAACCAAAGATCCGTTTAAGGTATCGTTAGAAAGTACATTCGTTAATGATGTTCCGCCTATGAAGCCGTTTACACTTGCTCCTGCATCATCAATTGCATCGACAACTGCTTTAGTTACTGTTACCGTTACTGTAGCTTGATCACAATTCGTTGGGTTTAATTTCTCACAGATTTGGTAAACTAAACTGTAGTTCCCTGCTGGTGTTCCTGCTGCTACAACTACATTAGTTCCTGATAAGGTGATTCCTGTATTGGTTGCTGATACAAATGTTGTAGTCACTTTAGTTGGATCAACCAAAGATCCATTTAAGGTATCGTTAGAAAGTACATTCGTTAATGATGTTCCGCCTATGAAGCCGTTTACACTTGCTCCTGTATCATCAATTGCATCGATAACTGCTTTAGTTACTGTTACCGTTACTGTAGCTTGATCACAATTCGTTGGGTTTAATTTCTCACAGATTTGGTAAACTAAACTGTAGTTCCCTGCTGGTGTTCCTGCTGCTACAACTACATTAGTTCCTGATAAGGTGATTCCTGTATTGGTTGCTGATACAAATGTTGTAGTCACTTTAGTTGGATCAACCAAAGATCCGTTTAAGGTATCGTTAGAAAGTACATTTGTTAATGATGTTCCGCCTATGAAGCCGTTTACACTTGCTCCTGCATCATCAATTGCATCGATAACTGCCTTAGTTACTGTTACCGTTACTGTAGCTTGATCACAATTCGTTGGGTTTAATTTCTCACAGATTTGGTAAACTAAACTGTAGTTCCCTGCTGGTGTTCCTGCTGCTACAACTACATTAGTTCCTGATAAGGTGATTCCTGTATTGGTTGCTGATACAAATGTTGTAGTCACTTTAGTTGGATCAACCAAAGATCCGTTTAAGGTATCGTTAGAAAGTACATTCGTTAATGATGTTCCGCCTATGAAGCCGTTTACACTTGCTCCTGCATCATCAATTGCATCGATAACTGCTTTAGTTACTGTTACCGTTACTGTAGCTTGATCACAATTCGTTGGATTTAATTTCTCACAGATTTGGTAAACTAAACTGTAGTTTCCTGCTGGTGTTCCTGCTGCTACAACTACATTAGTTCCTGATAAGGTGATTCCTGTATTGGTTGCTGATACAAATGTTGTAGTCACTTTAGTTGGATCAACCAAAGATCCGTTTAAGGTATCGTTAGAAAGTACATTCGTTAATGATGTCCCTCCTACAAATCCGTTTACTGAACTTCCTGTATCATTAATCGCGTCAATCACAGCTGCAGAAACAGGTACACTTACTGTAGCTGGGTCACAATTTGTTGGATTCAATACCTCACAAATTTTGTAAACCAAACTGTAGTTCCCTGCTGGCGTTCCAGCTGCTACCAATACATTTGTTCCTGATAAGGTGATTCCTGCGTTAGTTGAAGATACGAAAGTCGTATTCACTTTAGAACCAACAACCGCTACTCCATTTAAAGTGTCATTGGACAAGACATTAGTGAATGAAGTTCCACCTACAAATCCGTTTACTGAACTTCCTGTATCATTAATCGCGTCAATCACAGCTGCAGAAACAGGTACAGTTACTGTAGCTGGGTCACAATTTGTTGGATTCAATACCTCACAAATTTTGTAAACCAAACTGTAGTTTCCTGCTGGCGTTCCAGCTGCTACCAATACATTTGTTCCTGATAAAGTGATTCCTGCGTTAGTTGAAGATACGAAAGTCGTATTCACTTTAGTTGGATCAACTAATGCTCCATTTAATTTATCGTTAGAAAGTACATTCGTAAATGATGTCCCTCCCACAAATCCGTTTACACTTGCTCCTGCATCATCAATCGCATCGATTGTTGTATTTATCGGTACAGGTGTAGATGTAGAAGTATTATTATATGGATTCGGATCTATATTGTCAGTCGTAATTGTTGCTGTGTTAGCATAATTCCCTGTAAGGTTAACAGTGGCAACTATTGTTAACGTTTCCGTTTTATTTTTGTTTAAAGTTCCTATAGTCCAAGTAGATGACGACGAAATAGTCCCAGCTGAAGGAGTTGCACTAATTAGCGTATAACCAGATGGGATAACATCACTAACAACTACATTTGAAGCATTATTAACTGTACTTAAATTTTGTGCAGTTATTGTAAAAGTGATAGTACCTCCTTTATACGGAGTCTCATTACTTGCTACTTTTGTAACAGCAATATCAGTAGTACATAAGTCAACATTAACAGGAGGAGATTCAACAACTTCTCCACAAGATAATGTGGCTGCAACAGTATAAGCTCCAATTTGTGATGCTGTGTATGTATTTGATGTTGCTCCAGATATAGCTACCCCATTCAAATACCATTGATATGGTCCAAAACCAGCATCAGCAGTTAAGAGTGCTTCACCATTTGAACAACCATTTTTTGTTTTGTATGTTACCGTTGGCGTATTAGGTTGTTCCACAAAGTTTGAAAAGAATGCGGACATTGAAAATCCACCACCTTGCTGAATTAGCGAAACAACAATTCTACTAGTTGAAGATATTGTTATTTTATTGGGCGTATTAATTTGAGCACTGGTGAAATCAATAAGATACCAACCAGTAGTACCTAATTGTCTTCTAGCACCAACTGCAGTTGTCTCTATATTACTACCGTTTAAATTAACAGGAGCTGTAGCACTTTGAATTAAAACATATCCGAAATAAGGCAAATCGGAATTATCATATTTTTTAAACTTAGATGTTTCAACAAAATAAGAACCACCACAGGCAGATGTTGGAGAAATGGCACTAATATCAACTTCACATGATTGAGCTGATCCAGTGAATACAGCTACTTTTTTATCACTAAGGATACGATTCGCTGAATAGGGAGTAGAACCATCACCATTATAAAAAGTATAAAAATCTCCTGCATTAACTAAGGTTATATTGCTGGAGCTAATAAAACTTCCACTAAGAGCATATTTGCTTATTGTAACAACGGTATTAGCTTCACTCGCTACAATAGTTGATTGCTCTGATGTAACTGGAATCCCATTAGTTGTATTAGAACCTTGAGTTCTTACAAGGAAATATTCCTTACCTAAAACACTTACTGGAGGAATTTGACATAATGTACCATCACCACATGTATCAGGGTTATCAAGTATAGCCCCCGTATTCATAACCACACCAGCAGATGTTTCAACCAAAGACCCTATTGCTGCTTTAAATAAATAACTTTGACCAGTTTGTAAAGTTGTTAGAATAGTACCATTTAACTTTACAACCGTATTGTTTTCAATGGCCATCACACTGTATGTAGGCAATTGATTTTGTATGCTCGTTTCCCATTGAAACGGACCTAATGTCCCATTTCTATAGTACCCGACTCTGAACTTAATACCAATTCCAGGATTACCATAACTTGTCAAAGAAGCATTTCCTTTAATGTATTTATCGGGATTATTCCCATTAACATTAGGAATATTATCCGAAGCTATATTTCTCAAATTAACAAGTGTTGGAGCACTACTTGTAATTATTAATCCAGCATTTGTTAAAACTGTATTTAGACTTAAATAATTTAACCCAACAGGATTTCCTGCAAACCTATATACTGCTGGACTCCCACTAATTGTACTTATAGTAGCAACAGTAGTTCCATCACTCTTTTTAATAGTGACATTAACCGTAGAAGTTGATTGTGTCGAAATTACAAGAGCATTTGCATCCGAATAATAATTCCAAGGAGCAGGTGCAATATAATGCGTAGTGTAAAATTGCGAATATGAATTTATGGAAACCAGAAGACAGATAAGAAAAAATATTATTTTCCTTAAAGTCACTATCTTTAAAGTAGTTTTGTACATAATTTATAGTAGGTATTTAAATTATTCTAATGATAAATTGGGGCAAAATAATAAAATAAAACAGCTTTTTTTTTACGTACAAAAAGCACGATACAAAATGAAGGAATTTTATTAACAATATATTGTGCAAAACTAAAAAAAATAAATTAAAAAAAAATTAAATTCCTTAAAATACATATATACCCGATTAAATGTAAATAAAAGCAGGTGTTTGATTACACGCAAAATAGCAATTAATACGGGACTAACTCATTATTAACTTTCTTACAAAAAACCGATCTGAGAATTCCTTAAAATTTATGCCTTTATAATGCAAATACAATAAAAATATCCATATTAAAAAACTGAATTTTGTAAGAAAAAAAGCTAAGGATTCATTACAATCCCTTACATTTTACATTATTCCATCTTAACTTACCATCATCTGTTAAATTAAAAAGCCAAAAATAAAAATTCGAGTCGCTATTACCTTTCATTTCCTAAAACACTAATCCCAAATGACTGCTTCCTTAATCATTTGGTAATATTTAAATCAATTCAGAAGTAATTCACTTTATGTACCTTTAAAAAAGCAAATAAAATGATTTTAAAAAATGATTGACTACTCTTCAGCTTCCCATAAAACAATATTAATCACACCTCTAAATTGGGGTTTAGGACACGCATCAAGGTGTATACCAATTATAAAAGCGCTGCAAGAAAACAACTATATCCCAATTATCGCTTCAGATGGGGCAGCATTGCACTTATTGCGTAAAGAATTTCCCTATTTAAAAATGCTTGAATTACCTTCTTACCAAATAGAATACCCTAAGAATAGTACTTATTTTAAATGGAAGCTTTTTCTTAATTCTCCAAAAATGATGGTAGCAATTTGGAAAGAAAAAAAAATAGTTGCAAAATGGATTGACCAATACGAAATTGATGGAATTATATCAGATAATCGATTAGGGTGTTATTCGAAAAGAATACCTTCTGTTTACATTACACACCAAATAAATGTATTGACAGGCAAAACAACTTGGATAACTAGTAAACTGCATCAGAAAATAATCAAAAAATATTCAGAATGTTGGATTCCAGATGTAGAAAAAATACCAAATTTAGCAAGTAAATTAAGTCATTTAAAAAAATCAAATCTAAATTTGAAATATATTGGCCCACTTAGCCGAATGATAAAAAAAGAGCTTCCAACTAAATATGATTTAATGGTGATCCTTTCTGGTCCTGAACCTCAAAGAAGTTTATTGGAAGAAAAAATAAAAGTCGAACTTAAACGATATAAAGGAGAAGTTATATTCATTAAGGGAATTATTGAAAAGGAACAAACAAAGGAGAAGATTAAAAACATACTCTTTTATAATTTCATGAATAGTCGCCAATTAGAGCAAGCTTTCAATGAAAGTGAGATCATTCTTTGTCGTTCTGGCTACACAACAATTATGGATTTAGTAAAACTTGGAAAGAAAGCTTTTTTTATTCCAACACCAGGACAATACGAACAAGTTTATCTAGCACAAAAATTAAAAGAGGAAGGGCTCGCTCCATTTGCCAATCAAGACGAATTCAAAATCGAAAACTTATTCGAATTAAACAAATATAGCGGACTTCAAACTATTAATAATAAAATAGATTGGGAGAACTTATTTGAAGTTTTTCAATAAAAAAAGCTGACTTTTACATCTAAGATTGATACAAAAGTCAGCTTTCAATTATAAAAATAAATTATTTTTTGTCGTTTAATTTTTCATGCTTAATGGTTTTAGCATTAATCATAAAGTAAACAGACTCAGCAATATTAGTACAATGATCTGCAATTCTTTCAAGATGTTTTAAAGCCATGATAAGATTGGTCCCAGATACAACTGTTTTAGAATTGTTCTTCATTTCACCAATAATATTTTCAATAGCTTCCCCACTTTTATCTTTGATACTATTATTCAAGAAGAATATATCATCAATTTTAGACTCATCCAAAACTTCAAAACATTGATTCGTTTTCAGTATTATCATTTCAACTTCACCAGTAATTTCAGCAATATTAAATTTAGATATTAATTCATGCTTTTCCTTTATACTTTTTGACAACTTAATGATACTCATCGACAAATCACCAATTCGTTCAATCTGATTGCTCATTTGCATTGCAGACATAATAAATCTTAAATCAGAAGCAACTGGTTGTTGTAACGCAAAAACACTTTGACAAATATCATCAATTTTGACATCTAGTTTATCAATTTTACTTTCCGTTTTTTTTACTTCTTTACTTTCAGAACCTGGTTCAGATAGTAATGATTTTACAGCTTCACTCACTTGAGACTCCGCTAAATTTCCAATTTTTATTATGATGCTTTTAAGCTTACCTAATTCTGTTTCTAAGTGTGATGCCATTTTTTAAAGATTTAAAGATTTAAAGTTAAACGATTCTGAAATCAAATCAAAATCAATCTTATCCAAATCTTCCTGTTATATAATCTTCTGTTTGCTTAATTGCTGGTTTAGTGAAGATTGTCTTTGTTTTATCATACTCAATCAATTTACCCATATAGAAAAAAGCAGTATTATCACTAACACGACCTGCTTGTTGCATGTTATGGGTAACAATAACTATAGTATATTTATTTTTTAATTCATAAATAAGCTCCTCAATTTTTGAAGTCGAAATTGGATCTAATGCAGACGTAGGTTCATCCATTAACAAAACCGAAGGTTGAATAGCTAAAGCTCTAGCAATACAAAGGCGCTGTTGTTGTCCTCCTGAAAGTTCAAAAGCAGACTTTTTAAGTTTATCTTTCACTTCATCCCAAAGTGCTACTTGCTCAATAGATGTAATTACTCTTTCTTCAATTATTTTTTTATCCGTAATACCATTAACTCGTAATCCATAAGCAACATTTTCAAAAATTGTTTTTGGAAAAGGGTTTGGTTTTTGAAAAACCATTCCAACATTTTTACGCAAATCATCTACGTTTGTTTGTTTTTCATAAATATCAACTCCATCAATAAGAATACTCCCTGTCATATGAGTATTATCAATCAAGTCATTCATTCTATTTAATAGACGTAAATAGGTAGATTTCCCACAACCTGAAGGACCGATTAATGCTGTAACGGTATTTTCCTTCATTGAAATTGTAATGTCGTGCAACGCTTGAAATTCCCCGTAATTAAAATTTACGTTTTTTGATTCTATTTTATGCATGTTAATTCGTTTTTACTTTTTTTCCATAATATTTACGAAGTGCATTCGCTAATAAATTAGAAATTAATACAATTATAATTAAAACAAGTGCTGTACCATATGCCATAGCTCTTGAAGCTTCTATATTAGTTCCACTAGTTGAAATCACATATAAATGATAAGGCAAAGCCATTGCTTGGTCAAAAATTGACGTTGGTAATTTTGGTAAAAAATAGGCTGCTACTGTAAATAAAATTGGAGCAGTTTCTCCAGAAACTCTTCCTATAGATAAAATTAATCCAGTAATAATGTTTGGGAATGCTATAGGAAATACAATCTTACTTGTCGTTTCCCATTTACTTGCCCCTACTCCATAACTCGCTTGTCTAAAAGTATCTTCAACTGCTTTCAATGACTCCTCAGTAGTTCTAATAACAATTGGTAAAACTAACAATCCTAACGTTAATCCACCTGCTAAAATAGAATCCCCAAAACCCATTTTATTTACAAATAATGACATTCCAAAAAGTCCAAAAACGATTGACGGTACACCTGCAAGATTGTTTGTCATTTGTTTGATTATTTTCTTTATCCAGCCATCTTTTACATATTCATTCATATAAATTGCTGCCAAAACACCAACTGGAAAAGCAAATACCATACTTACTAAAACTAAGCAAAGCGTACCAACTATTGCTGGAAAAATTCCGCCTTCTGTCATTCCATTTTTAGGCATTTCAGTAATAAACTCCCAACTGATTACACCAATGCCTTTTACCACAATAAAAGCTAATATTACGAATAAAAGAGCAACTATCGCATAACTAGTAACACTAAATATACCAAAAGCAATATTTTGATTTCTTCTTTTCCTCTTTGCTAAACTACTTTGTTGACTCATTTTAATGTTTTTTATGAGATTTTCTATTTGTAACAACCTCTACTAGCATATTTATTATAAAAGTGATAATAAATAAAATACAACCCAAAGCAAATAAAGCCTCATAATGCAAACCACCATTTGGAGCCTCACCTAATTCAGCAGCAATAGTTGCAGGGATAGTACGTACTGGTTCAAGAAGCGTATGAGGAATTACAGCTGCGTTACCTGTAACCATCAAAACAGCCATCGTTTCTCCAATGGCACGACCAATACCTAATATTGCGCCCGCAGTTATTCCCGAAGCGGAATTTGGAATTACAATTTTATAAATGGTTTGCCACTTGCTTGCACCCAAAGCTAAACTCGCTTCTTTCATAGCACGAGGCGTATTGCGCATAGCATCTTCAGAAATAGTAATAATAGTTGGCAAAGCCATAATAGCTAGAACTACACTACCTGCCAGTCCTGTTTCTCCAACAGGTAAATTAAAAGTACTTTGAATTAACGGAACAATGATTACCAACCCAAAAAAACCATAAACAACTGATGGAATCCCTGCAAGTAACTCAATAAGTGGCTTTAGAAGACTACGTGTTCTTTTCTTAGCAATTTCACTTAAGTAAATAGCTGCCGCTAATCCTATAGGCAAAGCCAATAAAATAGCACCAAAACTAACCCACAAAGTACCGTATATTAATGGCTTTACTCCCATTTGTGCTATAGGCTGTGCCGTAGGAAACCACTCTTCCCCTGATAAAAATTCAGAAACTTTAATTTTATCAATATCTAACTCTCTTCCCTTAAAATCTTTTGCTTTATACTTATCAGAAAAAAATGCAATTATACCTGGTGTTTTTGCTATAAGTTCATTGATTTTATCAGGAAAGAATTCAAAGTTTTTCCCTAATTCTTCATCAGTATAATAATCAGTTATATCTCCCGCTCTAAATAAAACAATTGGTTCATTCTTGCCTCCAAGCTGACTCCAATTGGTGATTTTTTGATCATAAATATCTTTTATCTCTGAAGGTTTTAGTTTTTTAACTGGATTATCAACTGACACTGCTAATAAAAATCCATCATCAATGGGTTTTTTACTAAAAACTCCAGCTCCTTCAATAAATAGAAAAAAGACAATCAAAATAACTGTAATACTAGTAGCAGCACTACTTAGCATTAAAATTGTTTCAATAACCTTTTCTTTAATCTGTTTAAAATTTGTTTTCAAATCAGTATATTTTATTTTTAGCAAAACTACGCTAGGTAAACGTCCCTAATGTTTTCACATCATTATCCTTATGTTAACTTAATGTTAAGCGATTGTAATGGCTTTTAAAAGTACAACTCTTTTTTTTAATAAAAAAAGGCCGTCTTATTTAAGACGGCCGTTCTTCATTTATAAATTAACCTTTATTAATTCAATGGTACATAACCTACTTCTGAAACCACTTTTTGTCCTTCAGGTGAAAGTGCAAAATCAACAACAGACTTTACTTTTGCTGCATTAGTTTTATCAAACATATAAAACAATGGTCTAGAAATTGGATATGATTTATCTTTCGCACTTGCTACAGATGGCTCAATAAAAGTTTTACCTTGGTCATAAGAAACAGCCAATTGTTTTACTTCTTTAGTCTCATAAGCTAATCCAATATACCCAATAGCTCCCTTAGTTTGACCAACCGCTTGAACGATAGCCCCAGTAGCTGGTAAACTTAAAATGTTAGTTGCGTAATTTTTCTTTTCCATTACTTCCTCCTTAAAGAACTCATACGTACCAGAAGAAGATTCTCTTGAATAAGCTACAATTTTCGCATCTTCACCACCTACTTCTTTCCAGTTTTTAATTTCACCTGTAAAGATTTTTTCTAATTGCTCACGTGTCAATTGAGAAACTTTGTTAGCTGGATTTACAATAACAGTTAAAGCATCATAAGCAATAACCACTTCTTCAATATCTTTTTTTAATTCAGCGAATTTTAATTTCTCTTCTGTTTTCATGTCTCTTGAAGCCATTGCAATATCAGTAGTACCATCAATCAAAGCTGTCAAACCAACACCTGAACCACCACCTACTACAGTAACACTAACATCCGAATTTGATTTCATCAAATCTTCAACTTCTTTTTGAGCTAAAGGTAAAACAGTATCACTTCCTTTCATTGTAATAGACACACTAGCTGCTTTAGCTTCAGTTCCTTTATCTTCAGTTTTTGCTTTACCGCAACTTAACATCCCTATTAAAGGTAACATTAAAAATAATTTTGTGTTATTTTTCATAATGGTTTTTTTAAATTTTTGACAAATGTACTAACTCTATGTTAAGCTAATATTAAGTCAGTATTATCCAATCTTTATATTTTTTACCCTAAAAATACAATTGAAAACTAAAAAACCGCTTAAAAACGGTTCTTTAAATAAAATAGCTATATTCCTATCTCCACTTGTACACGAGCATACCAGCTACCAGAAGTATTTCCCGTATAAAACTTTTCATTTTCATATGAAAATTCAGTCTGAATTTTTAATTTGTGATCTAAAATATATTTAGACAAACTGATTGCATATTCATCTACATTTGGACTTATTGTTTCAATATCTGTACCCACTTTTTGAGTAGAATACCTACCTGCTAATGAATATTTAGAAGGAAACACATAACTTAATTGCGTATCAACTCCATGACCTACAAAAACTGCTTGTTTTTTAGTAACATCTAAAGGATTCACCGTAATTGCGTTATCCGTCATTCTAGACATATAAGCTGTTGATGCCGTCCATCCATTGTATTTAAACATCGCGTCAAAAAATACTGATTGTAATGTTCTCGCTTCAAATAGATCATTACCTAATTGGCCTTGAGATCTACCTGCATTATTGTTTTGACTAAAAGCCCCTGATAGCATTAATTTTGGCGTTTTCTCTCTCATTAAATCCCCTTCAAAATGAGATCCGTTTTTTGTAAAAGAACCTAGAGGAAACAATTCAACTTTACCTGTTAAGGAAATACCATCATTTAAACTTTTAGTATAATTTCTACCTTCCCCTTTTGTAATAGCTCCTTTTAATGCATACGAAAAGTGATTTGCATCTTCTTTTGAATAATCAAGAAACAAACCAAAATCACGATCTATGTTAAACTTTGAATTGTTAATTGTACGATCTGTAAATTCTAAAGATCCTGATGAAACTACCCTTTGATTGTTTCCTGGTAACTTTGTTTGTCCAAATCCAATTGTCCAATTTTTTGCAGGTTTGTAAAAAAGCACCCCGTCCAGAATTACATTTCCACTATTTCCAGATAATGCCATGTCTCTTGCAGAAAACCCTAGTTCCACCTTATACCCGAACTTAGGATTATACACAAAACCATCTAGTTTTAATCTCATTCTTCTAATTTCTCCCTCAACAACACCCGTTTCTCCTTCACTTTTATGAAACCCTGCTCTACTTTGAATTCTAAAGCCTATATTCACCTGAAACAAACTATCTTTTGCGGTAAACCCTAGTTTTTTACCCGAATTTAGGTATTGTGTAGACTCTGTTTTTTTGTCTGTTATCTTTTTTTCAACTGTACCTTCCTGAGCTGATGCAATAAAAGAAAACACTAGCATGATACTTAATAAAAAATTTTTCATTTTAACAATTTGTTATTTTATTATTATTTTGGTGCAAAACTAATGTTAATTAAAGCCTCAGATATTAAGACAAGGTTATCATAATGAAAAGTAATCGTGATATAAGTAATAAAAAACAATGAAAATCAGCAATAAAACAACTCCATATAACAAAAAAATCTAGTAAATACAGTGCTTTACAACCTATATTTTAGTTAACATTATATTAACATTGGTAAAAAAACACTTGATTTACCAGTTTTCATTTATAAGTATTTTCTTTAATAAACCTAAAAAACAAAAAAAGTGTGTCGTTTTAAACAACGACACACTTTTTTTTAAGTAGTAAAAATCTTATTATTTTATTGTTTCCATTAATTTCACAAAGATCAATTTAAACAACACTACGCTTTCTTTTTAAATAAATAGAATTTTAAATCCATGTACACATTGTAGAAATAAATTAAAAAAGTCACCAACAGAATTTTACAAATTCTGTTGGTGACTTTTAATTAAACCTAAATTTAAGCAACCCTAATTTAGCATCCTTAAAAAATATAATTTTTATAAAAAAGGCTTATAAATTAAACTCTGCATTTATAAACACTTTTGACTGAGAAGGTACACCAGATTGCTCAAAATTATACCCTTGATAATCTAATGCCAATTTCAATCCTTTAGAAGGAGCATATTGAAAACCCGTAATCATTAAATTACCATCTTTAGCTGCATTCCAAACAGTTGTTGCTCCAGATAACATATTTGATTTCTCGTGATCAAAACGACCAAATATTTCGATTTTCTTGTTTATTACATAAGTTGAATAAAAAGACACAACTCTTAATTCATGGTCAACAGCAGGAACTGCAAAAGATGTACCGTTTAACAATTGATTGTATTCCGCACCAAATCTAAATTTACCCGTATTATATCCTGCAAATAACGCCATTGTTGTAACTGCTTTAGATCCAGTTGCGCTTTGAGTATCGAAATATACTTTTGTTATCAAACCTTTTATCGGAGTATAAACTAAACTACTCCCAATTCTTTGATTACCATTAGTATCCTGTATGTTTCTAAAACCTTCACCATTGACAACAAGAACATTCCATTTCAAATTTTTAGTTAAAGTAAATTCAGCATTAACACCTAAATCAGCACTACTACCTATTCCGTCTAGATCATCAGAAACTCTATATATATAACGGTAACCCCAAAAATCTTCTTGATCATTAAATTGTTTCAAACCAATCATACCCATACTCAGTTTTACACCAGTGGCTACTTTCCAGTCTAATTGTGCTATTTTCAAAAACGCAGTATAAGCACTACCTGCTGTATTATTTCCTACATCAAATATAACTTTAGCAGCTATTTTATCGCTAAAATCATATTTATAACCCAAATAGGCTCTGTCTAATGCAAAGGCACTTTTTTTGACTGCATTAGGAGTAAAATCTTGGCTGTAATTCCAAAATACTTTGAAAATAGGTGCGCCACTTGGGACAAAATCTTTATCAGCAGTTTGAGCCATTAATGACAATGACGAAATAAAGAAAACACATAAAAATAACGAGATATTTTTCACAATAATTTTTTTTGATTTTATTGTGCAAATATCCTATTTTATGTTAAGCTAATTTAAAATTTATGTTATTTTATTACGTCCTAAATGTTATTAAATTGTTACCAAATTTTTATAACATACTTACGTACAAAAATTTAGCACACATTAAAAAATTTAGATCAAATAATAAAACCCAATGTTTATACTAATTAAGTGACTAAATATTTCATTATGAAAAGGGATTATTTAACCTGTTTTACTACTTTTTCAAGGGTAAAAGAAAATTCAGATCCAATACCAAATTCACTTTCCACATAAATTTTTTCTTTATGTGCTTCTATGATGTGTTTTACTATTGCTAAACCTAAACCGGAGCCACCCTCTGAACGAGATCCACTTTTATTCACTCTATAAAAACGTTCAAAAAGTCTAGGGATATTTTGTTTTTCAATACCTTCTCCATCATCACTAACACGAACCAACACTTTTTCTTTAGTCAAGTTCACTACTGCAACTTCGGTGGTACCATTTACTTTTCCGTATTTAATTGAATTAACAATTAAATTTTCAATGATTTGTTGAATTCGATCTTTGTCTCCTCTAACTAAGTTAGGTAAAATATGATAGTTTTCGAAAGCCAAAGTAATCTTCTTCTTTTCAGCTTTCATTTCTAATAAGTCAAAAACATTTTGAATTAATTCTACAATATCAAATTCAGAATATTCAAGATTAAGATCCCCAACTTCCAATTTGGTAATCATATCTAAATCTTCTACAATATAAATAAGACGTTCCACTCCTTTTTCGGCACGCTTTAAATATTTTTTTCGAATCGCTTTATCATCCATCGCTCCATCCAGCAATGTAGATATATAACCCTGTACTGTAAATAATGGTGTTTTAAGCTCGTGCGATACATTTCCCAAAAATTCTCTTCGGTATTCCTCTCTCACTTGAAGTAATTCTATCTCCAATTTTTTATCGGTGGCAAATTTTCGTACTTCCCTAGTCAGGGTTTCCATATCTGTGGTGATGGGCTGATTGATAAAGCTGCTGGACTCTAATAATGACACTTCATCATAGATCTTTTTTACACGTCTATATATAAAACGTTCTACCCTATATTGCAAAACAATAAATGAAAAAACATAAAGGATTAAGGTAAAAATAAAACCAAACAACCACAGCTTTTGTATAGTATAATTAAATATAGAAGTCACCAAAAGCATTACAAATCCTGTTGAAAAAAGACTGATATATAAAGCAGATTTTACGGCAAACTTATAGGTTTTTTTAAAACTTAATTTCATTTATTACTTGCATTGTTTTTTTAACTAAGAATAGAATTGAGATTATTCGAATTAATAATCACTCTAACTATACTTCAAACTTGTATCCAACTCCTTTTATTGTTTTAAAAAGATCTTCTCCAATTTTTTCTCTAAGTTTTCTAATATGTACATCTATTGTTCTACCACCTACTACAACTTCATTTCCCCAGACTTTATCCAGAATTTCGTCGCGCTTAAATACTTTTCCAGGTTTAGAAGCTAATAAATAAAATAATTCAAATTCTTTTCTAGGCAAAGCAATTTCAATATTGTCTTTAACTATTTTATATTCTTCTCGATTTATTTCGATTCCACCTACATTAAGTGTTTCGCTATTTTGCTCTTTTTCTTTCAATCGACGCAATAAAGCTTTCACTTTACTAACCAATAACTTTGGTTTTATGGGTTTTGTTATATAATCATCAGCTCCTGCGTCAAATCCAGCAACCTGAGAATAATCTTCACTCCTTGCTGTTAAGAAAGTAATGATTACATTAGATAATTCTGGAATCTTTCTAATATTCTCACAAGCTTCCATTCCATCCATTTCAGGCATCATCACATCCATTATGATTAAGTCTGGTAATTCTTTTTTTGCTTTTGCAATTGCTTCTTTACCATTTGAAGCGGTAAAAATTTGATACCCTTCTTGATTCAGATTATATCCTACGATTTCTAAAATATCCGGTTCGTCATCAACCAATAAAATCTTTGTGTGTTTTTTCTTCATTTGAGCAAATTTACGCTTACGAATGTAAATATAACAATAAATGAATTGTTAAAAATAACTATTAACCGTAATTTAATTTGGTAACTATTTAGTAATACTGTGGAAACAAAATCTTAATAACCCAGTAACACGAACTTTACAAAGACACTATTACTTTGCAAAAAATTAAACACAATTATGAAACTGAAATTATTCATTTTAACGCTTTTTATCAGTACCCTAACTTTTGCACAAACTAAAGGTACTATTTCTGGAGTACTAACTGATAAAGATTCAAACAACGAAACATTACCTTTTGCTAACGTATTATTAAAAGGCACATCTATAAATGCAACGACCGACATTGATGGAAAATACACTGTAAATGCACCAGCAGGAAATTATGTAATACAATTTAGCTTCATTGGCTATGAATCTATAGAAATTCCAGTTATCGTTAAAAGTGGCGAAACTATTGCACTTAATCAAGCACTTGGTTCTTCTAGTTACAAATTAGACGATGTTGTTATTACAACAAATGTAAACAAGCAAAAAGAGACCGCTCTATTATTAGATCAAAAGAATGCTGTTGAGATAAAACAAAGTATTGGCTCTCAAGAACTAGCTAGAAAAGGCGTTAGTGATGTTGCTACAGCTGTCACAAAAACTACTGGAATAACTAAACAAGAAGGATCTGGAAATATTTTTGTAAGAGGATTAGGAGACCGTTATAATTCAACTACAATGAATGGATTACCTATACCATCAAACGATCCTGAAAAGAAAAACTTAAATCTTGAAATTTTCTCCACTGACATCGTTGAGTATATTTCAATAGACAAGGTATACAATGGTAAAATCTACGGAGATTTTGCGGGTGGAAACGTAGATATTATTTCAAAAGATTACAAAGGAAGTGGTTTTTTAAAATTAGACATTGGAACAAAAGTAAATACGAATGCTTTAGCCGAAAACAATTTTAAACTTCAAGGTGGAATGAGCAGAACGGGGTTTACAAAAAAAGGAATCCCTACCAATGCATTAACACAATATAACTACAGCTCTCTAAAAATGCAAGACTATACTCCAATTGCAAGTTCATTTGGAATTTCTGGAGGAAAATCATTTGATGTAGGTTCAGAAGGAAAACTTAGCTTTTTTGCAACAGCATCATTCAATAACGATTTCTCATCTAAAAGTAATGGAACTGCAAAGGCAAGTGTAAATGGTAACGGAATCGCTAATAAAAACTTCGAAAAATATAGCGAAATGAAATATGAAACCAATACTACTGGAATGGCTAATATTGGTTACAAAATAAACAATAATAACAAAGTAAGTTTCAATACACTTTATATCAATACTTCTACGCAGTCAAAAGAAGAGTATTATGGGTACATTGTAGATATCTCTAACGATGGAAACGGTTTAATTCGTCGTTTCAATTATGAGAAAAATAGTTTATGGATTAACCAAATATTAGGAGACCACAAGATTAGGGATCGTTCTAAATTAAATTGGGGTGTTTCATACAACATCATTGACGGAAGCATGCCAGACAGAGTTCAAAATATTTTCAGAAAAGAAGCTACTGGATATCAATTATCAAGTATTTCAGCTCCAGACAATCACAGGTATTTTCAAAAATTAAAAGAAGACGAACTAGCTGCAAACGCTTCATATGATTATAAATTCAGTAAAAATGCATCAGGTGATTTTCTAGGAAAAATTACAGTGGGTGCAAATGAAAGAATTAAATCAAGAGGTTTTCAAGCAACTCAATTCAACTTTAAGGCTAACAATGGGTACACCAATACTGTTGTAGATCCAAATAACCTAGATTTATTTTATAACCAAGATAATTTCAATAATGGCTATTTTTCTATAGCAACATTTCGTGGTAATTCACAAGTATTTAATGCATTAGATCCTCAAACTTACGGTGGCGACCAGATAATCCATGGTGCTTTCTTAAATACGGAATATAAATTCAATAAGTTAACTGCAATAGTAGGCTTAAGAGGAGAACAAATTACTCAAAAAGTAAATTGGTACACTCAGTTAGGTGGTATTGGTAATGATAAATTGGAAAAAACAGCGTTTTTACCAAGTGTAATCATGAAGTATGAATTAAACGATAAACAAAATTTACGTTTAGGAGCAAGTAAAACGTACACTTTACCTCAGTTTAAAGAAAGAGCATTATTTGTTTACGAAGAAGTATTACAAGTAAAAGTAGGAAATCCATTCTTGTATGAATCTGATGATTATAACTTAGACCTTAAATGGGAAATGTTCCCTAAAAGTGATGAACTAATTTCGGTTACTGCTTTTGGAAAATATATTTTGAACCCAATGAACGAAGTAACAATTTCTTCCTCTTCAAATGATATCTCATTTATCAATACAGGAGATTATGGATATGTTGCGGGTGGAGAAATTGAGTACAGAAAACAACTTTTTAATTTTGACACTGAAAATTCTAAAAAACTATCCGCTGGTATTAACGCTTCTTATTTATATAGCAACCAAGAACTAAATGCTGGAAAGGTAAATAGTGAAACCAACTACCAAGTTGACTTTACAAATAAGAAAAGTAAATTTACAGGAGCATCTGATTTACTATTAAATGCCGACTTAACTTTATTTAACGAATGGAATAATAAAAACAGCAACCTAAACACAACTTTAGCTTACTCTTACTTTTCAGACAGAGTAAATGCTATTGGAACAAATGGTAAAGGAGATTTAGTAGACAAAGCATTTGGCTCATTAGACTTTATCGCAAAATCTAAACTTACTGAACAATTAGGACTAGGATTAGTAGTGAAAAACATTTTAGACCCGTCAATCAATAGAGTACAAGAAAATGCTACTGGTGATGTAAATGTACTTTCATATAAAAAAGGGATGACATTAAGTCTAAGTCTGAACTATCAATTTTAATTAAAAAATCAAAATAAGGAACTTATAAAGAACAGCTAATTGCTGTTCTTTTTTTTTACTCAATTCTTTAAGAAATCACAAAAGCAACAAACCATAAGGTTACTTAAATAACATTGGCTTAATGTTCAATTATCCTTTTATTAAACAAACAATTACATTTAGATAACATCCAAAAAAAGTTCTTATTGCATCTTTGTACCAACAAAATAACTAAAATATTATTTAAAGAATCATGAAAAAAACAACTTTAAAATTATTCGGATTTTTAGCATTAACTGCAGGTTTAATGACTAGCTGTTCATCTAATGACACTCCTACACCTACTACACCTCCTTCTTCAACTTTTGTTGCTGACGCAACAAATTTCCAAGGAACGATATCTGACGGTGAAGTAACTTTAGACGCGACAAAAACATACAAATTAACAGGTAAAATTCAAGTAAACAGCGGAGCAACATTAATTATTCCTGCTGGAACAGTTATCGAAGGTACAGGTGGAACTTCTGCATATATAGCAATTGCTCAAGGTGGAAAACTAAATGTAAACGGTACAGCTGCTAAACCAGTTGTTATGACTAGTGGATTAACTACTAAAAAAGCTGGAGACTGGGGTGGATTAGTTATCTGTGGTAAAGCACCAATCAACCGTGTAACTGGTGGAACAAGTACTGCTCAATCAGAAGTAGCTGACTTAAGTTACGGTGGAACTGTTTCTAATGACAATTCAGGATCAATCAAATACCTTAGAATTGAATATGCTGGAGCTGCTTTTAACAGTGAAAAAGAATTTAACGGACTTTCATTATTTGGAGTTGGTTCAGGAACTACAATTGACTATGTAGAATTTTTCCAAGGAGCTGATGATGGAGTTGAATTTTTTGGAGGAACAGTAAATACTTCAAACTTAATTTCTATCGGAAATGAAGATGATCAATTTGACTGGACTGAAGGATGGTCTGGAACAAACACAAACTGGTACGGAAAATTAGATTTTGGAAAAGGGAATAGAGGAATCGAAGCAGATAACTTTGAATTAGGATATTCTAACACTCCTATCGCTAACCCTTCTATCACTAACTTAACTCTTGTAGGACCTGGTAGCGCTCCAACAACTGGAACATGGTTAGAAAATGATGCAATGAAATTAAGAAGAGGAACTAAAGGGATTTTTACAAACTTAGTATTTAGCGGATGGGCTGTAGGTTTCAACGTTGAAAATGACGAAACTATTGCTTGGATTCCTACTGCTTTAAAAGCAGTTAATGTTAACTTCATCGCAGATGTTGCTGTAAAAACTAAAGGAAAATTAAATGCTGTAGCACCTGCAACTAGCGGAGTTAGTGTTGATGTTTCTGCAATTGTAACTGCAGAATCTACAACTGCAACTGGAGCTGGAAATGGAGTTGGAATGCCAGCTTGGGCTGCTGGATGGTCTGTAGGTTTCTAATCTAAAAAGAACCAAATTTATATTAAAAACACCTTTCAATATGAAAGGTGTTTTTTTTTGGTATAGTATTTGTATTTTTTTAGTATATTTACTAAACAAAATTAAGCTGATGGCAAAAAATTACTTTTATACTATACTCTTATTGGTTTTTTTCTTTTCCATGAGCACTAACGCTCAAGACGTAAAGCAACAACCAAAAACTCAAGAAACTTCAGTTATTGAGGGTTTAAACTTGTATCCAAACCCTGTGAGCAATGGTAAAGTATACATTTCTACAAAAAACGACCTAGAAAAAGAAGTTATCATTTTTGACCTCCTTGGAAAAAAAGTACTTCAAACGATGATTAGTTCAAGAGAATTAAACATCCCAAACATTTCACCTGGTGTTTATATTATCAAAATAAATGAAAACAATGCTTCGGCAACAAGGAAGCTCATCGTAAGATAAAAATTACTTAAAAAAACATAATTTAAAAGCTTCAATTGAAATTGAAGCTTTTTTTATTTTATAGCCTTACTCGTTTAGAACTATTAAAGCGTTTTTAAAATTTATACCTTTGTAAAAAAAAACTTGATTACAACTGACACTATATTTGCAATTTCTGGTCAAAAGCAATTTGAAAAAATAGCTTTAAAAGTATTCCGTTTTCAATATGAGAATAACTTGGTCTATAAAGAATTTTGTAACTTATTGAATGTTGAAGTTTCAAAAGTAAAATCAATACAACAAATTCCATTTTTACCTATTCAATTTTTCAAAAGCCACCAAGTTCTATCCAACACAAATGCTATTGAAGAAACATTTACAAGTAGTGGTACAACAGGAATGATCACTAGTAAACATTTAGTGACAGATGCTTCCATATATGAAGAAAGTTATCGAAAAGCGTTTTCGGAATTTTATGGAAACATTGAAGACTATGTTGTCTTAGCTCTATTACCTACTTACCTAGAAAGAGAAGGCTCTTCATTGATTTATATGGTCGAAGATTTAATTCAATTATCAAAACATCCTGAAAGCGGTTTTTACCTTCATAATCATGATGAATTAATCCAGAACCTCATCACATTAGATCAATCAGGTCAAAATGTCATCTTGATTGGTGTTACCTATGCATTATTAGACTTAATAGAAAAACAGTCCTTTCAATTACAGAATACAATTATCATGGAAACGGGCGGGATGAAAGGGAAACGCAAAGAAATGATTCGCGAGGAACTTCATGAACAACTGTGCAATGGTTTTGGAGTACCTGCAATCCATTCTGAATATGGTATGACTGAATTACTCTCTCAAGCTTATTCGTTGGGTAACGGAGTCTTTGAATGCCCTTCTTGGATGCAAATCCACATTCGTGATACCGAAGATGCTTTGACTTATATTGAAAACGGAAAAACTGGCGGAATCAACGTCATTGATTTGGCTAACATTAATTCCTGTTCCTTTATTGCCACACAAGATTTAGGCAAAAAAAATCCCAACAACTCTTTCGAGGTATTGGGACGTTTTGATAATTCGGATATTCGAGGTTGTAATTTAATGGTTTTGTAAAAGTTGATGCGGTTATTTGTTTAATCGGTTATCCGAATAAACAGTTAAACAATCCTTACCACAAAATAATTTTTCTTCCCACTTTGCAACAATACAAATTGATTGTTAATTAAATCTTTTGAAGACAAAACAAAGTCCTCTTTTACTTTTTCTTTATTTACTGAAATTGAATTTGCCGTTAAAGCACGTCTGGCTTCCCCATTCGATTTAAAAAACCCTGTTTTATCATTTAAAACAGTGATAATTTCAATTCCAGCTTCCATTTCATTTCTCGCAATTTCAGCTTGAGGAACCCCGTCAAAAACTTCCAAGAAAGTAGCTTCATCTAGTTCCTTCAAATCATCAGCAGTCGCGTTTCCAAATAAAATAGCCGATGCTTTTATCGCTTTCTCTAGGTCTTCTTGAGAATGAACAAAAACGGTTAACTCTTCAGCTAATTTGCGTTGTAATACTCTTAAATGAGGCGCTGTTTTATGTTCTTCAATTAAGCTATCGATTGAATCTTTATCTAAAAATGTGAAGATTTTAATATATTTCTCCGCATCAACATCAGTCGTGTTCAACCAAAATTGGTAGAATTTATAAACCGAAGTTTTATCAGTAGTCAACCAAACATTTCCACCTTCGGATTTTCCAAATTTAGAACCGTCTGCTTTAGTAATTAAGGGGCAAGTCATGGCGTATGCTTTAGCTTCCTCCCCTACATTCATACGACGAACTAGCTCCGTTCCAGTTGTGATATTTCCCCATTGATCAGAACCTCCCATTTGTAACAAACAGTTGTATTCTTTATGTAAATGGTAAAAATCATACCCTTGAATCAATTGATACGTAAACTCCGTAAATGACATCCCTTCTCCTTCACCAGCTAATCTTTTCTTTACAGAATCCTTAGCCATCATGTAGTTTACCGTAATTCTTTTACCCACATCACGAGCAAAATTAATAAAGGATAAATTTTTCATCCAGTCGTAATTATTTACTAAAACTGGAGCATTTATCTCATTCGAATTAAAATCCAAAAACCGTGATAAAACACTTTTTATACCTTCAACATTATAGTTTAATGTGGCTTCATCTAATAAGTTTCGCTCATCCGATTTTCCTGATGGATCTCCAATCATTCCAGTTGCGCCTCCTACTAAAGCAATAGGTTTATGTCCAAAGTTTTTTAAATGAACCAAAAGAATTATAGGAACTAAACTCCCAATATGCAATGAATCTGATGTGGGATCAAATCCGATGTAAGTCGTAGTCATTTCTTTCAAAAGTTGTTCTTCTGTTCCAGGCATGATATCGTGAACCAATCCACGCCATTGTAATTCGGAAATAATATTTTTCATTTTCTAAAAATCAATTTTCACAAAGATAGTTTTAATTGCATAATTTGAAAATCAATCGGTCTAAAAATCAAACAATCTATTTATCTTTACAAAATGGTATTAGTAACAGGAGGAACAGGGTTAGTAGGAGCGCATTTACTGCTGCATTTAATAGAATCTGGAAGCACAGACAATAAAAAAATACGCGCCACTTATCGTGAACTAAAAAGCATCCAAAAAACAAAATCTTTATTTGAAAGTTACAATAAAGCCCCTTTATTTGATGCTATCGAATGGATAAAAGCTGATATTATAGACGTTCCTTCGTTAGAAGAAGCCTTTCAAGAAATTGAATATGTATATCATTGTGCTGCCGTAATTTCATTTGACCCAAAAGACGAAGCCCTTTTACGAAAAACCAATATCGAGGGGACTGCAAATGTGGTTAACTTATGTCTTGTCAATAAAATTAAAAAATTATGTCATGTAAGTTCTACAGCTGCACTTGGTGATTTAACTGGAAATGAATTAATTATTACTGAAGAAACGGAATGGAATCCCGAAAAACCCCATAGCGATTATGCTATTTCAAAGTATGGTGCCGAAATGGAAATTTGGCGTGGGCAACAAGAAGGACTAAACGTTATAATAGTCAATCCAGGCGTCATTATAGGTCCTGGTTTTTTAAATCAAGGAAGCGGACAATTATTTGAAAAAATGAGAAACGGATTGTCATTTTACACCACCGGTTCCACTGGATTTGTCGCCGTAAGTGATGTGGTTAAAATCATGACACAATTGATGAAAAGTACTATTACAAACCAACGGTATACAGTAATTTCTCAAAATATAATTTTTAGAGATCTACTAAATATGATTTCGGACGCTTTGGATACAAACAGACCTAAACATCATGCCAATCCTTTTTTATTAAGTCTTGCTTGGAGAGCAGATTGGTTTTTATCAAGTATTTTTCAGAGCAAAAGAAAAATCACTAAAGCAACTGCCAAAGCATCTTATTCCATAAATGAATATTCGAATGAAAAGGTAAAAACTGCCTTAGAATATCATTTTCAAGAAGTGGAAGAGTATATTAAAAAAATTACTCCTTTATTTTAAAATGTGATAATCCGTTAAAACAGTATCTCTTCGAGTGTTGTTTTTATTAACGGTACTGATTTTCTTTTTCAAGGAATCTCCTTTTTTAGACAAAGGATTCGTTATGCCTTTTATGGAATCTAATTTTATTTTATTCTTGTTCTCCACCTTTACTAGTGAATCTACAATCACTTTCCTACTGTCAATTCGTTTAATTACTTGATCAAACATCCCTTTGTATTCCAAATAATTTGAGGCATAATAGACATTACTTTGCGCAAATTGAAGACTGTCAATTTTATATTTTTTATAAATATAATCTGGAGCGTTTATTTTATTAGTGTTTAAAGACGTCGGGTTTTGGTACTTAATCGCTTCTAAAAGTGCCAAATCATACATAATATTCACCATCTTCCCTTTTTCAATAAGACCCTCCGGTTTAGTAATCACTTCCTCTTTACAACTCAGAAATGTGACTACAATTAATAAAAATGACAGCAGCTTTTTCATCTATTTTCTTTTAACGATCAAATAACAATCTTTTTCCAGCACGAATCTCTTTCACTTTAAAAGCGGCATAAACTAATCTTCCATTTACAAAAGTATGGGTAACTCTTGACTTAAAAGTAAAGCCCATAAACGGAGACCAACCACATTTAGCCAAAATATTTTCTTTCTTTACACTCCAAGGAAGGCCAGCATTTACAATAACTAAATCCGCATAATATCCTTCTTTTATAAATCCGCGTTTCTCAATTTTGAAAATTTTTGCCGGATTATGGCACATTTTTTCCACAATCTTCTCTACACTTATTTTTCCTTGATGAAACGCTTCAAACATAGCCACGACAGCATGTTGAACTAAAGGACCTCCCGAAGGTGCTTTTAAGTACGATTGTTTCTTCTCCTCCAATGTATGTGGTGCATGATCCGTAGCAATCACATCAATTCTATCATCGAGTAACGCTTCCCAAAGTACTTTTCTATCATTAGCAGTTTTTACTGCAGGGTTCCATTTTATAAGATTTCCTTTGGTTGCATAATCATCATTGGTAAACCACAAATGATGCACACAAACTTCGGCAGTAATTTTCTTTTGTTCTAATGGAATTTTATTGGTAAATAAATCCATTTCTTTTGCAGTCGAAAGATGAAAAATATGCAAACGAGCACCCGTTTTCTTGGCTAAAGCAACTGCTTTAGAAGAAGAAATATAACAAGCCTCTTCTGATCGAATAAGGTGATGTGCCGTAACAGGTACATCGTCGCCATACTCTGCTATATATTTTTCCAAATTATTCTTAATTGTCGCCTCATCTTCACAATGAACAGCAATAAGCATCGGAGTACTTGAAAAAATCTTTTCTAAAGTAGCTTCGTTATCCACCAACATATTTCCTGTTGAAGAACCCAAAAATATTTTTATTCCAGCAACATTCTTAGGATTTGTTTTTAAAACTTCTTCCAAATTATCATTGGTAGCCCCCATCATAAACGAATAATTCGCATAGGACTTTTCAGCAGCAATTTGGTATTTTTGTTCTAATATTTCTTGAGTAACTGCATTAGGAACCGTATTAGGTTGCTCAATGTAAGAGGTGATTCCTCCCGCAACAGCTGCTCTGGATTCCGATTCAATATCCCCTTTGTGAGTCAATCCTGGCTCTCTAAAATGAACTTGATCATCAATAGCTCCAGGCATCAAATAGTTACCTTCAGCATCGATAATAACATAATCAGATGACTTGGCACTTATGCTTTCTGAAATCTCAACAATTAAGTCATTCTCAATTAAAACATCGCCTTCAAAAATTACCCCTTCATTTACTATTTTGGCATTCTTAATTAAAACCCTATTCATTGTATATTTTTCTTATAAACTATTAACTAATTTTTTTAATCGCAGAGAAATCACTCCAAACACAGCTTCAACAATAATTGAATTACTCATTTTGGATTCTCCTTTTGTTCTATCTGTAAAAATTATCGGCACTTCAACGATGCTGAATTTTTTACAAAAAGTACGGTATTTCATTTCAATTTGAAAGGCATAACCAACAAATCGGATTTTATTGAGGTTAATTCCCTCAAGGACTTCTCTTTTATAACAGACAAAACCCGCAGTAGCATCATGAATTTTCATTCCCGTGATAATACGCACGTAAACAGAGGCAAAATAAGACATTAAAACTCGGTTTAAAGGCCAGTTAACCACATTTACTCCAGTAACATATCTAGATCCTATAGCTAAATCTGCATTGCCAAAATGGCAAGCATTATATAACTTTTCTAAATCGTTAGGGTTGTGAGAAAAATCAGCATCCATTTCAAAAATAAAGTTGTATTTTCTCTCCAATGCCCATCTAAAACCATGAACATAAGCAGTTCCTAAACCTGATTTCTTTTTTCTGTTTTCCAAAAATAATCGACCATCAAACTCTTTTTGCAGTAAAACAACCTTGTCTGCAGTTCTATCTGGAGAATTATCATCAACAATAAGAATATGAAAAGGCTTGTGCTGTGAAAGCACCGATCTGATAATGCTTTCGATATTTTCAATTTCGTTATAGGTTGGAATTATAACAATACAATCGTTCATATATCTCGTAATTTCACCGCAAAAGTAACCTTTTTATGCGATTTGATTCATAATAAATTTATAATAAAAAGATTGATATAAAAAATTAGTAATTTTGCACCATTATGATTGATCACTTACTTCATCCAAGGATAACTGAAAACAAAGATTGGGCAACTGCTTTGTTTGTTTTGGCTTTTGCTATAATTGCCTTTACCAAATCTGTTTATGAAAACCGTTTTGAGGATTTTATGAATTTAATCTTCTCTGATAAATACTCAAAGGTTTACAGAGATAGTAGCAACTTAAATAGCAGCTTTACCATTTCATTATTCTTTGTACAAGTAATTTCGTTTGCTTTTTTCATACAGCTCTCATTAAGCGTTTTAGGCAATGCCTCAAAGACGGATTGGCTCCTGTACATCCAAATAGTTACTTTTTTAATTTTCTTTATTTTAGCCAAATATTTGATTGAAAAAATCATTGCTACCGCATTCAATATTGAAGAGTTTGTCGAACAATTTAACTTGCAAAAAGTAACTTATAGGACCTATATTGGCTTAATTATACTTCCTATCAGTGTTATTCTGTTTTATTACGATACAATCTCTAGAAATATTTTACTAATAATAATGCTCATTTTCTTGATTTTCAATGTATTAGCTTATTTGATTTCAATAAAAAACTATCAAAATTTAATATTCGGTAAGTTGTTTTATTTTATTTTATATCTTTGCACTCTCGAAATAGCCCCTTATTTTTTTATGTATTATTGGTACACTAAAGGGGGCGCTTAGAAAACGTTAATATATGAAAGTGAAAACAATTTTGGTGTCACAACCCGAGCCTAAAGTAGAGAATTCTCCTTACTTTGAACTCCAACAAAAGCATAAAGTTAAAATTGATTTCAGACCTTTTATCCATATAGAAGGAGTTAATGCCAAAGAGATTAGACTTCAAAAAATCGATCTCAATCATTATACTGCAATTATTTTAACTAGTAGAAATGCGGTTGATCATTTTTTCAGAGTTGCTGATGAAATGCGTTACAAGGTACCTGAAGGATTGAAATATTTTTGTCAATCAGAAGCCGTTGCTTTTTACCTACAAAAATATGTCGTTTATAGAAAACGTAAAATTTATGTTGGACCTAAAGATTTCGCAGATTTATCTCCATTGATTAAAAAATATAAAGACGAAAAGTTTTTACTACCTGCTTCTGATCAATTGAATGCTGACGCGCCTATCACTTTAAACAATTTAAAAGTGGATTGGACTCAAGCTGTTTTTTACAAAACGGTAATGAGTGACTTATCTGATCTTGCTGATGTTTATTATGATGTATTGGCCTTTTTTAGTCCAACAGGAATTAAATCATTATATAAAAACTTTCCAAGCTTCGAGCAAAACAACACAAGAATTGCTGTTTTTGGTAGCACAACTCAAAAAGAAGCTTTGGATCACGGATTAAGAATTGATATTCTTGCTCCTACACCTGATACCCCTTCCATGACAATGGCCTTAGAAAAGTACATCATCGAAGCCAACAAAGGAAAATAAGATACTTTTATTTTACATACTACAAAAAGCCGCTATATTTGCGGCTTTTTGCATTTTAAATTTTAAATTAAAACCGAGCTAACACGAAACATATTCTTTTTTTATTTAATTTTGATTTACAATTATAACTAAAAATGACTTTTTGATTATAAAATTAAACTTATGAAAATAAATTCCCTTCAAGTTGAAATAGACGGTATAGACAAAGAGATTCTTAGAGATTTAATGAATGACGCCCGCAAACCCATTCTTCAAATCGCTAATAAAATTGGGATTTCAGGAGCAGCCATTCATCAACGATTGCGAAAATTAGAGCAGTCTGGTGTAATATCTGGTTCTAAATTTACAGTGAACCACAAAATATTAGGATATAACACTATGGCCTTTGTCGGAATATACCTTGATAAAGCGGCACGCAATCCAGAAGCCGTAAAAGATTTAAAAAAAATTCCCGAAGTACTAGAATGTCATTACACGACAGGAAACTGGTCCATACTAATAAAAATGATTTGCAGAGATAACGAACACTTAATGCAATTATTAAATACTAAAATTCAAGCTATCGAAGGGGTTTCAAGAACAGAAACCTTCATCTCCCTTGACCAACAAATCGACAGACAGATTCAGCTTTAAATTAAATAACAGCAAAAAGCGCCTTGTTTAATAAACAAGGCGCTTTTTTTATTTTCGAGAAAGACATTAATTCCTTCTACTTCCTCCCATATAAATGGAGATATAATATAATAAAGTTGCAATAGAACCTAAAGCAGCTACCACATACGTTCTCGCAGCCCATTTTAACGCATCTTTTGCCCCTGCTTGTTCTTGTTGTGTAAGCATTCGTTTGTTCTCCAACCAAGCCAAAGCTCTATTACTCGCATCATACTCAACTGGCAATGTAATTATCGAAAATACAGTAGTTGCCGCAAACAATACGATTCCAACCAATAATAATTGTGGAAAGGTTTTCATCATTAAAATCCCTCCTAGTAAAATCCACTGCATATAGCTTGATGCCACATTTACAAATGGAACCAATTTAGAGCGCATGGTTAACCATTGATATCCTACAGCATGTTGTACCGCATGCCCACATTCGTGAGCAGCAACAGCTGCCGCAGCGGCATTGCGTTGATTGTAAACTGCTTCGCTTAGATTCACTGTTTTATCCATCGGGTTGTAATGATCTGTTAAACGACCCGAAACCGATATTACTCTCACATCACGAATTCCGTTATCAGCTAGCATTTTCTCAGCAATCTCAGCACCTGACATTCCGTTTTGCAAATGCAATTTTGAATATTGTTCAAATTTACTCTTTAGTCTTGAACTTACTAACCAGCTGAAAAGCATAATAGCTCCCGCAAGAATTAAATAACCCATTCCCATATTTTAGTGTTTTAGTTTTTATAAATTTACTAATGAAATAGCAAAATCTGAACCAAATTTAAAGAATGTCAATTTGACATCCGTTAAATAAAATCTAAATAAAAAAATCCAAATTCCATCAGATGTGGAATTTGGATTTAAATTTACTATCGATTTGTGGATCAATTACCCCACCAAATTAATAATTTTACCAGGAACAATAATTACTTTGTTTGGCATTTTACCGTCTAGTTGTTTGATGGTTCTTTCATCTTTCATTACAATCTCCTCGATTTGCTCCTTAGTTAAATCTAAAGGTAATACGATTGTGAAACGCATTTTCCCATTGAAAGAAACGGGATATTCTTTTTCTGATTCTACTAAATGTTTTGGTTCGAATATTGGAAAAGGAACCGTAGCAATAGAACCTGTATTTTCTAATAACGACCATAATTCCTCAGCAATATGCGGCGCATAAGGCGAAATTACAATTGCTAATGGTTCTAGAATCACACGAGAATGACATCCTTGAGTAGACAATTCATTCACACAAATCATAAATTGAGAAACCGAGGTGTTGAAAGAGAAATTCTCAATATCATCTGCTACTTTCTTAATGGTTTTGTGTAACGTTTTTAAGTTGTCTTTTGTAGGCACTTCATCCGTAACAATCATAGTATGTTCATCAAAATACAAGCGACACAGTTTTTTCAAGAAACCAAAAACTCCCGAAATACCAGCTGTATTCCAAGGTTTTGCTTGTTCTAATGGTCCTAAGAACATTTCGTACAAACGCAACGTATCCGCACCATATTCATTACAAATATCATCTGGCGTTACAACATTGTATTTCGATTTAGACATTTTCTCTACTTCGCGACCCACAATGTATTTACCATTATCATCACAAATGAATTCAGCGTCTTTATAATCTTCTCTCCAGTTTTTGAATCTTTCGATATCTAATTCATCTGATGCGTTTACCATTGAAACATCAACGTGTACACCATCAAATCTAAAAGAATTAGATAATTCAACTTTTTTATATTCTGAGTGAAAACCTAAATAATCAGAACAAATGTCTTTTAAAATATTTATTATTCTATCATTTAAGTCATCCTCTTCTATCTCTACATATTTATTAACTAAATATTTTTTTACTAAATTCTGTGATACAAAAATTGGTTTATAATTAGTAAACAATTTAAAATTATCATCCTCATTCTTTATATCAACTGTTTCTTTAAATGACCATGTCATCCTATAAACAAAAGCACTTGTTCCCAAAATCATTCCCTGATTGATCAGTTTTTTGAATGGTTCTTCGGTAGGGGCAAAACCTTTGTCTTTTAAAAATTTATTCCAAAAACGAGAATATAATAAATGTCCGGTTGCATGTTCGCTTCCGCCAATGTATAAATCTACGCTTTCCCAATACGCTAATGCTTCCTTACTTGCAAACTCCTTTTCATTGTGTGCATCCATATAACGCATCCAGTAAAATGAACTTCCTGCCCAACCTGGCATGGTGTTCAATTCTAATGGGAATATCGTTTTATGATCTACTAAATCCGTATTAACTACTTTATTTGTTGTTGTATCCCAAGCCCAAACTAAAGCATTTCCTAAAGGTGGCAAACCATCTTCGGTTGGCAAATATTTCTCTACTTCTGGCAAAACAATAGGCAAATGTTGCGCATCAATCATTTGCGGCAAGCCATTTACATAATACACAGGAAAAGGCTCTCCCCAATAACGCTGACGAGAGAAAACGGCATCACGCAAGCGGTAATTTATTTTTCCGTATCCTTGATTTAATTTTTCTAAGGCTTCGATTGCTTTTTTTGTTCCTTCCTTATACGTCAATCCGTCTAAAAAATCAGAATTGGCAATAATCACATTGTCTTTGGATCCATAGGCCACTTCTGAAATATCAACATTTGCAAAAATATTTTTGATTGGCAACATTCCGCTTTGCCCTTTGAAGAAATTAGCAAAAGCATAATCTCTTTCGTCTCCACAAGGAACCGCCATTACAGCACCTGTTCCGTATCCTGCTAGAACGTAATCCCCAATCCATACTGGAACCGGTTCTTTGGTAAACGGATGCTCTGCATAGGCACCAGTGAATACCCCCGAAATGGTTTTCACATCCGCCATACGCTCTCTTTCAGAACGCTTTGATGAAGCTAAAATATAATCGTTTACTTTATTCAAATATTCTGGAGTGGTGATTTCTTGAACCAAAGGATGTTCTGGAGCTAATGTCATAAACGTAACTCCAAAAATAGTATCAGGACGCGTTGTAAAAACTTCAATCCCTTTTTCTTCTTGGCTCTTGTCTCCTGCAATTACTTTGAAAGTAACCATCGCACCTATTGATTTTCCGATCCAGTTACGCTGGCTTTCCTTGATGCTTTCGCTCCAATCAATATCATTTAATCCTTGCAACAAACGTTCCGCATAAGCTGAAATACGCATGCTCCATTGTGTCATTTTCTTTCGCACCACAGTAAACCCACCACGTTCCGAAACACCATTTACAATTTCGTCATTAGCTAGAACTGTTCCTAATCCTGGACACCAGTTTACTTCGGTTTCTGCTAAATAAGTTAATCTATATTGTAATAGGATTTTTTCTTGTTCTTCTTTTGCTAAAGCATTCCATTCAATTGCAGAAAAAGGAACAATTTTATCATCACAAACGGCATTGACAGTTGCATTTCCTTCTTTTTCGAATATAGCAACCAAAGTCGAAATATCTTCCGCTTTATCTGAGTTTTTATTGTACCAAGAATTAAATAATTGGATAAAAATCCACTGGGTATGTTTGTAATAATCAGGATTTGAAGTTCGCACTTCTCTACTCCAATCGAATGAAAAACCTATTTTATCCAATTGTTTTCTATATCCAGCAATTTGATTTCCTTCTTTATCAAAACCACCGTCAATATTAACGCGAGTCGTATCTTCTGGACGTTGACCCGTTTGAATTGCATATTGTTCCGCTGGTAATCCAAAACTATCATAACCCATTGGGTGCAACACATTAAAACCTTGATGTCTTTTGTATCTTGAATATACGTCAGAGGCAATATAACCTAAGGGATGCCCTACGTGTAATCCTGCACCAGATGGATAAGGGAACATGTCTAAAACATAATGCTTTGGTTTTACAGAATTATTTGAAGCGGCAAATGTTTGATTTTCTGCCCAATACTTTTGCCACTTGGCTTCTATTTCGTTCGGATTGTATTTCATACTAGGAATTACTGAGTTACAAAGTAACTGAGTTCTATTTTTTTGTTATTATGAATCTTTTCAGGTGCCAAATTTACGTTTATTGTACGAAAGTTGAAACTTTGGGCGTTATTAACTTCAAATAAAGAAATTCTTTATTATTTTTACCCCATAATTAAAGTAAACTATGAGTTCTTCATTTGATAAGTTTCAAAAACGCAGGTTAATTTCCTCTTATTTTTCGGTAGTGCTAAGTGTATTCTTGGTTTTATTTCTACTAGGAATTTTAGGATTGTTCATTATAAATTCTCAAAAATTAGCCAATGATTTTAAAGAGAAAATTGCTATGACGGTCTTCTTTAAAAATGAAGCTAATGACAGTATCCTAAAATCTTTTGGAGGTGAACTGAAAAAAGCACCTTATGCAAAAACAACTGTTTATGTAACCAAAGAGCAAGCGGCAAAGCAACATACGGATATAATTGGAGAAGATTTCATGACATTCCTAGGTGAAAATCCTTTACAAAACTCGTATGACATTCACCTTAAAGCGGATTATGTAGAGAAAGATAGCATTGCAAAAATTGAAGCCAAACTGCGAAAAAATCCTATGATTTCTGATATTGTTTACGACAAGCAGTTAGTGAATCTTGTTAATGACAATATTAAAAAAGTGAGTATGTGGATTTTAATAATCAGCGGATTCTTGACTTTTATTGCTGTATTACTAATCAATAGTTCATTACGCCTTTCGATTCATTCTAATCGTTTTATCATCAAAACCATGCAAATGGTAGGAGCTACAAAATCATTTATTAGAAAACCATTTGTGATGCGTAGCATTAAACTAGGTATGATAGGTGCAGTACTAGCCATTTTATCATTAATTGGTGTATTGATTTATGTAGAAACAAGTTTTCCAGATCTTGGAATTCTAGATAATAAAGTACTTATCGCACTTGTTTTATTAGGCGTTTTAGGAATTGGTATTTTAATTACTTGGCTAAGTACCCATTTTGCAACACAACGTTTCTTAAACTTAAGAACAGACGACCTTTATTAATTTTTAGAATTTAAAAAAACAGCATGAAAGATAACAGCCCAAAACACGAATTCCTTTTTGAAAATATAAACTACAAAATTCTATTAATTGGAATTGGAGTAATTACACTTGGATTCATACTAATGTCAGGTGGTGGAAGTGACGATCCAAATGTGTTCAGCGAAGCAATTTTTGATTTTAGAAGAATCCGTCTAGCGCCAACAACCGTTTTAATTGGTTTTGGAATTACTGTTTATGCCATATTAAAAAATCCAAAAAAAGCATAAATGAATACATTACAAGCTATTGTTCTTGCCATAATTGAGGGAATTACGGAGTTTTTGCCCGTTTCTTCTACAGGACACATGATTATCGCTTCTTCCTTTTTCGGGATTGCTCATGATGACTTTACTAAACTTTTTACTATTGTCATCCAGTTGGGAGCAATTCTTTCAGTAGTAGTTTTGTATTTCAAACGCTTTTTTCAAACTTTTGATTTTTATTTTAAACTTCTAGTTGCTTTTATACCTGCAGTAGTTTTAGGACTACTATTAAGCGACAAAATAGATGAATTATTAGAAAGTCCACTGACTGTTGCTATCTCCCTTTTGATTGGAGGAATCGTTCTTTTAAAAGTGGACGATTGGTTCAACAATTCTGAAGATACCGAAATCACTTATATGCGAGCATTAAAAATTGGGTTTTTCCAATGCTTAGCGATGGTTCCTGGAGTTTCACGCTCTGGAGCAAGTATTGTAGGTGGAATGTCACAAAAACTTGCTCGTACATCAGCAGCTGAATTTTCGTTCTTTTTAGCTGTTCCAACAATGCTAGGAGCTACTGCAAAAAAATGCTATGATTATTATAAAGCTGGCTTTGTACTAAGTCACGATCAAATTAATCTACTAATCATTGGGAATGTTATTGCTTTTATAGTAGCACTTTTGGCTATAAAAAGTTTTATTGATTTTTTAAGCAAAAAAGGATTTAAAATATTTGGCTACTATAGAATAGCAGCCGGAATTATTTTATTGATTATCCATTATTTCATACATCCCTTGACAATTATTTAATGACTGAAGAAGACTACTTAAACGGACAAATTTTATTGATTGACAAACCCTTGACATGGAGTTCTTTTCAGGCGGTGAATAAATTAAAATATGCTCTAATCAACAAACTAGGTCTTCCAAAAAAATTCAAAATTGGTCATGCAGGCACTTTAGATCCGTTAGCAACTGGATTATTATTAGTATGCACCGGAAAATTCACCAAACGAATTACGGAACTTCAAGGTCAAGCCAAAGAATATACTGGAACATTCTTTATAGGAGCTACTACTCCATCTTACGACTTAGAAACTGAAGTTGACGCCACTTTCCCAATAGAACATATTGACGAGGCTTTAATTCACGAAACTGTAAAACAGTTCCTTGGGGAGATTGACCAAAAACCACCCATTTATTCGGCTATAAAAAAAGACGGAGTTCGCTTATATGAACATGCTCGTGCTGGAGAAACAATTGAAATCGCCTCAAGAAAAACGACTATACACGAATTTGAAATTACTCGAATTGCGCTTCCTGAAATTGATTTTAGAGTAGTATGTAGTAAAGGAACTTACATACGTTCCTTGGCTTTTGATTTTGGTTATGCTATGAAATCTGGCTCTCACTTGACCGCTTTAAGAAGAACGAAAATTGGTGATTATAATGTGGATGATGCTATAGATGTCACTTTATTTGAAGAAAGCTTAGAATCCTAAATGCTATAAAAAGCAAAAACACATGACAAATACATAAAAGAATTTGCGATGTGTTTTTCTTAAAAGTAAAGTACTTTTATTCCATACTTTTTTTGTCTAAATGGCTTTCACCATTGGTTTAATAATTAGTTATATTTTCTCCACCAAAAAGTAAAGTTGACAAATAATCATAAAACCTTTCAAATAGCTTTTTCATAAGGATGTTTTTTAAATTGTGATACAATATTTAAACACCAATAAAAAAAGTAAATCAAATAATAGACCTGGGTTGGCACTGGCCAAAATACGAATTTTTTATTAAAACACAAAAAAAATAAAGTTAATTATTACCCTAAAATGATGTGTAAGTTCTTGTGCTTTAATTCATAATAAAAAAATTGATCAAGCTAATGTTTTCAAGTACTGTGAGAAAAATTACTTTGTAAAAAATAAAAAAAAAGATACTATTCTACATTATTTTTAGCTTATTTTCAACCCACAAAACTTTGTTTTTACTTTTAATACCTTCACAAAAGTGTCGTCAACTTTCATTTAATAATTTTTTTTCCAAAATAAAACAGCAAGTATTGCTTTCAAAAATCTTATTGATCTAAATCTATCATCATATCAATAATTTCAGATTGAGTAGATAATCCTTTATCATGCAAATACCACAATTGCAAATCAGCTTTAGCAGTTTCATCTATTGCTCCATGTTCTTTTTTATAATTAGCGATTAAATCCGTGGCACCCTTAGGCCTTGGCCCCCAATGCGCAAGTGCCGAACCCGTTTCTCTATTTATCAAAATTAATTTTGGAATTGCTTTTGCTTTATTAGTTAAAAACAAATTCATTAACTCTTCATTTTCATCACGCAAAACGATTCTTAGCTCAACGTTCCCTTCGGAAGCTACTGCCATTTTATCAAAAATAGGAAGCAATTGTGCTGCATCACCGCACCAACCTTCGGATATAACCAACCAAAGGTATTCTCCTTTTAATTCTTTTAATTTAATCGAAACTTCTGTTAGTATTTTCAATGTTTTTTCTAATCGATTCATTCGAGTTTCATTCAAAATACTATAATGTGTCAATTCTTTGGATTGCTCATTACCTGTAGATTTTTCTTCTCGTAATAAATCAGTAACTAATTTTCTATATTCTAAATAAGAATGACTATTAAATAATGCTTTAGCTATTGTGGATTTCATAATTCTTTTGTTTACGTAAAGTTACCATAATTTACTTGTTATAAATAATACAATAAACCTTTTTTAGAAGGCAAAAAGTGTATTTTTATATCAAATAAAAAAAGAATGAATTTAAAAACACAATCACTTGGTCTTGTCCTTTCTGGAGGCGGATCAAAAGGATTAGCACATGCTGGCGTTATTAAATTTTTGGAAGAAAAAAACATTCGACCTAATCGCATAGCAGGTACAAGCGCAGGATCTATCGTAGGGGCATTATACGCTTGGGGCAAAACACCCGAAGAAATACTAGAATTTTTCAAATCAATATACTTATTTCATTGGCGACACTTAACTTTTACAAAGCCCGGTTTCATAGACTCAGAATCTTTTAAATCTGATTTTCAAACCATCTTCGAGGACGCCGCTATTGGAGATATGAAAATTCCAATTCAGATTACTGCAACTGATATGGTAAAAGGAAGGTTGAAAATTTTTGAACCAGAAACAAAAATTATTGATGCCATTTTAGCATCATCTGCATTTCCAGGAATAATATCACCTTACATCATCAAGGGAGAGCCGTATAGCGATGGCGGTATATTGAATCATTTTCCTTCAGACATTTTACAAGGGCAGTGCGAAACCATCATAGGTGTTTATGTGAGTCCTATTCAAAAAATCGTAGCTAGTGACCTTCATTCGATAAAAGCTGTTACTACAAGGGCTTTTGATATCCTTTCGGCAAATTCAAATGTTCATAAATTCAACAACTGTGATTGGGTCATAGAGCCCGAGGAATTAAGCCTGCATAGTACATTTGAAATGAATAAAATAAAAATGGATACTATTTTCAACATAGGATATGAAGCTGCAAAAAGTTCTTACGAGAAACTTAATTTATAAAATTTAAGCCACAGTATTTCAAAAAAAAAAGTATATGACTATATTTGCACCAAATAACTCAACAAACACATGAAATATAAAAGAATTCTTCTGAAATTAAGTGGCGAAGCATTAATGGGAGATAGACAATACGGAATTGATCCTGTAAGACTTGCTGAATATGCTGAAGAAATCAAAAAGATTCACGATAAAGGAGTGGAAATTGCCATTGTAATTGGTGGTGGAAATATTTTTAGAGGAGTTGCTGGAGCCAGTAACGGAATGGATAGAGTTCAAGGTGATTATATGGGAATGCTTGCTACTGTAATTAACGGAATGGCGTTACAAGGCGCATTAGAAGATAAAGGAATGCTTACTCGTTTACAAACAGCATTGAAAATTGAAGCTATTGCAGAACCTTATATCAAAAGAAGAGCAGTACGCCATTTAGAGAAAGGTAGAATTGTAATTTTTGGTGCAGGAACTGGAAACCCTTATTTTACAACTGATACCGCTGCTGTACTTCGCGGTGTAGAAATTCATGCCGACGTAATCCTGAAAGGAACACGTGTGGATGGTGTTTATGATTCAGATCCTGAAAAAAACCCTTCAGCAGTAAAATTTGACACTATCTCTTTTGTTGATGTAATTAAAAAAGGGTTAAATGTAATGGATTCGACAGCTTTCACTTTAAGTCAAGAAAATAAATTACCAATTGTAATTTTTGACATGAACAAAAGCGGGAATCTGGAAAAAATCTGTGAAGGCGAAAACATAGGAACCGAAGTAAATATATAAGTTAATGGTTCAACATTTTACTTTTAGAAAATCTAAATGCTAAAACTTGAATCCCAAAACCTAAAAAAATGACTGAAGAAATTGAATTTATATTAGATAGTGCCAAAGAATCCATGACGGGTTCTATTGCTCATTTAGAAAAAGAATTTTTGAATATCCGTGCTGGAAAAGCATCTCCAGCAATGCTTGGAAGTGTTTTTGTTGATTATTATGGATCAGCAACGCCACTTTCTCAAGTGTCAAAAATCAGTGTGCCTGATGCACGAACAATTACACTGCAGCCTTTTGAAAAAAACATGTTGCACACCATTGAAAAAGCAATTATGATTGCTAACATTGGCTTTAACCCAATGAATAATGGTGATTTAATCATTATTAGCGTTCCGCCTTTAACAGAAGATAGAAGACGTGATCTAGCTAAACAAGCCAAAGTAGAGGCTGAAGATGCAAAAATTGGTATTAGAAATGCTCGTAAAGATGCAAATACAGATATTAAAAAATTAGAAAAAGACGGAACATCTGAAGACATTTGTAAAAGTGCTGAAGAAGAGGTTCAAAACATCACTAATAGTTTCATAAGAAAAGTAGACGAACTTCTTGTAACAAAAGAAGCCGAAATCATGAAGGTATAAGCTTACCTAATATTAAAAATTAAATCCGTCTTGTTTCTAGAAATAAGACGGATTTTTTATTACTACTTTTGCTCTAATAAAAAAGGATAATATCCGTTTTTAAATAAACCGTTTTTATGAGGCAAATTTGTTTTCTTTTTTTCTTTATTAGCATATCACTTCATGCGCAATTTCAAGCAAATGGAATTGTAAAAGACTTTTCAACAAACAAACCTTTGCCTTTTGCTACTATTACAACTAATGACGGAATCAATTTCATTTCGGATGTAGATGGCAAATTTAGCATTTCATCGAAAAAAGAAATTAGTAGTTTTACCGTTTCTTATATTGGGTATTTAAAAACTTCGGTTGCAATTGTAAAAGATAAAAAATACTATGCAATCTCACTTTTGCAAAAAGCAAATGACCTCAGTGAAGTAATTATAGGTTACGAAAACCCTGCACTAGCCATTATAAGAAAAGTCATTGCCAATAAAAGAAACAATAATCCCCAAGAAAAACTAAGCAGCTTTGAATTTAAATCTTACAACAAACTAGTTGTGACAGCAAATCCTGATTCCATTTCGGGAAAATTAGACTCTGTTTTTGTACAAAAATCAATTGGGAAAGAATTTACTAAAATCGATTCATCCAATTATAAATTTAAAGAACTAATAAATAAACAACACCTTTTTCAAACCGAAAAAGTATCACAATTACAATTTAATAACAATACATTAAAAGAAACGGTTTTAGGCACAAAAATGGCTGGTTTCAAACACCCAATTTATGAAATCCTTGCTTTCAACCTGCAATCTTTTTCTATCTACGACAATAGCTATGAACTATTTGAAACTAAATACAACAGTCCAATAGCAACTGATGCATTACTAGATTATAATTATAGACTATTAGATACTGTAGCTATAAATGGTCGACAATCCTACGTGGTTTATTTTAAAAATAAAAAAAGAAGTAAAGCTACTGGACTTGAAGGCGTATTGTACATTGACCAAAATAGTTTTGCCATATCTAAAGCCATTATGCGTATAAAAGGAGTTCTTGATATTAGTGGTATCCATGAATTTCAATATATTCCTGAAGAAAATATATGGTTTCCCATTCGTAAAACTTTTAAAATTGTAAAAGGAAAAAACGACGATGATATAAAAATCCTGGGAGGAACCATTCAATTTAATGGTGATGACGAGAAAGATTCCAAAGCTAGAAAAAAAGTAGCTTCAGACTATACGTACTTAATTTCAAATACTAATAATTTTGACATTAAATACAATGTTCCTATTACTATTACGAAGCCTTTTATTGCCGTTGAGATCAATGACGAAGCAATTCATAGACCTGAAACTTTTTGGGAAAATTACAGAAAAGACAGTTTAGACATTCGAAGCCAAAAAACATATTTAGCTTTAGATAGTATTGTAATAAAAAAGCGGATTGAAAGTCGCCTCCGTTTTGGTCGAAAAATCATTAATGGGTACCTGCCACTTGGTTTTTTTGATATGGATTTGCGAAAAATAATTAGCTATAACAACTACGAAGGATTCCGATTGGGGTTTGGAGGCATAACTAACGAACAGTTTTCTAAAAAATTCAGAATAGAAGGTTACTCTGCTTATGGAACTAAAGATGGAAATTTTAAATATAAAATAGGAATGGCTACGCGTGTTGATAAATCGTCGAATTCGTGGATTGGTGCGTCCTATACTGATGATGTAAAAGAAATTGCTAGCACTTCTTATTCTATTGAGAAAAGACCTTTTAAACTCTATGATCCCAGACCAATTAATATTAGTACTTTTTACAATTATGTGAGCTGGAAAACTTTTTTAGAAACAAACCTCCTTCCTAAAACCGAAAGTATATGGGAAATATCACATTCGGTTGTGGAACCAAAATTCAATTATGTTTATAATTTAAACAGCAATTTATATACTCAATATGTAATGACTACAGCTATGGTTTCCTTGCAATGGAATCCATTTAGTGATTACATGCAAACCCCTACCGGTAGAATTGAAATCGAAAAACGTTTTCCTAAATTCACTTTTCAATACACGCAAGCTTTACCGAAAATATGGGGAAATGATTTTGAATTTAGTAAGATTGATTTCAAAACAGAATTCGAAAAAAAATATCTGAATGGTCAAAAAACAAATTTACTTCTGGAAGCAGGATATGCCATGGGAGATGTACCTATAACGCATTTATACAACACATCCCCTAACAACATTACTAAAGAAACTATTATGCAACGAATTACTTTTGCAGGTAAAAATAGTTTTGAAACCATGTATTTCAATGAGTTTTTCTCGAATGAATTTGTTTATTTTCAATTCAAACATGGTTTTAACAGAGTGAAATTGTTTAAAAAAGTCAGACCCTCATTAGTTCTAGTTTCTAGAATGGCATGGGGGAACTTACAAAAACCTGAGCAACATGTTGGTTTAGACTATAAAACACTAAACAAAGGATATTTTGAGTCAGGCATAGAACTCAACCAAATATTTAATGGGCTTGGCTTAACTGCATTTTATCGTTATGGGCCCAACCAGCTTCCTAAATTTGAAGATAATATTGCCATAAAACTAAGCTTCGTGCTGAATTTAGGTCTTTAAAAAACTACGGTTTAATAATTAATACCGAAGGTACCCCAATCAACCAATCATGATCAGAGTCTAATAATGTTTTCCAACTTTCTAGACTAATTAACATTAAATCCTGTTTGGCTAAAAACGCTAAACTAACCGTTCTTTCAATTAATACCTCAAGGTTATTTGTATGTTTTTGTTCTAAAGAATGCACGGCACTTTGAAGTACAAAATTATTTTGTACATGGCCATTAACATCTAAAATTGTGATTTTTGAATTGTTATTCTTTATTAATTTTTGAGCATAATCAATTAAAAAGGAATCTTCGGATCTGAAAATTGGAATAAAAACTTGATCAATATCCTGAAACTCTTTATCAATCAGAATCCCCAAAGGCATTCTTGTTTTTGAAACAATCTGTCTGGTTCTTTCATCAAAAGGAGAGTTTTCAAACAAGCCTTCTTTACCCGTGAATTTATCTAGCAGGCGATCCGGATTTATAATCCTGGAGGTAAACCCAACTACTTTTCCTAATAAGGTTCCTTCAAAAATAGATTTACCTAAACCTACCAATAATAAATCATAGTCTCCTTGATTGGCTACATCAGCAATTTCAGTTTCTATATCATTAGTCACCTTAAATATGGTATTAATTTCCAAATTTAATTGCTCTGATTCCTCAAAAATAGGTTCAAAACTATTTCTCTCCTTATCTTCCATGTTAAAAGAATGCAACTCATCGCTTAACGATAAATGTAGTGCCGTAATTGAAGAACTGTTTTTTTGTTTTTTGGTTAAACTGTTAGCTAATCGCAAAAGTGATTTTCCTTTTTCATTATTCCCAAAAGAAATCAGAATTCGGTATTTAGTGTGAAGAATCAGCTCCTCTTCTTCAGAAACATTTTTACTCTTAAAAAGAAAATCAATTAGATCTAATGCTGGTCCAGTCATAAAAGTAGTCACTAAAGCCATGATAACCATCATTGTAAATACTTCTGGAGTTAACACTTTTAATTCCAATCCAATATTTAAAACAATCAACTCCATCAACCCTCTTGTATTCATCAGTGCTCCAATAGTCAAACTGTCTTTCCAGTTTTGGCCCACAAATTTTGCAGCTAATGCACTTCCTAAAAATTTCCCGCCAACAGCAACTAGAATAATCGCTCCAGTAACCTTCCATAAATAAGGATCATTGATTAAGCCTACTTCGGTTTTTAGACCTGTGAAAACAAAAAACAGAGGCAGTAAAAGAATCACCGCAACATCCTCTACTTTATCAATAAAAATCATTCGAAATTTAGCAGCATCAGGCATAATAGAACCCATCATAAACGCACCAAAAAGGGCATGAATTCCAATAACCTCAGTTGCATACGACGACAGAATTAAAAAAAGAAAGAAAATAGCCATTACAGGTTTCCCAATATTATCTTTTGAACTGTATAAATCTCCTATCCTTTTCAAGAAAGGTTTTACAATAAAAATCATAACAATCACATAAACCGCTGCAAGAGAAATTACATATAATGAACCTACAAAGTCCCCAGCTTTAACTATGGCAATAACTACTGCAAGTAAACACCAAGCCGTAATATCATCTGCAGCAGCACAAGTTATGACTATGGCTCCAAGTTTTGTTTTATGAATTTCTCTTTCTTGAACAATTCGAGCCAAAACCGGAAATGCAGTAATGCTCATCGCAATTCCCATGAACAGACTGAAAGACAAGAATTCTACTCCTTGAGGAGCAAATTTATTATATACAAAATAAGATAAGCCAATTCCTAAAGCAAATGGAATAACAATACTGGCATGACTAATTACAACCGCTTCACTGGCTTTGTTTTTTAACACTTTAATATCAAGCTCCATACCAATTACAAACATAAAAAGTATCAACCCTATTTGACTTAAAAACTTTAAATTCCCTAATGAAGCTTCTGGAAATAGTGCTGCAGAAAATTCTGGAAAATACATTCCTACTAATGAGGGGCCCAAAACGATACCTGCGATAATTTCCCCAATTACTGTAGGTTGTCCAATTTTTTTAAAAACCCATCCAAAAAGTCGCGCTACAAGAATGATCATTACAATCTGGGCCAAAAGAATTGCTAAAGGATCCTGAAAATTATGTTTCATAGAAACAATGAAGTCATTCCAAGAACTGTGTTTTTCATTTGGAGCAACTAGACTTTGTATTTTTTCTAGCTCTTTTCCTCTTTTAATTATCCAATAAATCAAAGCTGAAAACCCTCCAGTTACACCTAAATAAAATAAGCTGTTTTTGTATTTTTTTAAATCCATTTTACAGTACCATTTTCGTTCTTAAAATCACACAAAGATGTAAAATTCTACCATATGATTTACAAGACGAAAATTAATTTTTTGCAAAGAAAAAAAAGGAAAGAAATAACTTTAAAAATAGGATGTTACATTTAAAAAGATTTAAATAAACTTATTCTTTTACTGCGGTTTTCACTACATTTGCACCCATTTTTAATACATTTATGAAAAAGAAATTAAAAGTAGGTTTTTGGGAATTCATTGCTCGAATCGTACTTAAAAACAGACTCTTTATACTCGGTGTTATTCTTTTAATGACCGTCTTTTTAGCCTTGCAATGGAAAAATATTCGTTTTTCATTTACAGAAGCGAACTTACTTCCCGACAACAACATTATAAATACAGAATATAATGCGTTTTTAGAAAAGTTTGGCGAAGAGGGAAATTTAATTGTTGTCGGTGTAAAAGACGATGCCTTTTTTACTCCAAAAGCCTTTGCGGCTTGGGATAAATTAATGGCAGATTTTAAATCAAATAAAGAAGTAGATTTAGTTGTTTCAGTAAGTGACTTAAAAAAGCTTCAAAAAAACGACTCTATTCAGTCCTTTGAATTAGTTCCGTTTGTAGATCAAAAGAAAATTACAAGCCCAGAATATCTTAAATCAATTCAGAAAGATTTATTTCAAAACATGCCTTTTTATGAAGGGTTGCTTTTTAATAAAAAAAACGGAACTATCCGTTCAGCCATTTATTTAGATAAGAAAATAGTCAACACACCACACAGAAAAGATTATATTTTAAATGATTTTATTCCAAAAATAGAAGCGTTTGAAAAGGAAACCGGCATCGATTTAAGAGTTTCTGGTATGCCATATATCCGAACATTGAATGCCAAAAGTATAACGGACGAAATTAGTTTATTTATTGGAGCATCTCTTCTAGTTACCTCACTAATTTTCTTTTTCTTTTTCCGTTCGTTCAGAGCAACATTAATATCAATTGTTATTGTTATTGTTGGTGTGATGTGGACCTTTGGACTCCTTGGATTATTTCATTATGAAATTACCGTATTAACAGCACTTGTTCCATCATTAGTTATTGTCATTGGTATTCCAAACTGTATTTTCTTGACGAATAAGTACCAACAGGAATACAGCTCTCATGGAAATAAAGCAAGAGCATTACAACGCGTAATTACCAAAGTGGGAACGGCAACCTTGATGACTAACTTAACTACAGCAGCTGGTTTTGCTACGTTTGTTATAACAAATAGTGAGTTACTAAAAGAATTTGGTATCATTTCTTCTTTGAGTATTATTTCCTTGTTTTTCCTATGTCTTATTGTAATCCCTATTTATTATAGCTATCAACCCGTTCCAAAAGCTAAACATTTAGAACATTTGAGTCGAAATTACACTCGTGTTTTTATGAATTGGATCGAAAAAACAGTAAAATACAACAGACGTTACGTTTATGTTGTGGCAATCTTTTTATTTTTAGTAAGCACCATAGGCGCTTTTAAAATAAAAACGTCGGGGAGTTTGATTGAAGACATGCCTAAAAATACTGGATTCTATAAAGACATTCTTTTTTTCGAAAAAGAATTCGAAGGAATAATGCCTCTTGAGATAACCATAGATACGAAACGAAAAAAAGGAGTTATGAAACTGTCCACTTTGAGAAAAATGGATGATTTTCAAAAAACAATTGAGGAAATTCCAGAACTTTCAAAACCTATTTCCATTCTTAATTTGGTTAAATATTCGAAACAAGCCTACTACAATGGGAATCCTGAATATTATGACTTGCCAAGTTCACAAGAACAAAGTTTCATCTTGAGTTATGCTAAAAATGCAACAAAAAACTCAAAAAACAACTTGATGAAAAGCTATGTAGACAGCACGGGTCAAGTAGCTCGAATTACCACATTCATGAGGGACATTGGTACTGGAAACATGGCGAAAATCGAAACTAAACTTTGGGATAAAGCGAATAAAATATTTCCTAAAGACCGCTACAAAGTCGTGATGACGGGAAAAGCATTGGTTTTTGAAAAAGGAACAAAATACCTTTTAGATAACTTAGTGAGCTCCTTACTATTTGCAGTGTTGTTAATTTCTTTATTAATGATTTTTATGTTTCGTTCCTTCAAAATGGTCGTTATTTCATTAATTCCTAATTTACTACCATTAATGATTACAGCTGGGTTGATGGGTTATTTTGGAATACCGTTAAAACCTTCAACGATTCTGGTCTTTAGTATTGCTTTTGGACTTTCAGTAGATGATACCATTCATTTCTTAGCTCAATACCGTCAAGAATTAACTAGAAATAACTGGAAGATAAAAAAATCGGTTTTTGCGACACTAAAAGAAGCTGGAATTAGTATGTTTTATACATCAGTAGTTTTATTTGCTGGATTCTCGGTATTTATGCTATCTGATTTTGGAGGTACAGTCGCTTTAGGTGGCTTGGTTGCAATTACATTGGCATTTGGAATGTTATCTAACTTAATGTTATTGCCTTGTTTGGTATTGACTTTGAACAAATCATTGGCCAACAAACAAGAATTTATCGAACCAAAAATTGACGTTTTAAGTAACATGGAGGAAGAAGATGAAAATTTAGACAAATAAACTCTTCTTTTTATAACCTTGTTTTTAACTATACACTTAAAAAAATCCTGTCTTAAAAGACGGGATTTTTTTTGCTCCACCCCAGTATTTATTACGATTTATTTTAAAATATGTATATTTGAAAATACATGCTTTTTAAATTGAGCTAGTCTCAATCAATAAAGATTGAGTTCGAAATTTTATTTAAAATGAGATTTACCTATACTTTTAATAAACTTAGTAGACTCAACAAAAGAGTATCAATCCTAAAAGTGGAGCCCGGCAACCACTAAAATAAACGGGGCGAAATCGAAAAGCCTAATGAGTAGAAAAATAAAAAAGAATGAAAATGGAACAACAAGTTACGGTTGTAAACAATTACCTTGAAAAAATAACAGATTTTGGTTTTGAATATGCACCCAAGTTAATAGGTGGTATACTAGTCCTTTTAGTCGGGCTATGGGTTACCAAAATAATCACTAAAAGTGTTGGAAAATCATTAGGGAAATCAAAAATCGACCAATCTCTCGTCCCTTTTTTAAGAAGTTTAACAAACATCATATTAAAAGTATTAGTTGCCATTACAGTAATGGGAATGATCGGAATCCAAATGACTTCCTTTGTCGCTATCATTGGTGCGGCTGGTTTGGCAATTGGAATGGCCCTATCAGGAACACTTCAAAATTTTGCAGGAGGAGTAATTATTTTGATTTTAAAACCCTTTAAAATTGGAGATTTTATCGAAGCCCAAGGCTATGTAGGTACTGTAAAAGAAATTAGCATTTTTGCTACGATGCTGAACACACCTGACAAGAAATTAGTAATCATCCCTAATGGGCCCCTTTCAACAGGACCACTTACTAATTTTTCTGCGGAACCGCTACGAAGAGTGGATTGGACTTTTGGAATAGCTTATGGAGATGACATTGAAAATTTCAAGAGAGCAATGAATGATTTTATTACCGAAGACACTAGAATTTTGAAAGATCCTGCTCCTTTTATAGGTCTTGCAGCTCTTGCTGACAGCTCTGTTAATTTCACCGTAAGAGTATGGGTGGATGGCCCTGATTATTGGAATGTGTTTTTTGGGATGAATGAAAAAGTATATACGAAATTTGCCGACTATAAACTTAATATTCCTTTCCCCCAAATGGATGTTCACGTTCACAATAATAATTAATTTGACTATAATTGACTACACAATCCTTAGTCTTTATAAAGCAATCAAAACTTCCGTCTTTCATGATGGAAGTTTTTTTTATAAACTACGCCATAAATTTCAATGTGAGTTAGTCAATTAATATTATATTTTTTTACGAGAAACCAAAAGAATCCTGACAATAACTACAATTAAGCAATAGTACTTAATTGCGCACCTACTTATAAAAAATAAATCTTATTTTTACCAGTATTTTTTTAACGAAAAAAACAGCACTAGAATATTTTAAATAATCCAGCTGTTTGGGTTTAAATCTAAAATTAACTATTACACCACGATATATGACTCATAAAATTTCTGAGGCTGAAAAATTAGCCGTTTCTGATAACTATAGAAACTGGAAAAAATGGGGGCCTTATTTAGCCGAAAGACAATGGGGAACCGTTCGCGAAGATTATAGCGATAACGGAGATGCATGGGAATTTATCAACCACGACAAAGCACGTAGTAATGCGTATCGATGGGGGGAAGAAGGTATTGGCGGTTTTTGCGACTCTCGTGAGATTTTATGCTTGGCTCCCGTTTTTTGGAATGGAAAAGATCCAATTTTAAAAGAACGCCTATTTGGCCTTACTAATAATCAAGGAAATCACGGAGAAGATGTTAAAGAACTTTATTTTCATCAAGTTTCCACTCCTACACACTCTTACAACAAATACCTCTACAAATACCCGCAAAACGAATTTCCGTATGAGGAAATAATAAGAATCAACAGTCATAGGAATAGAGAAGAATCAGAATTTGAACTATTAGATACTGATGCTTTTAAAGACAATGCTTATTTTGATTGTTATATCGAATATGCAAAAGCCGGTATTGATGATATCTTGATGAAAGTTACTGTAGTCAATCGAGGAAAAGATACCGCTGAAATTCATGTACTTCCACATCTATGGTTTCGTAATTTCTGGAAACACAATAACAGGCATCCACGACCTAAGTTGGAATCGGTATCCGATGGTACCATTTTATCAAAAAGTACTAGAAATGACGACTACTACTTATATCATAATAAAGGCGAACAATTATTCTGTGAAAACGAAACCAATAACGAGCGCATTTACAACTCACCTAATGATTATGATTATGTAAAGGATGGTATTAACAACTATGTCATCAATGGCGAGCCAACTGTCAATCCAAAAAAACACGGTACTAAAGCTGCTATTTGGCATCAATTAGAATTAAAAGCTGGCGAAGAAAAAAGCATTAAAATACGCCTAAGCAATGTAGCATTAGAAAATCCTTGGGTCGATTTTGACGCTCAATTTGAGCAAAGAAAAAAGGAATGTGAAACGTTCTATAACGAAATCATAAATAAAGACATCCCTAAAGCCCAGCAAGCAATTGCTAAGAGTGCTTTTTCAGGTTTATTATGGACGAAGCAATTCTATTATTATGATGTTCACAAGTGGCTTTTTGGTGGTGTTGACGAAACATCAACAACCTATAGAAGAAAGGACTCACGCAATTTTAACTGGCAACATCTTACTAATCGTCATGTAATATCCATGCCTGACAAATGGGAATATCCTTGGTATGCAGCTTGGGACCTTGCTTTTCACATGGCAGCATTTGTAGAAATAGATCCTTATTTTGCTAAACAACAATTGTTATTAGTATTGCAAGAAAGCTACATGCATCCCAATGGTCAAATTCCAGCATATGAATGGAATTTTAGTGATGTAAATCCGCCGGTTCACTCCTGGGCGGTTTGGACTGTTTATGACAAAGACAAAAAACGCACTGGCAAAGCTGATACTGAATTTCTGGAAAAAGCATTTCAAAAACTCCTCATCAATTTTACGTGGTGGGTGAACCAAAAAGACACTACTGGTACTGATTTATTTGAAGGAGGGTTTTTAGGTTTGGACAACATTGGTGTTTTTGACCGTAACCACATGCCGGAGGGAATTAAAAAAATGCAACAGGCAGATGCCACGAGTTGGATGGCAATGTTCTCTTTAAACATGTTGCGCATGTCACTGGAATTAGCGAAAACCAACAAAATTTACGAAGAAATATCGGCTAAGTTTTTCAGGCATTTTTTAAACATCGCTTGGGCAATGCACCATATTGGGAAAAAAGATATTTCACTTTGGGATGACCAAGACAATTTTTATTATGATGTTGTCGAAATGTCCGATGGAAGTGCTGAACGTTTAAAAGTACGTTCTTTAGTGGGTGTTATTCCAATGTTTGCTGTCGAAATCATGAATAAAGAATTATTTGAAGGATTAAAAGACTTTCAAAAAAGAGCAAATGAAATAATAAGAACACGACCAGATTTAGCATCCTTAATTTCAAATTTAGAGACTGCCAATAAAGATGGTAATTTTCTATTCTCCATTATGCGCGGTTTTAGATTAGAACATCTTCTAGTGCGCTTACTGGATGAAAAAGAGTTCCTATCTGATTATGGGATTCGTTCGCTATCTAAATACCATGAAGAACATCCTTTTGAATTTGGAAATAAAGGACATCATAAAATTCAATATGAGCCTGGCGAAAGTCGTTCAGGAATGTTTGGAGGAAATTCAAACTGGCGTGGTCCTATATGGATGCCTTTGAATTATATGATCATCCAATCATTGCGTAAATACTATACTTTTTATGGACCTACTTATGTATATGAATTTCCAACAGGCTCAAAAAACAAACTGAACTTAAACGAAATTGCGAATGAATTAACAAAAAGATTAATTAAACTTTTTGAACGAGATGCTAAAGGTAAATTCCAATACCATTCTGATGACTCTGAAAATCATTTTGCTAAGGACGAACATTTCAGAAACGAACATATGTTTTATGAGTTTTTTGATGGAGATAGTGGTAAAGGGCTTGGTGCCTCTCACCAAACAGGATGGACCGCTCTAATTGCCAATTTAATAATGGATATGGAGAATAACAAATAAAATTATCTTTACAGTTAAATTATATTAAACTTCCCGTCTACAAAGGCGGGATTTTTTATATACAATAGTATATAACAGTGAAGCAGGAAAAAAACACTACAATTGTACAATTTTATATTTATTCTCTACTAGCTTTCTCTAAACTAACTTCTAAACCAGCATAATTAGAAACCACTTTTTCCATAAACCCTTCTTTATTAATGATAATATGAGTAGGAAACGCATTGAGTTGCAAGGTTAAATTCATGTACGTTTTCATATTAGGAACAACGGAATAGGACAGCGGTTTTCTAGCTAAAAAAACGGTTAACTGTTCTGGAGTATCCTCAGCCAGACTTATAAAAACAATGTCTTTTCTATCTTTATATTTCTCCACTAATTGATTTACTTGTGGAAATTCTTTAATGCAAGCTGCACAATGAATGTACCAGCATTTTATGACAACAATTTTCCCTTTAAGATTTTCATTTGTAATCAAATTACCATTTAAATCTGAGAATGAAAATGCAGGAAATGGCTCCCCTTCTTTCTTTAGATTTTGAATTTCATTGAAAGCGGTTTCAACAATGGTTGCTTTTATACTTGTATCTGATTTTGGGTCAATCTTAAAAAGCTTGTAGTAAAATAGTGCTGAATCGGATTCTAATCGAATTGGGATGTAACTTCCTTCGCTTAATTCTTTTAAAAATTGATCTTTGGTAATTTCTTTTGAATTGGAATCTAATGGTACAAAATCCCTAGAAAGCATTATATTATGAGATTGATAGGTCCACCAATCCATAAACTGAGTTTGTATTTTGGCTGGACTTACTTCTGGTTTCCCAAAAGGAGTTTGTCCAGAACAGGAGGTGAAGATCACAACTAAAAAAAGGGTATAAAACAATTTTTTCATGACAACTAATTAAAGGTGCAAATAACGTTATAATTTACTGTTTATGAATCTAATAAAGGTACTAAACAATAACAACTTATTTTATGAACGGGGCTTATTAAGACCTCTATCATAAAGAACAATACTTCCCGCAACAGATACGTTTAAGCTTTTTTCGGATTTGAATTTTACTAAATGATGACATTTTTCAATGGCTTTTTTTGAAAGACCATGATCTTCAGCACCTAATAGATACACGCAACGCCTTGGATGTTCGAAGGTTTCTAAATCGGTGGCTTGTTCATCTAGCTCCACTCCTACTAAACGAGCCCCTTTGGGTAAGTTTTTATAGAAGTCTTCAAACGATTCATAATGAAAATAAGGTATCGATTTTACGGCATTATGGGTATCGCAAGCTTGTTTTGCATACCGATTCCCAATGGTGAAAATAAAGCTTGCACCTAAGTTTTGTGCAGATCTCCACATAACGCCTAAATTTTCAGGAGTTTTTCCGTTTTGTATGCCTATCCCGAAATACTCGGTTATAAAATTATCATTCATCTGACAAAAATACAAACTGTTAGGGCGTTTGTCAAATTTTTAATTTATTTAAGTGTCGAATTCCACTATTCCCTAGCCCCGATAATAGCGACATCCTTTTACTTTTTCCTTTAAAAAGTAAAAGATATAGCGAATAGCGGGAAATAGCTCCTAAATGCATCATTCCTCGCAATGACATTTAAAACAAATGATTTATATTTGCAGTTCGAATATGAGACAATTTTAAATTCAACTATACACCTAAAATGAGACATACAAAAGTTAAAGACTTACTAAACAGTACAACGACACTACATGAAGTAAATGCAAAAGGATGGGTAAGAACTTTTAGAAACAATCAATTTATTGCTTTGAATGATGGTTCAACCATCAATAATATACAATGTGTAGTCGATTTTGAGAATACTCCTGACGAAACTTTGAAAAGAATTACGACTGGAGCAGCGATATCTGTTACAGGAACTTTGGTTGAAAGTAAAGGTGCGGGACAACAATTTGAAATTCAAGTTAAAACATTGGAAATCCTAGGAGATTCTGATGCTGAGAAATTCCCAATACAACCTAAGAATAAACCGAGCTTGGATTTCTTGCGTGAAAATGCGCATTTAAGAGTGCGTACCAATATGTTTGGTGCTATTATGCGTGTTCGTTCTGTATTATCATACGCAGTACACAGCTATTTTCAAGAAAAAGGATTTGTATATGTCAATACGCCAATCATCACAGGATCGGATGCTGAAGGTGCTGGTGAAATGTTTAAAGTTACCGCTTTGCCATTTGACGGAACGCCTAGAACCGAAGAAGGAAAAGTGGATTATAAAGAAGATTTTTTTGGGAAAGAAACGAATCTAACGGTTTCTGGACAACTAGAAGGAGAGACTTTTGCTATGGCATTAGGACAGATTTATACTTTTGGACCTACGTTTAGAGCAGAGAATTCAAATACGTCTCGTCACCTTGCGGAGTTCTGGATGATTGAGCCGGAGGTTGCTTTTAATGATTTGAATGACAATATGGATTTGGCTGAAGATTTTATTCAGTATGTAATTAAATATACGCTTGACAAATGTCCTGAGGATTTAAAATTCTTGGAAGGACGATTATTGGACGAAGAAAAATCAAAACCACAGGCGGAAAGAAGCGAAATGGCTTTGCTGGACAAATTGAATTTTGTTTTAGAAAACAATTTCAAACGTGTATCGTACACGGAGGCAATTGATATCTTGAGAGACTGTACTCCAAATAAAAAGAAAAAATTCAATTATATCATTAACGAATGGGGAGCTGATTTACAATCGGAGCACGAGCGTTATTTAGTGGAGAAACACTTTAAATGTCCCGTAATCTTATTTGATTATCCTGCCAATATCAAAGCATTTTACATGCGTTTGAACGAAGACGGAAAAACGGTTCGCGCCATGGATATTCTTTTCCCAGGAATTGGAGAAATTGTAGGAGGATCTCAAAGAGAAGAGCGTTTTGATGTTTTAGTCGAAAAAATGAAAGCCTTAGGAATTGACGAAGAAGAATTGTGGTGGTATCTTGATACTAGACGATTTGGATCAGCAGTTCACTCTGGTTTTGGTCTTGGTTTTGAAAGATTAGTGCTGTTTGTAACAGGAATGACAAACATACGTGACGTAATTCCTTTTCCAAGAACGCCAATGAATGCTGAATTTTAGAAAAAAAGTTTAATCGGTTAATCGATTAAACAAATAAACAGTTAACCGATTAAACAAACAAATGCTAAAGCAATTCTTAAATTTAAAATTATCGCAGAAATTATCTCCTCAACAAATTCAGTTGATGAAGTTAATTCAATTGCCTACGCAAGCCTTTGAACAACGTTTACTGGAAGAGATGAATGAAAATCCAGCTTTAGAAGCAGGTAAAGAGGAAGACGATTATGAAAAGGATGAATTTGAAAACGAAGACTACGATGATTATGATGAGGCGGAATCTGACAGGAATGACGCCGAAGACATCAATATCGACGAATATTTAAATAGCGACGACAGCCCCGATTATAAAACACAGGCAAATAACTACAGTGATGACGATGACGATCGTGAATCACCATTAGCAGCACCTATTAGTTTTCACCAAGATTTAATTAATCAATTGAATACGTTTATTCTCGATGATGAAGAACGTGATATTGCTGAATTTCTGGTAGGAAGTATTGATGACATGGGTTATATCCGTAGAAGCATTCCTGATATTGTGGATGATATGGCGTTTACCCAAGCCTTATATACGGATGAAGCTACGGTAGAACGGATGCTGCATGTAATTCATGAACTAGAACCCTCTGGTGTAGGTGCGCGCGACTTACAAGAATGCTTGTTGTTGCAGTTGAAACACAAAACCCCTACGGAATACGTGGAACTAGCAACAGATATTATCGAAAATCAATTTGATGCTTTTACCAAAAAACATTACGATAAATTAATTCAGAAATACAATGTTTCCAATGAGCAGCTCAAAAAAGCAGTTCATGAAATTGAAAGACTGAACCCAAAACCGGGAGGCTCTTTTACAGGAAATAATAAAATTACAGAGAACGTAGTTCCTGATTTTGCCATTAGAATTGTTGATGGCGAACTGGAATTAACTTTAAACGGTCGAAATGCTCCTACCCTGCACGTTTCCAAAGATTATCAGGAAATGATGCAAACCTATAAAGTTTCTACCGATAAATCAGGGCCACAAAAAGATGCGGTTCAGTTTATCAAACAAAAACTGGATTCGGCTAAGTGGTTTATTGATGCGATTCGTCAACGTCAAGAAACCTTATTTGTAACTATGAATGCCATTATGCACTATCAAGAAGAATATTTCCTAGAGGGTGATGAAACCAAGTTAAAACCAATGATCTTGAAAGACATTGCGGATATGGTAGGACTTGACATCTCAACGGTTTCCCGTGTAGCCAACAGTAAATATGTAGAAACACCTTACGGAACAAAACTGATTAAAGAATTCTTCTCAGAAGCCATGAAAAACGATCAAGGGGAAGATGTTTCCACGCTTGAAATCAAAAAAATATTACAAAATATTATTGAAGAAGAAGACAAGAAGAAACCTTTACCAGATGATCAATTAGCCGAATTGCTGAAAGAAAAAGGATACCCAATTGCAAGAAGAACTATCGCTAAATACAGAGAGCAGCTGGATATTCCTGTGGCTAGAATGAGGAAAAAAATATAAGATTGTTGAAATCAGATTGCTGATTAACGATTTTTGATTAAAAAAGACAAAACCCTTTCTGATGGCTCAGAAAGGGTTTTGTCTTTTACAGAATCCTATTTCGTTTTGTCTCCCTCTCCTTTGGCTTGCTTCATTCTTCGCAATGACTGGCTGGGGACAGGATTTTATTTATTCTCCTGATCTTTTTTCATGGCTTGATAATAAGCTGCACGACTCAAGGGTTCGTATTCTTCGGTTTCGCCAAGCATTACTAATTTATCACTGTCGGTTTTTCTAAAACTATAATTAGCCAGATTACCTGTTCGAGTGCATACAGCATGCACTTTAGTCACATATTCAGCTGTCGCCATTAATGCAGGCATAGGTCCAAAAGGATTACCCTTAAAATCCATATCTAACCCGGCAACAATAACACGAATACCTTGGTTTGCTAAATCATTGCAAACCCTTACTATTTCGTCATCAAAAAACTGCGCTTCATCAATTCCCACCACATCACACCCTTGCGCCAAAATGGCGATATTTGCAGCAGCTGGAACTGGTGTAGAACGAATTTCATTAGCGTCATGCGACACTACCATATCTTCATGGTAGCGAGTGTCAATTTCTGGTTTAAAGATTTCTACTTTTTGTTTGGCAAATTGTGCTCTCTTGAGACGACGAATTAGTTCTTCGGTTTTACCCGAAAACATTGAACCACATATGACTTCGATCCAACCAAACTGTTCTTTATGATTTACTGTATTTTCGAGAAACATTTTGTATTTTTCTAACTTAAAAAATGAATAGTTTTTATTACTTTGTACCGTAATAAACCAACATAAGATTTTATACTTTTACGTTGTCTCAAAAGTAGAAAAATTTTATCAATTCGAGGATTTGTAAACAGTTATTTAAAATTAAATCTTCTGCCCCTACAGCCCTTGAATTTCTTTTGGTAAAAAATAAAATGAGAAACACATACGCCATATATACTATAATTTAAACGTTATGAAAAAAAAATTGGAAGCCGATTTAATCAGCATTGCACATAGAATATTACAACTTAAGAACAAGTCTGATATCAATCAACTGTATTTGGAATCTCAAAAACTATACGAAAAGCTATCCGTTTTACGATTTATTGACGAACATTATGGTGATGTAAAACCAACAATTGGCCATGCTGAGATCGAAAAAGAAGTGCAAGCCTTTTATGACAAAAGTGCCGAATTGCCAGCTGAGACTATCATTGAAATAACTGAAAGTAAACTTCCCCAAGAAGGAACAACTTCTGAAACTATAAAAGAAGAGAAATCAGAACAAGAAATTGCATCTCCTACAATAGTAGCACATTTGGACGAAGTGCTAGTAGAAGAAAATACAATCGAAGATTCTAAAACTGAGGAAAGCTCTCCAGAAGTAGAAGAAGAGGTTTCAGAAGACAATACATTAGGTGATTTTGAAGCTGATATAAAAGAGCAACCGGTAACTGAGGAAATGCCAACAGACGATGTCGTCATTAGCGAAAATGAAGCTAAAGAAGAGATTCTTGTTGCTTCTGAAGAAAAAGAAGAAGAACCACAACATAAATTCAAAGCTGCTTTTGAATTAACTGACGATTCAGAAACAGAAGAAATCGAAATTGAAACACCTAAAAAACCGGAGGCCGTACAAATTTCTTTCGAAGATTTATTAGGTGGAAATTACAACGACACTCTTTTTGTCAAAGTAGATGATGTACCTGCATTACCTCCAGAAATTGTTTTTGAAGCCAAAGAAACTATAGTTGAAAAAGCTCCAGAACCGATAATAGAAGAAAAAAAGGAAAAAGCCGAACCGAAAATTGTATCCCTAAATGACAAATTATCCAAAGGCATTGATATTGATTTAAATGACCGAATTGCATTTGTAAAACACCTTTTTGGTAATAACAGTGAAGATTACAACCGCGTATTGAATCAATTAATCACATTTGACAATTTTCATGAAACACGAAACTTCATTGAAGAAATGGTAAAACCTGATTACAACAACTGGAAAGGGAAAGAAGATTATGAAGAGCGTTTTATGGATATCATCGAGAAAAAATTTCTTTAATAAACTATGTCAAAATTATATATTGTTCCCACGCCCATAGGTAATCTTGAAGACATGACTTTTAGAGCCATTCGGATTTTAAAAGAAGTCGATTTGATTCTGGCCGAAGATACCCGTACTAGTGGCAAACTCTTAAAGCATTTTGAGATTGGCACCCATATGTACAGTCATCACATGCACAATGAGCACAAAACCGTAGAGAATTTGATCTCCCGATTGAAAGCTGGGGAAAACATTGCCTTAATTTCGGATGCTGGTACTCCAGCCATATCTGATCCAGGTTTTTTATTAACTCGCGCTTGTGTTGAGAATGGAGTTGAAGTAGAATGTTTACCAGGCGCAACGGCTTTTGTTCCTGCCCTTGTCAACAGTGGTCTGCCCAATGATAAATTTGTTTTCGAAGGATTCTTACCTGACAAAAAAGGGAAACAAACGCGTTATTTGGCTTTAGCCGAAGAAACGCGTACGATGATTTTATATGTTTCTCCACATAAATTACTAAAAACATTAACGGAATTTATTACTTATTTTGGTGAAGATAGACCTATTTGTGTTTGTAGAGAATTATCCAAAATGCATGAAGAAAATGTTCGTGGAACTGTTCGTGAAGTGTTAACCCATTTTGAAAAAATAGCGCCAAGAGGTGAAATTGTTGTTGTCGTTGGCGGAAAACCATTCGTTAAAGAAGTTAAAAAAAATAAATTCTCAAAAGAAGAAGATCAAGAATAAAAACCATATTATGACGATAGCATCTTATATCTCTAAATTAAAAAATACTCCACAAGAAATAACATTTCCAGAAACTATTGCTGTAATTGAAGCCAATTATACCTTTACTCCCACTACTTTTCAAAATGGAAATCAACATAATGCAGCGGGAGAAAACTCAGGTTCTTGTAAATTGTTTGCTTTCGCCAAATTACAAAACTTAACTCCTGAAGAAACCTTATCGTGTTTTGGAGCCTATTATTTTGAAGATGTTTTGAAAAATCCTGAAGGAACGGATCATCAAAACATTCGCAACTTTATGATTAACGGCTGGGACGGAATTCAGTTCGAAGGGGAAGCATTGGAATTGAAATAAATCAAACGAACATTTCGCTTTTCACAAGAAACTTTAAATAAAAGACGATGCGTTGGACTATAAAACAAAAACCTACTGAGGATAAGATTAGGCATTTAGCCACAACCTTGGGTGTAGAAGATTTTGTGGCCACTTTACTGGTGCAACGCGGTATTGAAACTTTTGAAGATGCCAAAGCTTTTTTTCGCCCTTCGCTAGACCATTTGCATGATCCCTTCTTAATGAAAGACATGGATAAAGCTGTGGAAAGAATCGAACGTGCCATTGCAAATCAAGAAAATATTCTTGTTTTTGGTGATTATGATGTCGATGGAACCACCGCAGTTTCCCTAGTTTCTTCTTACCTTAAATCCTATTACCCTAATATTGCCACTTATATTCCAGATCGTTATTTGGAAGGATATGGCGTTTCCTTTAAAGGAATTGACTATGCCGATGACAATGGGATTTCATTAATTATCGCTTTGGATTGTGGTATTAAGTCCATTGATCATGTCGCTTACGCAAAAGAAAGAAATATTGATTTCATCATTTGTGATCACCACAGACCGGGAGACTCTTTACCCGAAGCAGTCGCTGTCCTTGACCCAAAAAGATCTGATTGTTCGTATCCATACGATGAATTGTGTGGATGTGGTGTGGGTTTCAAATTAATACAAGCTTTAGGAAGCAATAGAGGGCAAACCATTGATGATTTTATTCCGTATTTAGATTTAGTAGCAACTGCAATCGCCGCCGATATTGTACCTATGACCGGTGAAAATCGAGTGTTAGCTTATTTTGGTTTACAAGTTATTAATGAAAATCCAAGGCCTGGAATTAAGGCTTTAATTCACCAAATAAAGAAACAAACCCTTGACATCACCGATGTCGTGTTTATCATAGCGCCTCGAATCAATGCAGCTGGCAGAATTAAACACGGAAATCATGCTGTGGAATTATTAACCGAATTCAATTTTGAACAAGCACAACAATTTGCTTCCGAAATTGAACAATACAATTCCGACCGTAAGGATTTAGACAAACAAATTACCAAAGAAGCGCTTTCGCAAATAGAAGAAAATCAGGAAAAAGAGCGATTTACCTCTGTAGTCTTTCAAGAAGATTGGCACAAAGGTGTAATTGGGATTGTCGCTTCAAGACTGATAGAAACCTATTATCGTCCCACCTTAGTATTTACAAAAAGTGGTGATAAATATGCAGCTTCGGCCCGTTCTGTAAAAGGGTTTGATGTGTACAATGCGCTCGAAGCTTGCTCGGAACATTTGGAACAATTTGGTGGACATATGTATGCCGCAGGAATGACATTAGCCGCAGAAAACTATGCTGTTTTTAAACAAGCATTTGAGCAGCAAGTACAAGAAACGATTCATCCGGATATGCGAACACCCGAAATCGAGATCGATGCCGAAATTAATTTTACTGACATTAGCCCAAAACTAACTCGGATTTTGAAACAATTTGAGCCTTTTGGACCACAAAATATGACTCCCATTTTCCTCACTAAAAACATAAAAGATACGGGTTACGGAAAACCAATGGGACAAGAAGACGAACATATAAAATTGTTTATCAAACAAAACAATTCCGAAGGAATTCCAGCCATTGGTTTTGGACTAGGAAATAAAATGGATTTAACAACACATCAAAAACCATTTCAAGCCGTTTACTGCATTGATGAAAACGAATGGAATGGTAAAGTAAGTTTACAGTTGCGATTAAGAGATATTAAATAATTGAGATTACCCAAATGAAAAAAACACACGACCCCTACGCAGCCTTACGTTATAAGGAATTCAACACTTTTTTATTATTGCGATTTGCTATGGTTTTTGCCTGGTCCATGCAATTTATTGTTATCGAATGGCAGGTTTATAGTTTAACGAAAGACCCACTTTCACTAGGAATTATAGGCTTAATGGAAATCATACCTGCGGTTGCTATGGCTTTATTTGCAGGACATATTGTGGATCAAAATGAGAAAAAAGGCCTTCTCGTTAAATGTATTTTTGGTTTTTCAGTAATTAGTTTTGGTTTGTTTTTATTGACCTGGCCCACCATTGTAAGTGACTATTCAACAAGAGCTATTTTGTATGGTATTTATTTTATGGTCTTCTTGGGCGGAATTGTACGTTCCTTTCTTGGCCCAACGATATTCTCCCTTTTATCCTTATTGGTTCCTAAAAAAGTGTATCCTAATGCTGCTACTTGGAGCAGTTCCGTTTGGCAAATTGGGTCTGTTTTAGGACCAGCTGTAGCTGGTTTTTCTATTACTTTGATTGGCGTGCACTGGTCGATGTGTTCTGTTTTTGCTTGTTCTGTTTTTGCACTGATTGCTTTAACTCAAATTGGTGCCAAGCCAATTTTGAACCCAAAAATTGGGGAACCTATTATGGAAAGTTTGAAAGAAGGTGTGAAATTTGTTTTCAATAATAAAACCGTTTTGGGCGCATTATCACTGGATATGGTGGCGGTTCTATTTGGTGGAGCGGTTGCACTTTTGCCTATTTTTGCTCAAGATATATTAAAAGTGGGTCCCGAAGGTTTTGGTGTGCTGAGAGCAGCACCAGCTGTAGGTTCTTTTTTGACATTAATAATTTCTGCTTATGTTCCCATGAATAAAAATGCAGGATTGAAGCTACTGGCAGCGATTTTTGCCTTTGGACTTTGCATCATTACTTTTGGACTTTCTACCATTTTTGCTCTATCCGTATTTGCATTATTTTTGAGCGGTGCTGTAGATGGAATTTCGGTAGTGATACGACAAACCATTTTACAATTAAAAACTCCCGATCACATGCGCGGCCGAGTTTCGGCAGTGAATTCTATTTTTGTAGGTTCTTCTAATGAGTTGGGGGCTTTTGAAAGTGGATTAACAGCCAAACTGATGGGAACAGTAACTTCAGTAGTTTTTGGTGGAAGTATGACTTTAATTATTGTTCTTGGAACGGGAATATTCTCTCCTTCATTCAGAAAACTAGATTTACAAAAAGACATTGACGAACATGAAAAGGAGGAGTCTTAAACTCATTTTAATATAACTTAAAAAGTCGGTAATTAATCTCAGGATTTGTTACCGACTTTTTTGTGACTTTTTTAATCTTTTTTATTTAGAATTAATCTAAATAATTATTATATTTGTTTCAAATGAATGAATTATGCAAGAAATGAAACAGATTTATTATAACGATTCAGGGACTTCTTTTTTTTGGAGAAAAGAGAACGAAATATTAACTGATAAAGTGCAATTGATTTTTAGAGAAACGGGGTTTTATTTCAGTCGACACGAACTGAAACAGTTTCAATGTTGTATTGACGAAAGTTATCTTTTAAATAACTGTTGTGATGATTGTAGCTTGAAAAATAATTGTCACAAATTTTTACTAAAAACACCTTGTTCTCAAATTGATTTGGCTGTTTCTATGCAAGAATTAATCGCAGTCAAAGACCTAGTAGAAGGTACTTTATTTAAAATAAATATGGATGAATATTTGAACGGGGAGGGAATGAATTAATTCTCGTACTTTTTTAACTCAAAAGTTTCTCCATCAAATACACCATAAGTAAAATAGGTAATCCAGTCGCCTAGATTCACATATTCTGAATTTTTACCTACTGTTACTTTCATAGGTAAATGGCGGTGCCCAAAAACAAGATAATTGTAGTGTTTGGTTTCTAGTTTTCTTTTGGAATACAAAATCAACCATTCGTTGTCTTCACCCAAAAAAGTAACATCTTCATCCCCAGAAATGAGTTTGTTTTTAACCGAAAGGTATTGCGCCAGTCCTACTCCAATATCAGGATGCAACCAGCGAAAAAGCCATTTAGAAAACGGATTGGTAAATACTTTTTTCATGCGTTTGTAACCTAGATCACCAGGTCCTTTCCCGTCACCGTGACCTACTAAGAAGGTTTTGTCCCCAAAAGTATATTCTTGATTGTCATGATAGACTGGAATATTTAATTCTTTTTGAAAATAATCATCCATCCATAAATCGTGGTTTCCTACGAAAAAATAGATTGGGATTCCGCTGTCGCGAATTTCGGCCAGTTTGCCTAAAACACGTACAAAACCTTTAGGGACTACGGTTTTATATTCGAACCAAAAATCGAATAAATCACCTACTAAAAAAATAGCTTCGGCATCTTTTTTCACTTCGTCGAGCCAAGCCACAAATCGCTTTTCTCTAGGAAAACTCAATTCGGGTGTTGGCGCTCCAAAATGTTGATCAGAAGCAAAATATACTTTTTTATTATTAGGTAATTTCATCAAACTAAGATATCAAAATTGAATTATAGGTTATCACTTGCAAACCATTCTGCAAAAGAAGATTCGGTTTCTTGTAATTTCAAAGAAAATAATTTAATTCCATCAGGTAATCTAGCAATAATTCTTTGAGAAAAATCAACTACCATGTTTTCACTAGTTGGCTGATAATCGACTAAGATGACGTGGTGTCCGCGGTTAATTAATTCGTTAGCCAACTCAATATGTGGGGTAGTTTCATTAAAAACAGTGGCGTGATCAAACTGATCTACAATTTCCTCTTTTACAATTTTTTTTAAGTCCGAAAAATCGATTACCATTCCGAATTTTACATCGTTACGGTTTACAATCGGTTTTCCTATTACGGTTACTGATAATTTATAACTATGTCCGTGAACATTTTTACATTTACCATCATAACCATATAAGGCATGCCCTGTTTCGAAATTAAATTGTTTTGTAATTCTGATATTGCTCATCGAAGTATAATTTTGAATGCAAATTTAGTAAATTGGCATGAGAAATAGGTGTGAAATAATGGGTTTCCTACTCTACGGGTTTTTAGCCCTGATAGAAGCGGCATCTCCCGATAAGAAAAACAAGGCTTTTTTTAGCCGTAGCTTTTCTATATCGGGAATATAGCGGATAGCAGGAAATAGCTCCTAAAACAAAACTAGTTTAGAGAATTATTTCTTTTTTTTGAATTGTTCCAAGGCATTTTTGGCATAATTAGACAGGACTAATTGACCTGTAACTGCAGCTCTTTCTAGTAAAAGAGTATCCCAATCTTGGGTTCCTTCCCAAATGATTTTTTTCATTTCGAATAAAGCGTCAGGATTATAAGAAGCTAATTTCGATGTGAAATGATCGATGTCAATATCCAGTTCTACTTGGTCTTGTGCTAGTTTGGCATACAACCCTTTTTCTAGCGCCCAATCGGCCGTTTTCCATTCGTGAGCAGCCAAAGTCATTTGGGTCATGGCCGTTTTACCAATTTTACGACTTACTGCAGGTTCTATCACAAAAGGACCAATCCCGATGGCTAATTCAGAGAGTTTTATGCTGGCATCAGCAGTGGCAAAAGCATAGTCACAAGCAGCCGCAATCCCAACTCCGCCACCTACGGCTTTGCCATGAATGCGCCCCACAATGATTTTTGAACAAGTACGCATCGCATTTATCAAATGAGCAAAACCCGAGAAAAAGTGAACCCCTTCTTCCTGATTCGACACTGCCAAAAGCTCATCAAACGAGGCTCCAGCACAAAATGCTCCAGTACCAACACTCTTTAAAACAATTACAGAAACCGCTGAATTCTCACTTAAATTATTCAATTCTTGAGTCAAAGAATCCAACAATTGACGTGGAAATGAATTGCTTGCCGGATGACCAAATTGTACGGTTGCAATCTTATTTTCTATTTTTGTTGATAATGAACCATTGGATTCAGGTAGTGCCATAGCAGTAGTTTTTATGTAAAGTTAAAAATATAAATAGGAAACTATACTTTTTTAAAAAATTTGGAAGTTGTTTTTTGAAAAATGCTATTTGAATACTTTAAAATATTATATTTGCGCCACTATTGGGGGATTAGCTCATTTGGCTAGAGTGCTTGCCTGGCAGGCAAGAGGTGACCGGTTCGAATCCGGTATTCTCCACAAAGACCCAAACAAAGTTTGGGTCTTTTTTATTTGTATCCTTATGTTTTACACCTATATCATTTATTCAAAAACTATCAATAAGTTTTATGTCGGCTCTTGCCAAGATGTCCAAGATCGACTTCGAGATCATTTGAATGGCAAAAGCAAATACACTAAACAGGTTAAAGATTGGGAACTAAAATATTTTGAGAGTTATTCTTCAAGAAGCGAAGCATACCAAAGAGAAATGAAAATTAAAAAAATGAAAAGCAGAAAATATATTGAAAGTCTAATTGAAAATAAGAACTAGAGTGTCCCGATGACAATCGGGAAGGTGATCGGTTCGAATCCGGTATTCTCCACAAAGACCCAAACAAAGTTTGGGTCTTTTTTATTTGTATTCTACTTTAGCAAATAGGAAACACCAATAGAGCCATAAAAATATCCCGAAATCGTTCTACTGTTTAATTCCTTTCCTCTGTAGACAAAAACATAAAATAAATTCAGATTGTTTTTGCGGTATTTAAAACCTGCTTCGCCATTAAAACGAAAAGGTACCAAATCGAAAGTTACAGTACTGTTACTATTAAAAAGACTGCCTTGAATAGTGGCATCATACAACTGATAGTTAATACTAGGTGCTATATAAAAATAAAACTCGCTTTCATTACTCCCTATGGCCCCTCCATGAAGATTAGAATCGAATAATGGGACTAATTTTTTTAATCCTATTCTAGTTAAAAAACCAGTAGATGCACCCGTGAAAATGGTTCCTAAGTTGGCTTCGGATTGAAAATGAAAATCTATTTTTTTACTCTCAGAATTAGGAAATAACTTTTTTGAAAATAAGAAATGTGTTTGAATGGCCAGTGCATTTTGAATTTGATATCCCCAACCCTGAACTGCTTTATACCCCACTAAACTATGAAAGCTTTTTTGCATTTCTCTACCATAGGAATTGGGTCCAACATATCCTATTTGAAAATTTGCTTTAAATACGGATTCGTTTTTATAAAATATATTTTCTCCAATTTCTCCAAAAAGATATCCCGCATAAGGACGGTCCATTATTTCTTTTTCAGGAGAGTCTATAAACCGAGGTGTATAAATATATTGTCCTATTGTAAATTCTACACTTTTTTTAGAGATATCTAACTTACTATTTTTAATTAAATGACGGTAAAAAATTGCTAATCCATTCGTATAATACATGTCATTTTTGGAGGATGTATAAAGATCATTATCTGTTATAATGCCAATTTCAGATTTCCTACTTTGTCCATAATTGAAAACGGAGAACAAAATTAAAAAGAAAAAAACATTTTTATTAATTAACATTTAATATTCTATTTTTCCAATAGTACGCATCACTCGCAAAATCTTAGTTTTTCTATTATTAATATAAGAAGAAGAACTAGTCGCTGTGAATTTTCTTGGATTGGGTAAAATTGCGGCAATTCCTGCAGCTTGAAGTGGTGTAAGATTTGCAGCATCTTTTCGGTACCAATGTTCTGCAGCCGCTTGTGCTCCATACACTCCATCACCCATTTCAATACTATTTAAGTACACTTCCATAATACGTTCCTTACCCCAAATCACTTCAATAAGGACAGTGAAATAAGCTTCTAGTCCCTTACGAATGTAGCTTCTTCCTTGCCAAAGAAATACATTTTTAGCTGTTTGTTGTGAAATCGTACTTCCTCCTTTTATTCTGCGACCTCGCTCATTACTTTTATACGCTTTTTGCATCGCGACGAAATCAAATCCATTATGAATAAGAAAAGTTCCGTCTTCACTGGCGATAACTGCCTTTTGCAAATTGACCGAAATATTCTCTAATGGCTCCCAGTCATGACTAAAATAAATTTCTTTTCCAGCCACTTTATTCTCGATAACTCTTATCGCCATAAGTGGCGTAATAGGTACTGGTACAAATTTAAAAAATACTACCAAAAATACGGACAGTCCGATGAACCATAAGAATGTTTTAAATAAAATAACTCTTAGTTTATTCATAAAAGAGGCTGGTTCTTTTTTTACTGGTTTTTTTGCGGTTTTCTTAGGTGTAATTTTTATTCCCATTATACTAAATCTGCTAATTCTGTTCCTATTAAACTTCCTATTGCTACTCCCATTCCTCCTAATCGCACTCCACAATAAACGTTTTCAGACAATTGTGAAACTATGGGTTTCTTACTGTTACCAATACCCATAATACCGCTCCAACGGTGTTCAATTTTAAAATCTCGGTTGGGCAAAATTACTTCTTTTAATAATTGTTCCAATTTATTTTGTACAATTTCTGTCTGCGCAAACTCCGTTGTGTTTTCTGCCTCAAAATCAAGATTTCTTCCACCACCTAATAATATACGATCTCCAATATTTCGAAAATAGTAATACCCTCTGTCTAAATGAAATGTCCCTTTTATATCTAAATCTTTTATTGGTTCCGTTATTAAAACTTGGGCTCTCGCTGGCTTTACAGCACCATTAGTCAATTGATTTGAAAATCCATTGGTAGCAAACAAAACTTTTTTGGTAATAAAACTAAAATTACCAAGGTTGATCTCAACTTCATTTCCTTTATCCAAAAAAGAAGTGACTGTTTGTTGGTTCAAAATCAATATATTTTCAGAATACGCATTTTTCAATAATGCCTGCATCATATTACCTGTATCAATCTGACCTTCAAAAGGGTTGTAAACTAAATAATCTTTTGTGCCGTTAAAACTAAAACGGTCTACTTGCTTGGCAAAAACGTCGGCTTTAAATAATGGTTTTAGGATTTCATTTATAAAAGGCAATTTATTAATACATTCCGTATAACAACTATCATCAGAATTTAAAAAAACTTCATATCCCCCAAATGGTTTAAAATCAATCGCGGTATCTCCTAATCGTTTCCTTAACAATTGCAACCCTTGCCACCGTTTTTCAATAAGACCTACTACCTCTTCTTCCGAATGGGATTTTAAATCATCTATAATTTCAGAAATGCTCCCAAAACAAGCAAAACCAGCATTCTTAGTACTGGCTCCATGCGGCAACATTCCTTTTTCAAGAACTAAAATTTTACTATCAGGGAACCTTTCGCGCAAGCGCAACGCAGCGTGTAAACCTACAATTCCGCTTCCTACAACAGTATAATCTACATTTGTAAACCAATTTTTTAATTCCCAATAACTTAGTTGCATGTTCTAATTTTTCTATAAAAATAATATTTTTAGTGAATTAAACACATGCTTATCGCTGTTTTAAACAAAATAACATTTTGAAAGAGTTAACATAATCCTGATTCTCATTTTAGAATAAAATTGTACTTTTAGGAACCCAAAATAATTTAATTTTATATGAAAAAAATACTCCTTACAACCCTAACTATGATGAGTTTAAGCGCAATTGGTCAAAATGTAATGACCCCAGAAAAACTCTGGAAATTAGGAAGAGTAACTCCTATAGGAATATCTACCGATGCAAAAAATGTAGTTTATAAAGTAACTATCCCTTCTGTTGAGGAAAATAAATCGGATTCTAAATTCTATACTGTTCCTGTTAATGGCGGAAAATCAACTGAAGTAGTTGATTATAAAACTTTGGTAAAAGACAAAAACATTTCGCCAGATGGGAAATACATTGTCTACAATGAAGAGGTAAAAATCAACAATGTACTTGGGAAAGATTTTTATCCCGAGCTTGAAAATTCAGATGTTCAAATTTATGATGGTCTAGACTATCGTCATTGGGACACCTGGAATGAAGGTAAATTCAATCATGTTTTTTATAAAGAAACTAGCGAAGGAGCTGTTGGTGTAGATATTCTAAGTTCAGAAGCATTTGATAGTCCGCAAAAACCTTTTGGTGGAGACGAAGATTACATTTGGTCTCCAGACAGCAAACACATTTTATATGTTTCTAAGAAAAAAGTAGGCACACAATATGCCATTTCGACCAATACCAATATTTTTGAATACAATATAGAAACTGGAAAAACGGTAAATAGAACCGAAGATAATCTTGGTTATGATGTATCTCCAAAATTCTCTCCTTCAGGAAATTTAACTTGGTTACAAATGAAACGAGATGGTTATGAAGCCGATAAAAATGACATTATTGTTGATTTTAAAGGAATGAAAATGAATTTAACAGCAAACTGGGATGGAACTGTAGATAGTTTTACTTGGAGCGCTGATGGAACAAAAATCTATTTTATTGCTGCCGTTGATGGAACGAAACAACTATTTGAAGTAAACTTCCCTGGTTTTACAAAAATCGCCGTGCATGTAGACCAAGTTACAAATGGTGATTTTGATGTAAACGAAATCGTAGGGTTCTCTGGAAACAATGTTATTGTTACAAGAGCGGATATGAATCATGCTTCGGAATTATTTTCTTATGATCAAAAAAAGAAAACATGGAAACAATTGTCAAATGTAAACACAGCTACTTATAATTCTTTGGCGCTAAGCAAAACAGAAAGAAGGTATGTAACCACAACTGATGGTAAAAAAATGTTAGTTTGGGTAATTTTGCCTCCTAATTTTGATGCTTCAAAAAAATACCCAACTCTTTTGTATTGCCAAGGAGGACCTCAAAGTGCGTTGACTCAATTTTATTCGTTCCGTTGGAATTTTCAATTAATGGCCGCAAATGGTTATATCGTTGTAGCGCCAAATCGTCGCGGAATGCCAGGACATGGAGTAGAATGGAATGAACAAATTAGTAAAGATTGGGGTGGACAAGTGATGGACGATTACCTATCGGCAATTGATGATGTAGCCAAAGAAAGTTATGTTGACAAAAGTCGTTTAGGATGTATAGGTGCAAGTTACGGTGGGTATTCGGCCTTTTATTTGGCTGGGATACACAACAATCGTTTCAAAACTTTTATCGCACACGATGGCGTATTCAATACTCAAAGTATGTTTGGAACTACTGAAGAGGTTTTCTTTAATAATTGGGATTTTGGTGGTCCTTATTGGGAAAAAGACAATGCTGTTGCCCAAAAAACATATACTACTTTCAATCCTGCCAGTTTAGTAGAAAAATGGAATACTCCAATATTAATTTTTCAAGGAGGTAAAGATTTCCGTGTACCAATAGGACAAGGTCAAGAAGCATTTCAAGCGGCACAATTACGCGGAATAAAAAGTAGATTTATCTATTTCCCAGAAGAAAACCATTGGGTTCTAAAACCTCAAAACGCTCAAGTATGGCAAAAAGAGTTTTTTAAATGGTTAAAAGAAACTTTGTAAATTAATGTTAAAAAACAAGCATATACTGTAACAATTGTTATAAATACACACCAATAGTAACTATCAAAAAATTAAACAATGTATACATTTCAAGTAAAAAATCTGTTTATAGCCTCTACACTAGTATTAGGTATGAGTGTCGCTTCTGCACAAGATGGGCTAGTAAATTCTCTAAAAGTTAATGCCAGTGAAAAAAGTGTTGAAAGTTTTAAATTTACTGACGTAATTAATCTTGCAAATACTTCCATAAAAAACCAAGGTTCATCAGGAACTTGCTGGAGTTATTCTACCAATTCTTACTTAGAATCAGAAATGATCCGATTAGGCAAACAACCTGTCGAAATATCACAAGTATTTTCGGCTCGTAATGCTTATGTGGAAAAAGGCAAGAATTATGTACGTATGCATGGAGCTGTTACCCTAGGTGACGGTGGAGAATTACACGATGTAATTAATATGTACAAAAAATACGGAGCAGTGCCACAAGAAGTTTATAGTGGACTAAATTACGGTACTACAAAAAACAAATTTGCTGAAATGTCAGGAATTACCGAAGCATTATTAGCCGCAGTGGTAAAAAATCCAAACGGAGAATTGACCCCAAACTGGGAAAAAGCATATGCAGCAGTTATTGATTCTTATTTAGGTGAAGTACCAAAAACCTTTGCTTATAAAGGAAAAAATTACACTCCCCAAACATTTGCAAAAGAATTAATAGGGATTAATCCTGATGAATATGTTGAATTTGCTTCTTATTCTACTGAGCCTTATTATAAAAAAACAATGATGATGGTTCCAGATAACTGGTCATTTGATTTGGTTTACAATGTAAAAATGAATGACATGACTGCCATCATTGATAACGCATTAAAAAATGGATTCACTGTAGCTTGGGCAACAGATGTAAGCGAAAAAAGTTTTAGTTGGAAAAATGGTGTTGCTTATGTTCCAACAAAGAACTATGATGACATGACCAAAGAAGAAAAGGAAAATATGTTTAATGGTCCAAAAGAAGAACCAGAAATTACTGAAGAAATGCGTCAAAAAGCATTTGATAATTATCAAACTACAGATGATCATGCGATGCATATTGTTGGAATTGCTAAGGATCAATTGGGTAAAGAATATTATATTGTTAAAAATTCTTGGGGAGCTACAAATGACTACAAAGGTTATTTATACGTAACTAAGGATTTCGTAAAATACAAAACAACCTCTTTTATGGTAAACAAAGCTGGAGTTCCTGCTGCCATTTCAAGTAAATTAGGAGCATAAAAAAAATCCCGAAATAAAATTTCGGGATTTTAATATAAAAAAGCATCACTGAAAAGTGATGCTTTTTTTATTTGATCTTTTTCCTTTTATTCAGGACTAATCATTTTAAAAGTATCCATGAACGCAGTAGTATAATCACCAGCAATATATCTAGGATCATCCATTAATTGTCTATGAAATGGAATTGTAGTTTTAATTCCTTCGATAACGAATTCATCTAATGCTCTTCTCATTTTACTAATTGCTTCCTCACGAGATTGGGCAGTAGTAATCAATTTAGCGATCATTGAATCGTAATTTGGTGGAATGGTATAACCTGAATAAACGTGAGTATCTAAACGAACTCCGTGTCCACCTGGCATATGTAATGTTGTTATCTTTCCTGGTGAAGGTCTAAAATCATTGTATGGATCTTCGGCATTAATACGACATTCAATAGCGTGCAATTGTGGCAAATAATTTTTACCAGAAATAGGCACACCAGCAGCAACTAAAATTTGCTCTCGAATTAAATCATAATCAATAACTTGTTCCGTAATTGGGTGTTCCACCTGAATACGTGTATTCATTTCCATGAAATAGAAATTACGGTGTTTGTCCACTAAAAATTCTACCGTTCCTGCACCTTCGTATTTAATATACTCTGCTGCTTTTACTGCTGCTTCACCCATTTTCAAACGCAATTCGTCTGTCATGAATGGAGAAGGAGTTTCTTCAGTTAATTTTTGATGACGTCTTTGTACAGAACAGTCTCTTTCAGAAAGATGACATGCTTTTCCATAAGAATCACCAATTACTTGGATTTCAATATGACGAGGCTCTTCAATTAATTTTTCAAGATACATTCCGTCATTTCCAAAAGCGGCAGCCGACTCTTGACGAGCACCTTCCCAAGCTTTTAATAAGTCTTCTTCTTTCCAAACTGCACGCATTCCTTTACCACCACCTCCAGCAGTTGCTTTAAGCATTACTGGGTAACCAAAAGATTTTGCAATTTCTTGAGTTTGTTCGAATGATTCCAAAATTCCAACTGAACCAGGTACACATGGCACACCAGCTTCAATCATAGTTGATTTAGCAGAAGCTTTATCACCCATTCTATCAATCATTTCAGGAGCAGCACCAATGAATTTGATTCCGTGCTCTTGACAGATTTTAGAAAATTTAGAATTTTCAGATAAGAATCCGTATCCTGGATGTATTGCATCTGCATTTGTAATTTCTGCAGCGGCAATAATATTTGACATTTTCAAATAGGACAAGTTGCTTGGAGGAGGTCCAATACAAACCGCTTCGTCAGCAAACCTTACGTGTAAACTCTCTGCATCAGCAGTAGAATAAACAGCAACAGTTTTAATGCCCATTTCTTTGCAAGTTCTAATTACACGAAGTGCAATTTCTCCCCTATTTGCAATTAATATTTTTTTAAACATCTTGTTTTAAATTTTAAATTATGAATTTTAAATTTTAAATTATTTCAAAACAACAAATTTGTTCGCTCGAAATATATAATTTAAAATTAATTAAGATGGATCAACTAAGAATAAAGGTTGGTCAAATTCTACTGGTGACATATCATCAACTAATATTTTTACAATTTTACCAGAAATTTCAGACTCAATTTCATTAAATAATTTCATTGCTTCAATAACACAAAGCACGTCCCCTTTACCGATAGTAGTACCAACTTCAACAAACATTGGTTTATCTGGAGATGGTTTTCTATAAAAAGTACCAATAATTGGCGATTTTATAGTAACATATTTAGAATCCTCAGCTACTGGTACTGGAACCGCTGCAACTGGAGCAACTGGCTGTGGAGCTAAAGCTTGTTGTAGTGTGTTTTGAGCAGGCATTTGTTGTACATACGTGGTCTCTGTAACATTACCTTCTAAAGTTGTACGAATGGTGATTTTAACATCATCCATTTCTAATTTAACTTCTGCAACTCCTGAATTTGCTACAAATTTGATTAGGTTCTGAATTTCTTTTAAATCCATAATTATTTGTTTTTAGTTTAAATTTATTGTTTGTCGTATGCCCATTTTAAATAAATAGATCCCCAAGTGAATCCCCCTCCAAAAGCAGCCAAAATAATAGTATCTCCTTTTTTAAACAAATGTTCAAAATCGTTAAGCACTAAAGGTAAAGTTGCCGAAGTAGTATTACCATACTTCTCTATATTCATTAAAACTTTAGAATCTTCTAAATTCATTCTACTTGCAGTAGCATCAATTATACGCTTATTTGCCTGATGTGGCACTAACCAATCTACATCCTCATTCGTTAAATTGTTTCTCTTAAGAATTGTCTCACTTGCATCAGCCATATTAGTAACCGCATATTTAAAAACAGTTTTACCGTCTTGAACAATATTATGTCTGTTTTCTTTTATGGTATCCAAAGAGGTAGGGTGAAGTGATCCACCAGCATCAATTTTCAAGAAATCACGACCAATTCCGTCGCTTCTTAAGTATTCATCTTTCAAGCCTAGACCTTCATAATTAGGTTCAAATAAGACAGCACCAGCACCATCTCCAAAAATAATACATGTGGAGCGGTCCGTGTAATCTACTATTGATGACATTTTATCGGCACCTATAAGAAGTACTTTTTTATACCTACCTGATTGAATATAAGCTGCTGCTGTAGACATTCCATATAAAAAACTGGAACAGGCAGCTTGCAAATCGTAGGCGAAAGCATTTGTTGCACCTATTTGTGTGGCTACATAAACTCCAGTTGAAGCAACTGGCATATCTGCTGTAGCAGTTGCCATTATCACCATATCAATTTCCAAAGGGTCGATTTTTGCTTTAGCCAATAAGTCTTGAGCAGCTTTGATGGCTAAAAAAGAAGTCCCTTTATCCTTATCTTTAAGAATTCTTCTTTCTTTAATTCCTGTACGAGAGGTAATCCACTCATCATTTGTGTCAACCATAGTTTCTAGAACCTTGTTTGAAAGCACAAATTCTGGAACATAAGCTCCAACAGCGGTAATTGCGGCTGTAATTGTATTCATTGTATTCGAATATTTTACATCAAATGTTGCCATTTGAAAAAACGTTTAAAAGAGTTGAAAATTACAAAAAAAATTCTAAACCCATTGTCTTAGAACTTCTTATTTAATTAAAATTATAAACAACAAAAAAACTCTCACTATGTGAGAGTTCAAATATCATTTGTAAAAAATGCATTAAGCAACAGCTACAGACTTATCTATAACAACTTGCCCTCTGTAGTACATTTTCCCTTCATGCCAGTAGGCTCTGTGGTATAAATGCGCTTCTCCTGTGATAGGACAAGTAGCGATTTGAGCTACAGTAGCTTTATAATGTGTTCTTCTTTTATCTCTTCTTGTTTTGGAGATTTTTCTCTTAGGATGTGCCATTTTACTATATTATTTATCCGTTAATAGTTGCTTTAATTTGTCCCAACGCGGGTCAATATTCTCTTCTTTATTCTTTTCTTCTTCTTTTGATTCTTTTAATGTAAGTTCCTTCAGTTTATCAAGAGCTTCCGTTTTTAAACTTCCATCTTTGACTCCTGGATGGACTCGCCTTAGAGGAACAGACAGCACAATCATTTCATATATATACTGCGCAACATCTATTTCAAATTCCCCAAATGGCAGTATAAGCAATTCTTCATTGTCATTATTATACTCCTCTCCAAAACGGACAATCAACTTCATTTTACCTTTAATAGGCAAATCAAAATCTTCACTTGTAAGATCACAAGGTACATTTACCGTCCCTTTGTGCTTAAAAGCCAATTCAAGCATTGTGCTTTTTTTCTCTAAAACTACATTTACTTTGATGTCTGAATTTTGAAATTCGTCATAATCAAAGATTTCAAAGAACGCATTACTTAATTGATATTCAAAATGATGTTTCCCTAGCTTTAATCCCACAAAAGGAATTAAAAATTCTTTTGTATTCTTCATTTCAACATAATTTTACCCCAAACTTCGGGAGTGCAAAGATATAAAATTATTACAAAACTAATAATCTTATTTATCTTTTTTTATTTACTACTGTTTTTCTTTAATCTTCAGTGGTTTTTGACTGATTTCTTCGTATTGAATTCTAGAGCGATAAATATCTAAAGCAAGATAAACCGCTTCTTTAAATGAGTTATAATCTGCCACCCCTTTCCCAGCAATATCATAGGCAGTGCCATGATCAGGAGATGTTCTTACTTTATTTAAACCAGCCGTATAATTCACTCCTTTTCCAAATGACAATGTTTTAAAAGGAATTAAGCCTTGGTCATGATATGTAGCTATTACAGCATCATATTTCTCATACTGCCCACTTCCAAAAAAACCATCAGCTGCAAAAGGTCCAAATACCATCGTTCCTTTTTCAAATATTTTTTTCAAAGTTGGAGTCAAAATAGCATTTTCTTCGTTTCCTATTACTCCTCCGTCTCCACAATGTGGATTTAATCCTAAAACTGCAATTTTTGGCTTATTTATACTAAAATCCTGAATAAGTGACTGTCTTACTGTTTCTATTTTTTGTTTTATCAAATCTTCTGTAAGATGAGATGCTACCTCACTCAACGGAATATGATCCGTCAATAAACCAACTCTCAAATTATCCTGAACCATCAACATTAGGGCGTTCCCTTCTAATTCTTGGTTTAAATAATCAGTATGTCCAGGGAATTTAAATTCTTCCGATTGAATGTTATATTTATTTATTGGGGCTGTAACTAAAACATCTACAATTCCATCCTTTAAAGCTTGAGTAGCTGCTACAAATGACTTTACAGCATACTCCCCCACTTTATCATCATTAACTCCTAAATTTAAATCCACACCTTCTTTCCAAAGATTAAAAACATTGATTTTCCCTGGAAGAATTTGATCTAGTTTATCGATTCCATGAAGTGAAACCGTTGCATTTAAATTCTTTTTAATAAAAGACATTATTTTCACATTGGCAAAAATAACTGGCGTACACAGTTCTAACATACGTGTATCCTCGAATGTTTTTAGAACAACTTCGCTTCCAATACCGTTTAAATCTCCTATTGAAATTCCAACAATTATATTTTCTGCTTTTTTCATCATGACCTCACGTTATTTATTGCTAATTTTGAAGTGCAAATTTAGTAAAATAAAATAAGAAATGTTTACAGGAATCATAGAAACCCTTGGTACTATCCAAGAAATAAAAAAAGAAAAAGACAATATTCACGTAACGGTGGACTCCTCTATAACAGCGGAGCTCCAAATAGATCAAAGTGTCGCGCATAATGGTATTTGTTTAACCGTAGTAGCTATTAACAACAATAGCTATACTGTAACGGCAATTGACGAAACGATAAAAAAAACAAATCTAGGAGATTGGAAGGTTGGAGATAGCATCAATCTTGAAAGAGCCATGAAATTAGGCGATCGACTAGACGGACATATCGTGCAAGGTCACGTAGATCAAACTGGTATATGCATTTCAACGGAAGAAACTAATGGAAGTTGGTCTTACACATTTGAGTACGACGAGACTCTAAACAACCTTACTATTGAAAAAGGTTCGATTACCGTTAATGGAGTAAGTTTGACAGTAGTAGACTCTAAGAAAAATCAATTCAGTGTTGCTATCATACCTTACACGCACGAACATACTAATTTTAAAAATTTCAAAGTTGGTACTAAAATAAATCTTGAATTTGATGTAATTGGTAAATATGTATCTAAACTATATGCTTCAAGATAGCGATTAAAATCTCTTATTTTAAAGTATAAAACAGAAACAGTACTTAGTTTAGATTATACAGTTGTCATTTTTAGTATTGATTTTATTTAATTCGAAAATAACCCCGTTTAACCCATCAATATCCGTTTGATGGGTTTTTTATTAAACAAAAACCTTTTTCTTATCATCCTAATTTCCCAATAAAAAACTAAAACGAATTATTGATCAAGAGGAAATCACTACATTTGTATATACAAATTAAGAACTTACTACAATACTTAAAACACAATGGAAAATAAATTAAAAGTACAAATCTGGTCGGATATTATGTGCCCATATTGTTATATAGGAAAAAGAAGAATTGAAGGCGCGTTGGCACAATTTAATCATAAAGAATCAGTAGAAATCGAATGGAAAAGCTTTCAATTAGATGCCTCTTTTGTTGCTTCAGCTGACGATAATATGGCCGAACATTTAGCCGAAAAATATAGAAAAGATAAAGAATGGGCACAAGAAATGATGGACAGCATGACCCAGAATGCAAAAAATTCTGGACTGGACTTTCATTTTGAAAAAGCAATTATGGCCAATTCATTTAATGCACACCGTTTATTGCATTTAGCAAAGAAACACCAATTATCGAATGAACTAGAGGAGCTTTTGTTTAAAGCCTATTTAACCGATGGTAAAAATGTAAATGATTTAGAAACGCTAACTCAATTAGGACAACAAGCAGGATTAGATACTAAAGAAATTGATACTGTCTTACACTCTGATGCTTACGCAAAAGCGGTAAAGGAGGATATTGAAATGGCTCAAAAAATAGGGGTTCAAGGCGTTCCGTTTTTTGTTTTTGACAATAAGTACGCTGTTTCTGGAGCACAACATGTCGAAACTTTTGTAAAAACGTTAGAAAAGGTATGGGATGAGGGTCAATTTGATTCTAAAATAACCGTACTGAATACAACCGAAGGAGAAAATTGTGGAATAGACGGATGTAATTAATTCATACCTTGGTCTAAAATCAATTATTACAAAATATGGAAAACAGCAAAACAACAATCCGATGGGGAATACTAGGATGTGGTAATGTTACCGAAATAAAAAGTGGTCCTGCTTATCAAAAAACAGACGGATTTGAAATAGTAGCCGTAATGAGAAGAGACGCTGAAAAAGCGGCTGATTATGCTAAAAGACATGGGATAAGCAAATATTACACTAATGCTGATGACTTAATAAATGACCCTGAAATAGATGCTGTTTACATAGCTACGCCACCTGATACCCATAAATATTATGGACTAAAAGTAGCCATTGCAGGAAAAAGTTGTTGCATTGAAAAACCGCTTTCGCCAAATTACCAAGATAGCTTAGCAATCTATGAAGCCTTCAAAGAAAAAAACATCCCTTTATTTGTTGCTTATTACAGACGAACATTACCTCGTTTTCTGCAAGTAAAAAAATGGATAGACAATAAAACCATAGGCGAAATAAGACATATAAGATGGCATTTAAGCAAACCTACAACTGATCAAGATTTATCAGGAAATTACAACTGGAGAACAGATGCCAAAATCGCAACAGCTGGTTATTTTGACGATTTGGCCAGTCATGGACTGGACCTATTTACTTTCCTTCTAGGAAATATAAAAGAAGCATCTGGAATAAGTATAAACCAACAGGGATTATATTCAGCCAAAGATGCCGTAGCAGCAAGTTGGGTACATGAATCAGGCATTACTGGATCGGGAAGTTGGAATTTTGGTTGTTTTACAAGGGATGATACCGTTGAAATTTATGGGAGTAAAGGTAAAATTGCCTTTTCTATATTCGAAAACGATCCTTTACTTCTAACAAATGAACAAGGTGAAACGAAACTTCATATTGAACATCCCGAAAACATTCAACTGTACCATGTTCAACAAATGAAAGACAGCTTACTCCATAACGGCACACATCCTTCTGATGGAAAAACTGCAACTCACACCAATTGGGTAATGGACAAAATTATCGGAAATATAATATAAAAAAAACAGCTCTATAAAATAGAGCTGTTTTCATAAATTCTGTTGTTAATTATTTTTTTGCCGAAACTGTCTCGATGAAAACTTTATCACCATACGTCATAACGAATGTATATTTTTCAAACGGTAAGTTTTTGATATCAAAAACCTTTTCAACATTTTGATCTACTAAAACTGGAGATGTATACACTTCCTCGTCAGCTTGATTATAAATTTTAATGCTCACTGGGTTTTTGTACAAATTAAAAATGCTTAGAGAAACTAAACCATTTTTGTTTGTAAACACTGGCTTGTACACCTCCGAAACTGGACTTGAAGCAAGAACTGCAGTTTTCCCAATCACAGAAATCTCATATTTCGCGATTTTCGTATCTGATTCTGCTACAAGAAAATATGTTCCTTCTGGCAAAGCTTTTAAATCATACGTTCTGTTAATACTTCCTTTAGAGTTAACATTTTCAGTGTGAATCAATTTATTGTCTAAATCATAAATTGACAATTCTACTTTATTTGACTCATTAAGAGCAAAAGTTACCGTCTTACCTTCTCCTTTTTTTACATCTAACGAAAAATCTTTTTCTGATGCACTTACATTCATAGCAGTCAATACAGCTGCTACTACCAAACTAAATTTTAAAATCTTTTTCATAATTTAAGTTTTTAGATTTATAATCCTTTTAACTATTACAAATCTACGGCAACCATTTCATTGAATATAATGCAGGATTTTCACGATTCTACGCTATTTTACCTTTTACGAAATCGATAAAGGTTAAAAAAGCTAACAATTCCGCAATGTTTACTAAATTTGCATACTAAATCAATAAAAAAGAATATGAGACCTATACACCCCAACTTAGAAATCATAGTCCCCTCTTTTGGAAGTTCATTTTCTATAGCGAAACATGAACAAAACAACAACGTACATACAAATCACTGGCATTATCACCCTGAAATAGAATTAGTTTATATAAATGGAGGCTCCGGTAAAAGACAAGTAGGCAGTCATGTCTCGTATTATAATGATGGTGATCTAATTCTTATAGGTAGTAATTTACCTCATTGTGGTTTTACAGATGAAGAAACAGGGAATAAAAAAGAAACGGTAATACAAATGAAACCTGACTTTCTTGGAAACAGTTTTTTTGAAATTTCAGAAATGACAAATATTAAAAACTTATTCAGCCAAGCCAAACAAGGAATCTCGTTTGTTGGAAAAACGAAAAAAATAATTGGAGAACGAATAGAAGCACTTGATGAACAAAATCAATTAGAAAGATTACTAAGCATGTTGTCTATCTTAAATGAATTAGAGTTATCAAAAGAAAGCGTCATATTGAATGCCGAAGGATTTTCGATGGAAATGCAAATGCAGGACAATGACCGCATGAATGTGGTATATAATTTTGTGAAAGACCATTTTCAAGAAAGCATAAGCCTAGAAGAAATATCAGATCTTGTTGCAATGACTGTCCCATCCTTTTGTAGGTATTTCAAAAAGATAACCAACAAAACATTTACTAAATTTGTAAATGATTATCGATTGGTGCACGCATCCAAATTATTAGCTGAAAAACAAATCAGTATAACTGACGTTTGTGATGAAAGTGGCTTTAACAATTTAGGACATTTTAATAAATCGTTTAAAGAATTCACTGGGAAAAGTGCCTATCAATACCGTCAAGAATTAAGAACCTTTTTAGAATAAAAAACAATATTTGAGACAATTTATCCAGTCACAATTTGAGATTACTGTTATACAAAACTTTAATTCAGCACAAAATACTGAATTAAAGCAATGTTAAAAACTAAATATTATTGATTTACACCATTTACTTTTCACAATAATTTAGTTAGTTAATGGTTGTTTTAATAGACTAATATGCGTTGGCAATAATTTGTTCAAATAATTCTTGTTTTCCACTTATTTGTTGAGGTTCTCCATTTGCACGAGCAATTTCACTAAGTGCTTCCAAAGAGAGCTCTCCTTTTTCATACTTCGCTCCATTACCACTGTCAAATGATCCGTAACGTTGTTCACGTAAATTTTTATAATTTGTATTTTGTAAAATATGGTCCGCATAGATAAGACCGCGTGCAAAAACATCCATTCCAGCTATGTGAGCAATAAATTTATCGTCTAAATCAGTTGAGTTTCTGCGTACTTTTGCATCAAAGTTGATTCCGCCACCTTGAATTCCACCACCTTCTAAGATGATTAACATAGCTTGAGTTATTTCATAAACATTTATTGGAAACTGATCAGTGTCCCAACCGTTTTGATAGTCTCCCCGATTTGCATCAATGCTTCCTAACATTCCTGCATCTACCGCAACTTGTAACTCATGCTCAAAAGTATGTCCAGCAAGGGTAGCGTGATTTACTTCTAGATTCAACTTGAAGTCATCTTGAAGTCCATATTTATGTAAAAACCCTAATGTTGTTGCCGCATCAAAATCATACTGATGTTTCATGGGTTCCATAGGCTTTGGTTCAATAAGAAAAGTTCCTTTAAAGCCTTGTTTGCGTGCATAATCTCTACAAATAGTCAAGAATTGTCCCATATGATCTAATTCTCTTTTCATATCGGTATTTAAAAGACTCATGTAGCCTTCACGACCTCCCCAAAAAACATAATTTTCACCACCTAAAGCAATGGTAGCATCAATAGCAATTTTGGCTTGAGCACTTGCATAAGCTACAACATCAAAATTAGGATTGGTTGAAGCTCCATTCATATAACGAGGATTACTAAACAAGTTTGAAGTTCCCCACAACAGTTTAATCCCCGTTTCATCTTGTTTAATTTTAGCATAAGCAACTAATTCTTGCACTCGGTTTTCAAACTCTGATAAAGTTGGTGCTTCATCTACGATATCTAAATCATGAAAACAATAATATGGAATCCCTAATTTGCTCATGAATTCAAAAGCCGCATCCATTTTGTCTTTGGCTCTTTGAATTACATTTTCGTTTTTATCCCAAGCAAGAATTTCTGTATTAGCACCAAAAGGATCTCCCCCTTTGTTACATAGCGTATGCCAGTATGCCATGGAAAAACGCAGGTGTTCTTTTAAAGTCTTTCCTGCTACTACTCGGCTCTCATCATACCATTTAAAAGCAAGTGGGTTAACACTTTCTCTTCCTTCAAATTTTATGATATCAATGTTTTTAAAATAAGTTTGTTTAGTTGTATTCATTATTGTTCTATTTTAATATGATTTTTCCATTCTTGATAAATATCTTGATACTGTGAAGTCAGCGATTGATTGGGTTCAATTCGTTCTATACATTTTAACCCTTTAAACGCCTCATCAAGTGAGTCATAAAATCCATAACCATAGGCTGCACCTCGCGCTGCACCTTCGGCCCCAGAAGTATTATAGAGTTCTAAAGTAGTTTGTGTTGTATTGGTGAAAATTTCTCTAAAAACGGGACTCAGGAATAGATTGGCATTTCCAGCTCTCACTACTTCGCCAGAAGCTCCCACGGATTTCATCACATCAAACCCATAATTCATGGCAAACACGATTCCTTCGCAAGCTGAACGGATAAGATGCCCAGATTGATGGATGTTAAAATTGAGATTCTGAATTCCTGAATTGGCATTTTTATTATTAAAAATACGCTCTACTCCATTCCCAAAAGGATAGAAACGAAGTCCTTTACTTCCTGCTTTTACTTTAGCAGCTTCGGCATTCAACGTTTCATATGCGATTAAATTTGATTGGTCAACAGACATGATTTTGCGCAACCATTGGTACAAAATACCAGAACCATTAATGCAAAGCATTACCCCATTTTTTTTATCTGTTTCAGTATTATTTACATGTAAAAACGTATTGATTCGATTTTCTTTGTCATAGATATCTTTGTCACTTACTGTATAAATTACGGCCGAAGTTCCAGCTGTAGTAGCTATTTCCCCTGGTTTTAACACATTTAGAGATAATGCATTATTGGGTTGATCACCGGCACGATAGGTTATTTTAGTGTTTCTGTCAAGGCTTAACTCTAAAGCGATATCTGGGTGAATTGTTGCTTGATAGCCAAAGTTGGGTACAATTTCTGGGATCATTTCCTCAGGAAGATCCATTTCTTGGAGTACTTCAGTAGCTAAACCCCCTCTTGAAAAGTTCCATAATGCAGCTTCTGATAGTCCAGAAGTACTAATTTGTGGAATCCCTGAAAGTTTTGCAGCAATAAAATCACCAGGAAGCATCATGTAGACCGCTTTATTAAAAACTTCTGGCTCATTTATTTGAACCCATTTCAATTTAGAAGCAGTAAAATTTCCTGGACTTCCTAAAATTTGTTGCTGGCAATATTCTTGTCCCATACGATCGTATGTTTCATTCCCTATAGTTGCTGCTCTACTGTCACACCAAATAATCGAAGAACGAACAGGATTTAATTTCTCATCCGTTAAGACTAAACCATGCATTTGATAGGCTATCCCAATCCCTGCAATTTTTTTTAAGTCAACATCCTGTTTTGTTCCCAAAACTTGTATGCCCTTTTTAACATTTTGCCACCAAGAATTAGGATCTTGTTCAGCCCAGCCAAATTTCGGAGCAATAATATCCATCTCCATTTCTGGAACAGTCACTGCGCCAACAGTAGTTCCTTTTTCCGGATCAAATACTGTTAGTTTAATTGAAGAGCTTCCTAAATCTATTCCTAAAAAATACATATTCTTCATTTTAAGAGGTTGCTTTTACTTTTATGTTTGCATCTCTACAAACTTCTAGTCATAAAAACCATATACTTATGGTTAATTTGACTACAAGTGTAATGCATTTATTTCATATTAACAAAAAATTGTGTTTAAAAATTTGTAATTGATAATTAATCAAGCATACTATTACGCATTTATACTAATGAAGGCTCCTAACAGCAGGTGAAAAAAAATAAAAAATTATACTTCTAATTCCATGATTTTTTTTAAATATTTGCAAAAACATTCGCCTCATAAAAAACATATAAATTAAATACCCTCGCTTTTTAATTTTTCATATATTTCATTCAAATTTCCAAACCATGGTTGATAAAAAAACTACTGAAGACTCTTTAAAAACTGTTGAGCAATCAGCCATGAATGCCATTACAATTGACTGTGTAATTTTTGGTTTTGACAACGGAATATTAGAAGTCCTATTAGTCCAACATGCTGAAGGTATTAGTAAAGGAAAATGGGGGCTTCCCGGTGGGTGGATAAAGAAAAAAGAAAGTATAGATAATGCTGCTCATCGATTGTTAGGAGAACTAACAGGATTAGATAATATATTCCTAGAACAATTAAAAGCTTTTGGGGATCCCGACCGTTTTCCATTAAGACGGGTAATTACAATAGGTTATTATGCTTTAATAAAAAGAGAAGATTATAATGTAACCGCAGGTTTTACAGCATCTGATGCAAAATGGTATAAGATTAATGAAATTCCAGATTTAATATATGATCATAATGAAATATTAGATTATAGCTTAAAACAATTGCGTAATCGGGTGCGTCAAGCTCCAATAGGTTTTAATCTTTTACCCGAAAAATTTACTTTATTGGCACTTATGCATCTTTATGAAGAAATTCTAGGTATTGAGATGGATAAATCCAATTTCCGTAGAAAAATTCTTCATATGAAACTGTTGGTTGCCTTGGATGAAAAACAACAAGACGTTTCTCACAGAGCAGCACAATTGTATAAGTTTGACTCTAAAATTTATGAAAAACTAACTAAAAAAGGATTTAATTTTGAATTTTAGCTCTTAAAGTTTTCGAAAAAAAACCTATTTTTACTTATCAACAATCCCTAAAATTAACTTTTGTTATTTACAAGCATAAGTACATATTGAGTAATTTTGTAGTATGTATGCCTTAGTCGACTGTAATAATTTCTATGCTTCCTGCGAACGTGTTTTCCAACCAGAATTCAACGGAAAACCGGTTGCTATATTATCAAATAATGACGGTTGCGTAATTTCCCGAAGCAATGAAGCTAAAGCTGTTGGAATACCAATGGGTGCTCCTGCTTTTCAAATTAAAGATTTAGTACGAGAAAAGAATGTCAAATTATTTTCTTCTAATTATGCACTATATGGCGATTTGAGTAATCGAGTAATGTCAATTTTGGCACAATTTACTCCTAATGTAGAAATCTACAGCATTGATGAAGCGTTCTTAAATTTTGACGGACTAAACGTTTTAGATTACCACGATTATGGTATTCAAATGAAAAAAAGAGTTCAAAAATGGATTGGAATCCCCGTTTGTATTGGTTTTGCAGAGACCAAAGCATTGTCAAAAGTGGCCAATAAAATAGCCAAGAAATTCCAAGAAAGAACTGGTGGTGTTTATGTAATTGATACGGATGAAAAACGCTTTAAAGCACTCAAATGGACCAAAATTGAAGATGTTTGGGGCATAGGTCATCGAACAACCAAAAAAGCAAAACTACGCAAGATCAACACCGCATTAGACTTCATACAACCACAACATGAAGCTTGGATAAAAAAAGAAATGGGTGTAATAGGAATGCGTTTAAAATATGAATTAGAAGGGAAGCAAATATTGGACTTGGACCCCTTTCCAGACCAAAAGAAAAGCATTTCCACCACTCGGAGTTTTCCAAAACAAATATCCGATTTTGATTTATTGCGAGAACGGATGGTTACGTTTGCCTCTGTTTGTGCCGAGAAACTGCGAAAACAAAAATCATGTTGTCATACCATTATCGTATTATTAGTGGTTGACAAACATACTGTTCAAACCTCCAAATATTATTTTAATATGGCTATGAACTTGCCATATGCAACAAATTCAAGCTTAACAATTGCTAATGCTGCTGTGGCAATGCTGAAACAAATGCACAAAGAAAATGAGGGTTTGAAATTTAAAAAAGCGGGAGTAATTGTTAGTAGCCTTATCGATGAAAACAAAAAACAGTTTCAATTGTTTGAAGATGAAAACCCAAAACATTTAGCACTTATGAAAGTCATGGACGACCTCAACAAAAAAATAGGCTACACGCAGGTAAAGCTAGCCACACAAAACCTTAGTTTGACTTGGAATATGAATCAGAATCATTTGTCACCCAAATTCACTACCAGTTTTAAAGATATACTTGAAATAAAATGTCAATAAAAAAAGAACAAAAACTTACTTTTTTCCAACCCGATTTTGAAAGTGAAATAAAAATTCCATTCATGACCGAAGGTGTTTCAGCAGGTTTTCCATCGCCTGCAGCGGATTTTATGGAAAATAATATTGACCTCAATAAAGAATTAAGCGAAAACCCTCTGGCTACTTTTTATATCAAAGTAAAAGGAAATTCTATGATTGATGCTGGGATTAATGATAAAGATGTGCTTGTTGTTGATCGAAGTCTAGAGCCACAAAATCATAAAATTGCAATTTGTTTTATCGATGGAGAATTTACCGTAAAACGCATTCAGTTAGAAAAAGAATGTTTGTATCTCATGCCTGAAAATGAAAACTACCCTCCCATAAAAGTTACTGAAGAAAATGAATTAATTATTTGGGGGATTGTAACCTATGTAATAAAAAAAGTGTGAAACCAACGTTAAGTTAGCTTCACACTTTTTAATTTATAATGAGCTTAAAATTACTTTCTACCAGAACTTAGCATACAAAGCAAAAATAGTCAATATCGTTATTACAATCAAAACAGTAGTTTGCGGTTTCAATTTGAACATTTCAGTATCTAATTCAAATGCTTTTGGATTCACTTTAGGTCCAGCAAAACTTATGGCAATCATTAAAAGCATTGTAAATGCAAAAGACAATCCCATACAAATGTGAAATGGAATTTCAAATCCCCCATTACCGTTAGGAAAAGCAGTATATAATAACGTCTCATTTCCAAATAATGCTGGAGCAAATTCATTAAACAAAACGGATAATAAGAAACCTGCAATTACCCCTACAATTGCTGCAGTACCTGTAGTTCTTTTCCAAAACATCCCAAGGAAGAACATGGCAAATACACCAGGACTAATAAAACCTGTATATTTTTGAATGTAAGTAAATCCACCTACACCACCAATTCCAAGTAAATCATTCCAAGTAAATATAACAGCAAGAAGCATGGCACCAAATACTGCGATCCTTCCAATATTAACTTGTCCTCTATCAGTAGCGTCTTTTTGAATGTATTTTTTATGAACATCAAGCGTATAAATAGTTGAAATACTATTTACTTTCCCTGCTAAAGAGGCCACAATAGCTGCCGTTAATGCCGCTACAGACAATCCTTTTAAACCAGTTGGTAAGAATGTCAACACTGCAGAATAAGCACCATCTTTTCCTCCTACTAATTGAGGTAAATGTCCGTTTTCATATAAAACAAAAGCTGCAATACCAGGCAACATAACGATAAGTGGCATTAATAATTTTAAAATACCAGCAAACAAAATACCCGTACGAGCAGTTTGTAAATCAGCACCTAATGCTCTTTGGGTAATGTATTGGTTACAACCCCAATAATTAAGATTAATAATCCAAATACCAGCCAAATACGACATTACACCTGGAAAAGTAAGGTATTTATTAATCTCTAATTGTGTAGATGTAGCGGTAGGTCTTGGAATAATCATTTTGAAATGCTCTGGAGCTTCTCTCATTAATACTTTGAAACCTTCAATAGCATTTTCACCCACTCCAAAATAGCGTCCAACGGTTGTTAAAGCAATATATGAAGTAACTAATCCTCCAATAATTAATACAGCAACTTGAATTACATCTGTATAAGCCACTACTTTCATTCCTCCCAAAGAAATTAATAAAGCAAAAAGAGCCAATCCAATCATAATTATATGCAAATATTCTCCACCAGCCAATCCATTAATGGCAACAGCTCCTAAATATAAAATAGAAGTTAAGTTTACAAATACGTATAAGAACAACCAAAATACGGCCATAATTAAAGCAGTAGATTCGTTATACCTTGTTTTTAAAAACTGAGGCATGGTATAAATCTTGTTTTTCAAATAAACAGGAATGAACCAAACGGCAACAATAATTAAAGCAATAGCAGCAATCCACTCATAAGCGGCAACAGCAATTCCTAAAAAGAAACCTTCTCCACTCATTCCAATAAACTGTTCAGCAGAAATGTTTGAAGCAATCAATGAAGCACCAATAGCCCACCATGTCAATGTTCCTTCTGCAAGGAAATAAGCTTTGGCATCGTGTTCGTTTTTTTCGCGTTTGCGATAAACGGTATATCCATAAGTGGATACCACGATAAAATAAATAATAAATACTGCGTAATCCGCAAAAGCAAGGTGTTGGTTCATGGGTAATTTGTTTTTTAGAAATTAATATAAATGCATACGGTTATTGTCCTGTGCTATTTTTCTTTTTTATAAATAGTTCCTATTTATAAATCATTTTGCATATCTACAATAATTTATAGAAATCCATTACAGAATTAGTTATAAAATGTGATATGTGTTTTAATTTAATTGATATTTTATGAAATTATGAAAGTCAAAAGTAAAATAAAAATATTTATTTACATAGTTTATAAATGTGTTTTTTACATTTATTACAGATGAATCTGTTAAATTTTATTTTATTATTCCGTAAACAACTATAATACAATGTTTTATAATTTATTTTTATGTTGATTGTATCTTGTTATAAATGACACAATCACTATTATTAGTTTTTATTCCTGATCTTCTGCTCCCATTTCCAAGCACTTGCTATCCCTTCTTCAAGTGTAGCTTGTGTTTTCCATCCAAGAATAGTATTTGCTTTATCTGTATTGGCATAAGCCGAAACAACATCACCTTCTCTTCTACCAACAATGGTATAAGGCAATTTTTGACCGCTTACTTTTTCGAATGCTTGAATCACCTCCAAAACCGAGCTTCCAGTTCCTGTCCCCAGATTAAACGTTTCTATTTTAGCCGAATTTTTTTTGTTTACTAATCGTTGCAAAGCAATAACATGTGCTTTAGCTAGGTCAACAACGTGGATATAATCCCGAACGCAAGTACCATCAACAGTTGGGTAATCATCCCCATAAACCGAAAGTTCTTTTCTCAAACTCATTCCAGTTTGTGTGATAAAAGGGACTAAGTTTTGTGGCACTCCAACGGGTAATTCACCAATTTCGATTGATGGGTGCGCCCCAATAGGATTAAAATAACGCAACAAAATAGCAGTTATACCACTTACTTTTGTAACATCAGTGATGATTTCTTCCCCAATTTGTTTGGTGTTCCCATAAGGAGACATGGCGGGCTTAACTGATGCGTTTTCATTAATAGGCATTACATCTGCTTGACCATAGACAGTGCAGGAAGAACTAAAGATAAAATGTGACTCTTCTTTTTGTTGCAATTCCTGAAGCAAATAGATTAACGAACTTATGTTATTTTCATAATACAATAAAGGATTCCCCACACTTTCACCTACTGCTTTTGATGCCGCAAAATGAATTACGCCAACAACATCAAAATGTCTTTTAAAAAAATCTTGAACAGCTATTTTTTCTCTTAAATCTAACTTTTCAAAAAGGGGCTTTTTACCTGTTATAGCAACTATACCATTTAAAACATCCTCAGTAGCATTAGAAAGATTATCGATAATGACAACTTCAAAACCTTCATTTTGTAATTCAACAACAGTATGCGAACCAATAAATCCTAATCCGCCAGTAACTAGTATTTTCATATTTTACAATTTTATAATATGCTTTTTCTAAATTTTATTTCACTTCTGTTATTTCAAGAACTACACTTGTTCTTCTCAAATTCACATTTGGATTGATCCCTGCTTTCATCAAGAAATCACCACTATACACCTTGTCAGAAGCAATTGAGGATGTTGTTCCTGGAAACAGGTTAATTTCTTTTACCGTATATTTTTTCTTTGGATCCAAACCGTTTAATACAACTGGTCGCTCAGTTGCTGTAATACTAAACCTATTATTCACTAAGTAATTAAAAACGACAGCTTTGCTTTTCTCTGGATTTACATACATTAACGCTGCGATATCATTTTCATGAGGATTAACCAAACGAAACATATCTCCATGCCAAACAACATCTTTAAATGAATTGTAATTTGAAATAGCTTGTTTGCAAAATGTTTTATCATCGGGATTTAATTTGCTTGCTACAATATCAAAACCTAATTTTCCCATACTAGCCACATCAACTCTAAATTTTAGTGGTTGTTTACCCCAATCCGTTACGTGGTTGCAAGTTGTAATCGAAGGAAAGAAATAGGAATAATCCCATTGAACAAATATTCTTTCTAAAGGTTCCGTATCATCCGTTGGCCAAAATTCTGTAAAATACTTCAAGAATTCATAATCGCCACGACCACCTCCGCCAGAGCATAACATCATTGGCACTTTTGGGTATTTAGCTCTAATCCGCTGTAGTACTTTATACAATCCTTTAGTATAATCAACGTACAAATTAGATTGTGGCAATCCCTTTTTATTAAGATATGCCGAATAAGCGTTATAAATTGTCGCATTACAATCCCATTTTATAAAGGCTAATTCGGGATTTTTTACAAATAAATCATCTACAACACCAAATACAAAGTCCTGTACTTCGGGATTTGACAAATCTAAAACAAGTTGGTTTCTATAATAAATCTCAGGTCTTTCTGGTTGACGAATTACCCAATCTAAATGTTTTTCATACAACTCACTTTTAGGATTTACCATTTCAGGCTCTATCCAAATACCGAATTTCACCCCTTCTTTTTTGGCTTCTTTAACCAAATAACCTAAGCCACTTGGTAATTTCTTTTTATTTTCTTGCCAATCACCAAGCCCAGCATTGTCACCATTTCTTGGATATTTATTTCCAAACCAACCGTCGTCTAACAAGAACATATCGACACCCAAGTCTTTAGCGTCTTTAAATAAGTCTTTTATTTTATTTTCATCAAAATCAAAGTAGGTAGCTTCCCAATTGTTCAACAAGGTAAGTCGTTCTCCTTCGCCATCTAAAACTCTATATTTTCTTGCCCAATCGTGTAAATTCCTACTAGCATCTCCTGTTCCATGATTTGAAAGCACATAAATTAAAGAAGGCGTTTTAAAAACTACATTTGGAGCCAATAAATATTCCGAAGCAAAAGGATTGATTCCTGCAATTAGCCTAAGATTTTTATTAGAGTCGACTTCAAATTCCAATTTAAAATTACTACTCCAAGCTAATTGTCCTAGCAATACCGTTCCTTCATTTTCTGATGCAGGTTTTCCAAACGAGACCATAAAATTAGGACTTTGCGTAAGCATCGCTCTAGTTCCCAATTTGCTGTCCAGAGATCTCATTCCTTGTACAAGCTTAGTCTCCGCAGGTTGCATTTCTTTTAGATATTCTCCTTGAAAACTGGTGAGATAGAAGTTTTTTCCTCCAAAAAATAAATTTGCCGAAGCGTATTTTTGTAACAATACCGCTTTCTTTTCATTGTGTTTTATTTCAGTCCATTGTTCGATTACATTTTCCTTTGGCCAAACTTTATAAAACAAAGTTACCTCAAATGGATAAACGGGATCTTTAAGAACGATACTTGTAAGAGCGCTATTAGCGTCAATTTTTTCCGTTTTATGACTTACATATTTCAGTTCTAAAGAAGTGTTTCCATCAGCATGTTTGACCTGGATTGCTGGTTCACTAAGATTCCAAGTACCAGATGGTGTATATGCTGAATTGTAAATTCCCTGATTAGAATAATCATAATTATATCCAGCTGAAACCGCTGCGAATTCATTTTCGTTTTCAAGTGGTTTACCAAAATAAACGGTCATCAAACGGTTGTCATTATCTGTTTGCAACAGCATCATATTGCTATTAGTAGCAATAGGTATTGTCACTTTCTGGGCCCATAAACTAATTGCGCCAAACATAAAAAACAATGTAAAAACACCTTTTAAATGGAAACAGCATTTTAATTTTTCTTTCATAATAATTATTTTAAGTAGCAACCTCTTGCAACAGTTTCGATTATATAGCAGTCCTATTTTACAACATATAAAATAGGACTGCTAATCTATTTATTTTTTTATTGGCTTAATAACGAAACCGTAACTATATTCTTTGTTTCTCAATTGGTATTGTTCGTGTGGTATAGCACCCCAGCTATTGTCTCCTCCAAGACCTCGTTGTGCTAAATCTACACAAATTACCACTTCATTACGTGGAGTAATATCATTTGTATGACGGTATTTTTTGGTTAAACCTGCATCAAAATCTTCAGGATAATTATTCAAAGCACTAACTCCTAGTGGTTGCAAGCCTTGAATCTCAATTCCGTTTCCAGAGTTATTTGTCAACGTTATCCAGCGAATATCTGTTTTATATCCATTTTCTTGAGGACGAGTATAAGGAACATATTGATCAGCAACTTTGCTTTCGTAAATTCCTTTCAAAGAAGATGTATTCCTATCTTGATAATTTTCCCAAGGACCTCTTCCATAATAACTAAAGTTATCCAACTCTTTTTTTAGTGAGAATAACATCCCAAAACGAGGCATTTCAGATAATGGGTTATCTCCGGCTTTGAATGAATTTTGTAATGTTAAGCTTCCATCGGCATCCATAGTGTAAGTAATCGTATAAGTCGAAGCAATATCTTTCAACGAAAGCTGCGCTACAACAGTTGTTTTACCAGACACTTCTTTGACTTCAATGCTATTCAAACTACTAAATCTTCCCACAGTTCTCCATACATTACTACTTACCTGCATGTAGTTACCAAAATCATTATCTGTTGGTGCTCGCCAGAAATTAGGAACAGGCATTTGATTAAAATAATTTTCCTCTCCAGATGTATATTTCTGCATTAAACCCGTTTTTTTATTTATGGTTACTTCAACCCCATTTGCACTTAAAGAAATCGCATCCTTAGTATCTTTAACTATAGCATTTGCAGTAGCATTTACAACTTTAGCAAAATACTTGCTTTCTCCTATAGAAAATTGCTCCCTTGCGATTTCAAAATTTTGAGGTAATAATTCAGTACCTTCTTTTGTATACGCAAAAACATTTAAAAGATACTCAACTCCATCTTCTGCATTTAGTTTTGGCAATTCAATTTGAACTTGTTTTTTAGATTGTGGAGCAAGACTAATATTAATTACACCTGATTTTATAACTAACCCATTTTTCAAAACTTCATATTTGAAAAGGTATTTATCAAGATTAGTATAACCAAAACCATTTTCGACTTCGATAATTCCTTTCTCTAAATTTATCCCCTTGAAAAGTATGTCTTGATACACTTTTTTTACTTCAAAAGCACCAGGGTGCGGCGTGCGATCTGGCCAAACCAATCCATTATGACAAAAATTCTCGTCGTTAGTGTAGTTTTGACCTCCCATATCACCACCATAAGCCCAGTATTTTCTACCAGCTTCATCTGTTTGTTCAAAGCCTTGATCAACCCAATCCCAGATGAATCCACCTTGCATGTTAATACTACTGTGAATAATGTCCCAATACTCTTGAAAGTTACCGTTACTGTTACCCATTGCATGTGAATACTCGCACATGATGAAAGGACGTTTTACATCTTTGCGATTAGCATATTCCTTCATATATTCCATACTTGGATACATTGGACAAACAACATCAGTGTTTTCTTGTTCCCCAGCTTGCTCAAATTGAACTAATCTCGTTTTATCTCTATTTTTTATCCATTCGTAAGCCTCGTGAAACACAGGTCCATTTCCACATTCATTACCTAGTGACCATAGAATAACCGAAGGTTGATTTTTATCGCGCTCCACTAAGCTATAAATACGATCCATATGAGCTGCTTTCCATTCTGGGAGATACGCTGGATGCTTTGTTTTATCAAATGAACCTTGAAGTTCAGCTCCCATTCCATGCGTTTCAATATTCGCCTCGTCAACTAAAAACAAACCATATTTATTGCACAGTTTTACCCACAATAAATTATTTGGATAATGGCTGCAACGCACCGCATTAATGTTTAGTTGTTTCATTAACTTGATGTCCTTCATCATGGTTTCTTTATCTTGATAATGACCCGTTTTTGGGTTATGCTCATGAATATTCACCCCGTGAACCATGATTCGGATGCCATTAACTAATAATTGTCCGTTCTTCAATTCTACTTTTCTAAAACCGATAGAAGTGGCAACCGTTTCTACAAATTTGCCGTTTTCATCCTTTAACGTAAGTACTAAAGTATAAAGGTTAGGTGTTTCATTATTCCATAATTTAGGGGAACTAACATTTTGTACAAACGTGGTTGATGAAACCGCATTGGCACCTAAATTCATTTTAATTGTTTTTACAAAAACTTCTTTTCCTGTAGCATCAACTAATTTAGCTACAACAGTTTGATTGTTCTTGGCAACCGAATTGGTATTTTTAAGTTTAATATCTACAGATAAACTTCCGTTTTTATAAGTAGCGTCAAGATCAGGACGAGCAAAGAAATCAGCAATACGCGTATTTGCTGTACTATAAAGATAAACGTCCCTGTCAATTCCAGATAGGCGCCAAAAATCTTGATCTTCTAGATAAGACCCATCGCTCCAACGATAGACCTCAACGGCAACCTGATTTACGCCTGCTTTTACATACTTCGTAATATCAAATTCAGTTGGGCTTTTAGTATTCTGGCTGTAGCCCACTTTTTCTCCATTTATCCAAATATACATGGCAGATGTTCCCGCTTCAAAATGAAGGTAAACACGACGTCCGTCCCAGTTTTCTGGCAACTCGAAAGTACGGCGGTAAGACCCAACAGGATTATCGGCATGATCAATGAATGGTGGATTTTTGACAAATGGATACGTAATATTAGTATAAATAGGAATTCCATATCCCACTAATTCCCAGTTGGAAGGCACTCCAATCTCTTTCCAGTTGGTCGTATTAAAATCGGGTTTAAAGAAATCTTTTGGTCTTTCATCCGGTGTAGGAGACCAATTAAACTTCCATTTCCCGTCTAAACTCATATACCATGGTGAACGAGTATAGTCATCCGCAATTGCTGATGCTTCATCTGCAAAAGGTAAAAATGCAGCTCTAGCTGGCTCACGATTAATCTGAAATACTTCAGGATTTTCCCAGTCATTGCGACTTGGTTTTTCCTGGGCAAAGACAATTAAAGATATAACAGCAAAAATGCTAGTTAAAATTGTTCTTTTTTTCATGTTCACTATTTTTTTAGGTAACTATTTTCTCATTTAGTTCTTTAATTTACAATGAATTGGCTTGCATTATAAAAGTAAAGGAACCCTGTTTTGTTTAAAAATAGCACAAATGATTAATTGCAGTACTACTGCAATTAACCATCTGTCACTATTTATTCTTATCAGTTATTGGGTGTGATTATTTTGACATTAATTTTAGCTCTATTTTGTTTTTTAACAGTGTAAGCCAATGTCTATATCCAATAAATGGATTAAAAACGTTTTTCGACAACATCCCAAATTTCATTTAGTATCAAAATTTGCTACATCATTAAACCATTAAACTTCTGTAGCCGTTTTTTTTATAAAATAATAACACCCGAGAACTAATTATTGTACTCTATTACCAATTGGCATTTTGAGTCATCTTAGGATTATTGTTTAATTCACTTTCTGGAATAGGAAAGTAATTGTATTTGGCTGAGTAATTATTGTAGCCTTCTCTTAAACTTTCTTTAATCACTTTTTCTAATGTACCCCATCTTCTTAAATCATACCAGTGAAGTCCTTCACGAGCAAATTCAACATTTCTTTGATGCATAATTTCATCCATCATTTGAGTTTGAGTCCATCCTGTCATTACAATGCTAGTTAGCTTCGCTCTGTCTCTAATTCTTTTAACTAAAGGGATTGCACTTGCCACTTTTCCTTGCATAGTTTGCGCTTCAGCAAGCATTAAAAGTACATCGGCATAACGCATAGCGTATTCATTCAATTCTGATTTCCAATCTCCTTCATCGTTATTCCACCAGTTTTGATTTTTTCTAATCCAAATAGCATTTGCTCCAAATTTTGTTGCAAAATCAGCATTATAATACATGCTTCCTGGGTAGTTCCATGCCAAAGTAGCCGTCGCTCTTGGATCAAAACCTCCATCTACCGTTTTCTCTTTGGTCAGTGCATTCAATAATGTTTTTGAAGGCAATAACTCAAACCATCCACCTACTTCACCAGGAGCACATTCTTGAGCCATTGTTGTAGCTCTAGTTCTTTGTGCTGGTTCTCCTCCCCAAATAGTTGCTCCACCTACTCTACTAAACTGAATTTCAAATACAGATTCTTTACTGTTCTCATGCTTACCATCAAATAATTGAGCATAATCATCCAAAAGACCGTATCCATTTGTCCCTTCGTTATTTACTAATTTAGCAAATTGCTCTTCGGCTTTTGCCCACTCTTTTCTATATAAATACGCTTTTCCAAGATAAGCAATAGCAGTATTTTTAGTTACTCTCCCTTTTAAAGCCGCAGGATATATTTCTGGTAACGGACTAGTAGCTGCTAATTGAAAATCAGCAATTATTTGGTTCCAAACTTCATCTTCAGTCGACTTTTCTTTAAAGTAATCGGATGGGTCTTTTACTAAATCAGTAAATATTGGCACACTTCCAAATTCAATTACTAAATTAAAATAATTCAATCCTCTTAAAAAACTAGCTTCGGCAACTAATTGCGCTCTTTTAGTTTCATCAATATTTTGGATTTGCGGAGCATAATTTATCACCTGATTGGCACGAAATATCCCTATGTACATTGCTTTAAACATCCCTGTAGTTTCTGCCGTACTAGGACTATTTTTATAAGTAGCGACTGCAAAACGTCCAGGAACGTCATTTCTAGCAATAAAGTTTTCTGTTCTATTCTCTTTTAATTGCATGGCTTGAATTTCCCAATACCCTGCATTATTATTATCTACTAATGTATTATATACCGTAGCTAATCCAGACTCCAGATCGGCTGGTGTTTGCCAGAAAGATTCTGTTGTTAATTTATTTGGGTTCCCAAATTCAAGGTTGTCTGAACAAGAACTTAGCGTTACAAGTCCACCCATAAAAAATACTATGATTAATTTCTTTTTCATTTTTGTCGATTTAAAAGTTAAGTTGAATTCCAAATGTAATTGTCTTGCTTAACGGATAAGATTTATAATCTATCCCTCTACCTCCAAGTCCATCACTTGAAACATCTGGATTATATCCTGTATACTTAGTAAAAGTATGCAAGTTGTCTCCGGCAACATATAATCGGCATCTGTCAATCGCTAATTTTTGACTTAAGCTATTCGGGATAGTATACCCAACTTGGACCGTTTTGATTCTAAAGTAAGAACCGTTTTCAAGAAAACGATCAGAATAGTCTGCTCCATTATCATTTAAATCGTCAATGTCCAATCTTGGGAAATTTGAATTTGGATTAAATGTATAAGAGTTTAAAGTTGCACTAGAATAATTAATGTTTGATCTTACAGTAGCGATATCCGTATTATTACCATTATAAATCATATTTCCTTGCGTCCCTTGAGCTGCTATTGTAAAGTCAATTCCTTTCCAATCAGCTGTAAGACGTAAACCATATTCAAAATCTGGGAAAGCACTTCCTCTATACTGTCTATCAGCACCATCAATTTGCCCATCACCATTAAAGTCAACATATTTTATATCTCCTACTTGTGCTCTTGGTTGGATTGGATTTCCATTTAAAGTATAAGCATCAATTTCTTCTTGAGATCTGAATAAACCATCCGTTTTAACAAGAAAAAAAGAATAAATAGGATATCCTACTTTACTATACGTTACTGCTGCTCCGTGGAATGATCCACTAGAACCTGCTAGAATTTGACTTCCTGTACTTAAATCTTCTACACGATTTTTTACACTAGAAATATTAGAAGAAACAGAGAAATTAACTTCTCCTACTTTTTTATTATAAGTCAATCCTAATTCAAAACCTTTGTTAGACACTTTACCAGCATTCGTATAAGGGTCATTGCTAGAACCTACTGACAATGGAATTGGCACACGCAAAAGTAAATCTGTCGTATTTTTTTCAAAGTAATCAGCAGTAAAGTCTAATTGACCATTCCACATTGACAAATCAACCCCTACATTTGCAGTTGCAGTTGATTCCCATTTTAAACCAATTGCAGGATATTCTTGTTGAATATTACCAATCCATAATGAATTTGGCTCGCCCACTGCATAGCTGATTCCTGGAGAAATCAAACCAAGATACTGGTAGTCTCCAATTTCTTGATTCCCTAATACACCATAACTAGCACGTAATTTTAACTCAGATACAGGTAAGTTTAACTTGGTGAAAAAATCTTCTTTTCCAATTCCCCAAGCTGCAGAAATAGATGGGAAATTCCCCCATTTGTTTTCTGGGCTAAAACGAGAAGAACCATCACGTCTAAATGTTGCAGTAAAAATATATTTATTGTCATATGAATAAATAGCACGACCAAGGAAAGACATTAATTTACTTTCACTTGCTAAACCAACAATTGAAGGATCTTCTGCTCCAGCAAGAACATAAATACCATCAGGTAATCCTGAAACTGAACCTGAAATTGAACGAAATTTATTTTCATAAACCGTATGTCCAACTAATAAATTTACAGAATGTTTTCCAAAAGTTTTAGAATAATTCAACGTATTTTCTATTTGATAATACTGATTCATATCACTTCCTTCAGCTAAAGTATTCTTTAAATTCTTAAAGAAACCACCCACTTCGTAACGAGGTGTATAATTATAAGCTTTATGCTCAGAAATAGTTGCCCCTACGTTTAACTTATATTTAAAACCATCAAAAAAACTTGCTTCAGCATAAGTGTTTATCAATGCTTGGTAATAATCATTCTTTACATCAAAAAGATTCAAAGCAGCAACTGGATTAAATATATCCGTTACTGAACCAGATGCACCTCCATAACCTCCGATGGCGTTTTCGTCATAAATGGCAAAACCAGGAATCATTGATATTGCTGATCCTACAACATTTCTTCCTTGTCCAGGAACACCTGGTAAATCTTTTCTTTTTTCTTTGGTCAACATTACTGTTTCACCAATTTTAAAGATCCCTTTTTTATAATCCGATTTAACTCTTAAATTAACACGGTCATAATTAGTCTCTTTAACAACTCCTTCTTGATTAAAGTAGCTTAATGACATACTATACTTCACATTATCAGAACCTCCTGAAAGTCCCAATGAGTAATTTTTAGTTGGAGCCGTTCTGAATATTTCATTTTGCCAGTTTATACCTGCACCCGAAACTTCTGGGTTTAGAGCAATATCCAACGGCTGTTTTCCTGCTGCGGTATAGGCCGCAGTACTTACTTTTGCCCATTCCTCTTGATTTAACAAATCTAACTTTTTAGCTACGCTTGCAGACCCAAAAGAAGAATTGAAAGATACTTTCATATCTCCCTTTTTACCACTCTTTGTTGTAATTAAAATAACCCCATTTGCAGCTCTAGACCCATAAATGGCGGCAGCAGATGCATCTTTCAATACTTGAATAGACTCAATGTCATTTGGATTCAAATTATTCATTGATGCTACTGCAATATCATCAACTAAAATCAACGGATTATTATTGTTTAATGATCCAGCTCCTCTAATCTGGATTTTAGTTCCAGAACCTGGAGCACCTCCACCTGATTCTACTGTTACACCAGCAATTTTTCCCTGAATTGCACTACCTAAATTCGTGTTACTTTGAGCGTCTAATTGTGATGCTTTTAAGCCTCCAACAGCTCCAGTCATATCACTTTTCTTGATAGTACCATATCCAATAATAACAACTTCATCTAAAGTGTTATTTTCTTCATTTAATACTACATTAACGATTTTTCTGCCTTTAACAGCCTCTTCCACTTTACCATATCCAATGTAAGAGAATACTAAGGTTACATTAGAATCACTTACATTTAATACATAATTTCCATCAACATCAGTCATGGTACTATTGGTAGTCCCTTTGACAAGTACAGAAGCTCCAATAATAGTTTGAGATGTCTTTTGATCTATAACAGATCCCTTTATCGTATTTTGAGCTTGCAAACTAATACAAGAAATCAAAATAAAAAGAGATAAAGTGAGTTTAGAAGTTAAGAAAGTTTTAATCCTTAACATCTGATTTACGTTCTTCATGGTTTTCATAAATTCATGTTTTTAATAATTGGTTGGTTAATAATTTTTTTTTTTTGCTTAATCATTCTTAAAAAAAAACACAAAAGTTTTGCAACCCTACTTAAAAAGAAGGAAATTTAAATTGAGCTCTAATTCAATTTTTAAGTGTATATTTTAAAAGATTTTTTTACTATAGGCGCGTCTTATAATGAACTTCTGATTGGTTTTTCAGAAGTTCCGCACTTTTCTCAGGGGTAATATCTCTTTGTGATTCTCCCATCATTTCATATCCTACCATGAATTTTTTTACGGTTGCAGAACGTAATAATGGTGGGTAAAAATGCATATGAAATTGCCATTCTGGATGTTCCTCACCATCAGTTGGAGCTTGATGAATTCCTGAGGAATAAGGGAATGACGTTTCAAAAAGATTGTCGTATTTAATTGTTAATAGTTTTAAAATGGATGCAAAACCAGTTACCTCATCAGTTGTAAAATCAGTAATTTTTGTCAAATGACGTTTACTGATAATCATTGTTTCATAAGGCCAAATAGCCCAAAAAGGAACCAATGCTACAAAATGATCATTCTCGATTACAATACGCTCATTTAGTTTTAGCTCTTCTTGCAAATAATCCTGCAATAAATTACTTCCGTTTTTGTCTAAATACCCTTTTAAATTATTTTGCGTTTTCTCTACTTCTGTTGGTAAAGAAGATTGTGCCCATATTTGTCCATGCGGATGCGGGTTACTGCATCCCATAACACTTCCTTTATTTTCAAAAATTTGAACGTGATTGATGTAATCTACAGCACCTAAATCCGTATATTCTTTTTGCCAAGTATGAATAATGTTTTCAATACCTTCCACTTCCATTTCAGGCAATGTCAAATTGTGTTTTGGTGAAAAACAAACCACACGAGAAATACCTCTTTCCGGTTGTGCTTTAAAAAAAGTGTTGTTTTTGTTTTCTTCAAAAGCAATCTCTTCTTGCTTTAAAGCGGCAAAATCATTTTCAAAAACAAAGGCATTTTCATACGATGGATTTACTTCTCCATTAGCGCGCACATTTCCTGGACACAAGTAACAAGTTGGGTCATATTCTGGCAAAGAATCTGAAGTAACTTTTTCATTTTGACCTTGCCAAGGACGTTTAGCACGGTGTGGCGAAACCAAAACCCATTCGTTGATTAATGGATTATAGCGTCTGTGCGGATCTTCGTTGATATCAAAATTTTTCATTCTAATTGTTTTTATAAAGTGTTGTTCCGTTTCCGATTTTTACATCATAAATTTTTAATTCTATTCCAAAAGTCTCAAAATAAAGTGCCGAAAGCTCCTTTTTGATTCGGTCTTCATGTCCTTTTTTAATTAAGTTAATGGTGCAGCCGCCAAAACCACCACCCATTAATCGAGAACCTACAACTGCTTCCTCGTTTTTAAGGGTATTGACAATCATGTCTAGTTCAGCACAACTTACTTCATAATCTGAGGACAATCCTTCATGTGTTTCAAACATTAACTTCCCAAGAGTTTCAATATTTCCTTTGTCTAATGCTTCACATGCCAGGATAACCCGATTGATTTCTTTTACTACGAAAAGACTTCTTTTAAAAACATTAGGACTCATTACATTTTGTAATCCTAAAATATGTTGCTCTGTACAATCTCTAAAACTTGATATCTCAGGAAAATTATTTTTCACAATTGCAATCCCTTCTTCACACTGTTCTCTTCTTTCATTATATGCCGATGTCATTAAGGAATGCTTCACATTTGAATCAAATAAAATCAAAGAATAATCATTGAAATCAGCATTATGATATTCATACTCCAATGTTTTGCAATCAATTTTTATTACCTTATTTTCTAAACCCATCACACTAGAAAATTGATCCATAATTCCACAATTGATTCCTACCCAATGTTCAGCGCTTTGCCCCATTAGCGCCATATCAACTGGTTTTATATCCAAATTAAAAAGTTCATTTAGTCCAAATAAAAAACCACACTCTAAAGCTGCAGAGGATGATAACCCAGAACCAACTGGAATATTACTGCTAAAAACACAGTTGAAACCTTCAAACTCAAAACCTTTTATTTTCAATTGATTGATAACCCCTCTCACATAATTAGTCCAAACATTGTCGGTCAATTCAACTGAATCTGCAAGGTTAATTTCGAATTCATCATTAAGATCAATTGCAACTATTCTTGATTGATTTGTATTGTTTTTCTCGAAAGCAAAACAAATTATTTTATCAATTGCCGCTGGCAAAACATAACCATCATTATAATCAATATGTTCTCCAATAATATTAATCCTTCCTGGAGAAAGCACAATTTTTTCTGCAGTTGAACCAAAGGTTTCCTGAAAAAAATTGGTAGTATTTTTAATTAAAATATCATTCATTATTTTGAAATTATTATTCTTAACTGTATTAGTTTTCGAGGCTTGAACCACTTTTTCCCTTTTAAAATCCTTCTCTTTATAAGGTATCACTGCAATTCTTGCTTCGACTTTTTATTTATTTTGTAGATACTAAATTTAATTTACCACTCTTAAGCCCTGCTCCATTTACTTCGAGCTTTACATCCCCAGCTGTTGTTGTCGATTTTACAAGTACTACTAACTTTCCACTAAAAAGTTTCATAGTATCTTTATGAAACATTTCGAGCGAAGTAGCATCCCCATTACAAGCTGCCCTGAAAGTACCCGCTCCTTTAACTTTAAATTTTAATTGGTTTGTTGCCGTAGGGCACGGAATTCCATTTTTATCAACTACTGATACAGTGACAAAAGATATATCTTCGCCATCAGCAGTAATTGATTTTCTGTCTGCGTCTAAAACTATTTGATATGGCTTGCCAGCAGTTTTTACTTCTTGTTCAGCAATCGCTTTACCATTGTCGTCATAAGCCACGACTTTTACCGTTCCTGGCTCATATTTTACATCCATCCACATTAAACGGTAGCGATTTTGTGGGGTACTGTTGTTTTTTTTCTGCACACCCATGCTTATGCCATTTATAAAAAGTTCAGCGCTGTTGTAGTTCGTATAGACAAAAACAGGAGTAATTTCTCCTTCACGACCTTCCCAGTTCCAATGCGGCAAAATATGAAGAGTTGATTCCTTCGTATTCCAACGGCTTCTGTATAAATAATAGCGATCCTTAGGTAAACCCGCTAAATCGTTAATTCCAAAATAAGAACTTCGAGACGGCCAGCTTTCATCATAAGGTGTAGGTTCACCCAAATAATCAAAACCAGTCCAAACAAATTCACCAATAACCCAAGGTTTATCATCTTGAAGAACAAAATCTTCATCGGGTACATTAGACCAGCTACACGCTTCTAAATCATAAGATGAAGACTGAAAGTCAGGATATTGCTTCATTTTTTCTTGAACCACAGGAAATTTATAAATCCCTCTAGAACTTACAGTTGAAGCAGTTTCTGAACCTAAAATAAAACCTTGTGGAAATTTCGCAAAGGCTTCATCGTATAAATGCACACGATAGTTTAAACCTGGAACATCCAACACTGCTCCAAAACCAGATTCCATAGTCGCTTTTACTTGATCCATACCCACAGTTACTGGGCGTGTTGGGTCTTCTCTATGAAATATTTCTTGCAACCATTTGGCTCTTTTTACACCTGCTTCTCCCCATTGATCAGGCACTTCGTTTCCAGCACTCCACATTACAATAGAAGGATGATTTCTTGTTGCACGCACCAAATTCACGATGTCTTTTTCGGCATAATCCTCAAAAAAACGATGATAACCATTCTCTACTTTCGGTTTTGCCCATTCATCAAAACTCTCTGCCAAAAACAAAAAACCCATTTCATCAGCCAATTCCAGTTGTTCAAAAGAGGGCATATTGTGTGAACTACGGATCGCATTGCAACCCATATCTTTTAATATCATCATTTGTCTGCGCAAAGCAGCTTTATTTACTGCAACTCCTAGTGGACCAAGATCGTGGTGCAGACAAACGCCTTTAAATTTAGTTACCTTCCCATTTAGACTAAATCCTTTATTGGGTTCGTATTTTATTTCTCGAATTCCAAAAGGAGTTGACATCACATCTTTCAGTTCTTTACCAACATACAATTGGGAAACCGCTTTATATAAATAAGGGGTTTCAGGGCTCCATAATTTTGGATTTTCAACTTTTATATTTTGATCAAACTCATTTCCGAATTGTATCGTCGACTCCTCAGAGTTTAGTTTATGTCCTTCGGCGTCAAAAATAGTGGTAACTAAACGGGTGTTTTCCCCAGAAGTTTTTGTCTTAATATTAACTTTAGCAACTTCGTCATTTATAAAAGGTGTCGTTACAAACTGTCCCCATTGGTCAATACTTTCGTTATTTTTTATAATAACACTTACATTTCGATATAAACCAGCACCAGGATACCAACGTGAAGCAAATTCTTTATTGGTTAGTTTTACTGATAAAGTGTTCTCTCCTTCTTCTACAAATTGGGAAACATCAAAATAGAAATAACTGTAACCATACGCCCATTCTCCTACTTTTTTTCCGTTCAAATACACTTGAGGTTCGCTCATTGCCCCTTCAAAAAGTAAAATTATTTTCTTCCCTTTTGAATCTTTAGGTAATGTAAATTTATTGCGATACCAGGCCGTTCCTATGTGAGGTAAAGCTCCTGTGCGCCCAGTTTTTTCGGTAGCTACATTTTCTCCGTTTTGAACAATGGCAACACTCTGCTTATCTACATTTTTATCAAATGGCCCGTATATTGCCCAGTCATGTGGAACAGTTACAGATTCCCATTTCGAATCATTAAAATTTACTTTATACGCTTCTTCAAAATCACCTTTTTGAAATTTCCAATTCGTATCTAATTTTATTTTTGATTGTGACTGTGCTTGAATTTCTCCAGAAGAAAAACCCAATACAATTAGCAATAAAAAAAGTATGTTGTTTATAATTTTAATCATTTTAAAAAGATTGAAATTTATAAATTGTTTTATGATGATATAATTCTTCTTTTCTCAAAATTGAACTTGGAAAATGTTCGTGATTTGGAGCGTCAGGAAAATTTTGGGTTTCAAAACAGATGCCACTTAAAGGATGATAATCGCAATTTTCTTTGCCTTTTACTTCATTAAAACAATTGCCTCCAACATAAATATGAACTCCAGGTTGATCTGTATAAACAGTCATTTTTAGCCTATTCTTTTTGTTGAAAAGTGAAGCTGCAAACTCCTCTTTATTATCCAAAACAAAGGTGGTATCAATTTCCGATGGACATTTTTTGGGACTACTAAAATCAAATGAAGAACCGGCAATGTTCAAAAATTTTCCTGTTGGAATATTTTCATTTGTAGTTTCCAGAGTTCTTTTAGAATTAACTATTAACTCTTGCTCTAATATGTCTGATTTGTGACCATCAAGATTAAAATAACTGTGATGTGTTAAATTCACAATAGTGTCTTCACTTGAACTTGCTTGGTATTCTATAATTAATTCATTTTCTTCCGATACCGTATAAGTCAACTTAACCGCAAGCTCTCCAGGATAATTTTCTTCTCCATTAGGGCTTAAACAACTTAATGTAATCGATGGGTTTTTACCTTCAGTCCAATTTTCTACAGTCCAAATTTTTTGGCTAAAGTTCTCAATACCTCCATGAAGAGAATGATTATTGTTATTTTTATTTAATAAAAATGCTTTCCCATTCAAATTAAATAAACTGTTATTTATTCTTCCAGCAAATCTCCCCACTGTTGCTCCAAAATAAGGAGGACTTTTCAATTGAAAAGATTTTAGATACGCTTCTAAATTATCGAACCCTAAAACAACATCAATGACTTCGCCAGTTTTTAATGGCATTTTTAATGAGACTACGGTAGCTCCATAGTTTATAACGGTTAATTTCATACCGTTTTTGTTACTTAAATCAAAAGACTCAATAACCTCCTCGGTAGTTGTTAAACCAAACAATTTCATTATATAATTAGTCATAAAATATGATATGTGTTTTATTTCTATTCTTTTTTTATCAATATCAAAAATCAAAATTAGAATAATAATTCACTTTTACATACCAGTACCTACCAGTTTTTGTATATTGCAAAAAAAATCAGTCTCATGAAAACAATTTCCATTAAAAACAATCTTGGGATACCCAAATACAAACAGATCATCTCATCAATAGAAAAAACTATTGAAGATGGCAAACTAAAAAAAGATGAAAAATTACCTTCTATAAACAAAGTATGCTTAGAATTCTCATTGTCCCGCGACACTGTTTTACAGGCGTATGAAGAATTGAAAAAAAGAGGAATAATCTATGCTATTCTCGGAAAAGGGTACTACATAAAAAGCACTGAAATAAGCACTAAACAAAGGATTTTCTTATTATTTGAAGAGCTAAATATCTTTAAAGAAGACATCTACAACTCTTTCTTGGAAAACATAGGAAAAGAGGCCCAAGTTGACATCTTTTTTCATCATTTTAACATCCAAGTTTTTAAAAAACTAATAAATGAAAGCAATGGAAACTATACTAAATATATTATAATGCCAACCAATTTAGTGGAGGCAGCATCCGTTATAAAAACCCTACCGGTTAACGATGTTTACATATTAGACCAAACAAATCCTGATTTAAAATTGTATCCTGCGATATATCAAAACCACCTTAAAGACATCTACAATGGCTTACTTAAAGGAAAATCAAAATTAAATAAATACAAAAAAATTATCTTAATATTTCCTGGGTTTCGAGAACCATTAGGAATGAAAATAGGTTTTGAAAATTTTTGTAAAGACCACAATTTCAACTACGAAATAACACCCGACTTTAAAAATAGAGAAATAAAAAAGGGAGAAGTCTACATCATTCCAACGGATCGAGACCTCGTAAGTGTAATTGAAAAGTCAAAGTCTCAAAACTTAAAATTAGGCAGTGATTACGGTATTATTTCATATAACGAAACTCCATTGAAAAAGATTGTAGAAAATGGAATTACGACCATTTCTACCAATTTTGAAGCTATGGGAAAAATTCTTGCACAAATGATTCTACAAGGAAAAAAAGAGCAAATTGAGAATAAAAGCGCATTGATTATTCGAAATTCTTTGTAAAATAATTTGAGATTTGAAACAAAACATCCCTATTAATTTTTCATTGAAATATAATCTGATGGAGACATTTTAAAATGTTTTTGAAAATTTCTACCAAAACTGGTTTGCGATTTATATCCTACCATTTCAGCAATTTCATACATTTTATAATCTCCATTAAGCAACAATTCAGCCGCCTTTTTTAATCGGACAATATTGATTAATTCATTTGGACTCAAATTAGAAATATCTTTGATTTTTCGATACAAAGTTGACCTGCTCATATTCATAATCTCCGATAGGGATTCTACACTTAAATTTTGATCTGTAATATTTTTAATAATCTCATCATCTAGTTTTTTCAAAAAAGCTTCGTCCGTTTTATTGTGAGCAATACTTTTGATGTGCGAAAGGGGAGAGCTGGCATAATATTTCATTATTTGCTTTCTGTTTTCAATTAAATTTGAAGACTGAACTTTTAAATATTCCATAGAAAAAGGCTTGGATATATAGGAGTCAGCACCTACTTCAAGTCCGTCAATTTGTGATTTAAGTGAATTTTTTGCCGTTAACAATACTACTGGAATATGGCTTGTTTCAAGATTAGTTTTAATTTTTTTACACAACGTAATTCCATCCATCACAGGCATACCAATATCACTGATAACTAATGAAATATTTTCATTATGAATTATTTCCAGAGCTGACTCTCCATTATTTGCAGAAAAAACAATGTAAGAAGAAATAAGTTCTTTTGTAATAAAATCCAACAAATCTTCATTATCTTCTACGACAAGAATAGCAGTTTTTTCGCTCTTTCCTTCCAACTCTTTTATTACACTTTCATTATTGCCAGAGTCTTTAGGAAACTCATCATATAACATAAATTCTTCTTCCTGATGCAGCGGAACAATAAGTTCAAAAACATTTAATTCCGACTCTATAAAAACCAATTGTAAGCTCCCATGATGAAGTTGTGTTAAAGACTGTGCCAAGGACAATCCGATGCCAGTTCCTGAATTATTACCCATATTTTCTACTCTGAAAAAGGGTTCGAAAATTTTATCTTTTAAATAACTAGGAATCAAATTTCCATCATTTTTAACCAACAGTTTTAATTTTTTTTCGTCCCTAGTTAAACTTACAATCACCTTATTATTGGAGTATTTAATTGCATTATTAAACAAATTACTGAGTATTTTTTTTAAAGCTTCTTTATCAACAAAAGCATAAATATCTTTATCACTTAAATCGAGTTCAAAATCAATGTTTTTTTCCTCTATTAGCTGACTAAAACGCAGGTGCAAGTTTCTCATAACAGCAGAAATATTTGTCTCTACAAAAGTGAGTTTTAAGCCTCCAATTTCTGTTTTTCTAAAATCCAAAAGTTCATTTACCAGCTTGAGTAATCTGGAGGTATTTTTTTTCATTATTAAAAGATTCTGAGGAATCTCTGGTAATTCATAATCAAAATTCAATAATTTTTCTAAAGGACTTTTAATAAGCGTTAAAGGCGTTTTTATTTCATGAGCCACATTGGTGAAAAACTCTATTTTCGCATGATAAATTTCTTTCTCTTTTTCATCATTCAGATGCTTAATTTTTCGATTGTTTTTCTCTTGAGTCACATTATTTGAATATCTAATAATTGCAAATAACCCGCAACATAATACTATAAAGTAAAATACATATGCATAAATACTAGCCCAAAACGGCGGGAGTATTTTTATAGTTATAGTAGCTTCTTTACTCCAAACTCCAAAACTATTTAATGATTTTACTTTAAAAGTATAAGTACCAGAGGCAAGAGCCGTAAAAAAAACTTTATTATTCCTTCCTAAATACACCCAGTCTTTATTAACGTTTTCTAGCTTATACCAATATTCAGTCAGTTGCGCACCAGTATAATTTAAAGCTGCAAACTCAATATTAAATGATGACTGATCGTATTCCAACTCTAACTCATCTAGGTATGAAATGGATTTTTTTAGAGGTGAATTTTCCTCATTTGTCAAAACCTCTTTGTTATTTATTTGCAAACTGGTTATAAATATTTCCGGTTTATATTTATTTTTAGTGAAGTTTTTAGGATTAAAACTAATCATCCCGTTCAGGTTACCAAAATACATATCTCCATTACTATCTTTAAATGCAGAGTTATAATTAAACTGGTCACTTAACAATCCGTTTGCAGTGGTGTAAATTTTAATACTTGTGTGATCTGAACCAAAATTCACTAATCCCTTGGAAGTTGTTATCCATAGATTTTTCAAGTCATCTTCTACTATAGAATAGAACACATTACTAGGAAATCCATTTGTTGTGTCGAATTTAGTAAAGCTTTTCGTTTTTTTATCATAAAGATTCAATCCATTCTCTGTAGCAATCCATAAATTATTGTTACTATCTTGAAAAATACAGTTTATAGAACTGTTGCTAATCCCCTTTTTGTCTTTATAATTGTATCTAAAGATCTCATTTTTCTTGTTTTTAGAATCATAAAACAATAATCCTTCTCTATAAGTTCCAGCCCAATAATTACCATCAACATCCTCCATAAAAGTAGTATAATGCATGGTTTCAGGAAATATACTAAAGAGATCAAAATTATCTTCGAGTTCATTGTATTTGTAAATCCCTATTGAAGTCAGTATTAAAAAATCCTTGTTTCTTGTTTCATAAAAGCTAAATACAAAGTTGCTTTTAAGCGCCCCTTTGGCGCTACTAGCTTCATAATGTTTAATTACTTTTCCTGTATTTCGATTTAAAACATCTAAACCATGCTCAAAAGTTCCTATCCAAATATTGTCCTTTCTAGGCAATAAAGCATGAATATTATAATAGGACACTGAACCTGACCTTCCATTTGGTTTAAACGAAGTGAATACCTGTGTTTTTGTATTAAATTTATTCAAACCAGCATCTTCAGTACCTATCCAAAAATCACCTTTATCATCTTTATGAATTTCTCTTACCGCACTTCCGCTAATGGAGTTTTGATTGTTTTTGGGGAAATATTTTTTAAATTGTGTATACTGTTTTTGATGGTAATTAATGCCCCCAAAATAAGTTCCTATCCAAACACCCAATTCCTTGTCAATAGTTATAGAATAAGCCGCATTATCTGAAATACTAAAGGGATCGTTAAAATCTTTTTTAAGATTAGTGTATTTATTTGTTTTGATATTATAAATAAACACACCCGATTCACTAGCTATCCAAATTTCATTATTTGTTTTTTTATTGAACTGACGAACAAACAAACATTCATTTTTGGCAAATGGCAATGCTACTGTTTTTTTAGTGATAGGATTGTACGAAAGAACACCATGTTCTTGTGTCCCAATTACTATATTATTAGTATCTACAGCATAAATAACAGTTATCCTATAAGGAGTTTTACTTACAGCATCATAATTCAACACAACATTCTCAAATGACAAACTTTCATCTGAATAGTGGTACAGCTTGTTTAAAGACGAAACCCATATTTCCCCTTTTGCATCTCTAGTTATTGATGTTGCAATAAAATAACTATTAGGATTGAATGTCGTAGTTTCATTTTTTAGTATTGAATATTTATAGAGAATGTTACCTGAAATAAACCATATATTACCATGTTCATCATGCTCTATTGTCGCAATTCTATCATTAATGGCCTCATTTAGAATACTAAACCGATCTGCTATTTTATCATATTTATACAACCCCTTATCAGTTCCGATCCAAATAATTCCTTTGTATTCATGCAGCGATTGAATATAGTTACTACCCAAACTATGAATAGGATCACCATTCCCGCGGTAGGTCTTAAATCCATAGCCGTCAAATCTATTTAATCCATCTTTTGTACCAAACCACATAAAACCATCTTGGTCTTGTAACGAAGTTAAAACGGTATTATTCGAAAGTCCTTCTTCTACTTTATAGTGCTTAAAATAATAGTCTTGAGCATATAAAAAATTAGTAAAAAAACAAATAAGAATTACAAAATATAAGAATTTACTCATGTTTTTAAATTTGATGTTAATCGACAACTTCTACAAATCGTCTCAATTGTATTCCAAATGTTGCAACAACATAATTTTTTAGCATTAAAAAAGAAATCTGCATCATTTACAAGTAATATTGACACAAATGAATTGATTTTTTTCGAATAAAAAAGGCCTAATTTGAATTTTGAAATAAAACATATTGATATTTTTTTAGCTTAAAAATTATTACATGTGTAAAAAAAACAAATTAAAAATACACAATAATTAAAATTTAGAAAAATGAAGCAACAGATTTTAAAAAACAATATTAACTATTTTTTTGATCGAATAAGAGACGATTAAAATAATAAAGGAACTATCCAAAAAACCAAAATCAATGAAAACTTTTTAAACGAAAAATCAATGAAAACAAAAATCAACCAAATTTTAAAGCAGAGATACTACCTCTTACTTTTTTTTAGTTTATTACTTCAACAAACGTATGCGCAAGACCAAATTCAAATTACTGGGAGAATAACTTCAGCTCTTCATGGAGATGCTGTTCCATTTGCAAATATCTTAGTGAAAAATACTACAAATGGTACTGTTACAGATCTTGAAGGTAAATTTTCAATTACTGCAAAGACAAATCAAACTCTTGTTATCTCTTATCAAGGATATAAAACAAAAGAAGTTTCAATCAATAATCAAAAAACAATTAACGTTTCGCTAGAAGAAGGAGCAGTTGCTCTAGATGAAGTGGTGTTAATTGGTTATGGTTCACAACAAAAGAAAGATCTAACTGGAGCTATTTCAGTGGTTAAAGCCGATGAAATTCAAAAAAGACAAGTTACTACAATGGCCGAAGGATTACAAGGCTTAGTAACAGGAGTTAAAGTTAGAGGTGGCGGAAGACCCGGACAAGAAGCCAGTATTGAAATTCGAGGACTTAAAAACCTACAAAATGCAAATCCGCTGTATGTAGTTGACGGATTAATTACATCAGCCAATAGAGATTTTAATCCAAATGACATTGAAACTATCCAAGTTTTAAAAGATGCCTCTGCTGCTGCAATTTATGGCTCTAGAGCAGCAAATGGTGTAATTATAATTACTACCAAAAAAGGTAAAAAAGGACCACTAAAAATAGAAGTTTCCTCAAAAACCAGCTTTACATCTATGCCTACCTATGATTTAATGGGAACTGAAGAGTTTTCGAAATTTAATTTTCAAGCATACGATAATGCAGGTATTCCAAGACAAAACTTAAATCTTGGCGTAAACACTGATTGGCAAAAAGAAGTTTTTAAACAAGGCTTAATTCAAGATTACAATGCTAGTTTTTCAGGTGGAGGAGACAATTCAACATTCTTTATGTCAGCAAATTATTTTGGAAATAAAGGAACTGTAGTTTCAACTGATTTCAACCGAGTTTCATTTAGAGTGAACACAAGTGGTACAAAAGGAATTTTCAGTATTGGGGAGAACTTAGCCATCAGTAATTCAAAAACAGATGAAATGTCAGGCAACCCAATCATAGATACGTACCGATTATTCCCTACAATTCCAGTTTATGATGAAGATAACCCAGGCGGATATGGTTATGGAAAACAAGGTGTTGCAAATACTTTTGGGACAAACCCAATTGCTATTGCCAATTTATTAGATACAGAAAATCAAAATTTTAGAATAAGAGGGAACTTATGGACGGAATTGAAACTAGCTTCTTTCCTAAAATACCGATTTAATTTTGGTTATGAAACCAGTTTTGATAGTTACAACTTTATTAGAAAACTAGGAAATTGGACTTTAAATCAACCCTATGAGCAGTCATTTATTAACCAAAATAAAGGCCGTTCACAAACTAAATTATTTGAAAATACATTGACATTCAAAAAGGAGTTTGGTAAACATGAAATTACTCTTTTAGCAGGTCAAACCTTTCAAAAAGACAATTACGACCAAATTTATGGTACAAAAAGAAATCTTTTGATTAATCCAAGTACAGGAAATTATTTTGATGTTTTGGATCTAGGTGATCAAGCTGAAGTTGGTGGATTTAGAAATGAATCTGCATTAGCGTCTTATTTGGGAAGACTGGAATACAACTATGATGATCGTTATTTATTTAATGCTGTTTTCAGACGTGATGGCTCTTCAAAATTTAGTGATGCTAATAAATGGGGTAATTTCCCATCCGTTTCATTAGGATGGAGAGTGAGCAACGAATCCTTTTTTAAAGTGGATTTCATAAATGATTTAAAAATGAGAGCCAGCTATGGTGAATTAGGAAGTGGAAACATTGGAAATTATGAATACCAAGGATTTATAAACACTTTTGGTGCCATTGTATTGGGAGATGGACAAACTTTATATCCATCAGCCACTCAAGTTAGATTAGCAAACGAAGAATTGCGTTGGGAAAAATTAAAACAAACCAATGTTGGAATCGATTTAGGAATGCTAAATAACTCATTACGCTTAACTGCAGATTATTTTATAGCGCGTACAGAAGATGTTTTGTTTGGATTCCCAATTTTAATGACAACTGGAAATGATGGTGGAAATCCAATTTCAAATGCGGCAACTATCGAAAATAAAGGATTTGAATTGGATTTAAGTTACAATAAGAAAATAAACGACTTCTCCTTCAATGCTTCTATCAACTTTACTAAACTAAACAACAAGTTAGTCTCTCTTGGTAATGGTCAAAATGAAAGTATTCAAGGGAATACAATAACAAGAGCTGGTGGTGCTGTAGGAATGTGGTACATGTTACAAACGGATGGGTTATTCCAAAATCAAGAAGAAATTCAAAATTATGTAAACTCAACTGGGACCGTAATAATGCCAAATGCACAACCTGGAGACATTCGTTTTAAAGATGTAAATGATGACGGACAAATTACAAATGAAGACAAAGACATTGTAGGCAGTCCATGGCCAAAATTCGAAATGGGATTAAATGTAGGAGCTTCATATAAAAACTTTGATTTTTCTATGAACTGGATTACCTCACAAGGGGCAACCGTTTATAACGGATTTCGAAGTACAGTAGACCGTTTTGATGACGATAGTAACTATAGATCTGGAATTCAACCTTGGACACCTGAAAACCCAAATACAGATTTTCCTAGAATTGTAAAAGGAACTACTTTGAACTCAAGAGGGGATAGTGATCGATTTTTAGAAAGTGGTGATTTTATCCGACTTAAATATGTTGGAATTGGTTACAACCTACCTGAAAAAACAATACAAAAAGCTGGTTTTACTAGTGCTAGATTTACTTTGTCTACACAAAACGTGATTACAATTACAAAATATCTTGGATTAGATCCTGAATTCAGTAATGGTAATATTTTTCAAAGAGGGGTAGATGTAGGTTCATTTCCAAATCTAAAAACCTATTCACTAGGTGTAGAGTTTAGTTTTTAATTTTAAAAAAATAGTATAATGAAAAAAATATTTTTAATAACTGTAGTTTTTCTCAACCTCCTTTCCTTATCATCATGCGATAATGAGCTTGAACTTAACAACCCAAATACATTAACAACAGGTCAATATTGGGCTACAGAAAGTGATGCACAAGCAGGAATAAATTCTGCATATGCTATGTTTTATAAAGATGGAATGTGGGCGAGATGGATTTATTTCCGTCTTGATTTAACATCTGATGAAGGTTTTAGCCAAAGCCCATGGATTGAATTAGCCGATTGGACCCGATTTAATTATATCAATTATAACTTCTGGGAAGGGAATTCAGTTACTTGGAGAGATACATACAAAGCTATTTTTAGATGCAATCAAGTGCTAGCCAATGTTCCCAAAATTGAATTCAAAAATGAAGTGGATAAAAAGAACATTTTAGCTGAAGCAAAGTTCCTAAGAGCACTAAACTATTACTATGCAGCGATACTTTGGGAAAATATTCCAATCGTTTTAGAGCCTTCAACACCAAATGATCGTCCAGAACAAAAAAATATCACTGAAGTTTGGAAACAAATTGAATCAGATCTAAATGATGCTTACGCCGATTTACCAACAGAATGGTCGTCAAGCCAAACTGGAAGACCTGACAAAGGTGCTGCAAAAGCAATGCTCGCAAAAGTGTATATGCAACAACGCAAATGGCCTGAAGCTAAGACGGCTTTAGAATATTTAATAACTGGATCTGGCGCAAAATATAGTTTAGTAGCTAATTACAGAGATAACTTTACTGATGTAAATGAAAACAACAATGAATCTGTTTTTGAAATTCAGTTTGGAGATCAAAGAAAAGGGGGAACTGGTGAAGATCCTAGTGCGGCCGTTTCTAGTAACCGTGCTCAGTTTTTTGCTCCAAGAAGTATTGGATGGTCTGATGGACAAGCAAGATATTGGTTAGTTGAGGCTTTCAAGAAAGAAAAAAATAAAGACGGTGGTTTAGATATTCGATTAAGATATACCTTGTTTTATCCTGATTTATTAGCTGATTTTGGAGACAAAACCTATAATAAAACTTGGCAATGGGGAGCTGATGAGGCATGGTTTAGAAAAGGGAGTAGAGATTACTATAGAGACAATGAAGATTATTACAGTCAAGTAAACTACCGATTAATTCGCTATGCAGATATTTTATTGCGTTATGCCGAAGTGTTGAATGAAACAGGAAATACCGCTGGTGCCTACCAATATGTAGACAAGGTAAGAGCTCGTGTAAACATAGGCACTTTAGCCGCTGCTCATCCTGAAATTGGAAATGACAAAACCAAATTCTTAGAACAATTAAAAATGGAACGAGTTTTAGAATTGGCTGGCGAAAGTGTTCGTTGGGAAGATTTAAAACGTTGGGGAGATTTAGATTCTCAAGCTGCTGTAGATAAAATTGCAGCCCGTGATCCTGATTTTAAAAACTTCGTTGTTGGCAAACATAAAAGATTGCCAATTCCTCAAGTAGAGGTTAACAACAACCCCAATTTAATTCAAAATCCAGAATATTAAGCTATAATTTTTAAGGGAATGATTCCTGAATCACTCCCTTAAAATTAGCAAACATTTGTCCCAATAAAATAAATTATAATGAAAAACACAAAACTATATCTGGCGCTTGTGCTAGTAGGGATGTTATTACTTAGTTGTAACAAAACTAAATCAAGTAAAGAAAAAGAGAATAATACAGTAACAACCACGGTTGAAAAAAGAGAGATCTGGACAAAAGAACAGGCCAATTTCTGGTACGCAAAACAGCCGTGGCTAGTAGGGGCAAATTATTGCCCAAGTACTGCCATAAATCAATTAGAAATGTGGCAAGAAGCTACTTTTGACCCCAAAAGAATTGATCAAGAACTTGGTTGGGCAGAACAAATTGGAATGAACGTAATGCGTGTTTATTTACATGATTTGTTACACAAACAAGATGCCGAAGGGTTATATAAAAGAATGAATAGCTTTTTAGAAATTGCCAACAAACACCATATAAAAATTTTATTTGTGCTTTTTGATTCTTGTTGGGATCCCTTTCCAGAATTAGGAAAACAAAGAGACCCAAAACCATTTGTTCATAATTCAGGATGGGTACAAAGTCCAGGGAAAAAAGCATTATTAGACGAAAAAGAATATCCGCGTTTAGAAAAATACGTTAAGGAAACGGTAGCGCATTTCAAAGATGATGATAGAATATTAGGCTGGGATGTGTGGAATGAGCCTGATAACATGACAGGTCCTTCTTATGAAAAAGTGGAAATTGCTAATAAAGTTGATTTTGTATACCCTCTTTTAGAAAAAGCATTCCAATGGGCTAGAGAAAGTAACCCGTCACAACCATTGACTTCAGGTGTCTGGGCTGGCGATTGGACAGAGGTGAATCTAAAACCAATTTTTAAATTACAGTTAGAACAATCGGATGTAATCTCATTTCATTGCTATGATAAACCTGTCGATTTTGTAAAACGCATTAATGAATTAAAACGTTATGGAAAACCAATGTTGTGTACAGAATATATGGCTCGCCCTAATGGAAGTACATTCGAAGGTTTTTTACCAATTGCAAAAGAAAACAAAATTGCAATGATCAACTGGGGTTTAGTTGACGGAAAAACACAAACAAAATTCCCTTGGGATAGTTGGACAAAAAAATACACTGCAGCTCCTCCAGTATGGTTCCACGAGGTTTTTAATACAGATGGCTCTCCTTATATTGTTAAGGAAACTGAACTAATAAAGAAATTAACCTCTGAGGCTGTTTCTAAATAAAATAAGCTGAAAACTAACCCTATTTTAATGAATTAAAATAGGGTTATAATACCAATCACATGAAAAAAAGGATATTAAATACACTTTTTCTAATAGCCGTTTTATTTTTAGAAACGGCATTATTTGCGCAGCAACCTAATCCACCGGGACAAGTAGAAAATGGTTCAAAACCAAAGAACGAAGCCTACTTATTTGCTCATATGACCCATACAGATTACGGGAGGTTATACTATTCAGTAAGTCTTGATGGCTTGCATTGGACTAATTTGAATGATGGAAAAAGAGTGTTTCCAGAATATCAAGGTCATCCTGATATTTGTAAAGGGCCAGATGGAAAGTATTATATAGCAGGAAATACCAGCGATGAATCACCAGAAATTAATATATGGGTTTCTGATGATTTAATAACTTGGAAAAAACATGCTGTTTATACACCTGACCTAAAAAGCACTCCTGATTATGCAAATGCATTACAAAGAATAGGTGCTCCAAAATTGTATTATGACAAAGACTCAGTAAAATTTATGCTAACATGGCACACACCACACAAACTAGGCTCAAAAGAAGATCCAGAAGCTTATTGGGCAAGTCAAAGAACACTTTATGTGTTATCTAAGGATTTAAAAACTTTTGAAGGCACACCCAATCGATTGTTTGATTGGGATATGGGAACAATTGATGTATTTATTAGAAAAGTGGGAGATTCCTATTATGCTGTTTTAAAAGATGAAACTTACCCCTCTTTATATTGGACCACGGGAAAAACCATCCGAATTGCTAAATCAAAATCGCTTTTAGGCCCTTACTCCTTACCACAAGAATCGATTAGTCCTAATTTTAGAGAAGCACCGATGTTGATTGCATCTCCTGATGATAAAATTTGGTACCTGTATTACGAACAATACCCAGGAGTTTCTTATGGATTATCTATTTCAGATAATTTAAATGGCCCTTGGTTTCAGGCCTCAGGATATACTTTTTACAGTGATTGGGATAAATATAGTTTACCCGAAAAAGCAAGACATGGCTGTATGATTTCCATTTCCACCAAGGAGTATAACAATTTGGTGCAAAAATTTGGTTTAAGTAAAACGGAATCAAATTCAAAAAAGTAAAAAAATGAATAAAATAAATCATTTATTTCTACTCTTTATTTTCATCCCATTACTTTCTTGTAGTGATTCTTCAAATGTGGTTGATGAAAAACCGATAGTAGAAAACATTCCATCTAAACCCGCTGTTGAAGGCATCCGAATTGCTTGGGATTATAACACTTTAATTCAGGTTTCGGATAAAAATAGTCCGGATTACAATGGGTACGCGAGATTAATACAATTAAACGATAAAAAACTAATTTGTACTTACGAATCTGGAGGAGCCATATTAGTAAAGACAAGTAATGATTTTGGAAATACTTGGAGTGCATCTATTAAAGTAGCATCTGGAAATACTGCGGTGAATATGACCACGCCTGATATTTTACAGTTAGAAGATAATTCTATTTTGATTTGCTATAATCCAAGACCAATTAGTAATGGAAATAGCAACGAAAAATTTTCTATCAACACTATTAAAAGTTATGACGGAGGTTTGACTTGGAAAGAAAATCAAATTGTTTATGAAGCCAGTTCCGATTTTGAAAACGGCTGTTGGGAACCTTCTGCACTACAAATTCCGAGTGGAGAAATTCAATTGTTTTTTTCCAATGAAAACGTGTACCGCACTTCTACTGAACAAAACATTTCTCTTATTCGCTCTTCAAATAATGGTTTAACATGGTCAACAACACCTGAAATTGTGAGTTTCAGAGCTGGGAAAAGAGACGGAATGCCTTCTCCTATTCTATTAAAAAATCAAACAGAAATTGTTTTTTCTATTGAAGATAATGGTGTTGAGAATCAATTCAAGCCCTATATTATTCGAAATTCAATTACAGAAAACTGGAAACAAACCATTGATGCAAACAGCAATAATCGAAATTATGCTTTGGAAGAGGTATTGAGTAACTCTGTTTATGCGGGTGCTCCTTACCTATCGCAACTGAGTACAGGAGAAGTGCTACTGTCCTATCAAGGAACAGAAAACAGAACTTCAAACGACATTAATAATGCCGATATGAAAGTGGTAATTGGGAATAATGAAGCCAAAAATTTCAATAGAAAATCTACTCCTTTTCTACTTTCAAATGGAAAATCAGCATTGTGGAATAGTATTTCTGTTTTGGAAGATGATACCGTAATTGCTTTAACAACCACAAACCAATTTTCCAACTCATCACAAATTTGGATGATAAAAGGGCATGTTTTACGCGATATTAATGCTGTCAGGGAAACTGCTACAATTGACGGACTGAGCAATGAAGGAGTTTGGCAGAAAGAAAGCCCAATTTTTATTGGCCAAAAAAGTGCCACACAATTAGAAGCTAATTTTACGTATGATACCGAGTTTTTATATGTTTTTGCACAAATAAAAGACAGCCAAATTATAAGCACGGATGCAATAACTGGAAGTGATGGTTTGGATTTGTATTTAGATCCTAAAAATAAAAAATTAATCGTTCCTGGAAGTTCCATCTTTAAACTCGAATTAGGACAATCCAATCAATTTTCACTTTATGAAGGCGAAAATAGCAAATGGAAAAAATTAGATGGTTCTCAAGGAATTCTAACGACTACAGTTAAAACCACAAATGGCTATCGAATAGAAACCAAAATTCCTTGGACAACACTAGGTGGAATCCCATCAAAAGACATGAGAGTACGCTACAACATAGCCCTTAGAGAGAAAGGAACAAATGATTATACAGAAGATATTGCAACCAATATAAATAACAAACCCTATTCTTGGTCGACTTTAAAGTTGGTTAATTAATAGGAACCATATATAAAAAAACTAGTGAATTTTTAGTGGTTAAGAAATTCACAAAGTTGGTTAGTTAGTTTTTTTTTTTAAAATTACCGGACTATTTAAAATAGTCTGGTAATTTATTTAATGACAAAAAAATAACACGTCAATTTAAATGATGTGTGCTTACAAATAAATAATATAATGATGAAAAAAAATGTACAGGTAATCCTATTTTTATTTTTAGGGTTATCACTATCCGCACAATGGAAACCTGCTGGAGAAAAAATTAAAACAGTATGGGCAAGTAAAGTAGAACCTAATCATGTACTTCCTGAATATCCTCGCCCAATTATGGAACGAAAGGAATGGAAAAACCTAAACGGATTATGGAATTATGCGATTCTAGAAGTTGGAAAAGCAGCTCCTGAGAAATATGACGGTCAAATTCTTGTTCCTTTTGCAGTCGAATCCAGTTTGTCTGGTGTGATGAAAGATGTTGGCGCTAAAAATGAGCTTTGGTATAACACTAGCTTCACTATAGAATCCAATTGGAAAGGCCAGAATATTTTACTGCATTTTGGTTCAGTTGACTGGAGAACTGAAGTTTGGTTGAATGGCGTAAAAATAGGTTCCCATACTGGTGGATATACTCCGTTTTCTTTTGATATAACACCTTTCATAACTGGAAAAACGCAGCAATTAACGGTAAAAGTTTGGGACCCCTCTAATGAAGGACCACAACCAAGAGGAAAACAAGTTAGGAGCCCAGAAGGAATCTGGTACACACCGGTTACGGGAATTTGGCAAACCGTTTGGATAGAGCCTGTAAATAAAAAGAATATTACAACGATTAGAACCACGCCAAATATTGATCAGAATGTGATTAACATAAAACCTGAAGTTGCAGGAGCAAGTTATGGAGATCTAATTGAAGTAACTGTTTATGAGGATTCAAAAGCACTTGTAACTGTTAAAGCTTCGGCTGGAGAAAATATAGAAATTGTTTTAAATAATCCAAAACTATGGTCACCAGAATCTCCATTTTTATACAAAACCAATGTGAAATTAATTAGCAACAGGAAAATGGTTGATGAAGTAAAAAGCTATTTTGCCATGCGGAAAATTGGATCTAAAAGAGATTCAAATGGTGTTCTTAGAATGCAACTGAATAATAAAGACTATTTCCAATACGGCCCATTAGATCAAGGTTGGTGGCCTGACGGACTATATACCGCTCCTACTGATGAGGCTTTAAAATATGACATTGTTAAGACAAAAGAATTGGGTTTTAATATGATTCGGAAACATGTTAAAGTAGAGCCAGATCGCTGGTATACGCATTGTGATGAAATAGGAATTTTAGTATGGCAAGATATGCCAAGTGGTGATGAGCAACCTATATGGCAAAACAAAAAATATTTTGAAGGTAATGAATTACAAAGAACACCTAAATCTGAAGAAATTTATAAAAAAGAGTGGAAAGAAATTATGGATCATTTGTATTCCTATCCAAGTATTGTCGTTTGGGTTCCTTTTAATGAAGCTTGGGGACAATTCAAAACCGTTGAAATTACAGACTGGACCAAGAATCACGATCCAAGTAGATTAGTCAATTCATCTAGTGGAGGAAATCATTTTCAAACAGGCGATATCTTAGATTTACACAATTATCCTGGTCCCGAATTGTATCTTTATGATGCTAGAAGAGTAACTGTATTAGGGGAATATGGGGGAATTGGATTACCTGTCGAAGGTCATTTATGGAGAGCAAATGACAATTGGGGGTATGTAAAATTCAAGAATAATGCTGAAGTAACCAATGAATATATTAAGTATGCAACCGAATTAAAGAAATTAGTTAAAACAGGATTTTCTGCAGCAGTATATACCCAAACTACTGATGTTGAAGGTGAAGTTAATGGGTTTATGACCTATGATAGAAAAGTAGATAAAATGGATTTTGAAAAAGTAAGCACAATCAATAAAGAAGTTATTGATGCTCTAAATAACAAATCTAACTAACAGTCGTCACAATGAAAAGATATTTAATGTTGATGTTAATCGTAATTATTTCTGGTTGCAATTCCGAAACCTATTCGCAAAAAGAAACCTTTACTAATCCTATTTTACCTTCTGGCGCAGACCCATATAGTACGTATTACAATGGATATTATTATTATACACATACGTTGCAAAACAGGTTGGTTTTATGGAAAACTAAAAATCTAGCCGATTTGAAAAATGCAGAGAGCAAAACCATTTGGATAGCACCAAAAAATACTGCCTATTCTGGGGACATCTGGGCACCCGAATTTCATATTATAAATGGAAAGTGGTACGTGTATTTTGCCGCAGATAATGGAGACAATAATACCCATCGAATGTATGTATTAGAAAACAAATCAGACGATCCTTTTAAAGGGGAATGGGAATTTAAAGGAAAAATAGCTGCAAAAACAGATAAATGGGCCATTGACGGAAATGTATTTTCCTATAAAAATAGCCTATATATGATTTGGGCAGGATGGGAAGGAGATACTAATGGACAACAGAATATCTATATCGCAAAAATGAAAAATCCTTGTGAAATAGAGGGAGATCGAGTACTAATTTCATCACCAACTCTGGAATGGGAAAAGCACGGAGCCTTAAATGATCCGTCTAATCCACCACAAGTGAATGTCAATGAAGGACCACAGTTTTTATCAAATGGAGGCCAAGTTTTTATAGTGTATTCAGCAAGCGGTTGTTGGACTGATTTTTATGCTTTAGGCTTATTGCATTATAAAGGAATTGGCAATTTACTGGATGCTTCTTCTTGGATAAAATCAGAGCAACCCTTATTTCAACAATCGGTAAAAAACCAAGTTTTTGCACCAGGACATAATTCGTTTTTCAAATCCCCAAACGGAAAAGAAGATTGGATTTTATATCATGCCAACTCTAATCCTGGGGAAGGTTGTGGAAATAAAAGAGCTCCAAGAATGCAAAAAATAAACTGGGACTCAAACGGATTTCCTGTGTTTGGAGAACCCCTTAGTGCTGGAACGATACTAAATATTCCTGCCGAATAGTTTTCTTTAAAAACGATATAAAAATTAAAAAAAATGAAAAAAATTCAGATTTACACCGCTATAATTCTTACTGTAATTCAAGTTTCATGCAAAGAAAATAAAAATAATAATTCAACTCAAAAAGATATGAATCAAGAATCGACTACTCAATTGGCTAAAAATTCTTTAGAAAATAAAAATTTTGAAACAGTAATAGACAATAAAAAGACGAGCTTATATTGGATCGAAAATAACGGTTTAAAAGCGGCTTTCACCAATTACGGAGGAAGATTAGTAGGATTATGGTTAATAGATAAAAATAGAAAAGAAACTGATGTTGTAGTTGGAATGAACAGTGTCATTGGGTTTCAAAAATCGACAGAACCCTACTTTGGAGCTACAATAGGTAGAGTTGGAAACCGAATTGCAAAAGGGAAGTTTACCCTTGAAGGTAAAGAATACAATGTTCCTTTAAATAACGGAGAAAATGCATTGCATGGTGGTAAAAAAGGCTTTCAAGATGTAGTGTGGAGTGCGGATAAAACGGATGAGCATACTTTAATTTTGACCTACATTGCTGCTGATATGGAACAAGGATTTCCTGGAAATCTACACGTAAAAGTAACCTACAGTATTACTGCAGATAAAACTTTAAAAATGGAATATGAAGCCACCACTGATAAAACTACCATTGTTAATTTAACCAATCATGCTTTTTTTAATTTAAATGGAGAAGGTAGTGGTACTATTTTGAACCATGAATTACAATTATTTGCACAACAATATACACCAGTAGATTCTGGTTTAATTCCAACTGGTAAATTAGAAAATGTTGCTGACACCCCTTTTGATTTTCTTGAAAAACACACTATTGGAGAGCGCATTGAGACTAAAAACGAACAGCTAGAGTTTGGAAAAGGCTACGATCATAATTATGTCCTAACTGGAGATATTAAAGATGGAATGCAACATGCGGCTACAATTACTGGAGACCTTTCGGGGATTTCTATGGATATATATACAACCGAACCTGGAATTCAGTTTTACAGTGGCAATTTTATGCAAGGTAAAAACACATTTAAATCAGGTGCAAAAGATAATTTTAGAACCGCATTCGCTTTAGAAACACAACATTTTCCAGATGCACCAAACCAACCAAATTTCCCATCGATAACCTTAAAACTGGGTGAAAAATATCACACAATCTCGTATTACCACTTTTCAATTCGTAAATAAAATGATCTCTAATTAAACTCAAATGAAAAAAATTTATATAATTCTATTTTTAGGACTAAGTTTAAGTTCTTGTTCTCAACCAAAAGGAGAAGATAAAATAACCCCTGCCCCCCCAGTAGCATTAAAAGATATTTTTCTAGCAGATCCTACCATTTTTTATAACGATGGAACCTATTACTTATACGGAACAACTACTGGAAACACAACTGTTATTGGAGAAGGCTTTCAGGTGTATACCTCAACTGATCAAAAAAATTGGAAAGGACCCGTAGGTGCTCAAGGTGGTCTTGCACTCAAAAAAGGAGATGCATATGGAACAACCGGATTTTGGGCTCCACAAATAATAAAGTATAACAATCTATTTTATATGATTTATACTGCCAATGAAAATATTGCCGTTGCAACAAGTAATAACCCGATTGGACCATTTAAAAATACAACAAAAGAACCTCTAGTAGCTCTAGTAAAGCAAATAGACCCATTTGTATTTATAGATGATGATGGCAAAAAATATTTATATCATGTTAGACTTACAAATGGAAACCGAATTTTTGTAGCCGAAATAAATGATGACCTTTTAAGTATAAAACCAGAAACACTAACAGAATGTATCTCTGCACAACTACTATGGGAAAACACCCAAAATGTAAACTGGCCAGTTGCCGAAGGGCCTACAGTGATAAAAAAAGAGGGCTTGTATTATTTAATTTATTCAGCAAATGATTTTAGAAATCCTGACTATGCCGTAGGATACGCTACCAGTAAAAGTCCCTTAGGACCTTGGGAAAAGGCAGCAACGAGTCCTATTATTTCTCGAAATTTAATTGGAGAAAATGGAACCGGTCATGGTGATTTATTTTTGGACAAAGAGAACCAGTTGCAATATGTTTTCCATACGCATTTCAATGGTGCTCAGGAAGCACCCAGAAAAGCAGCAATTATTGAAATGAATTTTACTAAAAAAGAAAATGCATTTCAATTAGAAGCAAAAAAAGAGACTTTCCGATTCTTGAAGACTAATTAAATAATACCTCAACACAAAGGGGATTTAACCTTTCTATCGTTTTTCAATAACACAGTCTTACTTTGGCAATACTATCAAAAAAATAGTATTGCCATTTTTTATTGGCTAAAAAAATAAGATTCTTATTTAAAAAAGTTATAAAAATAATTTATTTGTTATTGTAGAATAAATTTGCATACATTTGTAAATGTATTTTTTACACTTATTATTTTTCAACAATTTTCAATACACAATTTCTCAAGTTTGGTTGATTTTGTTTTTAACTAATTAGTAAAAAAAAACACTTAATCTACTTTAATTCAATCGCTAAAAACGACAACAAATTTTGTTTTTATTATAAAATTGAATTGACAGTTTGGATTTTTAATTAATTACAATAAAAAAATAGAACTATAATTATGAACCAAAAAATTGACCAATTAGCTACAGACAACATAAGAGCGCTTTCCATTTCAATGGTAGAAAAAGCCAATTCAGGACATCCTGGAGGCGCCATGGGTGGTGCCGATTTTATGCATCTTTTATATACGGAATACCTCAACTTTGACCCAACCGAAATGGATTGGCCATACAGAGACCGTTTCTTTATGGATGCTGGACATTTATCAGCATTAATGTATTCTCAATATTATTTATTAGGAAATTACAAAAAAGAAGACCTTCAACAATTTAGACAATGGGGCTCCGTAACGCCAGGACATCCCGAAGTGGATGTTTTGAGAGGTATTGAAAATACCTCGGGACCATTAGGACAAGGTCATGCTATGGGTGTTGGAGCAGCTATTGCCGCCAAGTTTCTTGATGCAAGATTCAAAGGGCTTTTTGAGCATAAAATATACGGTTTCATCACTGATGGTGGTGTTCAAGAGGAAATTTCTCAAGGGGCAGGTAGAATTGCTGGACACTTAGGATTGAATAATTTCATCATGTTTTATGATTCTAATGATGTGCAACTTTCGTCAATGACAGATGAAGTAACATCCGAAAATACCGCCATGAAATATGAGGCTTGGGGTTGGAACGTAATCACAATTGATGGTCATGATCATACTCAAATAAGAAAAGCACTTAGTGAAGCACACGAAGAAGTTGAAAAACCTACTTTGATCATTGGGAAGACAATTATGGGAAAAGGTTGTGTTACAGCAACTGGGGCGATGTATGAAGGAGAATGTGAATTGCATGGAAAACCTATTGGTGATACAAAAGCAGATTACGTAAAAACACTTTTAAATCTAAAAGCAAATCCCGAAGATCCATTTGCTATTTATGAAGAAGTCGCAAAACATTACGCTAACATCCTTGAATTAAAAACAGCAACATCTGCTAATAAAAAACTCCAAATCGCTTCTTGGAAAAAAGAAAATCCAGCGCTTTCTTTAAAACTAGAATCGTTTTTATCTGGTGAAATTCCTGATTTAGATTTAAGCAGTGTTGTTCAAAAACCAAATGTAGCAACAAGAGAAGCTTCTTCTGCTGTACTTGCCTATTTAGCAGAAAACGTAGAAAATATGATTGTTTCATCGGCAGATTTATCGAACAGTGACAAAACTGATGGATTCCTTAAAAAATCATCGATTTTACAAAAAAATGATTTTAATGGTGCCTTTTTACAAGCTGGAGTGGCTGAATTAACAATGACTTCCATCGCAAACGGAATTGCGCTTCATGGTGGTGTAATCCCTGTAGTAGCGACATTTTTTGTATTCTCCGATTATATGAAACCAGCTATTCGATTAGCAGCTATTCAAGAATTACCTGTAAAATATGTTTGGACACATGACTCGTTTCGCGTTGGTGAAGATGGACCTACGCACCAACCTATCGAACAGGAAGCACAAATTCGCTTGATGGAAAAAATTAAAAACCATTCAGGGAATCAAAGTTTATTGGCCTTACGCCCTGCCGATGCGATAGAAACATCAGTAGCTTGGGATATGGCATTAAAAAACACTAAAACTCCAACTGGTTTAATTCTTTCGAGACAAAACATTCAAGATATTCCTGCACAAGGAACTTCAAGATACGAAGAGGCTACAGAAGCGTCAAAAGGCGGATATTTAGTAAAGTCAACTCAAAATCCAGATATCACATTAATCGCAAATGGTTCGGAAGTGGCAACCCTTTTAGCTGCTGCAGTTCTATTGGAAAAAGAAAAAAATCTAAAAATAAATGTAGCCTCCATCATTTCTGAAGGATTATTCAAAGAGCAATCTAAATCGTACCAAGAAAGTATAATTCCAAAAGGAAAATTAGTTTTTGGCCTTACTGCTGGACTACCCGTAAATCTTGAAGGTTTGATAGGAGATAGCGGAAAAGTAATTGGGCTAGACCATTTTGGATATTCGGCACCAGCAACAGTTTTAGATGAAAAATTTGGATTTACAAGTGCACATGCTTGCGAAGAAATCCTAAAATATATTGAAGAAAGTAAATAAACAAACAAAAAACTAAATAATAAAGACATGAAATTTTTTATAGATACAGCAAATTTAAAAGACATTAAAGAGGCAAATGATTTAGGAATCCTAGATGGTGTAACTACTAACCCATCATTAATGGCAAAAGAAGGAATTACTGGTGCAGCTAATATCATTGCTCATTATGTAAAAATATGCGAATTAGTTGATGGCGATGTTAGTGCCGAAGTAATTTCAACTGACTTTGAAGGAATGGTTGCCGAAGGAGAAAAATTAGCTGCCTTGCATCCACAAATTGTAGTAAAAATCCCAATGATAAAAGACGGGATCAAAGCAATAAAATACTTTTCGAACAAAGGAATAAAAACCAATTGCACTTTGGTGTTTTCGGCAGGTCAAGCTTTATTGGCAGCCAAAGCAGGTGCTACTTATGTTTCTCCTTTTATAGGAAGATTAGATGACATCTCTACCGATGGTTTAACACTTATCGAAGACATCAAATTAATTTATGACAATTACGGTTACGAAACTCAAATTCTAGCCGCATCAGTACGTCACGTCATGCATATTTTAAATTGTGCTAAAATTGGTGCCGATGTAATAACTGGACCATTGAGTGCTATTGAAGGCTTGCTAAAACACCCACTTACAGATAGTGGTTTGGCTACATTTTTAGCCGATTATCAAAAAGGAAATAGTTAAAACAAAAAACAGAGCTAACTTATTTTAGCCATTTTATTTCACTAAATAGTTCTTAATTGATACCGAATAATCAAATCTCTTGAAATTGTAGTACGTCAAAGGCGATGCGATAAATTCTATATCTCACGATTTAACTATCCAAAAAAAAGGAAGCCTCAATAAAGAGACTTCCTTTTTTATTTTAAGTAACGAACTACTAAATTATTAAAGATTCAGTACAAAATCATTCAATAATTTCGCATCGTATTTTTCTTTGTCAAAAGTATACAGATACGACCCTTTTCTAGAAGACATCATATCTTTCTCCTCTAATTTTATCAAAATATCCAATGAATTTATTTTACTGATAAAATTCCTTTTATCCAGCTCTTTGCTTAAAATTGCTTCATACAATTCTAACAATTGACGCATCGTGAATTTTTCAGGCAAAAGTTCAAATCCTATTGGTTTAATCGAAGTTCTATAACGCAATCTTCTTATAGCATGTCGTAGCATCGAATCATGGTCAAAAATTAATTTTGGAGCATTCGAAACACTAAACCATTGTGCATGATAATTTTGAATCAACTCTGCATTATGATTTTCAATATTAATTAAAGCATAATAAGCTACTGAAATAGTTCTCTCGACAGGGTCACGATCAATATCACTATAAGCATGCAACTGCTCCATATAAATATCTTGAAGTCCCGTATAACTATTAAGGATTCTTAGTGCAGCAGCATCTAATACTTCTTCTTTTTTAAGAAAGCCTCCTATTAAAGACCACTTCCCTTTTTCTGGTTCAAAATCCCTTTTAATTAAAAGTATTTTTAAACCTTCATCATCAAAACCAAAAATGATACAATCTACTGCTAATAATACTTTGTCAGCAGAACTATAACTATTAAGCATACTCCTTTTTTAGGGTAAATATATAAACTTCCTCATCCGTTTCATAATTTATTAATGTGGTTTTTACACTTCGTAAATTATAAAGGGTAAATCACAGCTAAATTATGTTCGGAAATTGAGATAGTAGTTGTTTTAATTTTGGATATCGTTCTTATCATTAATAAAAGAAGGCCACTATCTTTTTTTTAAGTTAATTCAATTAATGAAGCACTTTATTACCGTTTTACCATTCCAAAATACCTGCGATTTGTTAAAAAAGGATGCTGTAATAAGCTTTTATTACACAATACTACCCTGATTTATAGTTAAAAACGCAAATAAATCCTGATTTTAATAATAATTATTCACTTCTGATTTTTTGATTAAATAATCGCTTTTTTAATGAAAACACTACCTTTTATATAAATAAATTGTAAAAACGTTATGGTTTTTTAAAAAAAATACAATTTTTAAATGTTGTTTTTACACTTAATTTGCAATATGTGTTTTTTTTCGATATTTTTTTTACCATATTAATTTGTTTTTATAGTTTTTTTTTAATTAAATTTACAAATGTAAAATATACACTTATAACTAACCAAAACAAATTAGAATGAAAACAAACCAACGATCATTTTTCTATTGCAATTTTGAATTGCCGAGAAAAGAATGGCTATTAGTAATAATAGTTATGTTATTTTCTTCTTATACTCTTTCTGCCCAAGAAGATAAGACTATAAAAGGGGTTGTCAAATCGGCAAAAGATGAAATGCCAATACCAGGAGTCAATGTTTTAGTAAAAGGAACCAATACCGTTACTGTTACAGGACTAGATGGGGAATATTCAATAAAAGCATCACCAAAAGATATTCTTGTTTTTTCCTATTTAGGATATTCAAATCAAGAAATGATCATTGGTAACAAAACTCAACTAAACATCGCATTAAGTGACAATTTAAATAAATTAGATGAAGTAGTTGTTATTGGGTATGGTACTCAAAAAAAATCAGACCTTACAGGATCTGTTAGTGTGGTAAACATGGATAATGCTAAGAAAACGGTAACTTATGATGCTGCAAAAATGCTTCAAGGTCAAGTAGCAGGAGTTACCATGCAAACCTCAGGAGAACCAGGTGGATTCGTTAACATTAAAATTAGAGGTATTAACTCTTTTAGTAACAACAATCCTCTTTTTGTAATTGATGGTATGATTGTAGACAGTCCTTATGACTTTGCAACTGGTGAAATTGAATCTATGCAAGTTTTAAAAGACGCTTCTTCTGCTGCAATATATGGGGTTCGTGGTGCAAATGGAGTAATCATTATTACTACTAAAAAAGGAAAAGCAGGTAAATTTGACATTAAATACAAATCACTTGTTGGTTTTCAAAACGTAGCCAAAAAATGGGATCTTACTGATAGAGTAGGATATCAAAATATTACTAGTGCTGCAGAGGTTAATGCTGGATTAACTATTGCTCCAGGTAATGATCCTAGTAGCCCTTATTACATCAACAATGTAGATACAAACTGGCAAAATGCAGCTTTTAAAACTGGAATTATAGAAAACCATTCTCTTACTTTTAGTGGTGGTGCCGAAAGTTTAGGGTATAATATGAATGTGGACTATTTTAAAAATAGTAGCTATATCGATTCCCCACAAGATTATAAAAGAGTATCTACTACTTTGAATTTAACTGGTAAAAAAGGAAAATTTAAATACGGTTCAAAATTAGGATTTACACAATCAGGTAAAGAAAATTTTAACGAGTACAACGCTGGTGAATCTCCAATTAGTGATTTATTAGGTGCTATTCCTACAATGCCTGTTTATGATGCGAACCGTTTAGGTGGTTACGGTGGAACAACAAACTTAACACAAAGAGCTATTTCTATGAACGTTATTGGTTACAACAACTTGATAACTAATACTGGAAAAAGAAATCGTTTTATTGGAGATATTTGGGGAGAATATGAAATCGTTAAAGGTTTAAAATATAAAATTGACGCTAGTTTTGACAGACTGGATTGGCAAAATAGAAAATTCATCCCGCCAAGTGATTTAGGATGGTACTATCTTACTACAAATGATGAAGCTTCATTAGATGTTTCTACAGGAAGTCAATCTAGAACTTTCTTAAACAACTTACTTACTTACGAAAAAGAAATTGGCAAACATAAATTTGATGCTTTAGTAGGTTGGGTACAAGAACGTAGTGATAACTACAATCACTGGTCAAGAGGAGTTGGATATACTCCCGGAGAAATTAGCCATTTAGAATATGCTGATAACACTAGTGCTGGAGAATATGAAAACACAATTACTGGTGTATCGTATTTAAGCAGATTAAATTATGCGTATGATGACCGTTACTTGTTGCAAGCTAACTTTAGACAAGACAAAACTTCTCTTTTTAGTCAAAAATACAATAAAGGTAATTTTTACTCTTTCTCAGGAGCATGGAAAATCAGTAATGAAAAATTCATCCACTTGCCAGAATGGGTAAGCAATATTAAATTAAGAGGAGGTTACGGTATATTAGGTAACAACACAATCCCAACTTACTTTTTCGCAACTACTACCAATAGTTTTGCTGGTTATGATTTTAATAACGCATTGGCACCAGGAACAACAGTAGTAAGTGCTTTAGATCCAAATGTACACTGGGAAGAAACAAGAACTACGAACGTCGCTCTTGAATTAGGATTACTTAATAATGACCTACAATTTACAGCTGAATATTATGTTAAAAAATCAACTGACCTTTTAATTGGAGTGCCATTACCGTTTTCAACTGGTGCTTTTCCTGCAAGTGTAACAACAAATGCAGGTGCAGTTAGAAACAATGGTTTAGAATTTTCAGCTACCTATAATAATGATCATAATGCTTTCAAATATAGTATCTCAGCTAACTTAGGTACTTTGAATAACAAAGTATTACAAATAGGTCTTGATGGAAACCCAATTTACGGTGCTGCTTCAAAAACAGAAGTAGGTAGATCAATAGGTGAAATTTACGCATACGAAACTGCTGGAATTTTTCAAAATGCTGCAGATCTGGCTGCATCACCAACACAAACTAATGCAGGAGTTGGAGATGTAAAATTCAAGGATGTAAACGGTGACGGAATGATTACAGATCTTGATAGAACGTACCAAGGAACTACAATTCCTAAATACAGTTATGGTTTTAACTTTAGTAGTTCATACAAAAACTGGGACTTCTCTATGTTTTGGCAAGGAAGCGGTGGAAACAAAGTGTTTGATGGAATGTATCGCAATTTAATGGCTGGACAATATGGTAACCATAGTATAGATGAACTAAATTACTGGACACCTACAAATACAAATACAAACGTTCCTCGTCCAATTATAGGTGATCCAAATGCAAACACAAGAGACTCTAATCGTTTCATCGAAAAAGGAGACTACATAAAATTGCAAACAATGCAAATTGGTTACGAAATTCCACTTAAAAATATAAGCTTTATTCAAAAAGCAAAATTATTTGTAAACGGTCAAAATTTATTAATAATCAGCAAATACAGAGGATATGACCCTGATTTTAATAGCAATGATGGTTTGTTCTCAAGAGGATACGATGGTGGTTCATTCCCAAATCCTAGAACTTTTTCTTTAGGACTTGAAGTGAATTTTTAAAAATAACCAAACAATTTAAAACGAATCAAAATGAAATATAAAATATTTAATTATCTAACTGTTTTCTTCTCAATAGCAGTCGTAACAACGAGCTGTGTAAATGATGGAGATTTAATTCAAGTTGACCCAAATAACAATGCGGTAGATTCTTTCTGGAAAACGGATCAGGATGCTATTCAAGGTGTAAATGCTGCTTATGGTAGTTTGTTAACTGATGGAACGTACATGAGAAGTACTCCTTTATTATTAGACTTAAAAGGAGATGACACAAGAAGTAACAGTCCTTGGGATGCCATGTACAATGTTGGGCGTTTCAACTCTAATGTATCAAATTCAGCAATTTATGGTTGGGCTTACGAAACGTATTACCAAGGTATTTATCGTGCGAATCAAGTACTTACGAATGTTTCAGCTATTGAAATGGCAGATGCAGGACTTAAAAACAGAATTTTAGGTCAAGCCTATTTCTTAAGAGGATTGTATTTGTTTCATGCCGTAAACATGTTTAAAAACGTACCATTACCTACAGACATTGCTGTTTATTATCCACAAAAAACGCAACAAGATGGATGGGCACAAGTAATTGCCGACTTTAAAGCAGCTGCAGATTTGTTACCATCAACTTATGATAATGTTACAGGATTAGATGCAGGTCAAAAAGGACGTGCTACAAAAGGAGCTGCTTTAGGATATTTAGGGAAAGCCTACTTGTTTACTAAAGATTTTGCCAATGCTAAAATTGCATTTAAACAAGTAATCGATTTAGGCGTTTATTCGTTAGTCTCTAACTACCGTGATAATTTTACAGACAGTAATGAAAACAATTCGGAGTCATTATTTGAAGTACAATTCAGTAGAAATGCAGGTGGAGTTGACTTAGGTTGGGGTGGTGCTCCAGCTTCTGGATGGGGAAAAACATCAGCTAGAGCAATTACTTATGGACCAAGAGCTTTTGGATGGACAGATGTACAACCAACAAGAGCATTGTTTGATGAATTTCATGATGAAAAGACTACATCTGGTGCAGTTGACCCTCGATTGGATGCTACAATGTTCTATAACAAACCTGGTGGAATGCAATTGTACGGACAAGATTTTGCCACTTTTTATGCAGCAAACCCTGGAGATTTGAATGATTTATTTTGTAGAAAATATGAAAATTCAGATGGAAATTATGCTAATGAATACGACTGGCGTTCAGGAATCAACGAGCGTTTGTTACGTTATGCTGATATCTTGTTAATGTATGCTGAAACTTTAAACGAGACTGGCGATACCCCAGGTGCTTATACTTATATTCAAATGGTTAGAACTAGAGCTGGATTACCTAATTTGGCTACAGCAAAACCCGGATTATCACAAGCAGGTATGAGAGACCAAATAGGTCACGAAAGATTCTTAGAGTTCCCTCTTGAAGGACACCGTTTTGATGATATTCGTCGTTGGGGTTGGTTGCAAGATCCCGTAAAGCTTGCTTGGTTAAAATCAAGAGATGTTGAATTTAATTCTTACGCATCAGGAAGAGAATATTTCCCAATACCACAATTAGAAATGGATAACAATCCTGGTACCGTTCAAAATGATGGGTATTAATACAATTTGATTGAATTAGTTAGAAATTTTAATATCACATGCTAGGCCTTAAAAAAGTTTACCATGTGATATTATTACTTAAATAAAATATGAAAAAAGCGTTATTATTATTAGTTTTTATTTTTTGTAACCAAAGTATTTTTTCTCAAAAAGAGAATATAGTACTTTCTATAAAAAGTAATGAAAGTGCACCTACTATCAACAAAAACATCTATGGCCATTTTGCCGAGCATTTAGGACGTTCTATCTACGGAGGTTTTTTTGTGGGTGACACATCCAAAATTCCAAATACAAATGGAGTACGAAATGACATTGTTGAAGCACTAAAAAAATTAAAAATCCCTAATTTAAGATGGCCAGGTGGTTGTTTTGCGGACACTTACCACTGGAAAGATGGTATTGGACCAAAAGAAGAAAGACCAACAATGGTAAACAAATGGTGGGGAGGAACGACAGAAGACAATAGTTTTGGAACACATGATTTTTTAAACCTATGTGAATTGCTTGGAGCAGAACCTTACTTATCCGGAAATGTAGGAAGCGGAACTGTGCAAGAACTTTCAGACTGGGTACAATATGCCAACTTTGGAGGTAAAAGCCCAATGAGTGATTTACGTAAAAAAAATGGTCGAATAGAACCTTGGAAAGTAAAAATTTGGGGAATTGGTAATGAAGCTTGGGGTTGCGGTGGCAATATGACACCTGATTATTATGCTGGCGAATACCGTAAATATGCCACTTTCATGTCTGATTGGGAAAACACTGGTGGCTTGATGCGTATAGCATCTGGTGCAAGTGATGCCGACTATAACTGGACTGAAACTTTGATGAAAAATATCCCAGCAAACATGTTGGGTGGTGTAGCAATGCATCATTACTCAGTGATTGAATGGAATAAAAAAGGAGATGCAGTTGATTTTACCGAAGGGCAATATTTCACAACAATGAAAGAAGCCATAAAAATGGATGAATTGATCGTTAAACATGGGGCTATCATGGATAAATATGATCCAGAGAAAAAAATTGCTTTGGTTGTAGATGAATGGGGCGGTTGGTACGATGTGGAAAAAGGAACTAATCCTGGATTTTTATACCAACAAAATACTATGAGAGATGCTGTTCTAGCAGGAGCAACTCTTAATATTTTCAACAACCATGCGGATCGTGTTCGAATGGCAAACTTGGCACAATGTGTAAATGTTTTACAGGCCGTTATCCTTACAGATAAAGCTAAAATGATTTTAACACCAACCTATCATGTGATGCAAATGTACAGTGTACATCAAGATGCAAAACTATTACCCATTACTTTAAATTCTCCACTGTATACCTATAATGGCGAATCGCTTCCTGCTTTATCGGCTTCGGCTTCAAAAGATAAAAACGGATTAGTTCATATTTCATTGGTAAACGTAGACACTAAGAAAGATCATAAAATAGAAATTGATCTAAACGAACTTGGAATCAAAGCAATTTCTGGAAACATATTATCATCATCAAAATTGCAGGATTACAATTCTTTTGATAATCCAAACAAAATACAACCAGTAGTTTACAAAGGATTTGACGTGAAAAAAGGAAAGTTATCTATTGTGGTCCCTCCTTTTTCTGTAATAATGTTAGAAAGTAAATAAAAAAGGATACAATGAAAAAATTTAATTCTATTTTAAAATTAGTCCCATCACTAGTACTGTTGCTGGTTGTGGCTTCTACCAGTAGTTGCTCAAGTAGTGATGCCCCTACTCCAGATCCAACTCCTACACCAACTCCCACTCCCACTCCAGTTACCTTTCCAGGACCAAGCTATGCAGATAATTATACGTCTATAGCCGCTTGGGGAACTAATTCACAATGGAATTTAGCCAATGTTCACGACCCTACAGTAGAGAAATGTGGCGATTATTATTATATGTATCAAACGGATGCATCCTATGGAAACGCTACTGATGGACACGGTCATTTTTTTTATAGAAGATCTAAAGATCTTGTCAATTGGGAATTCATGGGGTCTTCGATGACTACTGCTCCTACTTGGGTTTTGGATTCTGTAAATAACAAAAGAGCTAGAATGAATCCAGTTTTGCCTCCAATTACAAGTCCTAACTACGGTTTTTGGGCACCTTGTGTGAGAAAAGTAGGTAACAAGTATCGTATGTACTATAGCATAGTAGTTGATAATCCAATAATTGGTTCTGATTTTACCTACTCATGGAGTGAAAGAGCATTTATTGGACTGGCTGAAACCGACGATTTGGCTTCGAATGTTTGGGTAGATAAAGGGATGGTTGTATGCTCAGAACCAGACGGATTAAAACCTTATTCCTTTACGGGTGCTAGAAATTGGGAAGATGCCTATTTCAAGTTCAATGCAATTGACCCAAGTTTTATTGAAACTCCTGCAGGAGAACAGTATTTAATTTATGGTTCATGGCATTCGGGTATTGCTGCCTTAAAATTAGACCCAACAACAGGGAAGCCATACCAATTAAAAACTTTAAGCGATTATGGAACCCGTATCGCTAGTCGTAGTGCAATTAGTCGTTGGCAAGGTTCCGAAGGACCAGAAATTATATACAATACAGACACCCAATATTATTATTTATTTATGGCGTATGACGGACTAGATGTACCGTACAATACTCGTGTCGCTCGATCAAAAAACATCACAGGTCCTTATCTAGGAATAAACGGAGCCAATGTTACAAACGGAGCCGATTGTTGGCCGATGCTAACACATCCTTACGGTTTTAACAATCATACGGGCTGGGTTGGAATTTCACATTGCGCCATTTTCCAAAACCCAGATACAAAACAATGGTTTTATGCCTCACAAGCGCGTTTACCAGAAGGTGTTCCTGGAATTAATGTTTCAAATGCAATAATGATGGGACATGTACGAGAAATTCAGTGGTCGGAAGATGGATGGCCAGTAATAGCACCTGAGCGCTATGCTGCAGTACCAAAAACTACATTAACCGAAAGCTCTTTTATAGGTCAATGGGAACAAATCACAATGAATTACCAATACAAAGTCATTCAAAAATCGGTTACTATATACTTAACAGCCGATAAAAAAGTGAGCGGTGGACTTACCGGAACTTGGTCTTATGACAGCACAAACGCAGTACTTACCGTAAACGGAATAAAATGTAAAGTTAGTGATGCTTGGGATTGGGAAAGTGCCACACGAAAAGTAACAATAACTTACTCCGGACTTACGACAGCAGGATTACCTGTTTGGGGTAAAAAAACAAACTAATTTATTCCTTCATATTATAAGATTGAATAAAAATAAAACATAAAATGAAAAATATATTTTTAATCCTATGTACTGTTGTACTATTCTCCTCTTGTAAAGCAATAAAAATAGATAAAAATAGCGCTTCCGCAAATGAAGAAATAAACAGTGGTACAACAACCTTTAACAATCCAATCATAAAAGGAAAGTATACTGGTGATCCAGCTGCGCTTGTTTACAAAGACAAAGTGTACTTGTACGCTGGCCATGATGAAGCACCAAATGATTTCAATTTTTATAAAATGAACGAATGGCTGGTTTATTCCTCATCCGATATGATTCATTGGGAGGAACATCCAGTACCTCTTAAAGTAACTGATTTTGCTTGGGCAAGCTCTGATGCTTGGGCGGCACAAGTTATTGAACGCAACGGTAAATTTTATTGGTATGTTACTGTTTCTCATGGAGCCATCAACGGGAAAGCCATTGGAGTTGCAGTTTCGGATAGTCCAACAGGTCCTTTTAAAGATGCATTAGGAAAAGCTCTTGTTACTAATGACATGACCACACAAACCAAGATTGATTGGGATGATATTGATCCAACGGTTATGATTGATGATGATGGACAAGCCTATTTATTTTGGGGAAACTCAGTTTGTCATTATGCTAAATTAAAAGAAAACATGCTCGAATTAGATGGCCCAATTAAAACCATCTCCTTACCAAATTACACTGAGGCGCCTTGGATTCACAAGAAAAAAGATTGGTATTATTTATCTTATGCATATCAATTTCCCGAAAAGATAGCTTATGCAATGAGTAAATCAATCAATGGTCCATGGGAATACAAAGGCATTTTGAATGAAATCGCTGGAAATTCAAATACCAATCACCAAGCTATAATTGAATTTAAGGGAAAAGACTATTTCATCTATCACAATGGAGCTACTCAGCCAGACGGCGGAAGTTTTAGAAGATCCGTTTGCATCGATCGATTGTATTACAACGAAAATGGCACAATGAAACGAGTAATTATGACTTCAGAAGGAATTCAAAAATAAAATAAGTATAATGAAAATACATAAAAAAATACAATTCTTACTTTTACTAATAATCGCTACTAGTTCATCATGGGCGCAAGATATTACGGTTCATGATCCAGTGATGATTAAACAAAAAGATACTTACTATATCTACTGTACAGGACAAGGTATCAGTGTTTTTAGTTCTAAAGATTTAAAAAAATGGAAACCAGAACCAGCAATATTTAATGAAAAACCAACCTGGGTGGATGCAGTTGTACCTGATTTTAACAATCACATCTGGGCACCAGATATTTCTTTCCACAACAATACTTATTACTTGTATTATTCGGTTTCTGCTTTCGCAAAAAATACTTCGGCAATTGCGGTAACAACCAATACTACTTTGGATCCAAAAGACCCTGCTTACAAATGGGTCGATCAAGGAATTGTGATTCAATCCATCCCAAATCGTGATTTGTGGAACGCCATAGATCCCAACTTGACATTTGATGAAAACAATGTTCCATGGTTGGCTTTTGGTTCTTTTTGGAATGGCTTGAAAATGGTAAAATTAAATCCTGATTTAAAATCAATTGCTCAACCTCAAGAATGGTACACCATTGCAAAACGCAAAAGAACATTTGAACTAGCTGACACTGATCCTGGCGATGGCGCACTTGAAGCTCCTTTTATTTTCAAAAAGAACGGGTATTATTACCAATTTCTTTCTTGGGATTTGTGCTGTCGAGGAGAAAAAAGCACCTACAAAGTAGTGGTAGGAAGATCCAAAAACATTACCGGACCTTATGTTGATAAAGAGGGAAAAGCATTAAACGAAGGCGGAGGAACGCTACTTATTCAAGGCAATGAAAACTATTATGGTGCAGGACACAACGGCGCTTATACTATGGATGGAAAAGATTATATCATTTTTCACGCCTATGATGTCAAACAAAAAGGAAGACCTGTCTTAAAAATAAAACAAATGCAGTGGGACAATGCGCTTTGGCCTATTGTGGACCCACTGAATTAATAAAATAAATAGCAGTTAAAATGACATTCAAAAAAACAATAATAGTAGTCGCCAGTTTAGCAATGACCATTTCTGGACAGGCACAACAACCAATCAAAAAAACAACTGCTTCAACTTTAGGTTATTCAATTACACCTGTCAATATTCAGAATGTAAAACTTACTGATAATTTTTGGTTACCCATTATAAAAAAGGTTCAAGAAAAAACAATTGAGTATGCGATTCAAAAATGTGAGGAAGAAGGTCGCATGGATAACTTTTTGATCGCAGGTGGTATAATGAAAGGAGAGGTAAAAGGTCAAATGCCTTTTGACGATACCGATGTCTACAAAATTATCGAAGGAGCATCAAACACCTTGATTAGTGAACCCAACCCAAAACTAAGTAAATTATTAGATTCCCTTATTGGTATTATAAAAGTAGGTCAAGAAAAAGATGGTTATTTAACCACTTGGAGAACAATAAATCCAGCGAAACCACCAGCAACTTGGGTCCCTGTTATCGAGGGAAAGCGTTGGGAATCGTTACAAATCAGTCATGAATTATATAATTCGGGCCATATGTTTGAAGCTGCAGTAGTACATTATGAAGCGACTGGAAAAAGAAACTTCCTAGATATTGCGATAAAAAATGCCGACTTATTGGTTAAAACTTTTGGTGATAATACCAATCAAGTTCATGGAGTTCCGGGACATCAAATTGTAGAAACAGGATTGGTGAAACTATATCAAATTACAAAAAACAAAGCTTATTTCAATTTGGCTAAATACTTTTTAGATAATAGAGGCAACCCAAAAAATCATGCTTTATATGGAGCCTACTCCCAAGATGATATCCCTGTAATCCAACAAAAGGAAGCAGTGGGTCATGCTGTAAGAGCCGTTTATATGTATGCTGGAATGACCGATATTGCTGCGATCGAGAATGACAAAGAATACCTTAATGCAGTGAATGCTTTGTGGACAAACATGGTCAACAAAAAAATGTACATCACTGGTGGAATTGGTGCCATACATGATGGAGAAGCTTTTGGTGCAAACTATGAATTACCGAACCTTACGGCTTATAATGAAACTTGTGCTGCTATTGGTGATGTGTATTGGAACCATAGATTACACAATCTAACTGGAAGTTCTGATTATTATAATGTTATTGAACGCACTTTGTATAATGGCTTAATTTCTGGAATTTCATTAGACGGAAAACAATTTTTCTATCCTAATGCACTAGAATCAGATGGAGTTTATAAAAACAACAGAGGCTCTTGCACTCGTCAATCATGGTTTGATTGTTCTTGTTGCCCAACAAATTTAATTCGTTTTATTCCTTCAATTCCGGGATTAATTTATTCGTCAAGCAAAGAGGTACTGTATGTGAACTTATATGCTTCGAATAATGCAAAAATTACATTAGATAAAACTGAATTAGAGATTGCTCAACAAACCAATTATCCTTGGGATGGTAAAGTTGCAGTTACTGTTTCACCAAAAAAAGAAAGTGAATTCACTATAAAATTAAGAATACCAGGTTGGGCAACTAACCAAGTATTACCTGGAGATTTATACAGTTATAAAAATGTTTCATCTGCAAAAACAACCGTTTCTATAAACGGAAAACCAATAAATTACCAAGTAGATAAAGGATATATTACCATTACTCGTAAATGGAAAAAAGGCGAAAAAATAACCCTTAATTTTCCTATGGAAGTAAAGGAGGTAGTGACTAATAGTAAAGTAGAAAGTAATATTGGAAAAGTAGCATTAGAATATGGTCCAATAGTGTATGCGATTGAAGAAATTGACAATGCAACTGCATTCGATAAAATTACTGTCGATGCCAATGACAGCTTCAAAGTTCAAAAAGAAAATAACCTTCTAGATGGGGTGAATACGATTCAAAATAAAAAATTAAAAGCCATTCCTTATTATTCCTGGTCTAATAGAGGCGTTGGAAAAATGAAAGTTTGGATTGATTATAAAGAATAAAGCAATATCCATAGAGAAAATAAACAAATCATTAAAGTTTAAATTAACCCACAACTTTAAACTTTAAACCTTAAACAAATGTAAAAATGAAACCAAATTTAATTACCAAAATTACGCTATGCGGGCTTTTACTTAACGGCTTTTATGGTCAAGCCCAAAAGACGACGCTTGAAGTGAACACCACAAATACTGTTACTAAAATTCAACCTACAATGTACGGTGTGTTTTTTGAAGACATCAACTTTGCTGCCGATGGAGGTCTTTATGCCGAAATGATCAAAAACCGTTCATTTGAATTCGACACGCCACTTATGGGATGGGAACAACCCAACAGTGACACTCATTCATTCAATAACGAATCAGGAATTGCAACCACTATTAAGGCATTAGAAAACAAAACAAACCCTAGTTTTTGTAGAGTTCTGGTAAAAAATGACAAAGGATTTGAAATGATCAATGTTGGATTCAGAGGAATGGGGATTAAGAAGGATGCAAAATACAATCTTTCTTTAAAAGCAGCCAATCACAATGGTGCTATTAAAAAAATCATAATCCAATTTATTGATAAAGACAAAAAAGTATTAGGCGAAACTAGCATTGTTCCTACATCAAACGATTGGAAAGGATATTCAGCACAATTAACCGCTACTCAAACCGAAGCCAAAGCACAACTGAAAATTACGTTTGAAGGAACAGGTACTATTGATTTAGACATGATTTCGGTATTCCCAGAAGACACTTGGATGCATCGAAAAAACGGAATGCGTAAAGACATCGTTCAGTTACTTTATGATATGAAACCAGGATTTCTAAGATTCCCAGGAGGTTGTATTGTAGAAGGTAGAACTTTGGCACAACGCTACCAATGGAAAAAAACAGTCGGTGATGTAGAGAAAAGAGAAACATTAATTAACCGTTGGAATACCGAATTTGAACACAAACCAGCACCCGATTATTTCCAAACTTTCGGATTGGGATTTTTCGAATATTTCCAACTTGCAGAAGATTTGGGAGCACAACCCTTACCTATTTTAAGTTGTGGAATGGCTTGTCAATTTAATACGGGCGAGTTGGTTCCTATGGAAGAATTAGATCCTTATGTTCAAGATGCTTTGGATTTGATCCAATTTGCCAATGGTAGTATTGAAACTCCTTGGGGTAAAGTTCGTTCAGATATGGGACATCCAAAACCATTTAATTTAAAATTCATTGGTGTAGGTAACGAACAATGGGGACCAGATTATATTGCTAGATACAAAGTTTTTGAAAAAGCGATTAAAGACCAATACCCAAATATGACAATTGTCTCAGGTGCAGGTCCATTTCCAGAAGGAGATTATTTTGACTACGGAATGGAAGAGTTAAAGAAATTAAATGCCGAAATTGTAGATGAGCATTATTATAAAAACCCACAATGGTTTAGAGAAAACGCTACTCGTTACGACAATTATGATCGAAAAGGACCTAAGATTTTCGCAGGAGAATATGCTGCACAAAGTGTTGCTATTGCAAGTCCTGACAATAAAAACAATTGGGAATGTGCTTTTTCTGAAGCGGCTTTCATGACTGGATTAGAAAGAAATGCCGAAGTAGTCAACCTAACTTCATATGCTCCATTAATGGCACACGAAGAAGCTTGGCAATGGACACCAGATTTACTTTGGTTCAATAATTTAGAAGCCTACGGATCTGCTAATTATTATGTTCAAAAATTATTTGCAACCAATAGAGGAACCAATTTAATCAACATAACCAAAGATGGAAAAGCAGTGACAGGACAAAATGATTTGTTTGCCTCTGCTGTAAAAGACGTGGTGAGTAAAGACGTAATTGTAAAATTAGTCAACACTTCGTCTTCAGCACAAGTAGTTAATATTGATTTAAAAGGAAGCAAATTATCGTCTAAAGGAACATTGACTACCCTTACTAGTGCAAACTTAGAAGATGAGAACTCTTTTGCCAATCCTAAAAAAATTAGCCCAACAGAAAGTGAAATTAAAGTGAAAAATAACAAAGCAATAACAAGTCTACCACCCTATTCTGTTACTGTTTTAAAAATTAAAATGAAGTAATCGTAACAAAATAAAAGTGAATTATACATTTATTAGCTAATACTTTCATAAACAACAGTTTTTATGTCATTTTAATAAAAATTAGAACCCTTAATTAAATTAAGTGTTTTTTATACACTTATAATTTATTTATACTATATTTGTCATTACAATTTAAAGAATCTAGAATGAAAAATTACGTTATTGGATTAGATTACGGAACAGACTCTGTTCGAGCGGTCTTAATAGATACAGAAAACGGACAAGAAATAGCATCTAATGTTTGTCATTATTCCCGTTGGAAAAACAAAGAATATTGCAATGCATCTATCAATCAGTTTCGCCAACATCCACTAGATCATATCGAAGGTCTAGAGGCTACAATAAAATATGTTGTTCAAACTAGTAATGTAGATCCTTCATTAATACGAAGCATTTGTATTGATACTACAGGATCATCTCCAGTACCCGTTACCGAAGATGGAACACCACTAGCTTTGACTAAAGGATTTGAACACAATCCGAATGCCATGATGGTATTATGGAAAGATCATACTTCAATAAACGAAGCCAACGAAATCAACGAATTATCAGCTAGCTGGGGTGGAGAAAACGTTACCAAATATGTGGGAGGAATCTATTCATCAGAATGGTTTTGGGCAAAAATTCTACACATTGCACGACAAGATGAAGCCGTAAAAAATGCCGCTTACACTTGGATGGAACATTGCGATTTAATGACTTATTTATTGATTGATAATAAAGACTTAAAATCATTTAAAAGAAGTCGTTGCGCTGCAGGTCATAAAGCAATGTGGCATGAAGACTGGAATGGATTGCCACCTGAGGAATTCTTAGGGCAATTGCATCCTTACCTAGCCGCTCTTCGTGGAAGATTATATGATGAAACGTATACATCAGATATTGTAGCTGGAAAATTAAGCCAAGACTGGGCCACTAAACTTGGACTTACAACGGATACAGTAATTGCGGTTGGAACATTTGATGCACACTCTGGGGCGGTAGGAGCAAAAATTGAAGAAAACACTTTGGTTCGCGTAATGGGAACCTCAACTTGTGATATTTTAGTAGCTTCAGAAGAAGCAGTTGGAACTAAAACAGTACGTGGAATTTGTGGTCAAGTACATGGTTCAGTAATTCCAGGTTATGTAGGTCTTGAGGCAGGTCAATCTGCATTTGGAGATTTATTAGCTTGGTACAAAGAACTATTATTATGGCCCACCGATAATTTAATTGCTACTTCTACCCTTTTGACTGCGGAACAAAAAGAAAAACTACAAGAAGAAATTAGCGATAATCTAATTATAAAATTAACAGAAGAAGCAGAGAAAATTCCTGTTTCCGAAAGTATTCCAATTGCACTAGACTGGATCAACGGAAGAAGAACTCCAGATGCCAATCAAGAAATCAAAAGCGCCATTTCTAATTTATCATTAGGGACTAAAGCACCTCATTTATTTAAATCATTAGTAAATGCAATTTGTTTTGGATCAAAGAAGATTGTAGATCGTTTTGAAGAAGAAGGGGTAAAAATCGACACTGTTATCGGAATTGGTGGTGTTGCTAGAAAATCGCCTTTTATCATGCAAACTTTGGCCAATGTATTGAACAAACCAATAAAAGTAGCTGCATCTGATCAAGCACCAGCACTTGGAGCGGCTGTATATGCAGCCGTTGCAGCAGGAATTTACGATAACGTAATTGAAGCCAGCAAAAAAATGGGAAGTGATTTTGAAAGCGAATATTTTCCTCAATTAGATAAAGTTGCTGCTTATAACAAATTGCTTTTGGGTTACGAACAACTGAGCTTTTTTGCAGATCCATCACTTAAAAAATTACAAGATGAGCTCTATGTATAACGATTTAAAACAAGAATGCTACGAAGCAAACATGCAACTAAATGCGTTGAATTTAGTAGTATATACTTTTGGAAATGTTAGTGCTGTAGATAGAAAAAACGGTGTTTTTGCCATAAAACCAAGTGGCGTTCCTTATGAAGACTTAAAACCGGAAGATATTGTTATTGTTGATTTTGACAATAACATCATTGAAGGAAACATGCGTCCGTCATCGGATACTAAAACACATGCCTATTTATATAAAAATTGGCCTAATATAGGTGGTGTAGCACACACGCACGCTACATATTCTGTGGCTTGGGCGCAAGCGCAAAGAGACATTCCGATTTTTGGAACTACACATGCAGATCACTTAACTTCTGATATTCCTTGTGCGGCTCCTATGGCTGACTCCCTTATCGAAGGAAATTATGAGCACAATACTGGAATTCAGATTTTGGATTGTTTCAAAGAAAAAAATCTTTCTTATGAGGAAGTAGAAATGATTTTAATAGGAAATCATGGCCCATTTGCCTGGGGCAAGAACGCAGCAAAAGCAGTATATAATAGTAAAGTATTGGAAGTGGTTGCCGAAATGGCCCATCTTACATTACTAATAAATCCTAATGCTCCAAGATTGAAAGATTCGTTAATAAAGAAACATTACGAACGCAAACACGGAAAAGATTCGTATTACGGACAATAGTCAAATCGTTTATTTGTTGAATCGTTTAATCCATTCAACAAATAAACAGTTAAAAAAACAAACAGTTAAACGATTAAACAAAAAGAAATGATAGATATATCTCAGAAAGAAATTTGGTTTGTAGTAGGAAGCCAAGAATTATACGGTGAAGAAACACTACGAAAAGTAGCAGAACATTCACAACACATTGCAAAAGGTTTAGATGCTTCATCACTTGTTCCTCTGAAAATTGTTTACAAAGATGTGGTAAAATCCCCTTCTCAAATTACAAATGTGTGTTTAGAAGCCAATTCAAATAAAAACTGTATTGGTATCGTGGCTTGGATGCATACTTTTTCTCCTGCTAAAATGTGGATTGGTGGTTTAAGTATTCTTAAAAAACCTATCTGCCATTTACACACACAATACAACGCCGAAATTCCTTGGGGTTCAATAGACATGGACTTTATGAACTTAAATCAATCAGCTCATGGAGACAGAGAGTTTGGTTTTATCATGTCTAGAATGCGCAAAAAACGTAAGGTAATTGTAGGACACTGGGAAGACGAACGTGTTCAGAAAAAAATAGGGAACTGGACAAGAGTAGCTTTGGGTTGGGATGAATTACAAAATTTAAAAGTAGCTCGTATTGGTGACAATATGCGTGAAGTTGCCGTTACCGAAGGAGACAAAGTAGAAGCTCAAATTCGTTTTGGCGTTTCAGTAAATGGTTATGATTCATCTGATGTGACTAAACATATCGAAAAAATTACAGACCAACAATTAAACGATTTATTAGCTGTTTACGAAGCTTCTTATAATCTAACTCCATCATTAAAAGAAGGTGGCGCACAAAGACAATCACTTGTTGATGCGGCAAAAATCGAATTAGGATTAAGAGCATTCTTAGAAGAAGGTGGGTTTGGAGCATTCACAGATACCTTTGAAAATCTAGGTGCATGGAAACAACTTCCAGGAATCGCAACCCAACGTTTAATGGCGGATGGATATGGATTTGGTGGGGAAGGAGACTGGAAAACAGCAGCAATGGTTAGAGTTTTAAAAGTAATGAACGTAGGTTTAGAAGGCGGTACATCATTCATGGAAGATTACACCTACCATTTTACTCCTCAAAAATCGTATGTATTAGGATCACATATGCTTGAAATTTGCCCTTCAATTGCTGATGGAAAACCTTCATGTGAAGTACACCCATTAGGAATAGGTGGAAAAGAAGATCCAGCACGTTTGGTATTTAATTCTCCAGCTGGTGAAGCAATCAACGTATCTTTAGTAGATATGGGAACTCGTTTTAGATTAATTGTAAACGAAGTTGTTGCGGTTAAACCAATGGCTGATTTACCTAAACTTCCTGTGGCGCGTGTGTTATGGGATTGCAAACCCAACTTAGATATAGCAGCTACAGCATGGATTCTAGCAGGTGGAGCACACCATACTGTATATAGCCAAGCAGTAACTACGGAATTTATGGAAGATTTTGCCGATATTGCAGGCATCGAATTGCTTGTTATCGATGATAAAACAACAATCCGTGAGTTTAAAGACACAATAAATGCCAATGAAGCATATTATCATTTGTTCCAACATGGAATGTAATTTCTAAAAAAACCTAAAGTTATGAATATAGTAAAACGTTGTATTTATGGATTTTCCATAGTAAGTTTGGCCTGTATGAATGTTCAATGTAAAGGCGATAAAAAAATGGAAGAAACTACCGTTGACACAAAAGCTACAGATTCCGTATCTATAGTAAAATCAGAATATGGAACTACACCAAAAGGGGAAAAAGTAGATCAATATACGCTTACTAATCAAAAAGGGATGGAAGTAAAAATCATCACTTTTGGAGGTATTATCTCTTCTATGAAAGTACCTAACAAAGAAGGAAAATCAGAAGAAGTGGTAATTGGTTTCAATTCATTGGACCAATACATGAAAGACAATCCTTATTTTGGAGCACTTATTGGACGATATGGAAACCGAATTGCGAAAGGTAAATTTACCCTAGACGGAAAAGAATATTCGTTGGCTATTAACAATGCACCAAATGCATTACATGGTGGACCAGAAGGTTTTCATAGAGTGATTTGGACTGCAGAAGAAGCAAAATCAGGCGATAGCGCTGCTTTAAAATTGAAGTATGTAAGTAAAGATATGGAAGAAGGTTATCCAGGAAACTTGACTGTTTTTGTAACCTACACTTTGAATAATGACAATTCATTAGACATTCTTTATGAGGCAACAACCGATAAGAAAACCGTGGTAAACTTAACAAACCATTCTTATTTTAATTTATCATCTGATTTTTCTAAACCTATTTTAGATCATGAAATTACGATTGATGCAGATAAATTAGTTCCTGTTGCAGCAACACTTATTCCTACTGGTCAATTGACAGATGTGACTAATACCCCTTTCGATTTTAGAAAACCTAAAAAGATTGGAGCTGAAATTGAAGCCAAAAACGAACAATTGAAAAACGGATTGGGTTATGACCATTGCTGGGTACTTAATAATCAAGATAAAGGAGAACGTTTTGCAGCTTCGGCATATGATGCAGGAAGCGGAAGATTGCTTGAAGTATTCACAGATCAACCTGGTATTCAATTTTATTCAGGTAACTTCCTAGACGGGACTTTGCCAATGAGAAATGGAGGAACTTATGCACGTAGAACTGGTTTTTGTTTAGAAACACAACATTATCCAGATTCTCCAAATCAAAAAGATTTTCCTACTACAGTATTAAACCCTGGAGAAAATTACAAAACACAAACAACGTTTAAGTTTTCAGTAAAATAATTGAAATAGAAATACTAACTATTATAGATTAATTTTCTATACCTATAAATAAGTTAAGTGGTTTTGGTTTAAATATGGAACTAGTTAGTAACCCCAGAAGTAGTACTTCTGGGGTTTTTTATGACCTAATTTTATCAAACAAAACGGAATAAAGGTTATTAACTATAGATGAAATGCCTGTAGCTAGTTACATTCAGCCTAGTTGATTTAAAATTTCAAATGATGCACCCGTTTCTAGCCCTGATCGAAGCGGCATCCTTTCCTGCCATTTTTTGGCAGGAAAGATATAGTGTAGAGCAGGAAATAGCTCCTAAAAACAGAAAACCTCGAAAGCACAAACTCTCGAGGTTTTTCACAAATTAAAACTAATTAAAAAAACTAAATCTTCACAACAAACCCACCATGAGATTTCATAGTTATTTTGAGTTTAGTCTTTTTGGATACTGGATTTTGTTGAAATCCTTTTTCGTTTTCGCTAATAATAAAACCATTCACATTGGTCACAAAAGACAAATCAATTTCAATTTCCTTGGCTGTATTCTCCCCGTTAATCCCCACAATATGCCAAACGTTATCTTTTTCTCGAGCCATTATAACATACTTCCCTGGGTATCCATCAATGAATTTAGAGTCGTCCCAATTCGTTGGGATATCTTTTAAATAATCGACTACATATTTTGGCATTTTGGCCATTCCTTCCGGAATTTCGGCAATATGTTGCACTCCTGATAAAAATAAAACGGGCAATGCTAGTTCGAATGCTGGAGTTGTTTTTCTAGTTATATTAGGAATGGAATCCAAAACCATCGGCGTGAAATCCATGGGGTCAAAAACATTACGAGCAAAAGGAAGCATGCTACAATGGGAAGGTGCTAAGTCAGCAATATCTTGAAAGAAAGTAATGTATTCGTATCCTTTAACGGCCTCCGTAGAAACTAAATTGGGATACGTACGTTGCCATCCTCTAGGCAACGTAGCGCCATGAAAATTAACCATTAGATGATGAGTGGCAGCATCCGTAAGCATATCGTGATAATAATTAATCATAGATTGACCGTCACCTCCAAAAAAATCAACTTTGATACCGGCAATTCCCATATCGGCCAGTTTTGTGAATTCACTTTCCCTGTCGCGATGCGTCAACAACAAACTTTTAGGATGATAATCGGTACTGTTCCAAGAACCAGATGAGTTGTACCAAACCATTAGTTTTACGTTCTTCCCTTTGGCGTAAGCCACTAATTCTTTCATTTTAACAAATCCAATTCTGGTATCCCAGTCGGCATCAATTAAACAATACGGCCAATGCATTTGCGAAGCGTAATCTATAAATTGTAAAGTAGTATCAAAGTTCACCGAATCATCTTTTAGCAAAACCCAACTCCAAGAAGACAATCCACTTTTTATAAAAGAAGTATCCATGGGTATAGACGGCTCAGCAAGATCCGTCCCCATCGTACTTTCGGTAATTGTTTTTAAGGAGCCAATTGTTAGTGTTCTCCAAGGAGTGAACCATGGCAAGGTAGATTGTGGATTTAGAGCACCGTCAGGAAAAACTTCTTCTTTTTGAGGGAAGGTAAGTTGCATTGCTTTTGAGGTATCATTATAGACCAATCGGCTACCACAATAATTTCTTGGCAAACCAACTTCGGAAACTAAAATCCATGTAGCATTAGATTGAAATAAAGCGGGGTACACCCAGCCTTCGCCAATTTCAGGTTTTGTATTAACAGGTACCCCCATTGCATAATGCTCTTCATAGGAAGGATTGGTTTCTTTCCAACCCGTCTTAGCTTTAGACATGGGTTGCAACCAGGCTTTAGTAGTGGCATCAAAATTATAGCTGGTTTTTTCCTCTACAATTTTTTTAATCTCATTTAACGTTTCTGGAAAATGGTAACGAAAAGCAATTCCATCGCTTGATAGCTGGAAAATGATATCCATCGCCTCTCCTTTACTATTTTGCAAACTCACCGTATATTGATTTGCGGTGTATGAGATTTGTTTTCGTTTCCCTTGCAACATAGTATAACTAGATTGAATAGGTATGGGCTTAGAAACAGAAACTATTTCTAAACCCGTATAAAAATTAGCATCTTCTCTAATAATGCCAAGTTCCGATGTATTGATAACCACCTTATCTTTAAAGAAGACCTTATAAGAAGGCGTATTTTCTGAATTTAGATTAAATTCGATTTTTACTGTTTTATCTGAATTGACAAAATAATAAGCAGTTGGTTTCAGTACGAAAGAGGTCAATGAAACGAACAACAAAGACAAGAAAATTATTTTTTTCATTTTTAAGTGTTTTATTTACACTTACAAGAATACGAAAATAAATTTATATATAAAACGATGTAATTAAGATATTTGGAATTACCTGTTTTCATAAAATAAGAGAGTGAGATAACTACTAAAAAGGTATGTGTTAACAATAGAAGACTATTGTAATTAGTATAATAGATTCTTGATAGAAAAACTACACCAATCAATTCATAAAATGACTTGACGTTTTATCGTTCTTATTTATCTATATTTGATACTTACGTTAGTTAATTCAATAATTTAAAAATAGTACCGAAAGCAAAACAGACTTTAAGTGCCTAATTTGACTAAAATAAAAAATCTACAATCGTGAGTGAATTAATACCTAATAACAACGACTTTATCTTATATAGCACTCCAAATGGCGATATAAAAATACAGGTTGTTTTAAGTGATGAAACAATATGGTTAACACAAAAAGCTATTTCAGAATTATTTACTGTTGGCGTTCCTGCTATTAGCAAACATTTAAGTAACATTTTTGAAAGTGGTGAATTAATTGAAAATGCAGTTGTTTCCATTTTGGAAACAACTGCAGCCGATGGTAAGAAATACAAAACTAAATACTACAATTTAGATGCAATTATTTCTGTTGGTTATCGTGTAAATTCTAACAAAGCAACTCAGTTCCGTATTTGGGCAACCACTACCCTTAAAGAGTACATCATCAAAGGTTTTGCAATGGATGATGAAAGATTAAAACAAGGTACAACCATATTTGGAAAAGATTATTTCAAAGAACTATTGGATAGGGTTCGTTCTATTCGAGCGAGTGAGCGTAGAATATACCAACAAATCACAGATATATTTGCAGAATGTAGCATGGATTACAATCCAAAAGCAGAAGTAACCAAGAATTTTTACGCTACAGTTCAAAACAAATTCCACTTTGCCATAACAGGTAAAACTGCAGCCGAAATCATTTATCTAAAAGCAGATAGCAAAACCGAAAACATGGGTTTAACTTCATGGAAAAATGCACCAAACGGAAGAATTTTAAAGTTGGACACAGGAATAGCCAAAAACTATCTCGAAGAAAAAGAAATCAAACAACTGGAACGTACAGTATCCGCTTATTTTGATTATATCGAAAATCTTATTGAACGCCAAAATACCTTTACAATGGAAGCCTTGGCAGAAAGCGTAAACAAGTTTCTCAATTTTAACGAATACAAAGTCTTAGAAGGTTTAGGAACAATTTCGCACCAACAAGCCTTAAATAAAGCATCGAACGAATACGACAGCTTTAATAAAACACAAAAAATCAACTCTGATTTTGATAAACATATCAAAGGTATGGATAAAAAGAATTAAAGAGAAGTCATATAACAATTTGAGAGTTAAATTTAAAGTGTTTTAATTATGGAAAAAGAGGAATGGAAATATTTGTTAATTAATGGAAAGTACAAAACAGTTGAAGTAGAAAATCCTATTTTCGATAAAGGAGTTCTAAACTCTATTAAAGACTTAAGACCTTTTAATAAGAAAGGAGAAGATGATAAGCCAATTGTTCCAACTGTTCAGGATGCTCAAAGCCTAAAAAGAGAAATATATAGTTCATTCTTTAGAAAACCTTTCAAAAATTTTCTGATTCTTACAGGTGCAGGAGCTTCTATGGATGTAAAAGGTCCTTCAATGAAAGCCCTTTGGAATTTAGCTGATAAGCAATATAAAATATTTGATTTATTGGATGAAGATAAAATCGAAGAAAATGGATTTGAAATAATCTGCAAGCAAGTAAAACACGACTACACAGATACAAATTTAGAAAGCCTATTGTCTAAAATAGAAGGAACTATCCATTTTTATGCTGACATAGAAATTGAATTAGATAAAAAGAAAGTTAAATTATCTGATATAAAAAAAGACTTATTTGAAATTATAAAAACAAATTGTTCAATTCCATGTCCTGAAGATGCAACTAAATTTCCCCATAAAGTTCTTTTAGAAAAATTATTACAGAGAAAAGTAACAAGTCCAAGAATTAAAGTCTTTACTTTAAATTACGACTTACTTTTTGAATATGCATCCGAAAAAATTAATGCCATTATGATTGATGGATTTTCTTTTACTTTCCCCAGAACTTTCAGTGGTCGATACTTCGATTATGATATTGTACAAAGAGAAAATAGTAAAGTACAAGAGGAAGATAATTTTATTCAAAGAGTCTTTCATTTACATAAATTACATGGTTCTGTAAATTGGGAAAGAAATGGAGATAAAACTATAATAAAAGAAAATGCAGTAAAACCTCTAATGGTATACCCAAGAGAGGCAAAATATGAAGATTCTTATGACCAACCATTTTTCGAAATGATGGCTCGTTTTCAACGTAATTTGCGAATCAATAACGACACATTACTATTATGTATTGGCTATAGTTTTAACGACAAACATATTAATTCTGCTATTGAAGAAGCTTTAAATCAAAACCCAAGTTTTCGTTTAGCGATTATAGATCCTGGGTTTGACAATAACAACGTTGCAACATCACTAAAAGAAATTAAACGTTTAGCACTCCAAACAGAACGTATATTAATGGTCAATGAAACATTTTCTGATTTTGCAGATTACTTTCCAGAAATTGGAACTTATGAAAACAATGATTTACCCACTATAAACCTAAGAAATGAGCCAACTAAAGATTAATCCATTTAGACACGAGTATTTTCTTGGTTACATTAATCAAGTATTTCCTCAATATGTAAAAGTTCATTTTCCTTCCTCAATATTGTTAAATGGTTTTACACATTTTGGAGAAGAATTTAATGGTGGTTTAGTGGGTAGTTTTGTTATAATAGAAGGGGATAAAAATGGTTTTTTAGGTAGAATAACAGAATTATCACTTCCTGAATCTGAAAGACTTTCTCTAAACGAAAAAGCATTTCAAACTAGCGATTTTCACCCAACTGGAAAAATTGAAATACTTTTATCCTTTGACCTTTACCAACCTTTGAAAGTAAAGAAAGGATTAACCTCTTATCCAAACATAGGAGCTAAAGTATTTGTTAGTTCTGGTCAGCTTGTTCAAGAATATATGTCAAGATTTGGGGTAAAAGATGGAGAAAATTCAGAGCCTATTAAATTAGGTAATCTAGTTTCAAGTCCTTCCACTGAAATAAAAGTGAATTTACAATCAATATTTGGTCGTCATTGTGCTGTTGTGGGTACAACTGGAGGTGGAAAAAGTTACACAGTGAGCAAATTAATTGAATCGTTGATAGAAACGGGTAATAAAGCAATTTTAATTGATGCTACTGGGGAGTATGATGGTTCATATGAGAAATCAACAACAATAAATATAGGTGATGGTACTCACGTTTTCCATTATTCCCAGTTAACTATAGATGATATTTTTTTCTTGTTAAGGCCATCATCAAAAACGCAAGTCCCAAAATTAATGGAGGCTATACGTTCTTTAAAAATAGTTAAACTCAATAATGATCTTAATTTAACTAAAGAGGTTATAAACGAGGATTTAAGTAAAACGACTGTTTTTACAAAAATCGAAAACGGTCTATTAAAGAAAGCAGGATCAGACAAAAGACCATATGAAGAATTCTATTTTAGAAATATTGCAAGTATTGAAGATGGGAATTCAGATTTTGACATTGAAAAATTAACTTTTCAACTTTCTCAAGAATGTATATGGGATTCTGCCTCCAAGTGGGAAGGAAATCCTAGAGCTAAAATAGATATTCCTGAAAAATGGGGAGATAGAAATGAAAGTGACATTTCTTACTGCATCAGTCTAATTTCAAGAATTAATAACATAATAAACTCATCAATTTATCAAAATATATTTGGTTTTAAGAAAATAAAAAACAAAAATGATATAACAAATATATTGGATGATTTTATAAGCAGTGACAACAATTTGCTTAGATTAAATTTTGGAAACATCCCTTTTGACTTTCAGGTCAGAGAAATTTTGGCGAACGCAATAGGAAAATATCTGCTAAATAAAGCTAGAATTAGGACTTTTAAAAATAATCCGATAATAGTTTTAATGGATGAGGCACATCAGTTTTTAAATAAATCTATAAAAGATGAATATTTTGACTCTCAACCATTGGATGCTTTCGAATCTATTGCCAAAGAATGTAGAAAACACGGTTTATTTCTTTGTATTGCTACTCAAATGCCGAGAGATATTCCCCAAGGTACGTTAAGTCAAATGGGAACTTTCATTGTTCATAGACTAATAAATCATAACGACAAAGAAGCAATCAACAATGCTTGTAGTTCTGCGAACAAGAATACATTAGAGTTTTTGCCCATTTTAGGAGAAGGAGAAGCTATATTGACTGGTGTAGATTTCCCAATGCCAATTATTATGAAGTTTGACAAGCCTTTAAATGAGCCAAATTCTCAAACTCCAAGTTTAAATAAAAATATTTAGCCACCCTTTTGGCTACCCATTAAAATGCAAAAACCTCTTAATCAATCGATTAAGAGGTTTTTAAGTACCCGGAGCCGGAGTCGAACCGGCACGGTTTCCCACAGGTGTTTGAGACCAGCGCGTCTACCAATTCCGCCATCCGGGCTTAGCTAGACATGAAATAACGACAGTTATTTCAACGCAATAAAAGAGGAGATTGTAATAAATCAACCATCGATTCCTTTAACACGGTGCAAATGTAAAAAATAATATTAAAAATTCTACTAAAAATACTTAATTTTTTCCTTTCAGAGTTGAATAAATTTTATAAATTTGCACCTCGTTAAAAACGCAACACACAACTAACTACACCCGAGGCGCATACAAACATCTGGCTTAGACAATTGACGAAGCCGAACAGTATGGAGCGTAGCGGAATAAAAACAACAAATTAAATGTCACACCTAGAACCAGAAGCTAAAATTTTTGCTTGTTCACAAAGTGTCTATCTTGCTGAAAAAATTTCTGCAGAATACGGAATACCACTAGGAAAGGTTACGATGTCACATTATAGTGACGGTGAATTTCAACCTTCTTACGAAGAGTCTATCAGAGGGTTACGTGTGTTTATTGTTTGTTCTACATTCCCAAATTCAGATAATTTGATGGAATTATTACTAATGATAGATGCTGCAAAACGGGCTTCGGCTAGACATATAACTGCAGTAATTCCTTACTTTGGTTGGGCTAGACAAGATAGAAAAGACAAGCCAAGAGTTCCGATAGGAGCTAAACTAACAGCTAAGTTGCTAGAAACTGCTGGAGCAACAAGAGTAATGACAATGGATTTGCATGCAGATCAAATTCAAGGATTCTTTGAAAAACCAGTAGATCACCTTTTTGCCTCTACTATCTTTTTACCGTACGTAAAAAGTTTAGGATTGGACAATTTGACAATCGCTTCTCCTGATATGGGAGGTTCAAAAAGAGCGTATGCGTATTCTAAGTTTTTAGAATCGGATGTAGTTATTTGCTACAAACAAAGAAAAGAAGCCAATATTATCGACACCATGGAATTAATTGGTGAAGTAAAAGGTAAAAATGTAATCTTAGTAGATGACATGATTGATACCGGAGGAACTTTGGCGAAAGCCGCTGATTTAATGATGGAAAAAGGAGCACTGAGTGTAAGAGCAATATGTACACACGCCATCTTATCAGGAAGCGCCTACGAAAAAATAGAAAATTCTAAATTATTAGAATTAATTGTTACCGATTCTATTCCATTAAAGAAAGAATCAAAGAAAATAAGAGTGTTGAGTTGTGCCCCTCTTTTTGCTGAAGTTATGCACATGGTACATCATAACAATTCCATTAGTGGAAAATTTATTATGTAACCACAAACAAGTAGAATATTTAATAACTATATAATTTTTACAATGAAATCGATTACAATTAAAGGATCAGAAAGAGAAAGCGTGGGAAAAGTTGCGACTAAAGCCTTACGTAATGCTGGAGCGGTTCCTTGCGTGTTATACGGAGGAGATCAACCAGTACATTTTTCAGCAGAAGAAAAAGCATTCAAAAGCTTGGTTTACACTCCAAACGCTCACACAGTTGTGATTGAACTTGGTACTGGAAAATCATTCAATGCAATTCTTCAAGACATTCAGGTTCACCCTGTGTCTGACAAAATTTTACATATTGACTTCTTTCAAATTTTTGAAGACAAAGAAATCACTATTGAAGTTCCAGTTAAAATCATTGGTAACTCTAAAGGAGTTATGGCAGGTGGAGATTTACGTTTAAACAACCGTAAATTAAAAGTAAGAGCATTACCTAAAAATCTTCCTGATTTTGTTGAAGCTGACATTACACCACTTAACATGGGTAACAAATTATACGTTACTAAAGTGCCATCTGAAAACTTCAAAATCATGCACCCTGACAATACAGTAATTTGTCAAGTGAAGATTTCTCGTGCTGCTATGAAAGCGGCTCAAGAAGCTGCAAAAGCTGCAAAAGCAGGACCTGCAAAAGGAAAGAAAAAATAATATTTTCTCTACAAATTCAAAAAGCATCAGTTTTACAACTGGTGCTTTTTTTTGTTCTTGACTTTTTATATTTTTTGAAGCACAACTACCTACTTTCATAAACATTTTACCCGCTATTCATTTCAATCTTTTTGCCCGCCAAAAAAGGCGAACAAAAAGGATTTCCATTACTATCGGGGCTATTTTACCACTTTTATTTATCCTTAGAAAACTACTCCAACCTACTCCATAAAATTATCTAATTATCTAATTGACAAATTATCTAATTAAGTTTACTTTTGCATAATGATAAAATGGATACACAGCCTGTTTTCATCACCAAAAACAGAAGAAAACACAGATCATATAAAACCGGAGGTTCACGAACACCACAAAAACAATATAAAAAGCATGAGTAATAAGTTTTTAATTGTAGGACTTGGCAACATTGGTGCTGAGTATGTAAACACAAGACACAACATCGGTTTTAAAATACTGGATCACCTAGCCAAAAAAGAAAGTCTCTCCTTCGAAACCTTAAAACTAGGCGCACTTGCTCAATACAAATTTAAAGGAAGAACCTTTTTACTGCTAAAACCTAATACGTACATGAATCTTAGCGGTAAAGCAGTACAATATTGGATGGATAAAGAAAATATTCCCTTGGAAAATTTATTTGTCATCACCGATGATTTAAATTTATCTTTTGGAACCATCCGCATTAAACCAAAAGGAAGTGATGGGGGTCATAACGGACTTAAAAACATCAACCTAGTTTTAAACACCAATCAATACACCCGATTCCGTTTTGGAATCAGTGATGAGTTCAAAAAAGGAAAACAAATAGATTATGTCCTTGGAGATTGGGATGATGCTGAGAAAGTAGCTCTGCCTGAACGCTTAGAAACTGCATCCGAAATTATAAAATCATTTGGAACCGCAGGATTAGAAAATACTATGACAACCTATAACGGTAAATAAAAAAAGGGAAACGCACTTAGTACGTTTCCCTTTTTTTTTAGATTAAAATAATTATTCTATTACCAATTTTTTTATTTCTTTTCTATCACCATCAACAACCGTTAACAAATAGACTCCTGATTGCAAATCTTGCAATTGAATATTTTTATTAAAAACGGTTTCGTTTGTAAATGCTTTTTCAAATAATTTTCTGCCTAATAAATCGTGAACGTAGACTTGTACACCATTTAAAGATTGGCTTGTAAACTGAATGTTAAAATTCCCTTTATTTGGATTTGGATACATCACAAAATCACTAATCTCAAAATCAGCTGCTGAAAGCGTATAGGATTGAGCGCAAATCGCGATGGATGCCGAATTTAAAGTACCCGTATCATTCTTATAAGCATCACGGATTCTAAAGGTCCAAGTTCCTGATGGGTTTTCGCCATTAAACGCTGCTAAAGCTTGAAAAGGCGTTACTGTTTGTAATGTAGTTGTACCACATACTAAATCAATGCCTGAATCATCATAAATCAAGTCCAAAGTACTGTTTGTATTTCCACAACTTTTGTCAAATAATTTCACGGTTGTTCCAAGAGGGCTTACCACCTCCATTTCGACATCCGATAAAAAAGCATGAGTGAAATTGACTTTAAAATTCACATCAGAAACAGTTGCTGAAGTCGCTGGAACAGTAATAGTTCTTGTTGTATAAGCAGCTTGTTCTGGAATTGCAAATGGAGCTGTAAAAGGATAGGTATTACAAGTAGAACTTACAGAATATCCTATAGAAAAAGCTTTACTATTTATAGCATAAAAAATACTGGCTGTTGGTTCTACTAGAATTCTACAGTTTTTAGCTGTAACATTAGGAACAGTAATAATTTGCACACCATCATTTGGAGTATTTGCAACCAACACTGTTGGAAAAGTTAGTCCTCCATCAGTAGATAGTTTTATATTTACATTTGCAGATCCTGCTAATGCATTGGCGCCATTTACATCCCAATTAACAACTTCACTAGTTCCTTGAAACCAACTTAAATTCTCCGTATTTTGTGAGGTCACCGCGAATGGTCCAGCTGTTCCACTTACTGAAATTATAGCTTCATCCGAATTTGTTTGGGCGGTGCCCGCGGCCGCACTGTCTCTTCCTGTCAAAACAAAATGGAGTGTTCGCGCCACTGTTGCAACCGATTCCCATTTACTGGTTAGTTTATTCGACAAAACATTAGCATAAGCAGGCATGTACCTTGTAGCACTACTGCTTGGAAGTAATGATCTGAACAAGGGGCCATCTGCTTTAGACGAAACAGCTAAACTATTTGCTTTATCAGCAGTTACTGCAGAGTCGTTTTGTTCCCAAGTATAAGTAACTGTATCCCCATTGGGATCTGAACCAGTACCTTTCAAAATAAAGGCAGTACCTTTAGGAATAGTATAATCCAAACCAGCGTTAATCGTTGGTGGACTGTTCGTAATTGTTGTACTTGTAGGACATGTTTTTGTTAATAAATTATCTTGTATTTGCTTAATACTTGCATATGCAAAATAATCATCTGAATAAGCTTGCACATCATAATCCGTTGTAATACCAGCATAACCCATTATTGTAGAGCCACTTCCTGGCTCCACATTTACCCCCGTTCCCTCAAGTTCATAAGAAAAAGTATGATTTGCCCCTAATTGATGTCCCATTTCATGTGCTACAAAATCGATGTCAAAAGTATCACCTTCGGGTTTATTATCAGATGGAGAAGTATAAGCACTTCCTTTTCCTAAAGGAACCGCAACTGATGGCGGCACACACACACAACCAATACAACCTGCATTTCCCCCACCTCCAGATGCTCCAAATAGATGGCCAATGTCATACCCCCCATTAGTAATTGTGCTACTTAAATTATCTTGTACCTCTTGAGCCCACGCCCCTCCTGCTCCTGCCGTTGCATCTGAATAAGGATCCGTTGCTGCATTGGTGTACATTATTAGATTATTATTGCTAATAATCACTAATTTCACTGCCAAGTCTTTATTAAAAACTCCGTTAACCCTTGTCATTGTCGCATTCATAGCAGCTAAAGCTAAAGCAATAGTTCCTCCATGATAAGCCGTATACTCACCTGTACAGGATAATGCTAATCGTAATGTTTTAAAAACTTTATTATTGGCAGAAATCTTAGCGGTTCTGTTTAGTAATTGTTTGTCTATACTTACATCTTCTGTTTTACAATTTAAAGGCAATTTCCCTGTTTCTCTGTTTGTATTTGAAATAATTGTATATAATGATTCTCCTGAGATGGGCTCGATAAACTCAGATCCGCTATCACCCCTTAAAACCATAGTTTGAATTCCTTTTGGAGAAATACTAAAACTTAGAGATGCTTTTTTATCTGTAATCCCTACACCAACATACGCTCTAATCTCTGGATATTTTGCTTGCAATTCAGGCTCAAAATTAGAAGATTCTCTAACTAAAAATTTTTCTAATTCCCCTTTTGCATTTGGAACTGTAATTTCAATCCCGCTTACTTCATCCGTTTTATTGTCAGTTTTTGTTAATAGTTGTTTTAAAAAGCTATCATTCAACTGAAATGCCATTTGTTTATTAGCATTTGGGCTATTGCTGTTTTTATCTAATGCAGACGCAACACTAGAATCCATTTTTTTCCAAAGTAATTGATTTTGGGCATCAACCGAGGAATAGAATAGAATAATTAATAGAATTGTAATGTATTTTGTCATGGGTACAAAAAATTTATGTCTCAAAATTAAAGTATTTATTACTAACTTATAAAATGTAATCTCACAATTTTGATTGAAAAATAAGATTCGACGCATACTTTTGTAAAAAACTCCCTCATTTTAACGAAACTAATGCCTTATTCAAAGAAAATCAGCTCCTCATCGCTTCACAATTAAAATAGATTAGCATAAATTTGCAATATTATAAAACTTACGCTTTGAAGATTTTTCATTCTATAAAAGATTTCAGTTCTCCAAAAAAAACAATCCTAACGCTAGGTACCTTTGATGGAGTTCATGTTGGTCATAAAAAAATTCTGGAGAGAATAATACAAAATACCGCTAACAAAAAATACGAAAGCCTTGTACTCACTTTCTTTCCTCATCCAAGAATGGTTTTGCAAGAGCAATCCGAAATAAAACTACTGAATACTATCCCCGAAAAAATAAATCTATTAGAGAAAATTGGAATTGAAAACTTAGTCATTCATCCATTTGACGAAACTTTCTCGAGATTAACAGCTGAAGAATTTGTAAGTACTGTCCTTGTGGATCAATTTCATATCCATAAAATCATTATTGGTCACGACCATCGTTTTGGTAGAAACCGAACGGCAAATATTGATGATCTCATTAATTTTGGCAAACAGTATGGCTTTGAAGTAGAACAAATATCTGTTCAGGAAATAAATGATCTTTCAGTTAGCTCAACAAAAATTAGGAATGCCTTATTGGAAGGAAATATGAATTTGGCAAATGAATACTTAGGCTATGATTATTTTTTAACGGGTACAATATTTAAAGGAAAACAACTGGGAAGAACAATTGGGTTTCCCACTGCAAATTTAAAAATAGAAGAAAACTATAAGCTTATTCCGCTAAATGGTGTTTATATTGTTAAAAGCACAATCGCCCAAAAAACAGTATATGGAATGATGAACATAGGCTTTAATCCAACAGTTAAAGGAGAAAGCTTATCCATCGAAATTCATTATTTAGATTTTGATGCTGATTTATATGATCAAAAAGTTACAGTTTCCATCCTTAAATACCTTCGCCCAGAAGAAAAATTCGATTCAGTCGATACCTTAAAGAAACAATTACAAAAAGACAAAGAGGCAACAATAGCTTATATTAAAGGTCTTAAATAATTAAAAAAAATCTCGTTACATTTTAAATATATTCCTATATTTTATGTAAATTTGATATGTATTTTCCTGTTTATCAAAGAGATGATATTTTAATTTTTAAAACCAAACGTATGAAACTACCTAAAGAATTATACAACGGAATTATTATTTTTATCGGAATTAGTCTTTATTTTTTATTAATGGAAGCATTAAATTTAGCTGGTCTATTTTATTTGCGTTTATTTAATATCCTTTTTGTCTTCTATGGAGCAAACAGGACCTTAAAATCAAATTTCTTGGAAGACAAGAAGGTATTTACTTTTAATGCCATTTCAGCTTTAGCTACTTCACTAATAGGTGTTTTTTTAAGCATTATTGGACTAATTATTTATAGCTATGCTAAAGGTGGAGATCAATATGTACAATCTTTGTCTGAAACCTTATTATTTGGAGGAAACCCTTCTATTATGACCTACAGTATTAGCTTACTTTTTGAAGGAATTGTCTCGGCTGTACTAGTTACATTTATCTTAATGCTCTATTGGGACACTCGTTATGCTTCAGACAAGCATGGAATCAATTAAACCTTTGCCTGTTTAAAAAAATTATCGCTTCCTAGTAAAACAGCAAGTTGCGTTTTTTATCTAAATAAACTTATTATGAAACTACCAAAGGAATTACTGAATGGCTGTCTTATCTTTATTGGGATTGCGGTTTATTTTTTACTTATGAATGTTTTGGGATATGGCAACTCCTTTTATTTGCGCTTAGTCAACATCCTTTTTGTCTTTTATGGTGTAAATAGAACAATCAAAATGAATGTTAACATAGGAGAGAAATCATTTGTTACTAATGCTGTTTCTGCTATGGCTACATCCCTTGTAGGTGTTTTTTTAAGTATTATAGGATTAATTTCATATAGTTATATGAAAGGAGGGGATCAATACGTGCAATCCCTATCAAAAACATTTTTATTTGGTGGAAATCCATCAATATTCACCTATTCAATCAGTCTGCTTTTTGAAGGAATTGCTTCTTCAGTGATTGTAACCATGTTACTACTATTGTATTGGAACAACCGCCTAGCGACTGATTAACTACCGTTAATATATTTTCATAAACTTTTATTTCAATGCCAATACATTGATTCTTTAGAACAATTTGATTACTTTTGGCGCATCAAAAAAACGCATCAATGAGCATTACTAAACATAACTGGACGAAAGAAGAAATTATTAATATATACAACAAACCTATGATGGACTTGCTTTTTGAAGCAGCTTCTATTCATAGAGAGCATCATGATCCAAATGTTGTACAAGTTTCTACATTATTATCTATAAAAACGGGTGGTTGTCCGGAAGACTGTGGCTATTGTCCTCAAGCAGCGAGGTACCATACTTCTGTTGAAGGGAACGACCTTATGACAGTAAGCCAGGTAAAAGCACAAGCTTTAAGAGCTAAATCTAGCGGATCATCTAGAGTGTGCATGGGCGCAGCTTGGAGAAATGTAAAAGATGGGCCAGAATTTGACCAAGTTTTAGAAATGGTTCGTACCATTAACAAACTGGACATGGAGGTATGTTGTACACTAGGTATGATTACTGAAAACCAAGCACAACGTTTAGCAGAAGCAGGATTATATGCCTACAATCATAATTTAGATACTTCAGAAGAATATTATAAAGAAGTGATATCGACACGTGGTTTTGAAGATCGTTTGCAAACCATTGAAAACGTTCGTAAAACCAATGTAACCGTTTGTAGCGGAGGAATTATTGGGATGGGTGAAAGCATTGAAGATAGAGCAGGAATGCTTGTGGCACTGTCTACTTTAAACCCACAACCAGAATCTGTACCAATTAATGCCTTGGTTGCTGTTGAAGGAACCCCAATGGAAGAAGAAAAACCAGTTGAAATTTGGGAAATGATTCGTATGGTAGCTACTGCTCGTATTATTATGCCGGAAACTCAAGTGCGTTTATCAGCTGGAAGAATGAATATGAGCCGCGAAGGACAAGCCATGTGCTTTTTTGCTGGTGCCAATTCAATATTTGCTGGTGACAAATTACTTACCACTCCAAATCCTGATGTAAATGAAGACATGAAAATGTTTGAAATGTTAGGATTGAATCCTCAAAAACCATTCACTAAAGTTTCTCAACCTGCAACAGTTGAGGCAGAACATTCACAGTTTGCTCCTCTTGGAGAGAAACCAAAATGGTCAAGACCAGGACATGTTATCGAAAAAAACCTAGAAGCTTCTGCTAAAGGAAAATAGTCTTTCTTTAATTATATAAAAAACCATCTTGCAAAACAAGATGGTTTTTTTTGAATTTAATCTGGTTAATTAATCACCTTTTTGGTAACAACCTTCCCGTTTTGAAGTGCTACTTTAACTAATAACATTTGTTGAGTAGCTCTCAAATTTAAAATCATCAATTCTTGTGAGTTTACATTCCTTTTGTGAAAAACCTCTTTTCCAGTAACATCCGAAATGATTATTTCATCAATTAATTCAGTTGAAGAAGCAACTTTCATCTGTTTATTTTTTATTGAAACTATAAGTTGAGTATTTAATTTATCAAAATCAGTAATTCCTAATGACTTATTAACATAAATCAAGTTAAAACGGTCATTAAAAGTACCTGCCACTGAATTAAAATCATAAGGTGTGGCTTTTATATTATGAACTACATTTAATAACTTATCTTCTAGATAAATATTTTGGCCATCTAGAAACAAACCGTCTACATGATCAATAGCAATTGTCGCCGTTCCATTGGCATCAATAGCATACCCTAAAGGTACAGAGTCTGAATCAAGAAATGGCAGGCCTTTACTTTGAATAGCTAATTTATCGGTTCCTATTAAACTATATAATAAAAAAGGAACAGTATCGTCAAACACATAACTATCATAACCTCTATCATAACCATCAGTTGCATTTTCAATATACCCAACCAAAGCTTGACTAACATTTGAAGAACTATTTGTCAAGTTTAACCAAATCCTGTGTTTTTCAAGTTCCTTTATTTTATTGTTATTTTTAACTTTATAAAAATTGGTGTTATTACTTGTTTCTCGCATGGTATTATTAAACTTCAATGATCCAGCTATTTCATTTTGTATAATAAACCCTTGACCAGAGGCAATAAACTCTGTTGGCGAATTATTGTTTCCAGTACCTGTATTACCCGCGGCACCCCCTAGTAAATTAAAATAATAATAATCAGTTGCGCTAAAATCATTACCAACCAAACGATTATTATGGGACCAAAAATATAGGGTGCCTTCTAAAGTATTCGTTGGATTCGAAATGGGGTCATAAAGGTTTTCGTTAATAAAATCTGTGGCATTAATTGCAGATGGATATGGATTTCCCACTAAACTTAAACCCACATCGCCTGGTGGAGTTGTAACTGCCACAGTTATGTTTCCGTTATTAGGAACTCCAACAAATTGATTTGAGGTCACCATCGGTACTGTGCTTGAAGTGTTTTCAGGAGCTCGAATGGCATAACCTTTCCCTAGTTCGAAAACGGAAGTTGAAGGGTTTAAAATTGTAAATGTATCATTCATACTATTATAGGAGAAAAACTTATCTCCTTTTGTCAGTGGTGAAAAATCAAGTAAAGTTTGTGTACTAATTGTTGGAGAGCACCAATAGGTTATATCATAGTATAACATTGGGGTCGTATTTCTTTTTACATTAATATTTCCGCTATTCGATCCTGTATATGTCGTTTGTAACAAACTGGCATTATTTTCAAAAGTAAGTGTGCCAGGACTTGTTACGGTAACAGCGTCTCCAACTGATAACGTAAAACCATCTTTTACCGTAAGATCTCCTTTTGTAACAGTAAGCGTATTGGCAATATCAATATCACTACCCATTGTATAAACTCCCCCCGTACCAGAAAACAAAAGATTAAAATAACTTCCAGTTGTAACGGTTTGAGATGTTCCGTTATATTCAACTGTACCAGAAGAAAAAGGTTTGGCATTTGAAATCCCTGAAAAACGAATTGTACCATTCATAGATACAACAGAAGCAAAAATTAATGTTCCTCCTCTCATATCTATAACTGAACTAGGAGCCAAAACATTTAATGCACTAGTAGTCAAATTATACCCATTCATATCAAAAATAGGAGTACCGCCATTATTAATATTCAATTGTCCACCAGTTACTATATTACCAGAAGCCGTTTGTGTTCCAGAAGTATTGTATATTTCTATTGCCGGTGAGGCATTATATGTTCCAGACACTATTTTTTGCCCTCCAGTTCCATTGGAATAAAACACTGTATTTACCCAGGTTTTCCCTGAAGGAAGGGGAAGACTAGAAGTATTTAGTGTTATGATTTTTCCAGCACCAGTATTAGAAAATGAACCGCCATCGTTTAAGGCAAAAGCCCCCATATTTAAAACCGATGTACTAACATTATTATTCAAAATATTTTTTACACTAATTCCTATTGATGTAGTCAATGGATTCACTGTTTTAGAGTTCGTTAAATTATTGAATGTAGTTATACTAGATCCTCCAATAGACTGAGCAATCGTTCCATTAAAATTGACTGTGCCTGTGTTCGCTACGAAGGCCCCATTATTTGTCCAATTCCCTTTTATTGCTAATGTATTTGAACCTGATACCGTTAAAGTAGCACCTGTTTTAATTGTAATGTTTTTGCAAATTCCACCAGCTGCTCCTATAATTGGTTGATTAGTATTTACTCCTATACTTACATCTGTTGTTGCTGTAGGAACACTTCCACCACACCAATTAGAAGGGGTATTCCAATCGGTACTAGTAATACCAAGCCAGGCTCCAGTCAAACAAGAGGTTAATACATTTACAACTCCAGTTGTAGAAGATCCAAACCATGTCCCGTTTATATTTGTAGCTGCGGATCCAGTTCCCCCCCATGAACCTAAAGCAGTTTGTAGTACTCCTCCTAAAGTTAATGAACCTGAAGTTGATGCTGTCCCATTTAATAATAAAGCCACCGCAGTATCCTTAATTTCAAAATCTCCTGAAATAGTAGTTGTTCCTGTAAATGTTTTATTACCTGAATTACTCAAAAGTAGATCCCCATAATTCTTAACCGCCACTGTTTGTGCTGTTCCATTATAATCAACAGTACTATCTACATCCAAAAAAGTTGTCGAAAATACAGGAAAAAAACTTGTCCCACTTATTTGTAAGGTACTAAAATCTAAAACCGTAAGAGTTGAACCTCCAGAAATAGAAAAACCTCCTGTGTTTAAAGTTGCATCACTATCAATAGTAAGAGGAACATTTGCATTAAAAACTTTATTTGCATTTGCTGTTATAACTCCTGTATTCGTTACAAATACACCTCCAGTTGATGTAAATGGTGTTTTCCATTCTAGGCCTGTACCTTGAGCTGATGTTCTATTGTATTGTAAAGTGGCAGCAGAACCATAAGTAGGTATTGCTGATACAGTTGCAGCACCTTCCATAGAAAGGATTCCATTTATTGTTGGCAATCCAGTAAGTGTTTTAACTCCTGAATTTGAAAATGTAAGATTGTTAAAGGTGGAGGCTGTTGCCAATGTTTGAGTAGCCCCGCCAAAATTCACAGTTCCAGTTCCAGCCACAAAATTTGTCCCAGTACCCATCCAAGCAGTTGTTGTTGAAGAGTTTACATTAAAAACACTTGAACCACCATTTAAAATTCCTGCAGTTAAATTAACATCCCCAGAAAAAGTATGCGTTAGTCCAGAACCTAAATTCAAACTCCCGCCCGTACCATTAATAGTAAATCCAGCTCCATTTACATTTCCTCCCAAAGTAGCAGTACCTGCTGTTTTAGTCATAGACACTAATCCCGTTGTGGTAAAACCAGCAATACTTTGGGTAGTCATTGGATTAGCAATAATAATTGGAGAACTACCTGCGGTAAATAATCCACCATTATTTATAAAATTACCTCCAAGGGTTAAACCAAAATTAGCTGTCGCTAGCTTCGCCCCACTATTGATGGTCAAAGGTATAGATGCATTAAAAACCTTGGCTGCATTAAGTGTTATAACTCCAGTATTAGTTATATTAACACCACCTGTAGCTATAAAAGAACTTATCCATTCTTGTCCAACAGTTCGGGCTGTTGCCGTATTGTATTGTAATGTAGCCGATGCGCCATAGCTTGGAATAGCAACTGAGGGAGAAACGGGCACAGTTGCCGTTCCTTCCATAGAAAGAATCCCATTAATAGTATTAGCACTTGGCAATGATTTTATTCCTGAACCCGAAAAAGTAAGATTATTAAATACTGGGTTTGATGCAGAAACAGTTTGGTTTCCAGCCGCCCCAAAATCAACGGTTCCAGTACCAGCCGTAAATAAACTTCCTGTTCCGCTCCAAGCAGTTGTACTTAAAAGGTTTGCCTTTATAGTACTAGAACTTCCGTTTAAAGTTCCTGCAGTTAAAGTTACTCTTCCTGAAAAAGTGTGAACTAGTCCTAATCCTAAATTTAATGTTCCTCCTGTTCCGTTAATAGTTAAAGCTGCTCCACTAACATTAGATGTAAAAGTTGCTATTCCTCCCGTTTTTAACATACTCACAGTACCAGTTGTAGTAAAACCTTGAATCGATTGACTAGCAGTACCTGTAAAAAAAACTTGTGCAGTTCCTAAAGCAACAGTACCAGAATTAGAATAATTCCCTCCTAAATACAATCGCCCTACTGCACCTCCTGTACCAGTATAAGTCATAGCACCTGAATTAGAGAAACTACCTGCGGTTGTGGTAATTCTCCCCGTTGTTCCAATAGTAAAACTTCCAGTATTTGTATTTAAAAAATTCCCTGTTGAAATGTTTAATTGTCCTGATGTCGTAAGATTAACCAATCCATTATTCGTAAAATCTCCTGTGAGTGTTGTCACACTTGTTGTCCCAGCAATTGTTCCATTATTAGTAATAAAACCGGTTACATTCAATGCTCTACTATTAATATCTAATGTTACCCCATTATTAATAGTCAAATTTGCAATCAAGGTAGATGCTGAAACAGTTACTGTATTAGCACTAGAACCATTACCGATTGTACACCTGTTGGCGTTAAAATACCAAAAGTGGCCGTCCCCGTAAACAATACTGTCCCAGGACCGTTGACTCCGTTAGTAGTAGTCCCGCTGTTAGAAAAAGTTCCCGAAACGGTTAAAGTTTGTCCATTATTTACAACTAACTTACTTGTAGTATTGCTTAGACTAAGGTTTGTAATACTAGTTGAAACCGTAACCGTAACTGTATGTCCTGTAACAATAGTTACGTTATCCGTACTAATTGGAACTATTCCACCTACCCAAGTTGAGGCCGTTGACCAATTTCCATTTCCAGCGCTTGTTATAGTTGCTGCATTAGCAAATGAAACTGTTAACAAAAAATACAAAACTAAAAAAGATCTTATGTTAGAAAGTAATTTTATATTCATATAGTGTTGATTTTTAACACACATCGTGCATTATTTCATACAAATATAATTCATTTCATCACACGATTTATTTATTAAGAAAAATCCGCTGCTAGTTAAACGTGTTTTTTAAAATTTATCCTATCATGCAGGTTTGCAATACCGTTTTTGGTTTGCCTATTGAATACAAACAAGTAGTATTAAATAATAAAACATACCGCATTAACCAAAAAAAAATGATTTAAATCAAAAGTATGTTCTAACTATTAAATTCAAATAGTAGTCACGTCTCATATTCCAAAATTATATTATAAAAAACCCATTATGAGTACACATAATGGGTTTCTACATAAATTCTTATTTATAATCTAATACACAATTTTTTTATTTACTGTTTGTCCGTTTTGCAAAACTACTTTCACAATTAGAGCTTGATCAGTAGGACCTAAATTAGGTATCGTATATTCAATATTATCAACTTTTATTTTTTTATAAAGTTGTTTTCCAGAAAAATCATAAACAAATATTTTATCTATAAGATCATCTGAAGATTTAATTTGTATTTCTTTGTTTTTATTCGAAATTACGACACCATATTTCAAATTCTCAAAGTCATCTGTTGCTAAAGTTTTATTACTATAACTTAAAATAAAACGCTCATTAAAAATCCCATCTTCTGTTTTAAATAAATAGGGAGAGTTTTTTAAATTATGAGTTGTATTAAGTAGTTTGTCTTCTAAAAACACCTCTTTATCAACTAATGCCCCATCTACTTGACCAATCGCAATTTCAAAATCGCCAACAATTGTAGAACTATATCCTAATGGCACCTCATCTTTCACGTCAAATGGTAATGCTCTTCCTTGAATAACTAGATTCTTATCCTGATTAATACTATAAAAATCTAAATATTCATTAGAATCAAAACTTTCTCCATCAAAAGCAGAGTCATATTCATTTGTTGCGTCAGTTATATAACCAATTAGAGTTTGTTTAAAAGCTCCTTGAGTATTAGTTAGATTTAACCAAACACGATCTTTTTCAATAGGCTTTTCTGTTTCGTATTTAGCGTTTTTTATTTTAAAAAATTGTTGATTAATTCCTGAACCGTCAGCTATAGTTGTTCCGGAAAGACGCATTGAATTAGAGAATGTAACTGGGTTAGTACCTAAACTGGTTGTAAAGAACGATTGTCCTGCAGCAATATTACCAGTAGGAACAGTTCCTCCGCTAGTGGCTACTGCACCAGTCCCATTATAGGACGCATAATCATCCGAAGTGTAAGCATAAGCCCCAGAACCTGCGGTTCCGTTTGATATGTTTGAAGCCAATTGAATAGCTGTATTATGTGTCCATATATAAATTGTTCCTTCAATGTTTAAATTATTACCCGACAAAAACAGCGCTCCATTTATCGCAGAAGGGTATGGATTCCCTACCAGATTAGAAGTTCCTGTTGGTCCAATTGGTAGGACAATTTTTCCATTATTTGGAACCCCCACAAAAGTGGCTTGATAAACCGAGGGTGGTGATGATGAAAACCCTTGGTTTCCATTAATAATGTACCCTTTTCCTGGTTGCATAATCGCTGAAAATTGTTCTCCTGCCCAATTTTCTGGTGTAGCAAAGTCATTATATGAATATGCTAACCCTGATGAATAAGAAGGTGATATATTTAAATTTTGCCCTGTAACTGGCGATGACCAATACGTATAATCCGAATTAATAACCGAAGAAGTATTTCTGATATAATTTATAGTTCCAGTATTTACTGAAGCATCATTTACTTGTACTAAACTGGCACTGTTTTCAAAAGTTAATTTTCCACTACCTAAAACAGTTACCTCATTAACTATTTTCATGGTTCTTCCTGTCTTAATAACTACATTTTTACTTCCAGACACGGTACAAGAACAACCATTTACATCAGCATCTACACTGTAATCTCCTGCAAATATAATTTTATCACTGAGTGTTGGAGCTATTCCACTTGACCATACAGTCCCGTTCCATGAATTTGTACCATTCACCTTTATCATGACTACGGCGGATGTACTACTTAAAGTACATGAAGTTACTGTTCTTCGAAACCAAGTTGTTTGTGTAATGGACCCTGTAGTATAATTGATTGTATTATTAGTACCCGTAGCGGCAGAAAATCCTGTTGTAGCACTTGTAGTACTACTTTCCCAAAGATAAGCATAAGTACCTGTTCCTCCACTTGGTATAGAACCAGTTAGGGTAGCTTTAGATCCATTACAAATAGGTTCTATATAAGATGCCAAAATATACACTTTCTTTACAGTTCCAACACAGGGATCTCCAAAAACTCCATTGGTGGCAGGAATTGTAGCCGAATTATTTCCTAATAAATACCCTTCCGTTACAGATTGACTAGAGGTAGCATGGCAACTTCCTATAGTAAAATTTGGGGAGGTCCCACCTGGAGTTCCGTAACTTGCGAATGCAACATTCGAAAAATAAGTCCCTAAAGGAGCTGTAAGCAAAGCATTACCACCTTCTGCAGCTGTAGCGCTCACTTGTCCAGAAGTTCCACTACTAAAAGACAAACTATTATTACTTAATGATGGGTTTACCGTCACTGTTGTAGATATACAAGATGTTGAATTACAACTGCCCTCATACCTAACATAATAGGTTGTTGTAATTGTTGGCGAAACACTTATCGTATTTCCTGAACCAACTAATGTCCCTCCACAAGATCCTGAATACCAATTTACGATTGCTCCACTTCCTAATGTCCCCCCACTAATAGTTAATGAAGTAGAACTACCCACACAGATAGTTGTTGGTGCAGAAATAGTTGTTGGAACAGCTGAAGATGTACTTAGTGTTATACTTCCAACTGCGCTTACATTTCCGCAACCTCCAGTCAATTGAATCGAATAACTATAAGTCCCTGCAGCATCGGTTGGTGTACCGCTTATTGTAATTGTGTTTGATGCCCATACCGCTTTCACACCAGCTGGCAAACCATTAGCCCCAATTACATTATTATTTGAAATCCCTGTTGCTCCTGTTGTTGTATGCGTTATATTAGTCATACTAGTTCCTGAGCAAACAGTTGGGCTAGAAGATGCTGTACTAGCAGTATTATTTGAAATTGTTGCTGTACAAACACTTGAATAAGATATCCCTGAGCATGGTGAATTTTGAACTACAGCTCTATAATATGTAGTCTGTGTTAGACCTGAAATATTTATATTATTACTTGTTGTTACTATTGTCGTTGGAGCTGTTGCAAAATTATCAGTAGAAGATTCCCATCGAATTGGCGTTCCCACTTGACCAGACAAGGCTATGTTTGCAATATATGTATTAGCACATCCGCTTACGTTTGAGGGTAGCGTACCTCCTGCACTAGACGATGCGATAGAAACATATAAATATTTACCTCCTCCACCATTACCACAACCATTAACCGACTGCACGTTGATATTACCTGCAGTTGCCGTTGCGCTAAAAGTTACACTTGCTGAAAGTCCATCAGCTGCTGGCGTTATTGTAGCTCCACTACCACTATATAACCAAACATAAGAAGAAGAATATACATCTGGAGTTATTGTGTACGTTGTTGTTGAATTTTGACATTGAGAGTTTGAGCCTGATAAGCTATTTGGTCCTGCACCAGGTCCATTTGAAACATATACTGTTCTTGTTGCAGTGTATGTTGTACATCCACCTGAACCACCAACAGTATAAGTAATAGTTGCAATACCTCCCCCTACTGAAGTAATAACTCCAGTAGTTAAGTTTACTGTGGCTACACTATTGTTGCTACTAGACCAAGTCCCTCCCGAAATCGTTGATGTAAAAGTAGTGTTTTTTGTTCCGTATGTACAGATATATTGGTTACCTGATAATGTCCCAGCATTTATAGGACATCCTTTAAGTGTTATATCATCTATATAAAATATTCTTGAATTACTATTTGCATTATTATTTTTTTGAATATATAAGTAAATTTCACTATTATTACTTGCAGAATTAGGCAAAGTTATACTAGTTACAGTACTATTATTAGTTGAAGGGGTATAAGTATTTATTATTGGAGTCTTATTTACTCCTTGATCAACACTAACATAAGAGGTAAAATTACCTATTGCTGTATTATCTGCTCTATTACAATAAGAAAAAATTAAATTATCAAATCCCGTAGTGTTTACAACTATCAAAAAATAATCATTATTACTCCAATTGGTACTAGACAGCATATAAGATCCTCCACATGGATTATTTGTATTATAACTAATATTCGAAAGCCCTCCATTTTGATATATTGCTGGTGAACCTGCCGTATTATTTATATTTGGATTTACTGAATTTTCAAAATTATATTGAAAAAGAGTAGTTTGCCCGAAAGAAACTGAAGATATTATTAAACAAAGAACACAAAAAAGCACTCTTTTATTATTTAAAAGTAAAATTTTATTCATGTGGTATTATTAAAAAATTGGGGGCAAATTTTAAATATAATTCTTTCTAAATAGCACCTTTTATTTTTCTTAAAAAAAAACGAAACCAAATAGTATTATGCAATATCGTTTGTCATTTTACTAATAATAAAATTTAATCGATAAAGCGTATTTAAATCCGATAAAATACTTGTTTTACATATCTTGAAATAAAAAACTCACAAAAAAATAAAAAAATTATAGCTATTCATTTTTGGATTAAAAAAAAATTCTATATGGATTTATGTTAAAAAAAGTGTTTCAACTGAATAAAAAAACTTAATTATCAACTAAAAAAAATCCCATCTTGTTAGATCAAGATGGGATTGTATCAATACTATTTTAATTATTTAATAAATAATTTTTTTATTAATTATTTTTCCTCCTTGCAAGCTCACTTTTACTACTATAGTTTGTTTTGCTGAAAGTAAGTTTAAAATAATTAGCTCTTTACTATCTACATTAGTTTTCTTATAAATTTGTCGCCCTAATAAATCATAAATCAATACCATATCAATGTTTTCAACAGATGAGTTTATTTTAACTTCTTTATTTTTATTTGAAATTAAAACTCCTTTTTCAAATAGATCAAAATTTTCAGTTACCAGAGTTTTATTAGCATAACTTAAAACAAAACGATTATTAAAAGTTCCCGTTTCTGTTTTAAAATTATAAGCTGATTGATTCAAATCATGAATAGTATTGGTCAAATTATCTTTTAAATAAATCGCTTTTCCCATAAAGAAACCATCCACTTGATCTATACTTATACTAAAATCTCCAGAAATAGCAGATCGATACCCTAAAGGAACTGTATCCGAATCTTCAAACGGTAAGGCTCTACCTTGAATTACTAGATTTTTATCATTATTAATACTATAAAAATCAATAAATTCATTCCCATCATAACTTTCCCCGTCATAGCCATTATCATAATCATTTGTTGCTTCTGTAATATACCCAACTAATGTTTGCTTAAATGCACCTTGTTTATTTGTTAAATTCAACCAAACTCTATTTTTTTGATTGACCTCAACAATTTTAGAATTTGTAGCATTTTTAAAAAACTGAGAATTATTACCCGTAACTGAACCAACTCCTACACGCATACTATTATTAAAAGTTGCTACTTGACCAGTAGCAATACTAGTGGCAAAAAAGGATTGTCCTGACCCAATCTTTCCAGATGGAATACTTGAACCACTAAAGCCCGCAGTTATTGCTGCTATTCCAACACCAACTCCTCCAGTAAAATTATAAGATGCATAGTCATCAGACGTATAAGCATAATCTCCAGAGCCTGCAGTTCCATTAAGAATATCAGTCGCTAATTGAATCGCAGTATTGTGTGTCCAAAAATAAATAGTCCCTTCTAAAACAGCACTATTTGCGGATAAAAATGAATTTGCATCTAATGCGGATGGATATGGATTTCCTATTAAGTTTGAGGTATCTACTCCTCCAATAGGAATTGTAATATTCCCATTATTAGGAACTCCAATAAAAGAAGCTGGAAAAGGTGTTGGGAATGGCGGTAATGGAGGTGCAAATTCTGGACCTCTTATAATATACCCTTTACCTGGCACCATTACGGTTCCTGATGACTCTTGTTTCCAGTCTTCTGGACTGGCAAAAGCATCATAAGAATACATTTTTCCAGCAAGTGTATTTGGAGATACCGCACCCAATGTGTATCCTAAAACTGGTGAAGACCAATAAACGTAATCAGTATTTATAATTGCTGGGGTTATTCTTTTATAAGTTATATCCCCTACATTGTTAACATTATTAATTTGAACTAAACTTGCTTTATCTTCGAAAGTAAGTGAACCACCCGAAACAGTAACTTCATTTGTTATTTTCAAAGTATGCCCTGTATTAATTTTAATGGCTCCAGAATTTACTTGACAAGAACAAGCCTCCAAATCCCCTATTGAAGAGTATGTTCCATTAAAAATAAGTGCTTGAGTATCTGTTGGTGGTCCATTTGTCCATCCGCTACCACTCCAAATTGCAGCTGCTGGAACAGTCATTGTAACAGCATTCGAATTAGCTGGACTTCCTGTTGTACAAGTTGCATTTGAAGTCATTATCACCTTAATAACATCTGCATTAGCCAATGTATTGGATGTATAAGTTGAGTTTGTTGCACCGCTAATTGCTGTTACTCCATTATACCATTGATAAGTTGGAGTTGTTCCTCCATTTGTTGGTGTGGCGGTAAAAGTTACTGATGTTCCTAAACAAATGGTTCCCGATGGAGAAGCCGCAATACTTACACTCGTTGGTGAATTTGGATTCATTGTCATAGTTAGCGTATTTGAAGTAGCAGGACTACCTGTTGTACAAGTTGCATTTGAAGTCATTATCACCTTAATAACATCTGCATTAGCCAATGTATTGGATGTATAAGTTGAGTTTGTTGCACCGCTAATTGCTGTTACTCCATTATACCATTGATAGGTTGGAGTTGTTCCTCCATTTGTTGGTGTTGCAGTAAAAGTTACTGATGTCCCTGAGCAAATCGATCCCGCTGGAGAAGCTGAAATGCTTACACTTGCGGGTAAATTTGGATTAACAGTTACTGATGCACTTCCTGAAATTGTACTAGAACAGTTTGGACCAGTTTGATAAGCAGCACTAATTAAATTATACACAAAAGGACCTGCAATACTTGTTGCGACTGGTAGAATCGTATTACCAAGGGCACTAATATTAACAGTTTGGCTGGAACCTCCATTTATGTTATACGTTACAGTTATGGCCACAGTTCTCGGATTTGTAAAAGTGATATTAGGAGATGAAGCACCAGCACAAACAGTTGTTGAACCACTTATTGTTGCATTAGCCATAGGTCTAACAATTAAATTAGCCCCAGCATTTATAATACCACTGGTTCTGGTACACGTCGCATTTGATATTGAAACTATAGTATACCCAGTATTGGATGTAGGACTATCCCCTGGCGTAAAACTATAAGGCGAAGCAGTTGGTATTGAGACTGTAAATTGTTGTAAAGTGGTATCATTTTTATAAGTTATACTGTATGGGGTTGTAAAAGTGGTATCATCTGCATCATATATCAGTTGTGGACTACCTCCAGTACAAATAGTACTCGCTATAAAACCATTACTTATATTATTAGGAAAAGTATTAACTGTGATAGTCACAGCTGTTGTATATGCTGAATAAAAAGTAGTTCCTTGAACAACCGATTTCGTTCTTCGTTTATAGCTTGTTGTTGAAGATAAAGCAGGTGGGGAATATGTAGCTGCCGTTTCTGAACCTATAGTAACATAGCTACCACTGGCATTCGTTTGCCATTCATAGGTAATTGTCCCAGAACCTGTACCCGGTGTCGTAGAAGTCAATGTTGACGGGGTAACTCCACTACAAATTATTTGTGAAGTTCCGATAGCGCCTGTAGTAACAACATTTATACCTCCAGCAGTCTCAATTTGATCAAATAAGTACAAAGCCCCACCACCTACACAAACCGCATATTGAGTAGCCCCTACAAAAATTTCATCATTATTATTACAACTTCCATTCAAACTAGCTGAACCATTTTGAAGATATAGTGCAACATTTGAAGGTAATCTCAATACAGAATGATCAAAATTAATGTGACCATTAGGAGACGTTACAACAATTAATGAAGAATATAAATATATGTCGGCATTTTTATTTAAATCTAATGTCCCAGAAATAGTTATAGTATTTGCGTAAATAGGTGTAACATCAAGAGTCACTGTGCTTCCGGAAACAATCGTCACATTATCGGTAGAAGCAGGAACTACACCTCCAACCCAAGTTGACGATGCCGACCAATTACCTCCAGTTGATGTACTCGAAATGTTTGCTCCAAAAGCGGTAATCTGAACTAAGACTAAAAAAAAGGGCAGGAGTAATTTTTTTATCATATTTCCCTAAGTTGTTAATATTCAAAGTAGTGTAATCTCTAAAAAGAAAAAACTTACATATACAAAATAAATTAAAAATAAATTAAACAATACAACAAAGTCGTTAACTTGCACATTAATCCGATATACCATCATTTTTCACACATAAAACGACTAAATACCTTACATACAATTCATTGTAACTTTATTTTTTAATAAATAAATCCTTCTTTATACAACTAAATTAAATAACAAACTGACCTTTTTTAAGTTAGAATTTCAATTTAAAACCCTTAAAAATCCAAAATGAAAGATGTATTTTCCATAAAAGAAGCTATCAAAAAAGCAGAACATTATTGTGCCTATCAAGAACGTTGTCATGATGAAGTAGAGCAAAAATTGAGAAGCATGAAAATGGATCAAGAGGAAATAAGCACTATTATAACTCATCTTATAAATGAAAATTTTCTTAACGAAAGTCGTTTTGCTTGTAGTTTTGCAAGAGGAAAGCACCGAATCAAATATTGGGGAAAGATTAGAATTGTTAACGAATTAAAATTTCGAAATATAACTAGCTACAATATTAACCTAGCTCTTAAAGAATTTACACCCGAAGAATATGAAACAACATTTCATGTATTAGCTGAAAGACATTGGGAATCAATTCACGAATCAAATAAATTAAAAAAAAGGAAGAAATTTTGTGACTATTTACTTCGAAAAGGATTTGAAAGTGATTTGATCTATTCGAAAATCAAAGAATTAGAACAAACTCCAAAATAACTTACTAATTTGCAATTGCTTTTAAAACAAATAGTCAGGAAAAATAAAGGCACCCTCCACAATCGCAAAACTTATAAAATTAGTAAAACTAAACCTCAAAATTTATAATTACCCCAAAATTTTAGAAAAATACAGGGTAAAACTCAATTAGAAAAAAAATCTAAATAACAAGAAATCTTTTACATATATTTGTAAAAGATTAATTTATCGGATTTTACGGTTACTTGTCGATTAAATTTTAATAAGTAAAACCTTTTTTTGTTAAACATCGTAAATAGAGTTTTAGTCCATAAACTTAATTAATGCTAATATGCATAAACAATTACTATTACTATTCTTTTTTTGTTTATTTATAGAGTCATCAAATGCTCAGTGTACTATAACAGGTAACCAAACTAGTTATGGAGCTAGCGCATGGATAGGTTATGTATATGCAAATACTAACGGTGGAAATCCTCCCAGCAATGCATTCACAACTACTTACCAAGGATTCGTCAATCAACCAGAAATTTTCGATCAGAATTTAGGATCTGGGTCTATTTCAGGAACAAATTTATGTGGTACATATGCTAATAATTTTGCAGTACGGTATAAAATGAATAAAACCATGCCGGCAGGAACTTATAATTTTACCGTTGGTGGTGATGATGGATATCGTTTAAGCATAGATGGTGGAACAACCTATATAATCAACAACTGGAACGACCATGGGTATGTTAGTTCTACAACTTCTGTTTACTTAAGTGGTAATACAAACTTTGTTTTAGAATATTTTGAAACAGGAGGAGATTCAAGAGTATCATTTAACTATACCGTAGATCCTTGTTCTACCGCTCCTACTTCAATTACGGGTAATAACAACATTTGTAATGGATTTGCCACAACCCTTACAGCAACTGGAGGTTCAGCAAATAGCTCCACAACTTACCAATGGGGAACTGGAACTGTAGGTAGTAATATTATTGCAGGACAAACAGCAAGTTCAATAACTGTTACCCCAGCTACGAGCACAACCTATTGGGTAAGAAGAATTGATTCTTCTCCATGTAATGTCACAACTGGAGCTGCATCACAATTAGTAACTGTAAATCCAAACCCAGGTGATCAAACCAGTTATGGTAGTAACTCATGGATTGGATATGTTTATGCACCAACAAATACAGGAAATCCACCAAGTAATGCTTTTACAACAAACTACATTGGCTATATAACGCAATCTGAAATGTTTAATTTAGATTTAGTGAATGGTTCCATTTCTGGACCTAATTTGTGCTCCAGTTATGCTGATTATTTTGCTATACGCTTTAAAATGCAAGAAAACCTCGACGCAGGCTATTATACTTTTACGGTTGGAGGGGATGATGGATATCGTTTAAGTGTTGATGGTGGAGCAACTTTTTTAACTAATTTAAGTGATTGGACTGGTCATGCTTATCAATCAAAAACAGCAACTGTTTATCTAAGTGGAAATACCAATTTTGTCTTAGAGTATTTTGAAAGTGGTGGGCAATCTAGAGTTTCGTTCAACTATACCGTCTGTAAAACATCTACAGCTCCTACTTCCATATCCGGAGCAAGTACGCTTTGTACGGGCGAGGGAGGAACAACTTTGATTGCTACTGGAGGAATACTAGCCTCAAACTCCGTTTATCAATGGGGAACAGGAAGTACAATAGGTAGTAACATTATAACCGGACAAACGACTCCTGATTATGTAATAAACCCCACTGTTACTACAACGTATTGGACAAGAATAATAGACTGTTCAACATATACAACATCTGGAGTAACAAAAACAATTACTGTCAATACTGGAACCACAGCAGGAACATTAAGTTCAACTGCAACCACGATTTGTAAAAATACTAGTCCAAACCCGATAACAATAGCGGGGAATGTAGGAAGTATTACCAAATGGCAATATGCAAATGACAATGCTTTTACTAGTGGAGTTACTGATATAGCATCAACCGCAACTACTTTAACTAGTGCATTAATGGGAAACATTAGTACGACACGATATTACAGAGCAGTTGTTCAAAGCGGGTCTTGTCCTATAAAAAACACAGTTCCTATTTCAATTACAGTTCCTGCTTCATTAACCTACTCCAATGGTGCTTGGAATGGTACACCTGATGCAACAACATCAGTAGTAATCTCTGATAATTTGATTTTGACAAATGATTTAAGCGTATGTTCTTGTCAAATTTCAAATGGATATACTTTAACGGTTGAATCTGATAAAAATTTAATAATTCAAACAACTTTAACAGTTGACACTAATTCAAACTTAATTGTAAAAAATAACGGAAGCATCGTTCAAGCAAAAGACAATTATACAAACTCTGGGAATATAACCTACATCCGTTCTACAACTCCTATAGATAAATTTGATTATACTTATTGGTCCACACCAGTTTCCCCTCAAACATTATACAACCTTTCCCCTAATACTTCTGGTGATAAATTCTATTCGTTCAACGAAACTATTGATGACTGGAAACAAGAGGATAATTCTATCACAATGGTTAAAGGAAAAGGATATACAATTCGTGGTCCTCAAGACTATGTTTCACCAAAACCATTGAGTGTATTTGATGGGACATTTAAAGGAGCTCCTAATAATGGTATCATCACTATTGGAATTGGTAAAGCAGGAAATTCAAACTTATTAGGAAATCCGTACCCTTCAGCATTGGATGCTAGCTCATTTTTAACAGCTAATAGCAGTTTATTAGAAGGAACCATTTATTTATGGACACATAATACTGATATTGCATTGAATACACCTAATCCAGGATCAGGAACATATGCCTACTCATCAGATGATTATGCTTCTTATAATTTGACTGGAGGAGTTGGTACTGCCAAAGCAATTAGTTCTACAAACTCAGGTGCAGTAAATGCAAATATTCCTACTGGAAAAATTGCTTCTGGTCAAGCTTTTTTTACCACCAGTAAAGCGATTGGTACCGCCACTTTTAACAATACTATGCGAGTGGGAGCTAATGGAATAACTGGAACGAATAATCAGTTTTTTAAATTTAGCTCAAATTCAAAAACAACCGAAAGTAAAACCATTGAGAAAAATAGATTATGGCTTGACCTATATAATGACCAAGGTGCGTTCAAACAAACTTTAATTGGTTACATCACTGATGCTACTGATGACTATGATGATTCATTTGATGGCGAAAGTTTTGACGGAAATGAATTTGTAGATTTTTACAGTATTAATGAAGACAAGATTTTAACAATACAAGGACGTGCTTTACCATTTAAAGATACTGATATAGTACCTATTGGATATACAACTGTTATTGATGGTAATTTTAGCATCGGCATAGACCAAGTTGATGGTGATTTTACAACTCAAGTGGTTTACTTAGAAGATAAATTACTCGATATTACTCATAACTTAACAGAAAAACCATATGATTTCACAACAGAAAAAGGTGTTTTTAATGACCGATTTGAAATAAAATACACTAATAAAACATTAGGAACTGATACCTTTACTCCATCAAACAGTAATTTTGCAGTTTATAAAAAAGGGAAACAAATTAAACTAGATTCACAAACTAAGCTAATTCAATCAGTACAAATATTTAATATAAGTGGAAAGTTAATTTACAGTCAAAAAGAAATTAACAATTTAAAATTCAGTACGACCGATTTAAGTATCAATAACCAAGTTGTTATCGTAAAAACAACATTAGAGGACAAGGAAATTATAACAACTAAAGTTATCTTATAAATTTAAGGGCAAGACAAAAGCACACTCACAGCATTACCACCAAATCCAACAGCATTTACTAATACTTTTTTAATGGGTTTGGTTTGTGATTGCACTTCTGCAAAAGGGACTCCAATAAACCTATTGTGTTGCATCATTAATAGAGCGAGTTCCAAACTTAATAAACCTGAAGCGCCAAAAGTGTGCCCTATTTTCCATTTGTTTGACGTCAGTAAGGGAAGAGTTGAACCAAAAACTTTTTGAATGGCAAGATATTCTGTCAAATCTCCTTTTATAGTTCCTGGAGCATGCATTACAATCACATCAACATCGGAAAGTTTAGTCTCTTTCAATGCCATTTTCATTGATTTTTGAAAACAAGTGGCTTCTGCCGAAATGGAAATATTATGCTCTAATAATTCTGTAGCATACCCTACACCATCAATATAAGCCAAGGCGTTCTCTTTTTTTCCAATTTCTAGACAGCAAACCCCTGCACCTTCACCCAGAATCATCGTGTTTTGAGTTTTCTCTAAGTCCAGCGCACGATTAGGATACACATCATCATTTCGAGAATATATTTTTAGTGCTCTCATTTGAGCAATCGTAAAATCAGTTAAGGGAGCCTCACTTCCTCCAACTAGAAACTTATCTACCATTCCTGATTTTAACCAAGCCACTCCATTCAATATAGCATGCAACGCAGTAGAACAAGTGATTGAATGCGAAATTTCAGGACCTGTACTTTGTAAGTCGTGAGCAACCCAGGAAGAAATATTTCCTAAAGTTGTTGTAGGCGAAGCCAATGTTTGCGCTTTTCCCGTTTCTAAGTATTCTTTATAGTGTTTTTCGAATAAATCAGTGGCTCCTCGCGAAGAACCAATATTGATCCCGAAAACGGCTTCTTTCTCCCATCCAGCATTTACAATTGCTTTTCGAGATGCAGCCATTGCGTATAAAACTGAATTGTCTAATGATTTATATTTATTATCCGATTCTCTCAATGCTTCTATTTCTTGCACTGAATCGGGATCTAAGGGCGCTATAAATGTCGCCATTTTATCTAATTCTTTTTTTACGAAAAAATGTTTTTCTTGAAGATAGTTTTTCCAGATTTTTACGGAATCATTTCCTAGTGGAGAAACAGATGAAAGTGCGGTGATGGATATTATTTGAGACAAGATGCTATTGATTTAACCACAAAGGTCGCAAAGTTTTTCTCAAAGCGCACTAGCATTGAAGCTGAAATAACAACTTTGCGAATCTTTGTGATTCCTTTTGATATTTAGGAAAATTATTTTCTAAAAATTTAAACTATTTCTAGAGCATCTTCGACTACTTGATATATTTTTTGCAATTGGATATTGGAAATAATGTATGGTGGCAAAATGTAAACAATATTCCCTACGGGACGTAAAATCACTCCATTTTCAATAAAAAAATCATAGAGTTTGTTTCGCATACTTCCATAGTAACTTGCTACACCGTCTGTTTTTATCTCTAAAGCAAAAATAGTTCCTAAAACTCGGGTAGTCTCCACTTTTGGATGCTGCTTGATTTTGTTTTGAAAAGCAAGATGACTTGCATTCACTCGAACTAAATTAGCCTGCATTTCGGAAGTAGTTAACAATTCTAAACTAGCCAACGCTGCTGCACAACCTGTAGGGTTTGCGGTAAATGTATGTCCGTGAAATAATGCCTTATTAATATCTTCGTCATAAAAAGCGTCAAAAATAGCTGAAGTAAAAGTGGTAATCGCCATAGGAATTGTACCTCCTGTCAAGGCTTTTGACAAGCACATCATATCTGGATTTTCCTTAAGATAATCCATAGCAAAGTTTTTTCCTGTTTTTCCAAAACCAGTCATCACTTCATCGGCAATAGTCAATACATTATTTTCTTGGCAAATTTTGATTAATTGATCTAATGTTTCTGGTTCGTACATTACCATTCCTGCTGCTCCTTGAACTAAGGGTTCAAAAATAAAGCCAGCACAATTATTATTATTTATTTGAGTTTTTAACGCCTCATAACTTTCTTGCTCTTTCCCTTTTACAGGTACCGGAATCCGAACTACATCAATGAACATCCCTTCAAAGGCCTGAGTATAAAACGAAATTCCGCTTGCTGCCATGGCTGCAAAAGTATCGCCGTGAAAAGCATTTTCGAAAGCAATAATGGTAGTTCGCTTTTCTCCTTTGTTGAAAAAAAACTGTAATGCCACTTTTATGGCTACTTCGACAGCAGTAGAACCATTATCCGAGAAAAATATTTTTTGCTGATTATCTGGTAAAATTTCGATTAACCTTTCCCCAAGAACAATTGCGGGCTCATGCGTAAAACCACCAAATAGGACATGCTCTAATGTTGTGAGTTGTTTGTAAATAGCATCAGCAATGAATTTATTACTGTGCCCATAAGGATTTACCCACCAAGAAGCGATGGCATCTATATATTCTTTGTCATTTTCGTCCCAAAGCAAAGCACCTTCTCCTTTTTTTATAGCGATAGGAAGTGCAGCCGTTTTGTGTTGCGTATAAGGGTGCCAAAGATGCTGGCGGTCTCTTTCTGTTAAGTTCATTTTGCAAAGATAAAAGAAGTGTTAGACAAGAAGCAAGAAAACCATTGAAATCAGGTTTGTTTATGCCAACTTGCCCTTGCACTTACAATTTTAGTAAATTTTCTCTAAATTGATCAGCATATTCTCGGATTACATTTTGATCAAAATAAGGTTCTTGCTCAATTCTTCCAATACATTTCACTCCTGTCTTATGGAGAATAATAGATTCTGTCGCTTTGTTTTCTTCGCCACTAAAGATAATTCCAGCAATAGCAATTTTACGATTTTTCAAAGCTTCGATTGTCAATAACGTATGATTAATACTTCCTAAATAATGTCTAGACACTACAATTACTTTGTAATCAGGTTGAATTAAATCAATGATACAGTCATCATTATTTATGGGTACAAAAAGCCCTCCAGCTCCTTCAATAACCAAGTGATTTGAAGTTTCAGGTGCTGTAATTTTAGTTAAGTCAATGGTAATTCCATCAATTTCAGCCGCAAGATGCGGACTTGCTGGCGTATTTAATTGATAACTATTGGGATGAATTACCGTTTTACAATTTCTAATAAAAGACTGTATTTTATGACTGTCTGAATTTTCTAGATCACCCGCTTGGATGGGTTTCCAATAATCCGCTTCTAGCGCTTCGGTTATGATGGATGATGCAATTGTTTTTCCTACATCGGTTCCAATTCCTGTAATAAATAGTTTCATATAAATTAGGCCACTGATAATAATGATTAAACGAATTTTTTGGTTTCATAAAGATACACGGAGAAAAAAGAAGGTACACAAAGAATTAGTGTGTTAATTTTTTTCCAATTATCCTCCGTTTTTAATTTTAAAACTTTGTGTAAAACTGAGCTAAAACACAAAGGTACCCAACAAACTTAATACTTCTGATATTTCTTCTTTAGAATTAAAACTATGCAAACAAAAACGGAGTCGCTCCTGCCCTTCTGGAACTGTAGGTGACAAAATTGCTTTTATATTAAAACCCTTTTCTTGAAATTGTTTAGCAATTGACTTTACTTTTTCATTTCCTGGAATAATAGCTGATTGTATAGCTGATTTAGAATGTACAAAAAGAGGTTTTAAGCCTAATAAAATCTTTTGTTGATTAAATTGAATTATATTTTCACGGAGATTATTGATGTTTTCTTGATTATTTTCCAAAAATTGATAGGCCATTAAAATAGTAGCGACGGAGTGAGGAGAAAGTCCTGTCGTGTAAATAAAACTTCTAGCAAAATTGACCAAATAGTCTTTTAATTCTGGAGATCCTAAAACTGCAGCTCCATGACAACCCAATCCTTTTCCAAAGGTCATAATTCGGGCAAAAACGGCATCTTGTAAATGAAGCATTTGAACTAATCCTTCCCCTTTTTCACCAAAAACTCCTAAAGCATGCGCCTCATCAACAATCAAAAGACAATCGTACTTATTTGAAATTTGTACTAATTCTTCCAGATTTGGCGCATCTCCATCCATAGAAAAAACACTCTCGGTAACAATATAAATGGTAGTATTTGGATTTCGAAGAATTAATCTTTCTAAATCTTCAAAATCATTATGATCAAATTTATACGCTTTAGCATGAGATAATTGTATACCATCCCGAATGGAGGCATGGCATAATTCATCATAAAGTATTAAATCTCCCTTTTGCGGAAGCGAACTAAAAAAGCCCACATTGGCATCATAGCCCGAATTAAAGATTAAAGCCGATTCGGATTTATGGAATTGAGCAATATAATCCTCGGCTTGTTGATATACTTTATGATTTCCTGATAACAATCTAGAACCAGTTGCTCCATTATGAATTTCATTGTTATCAATTAAAAATTGATGGGTTTTATGGAAAATAGTATCTGATTGAGATAATCCAAGATAATCATTGGATGCAAAATCTATTAATCCTTTGCTAATTGGCAATTGCCTCAATGCATTATTTTGCAAACGGCTTTCCAGTTTATCAGATAATTTTTTTGGAAGTTGAATCATAAGCAACAAAAATAAACAACTTTTTAGGATTATAAATTGCGAGTTTAATTTATAACCAATTTCTTTCATGAATTAACAAACATAAAGTCGTTTTAACTGTTATTTAGCATTAAAATTACATTATGTGAAATAAAAATAAAAAAAATATTCAAATGTAAAATAGTTTTTATATTTTCGAAGCCTATGAAACGAATTGCATCCTTATTCTTATTAGTATCATTGTTTTACAATGTACTGGGATACTATTTAATGTTTGCTTATCAAGACGAGCAAGCATGGGTTTCTGCTATAGAAAAAACGCCCGATTCGGAGTTTCAAGTTATAGAACTAAACGCAACTTTATATTCATTTATTGAAGACACTGATTTTGAATATGTAAATGAGAATGTTGTAATTGAGAATAAAAGTTACCATATTTTCAAAAAAAGGATTCAAAATAACATCCTTAGTTTGTACTATTTAAGAAATTCCTATGGAGATGTCATTGGAAAAGATTTAAAAGACATAGTCAACAATCAATTATTTGATAGTAGTCCTTCTAAAAATTCTCCAATAAAAAAACTATTAAAGACGTTTCTTCAAGATTATATCCCTAACACAACTGTATGTGTTCATTTTTCTCCAAACTCAGATCAAGACTCAAAGAAACTTTCTGGGTATCTTAATCTGGATTTAAACTCGGGCTACTTGTCCACACTGTATACGCCCCCTAAATTAGTTTAATTTTTTCTGCATTTTTAGCAGCATCATTACATGCTGTTAGAGAACTTGTATAACTTATAATTGGGATAGTATCCTATTGTAATTATACTGGTTACTACATTCTATTAGTCTTAGCAATTTGCAAACCTAGTTCATGGTTTATCAACTTTTCAATGCTTTTTGTTGTCCAAATTAGGTCAACAATAAAAAGGCATTCGAAGGGAGTCTCATTTGTTATAGCAACATAGCTTGTATTTCAAAAAAACTTTTGGTTAATGCTTGTTTTTCACCATTAACTAAAAGCAAACTAACCTATTAAAACCTAAAACGATGAAAAAATCATCTTCATTATACAGTGTCTTTATTATTATTTTATTTATTTCTAATTTATTTCTTACTCAAAAAACCAATGCTCAAGGTTGCGTTGCCATTAAAGGAAACGCTACAAGTTGCATGATGGTTCATCCTGACAGTACTAATGTTGCTCAATGGCAATTTACAACTAGTGGCCGTTATTTTAAGTCTTTTAGACATTTCTCAGGAACGACTGAAAACAAAGACCGATTAATTCAAGGAACGGAAGTCATCAATTATTCCTCCATCGTTAATCTTTCATTGACTCGAATAATCGACAATCGCTGGTCAGCAATGGTAGACATCCCAATTTTAAATAATGTTCGTTCTTCATTATATGAACATGGACTTGTGAATGGGGTCTATGTTAAAAAAGAAAGAAATACGACTAGCTCATTTGGAATAGGTGACATTCGATTTGCAGTATACAGATGGTTATTAGACCCTAATAAAAATAAAAAAATAAATGTTCAACTAGGACTAGGACTTAAACTAGCAACTGGAGATTATAATTACAAAGACTATTGGCATAATGTAGGTCCTAATGGCACCAATGAGTTGCGTCCTGTTGACCAATCAATTCAACTAGGAGATGGAGGTACTGGAATTACATTAGAATTAAATACTTTCTATAATTTCACAGACAATTTTGGCATGTATGGTAACTTCTATTACTTGAGCAATCCTAGAGAACAAAACGGAACAAGAACCTATAGAGAAACTTTATCTCCAAGATTAGCAAATGAAGCTATCTCAAGTGTACCTGATCAATACATGGCGAGAGCGGGCTTTAACTATTTATTTAACCACATCCATGGATTAACATTAGCAGCTGGTGCAAGAGTAGAAGGAATCCCAGTGTATGATATTATAGGTGGCAGCGGTGATTTTCGCCGACCAGGATATATTTGGTCAGTAGAGCCATCGGTAAACTACGAGTATAAAAAAGTGATTTTATTTGCATCGGTTCCATTTGCAGTAGCTAGAAACCGTACACAAAGTGTAACAGATAAAGAAAATTCAGCTACAACTGGCACTCATGTTCAAGGAGATGCAGCATTTGCTGATTATACAATCAATATAGGACTATCAACGAGATTTTAACGAAAAGCGACGGACTATTAATTTGTCTACTATACTATTTTAGTAAAATTAATAGTCCGTTTTTAATTTTTTTTCAATTAATACAATTGCCCAATTACCACTTCATTTATTATTACTAAAATGAAGACAAAACCGAAACTTTACAATTTCAAAAAAAAAATACTATGGAAGCTACTTTCAACTCTTTATATTTTTCATTTAGCACAAAAATGGAAAAACACAGCATTACCTTAATGCGCATTGCTCTTGCTATTGTTTACATTTGGTTTGGTGCTTTGAAAATTTTCGGAATGAGCCCCGCAGGAGAACTAGTAGAAGAAACTGTATATTGGTTTAGACCCGAAATATTTGTCCCCATTTTAGGAATTTGCGAAGTACTGATTGGCCTTGGTTTACTTGTGAAACGCTTCATCCCTTATACCATTATATTACTATTACTACACATGTGTGCTACGTTATTTCCAGTTTTTATATTACAAAAAGTTTGTTTTGATGCTTTTCCATACTGCCCTACTTTAGTGGGTCAATACATCATCAAAAATGTAGTCTTAATTGCAGGAGCACTAGTAATTGCAGGAAATTCGAACAAAACAATATTAAACAAGAAATAAAAATAGAGTAATCACCAATTCTTACACTAAACAATGAAAAAAACCATATTATGCTGTTTCCTCTTAACGGCATTTTTAACGAACGCCCAAACAGATACCGATGCGATTATGATGGGGAAACAAAATTTTTGTGTTGGATCAATTTACCAATACAGTAGTTGGAAACAATATTGGGAAGGAAGTATTAAAAGAGACAACCTAAACATGGGAACCGTTTCAACAAAATCAATTTCAATGATGGGAAACTATGGTATTTCTGATAATTTAAACGTATTATTTAGTTTGCCATATGTACAAACAAATGCTTCTGCCGGAACCATGAGTGGGCAAAAGGGAATTCAAGATTTATCCCTAACCTTAAAGTATATGCCTATAGAAAAAAATATAGGTAATGGTATTTTTTCCTTATATGTAATTGGTGGATTTTCGACACCCGTTTCTAACTATACTCCAGATTATTTGCCGTTAAGTATTGGTTTACATACTAAAACAGGGCAAATTAGACTAATGGGAGATTATCAGATAGGGAAATTATTCACAACCATTTCAGGGACGTATATTAAAAGAGGGAATGCTACACTTGATCGAAATACTTATTTAACGGATGAAATTCATTATACAAATAAAGTCGATATGCCAGATGCCATAGCAGTCAATTTTAGATTTGGTTATCGTTCTAGCAGATTAATTGCTGAAGCCGTGCTTGATAATTGGGTGACACAATCTGGAGGATTTGATATTACAAAAAACAATATGCCATTTATAAGTAATACTATGAACACTTTAAAATACGGATTTAATTCTAAATATACTTTTAAAAACCTCCCTGAATTGTCAATCGTTAGCGGATGCAACTTTGTAGTTAGCGGAAGAAATGTGGGGCAATCAAACACTGTCTATGGTGGATTGTTTTATATTTTAAATTTAAAAAAAACACAGAAAGAAGATGAAAAATAGAAACATTAAAATAATTCGAAACTCTCTTTTTGTCTTATTACTTGCAATAACCTATTCGTGTAGTAATGATATCACCGAAAGTAATGAACAATATGCCACTTTGAATCCAAAAAGCAATGATGAATTGGCGGGTAATTGGAAAACTATATTATTAACAGCTCCTGATGAATTCCAGCTAGATGCTCCAATTGCAGCAAATACGCCCGCTTTTAATCGAGAAATAAATGAAATAAAAAGCTATCAAGAAAACATAACTGAAGATCAAAAAAGAATAATAAAATACTGGAGCATTGGTGGTGTATTGCGTTGGAATGAAATCATGCGTACACTTGTGGCTCGCCATAATCGTCCACCTTATCAAAATGAAGACGGAACTTATCCTGTCCCATCTGGAGCAAATCCTTTTGCAAACCCACAGTTTCCATTCTCAAGTCCTCCTTATGCTGCAAGGTCATATGCGTATGTAAGTGCGGCACAATATGATGCCCTTATTGCAACTTGGTACTACAAAAAACTGTATAACAGAGCAGCACCATTCGCAGTAGATACAAATTTGCAAGTATTAATTCCAAAAAGTACTTTGCCATCTTATCCTTCAGAGGACGCAGTTTTGGCTGGAGTTACTGTAGAATTACTAAAATTATTGTTCCCTACGGAAATCGCTTATATTGATGGAAAAGCAGAGGAAGAAAAACTATATCGCATTATTTCTGGAGCAAATGTTCGCAGTGATATAGATGCAGGAATCAGTTTAGGTAGAAAAATTGCAGGCAAATTTATATCTAAAGCAACATCTGATGGTACTGGCGCAGCGATTGGAACACCTGAAATTTGGAAATCACTAGAAAACCAAGCCGTGGCAAAAGGAGAAATACCATGGAAGTCATTGGAATTTCCTGCTAGACCTCCTATGTTGCCCTTATTTGGTAAAGTCAAATCCTTCTTTATGACTCCAGAAATGGTGGTTGCTAACCGACCAATAGCCCCTCCATCAACACAATCTCCTCAGTTTGCTAAAGAGCTAGCTGAAATTAAAGACTTTAGTAAGAATCCAACAAGAAAAAATATGGCAATCGTTTCATTTTGGGCAGACGGCGTAGGCACTTACACCCCACCTGGTCACTGGAATGCTATTGCAACAGAAGCATTTGTACAAGAAAACTATAGTGAAGTACGATGGGCGAGAAACATGGCCTTATTAAATATCGCCATGATGGATGCCGCAATTTCTTGCTGGGATGCAAAATATACGTATTTCAACCCTAGGCCATCACAAGTAGATCCTTCGATAAAAACAACTACCGGAACACCCAATTTCCCAGCTTATGTTTCTGGTCATTCCACTTTTAGTGCTGCCGCATCAACATTGCTTTCTTATTTAATTCCTTCAAAAGAGCTACAATTTAAAGCAATGGCATTGGAAGCCTCAAATTCAAGAATGTATGGCTGTATTCACTATAGAAGTGATTGCGAAAAAGGATTAGAGTTAGGACAAAAAGTTGGAAATATCGCCATTGCTAGGGCAAAAAGTGATGGAGCTGAATAACTAAAGAATTCCAAATAGAAAAACATACTAAAATAATTTGATAGAAAATGACAACTACTACCTCATACACAAACAAAGAAAACATCCTGAAACTACTATTATTAGTTAGTTTTCTTGCGCTATTTTTAAGCGCAAGCCGTTTTCAAGCTGAATTTAAAAAAGTAATCTGCATCGAAGGGAAATGCGATAAACCACACGAACATGGTCAATTAGGGTATCATGAACGATTTCATATCGATACAAATGATAATTTTGCAGTTGCAACTATAAAAGGGGTTGCCAATTTCTGGGAAGCAAATGCTACTGGAATGACCTTCGCAATTATTATAGGCGGTGCCGCCCTATCATTACTATTGTCTTGGAAAAAATTTGAAGAATTAATACAGTTAAAAGGAATAAAAGGAGCCGCTATAGGAAGTGTTTTTGGAATGCCTTTAAATATGTGTGCCAACTGTTCTGCTGTTACCAGTGTTAGCGTTACTTCTCAAAAGGGAAGCACTGAAGCAACACTAGGAATTATCCTCGGAGGTGCATTACTTAACATCATTGGGATCGTAACTATGTTTGGAATCTTTAATCCAGCTATTGTTATTTCAAGAATTATTTTTAGCATAATAATGATATTATTCGTTATTCCTCAAATATCAAAATTAATAACTAAAAAAGAAGCTATTCCCGTAAAAAGTGAAGTATTCGAAAAGATATCTTGTTATTTTCCAGAAAAATCAATATTTCAAACTTTAATAAAAGCCACCGAAGATTGGTTAATAGCCGTAGGTACTATCGCATACAAATTAATTCCTTTAATGATTGTTGGTACACTATTCACAGCTCTTTTTAGAGCCTTTTTCCCAAATGAAGTACTACATACTATCTTGGCTTACAATCCAATTGTAATCTTGATAATTGTTTCTTTTATTGGAACTATGCTTTCAGTTCCTGTATTATTCGAAATTTTATTAGGAACTATATTATTGCAACTTGGCTTTACAAATGGTGTAATTGCGGCTATGCTATTTACCGCTCCTTCTTATGGCCTTTTCACAGTAGTATTAACAAAAGAAAAATTAGGGGGCTATAAAATTCCAGCACTATTAATAGCAATTACTTTTATTTTTGGAATTGGAACAGGATTATTAGCGGATTACTTAACTCAATTATTTTAAATCATGAAAAAACCTATCATCGGAATCATATTGTTTCTATTGCAAATTAGCTTGGCCTTATTTTACAACAACACATTTGATCTAAAATTCATTTTTGGGCTTGCGATTATATCAACCTTATATCTTTTATATAAGCTTATAAAAAATAAACAAAACGCAATATAACATTTGTAATTACACCGTTTATAAACGAAAAAAATCAAGATCAAAAATAGAGTTGAAAAAACAATTTACTGCATAAAAAAACGCCTAACAAATAGCTAGGCGTTTTTTATATAAATTTAAGATTGCACTAATCAACTAATACAATTACTTTATTATCTTTCATTTCAATAGTTCCAGAAGAAATAGCCAACGTATAATTCTGATCGTTTACTTTCGAGAATAAACCTGCTGTTTCTTTATTAAACTTAAAATCCGGTGCTGTAATGTTTACAGTTCCTTTTTGAAGCAACGAAACTATTGGAGCGTGATTATTTAAAATTTGAAAACTTCCATCAACACCAGGTACAGATATTGAAGTTATTTCTCCTTTGAACAATGATGCTTCTGGTGATACTATTTCTAAAATCATTTTTTATTTATTTTAAATTTTAAATTTTAGATTTTAAATTAATTTATAATTCAAAATTCAACATTCAAAATAGATTATGCTTCTGCCAACATTTTTTCTCCTGCTTCAATAGCTTCTTCAATAGTACCTTTAAGGTTAAAAGCTGATTCTGGTAAGTGATCTAATTCACCGTCAATAATCATATTAAATCCTTTGATAGTATCTTTGATATCAACTAACACACCTTTCAATCCTGTAAATTGCTCAGCAACGTGGAAAGGTTGAGATAAGAAACGTTGCACACGACGTGCTCTAGAAACGGCTAATTTATCTTCTTCAGATAATTCTTCCATACCTAGAATCGCAATAATATCTTGTAGTTGTTTGTATTTTTGAAGAATCTCTTTTACTCTTTGTGCACAATCGTAGTGCTCATTTCCTAAAATTTGAGGAGTTAAGATACGAGAAGTAGAATCCAATGGATCTACCGCTGGATAAATACCTAACTCAGCAATTTTACGAGACAATACTGTTGTTGCATCAAGGTGAGCAAACGTTGTTGCTGGTGCTGGATCCGTTAAATCATCTGCAGGTACGTAAACCGCTTGTACAGATGTAATAGATCCTTTGTTTGTAGATGTGATACGCTCTTGCATCGCTCCCATTTCTGTAGCTAATGTTGGTTGGTATCCTACCGCAGATGGCATACGACCTAAAAGTGCCGATACCTCAGATCCCGCTTGTGTAAAACGGAAGATATTATCCACGAAGAACAATACATCTTTTCCTTGGTCAGTTCCAGCTCCGTCACGGAAATATTCCGCAATAGATAATCCAGAAAGTGCTACACGAGCACGAGCTCCTGGTGGCTCATTCATTTGTCCGAAAACGAAAGTAGCTTTAGACTCTCTCATTCCTGGTAAATCAACTTTAGATAAATCCCATCCTCCATTTTCCATAGAGTGCATGAATTCATCCCCGTATTTTATAATTCCTGACTCTAACATCTCACGAAGTAAGTCATTTCCTTCACGTGTTCTTTCTCCTACTCCTGCGAATACTGAAAGTCCACCGTGACCTTTTGCTATATTGTTAATCAACTCTTGGATCAATACTGTTTTACCAACACCTGCACCACCAAACAATCCAATTTTACCCCCTTTTGAGTAAGGCTCAATTAAATCGATTACTTTAATACCTGTGAATAAAACTTCTGATGAAGTTGATAAATCCTCGAATCTTGGAGCTTGACGGTGAATTGACATTCCGTTTACACCCGTTTTTGGCAATTCAGGTAAACCATCAATTGCATCACCAATTACATTGAACAAACGTCCGTAAACATCTGCACCAATTGGCATTTGAATTGGATTTCCTGTCCCAACTACTTCATAACCTCTACTCAAACCATCTGTTGAGTCCATCGAAATGGTACGAACTGTGTTTTCACCAATGTGAGATTGTACTTCAAGTACTAATAAAGTACCATCTTTTTTTGTGATTTCTAATGAATCATAAATTTTTGGAAGTTCAACATCTTTACCGTTGAAAACTACATCAACTACTGGACCAATGATTTGCGCAACTTTTCCTATTACTTTTGACATTACTTATGTATTTATTAAATAGCTATTTAGGTTTATGAAATACCACCAACCGAAATTTACCGATTAGATACTTTTTTCAGAGTGCAAAGATAATTTTTTAAAATAAAAAATCAACACCTTTTCGCATAAAAACATTAAAAAATTAATGGATAACTTAAAATCAAGTTTAAAACCCTCAAAATATCCGAATATACTAAAAATAAAAACCACCACGTTTTAAAAACGGGTGGCTCTATTTTTTTAATCTTACTACAAATTTATTGAATTACTTTTGGATAAATTATTGGATAAAGACCTAAATCAATCTTCTTCAAAGTGGCAGAATATTTAACATTTATAGCATCACTAAAAGCATTTGCTATCAATGCATATCCTCTAGGACCAGGATGTACTCCATCAAGAGAAAAAGCCCCACCTGTCACATAAGTTGATGTTAGTGTAAAACTATTACTTACAACACCTCCTGTTGACAACTGAGTCATTATTGTCTTTGTATCTACAAATGCCAAACCTTTTGAATCCGCAATTGCTTTTATCGTTACATTATAAGCATCTGTAGCCGTTTTAATCATCGCAACTTCTGTTGGAATTAATACATCTTTATCTTGTAAAGGATATGTTATCCCAAATTTATTTAAAGGAGCTGGAATTCCAGCTGGAGCAGTACCAATTACAGATTGGGTTGGCAAGACAACTAAATCATTTGCATTTGCTTGACGAGCTTGTCCAAAAACACTTCCATAAAAAGTAGCGGTAGCCACTCCTAATGTAGGTGTGAATGCTGCAGTTAATTGAGCTGATAAGTTCGTTAAAGACTCATCTTTTATCAATAATGGATTTGAAGCCGTCGTAGATAATAAATTTATTCTATCACCTGCACCAAAAGCAGTTAAAGCTGCTTTCAATGGCCCATACAATTGCGCATTAAGTGCCCCAATTGTAGCGTCCCCAACAGCAGTACTTCCACTACCAAGAAGTTTTGAAGTTAAAGGATTATAAGGAACCGTTGTAAAATAAGGTAGCGTTGTAATATAAGGTAAGTTAGCGACAACCCCTTTTGCCCCATTAGCAGTTAGATTAGTAACTAATCCTGAGTATACACTTGCAAAAACATTAGGGTCAGTAATATCATTACTACCATAAGTAGCCGGATTCAAATTTCCCGTTTGATCCACACCAACACCTCCAGAAGTTGCAAATCCCAATACATCATTACCTCCAATCCATAAAGAAAAGAAAGTTGGTGCTTGAACTAAGGCGTCCGCTAAAACAGTAGTTCCAGCTGCAGTTGAAAATCTTGCAAAATAAGGATTTGCTGCACCTATAGCTACACCGGCAACATTTCCGTATCCAGGTGCAACTAAATGGTAACTTTTAGCCCCAGGAACACCTAAATTATTAAAAGGGCCAGTTAAGTGAGTTGTCACTTCAGTTGTTGGAACACCATCAACAGAAACTGGACCAACACCATTAAAATACAAACGAACTCCGGCAATAACATTACCTCCTAGAAGTAATCCACCGATATTATCAGAAGTATAAGGTGTTTTGAATTCCCCCCCACCTGCTTCAACAAACTGTTGTGCTAATAGATTAACATAAGAACCTTCTTGTCCTTTTTTGAAAAGCGCACCATCACTATAGCCCGCAGCAAATGAATCGCCCAATGCCACATATTTTGTAAAACTTGCCGAGCCTGAAGTTGCAGGTACTTCAGCAGGAGTCGTATTTGAATCGTCACTATTACATGCCACAAAGGTCAACGAAACCAATAGTAGCCATTTGAAATTTTTTATCATTGTTTAAGTCTTTTTTTTATTAATGAATACTATTAGCTTACGGATTGATTGTCCAAGAAGCAAAATATTGTTGCCCAATTAAACCGGCACCTAATACTTGAGCATATTCTTTACCACCAATATTTGCTGCTCCAATTTTTAATGTAGATTTCAATTTTGGGAAGTTATAATTAATTTGAGCGTCAATTACTGTAGCGGCATCGATCATACCATCAACCATTGTTGATTGCCATAAATACTCACTATTCCATCTTCCACTAATATTGAAACCGAAATTTTCAAATAATTTCTCATTACCAAATGATGCTTTTACTCTATGTTTTGGAGTATTAAATCCAGCTTCAAAACTTGGATCTTTAGCTTGGTCAAAATTAAATTCAGCATAGTTGTAATTAACACCTACTTCGAAATCTCTGTATACTTTTTTAGAAAGGCCCAAACCAAAACCTAGCGATTTGATTTCAACATTCGTATTGGTATACAATTGGTATGCTCTATAATTTCCGTTTTGAAGTGCGTGTAATGATTGCGCACCGGCATCCGCAGCTAATGGATTTGGAGCGTCTTGTGCTGTTCCGTAATAAGGAGCCACAACATTCAAGTTTCCAATAAAATCATTATAAATATTATAATACCCATTAATATCGATTGACACATCACGAATAAATGAACGATATCCTAATTCAAATGCTTTAACCTGCTCTGGTTTTACATAATTTACATTTGTTTTTCTTAATAATGCAGAACCTGCAACAGGGTTACTTGCTGCCAATGCACTAAAAGCAGCTACAGAACTAGCTGTATAAGAATTATTATATGCATTTAATCCAGTCATAACAACGTTTTGACCACCAGCCAAAGCTTGTCCAACTGCAGTAGCAACTGGTAAAGTCTCGCTATATCTTGTTAAGTTGTCTGGAGCTGATCCAAGTAATATGGCGCTTCCTACATTAAATCCAATGTATTGATCTTGTGTTGATGGATTTCTAAAACCAGTTTGAAATGAAGCTCTGAAATTATGTCTTCTACTTTCTCCACCTGAATAAACAAATGAAACTCTAGGAGATACATTTCCGTCGAAATTTTTTGATTTATCGTAACGAACAGATCCAGTAAATTTTAAACGGTCATCTATCATTTTTTTAGTCAACTGCGTATACGCTCCATATTCGTTATAATAAATAGGACCATCAGCATCTGTATAAATTCTTCCATGAGAATTCAATTGATATTGTCTGTATGAACCTCCAACTTGAATTTCTGCAAATTTGATGACATCTTTAAAGTTATAATTTGCATCTGAATGATATACTTTAGAATTATCAACTAATTTAGATCCTGTAAGCACACTTTCACCTGAAATAACTTGATTGAATGCAGCCTTAAACTCAGGAGTACCTGGAATTAATCTTCCAGTGTCTGCCGTTTGTCTCGCTATTTTATGAGCATTTTCAGGAGTCATACCTGCTAATGTAGATTGAACATAAGCTCCTGCATATTGTCCAAACCATGTTTTATCGTCTTTCCACACTCTATTGACATTAATCCCTGTAAATAGCATATCATATGATTTACCACCATCTTCAGTTGTAGTATACCCTCTTACATAAAAATTCTTTCCTTTAATCTCTAATTTATGCTGTTGCATAAAAAAGTCATTCAAATAATACCTATTTGCTCCTTGATAAACAGCATTACCAAAACCAAATTTACTTTGCAAAATAACTTCTAAGTTTTCATTCCCAAAAGGTCTATAATGAAGTGAAAAATCAATTTTAGTATTACTCGCTTTATTATCCGTAAGATCAGTTTCATTATACCCCGTTCTACTTACATTATAATTAGGAAGTAAATTAACTGCAGATGCAGGTATCAAACCTAAACCAGCAAGGGATTGACCAACACCTTTTATATTTGTAGAAACTTCATCACCATATACATTTATACCATCATAATTAACATGACTTCTATCTCTTCCAGCAACGGTTTTGTCATTATAATTAGTAGCATACCAATCCGTACCATGCATGTACGTGAAATTAGCTTTTGCCGCCAATTTAGGACTAAAAGCATGCGCCATGCGAATTCCATAATCTACATAATCGTTATTCCCTGCCGCTTTTTGACTTGTTTGTCCAAATTTTGCATAAGCTGTGATTCCAGGACTAGTGAATGGACTTTTACTATTCATGAATAAAATTCCGTTAAAAGCATTAGCACCATACAATGCAGAAGAAGCACCTGGTAAAAGCTCTACACTTTGAACATCAATCTCCGAAACACCAATCATGTTACCAAGAACAAAGTTTAACAAAGGAGATGAATTATCCATTCCATCGACTAACTGCATAAAACGGGTATTCGCTACTGTTGCAAAACCACGCGTGTTAATTGACTTAAAAGACAAACTACTTGTATTCATTTGAACTTCTTTTAAGTTTTCTAAACCATCGTAAAAAGTCGCTGAGGCTGATTTTTTAATATCCGCAACACCCATTCTTTCAATAGTTACCGGAGATTCTAATACACGCTCTGGAGTTCTTGAAGCAGAAACAACAATTTCATTAAGTAAATTATCCTCTTCTTTGAGCACAAGATTTACTTTTTGATTATTTGACGAAATATTTACTTTTTTGGAAATAAAACTAACACTAGTAACCTCGATCGTATAAGGAGGCTTTTTTGAAGAACTTAAGATGAATTTTCCATCAATATCTGAAACAGAACCGATGTCTTCTCCAACAATTTTAATATTAGCTCCAATAATAGGTTGGCCATTACTGTCAGCTACCGAACCCGAAATTGAATTTTGAGCAAAACTAATGCTACAAAAAAACAATGACAAAAAAAGTAAATAAGCTCTCATTTGGTTAATTTTTTAAGATTTATGTCACCAAAGTACAAATATTTTTGATATTACTAAAAAAACGTTAAAAATATTTAATAATTATCATAAAATTTAGCCCATATTAACTTATTCAATATTGTCTTTTATTAAATATTAACCATAAAAAATTGTTAAAAAAACAAAATATACTATGCATACATATAAAATTAACTAAAAAAATAGGTTTATCATAAAAAAACAGATTTTAAAAAATATTTTCGCAAAAAAAAGAAGCAAGACCTAAAGTCTTGCTTCTTTTATATAATATATGAAGATTATAATTATTCGACCGTAACCGACTTAGCTAAGTTTCTTGGCTGGTCAACATTGCAACCTCGCATAACCGCAATATGATAAGACAAAAGCTGCAATGGAATTGTGGTAATCAATGGAGATAAAGCATCTGATGTTTCAGGAATTTCGATAACATAATCCGCTAAATCACGAACTTGAGTATCCCCTTTCGTAACAACAGCGATAATTTTACCACTTCTAGATTTAATCTCTTGAATATTACTTACTATTTTATCGTAATGACCTTGTTTAGGAGCAATTACAACTACCGGCATATGCTCATCTATTAAAGCGATTGGACCATGTTTCATTTCTGCTGCCGGATAACCCTCAGCATGAATGTATGAAATCTCTTTTAACTTCAAAGCGCCTTCTAATGCAACTGGAAAATTATATCCTCTACCTAAATAAAGACAATTGGGTGCATCTTTAAAAATAGCTGCAATTTCTTTAGCTCGATCATTAGTTTCCAATGCTTCTTTTACTTTCACAGGAATCAATTCTAATTCTTGCAAATACATATGAAAATCAGAAAGAGACAATGTTCCTTTTGCTTTAGCTAAACGAAGCGCAATCATTGTCAATACTGTAATTTGTGTTGTAAATGCTTTAGTCGAAGCAACACCAATTTCAGGCCCTGCATGTGTATAAGCACCAGCGTGAGATTCTCTTGAAATAGAGGAACCTACTGCATTACAAACTCCAAATACAAAAGCACCATTTTCTTTAGCTAATTTAATTGCCGCCATCGTATCTGCTGTTTCTCCAGATTGAGATATAGCGATAACAACGTCTTTACTATTTATTATTGGATTTCTATATCTAAATTCAGAAGCATATTCTACTTCGACAGATATTCTAGCAAATTCTTCAAAAATATATTCTGCAACTAAGCCTGCATGCCATGAAGTACCACATGCTACAATAATAATTCTATCAGCGTTTAAAAACTTCTCTAAATTATCTTCAACACCTGACATTTGAATAATACCTTCATTGGGATGCAACCTACCTCTATATGTATCTTTGATTACGCTTGGTTGCTCATAAATCTCTTTTAACATAAAGTGATCGTAACCTCCTTTTTCAATTTGTTCCAAATTCATTTGAAGTTCTTGAATATAAGGATCCACCAAAGAATCATCTTTGATTTTTCTTACTTTCATCTTCTTATGCAACATGATATTTGCCATCTCCCCATCTTCTAAATAAACAGCATTAGAAGTATATTCAATAAATGGTGAGGCATCGGATGCAATAAAATATTCTCCTTCCCCAATACCAATTGCTAAAGGACTACCTAAACGAGCCGCAACAATTTCATCAGGATTTTTCTTGTCGAATACCGCAATTGCATAAGCACCAACTACTTGGTTTAATGCGATTTGAACTGCTTTTCCTAGTTTTATATTTTCTTTTTTTTGTACCTCTTCTATTAGATTTACTAATACCTCAGTATCTGTATCTGAATAAAAAACATATCCTCTTTTAACTAATTCTTCTTTTAGAGGAGCATAGTTTTCAATAATCCCATTATGAATTATTACTAAATCCCCTGAATTAGAAAGATGCGGATGAGAGTTTACATCATTTGGCACACCGTGAGTAGCCCAACGCGTATGTCCAATACCAATTGTTCCATTAGTAGACATTTCTTTAGAAGCTTTTGCTTCCAAATCCACCACTTTGCCTTTAGTTTTACATAGTTTAATAGCTTCTCCATCATAAATCATGACACCAGCACTATCATACCCTCTATATTCAAGCCTTTTTAATCCTTTTATAACAATAGGATAAGCCTCTCTATAACCTATATATCCAACAATTCCACACATAGCTTTATATTAATTAGGTTTAGTATAATAAATTTCTAATTTCAATCTTTTATCCTCAGGCACAGTAGATTTACCTCCGTAAATAATGGTCCCTAATGGATTCATAACGGATGCTCTAGGCACTTGAGAAATCGCAGTTGGTGTTCTCAGTTTATTAGAAGCAATTACATTAATATCTTCTGTAACTACAAGACCTAACTTTACATTAGTTGAATCCACATTTTTTATAAGTCCTCTAATTTGATTCGTTATCCTAATCTTATAAGAAACGCCTCTTCCATTTGTCACTGCCTCTTTTTCCAAAAGACCACCAAAAACAGCTTTCCCATTTTTAGAATTAGTTCCTGATGTGGCATCATTATAATAATCCGTTATTGGACGATGATTATTTAAATCATATAAGTAGATTCTATTAGGTTCATAACTACTCGCCATTGCACTTGCATCAACATGAAAAACGAGGTTAGCTTCATTAATCAACCATCCACTTTTTCTAATAATGTCTAACTCATCAGCAACTCCGTTTGGACTTCCAGTTAAGCCATCTTCTCCATACAAATCTTTTCCAAAAAGCTCTAAGACAGCTAACGATCCTTCGCCACCTTTTAAATATAGTTTATCATCACCAATTGTTGTATTGACATTTCCTGAATTAGTTGCGTCCATATAAGAAGCATTAACGTTACTTTGATTCAGCAAATTTACCGTATTACCCGCAAGATTAAGATTTATTGATTTTTCAATTCTTGTCGCATCCGTATCAGAAGTGTCTTCTTTATACGTAATTGTAATTTTTCCTTTTTTAAAATCCATCATAGCCAAAGCACTTGAACTACTTCCTGATTTTTCTACTTTAAAGTACAACCCTCTAAAGTAATCTTTAAAAATATCATTTGTAACTAGTTTTCCAGAAGCTGATGCGTCGATGATTTTAGTCTTAAAAAAATCCATATTAAGATTTAAACGCATTCCTGGAGCAACTCGTGTAATGACATCTTTACCATCTGTGGTTACTGTATATTTATATTCTGCCGGGCTAAAAGAGAAAGAATCATTTTCAACTGGATCAGAAGAATCATTTAGTCGATTACCAACTTTTACATTATCAAAATCAGCATTTTGATCGGTAAAGAAACTTTGAGAAGTTTGAAACCCTCCAACTGGATCTAAATCTCTCATGTAATATCCAGATTCAAAAACGCTTAGTTTAATTTTAGCATCAGATGGACCATAAATAGAATCCAACTCATACACATGATTTCCATCTGTATCCGTAGATTTCAATGTGTTAAAATACGGAATCGTCAAAACAACACTTTCAATTACAGGGTTTTTCCCTATTGTTGGATTAATCGTCTCCAAAGCAAGCTGACTGGCAAAATTTGCCGTAGTGGTACCAAAAGCCGGATTATCATAAACACCTAACGCATTTACAGCAAGATTATTAGATTGAACCGGGCCTACTTTTTGATTGTAAGATATAACACTTGAAGTATATTTGTCAAAAGCAAAATGATTGTCACCTAATAAACCATCCCCAATTGAATTATAGTCTTTATCACAGGAATACAAAAAAAGAACAACCGTAACAATTAGAATTTTCTTAAAAAAAGAATTATTGTACATATAAAATAATAAAAGTTAAAACTACAGAACCTCGTTATTGTAAAAATTACTATACGCTTCAGCGAATGCATCTTTAGGGACGAAAGGTAAAAAAGGTTTTCCTGAAGATTCTATAAATTTTGTTAAACTTGGAGAAAGACTATCCGAAGCAATAATAACAGCATCTGAATGATTTACAGTTGCTTTTATAATGCTTTCGTAATCAGGTGTTTTCAAGTCTTGTATTGCTTCCAAAGGAACTCCATCAAGACCAATTTTATTAATCATCTCAGCATCCAAAGTTCCTTCAAATGATTGACTATAAACTGAAGTAACGATTTTCGTTTCAGAAAATAATGCTTCATTTTTATAATAATGTTTCATATAAATAGGCAACATTGCAGCCATCCATCCATGAACATGAATAATATCTGGAACCCAATTCAGTTTTTTAACAGTTTCTACTACTCCTTTAGCAAAGAAAATAGCACGCTCATCATTATCAGGATACATTACCCCATCTTCATCGGCAAATGTTGCTTTTCTTTTGAAATATTCATCATTATCAATAAAGTAAACTTGAATTCTCTCTTTAGGAATAGAAGCTACCTTAATTATCAAAGGCATATCTAGGTCATTCACCACCAAATTCATCCCTGAAAGTCTAATTACTTCGTGTAATTGATGTCTTCTCTCATTAATATTCCCGTATCTAGGCATAAAAATTCTAATCTGTCCACCTTGGTCATTAACCATCTTCGGTACATCGTAAGACATTAAAGAAACCTCGTTTTCAGCCAAGTAAGGCACCACTTCAGATGATACGTATAATATCCTCTTATCTTTCATATTGTAATTTGCTTAATTTATTGGTAATAAAAACCATGCAAAATTACAAAAATTTATGCAGTTATTAACTAATATATTATGTTTGCATTTAATTTTAATAAAAAAGACATGCATATTTTCAATGGAAAAGCAGCTTTAATGGACTATTTAAAATCTATTAAAACCCTGAATTCCAAAATTGGTTTTGTTCCAACTATGGGTGCTTTACATCAAGGACATCTTTCGTTGATGCAACAATCATTGATAGAAAATGAAAATACTGTGGTAAGTATCTTTGTAAACCCAACCCAATTTAATAATCCAGAAGATTTACTAAAATACCCAAGAACGTTAGATCAAGATATTGAAAAAATAGCAAGTCTAAGTACTGATATTATTCTTTATGCACCCACTGTTGAAGATATTTACGAAGGAAAAATACTATCTCAAACGTTTAATTTTGACGGATTAGAAAACCAAATGGAAGGAAAATTTAGACCTGGTCATTTTAATGGTGTGGGAACCATTGTAAAACGTCTATTCGAAATTGTAACTCCCACAAATGCCTATTTTGGTAAAAAAGATTTTCAACAATTGCAAATTGTAAAAATGATGGTTAAAAAAAACCATCTATACGTCAATGTAATAGGATGCGAAATTTACCGCGAGAAAAATGGTCTAGCCATGAGTTCCAGAAATGAACGCTTAACTGAACTAGAAAAAAAGGATGCAGCACTGATTTACAAAACTTTAACTACGGCCAAAGAAAAATTTAAAACAAACAGTTCCAAAAAGGTAACGGACTGGGTCAAAAAAATATTTGCTGAAAACAACTCATTCGAATTAGAATATTTTCAAATTGCTGATGAAACTTCGCTATTGCCTTGTATCAGAAAAAATAAAAATAAAAAATACCGTGCTTTTATAGCCGTAATCGTCAATAATATTCGATTGATTGACACCATTTCATTAAATTAATTTACTTTTGTAGCATGCAAATTCAAGTACTAAAATCAAAAATTCATCGAGTAAAAGTAACTGGAGCCGATTTAAATTATATCGGTAGTATTACCATCGATGAAACCCTTTTACTCGCTTCTAATATTATTGAAGGAGAAAAAGTTTCCATTGTAAACATTAATAATGGAGAGCGCTTTGACACTTATGCAATCAAAGGCCAAAAAAATTCAGGAGAAATAACATTGAATGGTCCCGCCGCAAGAAGAGTCCAAAAAGATGATATTATTATTATTATTTCTTATGCCACTTTAGACTTTGAAGAGGCAAAAACATTTAAGCCTTGGATTATATTTCCAAATGAAAACGACAATTCCTTAACATAATAAACAAGAATAGGATAAATGCTGTTTCAATATATAATTCTATATTGAAACAGCATTGTTATGCGCATAAAGTATTGCGTTTTTTGTAGATAAAAACCATTTTTTACATCTCAAATTGTACTAATTAAAATAATAAAAGTATTATATTGGTACACTATTTCGCATTCCCATTAATTTTTATAAAGTCAAAAATTATGAAACATCTACTACTGTTCCTTTTCTTTACTACAGCACTATTTTCTCAAAAAACTACGGAGCCCTTCAAATCAAATACTTTAGGGGAAACACGACAAATTACAATCAACTTACCATCATCTTACGAACAAAACCCTACAAAGAAGTATCCTTTGCTTATTTTACTAGATGGAGAATACTTATTTGATCCTTTTAACGGAGCTTTAAATTACGGTGGATATTGGGATGATTTACCCGAAACAATTATTGTAGGTATTAACCAAAATAGAAATAACGAAAGAATAGCTGACAGTAACTTTGACCAAGTTGAGGGTGTACCAACAAAAAAAGGAGCTTCTTTTTTTGAATTCATTGGCGGAGAATTACTCCCTTATATCGAAAAAAAATACCGTACCGCCCCTTTTAGGATCATTGCTGGACATGATACAACTGCTGGGTTTTTAAACTTTTTCCTTTATAAAGACAACCCGCTTTTTAATGCCTATATTTCATTAAGCCCTGAATTAGCTCCTGAAATGGAAAATAGGATTCCTGAAAAATTATCCAATTTAAAACAACCCGTTTTTTATTATCTGTCCTCCGCCTCTGGAGACATTAGACAACTTAAAGAACCCATTAAAAGACTAGATGACAATATTAAAAAAGTAACTAATACTTCTATTAATTACAAATATGATGAGTTCAACAATGCCTCGCATTATTCATTAGTTCTCTATTCAATTCCTAGTGCTTTGTATCAAATTTTTGATGCTTATAAGCCTATTTCTTCTTCTGAATTTTCAGAAAAAATAGTCGTTCTTCAAGCAGGATATGTTGATTATTTAATTAATAAATATGATGTTATTTCAAAAAATTTGGGACTAAAAATTCCCGTTCGATTAAATGACTTTAAAGCAATTGAAGCCGCAATTTTAAGAAACAAAGCCTATAATGAACTCGATAAATTAGCTGAAATCGCCGATAAAAACTACCCGAAATCAATGCTTGCTTCCTATGAGTTAGGATTGATGTATGAAAAACAAGGTGACGCTAAAAGAGCCTCACAAAAATACCAACATGCCTCTCAATTAGAAGAGATAGGTGACTTGACCAAAGACATGATGTTTGAGAAATATGATGATATGAAAAGCTTAACACAAAAAAAATAATGTCAAAAGTTAAAACTACTTTTTTCTGCCAAAATTGTGGCGCACAATATGCCAAATGGCAAGGTCAATGTAATTCTTGTAAAGAATGGAATACCATTGCAGAAGAAATTATACAAAAACAAGAAAAAGTAGCCTGGAAAAGCGAACCAACTACCAAAAGTAAAGCACCCAAACCATTAAAAATAAACGAAATTGATTCCGCTCAAGAGATCCGCATGGATACTACTGATGCTGAACTCAACCGTGTTTTAGGAGGTGGAATTGTACCGGGCTCTATGATCCTATTAGGTGGAGAACCTGGAATTGGAAAAAGTACGTTATTGCTTCAAATATCTCTAAAATTACCATATAAAACGCTATATGTTTCAGGAGAAGAAAGCCAGAAACAAATAAAAATGCGTGCTGAAAGGATTACGACATCAAGTGAGAATTGCTATATTCTAACGGAAACAAAAACGCAGAATATCTTCAAACAAATTGAAGCCATTGAACCCGAAATTGTAATTATCGATTCCATTCAAACCCTGCACACTGATTATATAGAATCCACAGCAGGAAGTATATCTCAAATTCGTGAAACTACTGCTGAACTGATCAAGTTTGCCAAAGAAACCAATATCCCTGTTATTCTAATTGGTCATATTACCAAAGATGGAAATATAGCTGGACCAAAAATTCTGGAGCACATGGTAGATACTGTCCTGCAATTTGAAGGCGACCGAAATCATGTATACCGAATTTTACGATCACTCAAAAACCGTTTTGGATCCACTGCCGAAATTGGAATTTATGAAATGTTAGGAAGTGGATTACGAGAAGTTTCAAATCCATCCGAGATATTGATTTCTCATAAAGACGAAGAATTATCAGGAACGGCCATTGCCTCAACTCTGGAGGGAATGCGCCCGTTAATGATTGAAATACAATCCCTAGTGAGCACCGCTGTTTACGGAACTCCACAACGCAGTACCACTGGTTACAATGCCAAAAGACTAAATATGATTTTGGCTGTTTTAGAAAAAAGAGCTGGTTTTAGGCTTGGCGCCAAAGATGTATTTCTCAACGTAACAGGAGGAATTTCGGTAGATGATCCTGCCATCGATTTGGCTGTTGTAGCCGCAATTTTATCATCGAATGAAGATATTCCGGTAAATAAAGATTTTTGTTTTGCTGGCGAAGTAGGGCTTTCGGGAGAAATCCGTCCTGTAAATCGTGTGGATCAACGCATTCAGGAAGCTGAAAAACTAGGGTTCTCCACTATTTTCGTATCCAAATACAATAAAATTAGTTTAAAAAATACAGGGATAAAAATTGAATTAGTTGCCAAAATTGAAGATGTAGCAAGTATGCTATTTGGATAGAACTAATTGAAATCATTTTTCACAATAAAGCTCAAAAAACGAACAATTTAAACACAATATTTAGTTTTTTTCTTGTAACTATTTATATCTTTTACGAACTAATAAATATACTAAAAAACTAAAAATATGAATCTAAAAAAAACCTGTATAGGGATATTATTACTTGTAGCACCTATAATTTCAAAAGCACAACATGCCGAAAATCAAAATGCCTTCCCTGTTCAGATAACCACCACAAATGGAATTATTGAAGGTGAATTTGATATAAAAACTAATATTCAAAGTTTCAAAGGAATACCATTTGCACAACCACCAGTAGGCAATTTGCGTTGGAAAGCACCTCAACCAGTAACAAACTGGAACGGAATAAGACAAACCAAAAAATTTGGACCAAGAGGAATCCAATCTAATGTTTTTGGTGATATGGGTTTTAGAAGTGATGGAATGAGTGAAGATTGTCTTTATCTTAATGTGTGGTCACCCGCAAAAACATCAACTGATAAATTACCCGTTTTAGTTTATTTTTATGGTGGAGGATTTGCCGCTGGTGATGGATCAGAAAATAGATATGATGGAGAAAACATGGCCAAGAAAGGAATTGTAACCTTAACTGTAAATTATCGATTAGGAATTTGGGGCTTTTTCTCTCATCCAGAATTAACCAAAGAATCTCCCAATCACGCTTCTGGAAATTACGGCCTATTAGATCAAAATGCAGCCTTGAAATGGGTTCAAGCTAATATTGCAAAATTTGGCGGAGATCCAAAACGAGTAACTATTGCTGGAGAATCTGCAGGTTCTATTGCTGTGAGTGCACAAATGGCTTCCCCATTATCCAAAGGTCTTATTGCAGGAGCTATTGGCGAAAGTGGTGGTTCTATTTATCCTACTTTAGCACCTGTACCTTTAGCTGAAGCTGAAAAAACAGGCCTTGATTTTGCACATAAAATCGGTGCTTCTACTTTAAAAGACCTCCGCGCTATGTCCACTTTTGAACTATATCAAAAATCACTTGGAACAAGTTTAGGCGTATTCAAAACCACAATAGATGGTTATTTTTTACCCAAATTACTGCCTGAAATCTTTGAGGCTAAACAACAAGCAATGATTCCTTTGTTAGTAGGATGGAACTCCGAAGAAATGACCTACAAAGCATTAACAATGGGTAAAGACATCAATAATGAAACCTACATCCAGAAAGTAAAAGAACTGTATCCTGACAAAGCAGATCAAGTGCTTCAATTATATCCTGCAGGTACTGTAGAAGTAACGGAACAATCAGCAACTGATTTAGCTGGTGACCGTTTTATTGCTTACAGCACTTGGAAATGGTATGATTTACATCGAAAAAACAGCACGCAACCTATCTATCGCTACTATTATACCCACCCAAGACCAGAAATGCGAGACAACAGTCTAGAAGCGGGTCTTGCTGGAGGTGTGATCAAGAAAAACTCAAATACCCCAAAGGCACCAATCCCAAAAGGCGCTGTTCACTCGGCTGAAATTGAATATGCTATGGGAAATTTAAGCAGTAATAAAGATTATGCTTGGACTGAAGATGATTATAAAGTTTCAGAAACTATGATGAATTATTTTGCTAACTTTATAAAAACGGGTAATCCAAACGGGGATGGACTTCCAAAATGGCCTATGGCAAAAAATGAAGAGCAACCTGAAATTATGATTATTGATGTCAATTCAAAATCAAAGAAGACTGAAAATGATGCCCGCTATTTATTTTTAGACAAAGAATATTCAAAAAAATAAGTTTAAAATATATTAAAAAAAAGAGGATGTCCTTAAAAGGGTGTCCTCTTTTTTTATACCTAATTAAATGTAATACAACCTCTAGAATTAAATTCAAAAGCACTCACTTACAAGTATTTAACTATAATTTATATTTTTATTACCATTGTTTTTTTGTAAATTTATAATTCTGAAAAAAAATACTTAAAGGGCTCTAACATGGAACCATCCGACAAAACAATGGTACGTTTCTACCAGCTACTTGGCAAACTATTTTATTGTATTGCAGCTGCGGATAACACCATTAGAAAAGAAGAGATAAATCAATTAAAAAAAATCGTCCAGAAAGAATGGCTTCCTTTAGAAAACACATTTGATGAATTCGGTTCTGATTCGGGCTACCAAATTGAAATCGTATTTGATTGGTTAATTAACAACCAGTGGGACATAGAGAACGTTTTTTTTGATTTTAAAATTTTTAGAGAAGAGCATCAACACTTATTTACGACCACCATTAAAGAATTAATTTTAAAAACTGCTGAAGCTATTGCAAAATCATTTTCAGGTAAAAATAAATCCGAATCTGTTTTAATAAGTAAATTGATTGTCATTCTACAAGAAAACTACTAATTGAAATATATAATGTCTTTGTTAAAAAATTAAAAAGGATTAAAAAAATCAATATAATTTAAAATTAAAAAACATGAAAAAGCAAACTGGTATTTGGATTGACTCAACAAAAGCAATCATAGTGACTTTGAATGATGGTAAGGAGTTTATATGTGAAATTCAATCGAATTTAGAAAACAAAGTGTATCATGATAAAGAGGGAGACAAAGGAAGTTTTCAAGGAAACCAACACATTAATTCGGACAAGACTTTTGAAGAAAGAAAAAAACATCAAATGAATAATTTCCTTAAAGATGTTGTTACCTCTGTTCAAGAATCGGATGAGCTTTATCTTTTTGGTCCAGCTGAAACCAAAATCAAACTACAACAAAAAATCAATGATGACAAATTAACCAGTAACGGAAAATTAAAATCTGTGGAAACATCAGATAATATGACTTCCAATCAGATTGTTGCCAAAGTCAAAAAATTCTATAGTGAACCACATTAATTATCTATTCAATAAAATTTATTTAACAAAGCCACAATTCAAATCATTGTGGCTTTTATATGCCTAAAAGATTATAACGCTTTAGGCTAAAATTCAAACTATTCATTTAAATTAGCCATTTATTTATAAAAAAATAATGATATCCATGAAAACCAAAAAAGGAAAGATAATGATTGCAGTAAAAATAATTGCTGCCTTGTTTGTGGTTCTTTTTTGTCTTTTTTATCTATTCCGAGATTCTCTTTTACAACAATCCATAGCGCAAGTTTCTACTAAAATCGAACAGAAATACAATTGTAACTTAACCATAAAAAAAGCTTCTTTTACAGGTTTAACAGGATTAGAAGTAAATGAATTAACATTGGTCCCAAAAAATGCAGATACCCTCTTTACGATTCAAAAAATGCAAACCAGTATTAACTTTTGGCATCTATTTTTAGGAGACATCCAACTAGGGACTTTAAAAATAAACAATGGATTAGTACAACTAGTCCAAAAAGGAAAAGTGAAAAACTTTGCCGCCTTTTTAAAGAAAGACAGTACCGATATACGTACTGGTGAAAAACGAGATTATGCAGCCTTTGCGTATCGCATTATTTCCAAAGCACTCAATCTAATTCCTACGGATATGAAAATTGAGAATCTCAAATTTAAACTTGATGACAACGGAAAAAAAGCTACTATTGACATCAAAAAATTAGTCTTGGAAAATACTAAAATAGAGACATCGATAAATGTACAAACCAATACCTTTGCACAACGATGGAAAATCAAAGGTTACGCTGATCCTCGAAATAAAAAAGCAGACCTTCAGTTTTTTAATATTGATACTGGTGCCATAAAAGTGCCTTATTTTGACGAGCGTTATAACTTAAAATCAAGTTTTGATTCCATCCGATTGAACATTGAAAATATTGATAAAAGTGGAGGTAAATTACATATTGATGGCTTTACTTCTATTACGAACTTAAGAATCAATCACCCAAAAATTGCCAGTAAAGATGTCCTTATAAAAAACGCTCGCTTTGACTACCGTTTGCTTTTAGGTTCCGATTTTATTTCGATAGACAGTAGTTCTACAGCACAGTTTAATGCCATAAAATTTCATCCGTATGTAGCGTATGAAACTGAATCAGATACGATTTACAAACTCAAAGTAAACATCCCAAAGATGAAAGCACAAGACTTCATCTCGTCTCTTCCTGACGGTTTGTTTACTCATTTTCAAGGAATGGAAGCCGAAGGAACATTTGATTATAAATTAAATTTTAAATTCAACAAAAACAAACCAGACCAACTTGTTTTTGATAGCAATTTGAAAAAAGAAAATTTAAAAATTACAAAATATGGCGAAGCCAATCTCAACAAACTCAATGGTGAATTTGTATACAGAGCAATAATCAATGATGTTTTACAACGTCCAGTATTAGTTGGAAATGCCAATCCCAATTACACTCCATTAGATCAAATTTCGCCTTACTTAAGAAAATGTGTGTTAACTACGGAAGATCCTTCTTTCTTTTCTCACCATGGTTTTATTAATGAAGCATTCAAACAGTCCATTGTAAAAAATATAAAAACCAAGAAATTTTCAAGAGGCGCCAGTACCATTAGCATGCAATTAATAAAAAATGTTTTTCTTACAAGAGAAAAAACGGTTTCCCGAAAACTGGAAGAAATCCTATTGGTTTATATCCTAGAAAATAACCGAATTGCGAGCAAAGAGCGCATGCTTGAAGTGTATTTTAATATAATCGAATGGGGCCCAAATGTGTATGGAATTGGAGAAGCAAGTCGTTATTATTTTCAAAAAGCTCCTGCTGAACTTACCTTAAATGAATGTTTGTATCTGGCGCGAATTATTCCAAGTCCAAAAAAATTCATGTACCAGTTTAATGACCAAGGGCAGTTGAGAGATTTCGCTAACAAACAAGTCTCCTTCTTAACGAATATAATGATACGAAGAGGGTTAATTCCTATTGAGGACACTATTTACAAAAGACTTCCTATCGTGATTTCTGGTCCTGCAAAATCACTTATTCGATTAAAAGTAAGAGATACTATTCCTGTCGATTCATTGAAAGTGAGTGATGAATTTGAGTTTTAAAATCTCCGTAAAACTCTCAAAGAAGACATAAACATAGTACTGATTTTTGAATTCCATAAAAAAAGCCCACAAAAAATTTCTTTGTAGGCTTTGCGTAAAAAATTTTACAATTAAATATTATGGTGCTGGATCAGGAATGATAGCCTGAACTTCATTTATTGCTTGTAAGACCTCATCAGATAATGTTACATTGATTGTAGCAATGTTTTCTTTTAATTGATCCATTGTAGTCGCGCCAATTATGGTACTCGTTAAGAAAGGCTGTTGCTCAACAAAAGCCAAAGACAATTCCGTTAATGACAAGCCATTTTTAAGTGCAATTTCTTGGTATAATTTTGTTGCTTGCGTACATTGTTCACTACTGTATCTTGAATATTGTGGAAACAAGTTTAGTCTTGCTTTAGGGTGTTTTTCTCCAGTTAAAAACTTACCAGACAATACACCAAATCCCATAGGCGAATATGCCAATAAACCTACATTTTCACGAGCACAAACCTCAGCCGAAGCATTTTCGAAAAGACGATTCAATAACGAATACGGATTTTGAATTGTTTTTACTCTTGGTAAGTTATTGTATTTATTCTCCTCTAAGAATCGCATGATTCCCCAGGCATTTTCGTTAGAAAGTCCAATGTGCTTAATTTTTCCTTCTTTAATGAATCCGTCAAGGGATTCTAAAACTTCATGAATATTATCTTCCCATTGATCGTCTTGTAACGTGAACCCACGTTGCCCAAAATAATTGGTTTTGCGTTCTGGCCAATGCAATTGGTACAAATCGATATAATCGGTTTGTAAACGCTTTAAGCTATTGTCTAATGCATACTTGATACTTGCTGGCGAAAAATCATTTTTTTCTCGCATGTAAGTGAAATTAGGATTGGGTCCTGCAATTTTAGAGGCTAAAACTATTTCTTCTCTTTTTCCTGATTTTTTAAACCAAGTTCCAAGAATTTTCTCTGTACTTCCGTATGTTTCTTGTCGTGCTGGAACGGAATACATTTCGGCAGTATCAAAAAAATTAACACCTTGTTCCAGAGCATAATCCATTTGCGCATGACCTTCTAATTCATTGTTTTGCTCTCCAAAAGTCATTGTTCCAAGGCAAATCTTGCTGACTTTTATATCGGTATTGGGTAAAGTAGTATATTTCATTTATTGTAATTTTAAAAGATAAAGATACAAAGGTAAATTTTATTAGTGGAGTTGTCAGAAGGTATTAACAGATCTTTTAGAAACGTTTACACCAATAAAAAAAGGTTCAAAGTAAAAACTCTGAACCTTTGAAACTTTTTAATTGATTTCATTCAAAATTTTATAAATCTCGTAAAATCGGGTTAAGATAATAAACTACAGTAAAAAGTCACACTCTAATCATTTCAGTTTCTGTTCCAACTCTTTTACTTTAGCATTCTTTTGTTTATTGTCTTCAATAAGCAGTTTAATTTGTGTTATTACGTCTTCTGGAAAATTATTGATTTCACCATTATTATACCCAACAACCCTTTCCTCATTGCTACCTATTTTGTTTACTTGCTTGTCTTTTAAAAAATAATCAAAAGTAATATTAAACTCTTGACAAACTTTAACCATCAACAGGAAATCTATTTTTTTACATTTACCACTTTCTATATTACATAAAGTAGTTTGCGAAATTCCCAAACGGTAAGCTAATTCTGGTTGTGACCAACTATTGGCTCCTCTTAATCTTTTTATTCTGACACCTATATTCATCTAAAGTTTCGGAAGTAAAAAACGCTTGGAATATTATATTTCAAGTGTCTCTTGATTAATAAATTATTTAATTTACCGTTTTGCTACTATTCAAATAGATTTAAAATACAAGCAACACTATTTTAAACACGTTGCTTTTCAACATGTTGTGCTGATTGATTTTTACAAATCATTGAAAATACGGTAAATAATCTAACTTCGAAACTTTTGTTATTACTACAAATATCTTATATTAAAATCACAATCACAATACCCACTTTTAGTGATATTTATTCGTTTTATCAAATATAACAAAATAGTCAAACAATGTTTTATGAAAATTATTTGTTTTCGAATAGCTATTTTATGAGATAAGTTTAATTTTTACGAAAATTTAAATTCGTAATTAATAAATGAAAATAGTACAAAGTTTTTGGTCAGGAAATCAAAAGGAATTTACAAACAATTACGGTTGGTTCAATTATAAATACAATTGGATGAGCTGGATATTGAGTTGTCATCAATTGGTAAAATACCACAAAGATGTTGAATTATACACAGACCAATTTGGGTATGATATATTAATTAAAAAATTGCAACTACCTTATACCAAAGTTCATGTTGTTCATGACAAACTCAATCATTATCATAAAGATTTATGGGCTATTGCCAAAATAAAAACTTTTCAACTACAAAAAGAACCTTTTCTACATGTAGATGGCGATGTCTTCGTCTGGGAATCATTGACAGAAAAATTCAAAGATTCTAATTTAGTTACACAAAATCTTGAAATTACCACTCACTTTTATGAAGTAGGTTGGAATATTATTTATCCTAAACTCACTTTTATACCCGAAGAATTGAAAGATTATCATAATAACAGAAATAACTATGCATGCAATATGGGGATTTTTGGAGGGACAAATTTAAACTTTATCCAAGAGTTCACTCGAAAAAGTATTGAATTTGTAGATGAAAATAAATTAAATTTTGACGAAATTAACATTCTAAATTTCAACATATTTTTCGAACAACTTTTTTTCCATGGATTTGCAACTCAAAGAAAGGAGAAGATTGACTATCTCTTTACAGAAACACCCAAAGACAATGAATATAAAGGCTTTGGCGATTTTCACAAAGTACCAAACAGAACGTATTTACATTTATTAGGAGAATATAAGCGTAACGCTACAGTATGCAAATTTATGGAAGTATATGTTATGAAATACTATCCCGAAAGTTATTCAAAACTCAGCAAAATGATTAATTATTTAGGCAAAAACGCAACTGAAATTGATTTCCTAACAACAGAAAAAGTAAATCACCTTATTACAAGTTATAAAGAAGAATTAATCAATAATAAATTGAATATTGAACATTTTTTATTAAAGAGAGATTTATACAATGAAGGATTACCCATCCTTTTTGATGCTTTTTTGACCAAAAAACTAAATTTTGAAATTGTTCTAATTGAAGGTTTTGAAAAAAAGACGCACACCGAAAATAATAATACAGTAGATTATCTAGAAATTAATGAATTAAACTGTATTCCTAGAATATACCCTCTAGACCCAATTGATAAAATAATGTTACATGAATTAGAAAAATCAATTAACTACTATGAGTTTATTATAAGATGCAAAGAATATTTTGATGGAGATGGCTTTGAAGAGTGCAAAGAGTATTTATCTCTAATAAACAATAGGTTACGAAAATATATTGTAATGAAAATTGTACATGTTTTTACTTTTTAAATTATTCGTTTTCGAATAGTAAACACACAATAGTTAATTCATATTTGCAAGACAAAAAAAATAAATTTTAAAATAATACTTTGATGAAAAAATTATTACTATCCATTACATTCTTGTTAATTGCACAAATAACAATAGCACAAAATGCCAGTTTTAAAGCAGATGCATTAAAATTGATTTCCATTAGCGGTGCTGATGCTCAAATAAAGATTGTCAAACCGCAAATTATGAATATGGTTCCGGAGAATAAAAAGGAAAATTTCTCAAAAGAATTTGACGCTTCAATTCCAAGTTTGCTTGACAAAATGGCGGAAATTTATATGGAAATTTATACAATTGATTACATAAAAGCAATGATTGTATTTTATGAAAGTCCAGTAGGAAAAAAAATGAATGAAAAAGCAGCTGAACTTGGACAAAAATCTATGCAAGCAGGACAAGAATGGAGTCAAGAATTACAAGGATTAATGGCAAAATATAAAGAAGAAACTCCTGCGCAAAACACATATTCAGTAACGAAACCTAAATAAGAAGATACTGAATATTTTCATTATTGGCAGTTCACAAAAAAGTCTTATTATTAATTTTAATCAACGTCGTTTTCCTGCGTATAACATACAAACATGAAAAATTTGATTAAAATAGCATCAATGCCTTTCTATACTGAAAGGCATTTTTATTATTCATAAGTAAAGTTTATATTCAAACGTAGTACTATATTTAAAAGTTTTGCTTTATGATAACCTATCTGAACAACTAACATCGAAATATATTCATCGCTATTTTGAATTTCAAGATAATTGGCATTCTCTTTATAGTAAAGTAATAGCTACATTCAATCGTATATGGTCAATCATAACTATGTATTTTTTTAAAACAACAAAACCCGTTTTTAGTGATATTTAGCCATTAAAAAATAGAACAAAACAAATACGTTAAAATCTAAAATTATTCGTTTTCGAATAGCTTATAAAGTATTTTGTAGCAAAATTTATACTATAAAATTTATTAACAAACTAAAATTATTATTTTATGGAAAAAATTGATTTAAAAAGTGTAAAAATTGCACTTGAAAGAGACGAGATGTTGGAAATTGCTGGCGGGAGTGGATTTTGGAACGGCTGTGGAGGCGCAACAGTTTTACTTGTAATTGGGTTTGGCAGATTAGCAACAATTGAAGTTGGTAGTTTTGGTGCTGCTACAGGTTTTGCAGTTGCAGGATTTATTGGAGGAAGTGCAGCTTGGGGTGCAGCTTGGGTCATCATTAAATCATTTACATTATGATAAAATTTAGTAAAAACACTTTGTTTATCTTTTTTGTGATTTCTTTATTTCTACTTGGTATTACAATCTCAAATATCATAGTAGATGGGTTTGAAAACAAAAAAGATTTATTCATAAAAATAACATTTATAATATCCTCCGCGTGTTCAGGAATTGTTTTTTATTTAAAATTATATAAACTAAAATAAAAAAGGAAAAATTCGTTTTCTTTAAAATTATTAATTTTAATCAACGTCGTTATTTTTCGTCATTGCTATTATTGATAAAAACCAATGTAATATTCCTAGCGCTTTATATTAGCATTCTCTTTGTAGTAAAGCACTGGTTGGATTCAATCGTTTTTTAGTCAATCATAATGATATGTCTCGTTTTTAAAATAACAAAGCCCATTTTAGAGGTATTTAGCAATTAAAAATAGGTCGTAACAAATATGCTAAAATGTAAAATTATTCGTTTTCGAATAGCTTATAAAGTATTTTGTAGCAAAATTTGTACTTAAAATTTATTAACAAACTAAAATTATTGTTTTATGAAAAAAATTAATTTAGAAAACGAAAAAATCAATTTGACAAGTGTGAAAATTGCGCTTAAAAGAGATGAAATGTTAGAAATCGCTGGCGGATCTGCTAGAGACTGGGGCTGTGGAGCCTATGGCTTAGCGGCTGGTATTGCTGCTGGATTTAATCCATTAGTTGGGGGATTAACAACTTTTGGTTGTTATATGTTAACTTAGAAATTCCAATTTTATGAATAATAAAACATTGCTTCTAACATTACTAATTATAATCATTGCTGTCGGATATAGATATAGTAAAAATAAAAAGTGATTTTTTGGAATTATTAATAAAAACATCCTAGTTATATGTACTATTGCTAGGATGTTTTAAAAAATTAAAAATATGGGAAGATTAGGCGTTACAGAAATTTTACTTATTATTTTTACTCTTTTATTACTATTCGGCGGGAAAAAAATACCCGAATTAATGAAAGGCTTAGGAAATGGCATTAAAGAATTCAAAAATGCACAAAAAGACTCAATTAATGATGATCAGCTTAAGGAAAAATAAACTTAATCACCAAAAACATCTTTATTTTTCATGCAATAAAAAACAGCTTTTTATTTGACTTAAAAGGCTTTTTTTTTGCTTTTCTCTTATTCAATACTCAAAATTAAAATGCTTAAAAGAACTTTTATTAAGTACTTAATACTTTCTATTGCTATAATTATACTTGCAAAAATTACGAATATAGTTTTTGATTTTAGAGGATTACTATATACTTCTCTGGCTGAAAAGCTCACTAATAAGCAAATACAACATATTTTTGAGTTGCAAGATAAATGGGAATGGGTAAGTTATATTTTTGTTCCAATAATTTTACTCATTAAAACTAGCCTAATAACCTGTGTATTATATATTGGCACTTTCTTTTTTAGTAAAATACAAGTTTCATTTAAACAAGTCTGGGATTTTGTAGTTAATGCAGATTTTACATTTTTGTTAGTACCAATATTCAAAATAATCTGGTTTTATTTTTTTCAAACCAATTATAAATTGGAGGACATTCAATATTTCTATCCTTTATCCACTTTAAACATTGTAGGTTATAAGAATTTAGAATCTTGGTATATCTATCCTTTCCAAACACTCAATTTATTTGAATTAGCCTATTGGCTTATTCTAGCTTACCAAATAGGTAAAGCCACGGAAACTAATATGGATCAAGGTCTAAAAATAGTAGCTTACAGCTATGGGCCAGCTTTATTGCTTTGGGTAGTTACTATAATGTTTTTTACCCTTAATTACTCTTAATATGGTAAGGTTTAGAAAATTTTTAATTTTCGTCTGTATCTGCTTACTAATTGTGCAGATTGTAAACTTTCTTTATTATAGAGAAAATTTGATTTCATTCTTATTAGCTTGTATTACAATGACACTTGTAATAACTGGCCAAATTTCAGCAAACAAAAATCAATGAAAAAAGTATTAAAAATCAGTATTCCAATTCTTATTTTGGTCTTGATAACTTTTATGGGATACAAAGTAATCACCAAAATAACCCACAAAAGAGAAGTGGCAGAACATATCAAAACCATTCCGCCATTTTCATACCCTTCAATTTATGGCAAACTGTTTACCAACAAAGACCTAAAAGATAACACACCCACTTTATTTATATATTTCAACAGCGAATGTGAGCACTGCCAAAGTGAAGCCTCACAAATTCAAGAAAACATAACAAATTTTAAAAATTTTCAGTTGGTTTTCGTTTCTTTTGAAGAAAAAAATAAAATCATTGCTTTTGCCAAAAAATATAAATTAGATTCTTATGATAACATTACTTTTCTACTTGATAAGCAAGTTACTTTCTCTACTACTTTTGATGTAAACTCTTTACCAACCATTATTCTTTACAACAAAAACAGAGATTTAATCGAAAAAATAAAAGGGCAAACCAAAGTAGAAACAATCCTCAAGAAGTTGAAACAATAAAAAATGACTCTAAAAGACATTCAGAAAACCCACACCTCACAATTAGACCAATACGATTGTGGTGTAGCTTGTTTATTATCAATAATCAAATTTTATAAAGGCAGTAATACCCTTGAAAAACTAAGAGAGTTAAGCGGCACCAACAAACAAGGTCTTACATTATTAGGACTATATGAAGCTGCCCAAAAAACTGGCTTTACTGCAGAAGGGTATCTTATAGATTTGCAAACACTAAAAGCACATAATGAACCATTAATTTTGCATGTGGATAAATTTGGAATTCCCAACCATTATGTTGTTTGCTATTATTTTGATAAACAAAAGGGTTTCCTAATCGGTGATCCTTCAGAAGGTCTTCAATTTTTATCCACAGCAGAGTTAGAAAAAATCTGGACTACAAAAAAATGCCTCACTTTGTCTCCAAATGAAACTTTTGCAACATCAAAAGAAGCTTCTAAAACACAGAAACAATATTTTATCAACTTACTTAAGGAAGACTACAAACTATTATGGTTTAGTATAATTATTGGGGTATTTGTAGCTGGGCTAGGAATGGCTATGTCATTATTTTCTCAAAAACTCATAGATGATATTTTGCCTTCTCATAATATCAAGAAGTTAATAACTGGAATTGTCTTGCTGACCGTTTTACTTTTGGCACAGGTAGGCTTTATGATTTTACGAGAATTTTTATTGCTTCAACAATCTAAAGACTTTAATAATCGAATCAATAATCAGTTTTATAGCTCCCTTTTGCATTTGCCAAAACCGTTTTTTGACACTCGTAAAATTGGGGAATTAGTAGCGAGATTAAACGATACAAGTAGAATTCAAAGTGTTATCAAAATACTTGCCAGCAGCTTGGTTATTGATGTTTTGGTTTCCATAATTTCTATTGCTTTTTTATTCCTATATTCTTGGCAGGTAGCGGTGATTTCCTTGGTTAGTTTACCTATTTACTTTTATATTATTTACAAAAGCAATTCAAAAATCATAGCAGCACAACAACAAGTAATGCAAGAATATGCATATAACGAGAGTAATTACATAGCTTCAATACAAGGGATTGCTACCATAAAAAACCACAATCGACAAGAAACATTCGAAAAAGTAAATTTCTCTATTTTTGGTAATTTTCAAGAAAAAATATTCAATTTAGGTAAAATCAACATTCAATTGTCTTGGCAATCTGGATTGTCAAGCGTATTTTTCTTAATTGGAATTTTGATTTACACCTCCATTGCGGTTTTTAACAAAGAAATGAAATTAGGAGAATTAATGGCAGTTTTAGGGATTTCAGGTTCGCTATTGCCATCTATTGCAAACCTAGCTTTGATTTCGATTCCAATCAACGAAGCCAAAATTGCTTTTAATAGAATGTTTGAATTTGCTTCTATCGAAAAAGAGAAAGAAGAAGGTGTTGTAATCTCAACTTTAAAAAGTATTCAGATAAAAAATTTATCCTTTCGGTTTGCAGGACGAAGCGAATTATTCTCTAATATAAATATTGAAATAGAAAAAGGGAAACTTTCCGCCATTGTTGGGGAAAGTGGCAGTGGAAAAAGTACTTTAGGACAAATTTTACAACGTTTTTACAGTTTTGAAAAAGGAGAAATTATAGTAAACGATCAATACCAACTTTCGGAAATTGAATTGAAAAACTATAGAGATTTGATTGGGGTTATTCCACAAGAAATTACCATTTTCAACGGAAACGTTATTGACAATATTTTGCTTGGTAAAACTGAAACAATCGAAAACTTAATGCTATTTATACAGGAATATGGTTTTGATTTCTACTTTAATCAATTGCCCCAAGGTCTTGCTACACTTCTTGGAGAAGAAGGAATCAATTTATCTGGAGGACAGAAACAAATCATTGCATTGGCTAGAGCTTTGTACAAAAAACCACAACTATTGATTCTTGATGAAGCCACCGCTGCAATGGATAGAAACACGGAACAATTCACAATCAATCTTTTACAAAAAATCAAAAAAGATTGCGCTGTATTTTTCATCTCTCATCGCTTAAATAGGCTAAAAAATATAGCTGACAACATTTATATTCTAGAAAATAAAAGCATTTCTGTTTCAGGGAATCATCCAGAATTGATGGAAACGGAAAATTTTTATAGTGCATACTGGAATGAATAAAAAAAGGTTCAAAGTAAAAACTCTGAACCTTTGTATCTTAAATATTAGTTTTTTTAATTAATTTCATTCAACATTTCAGCAATTTCATCCAATCTTGGAGTAAGAATAATTTCGATTCTACGGTTCTTCGCTTTCCCTTCAGGGGTAGCGTTACTAGCGAGTGGAGAAAACTCTCCTCTTCCTGCAGCCGTAAGATTTTGCTTGTTGATTGCTTTGTTTTCACTCAAAATAGCCACAATTGCAGTTGCTCTTTTAGTTGATAAATCCCAGTTATTAGCTATTGGTCCTGAACTAGAAAAACCATCATCATCAGTATGTCCTTCAATTAAAACAGAAATATCTGGATTATCACCCAAAACTTTTCCAAGTTCTACTACCGCTTTCTTACCTTCGGCACCTACTGAATAACTACCAGAATTAAAAAGCAATTTGTTTTCCATAGAAACATACACCTTTCCGTTTTTTTGCTCTACCGTCAATCCTTTTCCTTCAAAACTGTTTAACGCTTTAGACAATGTTTCTTTCAACTTTTTCATAGCCGCTTCTTTGGCAGCAATCAAAGATTCCATTTCTTGCAAACGTTGCGAACTTTTATTTAAACGTTCTTGTTCTATCGCCAAAGCTTTTCCTTTAGCATCCAGTTGAGCCAATAAATCACGATTTTTACCCATGTTAGCTTGTAAAGCCTCATTACTGTTTTTCTCTAATGCTTTATACGATTCTTGCAAAAGATCCATTTTACTTTGTAAAGCACTGTTCTCTGCAAGCCATTTATCGCGCTCTTGTTTTACTTTATCCAAATCTGTTTTTAACGCAGACTGATCCAGTTCCAACTGATTTTTATCTTTCAGCAACGCATCTTTATCATCCGATAAGGTTCTGTTTTCCTTTTTTAAGTCGGTATACTTGTTTTCTAAATCCGTATATATTTTCTTAGACACACAAGAAGTGGATAGTGCCATAATTAATAATCCAATTGAGATTCTTTTTATCATTTTTATAATTTAAAGATTAAGTTGTATTTTATTTTAAAATCTATTCTACTTCTACTAAAACGGGACAATGGTCAGAATGTTTTGCCTCGGGTAAAATTAGTGCTCTTTTTATTCTGTCTTTTAATGGTTCACTCACTAAACAATAGTCAATACGCCAACCTTTATTATTCAATCTTGCAGTAGGAAAACGCATAGTCCACCACGTATAATTATCAGGTTCTTTGTTTAAAAAACGAAAACTGTCAATAAATCCATTTTTTAAAAATGCATCAAGCCAAGCTCTCTCTTCGGGTAAAAACCCAGATGTTTTTTTATTCCTAACCGGATCATGAATATCTATTGCTTCATGACAAATATTATAATCTCCACAAATCACCAAGTTTGGAATTTCCTTTTTCAATTCCGTAATATAATTTTGAAAGTCATCCATAAACATAAATTTATGACTTAACCTTTCGCTATTTGTTCCTGATGGCAAATACAAACTCATTACTGATACATCATCAAAATCAACACGTAGATTACGTCCTTCAAAATCCATGTGCTCAATTCCTGTACCAAAAACGACATTGTTTGGTTTTATTTTCGATAAAATCGCCACACCACTGTATCCTTTTTTAGTAGCAGGAAACCAATAATGATAGGGATAACCCGCAAGCTCAAAATCCAACAATGGAAGTTGCTCAGGAGTTGCCTTAATTTCCTGCAAGCAAATCACATCGGGATCAGCTTGTTGCAACCAATCTATAAATCCTTTTGAAATTGCTGCACGAATTCCATTTACATTATAAGAAATAATCTTCATTTATATAAAATTTTGATTTCCAAAAATACTAAAAATTAAAAAGCTTAACCTATAAATAACAAGAAAATCCGATGCCTGAATGAGTAGTTAATCGAGTTTTTTTCTATCTTTGTTTTTCGCTCAAAAACAAAAGTAAATGGGTTTAGTTACCGCCAAAGAAGTTGCAAAAGCAATAAATGCTGAAAAATACGGAGTTTTAGGAACTTTTACGGGTTGGTTATTAATGAAAGTGTTAAAAATTTCTACTCTTAATAAATTTTATGATAGCAACAAACATTTAAAGGACGTAGAGTTCTTAAATGCTATTATCGACGATCTACAAATAAAATTCGAAATTCCAGAAGAAGACTTAAAACGATTGCCAAAAGAGGGCGCTTATATCACCATTTCAAACCACCCACTAGGCGGAATTGATGGTGTTTTGTTATTGAAATTAATGCTCGAAAGAGAACCAAATTTCAAGATTATTGCTAATTTTCTTTTGCATCGTATTGCCCCTTTGAAAGATTACATCATGCCTGTTAATCCGTTTGAAAACCATAAGGATGTCAAATCAAGCGTGGTAGGAATTAAGGAGACATTACGCCACCTAAGTGACGGAAAACCTCTAGGAATGTTCCCGGCTGGAGAAGTTTCCAGTTATAAAGACGGGCAACTCATGGTGGACAAGCCATGGGAAGAAGGAGCTATAAAAGTAATTCGAAAAGCACAAGTACCTGTTGTACCAATTTATTTTCATGCTAAAAACAGCAGACTTTTTTATCTTCTTTCTAAAATTAGCGACACGTTCCGCACGGCTAAACTACCTTCAGAAGTTTTTAGCCAAAAACATCGTGTGATAAAAGTGCGTATTGGAAAACCTATTTCGGTAGCGGAGCAAAACGAGCATGTATCGATAGAAGCCTACTCTGAATTCTTGAGAAAGAAAACATATATGTTAGCTAATCCATTTGAAAAGGAAAGTAAATTACTGAATACGCCAAGTTTAAAAATACCAAAAAGTCCAAAAGAAATCGTTACTCCTGCTAATGGAGAAAAAATGATTGCCGAAGTAAATGCGTTAAGAGATACGGATTGCCGACTATTACAAAGTAAAAACTACGAAGTCTTTTTTGCGGAAGCAAGCAAAATACCTAATGTTCTTCATGAAATTGGCCGCTTGAGAGAAATCACTTTTAGAGAAGTAGGTGAAGGAACAAATGAATCTATTGATTTAGACAAATTTGACCAATATTACCATCATTTATTCCTTTGGGATGAAGATGCTAAGAAAATTGCTGGTGCCTATAGAATGGGATTGGGTTCTGAAATTTATCCAAAATACGGAATGGAAGGTTTTTACTTGAATGAACTTTTCCGTTTTGAACCTGAGTTGCATGATATGATGTCTAAATCTATCGAAATGGGCCGGGCTTTTATCATCAAAGAATACCAACAAAAACCAATGCCTCTTTTCTTATTATGGAAAGGAATTATTCATACGACTTTGCGTTTTCCAGAGCACAAATTCTTGCTTGGCGGTGTGAGTATTAGCAATCAATTCTCAGATTTTTCTAAATCATTGATGATTGAGTTTATGAAATCAAATTATTACGATCCCTACATTGCACAATACATCCACCCAAAGAAAGCATATAAGGTAAAACTAAAAGACGCCGATAAAGATTTCATTTTTGACGAAGCCGAATCGGATTTAAATAAATTTGATAAAATTATTGATGAGCTTGAGCCTGGTGTGTTACGTTTGCCGGTATTGATCAAAAAATACATTAAGCAAAATGCGAAAGTAGTGGCTTTCAATGTAGATCCCTTGTTCAACAATGCTGTTGATGGATTAATGTACATTAGAATTGCTGATATTCCTGAAAGCACAATGAAACCAGTTATGGAAGAGTTTCAAGCAGAACTCGAAAGAAAACTGGTCGATAAGGAAGATTAAAAAACAAGGCTTCTATATATAAGTATAAAAAAAGTCTCGACAATGTCGAGACTTTTTTTATGTCTTAAAACCATCCTTTTTTATGAACTTGATACGTTTGATAAAACTCCTCATCCGATTTTGTCAAATATATAATCCCTTCAATTACCCCTAATAATCCCGTAACAGATCCAAGTGTAAAAAGACTAATGACTAACCAAATAATTCCTTCGGAAGTATATCCCAATAAAAATTTATGAATCCCAAACGGACCTAAAAGTATCGCTAATAATCCTGCCGCTAGCCTTTTATTGTCTTCTTCTACTGGTTGCGGATTGTTCCAATGTTCTTGTTTTGAATGCTCCATGACAACTATAATTAATTGATTTCGAGTATTAAAAGTATTAAATTTTATTTAAAAACACTGTCAATAGGCTCCCAAAGTTCAATTTTATTTCCTTCGATATCTACAATCCAACCAAATTTCCCATAATCGTACGATTCCATTTCGCCTACCACTGTCACACCTTCCTGTCTTAATTGCAACAACAGCTTCTCGAGATTATCGACTCTAAAGTTTTGCATGAATTGTTTTTCGCTTGGCGCAAAATAAGTAGTATCATTTGCAAACGGAGACCATTGTGTTGAACAATCTAGCCCTTTGTTGTCCTTCCACCAAAAAGTGGATCCATAGTCATCTGTCTTTAACCCAAGATACTTTCCGTACCATTCCACTAGTTCTTTTGGGTTTTTAGATTTAAAAAAAATACCGCCAATTCCTGTAACTCGTTTTTCAGCTATTGTATTTTCAGGAGTTCCAAAATATTTTGCTTTGATTTTATCTACAATTACTTGCGCCAATCGCTCGTGACTTTCAAAAGTCCAACCAGCTACATGCGGAGTCAAAATTACATTTGGCGCTTCTAATAAATACTGAAAAGCTTCAGGCGTGTTTTCCTCTTGAAATAAGGTTTCAAAAGACAATTTTTCATATTCCAACACATCTAATCCTGCCCCGAGTATTTTACCTGATTGCATGGCAGCAAGTAAATCGGCCGTTACAATGTTCTTCCCTCTCGAAGTATTGATGATCCAAAACGGCTTAGCGAATCCATTAATAAAATCAGCATTAACCATTTTATTGGTTTCTGGCGTCCATGGAATATGTAAACTCACCACATCTACTTTTTGCTTAAATTCTTCTAATGACACTTGTTTTGCATTGGAGTCACCCACATTTTCTAAAATGTCATAACACAATACTTCCACCTCAAAACCGCGTAGTTTTTTAGCAAACGATTTCCCCATGTTTCCGTAGCCAATAATCCCAACGGTTTTTCCATCGAGTTCATGACCGCGATTGCTTTCCCGATTCCAATGCCCCGAACGGATTTCTCTATCAGCACTATTCAGTTTATTGAACAGCGAAAGAATCATTCCTAAAGTATGTTCAGCAACGGCGTTTCTATTTCCTTCAGGCGCAGCAATAAGCGTCACGTTTTTAGTTTCGGCATAATCACAATCAATGCTTTCCAGACCAGCGCCTACACGAGCTATAAACTGTAAATTTGTGGCTTTATCTAAGAATTGCTTGTCAATCTTGAAACGACTACGGATAACGATGCCGTGATAATCTTGAATTTTGGCTTCAATTTCCTCTTTGGAAGAAATGAAATCCTGATGATTGGTAAAACCTAGGGTTTGCAATTGTCCCCATAATATAGGGTTATTGCTATCGATATGAAGTATTTTAATGTTTTCTGGTTTCAACATTGTTCTATAATTTAATGTTGTTCAAAGTTACAAATCTTAATAGTGAAATTGCATGATTTGTCTGCTGGATTGTGAGAATCAAGTTCCAATTATAAAATAGTATAAATAAGGGAATCTAGTTTGTAGCCCAATAATCAAAAACCGTCACTTTATCTGGCGCTGGATTTAAAAGCGCCACAAAAGCTTTGTGAGCTGGATCAATAAGATACGCATCCCTATCTGCTTCACTAGTAAATGTCAAAGTAAAACAATGCGTCAAACCATTATTTAAGTTTTCAGGACTATTATTAGTTCCCCATTCGAATGCCTTTATAACTGGGATTTTATGTTGTAAATCACTCAATGCAGCTACCACTTTATTGATATATGCAGGATCTGTATTTTCATTCCAACCAAACATAACCACATGACGTAGCAATTGTTTATTATGGGTTTTTTGGGCATTTACAGTAGCACAACTTGCCATAATTAGTAACGTAATTATTAATACTTTTTTCATTTTGCTTTTTTTTGAAATATACGAAATATTTCAATCCTTTAACTGGTAGAGATAAGGTTGTTCTCTAAATGAATTAAGCATTCTTTTTGAATTAAATTTTAATTATCTAAATGCAAAAAAAGTGAATTTTTATTGATAATGGCTCCCGAGTTTTTTTTCTATTGAAGGTAAATCTTTTATATATTGCTTCGCATCCCATTTCATTTTCCATACTTTAATGTATTCAGACAGAGGACTGAGATATATTTCTCCTCTTCTTTTATCAACATTCTCTGGATCTGTCAATGGTAAAATATAATATGTTTTTGTTTGTGGATCTTGACCAACTTGAGTTCCATAAATTTGTTTTTTATTTTGCATGGTAAGAAATCGATCCTCATACATTGCCAAATATTCTGGCATTGACTCTCCTTTTTTAACAGACTCCTTAATTAAAGGCAAATACTTTTTACTGTCTTTTAAATCTAGACTCATAACTAGAGCTGATAAAATATACTCCCCCTTAAAACCTAATAAATCAGAGCTTGGCCAACCATCCTTAGCAATAATAGCATCTATTTTTTGTTTAATTTTTGTCTTTCCCTCATCAATTGTTTTATTAAAAGCGAGCATTTTTTGCGTATTACTTCCATTCTTATTTACAAATTCAGGCATATCCTTTAAAAGATTTTGATTTTCATCATTTAAAGCCTTTAATTCGGTTACCAAAATAGAATTTAGCTTAGCTTACTTTTTAAGTTTATTTCGTTTCACTTCCTTTAAAAAGGCTGCCCAACGTTTGTCATTATGAAGAGAAGCTAAATCTTCATCAATAATTGTATGATCGTAATTTGTATAACTTCTTTTTATTTCCTTTGATTCGAGTTGATAAAATGAACTATCTGGAACTTTGGCTAATGCCCATGAACAAGCAGCGTTATATCGATCATTGGCTCTAATTTTCCATCCCTTAATTTCAAATGCCCTTGAGTATACCAATCCCGAATTTAAATAGTCTTTTGCCTCGTAAAGCGAATCTGCTTTAGTAACTAGTTTATAATATTCATTGGATGGATTTTGTCCGAATGAAACAGAAGTTGTTAAGATTAATAGGATAAGATTGGTTATTTTTTTCATTTTAATTCTACTGTTGTTAACTTCTAATAATAAATTTCCAAGTTAGGAAATTATTGCTTAACATATTCAATTTGATAACAATCGTAACACTCGTCACTCAAAAACAATTTTGCTCCTTCTACACTAAATGATTGACTAGGTTTTCCTGAAAGATAAACTAACATTGGTTTCTTTCCTCCAAAAATAGATTCTTTAGCTTGAATTGAATAGGATTCAGTTGTTGTTAAATTTCCGTTTTCATAGATTTTTACTTCTGACTTTGAAATTTCAACACTCATGGATTTATTTGTGGAACTTGGAGTTGTAGTTTCTCCAGTTATGCCTCCGCTAGATTGAACCCAATCCCATTTTCCAACAATAGAATTAGCAACCATAGTCGATTCACTTGTTGAACAACTAAACAAAGTGAAAATCAACGCAAAGTATATTAAAGGTATTTTCATAATTATTGTTTTAAATATGATACGAATTTTTCCAATTGGTTGCGTACTTTTTGACTTATTTATAAGTTACTTCCTGAATTATTATTAAAAAAAGCAATTTGATTTTATCGATAATATCAAATGATACTATTAAAAGTAGTTTTGTTTCTCCATTGAAACAAATATAATCATTGTTAATTAAGCTAATTGGCTTAAAAACTACCACAAAAACCAACAAAACTAAAGAGTATGGTGATTTGCCTCAATTGTAATAAAAAAGATTTTTGAATAAAGAGTAACGATTGCTGATTTTTGATTTGAAAAACCAAACTCAAAACACATTCGAGGCTGCGTGAGGGATAGAAGCTAGCTACCGAAGTAGCGCGGATAGCTCGACACCATTAAAAAAAGGGTCTTATCAACATTCCTGCTGATAAGACCCTTTTTATTAATGGGGGCACGCCCAAATAATTATTATCCTTTGATTTGTTTCAATGAAGTTTTTATTCCGCGTATTAAGGACGAACTGAATCCGTGCATTTCCATTTCGTTTAATCCCGCAATGGTACAGCCTTGTGGCGTAGTTACACGGTCGATTAATTGTTCTGGATGTACTTGTTCTTCCATGACCATTTCGGCTGCTCCTTTTACTGTTTGTGCTGAGATAGCCAATGCGGTTTTCCAGTCAAATCCTATTTCGATTCCAGCTTGCATCGATGCACGGATGTAACGCAAGGCAAAAGCGGTTCCAGAGGCGGCAAGTACTGTAGCTGCATCCATTAATTTCTCATCAATTATAGGCGCTGTCCCTAAATCTTTGAAAAGAGCGACCGTATTTTCGGCTTTCTCTTTGTCTTTTTCATGAAAAGCAATACAGGTTGCTGAGGCACCAAATTGGGACGCAATATTTGGCATGATTCGGATGGCGCTATTACCAGATCCTATCTTGTTTTGTAAATTTTCTATCGATAAGCCACTTACAGCTGAGGCGATTACTTTATTAGAAATTACAGGAAGAATTTCGGCCAAAACTACATCTACTTGGTATGGTTTTATGGTTAAAATCACAATATCTGCTTCTTGAATTCCTTGTGTATTATCCGTAGAAACCGTTATGCCCTGTTCTTCCAAATATAAAATGCTGGCGGTGTTTCTTCTTGTAATGGTGATTTGATTTCCTTGCGAAAATTTAGATAATCCTTTTGCGATGGCAACTCCTAAGTTTCCTCCGCCAATAATATGTACTTTCATGCTGGTTGTGGTTTATTAATTAATAAATTTTAAATTCAGTCTGGTTTTCATAATAACTTCCCTTTTAATAATAAGGAAGCAATTGTAAAATAAATAACCAAACCTGTCACATCTACCAAAGTTGCTACAAATGGTGCTGAAGATGTTGCAGGGTCTAATCTAAGTTTTTTTAATAAAAAAGGTATCATCGAGCCTGAAAGTGTTCCCCATAAAACTATAAATACTAATGAAATTGAAACCGTCATTGCAACCGCAACCCAATGAATACCATATTGATACAATCCCGTTTGTTGCCAAATCATTATTCTAATAAATCCTACAATCCCTAATATAGAACCCAATAAAAATCCTGAGGCAATTTCTTTTTTCATTACAAACCACCAGTCTTTGAGGTCTAATTCTTTCAACGCCATAGCACGAATAATCAAAGTGGCGGCTTGTGAACCAGAATTCCCCCCACTCGAAATGATAAGTGGAACAAACAGTGCCAAAACAACCGCTTTTTCGATTTCTCCTTCAAAAAATCCCATTGCCGAAGCGGTAAACATTTCTCCAACAAATAAAATTACCAACCAAGTGGCCCGTTTTTTGACCATTTCGAAAAGTCTTGTTTGCACATAGGGTAATTCAAGTGCTTCCAAACCACCAAATTTTTGAATATCTTCGGTATCCCTTTTTTCTATTTCGTCTTTTATGACATCAATCACATCATCAATCGTGATGCGACCTACCAAACGCCCCAATTCATCCACAACTGGAATAGCTTCGAGGTCGTATTTATCCATTATTCGGGCTACCTCAACATCAGCCATTTCAACACCTACATAATTCAGTTTTCGAATATAAAATTCGCTTATTGGCGTTTTGGTAGTTGGCGCCGTCAGCAAATCCTTCAGCGACAAACGTCCCTTGAGCTTATTGTCGTCATCAACAACGTAAATTGAATGTACTCTGGAAATATTTTCTGCCTGTATTCGCATTTCTTTTACGCAAGTCATCACGTTCCAATTCTCATTGACTTTTACCAATTCTTTGTGCATGATTCCACCCGCTGTATCCTCGTCATAACGCAATAAATCGACAATACTTTTGGCGTGTTCAATATCTTGAAGTTCCGATATTACCTCGGCTTTTCTATCCTTGGAAAGCTCTCCAATAATATCGGCCGCATCATTGGTTTCTAACTCATCGAGCTCCTCTGCAATTTCTTTCGAAGACAATCGGCTTAATATTTTCTCTCGTAAATCATCGTCCAATTCAAGGAGAATTTCGGCTGTTTTCTCACTGTCTAAAACTTGGAAAATATAGGTAGCTTCCTCGATGCTAACCTCATCCAGAATTTCTGCAAAATCAGCATGATGCATATCATTCAACAAAACTTCCAGTTGCTGGTTATTTTTTTCTTGAATAAGTTGTGCTATTTGCTGAATTAAGTCTTTACTGATTTTAAATTCCATCGGCTTCAATTTTTTGGGTCAATGCTATAAATTGTGCTACATCCAGCTGTTCTGGACGAAGATCAAAGATAGGATCTTCTCGTAAATTATCGGATAAGTTTAGCGTTTTTAAACTGTTACGTAATGTTTTACGACGTTGTTGAAAAGCGGTTTTCACTACCGTAAAAAATAACTTTTCGCCACAAGGCAAACTGTAATCTGCTTTTCTACGCAAACGCAACACCCCTGATTTTACTTTGGGTGGCGGAATAAAAACATTTTCGTCAACAGTAAATAAATATTCAGCATCATAAAATGCTTGCGCCAAAACTGATAATATTCCGTAGGCTTTTGTTCCTTTTTTTTCACAAATACGTTGCGCCACTTCTTTTTGGAACATCCCTGCAAATTCAGGAATTTGATCTCTCATTTCCAACGTTTTAAAAACAATTTGTGTCGATATATTGTACGGGAAATTCCCTATAATCGCAAATTGTTTGCCTTCAAAAACTTCATTGATATTGTATCTCAAGAAATCTTTTGAGATAATCTTGTCTTTTAATTTTGGATAATTTTCATCTAAGTATGTAACAGATTCTGTATCAATCTCGATTACATACGTATTTATGGGCTTGTCTAACAAGTATTTTGTTAACACTCCCATTCCAGGTCCTATTTCTAATACATCATCATACCCTTCTAGGTTCAACGTATCAGCAATGTCTTTAGCAATGCTTTCGTCTTTCAAGAAATGTTGTCCGAGGTGTTTTTTGGCTTTTACTTTTTCCATGTTTTGTGTTTAAAGTTTAATGTTAAAGTTCCAAGTTTCCCAACTCAATACTTATTCCTTAAACTATTTTTTAAATTAGAGAAGATCATTTGCTTCCTCTAATGTAGCTACTAAATTCCTTTTTGATGCAGAAACACCTAAACTGACTACTTATTTAATGATCCGAAATCACTTCTAATTCTGTTCTAAAAGCCAGCATTTTGTCTCCAAATAGTTTTGCTCCTTCTTCACGGAATCTAGGAGCATCTTCTAGATAATATTTTTCTAATGTTTCTTTACTGTCGGTTGTATATTGAGCCGAATAGGTAACTCCGCCCATTTCTTCCTCTATTAAAACACGAACCAATCGAGCCGAAGAGAATTTCCCAGTAGCCAAAATTTCAGGTATGTGTTTGTGTTGCATCCAGATCATCCATTGATCGTGAACGCTTTCATGTATGTTTGTGGTAACGTTGTATATTATCATGTGTTAATTGGGTTAACTGGTTAATTGTTTAATCGGTTAACCAAATAACCGATTAACCTTTCTATAGATTTTTATCTCCTCTTAATCGTCTGAAACTTTTTCTTGCTTCTACAAAATAAATACTGTCTTCATGACCAAAGAGTATTTTTTCATATAATGGTTTTGCCTTTTCGGGCTCTTTCAATTTTTTATTATAAATTTCTGCCGAAAAATAGAGTGCTTCGTCTATATAAATTCCGTCACTATGATGGTCAATAATTGCTTGATATTGGCTTAATGCCAAATTAAAATCGGCTGTTTTTTCATAAATTTTACCCAGTCGTAATAACGTTACTGCTTCTATTTCCTGTCCTTTGAACTTTTGCAAAATAGACTGAAACTGCGCAATCGCTTCCTGATTTCTATTTTGATACAACAGATAATCTCCTTTGGCAAATGCCGCTAATGCCGTTTGTGTCGAATCAGCAACCGTATTGTCATTTATCAGTAAAAAATATTCTAAAGCATCATTAGCAATCAATTGCGTATTGGCCGATTTTAATTCTTTGAACTGTTTTAATGCCCAAACGAAATCTGCTTTAAAATAACTTGTTTTTGCTGCTTTCAAACTGGCTTCGTGTGCCACAATATCATTCTTTAAATCCATTTCAATCTGTGAATAATAAATCAACGCTTGGTTGAATTTTTCTTCATACAGCAAAATATCCGCCAACTCCATTTTTACTTTGGCAACTTCATAATCATTCAATTGCAATTCTAAAGTTTTCTTTATTATTGCTCTTCCCTTTTCAGGGTTTTTTAAATTAAAAGCTACAAAATGTGCCTGAATCAGTTGCAAAGATAAGGTAAAAGGTGTTATTTCATATTCTGCTAGCAAACGATCTAATTCTGAGTTGATTGCAGGAAAATCTCTTTCTTGGGCTTTAGCAATTTTTAATTTTATTATATACGAATGCGCTTGAACGAGCAACTCTATATCCTTAGTGTTTTCTATTACAAAACTCAACATTTCATTGGCAGTGGCTTCATCCTCTTCTTCAATGGCAAGCTGAATCAAACTAACAATATTAGCTAGCGATTCTGGATTGCGCTTATAAATGGCTTTTTCCTGAATAAATGCTTTTGAAAACTCTTTTTGTTGGACGTAATACCAACTCAAATACCGATTCCAAAATAGGTCTTGGCTTTTTTGAACTCTAAGAATTAATGCTTTTCGCAAAAGATTACTAAAATCAGCATCGCCATCGTCAGTAATGTACCGTGCTAATTGATTTTGTATCAATATCGAATTTTGAGGATTGGCTAAAGCTTCGTCAAGAAAGGTCGAAATCATCATTTCAGTGTTTCCCATTTGCCCATAAAGCAGTCCTTTTTGATAATTAAAATTATAATTAGGAACGAGATCAGAAGCTATTTGATATGATTTTAAGGCATAGTCCAATAATACTTTCTTCTCAAATGAATTAGAAATCGCATATACTTCATTTGGGTTTTTCCGAATTCGGTCTAAGGCTAAATCGTAATTAATTTTAGCTTTATCCTCTTTTTTTTGGAGTTGGAAATTGTATCCTAATTCTACTAGAAGACTCCCTTGTTTGTATTTATCAAGGCGAGCTTGAATTGCTTTTTCAGCAATGTCGTATTGTTGTAACTGTTGGTAGCAATCTACAGTTCTCAGGAAATACTGCAAGTTTTGAGGTACGCTTTCCAGTAACTCTTCGTAACTTATTTTAGCTTTTTCAAAATCACCTTTGTCATAATAATACTGCGCCAATTGCTCGTTTTGAGAAAAACAAACTAATGAAAAAAACAAAGTGATATGTAGAAAGAGTTTTTTCATTATTACAAAGTTATACATTAACCATATAAGGCATATAAGTTTTTTTTAAGAAAATAAGTATTACCAAAGATGGAATTCATTTAGTAAATGTATAACACCAATTAGAATAAAAGCTACGCCAGCAGCATATCCTTTGAATTTTATACTAAACAATTTACTTTCTGGCATTTTGGATACATACCTAAATATAAAAACACCAACAGTTATAAATATCAGACTTTGAGCAATAATTTTCCAAAATATTACTGAATCCATAACTATTTAAATTATAATTAATCTTAAAAAAACTTATATGACTTATATGGTAAAAAATTTTAGTTGATAATATCAAAACCACAGTACGGACGCAATACTTCAGGTATTACGATCCCTTCTGGAGTTTGGTAATTTTCTAAAATTCCCGCAAGAACTCTTGGCAAAGCCAATGAACTTCCGTTTAGTGTGTGTGCCAATTGGTTTTTTCCGTCTTTGTCTTTGAAACGTAATTTCAAACGATTGGCTTGAAAAGTCTCAAAATTAGAAACAGACGAAATTTCTAACCAACGGTCTTGTGCTGTAGAAAAAACTTCAAAATCATAAGTCAAAGCCGATGTAAAACCCATATCGCCACCACAAAGGCGTAAAATTCTGTATGGTAATTTTAATTCGTTTAGAATTTCTTTTACGTGTTCCACCATTCCATCCAACGCTTTGTAAGAGTTGTCAGGATGCTCCACGCGTACAATTTCGACTTTATCAAATTGATGCAAACGATTCAATCCACGAACGTGTGCACCGTAAGAACCTGCTTCTCTTCGGAAACATGGTGTATATGCAGTTGTTAAAACTGGTAATTCGTTTTCGCTCAAGATTACATCTCTAAACAAATTCGTCACTGGAACCTCAGCCGTAGGAATTAAGTACAAATCATCCGTTTTGTCATGGTACATTTGCCCTTCTTTGTCTGGCAATTGCCCAGTTCCATATGCCGAAGCTTCGTTTACCATATGAGGAACTTGCACTTCATTGTAACCTGCTGCTGTGTTTTTGTCTAAAAAATAATTGATCAAAGCACGCTGTAATCTTGCCCCTTTACCTTTATAAACAGGAAATCCTGCACCCGTAATTTTTACTCCTAACTCAAAATCGATGATGTCGTATTTTTTTACCAATTCCCAGTGTGGTTGTGCACCTTCGTGTAAAACTGGAATCTCCCCTTCTTCAAAAACATTTAAGTTTTCTTCTGGTGTTTTTCCCACAGGAACAATATCAGCAGGAAGATTGGGTAAAGTGTATAGTTTTTCTAAAAGTTCGGCTGCAAACGCATCAGCTGATTCAGCCAAAACTTTGCTTTTCTCTTTTAGTAAAACTGTTTTTTCTTTTAAGATTGCGGCTTTTGATTTCTCTCCCGCTTTCATCAATTCACCAATGTCTTTGGATAATTTATTAGATTCAGATAAAATTCCGTCTAATTCTACTTGTGTAGCACGACGTTTTTCATCTAATTGAACAACTTCTTCAACTACGCTAGTGGCATCCATATTTCTTTTTGCCAAAGCGGTGATTACTTTTTCTTGATTCTCTCTAATAAATGCGATTTGTAACATAGCTTGATTTTATTAATCTTCTTTTATATAATGGAAGCAAATTTAAGGAAATGTTTAATACTATTGGGACAAAAAATTAGTCAAAAGTTGAAAGTCGAAAGTCATAAAGTCAATCACTAGGAAACAACCTTATTTAATTACCCTATTATTTAATGTTGAAAAGACAATTGAGTGCAACACAAAGCACCTTTAAGACTTTTGACTTGCGACTTTTGACTTGATTTACGCTCTTTTGATCTCATGACCTACAAATTCCTCCAAAACTGCAAACATATCATCTACTGAAAGCACTTCTATATCTGGATGGGATTTTAAAAAATTAGCGTTTAAAGTCACTAAATCTTCTTCGATTGTTGCAAATGATGGTGTGTTTAAAACATCTCGTGTTGGGTTAACGCCTTCTAGTTTTCCTTTGAGGAATTTATCTCGTTTTACACTGCTCATTAATTTAGCTTTCTTGCTTTGTAATTGAAAAAACTCCAAGTGCTTGGTGGCACCAACCAAAGCCAAACCTTCTTCTACTAATTCATTTAATTCTCTATTCCAGCCTGAATTGTATACAAATTGCCCAAAATTACCTTCAGTGCATTGGGCATTATAATAATCTAAATAATAACTCATAATGGCATCTTCGTGAATCAAATCATCCTCCATTTTTTCTTCGCGCATTAAGTTGATTACCGAAATATTAGAATTGACAACGTCTTGAGGGTTTTCGCTAGCTGCTGCCGTTGCTGAAATAATTATTTTACCAAATTCCATAGGTTTTGTGTTTGAATATTTGGTGCAAATTTCAGTTAAATTATCACAGAAAAGAAATCCAATGTGATTTATATGCTACCAGATTCGTCACTACTCTTTTTCTGATTTATTTTTGTAACTAATGCTTTCAAACGAACTGCTTTTTCTTTTTTTTCTTCTTGAAGTTTAGCCTTTTTACGATTGAGCAATTTGGTATGTAAAGCCTTATTTTTGGTGTTCTTTTCGGGTCCTTTTGCCATGGTTTATTTTTTTTAGCCGTTTTTATACAAAGTATATTCACTATCTAACTTTTTTGAATAGTTTTTTAATTCTCTAATTGAGTTTAAAACAAAACTATTATTAGGCTCAACAGAATACCAAAAAAAAAGGTAACCAAGTAGTCTTTCTAAATATATAGGATCATATGATTTTATATGTTTCTGATGAACAAACAAACCTTTTGTTAATACAAAATGAATATTTTTTCTTACTTCTCTTTTTGTTTTTTTGGGGATTGTTAATTTACCCGATGATATAGAGATTCCAGTAATAATTTTTTGTTTTTTTTCGGATAGCAATTTTGTTTTATCTGCTTTTACAACAAAACCTTCTTCTTTAACTATTTTTTCTATGTAAGAAATCAATTTATAAGGTATTGTCTCTCCCGAAAAAGTAAAATCATCAGCATATCTTGTGTATTTTAAATGGAATTTATTAGCAAATCCATTTAATCTATAATCAAGTCTTTTTGCAATTATGTTGCTCAAAGTTGGACTCGTTGCAGCACCTTGAGGAAGTTCTTGATTGGAACAACAAATTGAAGCTAAATAATATGATATTTTTTTAGTATAACCTAAATTTCTGAATATTGAAATAATTCTATTTATTTTAATTGATGGAAAAAAATTCTCAATATCCATTTTTAAAAGGCATTTTTGGTTTAAATGTTCTTTTGCATTATCTACGATAGATACATTTTTCACAAACCCTTTTGAGCTTGTGTGTAATGGTTGCTGTATTAAAATGTTTTCATAAATCCATCTTTGTGCATGAAGTAACACTGGATATGGAGCTGATATCTGACGACTTCCTCCATTTCTCTTTGGTATTTCAAAATTGTAATAAAACGAGCTAGACTTCATTACTATACTAGCTAAAATCTCTTTTTGAATACCTAATAACTCAGCCAGATGATTAAAATCAATAATGACAGGAGCATTATGCACAATTATATTTTGAACATATAGTGTTAATGCTTCTTGTGATTTCTTACCTCTTATATTTTTAGTAATAAAATCACTCCATTTTGCTATTTCGATTTGATATTCTTCTGTCATTTTGAAAAAAAAGAGGATGAAAAAACTACTTTCAATGAAATTTATTCCTTCTACTAAATTCTACGTAGTAGATTTAGTAGTGTAATTCCGTTAGGAATTACACTAGAGTGGGCTTTTTCTGCCCACTCTAGTGTGGTTAACTGTAGCGTTATTCTACGAGGCGAATACACCTCAACGTGCTAGTTTCATTTTCCATCCTCAATATTTTTAAATATTTCTTTATCTATGTTTTTTCTTTCTGGTATGTAAAATTGGTTGATTTTCAACGATTTTTGTTTCATTTTTTCCGGAATCCTTTTCCAGTATTTTGATTTTTCTTTTAAGAATAATTCTCTTCTATTTCCAATTATCCATTTCCTACCGTTATCATTAAGTGTAACATTATCTTCATCAAGATGAATTAATCCCGCATCTTTAAATTTTTTTAAAGTACGAGCTAATTGTGCTGGTGATAACTTATACTTCTTATGAAAAAAAAATAATTCTATTTTTTCATTTGCATAAAGCTCTTTAAGCAATTCTATGTCTTCACTATATAAATCCATCATATACGTCTAAACATGGTTTTTCTTGAATCTCCTCCTTTATAAAAGGGCCACCAAAATACAGGAAATACATTATTTGGTATGTTATTGGCTTCTAAAGCATATAATGCCTCTGATCTCTTATAACCAAAATTAGGAAGATTTTTTCCATGATATTGTTTTTTTAGTTTTTTTTCTAATTGTTCCATTGATTGTATCGCAGTCTCCCTTTTGCTTTCTTCAATTAGCTCACTTATACCTTTTTTTAACCAATGAACAGAATAATATTCCACATCCAAACTATCTAGAATTTTTTTTGAAAATTCCATAGCAGCAAGGCAAATTATTTTAATAGTAACGCCCTTTAAACCACGCTTTTTGATGGTCTCTTTTAAATATTTAAGCTTTCTGTCAATCGTATCTCCAGTTCCTATAAAATCGTCAACCAAAATAATATTTGAATTGTCAGAGATTTCATTTGCTCCTTTAGGTAATGAATTAAAAAAATTAGACTCTTTCCAATTAACAGAAAATTTATTCTTTAGTATTTGTATAATACTCTGAGAACCATCAGGCTTATCATCGCCACATGTTGCAACAAGAAAAGTATTCGCAGGTTTTAAGTCCCAAATTGATTCTATCTGATTTGAAAGATTTTTACTTGCTTCTATCAACTTTCGTCCATCAATAAAAGAAAAATTCTTAATCAGATGTTCAATTAAACTTTTTTGTTCAATATTCTCAGAAAGACACCATAAATCAAATAGGGCTTCAGGTTCATAGGTTAGCCATTCAAATTCCATATGAAGTTGAGTCAGCTTAAGAAAATCTTTAGAATCTATTGTATTATTTGCCCTATTTATTATCAACTCACTCATTCATATTTTTGTATGGGATATATGTGTCATAAAATCGTACAAAAAATATATAGTCTAAAGTAGATCTGTTTGACAAATTTCAAATTTAATTATTTTTTATAATAAATATGAAAATATCTTACAAAAATATTCAATTCTATTGATTTTGTCTTTATTGAAGCTAACTTTATTAAGGTTACCTTATTGATAAGATTCTTCGTTCCTTTGAATGACAAAAATATGTATATAAAATGCAATCTTAAAAATATCAATTATTATGAAAACCCAAATCCTTAGCCGCAAAAGTATTTAGATTCTTTATCTATTTTTCATCAATAAAAAAATTACATTGTGTAACTTTTATTTACAGCGAAGTTCAGTGAACATATTTGCAACCTATAGCGAGACATTATAGATTCAGCGAAGCTAAATAGCTTCAAATAAAATTGGATTCCTTATTTTTGCAGCTCGTTCTGAATTAATTTCAGAATCTAAAAATAATTTTATGATACAGAATCCAAAAAGATATACGATTACAGCGGCATTGCCGTATACGAACGGACCGATTCACATTGGTCATTTGGCGGGTGTTTACGTGCCTTCGGACATATATTCCAGATATTTAAGATTGCAAGGAAGAGACGTTTTGTTTGTTTGCGGAAGTGACGAGCACGGTGTGGCAATTTCTATGAAAGCGAAAAAAGAAGGAATTACTCCTCAGGAAGTAATTGATAAATATGATGGCATTATTCGCAAATCGTTCTTAGATTTTGGGATTTCGTTTGATAATTATTCTAGAACTTCGGCTCAAATTCATCATGATACGGCTTCGGAATTCTTTACTACATTGTATGAAAAAGGTGATTTTATAGAACAAGTTACTGAGCAGTTGTATGATGCAAAAGCAGATCAGTTCTTGGCTGACCGTTTTGTAACTGGAACTTGCCCAAAATGTGGTAATGAAGAAGCATACGGTGACCAATGTGAGAAATGTGGTTCTACACTAAACGCAACGGATTTAATAAACCCAAAATCAACAATTACGGGAGAAACTCCTATTATGAAATCAACGAAACACTGGTTTTTACCTTTGGACCGTTACGAAGATTTCTTGAAAGAATGGATTCTTGTAGGACATAAAAACGACTGGAAACCCAATGTTTACGGACAAGTAAAATCGTGGATCGATGGCGGGCTTGAGCCTCGTGCAGTAACGCGTGACCTTGATTGGGGAATTGATGTTCCTGTTAAAGGTGCCGAAGGAAAAAAATTATATGTATGGTTTGATGCCCCAATTGGCTACATTTCTTCTACTAAAGAATGGGCTTTGCGCGAAGGAAAAGATTGGGAGCCTTACTGGAAAGATCAAGATACGAAATTGGTTCACTTTATAGGGAAAGACAATATTGTTTTTCATTGTATTATTTTCCCTGCGATGTTGAAAGCCGAAGGAAGCTATATTTTGCCAGACAATGTGCCAGCAAATGAGTTCCTGAACTTGGAAGGAAATAAATTATCGACTTCTAAAAACTGGGCAGTTTGGTTGCACGAATATTTGGAAGAATTCCCAAATCAGCAAGATGTTTTGCGTTATGCTTTGACATCAAATGCGCCAGAAACAAAAGATAATGACTTTACTTGGAAAGATTTTCAAGCAAGAAACAATAATGAATTGGTTGCCATTTTTGGAAACTTCATTAACCGCGTAGTCGTTTTGACTAATAAATATTACGAAGGAGTTGTTCCAAGCCCGAATACCTTATCAGAAGTGGATGAAGCAACTTTAACGGAATTGAAAGCCTATCCAGCAGTTATTTCAAGTTCTTTAGAGCGTTACCGTTTTAGAGAAGCGCTTGGAGAATTAATGAATGTGGCTCGTTTAGGAAATAAATATTTGGCCGACGAAGAGCCGTGGAAAATGATAAAAACCGACGAAGGTCGTGTTCAAACTCAAATGTATGTAGCACTTCAAATTGCTGCGGCTTTGAGTTCACTTTGCGAACCGTTCTTGCCTTTTACAGCAACAAAATTATCACGAATATTGAAAATCGAAAGTCCGTTGAGTTGGAGTACAATTTCAGAAACTTCAGATTTACTTCCGGGTGGACACCAAATAGGTGAAGCAGAATTGCTTTTTGCAAAAATTGAAGACGAGGAAATTCAGAAACAAATTGACAAACTAGAAGCGACTAAAACCGCTAATACTGCCGAAAACAAAAAAGCAGAACCACAAAAAGAAGCGATTCAGTTTGACGATTTTGCCAAAATGGATATTCGTGTAGGAACGATCTTGGAAGCAGAGAAAATGCCAAAAGCCAACAAATTGTTGATTTTGAAAGTGGATACTGGAATAGATGTTCGCACGATTGTTTCAGGAATTGCTGAAAGTTTTAAACCGGAAGATATCATTGGAAAGAAAGTCACTGTTTTAGTGAATTTAGCTCCAAGAAACTTGCGTGGTGTAGAAAGCCAAGGAATGATTTTGATGTCTACTAATACCGAAGGAAAACTGGTTTTTGTAAATCCAGATACTGATGGTGTTTCTAATGGAGAGACGATAAATTAAGAAAAAAGAAAAGTGTATAAACACGAATTTCACTATTTTTCACCAACTACACTGTGTAAATTAGTGAAATTCGTGTTTATATTAGTTAATAGCAAAAAGAATGACCAATGTAAAACCAAGATTAGCTTTAGTTTTCGGGATACTTTGTATTTCGATTTTCCCTATATTGATTAAACTCAAGCTGGCTCCTGGGTTAATTTCTGCATTTTACAGGATGGCAATTGCTGTTTCTTTGTTATTACCTTATGTGCTTGTCACTAAAAAATTTAAATTACCTGAGAAAAAAAACTTGATACTGGCAATCCTTTGTGGTGTTTTGTTTGCTTCGGATGTTGCGGTTTGGAATATTGCCATTCAGGAATCAAGTGCAACCCAAGCTTCTTTATTGACCAATTTGTCACCACTATGGGTGGGAATTATTTCTTATGTGTTTTTAAAAACCAAACCAGCTCTAAATTTTTGGATAGGAACTATAGTAGCCCTTTTTGGAATGGCGATGTTAGTGGGATTTAAATTCTTTCTGGAATTAGATTTTAACAATTCCTTTCTATTAGCTGTATTATCAGGAATTTTCTACTCCATCTATTTATTGGTTAGTAAAAAAGCACTGACTCATATAGATGTACTGTCCTTTATGACTATTAGTTTACTGGCATCCACTCTCTACTTAGCAGTAGTCTGCATCTGGATGAATGAGCCTTTTTCTGGGTTTTCAAATTCGGGTTGGTTCGTTTTATTGATTCAAGCCGTTGTTTGTCAACTGATGGCTTGGTTATCGGTTAGTTATGCAACCCAACACATGCGTCCCACAAGAGTTTCGTTGAGTTTATTGGGTCAAGCAGTTCTCACCTCTATTTTAGCTTGGGCGTTTTTAGACGAGAAAATTACAATCAATATGGTAATTGGTGGTATGATTTTGCTTTTGGGTATCCGAATTACTTTTTACACGAAAACCTTTTCAATAAAAAATATATTTAATAAAACAAAAGAGGATACCTCTTTGATAGCATAAAAACAATATGAAAAATTTAAAAGTAATAGCCTTCGACGCAGATGACACTTTATTTATCAACGAAACCTATTTTGATGAAACCGAAAAGAAGTTTTGTGGTTTGATGGAAGATTATTTATCGCATCAAGGAATTTCGCAAGAACTGTTTAAAGTGGAAATTGATAATTTAAAAATGTATGGGTATGGCATAAAAGGATACATCCTTTCTATGATTGAAGCGGCAATGAGAATTTCTAACAATACCATTCCAATAGAAATTATCGAAAAAATCATACAGTACGGAAAGGAATTGATTGAGAAACCTATTGTTTTATTAGACGGAGTTGAAGAAACCTTGGAAGCTTTACATGGCAAATACAAACTAGTTGTAGCGACTAAAGGAGATTTATTAGATCAACGCAGAAAATTACACAATTCTGGATTAGGGAAATACTTTCATCATATAGAAGTCATGTCAGACAAACAAGAAGTGGACTATCTTGATTTGATTAAGCGATTGGAAATAAAACCAGAGGAATTCATTATGATAGGGAACTCTTTAAAATCAGATGTTTTACCTGTTTTAGCGATTGGCGGTTACGCTGTTCACATCCCGTTTCACACTACTTGGGCTCATGAAAAAATTGATTATAAGGTGGAGCATACTAATTTTAATGCCTTTATTAGAATTTCAGATGTTTTAAAGACCATTTTATAAATAAAAACGCGTCTTTTTATAACTTTCCTAACTAAATCAAGTCACGAAAATTAATGTTTAACAATTTATATTCGCAAAAAAACAGGTAAAAAATTAGTAATAACCTAAGCATTCCCCGCAATTTACAGAATTAATGCTAATTATTACATAATTAACTGTTTGAAATTTCTTATTAAACATTATATCGTATTTTTGCCTAGAATTTAAAAATGAAAAAAAAATGAAAAAACTTATACTTACGTTAGTATTTGCTGCGGCATTTACAACAATGAGTGCTCAAACAGAGACAGAAAAGAGTACAAAAGACGATTACAACAAATGGTCAGTTGAATTAGCTGGAGGTCTTAACAAACCACAAAGACCAATGACTTCAGGTTATTATACTACACTAGTTAGCCCTTATGTTGCTGACCTTGGAGTTAGATACATGTTTAACAACAAATTTGGTTTAAAAGCTGACTTTGGTTACAACAGTTTCGAAGGAAAAAATAGTTCTAAAGACTTTAGTACTAAATACTACAGAGTTGATTTACAAGCAGTAGCTAACTTAGGAAGAATCATGAGTTTCGAAACTTGGACTAATACAATTGGTTTGTTAGGTCATGCTGGTTTTGGTTTAGCTCAATTAGAAGACCAAAACTCTGCTGTAAAAGACAGAATGGGTAACTTTATGGCTGGTGTAACTGGACAAATTAAATTATCTAACAGAGTATCATTAACAGGTGATTTTACAACTATTCTTAATGCTGCACAAGATCACACATTTGATGCTGCAACATTTCGTCCTCACCAAGGATTTCAAGGAATTCTTTTCAACGGTACAGTTGGTTTAACAGTTTACTTAGGTAAAAATGTAAAACATGCTGACTGGGTTATTGACAATGAAGATCGTTTAGACGGAATTGACGCAAAAATTGCTGCAATCGAGAACAAAATGCTTGATACTGACAATGATGGTGTAGCTGATTATTTAGATCAAGAGCCTAACACTGCTGCAGGTGCTTTAGTTAACACTAAAGGTGTATCAGTTGACGCAAACAACAATAATGTTCCAGATGACGTAGAAAACTACATCATGAAGAACTATACAAGTAAAACTGACAAATCTCCAATGTTAAGCAACAATGAATTAATCAAAAGCTTAATTAATGGTGGCTATGTTGCTACTTATTTTGATTTTAACAAATCTACACCAACAAATGTTTCTACAGAAGGTATCGATTTTATCTTAACTTACTTAAGAAACAATCCTACAGCTTCAGTTGATATTATTGGTCATGCTGACGAAATTGGAAGATCTGCTTACAATGATAAATTATCTAATGCAAGAGCTGCTAAAGTGAAAAGCATTTTATTAAAAGCTAATGTTGACGCTTCAAGATTGAACGTTATCGCAGCTGGTGAAGATAATTCAGTTGATAAAGATTCAGAATTAGCTAGAAAACTAGTAAGAAAAGTTACTTTCAGAATAAAATAATTTATTCTTAAATAAAATAAAAGCCCAAATCTAAAATTTAGATTTGGGCTTTTTTATTTAGAAGCCTTTTTTATAAGATCTCCTTTTTTTATATTTATGCTAATGCATTCTTTAAGTCTTCCAATAAATCTTCAATATCTTCTACACCTACACTTAAGCGTACTAAATCATCCGTAATACCTACTGCGGCACGTTTATCTTCAGGAATCGATGCATGCGTCATTAAAGCAGGATGATTTGCTAATGATTCAACACCACCTAATGATTCTGCCAAAGTAAATAGTTTAACTTTTTCCAAGAAATCAATTGAATCTTCTTTTTTACCTGAAACAAAATCAAAAGAAACCATTCCGCCAAAACCACTCATTTGCTTTTTAGCAATTTCATGAAACGGATAACTTGGTAGTCCTGTGTAATAGACTGTTTTTACTTTTGGATGATTATTTAAAAATTCAGCCACTTTTTCTCCGTTTTCACAATGCCTCTGCATTCTTAAGTGCAACGTTTTTATTCCCCTTAGAACTAAAAAGCTATCCATTGGCCCAAGAGTAGCACCTGTCGCAAATTGCTGAAAGTGCAATTGCTTCCCCAGTTCAGCTGTTTTAGTAATCAAAGCCCCAGCCACTACATCAGAATGTCCAGCAAGGTATTTTGTAGCCGAATGCATTACCACATCGGCACCTAAATCCAATGGACGTTGCAAATAAGGTGTAGCAAAAGTATTGTCTACTGCAAATAGAATATTATTAGCCTTAGTAATTTTTGCTATTGCAGCAATATCGGCTAATTTCATTAATGGATTTGTAGGTGTTTCAACCCAAATCATTTTAGTGTTTTCGTTAATTAATGATGTAACATTCTTCAAATCATTCATATCAACATAATGAAACTTAATTCCTGAATTATGATATATTTTAGTAAACATTCTATACGTACCTCCATATAAATCGTCCATTGTAATAATTTCGTCACCCGCTTTAAAAGAACGCAACAAACAATCAGTAGCTGCTAATCCAGATGAAAAAGCCAATCCTTTTGCTCCATTTTCAATACTTGCTAATGCTTCCTCTAAAGCTGATCTTGTAGGATTTGCAGATCTACTATATACATAATCACCAATTGGTTTGCCTGGGCTTGTTTGTGCATATGTCGAAGTTTGAAAAATGGGTGGCATAACTGCTCCAGTTGACGGATCATGATGTTGCCCTCCATGTATTGTTTTTGTATTGAATTTCATATCTTTAAATTTTACTGTTTTAATGGTTACTCAAACTTACCGCTAAAATTATTCCTGACAAGGAGCAAGTCCATACCTTTGTATTAAATTAACACTTTTTGAGATGAAAAATATTATCCTTTTTAGCCTATTACTTTTTTCTATGGCACGTTGTTCTAAGGAGCTAGTTTTTGAAGATCAATCATTCTTAAAAAAAACGAGTTTACCCTGCAAAGAGAATTGTCCTCAAATTAGTATAAAAATTCCAATTGCAAAAGACGTCCCCGATGTAGCTGACAACATCAATAAAAAAGTCTTTTCAGTTTTAAAAGAGATTGTATACTTTGGCGAAAAGCCATACGCAGCAAACAATTATAATGATCTCTCTAGGTCCTTTATTGATTCCTATGAAAAACTACAAAAAGAATTCCCAAAAGACAGTTTTGGTTGGGAAGCAAAAATCGAGGGATCCGTAAAATACGTCTCAGATAGTATTTTAAATATTGAAATCAAGCACTATACTTATACTGGTGGAGCTCATGGATACCAAGGCTTACGTTCACTACTTTTTGATCCTGCAACAGGGAAAACAATTTCGAACAGTCAATTGTTTAAAGACCAAAATGGATTTAAAGCGTTTGCAGAGAATAAATTCAGAATTAAATATAAAATCCCTAACGACAAAAATATCAATTCAACTGGCTACTTATTTGAAAATAATGTATTCCACTTGCCGCTCAATATATTTTATACTGACCGTGGATTGTTATTGTATTATAACTCATACGAAGCGGCATCCTATGCCGATGGACCAAAAGAGTTGCTCATATCCTATAAAGAAGCAAATCCCTATTTGGTATTAAAATAAAATTAAATGAATTTTCTAATACCTAGAATAGCGCCAATATGAATCCCCTCATGAAAACTATTAAAGAACATAGCGTCTTTGGCATTTTTCAAAACAAAACCTGTTGAAGTGGGGTATTCTTGGTAGCTAACAAAACTATTATTATTCATATCAATCTCTGTTTGATCGATGGTTTCCATCAGTAAATTATAAATTTCATCTACTTCAGCTTGGGTTGCATCTTGTTCCGGCTTTGTTCCTTTTTTATATTTTTCAACCAACGAATCTGAAATATTCATTGGAAGACCCGATAATTTATAAACTAGCATTTGTTGCACAACTACAATGTGGGCAATATTCCAAATTAAATTATTATTATGTCCCTCAGGAATGGCGTTCAATTGTGCTAATGTATATCCTTTTAAAATTTGAGATAACATTTTTCTACTGGTTCTGGTAACGTGTAATGATGTGTTCATTTCTAATTTTTTGATAAAAATAATCATTTTCAGTTTCAAATGATTTTTCTTTGCACAAAGAAATTGAAATTATTATGAACAAAATCTATTACATCGCTTCTTGTGATACTTGTCGAAAAATTATTAAAACCTTACCAAAAGGCAATAATCTTGTTTTTAGAGACATCAAGCAAAATCCTTTAACTACTGAAGAATTGGATGAAATGTATCAATTATCAGGCAGTTACGAGGCATTGTTTAGTAAAAAAGCACAATTGTATAAATCTATGAATTTGAAGGATCAAACCTTGACTGAAGATGATTATAAAAAATACATTTTAGAACACTATACGTTTTTAAGTCGTCCCGTTTTTGTTATTGACGGTAAAGTTTTTGTTGGCGGAACGCAGCAAAACATGCTACAAGTTATGAAAGCATTAAATAATGTCTAAAAGAAATATTGCTCTTTTTGGTGCAACTATTGTTTCCATAATATACGGCGTTACATTTACCATTGCCAAAGATGTCATGCCTACTTATATTGATGCTTATGGCTTCATTTTATTGCGTGTAAGTGGTGCTATGCTTTTATTCTGGTTCTGCTGGTTGTTTATGCCTAAAGAAAAAATAGCAACTAAAGATTTTCCCCGAATTATTGTTGCTGCTTTTTTTGGCGTGGCCTTCAATATGCTAACTTTTTTTAAAGGACTTAGCCTTACTTCACCCATCTCGGCATCCGTAATTATGGTTACCACGCCTATGATTGTTTTAGTCCTTTCGGCAATTATTATGAAAGAACGAATGAAGAAACGCATGGTTGCTGGGATTTCTCTGGGTTTAATAGGAACTGGTTTTTTAATTCTTTATGGCAAGTCAATTGGTACCGCCACAAATGCCACTTTAGGAAATATTCTCGTTTTTTTAAATGCCGTTTCTTATGGTTTTTATTTAATCATCGTCAAAAAATTGATGGAGAAATACAATGCTTTTACTTTTGTAAAATGGATTTATCTATTTGGTTTTTTAATGGTTTTGCCTTTTGGCTGGAGCCAATTTGAAATAGTTAACTGGTCAATAGTCCCTATAGCTATATATTGGAAAATAGGATTTGTAGTCGTTATTTCGACTTTTGTAACCTATTTATTGAATTTGCTTACCATGAAGGAATTAAAACCAACAACAGTGGCTGTATTTATTTATCTACAACCTGTATTCGCAACTGTATTTGCGATTGGCCTTGGGAAAGATGATTTGAGTTTAGTGAAAATTGTTTCGGCCATTTTAATCTTTTTAGGGGTGTATATGGTTACCCAAAAACCATCTGAAAGAAAGGAATAAACCTTAAAAAACAGGCTCTTTGTGGGTTAATTCGCTTTTCATTATCTTTGACCTCTTTATACAACTATATGATACAATCAATGACAGGTTTTGGTAAAGCTACTTTGCAACTACCAACCAAAAAAATAACAGTAGAAGTAAAATCTTTAAACAGTAAAGGTCTTGACCTTAATGTAAGAATGCCTTCGCTGTACCGCGAAATGGAATTGGGTTTACGAACTCAAATTGCATCAAAATTAGAAAGAGGAAAAGTAGATTTTTCTATTTTTATCGAAAGTACCGCTGAACAAACCACAACTAAAGTTAATGTCCCAATTGTGAAAGCATACATCAGCCAGTTAAGAGAAGTTTATGCCGCTGCTGATGAAACCGAATTGATGAAAATGGCGGTGAGAATGCCCGATGCTTTAAAAATTGAGCGCGACGAAATCGACGAAAATGACTGGGTACAGATCCAAACTGTTATTGAAGAAGCGGTCCAAAACATCTTGACTTTTAGAAAAGATGAAGGAATGTCACTTGAAAAAGAATTTCAATTGCGCATAGGTAACATTCGCCAGTACATGACTGATGCATTAGCTTTAGACCCTGAACGCGTACAAGCTATAAAAGACCGTTTACAAACTGCCATTGCTGAATTGCAAGTAAACGTTGATGAAAATCGTTTTGAGCAAGAATTAATCTATTACCTAGAGAAATTAGACATTACCGAAGAAAAAGTGCGTTTAACTAATCATTTGGATTATTTCTTAGAAACTATAAATGGAACCGAAGCCAACGGTAGAAAATTAGGTTTTATTACTCAAGAAATGGGGCGTGAAATCAATACTATGGGTTCTAAATCCAATCATGCACAAATGCAGAAATTAGTCGTTCAAATGAAAGACGAGTTAGAAAAAATTAAAGAACAGGTTTTAAACGTATTGTAGGTTTCGGCATTAAAAAAATACCGAAATAAATTCAGCATAAAATGAAAAAAGGAAAATTAATTGTTTTTTCGGCACCATCGGGATCTGGAAAAACAACCATAGTTAAGCATTTACTAAGCAAACCTGATTTGAATTTAGAATTCTCTATTTCTGCAGCTTCTCGTGATCCTCGAGGGGAAGAAACAAACGGAAAAGACTATTATTTCATTTCAACTGAAGAATTCAAAAAACACATCAAAAACGAAGATTTCCTAGAATGGGAAGAGGTCTATAGAGACAACTTCTATGGAACTTTAAAAAGTGAAATCGAACGCATCTGGGCCAAAGGTAAAAATGTAATTTTTGATATTGATGTTGCTGGTGGTTTACGTATTAAATCTAAATATCCAGAAGAAACTTTAGCCGTATTTGTAAAGCCACCAAGTATTGATGAGTTAAAAATTCGTCTAAAAAAGCGCTCCACCGAAAGTGAAGACAAAATTAATATGCGAATTGCAAAAGCATCAGTTGAACTAGCTACAGCTCCGCAATTTGATGTTGTAATTAAAAATTACGATTTAGATATTGCTTTGGAAGAAGCCTATCAATTGGTGAAGGATTTTGTAAGTAAATAAAAATTAAAAAATTAAAGAATTGAAAGATTTAAAAACCAATGATAATCTTTCAATTCTTGAGTTTTTTAAATCTTTAAATTAAATCGATGAAAATAGGACTCTATTTCGGAACTTTTAATCCCATTCATGTTGGGCATCTTATTATTGCAAACCATATGGCGGAGCACTCTGATTTAGATCAAGTTTGGATGGTAGTTACGCCACATAATCCACACAAAAAGAAAAGTACTTTGCTTGATGATTACCATCGATTACAAATGGTTCATTTAGCAACCGAAGATTTTCCAAAATTGAAACCTTCCGATATAGAATTTAAGTTGTCACAGCCCAATTATACGGTGAACACTTTGGTTCATTTGGAAGAAAAATTTCCAAACTACGAGTTTTCTTTAATTATGGGCGAAGACAACTTAAAGTCGTTGCACAAATGGAAAAACTACGAAGTTATTTTACAAAATCATGATATCTATGTGTATCCTCGCATTTCATCAGAAGCTGACACGAGCTTAAAAGGCGAACTGGCGCAGCAAAATGTAGAACTTAAAAACCATCCTAAAATTCATTTAATTGATGCACCAGTAGTTGAAATTTCCTCTACATTTATTCGCAATAATATTAAAGCAGGAAAAAATATTCAACCACTTTTGCCAACTAAAGTTTGGGAATACATTGATCACAATAATTTTTATAAAAAATAATTATTCAAATATTGCCCTTAGAACTACTTCAATTTCTTGAAAAGCAGTGTTGAAATTATCGTTTTTTCCTGACAATAAAAAAACTTCCGTACTTGGCATTTGTTTGCTATTCCATAATAATTGAATTCTTTTCTCTTCTATAAAACACTTAGCATTAATATCCCAAACTACTGCTACTCCTGTATTTTTAGCAAGAACTCCAAGCATTTCATATTCTGATGGAATAATATAATTAGAAATCATTGTTGGCCTTTTTTTATTAAAAACATGTAGCCAAAACAATTTGATATGTGGAATTCCAGCATCATGACTATACCATTTTTGATTATTTAACCATTGTTCAATTGACGAAAAAACTTTAGTTTTAATTTTTAATTTCAATTCAGATGCATCAATATTATTGGAACCAACTATTACTTGTTTCATCTCACCGACCTTTTTCTGTATAGTATCAAAGGTGTCAAACCTTTTAGTCACAATAGCAAAGTCTAATTTTTTAGCATCTACTAATTCAAAAAGAACTTGATTTTCATTAAAACTAAAATCTATATAATCATACTGTGAAATCAATGCACTACCAATACTACTAAATAAATGCTTCGATATACCAACCGTAATTAATCGGTTTGCATTAAAAGCTTTGGCTCGAAAACCATTCTCCACATTTTCCAATCGGTCTAGAGCTTCTATAATCAAGTTATTCAGTAACTTAGCATATTCTGTTGGTTCAACACCTTTTGATTTTCGATTAAAAAGCGTATAGCCTACATGGGCCTCTAGCATTGCTATTTGCTGACTCACTGCAGGTTGACTTATAAACAACTCTTTGGCAGCTAAAGAAAAGTTCCCGTTTTTATACACGGATTTAAAAGTTCTGTACCATTCTAGATTGACCATGATATAAGTATATTTATCACAAACATAATTTAAATTATTTTTACTAATAGCATATTCGCCGTAAATTTGTAGTAATAAAATCAGTTATGAAGAAAATAGCATTATTTACAATTATTGCATTAACTGTGGGTTGCATTAAAGCAACCGCACAAAAACAAAATAAAAAAGACATGAAAAAAGTATTATTTGTTCTTACTAGTCACGATAAATTAGGAGACACCGGAGAAAAAACAGGGTTTTGGACAGAAGAATTTGCTGCTCCTTATTATGTGTTAGCTGACAAAGGAATCCTAATTGATATTGCTACTCCGCTTGGTGGACAACCTCCAATTGATCCAAAAAGTGAAGATCTGTCATCGGCAACTGAAGACACGAAACGATTTGACAAAGACACTGAATTACAAGCTAAATTAAGTAAAACACATAAATTAGCCGATGTAAAAGAGTCTGATTACGATGCTGTTTTTTATCCAGGTGGTCATGGACCATTATGGGATCTAGCTTCAAATAAAAATTCAGATGCATTAATCTCAGCATTTTACACTAATAATAAACCAGTAGCTTTTGTTTGTCATTCACCAGCGGTATTGAAAAATGTAAAAGTAAATGGAGAATTTTTAGTTAAAGGTAAAAACGTAACTGGTTTTTCTAACACTGAAGAAGCTGCGGTAGGATTAACTGATGTGGTTCCTTTTTTATTAGAAGACGCCTTACAAGCTAATGGAGCAACCTATACTAAAGTGGCAGATTGGCATCCTTATGCAGTAGAAGACGGTTTGTTGATTACTGGGCAAAACCCTGCATCCTCTAAATTAGTTGCTGAAAAATTATTACATCAATTAAACGAAAAAAAATAAGCATGTTAAACTTCGAATTATATAATCCCACGAATCTTGTATTCGGAAAAGGACAAATTGAAAAACTAGGAAGCCTTGTACCTAAAGGAGCTAAAATATTATTGGCTTACGGTGGTGGAAGTATCTTTAAAAACGGAATTCACGAACAAGTACTCCACAATCTTAAAGGGCATGAAATTATAGAATTTAGCGGAATTGAAGCTAATCCTCATTTTGAAACTTTAATGAAAGCAGTAGCCATTGTTAAAGAACAACATATTGATTTTATTCTTGCCGTTGGTGGTGGTTCTGTAATTGATGGTGTGAAATTTATTTCAGCAGCTGTTAATTTTGAAGGAAACCCAATCGATATCTTGCAAAAACGCATTTTAATTAAAGAGAATGCAGTGCCTTTTGGAACTGTATTAACCTTGCCTGCTACAGGAAGCGAAATGAATTCTGGAGCTGTTGTAACTATTGAATCGACCAAAGAGAAATTGGCTTTTGGTGGTTCAGCTATGTTTCCAAAATTCTCTATTTGCGATCCAACGGTGATTGAATCTTTGCCAAAAAGACAATTGCAAAATGGTGTTGTCGATGCCTACACGCACGTAATGGAGCAATACTTAACTTATCCACACGAAGGTTATTTACAAGACCGCATTGCCGAAGGAATTTTACAAACCTTAATTGAAGTAGGTCCACAGGTAGTTGAAAATCCTAAAGATTATGCTTTGGCATCTAATTTTATGTGGAGTTGCACCATGGCCTTAAACGGTTTAATCCAAAAAGGAGTTCCTAGTGACTGGGCAACACACATGATAGGTCATGAACTAACTGCGATGTACGGAATTGACCATGCACGAACTCTTGCTGTTATTGCTCCAAGTTTGTACAAAGTAATGTTTGAGACTAAAAAAGGAAAACTAGCACAATACGGAAAACGCATCTTCAACTTAGAAGGAACGGAGGATGAAATTGCTAACGAAGCTATAAATAAAACGGTTGAATTCTTCCACAAAATGGGAATGGACACGAAGCTATCTGACTATACAAAAGAGTATAATCACACTGCTGATTTCATTGTAAATCGTTTTGATGAACGCGGATGGAAAGGTTTAGGAGAAAGACAAAACATCACTTTAGACAAAGTAAAAGCTATTGTGGAAATGAGTTACTAATTCAGAATACTGGAACTATTACAGTGTAAAATAAAAAGGCGTTTTGAATTTAATTCAAGACGCCTTTTTGATAACACCAAAACAAAACTAACTAACTCAATTTTCATTTATTTATTAAAAACTTAATTTATAATAGGTTACAACGTTAATACGATATAAATATTGTAAGAAATTATAAAAAAAAATATTTTATTTTTATGATTGCTTTTTTCAAGCAAATAAAACTCCAGTTTCTTAAATAATTTTTTTGTTTAATTACTCCATTTTTAAGTACTTTTGGTTAAATTTATTAAAAAAATGGCCGGAAATATAAAATTCGCAGTTATAGGTGGTGGTAGTTGGGCAACAGCGATTACAAAAATGTTATGTGTAAACCTTTCGGAGGTTTCATGGTACATGCGCAATGAATCAGCTATTGAGCACATAAAGACTTACAAGCATAACCCTAATTATCTTAGTGCGGTAGAGTTTGACACTAAAAAACTAAAATTAACTAGCGATATTAATGAAGCTGTTGCATATGCAGACTACCTCATTTTTGCAATTCCTTCTGCATTTTTAAATGATGAGTTAGAAAAACTAACTGTTTCATTAAAAGATAAAATAATCTTTTCAGCTATTAAAGGAATTGTTCCTGAAACAAGTTTAATTGTTGGCGAACATTTCCATTTTAAATATGACATCCCGTATTATAATATTGGAGTAATTACAGGACCTTGCCATGCCGAAGAAGTAGCATTAGAGCGTTTATCATACCTTACTATTGCTTGTGGTGATGCTGATAAAGCAAAATTAGTCGCCAAAAATCTATCAGGAAATTTTATAAAAACTAAAATTACAGATGATATCATTGGGACCGAATACGCAGCTATGTTGAAAAACATTTATGCTATTGCTGCAGGAATTGCTCATGGATTGGGTTATGGTGATAATTTCCAATCCGTTTTAATGAGTAATGGAATTCGTGAAATGAAAAAATTCATCCGCAAAGTTCATAAAATGAAACGAAACATAAATGACTCTGCCTATTTAGGTGATTTATTGGTAACCGGGTACTCTGTTTTTTCCAGAAATAGAATGTTTGGTAATATGATTGGCAAAGGCTACACTGTAAAGAGTGCAATGATGGAAATGAGTATGGTTTCTGAGGGTTATTACGCAACAAAAAGCGCTTATAAACTCAACCAAGGGTACCAGGCGAAAACTCCCATTATAGATGCTGTTTATGCCATTTTATACGAAGGAAAAGATGCAAAAGCAGTCTTTAAAAAACTAACAGACCAACTGGATTAATCTAAAATAATTCGATTTTTAAATACAAAAAAAGGCGCTATCTCATAAGATAACGCCTTTTTCATTATGATAAATTCTATATTACCTTATAATAACTCCATCAACAAATAAAATAGGAACTTCTTCCACATCAGTTTCATTAATGGTATTGGCTTTAAAAATAAATTTCTTATCGTATAATTTATCATCTATGAAAAAAGTAACCATAAACTCATTGTTAAGTTGTAATACACTTTTTTCAATCATTTCGATTTTCACTACCGAAACGGACGGTACTTCTACAAAAGCATGACGTAAAAGTGATGTTTTTTTCATCTCTCCATCTATAGTCCCAAATGCTTTAGAAACAACCATTACACTTTCTATTAGGTAATCGCTGTCATTTACTAAATAGGCATACCAAACTTTTTCCATAAAGTCGTCACTCCATTCTTGGACTGCGGCTATGAAAACGTTCTCTACTTCGGGGATAATTATGTCTTTTTTCATTGTGATATAACTCTGAAAGCTACTTTTATAACTATTAAGAAATTAAGGTTGTTACGTTTAATCCTTATTTGATCAATATTGACTATTCAACTAAAATACTAGCCCAGATAGAAGTGAAAATCCTTTTCTTGTTTTTCTTTAAAACAAGAAAAGATTGTAACGAATAGCTGGAAATAGCTCCTAATTCAATTATTAAATACTAGCTTTAAATTGTTCTAAGAAACGAACATCGTTTTCGTAAAACATACGAATATCGCCTATTTGATAGTTCAACATGGCGATTCTTTCAATCCCCATCCCAAATGCGAAACCAGTATATTCTTCTGGATCGATCCCGCAATTTTTAAGTACATTAGGATCTACCATTCCACAACCACCAATTTCTAACCAACCAGTGCCTTTGGTAATTCGATAATCAGTTTCGGTTTTTAAACCCCAGTAAATATCAATTTCGGCACTTGGCTCCGTGAATGGGAAATAAGACGGACGCAAACGTATTTTTGATTTCCCAAACATCTCTTTGGTAAAATGCAACAAGGTTTGTTTCAAGTCAGCAAAAGAAACATCTTTGTCGATATAAAGACCTTCTACTTGGTGAAAAATACAGTGAGAACGGGACGAAACAGCTTCGTTACGGAACACTCTTCCTGGAGAAATAGTACGAATAGGTGGTTTATTATTCTCCATATAACGCACCTGAACCGATGATGTATGCGTACGCAACAAAATATCAGGATTGGTTTGTATGAAAAAAGTATCTTGCATATCACGAGCCGGATGGTATTCTGGCAGGTTCAATGCAGTAAAATTATGCCAGTCATCTTCTATTTCTGGACCTTCGGACACGTTGAAACCAATGTTTGAAAAGATATCTATAATTTGGTTTTTTACTAATGATATTGGGTGACGAGAACCTATTTTAATAGGTTCAGCAGAACGTGTTAAATCACCAAACAACCCTTTAATTTCTTCTTTATTCTCTAAAGATTCTTGTATTGATTTTACCTTTTCTTCGGCAGATGATTTAAGTAAGTTGATTACTTGACCAAATTCCTTTTTTTCCTCATTAGGAACATTTTTAAATTCGGCAAAAAACTCTTTTAAAACCCCTTTACTTCCAAGAAATTTAATTCGGAAAGCTTCTAATTCTGCTGGACTTTGGGTCGAGAAGGCTTGTGCTTCACCGATATATTCTTTTATCTTATCTATCATTTTCATTCAATAATTGCGTGTGCAAATTTACAAAATTTGTTTCAGGTTTAAAGTTTAAAGTTTAAAGTTTCCCTGATAAATTGTGAGATTACCATTTAAGTACTACTATAAGGTTAAATAATATAAAAACTGATAACTGAACACTACTTTATTACTTCTCTTTCAAGAAAATAATTAACAATTGCTTCTTTCATCAATACGGATTGTTCTCCCGCTTTAAGTGGTGGCAACTCTTCTTTTACTGTATAATGAGGCCAGCCTTCTTCGTCAAAAAAATCGAATTCATAAAATCCGTATGGTTCTAATAATCGACAAATAGCAATATGCATTAAGTTGAGTTTTTCGTCTTTTTTATATTCACGGTGTACTTTTCCTAATTCTTGTACCCCAATTAAATAAATGATAGCGTCTAGATCTAAATCTTCACCTTGTGAAAATTGATCTGATAATATAGTTACAAGCTGTTCCCAGCGTTCTTTAAGTTGTGTGTCTCTTGACATTGTGATTGTTGATTGTAGATTAACGATTTTTGACCCGAGCGATAGCGAAAAGGCAAAGCATTTCAGATTTTCAAAAAAAGCATCCAATTATTACGGCAAAGATAACAACTAGAAAATTGACAATGGATGTTTGATAATTCTTTTATATTTGTTCCTTTATCATTACTAAACTAATTTTATGGGAATTTTAGATATTGTCCTGGGTGCATTACTGATATACGCTTTATTTAAAGGTATGAAAAATGGGCTTTTTGTAGAACTTGCTTCCTTAATTTCGCTAATCTTAGGAATTTATATTGCCATAAAATTCTCCTATGTTGTTCGTGAAGTCGTATCAAGTCATGTTTCATGGTCTCCAAAATACGTAGAAATAATCGCTTTTGGGCTCACTTTTATAGCCGTAGTCTTAGTAGTGCATTTATTAGCCAAGGTGCTTACAGGGATTATGGACTTCGCTTTTTTGGGTTGGATTAACAAGTTGGCTGGCGGTTTTTTTAGTGTTATAAAAACCATATTGCTCTTGAGCATTGTATTGAATCTTTTTCAAAAAATCAATATCAACAATATGCTTACCAAGCAAGAGACGCTAGATAAGTCTATGTTTTACAACCCTATTCAAGAAACGTCAAAGTTTATTTATCCAAGATTACAAATCTGGTACGATGATTTTAAAAGCAAAAACGAAGATAAATCACTTACTAATAAGCAAGAATAAAGAGAGAATTATTTTACTTCTTTGATAGCATTATTTTCAATCCAGCCTTCAGTTCCGTCTGTTAGTTGCACTTTTTTCCAGCCTTCAACAATTTCTTCTACAAATACTTTTGTACCTTCATGTAACACCACAATCGTAGAAGCTAATTTTTGAGGTTCGCTTCTCACATCCGTCATTTCGGCAAAAACGATTGCTGGCCTTTCATTTTCAAAATGGCTTTTTTCAAAAATGGCTGCAGCGACAGTTATCATAAGCAAGAAAACAACCACAAACATGGAGAAGAAAAATATTCTTTTAACCACAGTCATTTGAGAAAAATAATATCCTATAAAACACAATAGAAACAATACTGAAAATCCTATAGAAATCCATCCCCAAGTATTGTAATGATAAATTGCCGTGAAATCACGAAGCAATTTACCAAAACCTACTTTTGGAATTACTTTTATTTCGTCAATAGTTCTTTTTTGTGCAAATCTTAAATTGTTTTGAACGTCCTTATCATTTGGTTTCAAAACCAAAGCCTTTTCATAATTATAGATAGCAGGAGCTACTTTGTTTAATTTATAATAACAGTTCCCTAAATTATAATACAATTCAGCCGACTGCTTATGGCTATTTACCACACTTTCGTATGCATGAACGGCTTCCTGATATTTCCCTTTTTGGTATAAATCATTCCCAGTTTCAAAGCCACTTTGAGCAAAGAAAATTTGAGAAGTAAATAATAATACTATATAAAAAATGTTTTTCATCTTAATCATCAATTGTTAGATCTGCTTTTCTAATTCAGAGATTATTGAAACAGCCTTGTCATAATCATTTTGAATAGTTGCGCTTGAAGCTGGTGCATATCGAGCTACTTCACAGTTTTCAGTTAGAGAAATAAAATCATTTACTACCTCTGGATTTGCATTTCTAGTCAATAATAAGTCCTTGATATTGTCCTTACTCATTTCCGAAGTTTCAATATGAAGTTTTGCCTTCAAGAAATTATGCATCGCCTTTTCAAGAGCCACGTAAAACGGTTCTTTATTATTGATTTGTTTCTTGGCTTCAGATAAATATTTCTTAGCCAATTTATTATTTCTTCTAATTCTATTACCAACAACGTCTCCGTCAATAGCTTCTTTTTTCTTTCTAAGTAAAACTATAATTGGAACAATTAAGAACGGTAAAAACAATAATCCCAAGAACAAATTGGAACCAAAGAAGTCGTCTCTTTTTGTTGGCTCTAATTTTGTTTTCAGTTTAATATATTTGAATTGTTCTTGAATTGAAACCGTATTCTTCTTAGAGTTTAGATTGTCTGCTGTTCTAGTATCAGTAGGGCCATCCAGAACGTTAATCATTATTTCAGGAGAACTAATCGTTTTATATGTTCCTGATCCTAAATCAAAATAAGAAAAGCGAAGTGGTTTTACTGGGTAATTCCCTTTATATTGTGGCACAATTGTATAACTGTCAGCCACTTTTCCTGACATCCCCGCTAAAGAGGTATTCACTTGATCTGTGTGAACCGCGTCATACATTTCCAAGGCATTAGGTACTACTGGTTTTGGTAAGTTGAATAATTTCATATTCCCTTTACCTGTGACGCTTACATTTAAATCAAGGCTTTTTCCATTTTTAAGATTTGTTTTGGATGGAGTCACTTTAAAATCAAAACTACCTACTGCTCCAGAAAAATCTTCTGGCTTACCAGCTTCAGGAAGTGCTCTTACCGTTATTGCTTTGGCTCCAGCCGAAACTCTTTTATTTCCTTCGGTCAAAATTACTTGACCAAACATGTTTCTACGATTAGTAGGCAATTGCACATCGATATCTAATGACAATGGCTCTATAGTCAATTTTCCCGATTTTTGAGGGTATAGAACTGTTTTTCTTAATATTACATAACGGTATTTCTCACCTTTAAACATCCCTTCTTCGGCAACTAATTGCTTGATGTCAATGTTTTGACTCCAGAAATCATTGTACTTGGGTTTATTCAATTCCCTCCAATTCGTAATTCCAATGTTATAGCTAAAATACAGTTTATACACTACTGTAATAGGTTCATTGATATACGGACTTGTTTTCGAAATATCAGCCACAAGATAAATATTATCTGCTGCAGAGACACTAGTGTCGTTTGGATCTTTTGGCTGTTCGATTGCCGATGTAACATTAATTTTTATTGGAGAAGTTTTATACACTTGCCCGTTGTATTCTATGGATGCTTGCTTAATAACTAAAGTCCCTTTTTGATTTGGCAATAGGTAATAGGAATATATTTTTTCAAAAGAACTGCGGCCATTCACCCAAGATTGACTTACTTGTTGACTTGGACCAGCAATTACTCTAAATCCTTCAAAAGAAGGTTCACTAAAATTATCACCATCGATATTCATAGCAAAATCTACACGGAGTCTTTCATTAAGACCAAGTGTCGTTTTACTTACTTTAGCCTCAAATTGCACTTGAGCCATAAGTCCTTGAAAACTTAATAGTATTAAAATTAAAAAATTCTTCATTATTACTGTTTGTTCGTTGATTCCTTGATTTACTACTTAATGAATTTGTTATTAAAACAAATCACGAATAGGTTATAAACCAAATCTTACCAATCTTTTTCTGTTTTTGTTGGTTTTCCTTTTACTTTTTGTGCGTTTACTTTGTCTTGGATTTTCTTTTCCTCATTATTTACCGCATCTAAAAGACTTTGTAAACGTTGTGGTGAAATACCGCCAGGAGTAGGTTTTGGCTTTCCGTTATCCTCAGGTTTTTCATTGTTCTTTTTATCCTTATCTCCCTTATCGTCTTTTTTGTCTTTGTCACCGTCTTTTTTATCCTTATCCTTGTCTTTCTTGTCTTTGTCTTTATCTTTTTTATCCTTATCTTTTTTATCCTTGTCTTTGTCTTTTTTATCCTTATCCTTTTTATTGTCTTTAGGCGGATTTTCTTTTAGCATTTTTTTTGCTAATGCATAATTATATCTTGTTTCCTCATCTGTAGGGTCATTACGAAGTGCGTTTTTGTATGCTTCTACCGCTTCAGTATAATTTTTTTCTTTCATGAATACATTACCTAGGTTGTGAAAGGCTTTGTGTTTTTGAGGTCTCGTTTTAGCACTTTTTAAAGCTTTGGCATAGGCATATTTAGCTTCAGCAGGTTGGTTTTGTTTGTATATTGCATTACCTAAATTATATGGAGAAACAGTTCTGTTTGGAAATTTAGAACCCGAAATTCTATAATTAGCCTCTGCATCAACAAATTTATTTTGAGCATATTCCTCATTTGCTTTAGGCAGATTTTTATCTTTCTCCTGCGCAAATACTCCCCCAAATCCCAAACTAAGGAATATAGAAAAGACAAATATGTATTTTTTAAAATTTTTCATTTTTCAATTATTATGTTTATCCTCGAATGTAAAAACAGCAAGGAATTGACATTATTTTTTATTCGTTAAATAAATTCAGCTTCTTCACCCAGCTTGTTTTTCTTTCTAATAAGAAAAGATCTAGAAACAATAAGATAAAAGCAAATCCAAGAAACCACTGAAACTGCGATTGAAAATCGGCCATTTGTGTCGCTTCAAACTCCGTTTTTTGAATCGTGTTTAACGTGTTTTTTATGTATTCCAAAACCTCTTTGGTATTGCTTCCATCCACATAACCGCCTTTAGTAGCTTTAGCTATGGTCTCTAAACCAGCACGGTTTAATTTTGTAACTACCACTTGGTCATTATTATCACGAACATAACTTTCTACAATTCCATTTCTTTTCAATGGAATAGTCCCTCCTTTTTCGGTTCCAACTCCTATTGTGATAATGCGCATTCCTTGCTTATTGGCTTCTTCGGCTGCTGCCTGTGCCCCTTCAGAATGGTCTTCCCCATCTGAAATAAGAATTAGTAATTTGCTTGTTTTGCTTTTATCATCAAAATAAGTTCCTGATAACTTTATGGCCTCATCCAGCGATGTTCCTTGTGAGGAAACCATCTCCGTGTTCATACTTTGCAAAAACATTTTGGCCACACTGTAATCAGAAGTAATCGGCAATACAGGAAAAGCACTTCCCGCATACGCCACAATACCAATGCGGTCATTCCCTAACTGATTGATAATTTGAGAAACGAGTTGTTTACTTTTTTCCAATCGGCTGGGAGCGATATCTTCGGCAAGCATACTTTTGGATACATCCATCGCAAAAACGATATCAATACCTTCTCGTTTTACCGTTTCCATTTTGGTTCCTATTTTTGGATTTACCAATCCTAAAATTAATCCCGCTAATGCTAATAGAATAACTGCTAGTTTAAAAACAGGTTTAAAAACAGAAGTCTCAGGACTCAATTTTTTAATTAAATCCAGATCTCCAAATTCACGTTGTTTTTTTCTTTTCCAATAGAAATTCAAAAGATACAACACCACCACAATTGGTAGTACGAATAAGAGGTATAAATATTTTGATTCGTCTAATTCCATATTTTTTTTTAAATATCAGTCTCGAAATATCAAGACAAATTTTAGATTCCAATTTTCACGTCCAATCTCCCTTCCCTTTGAGGAGGACTGGGGTGGGGATACTAAATAAAACTTCTATACACTGTGTTTCTTAAACCAATTTCGGCCAATAATAAAAATCCTGCTATCCAAACAAAAGCTCTGTATTTTTCATCGTAATCATAAAACTTAAGCTCTTCAATTTCGGTTGTTTCTAACTTATTGATTTCACCATAAATTTCTGCCAATTTACTGTTGCTCGTTGCTCTAAAATATCTTCCATCCGTTTTTTTAGCGATGCTTTGCATTAATTTTTCATCGATTTCCACTTTCATCATTTGAAATAAAAACTGTCCGTTTGGCCCTACGGCATAAGGAAATTCAGCCATTCCATTAGTACCAATTCCAATAGTATATACTTTTATTCCATATTGCTTGGCGATATCCGCTGCGGTTTCTGGTTCTATAAAACCAGCGTTATTCACACCATCTGTCAATAAAATAATCACTTTACTTTTGGCCTTACTGTCTTTTAATCGGTTTACTGCTGTTGCCAAACCCATTCCTATTCCCGTTCCATCTTGTAAAACATTATCGTATTTGATGCTTTTTATTGCTTCAAGAACAACTGCTTTATCACTAGTAACTGGTGTTTTTGTATACGCCTCCGAAGCATAAACTACTAGCCCAATTCGGTCATTTGGTCTTTCCTCTGCAAAATCAGCTGCCACTCTTTTTAAGGCTTCCATTCGGTTTGGCTTTAAATCTTTGGCCAACATACTTCCTGAAACATCGACAGCCATTACAATGTCAATCCCTTTTGTTGTTTTTGTTTTATTACTAATATCTACCGTTCTTGGTCTCGCCATTGCCACAATTAAAGAGCTCAACGCTAATAAACGAAAAACACTTAAAAAAGGTTTTAGTTTAGCTAGTAAAGAAGGCGTTGTCTTGAACCCTTGAATCGAGCTAATTTTTAAGGTTGCTGATTGTTTATTTCTTTTATAAACTAACCAAATAACAGCTAGTGGTATTAAAAGAAACAACCAGAAAAACTCAGGATTTAAAAAAGATATTTTCTCCATTACTTACTTACTTGTTTTAATTCGACAGAACTCAACACTCTATCCGATATTTGATTTGCATATGAATCCCCTTCTTCATGGAAAATCATAATTTGTTGTAATCCTCCATCTTGACCAAACAACAACAATTCATAATATAATTTTTCACTGCTCTTAGTCGCCTCATTTATTCTAGTGAACGTTCCGTATCCTTTTAGACCACTTATACCTTCAGGTGTTTGAAAATCTTCTTGTTTCACAATCATGTTTTGAGCTCCTTGTGATTCTAATGCTTGAATCGTTCCTTCCATTGATTTTTTTAAATCAACTGAAGTCGAGTCTTGTTTGTACTTATAAGTAGAAACCATTAAATAGAAATTATCTAAAAGGCTACCATAAGCAAACGAATTCATTTCTTTAATCAATGCCATTCCATTCTTAGGTAATGATTTTGTTAAATCTATTCTTTTAAGCACTTTTGGCGTTTCCATTATAATTCCTGGATTTCCATATTCGCTTTTCACCCATTCCCCTTCTAATAATTCTTTGGTTGGATGGCCAATAATATTGTCTTTTACATAGTCAAACCCTTTAGTAACAATTAAAAAAGTAGTTGTTGCAAAAAGTAAGAAAAGAACCGAAGCTATAGTTATTGCTATGCGTTTATTTCTTTTTTTCTTTAACTGAATTTGAATTTGCTTTTGTCTTTGCACCTCATTCAACAAAGTATCCTCTTCCATTTCAACTACAACAGGAATAGCGCTGTCTAGTGTTAAAATTGCTTTTTGAATTTTATTTCGATCTTCTGCAATTTCATATTCTACTGGTTTTGATTTTGCAAACTTTACTAAATCGGCTTGTTTCAATACCCGTTCTAAATTTTCAATTGTTTCTTGAGAAACCGTCATTTTCTTTTTGACAGATGCTGCTCTAAGCCCCAAAATCAATTCGGAAGTAGTACTTTCCATAGCTGGAATTTCAATTGCTTCTTCGATATAATTTCTGGCAATATCAGTCAACTCACTATAATACTCTTTAACTTCTCCTTTTTGCCAAAGTTCTTTTTTCTCTAAATCATTGAGTAGGTTGGTCGCTCTTTCAATTGGCGTTTTATACACATCCTCTTCAATTTTTTTCTTTTGTTGCTTTTTAATGTACCAATAAATCAAAGCGCCAATTCCACCAAGTATCGCAAGCGCCAAAAGATATTTCCACCAGTCTCCCAATGTGTTTTCTACAGGAACAATATCCTTAATATCATACATTTTTTGTTTTAAAGTATCTACTGCTACATTAGCTACTTCTACCTTAAGTGAATCCGTATAATAGGGTTTATTATTAATTAAGATTTTTATACTAGGAACTGAATATTTTCCAGAATCAAACTGAGTTAATCCGTATTTCTTGATTAATTCATAGCGGTCATTATTTTTAACCGTATCGATTGGGTAGGATTGAATTACTTCAAGCGCTCCTATATTTTTCAACTTAGGAAAAACAACTTTAGACAAAGTATCCACATCTGTTTTTATGGTCAGTTTAAACTCTGCTCCAATTTTATTTTTTGTGGTATCTATACTTGTAACTACTCTTTTTTGTTGGGCAAAAATGGTAGTACAAAGAAGTAGTATTAGTAGGCTTATATATTTTTTCATTAGTAATTTTTGAAACATTTGTTTTTCAACTCCCCGCACTTCATGGAGATTGAAGCAGAGTTTTACCTCGATTTGAAATAGCTCAATAATTTAGTTACATAACTTTCGTCAACTCTAGTATTTACAACTCCTGAACCTGATTTACTAAAGGTTTCTTTAAAATACATTAATTTATCATTATAGTATTTCTCATAATTAAATCGGACGGTTTTTGAACTGGTATCGATTAATTGTATTTCTCCAGTTTCAGCATCCTGCATTGGAACCATTCCTATATTAGGCATTTTTTGTTCCCTAATATCATAGACACGGATTCCAGTAATATCATGCTTTTTTGAAGCTATCTTTAAGGTTTGCTCATAATCTTCACACATAAAATCAGAAATCATAAATACAATAGCTTTCTTTTTCTGAGTACTCGATAAAAACTTTAAGGCTTGAGCAATATTTGTTTTATGACTTTTCGGCTGAAATTCTATCAATTCTCTTATGATACGTAATACGTGAGAACGTCCTTTTTTTGGCGGAATGTACAATTCGATTTGATCAGAAAAAAGAATCAATCCAATTTTATCATTATTCTGAGTTGCCGAAAAAGCCATTGTAGCGGCAATCTCGGTTACGATATCTTTCTTGAATTGATTTTTTGAACCAAAACTTTCTGAACCTGAAATATCCACCATTAACATCATGGTCAATTCACGCTCTTCTTCAAAAACCTTAACATGAGCCTCATTGTATCGCGCCGTCACATTCCAGTCAATGGCACGAATATCATCTCCGTATTGGTATTGACGTACTTCACTAAAAGTCATTCCACGTCCTTTGAAAGAAGTGTGGTATTCCCCCGAAAAGATGTGATCACTCAACCTTCTGGTTTTGATTTCTATTTTTCGTACTTTTTTTAAAAGGTCTTTTGTATCCATTTATTTAATTTGTTTAAAGTTTAAAAAAGTTTAAGGTTTTCACGTTTGCTACAGCAACTTGAAACCTTAAACCTTAAACAAATTTTAAGGTACTTCTACTTCGTTTATAATTTTATTGATTATGTCTACTGAAGTAATATTTTCCGCTTCGGCTTCGTAAGTCACTCCGATTCTGTGACGCAATACATCATGTACTACCGCACGAACATCTTCAGGAATTACATATCCACGACGTTTGATAAAAGCGTAACATTTAGCCGCATTAGCTAAATTGATACTTCCACGTGGTGAAGATCCAAAACTGATTAAAGGTTTCAAGTCGGCTAATTTGTATTTCTCTGGGTAACGAGTAGCAAAAATAATATCAAGTATGTATTTCTCGATTTTCTCATCCATATACACTTCGCGTACGGCTTCTTGTGCACGTAAAATTTGTTCTACCGAAACCACTTGATTTACTTTCTCATAACTTCCTTTTAAGTTTTGACGAATTACCAATCGTTCTTCGTCCATTTTTGGGTAGTCGATAACTGTTTTCAACATAAAACGGTCTACTTGCGCCTCAGGTAGTTGGTATGTTCCTTCCTGTTCAATAGGGTTTTGGGTTGCCAAAACCAAGAAAGGTCTTTCTAACTTAAAAGTGGTATCTCCAATAGTTACTTGTTTTTCCTGCATCGCCTCAAGCAACGCTGATTGCACTTTGGCTGGTGCACGGTTAATCTCATCGGCTAGGACGAAATTAGCAAAAATAGGTCCTTTTTTAATCGAAAATTCGTTCGCTTTAATGTTGTAAATCATTGTTCCCACAACATCCGCAGGTAATAAATCAGGGGTAAACTGGATTCTACTAAACGAACCATGAATTGCTTGAGAAAGCGTGTTGATGGCTAATGTTTTTGCTAATCCCGGAACACCTTCTAATAAAATATGTCCTTGACCTAAAAGTCCAATTAACAAACGCTCCACCATGTGCTTTTGACCCACAATCACTTTATTCATTTCCATAGATAAAAGATCGATAAACGCACTCTCTCTTTCTATTTTTTCATTGATTGCTCTAATGTCTAAAGTCGATGTATTCTCTTCCATATTATTATTTTTAAAACCTTGAATTTAATGCCTTACTTTTGGTAGTGCAAATTGAATTTTTTTTTAGAGGAAAGATGTTAAAAAATGGTTAAAACTTCTACCAAACACTTAATTTTAAGGACGAATTATGATACAATTTTCATATTTTTAAGAACTTTGAAAAATATACTTTGAAATAAGACAATACTGAATTTCAATAAAAAATAAAAGCCATGAGTAAAACAACATTATCACCTATAATTGCTGGCACAATGAATTGGGGAGTTTGGGACAAAAACCTAACTCCAAAAGAAATGGAAAACATGATCCATGTATGCCTAGAAAATAAAATAACAACCTTTGATCATGCCGATATTTATGGCTCCTATACTACCGAAGCTGATTTTGGAAAAGCATTTGCTTCAAGCAAAATAGCCAGAGAAAAATTACAGTTAATTTCCAAGTGTGGCATCCAAATGTTAGCCGAAAATAAGAGCACCACTATCAAGCATTATGATTATTCTAAAGCACACATAATCAAGTCAGCAGAACAATCGTTGAAGAATTTACAGACTGATTATTTAGATGTGTTTTTATTGCATAGACCAAGCCCTTTAATTGAAGTGGATGAAATTGCTGAGGCGATTGAAAAATTGACAGCTGAAGGTAAAATCATTGATTTTGGACTGTCTAATTTCACGACTTCACAAACTGAATTACTTAGCCAAAAAACAGAAATTAGTTACAATCAAGTTCAGTTTTCAGCAACCAATTTTGAACCTATGCTCGATGGAAGTTTTGATTATATGCAAATGAATAACATTCGTCCGATGTCTTGGAATCCGTTGGGATGTGTTTTTAGAAAAGACATTCCACAAACGCATCGCTTGAAAAAATTATTGGCAACATTAGTTTCAAAATACCATTTGGGTTCTGATACACTATTACTTTCTTGGGTTTTAAGACATCCAGCCAAAGTAATCCCAATTGCAGGAACTGTAAATGTAGCTAGAATTCAATCGTTAATGAAAGCTGTTGATTTAGAGCTAGAAAAAGAAGATTGGTTTGCTATATGGTCTGAAAGTATGGGACAAGACGTTCCCTAAAAATTTAAGATTTGCATTTATTTTTCAAATGCAACTTTAACAACAATTACAAATTGAATTACCACAAAAACATGAATAAAACTGCCTTTATTACTGGTGCTACCAGCGGAATTGGAAAAGCAACTGCCGAAATATTAGCTAAAAACAACTATAAAATCATTCTTTGCGGAAGACGGGAAGACCGATTGACTGAACTAGCAACTTCGCTTGCTAAACTGACAGAAGTACACACGTTACAATTTGATGTTCGAGATAAAAAAGCCGTTTTTGAATCGATAAATTCTTTGCCAGAAGCTTTTTCTACTATCGACATTTTAATTAACAATGCCGGGAATGCGCATGGTTTAGATCCTATTCAAACAGGTGATATTGACGATTGGGATGCTATGATTGACATCAATGTAAAAGGATTGCTGTATGTTTCTAAAGCGATTATTCCACAAATGATAGAAAGAAAATCAGGACATATCATTAACATTGGTTCTACTGCAGCCAAAGAAGTGTATCCTAACGGAAATGTATATTGTGCTACAAAACATGCAGTAGATGCACTAAGTCAAGGCATGCGTATCGATTTAAATCCATACGGAATACGTGTTGGCGCTATTCATCCTGGTATGGTGGAAACGGAATTCAGCGAAGTGCGTTTTAAAGGAGATACTACCAAAGCCGAAAATGTTTACAAAGGATTTACGCCATTGCAAGCGGAAGACCTTGCCGATATTATTCATTTTGTCGTATCAAGACCGTATCATGTAAACATCGCCGATTTAGTTGTTATGAGTACGGCGCAAGCGTCTTCAACAATCGTAAATAAATCACTATAATAAATGATCAACAAGCGTCTTTTAATTAAAAACCTACTCGCTCATAACGACGAATCCAGTTTTTATGATAAAAAACGACAATTGAACTTGCATACCAGAGAGGGCAAAGCCAAATTTTTAAAACACATTTGTGCTTTGTCCAATTCTAATCCGGCCAATAATTCGTATATAGTTGTAGGTGTTGAAGATCAAGATAATGAGATTGTAGGTGATGATTTTTTTGACGACAGTCATATTCAGAATTTAGTAAATGCCTATCTTGAGAATCCTCCCAAAATTCAATACGAAAATGTTCCTTTTCCTAATTTGCCCAAAGATAAAGTTGTAGGACTGGTAACGATAAAACCCAAAAACAAACCTTCTTTTTTCAAAAAAGGAATTCATACCATTCCAGCCAAAGCAACATTTATAAGACGGGGTAGCAATACCACACCAACCGAAGATAAAATTGAGAAAAATTATCTCAATACCGAAACTGTAATTGATATTGAAAATAATTCCAGAAACAATATTAAATACACTTTGGACGGCGTATTTGATTTTATCAATTTTCGCCATAAAGACATGGCGCCAAAATACAAAGTATTCAAAGAACTTTTTGTGATTTGTTGGGCTGGAATCCCAAAGAAAGTGCGAGGTAGTACTTATTTATCTCGTGTGGACATCGAACTCATTAATGAACAAATCAAACTCTTCTACTCCGCTCAAGATGTAGTTACTATAACTTTTGATGAAGATACTTTTACTATTATTGAATATGTTCCTTTGGGTTTAAACGATAAAACCAGTTATTATCCATTAGAACAACAAACGATTTATTTTTATGAAAATGGGTATTATAAAATAGAAAGTAAAATGCTGTTTCAGCCCCCAGAATTTAATAGAAAAATGCTTTTTCACATTTATAATTCTAATCTAGCATTGTTGCAAAAACTACGAAAAGGAATTGTATTGTCTGATAGAGAAAATAAAGATTTAGAAAACCTGCCGTCTACCTTCATGATTTGTTATCTCAATGGATTTGAAGATGCCAAAGAAAAATTGATTGATGCTAAACTACTTATAAAACCGTTTCCGCAAATTTATTTGTCTTTCAAGGAAGCCATGCGGATTTTAAGAAAAATGAAATACGATACTAAAAATGAAGATTAAAAAATGATATAATATCATTTAAAAAACTACAAACTGCTTGGATAATCAAAAGTGATAAGGCGATCAGTGCATTCATTTTTTTGAAGTTTTTAATGTTTATGTAAAAATACATAAAAAATTTCATATCAAACAATCACTAAAAGTAGTGATATTTTAGGAAAAACAAAAATAGTACAAATACCGCATGCTGTAAAAAATAAAAAATAAAAAAATCAGCCTGTCCCAACTCTTTTTGCTATTTTTATCAATTAGAAAAACGACACTCTTATCATTTTTCATAATCCCGATTGACCAAACATAAATGAGAACACTAGTTATAGGCGACATACACGGAGGCTTACGCGCTTTACACCAAATTATAGAAAGAGCTAAAGTAACTCCAGAAGATACTTTAATTTTTCTGGGAGATTATGTAGATGGCTGGAGTCAATCTCCACAAGTAATTGATTATTTGATTCAATTAAAAACCACTAATAACTGCATTTTTATTCGTGGTAACCACGATGAATTATTATTGCATTGGTTAAAAGACAGCAAAGACAACCTCATGTGGTACAAACATGGTGGTGAGGCAACCGTCACTGCCTACCAAAATGTTAATGATACTACTAAACAATTACACATTGACTTTTTATTGTCACTGGACGACTATTATTTAGATGAAAAAAATCGCTTATTTGTTCATGCTGGTTTTACCAATATGAATGGGGTGGAGTATGAATTTTATTCTAAATTATTTTATTGGGATCGAACGCTTTGGGAAACGGCACTAGCATTGGATCGAAGCATCAAACCTAATGACTTATTGTATCCAAAACGCTTGACGCTATATGATGAAGTTTATATTGGCCACACCCCAGTTACCCGAATTGGAAAAACAGAACCTTTGCAAATGGCTTGTATTTGGAACGTAGATACGGGAGCAGCTTTCAAAGGACCTTTAACAATTATGGATGTAGATACAAAGGAATTCTGGCAAAGTGAACCCTTAAACAACCTGTATTTTGATGAAAAAGGTAGAAATTAAGATTTATTAAACTAATTTTGTCTTGGAATTTATAACCTCCACGAATTATGAAAAAAATTATTACATTATCATTACTATTAGCTTTTGGTCTAATTAACGCTCAAGCCTTCAAAGGGAATGGAGATGTTAAAGGGCAAGTAGGATTTAACATTCAAGATGGAGGAACTGGTATTTTCTTATCATCTGATTTTGGAATTGGAGAAAACATGTCATTGGGACTTACTGGTAATTACTTATTGACAGTAAATAAAGATGCTATGGGAAATCTACCAGAATTTGGAGATAGAATTGACTTAAAAGCACGATTCAACGCTAATTTAGGGAGTGTTTTACAAATGCAACCTAACATGGACATCTACCCAGGATTGGATTTAGGTTTGCGAAATTTTGGTGCTCATTTGGGTTTCCGTTATTTCTTTACTGATGGTTTTGGATTGTTTGGAGAAGCGGGTGTTCCATTGGCTAAATACGACAAAACAATTACTGGTTTTGATCATTTAAACAATCAGTTTACTTTAAACGTTGGTGCTTCTTTTAATTTGTAATACCATTAATAATAAAGCAAACTTCTAAAAATTTAAAATAAAAAAAAGGCAATTTGAAAATTCAAATTGCCTTTTTTTATGCTAATTATTTATGATTACAAATCAAATTTTATTCCTTGTGCCAATGGCAAACTCGTTATGTAGTTTGATTTTTAATGAAATTTATAAAGCTGCTTCTACAAAAACTCTTTTTATTACACCATTCTTTTCTATTCCTTTCACCTTTAAACTAAACTGTTTATTTGTTTTATGAAAAACTTTACAATGTATTAGTTTGATATGTCCAAGATACAATTCTTCTTTATATACTTTTACTGCATTTTTGTCATAGGTATTATTAGCTTCTAATTCATATCTTAAAACATCACCAATTGAAATTTTAGCGGAAGGGATTTGAGCTTCTGATAAATTAGTTATTTCTGTAACAAATGAAAAATTATTTACAGGATTAAAATCAGCTAGAAACTCAAAATTATCGGTAGGTAATAGACCTTGTGTAAATGCTAACATATAATACTTATCTTCCTTCTTAAGTGGATCAATATTCCAAAAGTCATAAAAATCATGTAAATCAGGTCTTTCAGAACGCATTAATCTTTGTCCAAAAATTTCAATTACATTTTCCGTATACATTTTATCTTTACTAGTATCAGGAAAACCCTCATAATGAACAAAACCTAACTTGTTGGCATCTTCAACACCTTCTTGATTATAATGAAAGCGGATTCCTTCCGAGGCACTTTTTTTAATAGTACCAACGGAAATTCTTCTACTACCTTTACCTAGTCTCCAGATAAGGTGTATGTTTCCTATAGCTTTCATAAATATTGGATTAATTTTTCAATCCGCAAAGTTACCAATTTATACATCAATTGCTTTCTTGTTTCCGATAATTTAAAGTTAATTAAATCTGTTGGAACATTAAAATCAATATTTTCGATTATATTTTTTATTAATTCAGAGTTGTATTTCTCTTTAACTTTTTCAATTTTTTTTCTAGTTTCAACTGGGTATTGGTCTAATAACAATTCTATAAGTTCAAAATGTTTTCTTTTATTTAAAAAACCTTCCCAGTGAATTTCAGATTCTCCTTTTCTAACATATGATTCTATCATTTGAGAATCTTTTATTGCTTTTTCAACCCAATTATCCTCACGTTCTCTTCCTAAACAACATCCGCTATCATAAATAGGAGCAAATTTATGTAGAGTTATATTAGAATGAAGTTTTAAATTATTTTTATTAATTTCTCTTTCTTCTTTATGTAACAATAAAAAAGTTTCGTTTAAAAAGCGATATAATTTCATTTCTACCTTCTTCCAAAAATTTACTTTTGAACTTAATAATTCTTCATTAATTTTGTCTATTGAATTTCTGTAAAACATTATTATCCCCCAATTCTCTTGATGCCTATCAGAATTACCAATAATAGAATCAAAAATGATAATTTCAATGATATTTACAATATAATCATTGAAATTAAAGTCAATTAAAGCATTTTTAATAAATTGAAAAGTATATTTTTTTTTGTCTTTCTCCGGATTATATTTTGAATCAAAACCAGTTAAATAAGTTATGCCTTCTGTTAAGTTATTTTCCGAATTTAAAACCATAGATTTTGATATACAGCCTATTTTTTGACGATCATTTTCATCATAAGCGATATTATAATCTAACATATTAAACCCTAAAAATTGACCAATTTTAGAAGAGACAATTTCTGACCAAAATTCTGTTGGATATAAAGTTTCGCCATTTTTCTTATTTATTTTAGAACCTTTAAAAAAATATTCTTCATTTGAAATTGGATGTATCACAATTTTTTTACTTCTTGTACCTCCTGTGCTATAAAAAATATTTTTTTGCCAATCCGAAATTTCAGTAAAATCTGCTATTAAATTAGCCATTAATTTTTTTGTCTAATTTATAAAAAAACGCTTTATCTAAATAAGACAAAGCGTTTTTTACAAAATTTATTTTAATCTAAAACTTACAAATCAAATTTAATTCCTTGTGCCAATGGCAAACTAGTTGTATAATTGATGGTATTGGTTTGGCGTCTCATGTATACTTTCCAAGCATCAGAACCTGATTCTCTACCTCCACCCGTTTCTTTTTCTCCTCCAAAAGCTCCACCAATTTCTGCGCCAGAAGTTCCAATGTTTACATTTGCAATACCACAGTCAGAACCTACAACAGATAAGAACAATTCTGCTTCTCTTAAATTATTGGTCATAATCGCTGATGACAATCCTTGCGCCACTCCATTTTGAATAGCAAGTGCATCTTCAACATTTCCTGAATATTTCAATAAATACAATACTGGAGCAAATGTTTCGTGTTGTACAATTTCAAATGAATTATCTGCTTCTGCAATCGCTGGTTTTACATAACATTCGCTTTCATATCCTGTACCAGTAAGAACGCCACCTTCAACAAGTAGTTTCCCACCTTCGGCAACCACTCTAGTCAATGCATTGTTGTACATTTCTACTGCATGTTTGTCGATAACTGGACCTACGTGATTGTTTTCGTCTAATGGATTCCCAATACGCAATTGACCATAAGCCGAAACGACTGCGTCTTTTACAGTATCGTAAATACTTTCATGAATGATTAAACGACGTGTAGAAGTACATCTTTGTCCTGCAGTTCCCACTGCTCCAAAAACAGCTCCAATCACTGTCATTTTAATATCAGCATCTGGTGTTACAATGATGGCATTGTTTCCACCTAATTCTAATAATGATTTTCCTAAACGACCCGCTACTGTTTGAGCAACAATTTTACCCATACGAGTAGAACCTGTAGCCGAAATTAGAGGTACACGTTTATCACTAGTCATCATTTCTCCTACTTTGTAATCTCCGTTGATTAAACAAGAAATTCCTTCTGGAAGGTTGTTTTCTTTGATTACCTCAGCAATAATATTTTGACAAGCTATTCCACAAAGCGGTGTTTTCTCAGATGGTTTCCAAACGCAAACATCCCCACAGATCCAAGCCAAGGCCGTATTCCAAGCCCAAACCGCTACCGGAAAATTGAATGCCGAAATGATTCCAACAATTCCCATTGGGTGGTATTGTTCATACATACGATGTCCCGGACGCTCAGAATGCATTGTTAATCCGTGCAATTGACGAGAAAGACCTACTGCAAAATCGCAGATATCAATCATTTCTTGTACTTCTCCGTATCCTTCTTGTAATGATTTTCCCATTTCGTAAGAAACCAATTTACCTAAAGCCTCTTTATTTTTACGTAATTTTTCTCCAAACTGACGAACAATTTCTCCACGTTGTGGCGCTGGCATTGTTCTAAACGTTGCGAAAGCAGCTGTTGCTGATTCCATTACTTTTTCATAATCTGCTGCTGTAGTTGTTCTTACTTTTGCTATCAATTGACCATCTACGGGAGAATAACTTTCTAGGATTTCTCCATTTGAAAAATGATTTAATCCTGTTGATGTTCCTTCATTTATGTCCTTTATACCCAATTGAGTTAAAGCTTCTTTCATTCCGAATTGATTTGCTATTGTTATCATTGTAACTTTTTTAGTTAAAATTGTTATATTTTTTTGTAAAGATATAATTTCGTGTTGAATTTCAACCCAATTATAGTGTTAAAATCGGACTAAAATTAGACCAATTTGGTGACATGTAGTTGATTTAGCAAAAAAAAGCTTCAATTTAAAAAGAAGAAACTAATTTTATAGTCTGAAATTAATTCATAATAATATCCTATGACCCTTTTTAAAAATTTCTGGATTTACTTATTTTTACTGTCTGCAAATACATTTGCCCAACAAGCACAAAACCCTGCATTTCAAGTTATTCCTTTGGGTATAAGAGGCGGTATTGACGAAACCAATCTTTCCGCTTATTTACTCGCTCCATCAAATACAACCGAATATATTTGTCTTGATGCGGGAACCCTACATGCAGGAATTGAAAAGGCAATTGCAAATAAAATTTTTAAAGTTTCCTCAGAGACGGTTTTAAAAAAATATATCAAAGGGTATTTAATATCCCATGCCCATTTAGATCATGTTTCGGGTTTGATCATTAATTCACCTGCCGATTCATCAAAAACGGTCTATGCAACACATAGTTGTATGGAAATGATGGAAAAACATTATTTCAACGGACAAACTTGGGCTAATTTTGGAGATGAAGGCACTGGTTATCAAATAAAAAAATACCATTTTCAAACGCTAAATACTCTTGAAGAAACTCCAATTTCTAACACCACAATGACCGTAAAAGCATTTTCATTAAGCCATGTCAATCCTTTTGAAAGTACTGCTTTTTTAATTAAAAACAAAGATGCTTATGCCTTGTACTTGGGCGATACTGGTGCCGATTCTGTTGAAAAAAGTGATAAACTACGTTTGCTGTGGACCGAAATCGCTCCCTTGATCCAAAGCAACCAATTAAAAGGAATTTTTATTGAAGTTTCGTTCCCAAACGAGCAACCCGACACTCAGTTATTTGGACATTTAACACCTAATCATCTCTTGAGTGAACTCCATAGGTTAAGTGAACTTATTGGAAAAGATGGGTTGAATGGGTTTAAAATTGTGATTACCCATATGAAGCCGCCAGTTGACAATTATATAAAAATCAAAAATCAATTGATAAAGCAAAATGACTTGGGTTTGCAATTTATATTCCCAGAACAAGGGAAGCGATTTGAGTTGTAAATTACATCTAAATCCTAGCCCCGGTAGTAGCGACATCCTTTTGTGGCTTTCTTTAAGCCACAAAAGATACAGCGGATAACGGGAAATAGCTCCTAAATAAAAAACTATTTTTTGGCAACAAATCGAGGGTCGACTTCCATAACAGTTCCACATTGGTCACACGTTCTTAGTTCTTCAGAGTCATAAAAATGCTCAAAGTGAGGTAAGAAATCTTTCTCGATGTTATGAAGTTCAAAACGGACTTCGTACAATTTATGGTTGCAATTGTCGCAATACCATTGTAGCCCATCTGTGAAGCCTTTTCCTACTCTCTTGCGTTCAATTACAAGACCTATAGAACCCTCAGAACGTACTGGAGAATGAGGGACATTGGCGGGATGTAAGTACATATCCCCTGCATGAAGTTCCATTTCTTTGCGCTCGCCATCTTCTTGAATAACTACTTTTATAGAGCCTTCAAGTTGATAAAACAACTCTTCAGTTTCGTTATAATGATAATCTTTACGGGCATTGGGACCCGCAACAATCATAACAATATAATCCCCTGATTCTCTGTATAAATTCCTGTTGCCAACTGGTGGTTTCAGTAGTTTACGATTTTCATCAATCCATTTATTGAGGTTGAATGGTTTAGCTATGGACATTTTGATTGGGTGTTAAATTTTTGAATCGCTAAGTTAGTGAAAAAGTCCCTAGCAGTAAAGCCAGCAAAACCAAAAGACTGCTTGTTTTTGTACGTTTTCTAATTTAAGGGAGGATAATATGTCATTAACGACAATTCGTTTATTTAATAAAATAGGAACATCAAAATTTTTATGCTTAAATTCCTACTTTACTTCTTTAATTAAATAAATATAAACGGGAAAATGATCGCTAAACCCGATTTCGGTGGCGGAATGTCTTTTAGGATAGCCTTTATACTGTCCTGAAGTTTGTATTAAAAAAGGTTTGTTGTAAATACCCGCTTTCCAATATTGAAAGCTGGAAAAATCATTTCTTATTAAAGATTGTGAAACCATGATTTGGTCAAAAATATCCCAAGAATCTCGAAAAGCGATGGTACCCAATCCTTTTTTAGCCATTTCTTCGAATGGATTATAGATTCCTAATACCGAAACCTCTTCTTTCTTAGCTTTGGCTCCAAGTGCTTTTTTGACACTGTTATTTGACGGCCCGTCATTTAAATCTCCTAAAGTAATCACTTTTGCATTTGGGTTAATTCGCTGTAAAGAATCAATTATTTTCCTGTTCAAGGCTCCAGCAGCTTCTCTAAATGGACTTGTCTTTTTTTCACCTCCTGAGCGGGATGGCCAGTGGTTTACTATAATATTGATTTCTTCTCCCTCTAAAAAACCTGTGACTAACAGCTGATCCCGCGTAAAAACACGATTATTCTGTAGGTTAATTTCTTCATCATCATCTGTTTTTTCAACAGATTCATTTTTAGTTTTTTCTTTTAATTTGACTTGGTCTTTGTATACATATAATGGAATGTTAGTATAACTTGTTGGTCGAAAATATTTCTTTTGATATAATAAAGCCACATCAATTCCTCTTTTATCGGGAGAATCAAAATGGATGATACCATAATCAATATTAATGAGTTTAGATTCTTTGAGCAAATCTTCTAAGACTCCTCTATTTTCAATTTCGGAACATCCAATGAATGTAGGTGAATTAGTGTTTTCAGAAGAACCTATTTCGAATAAAACTCTAGAAAGGTTTTGAAGTTTTTGATAGTATTTTTTGGAAGTCCAGTGTTGTGCTCCTTTTGGAGTCCATTCATCATCATTAGTATCCGGATTATTAATAGTGTCAAAAAGATTTTCGAAATTATAAAAAGCAACGGTATGAATCGAATAATTTTTTTGTTGACCTACTGTCTTTGTCAGCGGAAAAAATAAAAGAAGAAAGAGAATCGATCGTAAAATTTTCATAAGCACCGTTTAAAAAGGAATGACCGTCCAGAATATATCTTCAAGTAAAAATACTACATTTTGAGAAGTAAATAATAAATTATTTCAAATTTGCTATCTTTGTTTTAATCCTATTGAGGAGCTACTCAAATTATATTTACCCCAGAAAAATAAAAACATGCCTACCACTCGATTTTGGACGTTAAATATTAATTTTTGTTGGACTAAATTCCTACTTTTAATTTTAATTTTACATTCTATCAATACCCAATCCCACACACTAATGACTACACCACCTATTTTACAAAAAGGAGATACCATTGCCATAGTATCAACAGCAAGAAAAAACATTGACGACAATCTTAAGCCGGCAATTGATTTATTGCACAGTTGGGGATTAGAAGTAGTGATAGGAAGTACCATTGGTTTAGACAATAACCAACTTGCAGGTACTGATGAACAAAGAGCTGCGGATTTTCAAAAGCAATTGGACAACCCAAACATCAAAGCAATTTGGTGTGTAAAAGGAGGGTATGGTACGGTGCGAATGATTGATTTATTAGACTTTACAAAATTCAAACAACACCCGAAATGGATTGTGGGTTTTAGTGACATTACCGTTTTACACAATCACCTCAATACAATGGGTTTCAAATCTATTCATGGTGTGATGCCTATAACGGTGCCGAGAGCAACCCCTGAAGCAATCGAAAGTTTGCGTTTGTCTTTGTTTGGAGAAAAACTGAATTACAGTATTGCATCTGACCCTATGAATAGAACTGGAAGTGCCTCTGGAGAATTAGTAGGAGGAAATCTATCTATTCTATATAGTTTACTAGGATCAAATTCGGCTATTGACTGTAAAGACAAAATATTATTTATTGAAGATCTCGATGAATATTTATATCACATTGACCGCATGATGATGAACCTCAAACGCAATGGCTGTCTAGAAAGTATTAAAGGAATTATTGTGGGTTCCATGACTAAGATGAAAGACAATGATATTCCTTGGGGCAAAAATGCTGTCGAAATTATAGAAGATGTTACTAAAAAATACAACATTCCTATTATCTACAATTTCCCCGCAGGTCACATAAGGGACAATCGTGCTCTAGTTTTAGGAGATATCATTCACATAGAAGTTACTACAAGTAACGCTTCAGTAACTTTTGAGTAATAATTTTCTTTAAAAATTCAAGTGATTTAAAATTGATGAAATGGCGGAACACAATGAATTAGGGAAATTTGGTGAAGAAATGGCTTTTGCCTTTCTGCAAAAAGAAGGCTATGAAATTCTAGATACTAACTGGACTTTTCAAAAAGCTGAAATAGATATAATTGCTAAGAAAGAAGATATTTTGGCAATTGTTGAAGTTAAAACCCGTTCCTCAATTGAATTTGGTTTGCCTCAAGATTTTGTAAAACCAAAAAAAATTCAACTTCTAGTTAAGGCGGTAGATGCCTACGTAGTCGAAAAAAACATGGATGTAAATGTCCGTTTTGATATTATTGCTATCCATAAAGAAGGTAAATCTTTTGTAATTGAACACCTTATCGATGCTTTTTATCATTTTTAAGTAAATTTTATCATGTTATATTTGTAACAAATTGTTTTTTATTTATATTTGTAGCGATTTTTGACACAACAACTAACTAAACTAACTACTAAAACTAAGTAAAAACACCTAATTTATTATGAAAACCGTTTCTTCAATTGTAGAAAATTACATTAAAACAAAGCCATTTTTATTAAATGCTTTATCACTTGGGATAATCAACTTAACCTCATTATCCCGAAATATCATGTCCGAATTGGAAAGTGAATTTGGAAAAGAAGTTAAACAAGGAGCCATCGTAATGTCACTAAAAAGACTGACCGAAGAATTAGACTTCCGATTAAATCACAAAATCAATAAAGTAATAAAAAACATTGGAGAGATTACGGTTCGATCTGCTTTGACTGACTATACTTTTGCAGTATCAGAAACTGTTTTAAATAAACAAGCTGAATTAATCTCGGATATCAATGCATTGCCCGATGTTTTTTATACATCATCAAGAGGTGTAAATGAAATTAACATTGTAATAAGTAACAGTGTAAATCAATTAGTTGACAAGCATTTTGTAAGTGAAAAATTGATTCAAAAACTAGACAATTTAGCTTCTATAACGGTAAAATTACCAAAAGAGAATATTGTAATTCCAGGTATTTACTATTTCATTTTTCAACGTTTGGCTTGGGAAGGAATTATAATCAACGAGGTGATTTCTACTTCTAATGAATTTACCATTTTAGTAAGCGAAGAGCAAGTTGATGTTGCTTTTAAAGTAATAAAAGATTTGAAGAATTAATCCTTTCAAATTGTATATTTTCAAGCTTCCAGTCTTAAAAAAGGTTGGAAGCTTTTTTAATTCACACTTATTTTTGGGCTCAGCTTAATTCCGTTTTCAATTAAAAATTAACTACTTATCACCAAATTTTGAATAAAAAATTATAAATAGATTTTTACTTAAAGAAATCAATGAGAATATTATTTTTATATATTTGCTAATTCATCAGACAATTAAGAGGCTAGAATTGAGAGTGTGCTATTTTAATCTTATAAAAATTAAGGGTAATACAATTAATGTCAGAAACAAAAAACTATAGCGATCAATTATTAGTTAGTGAACTCAAAAACAACAACGAAAAAGCCTTTCGTTCCCTTTTTGATCATTACCATCAAGATATCTATGGGTATAGTATTAGCCTACTTAAATCAAAAGAATTAGCTGAAGAAAATGTTCAAGAAGTATTTTTAAAAGTGTGGCTACATCGTGAAAATCTAAATTTAGAGCAATCCTTTAAATCGTATTTGTTCACTATTGCCAGAAATCAAGCCTTTAATATTTTGAATAAGGCGGCCAATGATGTCCTTCTAAAAGAAGAAATTTTCTACAAAAGCCAAAAATCACATGAACAAGGTGATTATTCTATTCGAGAAGACGACTGCAAAAAACTCAAAAAACAAGCCATTAAACAATTGCCTCCCAAGCGCAAGCAAATTTTTAAAATGTCACGAAAACAAGGCAAAACGTATGAAGAAATTAGCCATGAATTAGGGATATCAGTAAATACTGTAAAAAGCCAAATGAGCAAAGCACTTGAATCAATGCGGCTATTTTTAAAAGGCCATGATGGGATTTTATGATACGCTTTAACTATTTTTCTCTCAATCACTCTTTATGGGTGATTTTTTTTGACTTTTTTTAAAAAAAATAAAACATCACTAAATGAATGTAAGTAACTTTTAATCAACTACTTATATTCAATATTTTTGTGCTATTTAAATTATTTTATGTTAAAATTAAAAAAATTACAACGTTTGAGTAGTAGTCAACTCCACTTCAACTGTATAATATAGTACCGGAACAAAAAACTACTTGAAATGAATGAAAATTCAGAATTACAAAAATTACTTCATAAATTTATTTTAAACCAATGCAATGTGGAGGAAAGTAATGAAGTTGTTGCCTATTATCGAAAAAACAATCTCACAACTGATTTTCCAACAGTTGACGACATAAAAATTTTGCTGGCTGAAACTCCTCAAATGGATTCATCAACAGCAGATAAAATTTTCTCAAATATTCTATCTCAAACAAAAGAAACGGAAGCAATTACTGTTGAAACCAAAAAGATTCCAATTCTAAAATACCTTTCAATTGCAGCAACAATTCTTGTTATATTGTCTATTGGATGGTCCTATCAACATACTCTTTTAATTGAAAAAAAGGCGCAAATACTAAATGGTGATGAAATCACACTCCAATTAGCTAACGGTGATGTTCAAATTATTTCTGGTACTAAAAAAACTCAAGTTACGGACTCAGAAGGAAATATAGTAGCAAGTCACAATGGAAATAAAATTGCGTACGATACCGAAACCTCTTTAGAAAAACTAGTTTACAACACCATTAAAATACCATATGGAAAACGATTCGAATTGGAATTGTCTGATGGAACTATTGTACACCTGAATTCAGGAACCACACTTAAATACCCTGTGAAATTTATTGCTAGTGAAAACCGTCAAGTCTTTCTAGATGGAGAAGCTTTCTTTGATGTTACAAAAGACAAAAAACACCCTTTTGTTGTTAATGCTAATAATTTAAACGTTCGTGTTTTAGGAACACATTTTAATGTTTCTAGCTATCCTGAAGATGCTGTAACTGACGTTGTTTTGGTAGAAGGTTCTGTTGGACTTTATACTACAAACGAGAAATTTGACGCCAATAAAAACACTATTCTTAAACCAGGATATAAAGGTAGTTTTAATAAAAAAGACAGCCATATTGAAACAAAAGCAGTCAATACTGACATTTATACTGCCTGGATGGAAGGACGATTGAGTTTTAAAAATATGAGTTTTACTGATATAACAAAAAAATTAGAAAGACACTACAATGTTACTATTGTGAACCACAACAAGAAATTGGCTAATGAGAAGTTTTATGCCAGTTTTGGTGATGAGCCAATAGAAAAAGTACTGAGCTACTTTAATGACCTTCACGGCATTAATTACACGATAAAAGACAATGAGATATTAATTAAATAACAACTAAAAACCAAATAAAAATGACGAGTTAACCATTATGCATAAAAAAATCGGAAAGAGCTGCGAACAATTTCCGATTGAATAAGTGATTGAACCTAACTGATTAAATACAATCGATTTACAAAATTATGAAAAAAAAACCAAAGAATAGTGGGATACAATTCCCATTGTTCCAAAACAACCTAAAATTGAAACTAACTACGCTACTTCTTTTAGTTGTCATGTTTAATATCCGAGCGAATACTTATGCCCAAAAAACAAAAGTAAGTTTAGAATTAAACAATACAACAGTTGAAACGGTTATTGAAACCATTGAGCAAAAAACAGATTTTAGATTTATTTACAAAATGAATGATATCGATTTAAATCGAATCATCTCTATTCGTGTAAAAGACCAAACAATTGATGTAGTTTTAGACAAACTGTTCAAAGGAACAGGTACCGATTTTAAAGTTAGAGAAACTCAAATTATTTTGAAAAAACCTCTAATTGAAAAAACGGATCAGACTTTTTATTTAAAAAAGACTATAAAAGGTAAAGTATCCGATGAAAATGGTATGCCTCTTCCAGGTGCCTCGATCATGGAAGAAAAAACCAAAAAAGTAGTAGTCACAGATATCAATGGAAACTTTGAAATTGATGTTGAAAACAGTGACGCTATAATCATAATAAGCTATATAGGTTATAAAGAGAAAAGAGTCTCTGCAAACCAAGATAATAGTGTAATTCAACTTTTTCCAGATACAACTACCTTAGAAGAGATTGTAGTGGTAGGTTATGGAACTTCATCGAGAAAAGATGTTACTGGTGCTGTATCTTCTATAGCTGCAAAAGACATGAATCAGGGTGCTGTTGTCAACCCATTGCAATTAATTTCGGGAAAATTGGCTGGGGTTAATATTACACAAACAGGAAGTGAACCAGGTTCAGCTCCTAGTGTTAGAATACGAGGAATCTCTTCTTTAATTGGGGGAAATGATCCTTTGGTAGTTGTAGATGGAGTTCAAGGAAATATGGATTTATTAAACCAAATTCCACCTAGCGAAATTGCCTCTATGGATATATTAAAAGATGCCTCAGCAACTGCCGTTTATGGTTCTAGAGGAGCTGCGGGAGTAATCATTGTTACTACAAAGAAAAACAAAGCAGGAAGAACATCCGTCGAATATTCTGCTTCAACAGCTATCGATTATATTCCAAAAAAATTAGACATGTTGAATGCTGACCAATGGTGGCAACAAGCTCAATTAGTTGGCGTTCCTGCTTCGGCAAATCATGGTTCAGATACAGACTGGTATGGTATTCTTACCAAAGGTGGTGCTACACAAACTCACACTTTATCATTTGGCGGAGGAACAGATAAATTTAGCTATAGAGCTTCGATCAGTGCTATTTTACAGGATGGTGTTGTAATTAATACCAGCAATAAAAAATACATTGGAAGAATTCAAGCTACGCAATCCGCAATGGATGATAAATTGAAATTGACTTTTAATTTGAATAGTGGGGTTACTAATGCCGTTAACAGTATTGGTAGCATTGGTAGAGCTGCATTTACTTCAAATTTGATCACTAATGCGTATGTAATGCGTCCTACTGATCCCGTTTATAATACAAATGGTAGTTATTTTACAGACCCAAATGTATTCCAATACTTGAATCCTTATGCTGCTGCACAAACAGTGACCAATGAAGGGCAATATGATAATTTGTTTGGAAGCCTTAAAGCCGATTTAGATTTATACAAAGGGTTAACAGCTGGTTGGTTTGGAAGTTGGAGAAAAACAAATAGTACAAATGGGTACTATCTTCCTGCGGAATCAACTAATGCTTATGCGGTGGATCAAAATGGGTATGCGAACATAAGCAACAACAAGCAAAATGAAAAATTAATGAATATTAGTCTTTCATACAAAAAAGTGTTTGGAGACCATAGTATTAATGCATTAGCCTTGTATGAATGGCAAAATCAGGCCTACCAAGGTAATTTTGCTCAAGCCAAAGGTTTTATCAATGACATTGCAACTTATAATGCTTTGCAACTAGGTGACTTATCTAAAGTGCAACCTGGTGATATCTCATCCTATAAAAATGACCGAACACTAGTTTCCTTTTTGGGGCGTGTGAATTACTCTTTTTTAAACCGATATTTATTTACAGCTAGTTTTAGAAGAGATGGTTCATCTGTATTTGGTGTAAATAATAAATGGGGAGATTTCCCATCGGCTTCGGTTGCTTGGCAAATAGACAAAGAGCCTTTTATGGCCAATCAAACTATTTTTAGCGAATTAAAATTACGTGGAGGATATGGAGTTACAGGTAATCAACAAGGATTATATCCACAAAACTCTATCTCACTTGTGGGTGGATCTGGAGTAACTTATTTTGGAGGTCAACAAATCACCAATTTCAATGTAATCCAAAATGCCAATGCCGATTTACGTTGGGAGACAAAAAAACAAACCAATATTGGTTTAGATTTTGGTCTTTTCGACAACAAAGTAAGAGGAAGTATTGATGTATTTACAGCAACTACCGATAATCTTTTATTTGATTATACCGTTCCACAACCTCCTTTCCCATATAATACAATCAAAGCAAATGTTGGAAGTTTATTAAACGAAGGATTGGAAATTGCAATTGGTTATGATTTAATAAAAACCGACAACACAACACTTACCCTTGCTGGGAATGTGTCTTTCTTAAGAAATAGAATATTGAACCTTAGCGGAAGTATCAATGGTGTACCATTAAACACGAATAATGTTCCTTGGGGACCAAGTTCTTACTTAATTGAAGGACAACCTATAGGTACGTTTAATATCTTACATCATACAGGTAAAGACAATGAAAATTCGGAAACAGTGCTTGATGTTGATGGAAACGGTATTATTGATCAAGGAACTACTAGTCCAGACCGCTTAATACAAGGTTCTGCATTACCAACTTACACCTATGCATTCAACCCCTCTTTTCAATATAAAAACTTAGATGTCTCTATGTTATGGAGAGGATCAGGTGGAAACAAAATTTACAATGGCCTTAAATCAAATTTAAGTTACCTAGAAAATATTGGTAAATCAAACGTGTTGGAAAGCGCTATTCCTTTAGGGTTATTTACTTCAAAATATGGTTCTGACTTATGGCTTGAAGATGGTTCTTTTTTACGATTAGAAAATGTAACTGTAGGCTATAACTTTCATTTTGAAAAAGTAAAATATATTGAATCTGTTCGACTTTCTCTTACTGGAAATAACTTATTGCTAATTACACCGTATTCAGGAATTGATCCCGAATTAAATTTGAGTGGTGGTAATGGTTTTGGGGGCGACAATGGTATTTACCCTCGTACCCGAAGTTTTGCCTTTGGATTAAATGTAAAATTTAAATAGTAAAAGAAAATGAAAATGAAAAATATATTGATAGCAGGAAGCATTTGTTTCCTTTTTCTATTCGGATGTACGAACATAGATGAAAATGTATATGATAAATACTCCGCAGACGATTTTTACGGCTCTGCTCAAGGTGCCGATGTAGCGCTGGCTAGTGTTTATGCACAAGTTGGCGGTAATTGGGATGGTGTAGGTTATGCTGGGGCTGATAGAGGTTGGTATGACTTAAACAGTTTCAGTTCAGATGAGCAAGTAATTCCTCATAGAACAACGGGTGATTGGGAATTGGATTTTGCTCGTTTATACAAACACGAATGGTTGCCTACGGATTCTTTTATAAATAACACTTGGAAATGGTTGTACAAATCTATTTTCAATGCCAATTTGGCCGTTAATCAATTAGAAAAATCCAATGCCGAACCTTCAAAAATTGCTGAAGCCAAAGTATTGAGAGCCTTTTTCTATTATTTACTAATAGATGATTTTGGTAATGTTCCTTTTTATACAGACAACAATATTACTGTAGATCAAATCCCTCAATCTAGTCGTAAAGAGGTATATGATTTTGTAGTAAAAGAACTTACCGAAAATGTAGAAACCCTTTCAAGTACTAAAGGCGGTAACTATTACGGAAGATTCAATAAATGGGCAGGTTATACTTTATTAGCCAAAGTTTATTTGAATGCACAAGTATACACTGGAACTCCTGAATGGGAAAAATGTTTGGCTGCTTGCGATAAAGTAAGCGAAGGAGGATTTTCTCTGCATTCAGGTGCTGCCGATGCTTCTAGCCCTCTGGGTAACAAATATTATGAATTATTTGGTGATGTCCTTCCAGATGATGAAACGATCCTATCTATTTTCGTTACTGCAAATGTAGTTTCCCGTAACATTTTTACTATTCGTAGTTTGAATGGTCCAGATGCTAATGCATTATTTGGAACTAGTGGTTGGAATGGAACTATTGTCCCAAAGGATTTCTTCTTGAAATATGCTGACCAAGACATTCGTAAAAAACAATTCCGTTATGGAGATCAAGGTGGTGGAGTTAATTATTCTATAGACGTCGCTTCACTTGACAATCCTGGGGCAGCACCACAAGCTGGTGTTCGTGATACTAAATTTTACCCTGTGACACCTATGGATGGTGGTGGTGCATCAAATGACTTTCCTATCTATCGCTATGCCGATGTGTTATTAATGAAAGCAGAATGCAATGTAAGATTAGGTAACCCTACAGCTGCCAAACCATTTATCGATCAAATAAGACAACGTGCTGGTCTTGGAATATTAGCTGCAAATCCAACATTAGATGATATTTATAATGAAAGAGGATTTGAGTTAAACTGGGAAGGACATAGAAGACAAGACATGATTCGTTTTGATAAATTTTCATTAGCAAACGATTTTAGAGGCGTTTCTGCAGATTACCGAAAATTATTCCCTATACCTACCGCAGCATTAGATGCTAACAAGGGACTAAAACAAAATACAGGTTACTAACACATAGAAACTATTATGAAAAAATATATAAACAAGATATTCGCACTTTGCACCTTACTTTTCTTAGGTGCATCTTGTGAAAATGATGCCGTACTTACTACTTTAAAAACAGTAAGTTTTTCTGCCCCAATAGAAGCTTCGTCTAGCACTATTGTCCTTTCATCAGAAAACGAAAATCTATCTGTAGTCACTATTTCTTGGCCTACAGTAGTATTTCCTGTAAACGCTCCTGTAACTTATGCTTTGGAATTTGATGTTCCCGCAGATGCTGTTGGCGCTACAGCTTGGTCAAAAGCAGTTCGTGTTGAGGCAGGAGTTGATGTGCTAAGTAAAGCTTTCTCAGGAAGCGATTTTAATAAAATGGCTATCAAACTAGGACTTCCCGTTGATGAATCAGGAAAAATAGTTGTTCGTGTAGTATCCACTTTAGACAGAACTATCTATTCCGATGCAATTGAATTAACTGTAACTCCTTTTGCAAAAGCAGTCGTTTTTGGAGAAATTTACATGCCCGGAAGTTACCAAGGTTGGGATATAAATACAGCAGCATCTTTAACAGCAATTAATGCAGGTATTTATCAAGGATATGTTACGATTCCGGCAGGTGCTGGCTTAGGATTTAAACTTAACACCAATAGAAACTGGGATCAATTTTATGGTGCTGGCGCAACTAATGATGTATTAGTTGACCATAGTGATGCTGATTTTTTAATGCCTCAAGCTGGTTCTTTTCAAATTAATGTCAATCTAAATACAGCAAAATGGAAAGCTACGCCCTATACTTGGGGAATTGTAGGTGATGCTACAGCTGGAAGTTGGGACAATTCTACAAATATGTCTTTTAATCACCAACTAAAACAATGGGAGATTACAAGTGATTTGAAAGTTGGAAATGTAAAATTCAGACTTAATAATGCTTGGACTATTAATTATGGTCCAAAAAATAATGATGATGGGATAGTTTATTTAGATGACCCAGGAGCACATTATATATCAGAAGCAGGGACCTATAAAATAACATTTAAAATAGATGATATTGATCCCGCAACTAATGGATATCCTCCAACGGCTACCTATACAGTTACAAAAATCTAAAAACAAAATATTCGTTTAGCATTAAAAGATGTAGTTTATCTATTTAAAAATGGAGCTCCTAATTACAAAATGGAGCTCCTGTTTTCATCGCTATGTGCAATACGTTTATTATTAAAATCAAAAAAAAATGAAATTATATATCAACATCGTTTTTATACTTGTCTTTAGTTCGGTACTCGCTTCATGCAGTTCTTCGGATAATGAGCCAAATCCAGCATCAGTATATCCACAATACGGAACCCGTTTTGAAAAAATGCCTAAAAAGGAAGATGCCGTAATTTATCAGGTAAACATTCGTGCCTTTAGTGAAGCAGGAACTCTAAAAGGAGTTCAAGAAAAACTAACTACTATTCAAGAACTTGGAGTTAATGTTATTTATTTAATGCCTATTTATCCAGTGGGTATAGTGCGATCTTCTGGCGGATTAGGATCTCCATATTCTGTTAAAGATTACAAAGCAGTAAATACTGATTTTGGAACTTTGGAAGACCTACGCGTTTTAGTAGAAGAAGCCCACAAAAAAAATATGGCAGTTATTTTGGACTGGGTAGCTAACCATACTTCATGGGATAATGGTTGGATTACTGCTCATCCAGATTGGTACCAAAAAGATGCTAGCGGAAATATTATTATTCCTCCAGGAACTAATTATAATGATGTAGCACAACTAGATTTTACAAATACTGAAATGCGTGCCGCTATGATTGATGCCATGTCCTACTGGGTATACAGTGCAAACATAGATGGTTTTAGATGTGATTATGCTGATTTTGTACCTCAAAATTTTTGGTCAGAAGCTATTACAGCATTAAGAAAAATTAAGAAAAATCAAACCATATTGATGCTTGCAGAAGGGTCAAAAGTGAGTCAATTTGCTGCTGGTTTTGATTTTACTTTTGGATTTAATTTCTTCAGTGCTATTGAAAAAGTTTTTGGCGAAAGCAAATCAGCAACTACTCTACAAGATTCGAATGCTATAGAATATGCTAATAATTACACTCCTGAAAATAAAGTGGTAAGGTATACAAGCAATCATGATGTCAACCTTTCTGATGGTACCCCTTTAGAGTTATTTGGTGGAAAAAAAGGATCTATTGCAGCATTTGTAGTTGCAGCATACATGAATTCTATACCTATGATTTATAATGGGCAAGAAGTAGGGTACAATAAAAGAATCGATTATTTTAACCGCACCCCTATTGACTGGAGTACAGGCGATTTAGACATGTTAGCTGAATACAAAAAGATTGTTGCATTTAGAAATTCTAGTAATGCCATTAAAAAAGGAACTTTTAAAGGATATAGTAGTGATGCGGTAAGTGCATTTACCATGGAAACAGATACTGAAAAAGTTTTTGTACTAGCTAACCTAACTTCTTCAGCAGTTAATTACACGATTCCTGTTTCATTATCAAAAATGACATGGAAAGATGGGTTTACTAGTGCTGCAATAACGGCCACTACTGAAATAAGTTTATTGCCCTATGAATATAAGGTATTGAAAAACTAATCTAAAAACTAGTTTTTGGTAACATCGGTTAGCCAAAAAACGACTCTATTATTGGCGCAAACACAAAGGCATAAAAGATTTAATTCATATCACTTTCTTGTTTATAAGTAATTTGATTCTTTTTTTAAATTTTAAATACTTCGAAACTATTTGCCTTTGTGTGTTGTGTCTATTCGAAAATTATTAAGGAGGGACTAAAATCCACTCCTAAGCTGCTGGGAAAATTCAATGGGAACTTTTCGCACTCCTCCTACGCATTCAAAAGAGATTTTTAATACAACCAGAATTGCATTCTCTATTAATTAAAAAAATAAAAAAATGACCTTTAAACTTAAAAAAACAAATCTACATCAGTTGTTTTTATTTATTTTCCTTGCTCCTTTTTTGGTACAAGCACAAGAAATAAATTCACCTAATAAGAATCTTGTTCTAAAATTTGAACTTGTAGCAAATGGTGTTCCTTCTTATCAATTATCTTATAAAGGAAAACCTGTAATCAAGCCTAGTACTTTGGGATTAGAAATAAAAGATGTGCCTTCGTTTATGGATGGCTTTTCCATTACTAATACGGAACAAAAATCAGTTGATGATTCTTGGAACCCAGTTATGGGTGAGGAAAAAACCATTCGCGACAACTACAACGAATTGGTAGTTACTTTGGCACAAGCCAAAAACAACAATCGTTTCATCCGAATTCGCTTTCGTTTGTTCAATGATGGATTGGGGTTTAGATATGAATTTCCAAAACAAAATGATCTTAATTATTTTGTAATCAAAGAAGAACATACCGAATTTCAATTGGCTGGAGACCATAAAATTTTCTGGATTCCAGGAGATTATGACACCAATGAATATGCGTATACCACATCAAAGATTTCAGAAATTCCTTCCTTGATGAAAAAAGCTACCGTTGAAATTAATTCACAATGGCCTATAAAAAATCTAGCTGTACAAACCCCATCGATGATGAAATCTTCGGATGGTTTATACATCAATATTCACGAGGCTGCATTGATTAATTACCCAGCGATGTCTTTAAACGTTGATGCAAACACTTTTAAAATGAGCAGTCATCTTACGCCTGATGCAGTTGGAAATAAAGGATACATGCAAACGGATACACAAACGCCTTGGAGAACAATCGTAGTAAGCGATAAAGCCACTGATATTTTGGCTTCAAAACTGATCTTGAACCTCAACGAACCCACTGCTTACAAAGATGTTTCATGGATAAAACCAGTGAAATACATTGGAATTTGGTGGGAATACTTCGTGGCTGGAAAAAGCACATGGGCGTATGGGAAAGAGAACAATGTGAAGCTTGGCCAAGATTTTACTAAGCTTACACCAAATGGAAAACACGGCGCAACAACAGAACATGCCAAAGAATATATTGATTTCGCTGCAAAAAATGGATTTGATGCCATCCTTATCGAAGGATGGAATGTAGGTTGGGAAGATTGGATTAACAATTGGAAAGAAGAGGTTTTTGATTTCACAACTGCCTATCCTGATTTTGATGTAAAAGCAGTTCATGAATACGCTGCCTCAAAAGGGGTAAAGATTATCATGCACCATGAAACTTCGGGAGCTGCAACAAACTACGAACGCCGTTTAGATCGTGCTTTTCAGTTTATGAATGATAACGGATATGATGCTGTAAAAACAGGATATGTAGGGAAAATTATTCCGCGTGGTGAACACCATGACGGACAATGGATGGTAAATCATTACATACATGTTGCAGAGCGTGCCGCCGATTATAAAATTATGATCGACAGCCACGAAGCAGTTCGCCCTACGGGATTAAACCGTACCTATCCAAACTGGGTTGCTCAAGAATCAGCTCGAGGAACGGAGTTTGAAGCCATGGGAGGATTAGCTCCAGAACACACCACTATTTTACCATTTACTCGCTTGATGGGTGGGCCAATGGATTATACACCCGGTATTTTTCAAACGGATCTTACGTATTACAAAACAGGTGGGAATCAACGTGTCAACACTACATTGGTAAAACAACTGGCCTATTATGTGACGATGTACAGCCCGTTGCAAATGGCAGCTGATATTCCGGACAATTACAATCGTTTTCCTGATGCTTTTCAGTTTATAAAAGATGTTGCAGTAGACTGGGACAATAGTTATATCCTAGAAGCAGAGCCTGGAGATTACATTACTATTGCCCGAAAAGCAAAAGGGAAAAATGAATGGTTCGTAGGAGGAATCACTGATGAAAATTCAAGAACGGCAACTATTGCTTTTGACTATTTACCAAAAGGAAAAAAATTCATCGCAACTGTTTATGCAGATGCTAAAGATGCTAGTTGGAATGAAAAACCACAAAATTATACGATTCAAAAAATCATAGTGACTTCAAAAAGTGTTTTGAAACAATACATTGCTCCTGGTGGAGGGACTGCCATCAGTATTAAAGAAGGGGATGCTTCAGAAATGAAGGGATTGAAAAAACTGTAATTTGAACAACAACAAGCCCTATTACAAAATCTTCTTTTAGTAATAGGGCTTATTAAACAACATCACAAAAACCACGATTATTAACTAAAACCAAAAAACCATGAAAAAGAAATTACTCTTTTTTATTATTTGTCTATTGACAATCTCTTTTGCAAATGCAAAAAAGCCACCACTTCATTCAGTTGAAAAACAGAATGCAGTTTTTCTAACCGTCAGCATCTTTGGAGACGCCACTCCAGGTGCTTGGGCAACGGATACCGATATGACTACCACAGATGGAATTACATATACGCTGAATGGTGTAGCTTTAGTTCCTGGTGCTTTAAAATTTAGAGGAAATCACGCTTGGACATTACCCTACAACTGGGGTGGAACTGCTTTTCCTTCGGGAACTGCAGTAGTAGATGCTGATCCTATAACAGTGCCAACCGCTGGTACTTACAATATTACTTTTAACATTGAAACTGCTGTTTATTCGATTGCGATTCCAACAGTAAACCATCCAATAATCAGTATTTTTGGAGACGCTACTCCGGGTGCTTGGGTAACGGATACCGATATGACTACCACAGATGGAATTACGTATACGCTCAATGGTGTAGCTTTGGTTCCTGGTGCTTTAAAATTTAGAGGAAATCACGCTTGGGACTTGCCTTATAACTGGGGTGGAACTGACTTCCCTTCAGGAACTGCCGTTGTTGATGCTGATCCTATAACAGTACCTACAGCTGGTACTTACAATATTACTTTTAACATTGAAACTGCTGTTTATTCGATTGCGATTCCAACAGTAAACCATCCAATAATCAGTATTTTTGGTGACGCCACTCCAGGTGCTTGGGTAACGGATACCGATATGACTACCACAGATGGAATTACGTATACGCTCAATGGTGTAGCTTTGGTTCCTGGTGCTTTAAAATTTAGAGGAAATCACGCTTGGACATTACCCTATAACTGGGGTGGAACTGCTTTTCCTTCGGGAACTGCCGTTGTTGATGCTGATCCTATAACAGTGCCTACAGCTGGTACTTACAATATTACTTTTAACATTGAAACTGCTGTTTATTCGATTGCGATTCCAACAGTAAACCATCCAATAATCAGTATTTTTGGTGATGCGACTCCAGGTGCTTGGGTAACGGATACCGATATGGTTACCACCGATGGAATTACGTATACGCTGAATGGTGTAGCTTTGGTTCCTGGTGCTCTAAAATTTAGAGGAAATCACGCTTGGACATTGCCTTATAATTGGGGTGGAACTGCTTTCCCTTCAGGAACTGCTGTTGTTGATGCTGATCCTATAACAGTGCCAACCGCTGGTACTTACAATATTACTTTTAACATTGAAACTGCTGTTTATTCGATTGCGATTCCAACAGTAAATCATCAAGTAATAAGTATTTTTGGTGATGCGACTCCGGGTGCTTGGGTAACGGATACCGATATGATTACTACTGATGGTAACTTATATACTCTTGATGGAGTTTCTTTAATTCCTGGTGCTCTAAAATTTAGAGGGAATCATGCTTGGACATTGCCTTATAACTGGGGTGGAACAGCTTTCCCTTCAGGAATTGCAGTAGTGGATGCTGATCCTATAACAGTGCCTACAGCTGGCACTTACAATATTACTTTTAATAAAACGACAGCAGAATATAGTATTTTAATCCCTTCAGCACCAAGTAAATTAACTTATAATACCCCAAATATTTTTGTTTCAAATACAACAATTTCGAGCTTAGTACCATCAGTAGATGTAGGTCTTGGCAATCTTGTTTACACGGTAAATCCATCATTACCTGAAGGATTGCAATTGGACGCTGTTACTGGAATTATCAGTGGAACACCAACAAGCATTCAATCTGCAAGTGCTTACACAGTATCTGCAACCAATAGTTATGGTTTTTCTTCCAAAACAATTAGTATAGAAATACAAGGTGTACCAACAAACCTAACTTATACAGGAGACCTTAGACTACCCATAAACATTGTAATGGAAACAGTAGTACCAACTGTAATTTCAAATCCAATTTCGACTTTTAGTATAAATCCGTCATTGCCTTTTGGCCTAATTTTAAATACTGCTAACGGAACAGTATCAGGTAGACCCACAATCGAAACTGATGTTATCAACTATACAGTAACCGCAACTAATGCAATAGGTTCTACATCAAAGAGCTTCTCTATCGAAGTGTACAATGAAGACCATGATTTTGATGGAATTCTAGATGTCAATGACAATTGTCCTACAACGTATAATCAAGATCAGGCAGATATTGACCATGATGGTATTGGCGATGCTTGTGACTTAGTTGAAATAAATGTAGCCGAAGGATTTTCACCAAATGGTGATGGTAAAAATGATACTTGGTTTATAAATAATTTAATCAATCACCCCAATTCATCTGTTCGTGTTTTCAACAGCACGGGAGCTGAAGTGTATTTTTCTCCTGATTATCAGAATGACTGGAATGGAGAATACAAAAACACGGGTAAAATTGTAGCCATAGGTTCTTATTTCTATCAAATTGATTTAGGTAATGATGGTTCTATTGATCAACAAGGGTGGATTTACATTGCTAAATAATTTATAAAAAAAGTAACATGAAAAATATACATTACATATTGGCAACCACACTACTCTTAATTGGTAGTTCCGTTTTTGCCCAACAAGAAAGCTCATTTGCTTTTTACAAATACCACATGAACGTTATCAATCCTGCTTATGCAGGTGTTGATGAGCAAACCGTAATTACAAGTTCCATAAGAAATCAGTGGAGCGGAATAGCAAATGCCCCAAAAACGCAAGCCGTTTCTTTTGGAATGCCAATTGCAAATAATCTTGGCTTTGGTATCGCTGTTGTCAATTCTTCTACTTTTATAGAAAAACAAACAGCAGTAGATATTAATTTATCATATAAAGTAAAAATGAGTCAAAGCACGGATTTGTATTTGGGTATTAATGCAGGAGGTACTAATTTTAATCTAAACACAGCTGGGCTAGAACTATATTCTGTTGAATCAGATCCTGCTTTTGGTTCCATCAAAACGTTTAACCCTAACTTTGGAGCCGGTGCCCTATTAAAAAGTGAAAAATTCTATGTCTCGCTTTCGGTACCTAAATTATTACATATCCAAAACGCAAAAAATGACAATGGATATGCAACATTAGAAACTAACAAACCTAGAATTTATCTAAGCGGTGGTTATGATTTTAATCTTAATCCAGCAGGGACATTAATATTGAAACCTTCTGTTTTGGCTCGATATGCTACTGCTACACCTTTCTCAGTTGATATTAGCACGATGTTGCAAATACAACAAAACTTTGAAATAGGTGCATTATACCGAACTGATAAAGCCTATGCTGCAATGGCTAATTTTATTCTTAACAAGAAATTCATCATTGGGTATGCTTATGAAATGAGTACGATTTCAACAATGGCTAGTGCTAAAAACACCAATGAAATTTTACTACAATATACGTTTTAAGTTCATTTTAGTTTTGTTTAAAACACCTCTTAGGAGGTGTTTTTTTTATTTCAAAATTCCTTTTTAATTAAACGTTAACATTATAATACAAACCCATTTGCATACATCTTAACAACCTTCAAAAAGGAAAGTTAATTGATTTTAATGCTAGTAACCCTATAGTGTTAATTACAGTATTGCTTGAAAAGTAAAACTCAATTAAACCGACTTTTTTTAAAATTAACCAAAAAACCAAAAAAACCAATGAAGAAAAAAACCATTTCGAGACTATTAATAAACTGTTTAAGCCAATCAAAAGAGCTACTACTTTGTTTAAATCTTTTGATTATCTTATTTACAAGCACCATCTATGCTCAAGATCCTGCTCAATATGGAACTCCATATACAGGAGTGCCAGATCCAAGAGATGCAACTATTTATCAAGTACATATTCGCCCTCATAGTGCGACAGGAAATTTAGCCTCAGTAACTGCTGATTTAGACCGTATCAAAGCACTCGGTATTAATGTACTGTATCTAATGCCTATTTACCCATATGGAACTGACTCTAGAAGTTCCAATTCACCGTATTGTATCAAAGAGTTTAAAACAGTAGGGGCTGAATATGGTTCTTTAACAGATTTAAGAAACCTTACTAATGCAGCTCACAGCAGGGGAATGGCTGTTATTTTGGACTGGGTTGCCAATCAAACTTCTTGGGATCATCCATGGATTACACAACATCCCGATTACTATGTTCAAAGTAACGGCGCAATTCAGCAATTAGGATCTTATCCTGATGTCGCGGCATTAAATTTTAACAGCACAGCAATGAAAACGGCTATGATTGATGCTATGCGTTTTTGGGTATTTGCTGCTAATATTGATGGCTATCGCTGTGATTTTGCCGACAATTCCCCTGCTGCTTTCTGGACTCAAGCCATCAGTAATTTAAGAGGAATTAGTGCCCACAAATTAATATTTTTTGCAGAAGGAACCTTTGCACAAAATTTCACCTCCGGTTTTGACATGAACTTTGGGTTTAAATGGTATGGTGAGGCACTGAAACCTATACATACTGGCACTTCTGTTGCGCAAATTCAAACGACCACAAATACGGAATACACTTCGGCAAATGCCTCACAGCAGCTGGTTAGATATACCGCTAATCACGATACCGAAACTTCAGAAACAGCCATGAATGTTTTTGGAGGTCACGATGGAGTAATTGCAAATTTTCTGGTATCAGCTTACATGCGAGGGGTTCCTATGTTAACCAGTGGACAAGAAGTAGATTTTAATCAGGTAATTCCATGGCCGTATACCTCTGTAAAAATTAATTGGGGTAACACTACCGCAAAAAATGATTTTACTAAAATTCTAAATTTCAGAAATTCAAGCGTAGCTATAAGACGTGGCACAATGACCAATTATTCAAACACCAATGTTTGTGCTTTTACTAAAACATCAGGTAGCGAAAAAGTTATTGTTCTTACCAACCTCCGAGGTTCATCATCTACGTTTGTTGTCCCAGCAGCCATGGCAGGTTCGTATAAAGAAGTCTATTCTGGTACAACAATTAACTTGACTTCAGGAGCAACAATGACTTTGAATCCTTATCAATATCTTGTTGTCACAAACCTCTATTATTATACAATTCAAAATAGATGGAAAGGAACCTATCTCTACGATGCGGGGAATAATGTAGCCTATGGGGCAACAGTAGCAAACAATAATTATCGATGGGAAAAAGTAATGATTGATGGTCGTTACACTCAATTCAAAAACCTAGGTACAGGAGAGTTCATGCACATCGAAAATCAAACCGGTTCTGTACAATGTGGCGCAATTACGGCAGGTTGGTCGAGTGCGCAATGGACTCCAGAATATATTGATGGAACTTGGATCAGAATTAGAAATAAATGGCAGCCGGCAAGTATTGTTAATGTAGAAGGACAAACGGGAGCGGCCCAATATTCTGGTGCTCAAGACAGTTTTTATAGTGCACAATGGCAATTGAATGCTGTAGCGGCTGGAACTTCTACTTCAAAAGTATCAAATTCAAAAACTCTTTCGAATGAAGAAGACCTAATTAGTTCGATTACTATTTATCCTAATCCAGCAACCAACAATCAATTTAATATAGCCTTACCTGAATTAGAACAAAATGATATAGCAACTGTTAAAATTACTGATTTGAACGGTAAAATTGTATTTACAAAAGAGATTAATACCTCTACAATAATTAATCACAATTTAGCAACTGGTATGTATTTTATTTCAATTCATTCGAATAATTTAGACGCTACCAAAAAACTGATTATAAAATAGTTAAAAAAACTATTAACTAAAAAAAGGGTGTGTGAATTACTTTTCATACACCCTTTTATATTTTCAAAATAGTTTAGCTTATTTGAATTTATTTTTACAAATTCATTCCGCCTGAAACTTCAATTCGTTGTGCATTGACCCATTTAGCATCATCTGTACATAGAAAAGCAACTACGCTACCAATATCGTCTGGCAAGCCTACTCTTCCTAATGCTGTCATTGCAGCAATCATTTGGTTTAATTGTTCATTGTCACGAACTGCACCGCCACCAAAATCAGTTTCTATAGCTCCTGGTGCCACGATATTCACTCTTATTTTTCGTTCTCCCAATTCTTTTGCTTGGTACTTGGACAAGGTTTCTATTGCTCCTTTCATACTTGCATAAGCAGCATAACCTGGGAATGAAAAACGAGTTAATCCTGAAGAAATATTTACAATTCCACCACCGTCATTCATTACTGCTAACGCTTTTTGAGTTAGAAAAAATGCTCCTTTAAAATGAATATTAACCATGTTGTCTACTTGAGCCTCGGTAGTTGTTAAAAAACCTTCATGAACTCCCACACCTGCATTATTAACTAAAAAGTCAAATTTATCCTTATTAAAAGTGCTTTTTAAAACCGTTGTTACATTTTGAAAAAACGAATCAAAACTACTTGATTCCGCAACATTCAACTGAATTGCAACTGCCTTTTGTCCCAGTTTTTCAATTTCACCTACAACCACTTCTGCTTCTTCCTTTTTACTGTGGTAAGTCAATACTACATCAAGTCCTTTTTTAGCTAAACTTAAAGCCATTTCTTTTCCTAATCCGCGACTACCACCAGTCACTAGAGCGATTTTATTTTTTTTGTTTTCCATTTTGATTTGTTTTTATTTGATAGAACAAAATTAATACAGATGTACACTTCATCAATTGTAAATATCAATCCATAGTTTGCAAAATTCAAATCATGTCGTTTTAAACTCTAAAAGACAAAGGCGTCAATGTAGTTTGTTTTTTAAAGAAATTGGAAAAATGTGCCAGTTCCTCAAAACCCAGTGAATAGGCAATTTCGGAAATATTCCAATCGGTTTCTTTTAATAAAATCTTTGCCTCATAAATCAATCGTTCACTGATTAATTCGGTTGTAGTTTTACCTGAATTCTCTTTTAATACTTTATTCAAGTGATTGACATGAACAGCCAATCGCGCAGCAAAATCCTTGGCCGATTTTAGCTCTAATCGTTGATGAGGCGACTCTATGGGAAATTGTCTTTCGAGTAATTCTAAAAATAACGAAGAAACTCTAGCTGCCGAATTGTGTTTTGAATACAAAGCCGTTACTGGTTGTAGTTTTTGTCCAAAGTGTATGAGCTCAGCAACATAATTTCGAATCAAATCGTACTTATACACATAATCAGAATTGATTTCTTTATGAATTTTATTGAATAACATATCAACCTCAATGACTTCTTCATCGGTCAATTGGAAAACAGGATAGCCATTTGTTTGAAAAATAGGAAGGCTATCTAATTCAATTCCAATTTTGTCCTTCGTCAAAAATTCACTGGTAAAGACACAAAAATGCCCCGACTGCTGGGTATCCTGTGGGACATAGTTATAAGGTATTTTTGGCGTAGCAAATAAAAGGGCATTCTTTTCAATTTCAATTACTTTATCAGCATACTCCACTCTATTTTTTCCTCGTATCAAACTTATTTTATAATAGGCCCTTCGATCATAAGGCATAAATGACTTTTCCTTTAATCTTTCATAAAGTTCTTTGATATTAAAAACATTGAAATGTCCTATTTCTTTTTGGATACCGTCTGGTAATAAGCTGCTCAATTCCGTACTAGCGTCTCCAGAGATTTCTTGGTAAAACTCGTCTATTGATTTTAATTTCATTGCGAATGAATTTGTAAAAATCAAATATAACAATAAAAAGCTTTCAACCTGATTACGATTGAAAGCTTTTTAATTTGTGTCTAAAAGAAGAGCTAATTTGTAATATTACTTTTCCACTCCCCCCAACATTTCCATCAATTCCAATGCTCTTCTAGTTGATTTTACATTCTCAAAAGTCAATAGCAAACGCAAACCATTTGGAGTTTGTTTTTCCTTCATTTTACAAAGACTACTTTGTTTTTGTACAAACTGCAACACTTTATGAAAACGAGCCGATTGATAATAATCCGATTGTTGATCGGATACAAAATAACCAATCATCTTGCCTTGTTTCATTACTAGCTTCTCTATACCAATTCCACTAGCAATCCATTTGATTCGTATGCTGTTCATTAAAGCAATCGCTCGTGGTGGCATAGGACCAAAACGGTCAATCAATTTTTTCTGGAAAACCTGTAAATCTTCTTCGCTTTTAATCGCTCCTAATTCATTGTACAAATTAAGACGCTCACTAATATTATTAATGTACTCGTCAGAAAATAATAATTCAAAATCCGTATCAATTTGAAGATCTTTTACGTATTCCTTGGTTTCTATATTATTCTCGGTAGGATATAAGTCTTTGAATTCGTTTTCTTTCAATTCCTCAATAGCTTCATTCATGATTTTTTGATAGGTATCAAAACCAATTTCGTTTATAAAACCAGATTGCTCTCCACCTAATAAATCTCCTGCACCACGAATCTCTAAATCTTTCATGGCAATATTAAATCCGCTTCCTAGTTCGCTGAATTGTTCTAGTGCTTGAATTCGTTTTCTGGCATCATCTGTCATCGCTGAATATGGAGGACATATAAAGTAACAGAATGCTTTTTTGTTACTACGCCCTACTCGACCACGCATTTGATGCAAATCAGACAATCCAAAATTATTGGCATTATTAATAAAAATGGTATTCGCATTGGGAACATCTAATCCACTTTCGATGATAGTAGTTGCAACCAATACATCAAATTCTCCGTTCATGAAGGCTAACATCAATTCCTCGAGTTTTTTTCCTTCCATTTGGCCGTGACCAATACCTACTCTGGCATTAGGAACTAATCGCTGAATCATTCCAGCAACTTCCTTAATGTTTTCAATTCGATTATTAATAAAGAAAACCTGTCCGTTACGCTGAATTTCATACGAAATAGCATCGCGAATTAGCTCTTCGCTAAAACCTACTACATTCGTTTCAATAGGATATCTATTAGGCGGTGGCGTTGTAATTACGGATAAATCACGCGCTGCCATCAATGAGAATTGCAAGGTTCTTGGGATAGGCGTTGCCGTTAAGGTCAACGTATCCACATTGGCTGCTATTGTTTTTAATTTGTCTTTTACATTGACACCAAATTTTTGTTCCTCATCTACAATCAATAAACCTAAATCCTTAAAGACTACATTTTTATTGACTAATTGATGTGTTCCAATTACTATATCTAGTTTTCCTTCGGCTAATAACTTTAGCGTTTCTGCTTTTTGTTTGGCTGTTCTAAAACGATTTAAGTACCCAATAGAAACTGGCATGTCTTTTAGCCTTTCGGTAAATGTTCGGTAATGTTGGTAGGCTAGAATGGTTGTAGGAACCAAAATCGCTACTTGTTTACTATTATCAACTGCCTTAAAAGCGGCACGAATCGCCACCTCTGTTTTTCCAAATCCTACGTCTCCACAAACCAACCGATCCATTGGTCGGTCGCTTTCCATATCCGCTTTTACTTCGGCTGTAGATTTAGTTTGATCCGGTGTATCTTCGTAAATAAACGAACTTTCTAATTCGTTTTGCAAATAACTATCTGGTGCAAACTGGAATCCTTTGTCGAGTCTCCTTTTGGCATACAACTGAATCAAGTTGAAGGCAATATGTTTGACTCTGGCCTTAGTTTTTTGTTTTAAAACTTTCCAAGCATTCGATCCTAATTTATAAATTTTAGGAGGTGTTCCGTCTTTACCCGTATATTTTGAGATTTTGTGTAGCGAATGAATACTCACATAAACAATATCATTATCAGCATAAACTAATTTAATTGTTTCCTGCGTTTTGCCTTCAACTTGTATCTTTTGTAATCCTCCAAAACGCCCAATACCGTGATCGATATGCGTCACATAGTCCCCAACCGACAAAGTCGTTAATTCTTTTAAAGTGATATTCTGTTTTTTCGAATAGCCATTTTTGATGCTAAATTTATGGTAGCGTTCAAAAATTTGGTGATCGGTATAACAGGCAATTTGATTTTCTTCATCAATAAAACCTTGGTACAAAGGTAAAACGATAGTGCTGTATTGTTTTCGAATATTCTCAGAATTGGCTTCATCTAAGGTTTCAAAAATATCATGAAAGCGTTTGGCTTGGGCCTCATTCGAACAAAACAAATAATTTTTATATCCGTTAAAATGATTTTCATTCAGGTTATTTAACAACAAATCAAATTGCTTATTGAAAGATGGTTGCGGTTGAATGTGGAATTCGAATTTTTTAGTAGTTCGAAAAATGGCTTTAGAACTGAATTCTACAACCGAGAAATCTAAAGCTCTCTTGATAAAAGCCGATTGATTGAGAAACAATTGTTCTGGTGTTGCGTGCTTTATATCTTTGGATAATTTCTCAAAAGCTTCTTCAGCTTTCGCAAATTGTTTGTCTAATTGTGAAAATAAATCCTCTGTGTTTTGAATAAAAATTACCGTTTTTTCCGAAATATAATCCAAGAAACTTTCTCTGTTTTCTTGAAATACTTTATTCTCCACATTAGGGATAATGGTAATCTTTTTTTGAATTTCGATAGACAATTGTGTCCCTACATCAAAGCTTCGAATACTATCTACTTCGTTACCAAAAAACTCTATTCGGTACGGATTATCATTCGAAAAAGAAAAAACATCTACAATTCCACCACGTACCGAAAACTCCCCTGGTTCCGTAATAAAATCAACCCGTTTAAATTCATATTCGAATAAAACCTCATTGATAAAGTCGATAGAAAGTTGGTCTCCAACCGCTACTTTTAGTGTGTTCTTATCTAAATCTCTGCGGGTTACTACTTTTTCAAATAGCGCTTCGGGATAACTGACAATAACAGCTGGTTTCTTGCGAGAATTGATGCGGTTCAACACCTCAGCGCGTAGCAAAACATTCGCATTATCGGTATCTTCAATTTGGTACGGACGGCGATAGGAACCTGGATAAAATAAAACATCTTTATCGCCTATCATTTGCTCTAAATCATTCAAATAATAAGCGGCTTCCTCTTTATTATTTAATACAATTAAAAAAGGAAGTTCGGCTTTCTTGAATAAAGCTTGAATTACAAATGAAACGGCCGATCCAAGCAAACCGCTAAGATGCATTTTTACTTGATTATTTTCTTGTAAACAATCAACAATTTGTTTCGTTTTAGGCGAACTATCGTAAGTGTTGTATAGATTTTTTTTACTCAACGCGAGGGGTATTTGGGTCAATTGGGGTGTTTGGGATTGCTCTTGAAGCGTCCATCATTTGTTTTAACTCAGACTCTCCTTCTTCGACTGGAATTTTGCCTTTTTCAACGATTTTATCCATTTGTCTTTGCAAGGAACTCAGTTCATTATTTATTTCAGCAATTATATGAATGACTTTTTGATCAGGAATATTGTCTAAATGAATGAATAAGTCTAACATACGAACTTTAGTAATCAAGGTCGAAATCCTACTTTTTATTTGAGGCTTGTTGTATTGATATGGAATATTGTTATTCAACGCCATCGCTTTCTTTGAAATGGCTGCCGATTTTTGTTGAAATGCCCCAATAGTCTTTTTGGGCTTAATGGCTAGTTCAGCCAAAAATTGACGGAACTCATTCCAAGATGCAACACTGGCTTCAGAAGCATCATTAATTGGTGTGTCATAAAAAACCCAACCTTTATTTATAGTAGAAAAAATAAGTTCTTTCTTTTTAGCTTCTTTTTCGTTTTCAGCCACTCTTTTTTGATCGTCATTTTTACATGAAGAAAGAATTAGCACCGTAAAAAAAGCATATATAATTTTATATTTCATCGTAATTGCATTGAAGCACAAAGTTACAAAGTAAATTTATAAATAAAGGCCTGAAAACAGGAATTACAATTCAGCTTCAAACACTGCGTTTTTAGCATTAAAAATGCCAAAAAAAGATTTATACAATTATGATTTTAAGTGTTTATTTATACAATTTGCAAACTCGCTTCGAGGCGATTAAACTGTTTACGAAAACGTTATCTTTGTCCTTTAAATCACATTCAAATGAGTACAAAAATATTGATTATTGGAGCTTGTGGCCAAATTGGTACCGAGTTGACTCTTTCATTGAGAAAAATTTATGGAGTCGAAAATGTTATAGCGTCTGATATCAGAAAACTAAATATTGACGTTGTTAATTCTGGGCCTTTTGAAGTTATAAATGCGTTGGATTTTAACCAAATCGAGCATTTAGTAGAAATCCATAATATAACTGATGTGTATTTAATGGCTGCTTTACTATCAGCAACTGCAGAGAAAAACCCTGCATTTGCTTGGGATTTGAATATGAACTCGTTATTTCACGTTCTGAATTTGGCGAAAGCCAAAAAAATAAAAAAAATATTCTGGCCTTCAAGTATCGCTGTTTTTGGACCTACCACACCTAAGGAGAATACTCCACAATATACCATAATGGAGCCTTCTACGGTTTATGGAATCAGTAAACAAGCTGGCGAAAGATGGTGCGAATATTACCATAATATCTTTGGAGTGGATGTGAGAAGCATCCGTTATCCAGGTTTAATTAGCTGGTCTTCGCCTCCAGGTGGTGGAACTACTGACTATGCTGTTGATATTTTTCACAAAGCCCTTTCGGATAAAAAATACGAATGCTTTTTATCCTCAGAAACTAAAATGCCGATGATGTATATGGATGATGCGATTGCAGCAACGATTCAAATCATGCAGGCGCCAGAAGAAGAAATCAAAATTCATTCGTCCTATAACTTGGCAGCCATGAGTTTTACACCAACAGAAATTGCAGCTGAAATCAAAAAACACATCCCAGATTTTACAATTACCTATGAACCCGACTTTCGTCAAAAAATAGCCAACAGTTGGCCTGCTAGTATTGATGACCATCAAGCTCGAGAAGATTGGGGATGGAAACACAAATATGATTTGGAAACCATGACAGTTGATATGTTAGAGAATCTAAGTAAATTAAAAGAAAAATAAAAGCATAAAAAAAGTCTAGTTATATAACTAGACTTTTTTTATGCTCAATAAAATATTACTTTACTTCATAAAAGTTATTCGTTTGTTTTACATCAGCCATTAATCCGCTTGGATCAATAGTGATTTTCTTGATAGTACTTTTGGGTTTAGCAATCGTAAAATCATAATTAGATGCTGCCCAAGTCCAGTCGTTTAAAACCGTTCTTTTAACTAATGGATTTGGATTTTCTTTTACAAAACTCATCATACGTAAAGGAACATAAAAACTTTCTGAAGTTCCATCTGTGTATTCTACAGTTAAGTCAATCGGCATTGGCATTCTTCCTATTCTTTCCAAACTTACTGTTGTTTGATCTCCATTTTCCGTTACGGCTTTGATTCCGTAATCAATCGTGTTAGTAGTCTCAGTCCAATCCACTAAATACCAATCTAGATTTGCTCCCGAAACACGTTCTGCACTCCTTTTGATATCGTTAGGCGTAGGATGTTTGAATTTAAAATCATGGAAATATCTTTTGATAGTTTCTGCCAATTTATCATCTCCAATAACATATCGCAACTGTGACAAAAAGATACTTCCTTTTACGTAGGAAGAAATGCTATAGGGTCTATTCTCATCATAACGATCCCCATGCGTTGTTTGTGGTTGCTCTTTACCTGATTCTACTAATCTATAATAGGCTTTGTAATTTCCTTCAAAAGGGTTTGCTACTTTTTTTCCCGATAATTCATTGATAGCTAAATCCTCTACATAAGTAGTAAATCCTTCATCCATCCAAGGATGTTTAGACTCATTTGAGGCTAAAATATGTTGGAACCAAGAGTGTCCCAACTCATGCGTTGCCGTACCATAAATTCCTTCTAAGGTTCCGTTTCCTAACATTAACGTACACATAGCATACTCCATTCCGCCATCTCCACCTTGAATAAAAGAGTATTGTTTGTAAGGATAATTTCCAATGTTTTTATTATAAAAATCCATCACCTTCACCATCATTGGCTCTAGTTTTTTCCAATTCTCCACTGTTTTTGGGTAGTCTTTATACAAGAAATGTAAAGCCACATCATTTGGTCCTTTTACTACATCGTGGATGTAATTTTTATCAGCAGCCCAAGTAAAATCGTGCACCATAGGCGCTACAAAATGCCAGCTTAATGTTTTAGTTTTCTTCGGATATGCTACAGTAACTCCTTCATCTTGATACCCATGTCCTATTTCGTTTTGGTTTTGTAAATATCCTGAACCTCCTAAAGTATAATCCTTATCGATATTGATAGTTACATCAAAATTTCCCCAAACACCATGAAATTCTCTAGCGATATACGGATCAGCATGCCAACCTTCGAAATCAAATTCGGCCATTTTTGGATACCATTGCGCCATTGACAACTCTACTCCTTCGGAATTATTTCTACCAGAACGACGAATTTGTACTGGGACTTGTCCGTCAAAATCAAGCGTAAATGTTGTTTTTGTATTAGGTAAAATTGGCTTAGCCAAAGTAACTTCTAGAATTGTCCCTACAGTTTTTGCAGCAGCATCAACACCATCTTGTTTGAAATTAGTGATTTTTAAATATCCTATTTCGTTCGGTTTTAAACTTTCAATTCGGCTTACTTTAACTTCTTTACCCTCTACAGTAACTTTGTTTACCATTCTTCCATCAGGATCTTTGATGCTGTGTAAGCGTGCATCCATTTCGCTTCCTGGCTGAAAAGCATTATTGAATAAATGGTAATAAACTGTTTTAAGAGTATCGGATGAATTGTTAGTATATACCAATTCTTGCTTTCCTTTGTATTGGTAGTTTTTCACATCCATAGCAACCTCCATTTTGTAATCAACATGCTGTTGCCAATAGGTAGAATTTTGAGCCATTAAGGACCCGAAATTGAATGTGACAATTGAAAGTAAAAGTAATTTTCTCATTTTTTTTAAAATAAAAAATGGAAGAACTTCCGTCCTTCCATTAGATTAATAAGTATATAATTTATTTTTTTGACATTTTATCAGCCATTAAAATAGCATTGTAAGCATTCACCATTTTCCCTGATTTAGACAAAGTAGTAAATGAACGTGTATCTTTTGGATTACCTCCAACAATAACATTTGTAGTAATAGCCACTCCAGAATCCATCAATATGTGTTTTACTTGTGAAGCAGATAATTTAGGATAATACGAACGAATAATAGCCGCAACTCCAGCAACATTTGGTGAAGCCATTGACGTCCCTTGTAAATATTTGTACGTATTATTAGGTGTCGAAGCATAAATTTTTACTCCTGGAGCAAAAACATCCACATTCACTTTTCCAATATTTGAAAAACGGGCCACCACTTTATCGCTGTAATCAAAATTTAATGCTCCAATAGTAATCATGTTATCAGCAAATTCTGTTTTCTTGTCATCAGAATCATTTGGATAATTATTGTAACTATCAATATCTTCCGCATCATTTCCTGCGGCATGAACGATTAATACATCTTTCTTTTCGGCATATTTAATAGCGTCGTAAACCCATTGCTTGTGTGGTGAAAAACTTTTACCAAAACTTCCGTTAATTACTTTGGCTCCATTATCAACTGCATAACGAATTCCTAATGCAATATCTTTATCATACTCATCACCATCTGGCACAGCACGTACCGTTAAAATTTCAACATTAGATGCGATTCCGTCTCCACCTATACCGTTATTTCTAACTTGAGCTACAATTCCGGCAACATGAGTTCCATGAAGGATTTTCTCTTTGTCCGGTCCCATCACGTTATTATTTCCGTATTTTATATCTGTAATATCGTTTGGATTGTCACCTACAACAGCTCTATAGTTTTGTTTTAGATTATCACCATTAAGCAATGCAATCATTCCATCAATATCATCTTTAATAGCAACTTTTAATTCCGGAACGCTCAATCCATAAGAAAGCATTCTTTGCATCATTACTTTGCTTCCCAAAAGTGTAGAGTCTTTTGATTCTATTTCATTTACTTCTTTAATGGTATATACTGGTTTTGCAAAATGTTTCGTTAAAACGGCATCTGCATTTGAAGTTCCAAATAACAATTCTTCCAAACGCTCTTTTCCAGCTTTTGCTTCAGCAATTTTGTCATCATTTAGTTTTTTAGCTTCAAGATATGTCGCCTCGTCAACTAAACTTTTATCCTTTATAATTCTTTCGTATTCTAAATTTTCTTTTGTAATGTCTCCAAGGAAGTTCCAACCATGAATATCATCAATGTAACCGTTTTTATCATCATCAATTCCGTTTCCTGGAATCTCTTTTGTATTGGTCCAAACCACATCTTTTAAATCTTCATGTTCGATGTCCACACCAGAATCTACAATTCCAACAATAACTTTTACACCCGTTTTGTTCTTTAATAATTCCGAATACGCTCTATCAACACTCATTCCTGGAATCGTATCTTTTACAATATCTAAGTGACTCCAGCGTTTTAATTCGCTTTCTTTTAAAGGGGCAACTTTCTTAATATTTAAAGGGGCACTTATTAGGGCAACTGAACTAAGGCTTGAAACTTGTTTTTGAGCTCCACATCCCGCCAACACCATAACGGCAAAAGCAGAAAGTAAAATAGGTTTAATACTATTCATTTATTGATATTTTATAAGATTTTAAATATTTGTCTAAAATAATTTATTTTGTTACAAAAATAGGCAGATTAACACTATTTTAAGATTTCCTCACAACTGAAAACATCTTTTAATCGAACGCCTTTCTCCGTATGTTGCACTGTTATAATTTCATTATGAGCATCGTGTTCCAAAAATAAATAATAATTATTATCAGCAGCTGCATTTAGGAATTTAGTTTTTTCGGGCATCGTTAATAATGGTCTGGTATCATATCCCATAACATAAGCTACTGGAATGTGTCCGGCTGTAGCCAATAAATCAGCACAAAAAACGATTGTTTTATCTTTATATTGAATGTGAGGAATCATCTGTTTCTCCGTATGACCATCTGCAAAGAAAATCCCAAAACCTAAGTCTGATTTTTCTAAGAAATCACCTTCAGGTCTTTTTATAAAATTCAATTGCCCGCTTTCCTGCATTGGTAAAATATTTTCAGACAAGAACGATGCTTTCTCTCTTGGGTTTGGTTTTGTAGCCCATTCCCAATGATTTTCATTCGACCAGAATTTGGCATTTTTAAACGCAGGTTCATAACCCGTTTTATCTTTGTTCCATTGCACGCTTCCGCCACAATGGTCAAAATGCAAGTGTGTCATAAAAACATCTGTAATATCATCACGATGAAAACCATATTTAGCCAAAGATTTATCCATAGAATGAGAACCCCAAAGCGAATAATACCCAAAAAACTTCTCTGATTGCTTGTTCCCCATTCCGGTATCAATCAAAATCAATCGGTTTTCGTCTTCAATAAGCAAGCATCTTGCAGCAATATCAATTAAATTGTTTTCATCAGCGGGATTGGTTCTATTCCAAATTGTTTTGGGAACAACACCAAACATAGCGCCACCGTCCAGTTTAAAATTACCAGTTTCTATAGGATATAATTTCATTTTTAGGATTTGAAAGGTTAATAAATTATATGGTTGTAAGAGAATCTAAATACAAAACCAAATAAGTCTTGCAATTTAAGTAAATTTCACTTCTTTAATCAAAGTAAGACTGTATTTAACTTTCAATTAAATCTAGTTCTTAAACTTAAAAAACAAAACCCCAATTTTAAAGTAACTCAAACTTTAAATTGGGGTTGTACATTATAAACCTTTGAAAAATTACTTCTTCATTTTTTGAAATAAATTTTTTAATTTTTGATTGTCCTCAATCTGAAATTTTTTTGTTTTTATCCTCTTTTCCATGAAAGTAATTCTGTCTTCGGTCATAGGGTGCGAACTTAAGAATTGTGGCATCGAAATGTAATTTTTATTCTCTAATCGTTTAAATAGATTAGCCATACCTATGGGATTTATTTTGTTTATAACTAACACATTAAATCCTTCAACATCGGCTTGGTGCTCAAATTCTCGAGAGAAAGAAAGCGATTGTAAACTATTTATGTTGTTCCCAATAGTGGCCATAATCCCGTTTACATCTCCCAAAATTGCCGAAACAAACAAATAACCCGATAAATTCCTGCATAACATTTTCATGGAATGCCTGTGGTTTACATGTGCCGCTTCATGGCCCAATAAACCCACTAGCTCATCATAGTTTTGCATCGAATCCAATATCCCTGTATAAACAACAATATTGCCGTCAGGAAGTGCAAAAGCATTCACAATTTCAGAATCTACAACGGAGAACTTCAGCTGTTTTGTATTGTTTAATTTTAATTCTTTGGCAAACTCATTTAGAGCCTTTGTTTTAGAAGAGTCAATGGAGCTAAAAATAACATTTTGTTCAAAAAAAGTATCTCCTAGTTTAGTATCATATTCTTCAGGTATCAAAACAACTGATTTTTCAGCAACCCAGGGAATGGCATAAAGATAACATAACCCTATAATTGCAAGAATAACCACTGCTAATCCTAGATGAATTGTAGTCCCTAAATCCAAAAGACTTTGGTACCAACCATATTGTCCCTTTTTCTTTGTAAAAGTGAGTACTTCGTCTATAAATTTCGAATCAGTAGTATATCCATTTTGGGAAACTTCTACTTTGTGACGAAAACTCAATTTGGAACCTGTTTTTTCGAATCCTATTTCGCTGCATTTCCATTGATAAGTAGTTCCATTTGATGCTTCAAAAACAAGTGTTGCTGCATTAGAGTCAAAAAGAAATACCACTTCCTGTGGCACCGATGAATTTCCATCATAGAAAATTCCTGTTGCTTGATTTTTCATTGGCTTACATAACAAAATCTAAATCGAGGAAATCACTTAAATCTTCCCCAGTTGCATCTTTATAATTTTCTTCTGTTTGATTAAGCGCATCTAAATCGATATTCCCGTCTAATTGAATATTATTGAAAATATAATTTAACGTTCTTGTCACCGCCCATGCATAACCTAGTCCAAGTGTAAAAACAATAATCGCCAAATTTACGATTGCCAATTTAAAGAAGCCACCACCTGTTACCGTTGAATTTAAACGTATTTCTTTATTTTCTTTGTTAACTGTTAGGTTGTCAATGTAGTATTCAAAAAGATCCTTTTGCCACCAAAAAAAGTAAATCCCAAGAGTGAAAATTGATAAGAAATAGCCTTTAAGATTTAATATAAAATAATCCGAACCATCTCCACTATAATCAAACTCAGCGTCACCAAAACGAACATTCCCAACTAAATATTTTCTCAAATTAATACTCATCCAAGGTCCGTAAATACCAAAAGTAATTATCGTCAAGAAAATCCATTTGACAAAATTTATGGCTAATTCTTGTTTATCTCCTCGATATCCAAAACGAATCCCTCGCCAAGAAGTTTTAGACATTCTATAGCGATACGACCCATGTATTGCCAAAGGCAAAATGGCGAAAATTCCAAAATAAAATAAAAGCAATCCCACTAAAGGCATTTGCAAATACATAAAAAATCCAAATATCCCTCCTAAGATCAAAAACAACAATATAGCCTTCAAAAAACCTTTAAACATTTCTTTTCCAGTACCGTGAAAAGCAAAAGCATCTCCATTTAAGGACGTTTGTCCATATAAAAATTGTAATTTTTTAGCCTTTGCCCAAGGATAATAAATGCCAAGTGTACAAATTGTTAAAAGCCAGTTTATAATTATAATTCCAAAGAACTCATTCCCTTTTCCTTGAAAATCAAGCTTATAATTTTTTCCTGTTTGTGAAGTTTCTTCCATAATAGTTTTAGTAAATTAATAACAAGGTTTTTTGTACAAAAAAATATTTGTTAAATATATTGATTTTTATTTCCGCTTTAACATAGCTTTTTTCTATTTTGACATTAGTTATAAAAATGTTATCAATTATGGAAAAAGGTTTTTATATACTATCTTTGTGGTTAATTTAGACAAAATCAATATAACAATGATAAAGGTTTCTGATACTGCCAAAAAGAAAATCGTCGATTTGATGAAAGAGGACGGTTTTGATGCTGCTACAGACTACGTAAGAGTAGGTGTGAAAAGTGGCGGATGTTCTGGTTTGTCTTATGATTTGAAATTTGACAAAACCAAAAACGAAGAAGACAAAATTTTCATAGACAACGAAATAACAATTGCTGTCGAGAAAAAATCTTTCCTTTATTTAGCTGGGACTATTTTAGAGTTTTCAGGAGGAATAAACGGGAAGGGGTTTGTTTTCAATAACCCAAACGCAACTAGAACTTGTGGATGTGGAGAAAGTTTCTCCCTATAGTCGAAAGTTAAAAGTCATAAAGTCAAAAGGCTTTGATTGATATTGAAAATTTAGACTCTAAAACTTTAAGACACAAATAATAAAGGTCATTATTCAATTTTTGAATCTTAAATCTTTAAATCTTTAAATAAGAATGAGCAAATACACAGAAGACGATTTAAAAATCGAACTCGAAACTAAAGAATATGAATATGGATTTTATACTGATTTGGAATCGGAGACGTTTCCTATTGGTTTAAATGAAGATATCGTTCGCGCTATTTCCCATAAAAAAGGAGAGCCACAATGGATGACCGACTGGAGAATTGAAGCATTTCGTGCATGGCAAGAAATGACCGAACCAGAATGGGCAAACGTACATTATGCAAAACCAGATTTTCAAGCGATTTCCTACTATTCAGCTCCAAAAGCCGTAGATCCTAATAAAACATTAGACGATGTAGATCCTGAACTTTTAGAAATGTATAAAAAGTTAGGTATCTCAGTTGACGAACAAAAGATGATGAATAATGTAGCCATGGATATCGTGGTTGACTCTGTTTCAGTAGCAACAACATTCAAGAAAACATTAGGAGAAAAAGGAATTATTTTTATGAGTATTTCTGAGGCTATAAAAGAGCATCCAGAATTAGTTCGTAAATATTTAGGAACTGTTGTTCCACAAAAAGACAACTTTTACGCCGCATTAAACTCGGCTGTATTCTCTGATGGATCTTTTTGTTATATTCCAAAAGGGGTTCGTTGTCCAATGGAACTTTCGACTTATTTTAGAATTAATCAAGCAGGAACAGGACAATTTGAAAGAACATTACTCGTTGCTGATGCAGGAAGTTACGTTTCATACCTAGAAGGTTGTACCGCTCCAAGCCGTGATGAAAACCAATTACACGCAGCTGTAGTTGAATTGATTGCCCTTGAAGATGCTGAAATTAAATATTCAACCGTACAAAACTGGTACCCTGGAAACAAAGAAGGTAAAGGGGGAGTTTTCAATTTTGTGACTAAAAGAGGAATTTGCGAAACAAACGCAAAAATCTCTTGGACACAGGTAGAAACAGGTTCTGCTGTTACTTGGAAATATCCATCAGTGATATTAAAGGGAGACAATTCAGTAGGAGAATTTTACTCGATTGCTGTTACCAATAATTTCCAACAAGCCGATACGGGGACTAAAATGATCCATTTAGGTAAAAACACTAAATCGACTATTATTTCTAAAGGAATTTCTGCTGGAAAATCACAAAACAGTTATAGAGGATTAGTACAAATTAGCGCGCGTGCGGATAATGCACGTAACTTTTCGCAATGTGATTCCCTATTAATGGGTAACAATTGTGGAGCGCATACATTCCCATATATAGAAAGTAAAAATCCAACAGCCAAAATAGAACACGAAGCTACGACTAGTAAAATTGGTGAAGACCAAGTTTTCTATTGCAACCAACGTGGAATTCCAACGGAGAAAGCAATTGCTTTAATCGTAAACGGTTTCAGTAAAGAGGTTTTGAATAAGTTACCAATGGAATTCGCAGTTGAAGCACAAAAATTACTTGAAATTAGTTTAGAAGGAAGTGTAGGTTAAAAATTAGTTTAAAGTTTAAGGTTTAAAGTTGAGCAACTTATGAGTAACTTTAACCGTTAAAATTTAAACAAAAATAAATGGCTACAATTACACGTTTTGAAGATTTATAAATTTGGAAAGAAGCAAGACGACTAGCCAAAGAAATTCATTTGATAACTGTAGAAACCGATTTGAAAAATGATTTCAGGTTTAGAGATCAAATAAAAGCATCATCTGGTTCCGTAATGGATAATATTGCCGAAGGGTTTGAAAGAAATGGAAATTTAGAATTTAGACAATTTTTGTCTATTGCAAAAGGATCCGCTGGAGAAACAAGATCGCAATTATACCGAGTGCTAGATTACAATTATATCGACGTTGTTAAGTTTGGAATTTTAAAAACTGACTTCGAAAATTTAAGTGGAAAAATAAACAATTTTATATCATATTTAAACAAGAAAGATTTTAAAGGAACCAAGTTTCAGTAAACACAAGAACTTTAAACTTTAAACTTTAAACAACTAAAAAAGGATGTTAAGCATAAAAAATTTACACGCTTCAATAGGCGACAAAGAAATATTAAAAGGAATTAATCTTGAAGTAAAAGCAGGAGAAATTCACGCGATAATGGGACCAAACGGTGCTGGAAAAAGTACCCTAGCATCTATCATCGCAGGAAACGAAACTTACGAAGTTACTGAAGGCGAAATCTCTTTAGACGGTGAAGACCTTTCGGAACTAGCTCCAGAAGAAAGAGCACACAAAGGAGTTTTCCTTTCGTTTCAATATCCAGTAGAAATTCCAGGAGTGTCGGTAACGAACTTCATGAGAACGGCTATTAATGAAACACGTAAAGCAAAAGGACAAGACGAAATGCCAGCTAACGAAATGTTGAAGGTAATTCGTGAGAAATCAGAATTATTAGAAATTGACCGTAAATTTTTATCTCGTTCTCTTAACGAAGGATTTTCTGGTGGAGAGAAAAAACGTAACGAGATTTTCCAAATGGCAATGTTAGAACCAAAATTGGCTATTCTTGATGAAACCGATTCTGGATTAGATATCGATGCTTTACGTATCGTTGCAAATGGAGTTAACAAATTGAAAAGCGACAAAAACGCTATCGTAGTAATCACGCACTACCAACGTTTATTAGATTATATCGTTCCTGATTTTGTTCACGTATTATACAATGGTAAAATTGTAAAATCAGGTGGAAAAGAACTAGCACACGAGCTAGAAGAAAAAGGATACGACTGGATTAAAGCAGAAAACTAAAATTTGTTTAAAGTCTAAAGTTTAAAGTTACTTCAAAACAACTTTAAACTTTTAAACCTTAAACTTTAAACAAAAAATATAAAAATGGATTTAAAAGAAAAATTAGTATCGTCTTTTATGGCTTTTGAAGAGCGCATCGATGTTCACTCTGAACTTCATGATGTACGTACAGAAGCGATAAAAAACTTTGAAAATAAAGGTTTCCCAACCAAAAAAGACGAAGCTTGGAAATACACTTCGCTAAACGCCATCCTAAAAAATGACTTTACCGTTTTTCCAAAAACAGAAAGTAACATTCAGTATTCGGATGTAAAAAAATATTTTTTACACGAAATAGATACTTACAAAGTAGTGTTTATTGACGGTATCTTCAGTTCGCATTTATCATCAACAACTCACGAGGGAATTGATGTTTGCTTGATGGCATCAGCATTGACTAAACCAAAATACAAAATGGTTATTGATACCTACTTCAACCAAATTGCCAGCAAAGACGATAGTTTGACTTCGTTGAATACGGCTTTCGCCAATGAAGGAGCATATATCAATATCCCAAAAAGCAAAGTGGCTGATAAACCTATCGAAATCATGTATTTCTCTACTGGTTCTGAAGCTGCCTTGATGACACAACCAAGAAACTTGGTGATTGTAGGGGAAAATTCTCATGTACAAATTATCGAGCGTCATCAAAGTTTGAATGACAATCCTGTTTTAACCAATTCGGTTACCGAGATTTTTGCTCAAAAACGTGCAATTGTAGATTTTTACAAAATCCAAAATGACAATCTGACTGCTAATCTAATCGATAACACCTACGTTTCTCAACAAAAAGAAAGCCATGTATCAGTGCATACATTCTCTTTTGGAGGGAATTTAACGCGTAACAACTTGAATTTCTATCATTTTGGTGAACGTTTGACAAGTACTTTAAACGGAATCACGATTATTGGTGAGAAGCAACACGTGGATCATTATACTCTAGTGAAACATTCAGCTCCAAACTGCGAGAGTTTCCAAGATTATAAAGGAATCTATTCTGATCGTTCTACAGGAGTTTTCAACGGAAAAGTATATGTGGAGAAAGATGCTCAAAAAACAAATGCCTTCCAAAAAAGCAATAACATTTTATTGAGTGACAAAGCAACAATCAACGCGAAACCACAATTAGAAATTTTTGCTGATGATGTAAAATGTTCTCACGGTTGTACTGTTGGTCAATTAGACGAAACAGCGATGTTCTATATGCAAGCACGTGGAATTCCTAAAAAAGAAGCCAAAGCATTATTGATGTATGCGTTCTCGAATGCCGTAATTGAAAACATCAAAATACCTGAATTAAAACAACGAATTACCAAAATTATCGCCAATAAATTAGGTGTGAAAATGGGATTTGATTTGTAGTTTTATTCTATTAAATACGCAAAGGGCGCAGAGTTATTTAAACTTTGCGCCCTTTGTAATTTTATTTTTGGAGCTATTCCCGCTATACATTGCAATCTTTTATTGTTTTAAAGAAAAACAATAAAAGGATTTCCATTGCTATCGGGGCTAAAAAACACAAAGCTTTGTGAACTTCGCACTTTTTACTTAGTGTACTTTGCGGTTAAACCTTGTTTATTAAAACTTCCAATTATCCCTTTCAACATACCATTAACATCAAATTTAGCATCTTCAGTCAACCCCATTCTCACAATCACTAAATCAAGTGACGGAATAATAAATACTTTTTGCCCTTGAAATCCATTAGCCGAGTATAAATCCTTTGGTGCATCAGGATAACGACCACCAGCATTCAACCAAAAGTGGGCTCCATAATCTCCTCTTGATCCATTAGTAGGTGTAGCAACATATTGAGCCCAACCAGTATCAAACAACTGTTCACCGTTCCAGTTTCCTTCATGTAAATATAATAAGCCAAATTTAGCCCAATCACGTGTTGTTGCCCAAGCATATGAGGAACCCACAAAATTTCCTGCCATATCGGTTTCAACAACCATCGAGTTCATTCCTATTTTATCAATTAAGGCAGCGTACCAAAAATCCAAATATTCTTGATGGGTTTTAAACTGATTTCTCAAAATATAAGATAGCAAGTTTGTTGTTCCCGATGAATAATTCCAATGTGAATTAGGTTTAAAAGCTACGGGTTTTTCGAGCTGTACCCTACCCATATTTTCGGCTAGAAACAGCATTTTTGTAGCATCACAAATCGTGCTGTAATTTTCTTCCCAAGCCAATCCCGAATTCATGTGCAATAAATCACTGGTCGTAATTACTTTACGATCATCATCCTTCCATTCAGCAATGGGAGCAGGTGTATTAATATTGTACTTTCCTTCTTTAGCAAGAATTCCAAATAAGGTTGCCGTAATACTTTTGGTCATCGACCAACCCAGTATTTTACTGTCTTTAGTAAAACCAATATCGTATTTTTCGGCAATGATTTTATCTTTATAAATCACTAATAGAGAACGCGTCCTTTTTTCGATCGCACCTTTTTTATCAAAAGCATTTGCTACAGCCGCATTTAATTTACCATAATCAACATTGGTGAAAACAGTATCCATTGGTTCGTTATTTCCATACGGAAAGGGTAAATTGTTTTTTACAAAAATCCTTTTTGGTATCTCATAGGGTTTAGAAGTATCAAAATTATCATCAATCAAAGTAGCGCCCAAACCCGGTCTATAAATCGCTTTTCGTTCTTTCAATCCGTAAACAGAAGCGGTCGCAAAATTGTCTTTTTGATCAATTTCATTGGTTGCCAAATCAATCATTTCGATATCATTATCCCCTTTCTCAATCATTACTAGAGAACGATTATCGATAAAATGTCCTGAGGCAATACTTTTGGCTGAAAAACCAGAAATCAAATCCAATTTAGGATAAGTCGTGAACCCGATATAAAAAACACCTGCAAATGATGCAAAACCAACAAGTTTGAATACTTTTTTCATATTATATGAATTGTTTATTCTGCAATTTAATTCTTTTTTTGGCACGACTTCATTAATTTATTTTAAAATAGAAACCCAAAAAAGCAGGAATGAAAATCTAAAAATGATGGTTAAAACAATTTAGTTTTTAGTACTTTTGTATTTAGAATTTTTCTAAATAATTATGCTAGACATTCAAAAAATAAGAGCCGATTTTCCAATACTTTCAGAGAAAGTAAACGGAAAAACATTAGTTTATTTCGATAACGGAGCAACTTCACAAAAACCACAAATTGTAATTGACGCTATTTCCAAATATTATCAGGAAATCAATGCCAACATTCACCGTGGGGTCCATACTTTAAGCCAATTGGCAACTGATGCTTATGAGATTTCTCGTGGCAAAGTGCAAAATCATATCAATGCCAAATTTTCTCATGAAGTACTTTTTACTTCAGGAACGACTTTTGGAATTAATTTAGTCGCAAATGGATTTGTTTCCATTTTAAAACCAGGAGATGAAGTTTTAGTTTCTGCATTAGAACACCATAGCAATATTGTGCCATGGCAAATGTTATGTGAGAAAACAGGAGCCACGCTAAAAGTGATTCCTATGAATGACAAAGGCGAATTGATTATGGCGGAATATGACAAATTGTTGTCAGACAAAACCAAAATTGTCACTGTAAATCATATTTCGAATGCTTTGGGAACGGTGAATCCTGTTAAATATATGATTGAAAAAGCGCATCAAGTAGGTGCTGCTATTTTGATTGATGGTGCTCAAGCGGTTCCACATCTAAAACCAGATGTTCAGGAATTAGATTGTGATTTCTATGTTTTCTCTGGACACAAAATGTGTGGGCCAACAGGAACTGGTATTTTATACGGAAAAGAAGCATGGTTGAATAAATTACCTCCTTATCAAGGTGGTGGTGAAATGATCAAGGAAGTAACTTTCGAAAAAACCACTTATGCAGAATTGCCTCATAAATTTGAAGCAGGAACACCCAATATCGCTGGTGGAATTGTGTTAGGAACTGCTATTGATTACATGAATGCAGTAGGGTTTGACAACATTCAAAGACAAGAATTAGAATTACTAGAATACGGAACCAAGCGATTGTTAGAAATCGAGGGATTGCGTATTTTTGGTACATCAAATGAAAAAACTTCGGTAATTTCATTTAATATTGAAGGAATTCATCCCTATGATATTGGTACGATAATTGACAAATTAGGAATAGCGGTACGAACAGGACACCACTGTGCGCAACCCATCATGAATTATTTCAAAATACCGGGGACAATTAGAGCTTCATTTTCTTTTTATAATACTAAAGAAGAGATTGACGCGATGGTTGAAGCGTTAAAAAGAGCGCAAACAATGTTATCTTAATACATCAAATATGAAAATACTTTCCTTATTATTTTTAACTCTTTTTCTTGGAAAAGGATGTGAAGGCGACAAAAAACAAGACATTGAAACTGCTGTAATTGAGTATGTAGCAAACACTAGAGGTTTTTATCAAAAGATAACTATCGAGAAACAAATGGTTTTTATTTCGAATGACCGTTCTGGAAAAGAGAAAACAGAACCAACAAAGATTTCGGATGCCGATTGGAAAGAGTTAATTGATTTATTCCAAGATGTAAATCTAGATGAAATTAAAGATTTAAAATCACCAACAGAAAAACGATTGTATGATGGTGCTGCCATTGCCAATATAAAAATAACCTACAAAGGAATCTCCTATGAATCACCTAGTTTCGATCATGGATTTCCACCGTTTGAGATTAAAAAATTAGTGAATAAAATAAATTCATTTGCAAAACAAAAGGATGAAAATTAAAGACATACAAGAAGAGATAGTAGACGAATTTTCCATGTTTGATGACTGGATGCAACGGTACGAATACATCATTGATCTAGGGAAAAACCTACCATTAATTAAAGACGAGTTCAAAACCGAAAATAATTTGATTAAAGGTTGCCAATCAAAAGTGTGGTTACAGGGACAACACAATGACGATAAAGTGGTTTTCACTGCTGATAGTGACGCAATCTTAACCAAAGGAATTATTGCCATATTAATTCGAGTTTTTTCAAACCAAACTCCTGCAGATATCATTGCTGCCGATATGGGTTTTATTGACGAAATAGGATTAAAAGAACACTTATCACCTACTAGAGCTAATGGCTTAGTGTCGATGATAAAAAATATTAAAATGTATGCATTGGCATTCGATGCCAAAAAAGGATAATTTAAACATATAAGTTTTAAAAAGAACCATGTAAGGCATATAAGTTCATATAAGTTGTTGCTTATAGTTTTAAAAATAAATTCTTGAAAATTTATGACAAAAACGTACCTAAAAGATTTAATATACCATGTAAACGGTTGTGCTATAGAAGTACATAAGCATCTTGGTCCTGGACTTTTAGAAAGTGTTTATCACAGTTGTTTAAAAAAAGAATTGACAATTAGAGACTGTAATTTTCAAACTGAACTACAGATTCCAGTAAATTACAAAGGTTTAGAACTTGAAACAGGATTAAGATGTGATCTATTAATTGAAAATTGTTTGGTTGTTGAACTTAAGGCAGTAGAAAAAGTTTTACCCATCCATGAAGCTCAAATTTTAACCTATATGAAACTTTTAGAAGTTCCTATAGGACTAATGCTCAATTTTAATGTAACACATCTTTTCAAAGAAGGGCAAAAAACATATGTGAATGAAAAATATAGATATCTAGAAGATTAAATTACCTATAAAATATTTGGTTCAAAATGGTTAAACACAAACCTTAAATCACCTTATATTCCTAATGTGGTTCAAAAATTAAATATAACATATAATAAAATATATGTTTAAAACAGAGTTAAAACAAACCTTAAATGACCTTATATTCCTTATATGGTTCAAAAAAAAATAAATTATGACACAAGAAATAGACACTAACGAATTAGGCGAAGCAATCGTAAAAAAATTAAAAACTATTTACGATCCTGAAATTCCTGTTGATATATACGAATTAGGATTAATCTATGATGTAATGGTCAACACGGATTATGAAGTAAAAATATTAATGACACTTACATCTCCAAACTGCCCTGTTGCAGAAAGTTTACCAAGAGAAGTAGAAGAAAAAGTAAAATCAATTGAGCACATTAAGGATGCCGAGGTTGAAATTACTTTTGATCCACCTTGGAGTAAAGACTTAATGAGCGAAGAAGCAAAATTAGAATTGGGAATGCTATAAAAAAAGGGTTTCAAGTTTAAGGTTTCAAGTTATACGTGCAAAATAGTAAACCTGAAACTTTAACCTTTAAACAAAAAAACAAATGGAAGAAATAATAAATAAAGTAGCGAATAGTATTTTGGAAGTTTTCGATCTTGAAGATTACTATCCAAAAGGAATCCGCACACAAATTGATATTTCACAATGGTTGTTGGAAGGTTTTTTGCTGAAAGAAAAAGATTTTAGAGAACACCTTAAAAATCACGATTGGACACAATATCAAGACCAACTAGTCGCTATTAATTGCAGTACAGATGCTATTGTTCCAGCTTGGGCTTCTATTTTGGTGTCAATACAATTAGCACCATTTGCTAAGAAAATAATTAATGGTAGTCTAGAAGATTTGGATGTAGCTTTGTATGAAGAACTACTTCCAAAAATTGATTACTCCGTATATAATAACAAGCCTGTTATTATAAAAGGATGTTCCAGAAAACCGGTACCAATGCGAGCGTATATCATTGCTGCAAACTTTTTACAACCTGTTGCACGAAGTATTATGTATGGAGAAGCTTGTTCAGCTGTTCCCTTATTTAAAGCTAAAAAATAATTATAAATACCTTTTCACAATATGAAAAAGATACTATTTGTATTCGTCTTACTAATGGCTATACTTTCTGTACATGCACAGGAAACAGCACAAGATACCGTTAAACACTGGACCAAAAAAGGAAATATTTCTTTGCTTTTTAACCAATCCTCTTATAACAAACAATGGCTAGGTGGCGGAACCTCAAATGTTGCAGGGAATTTTGGATTAAACTACGATTTCAATTATAAAAATGAAGATGTTGTTTGGGACAATAAATTTATTTTGGCTTATGGTTTAAGTAAAATAAAAGGAGATAACAAAACAGCCAAAACAGACGACCGCTTAGAACTCAACTCATTATGGGGCAAAAAAGCATCTGGACAATGGTACTACTCTGTTTATTTTAATTTTAAGTCTCAAATGGATACGGGATTAGATAAGAATGACATGAAAATTTCACATTTTTTCTCTCCCGCTTATTTCCAGTTTGGACCAGGGATGTTATGGAAAAAGAGTAATAATTTAAGTGTGAATTTTGCTCCAGCTGCAGCCAAATTAATAGTTGTTCACGATCATTTTACTGAATTTGGACCGTCTTACGGAGTGTTGCAAGGGGACAACACTAGATTTGAATTTGGAGCCAGCATATCTGCTTATTATAAGTTTAGCGTGATGGCTAACGTATCTATTGAGAATCGGTTGAATTTATATTCTAATTATTTAGATGCACCACAAAATGTAGATGTAGATTACCAAATGAATGTGGTCATGAGAATCAACAAATACCTTTCGGCTAATGTTGCTTTACAAGCCATTTATGATGACAACTCAGTACAAGCTGTACAAGTAAAAGAACTTTTTGGACTAGGTGTGAACTACGGTTTCTAATCCGTTATATTAATACAAGAAGCGCCCTTTTGATGAATTTCAAAAGGGCGTTTTTATTTATCTTTAATCCTAAAAGCAAAATAGAATGAAAAGTATATTAGGAATTGTTACGTTTTTAATTTTAATGGGTTGCCAATCAGATAAAGCTAATGATTTTAAATTTTATCAGGCTGTAAAAGGCAAGGATACTGCACTACTAAAGTTAGCGCAATACGATAACAAATTTTATGGTCAATTAGAAATACGATACGGTGGTGTAGGCAAAGAATCAGGGGAAGTACGAGGTGAGAAAAAAGGAGATACTCTCAAAGGAAAATTTGATTATAGAACTTATGGAGGAAGCAAGAAATGGGCTCCATTTGTATTGCTAAAGCGAGGGGAAACTTTCAAAATGGGAAGCGGAGTAGCCACCACTTTTATGAATATTCCACTATTTATTGATGGAACCTTAAAGTTTGAAGATTCCGATTTTCAATTTGAACCTATTGATAGTGAATCAGCTAAGAAATTAGGTTTGGTGAAGGAATAAATTATACTAATTTAAAATCGTTAAGTTTTCTTTTTTTAATGAGTCAAGTTTCAAATCCGTCAATTTGTTTCTAAAAGTAAGTAGGCGCTACTAGCAAACGAGAATCAGAGCTATGAGGTTATTTTTTATGTGTCCAACCTCTTGCAACAGCAATGTTTTTTATTTTTTTTGCTTTTTTCTTGACTTGAGTAGCCGATATTATAAGAGAGTAATCAATAGTAGTATGACCATTAAATGGATTATTATCTTCTACAACTTTTAAATCTCCAATTGTATTCACTTCATCATTACTAACTGATAAGACCCCTTGAGATATAAAGTTACTTGTATAATGTATAAATGATTGTTCAGCAGTAAATTTTTCTCCGTTATAGACAGATAATTTATTTTCGTCTTTTTCTGATGGTGTGAAAGATAGAGATGCAATGTTGTTTTCACTCAAAAACGCTTGAGAAGATATACTATCATTTTGTACCCAACTTGGGTGAATTTGTCGGTGCAATAAAGTTTCTCCTTTCATTAACTAATATATTTACTAATTAAATCATTTAATTTTGACCATTTTATTTCTGATTCCAATTCTAACGTTTCTTCAAAGTCTTCATCATCATTTTGCATGTCAAAATAAAATAAAGTTGAAGTAAGATTTAACAAATTAACTTCTAACGTAATTTCGTTATCGCCTTTTTTCCATTCCAAAACAATATCCCCATTGATTGTTGGAAAGATAGCTGGTAACACTAAATCACTGTTAAAAAAGCTTTCAAAGTAATTCTTGAAAATTTCTAAATGTTTTTTATTTAATGCAATACCATCAATACCATTATACCATTTGTCTTCTAAATTCGACAATTCACTAAGTCTAACGCTTATGTCAAAAGGATCAAGTATGTCCATCGATTCGATATCTTCAACATGAATCAATTTGTTATTTTGATTAAATACCCCTGTTGCTTTTAATGAAATAAGTGTTTTGTTTTCATATTCTTGGAAAGCGGTATATATTGTTTCTTGAAAATCTAAAGAAATTGGACATTCAATTACATTATTATCAATCTCTATTTTAAAAATTTGGTTTTTTTTATCAATAGAAGGGATAAGTATATTTTCTATGATTTTTTCAGAATATTCTAATTTTTCATTTCGTGATAATAATATCTTCCTTCTTGTATTTTTACTAAATTTAATATTTCTGGAAGAATTAGGTTCATTTAAAAAATCTATTGTTTCTCCTTCTTCTAAATTCTTACCTATTCTATTAAAATAATTTAAAAACTTATTATCTATATCTATTGATTTACCAGAATTAGCATTTTCAACCAATTCAAAAACTTTATCTCTAGAATTTTCAAAATAACTAAAATAGTCTGTGTTTTGTACTGGAATTGTTGGTGTAGATAGGCTTGTAACTGCAGCAATTAAAATATGAGGTATTGTACTACCCTCCTCAATGGTTGCAAGTTTTAAATAAACATTTTCTGTAAAACCTTTAGGAACCCTCTTTCTTGACGGATTTCTATCTAAATATATTTTTTTGGCTAACTCAAAAACTAATTCTTCAAAAGCAGAAAAATCTTCTAACATATTCAAAGGAAGAGTATGATCATCAAATCGATGACCTTCTAATTTAGGTTTAAAAAAAATCTTCTCAGTTGACATATATGTATTATTTATACAATATTAATAAAAAAATATCCCTTTTATATGTATTTAACTTTTTTTTGTATTGTCTATGTTATTTAAAATAAGTCTATAATCACTAACAAACTTCACAATAATTCATTTGCAAAATAAATTAGCAATGAATCCCAAAGTCTCGCATGAGGGATGGTACTGGAAATCCTTTTATGTAGTGCAACGAAATAAAAGATTACTTCACTTAGTATATATTTTTTATAGGTGTTCAGTGAACTTTGTTTGTAACGTATAGCCTGACGCTGCTGCAACGGACTGGAAGCTGGGGCATGCCCAAAAAAAATCCCTAATGAAAATTCAAAAGGGATTGTTGTTATTCTGTTTTGGAGGAAATTATTCGGTTTCTTCCTCTTCTTTTTCTTCTTTTTCTATCGCGTCTTTGTAATCTGGATATAAAAACTTATTGTATGGGAAACGCGTGATATGAATGTGTCTCACAGCTTCGTAAACACGTTCTCTAAACTCTTCGAAATTCTCTTTGTTAGTTGCCGAGATGAACAACGCATTCTCCTCTCCTACTCGACTCATCCAAGTCGATTTCCACTCTTCGAGCGTGTAATGTCTTGGCGTTTTTTCGGTCATTAAATCATCTTCATCAATGGTCAAATGTTTGTAAGCATCTATTTTATTGAAAACCATAATTACAGGTTTGTCATTGGCCTTAAGGTCTAACAGCGTCTGATTTACGGAGGCAATATGATCTTCGAACTCTGGATGTGAAATATCAACTACGTGCAACAACAAATCGGCTTCACGAACCTCATCCAGCGTACTTTTGAAGGAATCAACTAGCATAGTAGGCAATTTACGTATGAATCCCACAGTGTCTGACAATAGGAAAGGCAGGTTTTTAATCACCACTTTACGAACAGTTGTGTCTAGAGTTGCAAACAATTTGTTTTCGACAAAAACATCGCTTTTCCCTACGGCATTCATCAAGGTGGATTTCCCAACATTAGTATATCCCACCAAAGCGACACGCACCATAGAACCACGATTGCCTCGTTGCGTTCCCATTTGTTTGTCAATGGCCTTGATTTTATCTTTCAATAAGGCGATTCTATCACGTACAATACGTCGGTCAGTTTCAATCTCAGTTTCTCCAGGTCCACGCATTCCAATTCCCCCTTTTTGACGTTCCAAGTGTGTCCAAAGTCCGGATAATCTTGGTAACATATAGATGCATTGTGCTAATTCTACCTGTGTTCGCGCATACGAAGTTTCGGCACGTTGTGCAAATATGTCTAGAATAAGGTGTGTTCTATCGAGAATTTTACATTCGGTAATTATTTTTGAAATATTTTTTTGTTGTGAAGGCGTTAACTCATCATCAAAAATCAAGGTCGAAATATCATTCTCCTTTACATACGAATGAATCTCTTCGATCTTCCCTGTACCCATAAAAGTTTTGGGATTAGGGCGTTCCATTTTTTGAGAAAAACGTTTTACTACCTGTCCGCCTGCGGTAAATGTTAAAAACTCTAATTCGTCAAGATATTCATTGAGCTTCTCTTCACTTTGATTTTGAGTTACAATACCAACAATGGCTGTTTTTTCGAAATTTAATACTTCTTTTTCTAACATATTTTTGAATAAGCTACAAATTTAATCATTTGTGAGGGACTTATTAAATTTATATGTTCTTTATAAGTAAAAGGCGTGAAAATCATTTTAATCTGCTAGATCTGTGGGCTCAAATCCTTACACAATAAAAAATTTAAACCAAATAAGGCATATAAGCTCATTAAAGATATGTACTGCACATGCTCTGTGTCTATTGGCACGCAGAACGCATATTTAATTATTTTCCTAAAACTTATATGACCTTAAATAACTTATATGGTTCAAAAAAAACTTAAACCTCAAAAACTTATATGACTTATATGTTTAAAAAACACCTACTAACTTATTTTATTTATTTTTACACAAATTAAATCCCAATTGAATGAGTCGGTTTTTGACATTGTTTATTGTTTTACTCTTTCCTGTACTCCTTATTGGTCAAAATAATTTTGATTCTTTATTGGGTGAGTTGGATAAAACTGTAGACAATTACCAACAGTATTCGGATAAAAAAGAAGAAAAAATAAACAAGCTGAAAGAGTTGTTAGAATACACTTCAACCAATCTTCAAAAATATGAAATTGGTCAAAAATTATTCGAAGAATACAAACTCTATCAGTCGGATTCAGCCCTAGCATATGCTAGAAAAAATTTTCAAATAGCTAGTACGCTAAAAGATATACCCAAAATTAATTCGGCTAACTTAAACTTAGCTTCCATCATGGGAACCTTAGGTATGTACAAGGAAGCCACAGATGTTCTCCATAAAATTGACCTCAAATCCCTAGTCAATCTTAAAAGTGATTTTTACCGTGTTAGTACTACTATTTATGGCTCTATGTCAGATTATGCGGCATCGCCTCAGGAAAAAAAGAAATATGATGTATTAACACAGAGGTATAGAGATTCCACCATGCTGTCCTACCCATCTCAATCCAGTTTAAAATTTATTGACCAAGCCAGCAAACTCATCGAACACCAAAAATTCGATCAAACCTTAACCTTATTGCTGAAGCATTTTCCAGAAATTGCGAAAGATAATCCTGAGCAAGCTGTTGTGGCGTATCTCATTTCACAATCCTACCATGGAAAAAAAGAGACTGAACAAGAAAAAAAATGGTTGGCTATCTCGGCAATTTCCGACTTGCAGTTGGCCAAAAAAGAATATATTTCGCTACGTTCCTTAGCTTTTTTATTATACGAAGAAGGCGATATTGACCGCTCTTATAAATACATGAAGCGTTCCTTGGAAGATGCTGTTTTTTGTAATGCGCGTTTGAGAACCTACGAGATTTCTAAGATGATGCCCATTATTAATGAAGCGTATCAAAAGCAAAATGAAACCAACCGTTTCCAGTTAATCCTGTTTTTAATAAGTGCCAGTATTCTCTCTCTATTTTTAATGACGGCTTTGTTCCTTCTTTTCAAACAAATGAAACGATTGTCTACTGCCAAACAGGAAATCAGTTTGGCTAACAATCAACTTTCGGAATTGAATAAAGAATTATCCGTTTTTAATGAGAAATTGAACGAAACCAATAACGCCCTTTCTGAAACCAATTTGGTAAAAGAAATTTACATTGGTCGTTATATGGATCAATGTTCGGACTATATAGGCAAACTAGAAGGGTACCGCCGTAAATTGAACTTGATGGCAACCACGGGGAAAATGAACGATTTAGTAAGTGCCGTGAAGTCAAAAGATTTTATTGAAAACGAACTCGCTACGTTTTATACTAATTTTGACCAGACCTTTTTACAGCTTTTTCCCAATTTTATCAAAGAATTTTCGGCTTTGCTAATTGATGATGAAGCAACACAATTGAAAGACGGGGAATTATTAAATACCGAATTAAGAATCTTCGCCTTGATCCGATTGGGAATAAAAGACAGTGCCAAAATTGCTGTTTTTTTACGTTATTCGGTATCCACAATTTATAATTATCGTTCCCAACTTAAAAATAAAGCGGCAGGTCCTCGTGAGGAATTTGAAACCAAAGTAATGCAAATTGGCACAAATATAAAATCATAAAATTCTTTTTTGAAAGTCTGTTTCTGTATAAATCAAGCTTAAATGACTTTTTTATGTTCTAAAGTCACCACTTTTTTAGATTCTTTATTTTTTATAAGTGTCTGATATAATAATATTTATGATTTTATTTTTGCTTTTTAATCTACTTTTTTAAAATCGAAAAAATCTAACGAGTATAAAGAGCTTAATTTTACTTTTCAGAAATTTAAAAGACAAATAGTATAGTGTTGCCTTTTAAATAAATCGTTTGCGGAAAACTGTATTTGAGAAAATAATATTCACGCTTTTAGATTTAGAAGGAAGTCCTATAAAAGCACTTTCAAATTTCGAACAAATTAAAAACCAAAAATTAACTAGTAATTTATATTAAATAAAATGAAGCATTCTCTTTTTTCGCTACTTTTCACGTTAGCATTTTTCAGCAACGTTTCGGCACAACAATTAAAATCACCCAATCAAAAATTCCAAATGGAGTTTTCATTGCTTAGTGATGGTACTCCAAGTTACAGTTTGAACTACAAAGGAAAAGTAGTTATAAAACCAAGTAAACTAGGTCTGGAATTAAAAAATGACAAAAAATCGTTACTAAATGATTTCACGACAATCGATACACAAATAAGTACTTTTGATGAAACTTGGAAACCAGTTTGGGGTGAAGAAGATCAAATTCGCAATCATTATAACGAATTGGCTGTTACCTTAAATCAAAACGGAACTGACAGACAAATCGTAATTCGTTTCCGTTTGTTTGACGATGGGTTGGGTTTTCGTTATGAATTCCCTGCTCAAAAAAACCTGACTTATTTTATAATCAAGGAAGAAAGAACCCAGTTTGCTATGACAGGCGATCATACTGCTTTTTGGATTCCAGGTGATTATGACACACAAGAATACGATTATACTACCTCAAAATTATCAGAAATTAGAGGGTTAACCGAAAAAGCAAAAACAGACAACGTTTCACAAACATCATTTTCTCCAACAGGAGTTCAAACTTCATTGATGTTGAAAACGAATGATGGAATCTACATCAATTTACACGAAGCAGCATTAATCAACTATTCTTGCATGCACTTGAATCTAGATGATAAAAACATGGTCTTTGAATCGTGGTTGACTCCTAGCGCCAATGGTGATAAAGGAAACATGCAAGCACCACAAACTTCGCCTTGGCGTACGATAATCGTGAGTGACGATGCTCGAGATATTCTAGCTTCAAAAATGACTTTGAACTTGAATGATCCTTGTAAAATTGAAGATACTTCATGGATCAAACCAGTTAAATATGTTGGAGTTTGGTGGGAAATGATTACTGGAAAAAGTTCTTGGTCTTACACTAATGAATTTCCATCAGTGCAATTAGGGATTACAGATTACTCAAAAGCAAAACCAAATGGAACTCATGGAGCGACTACTACTAATGTGAAAAAATACATTGATTTTGCTGCTGCAAATGGTTTTGGCGGTGTTTTAGTGGAAGGATGGAATATCGGTTGGGAAGATTGGTTTGGTCATGCCAAAGATTACGTTTTTGACTTTGTAACGCCTTATCCAGATTTTGATGTCAAAGGAATTCACGCTTACGCAAAAGCAAAAGGGGTAAAAATGATTATGCATCATGAAACTTCCGGATCTGTTCGTAACTACGAGCGTCATATGGATCAGGCATATCAGTTTATGAAAGACAACGGATATGATGCTGTAAAAAGTGGTTATGTAGGTGATATTTTACCAAAAGGAGAAAATCATTACGACCAATGGACGGTGAACCATTATCAATATGCCATCGAAAAAGCGGCCAAATATAAAATTATGGTGAATGCTCACGAAGCGGTTCGTCCTACTGGAATTTGCAGAACGTATCCCAACTTAATTGGTAACGAAGCAGCAAGAGGAACTGAATACCAATCTTTTGGTGGGTCTAAACCAAACCACGTAACAGTATTGCCATTTACTCGTTTAATAGGTGGACCAATGGATTATACTCCGGGAATATTTGAAATGGATTTATCAAAATTAAACCCTGACAATCATTCGCATGTAAACAGTACTCTTGCTAACCAATTGGCTTTGTATGTAACCATGTACAGTCCGTTACAAATGGCAGCTGATTTACCGGAGAACTACAATCGTTTTGCTGATGCATTTCAATTCATTAAAGACGTAGCTATCGATTGGACGGTAAGCGACTATTTAGAAGCAGAGCCGGGACAATACATTACCGTTGCTCGAAAAGCAAAGGGAACCAATAACTGGTTTGTAGGGAATGTAAATGGAGAAACGCCACGTACTTCAAACATAAAATTTGACTTCTTAGAAAAAGGAAAAAAATATATTGCTACCATTTATGCTGATGCAAAAGACGCTCATTATAAAACAAATCCTCAAGCGTATACGATTCGTAAAATGACGGTAACTAGCAAATCAAAATTAGCACAGTTATCTGCTCCAGGTGGAGGTTATGCGATTAGCCTTATTGAAATCAAATAATAATTGATTACTACAAATACAAAAAGGCTGTCCAATTGGTCAGCCTTTTTTATTAATAACACTTTCTAAATCAACTTTTTATATCAACTTAATAAAAAAGAACTAAATAACCAAAAAATGAAATCAGTCTATTCAAAATTCGTTGTCCTTTTTGTACTTTGCTGTGTATTGTTAGTAACCAACAAAACTATGGCACAAGAAAATAAATCAGCTAATGACCGTAAATGGTGGAAAGAAGCAGTAGTTTACCAGATCTATCCACGCAGTTTCAAAGACAGTGATGGAGATGGCGTGGGTGATTTGAAGGGAATCATTCAAAAATTAGATTACATCAAAAGTCTAGGTATTGATGTAGTTTGGTTAAATCCCATATACGGATCTCCAAATGCGGATAATGGGTATGATATATCCGATTACCAAGCTATAATGAAAGAGTTTGGTACGATGGAAGATTTTGATGCTTTACTAAAAGGAATGCATGAAAGAGGATTGAAATTAGTGATGGATTTAGTGGTAAATCACAGTAGTGACCAACACAAATGGTTTCAAGAAAGTAGAAAATCAAGAGATAATCCCTATAGAGATTATTACCACTGGTGGCCAGCCGAAAAAGGGAAACCTGCTTTTCGCCCAGGCTCATTTGAAGCCGATGGAAGCGGATGGCGTTATGACGAACAAACGAATGCATATTACCTGCATTATTTCAACTACAAACAACCCGATTTGAATTGGGAAAATCCAAAATTACGTCAGGAGATTTATAGCATGATGAATTGGTGGTTCCAAAAAGGAATTGACGGTTTTAGAATGGATGTGATTCCTTTTATCTCAAAAGACACTGCTTTTCCAGAAATCTCTCAAGAAGAGTTAAACAAAAACTACCACGGCCGTTGGGATGTCTATTTGGCAAGCGGACCACATTTGCATGAATACCTTCAAGAAATGAATCGCGAAGTATTGAGTAAATACGATTGTATGTCATTAGCTGAAGGTGCAGGAATGCTAACTTCAACAGCTTTAAATTTTGTTGATGAAGACCGTAAAGAACTTAATATGGGCTATCATTTTGAGGGAACCAACTTGGGTTATGAACCTGGTTATTTCAAAAAAATGGGGCCCTATTCTCTAGTTGATTTCAAAAAAATCTATTCGGATTGGGACAAAGTGTATGAAAATAAAGGATGGGGAACTATTTATTTAGGAAATCACGATCAGCCAAGAATGACTTCGCGTTGGGGAAATGATGCGCCTGAATTTAGAGCAGTTTCTTCTAAATTACTAACCACCTTCTTGCTTTCCATGCGAGGAACTCCGTACTACTATAACGGAGATGAAATTGGGATGACCAATGCTAAATTTGATAAAATTGAAGACTACCGCGATATAGAAACATTAGCTGAATACGAGCATTTAAAATTAACGGGAGGCGATTTAAATCAATTCATAGAAAACCAAAAAACGGGAGGAGCCAGAGATAACGGACGAACTCCTTTTCAATGGAATAATTCAGAAAACGGAGGATTTACAACTGGAACGCCATGGTTAAAAGTAAATGACAATCACGTTAGTCTAAATGCTGAAGCACAAGAAAAAGACCCCAATTCGGTTTTAAATTACTTTAGACAAATGACACATTTGCGTAAAACAAATCCTATTTTGGTTTATGGTAAATATACTTTATTAGACAAAGAAAATCCAGATGTTTATGCGTACACTAGAGAATTGGACGGGGAAAAGGTTTTGGTCTTGTTGAATTTTTCTTCCAAAAATGCTGAAGCAAATACAGATCTAATCAGTAAAAAAGGAAAAGTATTAATTGACAATTACGGCAAAGCTTCTAAGTCAGGAGAATTAAGACCTTATGAAGCCGTTATTTATCAATTGAAAAAATAGATAGAATTAATAAAAAGCAAAAAGGCTGTCCAAATCGGACAGCCTTTTTTAATATTTAGAATTTTTAATCTAATTTACTTTGATCAATTTAACATCAAAAAGAATAACAGAACCTCCTGGAATTGGCCCAGTCGTATTGTTTCCATAACCTAATTGAGCTGGAACCAAAAGTACACCGCTTCCTCCCTCTTTAAAATAAGGAATTCCTTCTGTCCATCCTTTTATTACTTGATTCAAACCAAATGAAATTCCTGAGGCATCACTTTGATCAAAAACAGTTCCGTTTGTAAAGTATCCTTTGTAAGCTACTGTTACATTAGAAGACGCTGTAGGTTTGATACCTGTTCCTGGCTCATTAATGACATAATACAAACCTGTATCTGTTTTGGTAGCTGTCAATTTGTTTTTGGCAATGTAGTCTACAATTTCTTGGTCGTTTTTAGCAACATAATCAATTGTTTCTGTTGGTGCTACTACTTCAGCATCGTCTTGTTTACAAGAAATAAAAAGAGTGAAAATTAATGCAATAAAAGTGTATTTCATGGTAAAATTATTTTTATAATGGCAAATATAGTCAATTCAACAATTGCCTTTTATAAAAATTATTTGTCTCCATAAATCTGAACATCATCAACCTGAAAAGCACCATCCAAAGCTAGATTTTTTCCTGATCCAATATATTTAAATGCAATATTGATTTTTCCTTTATAAGATGATAAATCAACTCCACCACTTCCTACAAACTGATACCAAGGCGTGGCTTGTTTGGGTAAAATCACCGAAACAGGAATCCAAGTAGCCGTTTTTACATTCAGTCCATCAAAATTAGTAGAAACATATACTTCTAAAGTATTCAAAGGAGAATCTACATCGAGATGATGCTGGGCGGTTCTAAAAGTGAGTACCTCATTCGTATGCATATCCATATCAATTTTTGGTGAAATCAACCACGCAATATTAGAGTTTACTTTTGTGCCAGAAATATTAAACTCAGCATAACCGTTACCCGAATAGACAGTTCCTTTCCAAAAAAGGGTGCCACTTTGTACAATATTAGCCCAACCCGGCAAACTTAAATTGGATTTGTCCACCACATTTTTAAAATCCTCAGCAAAGAATGGAGCCTTTCTTATTCCTGTCATTACTACATCCTTTTCTGAGCGAGCTATTAATTGATAATCGGATCCAAATTTAGTCAATACCCCTCTTACTTTTCCGCTTCCATCAGGCACTAGTTTACCCGCAAAATCAGCATAACTACTGGTTCTAAAAATGACTTGATTTCCTTGTTTGTCTACTAAACTCCAATTAGTCGCCCCACCAATATTGTTTGCTTCTTCAAAATAATGACGCCCTATTGCCGCCTCCGTAAACTGAACATCTGACAGTTCAACTAGCGTATTCAAGTTAGAATCCTGCAGCAAATCGGCAATTGAAATCGATCGTACCAATTGATCCTCTGTTAAAGTCGTGCATGAAGCATGCAATACATTTTTATAATCGGTTTGAGAAAGTCGCCCCACTGCGCCTTCGTTGTACGTATTGACATAAATTCCTCCAATTCGTAAACTCCCATAATTGATATCGGTATATTGATTTTTTAATTTTACATATACTTTATTCCCTAATCTAAAATCAACATAGGCATTTGTAACGTCTATTGGAACACTAAATCCAATGGCTGGACTTGTGGCTGTAGCCAATGTTTGAAAGGATATCGTCTTGAAAAAATTTCCAAATTCATCTGTAGAAACGACGTAGGCTTCAATGACATCATCGTACAAATATTGCGAAACAATAGCAGCTGCAGTACTATGCACTTCGGCAACCGTTTTATTCACGATCAAATCAGGTTGATTGCAGGTGAGTTTAGGAACAGTAACTTCATCACTAATACAAGAGGAAAAGAAGATAACTAAAACTAGCAAAGAAATAATTGTATAATATATAGTTTTCATAATGAATGATTTATAAATTGAAACTAAGGTTTACGAAATAAGTCCTTCCATAACCATAAAAATATTTGTTGCCAAAAGAAGGAGTTCCACTGGAAACATCTTGATTGAGTTGTCTAAAATTTGCATTTCTAGCTTGTTCATATCCACCCGTTTTGTATTTAGTGTCTAAGGCATTATTGATACTTACAAATAGTCCTACATATTTCCCTCGAATGCGCCACGATTTCCCTCCTGTGAAATTGAGTAGCAACACGGGATCAAACTTTTCTTGTTTTAATAATTCAGCAGCTCGTGCTTCTGATGCTTCTGGAAATGGAAATCCACTTGTGGGGTTAGTATAAAAATGACTCGTTCTAGAAATGGGCGAAACATCGATATAGGTATCTGCTAGATAATTTACATTGGCACCAATCCACCAATATTTAGGATCACGGTATTCAATTCCTAGAGCATAGGCCTGTTGTGGCAGACCGGCTTGTTTGTAATTTTTTAATAAAGCGGTACCAAAATCATAGGATGGATTTGTATTCTCTATAGATGCTACTGCATCATTATTGATACTCACATTCGGATTACTATCATAAATATAGTGTCCATACCCAGCAGATAAACTCGTTTTAAAAGTAGCCGATATTTGGTACTCAAAACTGAACTCGGCACCCATATTCTTTTTGTTTAAATGGGTTAAAGTCTGACTCACGAATGCGTTGGTGTTCGTATATCCCGCCCCATTATCAAAAATTCCTTCGGCGTAGAAGAAAGAAGTTTTCGTTGCGTCTTTTATTGTAGAATAATACGCTGTAATCCTTGCTTTCATTTTAGGAGAACGGAATAAGTAGCTGGCATCCACACTGTTTATATTTTCACTTTGCAAGCCATCAACAATGGAATTATTGAGTCGGGAATTAGGGAATGTATTGCGTATTGTAGGTGCTTTAGTCAAATGAGCTGCATTGAAAGTCAGCATTTGTTTTCCTGAAACTTTATAGGTTAATCCGCCCTTGAATCCGAAGTTTTCAAATTGCACTTTTTCACTTTTCCCGAAAGATATCGTTTCATAAATTCCGTTTTTATAGAGCCCTTCTCTTTGATAATTAGTACTAGAAAAAGATTGTGCCAAATAGAAATCGACCTTACTGTAATTGAACTTAAATTGAGTAAAGGCATCTAGTGTATTGGCCACATAATTATAATTGTACCCGTACTCCTCTCCTACCACCACTTGCCTATTGGGATTATTTAAATCCGATTGCGCTTGATTCCCATCATAAAAACCGTCAATATCTTCAAAATAATTCCCGCCTAACAAATCCAAAACCTTTTGATAATTATGTGATTTTAAATTACTGAATGAACCTCCTGCATTCATAATCAAGTTTTCATTGAGTTGGGTATTGAAATTGGTGTTCACTGTCATCGTTTTGTCATTGGTTCTATCTTCGTATAAAACGTAGTGACTTTGTGCGGCTTCATAACCTGTTATAGTTCCGTTTGCATCTAGAATTGGTTTTTGATTGGCTCGGTACATGGCGTCCCAATCGATTTGTGGGTTGGCTAAAAATTCAATCCTGCTTTTCTCTGCATTGTCATAATCAGGTGTGAAATCCCCCGAAAATTCTCCACTATCCTTGGCATAAAGCGACAAATAATAGGAAGGTAATTTTCTAAAATAGGTTGGATCTGGACTATTGGCGCTTTGATAATCAATATTGGTATTTCCTATTTTTCCAAATTGATACATCACACTGGTATTTAAATTGGTATGGTCATTTATTTTGAAAAAATGATTGAGCATCAAGATGGGTTCTTCGATGGTTTTGGTTCTTGCATTTCGCTTTTTTCCGTCTTGATATCCCCAATAAGAATTGTACTTTTCCGAGGTCAATTGCGTTACCTCAGCAGTATTTGGGGAATTTTTACCTCGGGTATTGGGTGTGTAAAATCCTAAGAAATTCAAGGAATGTTTGTCGCTTAACTTCTTTTCCACACTCATAAAAAAAGAGTTGGCATCGTATGTTGTTCCTTCGAAATACCCTTCTTCCGCCAATCTTTTCCCTGCCGAAACTACAAAAGCCCAACCACTGCTTCCCATTCCAGAAGCGTAGGTTCCCATGGTACGCCAACTGTAATTCGTGTTTGTCCCTGAAAATGTGATTCGGGTGCCGGGTCTATAAATCGAGGCCCGAGTATTGATTTCTTGGGTTCCCAGAATTCCACCAAAACTATAATCGGAGGGTGTTGTTCCGACGGAAAATTCCTGATTGCGAGTGGCGTCATTGAGTCCACCCCAATTGCTCCATTGTGGTCTACCATCATAACGTTTGTTCATGGTAACACCATTGATCATGGTCGTGGCATTCTCGCTGTCTAATCCTCGTATTCGAAATCGGGCCTGTCCCCAATTGAAAGCGGCGGCTTGTTGAAAAGCATCTTTGGAGGATTGCAATAAACCCGAAGTACTTTCGGAACCGCTGTTGTCATCGGTTAAATCATTTTCATACAAGCGAATTACACTTGTTTGTAAGTCGGTAATTTGATCGTCTTCTAAAAATACATCTCCAAGATTTGTGATTTGATTTTCTACAATTGTCACAGGATATAAGGCATCTTTGAAACCTTGACTATGAAAAAGAAGTAACTGTTCCCCGCTAGCAACGGACTCGAAAACAAACTCCCCGTCAAATGTGGTGAGTTGCATTAGATTCGTGTTTTGAACAGAAACGACAACATAGGCTAGCGGTTTCTGGGTTTTGGAATCGATCACTCTTCCTGAAATACCGGTTTGATTTTGTGCAAAAGCAAGTCCTAGTGGAAAAATAGAAAAAAGAATCAGGAGAACATTTTTCATAAATACATTTGTGTTATATAGCCCACTTCTTTCCCTATTAGATTTTGGAAAATGTTGTTTTTGATAAAATTTGATTTATTGACTGTACAGCAAAGCATCCCGAACGGGATTCGTAAATCAAAATAATAGAAAAATGTTTTTGGGAATTTTAAAAACTATAAAATAGTGGTATTGAGAAACCTAACAGACTGTATTGTATAATAATATTTTTTAAATGTAATCAAAATACTATTAAGTTGTTCGTTTCCAATAAAAAAAATAACCCCGGAAGTTTATGAGGTGAATTTCACAAAAAGTTGTAAAATAATCCCGATAGCAACAAGTATCCTTTATTGCCCCATTTTGGCAATAAAGATACTGTGTATAGCGGGGCTAAATACTATTGTGAAAAAGAGAAGTGGTATTACTAAAAAAATTACTGAATGGCCTTAATTCGAGAAACCATAAAGGCTATTAACACTCCAAATACACCTATGAATGCGAACGAAAATCGCAAACTGGAAAGCTCAGCAATATAGCCAATTACTGGTGGTCCAATTAAAAACCCTAGAAAACTTACGCTTGAAACTATCGTTAAAGCTTCGCCTGGTGGAACAGATGGATTTTTTCCTGCAATGCTATAAAGTGTTGGAACAATCGTTGAAACTCCAATTCCCACAAACATAAATGCAATGGTAGCAGGAATAATATAGGGGAAAAATACGGCTGTGAACAACCCTCCGGAAATTAAAAATCCGCTGATTTGCATTACTGGTTTTCGGCCAAATTTATGAATGAGTCCGTCTCCAAAAAAACGTCCGCCAGCCATCATAATCATAAAGGAGGTGTATCCTAAAATTACTAATGGTCCTGGAGCGTGAATGACATCTTTGAAATAAACACCACTCCAGTCAAACATAACGCCTTCGCTGGCCATGCAACAAAAACCGATGACTCCTAACCATATAAGGGCAGAATCCGGTTTTGTGAATAATTTTTTCTCTTCGGTTTTGGGGATTTCCTTGGCTTTTATCAGAAATTTATAATTGAATGCCATCAGCAAAAACACGATTACACCCACTATCCAAAAATGAACATAGGGAGTAAGTTGTAATGCCAACATTCCTAAACCAACTAAAGCGCCTGTAAAACCCGCAAAACTCCACATCCCATGAAAAGAAGACATGATGGTTTTTTTAAAAAGCTCTTCGGTATACACTCCTTGTGTATTTACGGCTATATTAGTTAGGTTACTAAAGATTCCAAATACAAATAATCCTAATGACAATTGCCAAGGATTTGTGGCTAAACCTAGATTAGTCAAACTTATTACATATAATATGGAAGAAAATATCAAGATGCGATGACTGCCAAAACGGGTTACTAATTTACCCGAAAAAGGCATAATCAGTAATTGCCCAAGCGGAACGGCGAATAAAATAGTTCCTAATTCAGCTGATCCTAAATCTAATGCCGTTTTAATATCTGGAATTCGGCTTGCCCATGTGGCAAAACACAATCCCATACCAAAATAAAAAGAGGAAACCGCCCAACGTATTCTATTAAGATAAGAAATCTTAGCATTTTGATACGTTTTCTTATATTTCCCTTTGGCTTTAAACTGCGTTATAAATTGTAAATCAATCAAAATGACAGGCTTTTATAATTAATGGACAAAAATACAAAAAGCATTGATTCATTGTGTCTAAACTACACCGGTACTTTTAAATACAACGTTATTGTTTATAAAAAAATAAAATATCACTTGTAAAGTATATTTTATTTATAAAAAACAAGTTAAAATAACTGATTTACAAACCATTAAGAGATTAATGGATAAACTTAATCTCTCAATGGTTATTACTTTAAAATAGAAATCTTAACTATAATTCGATTATTTTTTTCTGAGCACTACTTTGAATGGCTGCCTCAATAATTTGCATCACATGAACGCCGTCTTGCGCCGTAACTGGTTCTATCGTATTGTTCACAATGGAATGATAAACATCATCAAAAAAACTATAATAATTCCCTTGCAATGTTGGGATTTTTCCATGGATTATTTTTCCTTCTATTTCAGTATGCAACAGACCTTCATTATCGATTGATTCTGTTCCCCAACTCGCTAAGTTTGGTTTTTTTCCAATTTTTAAATCATTCTCTTGTATATCGCCTCTCGGTTTTAAAAAGGAACCTTTTTTACCCTGAATTTGATAGGCTGGAATAGCTTCTCGAACAAAAAAACTGGCTTTTAATCGGACGCGTAAAGTATCGTAATACAAGGTAATATCGATCCAATCATCCACTAATGAATTGTCTCTAGTGATACGAATATCCCCCATAACAGCAGTAGGAAAACCAAATAAATAAAGGGCTTGATCGATAAGATGCGGACCTAAATCTTTTAAAATCCCTGCGCCAGAATTGGCTGTCTCTTTATGTTGTTTTGGACTCAGCTTAGGATTGTAGCGGTCAAAATGGAATTCGGCTTCCACAATATCACCCAAGCTTCCGTCTAACAACACTTGACGAACCGTTTTTAAATCACTATCCCAACGGCGGTTTTGAAAAACGGCCAATTTCACTCCTTTTTCTTTGGCTAAAGCTGCTAGCTCCTGCGCTTCGGCAACAGTTGTCGTAAAAGCTTTTTCGACAATCGCATGTTTACCTGCTAACAACACTTTTTTGGCATATTCAAAATGGGTCCCAACGGGAGTATTTACTACAACTAAATCAATATCATCCTCTAAAATTGCTTCTAGCGTAGGATAACTTTTTACCTCAGGATAATCCAGTTGAATTAATTTTTTACTTCTTTCCCAAGAACCCATCAATTCAAATCCGGGATGAAATTCTATAAATGGGGCATGGAATACTTTTCCAGACATTCCGTAGGAAAGTAAAGCGGTTTTTATTTTTTGCATAGTATTATTTTATAAAACACGAATTTAAACTTTTTAATAGTAACACCTTTTATATTTAAACTAGATAAGGCATATAAGGGCATTTAAGAAATGTATTCAAGTACTCTGTTTCTGATGGAACGCGGATTATCGCATATCATTTTACTTTATTCTATCATAAAAAATCTGTGAGAATCCTTTTAATCTGCGGTCCTATTTTTTTACCACAGATTCCACAGATTAGCACAGATTTTCTTTTTGCACTGTTCAAAATTTAATAAATCGGTACAAACCGGTTCAATCCGTCAGCTCTGCGGGCTAAAATTCTAGCACCTTAAAAAAAATTAAACATATAAATAAACAAAACTTACATGACCTTAAATACCTTATATGGTTCAAAGCTTCTACTTTTTAGAAAAAAACTTATGTGCCTTATATAGTTCAAAAAAAACCTCTTCGAAAAAAACTTATATGACTTATATGTTAAAAAATTTAACCATATAATTCATTTAAGAAATGTGATGCGTCTACTCAGTATTGCCTTATGGAACAGGGATTATCGCATATCATTTTACTTTATTCTATCATAAAAAATCTGTGAGAATCCTTTTAATCTGCGGTCCTATTTTTTTACCACAGATTCCACAGATTAGCGCAGATTTTCTTTTTGCACTGTTCTAAATTCAATAAATCGGTACAATCCGTCAGCTCTGCGGGATAAAATTCTAGCACCTTAAAAAAAATTAAACATATAAATAAACAAAACTTACATGACCTTAAATACCTTATATGGTTGAAATCTCTACTTTTTAGAAAAAAACTTTAATGACTTATATGTTAAAAAAATTTAACCATATAATTCATTTAAGAAATGTGATGCGTCTACTCAGTATTCCCTTATGGAACGCGGATTATCGCATATCATTTTACTTTGTTCTATCATAAAAAATCTGTGAGAATCTTTTTAATCTGCGGTTCTATTTTTTTTACCACAGATTCCACTGATTAGCGCAGATTTTCTTTTTGCACTGTTCTAAATTCAATAAACCAGTTCAATCCGTCAGCTCTGCGGGCTAAAATTCTAGCACCTTAAAAAAAATTAAACATATAAATAAACAAACATAAAACTTATATGACCTTAAATACCTTATATGGTTTAAAGCTTCTACTTTTTAGAAAAAAACTTATATGACTTATATGTTAAAAAAATTTAACCATATAATTCATTTAAGAAATGTGATGCGTCTACTCAGTATTGCCTTATGGAACAGTGATTATTGCATATCATTTTACTTTGTTCTATCATAAAAAATCTGTGAGAATCCTTTTAATCTGCGGTCCTATTTTTTTTACCACAGATTCCACAGATTAGCGCAGATTTTCTTTTTGCACTGTTCTAAATTCAATAAACCGGTTCAATCCGTCAGCTCTGCGGGATAAAATTCTAGCACCTTAAAAAAAATTAAACATATAAATAAACAAAACTTACATGACCTTAAATACCTTATATGGTTGAAATCTTCTACTTTTTAGAAAAAAACTGATATGATTTATATATTTTAAAAACTTTATTGTTTAGCGCGTTCGTATTGTTTTGGCCAAACGGTTTCTACTTGTAAATCATGAGCAAATGTCAATCCTAAATTGGGGTCTCTTAATGATTCTCTAGCAAATAAAACCAAATCAGCTTTTCCAGAAGCAACAATTTCTTCGGCTTGGTGCGCTTCGGTAATTAAACCCACGGCGCCAGTCATAATACCTGTTTCTTTTTTAATTCTTTCTGCAAAAGGAACTTGGTAATTAGGTCCTATTGGAATTTGTTGGTGCGAAACCGCGCCTCCAGAAGAGACATCAATTAAATCCACTCCTTTTTCTTTTAGTCTTTTCGAAAGTTGTACTGATTCCTCCGCATTCCACCCTCCATCTGCCCAATCGGTAGCTGAGATTCGAACGAACAAAGGCAAATCTTTTGGCCATTCCATTTGTACGGCACCTACTACTTCAAGCGTAAACCGAATTCTATTTTCAAAACTTCCTCCATATTCATCCGTTCTTAGATTCGACAAAGGCGAAAGAAACTGGTGTAACAAATACCCATGAGCAGCATGAATTTCCATCACTTTAAAACCGGCTTGCACGGATCTTTTAGTAGCTGATTTAAAATCAGAAAGTACTTTTTGAATTCCGTTTACGTCCAAAGCCACAGGACTTGCTTCATTTTCATGGTATCCAATGGCTGATGGCGCTACGGTTTGCCATCCCCCTTGAGTGGCGTCTAATTTTTTATTGCCTTCCCAAGGAGCCGAAACACTCGCTTTCCTTCCAGCATGTGCGAGTTGGATTCCAGAAACTGCATTTTGACTTTCGATAAATTGATTGATTTGAATGTATTTCTCTATTTGTTCGTCATTCCAAATTCCAAGATCGCCAGGAGAAATTCTTCCTTCGGGGGAAACGGCTGTCGCTTCTTGGATGACTAATCCAGCCCCACCCGATGCGCGGCTCCCTAGATGTACCAAATGCCAATCATTGGCAAAACCATCTATAGCCGAATATTGACACATGGGTGAAATCGCAATTCTATTTTTTAGGGTAATATTTTTTATTAGAAGTGGTGAAAATAATTTAGATGACATACTTTATATTTTTAATGTATTATAAATGAGGACAACGGAAAAACCGTTATTGAAAAGTAAAGTTAAGGGACATAACCTTAAGGAAAAATTCAAATTCCAATAATTAACAAACATTTAAAAGGGTATGGAACAATTATTGCAAATTAAACAAATAGAAAACCTTACTTTTGTGAGTTATAAAAAGAATTAAAATTTAAAAATGGATCTATTTATCAAGCTTTCTCAATTTTTATTGAGTTTATCATTACTTATTATACTTCACGAATTAGGACATTTTATTCCTGCTAAGTTATTTAAAACCAGAGTCGAAAAATTCTATTTGTTTTTTGACGTAAAATACTCCCTTATAAAAAAGAAAATTGGAGAGACTGAATATGGTATCGGTTGGTTGCCTCTAGGTGGATATGTAAAAATTTCAGGAATGATTGACGAGAGTATGGACAAAGAGCAAATGGCTTTGCCTCCGCAACCTTGGGAATTTCGTTCTAAGCCTGCTTACCAACGTTTGATTATCATGTTAGGTGGTGTGACTGTTAATTTCATTTTGGCTTTCATCATTTATATCGGGATGGCATTTGCTTATGGCGATACATTTGTAGCCAATACGGATTTCAAAGACGGTATGCTTATCGAAAATCCTGTGATGATAAAAGCAGGATTTAAAACAGGTGATAAAATATTGGCTGCAGATGGTGTCACTATTGCAAAATTTGATAACGATATCAACATGAAAATCATCATGGCTAAAAAAGTGATGATTGAAAGAAACGGAATTCAACAAGAAATAAAAATGCCAATTGATTTTGTAGATCAATTATCAAAGTATGAAAAAGGTTCCCTAATTGCTATTCGTATGCCATTTGCCATCGGTGCTGTTAGCGAAGAATCTCCAAACACTTATTTACAAGCTAAAGACATTATTACTTCTTTAAACGGACAACCAACAAAATATTTTGATGAAGCTAAAGTGATTTTAGCAAATAGTAAAGGAAAAACCATTCCTGCAACTATACTTCGTAATCAAAAAGAAGAAAACATTACTCTAATAGTATCTAAAGATGGAAAACTAGGAGTGAATGCAGGCGGAATAAGCATGGAATCTTTAGAAAAACTAGGATATTACAAGGTAAGCACAAAAGAATATGGTTTAATTGAAGCAATTCCTGTGGGAATCACCAAAGGGAAAGACCAATTAGTAGGATACGGAAAACAACTAAAAATGATTTTTAGTCCAAGTACAGGTGCTTACAAACAAGTAGGTGGTTTTAAAGCCATATTTGACATTTTTCCAAGTACATGGAGCTGGGAAGTTTTTTGGAGAATCACCGCTTTATTATCAATTATGTTGGGTGTAATGAACTTATTGCCTATTCCAGCACTAGATGGAGGTCATGTCATGTTTTTATTATATGAAATAATTTCAGGTAAAAAACCATCTGATAAATTTTTAGAGAATGCTCAAATGGTTGGTTTTGTATTACTTATAACACTACTATTATTTGCTAATGGGAATGACATTTACAAGTCAATTATAGGGAAGTAAAAAAAAGTAAAAAAAAATTAATTTTTGCTTGCAGAAATGAAATTTACCCCTATCTTTGCACCGCTTTACAAGTGAAACAAACGGCACTACTAAGCACACAAAAACGTTCATTCAGTATTAGAATAAAAATATACAGTTTCCTTCTTAGCTCAGTTGGTTAGAGCATCTGACTGTTAATCAGAGGGTCCTTGGTTCGAGCCCAAGAGAGGGAGCTTTTTAAAAAGACTTTACAGCAATGTAAGGTCTTTTTTGTTTTTATAACTTATGTATTTGTTTAGACTTCGTTATGTAGAGTAGCGCAACTTATAATTATAAAGAGATTATACCTTTATAATGCAACTTTTTTTTTACATTTAAATTCTAAAAATTAGTCTATGAAAAAAATTATAATTTTAATACTAATAATTATCCCTTTTTTAGGATTTACTCAAAATTCAGAATACAAGATAGCCTCATATAAAGTGGCAGGGATGAAAGCTCCAAATACACATTACATAGGTGAAGCATGGTTAAACAGTCTACTGCGCGCAGATGGGGATCTTAATTATAATATTACCAAAGCTTCTTTTAAAGCGAATTCGACATTAGACTGGCATAAACATGCAACATCGCAAGTTATCATTATTGTTGAAGGAGAAGGGTATTATCAAGAAAGAGGTAAAGAGGCTATAATTCTTAAGGTTGGAGATGTAATTATCTGTGATAAGGATATTGAGCATTGGCATTCATCAACTAAAGAAAATGATGTTACTTATTTGGCATTATACGGTGGTTCTCAACCTACAACTTGGACTGAAGTCCTTTCTCAAGATTATTATGATAGTATAGCTAGAATGTTGAAGAAGAATTAACCGTTTTCAATTTTGATAGGGATTAACTTAAGTGATTATTAAATGTAATTTCGCTAAATTTTATAATAAGCGGAGCTTTTTAAAAAGACTTTACAGCAAGTTAGGTCTATTTTATTTTTAGGATTTAATAAACCCCAGCATTATCACCATTTAATAAAATCCATTTCTTATTACTATTCAATCTAAATGTACCGATATGTTCTTTATTCCATTCTTGTGGGCTTATCAATGACAAGAAGTTGACTCCTTCCCCATCGCGATATAAATGATAGATTTCACCAATAACGGGCTCAAAGGAGAACTTAGCACTATAGACTAACTCGTTCCATTCGTATTCTTCCATCAACTTTTGATATTGTAATTTGAGTTCGTTAAATTTATTGCCAAGCTCTTTATTTACGTTATCAACACCCCTACTTTTCCAAGAAACTACATCATCTACTCTAATTACCGGAGCACCCACATTAGTGCCATAAGGCAAAATATTAGCATTAAATCCTTCATCAACTGAGTATACAACATTATCAGGTATTTTACTTTTCAACATCTGCTCCTTTAATTTAAAATGATTATTATTTTTTGTTTAACAATTTATACGCAAAGATAAACAAAAAAATAATAGACCTGTTATTTAATTCACCTTGCTTTTATTTTCTGAATTTGACTGAAACATCTTTCGAAAAATAGATGATCAATGTTCATTACTGATTTAAAAATCAAAGACATTGAATAACATCTCACTGGTTACCAGTAATAATTTGTATTGGGTTTTGTTTTTTTATTTATATTTAACAGTTATTTAATTAATTACAGGATAATTAGAATTAATTTCTGTGGAATTAATAACAAACGTATCAATTGAAACTATAAACTAAAAACATATTTGAAATGGGAAAAGCACTTTCAAGAAGAAATCTCCTTAAAACTTTAGGGCTTGTTACTGGAGGTATATTAACTATGCCTTTACATGGATTTGCAGAAACATCGATACGATTGCATCTTCCCGATCCAAAAAAATATCCCGCTCCAATAAAACCAGTTACCGCTATTACTCTAGGCGCTGGAAATCGTGGTAATGTATATGGTAATTATGCCATACAATATCCAGAACATTTAAAAATTGTAGGAGTTGCAGACCCAATTGATATAAGAAAAGAACGCTATAGTGAAAAACACAGTATTCCTGCTGAAAATTGTTTTGTAACCTGGGAGGATGTTTTTAAACGTCCTAAATTTGCTGATGCCATCATCATTTCAACACCCGATAATTTGCATTATGGGCCTTGCATGAAAGCACTTTCAATGGGTTACGATATTTTACTAGAAAAACCAATTGCACCCACAGAAAAAGAATGCAGAAAAATATTGGCTTTAGCCAAAAAAACAAACCGTATAGTGGCGGTATGCCATGTATTGCGTTATTCTCCTTATTTCATCAAAGTAAGAGAGCTCATCCAAAAAGGATCAATTGGAGAACTAATTAGTATTCAACATCTCGAACCGATTCAACATATCCATATGTCACACAGTTATGTACGCGGCAACTGGCACAATAGTAAAGAAACTACGCCTATAATTCTGGCCAAGTCATGCCATGATCTTGATATTTTACGATGGTTAGTAAGTAGTTCTTGTGAAAAAATAACGGCTTTTGGCGACTTAAAATGGTTTAAAAAAGAAAATACTCCTGTAGGCGCAACACCTCGATGTACTGATGGATGTGCGGTCGAAAAAGAATGCCCTTATAGTGCTTTGAAAATTTACTACCGAGACAGACAACGAACCCATGTATTTGATCTTCCTACCGAAGTAGAAAAACAAGGAGAAGCTATATTAGATCGCCTGAAAACTACTAATTACGGCCGTTGTGTGTACCAAATGGACAACGACCAACCCGATCATTACACGACCAACCTTCAATTTTCTAATGGCGTTACAGCAGCATTTAGCATGGAAGCGTTTACCTCTTATGAAGGAAGACGCACCCGTGTCATGGGAAGTCATGGAGATATTGTTGGGGATATGTCGCAATTTACATTAACTAACTTTTTAACTGGCGAAAAAACCGAATGGCAACAAAACAGTGATGCCCACGGTGGAGGCGATTGGAATTTAGTTTCCGATTGGATACAAGCCGTATCGCAACAAAATGCAGGTTTACTATCTTCCTCTATAGACGCCTCAGTGGAAAGTCATATTATTGGGTTTACCGCCGAAAAAAGCCGTTTGAAAGGTTCTACAGAAAAGGTGGCCTTATAAAGGTTAAATTGGCTTATCTCCAGTCGTTCATTAGAGAAAGCCATTACTAAAAACATTTCATTAATTCACTACTTGAAAAAGTTACAAACAGTCCCTTTCTAAAATAAAACCTACATGGAACTACAAAAAAAACGATACCTATCATTAGACATTTTTAGGGGTCTAGATATCGCCCTTATGATCATTGTTAACTCTCCAGGGAAAAGTGCCACTACTTTTGCCCCCTTATTGCACGCCAAATGGCATGGATTTACACTTACTGATTTGGTCTTTCCTACGTTCCTTTTTATTGTAGGGAATTCAATTAGTTTAAGCATGAATAAATACAGCCATTTATCTAATAAAGTGTTTTTAACTAAAGTATTAAAACGGACAGTACTACTCTTTCTACTTGGGTTTTTAATGTATTGGTTTCCGTTTTTTGAAAATGGCGCACTGAAACCCTTGAGTGATACGCGGATTTTTGGTGTCCTGCAAAGAATTGCTTTGTGTTATTTTTTTGGCGCTATTATTTTACGCTTTTGGAAAACCGAAGGAGCAATCATTTTTAGTATCATCGCACTGCTGTCTTATCAATTTTTGCTCTATACATTTGGTGATCTCACGCTAGAAGGAAATGCAGTATTAAAACTAGATACTTGGTTAATTGGAGCAAATCATATGTATCATGGTGACGGAATCGCATTTGATCCTGAAGGCTTGCTTAGTACCCTTCCCGCTATTGTAAACGTTATTGGTGGTTATCTTGCGGGTTCGTTTCTTCAAAAAAGCGGTCAAAATTATAATACCATTATGAAAATGGTTCTTGCTGGTATCGTTTTAATTATAATTGCCGTAGGATGGAACTCTTTTTTACCCATAAATAAAAAATTATGGACCAGTTCCTTTGTTGTGCTTACTATTGGTCTCGACCTCATTATCCTTTCAGTATTGGTTTACCTATTGGATATCTTAAAAAAGACCAAATGGACTTTCTTTTTTGACGTTTTAGGTAAAAATCCATTGTTTATTTACCTCCTTTCGGAATTGCTTGTAATCACGCTTTATCAATTTAAAATAAAAAACACTTCGTCCTATGATTGGATTGCAGAGAATGTTTTTGTGGCGACTCTTGGGGATTATATGGGTTCTTTGGGGTTTGCTGTTTCCATTCTGCTGACTTGTTGGATTGTGGGTTATTTTTTAAATCGAAATAAAATTTATATCAAGATTTGATTCATTTTCACTATTTGAAGAATTACAAATAGAGAATGAATCTTTTTAATAATAAAAAAGACTTTACAGCAATGTAAGGTCTTTTTTGTTTTTAGGCCATAGTGAAATCAAGACTTTAGCACGTTTAAGTATAAAAGGGGAATTTTTGTCGTTTGACAACTTCTACAATGATTTTAGGAAAAAAAGACATCCAATTCGGTAACACTTCTTTTATAAAAGGTATCCTCCTTTTAAAATGATGCCAAACCCCTATCCCACCTAACCCAAAAGTTATGAAAAAAAATTCCAAGTTTTATTACTTTTAACCTCAACTCCAATTTTAGTAATAAACCTATCTTTTAAATAAATTTTAAAATACGGCTTTTCTAAAAACCAAACCTTTACTAAATTACGTATCTAGACATACAAAACCGTACTAAAATGAAGAATCCCCTTTTCAACAAAAAATATGTAACGATTGCTTTTTTATTTTTACTTACTCTTTTTACTGCCACTAAAGCCAATGCCCATGTTGCCATAGTCGATTTAGAAGACATGTCGGCCACTGACACGGTTTTTCTATACATCAAATTGGGTTTTGAACACATTATCCCACTTGGTATAGATCACATTCTATTTGTGCTCAGCTTGTTTTTACTAAGTCCTAAATTAAAACCTGTGTTGATGCAAGCAACGGCATTTACCGTTGCGCATACAGTTACTTTAGGATTATCGATGTATCAAGTTATTAATCCGCCAAGTTATATTGTAGAACCTATCATTGCGATTTCTATCATGTATGTTGCGATGGAAAATATTTTATCCAAACAATTAAAAAAGACCCGAATAGGAATTGTATTTCTATTTGGATTAATTCACGGAATGGGATTTGCAAGTGTTCTTAGCGAATTGGGTTTGCCCAAAGAATCTTTTTTAACTTCGCTACTGATGTTTAATGTTGGCGTAGAGTTAGGGCAAATTTCAGTAATTGTTTTAGCCTATTTCTTATTAGCAAAATTCTTTGGCGATAAGCCATATTATCGCAAATACATTGTAATTCCTGTATCTGCGGCCATATTCCTAATTGCAACCTATTGGACTATCGAACGCATATTCTTTAGCTAATACCAACTTATTGTAAGCATGTTGTTTCTACATAGATAATGACATAAAAGCTATTAAAAAGTGACTTCTATACAAATCCATCACCTTCCACAATCACTTATTTTACAAGTTAGCTCAGATTATTAAAATCCATGACGAATAAATAATTCTAAAAATGAGTGTTACTTAAATCATTCGATTTACTAAAAAACAAAAAGGAGATACTAATGATGTAAATTAGTATCTCCTTTATTATTAAAAACCTGTTTTGCTTAGCGCAAATTATTCCAATTTAGATTCTAAATCCCTGCCAATACTTGGACTCAAATCGTAGAAGTTTTCATTAGCGGCTTTAAAAAATGCTGTGGCATTATAGCCTTTTTTGCTTGCTTCCATAAGCCTACCCATATAATAAAGTTCCAATGCTTCCAATGGTTTGCCAGAAATGTGTTTTTTATAGATTGCGTTTGCTTCGTCTATTTTGTTATTGTTCAATAAGGCAAATGCATACCAAGAATACGTTTGTGGCGTAGCTCTATTTTGTAATTCGGCTTTAGCCAAAGCCTCTGCTTTACCAGGGTTTTTAAGGATTCCAGTATACAATTGAATTAAATATTTATTGTACATTTTACCATAAATAGAGTCGGTAACAATTGCCTCAAATTCCTTCGCATATTTGGCTTCGGCAACTGCATCTTTTTTATGCTGTGCCACTAGAATTAGTTTGTATAACGGATCTGGAGATTTTGTTTTGGTTTGAACAAATTCGAATATTTTTGTAGCCAAGGCATCTTTACCGTCATTTACCAATGCAATCCATCCGATTCCCATTAAACTATGTAAATCAGAATTATTGATTTTTAAAGATTGTTGGTAACAAGCTAGTGCTTTATCCAATTTTCCGGCGTGTGTGTAAAGATCCCCAACATTGGACAGCGCAGTCGATTTAAGTATTGGATTGTTTTCTACAAGACTGTCTGCTTTTTCCATTCGGGAAATAGACTCCTCTAATTCTCCTAAATAATGTGCCATTTTTGATTTTCTAAATTGATAACCAAAATCTTTAGGATCTTTCATTTTATCTAGATTTGCCGCGGCTTCTTCTATATTTCCTAACTCAAAATCGACGTCAAAAGTAGTCGCATAACTTTCGGCATTTTTAATTCCAATAGCCTTAGCTTGCTTTAAATAATTTTCAGCATTTTTAAAATGATGCTGTAAAATAGCATTAGAGCTTAACGCCAAAAAGGGTCCAGCTTGTTTATTTTCAAATTTATTTTCGATATCCAAAAGTAAACTATCCGCTTTTGTAACATCATTAATATCTCCTGTTAAATGAAAACGCGCTACCAGATTTCCAGCATATCTCGATTTATTTACCATATCAAAAGCATTACCGTTAATACGACTTTGCCAAAATTGTATTTCTTTTTCATTATCTGTTATGGCTTTTGGAGTGCCATAGTTAGTAATTAAACTATCGATATACGTTTCGGCAACCAATTGCTTTTGGTTGTGTTTGCACTGTATAAATAAAAGACTACTGAATAAAAGGACGGTGATTTTTAAAATGCGCATGGTTTCTGTTTTTTTTATATACGAAAACAAAGTAATCTTGGATTGGAATCTTTGGAAAATTATGGCAATAAGCTCCTAAGTTAACTCATTTAATTTCAATAATTATACATACCAACAATCAGGTTAAAACCAAAGGACAAATGACTAAATCGAGAGTCCTAATTTAGTACTTAAACCACCTAAAAAAATAAGCTAAATTGACAAAAAGCCAGTTTTTAATTAAATAAACATCTAAAATTTACTGTTATAATTTTGTGCGTTTTTATTAAATTCGTTTTAAATTAACAATATAATTTTTATTTAAAAAAAAATTAATAAATTAGAATACTAAATTAATTTTTATGAAACGTCGCCAATTTATTCAAACTACTGCCCTATTTTCTGTAGCCTCATTCGTAAACGCAAATGAACTATTTGTCAAAAATCCACTTATCAATAAAGTAGGATTGGGATTGTTCTCTATCCCTAAAATGTTAGAAAATGACTTTGATGGAGCCTTTGCAATGTTAGCTAAAATGGGATACAAAGAAGTGGAGTGTTTTGGACCTTATGAATTCAGTACCGAAAAAGCAAAAACTTCATGGAATGCGGTTACACCACAATTAGGATTCAAAGGAAGTGGTTTCTTTAATAAAACAGCTTCTGAATTTTATAATGCAGCAAAATCAAATGGAATTAGTATTCCTTCTATGCATACTGACTTTGATACACTACTAAATAATATGGGCCCATTGGCGGAAGCCGCTAATTTAATAGGTGCAAAATATGTGGTACTCCCTTCGATTCCTGATGCCGAAAGAAAAACCTTGGATGACTATAAACGCACAGCTGAAAAATTCAACATAATAGGTGATCAAGCTAAGAAAGCAGGAATCCGTTTTGCTTATCACAATCATGGATATGGCTTAAACCATGTGGATGGGGTGATGCCATTGGATATTATTTTTAATCAAACTGACCCCAATTTAGTCTTTTTTGAAATGGATCTTTACTGGACAATTGCTGGTGGAGCAGATCCTGTTGAGTTGTTTAAAAAACACAAAGACAGATATAAAATGGTACATATAAAAGATATGAAAGAAGCTAAAAGATTCTCAGGAGATGGTGGTGATGCCTCCCAATGGATTAGTCTTTTTCCTTTCATGACTTCATGTGGTGAAGGTGTGCTAGATTTATCTACAATACTTACAGCCGCAAAACAAAATGGTGTTGAGCATTTCTTCGTCGAACAAGATATGGTACAATCGCCTGACATTGCTTTGAAAAAAAGTATCGATTATTTAAAAACGCTGTAATTTATTTTTATACTACTACTTTAGATCGTTTTTAGCTTCTTTTTTATTTTATAAAAAGAGATTAGACTTTTTAAAACGAATGGAGTTCTATGTCCTAATTTACAACTGAACTGATTTTTAAATTCGATACTTAAAACCCTCAAATTCAAAAATGAATGGCAATGTATTTTATTTCCTTTAGAGAAAGTACGTCTTTCTATCGGCGTTCTACAGGAAACCATCGATTTGCATTTTAAGACTTAATTTATTGCGTATATTTATTTTTTAAATTGCAACAAATGAAACCTTTTTCAGTTAAAGACATTTCTATTTTTTCAAAAGCTTTGATCTTTTTAGGGCTGCTTATAGTTCAAAGTATGCCACTATATATGAATATTAGTTTTCCAATAGAATTTTGGTTAAAACAAACTTTCATGTATTTTATATGGATTTTAGTGTTTTATATCACTTATAAAATAATTATCCCAAAACTTTTATTTCAAGGTAAGAACGGCTTTTTTTTTATCGCAATATGCGCTCTAATAGTTTTGGTTTTAAACATTAGTGATACGTATACTTCGTTTACAAATCTTGATGTTATTTTAAACCAGCATTTTAAATTATCCAAAAAAGACAATATGCATGGTGCTTTGATTTCAAATTTAAGCGAAATCATAATAACCTTACTAATGGTGGGTGCCAGTACCGTAATAAGTGTGGCCAAAAAACTGCAAACAGAAACACAAGTGCGCCAAAATCTGGAAAAGGAGAAAGTCATTTCAGAACTCTCTTTTCTAAAATCCCAAATCAACCCACACTTTTTTTTTAATATCCTAAATAGTATTTATGCCTTAGCGGGTACCGAAAATAATCCTGCACGTGAAGCCATTTATACTCTATCTCACATGATGCGATATGTATTGTATGATACCAAAAACAATCTAACTACGCTACGTAAAGAAGTAAACTTTGTAGAAGATTACCTTAAACTGATGGAGTTGAGAATTACGGATAAAGTGCAGGTAATATTTGATAAACCAAAAAACATAAAAGATGTAGAAGTTGCGCCAATGCTATTTTTACCTTTTATCGAAAATGCCTATAAACACGGAATTAGCGGGATTTATCCAAGTTATATTTACATAGGTATTGAACAGTCGGAAAAATCTATACAAATTGAAGTTCGCAATTCTATATTCGAAAATCAAACACTAAGTAAAGAAGAAAGTAACGGAATTGGGCTAGTCAACACCCGCAGAAGACTCGATCTAATATATCCAAACAAGTATGAATTGACAACCACCGAAGATCTAGTTCAAAAGGAATACTGTGTAACCTTAAAATTACAAATCTCATGATATTACAATGTATTGCGGTTGATGATGAACCGCTAGCGCTACAAATTATAGTTTCATACATAGAGCAATCACCTTCCTTGTCGTTAATAGGACAATTTTCGAATGCCATTGAAGCATTAAAAACAATTCATGAGCAAGATATAGACTTATTATTTCTTGACATTAGAATGCCCGACATCAATGGAATTGAACTCGCTAAAATTGTAGAACAATACCGTGTAAAAGGGAATTTAAGAATCATATTTACAACTGCTTTTGATCAATATGCGCTTGACGGCTATAAAGTAGATGCTCTTGATTACCTCCTTAAACCTTTTAGTTTTCTTGATTTCAATAAATCGGTTGCAAAGGCGCTTGGATATTTTGAACTTATTAGAAATCCAGAACAGGAAATAAGAAAATTTAGCCCTCCTATTCCCGAAGCCGAAGTAGCTTACATTTATCTAAAATTTGAATACCAACTTGTACGAATTGCGCTAGACGATATCATTTATATTGAAAGCATGAAAGATTATGTAAAAGTGTATCGACTAAGTGAAGACAAGCCTTTATTGTCTTTAACCAGTATGAAATCTCTTGAAGAAAAGCTGCCCTCAAATAAATTTATGCGCATTCACCGATCTTTCATTGTGTCTTTGGACAAAATAAAATCAGCCACTAAAAATTCTGTCCAAATAGATAAAGTAACTATTACGGTAACAGATCAATACAAAGAGAATTTTATAGCATTCTTCCAAGGGTGGTCTTAAATTTTTAAAATACTAAACTTCCGTCGACGTTCTCGGTCTCTCTGTCGAATGTGCTGGTATATGTTCCTATTAAGATATTGCTTTGTACTGAATCTAAACGAATTGATTAAAACGATTCTCCGAGATTTAGAACTTAAAATATCTTAAAAATGAAAAAAATTATCCTGCTCACCGTGTTGCTTTTTTCTGCCATAGCTGTACAGTCACAAACTTTTACAGGTACATCCAGTTTAAAAGGTAAAATAACTGGTACTGTCATCGATTCGATAACAAAGGCTCCAGTAGATTATGCTTCTATAAGCATTTCTAAAATTAATTTAGACAAACCCTTAACTGGTACTTTGACCGATGCTTCTGGAACCTTTAAATTAAATGAAATTCAAGTTGGAACTTATACCCTTACCATTTCATTTATTGGCTACAAAGACAAGACTATTAAAGAAATAACTACAACTGATGCAAAATTAGATTTTGAAATTGGTGAAATAGCCTTGAGTCCTGAATCGAATACTTTGAAAGAAGTGGTAATTGTAGGAACAGCACAACAGGTAGTTAATAAAATTGATAAAATCGTTTACAACGTAGAAAAAGACCTAACAGCTGGTGGTGGTAATGCTACTGATGTATTGCAAAAAGTACCTATGGTAAATGTAGATATCAATGGAAATGTATCGATTCGTGGAGACGCAAATGTACGTGTATTAATCAACGGAAAACCATCAGGAGCAACTTCTGCCAACCTTGCGGATGTGTTGAAAACAATCCCTGCTGACCAGATTAAAAACATAGAAGTGGTTACTTCGCCTTCGGCAAAGTATGATGCAGAAGGATCTGCAGGAATCATAAACATTATTACTAAACAAAAAAGCACTTCGGGTGTAAGTGGATCTGTAAGTGGTGGTATTGGTACGAGACAAAATAACTTTAATGCCAATATAAATTACAACAAAAATCGTTTCAGCCTTTCGGCAAATGTTGGATTCAACAATGGATGGCCACAAGAATCATCATCTGAATCAACACAAGCTTTTGACAATAGTTCAGCCAAAAGTCTGCAAGTTACCAAAGGCATAAACGAAGTAAAACGCAGCGGTTTACTAGCATCCGTAAACGCTGGATATGATTTTAATACTTTCAATAGTTTGACTACTACATTTAGATATAATAAGGGAGGATTTGAGCGAAAAGGTACAAATGATAATCAATTTACTGATTATATGAATGCTTCAAATAGTAGTGTTTATAAAGGAGAAAGCAGTTCTAAAAATGCATTTGGAGGATTTGATTGGAATCTAAATTATGCTCATAAATTCTCAAAAGAAGGACATGAACTTACCTTTTCATCACAATGGAGTCACAGCATTGTAGAAACTAATTATCAAAATTTATACTCTAGTTTTTATACCAACCAAAAAGCGAATAATGACGGAGCTAACAATGAATACACCCTACAATTAGATTATACTTTACCAGTAACCGAAAAATTCAAACTGGAAGCGGGTGGTAAATCAATCACCAGAAGGATTTCAAGTGATTTTCAAAATTATGTTCCAGACAGTCAAAACGCATTTGTTTTTGACCCTATTAGTTCTAATTTATACAATTACAATCAAGATGTTACTTCAATCTATTCCGTGGGAACGGTAACTTTGCCTAAAGGTTTTACGGTAATGGCGGGGGCACGATTTGAAAATACAGCTATCAAAGGCGATCCTACAAATGAGCTACAAACAGATTTGAATCCATTTACAATAAAATACGGAACCTTTATTCCTAGCTTTACTTTACAAAAAGCATTATCACAATCAGCATCATTAAAACTGACTTATAGCAAACGTATTTCAAGACCAAGCCTTACTTACTTGAACCCGTTTATCAATAAATCAAATATTCAAGCACAAACACAAGGAAATCCAACACTGGATCCTGAAATTTCTCAAACTGTAGAACTAGGGTATTCTACCTTTTCACAAAAGCGCACACTTAACATTTCGGCTTATTATAAATACACTGCCGATTTAATTGAAGGCATTGCAACACCATTGCAAGACGAAACGGGAACAATTACAAATTATCAAAATATTGGAAGCAATAAATCATTTGGAATGAGCTTTTTTGGATCTGTAAATCCGTTTAAAATTTTAACCCTACGTGGTAACTTTAATGCTTTTACTTACAAGCCAGATCCAACAGGAATTTACAGCTTAGAGCAATCAAGTAATGGAACATCCATTCAATATTCCGCATTTGTAAGTGCTACATTGCAATTAAAAAACAACATTGCAGCCGAAGCTTTTATAATCCAAAATTCGTCTAAGAAAACACTTCAAGGAACCAGTCCTGCTTTTAATCTAATGGTTTTTGGTGTCAAAAAACAATTCTGGAATAAAGCCGCATCACTTGGTGTTAATATAGTATCTCCGTTCAAAAAAGAATTAGAATTTAAACAAGTTTCAAGCGGACAGGGATTCAGTCAAAGCAGTACCTTTAAATTCCCAATCCGTTCATTTGGACTTACCTTCAGCTATAATTTTGGTTCCATGAAATTCACTGGAGCTAAAAAGAAAGGCATCAATAATGATGATCTTAAAGAAGGAGAACAAAACAATCAAGGTGGTGGTATGCCAGCAATGAAATAAGAAAATAAGACCTGCCAGAAAACTCAAAAAGGTTTCAGGATAAGCTCCTGAAACCTTTTTTTTAGTCACTTTATTATGATAAATTCTTTAGCTTTTTTAATTAAGGAATTAATCTTTCTAGGCGGAGCTTTTCAAATAAATCGTAAAAAGATTCTTCAGTTCTTTGATAAATACTAAAACCAAGCGCACGACTTTTAGACATATCAGTCATCACTTCTATGGGGCGTCCCAAGTCAAGATCCGTATGCCAAGGAGAGGCCAATCTGTCTATATTCGATTCTTCAAGAGCATGTTCCAGAGCTATTTTTTCCCAAACAGGAGCTTGATTCTCCATTTGCTCTTCAAGAGGATGAATCATACCATCATAACCTATTGCCTCAATCCCGAACGAAGATGCTATTTTTCCCCACAGCCATTTCCAGCGAAAATAGTCTCCATTTACGACATTAAATGCTTCATTTTTGGCCGCTTCCGTAGTAGAAGCCCAAATTAAATGCTCTGCTAATACTCTAGCATCCGTAACATCCGAAAGTCCATTCCATTGTGCTTCTGAACCTGGCCACTGAAACGATTTTCCATTTTCTTTGCAAATGCTAGCATACACAGCAAGGGTTGTTCCTAGATTCATTAAGTTACCCACCGCTTTCCCAATAACAGTGTGCGGACGGTGAATGCTCCATGTAAAACCATCACGTGCTGCTGCGGCATAAACTTCGTCCTCTTGTGCATAGTAAAAGTTTTCTATGTCAAGACGAGGTTGTTCTTCTCTAAATGGGGTTTCGGGTAAAAATCCTTCTTTGGCGTAAGCCTCAAAAGGTCCAAGATAATGTTTCAATCCTGTAACAAGCGCTACGTGCTGCACTGATTTTTTAGAAGATAAGGCCTCTAGAAGATTTCTAACCATCAAGCTATTTACTCTTATATTTTCTGCTTCAGTATCCTGACGCATCCAACTTGTAATGTAAACATGGGTAGGAGAAACATCTTTTAAAGCTAGCTTTAAATTTTCAAGATCTAAAAGATCAGCAGCAACAGGCTGTAGATTTTCTATATCTTTTCGAGGGTTTCTGGCTAAGCCAAAAGTGATCCAGCCTCTAGCAATAAGTCTTTCTGCAAGATTATTACCTGTAATCCCTGTTGCCCCAACTATTAACGCTATATTTTTCATATTTGTGTTTTTAAATTTTGAAGTACAAAATTCGAAAACAGCCATGGAATAATATAGGACATACATCACATCTTTTTTGTGACCTATATCACATCAATGCGATAAACGACTCAATGTCTCTCTCGAAATTCCAAGATAAGAGGCTATTAAAGTTTTAGGAATACGGTGAATCAAATCTGGATATAATTGGATAAATTGCGCATATCGTTCCTCAGAATTCTTGCTCATTAACGATAGAATCCTGCTTTGAAGTGCAATATTACCAGCGGTCATTTTTTGCAAAAAGAAGAACTCCATTTTCTGTAACTCTGCGCACAGCTTTTGCCTGTTTTCAAGAGTGATGTAATACGTTTGTGCATCTTCTAAACAATCAATATTGAGTGTGGCATTTTGATTATTATAAAATCCGTGACTATCCGTAACCCACCAATCTTCCATGGCAAATTGAAGAATATGACTCTTACCCGAGTGGTCTATATAATACGATTTCAACAAACCTTTAACTACGAAATGAACATACGGAACGGGATTATCTTGCTGAACTAGATATTGATGTTTTTTATATTTTCCTATCGAAAAGTGAGAAAGCACAAATAGAAATTCATCATCCGTTAATAGTACTATTTTCTCAATATGTTGTCTTAAAATTGCTTCCATTATTTGTTTTTAAAAAACGGTATAAAAATAATTAAAAAAAGGAGACTGACTACAACTCACAATTATTGGGTTTTATTTATTAAAGGGTGACTGCTTGAAGTATAACTTGCTTTTTATTTGATAAGATACAAAATAGTAGGAATAATTAGATCATAAGCAGTAGTATTAACCAACTTGATTTAACTATTTCGTTTTTGATTAAATATTCAAAACCATTCACCGCTTTTTCTGTTACTCAGCAAAATAATGCACAAAAGAAACTTTTATAAACGTAAAATCTACATTTGAATTATAGGTGTTAAATAAAGGAGCAGTTTTTCTCTTTTTTTATTTTAAAAATTCGATATTTACATTTAAAAATAAATAAATGATGGTACGAAGAAGATTTATAGGATCAACAGCTTTATTGGGAATTGCTGGTATTTTTGGATTTGCAAAACGACCAATTGAAAAACCTTTATTACACCATGTATTTTTTTGGTTAAAAAACCCCGAATCCGAAGCGGATAAACAACAATTAATTTCTGGTCTAAAAACCTTAGCTGCTATTCCAACAATTCGTCATATTCATGTAGGTGTTTTGGCCTCTACTGAGAAACGGGAGGTAGTCGACACTTCCTGGGATGTTTCGGAACTCATGTTTTTTGATGATGAAGCGGGTCAAAAAGTCTATCAAGATCACCCAATTCATCAAGCTTTTGTGAAGAACTGTTCCCATCTTTGGACCAAAGTACTTGTTTATGATTCTATTGATGTGTAACCAATGAAAATGAAATTATCATGAATGTTCTATTCTAAAAGTAGCATTACAATTGAAGTTTGAAGAATTATTTCTTGAAACCTTTCTTATAGAAAATCGTGAAGTAAATAAAACTAAAAAAAATATTTACTTGATTAAACCTTTTATAGCTTTTGAGGTCAAATAAAGAAAAATAAAAAACTATAAAAAAACCATTTACTTATGTCAAAAAAACAAAACCTTAATGCGACAATGCGCATAGTTCACCGCTATCTAGGCTTTTTCCTTGCTGGAATTATGGCTGTTTATTCCCTAAGCGGATTAGTATTAATTTTTAGAGATACTAGTTTTCTAAAACAACAAAAACAGATCGTTAAAATAGTAAAGACCAATGCTAGTGGAGAGGATTTAGGTCGTATGCTTGAGATCCGTGGTTTTAAACCAGATCGTGAAGAAGGTGACGTTGTTTATTTTAAGGATGGAACTTATAATAAAAAAACAGGAGTAGCTGACTATAAAACAGAAAGCCTTCCTGCAATTGTAGAAAAAATGACGCACCTGCATAAGGCAAGATCAGGAGAACCATTATTCTTTTTGAATGTCTTTTTTGGACTATCACTTTTCTTTTTTGTACTATCATCATTTTGGATGTTTATGCCAAAAACAACAATATTTAAAAAAGGACTATACTTTACCGCTGCAGGTATTGTATTAACCTTAATTTTATTATTTATATAGATTTAATTATTAATTCGATTACAGTTTTTATAAATAAAACAAAAGCCTGACAATGTTGTCAGGCTTTTGTTTTTAAATGATCATCGTCAACTGAATGCGTTTTCTATCCTCATCCACTTCTGTGACTTTTACCTGAACATGTTGGTGTAACTTCACTACTTCATTTACGTCGCTTACAAAGCCTGCTTTAAGCTGAGAGATATGAACTAAACCACTTTCTTTGACTCCAATATCTACAAAACAACCAAAATTGGTAATGTTGTTGACAATTCCAGGTACTATCATTCCTGATTTAACGTCTTTTATCGTTTTTACATTGGGATCAAATTCAAATACTTTAGCTGATTTTCTTGGGTCTAATCCTGGTTTTTCAAGCTCTTTTATAATATCTTTCAATCCTAGTAATCCTATCTCTGGTGTGATATAATTCTCTGGTTTGATTAGGGCCGTTTTTTCTTTATTGGCAATTAAATCATTCACAGTCAATTTTAAATCTTTGGCCATTTTCTCTACAATTCCATACGATTCTGGATGAACAGCCGAATTATCCAACGGATTTTTAGGATTCGAAATTCGGATAAAAGCGACTCCTTGTTGGTATGCTTTTTCACCCAATCGAGGTACTTTCTTCAGTTGTTTTCTGTTTTCAAAAGGACCATTTTCAGATCGATAGTTCACAATGTTTTCGGCTAGCTTCTCTCCTATTCCACTCACATAACTTAGTAAATGTTTGCTCGCCGTATTGATGTTTATACCTACTGAATTCACGCAACGAATTACCGTATTATCGAGTTCTTCTTTTAGTTTATTTTGGTCCACATCATGCTGGTATTGACCTACGCCAATAGCTTTTGGGTCAATTTTTACCAATTCAGCCAATGGATCACTCAATCTTCTCCCGATAGAAACCGAACCCCGAACAGTAACATCATAATTAGGAAACTCCTCTCTAGCAATTTTAGAAGCTGAGTATACCGAGGCTCCGGCTTCGGAAACTATGAAGACTTGTACTGGTTTATCGAAAGCAATTTTCTTTATGAAGAATTCGGTTTCCCGTGAAGCAGTTCCGTTTCCTATAGAAATAGCATCAATTTTATAAGAATTCACCATCGAACGAATTTTTTTCATCGCCATCGCTTCCTCTTTTTGTGGCGCGTGCGGATAAATGGTTTCGTTGTACAACAAATCTCCTTTTTCATCCAAACACACAATTTTACAACCCGATCTAAAACCGGGATCAATGGCTAAAATTCGTTTTTCTCCTAAAGGCGGTGCTAGTAACAACTGCCCTAGATTATTAGCAAAAACTTGAATCGAATTGGCATCCGCCTTGGCTTTTGCTTCTTGCAAAGCTTCATTGGAAATCGCTGGATTCAACAATCGTTTGTAACTGTCTTCAATAGCCAATTGTACATGTGGAGTTGCTTTATTTTGTCCTTTTAAAACCAATTCATCAATAATAGCATAGGCATCATCGATATCAACGGCCACTTTAAACTTGATAAAACCTTCATTTTCGGCACGAAGCATCGCTAATAAACGGTGTGAAGGTGCTTTCGTTAACGGCTCTGACCAATCAAAATACTGATTGAATTTTTGTGCGCCTTCCTCCTCTTTCTTGGTTTTAACTACCTTAGTTGTAATCGTCGCTTTGCGCTCGTATAAACGGCGCAATTGCTTACGAACATATATATTTTCATTAATCCATTCGGCAATAATGTCACGGGCGCCTTGTAGGGCTAAATCTTCGTTAATTATAGTATCATTCAGGTATTTTGTAGCAATAAAATCAACATCATCGTTATTTTGTGCCATGATAATTTTAGCCAATGGCTCTAATCCACTTTCGCGAGCAACATCAGCCTTAGTTTTTTTCTTCTTTTTAAAAGGCAGGTAGAAATCTTCTAATTCTTGTAAATCAAAACTTTTATCGATTTTAGCAAACAATCCTTCGTTCATAGCACCTTGCTCCATGATTGATTTTAAAATCGCTTCCTTGCGTTTTACAATCACCTCATATTCTTTTTGAAACTTGGCTATATTTTCAATTTGAACTTCATCTAGATTTCCTGTAGTGTCTTTTCGATACCTAGAAATAAACGGAATCGTACAATCTTCTTGTAAAAGTTCAACTGTTTTTTGAATGTTAATCGCTGCTGTAGCTACAAATTTGGAGATGAATTGTATGTTGTTCATTTTAATTTTTTTCGAACAGCTAAAATAATATCTTTGAATCTTAAATTAAGTTAAATGACTCTTTTATTCTACTGTTTTTTGATTATAAATGGTATTGCCTTTGTATTAACTGGTTATGATAAATATTTAGCAAAAGCACAAAAAAGAAGAATTCCAGAGAAAACTCTTTTAAGTTTTGTAGCCTTTGGAGGCACTATTGGAGCTGGAATTGCTATGTTGATTTTTAGACATAAAACGTCAAAATACTCGTTTTTATGGAAGTATTTTGGAATTCTAGTACTGCAAATTGCAATTATATATGCTTTATTCTATACTGGTTTACTAGGTCCTAAGAGTTGGTCTAGTCTTAGATTACAATATAAAATCTAAATAATTTGACTTATTTATTACCTCAAAATTAGCTTCTGGATACGCTTTGGCGAAAGCCGTAGGAACTTTAGCTTTTTTGTTCTCATTCCATTTAAATTCAAAGCCGGCCAATGATTGTCCCTTTTCTTCTAACCAGTCTAACTCTTGCTGGTCATAGGTGCGCCAAAAATAATTTTTAGTTTTCAATTTTTGGTATTCTTGCTTCTTAATACGCTCTACAGCCAAATAGTTTTCCCATAAATCACCAACATCTGTTCTTGATTCTAATCGGTTGAAATTATTTATAATTCCGTTTCTGATACCGTTATCATAAAAATACCAACGACTTGATTTTACAATTTCTTTTCGAAGATTACGACTAAATCCTTCTACTTTAAAAATGATAAACACCTTAGACAATAAGTCTAAATAATTAACAACCGTATTTTTGGATAATTGCAATTGATTCGCTAACTCTTGTATTGAAACTTCCTTCCCAATCTGGAAAGCAATCAACCGCAGTAAATTATATATTTTATCGGCATGTTTTATCCCTTCAAAAACAAGGATATCCTTAAGTAAGTAGGAATTAATTATTTCGAATAAATACTCTTTTTTTTCTTCCCAATCAGGATATTGCATTAACTCGGGATAACTACCAAAGAGCAGTCTTTCTTCTAATTTTTCTATGGTTTGCTTATAATTTTCTTGTATTGAAAACTCTAATTGTGCCAGCGGATAAAGGTATAAGGTATTTTTACGGCCTACTAATGGTTCGCCTAATGTGTTGTTTAAATCGAAAATAGAAGAACCTGTAGCTATAATTTTAATACCTTCAATACTATCAACAATCAACTTTAAAATCAAACCAATTTCAGGAATTGTTTGGGCTTCATCAATAACTAATAAATCTATATTAGCTAATAATCGTTTGTAATTAACCACCGACCGCTCTTTTAGTAAATTAGCGTCATTAATATCCTCTCCATTTAATTGTAAATAGGTCGGTGATGGAATATTTTCTAAATAATTTTTAATCAATTCTGTTTTACCAACACGTCGTGCACCTAGTAAAATCAATACTTTATTAGGTAGTACTTTTTTACTAAAGGAATCAAAAATCGCTCTTTTTAAATGACTTTTCATTTATTTTGAATTATAAACACAATTCAAATATACATAAAAAATAATAATTCAGTCAGTACATTGACTGAATTTACATTAATTCAGTCAGTACAATAATTAAATTAACGTTAATTCAGTCAATAGAAATAAAAAACGAGCCTAGTTTAAAACTCAGCTCGTCTAAAATAATTAGGCCTTGGCCCGCAATTTTTTTTATAAAATCCTTATTAACAAGAAATTTTATTCACTCTATTTTGGTGTCTTCCTCCTTCGAATTCAGTAGCTAGAAAAGTTTCTACAATTTCTACTGCTTGCGGAATAGAGGTAAAACGAGCAGGAATACTTACAATATTAGCATTGTTATGTAAACGTGTTAAATAAGCAATCTCTTTAGTCCAACACAAACCAGCTCTCACTTTAGGATGTTTATTTACTGTCATTGCAATTCCATTTCCGCTTCCGCAAATAACGATCCCAAAATCTGCTTTTCCTTCAGTAACATCTGTAGCTACAGGATGTCCAAAATCAGGATAATCTACACTATCTTCTGAATCTGTTCCATAATTAGTTACTTCGTGACCTTTTGCTATAAGCATTTCAACAATGGCTTTTTTATAATCTGGTCCAGCGTGATCGTTCCCTATTGAGATTTTCATTTTATATCTGTTAAGTTGTGTGCTGCAAATTTACCAAAAGATTATTGGATATTATAAATGAAGCTTTTGTTTATTTGTTAAAAAAATAAAGTCCTTTAAAAAGTATCTATTTACATGTATTATAACTATCAGATTGCTATCTATTTATGAGTTATCCACAATTTTCATAAATACATAAATCATTGATAATCAATAAATAATTCGAAAATAAAATGTTAATATTTTACATTGTTAATAGTGAAACGCAATTGCTTGATATTCAGTTAACTTTAAATTAACATTAAATGTTAATAACTTCGGATAGAATATTAGAAGTATTTTTTGGTTCTATTAAAAAAATAAGTAATCCAAAACCCACTTTTAAAAACCTAATTTAGTTTACTGAATTTTTAGAAAAGTTATTAATACTTAAAATAGGTTTATCAACAAAAATAAAAAAAATACTTATTTACAAATTGAAATGGTTTTAGTTTATTAACTGTTGTTAATTAAAATATAGTAACTCTTTAAAACTAAAGACTTAGATAAAAATAACTATGTTAATAACTATAAATAACATACTATAACTTGATATCATAGCTTTTTAAAATAAATTTATAGTAGCTATTAACATGCTATAATACACATTAATAAATAATTTAAATTTAATTTTTCTTTTTGTTGTATTATATATGTGTTGACAACTTTCAAAAAAATTAAACGATTTTTAAATTGTTATCGTACTTCATTTCTTGAAGAATAGTTTTAACACTTGAAAAATCGTTAGGATGAATTTTAAGTTGGATTCCTCCCAAAGCGGTTGAGTACATTGGTGCAAAAGAAGACATAATTTCGTTTTGAAAATAGTATTGCAATCCTTCTTGATCCAATCGATGTTTCAGTATTTCAATTTCATGAATGTAGTCAAAAACGGCGATAGTGATAAATGCTTCCATAATTTGATTCTTTGTATAAAGATACAACTATCTAGTGAAAGTTATATTTTCTTTAAAACTGACCGCTATTTTCTTATAACTGTTAACTATTTTGTAATTTTCGACTTTTAAGAAAAGATTTATGAGTAAAAGATTAAGAAAGCCGGTAAAAAAAGAGAAAGAGTTCTCTGAACAAATTATAAAAATACTATCGCAAAGTGCTAATAAAGCATTCAATTATAAACAAATAGGAGCAAAGCTGGAACTTGATGATACACAAAGTAGAAATCAAATTATTAAAGATTTAAAGATTCTTGCTTCTCAAAGCAAAATTATCGAGTCAGAACCTGGAAAATATTTAATTAAAGCCGCTAGTAAAGAATATTACGAAGGTAAAATAGACATGACAGGCCGTAAAACAGCTTATTTTGTCTGTGCTGAATTAGAGGAAGATGTATTTATTCCAACGAATAATTTAAATCATGCTTTAGATAAAGACATTGTCAAAGTATATGTTTATAACCGAAGAAAAGGGAAAAGACCTGAAGGTGAGGTTATTGAAGTTATCGAAAGAAATAAAACTGATTTTGTTGGAGTGATTGACATCCAAAAGAATTTCTCTTTTGTTTCAACAGCCAACCCAAAAATGTATACCGATATTTTTATTCCAAAGGATAAAATAGGAGAAGCAGAGCAAGGAGATGTTGTTTTAGTTCATATCGAAGATTGGCCTTCCAGAGCCGATAGTCCTTTTGGAAAAGTAATAAAAGTACTAGGTAAACCTGGAGAGCACGATACGGAAATTCATGCTATTTTAGCCGAATATGGTTTACCATCAGAGTTTCCTATTGAAGTAGAAACTTATGCACAAAAAATTGACACTTCAATTACTGAAACTGAAATTGCTAATCGTCGTGATATGCGTGATACACTAACATTCACCATTGATCCAAAAGATGCAAAAGATTTTGATGATGCTTTATCATTTAAAAAATTAGAAAATGGAAACTACGAAATAGGGATTCACATTGCCGATGTTTCGTATTATCTAGAAGAAGGAACCATACTAGATGATGAAGCCTATCAACGTGCTACATCAGTCTATTTAGTAGATAGGGTAGTACCTATGTTACCTGAAGTATTGTCTAATTTTGCTTGTTCATTGCGTCCACAAGAAGAAAAATATACTTTTTCAGCTGTTTTTGAAATCTCTGAGAAAAGTGAGGTTATCAACCAATGGTTTGGTCGAACAGTAATCTATTCAGATCAACGATTTGCTTATGAAGAAGCGCAATACATCATAGAAACGAAAGACGATACCATTCCGGAAGAAATTTCGATTACAGGTAGTTCATATCAAGTTTCTCCTGAAATTGTCGCAGCAACGCTAAAATTAGATGAATTAGCTAAGATTTTTAGAAGAAAAAGAATGCAAGATGGCGCTATCTCATTTGATAAAGTGGAAGTAAAATTCAATTTAAGTGAAGAAGGCGAACCAGAAGGTGTTTATTTTAAAGTGTCTAAAGATGCCAATCATTTGATTGAAGAGTTCATGCTTTTAGCTAATAAGAAAGTGGCAGAATATATTGGAAAACAAAAGAAAACATTCATCTATAGAATTCATGATGAGCCAAATGAAGATAAACTTTTTGCTATGCAAGCGCTTATTTCTAAGTTTGGTTATAAAATAGATTTTCAGCAAGGTTCTATTTCCCAAGCTTTAAACAAATTAATGGAAGATGTTAATGGTAAAAAAGAGCAAAATTTAATTGATACTTTGGCTATTCGTTCGATGAGTAAAGCCAAGTATTCAACTGATAATATTGGTCATTATGGACTAGCATTTGATTATTATTCTCATTTTACTTCACCAATTCGTCGTTATCCTGACGTTATGGTACACCGTTTGCTACAGTTTTATTTAGATGGAGCTAAATCGGCCGATGAAGAATTGTATGAAACCAAGTGTTTGCATTGTTCTACTATGGAAGGTTTAGCAACTAATGCCGAAAGGGATTCTATCAAGTACATGCAGGTAAAATACATGCAAGATCATCAAGATCAAGAGTTTTTAGGTGTAATTTCAGGAGTGACCGAATGGGGAATTTATGTTGAAATTATAGAAAACAAATGTGAAGGAATGGTGCGTATTCGGGATATAAAAGACGATTATTACACCTTTGATGAAAAACAATATGCATTGGTTGGAGCAACTTCAAATCAATTATTACAATTAGGAGACGAAATCTTCGTTAAGGTTAAAAATGCCGATTTAGTTAAAAAACAATTGGATTTTAATTTTTTAAGAAGAATTGATGAACCTGTAAAATAAACAAATTATGAAAAAAGTATTGATTTTAACTCTTGCATTAGTAGTTCAAACTACTTTTGCTCAAGTCACTAAGAACATTGGTGACTTTAATACTATTAAAGTTTTTGATAAACTGAATGTTAAATTAATTTCGTCCTCAGAAAATAAAGCAATTATTACTGGAGATAGGGAAGATGAAGTTGAGTTTGTAAATAATAATGGAGAACTTAAAATAAGAATGCCATTTCCTAAATTATTATCAGGAAATGATATTTCTATCAAATTGTATTTTAAAAACATTGATGGAATAGCAGCTAGTGAAGGTTCTTATGTTTCAAGTGATGGTGTTTTTAAAGAAACTATCTTAGATTTAAATGTTAGAGAAGGAGCAGAGATCAATTTACAATTAGATGGAACTAAAAAAGTAAATGTAAAAGCCGTTAGTGGTGGGATAATAGAATTATCCGGGACTGCTGTTAATCAAGATGTAGTAATTATGTCTGGAGGTGTTTTAAAAGCCAAAGAATTAGAGACATCACAAACCTCAATAAACGTTTCTGCAGGAGGAAATGCTGAAATTAATGCTAGTGTATTAGTGGATGCAAAAGTAAAGGCTGGTGGAGCTATTTATGTGTATGGAAAACCAGAACAGATAAATAAAGAAACCCTTTTTGGTGGAAAAATTATAGAAAAAAATTAAATTGCAATCTTTTTATTCCAAAACAAATTTCAATTATTAATGGTTAACGATATTTTATCAGGTATTCCTTGGGGAATTTTCTTAAGCTTTATGATAGGTCCCGTTTTTTTTATTTTACTTGAAACAAGTATAATAAAAGGATTTAGAGCGGCTTTAGTTTTTGATTTAGGTGTGGTCTTAGGTGATATTTGTTTTATTGGAATTGCATATTTAGGTAGTTTTAGATTAATTCAAAGTTTAAAAGACAAACCTGCTCTTTTTATATTTGGAGGTATTTTAATGTTGGCTTATGGTGTTATTTCGTTCATTAGTTTACGAAAAGAAAAAAAAATAAATACTGCAGAAATTGACAAAGAAATCATCAAAAAAAATTACTTAAGTCTTTTTATAAAAGGATTCTTTTTAAACATTATTAACATTGGAGTATTAGGATTTTGGTTAGCTATTATTATTTCTGTTGGTCCAAAATTAGATATGGAAAATTCCAGAATGTTAACTTTTTTTAGTACTGTAATCATCACTTATTTATTGGTTGATTGTATTAAAATATTATTAGCTAAACAATTAAAAACGAAGATGACACCCACTAATATTCTTAAAATAAAAAAAGGAATAAGTATAGTTCTAATGGTTTTTGGAGTAGTATTAATAACTCAAGGCTGGTTTCCAAAAGAAAAAGAAATGGTTAAAAACGCTTTTCAGAAAATTGAAAAACATAAATAAAATTGAAAATTTAAATAAATTTAAACCGCTCCAATTGAGCGGTTTTTTTATGTTTAAAAATGTATTGAATTAAGGGTTAAACATTGAGAAATTAAGAAAAGTTACGTTTTATAAATAGCTTTTATTATACCAATAGTTTTAAAAGTATGTAAATCTCTGTAGCTTCTTTGTGAATCTCTGTGAAACAATTCTTTAAAAATTAAACATAAAAGAAACCTCCTCTTTCCTTGAAGTTTTTAGAGGCATCGTTCGGATTCGAACCTAATCTTTACTTAATTTTTATAAAAAATTAGACATAAAAAAAAACCTCCAAGTTTCCTTGAAGGTTTTAGAGGCATCGTGCGGATTCGAACCGCAGTAGGAGCTTTTGCAGAGCCCAGCCTAGCCACTCGGCCACGACGCCATTGTTTAATGGACTGCAAAAGTAACTAAAATCTCCAAAGTTTAAAACTTTTAGTCCAAAAGTTTTTTTTTTAACTTCTATATTCTTCTAATTCTATTGTAACTGATTCTACATCACCACCAATAGGAGGGTTTAGTTTTGATACACCAAGAAGGATTCTTGAAACTTCGGGAATTTCATTAAAAACTCTTGTTATGATTCGATGACCTACATGTTCTAATAAATGGGAACGAATCTCCATTTCTTCAACTACAATTCGGTTTAATAGAACATAATCTACCGTATCATGTAGATCATCACTGATACATGATTTTCTTAAATCAGTTTTAATCTCTAAGTCAACGGAGTAATCTGAACCAATTTTTCCTTCTTCTATCAAACAACCGTGATAAGAATAGGTGCGTATATTTTTTAGTTTAATAGTTCCCATTTTAATTTTTTATTTAATGTTAGCAGTTTACTGTTTCTTGTGTTAACTTTAAACGTTAATCCTTAAACTTTTTTTTACCTTTGCTAAAATAAAACAAAATAATGTCAACTGAAGATAAATCACTCCATTTTATAGAACAAATCATAGAGGAAAACCTAACTGATGGATTTCCAAAAGATAAACTCCGTTTCCGTTTTCCGCCAGAACCTAATGGTTATTTACATATTGGTCATGCTAAATCGATTTGTTTGCAATTTGGATTGGGTTTACGTTATAATGCACCTGTAAATTTACGTTTTGATGATACAAATCCTGCTAAAGAAGAGCAGGAGTATGTAGATGCTATTAAAGAAGATTTGCAATGGTTGGGTTTTAAGTGGGATGAAGAACATTATGCTTCTGATTATTTCCAACAATTATACGATTGGGCGATTATCATGATCAATAAAGGGAAGGCTTATATTGACAGTCAATCATCCGAAGATATGGCTACTCAAAAAGGAACTCCTACACAACCAGGTGTTGAAGGACCTTATAGAAACCGTTCTATCGAGGAGAATTTGACTTTATTTGAAGGAATGAAAAACGGTGATTTTCCAGAAGGAAGTCATGTTTTACGTGCCAAAATTGATATGACTTCTACTAATATGTTAATGCGTGATCCATTAATGTATCGTATTTTACATCGTCATCATCATAGAACTGGAAACGATTGGAAAATCTATCCTATGTATGATTATGCTCATGGCGAAAGTGATTATATAGAACAAATTTCGCACTCTATTTGTACACTAGAATTTGTAATGCATAGAGAATTATACAATTGGTTCTTGGATCAAATTTATGATGATACTAAGGTGAAACCACATCAGTATGAATTTGCTCGTTTGAACTTGAATTATACGGTGATGAGCAAACGTAAGTTATTGCAATTGGTTCAAGAAAACATTGTAAATGGTTGGGATGATCCTAGAATGCCTACTATTTCTGGGTTAAGAAGAAGAGGGTATACCGCTAATTCTATCCGTAAATTTTGTGATACGATTGGTGTTGCTAAAAGAGAAAATATTATTGATGTTTCTCTTCTAGAATTTTGCTTACGCGAAGATTTAAATAAAACGGCTCCTAGAGTAATGGCAGTTTTAGATCCTATTAAAGTTATTATTACTAATTATCCAGAAGTAAAAGAAGAATCATTAGAAGCAGAAAATAATCAAGAAGATGAAACTGCAGGTTTTAGACAAGTTCCTTTTTCTAGAGAATTATATATTGAAAGAGAAGACTTTTTAGAAGTGGCTCCAGCCAAATTTTTCCGTTTAAGTTTAGGTAATGAAGTGCGACTTAAAAATGCCTATATCATTAAAGGAGAAAGTGTTGTAAAAGATGCTGAAGGAAATATTACAGAAATTCATGTTACTTATGATACGGATTCTTTAAGTGGGAGTGGGAGTGAAGCCTCTAAAAGAAAAGTGGCGGGAACCTTGCATTGGGTTTCTATTAAACATGCTGTTCCAGCTGAAGTTCGTTTGTACGACCGTTTATTTATTGATGAAGCACCAGACAGTCATAAAGATAAAAACTTTCTTGATTTCATGAACAAAACTTCTCTAGAAACGGTTACGGGATATGTTGAACCTAGTCTAGCAACTGCTGTTAGTGGAGATAAATTCCAATTTCAACGATTGGGTTATTTCAATGTGGATAAAGATTCAACTCCTTCTAAATTAGTATTTAATAAAACAGTTGGTTTAAAAGATGCCTGGGAAGAAAAAGGAAAGAAAGAACTAAATAGTATTAATAACTCATTAAAAGACATCAATAAATATTTTAAAGTAGCTACTAAACCGGAACGTTTGGCTATTGAAAATAGTATTGGTGAAACCATAGCAGCGATTGCGAATTATAGTTTATTACAAAATTCTTTCAAAAAGAATATTAACAATAATAAAGCTTCGTTGTTGTTTGCTAATTTTATTTTAAAATATTCCAATTTAAAATCAGCCGATTTTGATAAAGAAGAACTTTCTAAATTATTTTTAATGTCTTTGAGAAGTGAATCAACATTTGTACGATCTAAAACACTTTTGAATTTAAGAGACCTTGATTATGATTTAGATTTTGTAAATTCATTTAAAGAGGAGATTTTAAAACTAAAATCAAATCCAACCAAAAGTACTACCGAAAGAGAATCGGAGATTATAGACCAAGTACTTCATCAATTATAATTATCAAAAACACCTTTATTTAAGGTGTTTTTTTATTATTGATATTTTCTATACTTTTTATAAAAAACATCAGATTTAGTAATTAAAAACAGCTTTAAAAGAACGTTTTTAAAGCCTTTTTATATTTTAACGTTATCTTATTATGATTTATGTTTTTTTATCCTTCTATAATCTTTATAATCGTTTTTAGCACAATTATTCTCACTTTAACGGCTTGTTAACAGCGTTATGTTAATAAAATAGCTAACTTTATAAAAAGTATAAATTTTAAAAATAGAGTTATGTCAAATAGTACAGGAAATACATTATTAGCCATTTTAACTGGTGCTGCTATTGGAGCTGGAATAGGAATTTTATTTGCTCCAGATAAAGGTTCAAAAACAAGAGGTAAAATCAAAAACAAATATAATGATGCTGAAAAAGGTTTTAAAATTAAGTTTGATGACTTATCTGGTGAAATGAAACACAAACTAAAAAGTGCCAAATTAGATTTAGAAGAAACGTATGTTGATTTACTTTCTGATATGAGTCACAAAACAGAAGATGTAATTTCTTTTCTGGAAATAAAATTGGCCGAATTAAAAGAACAAAATGCCAAGCTTCAAAAATAAAAAGAATAGAATTAAAAAATTTAAAATATGGCTTTTGAAGAATTAAAAGAAAATTCAGAGAATATTCAGGAACATGTTACTAAATACTTAGAAAGTAATCTTGAGTATTATAAATTACGTAGTTTCAAGATGGCGATGAAATCGACTACAGCATTTTTAAAATTTTCATTAATTTTATTAGGTATTGCTATGGTTTTATTCTTTTGTTCCTTTGCTCTAGCTTTTGCTATTGGAAATTATTTTGATAGCTATCCTTTGGGTTTTTTAATTGTAGGAGGGATCTATTTTTTCTTTACCATGCTGTTATTTTTAATAAAAGATAAAATGATTGAAGGACCTCTTTTAGAGAAATTTTCAGAAATATTTTTTAACGACTAAATTATGGGAACAAGAAAATATTCGTCATATGCTCAGATTGATAGAGAACTAGAAATTTTAAAAATTGAGAAGGAAATAAACCTTCAAAAAATCCATTTAGAGATACAAGGTGTAAAAGAGAATTTAGAGCCAAAAAACATCATGAAAAATGCTGTAAGTGGTATTGTAAGCTCATTTAGTCCAAGTATTCCAGGACCTTATGGAAAGATTATAGGATTGGCATTTCCATTTATAACAAAATGGTTATTTAAAAAAAGAGGCCGTTAAGCCTCTTTTTTGTTGTTGTTATATTTCTTCTTCTGCTTCATCTTCTTCTGCTTCATCTTCTTCTCTTGAAGGTTCAATTTCTTTTACTTCTTTCTTCGCTTGTTTTCTATTTGTTTTTTTCATCATTTCTCCCACTTGATTGGATGCACTAAATGAAGCTACCATGTTATTTAGCATTTCGCTTCCTGCTTGTGGTGAATTAGGTAATAAAATTAAATTTGAATTGGAGTCTGCGCCAATGGCTTGTAATGTGTCGTAATGTTGCGTAACTACTATAAGGGCCGAGGCTTCTTGTGAGTTTATTCCAACTCTGTTCAATACATCCACACTTTCTACCAGTCCTCTTGCAATCTCTCTTCTTTGATCAGCAATACCTTGTCCTTGTAAACGCTTGCTTTCTGCTTCTGCTTTGGCTTTGGCAACGATTCTAATTCTAGATGCTTCTGCTTCAAATTCAGCTACCGTTTTCTCTCTATCTGCAGCATTAATTCGGTTCATGGCATTTTTTACTTGAATGTCTGGATCAATATCAGTAACTAAAGTATTGATGATAGTGTAACCGTAAGTGGTCATCGCTTCATTCAATTCTCTTTTTACTGCAATGGCGATATCATCTTTTCTTTCAAAGACATCATCCAGTTTTAGTTTTGGAACTTCGGCACGAACCACATCAAACACATAAGAGGTGATTTGATCATGTGCATATTCCAGTTTATAAAAGGCATCATACACGGTATCTTTTACTACCATAAACTGTACTGAAACTTTCAATTTTACAAATACGTTGTCTTTCGTTTTAGTTTCGATAATAACATCCAGTTGTTGGATTTTTAGATTTACACGTCCTGCAACTCTATCAATCAATGGAATTTTTAAATGTAAACCCGATTGTCTTACGCTGTGAAATTTTCCAAATCGTTCTATAATTACTGACGATTGTTGTTTGACAGTAAAGAAGGAGGAGAGTAAGATAAAGAATCCAAAAACAAGAATAATAAGTAATGCAATGTTCATAATTATATAATTTAGTTTAAAAATTACTGTTAAATTACGAAAAATCTTTAGGTTTGTGTTAGTTTACTGTTATTATATGAAAAAGCTAGTTGCATCCTTCGTTTTATTTTTTTTTACTTGTATAACATTTGCCCAGTATGGCTATAGGGATTCTAATAGAATTGGTATTACTGTTGGTGTAAATCAATTTACCTTAAACACCAATAACTTTCAAACAAAACCTGATTTGGGTTGGAATGCCGGGCTTTCCGTTCGAGGAAATTTCTACGACAATTGGGATATGGTTTATTCAATTCAGTTTTCAGAAAACAATTTTTTAGTTCAAACAAATAATGTTGGATTTGGGCATAAAGATGTAAACTATAAATTACCTTCAGCTCAAATTTCATTGCAATTAAGTTTTGTTTTAGTTGAAAATGTGTTGAGTGTTGAGTTTGGCCCAATTGTACAAATAAACGGAAAATTTAAAATCAAACCCGAAGAAGAGAATAATGTTATTTCAGGAACTACTTTATTAGCTAAAGATATTGTGGATATATCTAAGTTTAATTTTTATCCAACAGTTGGATTAACTGCTGGAGTGAAACATTTCCGATTTAATGTGTCCTATCAATATGGTGTCAATAATATGCTAGGGAATTTAAATTCTAAAAATTTAGGATATGATTTTAAAGGAAACCCAGGAATTCTGAATGGTAATATTCTATTGTATTTATAAAAAAAGTCCCGAGTTTATCGGGACTTTTTTTGTTTTTATAAAGTAGCTATTGCTTTTTGAATTCTCTTAATCGTTTCGTCTTTTCCAATTACTTCAACTATATCAAATAGGTGAGGACCTTTCAGTGCGCCAACTAAGCTCAAACGGAATGGTTGCATTACTTTACCCATTCCAATTTCGTTTTTCGTCATCCAATCTTTAACAATCGTTTCTATGTTCATCGAGGTAAAATCGGTAATTTCTTCAACAACCGAAATCAATTCTTGCATTAATGCAGGAGTATCTTCCTTCCAGTTTTTTCTTGCTTTTTCATCATAGGTTGTAGGAGCCACAAAAAAGAAATCACTCATTTCCCAAAATTCAGATACAAAATGTGCTCTTTCTTTGATTAAAGAAACCACTTTTGTCACGACATTTTCATCTACTGTAAATCCTTTTTCTTTTAAAATAGGAGTGAAGGCTTTCGCCAAAGTAGGATCATCTGCCTTAATTAGATACTGGTGATTGAACCATTTGTTTTTCTCTGGATCAAATTTAGCACCCGCTTTATGTACTCTATTCAAGTCAAATTTTTCAACTAATTCTTCTAAGGAGAATAACTCTTGTTCCGTTCCATCATTCCAACCTAATAAAGCCAAGAAGTTAACAACAGCTTCAGGAAAGAATCCGTTTTCTCTATAACCAGTTGAAATACCTTCTTCTGTTTTCCATTCTAATGGAAATACTGGAAAACCTAGTTTGTCTCCATCACGCTTTGATAATTTACCGTTTCCAACAGGTTTTAAAATCAAGGGCAGGTGAGCAAACTCTGGTGCTTTCCAACCAAAAGCTCTGTATAATAAAACATGTAATGGCATAGAAGGCAACCATTCTTCTCCACGGATTACATGCGAAGTCTCCATTAAATGATCATCTACAATATTTGCCAAATGGTAGGTTGGCATTCCGTCACTTTTAAACAATACTTTATCATCCAGTAAACTAGTTTCAAATTTTACATCACCACGAATGATATCATGTAATTGTAATGTTTCATCAACCGGTGTTTTAAAACGAATTACAAAATGTTCTCCATTTGCAATTCTTTTAGCAGTTTCCTCTGCTGAAATAACTAAAGAAGTATCTAGTTTTTCTCTGTTTGTATGATTGTAAATGAATGTTTTCCCTTGTTCTTCTTCTGATTTTCTAAAAGCATCTAACGCTTCTGGAGTATCAAATGCGTAATAAGCCCAACCTGAATTGATTAATTGATCAGCGTATTCTTTATATAAATGTTTTCTTTCGCTTTGACGGTAAGGTCCAAACTTTTCGTTCTTTCCAATTGTTTCATCAGGGGCAATTCCTAACCATTCTAATGCTTCCATTATATAGGCTTCGGCACCTGGAACAAAACGATTTTGATCTGTATCTTCAATTCTTAAATAGAAAGTTCCACCATTTTTTTTGGCAAACAAATAATTAAATAAAGCAGTACGTACACCGCCAATATGTAAAGGTCCTGTTGGACTTGGTGCAAAACGCACGCGAATTGGGTTTGACATTTTTGTAAATTTTGATGCAAAGATACAATTTCAATTATTCAAATGGTTTATTTGAAATCGGGTAATTCCATCATTTTCAACTTTGCATCCTTTTAACATTTCTTTATTGACATGTAGCTATTTATTGTTTTTCATTGGTCATGTGTAGTTCACATATTATGTTTCGTACTTTGAGTACTTTTTTCTGATGTTCATTTCATATAAATTGTTACTTTTATTGGTTATATAAAACAGTTATAGATTTTGGAGAATTCAAATTTTATTTATCAAAAATTAGAAGCTTTCATTAGAAAGTTTTATTTAAATGAATTGATACGAGGAATCGTTTTCTTTATCGGTTTGGGTTTGCTGTATTTTCTATTTACTCTTTTTGTAGAATATTTTCTTTGGCTTAAGCCAATAGGAAGGATGTTTTTGTTTTGGATTTTTCTTGGAGTTGAAGGGTTTCTTTTCCTTCGCTATATTCTGTTCCCAATTTTTAAATTGTTTAAATTTCAAAAAGGGTTAGATTATAAACAAGCGTCCCAAATTATTGGTAGTCATTTTGCAAATGTTAATGATACGTTGACTAATTTTATTCAACTTTCGGATACTACATCTATAAATTCTAAATCAGAATTGTTACTCGCATCAATCGAACAAAAGGCAAATGCTTTAGAACCGATTCCTTTTAGTAATGCAATTAATTTTAATTCGAATAAAAAGTATTTGCCATTAGCCATTATTCCTGTTTTGTTATTTAGTGCTTTTTTTGTATCCGGTAATAAAAGTATTATTTCTCAAAGTTTAAATAGAGTAGTGCACTTTAATACTGCATTTTTGCCACCAGCTCCATTTCAATTTATGGTGCTGAATTCCGCTTTACAAACAGAACAGAATAAGGATTTTATTCTTAGAGTAAAAACTATTGGTTCTGTTGTTCCTGAAAATGTTATGATTTTTATAGCTAACGAAAGTTATTTTTTAGAAAAAAACGGCAACGGCGAGTTTCATTTTAAAATAGCAAATCCTAGTACGGCTATTTCTTTTCATTTAGAAGCCAACACAGTTTCGTCTCCGGATTATGAGTTAAAAGTTATAGTTGTTCCATCTATTGTTGATTTTGAAATGCAATTGAATTATCCATCTTATTTAAATAAGAAATCAGAAGTAATTCAAGGAACAGGTAATGCAATTGTACCCGAAGGAACACGTGTTGTATGGAAAATGAAGACGCTGGCTACTGAAAATGTAGTGTGGTCTAGTGATAAGGTGGAATTTCCCTTTTCAAAAGAGGAAAACAAGTTTGTTTTGTCTAAAAATATACTTCAAAATACAGATTATCAAATTATTACCTCCAATAATAGAGTAAATAATTACGAAAAATTAAATTATCAGTTATCTATAATCAAAGATCAGTTCCCTGCCATACAAGTGCATACTGCACCGGATAGTTTAAACGTGGATCGCAACTATGTTTTAGGTCAAATTTCTGATGATTATGGATTATCAAAGCTTCAGGTTGTTTATTATCCTAAATCGAATCCCATCAATGTAAAACGTGGAACAATTGCAATAAAGTCATCACCATTTGATCAGTTCGTATTTTCTTTTCCTTCTAATCTTCCAGTGGAACAAGGTGTTTCTTATGAGTATTATTTTGAAGTTTTTGATAACGATGGAGTGCATAATTTCAAAAGTTCAAAATCATCTGTTTTTTCTAATCGTGTGGCTACAGATGAAGAGCAGAAAGATCAATTTTTGCAACAGCAAAATGATAATATCAAGGGTTTAGAAAATTCATTAAAAAATCAAAGCAAGCAAATTTCGGAATTAGATAAACTTCAGAAATCGGGAAAGGAAAAAGACAAGTTTGAATTTAAAGAACAACAGGAAGTAAATGATTTTATCAAACGTCAAAAACAACAAGATGATTTGATGAAACAATTTGCTGATAAAATGGAAGACAATCTTGAGAAATTCAAATCAAAAGAAAAGGATGAGTTGAAAGAGGCTTTACAAAAGCGATTAGATAATGCCGATAAAGATTTAGAGAAAAACCAAAAATTATTAGATGAACTTAAAGATCTGAATGATAAAATTAAAAATGAAGAGTTGTTATCTAAGCTGGACAAATTCAAACAAAACAGTAAAAACCAAGTAAAAAATTTACAGCAATTGGTGGAGCTTACTAAGAAGTATTATGTAGATAAAAAGGCAGAACAGATTGCGGATAAGCTAGACAAACTTTCACAGAAGCAAGATCAATTGTCAGATAATGTAAAGGAGAATTCGTTAGATAAACAGAATGAAATTAATAAGGCATTTGACAAAATCCAAGAAGATCTGAAAGATTTAAAGAAAGACAATAAGGAGTTGAGGGCGCCACTTGATTTGCCTGATGACGCTGCCAATGAAAAGAATATTGATGATGATTTAAAGAAAGCTTCGGATGAACTGCAAAAAGACAATAAAGATAAGGCTAAGCCAAAACAAAAAAATGCGGCTAAGAACATGAAGTCTATGTCTAAGAAAATGGCGCAGAGTTTGGAGTCAAGTGAGATGGAACAATTAGATGAAGATGTAAAAATGTTGCGCCAAATTTTAGATAATTTATTGGCTTTTTCTTTGTCTCAAGAGGACTTAATGACGCAGTTTAAAAGTTTAAAAACAGGTTCTCCAGCTTTTAATAAAAAAATTAAATGGCAACAGGATTTAAAACAGCAGTTCAAGCATGTTGATGATAGTCTGTTTGCAATGTCAGTTCGTAATCCTAAAATTGCCGAAGATGTTACTCGTGAAATAGGAAATATGCAATACAATATAGATAAGTCTTTGGAGAGTTTATCTGACTCTCAAATTCCAAAAGGATTGTCCCATCAACAATACACTATTTCTGCAGCTAATAAATTAGGTGATTTTTTAAGCGATATATTAAATGGCATGCAAATGTCTTTATCAGGAATGGGTTCAGGTAAACCAAAACCGGGTGAAGGGTCAGGGATGCAATTGCCAGATATAATTAAGAAGCAAGAAGGAATAGGAGAAAAGGTCAAGGAAGGAATGGGAGCTGGAAAGAAACCTGGTGAAGACAAAGAAGGAAAGCCTGGTGAGGGTTCTAAACCAGGAAAAGGAGTTTCACAATCTGAGGAAGAAGGAGAAGGAAATGCTAAGGCAATAATGGAGATTTATAAAGAGCAACAACAACTTAGAGAGGCGCTAGAAAATGAGTTGAATAAACAAGGGCTCGGCAATCAAGGACAAAGTGTTTTAGAACAAATGAAACAAATTGAGAAGCAGTTGCTGAACAAAGGATTTAAGAATGAAACACTGCAAAAGATTCTTAATCTTAAACAGGAATTATTGAAATTAAAAACAGCCGTTCAAGAGCAGGGGGAGGAAAATAAACGCCAATCACAAACAAATAAAAAAGACTTTAATAATGAATCTAAACCGTTACCAGACGCATTGTTAGATTATTTAAATACGATAGAGATTTTAAATAGACAATCATTACCTTTGCGCTCCAATTTCAACCAAAAGGTTCAAGAATATTTTAATAAAAAATGATCAATTTTAATTACGAAAACGAGTTTAATTTAGATAATGAAGAGGCAATTGCTAGCTGGCTTTCTGCTGTAATTATTTCTGAAGGTAAAAAAGAAGGGGAGATTAATTATATCTTTTGCGATGATGAGTATTTACATAAAATAAATGTGGAATATTTAGATCATGATACATTGACTGATATTATAAGCTTTGATTACACAATAGGGAATGAGATTAGTGGAGATGTATTTATATCTGTAGAGCGTGTGCAAGACAATGCTGTTGATTTTAATGTGGCTTTCGAAGAAGAATTGAAACGTGTTTTAGTCCACGGTGTGTTGCATTATTGTGGCTATAAAGACAAAGGCGAGGATAACGAACGTTTAATGCGTTCTAAAGAAGATGAAAAAATCGCCATGTTCCACGTGGAACAGTAAATTCTAATATAGATATTCTTGGTTTTGTTTCACGTGGAACAATTCTTGTGGATTGTTTTTAGTGCGAATGTAGTTCCACGTGGAACAATGGAAGTTGTGCTTTTAGAAAAATAAAATAGTACTTAGATTTTAATACCATTCTCGACGAAGTCGAGTTAATTTATAAAGAAAATGTTTCAAGAAGAATATGATGTTATTGTAGTTGGTGCTGGGCACGCTGGGTCAGAAGCCGCTGCTGCCGCTGCAAATTTAGGTTCCAAAACTTTATTGGTAACAATGAGTTTGCAGAACATTGCTCAGATGTCTTGTAATCCCGCTATGGGCGGAATTGCCAAAGGTCAGATTGTTCGTGAGATTGATGCGCTTGGTGGTTACTCTGGAATTGTTTCAGATCGAACTGCTATTCAATTCAAGATGTTGAATAAATCCAAAGGGCCTGCAATGTGGTCGCCAAGAGTTCAAAGTGACCGTATGCGATTTGCAGAAGAATGGAGGTTGATGTTAGAAGGAACGCCAAATTTGGATTTTTACCAAGAAATGGTTCAAGGGCTAATTATCGAGGACGGTAAAATAAAAGGAGTTCGTACTTCGCTCGGAATCGAAATCAAAGCGAAATCAGTTGTATTGACAAATGGAACTTTTTTGAATGGTTTAATTCATGTTGGCGAAAAACAATTTGGTGGTGGTAGAGCAGGGGAAAGTGCTGCTTATGGAATCACCGAAGATTTGATAAAAGTAGGTTTTGAATCCGGTAGGATGAAAACTGGGACACCTCCTCGTGTTGATGGACGTTCTCTTGATTTTACCAAAATGAATGAAGAAAAGGGGGATGCGAAACCAGACAAGTTTTCATATTCGGATATAACTTCACCATTGGTTCATCAAAGATCTTGTCACATGACATATACATCTCTGGAAGTTCATGATATTTTACGTGAAGGCTTCGATCGTTCTCCTATGTTTAATGGTCGTATAAAAAGTCTAGGACCTAGATATTGTCCTTCTATTGAAGATAAGATAAATCGTTTTGCCGATAAAGAAAGACATCAGCTATTTATAGAGCCCGAAGGTTGGAAAACCTGTGAGGTTTATGTAAATGGTTTTTCTACTTCACTTCCTGCCGATATTCAATTCAAAGCCATGCGTTCTGTTGTGGGTTTTGAGAAAGTACAGTTCTTGCGTCCGGGTTATGCAATCGAGTACGATTATTTTCCTCCTACACAATTAAAACATACCTTAGAAACTAAGTTGGTAGAAGGGTTGTATTTTGCGGGACAAATTAATGGAACTACAGGATATGAAGAAGCCGCCTCTCAAGGATTGATGGCTGGAATCAATGCGCATTTAAAAGTGCATGAAAAAGCGCCATTGATTTTAAAGCGTGATGAAGCTTATATTGGAGTATTAATTGATGATCTAATTACTAAAGGTACTGAAGAGCCGTATCGAATGTTTACCTCGCGCGCTGAGTATAGAACGTTGTTGCGTCAAGACAATGCCGATTTTAGGTTGACACCGATGTCGCACGAAATTGGCTTGGCTTCTGAGGCACGTTTACGCAGAATGGAGCACAAATTGAAAGAGTCAGAAAAAATGGTTGCTTTCTTCCGAGAATCTAGTATTACAATGGCAGAAGCAAATCCAATTTTAGAATCAAAAGAAACTGCATTGATTTCGCAAGGAGATAAAATGTTTAAAATTTTCTCACGTCCTCAAATCGATTTAGAGGATATGATGAAATTTGAAAAAGTAAAAACATATGTTTCCGAGAATGATGTGGATCAAGAAATATTAGAACAAGCCGAAATTCAAGTGAAGTATTCTGGTTACATAGAAAAGGAACGCAACAATGCGGATAAGCTAACTCGTTTAGAAGATGTGAAAATCCCAGAAGATTTTGATTATCATAAAATCAAATCCATGTCTATTGAAGCAAAGCAAAAGTTAACTAAGATACGTCCAGTAACTATTTCTCAAGCGTCAAGAATAAGTGGAGTTTCGCCAAGTGATATTTCGGTCTTGTTGATTTACATGGGGAGATAAGATTTTAGATTGCTGTAGTATTATTAGCGATTTCTGAGTTTTAGATCTGCAATCTAAAATCGTTAATCTACAATCTAAATTCATTTTGTTCCACGTGAAACTATTGCTGAAACCCTTGTTATTATTGAATAGTTTTAAAAATAAATAAAACACAACCCTAAAAGCATTTCTGTGCTTTTGGGGTTTGGTTTGAAAAAGTATAAATAGTATATAATTTAATAAATGGACATTTCTAATAAAAAACATTTCCTTACCGTAAAAGACCATTCCGTTTCAAAAGAAATTTTCGAATTATACTATGATGAAAATCTGGATATGTTAGTAACACATCCGCAACCTAGTTTAGACGTTTTAGGTAAGTATTATGAAAGTGAAGATTATATTTCTCATACGGATGGGAAACGTTCTTTATTTGAGAAAGCCTATCATTTTGTAAAAAGCATCGCTTTAAAAAACAAACTAGATTTAATCAATTCACTTCAACCAGCTAAAGGACGCATTTTAGATATTGGTGCAGGTACAGGTGATTTTTTATCGGTGGCCAAACAAAATGGTTGGGAAACAATAGGAGTCGAGCCAAGTGAAAAAGCAAAAGCTATAGCAAGTAAAAAAGGAGTTGCTTTTGTGGAAGAAACAAGAACTCTAGAAAATCAATCTTTTGATGTGATTACGATGTGGCATGTGTTGGAACATGTACCCGATTTAGATTTTCAAATAAAAGAATTGAAACGGTTATTAAAACCCACAGGATCTTTAATTATTGCAGTACCGAATTTTAAATCATTCGACGCAAAACATTATGGCGCGTTTTGGGCAGCATATGATGTACCGATTCATTTTTGGCATTTTTCTAAAAAAGCAATAAAATTACTTTTTGAAAAAGAAAACATACAATTGGAAAAAGTACTTCCTATGAAGTTTGATTCATTTTATGTGAGTCTACTTTCAGAAAAATATAAATCCGGAAAAATGAATTTTATAAAAGCATCTTTTGTTGGTTTATGGTCCAACTGGAAAGCAAAAGGTAGTTTTGAATATTCATCCCATATTTATGTGCTAAAAAACAACTAAAATCGATTTTAATATAGTTTTAAGACTCGATTGTTGTTTCAGACGTATGTTTTGTTGGCTATTTTTAGATTTAAGCTTATTTTAACGCTATTAAAGCCGTTTTTTATAATTACAAATTATACTTTTGTTTTTTTTAATAGTAAAATCTAATAGTATAAATAAACTCGTAAAATCTAAACTTTTTTAGGTTACTATCTATTTTTTTATATTTTTGTCGTACACACATTAAATTACAAATAAACCAAAATGAAAAAAGTATTATTAATTATTGCAATTTCTATTTCAGTTGTTGCTTGTAACAAAACTGCAGAAGTTAAAGAAGTAAAAACAGCTTATGTAGATACTTCAGTATTAATGAAAGAATATACAGAAGCAAAAGATCTTGAAGCTAAATATAAAGCACAGTCTGCTGAAAAAGGAAGACAGCTAGAAGCAGAGATTAATCGTTTCAAACAAGAAGCTGCCAATTTTCAATCTCAAGCGCAAGCGAATGGGCAAGAATGGGCACAAAAAAAAGGTGCTGAATTGCAAAAAAGAGAACAACAATTAGGGTATGCACAACAAGCTTTATCGCAACAATTGCAACAAGATAGTAGTGTTGAAATGGATACTTTAGTAAGTGGTGTTAAAAAATTCATCAAAGCATATGGTAAAGAAAAAGGGTACAGCTACATTTATGGTACTGGTGATGCTGCTTCTATTTTGTATGCTGAAGAGAAATATGACATTACAAAAGATATTGTTAAAGCATTAAATGACAAATACAAATCAGCTGCCAAAGCAGATGAAAAAGTAGAAGTTAAAGCTGATGCTAAAACAGAAACTAAAAAATAATTTTATTTTTAATTCGATTGAAGCCTTCATTCTTTTATTAGAATGAAGGTTTTTTTTTGTTACGAATTGTATCTTTTGTTTTTTATTTTATAATCTTAAAAAAAGGTACATTTACTTTGTTTTAATTCGGTTGATTATACCGAAACTATTTTCCGTTTTTAATTTATACGCCTAATGCAAACCATTTCCGAAGCTGCCTCTTACACGCTGCAATTTATCAATCAAACTCAACGATCTGTTTTTCTGACCGGGAAAGCAGGAACAGGTAAAACCACTTTGCTTCGTGAAATTATAGCAACGACCCATAAGAATACGGTGGTGGTTGCACCTACAGGAATTGCGGCTTTAAACGCTGGCGGTGTTACAATTCACTCCATGTTTCAATTGCCTTTTGGAGGTTTTATTCCTTCTTTTAATGTCGATTCTCAATTTACGGATACAGTTAAATTTGAGTCCAAAGACACCTTGCGGAGGCATTTTAAAATGAGTGGATTGAAGAAATCCGTAATTCGTAATATGGAATTGCTGGTAATTGATGAAGTGAGTATGCTTCGCGCTGATTTATTGGATGCGATGGATTATATGATGCAAACGGTTCGCAAGAAAACAACCCCTTTTGGTGGTGTGCAAGTTTTGTTTATTGGAGATTTATTACAATTACCACCGGTTATTCGCGATGAAGAATGGAAAACGTTGCGTGCTTACTACCAAGGAAAATTCTTTTTTCATTCGCATGTTGTGCAACAAAGTCCACCTCTGTATATCGAATTATCGAAAATATACCGCCAAACAGATACGGGTTTTATTTCGGTTTTAAATAATTTAAGAAATAACCAAATTTCTACTGAAGACATTGAGTTGCTCAATAAATACGTGAAACCTGATTTTGATCTCAAAGAAAACAAAGGCTATATCACATTAACTACACATAATGCCAAGGCGGATACCATGAATGCGCAAGCATTAGAAGATTTAAAAGGAGAATTAATTAATTATAAAGCGGATATAGTAGGTGATTTCCCTGAAAAATTATTTCCAATTGAAGAACGTTTGCTACTTAAAGTAGGAGCACAAGTCATGTTTGTGAAAAATGATTTATCCTTTGATAAAAATTACTTCAACGGAAAAATGGGGATTATCAAGTCCCTTTCGAGCCAAGAAATTAGAATTCATTTTCCAGAGGAAGACAAAACCATTGAAGTCGAAAAATACGAATGGCAAAACATTCGCTATAAAGTAGATCCTGTTACTAAGGAAATAGAAGAGGAGGTTTTAGGAACTTTTGTTCATTATCCTATTAAATTGGCGTGGGCGATTACGGTTCATAAAAGCCAGGGATTAACTTTTGACAAAGCAGCGATTGATGTTTCGCAAGTTTTTATGCCTGGACAAGCGTATGTGGCTCTTTCGCGTTTACGCTCCTTAGAAGGCCTTGTTTTACTTTCTCCGTTGCGGATGAACGGAATTTCAAATGACCAAGATGTGATGAACTATGCACTGAACAAAGCCTCAGAAGAGGTGTTGAAAAATTCGCTGCATTTTGAAACTAAAAACTTTATTCATAATTACTTGATTAACAGTTTTGACTGGTCAGATCTGGCACAAGAATGGCGCAATCACAAGTACAGTTATTCGGAAAAATCCGAAAGTTCCGAGAAATCCAAACATACCATTTGGGCAACCAAGCAAATGAATGCTATTGATGCACTTTTGGATCCATCCAAAAAATTCATCATACAGCTCAATAAAATTTTCAATAACGAAACAGTCGATTTAATTCATGTTTCTGAAAGAATTCAAGCTGCTTTTGATTATTTCTTCAAACCCATGGATGAGTTGGTTTTTGAGATCTTGTGGAAGCTAGAAGAGGTAAAACGCATCAAGAAAGTGAAAGCTTTTTTTGATGAATTAATTGTTTTAGAAGAGTTGCAGACGAAAGCGGTCTTGCGTTTGATGAAAGCCAAATTGTTAATTGAAACCGTAGTTGCTGGAGAAACTATTTCGAAAGAGAAACTAACTTCAGACGAAATAAAAAAATACATTCCGAGGAAAAAAGAGGCAATCGAAAATCAATTTAAGAAAGTGCATATTACTTTGATTGAAGATGAAAAAGATGTAGAGCGTTATTCGGCAAAGAAAAAATCAGAAAATAAAGCACCGAAGAAATCAACTGTCGAGGAAACCTATGAGTTGTGGCTGGCTAAAAATTCAATTCAGGATATAGCAACCATTCGTAAACTGACCACTCAAACTATCGAAAGCCATCTAGTAAAACTAATACAATCTAAAAAAGTAAAAGTAAATGACATTCTACCTAATGATAAAATAACTGAATTGAGTGAAGCCTTCAAGCATTACAAAGAAGAATCACTAACAGGAATGAAAGAGCAGTTTGGTGATAAGTATTCTTGGGACGAACTGAGAATGTTCAAAGCCAGTTTAAATTAAGAAATTTTAGGTTTTCAATTGGGTCAGTAATCTAATAAAAAAACCTCTAAAAGCGCATTTGCCTTTGGAGGTTTTTAAATAGTGAAATGTATTTTTTATAAAGATTCAATCAGCAACCAAGCTTCAGGATTGTCTTTTTCTTGAATTTCTTTTTTTGCTTTTTCTGCTTCAGCATACGTAGCATAACTACCATAAAGCACTGGAAAAAGACCGTATTTATTAGGAGCAATTCTTCTCGCTTTGTATCCTAGATTAGATAAACGATTGAATATTTTGTCTGCATTTTTTTCTTCTCTAAAAGCTCCAGCCACCACATGATATGGTAATTTTCTTTCTTTTACAGCAAGTGTTACAGCTGGTAAAGGGCTTTTGATGAAGAAAGTAGCTTCTTGAATTTTGTTTTGTACTTGTTTTTGAACAGCAGTTTCAACTAAAACGGTTTGTGTCGCAATTTGATTTTGATAAACAGAATAGCCAACAGTTCCAGTTAAACCCAATCCTAAAACGAAAATTGCGGCGTATTTTAAGAACGAACTTTCTTTTCTTTCTTCTGGTTCAAATGAGATTACTTTTCCAGTTTCTAAAGATTCTAATTTTTGTTCGAAAATTTCTCTTTTTACAACTGGAGAAACAAATGAACTTAAACCGAAAGAACTAGTTAAGTAATTCGTTTGATCGAAAGGTTTAAATATCAAATTATTATCGGCATTCAATGAAACATCTCCAATGTTTTTTAGTGAGAAAGTTCCGTTTTGCTCTAATGTTTTTTTCCAATTCACAACTGCATACTGAATAGCACTTACGGCATAGTCGTAAGATGTTTTTTCGGCTTGAGCAATATGATTAGCAAGCAAGCCATCGTTATTTTTTAAATTAGCGTTGAAAGAAATCATTTTTTTAGGAGGAAAAAATGAATTAGCACTTTCAACCCACTGAGCTGATTGAATTTCAGTCAAAAATGCACCGAAACCAGGAACGGTAACACATTGATAACGATATAAAAGCTGGGCTATGTAAGATTCGATGTTCATACTTACAAAGTTATACAATGAAAACAGCTATCAAAATTTTATTCACAATTTTTATTAACAATTGAGATAATAATTTTATACTTTTCAGCAACAATTAATTAGCATGACGGAACAGGATTTATTTTATTTATTAGCCTTACAAAGAGTAGAGGGAGTTGGCGATATTATGGCCAAAAAATTGATCACCCATTGTGGTAGTGCCGAAGCTGTTTTTACAACAAAAACTGCTGCAATTGCAGCTATTGACGGCGTGGGTTCGATGTTGTTGAAAAACCTAAAGGACAAGTTAGTTTTTGAAAAAGCTAGTCAAGAACTGGAGTTTATAAAAACGAATGGTATTAAAGGCCTTTATTTCCAAGACGAAGCATATCCTGAGCGCTTGAAACAGTGTATTGATGGACCACTTTTATTATTTACTTCTGGGAATATCAATCTAAAAAACCGTAAAATAATCAGTATTGTGGGAACCCGCCAAATTACGTCGTATGGAACGGAGTTTTGTAGAAAACTGATTGAAGATTTAGCTCCTCTAGATCCCATCATTGTAAGTGGTTTTGCTTATGGCGTGGATATCGTGGCGCATCAACTGGCGATAGAATATAATTTACAAACCATTGGTGTAGTAGCACACGGTTTGAATCAAATATATCCCAAAACGCATAAAAAATATGTCGCCAAAGTAGAAGAGAACGGTGGTTTTATGACTGAGTTTTGGAGTTCCTCGAATCCCGACAAAGAAAATTTTGTTCGAAGAAACAGGATTGTTGCAGGAATGTCTGAGGCTACAATTGTAATTGAATCAGCGGATCGTGGTGGTTCCTTGATTACGGCTAACATGGCTAATGATTACAATCGCGATGTTTTTGCAGTCCCGGGTCGCGTAACGGACAAATACAGTCAAGGCTGTAATAACTTGATAAAAACTCAAAAAGCCAATGTACTCACCAGTGCTGCCGATGTAGTTTACATCCTCAATTGGGACATTCAAAAAGAAATAAAACCCGTTCAGAAACAATTGTTTGTTACTCTAGATGAGGACGAACAAAAAGTCTATGATTACCTTTTAAAAACAGGAAAAGAACTAATGGATATTATCGCTTTGCGATGTGATTTTCCTATTTACAGGATTTCAGGACTGCTCTTGAACATGGAATTGAAAGGTGTTGTAAGACCGTTACCAGGGAAATTGTTTGAAGCAATTTAAAATCTAAAACCCTTCCTAGTTTTGAATAGAAAGGGTTTTTTATACTGTTTTCAAAAACTAAAGCACTTCAAAGCCTAATTTTTCTCTAACACGAGATAACACTCCATTAGCCACAACGGTTGCTTTCTCAGCACCAATTTTCAGTAAAGCATCTACTTCTGGTAAGTTATTGATATAGTAATTGTATTTTTCTCTTTCGGTTTTGAACGTTTCCGTTATCAGTTCAAACAAGGCTTGTTTGGCATGACCATAACCATAATTCCCACCTAAATAATTGGCTCTCATTGTTGCTAGTTGCTCTTCATTAGCCAATAAAGAATAAATAGCAAAAGCATTACAAGTATCTGGATTTTTAGGATCTTCTAGTGGCGTACTATCTGTTTCAATGCTCATGACTTGCTTGCGCAACGCCTTATCATCTAAGAATATATTGATAATGTTATTGGCCGATTTGCTCATTTTTCCACCATTGGTTCCAGGAATTAGCATGCTGTCCTCTTGGATTTTAGCTTCAGGAATAACAAAGGTTTCTCCCATTTGGTGATTGAAACGAGAGGCTACATCACGGGTAATTTCTAAATGTTGCAATTGGTCTTTTCCTACGGGAACTAGTTGGGCATCATATAATAAAATATCGGCAGCCATCAACATCGGGTAGGAGAACAATCCTGCATTTACGTCTTCCAGTCGGTCTGCTTTATCTTTGAATGAATGCGCTAATGTCAATCTTTGAAAAGGAAAGAAACAGCTCAAATACCAAGATAATTCTGCCGTTTGTGGCACATCAGATTGTCTGTAGAAAACTACTTTATTCACATCTAGTCCACAAGCCAGCCAAGCTGCAGCGGTACTGTAAGTATTAGCTCTTAAAGTTGCTCCGTCTTTTATTTGTGTAATGGAATGCAAGTCGGCAATAAAAAGAAAAGATTCATTTTTTGGATCATTCGATAATTGAATTGCAGGAATGATTGCTCCTAGTAAATTGCCTAAATGTGGTGTTCCTGTACTTTGAACTCCGGTAAGTATTTTTGCCATTGTAATTTTTTTCTGAACCGCAAAGTTCGTAAAGATTTTTGCAAAGCGCGCAAGGTTTTCTGTTTTTATACTATTAAATAGTTCCCAAATTTAATTGTTTTTAATAAAAGTATCATTTGATTCCTTATTTTTGAACTCATGAAAGGAATAAAAATTATTTTTTGGACACTTTGGCGTATTTGGTTTTATGTCCTTATGGCAATCCCCATATTGATTATGTTTCCTTTTTTAGTAGCTTCTATTCTTTCTGAAAAAGGCTATCCTTATTTCTTTAAAATGGCCAGAATTTGGGCCAAATTCATTCTGTACGGGATGGGTTTTTATTATAAAATTGACAAAAATCAAAAGTTAGAAACCGATAAAAGCTATATGATTGTTGCCAATCATACTTCAATGGTTGATATTATGTTAATGCTGGCAGTAATTAAAAATCCGTTTGTTTTTGTGGGTAAGCAAGAATTGGCTAAGATTCCATTATTTGGATTTTTCTATAAAAGAACTTGTATTTTAGTAGATCGAGGTTGTTCAAAAAGCCGAATGGAAGTTTTCAATCAGGCTCAAAAAAGAATTAATAGAGGATTAAGCGTATGTATTTTTCCAGAAGGTGGAGTTCCAAATGATGAATCGATTGTTTTGGATACGTTTAAAGATGGGGCATTCCGGTTAGCTATTGAACATCAAATTCCTATTGTACCGATTACTTTTGGAGATAATAAAAAAAGATTTTCTTATACTTTTTTCAGTGGAAGCCCAGGTATAATGAGAGTTAAAATTCATTCTCAAGTGGATACGATTAGTAAAACAGGAACAGATAGAAAAGCAATTCGTGAAAACGTTCGAGATATTGTTTACGCTCAATTAATGACTTTTAATGCTAATTAAAAGGTATAGCTAATTCCAGAATACAACCCAATAAAAACAGGTTTATAGTTATCGGAATTGTTTGAATAGGTATTCAATTGATACTTGACCATGGGTTCAACATTAATTTGAAATGATTTTATAAATTGGTACTTAAATCCCATCCCAACATTAGTACTAAAGTGAATTGGGTTTAAATTATTAGCTTCTCCTAATTTTAAATTAATAGTATTAGACACTAATGATATTTTATTTTGATTTAAAAATAAAGTACTAATTCCTCCAATAACAGTAATGCCAAATTTTTTATTTATGAGTGCATAGGAAAGCTCCAAAGGCACTTCATAGTATCCCATTTTTTGATTGATTGCGCCTGTATTTGTATTTTGGTAGCTTCTTTCAAGGGTGGCTAGCGTATTGAGTTCCGATTCGTTTTTAATTTCAATCGATTCATTGGAAGTGTAATTAATGTTAGTCAAATTATGAGCTATCAAACTTGATGAATAGATTACATCATTAGTATTATATCCCAATATAAGCTTATTAACACCTGTTCTTACGGTTAATTTTTTTGAAACAGCATAATTCACCCCTATTCCAAAACTAAGGCTGTTATCGGCTGTTTTTTGGTTTTCTGAAAATTGTGGATCAATCGATGATCCGCTTGAATTTGAATTCAAATAGACTGCGGCAACATTGGGAACGATTTGCCATTTATCCAAATTAGTAAGAACGACTGTCGATTTTTTTTCCTCCTTCTTTTTTAGAATTGCTTCTAATTCGTTTTGTGTTTCTGGAATAATTTCTGTTGAATTTATAGCATCAGTTGTTGCAACTTTAGTGTCAGAGTTCTTTACTGATTTGATATTTCCACTGATTTCATTCCCAGTATTTTTTGGCGTATTTGTATTTATAAAAGGGTTTCCTTCAACAGTAAACTGATCTGAAATTATTTTGTTAGTATTAGAAGCTACTGATTTTAACGATGAATTATTTTTTGATTTATAAAGCGAAGTATCATTTTGATTTTTCTTCTGTTCAGTACTGGTTTCTGAGGAAATAAAAGTTGTATTTTCTTTTTCATGATTTCTAACAGTTTTTGGGTTAGTTATTACGATTTGTTGCTTATTTTTTATGAGAAAAGGGATATTCTTATTTTCTTTTTTTGTTGCAATTGAATCTTTGTTTTCGGTTGTATTTTTTGAGTCTAAAACAATAGTTTTTTTATTTTCCGTGTTTGTATTGAAAACCATATTTAAGGTAAAAAGACCCAGAATAAAAGCAGCAGCAATTCCTGAAAACTGCACCCAAAACGGGATTATTTTTCTTTCTTTTTCCTTTAATTCGGCCTCTATATTGAGCCAAACTTGTTTATTTGGCTCTGCTTCAAAATCTTTGAATTTTTCTTGAAACAATCGGTCTATGTTTTTTTTATCGTTCATTTTGCCAATGACTTTATTTCGATTCTAGTATAAGCTTCAATTTTTTCTTTTAAAATAAGCCTTGCCCTTGAAAGATTAGATTTTGTGGTTCCAGTTGTTATTTTTAGTATTTCTGAAATTTCTTTATGGGAATAACCATCAAGAACATAGAGGCTGAAAACGAGTCGGTACTGATCTGGTAATTCTTGGATGATTTTCATCAAATATTCAATGGGTACATTTTCATCATCAATTTCAACTTCATCGTCAGGAATGTTTTCATTAATCACTTCCATATATCGTATTCCTTTGAATTTTTGAAGTGCATTGTTGATCATTATTCTTTTCGCCCAACCTTCAAAGGATCCCTTACCACTAAACTGGTCTATTTTTCTAAAGATTATCAAAAAACCATCTTGTAAATTATCTTGAGCATCCGCATAATTACTGGAATACTTCAAGCATACCCCAAAAAACTTTTTAGCAAACAATTCATACAATTGTTCCTGAGCTTTAGGGTAATTTTTTTTACAATCATTAATGATTTGATCTAATCCCACAGGTTTTTTCTAGTTGTTAGTTGACTACAGGAACTTCTACTTCTTCATATAGGTCTGCACCAGCAGTATCTTTTCCTTTATAAAACTTAAAGATATAGGATCCAGTATTAGTTACATAAAAATTAAAAGAAACTTCAGATAATGCAGGGATTTCTGTGGTACATATTTCATTGTTTTTTACAGCGGTCTGAATAGCTATTGTTCTTACATTTAAATCTTTGTTATAATAAATTCCTTGAAAAATGTGACAGGCAGTGGGTTTTTGATATTTTAGTTTTATTTCATAAGTCTCCCCAAGCTTAAAATTCTCAGGTAGAGTATAACTATTAACGGGTAGTACTTCGTAGTTATAAGTATCTTGATTACCATTATCAAGGCTACATCCTGTTACAGTGGTAATTAACAGGATAAATAACGCAAACTTTTTCATTTTTTTACTATTTTTTAAATTTATAACAGACACATTCACTAGATAAGGATGAGCTTGTTTTTAATAGATAATAAATTTTGAAAAAGGTTGCGTATAGAAATAAAAAAACCCGAAAATTTTCGGGTTTTAGTTTTTTATGCTTCTGCTAATTCTTTTATTCTAGCTTTAATTTTTACTTCGAGTTCATCAGCTAATTCTGGATTGTCTTTTATTAAAGACTTAACAGCGTCACGCCCTTGTCCTAATTTGGTTTCGCCATAACTAAACCAAGAACCTGCTTTTTTGATGATTTCAAATTCAACAGCTAAATCTAAGATTTCTCCTGTTTTTGAAATTCCTTCACCATACATGATATCAAATTCAGCAATTTTGAAAGGTGGTGCAACTTTATTTTTCACCACTTTTACTTTAGTTCTGTTTCCAAGAACATTATCACCGTCTTTAATTTGAGTTGAACGACGGATGTCTAAACGTACCGAAGCATAAAACTTCAATGCATTTCCTCCCGTTGTAGTCTCTGGATTTCCAAACATTACTCCAATTTTCTCTCTCAACTGGTTGATGAAAAATACAGTACAGTTTGTTTTGCTAATTGTTCCTGTTAATTTTCTTAAAGCTTGAGACATTAAACGGGCATGAAGACCCATTTTAGAATCTCCCATTTCACCTTCAATCTCACTTTTTGGTGTCAATGCAGCAACCGAGTCAATTACAACAATATCAATAGCGCCTGAACGAATCAAGTTCTCTGCAATTTCTAACGCTTGTTCTCCATTGTCTGGTTGAGAAATGATTAAGTTTTCGATATCTACTCCTAATTTCTCCGCATAATTTCTATCAAATGCGTGTTCAGCATCAATAAATGCGGCAATTCCACCTGCTTTTTGTGCTTCAGCAATGGCGTGAAGCGTCAAAGTAGTTTTTCCAGATGATTCTGGACCGTATATTTCTATAATTCTTCCTCTTGGATATCCACCAACTCCTAATGCTAAATCGATTCCTAAAGATCCAGAAGAAATGCTTTCCACTTCTACTATCGCTTTATCCCCCATTTTCATTACAGTTCCTTTTCCGTATGTTTTATCTAATTTGTCAAGCGTCAATTGTAGCGCTTTTAATTTTGCTTCTTTCTCTGTACTCATCTTCTCTTTTACCTTTTCTTTCATTTGTATTATTTTATCGCTCTAAGAAATTTGGAGAACCTGTTAGATTGCTACAATTTTCATTTTTTTAAATTTTTATGCTCGTAAAAATACTTCTTTTTTTAATTAAATTTTTCACTTTCAAGAAGTAAATACAGTTTTTACATGAACAAGGCTTTTAACTCTGTTGCATCTTCTGGTTTTATTTTTCCTGCCAAAAGTAAACTCAGTTGCTTGCGTCTTAAAGCAGCATCAAAACGTTGTTTTTCCAGCTCAGTCTCGGGGATTATTTGTGGCACTTCTACAGGTCTTCCAGTGTCATCCACCGCGACAAAAGTATATATGGCTTCATTAGCTTTGGTTTTGTTTCCAGATTCTCTGTCTTCTACCCAAATATCAATATAAATTTCCATAGAACTTTTGAACGATCTAGATACTTTGGCCTCAACCGTAACCACACTTCCTAATGGAATGGCTCTGTTAAAAGCCACATGATTTACCGATGCTGTTACTACAATTCTTCTAGAATGTCTGCGCGCAGCAATGCTGGCAGCACGATCCATTCGAGCCAATAGCTCACCACCAAAAAGATTATTCAAAGGATTTGTTTCACTTGGTAAAACCAAATCGGTCAATGTTGTTAAAGATTCTGAAGGATGTTTAGGTGTCATATTTTTTTATAAATGTAAATAGTGTTTTTTAATTTTTAATTCAACCAATATACTGCCATTATAGCTGGGATGAAATAAATAACAATGGTTCTGGCTCCATCATAATCTTTAGCCAATCGTTGTCCAAAAAGCAACATTATTAATGTAATACAAGAAAAAACAGCGCCATAGAACCCAAATAAACGGCCGTTGTTTATTAATAATTCGATACATCCTACAATGCATAAAATTCCTGAAATTAATTCTAATATCAGAATGTTTAATAAGGCTAAAGGCACGTGGTTTTTTAGTTGTGTTTTTGCAAAATGTTCTTTTAACCAATCTACATTATCTTTCCAATAAAAGAGTTTGTCATACCCAGATTGAATAAATGAAATTGCAAGAAAAACTAAAATTAAAATAGAAGCAGCGTTGTTCATATTGTTATTTTTTATGGATTAAGCGGGTAAGTTTAATAGATAAATCGGTTAATATAATTTTTGCATTTCCGTTGCGTTCCACGTGATACATGGCATCCGAAAGTTCCTTGAAAATATCATGAATGTTATTGCCATTGACAAATGGAGCAAAATTCTCGAGTTTAAATTTATCAACTTTGGGCTCAAAATAAACCAAATTAGGCGTTTCATAGTTAATCAATAAAGCCTGACGGAACATTTCGATACAAAACTCAAGAAATTTCTTTTGGGTTTCTCTTCCTAAACCGGCTATTTTTTCACTCCAAAGAATTAAATCTTGAATAGCAGCGGCATTTCCTTTTGCTTTAAATGCAGCTCGTACCCAGGTAACAAACCATTGTTCAAATGGAAATTCATCATTGTCATCACGTAATAAATGTAAGGCAAGATTATAATTGCCTTGTGCTTGATGGGCAATTTTTGCAGCTAATTTTGGGTCTACTTGTTCACGAGAAACTAAGGCTTCTGCTATTATAGGTTCGCTTAAACCGTTAAAATGCAAAATCTGGCATCGAGAACGTATGGTTTGAATGATATCTTCTTCGTTTTCAGAAATTAAAATGAATACTGTTTTTTCTGGTGGCTCCTCTAGTAATTTCAATAGTTTATTAGAGGCTGCAATATTTAATTTATCGGCCATCCAAACAATCATAATTTTATAACCGCCTTCGTATGATTTTAAAGACAACGATTTTAAAATTTCTTGAGCGTCATCAACTCTTATTTCTCCTTGTTTGTTTTGAACTCCCAAAACAGCATACCAATCGAAAAGACCTCCGTAAGGATTTTGCAAAACAAATTGTCTCCAGTCCGCAATAAAATCAAGGCTTTTTGGGCTTTTCTTTACTGCATCTGTGGTTACAGTAGGATAAGCAAAGTGTAAATCAGGATGGGATATTTTTTGGAATTTCAGATTGCAAGATTCATTAGAACCGCAGTTCTCCCCATTTTGATTGTTGCATAAAATGTATTGTGCATAAGCAATCGCCATAGGTAAAGTACCACTTCCTTCTGGACCAACAAATAATTGTGCATGAGGTATTCTACCAGAATCAGCACTTTTTGTCAGATGGTTTTTAATGTGTTCTTGTCCTAAGATTTGAGAAAATTGCATAAAGCAAAGATAGAAGAAATTGGGTTAGTCAAAAATTTTAAAGAAGCAAAGTTTTAATTCTCAAAATTGAGGAAAAGCTTGTTTAAAATTAGGTCTAATTTTACTTTCTATCAATGGGATCCTTTTAGAAATGAATGTGTTTACCGCAATTATTGCAGTTTTCACCGCAATAATTAGAATTTGTACGATTAGAACCCTAGATTTGAGTGGATAAGTAGTATTCATGAAAAAAACGATTTCTTTTTACGCATTGCATTTTAGTCTATGTCTTGCATTCATGGTTTTGCCCTATGCATTTACTTCATCGGGAACCGTTTTAAGCTTGCCAGATTTGGTAAGTAATGGTCATGATAGAATTTATTTTCTTATTTATTTTTTGTTGCTTATTTTCTTTTACCTCAATTATTATTATTTGATCCCTAAGGTTTATTTTTCAAATAAACTGATTTTATACTTTTCAATAATTATCTTTTTTTTAGTTTTTTTTCTTTTTATTTCTAAATTTTTTGACCATCCAGAACGTAACTTTCTTGATTTCGGGCAGGGAATTCATCCTAAAGATGGTTTTCTGCCACCAAAATATATGGGGACGCCGCCTTTGATGGAGGGCGGGCCACCTACTCAATATGGCCATACGATTTTAGTCTATTTGATTGGTGTAATTTCCAGTTTGTTATTTGCGATTAATATTCGTTTACAAAAAGTAGAAAAAGATAAAATGAAATCGGAATTGTCTTTTTTGAAAGCACAAATTAACCCCCATTTTTTGTTTAATACCTTGAACAGTATTTATGCTTTAGCTATTAAAAAAGATGATAAAACGGCTGATGCTGTTGTGCAATTATCAGAACTCATGCGTTACATAATTACAAATGCAAATGATGATGTAATTGCTTTGGACAAGGAAATAAACTACATCAATAACTTTATTCAACTCCAAAAAACGCGTTTAGGTAATACCGTACAGGTTGATTATTCAATCGAAGGAAATACATATGGAAAATGTGTTACACCACTTATCTTGATTTCATTTATAGAAAATGCTTTTAAACATGGTGTTAATCCAAATGAAGACTCACAGATTGCTATACAAATTACTATTATTAATGATTATTTGACTTTATTTGTTTCCAATAATAAAGTACAATCAAAAAAATCAGACAGTGGCATTGGATTGCAAAATACAATAGAAAGATTGTCCCTTTTGTACCCTAATAATCATGTTTTGACAATTGATGATAACCTCAAAAAATATAGTGTAACTTTAACTATCAAAGTAGGATGATTAAAGCCATTGCTCTTGATGACGAACCTTTAGCACTCGATATATTGCAAAGTTTTTGCAACGATATTGAGTATATTGATTTGCAAAAAACATTTGCAAAATCGGAAGATGCTTTTAAATATTTAAAAAAGTATCCAGTTGATTTATTGTTTTTAGATATCAATATGCCGTCCATTTCGGGGATTGATTTTTATAAAAAGTTACCAAATAAAGTGATGGTAATTTTTACAACTGCTCATTCTGAATATGCAGTCGAAGGATTTACTTTAAGTGCTACTGATTATATTTTGAAACCTTTTTCTTTTCCAAGATTCGAACAAGCGGTTGAAAAAGCATACTCACAATGGAAATTGCAAAATCAAGATCCTGAAAAACTATATCTTTTTATTCGGGCTGATTACAGTTTAAATAAAATTCTTATTTCTGATATTTTATATGTAGAAGGATTAGACGATTACTTGAAAATTCACTTAGAAAATCAAAAGACAATTGTGGCCAGAATGACTTTGAAAGCACTACTCCAAAAATTGCCTGTACCTGAATTTATAAGAGTGCACCGTTCTTATATTGTCCCTATTTCTAAAATTGAAAAAGTAAGAAATAAGATAATTTACATCAATCAGGAGGAAATTCCTGTAAGTGCCAGTTATGAATTGGCTTTTTTTACTGCAATTCATAAGGAATAAAAAATCATTTTAAAAGAATAAAACTATTACATTATTGTATTTTATGTTAGTTTACCTCATAAAATCATGCTGTTACCTCATAAATTTCAGGGATTCTTTCCATTTAAATACTTTTATTGAAAACAACAATAAAATCATTTAGAGATGGAAAGAAAGCAATTTTTAAAAGGATTGGGATTTGCAGGTTTAGGCGCTTTGACTATTCCAGTAATCAAAGCTTGTAGCAGTAATAATACTAATGCATCAACATCTGACACAACCCAAGCAACCGATACTAGCGGATCAACTTCTACAAGTAGTTGTTCTGTTACTTCATCTGAAACAGCAGGGCCGTTTCCTACAAAATCACCTTCTTCATTGGTTGCTACAAACATTGTTAGTGATAGAACTGGCATTGGATTTACAATCAACATAACAATCAACAATACAAATGCCAGTTGTGCTGCTTTGGCTGGAGCAATTGTAGACATTTGGCATTGTGATAAGGATGGGTATTATTCAGAATATGGAGGAACAGGAATGCAATCAGCTGACTTTACTTCGGTTCATTTTTTAAGAGGAAGACAAACCACAAACGCAAATGGTAAAGTTAGTTTTACTTCTGTTTTCCCAGGATGGTATAGCGGTAGAGCTACACACATACATGTCCATGTTTATAACTCTTCAGGAACTTCTTTACTAGTTACTCAAATTGCGTTTCCTGAAGGGTCAAATAGCGCCGTAGTTTTGGTAAATACTTCATCTGCCAATGGCTATACAAAAGGGATGTCAGGTTATACATATAACAGTTCTGATAATGTTTTTTCGGATGGAGTGGCCAATGAATTGTCAACAGTTACAGGAAGTGTTGCTGAAGGTTTTGTGCTTGAGCATGCTATAAATGTTGCTGGTTAAAATGAAGGAACAAAGTCAAGCTCAAATATACAAATCGGAATTAAGAGGACTTTTAATTTCAGATGGGGATAATTGTCTGTCTACTTTCAATTTTGGTACTTATTATGATGACTTTAGAAAACCGTTTGGCTTATTACACGTTTTAAATGAAGAAATTCTTTTGCCTCAACATTGTTCTAAAACAAGTATAGAAACGGATACTGAAATAATTATTTTACCATTATTTGGAGGTGTTGAATACAAAGACAGTCTAGGAAACGAGGATTTCATTAGAGTCGAACAAATAAGGAGTTTTTCTGCTGAAAAAGGAATGTCATTTGAGCTTTTTAATCCTTATGGAGTGGAGAATGTTAGTTATTTACAAATTTGGATTAAGTCCGGAAAACAGGATTCAAAAACTGGGTTCAAACAATTTGATTTTGATTTGAACAAAAAAAACCAATTGATTTCATTATTCAAAACTGCAAATAGTTTTGGTTTTATTGGAAATTATGAAGGTAGGATCGAAGGACTTTATCAGTTGAAAAACAAATCAAATGGCGTTTTCATTTTTGTGATTAGTGGCGCATTCGAAATTGATAATCGATTGTTGGAATCCAGAGACGGATTGCATTTGCTAAAAACAGATTTTTTTGAATGGGAAGCATTATCCGAAAATGCTCTTTTTTTGCTGTTAGAAATACCATTAGATAAAGAACTGATTTATGAATAATATTAAAATCCGATTAGCCTATCGATTGGTAATTGACAGCGCTTCGACTTTTATCTGGGACAAATATGTTCATGAAGATACTTTCAAGGAATATTTCATGCAACATCAACAATTCAATTCTAAGGAAAATCCTAAAAATACCTTTCGGGAGTTGCTTTCAGAAAATGAAAAAGCCAATCAATTGCATTATTTAGTTGGGATTGCAGCTAGCAATTATGTAGACCAGCTCAAAGGGAACTTTCATCGGGTTACTGATGTATTGGGAAATCAATATTTCCCTTTTACAAATTATCAATTGGATATCATTAATACAGATTGCACTGACATCGTAAAGCACAAAATAGGCATAACGTTTTATTCTCCTGTTTTGGCGTATTTAGGCATGGTTGAGAAAAACTATTTGGTTTCAAAAAACAGTACTGACTGCAATGAATTTGACACGATTATGTTTCCAGCGCAACCTAATTTAGCTATTTGTTTTTACAAAGAAGAGTAAAAAAAACAGGTATCTACACTTGATAAAGTCTTTCTTATTTTAAAACGAGATAAGAGCGGATTTTTTTTATACGATCAATTTTATGATCATCATTTTTTCTTTTTAAGTATTTTTTGATGATATAAAAAGTAAAAGTCGGATTTATTATTAATTTACATCGATTTCGTTGTTAAAAATCTTAATTTTTTAGTTTTTTCAAATTTAATAATAATCTAAAAGTTCTATATTTGTTACTCTTTCAAAAAAACAAACTAAAAAAGAACCTGATGAAGACTTTAAACGATTTTGATTTCAAAAATAAAAAAGCAATAATACGCGTTGATTTTAACGTGCCTTTGGACGAAAATTTTAATGTGACTGATGCTACTCGTATCGAAGCAGCAAAACCTACAATTGATACTATTCTTGCTCAAGGTGGAAGTGTAATCTTGATGTCACACTTAGGAAGACCTAAAGGAGTTGAAGAAAAATATTCTTTGAAACATATATTAAAAACAGCTTCAGATATTCTTGGAGTTCCAGTTCAATTTACTTCAAATTGTATTGGTGAAGAAGCGAAGAACGCTGCTGCAAACTTAAAAGCAGGAGAAGTTTTATTATTAGAAAATCTACGTTTTCATGCTGAGGAAGAAGCTGGAGATGTTGCTTTTGCAAAAGAATTAGCTTCACTTGGAGATATTTATGTAAATGATGCTTTTGGAACAGCACACAGAGCACATGCTTCAACAACAATTATTGCACAATTTTTCCCAACAGAAAAATGTTTTGGAGCATTATTAGCAAAAGAAATTGAAAGCTTAAATAAAGTTTTAAAGAACAGTGAAAAACCAGTAACAGCAGTTCTTGGAGGTTCTAAAGTTTCTTCTAAAATTACAGTTATCGAGAATATTCTTGACAAAGTAGACCATATGATTATTGGTGGTGGAATGACTTTTACTTTTGTTAAAGCATTAGGAGGAAAAATTGGAGAATCTATTTGTGAAGATGACAAACAAGAATTAGCATTAGAAATCTTGAGATTGGCTAAGGAAAAAGGAGTTCAAATTCATATTCCTGTAGATGTAGTTGCTGCGGATGATTTTTCAAATACAGCAAATACTAAAATTGTGGATGTAAGAGAAATTCCTGATGGATGGCAAGGTCTTGATGCAGGTCCAAAATCATTGGAAAACTTCAAAAAAGTAATATTAGAATCTAAAACGATTCTTTGGAACGGACCTTTAGGTGTTTTTGAAATGGAAAGTTTTGCTAATGGAACTATCGAATTAGGAAACTTTATTGCAGAAGCTACAGAAAATGGTGCTTTTTCACTTGTAGGTGGAGGAGATTCAGTTGCAGCAGTAAAACAATTCGGTTTTGAACATAAAGTAAGTTACGTATCAACAGGTGGTGGTGCAATGTTAGAAATGCTTGAAGGTAAAGTATTGCCAGGAATAGCTGCAATTCTAGATTAATAAATACATTTTTAACAATATTTATTGAATTTTTTAGTTCTAACATATTAAGTTTGTAAAAAAATGGCGTAGTAACCATTTATAATTAAGGATGTTGACATAAAAAAGCATGAATATAAAAAATACCACAATAGCATTTTTACTATTGCTATCGATTCCTTTGTTTTCGCAAGAAGTTGCTGAAAGCAAAGGAATTGTTGTTATAGAAAACAATTTATCTTATCTCGATTCTATCAAAAAAACCTTTGTCAATGATGAAATGGCGTCTTGTGTAGATAGTTTATGGATGAAAGAATTGACAAATCTTGATTTGTATAATGACATTACAAATGATATTGAAAACATAAATATTGATGAAAAAGTAGATTATGAATTGCCAACTGAATTGTTGAAATCGCGATTGGAGGCCATGAATGCAAAATCTCCTTTTAGAATTGAATACAATGAGAGTCTTGAAAATGTAATTCGGTCTTTTCTAAAGTACAGAAAAAAATCATTTGAAAAGTTGATGGCTATTTCGGATTATTATTTCCCCATGTTTGAAGAGGCTTTTGCTAAAAAAAATGTCCCATTGGAAATTAAATACTTAGCAGTGGTTGAATCGGCATTAAACCCAAGAGCCGTTTCAAGAGTAGGAGCAACGGGTTTATGGCAGTTTATGTATCAAACAGGAAAACAGTACAATCTAAAAATTGATTCTTATATCGATGAGCGCAGTGATCCTCTAAAAGCGACTGCTGCAGCAGCACAATACATGGCTAATATGTATGCCATTTTTGGCGATTGGGAGCTGGTATTAGCTTCTTATAATTCTGGTCCAGGGAATGTTTCTAAAGCAATACGAAGATCAGGAGGAAAACAAAACTATTGGAACATTCGAAAAAATCTTCCTAAAGAAACACAAGGGTATGTTCCTGCTTTTTTAGCAACTATGTATCTTTATGAATACCACAATGAACATGGAATCAGACCTGATAAAGCGCTAGTGCAGCGTTTTGAAACGGATACCATTTTAATGAAAAAACAAATGTCCTTTAAACAAGTTTCTGATTTATTGGATGTGCCTGTCACTCAACTTCAATTGTTAAACCCGTCTTATAAGTTAAATGTAATTCCTTTTTATGGAGATGAAAACCATTATTTAAGATTACCCAAAGAAAAGATTGCACTATTTACTTCAAATGAAGATAGAATATATGCCTATGTTCAACACGAATTAGATGGTAGAGAAAAACCTTTTCAAAACTCAAGAGCAATTGTTTCTAAAGAAGAAAATACAGATGGAAGAACTCAAACAATTACACATACAATAACCAAATATTATAAGGTAAAACGTGGAGATAATTTAGGTAATATTGCTGATAAATATGATGTCGCTGTAACTGATTTAAAAAAATGGAATAAACTAAGAAGCAATACCATTTCCTATGGTAAAAGTTTAAAAATTATCTCAACAGAAAGCATTGTAAAAGTAATGAAGAAAGAACCTGAAGTAGCACCAATTTCAAGAGAAACTATTTTAGAAAACCAAAGAATTGCTTCCATGAAATTAAAAATTAAAAAAGAAGTAAAATCGGATAGTTTATCACCTAATAATACTTCTTTTTATGTTGTTCAAAAAGGGGATAATTTAAATGTGATTGCTGAAAAAAATAATGTTTCGATTGCAGATATTAAAGAATGGAATCATCTTTCAGCATCCACAATTCAACCTGGAAAATCACTACAAGTCTCGGCTACTATAGTAGAAGAAACCAAAGAAGAGGTAGTCGCAATTACACCAGAACCAGCAGCGTTAAAAGACATTAATTATACGGTTCTAAAAGGGGATAATCTTAGTATTATTTCAAGAAAATTTGGAACAGCAATAGCTGACTTAAAAGAATGGAATAATTTATCGAATCAAAATATAGCTGTTGGAAGTTCTTTGATTGTGGCCAAAAATGAAGTAGCCATTACTACCGATAATGCAACAGCAAGTTCGTTTAAGAAAAAAGATAATTATTCGAAAGCTTCAGTAAACAAAGCAATTGATTATTATGTTCAAAAAGGGGACTCTTTGTATAGCATTTCAAAAAAATATCCAGGAGTATCGGTCTCAGATCTTAAAAAATGGAATGGCATTCGCACTGAAGGGATTAAACCAGGAATGAAATTGAAAATTAATGGATAATACAATAATCTTCAATAAATTTGGGTTTGAATTCATAATTGAATCATAATGAACAAAAACCATTTATTATTTCTACTTATTATTCTCGTACTGATTTTTTCTTGCAAAAAGAAAGACGATGCAATTCCACGTAAAACAACAGGAGCAATAAATACTATTTCAGTAATTATTGATGATCAATTATGGAATGGTGAAGTAGGTGACAGTGTCAGAAATAAGTTTGCTTCACCAGTTATTGGACTGCCACAAGAAGAACCTCTTTTTACTATAAATCAATATCCAGTTAAACTAATGGAGGGATTTATGACGGACAGTCGCAATATTATCGTTATAAAAAAAGGCGAAAAAAATAACTTTGAAATAAATAAAGACCAATATGCTTCACCTCAAAATGTATTCCATATTTCTGGTAAAACGGGAGGAGATATTATTGCAATTATTCAAAAGCACAGCCCGGAAATAATCAAACTAATTCGTAAAACTGAAATTGAAGAATGTCAAAGGATAAATAAAAAATCACTACTAGACCCTAAAATAATTACTGATAAATTCCATATAAATTTAGAGGTTCCTACCAGTTATCAATACGTAATACAACAGGAAAACTTTATATGGTTGAAAAAAGAAATTATAAGTGGAAATACAAGTTTGTTACTTTATCAAGTTCCTATAAATGCACTTAAGAAAGGAAATAACCTAGTTACAAGTATCATAAGTATGCGCGATTCTATTGGAGGATTGTACATTCATGGAAAAGAACCCAATACGGATTTAATTACTGAGGAAGCGTATGCACCATATTTTTTCAAGATAAAACTAGACGGCAAAGTAGCTTATGAAACAAAGGGAACATGGGAATTGAAGAATGATTTTATGTCGGGTCCCTTTATTAATTATGCGATTATAGATGAAGAACACAACAGAGTTTTAGTTTTGGAAGGATTTAGTTACTCCCCTTCAAAAGAAAAAAGAGATCTAATGCACGAGTTGGAGTCTATTATTAAATCAGTTAAAATTATTAAATAACAATTTGTTAAATTCGCGATTTTAAATTTTATATTCACACTCAAGATAACAATTACCAATGACAATAGAATGGAAAATAAAGCCTTTTGACGCACTTTCAGTTCATGAGCTATATGATTTACTAAAATTAAGAAGTGAGATCTTTGTAGTGGAGCAAAACTGTGTTTATTTGGACCTTGACGGCAAGGATAAGATTGCATTGCATCTTTTTGCGGAATATGATGGTAAAATTGTGGCACACGCTCGCCTTTTTAAAGCAGGAATTAGTTTTGATAATGCTTCAATAGGTAGAGTAGTTGTAGATGCAAATTATCGCGACAGAAAATGGGGGCATGATTTAATGCGAGAAGCAATTGCTGGAATTAAACAACACTTTAACCAAAGTAAAATTACGATTGGTGCTCAATTGTATTTAAAAAAATTTTATGAAAGTCATGGATTTGTTCAAACGAGTGAAATGTATTTAGAGGATGATATTCCACATATTGAGATGACAAAGGATTAAATCTTAGTAATTAAAAACTCCACTCTACGATCAACCGCTTCCCCTTTTCCCAAGGGGAATTTGTTTCCACAACCTTTATAAGTCATTCGAAGGCTATTGACATTTTTTGAAATTAAATACCAGAATACAATTTTGGCCCTATTTAAAGACAATTTTCTTTCGTTGGTTGCCCGATCAATTGCATCATAATAGTAGCTGGGAGTACAGCACACATGACCTCTAATTTCAAATTCAATATTTTTGTTTTTCTGAAGTTGTTCGGCAATCTTATCCAACTCCTTTTTTGAGTTTGAACTTAATTTACTACTTCCAAGTTGAAATAGGATATTTTCAAAATAAATACGATCACCTACACTATGCTTCTCTTGAATAGAATTATAAATTCCTTTTCCAAAACTATTTTTTTTAACTATTAATAAATCTACACGTCTATTTTTGGAGCGAATTTCTGCTAAGTTTGCGAAGACATCTTCTGTTATTATTACGCGCCCTTTTCCTTCAATAATTAAAATTTTATTTTTATTAAATCCATGAGAAGTGAGTACTGCTTTTACAGTGTTAACTCTGTCTTCGGATAATTTATAGTTATAGTCATTATTGCCTCTATCGTCACAGTAGCCATAAATTTGTATGGATTCTATAACTGTGGTATCCGCTTTTATGACAAAATCAAGAATGGCTTGTTCTTGTTGATTGTCAATACTATATTTATCAAAATCAAAATAGATTGTTTCGACTTTTTTTTCTTGCGCAAAAAGACAACCAAAAGACAGTAATGTAATTAACTTTAAATAGTTGAGCATTAAATTTTCAGGATGTTTTTATAGTTTGTGGTATTGTTTAAAATGTCGATTGATTTTTGAATTTCCGAATTGTTTTTTATATAATATTGATAAAATCCTTCTTGATATTGATATCTTTTAATGATTTCTTCAACAATAATTTTTTTAATTTCTTCTTTATTTTTGTCTAATTGTGTTTCTTCACTCTTTTGAAGAGCATTTAGTAATTGTTGATATTCAGTACTAATAGTATCGTCAATTTTTTCTTTTTTGGCTACAGCCAAAGTATTCTTTAAAGCCAATTCTGTTTCCGTATCAAAAGAGAATTTTTCTGCTTTTAAAAACAGTTTGAAATCTTGATAATCGGCATCAGTTATAGTGGGGATTTTATCTCCTAGATTTGGATTCTTATAATAATAACGAGTTACATAATTAAAGATACCATCATTTTTTAGTAAAGCATCAGTGATAACACTAGTGTTTGATTCTTTAAGTTCGATATCAGGAGAAACGCCTCCACCATCATAAACCGTTCTTCCTTTACGTGTTTTAAAAGCATTGTAATTTTTTTCAGAAGTTCTTGTTGCTACTCCATTTTTGTCTTTATGTGCATAGTCTAATGCTTGAATGCAACGTCCTGACGGAGTATAATAACGAGAAATAGTTACTTTTAGCTGGGTATTGTAGGTCAAATCAATTGGTTTTTGCACGAGTCCTTTCCCAAAACTTCTACTCCCCACAATAACGGCGCGGTCTAAATCTTGTAAGGCTCCCGAAACAATTTCAGATGCTGATGCACTTCTTCCGTTTACAATAATAACTAATGGAATTTGAGTGTCTACAGGGTCAAAAGCGGTTTTATAAGTGTTGTTGTGGTTTTCAATTTTTGATTTTGTAGTGACAATGACTTCATTTTTTGGTACAAATAAATTACAAATGTTCACGGCTTCATTTAAAAGCCCGCCTGGATTTCCTCGTAAATCTAAAATGATTCTTTCGGCACCTTGTCTCTTTAGTGATTCTAATGCTTCTTTGGTTTCATTAGATGCTTTTTTGTTAAAATGAGCTAAAACAATATAGCCCGTTTTTTCATCTATTTTGGTGAAGAAGGGAACTGATTTGATTTCAACTTCGTCCAAAATAATCTGTGCCGTATTCACCTTACCTTGACGGATGTATTTGATGTCAATTTTGGTGTTTTTTGCCCCTTTTAATAATTGTGAAGCATCCTCTTTGAATTCAGATAAAAGCACATCACCTATTTGTATAATTTCATCTCCAGGTTTGAAACCTGCTTTATCGGCAGGGAAATTTTTATAGATTTCTTTAATTATTAATTTATCTTGTTTTCGAGTAATTAAAGCGCCTATTCCGGTATATTCGCCAGTGTTGTTTATTTTAAATCGTAATACATCTTGCTCATTGAAATAAACAGTGTAAGGGTCAAGACTGGCTAGCATTCCTTTGATAGCGCTATCCATTAACTCTCCCGGATTTGTTTCGTCCACATAATTAGTGTTCAATTCCTTGAAAAGAGTAGTGAATATTTCTATTTGCTTCGCAATTTCAAAAAAATCGTTTTTGAAACTCGCACCTACAAATATAAAGGCCGAAGCGACAATAGGGATGATGTATTTTTTTTTGAAAAAAGGGGCCATAGCATTTAGATTCTAACTTTAAAGATTACTAAATTAAGCAATAATAAATTCATTTATGTAGTAAACTGTATGTTCATTTTATTTGAAAAAAGAAAAATTATCCCGTAATAGAATCATTCCCATTTTCATGGGTTTCTTTTTTTGCAGTTTGAGCTATAAACTTCTCAAACAATTGAATTGTTTTGGTATTGATTTCTTCGAATGATAGGCGGTCTTTGCTTTGGTAAAAAAACATAAAAGCATAGGGTTTATCTAAACTATCAATAAGGAGATGCTTGTTAAGGCGGTAGGTTTCCCGGAGCACTCGTTTGAAATAATTTCGGTCAACCGCTTTTTTAAAGTGCTTTTTCGAAACAGAAACGCCCATTTTTATTTTTTGAGCATCAACGGTGTCATCTGCATAGTAAACCAATCGTAAAGGGTATTTGGAAACCGATTTCCCTTCAGAAAACAATAATCCAATCGTAATTTTACTTTTAAGTTTTTCGTTTTTGGAATAAGTGAAGTTCATTTCTATAAAAAAAGGCAAAGATTTCTAAAAAGCAAAGGTACAATTAAACCCGAAACCTATTATTGTTTAGGAATTAAATACCACTAAAAATATATTTATTACTTTTGTGTCTAATTTATTTAGCATGCAAAAACTGATTTCGTATCCCATATCCGTCATATATTATTTGTGTTTTGGTCTTACGTTGGTTGTGTTTCATCCTATTCAATGGGTTTGTTTTAATTTATTTGGATATCAAGCCCATAAAGTGAGCGTTGATTATCTAAATTTTTTTTTACTCAAATGCACAAATCTTTTAGGGACAACCTACAAGTTTGAAAATCTGGATAGCATTCCTGAAGGAGTTCCATTAATATTTGTATCCAATCATCAAAGCATGTATGATATCATAGCGATGATTTGGTTTATGCGTCGTTTTCATTGTAAGTTTGTCAGCAAAAAGGAATTGGGTAAAGGAATTCCAAGTGTTTCGTATAATTTAAGACACGGAGGTTCAGCGCTTATTGATAGAAAAGATCCAAAACAAGCCATACCAGCAATTAAAGGATTATCCGAGTATATTGAAAAAAACAATCGTTCAGCTGTAATTTTCCCTGAAGGAACACGAAGTAAAACGGGTCATCCAAAACCGTTTGCACAAAGCGGACTAAAGATATTGTGCAAGTATGCTCCATCGGCTTATGTAGTTCCAATAAGTATAAATAATTCATGGAAAGTGGTGAAATATGGTTTTTTTCCACTTGGTTTAGGAAATCGCCTTACCTTTGTAATTCATAAGCCTTTAAAGGTAAGTGAATTTAAATTTGAAGAGATCATAGAAAAGGCTGAAAGCGCCATAGTAAAAGGAATAAAATTTTAATTTATATAAAATGTCAATAAAAAACATTCGATTAGAAGTAATGCAGTTTTTAGAAAAAAACGTGGCAAGCTATGTTGATCAGTATTTAATACCTGTTGAAGAAATATGGCAACCCTCTGATTTTTTACCTAATTCTGAAAGCGATAATTTCTTAGAAGAAGTAAAAGAGTTACGTGAAATATCTAAGGACTTACCTTACGATTTCTGGGTAGCAATGGTAGGAGATATGATTACCGAAGAGGCTTTGCCAACCTATGAAAACTGGTTAATGGAAGTTGAAGGTGTAGATAATCTAGAGAGAAACGGTTGGGCCCAATGGGTTCGTCAGTGGACAGGTGAAGAAAACCGTCATGGAGATTTACTAAATAAATATTTGTATTTATCTGGTCGTGTAAATATGCGCGAAATTGAAATGACAACACAGCATCTTATCAACGACGGTTTTGATATTGGTACTGGTAGAGATCCTTATAAGAACTTTGTTTACACTAGTTTTCAAGAATTAGCTACTTATGTTTCTCACAATAGAGTTTCTCAATTAGCGAAAAGCTATGGAGATAAAAAATTAGCTAAAATGTGTAAAATGATTGCTGGTGACGAAATGCGTCATCACCATGCGTATAGTGAATTTGTAAATCAGATTTTCAAAATTGATCCTAGCGAAATGATGCTTGCTTTTCAATACATGATGAAAGCTAAAATTGTGATGCCAGCGCATTTCTTGAGAGAATCAGGAGCAAAAATTAGTTCTGCTTTTGAATTATTCTCTGATTCAGCACAACGTATTGGTGTTTACACAGCTAATGATTATGTCGAAATCATGCAAAAATTAATTGACAAATGGGAAATTGATAAAATCTCAGGTTTAACGGATGAAGCCGAGAAAGCGCGGGATTACTTGATGAAACTACCAGCAAGAATGGCTAGAATTTCGGAAAGAATTGTAATTCCTCAAGAAACTCATATTTTTAAATGGGTTGAACCTGCAAGATTATAGTCTTTATGACTGAATAGATAGATTCAAATATATAAATGTTGATTTTTAAAGTGTTAAAACTTTGAAAATCAACATTTTTTTTAAAATTATAAAAAATGAACAACACAGATATTATTAGTAAAACAATCGCTTTTGTAAAAGAAAAACTCAATAATGCTGAGGGTGGACATGACTGGTTTCATATCGAAAGGGTGTATAAGAACAGTATATTGATTGCTAATGAGGAAGCTTGTGACTTAACTGTGGTGAAATTAGGAGCGTTACTTCATGATATTGCCGATAGCAAATTTCATGGCGGTGATGAAACAATAGGCCCCAAAACGGCACGAACATTTCTAGAATATGAAAATGTAGATGAATCTATTATTGATCATGTTGTAAAAATCATTGAAAACATCTCTTTTAAAGGTGGGAATTTTGAAAAGAATTTCTCGTCTATAGAATTGGATATTGTTCAAGATGCAGATCGTTTAGACGCTATTGGAGCTATTGGAATCGCGAGAACGTTCAATTATGGCGGATTCAAAAATAGAGCGCTGTATGACCCTAATATTGCTCCAAACACAAAAATGAATAAAGAAGAGTACAAAAATAATGAGGCTCCAACAATCAATCATTTTTATGAAAAATTATTACTCTTAAAAGATAAAATGAATACTCCTTCAGGAAAAGCCATTGCAACAGAAAGACACCGTTATATGGAAGGGTTTTTGTCCCAGTTTTATGCGGAATGGGATGGGGAAAAATAATGATTCATGAATGAAGATTAACGATTTTTGATTGCTGATTGAAATCAAAAATCGTTAATTAAAAATCGAATATCTTAAATAATCCCTTTTTCTTTCATTTCGATTATTACATCCGACGCATTTTTAAAGGTAGGCGCTTGTTCAATAATACTTCCAACCCTTTTTTTATTCAGTTTAAAAGTGATGTCATTTTCGGTTGTGAATAATAAAGCAGTCAAAAATGGATTGTTCATATAGGGAAACAAAATTGCATAGGCATCTTCCAAAGTGTGAAAACTTTCCACTTCTTCTGTTTTATAACGAGCCATAAGCGAAAGTGTGTATCCACCTTCATCTAATAAAACGGGTCGTATATAAATATTTTTCAATTCGGTATCACCTATGGTTTTTGCCAAAGTTAATTTGGCATAAGTACCTTCTTGAATGCTTTTTTTTACGCTTTCCCAAAAAAGGGCAAATATTGGTTCGTATGACATGAGTTTATTTTTAGGTTTGATTTTCTCAAAAATGGAGAGTGCAAAATTAGGTTTTGTAAGTGAAAAGAGGAATGTATTCTATGAAAACTTTGTTTTTATAAATAGAAAACCGCAGATTCATAGCTTTATATTCTGTGAATCTGCGGTTTATTTTCAAATGTAAAGATTTACTCTCCAGTAAAAACGGCTTTTCTTTTTTCTAAAAAAGCAGTAGTCCCTTCTTTAAAGTCTTCGGTTCCAAAACATTTTCCAAAGGATTTTATTTCTGTTTGAAAACCATTTTCTCCTTCTTTATAATTTGCATTGATTGCATTGATTGCCATGCTAATTGCTACCGGAGAATTTTTCATGATTTTTTGAGCTATTCCATTACAGAAATCCAAAAGGTCCGCTTGAGAAACGATGTGATTCACTAAGCCTGTTCTGTATGCTTCATCAGCGTTAACCATTCCTGCCGTCATAATCATTTCCATGGCACGTCCTTTACCAATCAATTGTGGCAAACGTTGTGTACCTCCATAACCTGGGATAACTCCTAGAGATACTTCTGGCAAGCCCATTTTTGCATTTTCTGATGCTACTCTAATATGACAAGCCATAGCGAGTTCTAAACCGCCACCTAAAGCAAAGCCGTTAATGGCTGCTATTACTGGGATTTTAAGGTTTTCAACAAAATTAAATAAAGTGTCTTGTCCTTGAGCTGCTAACTGAACTCCCTCTTCCACAGAAAAATCAGCAAATTCAGCAATATCTGCTCCAGCGACAAACGCTTTTTCTCCGCTACCAGTCAAGATAATTACTCTTATATCGTGACTTTTTTCAAATTCTTGAAATGCTTGATGCAATTCTTGAATAGTCAATCTGTTCAGCGCATTCAACTTTGTAGGGCGGTTAATCGTTATGGTAGCAATATTATTTTCGGAAGTAATAAGTAGGTTTTCGTAGCTCATTGTAGTAAATTAAGAGTTAATTATTGGTAAAGAAACCGTAAAAGTAGTTCCTTGTCCATATTCTGTTTCAAAGGTAATTGTTCCTTTATAATTTTCAATAATATTTTTGATAATACCAAGACCTAATCCCATTCCACTATTTTTAGTAGTAAACTTAGGTTCAAATATACGGCTAATATCCTCAGGTTTAATTCCTATTCCATTATCCTTAACCATAATTAATACTTTATCATTATCTCTTTTAACCGTTACATGCACTGTTTTGTCATCTTGTTGTTCTGGAATAGACTGAATGGCATTTTTAACCAAGTTGGTTATAATGCGGATGAGTTGTGTTCGGTCAATTTTAGATATGATCTCTGGAGATTCACTTTTAAAAACAATCTCCTCTTCATTGAAAATATCTAAGGTCAATTCGACAACTTCAACAACATTCAACGTCTCGTTTTGCTGCGCAGGCATAGAGGCAAAATTAGAAAAAGCAGAAGCAACAGCGTTCATAGTATCAATTTGCTGGATTAATGTTTCTGAATAATCATTCATTTTTTGTTTAACATCGGCAGCGGTTGGGTCAAATTTTCGTTGAAAACTTTGTACCGTTAATCTCATAGGAGTCAACGGATTTTTGATTTCATGAGCCACTTGTTTGGCCATTTCGCGCCAAGCTTCCTCTCTTTCACTTTGTGCCAGTTTTACAGCACTAATTTCTAGTTCGTCCACCATTCGATTGTAAGCCGTAATCAATAAATTTATTTCTTTGCTGCTAGCTTCTAATACAATTTTCTTGTTTTTTTGATTCAAACTCGTTTCGTATAATCGGTCAGAAATAGTCTTTAACGATTTTGTAATGTAAGAGGAAAGAAAGTAAGCTAATGCAAAGGCAACAATTAACATGAAGGAATATACTTGGCCTAAACGAATGAGGAAACTATTTAATTCCTTGTCATAAAATCCGTCATCTTCCAGATAAGGGAGGTTTAAAATCCCTAACGGCTTGAATTTATCGTCCTTAATTTGTGTAAAAGAAGACCGGTTTTTAACTCCATTTACGGTCTTTATGTCTACATATCGCTTTTCAATTGAAGACCGAACTAGTTTTAGAATGTATTTAGGAATAGGAGGAGAAACGCTATCCACCGAAAAGGATTCTTTGGATGATTTTAATAGCTTTCCGTCTAAACTGTAGATGTTTATTTCAATATTATGAATGTGGGCCAGTTCATGGATTTTATCTTTGAATATTAAATCTAAATTCTCTGTAGTCAAAGGATATGTAGTAGTGGAAAGGACATAATTAATATGCTCACGTACTGCATTTTCTTTGCGTTCTAATCGCTCTTGATGGTATTCTTTGGCTTCGTTTTTAAATTGGATTATTGAAATAGAAGCAAGTAAAACAGAGGCTACAATTATCAATACGATCATCGAAAGAAAAATTCGAATTCGCAGTGAAAGCATAGATAATTTGAACCCCTTTAGCATAATTATGATTGATTTTTTTCTCGAATTTTTTTATAAAATTTAAATCCTAACATGATTAAAATTGAAAATAAAAAAATTCCAACAACACCATAAATCCAATTGACCGCATTTTTTAGAACAACTAAAAAGACTACTGCAAAAAGGATGATTGTAGCTCCTTCATTCCAAAGGCGCATAAAATTTGTTGTATATTTTACTTCGTCGTTTTGCAATTGCTTGAATATTTGATGGCATTTTCCATGATATAAATACAATACAAATACAAAGCCAAGTTTTACATGCATCCAAGGCATTTGCAACCATGATTTTCCTAAGTCTGTAAAAAGCAACATCCAAAATGCAAATATACTCGCTAAAATTGCTGACGGCCAAGTGATGATATACCACAGACGATACGTCATTATTTTATACTGTTTTTGTAATATTTCTTTTTCTGGAGAAGGTTTCTGAGCGGCTTCAATTTGGTATACAAATAACCGAACAATGTAAAATAAACCTGCAAACCAAGTGATTACAAAGATGAGGTGTAAGGATTTTAGATAATTATAATATTCCATCTTGATTTTTAATCGATTTAAGATTGATTTCTTTTTTTAAAAAATAGCCTGTAAGTAGTGTTGACAATACGTCTGCAATTGGAAAGGCAACCCATACTCCAAAAATACCGAAAAAATTTGGTAGTATGAGTACTAATGGAATTAAGAAAAATCCTTGTTTGCTTAATGTCAACAATAAAGCTTTTTTTGCTTTTCCTACAGCTTGAAAATAGGCTGCGCCAATTAATTGTATCGCAATAATAGGTGAAGCGGCAAAAACCCATCGTAAAGCATTGGGAGTTTCTGCAATTACTTTTGGATCTGTAGTGAAAACTGCGACAATTGGTGTTGCATAAAACAAGATGAAAATAAAAATAATAGCTGCCAAAAGTGCGGCGTATTTAATGGAAATTGTTATGCTTTCTTCTACTCTGCTATAATTGCCGGCACCATAGTTATACCCAGCAATGGGAAGGAAACCTTGGGTAATTCCTAAAATAGGGAATAAACAAAACATGAGCATTCTACTGATTATTCCATAAATAGCAATGGCGTGTTCACCACCATAGGTGTATAAAGTATGGTTGAGTATAATAGATAAAATACTGACTACGCCTTGTCTTGAAAAAGTGACAAAACTAAGTTCTGTAATTTCTTTTATAATGGGAAAGTTGAATTTAAAATGCTTCTTTTTAAGTTTTAATTCACTTTTAAATACAAAAAACCAAAGTACAAACAAGAAACACATAAAGTAGGATATGGCTGTAGCCAAAGCTGCACCATGCATTCCTAAATTCATAATTTTTATAAAAAGAATGTCCAAACCAATGTTTACAAATGCAGGAATTATCATGGCAAACATCGCAAATTTTGCTTTTCCTTCGGCTCTTATAATATTATTTCCCATCATACAAAGTGCCAAAAAAGGCACAGAAAATATAATGGGGAAGAAAAATGCTGTTGCAGGTTTTACAATGGCGCCCTTTGCACCAAAAAGCAATAACATCTCACTGCTAAAAAAAATTCCAATTACTACAAAAAGTGAGGACAATAGAAAAGTCATCAAGATCTGATTGGCAAAGGTAAGCAATGCTTTTTCTTTATTATTGGCACCCAAAGCTCTCGAAAGGACTGAACCACCACCCACACCAATAGCCATTCCTAATGATGAAATAAAGAATGTAATGGGTAAAACTACAGTGACAGCCGCAATAGCTAATGAACCGATCCATTGGCCTACAAATATGGTGTCAATTAATATATTAACTGACATAAAGAGAATACCTATTGATGCAGGAACTGCTTGCTTAATCAAGAGTTTCTTTATGTCTTGTGTTCCTAATTCATCGGCAGTTACAGCCATTTAATAGTTTAAATTTTTTGACATTGCCCAATTGTTAATCCATTTACTTACCGTACCGCACCATTCATCTCCATCATTTAAACAAGGGATTGCAAGGAACTCTTCTCCTCCATGTTCTTTGAACTGGTGGTTGGCTTCCATGGCAATTTCTTCCAGTGTTTCTAAACAATCGGATACAAAAGCGGGTGTTACAACTGCTAGTTTTTTGATCCCTTTCTCGGGCATTTTGTTTACTTCAACATCAGTGTATGGAGTAAGCCATTTGTCTCCTGCTAATCGCGATTGAAAAGTTTGGCTGTATTTTCCTTCTGGAATACCCAATAATTTTACAACTTGCTTTGTCGTTTCATAACATTGGTGACGGTAACAAAATTCATGAGCTGGAGAAGGAGTATTACAGCAAGAACCGTCAATTGTACAATGGGATTTGGTAACATCTGTTTTACGAATGTGACGCTCTGGAATTCCATGATAAGAGAACAATAAATGATCGTATTCAAAATTAGCCAAATGTCCTTTTATAGAATCCGCTAGGTTTTGGATGTAATCGGGTTTATTGTAAAACGCAGGTACCGATGTAAATTTCATTTCTGGGAAATGTTTTTTACGTAATTCCTCAGCAAGTACTAGTATTGTTGTAGTTGATGCCATTGCATGTTGCGGGTACAAAGGGAAAAGCAACACTTCAGTCACGCCTTTATCACGTAATTCTTGAAGTCCAGATAAGATGGATGGGTTTCCATAACGCATCGCTAAAGAAACGGGTATTTCGACTTGTTGTTTTACTTTTGCAAACATTCTTTTAGAAATGACAACTAATGGAGAACCTTCGTCCCACCATATTTTTGCGTAAGCAGCAGCCGATTTTTTAGGTCTTGTTTGTAAAATAATTCCGCGAACTAATAATGCTCTCAATAAAAACGGAACGTCAATTACGTATTTATCCATTAAAAATTCATCTAAATAGGGTTTAACGTCTTTGGGAGTGGGACTTTCGGGAGAACCTAAATTTACTAATAATACACCTTTCATAAATTATATAATTTTTCATTGTTGTCATTGCTTCGCCAGTTCGGGTAAAACCTCGTGTTCGAAGAATGAGGAATTTGTTTCGTAAAAGTAACTAAACTTACTTTTTTATAAATTGGGATTAACTATTTTTTATTTATTGTTTAATATAGAAAATCAATCTTAACTAGGTGTTTGGATTGATTGACATCAAATATTTTTTGGGAGTTGTTGCAAATTTTTTCTTGAAAGCTGCTATAAAGTGGCTTCCAGTACTATAGCCTATTTTCAACCCTACTTCATTTACATTATAGGAACCGCTGTCAAGAAGTTTTCGAGCAAAATCCATTTTATAATCAAATAGAAATCCATAAACAGTATCGCCATAAATTTGTTTGAAACCCATTTTTAATTTCTTCAAATTCAAACCTATTTCATCGGCTAATTCTTGTAAACCAGGTGGTTCAGCCATATTGGCAATAATGATTTCTTTGGCTTTTCTAATTTTCATAACATTGTCTTCGTCGATTAAAAACGGACATTGTTCTGCATTAGGATCTTCAGTTCTATTGAAATACAAACTTAGAAGTTCATATCCTTTTCCTTTGTAATATAGGTTTTTTATAGAAGGATGTAAATTATAATGAAACAACTGACTCAAAACAATTGCCATAGACGGGCTAATGTTTCCTTCGTTATAGTATTTTTTGTCTTTATTGTCTGCACTTAAAAAAGTAATATAATCCGCTTCTGCAGAAAACAACGCATGAAATTTTTTGATGGAGATAATTACTGATATTACCCATGAATTTGGTGCCAATTCTAAATTTAAGGGCAATTCTTTTTGTGGATTATATAAAAGTAACGATTTTTCTTCTTTTAAATCCAATGCATAATTTCCTTGGTTGAAAATAAATTTAGCACTTCCTTTTAGACCAAAGTGAAACTGAATCAGCCCACTACTCACTTCGCGTTGTGCATTAAAAGTTTCAACACCGTCATTTTGAAAGCGAATTAATGTAAAATCATCCTCTATTTTTATAATTTCTTGTGAACCCATAGCGACATTTTTTTTGAGGTAAAATGATAATTATCAGTATTATTTATTTAGAACGACTCTAAATAGATTGAGCCAGACAACTTGATTTCAGTACAAAAATAGCGTTTTTTGTCCATTTTTAGCACTTTAGAAATAAAAAAACACAGAGCGACACAAATAGTACTTACAGCGTTACTTTTATAAAGACTATAGTGATAATTTTGTTCGACTTTCTGGAAAAGTATTAATATGAAAAATAATAACCTTTCAAAGCATCACTATTTTTATTCTGTTGGTCTAAGCTATAAAAAAGCGGATGCCGAGATGAGGGGTAAATTCAGCTTAGATACTTTAGCAAAAACACGTTTGCTAGAACAAGCAAAAACCGAAGGAATCGAGAGTTTAATTGTTACTTCGACTTGTAACCGAACCGAGATTTACGGATTTGCAGAACACCCTTTTCAATTGATAAAATTGATTTGTGAAAACAGTAATGGAAGTGTTGAAGAGTTTCAAAAAGTAGGTTTTGTCTATAAAAACCAAGAAGCAATAGGTCACATTTTTAGAGTAGGAACTGGATTAGACAGTCAGATTCTAGGTGATTTTGAAATTATATCTCAAATACGATCCAGTTTTACGCAATCAAAATCGATGGGATTAGCTAATAATTTCATGGAACGATTAGTAAATGCAGTGATTCAAGCGAGCAAAAAAATAAAAAACGATACCGAAATTAGCTCCGGAGCAACTTCGGTTTCTTTTGCGGCGGTTCAATATATCATCAAGAATGTTGAAGATATTGGTAACAAGAACATTTTATTATTTGGTACAGGAAAAATAGGTAGAAATACATGTGAAAACTTGGTTAAACACACTAAGAACGAGCACATCACACTTATCAATAGGACCAAAGACAAAGCAGAAAAACTAGCAGGAAAGCTAAATTTGATTGTTAAAGATTATTCGGAACTACACTTAGAATTACAAAAAGCGGATGTTGTTGTAGTTGCTACGGGTGCTCAAAACCCAACTGTAGATAAGGCAATTTTAAACTTAAAAAAGCCGCTATTGATTTTAGATTTATCAATTCCTAAAAATGTAAATGCTGATGTAGAGGAGTTGGAAGAAGTTACACTAATTCACATGGATTATTTGTCGCAATTGACAGATGAAACCTTGGAAAATAGAAAGAATCATATTCCTGCAGCCGAAGCAATCATTGAGGAAATCAAAGAAGAATTTAATGTTTGGACAAAAGGGCGAAAATTTGCACCTACGATTCACGCATTGAAAGAAAAACTGAATGCAATCAAGAACTCAGAACTGAATTTTCAAAGTAAAAAAATAGCCGATTTCAACGAGGAACAGGCCGAAATTATAAGCGCCAGAATCATCCAAAAAATAACGACTCACTTTGCCAATCATTTAAAAGATGATGACACCATGGTGGATGAAAGTATTGAATGGATTGAGAAAGTTTTTAAAATTGGGTTAGCGGCAAAATAACAGGAACATTTCTTTTGTTTACCATTAAGAAATTAAGTTTCATTTAGTTTTAAATCAATATTACTTTATGTACGATGACTAAAAAGGAGGTTACGCAGTTATCTTTTGAAATTACTGGTTTTGCTATAAAAGTTCATAAGAAATTAGGGCCAGGTCTTTTAGAAAGTGTGTATGAACAATGTTTGAAATATGAATTAGAGAAGAACGGTTATGGTGTCAAACAACAATTGAGTGTTAAAATCGTGTATGATGATTTAGAGTTAGAATCTAATTTAAGAATTGATTTGTTAGTAAATGATATAGTTGTAGTTGAATTAAAATCAGTAGAAACAATATTACCAATACATGAAGCACAGTTGTTAACATATATGAAAATATTAGAAAGACCTCAGGGTTTGCTAATAAATTTCAACACAACAAATATTACTAAATCGTTAAAACCTTTTGTAAATGAGTATTTTTCAATGTTATCGGAAGGATAATTATAATACTTAATGAGTCTTAATTTCTTAATGGTTAAAAAAAAGAAACAATAAATTGTTAAAAAATTAAATGGTTCAAATCATTTGCGAAAAATAATAATGGCAGAAAAGACAATACGAATAGGAACTCGCGATAGCGAATTAGCACTTTGGCAAGCACACACTGTAGAGAAAAAGTTAAAGGATTTAGGCTATAAAACTAAAATTGTTGCTGTAAAATCTACAGGTGATATCATTCTTGATAAACCACTTTACGAACTAGGAATCACCGGAATTTTCACAAAAACTCTAGATGTTGCCATGATAAATGGAGATGTTGATATTGCAGTGCATTCCATGAAAGATGTTCCTACAGCACTACCTAAAGGGATTGTACAAGCAGCAGTTCTAGAAAGAGCAAGCACTTTAGATATTTTAGTTCATAAAGGTAATCTTGATTTTCTTAATGAATCAGGAACTATCGCTACAGGTAGTTTGCGTCGTCAAGCACAATGGTTGAATAAATACCCCACACATAAAGTAGTTGACTTACGTGGAAATGTAAATTCACGCATGAAGAAACTCAATGAAAGCGACTGGAACGGAGCTGTTTTTGCAGCTGCGGGTCTAGAGCGAATCAACTTGAAACCAGAGAATTTCATCAATTTAGATTGGATGATTCCTGCTCCTGCACAAGGCGCGATGTTAGTAGTTGCTATGCAAGAAGATGCTTTTACACTCGATGCTTTATCACATTTAAATGATATTGAAACCGAAATTGTAACCTATATAGAACGCCAGTTTCTTAAAACTTTAGAAGGAGGCTGTACAGCACCAATTGGAGCTTTAGCTAGGTATAATGAAGAGGAAGATACCATTCATTTTCAAGGCGTTTTATTTTCGCTTGACGGAAAAGAAAAGATCGAAATCGACAAAATTGTTCCTATCGAAGAATGGAAAAAATTAGGGTTTTATTCGGCTCAAGAAATTCTTACTACTGGCGGAACAAAATTGATGACAGAAATAAAAAATAATTTGAAGAAATAATGAGCCAAACAAGCATTTTATCCACCAAAACATTGTCGGCAGAACAAAGACAAGTATTTATTGATGCTAATTTTGATCTATTGGAACAAGATTTTATCGAAATTAAAAACAACCTTTTTGAACTGAATACTATTAACAACAACTTGATTTTTAGCAGTCAAAATGCGGTGTTAAGTTTGATGGAGCAAAACGGTTGGGAAGCGCTAAAGTCTAAACCTGTTTTTTGTGTAGGGATTAAAACCAAAGAATTACTAGAAGCAAATGGTTTTACTGTGGATGTCTATTTGGACTACGCATCTGAATTAGCTGAAATCATCACTTTAATTTACAACCAAGAAAGCTATACTTTTTTCAGCGGAAACTTGCGTAAAGAGACTTTACCTGAAGCTTTAAAAAACGCTGGAATTACTTTCAACGAAATCGAAGTGTACCAAACTACATTGGCTCCTTTTAAGATTTCAGAGCAAGAGAATTTTGATGCGATTATGTTCTTCAGCCCATCTGCGGTTGAAAGTTATTTATCGAATAATAAAATCAAAAAAGAATTCTGCTTTTGCATAGGCAGTACAACAGCTGCTGCATTAGAAGAGAAGAAAATCAAAAACATAGTAATTCCTGAAGTACCTACTATCGAAGAGGTAATTTTCGAAGTAATTCAGCATTACGCACCAATGCCTGAAGAAGGTAATTAGAATAAACAAAACAAGATAAACCATCCGCTAAAAGCCACAAGCTACTAGCCAATAGCAATAAAATGATAAAAAACGACTTATTTTTAAGAGCATTAAAGGGAGAAACAGTTCAGCGTCCGCCAGTATGGATGATGCGTCAAGCGGGTAGATATTTACCTGAATTTATTGCTTTGCGTGATAAATATGATTTCTTTACTCGTTGTCAAACACCTGAATTGGCTGCCGAAATTACCGTGCAACCTATTCGTAGAATCGCTCCAGATGCTGCGATTCTGTTCTCGGATATCTTAGTGATTCCACAAGCAATGGGAATTGATGTAGAGATGAAACCTAATTTTGGTCCGTATTTACCAAATCCTATTCGTACGATTCAAGATGTAGAGAACGTAATTGTTCCTGATGTTCACGAAACTTTAGGGTACGTTTTTGATGCGATCAAATTGACTAAGGAAATGTTGAACGATGAGGTGCCATTAATTGGTTTCGCAGGTTCGCCTTGGACAATTATGTGCTATGCTGTAGAAGGGCAAGGGTCTAAAAGCTTTGATAAAGCGAAAGGTTTTTGTTTCTCACATCCAGAAGCAGCACATGTTTTATTACAAAAAATCACAGACACCACTATTTTATACCTAAAAGAGAAAGTAAAAGCGGGTGTAAATGCCGTTCAAATTTTTGACTCTTGGGGAGGAATGTTATCACCAGTGGATTATCAAGAATTCTCTTGGAAATACATCAACCAAATCGTCGAAGCATTGGCTGATGACGCTCCAGTAATTGTTTTCGGAAAAGGATGTTGGTTCGCTCTTGGCGAAATGGGAAAAAGCCGAGCTTCTGCATTAGGAGTAGACTGGACTTGCTCGCCTAGAAATGCGAGATACCTTTCTGGTGGAAACATCACCTTACAAGGTAATTTTGATCCATCAAGATTGTTATCGCCAATTCCGGTGATCAAGAAAATGGTACACGAAATGATTGATGAATTTGGAAAAGACAAATACATCGTGAATTTAGGTCACGGTATTTTACCAAATATTCCTGTAGATCACGCCAAAGCGTTTATTGATGCAGTGAAAGAATACAATCAGTAAGAGCAAATGCTAAATAAAGGAGTAAGAGACGAGAAGAAAGTAAAGATCGACACTATGTTGGCCACTTTACTTTCTTTGGTTTTTGTGCCAAAGTTTTGGAATATTGAAGATACGAGTTTGATTGATAGTCAATTGACGGATTTCGATTTAACAACTGTTATTTTAGATCAAATTGAAGAAAAAGACTTGATTTTATTGTTAGATAAGTACGAAATGGATTGGACTCAAAAAGAACAATTTGCCGATTTTTTAATCGGGTATTCTATCAATAATTTATTTGATTTTTCGGTCAAAGCCATTGCTATTTACAATCATATTCAACAGGAAAGTAAGGTGTTTTCGTTTGGAATCAATGCTAAAATTGCAGCGGTAAAAAAGTAAATAAATGATACAAAGTTTAAAAAGGCTTTTGAGTTATATTTTGCTTTTTATAATGGCATTAGTGTTTTTTGTTCTTTTCTATGTTTCGAAAACTGATAAGTCCACTCTTAATGATTTTTATAATGTCGAAGGAGAAGTAAGTGTAATTAAGATTTCGCAAATTGACGGAGCAAGAACTAAATTAGATGTCTTATTTATTAATTTAAAAAATGATAAAAGAGATTTTATTTACCTTAAAAAGAATCAGAATTATATAGATTTTTTAAACGTTTTAAAAAAAGGAGATTTTGTTAATCTACATTTTAAGGAAGATTTTGGAAAAAATAGATTTGAAATTATTCAATTAGAGAAAGATAGTAATACATTAATAAGTTTTGAATCTAACAAAAAGTGGTCAACTAAAATGGGATATTTTTTTCTATTTGCAAGTATAATGACTATAATTTATTCAATTCAAAGCGGCAGAAAATATTGGAATTAATGAAAAATAAATTCTTCACATACATACAAAACTTACAAGACATCATCGTCGCAGGATTAGAAGCAGTTGATGGTCAAGCCAAATTCAAAGAAGACTTATGGGAACGCCCAGAAGGCGGAGGAGGAAGAACCCGAGTAATTGAAAACGGTAAAGTTTTTGAAAAAGGCGGTGTCAATATCTCAGCTGTTCACGGGAAATTGCCTGAAGCCATGCAAAAAATGTTCAACGTTGGTGAAGCTGATTTTTTTGCCTGTGGATTGAGTTTGGTTCTACATCCCAAAAGTCCAATGGTGCCAACGGTTCATGCCAATTGGCGTTATTTTGAAATGTATGATGAGAACGGAAACGTGATTCAGCAATGGTTTGGTGGCGGACAAGATTTGACACCTTATTATTTGTTTGAAGAAGATGCAATTCATTTTCACCAAACCTGTAAAACCGCTTGTGACAAACACAATCCGGAGTTCTACCCAAAATATAAAAAACAATGCGACACGTATTTCTGGAATGCACATCGCAATGAAGCGAGAGGAATAGGCGGATTATTTTTCGATTATTGCAAAGCTACAGACGAAATGTCAATGGAAAACTGGTTCGATTTTGTTAGTGAAGTAGGGAATAGTTTCTTGCAAGCATATGTTCCAATTGTAGAAAAAAGAAAAGAATTACCCTATACTCCAGCACAAAAAACGTGGCAAGAAATTCGTCGTGGTCGTTATGTCGAGTTCAATTTAGTGCACGACAAAGGCACACTATTTGGCTTAAAAACCAACGGTAGAATAGAAAGTATCTTGATGAGTTTACCACCGCATGTGCAATGGGTGTATGATCATCATGCGGAAGCGGGAAGTGAAGAAGAGAAATTAGTAAACGTATTAGAAAATCCAGTAGATTGGCTTTAATTTATTTTAAATTCTGAATTTTAAATTTTAAATGGGTTTAACTTTAAACTTTTAAACCTGAAACTTTAAACTAAAAATATATGTTCCCATTACAAAGAGGCCGAAGATTAAGAACCAATGAATCTATTAGAAGTTTGGTTCGCGAGACAACATTAAGTCCGTCCGATTTTATGTTTCCCATGTTTATAGCTGAGGGAGATAACTATGAAGTTGAAATATCTTCCATGCCAGGAATCTTTCGTCGATCGATCGATTTAACGGTAAAAGAAGTACAAGAAATATATGCTTTAGGAATTCGCGCGGTTAACATTTATGTTAAGGTAAGCGAGAACTTAAAAGACAATACAGGAAAAGAAGCTTGGAACCCGAACGGATTGATGCAAGAAGCCATTCGTGCTATCAAAATGGCTTGTCCAGAGATGATTGTAATGCCTGATGTAGCCTTAGATCCTTATTCTATTTATGGACACGACGGAATTATTACAAACGGCGATGTAGAAAACGACTCAACCAATGAAGCCTTGGTAAAAATGGCCGTTTCTCATGCTGAGGCTGGAGCCGATTTTGTGGCGCCATCAGACATGATGGATGGACGCGTTTTGCGTTTGCGTCAAGGTCTAGATGCAGCTGGTTTTCATAATGTGGGAATCATGAGCTATTCGGCTAAGTATGCTTCGGCGTTTTACGGACCGTTTCGTGATGCTTTAGACAGCGCACCACGCGAGTCTGATGTGGTAGTTCCAAAAGATAAGAAAACGTACCAAATGGATTATGCTAATCGCATCGAAGCAATCAAAGAAGCGCTTTGGGATGTCGAAGAAGGGGCTGATATGGTTATGGTAAAGCCAGGAATTGCTTATTTAGATATTGTTCGTGAAGTAAAAAATGCAGTAAATGTTCCCGTAACAGTGTACCATGTTTCTGGTGAATATGCCATGATTAAAGCCGCTTCCGAAAGAGGTTGGTTGGATCATGACCAAATCATGATGGAGCAATTAATGTGCATCAAAAGAGCAGGAGCAAGCTTAATATCAACCTATTTTGCCAAAGAAGCTGCGATACTTTTAAACAAGTAAAATAACACTTTTATTGATTTCACTTATTTTTTAATCCTGATTTTTTGTTTCTATTTTAAAAAAATAAATTATTTTTGAGAAAACTAAAAAAAACTGAAATGAAAAAAGTAGCAATAATTGCAATCGCATTTTTAGCATTTGCTTGTAAAAAGCAAGAAGCAGAACCAACTGAGAAAAAGGTTGAATCAAAAGAAGCTGTATCTGAAGGAATGCCAGCTCAAGATCAAACACCAGAAGAATTAGGTGAAGTATTATTTAAAGGCAGAGGAACTTGTGCCTCATGTCATAAACTGGATACGAAATTAATTGGACCAAGTTTTCAAGAAATTGCCAAAATGTACAAAGAGAAAAATGGTAATATCGTTGATTTTCTTAAAGGAAAAAGTGAAGCAATCGTCGATCCTGCTCAATTTGCAGTAATGCAACCTAATCTAGTTCTAACCAAAACAATGACAGATGATGAATTAAAAGGACTAGAAGCATATATCTATTCTACTTTAAAATAAGAAGCTAATCCCGCTATACGCTATATCTCAAGTGGCGAACACCGCCACATGAGGATGCCGCTACTATCGGGGCTAAAAAGCAAGAACCATTCGTTAAAGCGAGTGGTTTTTTTATTTAAAACTAGAATGCAAAAATAGTATGTATTTTGCATCTCATAATTAGTAACTATGGAAACAGCTTACATTAAAACACCACTGGGTATCGCAACAATTATTGGAGATGAAAACGGAGTTTCAGTAATTTCAGTTGCTGACGAAGGTGCTGTTTCTACTGTAATTCCAGTAGTTTTACAAGAAGTTGTCTCGCAACTCAATGCCTATTTTTACGGAGAAAGAACCAGTTTTGATTTTAAACTCAACCCAAAAGGAACTGATTTCCAAAAGAAAGTATGGAACGCATTATTAGAAATCCCTTATGGGAAAACCAGAACCTATCTGGAACAGTCCAAGCTTTTGGGTGATGTCAAAGCCATTCGCGCAGTAGCCTCCGCCAATGGAAAAAATCCGCTTTGGGTTGTTGTTCCCTGTCATAGAGTCATCGGTTCTGATGGTTCTCTAACTGGTTATGCTGGTGGTTTGTGGCGTAAAAAATGGTTATTGGAACACGAAAACCCTTCTGCTCAGCAAAGTTTGTTTTGATAATTTGAGTCAATAAACACAAGTTGTATTTTATTTAATTAAATTCGTGAATTCGCGGCTAAACTTAAGATAAATGATAGAAAAAATCAACCTCAATAACATTTTGTTTCTGGATATTGAAACAGTCCCAGAAGCCGAAGATTATAACGCCTTAGATACCGAGTTGAAAGACCTTTGGGAGCATAAAACCCAATACCAACGCAAAGAGGAATATACTCCTGAGGAATTTTACGATCGAGCAGGTATTTGGGCCGAGTTTGGTAAAATTGTTTGTATTTCAGTTGGGTTTTTTGCGAATAAAGGAGATATTCGAAACTTTAGAGTGACTTCTTTTTTTGGAGAAGAAAAGAAAATTCTAAACGATTTCAATAATTTATTAAACAATCATTTCAATCAAGCACAGCATGTTTTATGTGGTCATAATGCCAAGGAGTTTGACATTCCGTTTCTAGCCCGTCGCATGATTATTAATCAAATTGCCATTCCTAATAAGCTAAATCTTTTTGGAAAAAAGCCATGGGAAATCCCGCATTTAGATACCTTAGAATTATGGAAATTTGGCGATTATAAGCATTTTACTTCTTTAAAATTATTGTGTAAAGTGCTGGGGATTCCTTCGCCCAAAGGCGATATTGACGGTAGTCAAGTGGGACATGTTTTTTATGTTGATAAAGATATTGATCGCATTGTGACCTATTGTGAAAAAGACACCATTGCCGTTGCTCAAATTTTCTTGCGCTTACGCCGAGAAGATTTATTGATTGAAGAGGAAATTATACATGTTTAAAATAGCACAACAATCCAGAGTCATTTAAACCATTTAGAATTTAAGAATCATTTAGTTTTTAAGCTTAATTTTCTAAATATCTTAATGTTTAAATTATTTATTAGAATTTTAGTTCTTAGTGCTCTTCGCGAAAACCCTTTGTGTACTTTGCGGTTAAATATTTACATTTACAAAAATTATAGATTATGGTATTGAGTAGATTTTGGTTGGTGATCTTTATTTCATCGATTGTTTTTATTGTGGTGAGTTTATTTTCTGGGAACAGTTACACTATTGATTTTGTGCTAAACGGTAAGAAAGACGATCCTATTTTAATATCTGAAAAATACATTGATCAATTGCCGGCTTTTATAAAAGACAGTATCGCCAGCGCTCCTAATAAAACGATGGTGATTAACAATATTGCTTCTAACCCTGATACTACATACGTTTATTCGGCTAAAACCGTAAAAATTTATAGTGGCGTTCAAAAATCAGATGGTTTATTACCCACTTGTAAAAGCACATTAATCGATTTGGTTCTTCCATTGATGGCTTATTTGGCCTTTTTCTGTGGCTTGATGGAGCTTCTTATTATTTCTGGAGCTTCGGGAAAACTAGCCATTGTTTTGAGTCCTGTTTTTGTAAAAGTGTTTCCAAGTATCCCAAAGAATCACCCTTCGATTTCCTATATGACCTTAAATTTTGCCGCAAATTTCTTAGGATTGGATTCGGCGGCTACTCCATTTGGTTTGAAGGCGATGGAAAGTTTACAGGAACTCAACCCTGAAAAAGACAAAGCCAGTGATGCCCAAATTATGTTTATGTGTTTACACGCTTCGGGATTAACCTTAATTGCGACTTCAATTATAGGGTATAGAGCAGCTGCTAATGCAAGCAATCCTGCCGATGTGATGTTGCCTTGTATTATCACTTCTTTTATTGGTACAATTGCCGCTTTTTTAATTGTGGGAATCAAACAAAAAATCAATTTCAAAAGCGCTTCTTTAGTTGTGGCTTTGATTACCTTGATTGCTGCTATTATTGGTTTATTGATGTACATCAACCACTTAGATTTAATAGGTAAAAATTATTTTACGGCTAATCTTTCAAGTATGATTTTGATTGCTATTATAGCGTTTACTCTGATTTTTTCGTTTATCAAGGAGAAGAAATTTTCTGATGCCAATACCACTGTTTTTGATGCATTTGTAGTAGGAGCCAATAATGGAGTCAAAACAGGAGTAATTATTTTTCCTTATGTTTTAGGAATGTTAGTTGCTATTTCACTATTTAGAAACAGTGGTTTATTTGAAATAATAAGTAATTGGATTGCTTTTATTTTCTCTAATATGGGTGTTAATAAGCAAATTACGGATGCGTTGCCAGTAGCGATGTTAAGACCCTTTAGTTCTGCAGGGTCAAGAGGGTTTTTAATTGATTCTATGAATACTTTTGGTGCCGATTCTTTGACCGGAAGATTGAGTAGTATTTTTCAGTGTAGTGCCGAGAGTACTTTCTACGTGATTGCTGTTTACTTTGGATCTGTAAATATAAAGAATACCCGTTATGCTTTGCAAACCATGTTACTAGTTGATTTTATATGTGTAATTACAGCTATTTTTGTGGCAACTTGGTTTTTTTAGAACTAAATAAAAATGAATCGGTTAGTAAGGAAACTGCTTTTTTTGTGGGTTGGGAACCTGTGTATGTGGTTTTACTATAGTGGAAAAAAATCAATGGAAAACGTCGCTAAGGAGGATAATGAAACTTTAGGACTAATTGTAACAATGACTATAGGATTGTTAATTTATTTTTCTTTCTTTTGAAATATACAATTGAGACTGTTTTATAAATTATTAAAAACTTAAAAAATGTCAAAATACACTAAATACATAGCAATAGCTTTGGTAATTCTTTTTTTACTTACCAGTTTGATAAGTTAAAAAAATTATCTGTTTTAAATAAAAAAAGTCCCGATACTATCGGGACTTTTTTTATTTTTTTTCGTTTTCAGTATCTTCTTTTTTATCAGATGGCTGATCTTCTTTTGCGGCATTTTTAAATTCTTTAATTCCGCTTCCTAAACCTTTCATTAGTTCAGGAATTTTTTTACCTCCAAAAAGTAATAAAACCACTGCTAATATAACTAGGATTTCTGTAACACCAAATCTTCCCATGATTGAATAATTTATGCCGAAGCAATTTGTAATAAATCTAAGAGCAAAGGTAATTAGAATAAGTTAATATGAATTGATTTTATTTCAATTATTTAATTATGATAAAGTTAAAAATTTATTAAAATAAATCAGAATAAGGATTTAGGCGTTAGTAACCGGCCAAAGTGCTTTCAATGACTTTAATTATTATATTTGTATGATAAAGCATAAATATGTCAAGAAAAAGATTAAAAAGAAAAAAACTCCATAATAAATTATTCATAAAAAACCGATTGGTTATTTTGAATGAAGATACTTTTGAAGAGATTTTTTCAATGAAACTAAATCTGATGAATGTCTTCGTTGTTGCTTCGGTTGGCGCTATTTTATTGATAGGAATTACTACGTTTATTATTGCTTTTACTCCGCTAAGAGAATTTATCCCTGGCTATTCTTCCTCAAAACTAAAAAAAGACGCGACTGAATTATCTTTAAAATCAGATTCATTAACTTTAGCCTTAAAGAAAAATGAGGCCTATATTCTCTCCATTCAAAAAGTGCTTAATGGTCAATTAGAATATGCGAAATTCAACAAAGATTCCATTCTTGTATATAGTGAAGATACAATCCCGAAAGGGAAGTTATCTGCTTCAAAAGAAGAATTAGAACTGAGAGAACAAGTGGCAAAAGAGGAAAAAAAACAGACTTCAAAAAAATCGAAATAAAATAGACAATACGTTTATATTATAAAGAACCCAAATTAAAAATGTCGATAAAATCAGCTGCTGCAAAGTTATTTGCTAAAAAAATATATAAAGAAACACAAACCTGGGTTTCAAATCCTGTTGCGAGTCAAAAGACTGTATTTATGGATTTAATAAAAGAAGCCAAGCAAACAGCGTTTGGAATTGACCATCATTTTGATACAATAAAAACGGTTGAAGATTTTGCAAACCAAGTTCCCATTAGGGATTATGAGGACTTAAAACCCTACATTGAAAAAGTAGTAAAAGGAGAAGAAAACATTCTCTGGAAAGGGAAACCGCTTTATTTCGCTAAAACTTCAGGAACGACTTCAGGAGCTAAATATATTCCATTGACTAAGGAATCGATGCCTTTTCATATTCAAGCGGCTCGAAATGCTATTTTGCATTACATTCACGAAACAGGTAAAGCTGACTTTGTTGATGGAAAGATGATTTTCCTACAGGGAAGCCCAATTTTGGAAGAAAAAAACGGAATACAATTTGGAAGGTTATCAGGGATTGTAGCGCATTTTGTCCCGAAATATTTGCAAAAAAACCGCATGCCTTCATTAGAAACCAATTGTATTGAAGATTGGGAAACCAAAATTGATGCCATTGTTGGGGAAACGTTTAATGAAAATATGACCGTAATTTCAGGAATTCCTTCTTGGGTTCAAATGTATTTTGAGCGATTAGAACAAAAAGGAGGAAAGAAAGTAGGAGATATTTTTAAGAATTTTAATTTGTTTATTTACGGTGGGGTGAATTATGAACCCTATAGAGCAAAGTTTGAAAACTTAATAGGTAGAAAAGTAGACAGTATTGAATTATTCCCTGCATCGGAAGGGTTTTTTGCCTACCAAGATTCCCAAAAAGGAAAAGGAATGCTACTGCTTTTAAAAGCGGGTATTTTTTACGAATTTGTAAAAAGCGATGAATTTTATACGGAGAAACCAAGGCGATATACGATTGGTGAAGTCGAGCTTGGGGTGAATTATGTTCTAATTATTTCTACTAATGCGGGTCTTTGGGGATATAATATAGGAGACACGGTTCAATTTACTTCATTAAAACCGTTTAGAATTATTGTTTCTGGGAGAATCAAGCATTACATTTCGGCTTTTGGAGAACATGTCATTGGTAAAGAAGTCGAAAATGCCTTACAAGAAGCGATGGAAGGAACAAATGTTCGTGTCAATGAGTTTACTGTAGCGCCACAAATCAATCCTGCTAGCGGATTACCCTATCATGAATGGTTCATTGAATTTGAAAATGAACCAGTAAACTTGATCACTTTTGCGGAAGCGATTGATGACGCTATGCGAAAACAAAACATTTACTACGACGATTTAATAAGAGGAAACATTTTACAAAAAGTGGTAATAACAAGAGTTGCTAAAAACGGTTTTCAAGAATATATGAAATCGATTGGGAAACTAGGAGGTCAAAATAAAATACCAAGACTTTCTGATAATCGAGATATCGTAGCGCTTTTGGATAAAAAATAAAAATTACATTTGTTGGTTAGAAATTATAGAAGAAATGAAAGACAGTAAAAATATATCACGCTCTAGAGCACAAGAATCATCGGCAGCTATTGAAAAAATGTACATCACGATGCGCCATTTATTCAATAGAGGTTTTTATAAACCGATGGGTATTTCAGGAGATACTTTAAGGGAAGCTTTAATGACATTACGTCCAGAAATATATGGAAATATCGCCGAAGAAAAAGTAGAATTAAACGGACTGTTATATGTGATTGAACGACTTCCTATAGGAATTGAAGAATGCAGATTCATCAATTTAACTTCAGATGAAGGCTATTCTAAATCCCATTTTCAAGCAATTATTCCTCCAAAAAGGCGTCGTAATTGTTACCGAATTGATGAGGAGCAAATGAATGTTGAAATTACACGTGGGCGATCAGATATTTACGATATTTTGACGCATTTAACGTTTATTTTCATCGAGTCTCATAAAATAAGAAATAGAGTGCTACTTGATGATGCAGGAGAAGTTTCTCGCGATTGGGTAAAATTACAACATGCAGTTTCACAGACAAAAAAATTATCTCTTGTTGAAAAAGAGAAAGCCATTTCGCATGCTGCAAATATCCTTGGAAGAACTTTTGAAGAAGTACTAGATATCTATGATGCTTTTGGTTCAGATGCCGCTCCAGATCGTTTTTTGCAAATTATTTTTTGGTTAGGTAAATTAGCGATTGAAGAAATCATTGACAATAATAAAAGAACAATCACTTTTAGTCCTATTTTGAGAGAGCGTTTAGGGCATCACATTCATGGTGAAAGATGGGCGACCAATATCAAGGAGGTTCTAAAAGAAAACGGACTTATAAACCGTCCAATTCATGTGATTAGTGCCAATATGCATAGTGTAATGAATTCTATTTTTGCAACAACAGTTTTAAAAACAAAGTTTAAAGACAAGTCGGATTTCTTTATTTATGAGGAATTAAGTAAATCTGGCGCGGATGAAGTTCGTAACAAAGTAGAAGAAGTAGCATTGAAGCACGGAATGATTTCTGTGCTTGATGATTCAGGAACAAATATTGATGTTCAAATTTTTGATACTGAAAAAATCAATTGGGCTAATTCGTCCTTCCCTACAGCCAAACTTGGAGACAAAAAACCAGTTTTAATTGTAATGGATTATGCATTTGGGGAACAAGCCTATGAAACAATTGATGAATTGCTGAAACCGTTCAAGAAAGATACTTTACTCAATGTAGAATCAGTTTCTATCATGGGAAAAGCAGGAATTCTAGAAGGAGGAAAAGGAGATATCATGATTCCGAATGCACATATAAACGAAGGAACGGCTGATAATTACTTTTTTGAAAATGAATTAACGGCCGATATGTTTGAAGGAAATGATATTGCAGTTTTTGCCGGGCCAATGGTTACTGTTCTTGGTACATCATTACAAAATAGGGATTTATTGAAGTTTTTCCATGAATCGACTTGGGGTGTAATTGGTCTAGAAATGGAAGGTTCTTATTATCAAAAAGCGATTCAATCAGCATCTAAAATTAGAAAAAGCGTACCCAAGGATATAAAAGTAAGATATGCCTATTATGCATCGGATAATCCGCTTGAAACTGGAAGTACTCTAGCTTCTGGAGGTCTTGGAACTACTGGTGTAAAGCCCACTTATTTGATTACAATTAAAATATTGGAACAAATTTTTAATACTAAACAAAAGTAAATAATGAGTGTAAACCTACCCCAAAATACTGAAAATCAAGAAATAGATTTATCACAGATTTCTAATAAAATAGGGAGTCTATTTCAAAATTTTAGTGCTTTAATATTTAGATGTATTCAGTTCTTTATTAGAAATGTGATTGTAATAATTGCTTTACTAATAGTGGGGATTGGGCTTGGTTTTTTCTTAGATACCACTCAAAAAACATATGATCAGCAAATAATTGTTGCCCCAAATTTTAAATCTGCGGATTATTTATATGCTAAAATTGATTTAATAAATGCTAAAATTATCGAAGGCGACACCTTATTTTTAAAAAATAGTGTAGGGTTAAAAAAACCAAAAACGATAAAAGGAATTAAGATAGAACCCATCACAGATGTATATAAATTCATTGAAAATAAATCAGAAAATTTTGAGCTAATCAAGTTAATGGCCGAAGATGGGGATATTAAAAAAATATTGGAAGATAATTTGACTAGTAAAAATTATACGAATCATGAAATAGTCATTACCACGAATGATTTAATAACCGAGAAATCAACTATTGAGCCAATTCTAAATTTCTTGAATGAATCAGATTATTTTAAGAAAGTTCAAATAGAAGAACTTAAGAATACTCAATTAAAGCTGAGGCAAAACGATACGATTATTTCACAAATTGATGCTGTTTTAAAGGGGTTTTCTAGTGATGTAAACAGTAGAAAACAAAGTGATAAGCTGGTTTATTACAACGAGAACACACAGTTAAATGACATAATAAAAACAAAAGGAGACTTGATTTATCAACAAGGAGTTTTAAGGGTTGACTTGATAGGAATGGATAAAGTTATAAAAGAAAATAGTGCTACTTTGAATAAACAACACCAAAGTTTTATTGGTGGAAAGTTAAAATTAATTCTTCCTTTTTTACTTATTTTGTTTTTCATTATTTGGAGTTTATTTATCAATTTTTATAAAAAACAAGCAGTAAAACAAAAGCTTGATAATTAATTTACACTCTAATTATAGTTTTCAATTCACTCAAAAAAACATACTGAATTCATGAAAATAAAATTGTTTATCCCCCTTTTTTTAGCACTTCTTTCTTTAGTTTCATGTAAAAAAGAAGTAGATAAAACGGAGAAAATTGACCAGACAAAAGAATTATTTAAGGTTTCACTAGATTTATTAATTAAGAAAAGGGATACGCTTCATTTGTACTACGGGCAAGATATGGCCGAAGACTATAGCGAAGAACATTCTATCTGGCTTCCAGTTGAAGGGAAAGAAATAGGACAAAAAGTCACCTTTATGCTACCAGAAGCTGTATTGCCTGTAAAACTTAGAATTGATTTTGGAGTAAATAGAAAGAACGAAGAGATTGTTTTAAACACGGTTGCGTTTGACTATTTTGACAAAAATTTTGTGGCCAATGACAGCACCATTTTCAATTATTTCAGACCTGATGAAAGCACAACTATTATAGATTATAAAACAAGATCGTTAAAAAGAAAAGATCCCAATTCAGTCAAAGGCGCATCCTTATATCCTCATGACGAAGCGGTAAAAGCGGTGCTCGAGCAACTTATTAAGTAAGTTTTTAAAACCTACAAAACCAATTAATAATCTAATGAATTCAGCTTCGGAAAATATTAAAATTAATGTGATTTTTAGATCTTGCGATGCTGTAAACGCCGTGAATAACTCAGCACGACCTTTTAATTTAGATAAAGGAACACTAATTAAAATTTGTTTCAAAAGTCTGTTGAATGCGTTAGAGGGAATCGATTATAAAATGATTGTAATAGGGGATGCTCTTTCTAAAGAAACGCGAGATTTTTTTTTGAAATATGATATTGAGTTAATAGAAGGTGTATTTGGTAACGATAAGTCAATACTGGAATCCATAAAAATAGCTGAGAAAATCAATAGTGAAGAGTGGATTTATTTTTGTGAAGATGATTATTTACACACTAAGGACAGTTTTAAAAAGATACTTAATTTAATAAAAGTAAAAGACCTAATTGTTCCGGGTAGAATTAAACTAAACCAACTTTTAAGAAAAAGAACCATTTCTCTTTTTTCATTTAAAAGATATTTAAGCAAACCCAATCTAGTTATTCATCCTTGTGATTACCCTGATCGATACACTATTAAATACGCTACAAAGAATTTTATATTTCATACCAAAGATTCCCATTGGAGGCAAATTTCGAATACTACTTTTACTTTTTTAATTGAAGCAAAAGAGTTGATCAAACATAGAAAAACATTCATTAAATCATCAAAAAGGGCAAACGATGGTTACTTAAGCACAACCCTTTTTGGCCGTTCATTTTTTTTCAATAAACTCCTTTGTGTATCGCCAATTCCCAGTTTAAGCACTCATATGCATCAAGAAACGATGTCTCCAATCATAGATTGGGAAAAACTTGCTACTGAATTACTTTGCGAAATAAAAACAGAAGAATAAGGATGTTTAAAACGGGGATAAAAGATAGAGAAACGATACAATACCTGCTTTCTCAAGGTGGTTTTTCCTTTTTATTTAGGATGTTCGCCATGGTATTTAGTTTCATTTCCATGTGGTTTATCACTAATTTTTATGGGGAAGCGGATTATGGAACTTACGCATTGGCATTAACGGTTTTACAAATTTTAGCAATGGTATTCGCATTGGGGGTTCCAAATGCATTTGTAAGTTTTGCTGGTAGAATAGACAATGTTGAAAAACTAAAGGGATTATTACTAAAATCGGGTGCAATTGTTTTGATCTCCTCTCTTTTTCCTATTCTATGTTTTTCTTTTGGTGCTCAATTTTTTTCGGAAACTGTTTTTCAAAAACCCTCGCTTTTAAATTATTTTCTGGTGGTATCCTTCAGTATTCCTTTTATGATTTTTCATGAAATAATTTGTTATTACTTTATTTCAGTAAAAAAAATCATTGCTTATGGTTTGTTTTTCTATATTTTTCCAAGCGTGTCGTTTGCCTTGTTTTTAGTAGCATTTTATTATTATAATCTAACTGGATTTTTTACTTTTCTAGCTTATGTAAGCTCAATTATATTAACAGTTTTAATAGCGTTAGTAGTATTATTTTATAAAAAAACTAAAATTACTTTCCCCGAAATAAGGAGTAAAGAAATATTGAAAAAATCATTTCCAATGATGGTTAGCGGTATATTTCTCATTTTATTAAATTGGACGGATATCCTCATGCTGGGTCGTATAGAAAGTGAAAGCCAGATAGGAATTTATAACACTGCGTTTAAACTGGGTTATCTTACTCTTTTTTTCGTTCTGTCGATGAATGTGATTATTATGCCTAAAGTAGCAGCGTTATTTCATCAAAACAATTTCAGCGAAATGAAAAAAGTGATTAACCGCTCGACTCAATTGGTCATTGTTTTCACAATTCCATTAGCCATAGGAATCATTTTTTTTAGTGAAAACCTCCTTCGATTATTCGGTGAGGGATTCATAGCGGGCAAGACGACTTTAATACTGATTACGCTTGGCGCCCTTTTTAATGCAATGACGGGTAATGTGGATCAGATTTTGAATATGACGAACCATCAAAAGGGAGTAAGAAACATATTTTTCTTCGGTTTTCTAATGAATGTTGCCTTAAATTTAGGGTTAATACCTAGTTATGGAATTGAAGGAGCCGCATTGGCAAGTTTAATTACTAACGTTGTGGTAAACATTGTTTTTGTTATTGTCATTAAAAAGAAATTGGGTTTCTTTACTTTTATGTAGATTTACCTTTTATAACAGTTAAAAAATGCCTCCAGAACTATCAGTTGTAATTGTCAACTATAACGGATTAATTTATTTAAAGGAATGTTTTGATGCTTTATTTCAGAATCTAAAAAACATAGAGTTCGAAATAATAGTGATTGACAATAATTCCCAGGACGGCAGTTGCGCTTATTTGAAAGCTAATTATCCTGAAATTATTTTAATTGAATCAAATGTTAATCTTGGTTTTGGAAAAGGAAACAATGAAGCAGTTAGAAAGGCAAAAGGGAATTATTTGCTACTATTAAACAATGATACAATAGTTCTTGATCCACTTTTACCCGTTTTGAATTTTTTGAAATCCGATGCGAAAATAGGAGTTGCGGGAATAAAAATGCTGGATGGGAATAAAAAATATTTAGCCTCGGCGGGAAATTTTCCGAATTACAAAAATCTGTTTCAAATGAAAAAATTAATGAAAATAGGGTCCGAATTTAGGACTGGTATTTTCACTAAAAAGGTTTATGAAGTAGACTGGTTGAGCGGCTCTTTTTTGATGCTACCCACTGAAGTGTTTAAAGAAATAGACGGTTTTGACGAAGATTATTTTTTATATGTAGAAGATGTAGATTTTTCTAAAAAAATCGCCGACAAGGGTTATAAAAGAGTTTTCTTGTCCAATTATAGTTATATTCACTTTGTAGGGTTTAATAGTTCCAAAAATCATTTGTTGGTCAGAGGATATGAAATTTATATTGCTAAACATTTCAAGGGATTTAATAAAAAAACATTGGGGTTTATTTTATCTGTAAACAAACTAGTAAAGCGTATAAAGCAGTTTTTAAAAAGAAACTAGAAACTATATTTTATAAAAACAATAGACTTTAATTGATGATTGTAAGCAAATCGAAATTTTATACTTCACTCTTTATACTTGTACTTTTGTTGCAATTGTATCTGCCTTCATTCAAGTTAAATTTGTTCATTCAAATAGGGGTTTTGATGCTTTATTTCTTTTATGAAAAACTAGCAATAGAAGCCCGTTTCTTAAAGATTATTGCGCCAGTTTTATTACTTTTTTTATTGGGTTTTATAGGAACAATATTCAATAGTTATCCCATTTATGGTTTTATAAAAGACATTTTTCATTTTTCTAAACCTATTGTAGGACTCTTAATTGGTTTTTTGTTCTATAAGAAAATCAATAATTTCAATTTGTTTATAAAGACTATTGTTTACTGCGGATTGGCATCGGCTATTATACATTTTCTAGTTTTGATATTTATGGGGAACATTTTTTCCAGTTCTGTGGATGCGATTAGAGAATTTGGAAAGGATAATTTCTTGGAACTTTTTGCACTTTTTTTCCTTTTATCGTATAGCTATTTTCAAAAGGAATACTTGTTAAAAAGTCGTTTATTGACTAGAGTAATTGTATTTATATTGTTTGTGTCAAATGTTTTGTATTTCTCAAGAACAATGATTGTGGTGGCTCTAGTGTTATTGTTGTCTATTTATGGATATACGGTCTTAAACAAAAAAACAATCCGTTTTCTGGGGCTTTTTATTACTGCCATTGCCCTTTTTTACGGCTATTTGTATACGGTTAAAATAGAAAGAAATAAACCAGGGATGGAAGGGTTTCTCTTTAAGGTGAAAATTGCTCCTGCTGAATTATTCAAAACCAAAATTGACCGGGAAAATCATAAGGATTTGTGGGATCATTGGCGTGGCTATGAGGCCAAAAGAGCCTATGCTTTAATGCAAGAAAACCCAAGTAGTTTTGTGTTTGGAACAGGTTTTGGTTCATTGGTAAACTTGAAATTCAAAGCGCCACTTACAGGAGAGAAAGAAGGGATTAGGTACATTTCAGAATTGCATAATGGCTATATGTATGTGTTTTATAAAACGGGAAGTATTGGGATAATCATACTATTTTTGTTTTTTGGAACACTCTATTTAGCATTGTATCGCAAGCACAATAACAAGAGAATAATTTTGGTTTTTATTTCGGGAATAGGTTTAGTATATGTATTTACCTCTTTGACCATCACAGGAATTTATAATGGACGCGATGTGATTATTTTTATATTAGGAGGCTTGCTTTATTTTGAAAGAAGTTCGGTTTTTGTAAAAGAAATAGAAGGATGAAAGAGCTGAAATTTTTTATAGATTGTAGTGTATTTGATAGAAGTCCTCAAGGGACTACTACCTACATAGCGGGTTTATATACAGAATTAATAAAGAATAAAGAACACCACTTTTATTTTGCATCGCACACCAATAATTTTAAAGACACTTTTGGAGAACACGATAATGTGACCTATTTAAAATATACTTCAAATAATAAATATGTAAGATTGTTGATTGATATTCCTCGGTTTATAAAAAAACTGAATATTGATTATGCTCATTTTCAATACATCATACCGCCCATTACGTACTGTAAATACATTGTCACAATTCATGATGTGTTGTTTTTAGATTTTCCAAAATATTTCCCCTTGGGTTATAAACTCTCAAAAAAATATCTTTTCCAATGGAGTATTAAACGAGCTGCTATTGTTTTGACGGTTTCTGAATATTCCAAAAATAGCATAGTTAATCATTTTAATCGTGCCGATGTAACTATAACTCCCAATGCGGTTGATCCTGTTTTTTTTGAGGATTATGATAAAAAAACAGTGGCTGAAAAGGTAAAAAAGAACTACGGAATTGAAGATTATTTTTTATTCATAAGCCGTTGGGAACCTAGAAAAAACCATGATTTCTTATTGAAGGTTTTTGTTGAAAAGGAATACTACAAAAAACATCATCTCGTTTTTATAGGAGAAAAAGCCATACCTAATAGGACATATTTAGATTATTTTGAAACGTTAAGCAGTGAAATGAAAGAAAAAATAATTGATTTAAATAAATTGGACTTCAATGAATTAGTTGCTGTTGTTCGTGGTGCTAGACTTTCGATTTACCCATCAATTGCTGAAGGTTTTGGAATTCCTCCTCTAGAAGCGTCGGCAACAGGAATTCCGTCGCTTTGTTCGAATACAACTGCCATGTCTGATTTTTATTTTTTAAAGGAGGGATTATTTAATTCGAATGATGAAAACGATTTGAATCGTGCTATTGTTTGGGGATTGAAGCAAGAAGGGCAAAACAGTGTTATTTCATCAATAATAAAAGAGAAATACAATTGGGAAATTGCGGCTGAGGTTTTTCTAAAAGCAATAAATGAGAATCAACAACTTAAATAAATAGTAAAAGACCTATTTTTGGTTCATTAAATTGGAATAAACAGTATGAGAATAGCTATTTTAGGAACGCGAGGAATACCCAATAACTATTCTGGTTTTGAGCAATTTGCTGAGTTCTTTTCTGTTTTTCTAGTTGAAAAAGGACATGAAGTATATGTTTATAATTCTCACAATCATGTATTTCAGGAAAAAACATTCAAAGGGGTAAATATCATCCATAAAAATGATCCTGAGCATAAAATGGGAACTTTTGGACAATTTGTATATGATTTCAACTGCATTATGGATTCTAGAAAAAGGGATTTTGACATCATACTTCAACTGGGATATACAAGCAATTCGATCTGGTTTTTCCTATTGCCTAAGAAACCCATTATTATAACAAATATGGACGGGCTAGAGTGGAAGCGAACGAAATATTCCAAGCCAGTGCAACAATTTCTTAAATTTGCTGAGCGATTGGCTGCCGTTAGTAGTGATTTTTTGGTTGCTGATTCATTGGGAATTCAAACCTATTTAAAAGATAAATATAAAAAAGAATCTGCTTATATTGCTTATGGTGCACATCCATTTATGAATCCTGATGAATCCATTGTAACGGATTATGAGCTCTCGAAATACAATTACAACATGATTATGGCTCGGTTTGAACCCGAAAATAATCTGGAAATGGTATTAGATGGTGTGGTGTTGAGCAATTCTATGATGAAAATTATTGTAGTTGGCAATCATAAAACCAAATATGGAGACTATTTAAAAAAGAAGTTCATAGCGCATACAAACATTGCATTTTTGGGTGGGATTTTTAATTTGGAGCACCTCAATAATTTAAGGTATTTCAGTAATCTGTATTTTCACGGGCATTCAGTTGGAGGTACCAACCCATCTTTATTAGAGGCCATGGCGTCAAAGGCGTTAATTATGGCTCACGACAACAATTTTAATAAAGCTGTTTTAAAAGAAAACGCATTTTATTTTTCGAATGCTATAGAAGTGAAAGAACTACTTTTAACAGTAAAAAGAGAAGACTGTTTAAACAAAATTCAAAAGAATTTTGAGACGATTATAAATGAATTTAACTGGGATAAAATAAATGGAGACTATTTACGCTTATTTGAAAAAAGCATTTCAGGAACTGATGCTTCTTCATAAGCAAAGTCCGCCTTTACTGCTGCTATTAGTTGTTTTACTCACCATTCCGTTAAGTTATGCTATCAATAGTATAGCAATGGGAATCTTTGGTTTATCGACTTTGTTTTATGCTAAAAAATCAAATTTCAAGATAGATAAAAATCTATTTCTACTAGTTTTCCTGTATGCATTGATGGCACTTTCACTATTGTGGAGTCACGATTTAAACGCTTCTATTAAAGCAATTTCAAAGGAACTTCCACTATTGATCTTTGCAGTTTGTTTCATGAGTTTTCCTGCTTTTGACGAAAGTAAAAAACAACTGTTGCTTAAATATTATAGTTTCGGAATGTTAATTTATGTTGTTTATTTTTTGATCAAAGCAGTTGTTCGTTATAGTATTACAAGAGACAATTCTGTTTTCTTTTACCATGAGTTGGTAACCGATGATCTAAATGCCATTCATGTTTCGGTTTATATGTCGGTTGCTTTTTTTTATTTTTATTCGAAAGAGAAAAGATCTAAATTAAATTCAATTATTGCATTTTTATTGGCCATTTTTATCTTTTTACTGTCGTCAAAAAATATCATTGTAGTTTTTGTTTTACTGCTAATTGTTTTTGAATTATTTTATTCGAAAGGGCAACTGAAACAAAAAAAAGCAGTCGTGAGTCTGTTTCTATTAGCAATAATTATGTTGCTGTTTTCGACTAAAATTAAAGAGCGGTTTCTGGTGGAATGGAATTCAAATACTACTGAAAACAAAACTAGTTTAAGAACTGATGCTGTCAATACTGTAAGTGTCAATCAAGCTTGGACCCAAGATAAATTTAATCAGAATGATTATTTTTCCGGAACTGCTTTTAGAGTGTATCAAATACGGATTTTTAAAGAAATGCTAGAAGAAGATAATGTGTTTTTTAAAGGATATGGGTTGAATGCATCCGATTTTAGAATAAAAGAAAAAGGCAAAGAGCATACTATTTTTTCTGGTGATGCGACTCACGATGGCTATCAAAACAAGAATTTTCATAATCAATATGTCCAAATTTTCGCCGAAACAGGAATAGTAGGATTACTATTGTTACTCTTGATTGTATCTTTGAGCTTGAGAAACGCAATAAAATCAAAAGATTTTGTTGCTATTTCTTTTGCAGTATTAATGATAAGTTTATTTTTGACAGAATCATTTTTATCAAGACAACGCGGACTTGTCTTTTTTACCATATTTTTTTGCGTTTTTAATGCAAAAAATAGTCCCAAACCCATTACAAAACTATAAAAACCCATATGAAAAGAATACTGATTACTGGAGCTGCTGGATTTTTAGGATCACATTTGTGTGACCGTTTTATCAAAGAAGGATATTTTGTTATTGGAATGGATAACCTCATAACTGGCGATTTAAAAAACATAGAACATTTGTTCAAATTAGAACATTTTGAATTTTATCACCATGATATTACTAAGTTTGTTCACGTTCCAGGACAATTGGATTATATCTTACATTTTGCTTCACCAGCAAGTCCGATTGATTATTTAAAAATACCAATACAAACGCTTAAAGTTGGTTCTCTTGGTACGCATAATCTTTTGGGTTTGGCTCGCGTAAAAAATGCCAGAATCTTGATTGCTTCCACTTCTGAAGTGTATGGTGATCCACTAGTACACCCTCAAACCGAAGAGTATTATGGAAATGTAAATACCATCGGGCCTAGAGGTGTGTATGATGAAGCCAAACGTTTTCAGGAATCAATAACCATGGCATATCATACTTTTCATGGTGTGGAAACTAGAATTGTTCGAATTTTTAATACCTACGGACCTAGGATGCGACTCAATGACGGTCGCGTAATTCCTGCATTTATTGGGCAAGCACTTCGTGGGGAAGACTTAACCATTTTTGGAAACGGTCTGCAAACGCGTTCTTTCTGTTATGTAGACGATCAAGTCGAAGGAATTTTTAGATTATTGCATTCGGATTATGTATATCCAGTAAACATTGGGAATCCAGACGAAATTACTATTAAAGATTTTGCCGAAGAAATCATAAAATTGACGGGAACGAATCAAAAAATTGTCTATCACGCGTTACCGGAAAATGACCCTTTACAGAGACAACCAGACATTACTAAAGCCAAAGAAATATTGGGTTGGGATGTAACTGTAAATCGTGCTGATGGAATGAAAATAACGTATGATTATTTCAAATCCTTATCAAAAGAAGAACTTTCCAAAGAAGAGCACAAAGATTTTACGGCTTATATTAAATAGTAGGTCTATAAAGCAAGCATTAATAATATGCAAAGCATCAAGAACAGGTTAGCCAATCATGACAACATCCAAAATAGGAAGATATTCTAAATATATTAGGCCCATTAGTATTCTAATGGACTTGATGGTGATCTCTTTTTTGGCTTATTTTTTATTTAGTGACCTTAATTTAAACATTCCTTATTACATTATTTACCTCAATATTGGTTGGGTTTTAACTGCAGTTTTTTTGAAATTTTATGCGATTTTTCGTTTTACAAAAACGATAGAAATAATCTCAAAAATAATTAAGCAAGGAATTATTTTTCTTCTAATTGTTATTGCCTTTTTTCCATTTTATGATCAAGCTGTTTTTAATTCAGAGTGCATCGTTTTATTTATTGTAGGTAGCTTGGTTTTGATTACAATTTCAAAATTCTTTTTGTTTTATTGTTTAAAAAAATACCGATTAATAGTAGGAAGTAATTTTAGATATGCTGTAATTGTAGGGTATACACCTGAATCGATTCAATTAAAGGAGCTTTTTGAAACTAGGAAAGAGTATGGATATCAGTTTTTAGGCTATTTTTCAGATAAAAAAATAAATAAAGAGATTAAAGGTAATTTGCTGGATTTGAAAACCTTTGCTCTAACTAATCAAGTGGACGAAATATACTGTTCACTAAACGAAGTTTCTAATGTACAGCTAAAAGACTTGCTTGAATTTGCCGATGAAAACAATAAAACAATAAAATTTATACCAGATACAAAAGATATTTTTTCAAAGAATTTAAAAATAGACTATTACGATTTTTTCCCAGTATTGTCGTTAAAAGAAACTCTTTTAAATGAGCCCGTAATAAAAATTTTTAAACGATTTTTTGACATTGTTTTTTCGTTAACAGTAATTATTGGTATTCTATCATGGTTAGCTCCCTTATTAGCTATTTTAATTAAATTAGAGTCCAAAGGGCCTGTTTTATTCAAACAAGGCCGACCAGGAATTGGTGAAAAACAGTTTTACTGTTATAAATTTCGTTCTATGAGAATGAACGGTTCAACGGAAACAGAAGCTTTAAAAAACGACCCTAGAGTAACTAATATAGGCAAATTGATGCGAAAATCGAGCATGGATGAAATGCCTCAATTTGTAAATGTTTTATTTGGAGAAATGTCTGTAGTAGGACCACGCCCGCATTTATGGTCGCAAAATAAAATATATGGTAGTAAAATTAAAAAATACATGGTGCGCCATTATGTAAAACCAGGGATTACAGGTCTAGCTCAAGTAAGCGGTTTTAGGGGAGAAATTGAGACCGAAAAAGACATGATAAACCGAATAAAAATGGATGTTTTCTACATTGAAAACTGGTCATTAATTTTAGATCTAAAGATAATTTACATGACCGTTATCAATATCTTAAAAGGAGATAAAAAAGCATATTAATATGGGACAACCTTTGGTTTCGATACTAATTCCAACATTCAATTCTGAAAAATTTATTTCAGAGTCTATTCGTTCCGTGCAAAACCAAACATATACAAACTGGGAAATTATCCTTGTTGATGATTGTTCTACAGATTCAACTCTTTGCCTTGTTGAGGAACTAGCTATAAAAGACAACCGAATTCAATATTCTAGATTAGAAAAAAATTCTGGAACTGGTGTGGCTAGAAATTCGGCATTGGCGTTAGCCAAAGGACAGTATATTGCTTTCCTAGATGCCGATGATCTGTGGAAACCTGAAAAATTAAAAAAGCAAATTGATTTTCTTATAAACAAGAATTTGCCATTTACTTTTTCCTTTTATGATTGCATTGATGAAGCAGGAAATCCTTTAAATAAGAGAGTAGAAGCACCAGTACATTTGAGTTATCGCGAATTGTTTTTTTGTAATTATGTGGGGAATCTCACCGCTATTTATGATGTCAATTTCTTTGGAAAAATTCCCATTTCTTCCATTCGAAAACGCCAAGATTGGATGCTTTGGTTAACGGTACTAAAAAAGATAAAAATAGCACATGTTGTACCTGAAAGTTTGGCTTATTATAGAGTACGAAACGACTCTATTTCGACTTCTAAGTTGGATTTGATAAAATATAATTTTGCCGTTTATAGAAGGTTTCACGGTTTTAGTTTTCTAATTGCGGTGGCTTGTATGAAGCTTTTTTTATTCACTCAATTATTTATAAAACCAAGGTATATTAAGAATATTAAACCATCGATTTAAACTGTTTCAATTTTCCTCTTTTGTTTCTTTTTAAACTATTTTTTCTAATGAAACTAAACTTGAGGTTGGGTTCTAGATAGAGAATAATGGCTTTTTCAATTTTTTCAATTTGTGCCAAATTTAATTCCGTTTCACTAACATATTTGATTTCAAAAGTGTCGGTTTGAGTTTGTTTAATGACAAATTCTTTTACATTTCCATCGTCTTCAATGATGCTTTTTGTAATATAATAAAAGGTTAATCCAGGTGCTTTTTTTCCACTTGGTAGCACAGCAACATCATTTGTTCTTCCAATTAATTTTTTCAGAATGGGTTTTTGCAAGGTGCTTTTTTCATCCAAAATTCCAATATCTCCTATTTCATATCGAATAAAAGGATGTGCTTTGTTAAAAAGAGAAGTAATTACAATGCGCCCTTCTTGACCATAAGGAAGTACTTTATTATTTTCGTCCAGTATCTCCACAAATAAAGTTTCTGAATTTACTTGCCATTCTCCTTCTGGATTTTGAAAAGCAATTAAATCAAGCTCAGATGCTCCGTATTCATTAATGATAGGTATTCCCAATTGTTTTTCTAACAGTATTTTATCATCTTCAAAAAGCATTTCTGAGGTAACCATACAAGCCTTTAGGGTTGGGCAAATAGTTGTTAATACGATATTCTTTTTTTGTAAAAATTTGGCAAATAACACAATCGAACTAGTATAGCCATTGATGTAATCAAATTTTTTGGTTCTAAAATGAATTATAAAACCCTCCAAAACAGCATCTGATAAGTCAAAAATGGTAAAGCGGAAGCGGTGGCTTAAAAAGTCTTTTAAACGTTCTTTTTTATTGCCAATGAAATCCATAGGAATTCCATAAAAACGCGCTTGATAGGAATGATTGAAATCAATTTCATACCATCCAAAACGATAGATATTGGAAGCCCAGGTTAGGGCATGGCTGTATTTGTCTTTGGCAAAAATAAAAGGATCACCACTAGAGCCTGAAGTTTTATTGAGATAGCTATTTTTAGTATTGTATCCGCTAGAAAGTCTCTCTAATAAAGGTTTTTGGAGATTTTTTTTATTCAAAATTGGTAAATTGGACCAATTCTCATAATCTGAAGTACCAACAAGTTCTTTATAAAAGGAATTATTTTCTAAATGAAAGGATACAATTTCCTTTTTTTTATGTGTTAAAAATGCTTCATATTCTTTTTGAGATAAAGCTGCAATTTGCCGCAATTCAGCAGTGGACTGCTTTATGGGATAACCGTTTAACTGGAGCGATAAGTCAAAAAGTGGTAGCATTTTAGGTGTTTATTTCTTCAAAAATAATATTTAACAACAACTAATTAGGAAGAACCAGCAAGTTTTTAAAAATTAATTATTTTTTACGTCCAAAAGCAATTATTTTTGCACCACAACTAAAAAACACACACATGAATATTTTACTATTGGGTTCAGGAGGAAGAGAGCATGCTTTTGCATGGAAAATGATTCAAAGCCCACTTTGCGATACTCTTTTTGTTGCACCAGGAAATGCAGGAACCGCATCGATTGCGACGAATGTGAACATGAGTCCTACTGATTTTGATGCGATGAAAGCATTTGTATTAAGTAATAATGTAAGCTTGGTAGTTGTAGGACCAGAAGATCCTTTGGTAAAAGGAATCTTTGATTTTTTTAAAAACGATGATCAAATAAACCATATTCCAGTTATTGGGCCATCAAAAATTGGTGCTCAATTAGAAGGAAGTAAAGAGTTTGCCAAAGAATTTTTGGTAAAACACAATATCCCAACCGCTGCTTATGATAGTTTTACAGCTGAGACTGTAGAAAAAGGATGTGACTTTCTTGAAACCTTACAACCGCCTTTCGTTTTAAAAGCGGATGGTCTAGCAGCAGGAAAAGGCGTTTTGATTATTCATGATTTGGCAGAAGCCAAAGAAGAATTACGCAATATGCTTGTGGGTCAAAAATTTGGTGACGCAAGTTCAAAAGTAGTTATCGAAGAATTTCTTGACGGTATCGAACTAAGCTGTTTTGTACTTACAGATGGTAAAAGTTATAAAATTCTACCTACAGCCAAGGATTACAAACGCATTGGCGAAGGCGACACAGGATTAAATACAGGCGGAATGGGAGCAGTTTCTCCAGTTCCTTATGTTGATGCTGTTTTGATGGAAAAAATCGAAACGCGCATCGTTAAACCAACAATTGAAGGTTTCCAAAAAGATGGTATTGAATACAAAGGATTTGTTTTTATTGGGTTAATCAATGTGAAAAATGAACCTATTGTTATTGAATACAATGTGAGAATGGGTGATCCAGAAACTGAGGTTGTTGTTCCAAGATTAAAAACGGATTTAGTAGAATTGTTTTTGGCTGTAGCCAATGAAAAACTAGACGAAATCACTTTGGATATTGATGAAAGAAGCGCCACTACTGTGATGCTGGTATCGGGTGGTTATCCTGAAGAATTTGAAAAAGGAAAAGTAATTTCGGGACTAGAGAACATCACTGATTCTATTGTTTTTCATGCAGGAACAAAATTAGTGAACAATGAAGTAGTTACTAATGGCGGTAGAGTGTTGACAGTTACCTCATATGGAGATGATTTTCAAGAGGCTATAAAAAAATCTTATCAAAACATAGGTAAACTAAGCTTTGATAAGATGAATTTTAGAAAAGATATTGGTAACGATCTTTTATAAATAAAGAAATCTTCCTTAATCCTAAGTAAATAGGATTAGGGAGATTTTATTTTAAGAAAGAATGTGCCGTAGTATCTTGATTTTCTTCTCCGTTTGCATCAAAAATGCTCAATTGTTTGATCCAGTATACCATTGCTGCTGCGCAGATAGCCATGAAAATCCAGTTGATAGTATTTGCACCAAACCAAGTTCTAAGTTCTAATGAACGTAAGAAATCATGAGGAGCAAATAAAATATTTACAAATAAGTATTGAATTCCTTCAAAAAATGCTTTCATATCGAATAAAGTTATGTTGTTGTTTTTAATTTCTCAAGATTAAAGAACTCTTTTTAAAGAATCTTTTTCAACTTGAGGGTTTCCTTTTTAAACAAGTATTATATTTACAGTCACAAAAGTATAAAATATCCTTATGATAACAAGTGTTTTTAAAAAATCTACACCATTAAATTTCACCTTAGTAGTATTTTTAATACTCGTTTTCTTTTCAATCTATCAATTTCAAGATTTTAGTTGGACGAATTCGACTATTTTAATTTTTGAAAAAATAGGGATAATTACCGTTTTATTGGCGTCTATTTTTATGACCAACTTTATTTCAAAGCGCAACGGACTGAGTAAAGACAGCAGCTACACGATTTTATTCTACTTTCTATTCTTGCTTTTTTTTCCTTCTGTTTTGGACAATATCAATTTGGTTTTTTCTAATTTCTTTATCCTTTTAGCACTGCGTAGATTAATTTCGCTTCAGTCCTTAAAAGCATCAAAAGAAAAAATATTTGATGCCTCCTTATGGATTTTTTTAGCGTCTTTGTTTCATTTTTGGAGTATTCTTTATATTGCACTAGTATTTATTTCTATAATTTTTCACGTAGCAAGAGATTACAGAAATTGGATTTTACCATTTATCGCTTTTTTTACTGCGGGAATTATTTTTGTTCTTTTTTCAATTGTATTTAATATTGATGCTCAAGGATACATTAATAGCAGTGTAATGACCAATTTTGAAATTAACTATTTTACTAATAATTATCAAAATGCCGCCTTGTCAATCTATGCAACAGTAGTTTTATTCTTTGTTATATCCATGTTTGCAACATTGTCGAATAGGCCTTTAGTACTGCATGCATCTTTTAAAAAAATAATAGCTTCCTTTTTTATTGGGGTATTAATTTATTTGGTTTCTTCGAATAAAAGCAATGATATACTAATTTTTACGATTGCGCCTTTGGCTATAATGGCGACAAGTCATATCGAGATTCCTCAAGTAAAATTAAAAAAAGAAATGGTGTTATTTGTACTGATCGCTTGTAGCTTTTTTGCTTTTTTCTCCCAGTTATAATTTGGTTCCATACGCTAAGTCACCAGCATCACCAAGTCCCGGAACAATATAATCGTGTTCATTTAGTTTTTCATCTATCGAAGCAACCCACAAATGGCAATTATCTGATAAATGTTTTTCTAGATAAGCAATTCCTTCAGGTGCGGCAATTACAACGGCGATATGAATAGCTGCAGCCGTTCCTTTTTCTATTAACTTATTATAAACAGCAACGATGGATTGCCCTGTAGCAAGCATAGGATCAATAAGGAGTAAGTATTTGTCATTAAAGTCAGCGATGGCTTGGTATTCCACTACAATATCAAAATAGTCATCATTATTAGGATGATGCCTGTAGGCCGAAATAAAACCATTTTCGGCTTCATCAAAATAATTCAAAAAACCAATATGTAACGGCAAACCGGCGCGTAAAATGGAACACAAAACCAATTGATCTTTTATGGCTGTTGTTTTTTTAACCCCAAGAGGTGTTTTTATTTCAACTGTTTTATAATGGAATTCTTTACTCATTTCATAAGCCATGATTTCACCGATGCGCTCAATGTTTCTTCTAAAACGCATACTGTCTTTATGGATAGTTACATCTCTAATTTGACCTAAAAAATGATTGAGGACACTATTTTTTTCTGATAAATGGTGAATTTGCATGGTATAATTTTATTATTTATTTGGGTGATAAAAGACAGTTTTTACTGCAAATAGTTATCCTAAAACAGATTTATGAATTGTAATTTTTTTATAAAAGTATAAAAAGTATCTTTGTCTCATTAAAATATATAAATATGTTTTCAAAATTAGCTTATTCCGTATTCGAACAAAGTATTAACGATTATCATCAATTTGATAACGTGGACCAACCGATAAATAATCCTTTTCCAAAAGATAAATTCGAACATTTATTATATGTAAAAAACTGGATAGATACCGTGCAATGGCATTTTGAAGATATCATTCGTGATCCTAATATTGATCCAGTTGCAGCTTTAACTTTGAAAAGAAGAATTGATGCTTCAAACCAGGAACGTACAGATATGGTGGAGTATATCGATGGTTATTTTTTACAAAAATACAGCGATGTTAAAGTAAAAGAAGATGCCAAAATCAATTCTGAAAGTCCTGCTTGGGCATTTGACAGACTTTCGATTTTAGCTTTGAAAATTTATCACATGAATGAGGAAGCTACTCGTGAAGAAGCTTCCCAAGAACATAGAGATAAATGTCAAGCAAAATTAAATATCTTATTAGAACAAAGAACTGATTTGTCTACAGCAATTGATGATTTATTGACTGATATTGAAAATGGTGATAAATTCATGAAAGTGTACAAACAAATGAAAATGTACAATGATGATGAGTTGAATCCAGTTTTGTACCAAGGAAAAAAGTAAATTGTCAACTAATATAAAGCATATCGCCGTCATGAGACTTTCCGCAATGGGAGATGTCGCCATGACGGTTCCTGTTTTACGCGCTTTTGTAAATCAGTATCCAGATATAAAAATCACGGTGGTTTCCAGACCCTTTTTCAAACCTTTTTTTGATACGATTCCCACTGTTTCCTTTTTTGCTTTCGATGAAAAAGAAAAACACAAAGGGTTTATTGGATTGTTGCGTTTGTTCCAAGATTTAAAACGGTTGGAAATCGATGCTTTTGCTGATTTACATAATGTTTTACGAGCTCAAGTAGTCCGTACGCTTTTTGCTTTAAGCGGAAAAAAAGTGGCGGCGGTAGATAAAGGAAGAGCAGAAAAGAAAGGATTGACCAGTCTTGAAAATAAGGTTTTTAAACCACTTGCTTCAATGTTTGAAAGGCATGTTGCCGTATTTGCTAAACTGGGTTTTTCAATTGATTTGTCTCATCCCATGTTTCCTGCAAAAGCAGTTTTAAACGAGGAACTAACCAACATAATTGGAACTGAAAACCAAAAGTTAATTGGAATTGCTCCTTTTGCGCAATATGATTCTAAAGTGTATCCTTTGGATTTAATGCAAGAAGTAATTGCTCAATTGGCTAAAAATCCGCGACACAAAATCTTGCTTTTTGGTGGAGGAAAAAAAGAAATGGAGATTTTAGATGCTATTGCGGCACCGTACAGAAATGTGATTAATATGGCTGGTAAAATTAAATTTCAACAGGAATTACAATTGATCAGTAATCTTCATGTGATGCTTTCTATGGATTCGGGTAATGCACATATTGCAGCTATGTTGGGGGTGAAAGTCATTACACTTTGGGGTGCCACACATCCGTATGCTGGATTTATGCCTTTTAATCAGCCAATAGAAAACAGTTTGATTTCGGATAGAGAAAAATATCCTTTGTTGCCTACTTCCGTTTATGGAAATAAAAAAGTAGAAGGCTATGAAGAAGCCATGCGAACGATTCCTGTAGACAAAATAGTACTTAGTGTTCAGTAAATAGACTTTGTATATTCTGTTGGTTTGAAAGACAACTGTTAGTTGAAAATCTAAGTGATGAATAACAAATACTCAACAAGAAAATTGCAAGTGAAAATAACTGAAAGAGTAAAAACATATAGTCAACAGGGTTTTCGAGATAGGTTTCTTGAGAATGATATTGCCAAAGACTTTCTTTTTAAGTCAAAATCAGAACAATTCTTTTGCTTAAAATTAGAAGAAATTAATCAACTCAAATTTCCTGTACCACCATCCAAACACATTTCTCACACTTTACTATTTATTATTTCGGGAACCCACAAAATAAAGATTGGGTTCGAGGAATATACTACCCAATCTAATGAGATTATAGTAGTTCCAGCAGGTCAAATTTTTTCAATAGAATCGATACCCATTGACTTAAAGGGGTTTATTTGTCAGTTTCACCCTGATATTCTAATTGGAAAATATGGGAATTTAGAAATGATAAATGATTTTAATTTTTTAAAAATAGGGGGAAATCCAAAACCTTGTTTTCCAGATAAGGAATCTCAGTTTATCCTACAGTTATTACATCGGTTACAGATTGAATATACAGAATCAGGTATCACAAATTTGGATATTTTACAGCCATATTTGATTGCTTTACTTTGTGAGATTAATAAAAATGCTTTAAAAGCAGCTAAAAAAGGGACAGCTGCTACCGTGCTAACATCTAAATTTAAAGAACTCATTTATGCTAATATTAATCAACAGCATCAGGTTGATTATTATGCTTCAATACTTAATGTGTCTCCAAATCATCTAAACAAATCAATAAAATCGGTAACAGATAAGTCGCCTACAAAATGGATTGAAGAGACCATTTTATTAGAAGCCAAATATTTGTTATACCAAACTAATCTGAGTATCAGTGAAATTGCCATGCGGGTTGGTCATTATGATCAGTCTTATTTTAGTAGAATTTTCAAAAAAAACGAAGGTATATCTCCAATTCAGTTTCGTAAAAGGATTGATAAGTCCTAATTATTGATTATGGAATCCTACTATCCTATCGGGTAATTATTGAAATTTGCAGGCCTAAAATAAGCCAAATAATGATTTATATTTTTAAAACATCAGTAGACACAAAATTAAAATTTGAAGAGGCAACGGTTATGCTTAATAGGCTTTTACCAAATACTATCTGGAATTTTGACCTTGAAGATTGCGATAATATTTTAAGAATTGATTGCAAAACCGAATTTTTGGAATCGATATTAAATAATGGCATTTTTGACTGTATAGAATTAGAAGGTTAATCACATTTGAACAAAAATCTGCAACAACGTACTATTATGGATCTCTTACTTCACCAAAACAAAACATTTGAAAATATTGATTATTCAGAACAAAAAATAACGAATAGTGAATATTTTAAGTGTGAATTTATAAACTGTAACTTTTCAAAAAGTGATTTAAGTCATAATGATTTTATGGAGTGTAGTTTTCAAAACTGTAATTTCTCCTTAGCAATACTTAATAACACTGGGTTAAAAAGCATTAAATTTATTGGATGTAAATTAATGGGTTTGGATTTTACAATTTGTAATAACTTCTTGTTTTCAATGAGCTTTGAAGGTTGTATTCTGGACTATTCTACTTTTTTTCAAAAGAAAATGAAAAAGACAAATTTTATGGATTGTTCCTTACAAAATGTAGATTTTTCAAATGCCGATTTAACGATGGCTTTGTTTAAAAACGGTGACCTCTCGGGCGCTATTTTTGCAGGGACAAATCTTGAAAAAGCAGATTTTCGTACTGCTAAAAATTATTCTTTTGACCCAGGAGAAAATAAAATGAAGAGAGCAAAATTTTCAAAATCTCAGCTTGCGGGTTTATTAGATAAATTCGATCTTGATCTTGAATAATTAGTTCTACTATTAATAAAAAAAGTTTGCTTTACGCAAACTTTTTTTATTAAATGGAGATAAAAACGAGTTTCTAAACATCATCAAAATCGATATAAATATTTTCTGAAGTAGGATGAGCTTGACATGTCAATATCAATCCACTTGCAATTTCTTTATCTGTTAAAATGGAGTTTTTTGTCATTTCAGCAGTTCCTACAGTAACTCGTGCCAAACAGCTGCTACAAATACCGCCTTGGCAAGAATAAGGAGCATCAATCCCTTGTTTTAAGGAAGCCTCAAGTATGGTTTGTTTTTGCGACATTTCAAAAGTAGTTTCTTCATCATCTACCATTACAGTAATTTTTGAATGTCCTTCTAATGATTCTGTAATTACATTTTCATGGGTAGAAGTAGTGAAAAGCTCATATTTTATGGCTGATTCTTTTACATTTTTCTCTTTTAAGACATTTGAAACGGTTTCAATCATTGCTTCTGGCCCACACAAATAAAACTTGTCAAATTCCAGTTCCTTGTGTTTATTGTTTAAAACAAAATTGACTACTGATTTGTCTATACGACCAAACAAGGCATGATCAGCTTTGGCTTGACTGTATACATAATGTACAAATAAGCGACTCACATATTGTAAATGGAGGTCATGCAATTCCTGATGAAAGATCGTTTCTTCAGGTGATTTATTCCCATAAACCAAAACAAATGAACTTTTAGGTTCGCTCTTTAATACCGACTTTAAAATTGATAGTGCAGGTGTAATTCCACTTCCCGACACGAAAGCCACATAGTTTTTTTGACGATCTGCTTGGGGTTCAAATGTGAATTTTCCTTCTGGTTTTCCTACTTCAAGTACATCTCCCGCTTTTAGTTTTGTGTTGGCAAATTGAGAAAAAGCACCGTTTTTAACTGCTTTCACTGCAATTCGTAAATCACCACTTTCAGGGGATGAACATATAGAATAGGCACGACGAATTTCTTGGCCGTCTAATGTTAGTTTCAAGTTAACATATTGTCCAGCAACAAATTTATAGTTTGGTTTTAATTCTTCGGGAACATTAAAAAGTATCGAAACGGCAGCAGCGGTTTCGCGTTTTACTTCTTTTATAATTAATTTTAAAAAGGATGGCATAGGATAATTTTTTTACAAAAATAGGAAACGGTAAATAAATGGAAGATATTAATTGAGGATTATTTTAGTAAGACGGTAACTTTTCATTATTTTTATCTACTTACTATTAAACGAAATATAAAAACGACATGTTCAAGCATTTTATAAATTTAGAATTGAAAGCCTTTTTTCGATCGGCAAGTGTTGGAAAAAGTATTGGATTGAAAATTTTAATGGGGTTTTTGGTTGTCTATTTTCTACTTGTTTTTCTTGTTTTGGGAATTGCATTGTATCCTATTCTAGAGAAAAGTTTCCCTGACCAAAAACCATTAGTCATAGTTAATAGTTTTGTTGTTTTTTGGTTGTTTTTTGAATTGGTACTTCGCTTTTTTATGCAAAGTTTACCTGTAATGAACATCAAGCCGTTACTTGTTTTGCCAATTAAAAAACAATCGGTGATTCATTTCGTATTACTTAAAAGTTTGACTTCAATTTATAACATTTTTCCATTGTTAGTCATTATCCCTTTTGGAGTGTACAATATTACCAAGGGGAATTACAATGCACTAAATATGATTGTATGGATGGTTTCAATGTATGTTTTGGCTTTAGTGGTTAATTATTCTAATTTTTTAATCAAAAAGAAATTCGCTGAAAACATCATCGCCTTTCTTCCATTTGTGGCAATAGGGCTTGTGTTCTTTGGTCTAGATTATTATGGTGCTTTTAAAATCAGTACTGTATCGGGGATTCTTTTAAATGGATTAGTAGTGCAGCCACTATTCGTGCTTGTTCCAATACTGATTTTAGTAGGATTGTATTTTCTAAATTTCAACTACTTAAAAACTAATTTTTATCTGGACAGCTCTTTACAGTCCAAAGTAGAAGAAGCAAAAACGTCTGATTTAACTTGGACGAAACGTTTTGGTGATATAGCGCCATTCTTAGCATTGGATTTAAAAATGATTTGGAGAAATAAAAGGCCTAAAACGGTGATTTGGATCTCGTTAATCTTTCTGGCTTATGGCATGTTGATTTATACCAATCCACATTACAAAGATACACCAGCGTTTTTTGTTGTGGTAGGAGTTTTAATGACAGGTGTTTTTATGCTTAATTTTGGGCAATTTGTGCCGTCATGGGATAGTAATTATTACGGAATGATGATGTCACAAAACATTCCTATGAAACAATATTTAGCTTCAAAAGCGGGATTAATGTCGGTTTCTGTGATTGTATTAGCAGTTTTAAGTACGCCCTATCTTTATTTTGGTTGGAATGTATTAGCAATAAATCTGTCTTGTGCTGTTTATAATTTAGGGGTAAACATCCCCATTTTATTATTTGCAGGATCCTATAATAAAAAAAGAATTGATCTCGAGAAAAGTCCTTTCATGAATTACCAGGGAACTGGAGCAACGCAATGGATTGTTGGCCTGCCATTAATGTTGTTTCCTGCATTGATTTTCTTTGCTTTTTATAAATTAGTCAATGTAGAAAGTGCAACAGTTGCTATTGCGACATTAGGGATTATTGGGTTGGTTTTTAGAAGTTTTATTTTAAGTAAAATTGCCGATGGGTACACCAAGAGAAAATACGAAACCATTAGCGGATTCAAACAACAAGAAAATTAGTATTGCTAACTGTGGACTGGAATAACAAATAAGAAAAAGATGATACAAGTAAATAATATTTCAAAAAAATATAACGGAACTACAGTTTTAAAAATTGACATTCTTGAAATTCCCAAAGGACAAAGTTTAGGTTTAGTAGGGAATAATGGAGCTGGTAAAACGACTTTTTTTAGTTTACTACTCGATTTAATTAGACCTACAACGGGTACAATTGTTAACAATGAAATTCAGGTTAATACTAGCGAATCTTGGAAGCCTTTTACGGCTGCATTTATTGACGAAAGTTTCTTGATTGGGTATCTAACTCCCGAAGAATATTTTTACTTTATAGGTGATTTGCGCGGACAAAATAAAGCCGACATTGATGCGTTGTTAACCAAATATGAGGAGTTTTTTAATGGAGAAATTCTAAATAATAAAAAGTATTTACGCGATTTGTCCAAAGGGAATCAGAAAAAAGTAGGGATTATAGCCACTCTTATTGGAAATCCCAAAGTAGTAATTCTAGACGAGCCTTTCGCAAATTTAGATCCGACAACGGTAAACAGATTAAAAAAAGTGATAAAAGAACTGGCTCAAGATCCAGAGACAACCATTTTAGTTTCTAGTCACGATTTGCAACATACCGTTGAGGTTTGTGATAGAATTGTTGCTTTAAATAAAGGAGAAATTGTTAAAGATATTCAAACATCTGGAGAGACACTTCAAGAATTAGAAGCGTTTTTTGCCGTTTAAAATATATTTTTCAGGGCATGACCACGCCAAAAAAAGCGTGGTCGGGCTTTCATTCTCAATCTTTTTTATTTTAAAAAAATAAAATAAAAAAGGATTTCCACTACATCCCTCATGCAGCATCGCTCAAATAACTACATATAATTTTCACTTTCTCAAAAAGAAACGTATTTTTACCAGTCACTATACTAAAAAGCTTTTTTAAAAGTTTAATGATAAAAACGTTTGCCATTGAAAACTAATATATTTAAATATTCAATTCCTGTAGGATTTTTGGTTTTTTTGGTAGCTTGTTCTACCAAAAAGGATAGTTTTTTGTCTAGAAATTCCCACGCTTTGAGCACGAAATACAATATTTTATACAATGGGCAAATAGGTTTAGATAAAGGAGTTGAAGGGATTAAATCTAAAAGTACAGATGATTTTTGGAAGCGTTTGCCAATCGAAAGAATGCAAATAGGCGATGATCCTACAAGCACTGAAAAAACTAAAAATGCAGATTTTGAATTGGCGGAGACCAAAGCTACCAAAGCAATTCAAAAACATTCCATGAATATTGATGGAAGAGAAAGAAATTACCAAGTGGACGAAGCCTATTTATTACTTGGAAAATCAAGGTATTACGATCAAAGGTTTATCCCAGCCTTAGACGCTTTCAATTATATTTTATACAAATACCCAACAAGTAGTAGAATTTACGAAGCTAAAATATGGCGTGAAAAAACCAACATGCGTTTAGGTAATGACGCCGTTGTTGTAAAAAACATGACCAAACTGCTGAAAGAACAAAAACTTAAAAAGCAAGTTCTGGCCGATGCAAATGCATTGCTATCCGAAGCATTTCTAAATCTTGAAGAAAGAGACAGTGCTGTTGCTAAACTAAAATTGGCTGTAGATTATACCAAAAACAATAATGAAAGAGCGAGATATCGTTTTATTCTAGGTCAGTTATACGAAGAATTGGGGAAAAAAGACAGTGCTATTTACAGTTATGAGTCAGTTATAAAAATGAATAGAAAATCCGAAAGGAAATATGTCATTCAAGCACATGCTAGAAAAGCGCAGTTATTCGATTATGAAAAGGGAGACTCTACTGCTTTTTTAAAAACCTATAATAAATTAATTGCTGATCGAGAAAACCGACCTTTTCTGGATGTCTTATACTATCAAAAAGGGGTTTTTTATGATAAAAACAACAATAAAAAACAAGCCTTGCAATTTTATAACCGTTCTCTAAAAAATGCTAAAACAGATCAATATTTAATTGCTTCAAATTATAGAAATATTGGAAATGTGCATTTTAAAAGTGCGGAATATGCTACTGCAGCAAAATATTATGATAGTACTTTAGTAAAAATGCAACCTAAAACTAGAGAGTTTATCCATATCAGTAAAATTAGAAAAGATTTAGATGATGTCATTTTATATGAAGCCATTGCCATGCAAAACGATAGTATCCTTCATGTTGTTTCTTTGTCTGGACCAGATAGAATAACCTACTTCGAGAATTATATTGTTAAGTTAAAAGCAGCTGATGATGTCAAAAGACTTTTAGAAGAAAAAGAAAAAGAAAAACAAGAAAATATTGCAAGAAACAGTTCAGCGGGACCAGTTAACAATGCAATTTCTACTCAAAACCCAGGAGCGCCAACACGAAAATCTTCTCTTGCACCACCTACTATGGCCTCTAGTACTGCAGCTACAAGTGTATTTTACTTTTATAACCCTTCAACTGTTTCATTTGGAAAAGTAGAGTTTAAAAAACTATGGGGAGAAAGAAGTTCAAAAGGAAATTGGAGGTTGTCAGAAGCTGTAGCAAATACAATTTCTAATGACACTTTGAACTCTGGTGTTTCAGTAGCTGATAAAAAAGAAACAGAAGCTGATAAAATAATTCCACAATACACAACCGATTTTTATTTAAAACAATTGCCTACTGCACAAATAGCAATTGATAGCATTGCTAAGGAACGCAATACTGCTTATTATCAACTTGGAGTTATTTATAAAGAAAAATTTAAAGAGTACGAACTAGCCACCAACAGGCTAGAGCAATTATTACAAAATAATCCTGAGGAGAAACTCATTCTCCCAACGATGTATAATTTATATAAAATTTACCAAATCACGAATAGCGGCAAGGCGGAATCGATGAAAAGCAAGATAAATGGGCAGTTTCCTAATTCTCGTTATGCACAAATAATTAATAATACAAATCAAGAGGAGACTTCACAAGAAGGAAGTCCTGATGCTGTGTATAAAAAAATATATTCCTTATATGGACAGGAACAATTTACAACTGTTTTAGAACAGGTAAACATCGCTATTACTCAATTTCCAGGTGATGAAATTCTTCCTAAATTAGAATTATTAAGAGCCAATACAATAGGGAAACTAAGAGGCTTACTTGCCTATAAAAATGCATTACAATATGTAGCAGATACCTATTCGAATACTGAAGAAGGAAAAAAAGCGCAGGATGTTTTAACGAATCAAATTCCGCTTTTAGAAAAAATTGATTTTGGAACAGTAGAAACTAAGAACTGGAAAATAGTGTATAAAGTTGCTTCTAGGGAAGCCGAAAATACAAAAAGCATAGAAGAAAAAATAAAAAAATTCATTGCCAATTTAAATCCAAGACTTACCTATTCGTATGATGTCTATACGGAAAATGAAAGTTTTATAGTGATTCATGGTATGTATAGTCAAACCGAAGGGCAAAACGTGATTGATCAATTAAAAGAAAACAAAGAATATAAAATAGTAGATCCGGCAATACTAATTTCTAATGAAAATTATAAAGTGATTCAAATTAAGAAAAATCTTAATGACTATTTAGTTGCAAAAAAATAAAGAATATGTTTAATAAGAAACCAAAGCCTTATACTGAACTTTTAGGAAAAACGAATAGAATTGTTGAAGGAACAATTATTAAAGGCGATATTATTTCACAGGCCGATTTTCGTTTAGATGGTGAGTTGACCGGGAATTTTCATTCTACTGGAAAATTAGTTATTGGGCCAACAGGCAGTGTTGTGGGTGATATCAGTTGTAACAATGCCGATATAGAAGGAAAAGTTAATGGAAACATTCAAGTTACTGAGGTGCTCAATGTTAAGTTAAAAGCAAGTATTCATGGCGAAGTTACTGTAGGTAAGTTATCTGTGGAACCTGGAGCTGATTTCAGTGCTTCTTGTATAATGAAATCTGATGTAGAAAAATTGATGATTACTGATGGACAAGAAACCCAACAAAAAACAAGCTAGTAAGTGGTTAGCACTTATTAATATTCCCATTCAAATGGGAGTTATTATTTTCCTTTTTGCTTATTCGGGAAATTGGCTTGACGAAAACTACCCCAGCCCAAAAGTGTATTACAATAAAATCTTAGTGATGGTAGGAGTTGTTTTGGCATTATACAATGTAATCAGGCAAGTGAATGAGATTAATAAGTCGCAATAATTGATTTCAAAGAATAGATAATAGTAATTAATATTTAACATAGGTTATTTGTGATAAATTTAATTTAAAATAACTTTGCTACTTACTGTCTTCGGGGCACAAATGAAATCCAATGAATTTTAAAAGTTACAAGCCTTTATTGTTTTTAACAATCTTGGCGGGAATAGGTTATTTGCTTCATAAGCTTATTTTTAGTTATCTAAATATTAATGATAATGCCTTTCTATATTCAATAGAATTTCTGTATTTATTTTATTACAGCTTATCGTTTATTGTTTTTATTATTTTAATAAAAGTAAAAGAACGAAGTTTTGATAATGTAGGAATGTCATTTCTTTTGAGTACAAGTGTAAAAATGATTTTTTGTTATCTAATTTTAAAACCTATCTTGCAGATAAAAATTTACGACAACACAATAGAGAAAATTAATTTTTTTATGACATTTGTTCTCTTTTTAGCAATAGAGACCCTTTTAACGATACGAATATTAAACGAAAAACAGTAATTGGATATAAAGAGGACATAATTAGAAAAAATAAATTTTTATATTCTTTTGAATATTAATAAAAAATGTACCTTTGCACCAAATTTTAGAAACGTAAAAAATTAAGATATTTAACAGTTATGGTGATTTCAAACAAACCACTTAGATTTATAATAGCAACTTTAGTAGCGTGTCTTCCTTTAATGAGTTTTGCAAATCCAGAAGTGGATTCAGTAAAAGTTAAGACCGAAATGACTCACGAAGTAACGGAACAAACACATGAAGGAGCTCATGCTGAACCAACAGATGTAAAATCTAAGATTAAAGCATTTATAGGTCATCACGTGTTAGATTCTCACGACTTCACTTTCTTTTCTGACGAAGTAGAAGGGAAGCATTACGGATTTTCTTTGCCAGTTATTCTTTGGGATAATGGATTACACGTTTTTTCTTCTTCTGAATTCGAACATGGAGAAGCAGTAGCGGAGTCAAACGGAAACTTTTATAAAATCAACCACCACGATGGTAAGATTTACAAAGTAGATTCGGCTGATGGTAAAATAACTGAAAACGAAGAAACAGGTTTCCCTGCTAATGTTCGTCCAATTGACTTTTCAATTACAAAAACAGTTTTGTCTATAATGATTGCTTCATTAATCATGTTTTTGATTTTTGCTGGTTTGGCAAAATCATATGCTAAAAATAAAGGAATTGCTTCTGGAGTTGGAAGAATATTTGAACCAGTCGTATTGTATATTCGTGATGAAATTGCAATCCCTAATATTGGAGAAAAGCACTATAAGAAATACATGAGTTATTTATTGACTATCTTTTTCTTTGTATTGTTCTTAAACATATTTGGTTTGATGCCATTTGGAATTAATGTAACAGGTAATTTAACTATTACTTTTGCATTAGCGATAATGACATTCTTAATCACAAACCTTACTGCTAATAAAAATTACTGGGGACACATTTTCTGGATGCCAGGAGTGCCTAAAGTAATGCGTATCGTATTAGCTCCAATTGAGTTGTTAGGAGTATTTATTAAGCCATTTTCATTGATGATACGTTTGTATGCAAATATCTTTGCAGGACACATTGTATTGATGAGTATTATTGGTTTAATGTTTATTTTCAAAAGTTGGTTAGGAAGTAGTTTGTCATTTGGATTGTCATTTGTACTTTCTATTCTTGAGATATTAGTAGCTTTTTTACAAGCCTATATTTTCACTATGTTATCTGCATTGTACTTTGGTTCAGCTGTAGAAGAGCATCATCATGAGGAAGCTCATCATTAATGGGTTAACCGTTTAGCTGTTTATTTGTTTAAATCGATTAACCGATTAAACAAATAACCGATTAAACAAAAAAATTGAATGTTTAATTTTTAATATATATATTATGCAAATTCCAACTATTGTAGGAGCAGGATTAATTGTAATCGGAGCAGGTTTAGGTATTGGTAGAATTGGTGGTTCAGCAATGGACGCTATTGCTCGTCAACCAGAAGCTTCTGGAAAAATCCAAACAGCTATGCTTATTGCAGCTGCACTTATTGAAGGTATTGGTTTCGCTGCGTTATTCGCTGCTTAATTAAAATCAAAAAAACAATAGTTACAACGGTTGGTTGTAACTATTGTTTTAAATTAAAACATTACAAATTGCCTTTGAGCAATAAAAAAGATAATTTAAAATTTATAATTATATATAATGGATAAGTTAATAAATCAGTTTGAGTTAGGTTTGTTCGTTTGGCAAGTATTAATATTTGTTGGATTAATATTCTTATTGAAAAAATTCGCTTGGAAACCAATTCTTGATGCAGTAAATGATAGAGAAGAAGGAATCAAAAATGCTTTACTTTCTGCTGAAAATGCTAGAAAAGAAATGCAAAACCTTCAAGCTGACAACCAACGTATTTTACAAGAAGCAAGATTAGAGCGTGACAACATGCTTAAAGATGCGCGTGAAATGAAAGAGAAAATGGTTGCTGATGCAAAAAATGAAGCGCAAGTTCAAGGATTGAAAATGATCGAACAAGCTAAAGCAGCAATTGAAAGTGAAAAAAATGCAGCGATGGCTGAGTTGAAACTTCAAGTTTCTACTTTATCATTGAATATTGCAGAAAAATTATTGAAAGACGAATTATCTAACAAAGAAGCTCAAACTAAATTAGTAGAGAAAATGTTAGGTGACGTAAAGCTAAACTAATATTATGGCAAGTACAAGAGCAGCAATTCGTTATGCAAAAGCAATTCTAGAGATCGCAGAATCTAAAGGAGTAGCAAAAGCAGTTAGTGATGATATGAATTCTATAGCTTCAACTATAAATGGAAATGTAGAATTGAGCACTTTTATTCAAAACCCAACTTTAAGAGTAGAGGTTAAAGAAAATGCCTTATTGGAAGTTTTTGCAAATACTAATAGTGTAACTAAAAGTTTATTTCATTTGTTGTTTGAAAACAAAAGATTTGAAATTCTAGAAGCAGTAGCAGTAGAATACAATGTTTTATTTGATATTATGAATGGTGTTGAAGTGGCTAAGGTGACTACAGCTATTCCTATGGATGCAGCATTAGAAGCTAAAGTTTTAGCTAAAATTGCTTCTTTATCTGATAAAAAAATTACAATTGAAAATACAGTAGATGCTTCAATTATTGGAGGGTTTATTTTAAGAATAGGTGACAAGCAGTACAATGCTTCTGTTGCTAACAGATTACAAGTATTAAAAAGAGAATTAAGTAACTAGTTTTATTGCACATTTAAGTGTCTAAATTATAAATTAAGATGGCGGAAATCAAACCTGCTGAAATTTCAGCAATATTAAGAAAGCAAGTAGAAGGTTTTGAATCTGGCGCAACGCTAGAGGAAGTAGGAACCGTACTTCAAGTTGGAGATGGTATTGCTCGTGTTTACGGGCTTTCTAATGTTCAATACGGTGAGTTAGTAGAATTCGACAATGGCTTAGAAGCGATTGTATTGAATCTTGAAGAAGACAATGTTGGGGTGGTACTTTTAGGACCATCAACAGGAATCAAAGAAGGTTCTACAGCTAAAAGAACACAACGTATCGCTTCTCTTAAAGTAGGTGAGCAAATGGTAGGACGTGTAGTAAACACTCTTGGTTTTCCAATTGATGGAAAAGGACCAATTGGTGGAGACTTATACGAAATGCCTTTGGAAAGAAAAGCTCCAGGAGTTATCTTCCGTCAACCAGTTACTGAGCCATTACAAACTGGAGTAAAAGCAGTTGATGCTATGATCCCAGTTGGTAGAGGACAACGTGAGCTAGTTATTGGTGACCGTCAAACAGGTAAATCAACTGTTTGTATCGATACTATCTTAAATCAAAAAGAATTTTACGATGCAGGAAAACCTGTATTTTGTATATATGTTGCAATTGGACAAAAAGCGTCAACTGTAGCAGGAATTGCAAAAATGTTAGAAGAAAAAGGAGCAATGGCATATACCATTATTGTTGCTGCTAATGCTTCTGATCCAGCTCCAATGCAAGTGTACGCTCCTTTCGCAGGTGCTGCAATTGGAGAATACTTTAGAGATTCAGGTCGTCCAGCTTTAATTGTTTATGATGATTTATCTAAACAAGCTGTTGCTTACCGTGAGGTTTCTCTTTTATTAAGAAGACCACCGGGACGTGAGGCATATCCTGGAGACGTTTTTTACTTACACAGTCGTTTATTAGAGCGTGCTTGTAAAGTAATTGCTGATGATGGAATTGCTAAAAACATGAACGATTTACCAGATTCATTGAAATCTATCGTTAAAGGTGGTGGTTCATTGACTGCTTTACCTATTATCGAAACTCAAGCTGGTGACGTTTCTGCATATATCCCAACAAACGTAATTTCGATTACTGATGGTCAAATTTTCTTAGATGGAGATTTGTTTAACTCTGGAGTTCGTCCGGCAATTAACGTAGGTATTTCTGTATCTCGTGTTGGAGGTAATGCTCAAATTAAATCAATGAAAAAAGTAGCAGGTACTTTGAAACTAGATCAAGCACAATTCCGTGAATTGGAAGCGTTTGCTAAATTTGGTTCAGACTTAGATGCAGTTACTTTAAACGTAATTGAAAAAGGTAGAAGAAACGTTGAAATCTTGAAACAAGGTTTGAATGATCCTTATACTGTTGAAGACCAAGTGGCAATTATCTATGCTGGTTCTAAAAACTTATTGAGAAATGTTCCTGTAAATAAAGTAAAAGAATTTGAGAAAGATTTCTTAGAATTCTTGAACACTAAACACAGAGCAACTCTTGATGCTTTAAAAGCAGGGAAGTTAACAGACGAAATTACTGATGTAATTCAATCTGTAGCTAAAGAAGTTTCAGCAAAATATAACTAGAAGTTATTTTAAGTTTTGAATTTTAAATTATGAAAAGTCAGTCTTTTTGTAATTTAAAATTTAAAATTTATAATTCAAAATAGAAAAAAATAAATGGCAAATTTAAAGGAAATCCGTAATAGAATTACTTCCGTTTCATCAACGATGCAAATTACATCAGCGATGAAAATGGTTTCTGCAGCAAAGCTAAAGAAAGCACAAGATGCAATTACAGCAATGCGCCCTTATGCCGAAAAATTAACGGAATTATTACAAAACCTTTCTGCTACACTTGAAGGTGATGCAGGAGGAGAGTTTACTACACAACGTGAAGTAAAAAAAGTATTACTAGTTGCTATTACTTCTAATAGAGGTTTATGTGGTGCATTTAATACAAACGTAATTAAAGGTGCTAAAAGTCGTGCTGCTTTTTATGAAGGTAAACAAGTAGATGTTTTTGCAATTGGTAAAAAAGGAAACGATGTATTAACTAAAACAAATTCAGTTGTTGCTAACGAAAGTGCAGTATATGACAACTTAACATTTGATAATGTAGCTGCAATTGCAGATACATTAACTCAAAAATTTGTTTCAGGTGAATATGATAAAATCGAATTGATTTACAATCAGTTTAAAAATGCTGCAACTCAAATCGTTCAAACAGAACAATTTTTACCGTTAGCACCAATTAAATCTGATTTAACAGTTTCAACAGGAGATTATATCTTTGAACCTTCAAAAGAAGAAATTGTATTGACTTTGATTCCTAAATCATTGAAAACGCAATTGTATAAAGGAATTCGTGATTCATTTGCTTCTGAGCATGGAGCGCGTATGACTGCGATGCACAAAGCAACTGATAATGCAACTGAATTGAGAAATCAATTGAAATTAACATACAATAAAGCGCGTCAAGCTGCTATTACTAATGAGATCCTTGAGATTGTTGGTGGGGCAGAAGCTTTAAAAGGGTAAGAATAATTTTATCTTATTTTATAAAAAAAAACCAGCATACGTTGGTTTTTTTTTATGCCTAAAAATCACGTATAAATACCTAGTGTTTTTTGTAAATAAAAATTTACATTTGGTGAATTAAATGATTTATATATAATAGTATTAGCTATGGATAATTTTCCAATTCAGTTGTCTGAGAATATTTTGTTAGAGGCACAGCTTAGCCATGATACATCGTCTTTAAGAAGAGAACTTTATTATATTAAAGATAAAAAATTAGAGTCTTATTTAGATAGTGATGAATTGAAATATATCTTTTGGTCTAATATTTACAATGCGTATGTTCTAATTATAGCAAAAGAAGGCAAAGAAGAAACTGCTGTTTTTAAATATAAGAGAATAAAAATAGCCCGTCATCTTTTATCCTTAGATGATATTGAATTTAAAATTTTGGGAAAGAACAATCATAATCCATTACATAAATTTATAAATAATTTATTCAGCCCAAGATTTATTAAAAGTGCGGCAGTAAAGAATGTTGATTCTAGTTATCTAATTCGTTTAGATCGAACAGCTTTGAAAACTTCTTTAATTGCGCATTGATTTTAAACAGTTTTACTTCTATCTTAGCAAGTTCTTTCTACATATTTTGCTGTTTATCTAATATTGTTAATTTTTTTGATACTGTTTTCATTACTATTTAACCCGTTATTTTAATGGTATTGGGACTTGCCAATTATTAGTTTTTGATTAATTTTAACCCAAAATTAATTAAAAAAGCAATCCTTTGAATATTAAAGAATTTACCACTATTCCCGAAATGCTAGCTCAAATTGAAGTGATGCAACAGTTATATCCAAAACTTAGTGTAGAGAAGTATGAAACCTATCTTCAAGAGATGGTTCCTCATAATTATACGCAAATTGCTGTATTTGAAGATGAGATCTGTTTAGGTATAACAGGTTGTTGGTTTTCAACAAAATTATGGAGTGGTAAATATTTAGAAATAGACAATTTTATAGTTCATACAGACCATCGTTCAAAAGGAATAGGTAAATTGTTGACTGATTATGTGGAGCAAAAAGCTATTGATTTAGAATGCACTAATATCGTTCTCGATGCTTTTACTTCCAATTTTTCAGCCCACCGATTTTATTACAATCAAGGATATGGTCCTAAAGGTTTTCATTTTGTGAAAATCTTGAATGAAGAAGGGTTGACTTAAATTTATGTTAGATGCGTTTTATAAACAGAGGTGTTGTCGTTGTTATAATCTTGTTTTGCTTTTCATTTTGTGTTTCACAAAATGAGTTTGAAACTCGCTTTCCAGTGCCAATGGATTCAGTTTATTACAGTACGAAGATAGGGAGTCAAGAAAAGGATACTATTAAAAGTGATATTCATATCGTTTTTATCGAAGCGTTACCTAATACAATTCAGTTGATAAAAGTGTATTTCAATAACCAGGTGTCTACCATTGATAAAGTAGATGAAAATAATTTTATGGCTTCTTTTTTTAAATTTGTTCCTAAGCCGGATTTAATTTTAAATAGTGATAGTAAATTAGAATATGGAAATGAAGCGCCCGTAATTACTAAACCAAAATTCATATTAAGTCCCAATGATGCCGTTTTGGAATATAAAATGAAAAACAAAACTTATTTTTTTAAAATCATTAATCTAAAAGAAAGACAATGATTAACAAAGCTTCGGTGATTAAACCAAAGAATTAGTTATTTTTGTTTTTTAAAATTAATAGACACACCACATTTTGGGATTATATAAAAATCTTTTTAAACAAACAGCTATTTACGGACTCGCGACAGTTTTACCGCGAATGTTTAGCTTTTTGCTAGTGCCACTTTATACCGATTTGCTGCCTAAAGCAGAATATGGAAAAGTCTCCATCATTTTTGCTTGGATGATTTTCTTTAATGTTATTCTAGCTTACGGGATGGAAACTGCTTTTTTTAGGTTTTATAACAATGAAAGCAATAAAAAATCAGTGCTAGAAACATCAATGGTTTCTATCTTTTGGACTACTATTTCTTTCTTGTTTATTGCGTTATTATCTAGGAATACATTGGCAGCTTGGTCAGGTATTGATTCACAGTATATTGGATATACCATTTGGATTTTAGCTTTAGATGCTTTGGTAATTATTCCTTTTTCTAAATTAAGGGCTTTTCAAAAACCAATGGTTTATGCGGTTATAAAAATTGGTAATGTATTGGTAAACCTTATTTTAAGCGTGCTTTTTTTACTTTATATACCTAAGGTAGTCGCTGCTAATCCACATGGTTTTTTAAGTTCTTTGTATGTAGAAAATTTCCAGATAGGCTATATTTTCTTGGCAAACATTATTGCTAGTTTATTAACTTTTGTAGCATTATCTCCAGATTATGTTTTTCTAAAATGGAAATTCGATTTGGATTTATGGAAACGCATGATGCGCTATGCATTGCCTATAATGGTAGCCGGAATTGCATTTGCAATCAATGAACAGTTTGATAAAATTCTTTTAGGACGATTGTTACCAGACAATATTGCTGAAGCCGAAGTGGGTGTTTACTCTGCCTGCTACAAATTAGGTTTATTCATGGTTTTATATAGAACCGCTTATACATTAGGAATTGAACCGTTCTTTTTTAGTCATGCTTCTGATAAAAATGCACCACAAACCTATGCAATGGTGACAAAATATTTTGTCATTTTTGGATCGTTCATCTTGCTATCGGTAATCGTTTTTGCTGATTTATTCAAAATGCTTATGATTCGTGATGAATCGTATTGGGTAGCCATGAAAGTTGTGCCCTTAATCATATTGGCCAATTTCTTTTTGGGGATTTACACTAATCTTTCTGTTTGGTATAAATTGATTGACAAAACGTATATTGGTGCTTACATTTCCATTGTAGGAGCTGTGATAACATTAGGACTTAACTTTTTATTGATTCCTACAATGAGTTATTACGGATCAGCAATTGCAACAATAGCCGCCTACGGAAGCATGATGTTTATTTCCTATTATTTGGGTAATAAATATTATCCAATTCCGTATGATTTAAAGAAAATAGGAGGCTATCTGTCATTATCGATATTCTTTTCGGCAATATCGTTTTATGGATTCAGGGAGAATTACTTTGTAGGGATCTTATTATTGATTGTATTCCTCTATTTTATATATCACAACGAAAAAGAAACCCTTTTAAAAATCATAAAACGTAAAAATAGCTAGTATTTCCTTACTGGTTTTTTGGAGCTATTTCCTGCTGTCCGCTATATCTTTTCTTTCCTGAAAAGTCAAGAAAAGGATGTCACTCCCATCAGGGCTAGAAATCCTGCTAACAATTCAAACAAATTAAAATGAAAATAAACATCATCAATAAATCACAACATGCCCTGCCTAACTATGAAACCATAGCTTCAGCAGGAATGGATTTAAGAGCTAATTTAATAGAATCAATAACATTACAGCCCTTAGAAAGAACTATTGTTAAAACAGGGCTTTTTATGGAGTTACCCATAGGGTATGAGGCTCAAGTAAGACCAAGAAGTGGTTTGGCTTTCAAGAACGGTATTACAGTATTGAATTCGCCTGGAACAGTTGATGCCGATTATCGTGGTGAAATTGGTGTGATTTTAGTAAATTTATCCAATCAGGCATTTGTTATCCAAAATGGGGAACGCATTGCGCAATTAATCATTGCAAAACACGAACGGGCTGACTGGATTGAAGTAGAAGAGTTGTCAGAGACTTCTAGAGGAGCGGGTGGTTTTGGTAGTACAGGTGTAAAATAAAATTTATTAATTCAAAGATTGTAATATTTAAAAATTCGAATAGAATTCTTTAATCGTTCAATCATTTAATCTTTCAATATCATTAAAATGAAAATAATAGTGCCAATGGCAGGACGTGGTTCACGTCTTCGTCCACATACAGTTACCGTTCCTAAGCCATTAATCCCTGTTGCTGGAAAACCTATTGTCCATCGATTGGTAGAAGATATTGCTAAAATATTAAAAGAACCAATTGAAGAGATTGCTTTTATTCTAGGCGACGAAGCTTTTTTTGGGGATGATGTAGTAAAAAGTTTAGAAGAATTGGCTCAAAGTTTAGGTGCCAAAGCTTCTATTTATCGTCAGGACTTACCTCTAGGAACTGGACATGCTATTATGTGTGCCAAAGAATCCTTGTCAGGACCAGCAGTAATTGCTTATGCAGATACATTAATCAGAGCTGATTTTGATTTAGACCCTACTGCTGATGCTGTTATTTGGGTAAAACAAGTAGACCAGCCTGAAGCTTTTGGAGTGGTGAAGCTGAACGCTAACAATGAAATCACAGAATTAGTGGAAAAACCTGCTGAATTTGTAAGTGATTTAGCGGTTATTGGGATATACTATTTCAAAGAAGTGGGTAATTTAAAAAAAGAACTTCAAAACGTATTAGACAACAACATTCAAAACGGTGGAGAATACCAGATTAATGACGGAATCAAAGCGATGATGGCTAAGGGTAACGTTTTTAAAACGGGTAGTGTAGATGAATGGATGGATTGCGGGAATAAAAACGTAACTGTAGAAACCAATACTAGAATGCTGGGCTTCTTGCATAATGACGGAATTCATCTGGTGGATTATGATGTTAAGTTAGAAAATTCGACTATTATCCCGCCCTGTTTCATTGGTGAAGATGTTGTTTTAGTAAATGCAATTGTTGGGCCTAACGTGTCTCTTGGCAAAGGAAGTCATGTAGTCGATAGCGCTATAAAAAACAGTTTGATTCAAACTCATGTACACATCAAAAATGCTAATTTAGATAATGCCATGATTGGAAATCATGTTGTTTTTGATGGTAATTTTACCAGTATCAGCATTGGTGATTATTCTGTTTTGGAATAATTTTTTCTAGTTTTAGAAATTACTTTTTATTATGAAAAGATCAGCTTTAGTACTATTGTTTTTTGTTTTGCTTGGCAATCCTGCTTTGGTATTGGCACAAACAGAACCAGAACAGATAAAGCTAGATAGTAATAAATTTCAAGATTTGTTTTATGAGTCGTTAAAACAAAAAGCAATAGAAAATTATGACAAAGCAATAGTAGCTTTGGAACAATGCTTAAAAATAGATCCTCAAAACGCAACTATACATTTTGAATTAGGTAAAAACTATTTGGCATTAAAGGATTATAAAAACGCCTATACTTATTTTGAGCAGGCGAGTAAAATAGATCCTACGAACAAATGGTTCTGGATAGGAATGTATGATGTTAATTATGCAACCAAAGATTATGAGCGTGCTATTTACACAATCAATAAACTGATTCCATTTGATCCAAAGTTCAAAGAAGATTTAACTTCGCTTTACATGAATACGGGGCAGTTTGACAAAGCATTAGCACTTATTAATGAACTAAATGAAAGTATAGGTAAATCAGACAGAAGAGAATCTTACAAAATCCAGATTTTATCGCAAGGGAAATATCAAAATACTGAAATCGTAAATTTAATTGATCAGATAAAGAAGTATCCCAAGGAGGAGTCCAATTATATTTCACTAATATATTTGTATTCTAAAAACAATGAAATAGATAAAGTCCTTGAAACGGCACGAAAATTGGAGAGTGAAATTCCAACATCGGAATGGGCACAAGTAAGTTTGTTTAAGTTTCATCTGGATAATAATGATGGGGATAAAGCAGTTAAAGCGATGAACATCGTTTTGGCTAGTTCCAAAATTGATTCAAAAATAAAACACCGGGTTCTAAATGAATTCTTGATTTTTACAAATGCAAATCCGCAATATAACTCCGACTTAGAAAAAGCGATTGGTTATTTTGATTCTGATCCTGAAGTGAATGTGGCAAAGGAAATAGGGAAATTTTATCATGCTAAAAAACAATGGGATAAAGCCATTGTGTACTATGATAAAGCGATTAAAAAAACGGCGGATGTAGATGTTGAAACAAATTTACTTTTGCTTCAAGCGTATATTGAAACCAAACAATTTGATCTAGCAGCAAAAAAAGCCATGGATATGGTAGATATTTTCCCTACACAGCCACAGTTTTATTATTATGCTGGCTTAGGATACAATCAATTGGTTCAGTTTAAAAAAGCCAAAGAAATTCTCGAAATGGGGTTGGATTATTTGGTTGAAGATGTTGCTTTAGAAATAAACTTCAATATTCAATTGGGAGAAGCTTATAATGGTTTAGGAGATAATAAGAAAAAAGAGTTCTATTTTTCAAAAGCCAATCAATTATTAAAACAATAAAAATCGAATGAAAAAAATACTCGCTATTCTGTCAATCCTTGTATTGATTTCTTGTAAGTCAAAAGCCGTGGCTACAACTGCTACTGTTCCTGTTGATTACTTAGCCGCAAAAAAAATTATAGCAAGTCACTATAACAATAAAAGTGATTTTTCTACATTATATATTAAAGCAAATGCGAGGTATAGTGATGATAAACAATCACAAAATGTTACTGCTGAAATTAGAATTAAGAAGGGCGAACAAATTCTAATAAGCATCCGTTTTTTAGGGATTACAATGGCAAAAGCTTCTATAACTCCAACATCTGTGAGTTATTACGAAAAAATTAAAGGAACCTATTTTGAAGGAGACTTTAGTTCATTAAGCCAATGGTTAGGTACTGATTTGGATTATAATAAAATTCAAAATATGTTGTTGGGAGAAGCTTTAGATGATTTAAAGAAGGGAAAATATACAGAGTCATTAGTGGAGCAATTGTATCGATTGGATGATTTATCGAATGGAAATACAAAAAAGACATTTTATATCAATTCAAATGATTTTAGCGTTAATAAACAAGAAATAACACAAGTAGCCGAGGGTAGGATGATTCAAGTAGCCTACGTTGACATTAAAGAATATAAAGAAGCCTTGATGCCTACAAACGTGCTTATAAATGCCTATCAAGCCAAAGGAAAAACGGAAATTAACTTAGACTATAAAACAATTTCATTCAATGAAGAACTTTCTTTTCCATATAGTGTCCCAAATGGTTACAATAGAATTATAATTAAGTAAATTTGCAAAAAATATATTTTTAAGATGCCAAAATTTCTCCTTAGCTTAATTTTTTTATGCATGACCTCAGTTATATGGAGTCAGTCTTCTCAACAAGAAAAATTAGAACAACGTAAAGCCCAAATCCAACAAGAAATAAGGGATAACGAAAAGTTATTGCAGTCCGTGAAGTCCAAGGAAAAATCGGCGATGAATGTATTTACGATTCAGAAAAATAAAATTAGACTGAAAGAAATATTGATAAATACGACTGAGAAACAAACCAAACTTTTGGCAAATGACATGTATGTTAATCAGGTTAAGATCAATAAGCTTAATAAAGAGTTGATGATTCTTAAAGAAGATTATGCTAAGATGATCTTGAAATCGTATAAAAGCCGATCGGAGCAAAGTAGAGCAATGTTTATTCTGTCGTCTGAGAATTTTTTACAAGCGTATAAAAGAGCACAATATTTAAAACAATATACCAATTTTAGAAAGGCACAAGGAGAAGAAATATTTTCTAAGTCGACTCAACTAATTGATTATAATAAAAAGTTGAATGTTCAAAAAGTGGCAAAACAAAAACTAATCGTTGAAAACGAAAAAGAAAAAAAAGGATTAGTAAAAGAAAAAGAAGAACAGGAAAAACTAGTAAATTCAATTAAAAAAGACAAGAATAGAATTGTTTCGGATATTAGAAAAAAACAAAGAGAATCCAAAACGATTGACAAACAAATAGACCGTTTAATTCGCGAAGCTATTGCTGAGGCCAATAGAAAAGCAGCGATAGAGAGAGCTAAAGCCAAAGCACTAGCATTAGCAAATAGCGCGAAGTCTACAACAAAAGGGGATACTAAAGAAGCCGTACGAGAAGCTGCAAAAGAAGCTGCAAAAGAATCCGTTTCTTCTTCCAGAATTGAATTGACACCAGAGTCAAAAATAATAGCTGATAATTTTAGAGCTAATAGAGGGAATTTACCTTGGCCAGTAGAAAAAGGGTTTATATCGTTGGGTTACGGAGATCAAGCGCATCCTATTTATAATACATTAGTGATTCATAATAGCGGTGTAGAAATAACAACTAGTGAAGGGGCATCTGCAAGAGCAGTTTTTGGTGGTGAAGTAGCAAGTGTAATGGTTTTATCACCTGTTAATAAAGCCGTGATGATACAACATGGAGATTACTTTACCATTTATCAAAATTTAAGTTCTGTATCGGTTAGTAAAGGAGATAAAATAAGTATAAAACAAACGATTGGTAGAGTAAGAACAAATGGTGATACTGGTAAAACAGTAATTAAATTCTTGCTTTTACAAAATACAACGTATACGGATCCAAAAGGATGGTTATCAAATAAATAATATTGTATATTATAAAAAAGGAGGGATCAAGCTTTGATTCCTCCTTTTTTGGTATTAATTACTTTTATTATTATTATTATTATTGTTGTTGTTGTTGAAGTTGTTGTTTCTCAATGTGATTTAGTTGTTCTTGAAGCTCTGCAGATACTTCATGTAGTAGTACATCATTCACTTCTTCAAAATGCCTGCCGTCTTCATAGCCAATTGAAACTGAAACCGACAGTGTTTGTCTTGCAAGACCTTTAAATGTTCCTTTTACAAGGGTGCAATCATTGAAATTCCTCCCTGTTGAAAGTTTGACATGATTGTCCATTGTCCAAATGTCATTAGTAGGATCTAATCCTAACCAACCTTGATTAGGAGAATATATTTCTACCCAAGCATGTGTAGCGCCTTCTCCGCGCAGTTCATTTTTATTGGGACAAATATATCCACTCACATACCTTGAAGGAATTCCCGCGCTACGTAATAGTTGCAATAATAAAATGGCAAAATCTTGACATACTCCTTTTTTAATTTCCAATATTTCATCTATTGTAGTTTCTATATTGGTAATCCCTTTTGTATAAGTGAAATTTGTAAAAACATAGTGATTACATTGTTGGGCAATTTCAATTATGGATTTGTTTTTATAATCGATTTCATCTAATATAGCATCAATTTCGTTTTGTTTGTTGATGATTTCTGGGTAACAAAGTCGAAGTAAAAGGATGCTTTTTTCTTTTTCCTTTTCTAAATCTTTTACCGTCGTATCATCGATTTCTGGAATTTTAAGAGAATGATTGACACGTACCAACATTCTAGTTTCTATGGTTGTTTCAGAATGGGAATGTAAAATATTAAAATTCCCCACTCTATTTCCATAGTAGTCCTCTGAAAGTGCTACCTCAGGTTTTTGAGATATCATTAGCTGATATTGTAACACATCTTGGTTGTCAAAATTATGAGGAAATAAACGAATCTCGTTTATACTTTCCTTAATAGGCCAATTGTATTGGTATTTTGTGGTGTGTACTATTTTATAAATCGCCATTAGTTGTTAGGTATAAGAAAAAAATAATTTAGAAAAATCTTTCGAAAATTGCATCAATTGTTTTTTTGTATTGTGAAGTACTTCCTCTAATTGTTGGTTATCTAAATTTTGATAATCGGTAAATTCAATATAACTTTTGAGTCTTCCAAATTGATTTTGTAACACTCGTCCTTCGTTTAAATAATTTTGTTTCAACAGGCTTTCTAAATATATTTCGATGTACTCTAAAGTATAATAAACAGAATGGGCAAAATCTTTATTAAAAATCACATGTTGAATTACTTTCTGGTTGTGAGGAATATTACTATAACTCTTCATATACATTTCATAACCTGAAAGGGATAACAGTAATTTTCTCCAGTACAGTAAATCTTCATTTCCATTTACGTTATAATTGATAGGAGCATAATAAGCCTGAGTCATTGAAATGGTTTGTAAACAACGCTCAATATGCTTGCCTATGCTTGAAAAGCACCATCCTAATCCTCTTGGCATGGTAACTTGAATGATACCATTATAAAGCAAAAAGTTTTTATTTAATTTGGCCAATACATCTAGTGCTTTGGCTGTTTCTAGTTTTTTAGGCAAGTCTGGAGAATTAATATAAAGGTACATGGAGTTAATATGTTCCCATAATTCTTTTGTTATCTTATCTTGAGAGCCTCTTGCATTTTCACGTGCCTTAGTAATTAGGTTTTTAACCGAGTTGTGATTATTTTCATCACAAATAATATATTTTAGAACAAAATTAGTATCAAACTGAACTTCTCTAATTTTATCATTTGACAATATGGTGTAGTATTCTAATAACGGTTTGTAACCTTGATAATCATTAGTTTCTTTGTCAAAAGATAAAGCATAAAGAGTGTTAAGGGTGAGCAACATTCCATCTGTTCTTTCCATATATCTGTTAAGCCAATACATTCCATCAGCAACACGGCTTAGCATATTTACTTCCATAGTGTGTGTTTTTTTAAGTTCGTAAACAATTGCTTTTATTTTATGATCCAAGTGTCTTTACTACCACCTCCTTGCGAGGAATTTACGACTAAGGATCCTTCGGTAAGCGCAACTCTTGTTAGCCCTCCAGGTACTATTTTAACTCCGTTTGGGCCACATAATGCATAAGGCCTTAGGTCAACGTGTCTCAGTTTAAGTTCTCCGTCGATAAAACAAGGAACGGTGCTTAGCTGGATAATGGGTTGTGCAATGAAATTTCTAGGATTATCAATAATTGCAATTTTGGCGGCTTCAAGTTCTGCTTCGGTCGCTTTATTCCCCATGATCATTCCGTAACCACCACTCTGGTTCGTTTCTTTAACCACCATGTTTTCCATATTAGCAAATACAAGTTCTCTTTCTTCCTTATTACCCATTTGATAAGTAGGCACATTTTTTAAGATAGGTTCCTCGTTTAGATAGTATTTTATCATATCTGGAACATAGGCATAGACGGCTTTATCATCAGCGACTCCATTTCCTACCGCATTTACCAAAGCAACGTTTCCTAATTTATAAGCGCTTATCAATCCAGGAACACCAAGTGTGCTGTCTGGTTTAAAAACAAGGGGGTCTAAATACTCGTCGTCTAATCGTCTGTAAATTACATCCACTTGTTGAAGACCGGAAGTTGTTTTCATATAGACTTTGTTGTTATTCACAACTAAATCTCTTCCTTCAACTAATGGTACTCCCATTTGTCTCGCGAGGAAAGTATGTTCGTAGTAAGCGGAATTATAAACTCCTGGAGTGAGCAAAACTACATTTGGGTTTGATATATTTCTTGGAGAAAGAGATATTAAAATATTATGAAAAATCATAGGGTAATTGACCACCATGCTAACATCATTGTTGCTGAACATTTCAGGAAACACTCTTTTGGTTATTTCTCTGTTTTCCATCATGTAACTCACACCACTAGGGCATCTTAGATTGTCTTCTAAGACATAAAATTCTCCATCGGCTCCTCTAATTAAATCAATACCCGCAATGTGTACGTGGATATTATGGGGTAGTTTTATTCCGTGTACTTCTTGAATATAATGAGGGCATGAAGCAATTAATGCAGCAGGAATAATGCCTTCTTTTATAATAAGTTGTTCGTTATAAATATCTTCCAAAAATAAATTAAGAGCTTTTAGCCTTTGCGCTATCCCTGTTTCTACTTCTATCCAATCTTTCTGGGTAATTATTCTAGGAATAATATCAAATGGGAAAATTCTTTCAATTCCCTGGTCGTCATCGCTATAAACCGTGAATGTTATCCCTTGGTTCATGAAAATATCTGAAGCCTGTTTTTGTTTTTCATTTAGTTGCGCAATACTTAAACTTTCCAATGTTTGTAGTACTTGGCGGTATGAGTCTCTAACACCTTCTTTTGAGAACATTTCATCCCATCCATTTGAATTTAAACTAGGTGTTAATTTTATCATATATTATCGTTATTAAAAAATTAAACAAATGCTATTTATGGTGTGGAAAACACAATTTTTTCTCTAAAATAACTATTTTATTTGTTAAAATAACTATATTTATTAATTATTCAATAATAAATATACTATTCCTTTTTTAATATCAATTTTTTGAATGATTTATTTTTATTCTATGTTTTATTGATAATTCAGTAGTGTTTATAGTACCAGTATTATAAACTATCTCCCTTTAAATCATCGTGATTTGGGTCTTTTTATGAAGAATTAGAGCACGGAAAACAGCACAAGTCATTACTAAGATTTTAAATCTAGTTTTTGACATATGCTGTTTTTTAAATGAAGTCTTCTTAAAAAGGATAGTAGGAATATAAATCAGGGCTTGTTAAAACTAGATTCAATTGCTTTTAGCATTCCATTTGCTGTCCAAGTACCGGAAACTATTATCCTTCTTATGGTATAAAGAGGGTCGTTTGGGTCTCTTTTTGTAGATAAAATAAAAGCCATTTGATATCCACTTTTTTTGATTTCTGGGATAACAGAGGTATTCCACAGCCCAAAAGGATAGGCGAAGTACGTTACTGGTTTTCCAATGATTTCTTCCAGTTTAGTTTTTGGTTTATTAAGCTGAATATTCCAGTCATCCCCACTATATTTAGTTACCATATGATGGTCCCAAGTATGTGCTGCAATTACATTACCAGAGTCTGATAAGTCTTTAATTTGTTCTTTACTTAAATATTTTGGTCGATTAATAGAGACGGTCATCACAAAAAACACCCCTTTAAAACCGTATTTTTTCATTTCAGTTGCTCCTAACGTATACTGCTCTTCTCTTGTGTCATCAAAGGTTATCATTATTGGCTTTTCGGGTAGTGGTCCATCATGAAGGAGATATTCATACAATTGATCAGGTAATATGGTATGATAACCATCATCTGCCAATGCTTTCATTTGAGCTGAAAAAACAGCTGGTTTAACCGTATAAGTCTTTATATCTCCGCTAGCTGTATTACTAAATTCCCGAATATTATGGTAGCATAAGATGGGCACTTCCTTTTTAGCAAGAATAGTGGCCGTATTTGCAGTTTCTTTTTTTGGTGCCTTTTCCGGACTAGCAATTGAAACTTGGGTAGTTTCTTTTTTATCGGTTTCTTTCTGCTCCGTTTTAGATTGGCATCCTATCAAAATGGTAAAGCAGCTTATAACTACTAATATACTCTTTTTCATAGTTCTATTAATTATTGGTATTGAATGTAAAGTGGTTTTGGAGTAAATTTTAACAACTCTTCAGGAGTGTACATTTTCCAATCGTTCCAATTGTCATTTTTATAAAACAATTTAAATCCTGTAAATTGAACAGGTTCTCTATAGATATAAGTAAGGTAAGTGGATCTTTTAAGTACTTTGCTACCAAAACCATCCATATCCATTACTACCTGTACTTCAGGAACTGTTTTTATTTTTTTATAATTAGTGACCATTCCTTGTGTAAAGCGATGTACGATTAACACCTTTGGAGTCAATTTATTTTTTTTGACCAAATTAGCAAGGATGTCTATCGCGTCATTGATATCGTCTGCAGTAAATGTCCCTATTTTAGTACCAGGCACGTGCCCGTTTTTCAATGAAAATTCGGGATCGATTCCTAAATGTACGTTGGGTAAAGCGAGATATTGTTCTAGTTGAGTTACTTCGGTTTTTACAGTGCTATGTCCTACTTGGATATCTAGAAAAATTAGTGCGTCGATAGGCTTTGCCCAGCTTATTATGGTGTCAATTTGTTTAAACGGCATTCTCATGCGATGCATATTGTCTTTTCCAGGTGCGCCTTGAGCAGTAACTGCAATATAATGCAAAGCAGGAATTGTTTTAACTGTAGGGTCAGCTGCTGCCCATTTGGCCACTTCTCCTTGTAATTGCTTAAGCATTTGTTCTTTTGGGATTTCTCCAAGTATCCCCATTCTTTTGGAATACAAATTTCCATAAAAAGCAATAATCCTATTGTATGGTAATAATGCTCCGGGTAAAGGATAAGGTGTTTTTACAGGCCATCTTCCTGTAGTGTCATTATTGCTAATCGCTAGCATTCTTTTATTATAATCTAAGGTATCTATAGTAGAAACTATTTTTTTCTTTACAGAATCTGTAACGACTTTAGTAGTTTGTTTTTCAATTATTTTTTCGTCCGCGGCTTTACCTTGATTGCAACTAGAAAAGACAATCAAAATAGAAATAGAAAGTGATAGGATAACGGAATTTTTCATAAAAATAAATTAGATGTTTACACAAAGGTAAGTCTATTTATATGCTATTTGTTATGTTTATATGGTATGATTTTATAATATAATCATTAAGAAAGAATTTTTTTTAGCAGCTGTTTTTTTAGCAAAAAATCAGCTACATTTTTTTAACTCTCCTTTTGTTTTTGAATGTTTTTTTAGTTGTATTATCCTTATCTATAGTATTTCTATATTGGTTTTGATTTTACTGCCAATTATTATATGAAATTCCAAGACGTGCTACTTTAGTTGTTTAAAAAAAGGAAACAGTTTTCTCCTGTAAATACCGTCTTAAAATTAAATAGCTGTAATTTTGAAAAATAATTTAAGAGCAACATTTTGAAAACATATTTAGATATTGAAAACTGGCCTAGAAAAGAGCATTTTAATTTTTTTAGAAAATTTGAAGAATCTTTTTTTGGTGTAACCGTAGAAATTGATTGTACTAAAGCCTATCAAACTTCAAAAAAACTGGGAAGCACTTTTTTTATTTATTACCTCTACAAAACGTTAGTGGCAGTGAATACAATTGAACCTTTTAGGTACCGAATTTCAGAGGATAAGATTATTATTTATGATAAAATTGACGGTTCAGCAACGATAGGAAGAACAGATGGTTCTTTTGGTTTTTCATGGATAGAATACGATGCTGATTTTGAAATTTTTACCGCCAATGCGGTATTAGAAATAGAACGGGTTCAAAATGCACCAGGCCTTTTTACTCGTGCTTTTGATACGGATAATGTAATTCATTTTTCGGCAATTCCATGGATTAATTTCACATCCCTTTCGCATGCCCGCAGTTATACTTTTCCCGATAGTTGCCCAAAAATTTCATTTGGAAAAATGAGTACTAATGAAGCTGGGAAAAAAACGATGTCAATGTCAATACATGTTCATCATGGATTAATGGATGGTTTGCATGTAGGGCAATTTGTAGACTGTTTTCAAGAGTTAATGAATCAATAGTCTTTTCTTTTTTGTAACTTTATATAAAACATTTAGTTATGCTATCAAAAAATATTGAATCCGCACTGAACGATCAGGTTCGTATTGAAGCTGAATCTTCGCAAACCTACCTTTCAATGGCTTCATGGGCAGAAACTCATGGACTAGAAGGGATTTCTAAATTTATGTATGCACAATCAGATGAGGAACGCGTACATATGTTGAAGTTAATTAAATTTATCAACGAACGTGGTGGACATGCTCAAGTAACCCAACTAAAGGCTCCAAAAACAACCTATCTCACTTTTCAGGAAATGTTTGAAGAGTTGTATAAACACGAAGTTTTCGTTTCGGAATCGATTAATGAATTGGTTCATATTGCTCTTTCCGAAAAAGACTATGCGACTCATAACTTCTTACAGTGGTATGTTGCTGAACAAATAGAAGAAGAAGCGCAAGCTAAAAACATATTAGATAAAATACATTTGATAGGAGATGACAAGGGAGGTTTGTATTTGTTTGATAGAGATATCCAACAATTAACGGTAAATAGTGTGACTTCAGGTCATTCGAAGTAAGAGACTCTTAATTTCTGAATTATAATTGCTTTCTTAATTTTAACTCTTTACAAATTGAGTAAAAAGGATAAAAATAAAGCCAAAAAAAAGGATAAAAAAAAACTCCTTAAAAAAGATAAGTCTGATAAAGGGTTAAAGAAAAAGTGTTGTGAGAACTACAAAGACGGAGAAGATAAGCGATGTAAACGTTGCCCTAGATTTGATCAACGATAAGTAAGAACTATTTTAGTTTAAATAAAAAAACCATCGACTAGTATCGATGGTTTTTGTGTTTATTGACTTGTTAAAAAATAGTTCTTAAATAAAATTACTTTCCTAATAAAAGGAGTTCCGTTACCACTACCTCGGTTACATAGCGTTTTTCCCCATTTTTATCGTCATAGCTTCTGTGGGTTAATTTTCCTTCAACAGCAATTTCCTTCCCTTTAGTTACGTATTTTTCAATTATTTCGGCCGTTTTCCCCCAAGCTATAAGTCTATGCCATTGGGTTTCTTCTACCTTTTCCCCTTTGTCATTTTTATAGGTTTCATTAGTAGCTAATGTAAAATTGGCTAGTTTTTTTCCTCCGTCAAAATTTTTGATTTCAGGGTCGTTTCCTAGGTGTCCGATTAACTGTACTTTGTTTCTTAATGCACTCATGATATAAAATTCCTTTAAAATTAGTACTTCGCAACTTTTAAAAAATGTTACGGTGAAATATACGGTGAAATAATGTTTCTGAAACAAAAAAAGATAGCTTTCAGGCTATCTTTTATTTAAGGCTTTTTCTAATTCTTTGACCTTATATCTTTTTCTATTTGAGAATGAACGGTACGGTGTGATATATCCTTTTTTTTCATATTCTCTGATGGTCGTCTCAGATTTAACTCCCAGAATCACCATTGCTTCTTTTGTACTAACAAACATAATCATAAATTTTTAAAACGCCAACTTAATTGCTGATGATATTGTTATATCCAGATAGTTAGCTTTAGTTTACTTTTTAACAAAATAAATTTTTTAATAGTTGTGGTCATCATAAAAGAACATCTGTGGTGATCATAAAAGAACATCGCATCAGTTTATACGAGGCACGTCAAAATTGAAAATATTATCATCGACTCTTGATGCATTTTCTGCATAATCATAGGTTAGTTCCAGCTCTGATATTCGAATGGCGTTCCGCAAATCCTTTTGTCGTTGGGCTGAGCTTGTTTTTTTAGCTTTCGGTATTACTGCTTTATACTCCTTAACATATTTCGCAACAAATAATGGTACATTTTTGTATGTATCCAACACTATTTCGCTATTGAAAACACTGAAATGATTAAATATAGAAGTGATGTATTTGGAATCTTCTAGTCTAGATAAATCAACGTCTAGTATAGACGTTTTGCTATGTATCCGGTATCGTCGTTTGTCAATATCACATAATCGATTGTATGTTGACTTTGAAATCATCCTCCCCGTTGTGATATCAATATACACAACGTCTTTATATGATAAATCCCTCCTATACAGTGTTTTCTCCAAGCGATAAACCGGCTTATCAACATCCAAGTACTTTGACAGATAATGGTTGATATAATGTTTGCCGGAATGATTAAAGATTTCATTGGACTTGGACTCTAACCTATCATAATTGCGTTTATTAATTCTTTTTGAGTTTTTCAAAGGCATTACATATTGTGTATTATGAAATTTTGCTTCTTCGTAACCATATTTATACACGTCATCCCAGGTGCCATAATAGCTTGCCTTGTATGTTTCTGTAAAAATAATTTGCTTCGAGAGCATCTTTTTGACAAATCGCTTAATGATTGGTTGATTAGTATCAATTGATAATTCTGTTTCTCTTATCTGCACATGAGATAAGCCTAGATGGTAAATGATGTCGTTCAAAGCATCTGACCAACCTATTGTATATAGTGTAGGATTAAGCACATACATCATCGAATAGTCAGCGATAAAACGATATGACAAATCTATCACACCAAACAAAACCGGCACGCAGCCGGCACTTGGTATCCAATAAATATTATAGCCAAGGCCATAATCTTTTGTAGCAGGAACCTCCTTGAAATAAAATGGAATTTTAGAGTCTGGGTGATTGGTAGATTCGAATTTCGAATATGATATCGATTGAAAAGACAAATGAAGTTTATCAATGTGAGAGTGGTAATTTGCATACATTTTTGTTTAAATTATTTTTTTGCTTTTTTTAAAAAGAAAGCTCTTTTTTTTTTCAGATTTGAGCATTTACAGGGCTTAGACTATACTTTACTACGTGACTTGTTAGTGGCTCACTGGCTTACTCTTTCGTTGAAACAATGGAATCAAAGACTCGTGTATTTGCCATCGCGATCCACTTTTGAATAACGTCTCACCAATCGTGAGAATACCGCTGCTAAGCAAATATTTGATTCGGTATTTGAGCATTCTTGACCCCAGAGTGGTCATCCTAAATTTTTGTAATTCCATTAATGAGTAAAATTTACTATTCATTTCTATAATTATTTTTGTTATATATTAATAGTTGCACCTTCCTTTTATATTTAAAAAGCTAGTTAGTTTGATCACATAGGTGATTTCCTCCGATAAATTATTTAATTAAAAAAAAGAGCCTATGCAGGCTCTGTTGTGAAGTAATATTAAAGTTGAAGCGAAAGTGTCCTCAATAGTTTTCGTAACGGTAGAAGCAAGCATTACCTATCTATGAGTATGATAAGTATTGACTTACATGCCGACCAAGATAATAGTGGCTAAGTGAAGTTCCGATAAATAAAAAAGGCCGTGCAAAAATTGCACGACCCATTTAAATTTGATCATAAATTAAAAAAAATGTGTTATTCAAAAGTTACTTTTGGCAATTCATTTACAATATCTACCGTTTGTACACTAACATTGATGACGCTCAAAAGTAGGTCTAATATGTAACGCGGGTTACCAACCTCATCAGCCCAATCATTAGGGTCATTTTTGATCCCGCTATCCTTGTGTGTGGTTACTGCATAACGTTCCATTATCCAATCTATAGCACTTTTACCGTTAACTACATATTCATATGCTTTGGCCGGTATGTTGGTTATAGTTATTTTACTGTTATAATATATTGTATCCTTCTGGTCTTTCTTTGGATAACGCATTTTATCCACGATATAAAAACCACTATCATCTCCTGTAACGGTAGCACCGTCATAAGCTGGAATCGTTTCATAATTGAGGTGTAGTTCTGCTAATGCTCGACCCGCTTTGCTGAACTTCCAAAAATCCCTAACATCTTCTACCAATGGTAAGCGGGGTAGCATTTTCTTTAAATCATTAGCGAATAATTCTCGGTATTCTGTGCTGTGTAAAAAACCATAGACATAATAGAAAATATCTTCTTTACCAACCGTTTTACCGTACAGCGCTTTGGTCCGTTCTAATATAAAATCACTTACGCCATCTCTTCTTATAAACTCGCTGTCACCATCTTCGTCAAATAAACCCCGACTTTGCTTTTGTCGTTCTTCATAGTAGTAGAGAGGAAAACATTGTGCTTTATCAACTACCTGTAAATCTGCAATTGTGTTAGATATTAAAACGGAAAAATCTTTCTGTGCTCCAATTCCAGCAACAGCTATAACGATATTTTCAAAATTAGAATTTGGGAATAATCTTTTGTTTTGATAAAGCATCGCATTATAATCTTTATCGTAGTATAAGTTTTGTTTACAATATGGACGATATTGACTTGTTATAAAAGCTTCCTCATTAAAAGGATGATTTTTAAATTTTGCCAGATCTTCCTTTAAATTCCTATTCCAACTAATTTTCATAGGATTGGTTTCTATAAATGAATCAACATCTATTTTGATATTATCAATTTGGGCAGCTTTAAAATCTTTTACTTGTTCATTGTAGAATTTCAAAGAAGTAGACACATTAATTTCTAATAATGGTTTTGAAAAATTATAAACCCAAGCATCCCTACCAGATGCTAAACCTAAAGAATAAGTTACAAAAAAAGAGGGTGTAGATAAATCATATTTTTTTTCAGTATCCAAAGAAATAAATGTCCCAAACACATCATTTCTTTGACTTATCCAGTCCCCATGTTCATTTGAATTAAGTGTTGACCATTTCATAGTCTCATTACTTATTGAACCAAATTTTTTAATAATTTCTAATTTTTCTTTTTGGTTTAAATAATCCCCAATGTCATGGTAATTTATTTTACCTTTTTGGTTGGCGTAGTCGGGATTCTTAACTAATAATGTTATTGATATTGGTGTTCTTGAACCAGAACCAAATATTTTACCCCCTTCTTTTCTTGAAAGTTCTCCACTTGTTCGTTGATTACCTCTTAAATTAAAAACATAGATTGATGAAAATTCTTTTTCTAAACTCATACGGAAACCATCCATACCATTACCATCAAGCCAAGCTCCATTTGATACAAAACAAATGATTCCACCATTTTTTGGGTCTAATCTATCGGAACTCCAGCGAAATGATTTAATGTAAGAATCATAAAGAGCTTTTACCGATGTGGCTTTACTATTTTCTGCATAATATTTAGCAATTCTACTATCAAGTTTTGGATAATTTTGATTTTGTGCATTGTCATTTGCAGATTTCTGACCGACAGAATATGGTGGATTTCCAATAATTACCCTTAGCGGTGCTTTCTTTTGTCTGGCAACACGTTCCGAATTCTGTGGAAACATTTCAGAGAACATTTTCTCGCTGTCATCACTTTCGCCCAGTTGGAATGTATCAGTCAAACAGATACCATCAAAGGCATTGTATTCGGTTTGTTCCATAGCATCATGAAACGCATTTTCGATGTTTACGGCCGCAATATAATAAGCAAGCAATACAATTTCATTGGCATGGATTTCGTGGTCGTATTTACGCTTTAAATCCTTTTTATCAATCAGTCCGCTTTGTAGCAACCGGGTGATAAATGTTCCCGTCCCCGTAAACGGATCAAGAATGTGAATATTCTCATCTGAAATACTTCGGCCAAATTCTTTCTTTAACACATCGTTCACTGAATGAATGATAAAATCCACCACCTCAACAGGTGTATAAACAATCCCTAATTGCTCGACCATTTTAGGGAAAGCCGTTTTGAAGAATTTGTCATATAATTCAATTATGATTCTCTGCTTTCCTTCTGCATTATCAATACCGGAAGCACGCATTTTTACGGATTCGTAAAATTTTTGAAGTGTCTCAGCATCTTTATTAAAAGACTGATCCTCTAATAAATCTAACATCGATTGCATTGACACTGAAATAGGATTGTTTTTCACGAACGAATATCCGTCAAACAAAGCTTCAAATACTGGCTTTGTGATAATGTGTTGCGACAACATTTCAACCGCTTCATGTTGTGAAATACTTGGATTAATATTCTTTTGCAGACCACTTAAAAAATTAGCGAATTCTTTTTGGTGTGTTTTATCCTCTGTGATTAAAGTATTAATTCTTTTGGCTTGTCTCTCCGCAATTTCGGCTACACTTTTAGCCCATTGTTCCCAATATCTACGGTCACCCACTTTGTTAACCATTCGGGCAAAGATTACATTCTGCAATTGTTCAAACTGCATCGCCATTTGACGGTTTATATCTTTATTATTGGATGGATTAGAGTCATCATCATCTTTTTTAACTGGATTACCGTCACCATCAAAACCGTATTCTGCCCCACCAACCAAAATTTGGCTAGGTCGATTTTTATTAAGTTCGATTTTATTTACTGTTGCATTAAAACGGTCATCATGGGCACGCAGTGCATTAAGTACCGTCCAAACTACTTTATAACGTTCATTGTCATCAAGTCCTTTATCGGCTTCAATATCTGACGGAACCACAACCGGAATAATGATATAACCATACTTTTTACCTTTGAATTTTCGCATTACACGCCCAACAGACTGAACCACATCAACCTGGGAATTTCGAGCTGAAAGAAACAATACAGCGTCGAGAGAAGGCACATCAACACCTTCACTTAAACAACGTACATTTGTTAAAATCCTACACTCACCTTCGTCAAAATCGGATCTTAACCAACCTAGCATTTCATCCCGCTCTGGTGCTGACATAGTTCCATCAATATGTTTTGATGAAATGGATACCATTTTTTCTTTTTTCTCCGCTGGTAACGAACTTATGTAGGCATCAGTGGCGGTGTTGTACGTTGCGGTAATTTTTTTAGATGTTGCAATATTGGCACAAAAAGCAACAGCCCTTTTCATCGGTTCTGGATCGCTATCTTTTATGATACCCTGATCACCTAGGATTTGCTTTGACAGGGCATTGATACAACCAATTAGCTTTGAGGCATCATCCGCATTGATTTCACTTTCTTCATCCGCAATCATTTTTTGAACCGCTGGCGGAACGTCTTTTTCATTAAGGGTTAAAATCAGAACTTTATAATCTGTAAGTAGATCTTTTTCGACTGCTTCACCAAAACCAATTCTGTAAATTTCTTCCCCGAACAGCTTAGGGTCATCCATAGAACATAATACCGCATCAGCTTGAGCCGCTTTACTTTTGGTGTCATCATTATACAAACGTGGCGTAGCGGTCATATACAGACGTTTCTTCGCCTTTATAAAATCATTATCATGCACCTTGGTGAATGCTGACTCATCTTCACCAGCGAGCGATACACCAGTAGTACGGTGAGCTTCATCGCATATGATTAAATCGAATTCACTGAATCCGTTTTTAAGAATTTCTTTTTGCGCGCGAGCAATAACTTCAATAGATTGATAAGTGGAAAAAACTACAGTCATTCCATTGTTACCGTTACTTTTGATTTTATTAAATTGGTGAAGTATATCCTGAGTATTAGTTGATGCCGGCAAAGCCAAATCCACTACACTAAAATTATCATTATCTTCGTTCTTAGTTCTTTTTCTTGATATTTCCGGGTCAGAGCAGATACAAATTGCGTTAATGGGTTCCTTTGCAAATGTTGACCACTCACGCAGCGTCTGACCTAGTAAAGCGATTGAGGGCACTAAAAACAAAACCATTCCTGTTCCATTGGTTTCATTTTCAGCTATTCGAAGTGAGTTATAGGTTTTACCCGTCCCACAAGCCATGATAAGTTTCCCGCGTTCCCCTGTTTTAAAATGGGCATTGGTTTTTTCAAGAGCTTCTTTTTGATGTGGTTTTAAAGCTCTATCAGTAATTCTTGATGCCTCACCATGAACACCGGTTTCCATTTTTTCCCAGTCAACAGGGGCTTGTTGTAAATCATGAAGATTTATTCTAGATACCGGCGGGTTCTGATTCTTGATCGCTTCGGTTGCATTAGAACCCCATCTATTGGTGGTTGAAATCCATAAGCGATGCGAAAAGCTAACCGTTTTCAAATTTTCATTTTTAAATTCTCTACTAGAAGTAGATAAGAAAGAATCCACGGCTGGCTTATCGATTGATGAAGATTCCTGGAAACATTTACATTGTATGGCCCAGTAATCACCATCGAAAGTAAGAGCAACCAAATCTATGCCGGTATCACTACCTCCTAGATCGTTCTTACCATGAAATTCACTCCACAACCAAACTTTTTTAAACCTGTAAGAATACTGAGGATCAGTTAATAGGTAGGCTTGCATTAGTCGCTCAAAGCGGTCACCCTTGTCACGTTCAGAAAATGAAATCTTTCTATATTTCTCCAGTATTTTATTAAAACCCATGTCAGTATTTACTTATTATGATTGATGCTTTTTGAGCAAGGCTAAAATAGAGAATCAAATTGAAAAGAAAGTCATGTGGAAATAATAATATTAAAAAGTATTTAACATCCGGTAAGATTAACTTCGATGTATTTGAGAAACATATTGTGATTCCTATGCGGTTGAAATGGACAAGCATTACCGGATCTAATCACTATAAAAAATCCGACTCCATACCTATTGAAAATACTTAATGGAATACCAATAATATGTTGTTTACATGCTCTTTAAAGGTAAAAAAAATGCTGTACGATACAAAAATCGGTATGATTTTGTATAAGTTATATCATTATTGTATGTTGTGTTGGAATTTCTATTGCAACAAAACATTAATCTTTGATTTCACCACCTTCCTTTTTTTATATATAAGAAAAAAGAAGAAAAAATGGATACACAAAAAGAAACCTTGATAAAGCAGTGCGATCTAGCGTCGGAATACTATCTATTTGCTATTCTTACATTTAACAAAAAATCAATATACACCAAAAAATATAAAAAAGAATTTGTACTCATTTTAAACAAATTGGCTGAGATTGATCCAGAGTATATGCACCTTAATCCAGATGAAAAAATTGATATCGACTACAAAAAATTCAATTTGGATATTGATCTAATTACTCGGAAAATGATCGATGATATGACAGGAATTGAGATGAATACGCTATGTCATAGTATCACCGGATGCGCAATACAACTCTATGAATGTTTTGACAGTTGGAATCAAAAAAACAGAACTATTTTTTCTGAAGATCATGGTGCCGTTTACCGTACTAATCGACGTCTTCTGCTACTCGAAGATTTACTGATTTAAAAACAATAAATATTCGACGTCTTTTCCAATTTATTAAATTCATCAACAAACATGACTGCACGAGCCTCATTAGTGGATTTATTATATATTTTACCTGAACCTCCTGAACCTTTACGCGGATGTGTTACAAGCTCCGATATAGTAATTGGCATGCCCATTTGATATAAAATTGTCGTGAAAGTACGTCGTGCGTCGTGCGAACTTACAATAGCATTCGTCTCTTTGTTTTCAACTACATCCCCCAAGGAATAAGTATAATGCACTATTTTTATAGAATCATTTATACCGGCTTCGGCAAATAAGGCTTTTAATTGCTTGTTTATTGTACTGGTGTGCTTACTAAAATCAGGAACTATCCCGTCTGTGGTTTTCAACAATTCGACAACTAACCCAAAAAGAGGCGTATAACACTCTGTTTTTGTCTTCTCTTGAACCGTATGCAAGTATTTGAAATCATATCCCTTATTCTGGTAGCTCTCCATTTTTATAGAATCTGAAGAAGTAACACTTTGAAATCTCATCCCAGTAAGTGAACTAAACAAAATATAATCCTTTGCTTTCTTCAATCGCTCTGTGGACGGTGTGTGTTTCAATAATTTTTCTAAAATATCTTCTGTTAAACAGAAATCATTTCCGGATGGCTTTTCGTTTGTTAAATATTTTTTTAGTAATAAAACTGACGTGATTTTTATATTTTCTTCTTGGGCTGCTTTTAGAATTCGTCGCAAACTAAATTGATAGGATCTGATCGTATTTGAAAGTATTCCATTTTTCGAAGTAGCTTTTTTTCTTTGCCCTTCTTTTATCGGCAAAACTATATCACCTTTCACCAACGAGTCAGTGACCCGCCATAATTCCCAATATTTTTCACCATCAAGATTATCAAAAGTTAAAATGGACTTCGTATAAATATTAAAATTATCTATTACGGCTTTTAAAGTTTCTAAGTTTTGAATACTACGCTTTTTTATACTATCACCTCGCGAACTGTTCATTATTCCTTTGTAATATTTTATCTGTTCCGCTATATAGGTGGAAATACCAAAAGTCTCATTATTAGAGGTGTCTTCTGTTCTCGATTTCAAAGCCTCATAAAATTCTTCTCTCGTCGGATGAAGGTTATTCAATGTGAAATTACTGTGCAAAACATCTACATGACCCTTAAAATTGTCCATCAAATCTTTTATCCCACTACTGGATTTGCAATATTTCGCAAATACATCCTCATCAAATTTAAAATTATTAGTTGCTAGTCCAAAATTCTTAGGTAGAATAGTGGCTTTCAAAGAATGTTTAAGTGTTTTATATGACTTCACGCGGTCAACAACAGTAACGAAACGAGCATTGATCTCAACCATGATCAACTCTTCCTTCGTTCTCTTGGCAACATCAGTACTTTTGGCCTCTAATTTAAATGTAATCTTGGGTTTTTTCATGAAGTAATTTTGGTCCGGTAAACATTTTTTTTTTAACTACGGTGAAATATACGGCGAAATATATTGATATTTTTTGATTCTTTCTGATTCTTTTTGATTAATAATTTATTACAACTAATCTTAAATTCCAATACATATATGCTACACCCGCTGCATAATATGGGGGTAGTCAAATAAATAACTGTACTTTGTTTCTTAATGCATTCATGGCGTGTAAATTTTAAATGTTATTGTTAAGTGTAAAAATCGTGCCGATGTTTGTTTGTTTCGACATGGCAAAGATTCGACAATAACTAAAACTTATTCGGTTAGTATTCAATTACTTTCGGTTGTAAATATTTGTAAACGTTTGTAAACGGATAATAAATTCCTTATATTTGTCAAAAAATATTTACATATGCCAAGTACAATACAGTCTATTGAATTAAGAAATTTAAAAATAGAGGATTATAAAGAATTAAAAAAATCAATGATTGAGTCGTATCCAGAAATGGCTGAATCATTTTGGAAAGAAGAACAATTAGAGACCTTATTAAAAATATTTCCAGAAGGACAATTGGTAATTGTTGTTGATGGAATTGTAGTTGGCTCTGCATTATCTATTTTAGTTACAGAAGATTTTGCATTCAAGACTAGAACGTACAAAAATATTACAGGTAATTATACTTTTTCAACTCATAACCCTTTAGGAGAAGTTATTTATGGTATTGATGTTTTTATCAATCCTAAATACCGCGGACTTCGATTAGGAAGACGTTTGTATGATGTTAGAAAAGAATTGTGTGAACAATTAAACTTAAAATCAATCATTTTTGCAGGTAGAATTCCATCTTACGGAAAATATAAGGATGAAATTACTCCAAAAGTATATATTGAAAAAGTAAAGAAAAAAGAAATATACGATCCTGTTTTATCATTTCAATTAAGTAATGATTTCCATGAAGTTCGTGTGCTTAAGAATTATTTAGAAGGAGATACGGAATCTCTTGAGTATGCTGTTCTGTTAGAATGGAACAATATTTATTATGATGACAGTCCAAAGTTAATTAACACAACCAAAAGTGTGGTGAGACTTGGATTAATCCAATGGCAAATGCGTTCATTAGCTAATCTAGATGCGCTTTTTGAACAAGCTGAATTTTTTATTGATACCGTTTCGGGTTATGGAAGTGATTTTGCTTTATTTCCAGAGTTTTTTACTGCGCCCTTAATGGCTGACTTCAACCATTTGTCAGAAGCCGAAGCGATTCGTGAACTTGCAAAACATACAGATGCAGTAAAATTAAAATTTCAAGAATTTGCGATTTCCTATAATATCAATATTATCACGGGTAGTATGCCTTTCATAGAGAACGAACATGTTTATAATGTTGGTTTTTTATGCAAACGTGATGGTACAAACGAAATGTATCGCAAAATACACATTACCCCAAATGAAATTTTCCACTGGGGAATTACAGGAGGAGACACGATACAAACCTTTGATACTGATTGTGGAAAAATAGGAATTGTCATTTGTTATGATGTAGAGTTCCCAGAACTTTCTAGGTTAATGGCTGATGAAGGAATGAATATTTTATTTGTCCCTTTCCTTACTGACACCCAAAATGGATATACACGAGTAAAACACTGTGCACAAGCAAGAGCCATTGAAAATGAATGTTATGTTGCCATTGCAGGTTGTGTAGGTAATTTGCCTAAAGTGAATAATATGGATATACAATACGCACAAGCAGCTGTATTTACGCCTTCCGATTTTGCGTTTCCAAGTAATGGAGTAAAAGCGGAAGCAACACCAAATACGGAGATGACTTTAATTGTGGATGTTGACATTAATCTTTTAAGAGAACTACACGAACATGGAAGTGTAAAAATCATGAAAGACAGAAGACACGATTTATATAGTTTGAAAAAAATATAATAAATGAAAAATTGTTTAGAATGTGGTGAGAAAATTGTAGGGCGGGAAGATAAAAAATTCTGTAGTGATGGTTGTCGCAATGCCTATAATAACAAAATAAACAAAGACAACAATAATTTTATGCGCAATGTTAATAATAAATTGCGCAAAAATTATCGCATCCTACTAGAACTTAATCCCGATGGAAAGTCAAAAACAACCCGAGCTAAATTACTTAGTAAGGGGTTTGATTTTGAATTTTTCACTAACATATTGAATACTAAAACAGGAAATACCTACTATTTCTTGTATGATCAAGGCTATATGCTTTTGGACAATGATTTCTATATGTTAGTTAAAAAAGATATTTAATACCACAACACCCCAAATCCCCCAAGTATGAAAAAAGGTTTTTCCTCCCTATTTTACATTTTGTTTATTCTTATTGTACTAGGAATACTTTATTTTACCATGATGCCACAATGGACTTCTAATGATGCCGTTCCACTATCTGAATTTTCAACTAATAGAGCTTTAACTCAAGTAGAAGCGATTTCAAAACAACCCCATTATGTAGGCTCGACCAATCACGAAAAAGTCGCTGAATACTTGCAACAAGAACTACATAAATTAGGACTAGAAACATCTATACAAGAAGGATATACCTTAACTGACTGGGGAAACTTAGTTAAATCTAAAAATATCTTAGCTCGAATAAAAGGGACTCAAAATACAAAAGCCTTATTATTGCTTACCCATTACGACAGTGCCCCACATTCGTCTTCTCGTGGCGCCAGTGATGCTGGTTCTGGGGTAGCTACAATTTTAGAAAGTGTACGTGCTTTTTTATATGCGAAAACACCTCATAAAAATGATGTTATTATTCTTTTTTCGGATGCCGAAGAATTGGGTTTAAACGGAGCCGCTCTTTTTGTAACAGAACACCAATGGGCAAAAGAAATTGGATTGGTTCTAAATTTTGAGGCGCGAGGTTCTTCAGGACCTAGTTACATGCTTATGGAAACAAACGGGGGTAACGCTGAGTTAGTAAAAGAATTTGCTGCTGCGGGGGCACCAATGCCAGTAACCAACTCTTTGATGTACAGTATTTATAAAATGCTTCCTAACGATACTGATTTAACTGTTTTTAGAGAAAAAGGAAACATTCAAGGGTATAATTTTGCATTTATTGATGATCACTATAATTACCATACCGCTCAAGATGATAGTAGCCATTTAAATAAAAACACATTGGCACATCAGGGAAGTTACTTGATGCCCATATTGCATTACTTTTCGAATGCGGACTTAAACAGCACTCAAATTGCAAATGACGATATCTATTTCACCATTCCTTACACCTTTATACATTACCCTTTTAGCTGGGTTTTACCAATGTTATTCATAGCATTACTTCTTTTTATGTTTTTAATTTTTATAGGAATTGCTAAAAGAATTTTAACTTTTTCAGAAATCATAAAAGGATTTGTCCCCCTTTTAGGTTCAATACTAACTGCTGGATTGGTGACCTTTTTTGGATGGAAAGGACTCTTGATGGTGTACCCGCAGTACACTGATTTACTCAATGGCTTTACCTACAATGGACATGCTTATATTGTTGCCTTTGTGTTATTAAGCTTGGCCATTTGTTTTGCATTTTATCAAAAATTATCTGTTAATAAAAGGACGATGAACCATTATGTAGCTCCTTTGTTCCTGTGGCTTGTTATTAATGGATTTATTGCTTTCTATTTACAAGGCGCTGGATTTTTAATTATTCCTGTATATTTTGGAATTTTTGTTTTTGGAATTTTTATCATCACACAAAAATCGAGTCTACTTTTAAACCTTATTTTAATTATCCCTGCTTTATTGTTGATTGCGCCCTTTATTCAAATGTTCCCTATAGGATTAGGGTTGAAAATTCTTTTTGGAAGTGCGATTCTTACGGCATTAACTTTTGCATTGTTATTACCAGTTTTTGGGACTTTTGTTAAAAAGGGAAGATGGGCAGTTGTCTTTTTATTACTTTCTATCGGATTTTTTGCGAAAGCACACTACGAATCAGGCTATGAAAAAGGCAAAGCCAAATCGAACAGTTTGGTTTACATTTATGACGCAGATAAAAATAAAGCCCATTGGGTTACCTATGATAAAAACCTAGATGTTTGGACTAAAAGCTATTTGGGTGAAAACCCAAAACATGCAACTTCTTGGGCTGAAACTCCGTTGTTCAGTAAATACGATTCTCAATTTACTTACGCCACGGAAACGCCTGTGAAAGAATTGGCAAAACCTACCATTGAATTTCTAAAAGACAGTGTAGGTGGAAATCACCGCTATTTTAAAATTAAAATCAGTCCCAATCGTACCGTTAATCGCTATGATATTTTTGCTAATGAAAAAATAGTATTTTATGATTTTAAAGCCAATGGAGCAAAACAACTAGAACAAAATGGATCAAAGATGAATCGCAACGGTAAGAAAATTCTAAGTTATTATGTAGTTAATAACGAACCGCTAGAGATGCAATTTGCCATAGATAAATCAGGGCTGTTTGATATGCAGCTTTTAGAAAGCTCTTTTGATTTAATGTCTAACCCATTATTTAAGATGACTCCAAGGGCGCCCTGGATGATGCCAACTCCCTTTGTTTTAAATGATGCTGTAGTGATTAAAGAAAGAATAAAACCCTCTCCTAAAGTGATTGAAGTTCCAATAATTATAGAGACAATTAAAACGGTCCAAAGAACGCCAGTTTTAAAAGTAAAGGATAGTTTAAGTGTAGAGCAATAATTCTATTTTTTAAATATTTATTTGATTTTAAAGTCTAAAATTAACCGCAAATTCACCAATTAAAGCTGTGAATTTGCGGTTTTTAATTTTAGAATAAAACTAAAAATGACACTAAAATTTTTATCGAAAATCCTTTCGATTTATACTACTTTTGTATTCTCTATTTAAGTTAAAAATGAAACAAATTAGCATTCTAGGTTGTGGTTGGTTGGGTTTGCCTTTGGCGAAAGCTTTAGTTGAAAAAAAATTTATTGTAAAAGGCTCAACAACTTCAGTAGAGAAACTTTCTACATTAGAAAATGCAGAAATTCAACCTTTTTTGTTGGCTCTTGAAAGCGAAAGCGTTCCTGATGCTATTCCTGCTTTTTTTGAAGGAAGTGAAACACTTATCATTGCCATTCCGCCCAAATTAAGAGGAAAGAACAAGGATTATTCGGATGCCAATAACAATTCATTTGTGAAAAAAATAGCAGGTCTTTTACCTTCACTCGAAAAGTCTTCTGTTCAACAGCTCTTGTTTATTAGTTCAACAGCTGTTTATGGCGAGGCCAATGCTGTAGTTGATGAACATACAAAACCGATACCCGTAACTGAAAGTGGCAAACAATTACTAGCAATAGAAGAATTATTAGTAGAGAATACTCATTTTAAAACGACCATTTTGCGTTTTGGAGGTTTAATTGGCAATGATCGTCATCCCGCCCGATTTCTAGCTGGGAAAGAAAATGTTGATAATCCTGAAGCACCTATCAATCTAATTCATCAAGACGATTGTATTGGTATTATCTTGAAAATTATTGAAACTAATATTTGGGGCGACACCTTCAATGCAGTTACTCCATTTCATCCTTCAAGAGAAGAATATTATACTCAAAAAGCATTAGAAGATAACTTAGTCCCACCACAGTTCAATCACGAAAAAGGGTCGGTAGGAAAAACGATATTAAGTGATAAATTAGAACAAACACTTCATTATTCATTTGCAATAAAACAGTTATAGAGTGATAAAAAAAATTCAAAATTCATTTTCAAATAAGATTAATGAAATTGGCTTGCCTATTCTAGCACTTTGTGTTGTGTGTTTTTTTTGGGGAACCACTTGGATTGCTTCAAAAGAAGGAGTGAAGCATATGCCTGCTTTGCAATTGGCAGGAATTAGACAGTTCATTGGTGGGTTACTTTATGTTTGTTTTTTTCTTTATAAAAAAGCACCTTGGCCTAAAGGGAAACAGTGGAAAACAATTATCATATTGAGTTTGCTTAATTTTGCATTGAGTAACGGTTTGAGTACTTGGGGAGTTAAATATATTAGTAGTGGACTGGGTGCAATTATAAATGCTGTTTTTCCTTTATGGATTGTGATTATTACTTTTTTTAGAGGAGAGAAATTAGCTAAACAGGCTATATTAGGTTTGATAGTAAGTTTTGGTGGTGTTTGTGTTATTTTTTACGATCATCTAACTGATTTCTTGCAGCCTGATTTCAGATTTGGAATTCTACTTTCAGTAATATCTACGATAAGTTGGGCTTTTGGAAGTTTATATACTAAGAAAAAAGCGGCCACTTTTAATCCTTATTTCAGCCTCGGATTACAAATGCTTATTTCCAGTATTTTCCTTTTGACGATTACTGGGGCAACAGGAACGGGGGTGAATATAACATCAATTCCAGTAAATTCTTGGTGGGCAATTGCATATTTGGTAATCATTGGATCGGTTATAACCTTTATTGCATTTATCTATATGCTACAAAAATTGCCGCCTGAAATAAATAGTATTTATGCTTACATTAATCCTATTGTAGCGGTGCTATTAGGTGCATTTATCTTTGGAGAACTACTTACAATGGCCATTGCTTTAGGTGGAGCAGTTACGCTTTGTGGCTTGTATATGGTGAATCATTCGATACGGAAGTCTCGTAAAATGGCATTAGAAAATAAATTCTAAAAATTAGTTTACTTATAGATACAAAAAAACCCAAGTTCTCACTTGGGTTTTGATTTTATAATACTTTTTCTTACCAGATTTTAACTCTTTTTTCGGGTTCAATATACATACCGTCTCCTTTTTTTATTCCAAATGCATCATAGAAAGCATCCACATTTTGGATAGGTACGTAAGCACGATACATTCCTGGAGAATGCGGATCCGTTTTTACTTGATTTTTTAAGGCTTCATCACGGGATTTAGTTCTCCAAACTGTTGTCCAAGCAATAAAGAAACGTTGTTGCGGTGTAAAGCCATCGATAAGACCTGGGTTTTTATTGTCTTTTAAGTACAATTGTAATCCATCATAAGCTGCATTCACGCCTCCCAAATCACCAATGTTTTCTCCCAAGGTAAATTTACCATCTACATGAACTCCTGGTAAAGGTTCTAAAGCACTGTATTGATCCGCAAGTGAAGTTCCTAGTGCAGTAAATTCTTTTAAATCATTAGCAGTCCACCAGTCTACTAGGTTTCCATCAGCATTGTAACGCGCTCCTGAATCATCAAATCCATGAGAAATTTCATGACCAATAACGGCGCCTATTCCGCCATAATTTACGGCTTCATCTGCTTGGTAGTTATAAAATGGAGGTTGTAAAATTGCTGCTGGGAAAACAATTTCATTATAAGAGGGATTGTAATAGGCATTTACCGTTTGTGGTGACATGTACCATTCCGTTTTATCTACTGGTTTGTATAGTTTGTCAATATCTTTTTGAAAGCTCCATCTTGCTAGATTTTTTGAATTTTCAAAATAACTACCACCATCAGTAACTGCTTTAATATCTAATTTGGAGTAATCCTTCCATTTGTCAGGATATCCAATTTTGATGGCAATCTTACTTAATTTTTCAATTGCTTTAACTTTGGTTTCTGCTGACATCCAAGTTAAATCATTAATTCGATTTTGATACGCAATAATAATGTTTCTAATCATTTTCTCCGCTTTTGCTTTTGCTTCAGCAGGAAACATTTTTTCAACGTATAATTTCCCTAAAGCTTCTCCCACAGATCCATTTACGGTTTGTAGTGCTCTTTCTTCTCTTGGTCGTTGCTTAATTGCACCAGTTAATGTTTTACCATAGAAATCAAAATTGGCTGATTCAATTGTAGTAGAAAGTAAGCTAGTAGATTTGTTTAATAATGTCCATTTCATGTATTCTTTCCAAGCTGTAACATTATTTTCTACAAGAATAGTTTGCAATGCTTTCATGTATTTTGGCTCTGAAACTATAACTGTGTCTAATTTTGTAAAACCAAGACCTGAAAAATAATTTCCCCAATTTATTAGCGGAGTTATTTTTTGTAATTGAGCAATAGTCATTGGATTGTATTGCAATCTTCCGTCTCTACGTTCTACTCTGTCTAAACGTGGTTTTGACAATTCAATTTCCAAGGCTAAAATCGCACTAGCACTTTCTTTGGCTTGCTCTGGAGTTTCTCCTATGAATTGTAGCATTCGAGCAATATGTAATTCGTATTTTTGTCTTTTTTCTTTCGTGTCTTTCTCTTCTGATGTATAATAATCTTTATCAGGTAACCCTAATCGAACTACTCCTAAGTTAAGTGCGTTTTTAGAACTGTTTTTATCATCAGCTCCTACACTTACTCCAAAAAAACCAAGGCCACCAATGGGTTCCATTTCAATCAATACTTTCTGAAGGTCTTGAGAGTTTCTTATTTTATCTATTTTGGCTAAGTAGGGTAATAATGGAATGATATCTTGTTTGTCTCTGTTGACTGTGTCTAAAATTGAATTGAAAAGATTAATCGCTTTTCCTTGATCTGTGTTGAACTTATATTTAGGATTTTTTGCAGCTTCTTTCAAAATGGCAAGTGCATCTTTATCCGTTTTTTTAAGTAATTCATTAAAACTTCCCCAAGAAGTTCTATCACTTGGAATTTCTGTTTTGTCTAGCCAAGCTCCATTTACAAATCTAAAAAAGTCATCATTTGACCGAATGCTTTTGTCCATATTTGAAACATTAATCCCAGGATTTTGATGTACCGGAACGTTTTGAGCCTGAATGGTCGCTAATCCAAAAATTGCAGGAATCGTAAAGAAAAGAGTGTTGTTGAAATATTTTTTCATTTTTATAATGGTTTAGACTGATACACAAACATATCAATAATATTTTAAATAAGATGTTAAAATTAACATGTAGTCGATGTTTTGTTAAATAATCTATTCAAAGGCTTTTTTTGAATAACATTATTTCTCCCAGTTATAATATAAATGGTTGAAAATTATAATACTAATTTTATTAGAAGAGTCGTTTTTCAACTTCTTTTAATAGGAAAACAACTGTTCTAAACAAAAAAATGACTAACTTTATTCTGCAAGAAGAACTTCATTCTTAGAAATAATTTAGCAGTATTGTGTCAAACTCAAATAGGAAATACGATAAAGCTATTTTTGAAAAAGATAAATTTAATAAAAATAGGGATTGACAACGTCTACCAACAAAATGCTCCAAAGTTGATGACTATTTAAAATGCAACTATAAACAAATATTTTATAGAGTTGGTCGAGATCTATCAGGCAAAACTGAAGTGACTATTTTAGTCAACGAATATCAATTAGTAATAAAAAAAGGAACGATGAAAAAGTCTTTATTTATTATATTGGTTCTCACAGTAAATATTGCATTTGCACAACAAATAGTAACTGGGGTAATAAGTGATAAAACAAACAGGCCTATTGAAAGTGTAAAAGTCAGTGTGAAAAATACGGCCCTAAAAACTTTTACAGATGCCGCTGGTAAGTATTCTATTGAAGTGCCAGAAACGTATAGTACCCTTGAATTCACTAAAGAAAACTATAAAGATCAAGTAGTCGAAATTACCAATAATGTTATAAACATAACTATGTCTTTGATTACTGATGTTGATTTATTTGAACTCAGTTTGGATGAACTAATGAATATTGAAGTGATAACAGCTTCGAAAAAACCACAGAATCAAAAAATTGCACCTGCAACAATTTATGTAGTCACCGAAAAAGATATTATAGAAAAAGGATATTATGATTTAACCAGTTTATTAGAAAACATTCCAGGTGTGGTCCCGATAAGAACTGACCATTTTACTTTTGGAGGACAACGAGGTTTTCTAAGTAATTTTTCACAAACACTACTGTTAGTCAATGGGAGAGAAATGCAAAATTTATTTGCTTCCGAGACTTTTATTTCAACACAATTTGCAACGCATAATATAAAGCAGGTTGAAATTCTGCAAGGTCCTGCATCAGCCCTTTATGGTGCAAATGCTTTGGTTGGTGTAATTAATATTATCACAAAAAATGACTCTTCTGATTTTAATAAAACGGAGTATCACACTGAAATTGGAACACAAGGAACACAATCTCAGAGTATTGTTTTTGGGAAAAATTTTGCTGATTTTCGTATTAGTGGTAGTTTTCGATATTTTCGATCTAACCTTTGGGATTACAAAGACTTTATAAAAGACACCGTAAATTTTAGACAAGCAGTTCCTACTAAAGCATTTCCTGTAAATCAAGAATTTAAAAAGAGAAGTTGGTCACTTCCTTATGCTGCCAAAATTTCTTACAAAGGGTTTTATGTGGGAATTGAAGGGTATGAGCTTCAAGGAAGTAAAGGACTTGAAAACATTTCATTAGATTACACAAATCAAAGTGATTTCCGTGAATTGGCCTTGTATTATGCAGGTGTTGAAAAAAACATTACAGCTAAACTTAAAATTAATTCAGAAATTCAATTTTATAAAGAAAGATTTTGGGGAGTGAACTACACTTTTGATAATGTAATCTATGACACTATGGTAAAAAACGGACATAATCCGGAATTTCCCCTTACTGAACAAGAAATTAAAGACAATTTTATGATGGCTTATTCACAACAATCGAGCTCGGGTTCAAAACGATATAAAGGAAATGTACAATTAGATTATGAACCGAGTCAAACGTTATCTATAATCGGTGGCTATACTTTTGATGAGTTTGATTTATTAGGTTTAGCTCTTTCTACAGAGCGATTAAACCCTAGTTTTGATGAAACACGTTCGATCGAAAATAGTATGCGTAAACCCTTTTTTCGTCAGTATAAAAACTCATTATTTTTACAATTGCAAAAAACACTATTTGATAAATTATACGTTACGCTAGGTGGACGATTTGACTATCACAATATTTATAAATCTATTTTTACCTTTCGTAGTGGTTTAGTTTACACCCCTTTTCAAAAAACGTCTATTCGATTTCTTTTTGGGCAGGCTTTCCGTGAACCTAATATTTTTGAACTGGGCGCTTCCTCAGTAAATAATGTTATTAACGAGCTTAATCCAGCTAAGATGAATACTTTCGAACTTGGAATAAATCAATCGTTTACAAGTAATTTGATAGCTAATGTTGTTGCCTATCGAAATACAGCAACAAATTTTATTGAGCCTACAGAAACGGGTGGTTTCGTAAATTCTGGTAAAATAATAAATGTCTTTGGTGTTGAGAGTCAATTATTTTATAAAACAGGAAAAATCAGAACCGAAATAAGTTATTCCTATGTTAGAAAAGATGCTGATGAATATGCAGGTGTTAGCACGGTAAATCTAGGTGTTTATCCACATAGAATAACTGGAGGCTTGACGTATAATATAACAGAGGACTTTACAGTCAATTCTAGAATAAATTATTATTCAGAAATAAAAGCAAAACACGGTAATAAAGACATTAATGAAATACTGACGATCCCCTCTTTTTCTAAAGTTGATCTGACATTTTCGTACACAAAAATAAAAGTCTATGATGTCGAAATTACTACACAATTGTTTGTTACTAATATGTTTAATTCCCAATTTTACCAACCCAATATAAGAATAGGCGGACCAAAACAATTTTTACAGCATGGAAGACAACTATTTTGCAATGTAATTGTTAAATTTTAACAACGAAAAAAAGAATTCAAGAATATGGATTTACAAAACAAGTTTTTTTTTGATATTTAAAATTGATTTCATTGTAGATTCTTTTTTAAAATTACCTTTTCGTATTTTTGCAAAAATTATTTTTTATGAAATCAATTTTCAGTAGATACCGAAAATTTTTAGGTGTTTTTGTTGTACTATCATCCATTATACTATATTTATTCTATACGGCCCTAAAACCAAGTAAAACACTTCCAATATTTAATCCTGCGGATGTAAATCCTGAACTAGTTGACAGTACGGTGCAGTACATTAGTAAGTACCATACTATTGCCGATTTCTCTTTTACAAATCAAAATGGGAAAACCATTACCCAAAAAGATTATGAAGGAAAAATATATGTGGCTGATTTTTTCTTTACTACTTGCGGTTCTATTTGTCCTAAAATGACCGCCAATTTATTTGATGTTCAAAAAGCCATTCTCAATAACCCAAAAGTAATGTTGCTTTCTCATACTGTATTTCCGGAGGTAGACAGTGTTGCTGCTTTAAAAGCCTATGCTATAAAATATGGTGTTAATGATAGCAAATGGAATTTAGTTACTGGTGATAAAAAGGAAATATACACGATGGCTCGAAAATCATATTTAGCAGTCAAAATGGGAAAGCCAAGTGAATTATACGATATGGTTCACACGGAGAATTTTGTGTTAGTAGATGCTAAACGAAGAGTTCGTGGTTTTTATGACGGTACTAAAAAAGAAGATATTCAAAAGTTAATTGAAGATATTAATTTTTTATCAAACCAATAATTTCTTTTTATTTCCTACTTGTAAAAGTAAAAAGAACAGTCTTGTTTTCAGAATTTTAATTTTCTTGGAATAAAGACAAAAATGATAAATATCATTCATTTTTATATTATAATATGTATTTTTGCAATATTAATTCAATCTAAATAAGACTTGCGCACCACGATAAATTCACTTAAAAAAGGCGAAAAGGCCATTATCAAAGATTTTGATATTGATATCATTCCATTGAAATTACTTGAAATGGGCTGTTTACCTGGTAATATGGTTGAATTATTGCAAATTGCTCCATTTGGAGACCCATTATATTTAAATATTAATGGTTCTCATTTGGCCATTAGAGTGGAAACAGCAAACGAGATTGAAGTGGAAATGATAAAAATCAAGCTATAATGATTAATAAAAACATCAACGTAGCTTTAATAGGCAATCCAAATACAGGAAAAACATCAGTTTTTAATCAATTAACCGGACTGAATCAACAAGTAGGAAACTACCCTGGGATTACTGTTGAGAAAAAAATAGGTTTTTGTAAATTACCCAATAATATAAAAGCCAATATCCTAGACTTACCAGGAACATACAGTTTAAATGCCAGTTCTATTGATGAAAATGTGGTTATTGAACTGTTGCTTAATAAAAACGATAAACTATATCCTGATGTTGCGCTTGTTGTTACTGATGTTGAAAATTTAAAACGTAATTTATTACTTTTTACCCAAATAAAAGACCTTGAAATTCCGACCATTTTAGTCATTAATATGGCTGACAGAATGGAACACAAGGGAATCACTTTGAATATTCCATATCTGGAGGAACATTTAAAAACTAAAATTGCTTTAATCAGTTCTAGAAAAGGATTTGGAATAGAGGAGTTAAAAAAAATGATAATCACTTACAAAACGATATCAAGCGAACCTTGTTTGAATGCATCGGTAATTGATCCGGAGTATTTTGACAGCTTGCGCAAAGCGTTCCCAAACCAATTGTTGTATAAATTGTGGCTGGTTATTACTCAGGATGTTAACTTCTTAAACTTAGAACGTAAAGAAATTCACAGTTCCTTTACAAAATCACATTCGGATTTAAAACGATTACAGCAAAAAGAAACGATAAAAAGATATCAGTTTATCAATGACGTACTCAAAGAAGGATTAAACGTTGATGCCTCAGTTGCAAAAGATTTCCGTTCTAAACTGGATCGTGTTTTAACGCATAAAGTGTGGGGGTACTTCATTTTCTTCGTCATTTTGTTTGTTATTTTTCAATCTATTTTTGATTGGTCAAAAATACCAATGGACTTTATAGACAGCACGTTTGCCTCATTGAGTACCTTGGCAAACGATACTTTACCAGCAGGTGTTTTAACCAATTTAATTTCTCAAGGGATCATTCCTGGTATCGGCGGAATTTTAATATTTATTCCTCAAATTGCATTTTTGTTTTTATTCATATCCATCTTAGAAGAAAGTGGTTATATGAGTAGAGTGGTTTTCTTGATGGATAAAATCATGCGAAAGTTTGGGTTATCAGGAAAAAGTGTTGTTCCATTAATCTCAGGAACTGCCTGTGCTATTCCGGCAATTATGGCTACTCGAAATATTGAAAACTGGAAAGAACGAATCATTACTATACTAGTCACCCCTTTTACAACCTGTTCTGCTAGACTGCCTGTTTATGCTATTATCATTGCGTTAGTAATTCCTGACACTCGTGTTCTGGGAATATTTAATCTTCAAGGTTTAACCTTAATGTTATTGTACCTTTTGGGTTTTGGAATGGCAATATTCTCTGCTTATGTTTTAAATAAAATATTAAAAATTAAAGGGAAAACATTTTTTGTAGTTGAAATGCCAAACTACAAATTACCAATGTTTAAAAACGTAGCTATTAATGTAATTGAAAAAACGAAGGCTTTTGTTTTTGGCGCAGGAAAAATAATCTTAGCTATTTCCATTGTATTATGGTTTTTAGCCTCTTATGGACCAGGAAAGAAGTTCAATAATGCGGACGAAATAATACGCACTAAATCTGAAAACACGACCATTACTCCACAGGAATTAGATAATAAAGTGGCTTCTTACAAATTGGAGAATTCTTATATCGGAATCATGGGAAAAACCATTGAGCCTGCCATTTCACCATTAGGTTATGATTGGAAAATAGGGATTGCTATCATCAGTTCATTTGCAGCTCGTGAAGTTTTTGTGGGCACATTAGCAACTATTTACAGTGTGGGTGGAAGCGATAATGAAGATACCATTAAAAACAAAATGGCTGCGGAAATAAATCCTGAAACTGGAAAGAAAATATTCAATTTTGCCTCTGGAATTTCCTTGTTATTGTTCTATGCATTTGCCTTACAATGTGCCAGTACATTAGCCATAACGCGTAAAGAAACCAATTCATGGAAGTGGCCTTTAGGACAACTTATTTTCATGAGTGGTTTTGCCTACGTTGTAGCATTAATTGCCTACCAAATTTTAAAGTAAAACAGTATGTTCCAGCAAATAATCGCCTTTACAGCTCTCGGAATTGCCCTAGTTTTTTTAATCAAAAAATTCTTTCTTAAAAAGAAAAAATCGGATAAAAATTGTGGTGATGGTACGGATTGTGGTTGTCATTAAAGGAGTATCGTTTTAATACTTTCTTTTAAAGTAGAAACTAACTTAAAGCCAGTAAAATTTTCTTAAAATACTAATAAACACCACTGTAATCAATAAATTTTGATTAAATTTATAGTACAAATCTTGTAGTTAAATGCTTAAAGTCAATTGATTATCTTTTTTTATTCCTAAAAACAATATTTAAGATATTGCAAATAATAGAAGCTGTTTAAAAGTAATTTCAAGACTTCCCGCTTTATATCTACAATAGCAATTGAAATTATAGAACTATTATGAATTTTAAACATTCATAATTTTTAGTGCTTTATCTTATTCGTAAAAAATTATAACTCAAAAAATCACTTCCTTTTGAATTAGTGCTTACTTCTTAGTAAGAGTGTTTTATGCTACTTCTTTTCAAAAATTTTAATAGAAAGGACAAGGAAATAAGCCGTTTTAATTAAAAGTAAGTTTGTTCCGTTTTCTTGATGAGTCTTTTTATTCAATACTTATTCCAAAAGGAAACAGCGAAGTATTGATGAAATCACTTTTATGATTTTATGTTGCCATTGATTTCAAACAAAAGCGAACCAATACCAACACATTATGAAAAAATTTATTTTAATATTATTTTTTCTGAAGGTTGCTTTTCTTTATTCACAAAAAGAAATTTCAGGCTTTGTCATTGACAATGCTGGTGTCGCTTTGGCTGGAGCTAACATCACGGAAAAAGGAACCAATAATAGTGTCTTTACTGATATTAATGGGGCGTATTCAATTATTGTAAAAGAAGGTGCCACTTTGGTTGTTAGTTATTATGGCTTTTCTAAACAAGAATATGAAGCCAGTGAATCTATATTGAATGCGGTATTATCACAAAATGGGGGGCAAAATAGAGATGAGGTTTTGGTTACAGGAACTAGAACTGTACCAAGGAGTAATACTACAAGTTCACTTCCGATAGATGTTTTATCATCGGAAGATCTTATATCTACAGGCCAATTCACATTGGATAAAGTATTGCAATACAAAATTCCCTCCTTCAATACCGTTCAAACACCTGTAAATGATGCCACTTCCTTATTGGATCCCTATGAAATTAGAAACATGGGTCCTAGTAGAACCTTAATTCTTATCGACGGCAAACGCAAAAACCTAAGTGCTTTACTTTATTTGCAAACCTCACCTGGTCGAGGTGAAACGGCTGCCGATATTTCGGGTATTCCAATTGATGCAATTGAGAGGGTAGAAGTTTTACGTGACGGTGCCTCAGCGCAATATGGTTCTGATGCAATAGCAGGTGTGATCAATGTTATTTTAAAAAAGAGACCAAATAACGGGGCAGTTACAGTACGAACTGGAATAACTAAAAAAGGAGATGGAGAACTATTTGGGGTGAGTTTGAACAACGGTTCTACATCGGGTAACAACGGCTTTGTAAACTATACTATTGATTTTTCAAAAGTAAATTTGGCTAATAGACCTGGAAAAGTAGATGCAGAAGGAGAATTTAATGATTTTATCAAAATAGACCCTAATGACTCGTCCAGCTATATAAACGATGATCATACCCTAAACGGAACAAATATTGATGGAATGACCGAGGATGGGATTAGTGCAGTTTTTCAAGGATACAAAGGCTCACCCGATTATAATGCAAAATTTGCAACTATAAATAAAGGGAATGTTTCAGGGAGAGAAGCAGTTGATTCTTTTTTAAAAAACAATCCTGATGCGAAAAACATAAATGGTTCGCCAGAAACTGTTACAGCTAAATTCTTAATTAATGGTGGGTTTAATTTATCCAGTGAAACACAAGTGTACTACAATGCCCTCTATGTGTTTAAAAAAGTTAATTCATTTGCCAATTATAGAACTCCATATTGGAGATCCATACAAAATCCTTTTGAAAATAATTCTATTCCAAACTGGAGTACCGCATCAACATATCCCACTTATTTGAAAGATTTTTTTGGCAATGGAACGGTAGCTTCATACAATGGATATCTTCCCACATTTACGGGAGATTTAAATGATTATAATGCCACCTTAGGATATAAGTCCATAAGAAATGGATGGAACACTGATGCAAGTGTTACAATTGGGGGAAACTCACAAGCCTATACTGTAGAAGATTCACAAAATAAATCAGTCATAAAAGATCAGAATGGGGTGAGCGTTTATCAAGAAAATAGTCCCATAAATTTTAAACCAGGCGGAGTAGCTTTCCATCATGTAGTAGGGAATTTAGATATTTCAAAAGTTGTTTCCGATAAAATTAGTGTTGCATTTGGTTCAGAAATCCGAACTGAAACTTTTGAAATTACCGAAGGAGACCGAGCGTCTTGGGAGGGAGAAGGAGCCGATTCCTTTTCTGGAAATAGACCTGAAAATTCGGGTAAATGGAACCGTTATAATTTTGGAGGGTACATCGATTTGGCATATGATTTCTCTAAAAAATTTATACTAAATGGAACCGTTCGTTATGAAGATTATAGCGATTTTGGGGGCGCAACGGTTTGGAAAATCAGTTCAAGATATAAATTTCCTAATGATAAAGTCATCATTCGTGGATCCTTTTCTACAGGATTTAGAGCACCAACATTGCATCAAATTTATTCCCAAAAATCACAGTATTCATTTGTAGCAGGACAAGGAATAAAAATTAGTGGATTGATCAATAACATTTCTGCTCAGGCGCGCATTTTAGGAATCCCAAAATTAGATGCAGAAAAATCTAGAAATATGACTATGGGTATAGGGGCAAACCCTTTTAAAAATGTAAATTTTACTATTGATTATTATACAATTACAGTGAATGATCGAATACTTTTGGGAGACAAAGTGGAAACACAGTTTGGAACAGTCTCTTGGTTTGAAAACTCATTTGATTCCAGAACATCTGGATTAGATGCAGTTATGAATTATGGAGAGATTCCCATTGGAAATGGGAAATTAGGGATGAATTTATCGGGAAATGTGGTTTTTGAAAACAAAAGAATTTCAGCTGTTACTAGCGATAATTTTAGTCCTACTTTAAGCGCTTTAATGTTTACCTCAAGACCTAAAACAAAATGGGTTTTGGGTGGGGTTTATAAAATTTCAAAATACGAATTCATTCTTAATAACACCTATTTTGGAAAAACAACATTCAAGCAAGACGGTTTAAATCCAAATTTAAGAACAGAGTTTACCCCAAAAATAGTTACTGACTTAGGCATTAATTATTCCCCTACAAGTCAATTGGTTTTTGCTTTTAATGTCAACAATCTATTTAATGTGTTGCCCCAATGGAAATTTAAAGCCGAAAATGAAGCTGGAGCTGCAATTTTAAAAGATTCGTCACAAGTTAAGTCACAATTTAATTTGATTACTTTCAACGGGCGTTATTCTCAAATGACATATGAAGGATATCATTTCAGCCAATTGGGAACCCAGTTTAGTCTGGCACTTAACTATAGATTTTGATTTCAAAAAGAGCTGGTTTATTAAGGCATAAAAGAACTGTTTTAAAAATAAAAGTATGAAAACTATAACTCAATTGTTTTTTTTGTCGTTGACCGTATTGTTGTTGGATGGCAATCTAGTAACCGCCCAAGAGAATGCTGGAGGGAAGGAATATGCTTTAAAAGCGGCTTTTCTGTATCGTTTTATAGATTATGTTAATTGGAAAGATTATTCTAAAAACCAAGCTTTTAAGATCGCTATTTTAGAAGGAAGCCCAATTACAACTTCATTGCTTGCTGTGCCTAAAACTAAAAAAATTGAGATTAACGAATATGGAAATTTGGAGGAAATCGGTTTTTGTAATATTTTATTTGTTCCTTATAATAGCACGATACCAATTGAAACTATTCTTTCTAAATTTTCTGACAAACCAGTATTGATAGTCACTGAGCGAAATGGTTATGGCAAAAAAGGAGCTCAAATGAATTTTGTTATTGTCGATAACAAATTAAAATTTGAGGTAAATCTAAAAGCAATAAATAAAGCGGGAATTGGAATTAGTTCATTCTTATTGCAACACGCGATTATTGTGCAATAGTACTGAAGCTCCATTTGTCAACTTATGGAATGAAAAAGAGTTTTTAAAATATTAAAATAATATACATATGCTTAATCCACGTAACATATCCATTAAAAACAAACTCGTGCTAATGCAAGTATTTACTTCTGCATTTGTACTGATTATTTGTATCACAGCCTTTGTTTTAATCGACATAAAAGGCTTTAAAGACCGTAAGGCAGTAGGTTCGAAAGCCATAGCTCAAGTAGTTGGTTTTAATAGTATTTCTGCACTTGATTTTTTGGACAATTCAGCTGCAAGTAAAATTTTATCTGAATTAAATGTTCAGCATGATATTTTAAATGCGGTAATTTTAGACAAGAAAGGAAAAGTATTTGCCTCTTATGCAAAAGAAGGTACCGATTCAAAATATCAATTTAATGTTTCTAAAGATGTCTCAGATAGATTCGAATTTACTAGTAATGAACTTTTTGTATACAGTAAAATTAAAAAAGACAATGAAGTAATAGGTCGTGTTCTTATTCGATTTGAACTTTCGGAATTGAATAAAATAAAGATGGATGTTTTGCGTCTGGGAATCGTGCTGCTTATAGTGGGAATTGGGCTTGCATTTTTAATTGCCATTTTTATTAAAAAATACATCTCTAAACCATTGCTGAATTTAGTCACTGTTATTCAACAAATAAAAGAAACAGAAGATTATAAAATTAGAATGGCCGTTGAAGGTAAAGATGAAATTAGTACCCTTTCTATTGGTCTCAATGATATGCTAGAAACCATAGAAAAAAGAAGTAATGAAGTAGCACAATCTAAAGAGCAATTAAATAAACAAAACACACTCTTGCAATCCGTTATACAAAACATGGGAGATGGATTAATAGTTGTTGATGAAAGTAATAAATTCCTATTGTGGAATACTGCTAGTGAAAAAATTATAGGAATTGGTGCTATTGATATTCCTAAAGAGAAATGGGCTGATACTTATGGTTTCTTTTTGCCAGATTCCAATACTCTTTTTGCTACTAATGAACTTCCGTTAGTGAAAGCATTAAACGGAGAAGAAGTTGATAATCAGGAAATGTTTATTCAAAATTATAGAAAAACGGCTGGTCTTTTTGTCACTGTAACGGCCAGACCTTTAAAAAACACATCAGGAGAAACAGTAGGTGGTGTTTTAGTTATTCATGATATTACAGAGCGAAAAAATTCTGAAAATCTAATTAAGAAACTCAATGAAGAACTAGAACAAAAAGTAAGTGAACGCACAGCTCAATTAGCTGATGCTATTGAAACGCTTCGCAATAGTGAAGAGAAATACCGTGAAATTGTTGAAAACACAAGTGATGTCGTGCATACTTCAGACTACAAAGGCAACTTTACTTACATTAATCCTGCGTGCGAAAAACTAACAGGTTTCACGCAAAGCGAATTGATGGGTACCAATATTATAGATCTCGTTGCGCCAGATTGGAGAGATCGTGTGGCTGAGTTTTATTTGAATCAGTTTAAAAATAAAATTGATGAAACGTCCTTTTCTTTTCCAATTATAACTAAAGACAGAAAACAAAAATGGATTGAACAAACCGTAATGCAATTAAGAGAAGGAAATAAAATAACTGGACATCGCTCTATTATGAGAGACATTACCGAAAGAAAACTAGCAGACCAAAAGCTAAAAGAAAGTGAAGGACAGCTACAAACTATTTTTAATGAAGCTCCTGATGCTTTGATTGTGATTAATGATGAAGGGGACATTATAAGATGGAATCCGCAAGCCGAAAAAATATTTGGTTGGTCAATTCAAGAAGTTTTAGGTAAAAAAATGAGGGATTTAATTGTTCCAGAGCAGTATAAAGAAAGTCATATGAAAGGATTTACACATTTCCTTGAGACTGCAGAAGGACCTTATATTAATAAAACAGTCGAAATCACGGCGCTTAATAAAAAGAAAGAAGAGTTTGAAATTGAATTAACAGTATCTCAAGCAACTATTTCAGGGAAATATATTTTTATTGGATTTATAAAAGACATTTCTCTAAGTAAAAAACTAGAAAACGAAAAAATTGAAGCCGATAAATTGGTACGCCTTAATGAATTAAAATTGAAATTGATTCTAGAAAATATAGGTGAAGGAATTATTGTTACAGATACTCATAAGAGAATTGTGCTTTCTAATCATATGGCCGAAGAAATTATAGGAATTAAACAAGATTCAGGAATGCCAACGACTCTTGATTGGTCGGCTAAATATGATTTATACTATCCTGATGAGCGTACTATATTTCCAGCTCAAAACCTTCCTTTAGAAAAAGCATTAAAAGGGGAGTCTACAGATGATGTTGAAATAGTAATAGAAGACTCGGAAACACGAGATAAAAAAAGAGTAGTAATTAGTGGACGTCCCATAATTGATGACAACAACTATATTATCGCGGCTGTTGCCAATATAAAAGACATTACATCCTACAAAAACATGGAGGTTGCTCTAGAAGAAAGTGAACAAAAAATTAGAAAATTAATAGGTTTTAAAAGCGATAACAAATAGGATGATTTTCTATTTCAAGTAGCCAATTTTCAAGTAGTAATCCTTAGGGTTGATTTTAATACCTTCTTCAGGGTAAGGAAAAACAGTGATGGTTTGTAGGTTCTGTTTATTGATAGGCAAATAACGCACCAACCAATCTTTGTTTTCTTGAAAATTATTTCCAGAAATAGTTACCGCTTCATCCGTAATAAAATGTTTGTCTTGATAAACTGAAACTAGTAATTTTATTTCTCCTGCCCATATGCAGTTTACGCCTTTGGGACAACGGGAATCCGAAACGATTTGTTTTAAAACGAATTGATAGCCTTTTTTTGGGAGACATTCCTTTTGAGTAATTTTAAAATAACTTAGGTTTTTATTTTGAGCAAAAGCGGTTAAATTAAAAGTCAATAATAACAGCAGTATACATTTTTTCATTTCAAATCTATTGATTAGGTTAGGGTCAAGATTACTTGAAAATTGTTAATTTGTCTTTACAAAAAGGTTGCTAGCAATCTTATTTGAAATCGTCAAATTCTTGCCATCTACTTTTATTTTTAGTGATAAATCAAAAGTCTCTTTACTTAAAATTTCAATTTTAGAACCCAAAGCAATTTCTTGCTTGTCCAGATATTTTAAAAACTCAGATGAGGTGTCTTTAACACCAACACACATTCCTTTTTGATTTACCAAAAGTTCTGAAAGTAATTGTTTTTCGATTTTGAATATTTCCCCTTGCGCATTTGGTATCGGATCTCCATGTGGATCTTCGGTGGGGTTACCTAGAAAATCATCTAGTTTATTGATGAGTTTCTCTGATTTGATGTGTTCTAATTGTTCGGCAATATCATGCACTTCATCCCATGAAAAATCCAATTTATCTACCAAGAAAACTTCCCAAAGGCGGTGCTTTCTCACAATCATTTTGGCAGCTAGTTTACCTGGTTCTGTTAGGGAAACGCCTTGGTATTTTTTATAATTAACCAAGTCTTTTTCAGCCAATTTTTTAAGCATATCCGTAACTGATGAGGCTTTGGTTTCCATCATTTCCGCAATGGCATTAGTACTCACATCAGCATTTGAAACTACGGTAAGATGGTATATGGCTTTTAGGTAATTTTCTTCTGAAAGTGTCATTGTTGTTTTTTTTTAGCCCCGATAGCAGCGACATCCTTTATCTTTTTTTCTTTAAAAAAGATAAAGATAAAGCGAATAGCGGGAATGAGCTCCTATGAATATTAATTTTTAACGATATATAAAGGAATGGAAATTTTATGTCTCAATTTATCGACTGTAGTTCCAAAAATCAAATCTTTGAATCCTGTGTGTCCATGCGTTCCCATCACCAAAACGTCAAAATTTCCTTTATTAATGATTTCTGGTATCACTTTGTTTGGTTTACCAAAGCCCAACAGAATACTGACTTTGAATCCTTTTTCAGATAGCATTTCTTGGTATTCTTTCAATAATTTTTCATCTACCAAAGTTTCGTGATCGTCAATATGTTCTCCATAAATGAGCGCTCCAACGGTTTCAACAACATGAATTAATGTATAGTTGGCCGCAATTCCGCCTAATTCAAAAGCACTATTTAAAGCCACTTCATCGGCACTCGAGAAATCTACTGAAACAGCAATATTCTTTTTATCATACGTTTCTGATTTAGAAAAACGGAGTTTTAAGTTGTGCGGAGAATGATTGTGGAATGCAGTTTTGGATTTGGTAATTAAAGGTTTAAACACAATGAACAGCAACAAAATTAAGAAACTTATTGCTAATGGAACTACTGTTAACCACAATATCATTGGGTTATCTGAAGTTTCAAGCCAGCCACTTATTTCATCCAAAACTAATTTTGCGTTCAGCACCACGATAATTGAGGCTACGATCCAAGAGGCAATTTGGGTCCATATTCCAATGTGAAACCCTTTCATTTTTGATTTGTCACTTACAAAATGGATTAAAGGAATGATGGCAAAACCCAATTGTAAACTCAAGATCACCTGACTAAAAATCAGCAATTTTCCGGTTACACCTTCACCAAAAATAGAAATGACAATAACGGCTGGAACTATCGCAATTAATCGAGTAATAATTCTACGTACCCACGGCTGGATTCTTAAATTCAAATAGCCTTCCATGATGATTTGTCCTGCTAATGTTCCTGTAACTGTGGAGCTTTGTCCAGCAGCGATAAGTGCAACGGCAAATAAAATGGGTGCCCATTTAGTTCCTAGAAGTGGTTGCAAAAAGCGATGCGCATCTTGAATTTCGGCTACTTCATGCATTCCTATTTTGTAAAATGTGGCTGCAGCCAAAATTAAAATGGCGGCGTTGACAAAAAAAGCAAGGTTTAAGGCAATGGTTGAATCGATGAAATTGTATTTTAAGGCTTGCTTGATGCCTTCAGTAGTTCGATCAAATTTTCTGGTTTGTACTAATGAGGAATGTAAATATAAATTATGTGGCATAACTGTCGCCCCAATAATCCCGATAGCAATATATAAAGCCGTTTCATTAGGCATGGAAGGGATTAAACCTAGAAGTACCTTATCCATTTCTGGTTGTGCAAAAATCATTTCGAATATGAACGAAACCCCAATGACCAATACCAAAGCGATAATGAACGCTTCCATTTTTCGGATGCCTTTGTTGATTAGAAATAATAACAAAAAAGTATCTAAAACGGTAATCATTACGCCTTCAATCAGCGGAATGTCGAATAGTAAATTAATACCAATGGCCATTCCTAAAACTTCTGCCAAGTCACAGGCGGCAATAGCAATTTCAGCTAAGAAATAAAGAATGTAGTTAATAAACGGGGAGTATGTTTCACGAGAAGCCTGTGCTAAATCACGTTGGGTTACAATACCCAGTCGCGCGCTTAAACTTTGCAAAAGCAACGCCATGATGTTACTCATCAATAAAACCCAAAGCAAAGAATAGCCAAATTGACTTCCTCCAGCAAGGTCCGTTGCCCAGTTTCCAGGATCCATATATCCTACGCTTATTAAGTAGGCAGGACCAAAAAAGGCTAATATTTTTCGGAAAACTGATTTCTTATTTTGAGTGGAAACCGATTGGTTTACTTCTTCTAACGACTTACCCATTTTATAACTGTTTGATGCAAATATAATTATGTTTTTTTGTTTTATCAAATATTTATTTTAGTTTTGTCTAAATATTTATTTAAGCTATTGAAAAAATGAAAAAATCATACCTTTCTATTATAGTAATCATTTTGTTATACAATGTTGGATTTGCACAAAATATGCCTTCCATACAAACTGACAGGCCGGATCAAACCGAATGTCCTTTTATTACTCCTGTGGGTTATTTGCAATTAGAAAATGGATTTTCATTTGAAAAAACAAAACAAAATGCAAATGAAATTCAGGCAGCAGCCGTATTAGTTCGTTATGGAATCACACCCAATACGGAGCTGCGAATGATAGTGGAGCACAATCGCAACCAAACAGATTATGCAACTACAACAGGTATAAATCCTATTTTATTGGGTTTTAAAACAAAACTGATTGACGAAAAAGGAATCATTCCCACTACCTCGTTTATTGGACATATTACAATTCCAAAATTGGCGTCAAATCCATACAAACAAAAATATTATACTCCTGAATTTCGCTTTACCATGCAACATACCATTAGTGATAAACAAGCATTGAGTTACAACTTGGGTGCCGAATGGAATGGGGAAACGACCGAACCTACTTTTGTTTATACCTTGACAACAGGGTATTCGATTACGGAGAAATTAGGTGGATATGTAGAACTCTATGGTTTTATCCCTCAAATTGAAAAACCAGATCATCGCTTTGACGCTGGTTTCACTTACTTATTCAACCCAAATCATCAATTAGACATTTCAGGTGGACTGGGATTATCTAAAATTTCACCCGATTATTTCTTGTCTTTGGGCTATTCATTCCGATTTAAAATCTAATTTTAATTGTCTATTTTTGATAAAAATTGGACACCACTTTAAATGAAAAACTACGATTACATTTTTACAGGCACAGGTTTAGCAGCATTGATGACTGTTTATAAAATGATTCAATCAGGTAATTATAGGGAAAAATCCATTTTGCTTATCGATGAAAATACCAAGAAAACCAATGATAGAACTTGGTGTTTCTGGCAAGTAGAGCAATCAACTTGGGAACAATCAATTACTAAAAAATGGGATTTGGCTTTATTTGCCAATGAAAAATTCAGTAGAGATATAGAATTAAAGCCGTATCAATACAATAGAGTAAAGGGATTGGATTTTTACAATCAAGTATTTGATTTGATTTCGAAACAAAAAAATATCGACTTCCTTAACGAAAAAGTGACCGATATCAACGAACTCCAAACGCATGTTTACGTTGCTACCGAAACCAAAAATTTTACTGGCGATAAACTGTTTAATAGTATTTATAGAAAGTTTGCCGTCGAAAGCCAAACTAAATATCCCGTTTTGCAACAGCATTTTATTGGTTGGTTTATAAAAAGTAAAGAAGCGGCTTTCAATCCAGTGCAAGCGACTTTCATGGATTTTTCGGTAGAACAAAAAGGGAATACACGTTTTATGTATGTTTTGCCTACTTCCACAACCGAAGCGTTGCTGGAATACACCTTGTTTTCACATGATTTATTAGCCAAAAGCGAGTACGAAGATGAAATTCAAAACTACATTACAAAACTCGGTATCACGGATTATGAAATCATCGAAAAAGAACAAGGTAGCATCCCGATGACCTGCTATCCTTTTTGGAAAAAAAACACCCAACGCGTCCTCAACATTGGAACCGCCGGCGGATGGACCAAAGCCAGTACGGGTTATACCTTCAAGAATTCTGATAAAAAATCGACTGCCTTAATCACTTTTTTACAAAAAGAAAAGGACTTCAGGAAATTCCATAAACAAACTAAATTTTGGTTTTACGACTTGCTTTTGTTGGATATTCTGGATCGAAAAAACGAACTGGGAGCAAGTATATTCTCTTCAATGTTTAAAAAGGGGAGTCCCGTTTTGATTTTTAAATTCTTAGACGAAGAAACATCGCTTTATGAGGATATAAAAGTAATTTTAAAATGCCCTAAAATGCCTTTTGTCATGGCTTTAATGCGATCTGTTCGTTATTTATTCCAGAAAAATCAAATGGCTATCAAACAATAACAAAACTTTATAAAGCAAATAATGGAGTTCTTTTTAAACTTCGTAACTTTGCCTATTCAAACATTAATATTTAAAATACAAAGATATGTATCCAGAAGAAATGGTAAAACCAATGCAAGCTGAATTGACAGTAGCAGGTTTTCAAGATTTACATAGTGCAGATGCGGTAGACAATGCAATAAAAGCCGAAGGAACAACACTAGTAGTTGTGAATTCAGTTTGTGGTTGTGCAGCAAGAAACGCACGTCCAGGAGCAAAAATGAGTTTAGAAGGAGCTAAAAAACCAGATCATTTAATCACGGTTTTTGCAGGAGTTGACAAAGAAGCAGTAGATGCAGCAAGACAACACATGTTTCCTTTTCCTCCATCATCACCATGTATGGCGTTGTTCAAAAACGGAGAATTGGTTCACATGTTAGAGCGTCACCACATTGAAGGTCGCCCAGCTGAAATGATTGCTGAGAACTTACAAGATGCTTTTAACGAATATTGCTAGTATTTAACCGCGAAGAACACAAAGTATTGCGCTAAGTTCGCAAAGGTTTTAACCGCAGCTTCACCCATTTTAAATGTGTGGGCTGCGGTTTTTTATTTGGAGCTATTTCCAGCGGTACACTATATCCTATTTTGGCAGTGTTCACCAGAATAGGATATAGTGTACCGCTGGCAAGAGTGAACTGATTAATTAAAATAGCTCTAAAAACCAAATTATCTCAATTAAAATCGTTTTCCTAGTTTAAGACCAGCATAAGGAATTAGAATAGTTCCGTCTTCATTACCAGTGTCTAACCCAGGTCCAACATCTACTCCAAAATTAAAACCTTTCAATCCGTAATAACTAAGTCCGATGGGTAAATAAATAACTACAGCATTACCGTTAAGTAAATAACCATTTCCAAAATCAACATAAGTTGCTGTTAATCCAGTATTAAACATCATTTTTTGCTCTTGGATTTTACTAAAAAAAACTTTGGCTCCAATACCTACACTTGGTAGTCCAACTCCAATTTCTAAACTCACATAGTTCGAGACAATTCGTTCATAAGTCAACCCAATTACAGGGGTTGTTCCTAAAATTGTAAAGGATATAGCATTCTTTTTTAAACCTCCAAAATCGTTTTTGTTTTCCTGAGAAAACACGGTGGCGGAACTTAAAAGTACCAAAATAATAAGGATAAAGTTTTTCATGGTTTTTTGGTTTAGTTAGTTGGTATTGGTTTATGGTTTGATATTTAAGCTAATAAACATTTTTATTTTGGGTAAAACTAAAAACAACTACAAATCAATAAAAGAATCAACAGTTTTTACAATTGAAGTCCTCCTCTTCTTACAAATAGACCTCCTACTAAAATGTGCCATTTCCTTTGTCAAAATTGAATAATTGCAATTCAGAACTCATTGTCAACCCAGATTGCTTCACTTGAAGTGGTAACATATTATAGTGACGAAAAGCGATATAAAAAGCCTAAACTTTGATTCTCTGCATCTCTGTAACTCTATTTCTCTGCAACTTTGAAACTCTCTAACTTTTCCCTACTTTTGCAAAAATAATTTTTCACACTTAAACCGTTTATAGCATGCAACTGTATAACACTTTAAGCGCAGAAGAAAGAGCCATCATGATTGATGATGCCGGAAAACAAAGACTTACTTTGTCTTTCTATGCTTATGCGCAAATTCAAGATCCAACACAATTCCGTAACGATTTATTCCGCGCTTGGGACCCACTTGTGGTTCTTGGTCGTATTTATGTGGCCAAAGAAGGAATTAACGCTCAGCTATCACTTCCGGCAGATAATTTCTATGCATTCAAAGACACTATAGAAGAATATGATTTTATGAAAGGAATGCGCTTGAATATTGCCGTGGAGCATGACGATCACTCTTTCTTGAAGTTAACAGTAAAAGTACGTGACAAAATTGTTGCTGACGGATTAAACGATGAAACTTTTGATGTTACCAACATTGGAGTGCATTTAAAAGCCAAAGAATTCAATACTATTTTAGACGATCCAAATACAATTGTGGTTGATTTTAGAAATCATTACGAAAGTGAAATTGGGTATTTTAAAGGCGCTATTACACCAGATGTGGATACTTTTAGAGAGTCATTGCCTATCATTAATGAACAATTGCAAGATTTTAAAGAAGATAAAAACCTAGTAATGTACTGCACTGGAGGAATCCGTTGCGAGAAAGCTTCGGCTTATTTTAAACATCAAGGGTTTAAAAACGTATACCAGTTAGAAGGAGGTATAATTAATTATGCCAAACAAATTAAAGAAGAAAATCTAGAGAGTAAATTCATTGGTAAAAACTTTGTATTTGATCACCGCTTAGGCGAAAGAATCACTGACGATATCGTTTCACAATGCCACCAATGTGGAAAACCTTGTGATGTGCATACCAATTGTGTCAATGAAGGGTGTCATTTATTGTTTATTCAATGTGAAGAATGTGCGCAAGCCATGGAGGGTTGTTGTTCCGCCGAATGTGTGGATGTGATTCATTTACCTGAAGAAGAGCAAAAAGCAATTAGAAGAGGAATAAAAAACGGCAATAAGATTTTCAAAAAAGGAAAATCAGATGTGTTGACTTTTAAAAATAGAGAAGCCAATCAAGACCCTTTGGCCGCAGTTCCTAATCTTGCCGATTTGACAAAATCGAAAGCATTGGCTAAAAAAACGCCAAAAATTAAAAAACAATACATTGGGAAAGGAACTCATTTTTATCCAAAACCAAGCATTGGTCAATTCTTGATTGAAGAAAATGAAATAAAAATTGGAGATACAATGCTGATTAAAGGAGAAACTACTGGAGAACAAAAAGTAGTAATATCTGAAATGCTTGTAAATGATAAAGTTGCTGAAAAAGCGGTTGTGGGAGATACATGTACTTTTAAGCTTTCTTTCCGAATTCGTTTGTCAGATAAATTATATAAAATTATAGACTAACCCCCTATTTCTTAAAAATTCATTAAGACCTTTTCCAAATAGATGGAAAAGGTCTTTTTTTTTAATAAAACTTTAATTCTTTGTCAGTTGTAACTTTTGCATCTTACGCTTAAAAAATACTATCTTTACGAATTAATCGTTTTAAGAACATAAGTTGTGTTTATCACAACACTATATATAAAATTATGGCATGTACAAGTTGTTCAACTTCTGATGGTGGTTCACCTAAGGGTTGTAAAAATAATGGGACTTGCGGCACCGATAGCTGCAATAAATTAACTGTTTTCGATTGGCTTTCTAATATGAGTTTACCTAATGGGGAAGCGCCTTTTGACTGTGTTGAAGTTCGATTTAAGAATGGACGTAAAGAATTTTACCGCAATACGGAAAAATTAACTTTATCGATGGGAGACATTGTGGCTACGGTCGCTTCTCCAGGTCATGATATCGGAATTGTTACTTTGACGGGAGAGTTGGTTAAAATCCAAATGAAGAAAAAAGGAGCGAATTACAACGGTAATGAAATCCCAAAAATCTATAGAAAAGCATCTCAAAAAGATATTGATATTTGGTCTGCTGCACGCGAACGTGAAGAACCTATGAAAGTTCGAGCACGTGAATTGGCTATAGCCCAAAAACTAGAAATGAAAATATCTGATATTGAATTTCAGGGAGATGGATCTAAGGCTACTTTTTATTATACGGCCAATGATAGAGTCGATTTTAGACTTTTGATTAAAGATTTTGCCAAAGAATTTAGCACTAGAGTAGAGATGAAACAAGTAGGTTTCCGCCAGGAAGCAGCTCGTTTAGGTGGTATTGGATCTTGTGGTAGAGAATTGTGTTGTTCTACTTGGTTGACGGATTTTAGAAGTGTAAATACTTCTGCGGCACGGTACCAACAACTGTCTTTAAATCCACAAAAACTAGCTGGTCAATGCGGAAAATTGAAATGTTGTCTCAACTATGAGTTAGACACTTACATGGATGCGTTGAAAGGGTTTCCTGATTTTGAAACGAAGTTAGTTACTGAAAAAGGAGATGCTATCTGTCAAAAACAAGATATTTTTAAGGGCTTAATGTGGTTTGCTTACACCAATAACTTTGCAAACTGGCACGTATTAAAAATCGAAAAAGTCAAAGAAATCATTGCAGAGAATAAGCTGAAAAACAAAGTTTCATCACTAGAAGATTTTGCTATTGAAATTATTCAAGAAACAGAAAAAGACTTTAATAATGCGATGGGACAAGAGAGTTTAACTCGTTTTGACCAACCTAAGAAAAGCAAAAGACCGAACAAAAAACCGAAGAAAGTAGGTGAAAATGTTATCACTGCGGCTCCTAAAAAAGGTGGGGAAAATGCAATTGTTCCTAATAATAAAAAACCGGTACATAAAAAACAAGGAAATCCAAATCAAAAAACGCCAACTGGAACAGAGCCTGCACCAGCAAGAAAACCAATAATTATTACTAAAAATGAGTCTAAGAAATAGCTTTTTATTGCTTTTGATTACGGCAGTCTTTTTTTCATGTGATAAAAAAAGAGCTTTTGATGAGTATAAATCCGTTGGAAGTGCCTGGCATAAAGACAGTATTGTATCTTTTAATTTACCGGAATTAGATTCTACGAAAAGATATGATTTGTTTATAAACTTGAGAGACAATAACAATTATAAATACAACAATCTTTTTTTGATTGTGACCTTAGAAAAACCAAATGGCTACACGAAAGTAGATACTTTAGAGTACCAAATGGCTGATCCCGATGGAACATTACTTGGGGATGGTTTCACGGATATTAAGGAAAGCAAATTGTTTTACAAAGAAAATGTACGTTTCAGAGGAAAGTACAAAGTCAATATCAAACAGGTGGTACGGGAAACAGGGAAAGTTCCTGGAGTTGAAAGCCTGGAAGGAATAACAGAAGTAGGTTTAAGAATAGAAAAAAAAGAATAGAATAGATATATGGCTGCTAATAAAAACAATAATAAAGGTAATACTGTAGATAAAGATTTCAAGTATTATACTAAAACATTTTGGAGGTTTTTCTTTTACGGAATGGGAGCTGTTGTTCTTTTTTTCTTGTTTGCTTCTTGGGGAATTTTTGGCTCTATGCCGTCCTTTGAAGATCTAGAAAATCCCGATTCTAATTTAGCTACAGAAATAATCTCTTCTGATGGGGTTGTTTTAGGAAAATATTTTCAGAAAAACCGTTCGCAATTAAAATATTCTGATTTACCTAAAAATCTAGTTGATGCTTTGGTTGCAACTGAAGACGAACGTTTTTATGAGCATTCTGGGATTGACGGAAGAGGAACATTAAGAGCCATTGCAAGTCTTGGAACTAGCGGTGGGGCAAGTACCTTGACACAACAACTAGCCAAACAATTATTTCACGGTGAAGGGTCTAAATTTTTGCCGTTTAGAATTGTGCAAAAAGTTAAAGAATGGATTATCGCCATCCGATTAGAAAGACAATATACTAAAAACGAGATTCTTGCCATGTATTGCAACGTATACGATTTTGGTAATTATTCCGTTGGGGTGAGTTCTGCTGCACAAACCTATTTCTCAAAAGAACCAAAGAATCTAACGACTGATGAATCAGCAATTTTGGTTGGGATGTTCAAAAATTCAGGATTATACAATCCGGTAAGAAACCCACAAGGGGTGAAAAACCGTAGAAATGTAGTGCTTTCTCAAATGGAAAAAGCGCATATGATAACGGAAGACCAAAAAGTAAAAATGCAAGCAATGCCCATCACTTTACATTTTAAATTAGAAAGCCATAGGGAAGGGACTGCAACTTATTTTAGAGAATACTTACGTGATTACATGAAAAAATGGGTTGATGAAAATAAAAAACCAGATGGATCAGATTACGACATCTACAAAGACGGTTTAAAAATATATACGACTATTGATTCCAGAATGCAATTGCATGCTGAAGAAGCTGTTGCTGCTCATATGGCCAACTTACAACAAGAGTTTTTTATTCAGGCTAAAACCAATAAAAACGCTCCGTTTGTAAATATTTCTGATGCCGAAACCCAACGTATTTTAAACCAAGCCATGAAGTCGTCTAACAGATGGTCCGTTTTAAAATCATTAGATAAAAGTGACGAGGAAATAATCGCGTCTTTTAAAGTCAAAACAAAAATGACAGTTTTCACCTGGAAAGGAGAAAAAGATACCATCATGACTCCAATAGATTCTATTCGTTATTACAAACATTTTTTACAATCTGGTTTGATGGCAATGGAACCACAAACAGGGAATATAAAAGCGTGGGTTGGAGGAATCAATTACAAGTATTTTCAATACGATCACGTAGGGCAAGGAGCTAGACAAGTAGGTTCAACATTTAAACCTTTTGTTTATGCTACTGCAATCGAGCAATTAAATATGTCTCCTTGTGATTCTATCATCGATGCACCATTTACAATTCCAGTTGGTCGTCACCATGTTACTGCTGCTTGGACACCTAAAAACTCTGACAATAAATACAGAGGAATGATTACGCTGAAAAAAGCATTAGCCAATTCTGTCAATACCATTTCGGCGAAATTAATGGATAAAGTAGGGCCAGAAGCTGTCGTTAAATTGACACATAAATTAGGTATAAAATCCGAAATTCCTTTGCAACCTTCTATAGCCTTAGGAGCTGTAGATATTACAGTGGAAGACATGGTAGCTGCCTACAGTACATTTGCTAATCAAGGAGTGTATACTAAACCACAGTTTTTAACACGAATCGAAGATAAAAGTGGTGTTATTATTTATGAGCCTATTCCAGAATCACATGATGTTTTAAATAAAGACATCGCTTTTGCTATTATTAAATTATTAGAAGGAGTTACCGAAGGGGGATCTGGAAACAGATTAAGAACTGAAGGTGGTGGTTATGGTTACAATAGAATCACAGGATATCCTTATAAATTTACAAACCCTATTGCTGGTAAAACGGGTACCACACAAAATCAATCCGATGGTTGGTTCATGGGAATGGTTCCTAATTTAGTAACGGGTGTTTGGGTAGGTTGCGAAGATCGTTCTGCACGTTTTAAAAGCATTACGTATGGTCAAGGTGCCACTGCAGCTTTACCAGTTTGGGCCTATTTCATGAAATTGTGTTATGCTGATTCGGAGCTTAAAGTATCCAAAGAAGAATTTGAAAGACCCGCAAACCTGTCTATAAAAGTAGATTGTTATTCGGCTCCAAAAGTAAAAGATTCTACAGCTGTTCAAAACACAGATGAATTTGAATTTTAAATTTTTTTAGAAGCCATTTCCAGCTCTACGCTTTATCTTTGTGGCTGAACACCAGCCATAAAGGATGCCGCTTTGATCTGGGCTAGAGATTATACTATTAATTACATCATTAGAACCAAAATATATGATTAATAAAAAAGTAAATACAGTTCAAGACGCACTGAAAGGAGTGCAAGATGGAATGACCATTATGCTAGGTGGTTTTGGCTTGTGTGGAATTCCGGAAAATTCAATTGCCGAGCTTGTTATAAAAGAAACCAAAGAACTTACCTGTATTTCTAATAATGCTGGGGTTGATGATTTTGGACTTGGATTGCTTTTGCAAAAGCGCCAAATCAAGAAAATGATTTCTTCTTATGTAGGAGAAAATGCCGAATTTGAGCGCCAAATGCTCTCTGGAGAATTGGACGTAGAGTTAACTCCTCAAGGAACTTTAGCCGAAAAATGCCGTGCAGCACAAGCGGGTATTCCTGCCTTTTTTACCCCTGCAGGATACGGAACTGAAGTAGCCGAAGGGAAAGAAGTGCGTGAATTTAATGGAAAAATGCACATTATGGAATTAGCCTACAAAGCTGATTTTGCCATCGTAAAAGCATGGAAAGGAGACGAAGCAGGGAATTTAATTTTTAAAGGAACCGCTCGTAACTTTAATGCCTGTATGGCTGGTGGTGCAAAAATTACTGTTGCCGAAGTAGAAGAACTTTTACCAGTGGGTTCATTAGACCCAAATGAAATTCATATTCCAGGAATCATGGTACAACGCATCTTTCAAGGTGAAAAATTCGAAAAAAGAATTGAACAAAGAACTGTTAGACAAAAATAATAGATTCTGTAATCCCAAAATTCATGGTGATTACTTTTATATAAAACACTTAATTATCCTTAATTCCTTAATGGTTTAAATATAAAGTATATGTTAGGAAAAGAAGAAATCGCAAAACGAATAGCCAAAGAAGTAAAAGACGGCTATTACGTAAACTTAGGAATCGGAATTCCTACATTGGTAGCTAACTATGTTCGTAATGATATTGCTGTTGAATTTCAAAGTGAAAACGGCGTTCTTGGTATGGGCCCTTTTCCTTTTGAAGGAGAAGAAGATGCTGATATAATTAATGCAGGAAAACAAACCATAACGACTTTACCAGGAGCTTCTTTCTTTGATTCCGCTTTGAGTTTTGGAATGATTCGTTCTCAAAAAGTAGATTTAACCATTCTTGGTGCAATGGAAGTAGCTGAAAATGGGGATATTGCCAACTGGAAAATCCCTGGCAAAATGGTAAAAGGAATGGGTGGCGCAATGGATTTAGTCGCTTCGGCAGAGAATATTGTTGTGGCGATGATGCACGTAAATAAAAAAGGAGAATCTAAAATTCTTAAAAAATGCAGCTTACCCCTAACTGGTGTAGGTTGTGTGAAAAAAGTAGTTACTGAATTAGCCGTGCTTGAAATAACCCCAAAAGGATTTAAATTACTAGAACGTGCTCCAGGTGTTACAGTAGAATATATTATTGCTTCCACAGAAGCGGAACTTATTATTGAAGGAGATATTCCTGAAATGGTGATTGATTAATGCTTTATTAAACAGCAAAACAAAATAATATAGGTAGAAAATATACTTATAAAAATAGGCTGCCCTTTTTGAGGACAGCCTATTTTTATTTATTGCTATTGTTGTGGTCTATTGTAAGTAATATATATAACCCACATTAAGCCATACTAACCAGTCATTAGCTTTGTTTTCTTTATAAATAGCAGGGTTTGGATTTAAACCATCTACCCAGTTAGAAAAATAATATTGAAATCGTAAGTCAATCATTAAATCACGTAAAGGAGTTAATTTATATCGTGTTCCTACACTTGAAACTACTGACCAAACTGTACCTCCTTCATTTGAAAACCCATAGGGACGATTGTCAGTAGGAGTTAAGTATTTAGGGAAAGTAGTTAATGGTGTTCCTAAAGGACCTAATGTGGAAGAGGCCGTAGCATTGTAATAACTGAATTGACCTCCAAGACTTATAAATGGACCTAGACTACCTATTCTAGAAGTGAAATCTCGAATACTAAAAGGGAAATATTCCAGTTGCATACCAATGTTTGTTACAGCGGTGCTACCTCTCATTGCTCTTAATTGATCAGCACCAAGTGAAGTTCTGTCAGGGCTTACCCATTCTCCAAAATGTTTTAACTCGGTTTTATTGTATGACAATTCACTCCTAAGCTTGAAATGATCGTTAAAATAGGTTTCGGGAGTATAACAGTTACAAGATGCCTTGTAAGAAAAGTTGATATAATGAATAATACCTATACCCAAACCCGTATTTCCAGCATTTGTAGTTAAATTATAACGTTCCCCGTAGTCAGATTGAAAAGCTACTGGACCAGCTATAACTCCTACTTCATGCGAAAAGCCAAATTGAGCATTTGAGCTGTTTGAAAAGCCCAATAAAATCAATAGAGTTAAGGTTATTTGTTTAAGCATTTTTTAGTTAAAATTTCAAGTCTTGACAAATATATAAAAAACATCATTCAACCTTTGAAATTAAAATTAAAAATAAGTAATTAAATTCCTAAAATGGCTAAGAAAAAAGCAACGTTTTCGTTTAAACTACAACTTCAAAAGCTGAATTCTTCAAGAATGATTAATAAAAAGATAAATCGATAAAACATACTTAATAATTAATTTGAAATAGTCGCATTAAATGTATATTTGTACACTCTAACGAAAACGTTTTCTTAAACGTTAATAATCTAATAATCATGTCACAAAGTATTTCTACTTTTATTGAAGAGGTTACTAAAAAAAACCCAAACGAACCGGAATTCTTGCAAGCAGTTTTGGAAGTTGCTGAAACTGTGATTCCTTTTATCGAAGAAAATAAAAAATACCAAAACAAAATGCTTTTGGAAAGAATGGTCGAATCTGATCGTATCATTATGTTTCGTGTAGCTTGGATTGATGATAAAGGCGCTACTCAAGTAAATAGAGGATACCGTATTCAAATGAATTCAGCTATCGGACCGTATAAAGGTGGACTGCGTTTTCACCCTTCAGTAAATTTAAGTATTTTAAAATTTTTAGCTTTCGAACAAACATTTAAAAATAGCTTAACTACTTTGCCAATGGGTGGAGGAAAAGGTGGAGCAGATTTTGATCCAAAAGGAAAATCAGATAATGAAGTAATGCGTTTTTGTCAAAGCTTCATGACGGAATTATCTAAACATATTGGTGCTAACACGGATGTTCCTGCGGGAGATATTGGAGTTGGAGGAAGAGAAGTAGGTTATTTATTTGGTCAATATAAAAGACTAAGAAATGAATTTACGGGTGTTTTAACTGGAAAAGGAATTTCTTTTGGAGGTTCTTTAATTAGACCTGAAGCAACTGGATACGGAGCAGTTTATTTTGCTCAAAGTATGTTAGAAACAAAAGGAAATAGTTTTGCAGGTAAAACAGTTGTTGTTTCTGGTTCTGGAAACGTGGCGCAATATGCTACTGAAAAAGCAACTCAATTAGGTGGTAAAGTGGTGACTATGTCAGACTCTGCTGGATATATTTACGATGCTGATGGTATCGATGCAGAGAAATTAGCCTATGTAATGGAGATTAAAAATGAATTAAGAGGTAGAATTAGTGACTATGTTGCTAAATATCCAAAAGCTAAATATTTCGCAGGGAAACGCCCATGGGAAGTAAAATGTGATATTGCTTTACCATGTGCTACTCAAAATGAGTTAAACGAAGACGAAGCAAAAACACTTGTTGCAAACGGATGTCTTTGTGTAGCTGAAGGGGCTAATATGCCAACAACACCAGAAGCAGTTCACGTAATCCAAAAAGCTAAATTGTTATTTGCTCCAGGAAAAGCGTCTAATGCTGGTGGAGTAGCTACTTCAGGTTTAGAAATGTCTCAAAATTCATTGAGATTGAGCTGGAGTTCTGAAGAAGTAGATGATAAACTAAAAGGGATTATGTTAAATATTCATGCTTCATGCGTTAAGTATGGTTCTGATGGTAATGGATATGTTGACTATGTAAAAGGAGCAAACATTGCTGGATTTGTAAAAGTAGCTGATGCTATGCTAGCTCAAGGGGTGGTTTAAGTCTTTTTCAAATAATAGATTAAAGCCTTCTAGCCAAATTTTGGTTGGAAGGCTTTTTTTTTGATCCCAACAAAAAACGAATACTTTCGTTTGTGCTATATTTGTGAATCAATTGCAATCCAAAGAATGAAAAAAAACGTTTTACTATTGCTGTTACTCTTGCTAATGCAAATGACATTTGCTCAAAACAATTTGTCATGGCAGGGCTATTTTTCATACAATGAAATTAAAGATGTATCGGCTTCTTCAAATACTATTTTTGCCGCTTCTGAAAATGCACTTTTTTCCAGAAATACTAGCACGAACTTAATTAAAACTACAAACACTGTCGACGGACTCTCGGGTCAAACCATAAGCGCACTGTATTATAGTTCACAATTCAATAAATCAATTGTAGGTTATGAAAACGGTTTACTCATTGTAATTAACGAAGCCGATGGGAGCATGTTAAATGTGGTTGATATTATTAACAAGCAACTTCCTGCCAGCACGAAAAGAGTCAATCATTTTATGGAGTATGAAGGGGTTGTTTATGTTTCTTGTGATTTTGGAATCGTACAATTTAATTTAGAAACGATGCTTTTTGGAGATACTTATTTTATTGGAGATAATGGTGCCGAAATAATTGTTTCACAAACTGCAATTTACAATGGGTTTATCTATGCGTCTACAAATAGTGGGATTCGAAGAGCCTTAATTGCTAATAAGAATTTGAATGATTATGCACAATGGCAACAAGTAGCTGGGGGGAATTGGACAAGTATTGAAACTTTTGACACGGAGTTAATCGCTATAAATTCTTCAGGGGATATTCATAAATACAATTCAAGTACCAATTCTTTTGTAAGTTTTATTGCTCTTTCTCAACCTGTTTTAGATATGAGGGCAAATGATTCTTATCTAATTGTAACCACAAGCAATAGCATATTTATTTATAATAAACAGTTAGTACTAGTACGTCAAATCAATAGCAATCAAATTCCGGGTACTAGCCCTATTTTTAGTTGCGCTACCAGTATCGAGGATGTAATTTATATTGGAACAAAACAAAATGGATTGTATACAACAGTAATTACAGCTACTGATTTTGAGAATATAACACCAATGGGGCCACTACGGAATAGTATTTTTTCACTTCAAGCAACTCCAAATCTTTTTTGGGCTGTATATGGGGATTATACGGTAGATTATAATCCGTATCCATTAGACAATTATGGAGTGAGTAAATTTTCGTCCTCGGGTTGGTTAAATATTCCGTATGATGCCGTATTGGGAGCAAAATCAATAAGCAGGGTGACTATTAATCCAAGTAATGAAAATGATGTGTTCGCTAGTTCTTTCTTTTCGGGATTGTTGAAAATTGAAAATGATGTGCCTACTTTTTTATATAACCAAACGAATAGTGGTTTAGAAACATTAACCTTTGCTGGAGCTAATTATTTTGATGTTAGAATTAATGGAGCAGCTTTTGATAAATCAGGTAATCTATGGGTTACTAACAGTAGGGTTAAAAACGGTTTAAAAGTTTTAGGAACCAATGGGCAATGGCAAAGCTTTTCAATGGATAATATTTTAGATGCTAGTCAAGACAATAGTTTTGGTAGAATGGTGATTGATCGCAATGGAACAAAATGGATGACGACAAATCGAGATGGAGTTATAGCATTTAATGAAAGTAATAATACATTTAAGAAAATTACTTTTGGACCAGATACGGGTAATTTGCCCATTTCGGATGTGCGAGCTGTAGCCGTTGACAATAGAAACCAACTTTGGATAGGAACGACAAAAGGACTTCGGGTATTATCTAATGTAGGTAATTTTCAAACCGACAATCAATTGACAACCAATTCCATTATTATATTGGATAATAACCTTGCTCAAGAATTGTTGTATGAGCAGTTTATAACTGATATTGTAGTAGATGGCGCTAATAATAAATGGATAGGAACTGCAGATTCGGGTGTGTTTATGGTGTCGCCAAATGGTCAAGAAACCAAATATCATTTTACCATAAACAACTCACCATTACCAAGCAATGTGATTAATGATATTGATATAAATAGTGCAACAGGTGAAGTTTTTATAGCTACAGCCAAAGGATTGGTTTCTTTTAAAGGAGTTTCTACTGCTGCAAATGAAGATTTGACACAAGCGTATGTGTACCCCAATCCAGTTCGGCCAGAATATCAAGGAACAGTAAAAATTGCAGGTTTGCTTAATAAAGCAAATATTAAAATCACTGATATAGAAGGCAATCTTGTTTATGAAACTACTTCAGAAGGGGGTACGATTGAATGGGATACCACTGCATTTGGAAAATATAAAGTAGCTTCGGGTGTGTATATGATTTTTATTTCGGCACAAGACGGGGTAGAAACCAAAGTTAAGAAAGTAATGATAATCAGATAATTAGTTTTTAGTTTACATTTTGGTCATTAACTACAATCCCAAACTTTAAACTTTAAACTTTAAACAAAAATAATGCTCGTAAAAACCAAAGCCATTGTCATTTCGTCGATAAAATTTCAAGAAAAAAGCTTGATTGTGAAATGCTTTACGCAATCGCATGGTTTGAAATCCTATTTTGTTCGGGATGCTTTTTCGGGTAGAAAATCAAATCAAAAAATCGCCTATTTTCAACCGCTTTCTATTCTAGAAATTGAAGCAGTACATAAGAACAAAGGCACTTTGGAAAACTTCAAAGAAATTAAGTTAAGCACGCCATTTACAAGCATTCATACAGATATTTATAAAAGTACCATCGTTATTTTTATTTCCGAAATATTGTACCATTCCATTCATGAAGAGGAAAAAAACGAATCGCTTTTCAGCTTTCTGGAAGCGGCTTTGCTTTGGCTGGATCATCATGATGAAATAGCTAATTTTCATTTAATTCTAATGCTAGAAGCTACAAAATACCTTGGGTTTTACCCTGATATTTCTGATATAGATATGCCTTTTTTTGATGTAAACGAAGGTGTTTTTTCTCCTTTTCATGCGGTCAGTTCATTGACAGAGCATGAAACCAATTTGTTTAAAAAACTAATTGATTTGCGATTAGATAACGATCAAAAAGTCTTCCATATAATCGAACGCCAAATTGTGCTGAAAATACTTATTGAATACTACAGTTACCATCTTGACGGTTTCAAAAGACCAAAATCGTTAGAGGTATTAAAGGAAGTTTTTTCTTAAATTAAAGGAAGTTTTTAGACTTTAACCCAAGTGTATAAACAAAATTCATGTCAATTCGTGAAATTTGTGTTTAATTATTCAAAATTCCTTACTTTCGCACTTCGATTAAAGAAAAGGATAAAATGAGCACAAAATTTACTGAATACAAAGGACTTGACTTGCCAACAGTAGCGTCAGAAGTACTTGATTTTTGGAAGAAAGAAAACATATTTGAGAAAAGTGTAACTACCCGTGAGGGAAGTACACCATACGTATTTTTTGAAGGGCCACCTTCTGCAAATGGATTACCTGGAATTCATCACGTAATGGCTCGTGCCATTAAAGATATTTTTTGTAGATATAAAACTCAAAAAGGGTTTCAAGTAAAGCGTAAAGCGGGCTGGGATACTCATGGATTGCCTGTAGAATTAGGAACTGAGAAAGAACTCGGAATTACAAAAGAAGATATAGGAAAGAAAATTTCTATCGAAGAATATAACGAGGCGTGTAAAAAAACCGTGATGCGTTATACAGACGTATGGAATGATTTAACCGAAAAAATGGGGTACTGGGTAGATATGGAAGATCCGTATGTGACTTACAAACCCAAATATATGGAGACGGTTTGGTGGATTTTGAAACAAATCTATAATAAAGATTTGATGTACAAAGGGTACACAATCCAGCCGTATTCTCCAAAAGCAGGAACAGGATTGAGTTCTCACGAAGTGAACCAGCCAGGAAGTTATAGAGATGTAACGGATACGACTGTTGTAGCTCAATTCAAGGCAATTAATGATACCTTGCCAGCTGCTTGGCAAGAAATTGGCGAGATTCTTATCTTGGCTTGGACAACAACTCCTTGGACATTGCCTTCAAATACGGCGCTGACTGTAGGTCCTAAAATTGATTATGTTGTTGTAAAAACATTCAACCAATATACTTTTTTACCAACGAATGTAGTTTTAGCCAAAAACTTAGTTGGAAAACAATTTGGGAAAGGGTTTTTCGCTAGTGAAGAAGTAGCCGACTTTGAGAACTTCAAAGCAGGAGACAAGAAAATACCATTCCAAGTAATCGCTGAAGCAAAAGGAGCGGACTTAGTTGGAATCAAATACGAGCAATTAATGCCATTAGTGCTTCCGTATCAAAACCCTGAGAATGCATTTAGAGTTATTTCAGGAGATTTTGTAACCACAGAAGATGGAACAGGAATTGTACATACAGCGCCCACTTTTGGTGCTGATGATGCAAAAGTTGCTAAAGAAGCCACTCCAGAAATTCCGCCAATGTTAGTTTTAGATGCGGATGGAACACCAGTACCATTGGTAAACTTACAAGGAAAATTCATCGAGGGATTAGGTGATTATTCAGGTAAGTATGTTAAAAACGAATATTATAATGATGGTGAAGCTCCAGAACGTTCTATAGATGTTGAGATTGCCATTCAGTTAAAAGAAGAAAATAAAGCCTTCAAAGTAGAGAAATATGTGCACAGTTACCCACATTGTTGGAGAACAGATAAGCCTATTTTGTACTATCCACTAGATTCTTGGTTTATAAAAATCACCGAAGTTAGAGATAGAATGTTTGAATTGAACGAAACCATCAACTGGAAGCCAAAAGCAACAGGAGAAGGTCGTTTTGGGAATTGGTTAAAGAATGCCAATGACTGGAACTTATCGCGTTCAAGATATTGGGGGATTCCATTGCCTATCTGGAGAACGGAGGACAAACAAGAAGAAATTTTAATTGGTTCTGTTGAAGAATTATACAACGAAATAGAAAAATCAATCGCTGCTGGTTTCCAAAAAGAAAATCCTTTCAAAGGGTTTGAAATTGGTAATATGGACGAAAGTAACTATGATTTAATTGACTTACATAAAAATGTAGTTGATCAAATTACTTTGCTTTCTCCTTCTGGAAAACCAATGACGCGTGAAGCTGATTTGATAGATGTATGGTTTGACTCTGGTTCCATGCCGTATGCACAATGGCATTACCCTTTTGAAAACAAAGACAAAATTGATGAGAATAAAGATTTCCCTGCAGACTTTATTGCCGAAGGAGTCGATCAAACGCGTGGATGGTTTTATACTTTGCATGCTATTGCCACTTTGGTTTTTGATAAAGTCGCCTATAAAAATGTGGTTTCGAATGGTTTAGTATTAGACAAAAACGGACAAAAAATGTCTAAACGTCTAGGGAATGCTGCGGACCCATTTGAAACTTTATCAGAATATGGACCTGATGCTACTCGTTGGTATATGATCTCTAATGCAAACCCTTGGGATAACTTGAAGTTTGACTTAGAAGGAATTGCTGAGGTGCGCCGTAAGTTCTTTGGGACTTTATACAATACGTATTCTTTCTTTAGTTTGTATGCTAATATAGATGGGTTTAAATACGAGGAAGCCGAAATTCCAGTAAATGAAAGACCAGAAATTGATCAGTGGATTATATCTGAGTTGAATACTTTGATAAAAGAAGTAGATGGTTTCTATGCTGATTATGAACCTACAAAAGCAGCACGCGCTATATCAGAATTTGTTCAGGAAAATTTGAGTAACTGGTACGTTCGTTTATGTAGAAGACGTTTCTGGAAAGGAGAATATGCTCAAGACAAAATTGCGGCTTATCAAACGCTGTATACATGTTTATTGACGGTAAGTAAGCTTAGTGCTCCTATTGCTCCTTTCTTTATGGATAAGCTTTACAGAGACTTAACTTTAACAACACAATCAGAAAAGTATGACAGTGTACATTTGGCCCAGTTTCCAATTTCGGTTGAAAACTATGTTAATAAAATGTTAGAGAGTAAAATGCAGAAAGCACAGACCATTTCATCACTAGTTTTATCACTCCGTAAAAAGGAAATGATTAAGGTGCGTCAACCCTTGCAAAAGATAATGATTCCAGTACTTGACGAAGCACAAAGGCTTGAAATCGAGGCGGTTTCTGACCTTATAAAAGCGGAGGTAAATGTTAAAGAAATACTACTTTTGGATGATGCTTCGGGTGTCTTAGTAAAGCAAATTAAACCTAATTTTAAAACTTTAGGACCAAGATTTGGTAAAGATATGGGGTTGATTTCTAAGCAGATACAAGGGTTTTCGGCAGATGATATTAACAAGCTAGACAGTGAAGGTACCATAGATGTTGTTATTGGTGAAAAAAGCATAACTTTAACATTAGAAGATGTTGAGATTTCATCTCAAGATATTGAAGGTTGGTTGGTTGCTAATTCAAATGGAATCACGGTTGCGCTTGATATTGTTATCTCACCGGAATTGAAGAAAGAAGGAATAGCAAGAGAGTTAGTGAACAGAATTCAGAACATTAGAAAAGATTCTGGATTTGAAGTGACAGATAAAATAAAAGTACACTTACAGCAAAATGATGTTTTAAAAGAAGCTGTAGGCTCTAATGAAGAATATATAAAATCAGAAACCTTAACAGAAGAATTGGTTTTTGATGAAGAGATTGAAAATGGCATAGAAATTGAATTTGACGAGATAAAAACAAAAATAAAAATTACTAAATAATTAGGATATGGTAGATGCACCAACAAGATACTCTGACGCTGATTTAGCAGAGTTCAAAGAAATAATTCTAAATAAAATTAACAAAGCGCAAGCTGATTTAGATTTGATAAAGAGCGCCTACATGAATGATTTAAATAACGGTACAGATGATACGTCTCCAACATTTAAAGCATTTGAAGAAGGAAGCGAAACCATGTCTAAAGAAGCCAACTCACAATTAGCGATTCGTCAAGAAAAGTTTATTCGTGATTTGAAAAATGCTTTATTCCGTGTGGAAAACAAAACCTATGGATTGTGTAAGGTAACAGGTAAACTAATTAGTAAAGAAAGACTAAAAATTGTTCCTCACGCAACGATGAGTATTGAAGCTAAAAATCTACAACGATAAGCGCTTTTTCAATTTAAATATTTAACGCTCCATTGGGAGCGTTTTTTTTGATAAAATTATTACTTTTACGCCACTTAAAAATTAAAAAATGTCATTACGAAAAGCGTATCTACTTATCTTCATTGTATTAATCGTTGATCAAGTTTCGAAAATATTTGTAAAAACTAATTTTGTATTAGGGGAAGAAGTAGAAGTTTTTAATTGGTTTAAAATTCTTTTTATTGAAAATGAAGGAATGGCTTGGGGGACAAAAATACCCGGAGCATATGGTAAGTTATTCCTTACCCTTTTTAGACTAGTCGCTGTGGGCGGGATTGGATATTGGTTGTGGGACTCTGTAGAGCGAAAACACAGTTCTAATTACTTAATTATAGCCATTGCCTTAATTTTGGCAGGTGCCTTTGGTAATATTATTGATTCTGTTTTTTACGGTGTTATTTTTGACGATAGTAACGCACAATTAGCTACACTATTTTCTGAAAAGCCCTATGGAACATGGTTTCACGGTCAAGTAGTGGATATGTTTTACTTCCCATTTTGGCATGGAAGTTTACCAAGCTGGATTCCTGTTTGGGGCGGAAGAGATTTTACTTTCTTTAATGCTATTTTTAATGTTGCTGATATGGCAATATCAACTGGAGTAGGGATATTGATTTTTTTCAATAAAAAAGCGTTTCACCATAAATTAGATTAATTCTTCAACGAATAATTTGCAAAATAAAAAACAAAGACCCATTCAGTATATTTGAATAGGTCTTTGTTTTTTATTAGATTTATTTGTTGTGTCCTGGTGCATAACGTTTAGCGCTTTTTCCACCATATATTTTTTTAGCTTGACCTGGCGGAAGTTTTTTGGCTTTATAAGTAGATCTGCTGGTTCTGGTTTGAATGCTGCAGCTTGATATTGAAGCAGTAAATACAATAACCATAAAGGTTAAAGCAAATCTTGAGTATTTAAATGTTTTCATAACTGAATTAGATTTTATCTGATGCGAAAGTACGAATTCAATTTTAAAAAGTGTGAAAAGAATTTGGTGTCACGCAATAATCTAATTTCACATCACCCTCAAAGATATCAGTAATTAATTCTTCGGGTTCAAAGAATGAGAGTCCAATTTTGATTACATCTAGTTTGCAGTCCGAAAGAAACTTGTCATAAAAACCTTTACCATATCCCACTCTATTTCCTTTAATGTCATAAGCCAAAAGAGGAATGAAAACAACGTCAATTTTTTTTGAAGGTACTTCAATACCATCAATTGGTTCTGGAATATTGTATTCGTTTTTCTTTATTTTTGTGTTATCAGTAAGTAAAAAGTGGGTCATTTCTCTTGTCGTAAAATCAGATTTTGAAATAATAATTTCTTTATCTTTCCCTGAAAGAAGATGTAAGATCAATTCAGTATCGACCTCTTTGTGTTCTACAATAGAAAGAAAAATATGGAAATACGTTTTCTCCCAAATGGGGAGTGCTAATAGTCTATTGGCAATAGCTAAACTCATCTCCTCAATTTCTATCTCACTAAGATTTTGTCTTAACTTTTTATACTTAGTTCGTAATTCTTTTTTATTACTTTCCATCACCAATAGTTTTAGAAATATGATAAATTGCATCCCCTTGATATACAATAGGTGAATGATTGGCATTTATTATGTAACCGTCATTGGGTGCTTTTACTTTGCGTTCAAATTTTCCAAATGGATCAGTAATTGTAGCTAAGACAGTTCCTTTTTTTACAAATGAACCAATATAACCACTATCATGTAATAAACCAGAACACTTGGCTCTTATCCAAGCCGATTTTTCAATATAAATGGTATTCTTCTCTTGTTTTTCAATACTATGTTTGGGGTCCAGCATGTTTAAATGTGACAAAATTCGTTTTACTCCATCAATTCCAGCATCAGCGATTGATTCGTTAATGTCCAGTGATTTTCCACCTTCAAAAAGCAGCATTTTTACGTTTAGCTTCGAACTTGAATTTCTAAAGGAACCAGCAATATTTTTTGAGTATAAGGTAAATGGTGCATTAAAAACATCGGCCAATATTTTTAATTCTGTATTATTTGGTGCAAGTCGTATTTGTGGGGCGTTAAATCGGCTTGCGCCTCCAGCGTGAAAATCTACAGCATAATCAACTAATGGCATTATTTCTGTTAGAATATGATAGGCAAATCGACTCGCTAAAGATCCTTTTTTACTTCCAGGGAAAACTCGATTTAAGTCTCTACCATCAGGAAATTGACGGGACATGTTTACAAATCCAAACATGTTGATTATAGGAATACAGATAACAGTTCCTGTTTTAGGCTTATTGATTTTTTTTGTAATTATTTGGCGAACAATTTCTACTCCATTGATTTCATCGCCATGTATCCCAGCTGAAAAAAGGACAATAGGACCGTCAATTTTTGATCGCGAAACAATAATTGGAATTTTAAGTTTTGCCGTATTATGCAGTTTTGCGATTTCCATGTCAATGGTTTTGCTTTCGCCTGGTAAAATAGATTCTCCTAAAATTGTTATTGTTTTTGTGCTTCTCATATTTAATAAAAAAGCTAAATGTAGAGATTATTATTTGGAATTCGTAAATTTGAAATGAATTCAAGAATTAACTTCAAATTAATACAATCACAATAGGTCAATATGTACCACTGTGTATCTTTGTGAAATAATAATACAATGCAAAACCCAACGCTAGATCTTCAAATACAAACATTACCTGATAGCCCTGGAGTTTATCAATATTATGATAAAGAGGGAAAAATATTGTATGTAGGAAAAGCTAAGAATTTAAAGAAAAGAGTTTCATCCTATTTTAATAAAATTCATGATACTGCAAAAACGAATGTGCTTGTCAAGAAAATTGTCACGATAAAACACATAGTAGTTCCTACGGAAACCGATGCGCTTTTATTAGAAAACAACTTGATAAAAACGTTACAGCCCAGATATAATGTGTTGTTACGGGATGATAAAAGTTATCCTTGGTTGTGTATTAAGAAAGAACCTTTCTCGCGGATTTTTGCTACTAGAAGAATGGTTAAAGATGGTTCGGAATATTTTGGTCCCTACACTAGTTTCAAGACTGTCAATACTATTTTAGAATTGATAAAGGAGTTGTATCCCTTACGTACTTGCAATTTTGATTTAAGTAAGTCCAATATAGAAAGTGGTAAATTCAAAGTTTGTCTGGAATATCATATTGGAAACTGTAAAGGACCTTGCGAGGGGCATGAATCTCTCGAAGTCTATCAAAAACAAGTGGATGCTATTCGTGAAATTCTAAAAGGGAATTTTAAGGAAAGCATGAAAGACTTTAAAAAAGTAATGACGGACTTGGCACAGAACATGCATTTTGAAGAAGCGCAGAAAATAAAAGAAAAAATAGAAGTACTCGAGAATTACCAATCGCGCTCTACTATTGTGAATCCAAAAATCACGAATATTGATGTATTCTCCATTGTTTCTGATGAAGCAGCAGCCTATGTCAACTTTTTACAAATTTCTCATGGCTCGATTATTCGTTCACATACCATGGAAATTAAGAAGAAACTTGAAGAAACCGATGAAGAATTATTAGAGCTGGCAATTATTGAGCTTAGAGAGCGATTTCAATTGCTGTCCAAAGAAGTATTGGTGCCATTTGAAGTTGATTTAGGAGAAAATATAAAAGTTACTGTGCCACAGCTTGGAGATAAAAAGCAAATTCTAGACCTTTCTATCCGCAATGCAAAATTTTACAGAATTGAGCAGCTAAAACAATTGCAAATTGTAGACCCGGACCGTCATGCCAATAGAATAATGGCGCAAATGCAAAAAGATTTACGATTGCCTGTGGAGCCAAGGCATATTGAATGTTTTGATAACTCAAATATTCAGGGAACAAATCCTGTTTCGGCTTGTGTAGTTTTTAAAGACGGGAAGGCAAGTAAGAAAGATTACCGCCATTTTAATATAAAAACAGTTGAAGGTCCAGATGATTTTGCATCGATGACTGAAGTGGTGTATAGACGGTACAAACGATTACTAGAAGAGGAAGAGCCGCTGCCGCAATTGATTATTATTGATGGAGGGAAAGGGCAGCTTTCTGCAGCGCTTAAGAGCATTGATGATTTGGGATTGCGCGGGAAGATTGCGATAATAGGAATTGCAAAACGTCTTGAAGAATTGTTTTACCCAGGAGATTCAGTGCCTTTATATTTAGATAAAAAATCTGAAACTTTAAAAGTAATACAACAATTAAGAAATGAAGCGCATCGATTTGGGATTACGCATCATAGAGACAAAAGAAGTAAAGCAGCATTAAATTCATCTATAGAATCAATTCCTGGAATTGGAGAAAAAACGATGTTAGCATTGATTCAACAGTTTAAAAGTGTAAAAAGATTAAAAATAGCAACAGAAAAAGAAATTTCTGACGTTATAGGAGTATCAAAAGCAAAAAAAATTGTCGACTTTTACAAATCTGTAACGAAATGATGGTAAGATAGATACAAAGCAAAATAATTTATGAAAAAATATATTCTTTTAATCTCCCTATTTTTTACAAGTTTTATATTGCTTTCCCAAGTCCAAAACAAACCTAAAGTAGGCTTGGTGTTAAGTGGCGGTGGTGCCAAAGGATTTGCTCATATAGGTGTTTTGAAAGTACTGGAAGAAGCAGGTGTTAAAATTGATTATATTGGAGGAACAAGTATGGGCTCAGTAGTTGGGGGATTGTATGCTTCAGGTTATACAGCATCACAAATAGATTCTATATTTCAATCCACTAATTTTGATGAATTAATAAATGATTTCATTCCTAGGTCTTCTAAAAATTTTTATGAAAAAAGGAATGATGAGTTATATGCATTAGTCTTGCCTTTTGATAAATTTAAAATTGGTATACCGGAAGCGCTTTCTAAAGGGATGTACAATTTTAACTTATTAAGCAGTTTGACTAGAAACGTAAGGCATGTAAGAGATTTTAATAAATTACCAACTCCATTTTTATGTATAGGTTCTAATATAGAAACAGGGAAACAAGTAATTTTAGATAAAGGGAATTTGGCGCAAGCGATGATTGCCAGTTCTGCATTTCCATCTTTGTTTTCTCCAGTTGAAATTGACGGAGCGCTTCTGGTGGACGGAGGAGTTACTAATAACTATCCAATTGATGAAATTCGAAAATTGGGTGCTGATATCATAATTGGGGTGGATGTTCAAGATGATTTAAGGGACAGAAACTCGCTTAAAGATGCTACAAAAATTTTAGTTCAAATTACCAATCTTCATTCGATAGAAAAAATGAAAAGTAATATTGAAAAAACGGACATTTATATAAAGCCTGATATAAAAGACTATGGTGTGATATCATTTGATAAAGGAAAAGAGATAATTAAAAAAGGAGAAGATGCTACTTTTTCAGTTTATGAAAAGATAAAAGTGTTGGGGGAGGGCTCAAATTATTACAGTAAACCTAAATTAAAAATTCAATCGGACAGTTTACAATTAAAGAATATAAATTGTAATGAATTAGATAATTTTACAAAAGAATATGTTTTAGGGAAGTTGCGTTTCAAACCAGGTTCAAAAATAACATACCAACAACTAGAAAAAGGAATAAACAACATTAATGCGACTAATAACTTTAGTGTTATAAACTATACATTAAATTCCAATGCTGGAGATGATGATTTAGACCTTAATTTAAAAGAAAACCCAATAAAATCTTATTTGAAATTTGGTTTACATTACGATGATTTATTTAAAAGTGGAGTTTTGGTAAATTTCACTCGCAAAAAAACTTTTTTTAAAAATGACATTGCTTCATTAGATATTGTTTTAGGGGATAATTTTCGATATAATTTTGATTATTATATCGAAAATGGATACAATCTAAGTTTGGGGTTTAAGTCTAATTTCAATCAATTTAGTCGAAACATACCAAGTGAGGTCAGTGGTTTGGATTATGGTGCTTTGGGAGTAAATTCAATCTTTGTCGATTTTTCGGATTTGACAAGCCAAGCTTATTTTCAATCCCTGTTTGTTCAAAAATTTTTAATAGGTGCTGGAGTTGAGTATAAATATTTAAAAATTAAGTCGGAAACCTTAGCAAATACGGATCCTATAATTGACAAAAGTAGTTATCTGAGTGTTTTTGGATATATGAAATACGATACTTTTGACAACAAAGACTTTCCGAAAAAAGGGTTGTATTTTTCGGGAGATATTCAGTCCTATTTCTTGTCATCAAATTATACGGGAAAGTTTAATCCTTTCTCTATTGCCAAAGCTGATTTTGGTGTAGCTGCCACATTATTCAAACATGCCACAATAAAAATTCAATCCGAAGCAGGTTTTTCATTTGGTAATGAGAGTGTCCCTTATTTCAATTTTGTATTAGGAGGGTATGGTTTCAATACCATTAATAATTTTAGACCGTTTTATGGTTATGATTTTTTAAGTATAGCGGGCAATAGCTATATAAAAACAACAGGAACGGTTGATTATGAGTTTTATAAAAAAAACCATTTGAATTTTTCGGCTAATTTTGCCAATTTGGGCAGTAATATTTTTGAAACAGTTGATTGGATATCAGTTCCTAAATATTCGGGTTACGCAGTAGGATACGGTTTAGAAACTATTGTTGGTCCTTTAGAAATTAAATATTCATGGTCACCAGAAAACGCAAAAGGGTATACTTGGTTTAGCATCGGATTTTTATTTTAAATTCAATCTATTTCATTAAAAATTCCGATATTTGTTATAATGAAAACAAAATGGACAGGTTTATTAGAATATCTTCAATTCCTTATCAAGAGAAATCCTGAATAAGTCACTATTTTTTGATTTAGAATAACGAATAGCAAAGCCTACTCGCTTTATTAGTTACACTTTAAAACAAAAAAATCATGCCATTATATCATAAATTAGGGGTTTTCCCTCAAAAAAGGCACACTCAATTTGAAAAGCCAAATGGAGGTTTGTACTACGAACAGCTCTTTGGTACTGAAGGGTTCCATGGAAACTCTTCATTGCTATATCATGTCCATAGGCCAACACAGGTAAAGGAAATCAATAAGTCCTACTCAGTTGAACCTAAAATTGCTATTGGGAAAAACATAAAATCATTATTGCTTAAAGGGTTTGAATTAAAATCCGCAGATGATTTTTTAGACAGTCGCAAAGCCATGCTAGTCAATAAAGACTGTACAATTGGGCTTGCAGCACCTCGGAAATCATTGACAGACTATTTCTATAAAAATGCCGATGCTGATGAAATGATTTTCATTCATAAAGGAAAAGGAAAATTACGTACCATGATGGGGAATATCCCTTTTGAGTATGGAGATTACTTAATCATACCGCGCGGAATTATTTACCAGATTCAGTTTAACACAACAGACAATCGCTTGTTTTACGTCGAGTCGTTCGCCCCTTTTTATACGCCAAAACGATATAAAAATGAATCGGGACAACATTTGGAGCATTCGCCATTTTGCGAACGAGATTTTATTTTACCAAACGAGTTAGAGACACACGATGAAAAAGGAGATTTTTTAATCAAAATCAAAAAAGAAGGAATGATGCATGAAGTAGTCTATGCTACGCATCCCTTTGATGTTGTGGGTTGGGACGGTTACAATTTTCCATACGGATTCAGTATTCATAACTTCGAGCCAATAACGGGTCGTGTTCATCAACCGCCACCAGTGCATCAAACGTTTGAAACTTCAACTTTTGTAGTATGTTCGTTTGTTCCTAGATTGTATGATTACCACCCAAAAGCAATTCCAGCGCCTTACAATCATAGTAACATTGATAGCGATGAGGTGTTGTATTACGTAGATGGTGATTTCATGAGCCGCAATAATATAGAACAAGGACACATCACATTGCACCCCAAAGGAATTCCCCACGGTCCAGCGCCAGGGGCCATGGAGCGTAGTATTGGTCACACAAGTACTGAGGAGTTAGCCGTTATGGTAGACACTTTTCGCCCACTGATGGTAACCGAAGAAGCTATGGGATTAGACGATGGGCAATATTATAAGTCGTGGGTGGAGTAGTTTAAGGAGCTATTTCCTGCTATCTGTTGCAATCTTTTTTTCGGTAAAAACCTCAAAAAAGGATTTCCACTACTATCAGGGCTAGGGCTTAAGTGCAAATAAATAACAATTTTCAAATCAATAAAATCTGTGTAAATCAATTTGATCCGCAACAGTTGGGTACTAAAAGTAGGTTTCACATAAAAAAATAAATACAATGGCAAAGGAAGTTAAATCAGTAGAATACGGGCTAGAAAAAATATTTGAAGGAGCGCAAGATTTCCTTCCATTATTAGGAACGGATTATGTAGAATTCTACGTAGGAAATGCAAAACAATCCGCACATTATTATAAAACCGCTTTTGGATATCAGTCCTTGGCGTATGCTGGATTAGAAACAGGAGTTAGAGATCGCACTTCTTATGTGTTAAAACAAGATAAGATTCGTATTGTACTTACTACACCGTTAACACAAGATTCTCCAATACATGAGCATTTGAGAAAACACGGAGATGGAGTAAAAGTTGCGGCACTTTGGGTTGAGGATGCTACAAGCGCATACGAAGAGACTATGAAACGTGGTGCACGCTCTTTTATGGAGCCTACTGTTGAGAAAGACGAACATGGAGAAGTAGTGCGCTCTGGAATTTATACCTATGGTGAAACCGTTCATATATTTGTAGAACGTAAAAACTATAATGGTGTTTTCTTACCAGGATATAAAGAATGGAAATCGGATTATAATCCAGAGCCAACAGGATTGAAATACATTGACCACATGGTAGGAAATGTGGGTTGGAACGAAATGAACACTTGGGTGAAGTTCTATGAAGAAGTAATGGGATTTGTAAATTTCCTTTCTTTTGATGACAAACAAATCAATACGGAATACTCTGCTTTGATGAGTAAAGTAATGTCTAATGGAAACGGAAGAATAAAATTCCCAATCAATGAGCCAGCCGAAGGAAAGAAAAAATCTCAAATCGAAGAGTATCTGGACTTTTATGGCGGACCTGGAATACAGCATATTGCCATCGCTACTGATGACATTATTAAAACGGTAAGCCAGTTAAAAACAAGAGGAGTAGAATTTTTATCGGCACCACCTCATACCTATTATGAAGCAATTCCGGAACGTTTGGGAGCGCATATGGGTATGATGAAAGAAGATATCAATGAAATTGAAAAATTAGCCATTATGGTTGATGCCGATGAAGATGGATATTTATTGCAAATTTTCACAAAACCAGTACAGGACAGGCCAACTTTATTTTTTGAAATTATTCAAAGAATGGGCGCTAAAGGTTTTGGAGCAGGTAACTTCAAAGCACTTTTTGAATCAATAGAACGTGAGCAACAATTGCGAGGAACGTTGTAAAATGCGATTTTTTTTGCATAATGTGAAAAAATAACTATTCAAACGAGTGTAATTTTGTCAATGTTTTGTTAAACTTTTTTTTTTGAATATAAAACTAAACTTGTTGACTACCTTTGCACTCGCAAAATGGAAGGGGTGGTTTCCTTCCGTATTGATATAAATTTCATAATTTATAGTTTTTTGGTTAGTTAATAGCATAAAAACTCAGTCATTATTTGACTGAGTTTTTTTGTTTTAATATATTTGGAACAACTTTTGCAAGAACAGTCAGTAAAAGACAAAGTAAGTTATGAAAAAAATAATACTATTCTTAATATTGATTTTAACTGTAAGTTTTGACTCTCATAATGATGACGCCTATGATGTGGGTGAATGGTTTAAGTTTCGAATCCATTATGGGTTTGTCAATGCAGGTTATGCCACGCTTGAAGTAAAAGACGCCACCATCAATAATAAAAAAGCATTTCATGTAATTGGGAAAGGATATACCACAGGGATGTCTCGATTTTTCTTCAAAGTAGATGATTTATACGAAAGTTATATCGATAAAGAATCTGGGAATCCATCCCAATTTGTAAGAAAAATAAACGAAGGGGGCTATACCAAAAGTCAAGAAGGGTTTTTTAATCAAGCATCTAATAAGATTTTGGTGAAAGATTATAAAAACAAGAATGAAAAAACCTTTGTAATTCCCAAAAATACTCAAGATATCTTATCGGCTTTCTATTATTTAAGAAATTATCCAAGTATTGATAAAATTAATCCTGGGGAATCGATCGTGATTGATATGTTTTTTGATGATGAAACCACAAAATTTAAGTTAAAGTTTATAGGTCGTCAAGATATTACCACTAAATTTGGCGTCGTGTCTTCAATGGTTTTTAGACCATTAGTTCAATCAGGACGTGTTTTTAAAGAACAAGAAAGTTTAACTGTCTGGATTTCAGACGACGACAACAGATTGCCTATTCGAATAAAAGCAGAGCTTGCGGTAGGGTCAATCAAAGCAGATCTAGATGCATTTAAAGGATTAAAAAATCCGTTTAAAATAAAAAACTAATGAACATTAATGCGAATAAAGAAGCAATTTTAAAAGAAATTGAACTTAAATATGATTCCATAAATCAAAAAACAGAAACGCAACTCGAGGGCTTACTTTGGTCAAAACCCATTACATATTGGGATTATATCCAAACTGATGCCTTATTGAATTTACAAATTCAAAGAACGACACTCCCAGATGAAATGGTTTTTATCATGTATCATCAAGTAAATGAATTAATTTTTAAAATGATTCTTTGGGAAATGAATCAAATTGGTTATTCTCAAAACAGTAATGCCGAATTTTTTTCAGAACGATTAATGAGAGTGAGTCGTTATTTTGATATGCTTACCACATCATTCGGTATTATGGAAGAGGGCATGGATGTTGATCAATATATGAAATTTAGAACTACTCTTACTCCTGCAAGTGGTTTTCAAAGCGCACAATATCGCTTAATAGAATTTTCTTCTACTGATGTAATTAACCTTATTGACTATCGTTTTAGAAATAAAATAAAGGTTAAAGATTCTTATGAAAATGCATTTGAACATTTGTATTGGCAAGCTGCCGGAAAAGATTATCAAACAGGTGAAAAATCCTATTTGCTAGAAGAATTCGAAAAAAAATACAAAGGGATTTTCATGCGTCACATGGAAGAATATAGCACCATTAATATTTGGCAAAAATTCAAACAACTACCAGAAATAGAACAAAAAAAACTGGAAATTATAAAGGCAATGCGTCATTTTGATTATACGGTAAATATTACTTGGGTGATGCAGCATTTAAATGTTGCCATAAAATACATCGATCAAAGCGGTAAGGGAGATGGAGAAGCTACTGGAGGAAGTGATTGGAAAAAATACATGCACCCTAAATACCAACGAAGGATATTTTTTCCAGAATTATGGAGCGATGAAGAGTTGGCTAATTGGGGTGTAGAAAAGTAAGTTGAATTAAAAAAAAGAGACGGTTTGAAGCAGGTATTCATGATTATCATAGTATTAACCACAATACTATCTTGTAATAAGTCTAATGATAAATCCGAAAATGTAGTTAAGGTTAAAACCGTAAAACCAATTGCAGACAATTCTGATTTTGGGTTTAATTATTCTGATTTTAATGTTGTACAAGATACTGTAAAAAGAGGGGATACTTTTGGAACAATTATAGATAAACAAAATATTGGAGATAGAAGAGTATTTGAGATTGTCAAAAGTGTAAAAGACACTTTTGATGTTAGGGTAATACGACCTAATAAACCTTATACGATGCTTCGGTCAAAGGATAAAACAAATAAGTTACAGGTTTTTATTTATCAACCCGATGCTATAAATTATTATATTTTTGATTTACGTGATTCTGTAGTTGTAGCTCATAAAAGAACCAGGCCCATAACCATTAAAAGAAGATCTATTGGCGGGGTTTTAAAAGGATCTCTATCAGAAACCTTAGGTAATGCAAGTGTTGAAGCAGCTTTAGCTAATAAAATAACAAAAATATATTCTTGGTCCATTGACTTTTTTAAACTTAAAAAAGGGGATCGATTTGGCATCATTTTTACGGAAAGATTTATTAATGATTCTGTATATGATGGAGTAGAAGATCTGGAAGCGGCATTTTTTGAATATAAAGGTAAAATCATATATGCCTTTCCTTTCGCTCAAAACGAATCTTCGGGCAAGATTGAATATTACGATGAAGAAGGTAAGACATTAAAAAACTTCTTTCTTAAAACCCCTATTAAGTTTAGTCGAATAACGTCTCGATTTACAATGAGTAGGTTTCATCCTGTACAACACAGATGGAAAGCTCATAAGGGGACTGATTATGCTGCGCCAACAGGAACGCCTATTTCAACTACCGCAGCGGGAATAGTTGAAAAGACGGGATATACAGCTGGAAATGGTAATTATGTCAAGGTGAAACACAATGGAACTTATTCTACACAATATTTACATATGTCAAAAATATTGGTGAGACGTGGTCAACATGTAAATCAAGGAGATGTGATAGGAAGAGTAGGTAGTACGGGATTAGCTACTGGTCCTCATGTGTGTTATCGATTTTGGAAAAACGGTAAGCAAGTAGATGCCTTAAAATTAAACTTACCAAATGGAGAGCCGATGTATGGAGCTAATAAAACTCGTTTTTTAAAATATATAGAGCCCTTAAAGTTTGAATTAGATAGTATAGCTAATTTATAATTTTAATCATAGTTTACATAATTTAGAGAGAACAGGTCAATTTATAATTGATTTTGTTCTCTCTATTTCATTGTAGCCCTATTATCTTTTCTATTTCTATTAAATTGTTATATAAATCAAAAGTGTTTATCATTTAAAACTAAATTCTGTATTTTTGCAAAAAAAATAATATTAATATTAGAATCTCGATATAAATGGCCTTAAATACAATAAATCCTACAGATACCCTTTCGTGGGGGAAGCTTCAGAATCATTTTACTGAAATGCAAAAAGTTTCTATGAAAGAAATGTTTGAAGAAGATAAATCAAGAACTGAAAAATTTAATCTACAATGGAATGATTTTTTAATTGATTATTCTAAAAACATTATCAATCAAGAAACAATTACTTTATTGTTGGATTTGGCAAATGAAGTGGGACTAAAAGATGCAATTGCTGAATATTTTGAAGGAGCATTAATAAATCAAACCGAAAATAGAGCGGTTCTTCATACTGCCTTAAGAGCTAAGGAATCAGCTGTTGTAAATGTTAATGGTGAAAATGTAGTCCCAGAAATATATGATGTAAAAAGTAAAATTAAAGCTTTTACAAATGAAGTAATTTCAGGAGCTAGAAAGGGATATACAGGAAAAGTATTTACTGATGTGGTAAATATTGGTATTGGTGGATCTGATCTTGGCCCTGTTATGGTTGTGGAAGCCTTGCAGTTTTATAACAATCAGTTAAATGTTCATTTTGTTTCAAATGTAGATGGAGATCATGTAAATGAGATTATTAAAAAGTTAGATCCAGAAACTACTCTTTTTGTAATTGTTTCTAAAACGTTTACAACTCAAGAAACATTGACCAATTCGGAGACAATTAGAAAATGGTTTTTGAAATCAGCAACTCAAGAGGATGTTGCGAAACATTTTGTTGCGGTTTCTACTAATATTCAAAAAGTTACCGATTTTGGAATTAATCCTGATAATGTTTTTCCAATGTGGGACTGGGTTGGTGGACGATTTTCCTTATGGAGTGCAGTTGGACTTACTATAAGTTTAGCAATTGGCTTTGATAATTTTGATGAATTATTAGGTGGTGCTAATGAAATGGACGATCATTTTAAAACGGCAGATTTTGATAAAAATATGCCAGTGATTTTGGCTTTATTAAGTGTTTGGTATAATAATTTCTTTGGTGCCGAAAGTGAAGCATTGATTCCTTATACACAATATTTACAAAAACTAGCTCCCTATTTGCAACAAGGAACTATGGAGAGTAATGGTAAAAGTGTAGGGAGAGACGGTAAGCCAGTTAATTATGAAACGGGAACTATTATTTGGGGAGAACCAGGAACAAATGCACAACATGCTTTTTTTCAATTAATCCATCAAGGGACAAAATTAATTCCATCAGATTTTATTGGTTATGTAAAGCCATTATATGGAGATGAAGATCACCACGATAAATTGATGTCTAACTTTTTTGCACAAACTGAAGCTTTGATGCAAGGAAAGTCGGCAGTCCAAGTTCAATCAGAATTTGATAAACAGGGACTTTCAGCCGATAAAGCTAAATTCCTTCTTCCATTCAAAGTGTTTAATGGTAATAAACCTACCAATACTATTCTTATTGATAAATTAACACCAAATTCTTTAGGTTCGTTAATTGCATTATATGAGCACAAAATTTTTGTACAAGGAGTGATTTGGAATATATTCAGCTTTGATCAATGGGGTGTAGAATTAGGGAAACAGTTGGCTAATTCTATTTTGGAAGAAATCAATACTGAAAAAGTTAAAAGTCACGATAGTTCAACTGAATTTTTATTGAATTATTTTTTGAAGAATAAATAAATTATATTTTTTTAATTTGTTATAAAAAAACTCGAATTTTACTAAAACTCGGGTTTTTTTATTTTTCCCAACTCTGTATTTTATATTTACTTTTTTTACTGAATTGCTATTTTCAGTGGGTTATTGAGGTTTATTTCGCATTATTTTCTGTAAAATGAATGATTTATTGATTTTTTATTTGAAAAAATATTATTTGAAAAAAAAATTTCTTAACATTGCGTTAACTTTTTAAGGTAAAAATGTTATAATTTTGCCAAAAATTAATAAACTAAATAAAAATGAAGACAATGAAAAATTGGTTACTCTCTGGATTACTGTTTTTAGTAGCTGTAAGTGCATTTTCTCAAGGGAAAATAACTGGAACAATTACTGATGGTCAAGGTTCATTACCTGGTGCTAATGTTGCTATTAAAGGTTCAGCAACTGGAGTATCTGCGGATTTTAATGGTAAATTTTCAATTAATACTACAGTTACATCTGGAGAATTAGTTATTTCTTTTATAGGTTTTGAACCTAAAACAATCAAATTCTCTGTTGCAAATGGTACTACAAAAAATGTAGGAGCTATTGTTTTAACTTCAAATTCTAACGATTTAGATGAAGTGGTTGTTACAAGTACTATTCTTGGAATTGCAAAAGACAGAAAAACTCCAGTTGCTGTTTCAACAATTAAAGCATCTGAAATTCAAGAAAAATTAGGAACTCAAGAATTCCCTGAAATCTTAGCAAATACACCTTCAGTATATGTAACTAAACAAGGTGGTGGTTTTGGAGATTCAAGGATTAATATTCGTGGTTTTGATCAAAAAAACGTAGCTGTTATGATAAATGGTGTTCCTGTGAATGACATGGAAACGGGTGCTGTTTATTGGAGCAACTGGGCTGGACTTTCTGATGTAACTTCTGCTATGCAGGTTCAAAGAGGTTTAGGTTCTTCAAAATTAGCTATTTCATCTGTTGGGGGAACAATAAATGTTGTTACTAGAACTTCAGAAATGAAAGAAGGCGGGTCAGTTTCTACAGGTTTTGGTAATGCAAATTATTTAAAAGTTCAAGGTTCTTACTCTACAGGATTAATGAAAAACGGTCTTTCAGCTTCTGTATTGTTAAGTTCAACTACTGGAGACGGTTATGTTGACGGAACTAAATTTGAAGGGAAAAATTATTTTATTGCTTTTGGTTATAAACCAAATGACAAACATGATATTCAATTTACTTTTACAGGTGCTCCTCAATGGCATCACCAAAGAAGTTTTGCAAATCCATTATCAGAATATATTAAATATGGTAAAAATGGAGAGCCAAATATTAAATACAACTCAGATTGGGGTTACAAAAATGGTGAAGAATATTCTTTTTCTAGAAACTTCTATAGTAAACCGGTTGCCTCTTTGAATTGGGATTATAAAATCAATGACAAGACAAAATTATCATCTGTATTCTATGGTTCATGGGGTAGAGGTGGAGGAACGGGAAGTATAGGAAAAAGTCCTTATTCTTCAGCTTATAAAACTGCTGATGGTTTGCTTCCTATTGATGAATTCGTTAAATACAATACTGGCCAATCTAATTCAGTGGGTACAACTGCTGTGCCTTACCTTAAATCAGTTGGTGGAGAACGTATCGCAAGTTCTTCAAGTTCTACTGGTGGTTTTATTAGAAGAGCGTCTATGAATTCACATAACTGGTACGGTGCAGTTATAGATTTAAATACAAAATTATCGGATAAATTGACTCTTGATTTTGGTGTTGACGCAAGATCATATGTTGGATTTCATTACAGAATTTTGACTGACTTACTTGGTGCTGATGGATTTAAAGATACTTCAGATAAAAACAATCCATCAAGAGTGTTATACAAAACGTACGATGCTACACCAAGCTTGAATCCTTTTGTAAATATTAAAGATCAAGAAAAAATTGCTTACAATAACAATGGTTATGTAAACTGGTTAGGTGCTTTTACACAATTAGAATATTCTAATGAAAACCTTTCTGCATTCTTTCAAGGAGCAATTTCTGAGCAAGGATTTAAAAGAGAAGATACTTTCCTTTATTTAGCAACCGATCCTCTTTATAAAACTAAATTTGAAAATTTATTAGGTGGAAACGTAAAAGGTGGAGTTAATTATAACATCAGCGAAAAAAGTAATGTATTTGTAAATTCAGGTTTTTACTCTAAACAACCATTCTTTAATGCGGTTTATCCAAATAGTCAATCTATAGTAGCTTCAAACTTAGTTAACGAAAAAGTTTTAGGTTTAGAAGGGGGATATGGTTTCCGTTCTTCAATGTTTAGTGCTAATTTAAATGTGTATTACACTTCTTGGAAAGACAGATACCAAAGAAATTCTGATTCAGCGGCTGATAATATTGGTGGATATTATGACTTTAATGGTCTAACTGAAATTCACTCAGGTGTTGAGCTTGAAATGAATGCTAAGCCATTACCAAAATTAAGCTTGAATGCAATGGTTTCTATTGGAAACTGGATATATAAAGGGAACGTAGCTAGTAATAGATACGATGCTGAAAACAATAAAATAAGTGGTGGTACTTCTACAACTTTATACTTAGATAAATTAAAAGTAGGTGATGCTGCTCAAAATACAGCTAGTATTGGAGCAAGATATGAAGTGTTTGAAAGAGTAAGTTTAGATGCTAACTATAGAGTTGCTGATAAATTATATGCTTCAATTGACCCTACTAAATTTACAACTGAACAAAATGATGGAACATTACAATTGCCATCTTATGGTTTAATGGATGCAGGTTTTTCATATAAAATGTTAGTTGGTAAAGACAAAGAAGATTCTGTTAGTTTTAGATTAAATGTAAACAACGTTTTAGACGAAGTTTATATCTCTGAATCAAGAACTAATAACTTTGCTACAGGTAATACACCTACTTATGATGGTGTTGCTACTACAAATCAAGTTTATTTCGGATATGGAAGAACTTGGAACTTTAGTTTGCGTTACAACTTCTAAGAGTTAAATTAATATATACTAAAACGGCATTCACTTTAAGTGTAATGCCGTTTTTTTATGCTTTTTTGTTTATATTTGTTTTAAAAAAATAATTACTCTATGTACGAATTTATTGTAAAATTTCATTCTGGTTGGGCATATTTAGCTCTTTTATTGTTAGTTGTTGCAGTTTTTAATGCTGTTCTTGGTTTAGTTGGTAAAAAAGAATTTACTGCTAAAGACAGAAAAATTGCTATTTTTGGATTGATAGGGACACATACGCAATTGTTGATTGGATTGATTTTGTATTTTATTTCACCAAATGGGTTTTCTGCTATTGTTAATTCAGGAATGGGTGAAGTAATGAAAAATGCTTCACTTAGATTAACTGCTGTAGAGCATCCAGTGATTAATATTATTGCAATAACGCTCATTACAATAGGCTGGTCAAAGCACAAAAAATTAACAACAAGCGAATCTAAATTTAAAACATTTACTATTTTTTATACGTTAGGTTTAGTACTAATTTTAAGTAGAATACCATGGAGTTTGTGGTTTTAAAATAAAAAAAAGTCCTTTTTACAGGGCTTTTTTTATCTAGGTACGGTTTTTGTAAAAATGCATTACATAAAAAAGAAATATGAGAAAATTAATAACATTGTTTTTTTTAATAGCTATTATAGGTTTGGCAAGTAGTCAAAGCTCCATTGCGGATAAGATAAAAACATCTCTACAAAAACCTACAATACAAAAAGACACTGTAAAAAAAACAAAAACGATAATTGCACAGCAAGAAGTGGAGAAAGACACTTTGACAGAAAAAATGGGAAAATTGCTTCCTTATAAAAAAGGGTCACATGCTTCTTATTATGCTGACAAATTTCATGGTCGACGTACTGCTAGTGGAATCCCATTTGATATGAATAAGTATACTGCTGCCCATAAAAAATTCCCTTTTGGTACTAAATTAAAAGTGACAAATGAGGCAAACGGTAAGTCGGTTATTGTAGAAGTTATTGATAGAGGTCCTTTTGTAAGATCAAGAGAAATTGATCTTTCTAAAAGAGCTTTTATGGAAATTGCTAAAAATAAAGGGATAGGAGTTATGACAGTTACTATTGAAGTTTTTACAAAATAACTATATAACTATCCCCATGTTTTATAGGGATTAGCGCTTAGATAAGAATTGTAATAGCGCTTGTCATTTGTTACTTCTTGTCCTAGCCAGTATGGTTTTTCGAAATTTTCATTTTCTGAAGTAAGTTCTATTTCGGCCATAATTAGGCCTTCGTTTTCTCCGTGAAATTCATCTATTTCAAAGGTATGATTATCTACTTTTACCTCAAAACGGGTTTTGTCAATTATCCCTTTTTCACATAGTTCAAGTAATTTAGTTGCTTCGTCGATTGAAATTTCTTTTTCCCATTCAAAACGTGACATTCCAGAGCTATTTGAAACTCCTTTTACGGTCATAAATGCACGATCTCCTTTTGTTCGAACTCTAACAGTTCTTTGTGGAACGGAGCTTAAATAGCCCTGTTTAATTCTGTTCTGAGTAAAAGCTTCTTTTTTGAATGCTTCTGAGGTAACCAAAAATTTTCGTTCTATTTCAATCATTTCTTATCGATTTGTCTTTTTTTGTAGCTTCTTCCAGCACTTCACTGTATCTTTCTTATACTGAACTAGGTTTCAAAATCTTGAAACTAGTTCAGTATAAGAAAGGATGTCGCTTCGATCTGGGCTAAAAGATGACATCAAATGTATCAAATAATTCCCTTCATTTGAATGTTTTCAAGTAAAACCTATTTAAATTTGTGTCATGCTTGATAACCCAATTAATAGAAAAATTATTCACATTGACATGGATGCATTTTATGCTTCTGTAGAGCAAATGGATAATCCTGATCTACGAGGGAAGCCCATTGCAGTTGGGGGATCAGAAAACAGGGGGGTCGTTGCTGCTGCTAGTTATGAGGCTAGGAAGTTTGGAGTACGTAGTGCGATTAGCGGTGTCATGGCTAAAAAAAATTGTCCAGATCTTATTTTTGTAAAACCTCGTTTTGATAGATATAAAGAGATTTCTGGAAAAATCCATAAAATTTTTAGAGAATATACGGATTTGATTGAACCGCTGTCGCTAGATGAAGCCTATCTTGATGTAACAATAAATAAAAAGGGAAACCCCAGCGCGAGTTTATTAGCCGAAGAAATTAGATTACGCATTTTTAAGGAAGTAGGGCTAACAGCTTCTGCAGGAATTTCTATTAATAAATTTGTTGCTAAAATAGCCAGTGACTATAATAAACCGAACGGACAGAAAACAGTAAATCCGGATGAAGTTATTTCATTTTTGGAAGTATTGCCAATTCGAAAATTTTATGGAGTTGGAAAAGTGACCACTGAAAAAATGTATCAGTTGGGGATTTTTACGGGAGTTGATTTAAAAAGTAAATCATTGGAGTTTTTAGAGAAACATTTTGGGAAATCGGGTAGTTTTTATTACCATGTCGTACGTGGAATTCACAATAGCGAAGTTAAATCGGATCGGATAACTAAATCAGTTGCTGCAGAACATACTTTTGACGTTAATCTTTCGTCGGAGGTTTTCATGATTGAGCAATTAGATAAAATCGCTACATCATTAGAAAAAAGATTGAAAAAACATACGATTTCTGGAAAAACAGTTACCTTAAAAATTAAATATAGTGATTTTACACAGCAAACAAGAAGTAAAACACTTCCTTATTTTATTTCAGACAAAGGGTTGATTTTGGAAACAGTTAAGGAACTTTTGTATCAAGAAAAGATGAAAGATTCTGTAAGATTACTTGGGATATCCATGGGGAATCTAAATACTGAAGTTAAAAAAGCGGTTGTAGTTCAACTTAGATTTGCATTTTAAGTAAGGGAATGTGTAAGGTTCAACAATAGTTAAAACATTCTTATTGGTGTATTATTTTTCGAATATCAATTATATTTGATAAAAATAAGTCTCATGATTAACTTTGAACACTACGAAAATGCTGTCGCTGAACATCATAAGAGTATAAGAATAAAAACGACTCCAGTATCTTCTTGGGATTTTCATTGTGTCATGATAAATGATATGAAAAATTCATTTATAGATTTTAATATGTTAGAGCAAATTGCCTCTATGTATAAATGGAATAATCCATATTGGGATATAAAAAATAAGCTTTCAGAAGAAGAAGTGATTATTGTAACTGATGCTCAGTTGTCGATTGTTTTTGCCTCGCAAAACATCACTAAAATGAACGGTTATACACCAGATGAAGTGATTGGTAAAAGTCCAAGTATGTTTCAGGGGAAAAAGACTAGTGCTTTTGTATCAAAACAAATTAGAAAAGCAATTCAACTTAAGCAACCATTTGAAAAAAAGATTTTGAACTATAAAAAAAATGGAGATATATACACCTGTTTAATTAATGGTTATCCCATCTATAATGTAAGCGGTGAATTTTCACACTTCATTGCTTTTGAAAAAGCAGCATAAAAAAACCCTTCCAAATTTGAAAGGGTTTTTAAGAGAGCTATTTTTTCAGTCTTTACTTGAAAGCTTAGAGAGTAATCGTAAGAATTCGATATACAACCAAACCAAGGTTATCATTAACCCCATGGCCCCAAACCATTCCATGTATTTTGGCATTTTTTCTTGGACTCCTTTTTCTATTCTGTCAAAATCCAAGAATAAATTTAAAGCAGCAATTATAATTACGAATACGCTAATTCCAATACTCATCATGGAATTTCCGTAGTGTACTGGTTGAAAACTAGTGAACATAGAAAATACCCATGAAATAAGATAATAAGTGGCAATGGCAAGCGTAGCAGCTACCACCACTGATTTAAATTGTTCAGTAACTTTGACGATTTTAAATTTATATAACCCCAAACAAACAATGAATGTTACAAAAGTAGCGCCAACTGCCTGAATAACAATTCCAGGATATTTAGCCTCAAAAATTGCCGAAATCCCACCAATAAAAAGCCCTTCAAATAGCGCATAGCCAGGAGCTAAATAAGGGGAGTATTGCGGTTTGAATGCCGATATAACAACTAACACTAATCCTACAATAGCGCCACCAAAAGCTGGAACCATTGGATTCATGCCATTGAAAGTCATCCACCAGATAACCATCGCAGAAGCAGTAAGTAGCATGAATAAAAGCAGTGTTTTATTGATTGTTCCAGACAGAGTCATTTCTTGATTGTAATCAATGAAGGTGGCCTGATGTACTTGATCTTTGCTTGTAGCAGAAAAAGATTTATTATTTAAAAAAGGATTTTTCGATTTGAATTCCATAGTAGTTGAACTAATTTTTATCAAAGATAAATGAAAAATAAACGAAGCACAAAAAAATCCGTCTTGTTTGATTTCTTACAAGACGGATTTTTTATTATTTTAAAGCTTTACTTATTCTATTTCAGAAACTCTCATGGTATTTACCATTCCTTTTTCTTTGATAGGCATTGCAGCTAAGTTGATAAGAAAGTCACCTTTAGTAACATATCCTTTTTCTCTTGCTATTTCATTTATATCAGTAACAGTCTCATCTGTACTTACTACTTTATCATAGAAATAAGATTTAACTCCCCATAATAAACTTAGCTGAGTTAAGATTCTTTTGTTAGATGTAAATACTAGAATATGTGCTGATGGTCTCCAAGCTGAAATTTGAAATGCAGTATACCCACTATTTGTCAAGGTACAAATTGCTTTTGCTTGAATAGCATTAGCCATAAGGGCAGCGTGACGACAAATTGTTTTAGTAATAAAACGTTTTGTTTTTATTTGTGGTGTGTTTTGTGGTACTTGAATAAGCGGTGAGTCTTCAACTGCTTTAATGATTTGGGTCATTTTTTCAATTACCTGTACTGGATAATTACCTGTAGCCGTTTCTCCTGAAAGCATAACTGCATCTGCACCGTCCATTACTGAGTTCGCAACGTCATTTACTTCAGCACGTGTTGGAGTTAAGCTAGTAATCATAGTTTCCATCATTTGCGTCGCAACAATAACTGGAATACGAGCCATTTTAGCTTTACGTATTAATTCTTTTTGAACTAGGGGTACTTCATGAGCTGGAAGTTCAACTCCAAGATCTCCACGAGCAACCATTAATCCATCACAATAAGCTACAATCTTATCGATGTTTTCTAATGCTTCAGGCATTTCGATTTTCGCAACAATCGGAATTTTATATTCTGAATGTTCTGCAATTAAGTCCTGTAAATCTTTTAAATCTTGAGGTGTTTTCACAAAAGATAGAGCAATCCAATCTACTTTTTGTCCAATTGCAAATATAGCATCAGCGATATCTTTCTCTGTCATTGCTGGAAGAGAAATTTTAGTATTAGGTAAGTTTACTCCTTTTTTTGATTTCAACTCACCACCTTGTATTACTCTTGCAACAACTTCGGTTTTTTTATCAGTTTCAACAATCTCAAAAATAAGTTTTCCGTCATCCAATAAAATTCTTTCCCCAGGATTTACATCGTTTGGGAAATTTTTATATTTCATGAACACTTTTTGTGCTGTTCCAAGAACTTCTTCAGCAGTAGTAAAAGTAATTAAGTCACCGTCATTTACAACTACTCCTTCATTCATTACTCCTACACGAAGCTTTGGTCCTTGTAAGTCTCCAAGTATCGCTGTAGTGTATCCAAATTCTTCGTTAAGTCCTCTTATGATATTGATTTTTTCTGTAACATCAGAATAATCTGCGTGTGAGAAGTTAACTCTAAACACATTTACCCCTGCGTCGATCATATCTTTTATAATCTCTCTGGTACTACATGCAGGTCCAAGTGTGGCTACAATTTTGGTTTTTTTGTTTGTAATCATTTTTATTAAAAAATTAAATTGTTTTTTGATTTTATTTGATTTGTATCTACTGTGTAAACTGTAGATATACTTTCAATGGTATTTAATATTTCTTTAATTTTTGAGACATTAATCGTGTCTTGAGTATTTTCAATTTTTAAAAAATAATCTGCTTTTTTAAATTCTGGGAGCAAATAAACTTTTGTCGAAATCTCCATTGTTATATTTGAAAATAAATTTTGAGCTGTATCTTTTGTATCCTGATAAACCTCATTTTTATTTTGAATTAAATTCCAAGAAATAGCATTTTCTGAGTCATAATAATAAAATCTAGAAAATTTTGTTTCTCCTTCTTTTATGTTAATTTGAACTTCATCCTTACTTTTTCCTAGAATTATTGGAAGTTTTTGATTGATAAAAAACGCTAATCGATAATCTTCCAGTGCAGTATGTATAGCAATAAGATTATAGTCTATTTCGTCAAATTCTCCAAGATCCAGTTTATGAATAGCCATATTCATGTAAAATATGTTGTAAATATAGTATTTCTATCGAAGTTAAAGAACGGAAAATGTAATGATTTCGTTAATTTATGAACGAAAACGTTGTAGTTTTAATGAATTTAATATTATTTCTTATCCATTTTTTCTTGAAATGCAAAATAAGCACGTTGTGATGCTTTTTCTTCAGCCTTCTTTTTTGATGTTGCTCTTGCTTTTGCGATGACTTTTTCGTCAATACTTAATTTAACTCCAAAAAGACGTTCTCCATCAATGCCGTTATCTTCATAAATGTCATAATGGAATATTTTCTTTTCTTTTTGACACCATTCGATAACTAAGCTTTTGTAGCTAATTACTTTTCCTTCTAATCTAGAAATATCTACATAGGGAAGAACGACTCTTTTTTGAATGAATTTTTCACAATATTCATACCCTTTATCAAGATATATTGCACCCACTAATGATTCAAAAATATTTCCATGAATATTTTCTCCAAAATGTTGCACGGGTACTTTGCTTTCGATAAATCGAATTAAATTTAGGTCTTTTCCTAATTCATTCAAGTGTTCTCTACTTACAATTTTTGAGCGCATCTTAGTAAGGTAGCCTTCATCACCATGTGGTGCCTTATTAAATAAATGTGCAGCTATTACAGCACTTAACATGGCGTCACCTAGAAATTCTAGTCTTTCATAATTAATAGGATTTCCTTCTGCGTTCAACCGATTGGAAGAACGATGGGTGAATGCTTTTCTATAGTGCTCAATTTTTTTTGGCGCAAAGCCTAAAATCTTTTGAATAGCATCAAAAAAAATCCCGTCTTCTAGAGAACGGGATTTCGAAAATATTTTTCTTATTATACTCATAGGTTGGTTACAAGTCTAATTTTTTTACTAATACGCATGCGTTGTGTCCACCAAATCCAAAAGTATTACTCATAACCACTTTCATGTCTCTTTTTTGAGCTACATTAAAAGTAAAGTTTAATTTAGGGTCAATATTTTCATCATCTGTAAAATGATTTATTGTTGGAGGAACTAATCCGTGTTTCATGGAGAGAATTGAAGATATGGTTTCAACAGCACCAGCGGCACCTAGAAGGTGACCAGTCATTGATTTTGTTGAATTCAAATTCATGGTGTATGCATGATCGCCAAAAACATGCTCAATTGCTTTTGATTCGGCTAAATCTCCTAATGGAGTTGAAGTTCCGTGCATATTTACTCCATCTACATCTGTAGGCTTCAATCCAGCATCTCTTAAGCAATTTAACATTACATTTTTAGCACCTAATCCTTCAGGATGTGGAGCTGTAATGTGATGTGCATCTGCAGACATACCGCCTCCACCTATTTCGCAATATATGTTTGCACCTCTAGCGATTGCGTGTTCGTATTCTTCAAGAATTAAAGCTCCAGCACCTTCTCCAAGTACAAAGCCATCTCGGTCTTTATCCATTGGTCTTGAAGCAGTTTTTGGATCATCATTTCTTGTTGATAGTGCATGCATGGCATTAAATCCACCCATACCAGCAATTGTTACTGCGGCCTCAGATCCACCAGTTACCATGACATCTGCATGTCCTAGTCTAATATAGTTAAAAGCGTCAATAATGGCGTTTGTAGAAGAAGCACAAGCTGAAACGGTTGCAAAGTTTGGACCTCTAAAACCATATTTAATGGAGATATGACCACTGGCAATATCTGAAATCATTTTTGGTATAAAGAAAGGATTGAATTTTGGTGTACCGTCGCCAGCGGCGAAGTTCAACATTTCGATTTGAAATGTTTCAAGTCCTCCAATTCCAGAACCCCATATTACACCCGCTCTGTCTTTGTCTAATTTTTCAAAATCAAACCCTGCGTCACGAACTGCTTCTTCAGATGAAACCATTGCATATTGTGCATAACGGTCCATTTTTCTTGCTTCTTTTCTGTCTAGAAAATCTTCGACATTAAAATTTTTCAATTCGCAAGCAAACTGTGTTTTGAATTTTGTAGCGTCAAAATAAGTAATTGGAGCTGCGCCACTAACACCGTTAATAAGGGCGTTCCAATATTCTTGAATATTATTTCCTATAGGAGTAAGAGCACCTAAACCTGTTACAACAACTCGCTTTAATACCATAACTTATGTATTTTGTTATCTTTAAACAAATAAAACCCACGCTTTCTTTACTGTATTGTTATTACAAAAAAGCCGTGGGTATTAGATTATAAATATCTTTTGGATTGAACTTCAATCCCGAATTTCATATTTAAAAAAATAATAACACCCGCTTACAAAAGTTGCAAGCGAGTGTGTGTTTATTATTTTTTAGCTTCTTCGATGTAAGAAATAGCTTGACCAACAGTAGCAATGTTTTCTGCTTGATCGTCTGGAATTTGAATGTCAAATTCTTTTTCGAATTCCATAATAAGCTCAACAGTGTCTAATGAGTCAGCTCCTAAATCATTAGTGAAGCTTGCTTCTGTTACAACTTCGTTTTCGTCAACGCCTAATTTGTCTACGATAATCGCTTTTACTCTTGATGCAATGTCTGACATAATCTTTAATTTTAGAATTTAATTTGTTGGCAAAAATAAAAAACTTTATTTTAAAACAACCAATAAGTTAATAAATGTGTCAACTAAATTATAAAATAAATTAAAACAAAGGCTTCTCAATGTTATTTATTTTCATTTTTTATTCCTTTTTTTGCGTTATTAAAATTGTGTAGATTATGAAAAAAATAGTTGTTTTCGCTTCCGGATCGGGTACTAATGCTGAAAATATCATAAAGTACTTTAAGGAAAATGAAAGTGGGACTGTTGTTGCAGTGTTTACAAACAATTCTAAGGCAATGGTTATTGAGCGTGCAAGTAAACACGAAGTTCCGACGGAAGTTTTTTCTAAAGACGATCTATTTGAAGGTAAAGTACTACAAAAGATTAAGGCAATTCAACCTGATTTGATCGTTCTTGCCGGATTTCTATTGAAATTCCCCGAGAATATTATTCATGCTTACCCCAATAAAATCATTAATATTCATCCTGCATTATTACCTAAATATGGAGGAAAAGGAATGTATGGTATGAATGTGCATAGAGCGGTGGTTGAAAATAGAGAATCAGAAACTGGAATTACGATTCATTATGTTAATGAGCATTATGATGAAGGAGGGATTATATTTCAAAAGAAAGTGACTGTTTTAGGTACGGATACATCAGAAGTTGTTGCCGAAAAAATACACGATCTAGAGCAAAGGTATTTCCCAGAAGTTATAGGGGATCTTTTGAAAAAATAAAACAATACATTTTTTATCGCTAGATAAATTAAAATTCAATAAATGGACTACGAAGTACATATATATACTGATGGTGCTGCAAAAGGAAACCCTGGAAAAGGAGGCTACGGTGTAGTCATGGAAAGCGTTGTGGAGGGTAAGACGTATAGAAAAGAATTTTACGAAGGTTTTAGACGAACTACTAATAATAGAATGGAGCTATTGGCGGTAATTGTAGGATTAGAAAAATTGAAAAATCCCAATACAAAAGTGTTAGTGGTGTCGGATTCGAAATATGTAGTAGATTCTGTTGTTAAAAAATGGGTGTTTGGCTGGGAGAAAAAGAAATTCGTTGACAGAAAAAACTCCGATTTATGGAAACGGCTCCTAATTATCTATAGAAAACACCAGGTTGATTTTAAGTGGATTAAAGGGCATAATAATCATCCTCAGAATGAAAGATGTGATGAACTTGCTGTTATGGCTTCCGTGCAAAAAGAGGTTTCGGTTGATACTTTTTATGAGAAAGAAGAAGGTAAAGTTTTATGAAAATTTTGCGAGTTTCAACCTTTGCAACTCTGAAACTTATAAACTATCTTTGCGCCTTAATTCGAAATTCATAAAATGAACAAATTATTGATTGTTGGAACTGTTGCTTTCGACGCTATTGAAACTCCTTTTGGTAAAACAGATAAAATTTTAGGTGGAGCTGGAACTTATATTGGTCTATCGGCTGCTTTTTTTAATTTACAATCTGCCATAGTTTCTGTGGTTGGGGATGATTTTCCACAAGAATATTTAGATTTATTGACCGAAAGAAATATTGATATTTCTGGTCTTGAAGTAGTTAAGGGAGGTAAGACATTCTTTTGGAGTGGGCGCTACCATAACGATTTGAATTCTAGAGATACTTTAGATACGCAGTTAAATGTATTGGCTGATTTTCAACCCAAAGTACCTGAAAATTATAAAAATGCTGATGTAGTAATGCTTGGAAATTTACATCCGTTAGTACAAAGTAGTGTTTTGGACCAAATGGAAACCAAGCCTAAGTTAGTTGTTTTAGATACAATGAATTTTTGGATGGATTGTGCATTACCTGAATTGCTTGATGTGATAAAACGCGTTGATGTGATTACGATTAATGATGAAGAAGCAAGACAACTTTCTGGAGAATATTCTTTAGTTAAGGCTGCAGCCAAAATTCAAGCAATGGGACCAAAGTATGTTGTAATTAAAAAAGGGGAGCATGGTGCATTATTATTTCATGATAAACAAGTTTTCTTTGCGCCCGCCTTGCCATTAGAAGAAGTATTTGACCCTACAGGAGCAGGGGATACATTTGCAGGTGGATTTGCAGGGTTTATTACTCAAAGTGAAAATGTATCTTTTGAGAATATGAAAAATGCCATTATCTATGGATCTAATTTAGCTTCTTTCTGTGTGGAGAAATTTGGTACAGAGCGAATGGTTGATTTAGATAAAAATGAAGTGATTTCAAGATTGAAACAATTTAAATCGTTAACACAATTTGATATAGAATTATAACATTCAAACCTCGGAAACGGGGTTTTTTTGTTCAAAATAAAAAGTAAGGATTATCCAGTTAAAAGAAGTTTTTCTTAAGCTAGGTTAAGAGACGGAGAACAAAAAAAGTCGGAATCTTGTAATTTCAAAACATAAAATATTAAAGATTACGAAAGTGAGTTTAATAGTATAAAAATAAACACAACAAACAACTACACAATGAGCGATGCTTTACAACACGAATGTGGAATAGCCTTAGTTAGACTACTTAAACCGCTTGAATTTTACAAAGAAAAATATGGTACTGCTTTTTACGGAATACAAAAAATGTATCTCCTTATGGAAAAGCAGCACAATCGAGGTCAAGATGGTGCTGGTTTTGCAAGCATAAAAATGGATGTTAATCCAGGGGAGCGTTACATTAGCCGCGTACGATCCAATAATGCGCAACCAATCCAAGACGTCTTTGCTCAAATAAATGATAGAATAAATGAGGAGATGTCTTCTCATCCTGAATATGCTGATAACGTAGCGCTTCAAAAAGAAAACATTCCCTATTTGGGGGAATTGTTTTTAGGACATGTTCGTTATGGAACTTTTGGAAAAAACAGTATTGAAAGTGTACATCCTTTTTTACGTCAAAGTAATTGGATGCATCGAAATCTTATTTTGGCTGGGAATTTTAACATGACTAATGTTAAGGAGCTTTTTGAGAACTTAGTTGAATTAGGGCAACATCCAAAAGAAATGGCGGATACGGTTACAATTATGGAAAAAATTGGTCATTTTCTAGATAAGGAAGTGATGCAATTGTATCAAGATTGTAAAGAAGAAGGTTTGTCAAAAAGAGAGGCGTCACCTGTAATTGCAGAGCGACTAGATATCGCTAAAATTTTAAGACGTTCCTCTAAAAACTTAGATGGAGGATATGCTATGGCAGGACTTTTAGGACATGGTGACTCATTTGTGTTTAGAGACCCAGCAGGAATTCGTCCAGCTTATTTTTATCAAGATGACGAAGTTGTTGTTGTCGCTTCTGAAAGACCGGTTATACAAACTGTTTTTAATGTTCCTTTCGAAAAAGTGCAAGAAATTGAGCCTGGAAATGCATTAATAATCAAGAAAAACGGTACTGTTACAATGGAAGAAATTCTAGTTCCAACAGTAAAAAAAGCATGCTCATTTGAAAGAATTTATTTTTCTAGAGGAAGTGATGCCGAAATATATCAAGAAAGAAAAAACTTAGGGAGATTGATATTGCCTGCTGTTCTTGAAGCTATTGATGAAGATACTGACAACACAGTTTTCTCCTATATTCCAAATACGGCCGAGACTTCGTTCTATGGTTTAGTGGAAGCGGCTCAGGATTTCTTGAATCAACGTAAGAATAATTTTATTTTAGAAAATAGAAATATACTAACTAAAGAGACTTTACAAGAGCTTCTTAAAGTAAAAATCCGCACAGAAAAAGTAGCTATTAAGGATGCAAAACTTAGAACTTTTATCACTGAAGATAGTAGTCGTGATGATTTAGTGGCACATGTATATGATGTTACTTATGGTGTTATTAAGCCAACTGATAATTTAGTTATTATTGATGACAGTATTGTAAGGGGAACTACATTGAAAATGAGTATCATAAAAATGATGGATCGTTTAAATCCAAAGAGGATTGTTGTAGTTTCATCGGCACCTCAGATTCGTTTTCCTGATTGTTATGGAATTGACATGGCTAAATTAGAAGGATTAGTTGCCTTTAAAGCAACTTTGGAGTTATTGAAAGAAAGAAACTTATATCATATTGTTGATGAAGTATATGCTAAATGTAAAGCGCAAGAAAACTTTGTAGACACTGAGGTTGTGAATTATGTAACTGAGATTTATGCACCTTTTCAGCCACAAGAAGTTTCAGATAAAATTTCAGAGATGTTAAGCTCTCCTGAAATCAAAGCTGAAGTTAAAATTATTTTTCAAACAGTTGAAGATTTACATATAGCATGTCCTAAAAATTTAGGGGATTGGTATTTTACAGGGGATTATCCAACTCCTGGAGGGAATAGAGTAGTAAATAGGGCATTTATGAATTTTTACGAAGGAAAAGATGCAAGAGCATATTAAGAATTGTTAAAACAGGTAATTTATCGGTTTTATGAGTTGTTTGTCTTAAATATTTGGATTGATGAAGCAACTAGTATAAATTTGAATCACCATAACATTAGTAGGTTAAGTTTATGGTAGATTTGGGGCAAAAAAGGTGGAAGGAATTCCACCTTTTTTATTGGATTAAAGTTTCTGAAAAGAAAAATAGAAAAAAGAAGAAAGAGAATCGGACATATAATAAAGACGAGTAAGCTAATTAGTTTGTTCGTCTTTTTTATTGGAATAAAGTTCTTCAAAAACGAGAAAAAAGGGATCAATCCCAAAACCTGTGGAGCAACAAAAATTAAGCATAAATATTTGTTAGTCTAAAAAGGAAAAACTCAATGTTCCTAACACCTCTAAATTGAGATCTAAACGCTTTTATTTTGGCGTTGAAAGATTCAGCTGATGCATTTGTGCTTCGATAATCAAAATAGTTCAATATGTTTTGATAATGATTGATTATGGTTCGAGATATTGTATTGAAAGACTTAAACCCAGATTGACTTACCTTTTCATGCCATTTTGCAAGTCTAGCAAAACCGATTATTTTATCGGCTGTACTTTCAAAAATGTTGCGTAATCCTTGAGATAGATTGTAAGCCTCTTTGATATCAGGATATAATTCAAATAATAAATGGGCACGTTGTAATTGATTTTCAGACCATTTTGATTTATTCTTGTATAAGAAATAGCGACTTCTGGCTAGTAATTGTTTAAGTGTATCCCCGTTAGTCAACACTACAGATTCGAACTTTTTCTTGTTTTCCTTGGCTTTTTCTATAGCTTCATTTTCCTGATCTATTGCTTGCCAACGGTATTTGATTCTGATTTCTTGTAAGGCCTCTGTGGCCAATTTTTGAACGTGGAATCTATCGATGACACGAGTTGCATTAGGAAAACATTTCTTGGCAATTAACCCCATATTTCCTGCCATATCTAGGGTTATCTCTGTGACTAGATTTCGTTGTTTAAGAGGTATCTTTTCAATGATAGCGATTACTGTTTCAGCTTTAGTTCCAGCAACCATTGCAACGATGGTTCCTTTTCTACCTTTTGCTGCTTTATTAGTTAGAATTGTATAGAGCTCACCGTTGGATAGTGAGGTTTCGTCCAATGACAGTCTTTTTCCAATGTTTTCAGGAAAAATAAGCCATTCTTTTGCGTGTGGTTTTTGATTCCAGATTTTAAAATCACTTAAGAAATCTTTGTAATGATGTTGCAGATTCTTACCGCTTACACCGTAGAAAGAAGCAATAGCATTGCAATCATTAGGCTTGGAATCTATTGATTTCTTTTAAAAAAGACGCGAACTCCTGTGTTACCCGAGTTCCGTCTGCTACTAAATTCCAATCCCTAAATACAACTTGTCCACTATCTTCGTTAAGCCATCTTCTGCGGGTGATATGTAGATAAACTTGATGTCCACGGATTGGAAAATCTTGAACAGTTATCTCATCAAAGAATCCTTTTGAACTTAATTTGTTTTGACGATATTCTTTTGGAATCGAATTAATCTCTTTTAAATAAAGATGAAGAATTTCTTCCCCTTTTTTATATGAAGTAAGTTCAAAATAATCAACTATAATTTCTGGTAACAATAACTTGAGAAGTTCAACAAAAGAATCTTGCATTTGTATTAAATTTATAAATACAAATATCTTAATTTAATATTTCCCCACAACATTTAGACTTGATCCGAAAAAAGTGGGTTTAGAGCAAAAAAAATAGACAAACAACTTTCTAGTCATTTGTCTATTCTCGATATTTTTTATTTTATGTTCTTGTGAAAAAACTATTTTTCAGAAGCATATCTTCTTGAAACTTCAGTCCAATTGATAACATTGAAGAAAGCTTCAATATAATCAGGTCTTCTGTTTTGGTAATGCAAATAATAAGCATGTTCCCAGACATCCATTCCTAAAATTGGTGTTCCTCCACAACCAATTCCAGGCATTAAAGGATTGTCTTGATTAGGAGTTCCGCAAACATCAAGTTTTCCACCTTTATGAACACATAACCAAGCCCATCCTGAACCAAATTGTGTTGCGCCTACTTTGCTGAATTTAGCTTTAAATTCCTCAAAAGATCCAAAAGCAGCTTCAATTGCAGCAAGTAAATCTCCTGTTGGAAGTCCACCGCCATTTGGTGACATTACAGTCCAGAACAAGTTATGATTATAAAATCCTCCACCGTTATTACGTACAGCAGCGTTTTTCATATCAAGATTAATTAGAATGTTATCGATTGTTTTGCCTTCCATATCTGTACCTGCTATAGCAGTATTTAGGTTGGTAGTATAAGCGTTATGATGCTTTGAATGGTGGATTTCCATAGTACGTGCATCAATATTAGGTTCTAATGCATCGTATGCATAAGGTAACTGAGGTAATTCAAAAGCCATGATATATTTGTTTAATGATTTATAAAATTTATTCAAATTTAAACATTTAACTTTGGAATTGGAAATTCTATTTAGTTATAATTTCATTAAAAAAATCTATTACCAAGAAGATATGTGTTTTTTTTGTGTTTATTTTTCCTAAGAAAACGGATATTATTTAAATACATTAGTTGGGTATTTGATTCGTTTTTAAGATTGTGCCATTGCTATGCAAATAATACTGATTTTTGCACCAGGAATTTTCAGTAATGCTCGTGAACATGCTTCAAGTGTTGCTCCAGTTGTTATAACATCATCTATTAGTATAAAATGCTTGTTATGATATTTTTCTATAGTTGATACATCAAATACAGATTCAATTCCTTCTGTTCGACCTAAAAGATTTTTCTTGGATTGCGTTTTGGAATAGACTTTTCGAATTAAAATGGAGTCATTATACGCTATATTTATTTCGTTAGATAGTGCTAGCCCAAAAGTGGTGACTTGATTATAGCCTCTTTCACGAAGCTTTTTTTTATGTAACGGAACTGGAATAATTATATCTGCAGTTTGTAGGATAGTTATCTTTTTTAAATCATCGGCATACCAATTCCCTAATACAGTACCTATTTCTTCTTGTCCCTTATATTTTAATTTATGAATTACTTCTTGTACGATTCCTTTTTTATGAAAATAGAGATGAGCTGACGCATATTCAATCGGAATTCTACCATAGAATTTTTTAAAAGCTTCGTTTTCGGGGTTCAAATGATGGTTTGTTAAAGGGATATGATGTCTACAAAGGGTACAAATTGTATTTTCATTGGCAACTAATAAAGAATCACAACCAGCACACGCCTTAGGAAAGAATAGGTTTATAATGTTTTTGAACATACAAATAGTAATTTATTTATAAAAATATGAAAATCAATGCTTCAATCTTCATCAATTTTCTTTTTTTTAAGTTGACTTTTTATATTTTTGCATTACTATGGCAAAACAAGAAGATATATTTAAGAATGTAATTTCGCATGCAAAAGAATACGGATTTATTTTTCCGTCTAGCGAAATATACGATGGTTTAAGTGCAGTTTATGATTATGCACAAAACGGAGTGGAATTAAAAAAGAACATACGTGAATATTGGTGGAAATCAATGGTTCAGATGAATGATAATATTGTGGGATTAGATGCGTCAATATTAATGCATCCAACGACATGGAAAGCATCAGGACACGTGGACGCTTTTAATGACCCATTAATTGATAATAAAGATTCAAAAAGAAGATATAGAGCTGATGTTTTAATTGAAGATTATGCTGAAAAGCTGAATGTAAAAGCAATTAAAGAAATCGAAAAAGCAAAAGTACGTTTTGGTGATGCATTCAATGAAGAAGAATTTGTAAGTACAAATCCGAGAGTTGTTGAATACAAAACTAAAGAGAGAGAAATTCTGGAACGATTGGGACGCTCTTTAGGAAATGAAGACTTAGAGGATGTAAAAGCTTTAATCGAAGAATTAGAAATTGCATGTCCAGAATCAGGTTCTCGCAATTGGACCGAAGTGCGTCAGTTTAATTTGATGTTTGGTACTAAATTAGGCGCATCAGCAGATACTGCGATGGACTTGTATTTACGTCCAGAAACGGCTCAAGGTATTTTTGTGAATTTCTTAAATGTGCAAAAATCTGGAAGAATGAAAGTTCCTTTTGGTATTGCGCAAACAGGTAAGGCATTTAGAAATGAAATTGTTGCTAGACAATTTATTTTCCGCATGCGTGAATTTGAACAAATGGAAATGCAATTCTTTGTGCGCCCTGGAGACGAAATGCAGCATTATGAGTTTTGGAAAGATGCGCGTTTAAAATGGCATTTGTCTTTAGGTTTAGGAAAAGAAAATTATCGTTTTCATGATCATGAAAAATTAGCTCATTATGCAAATGCAGCGGCTGATATCGAATTTAATTTCCCTTTTGGTTTCAAAGAATTAGAAGGAATTCATTCGCGTACCGACTTTGATTTAAAAGCACACGAAAAATTCTCTGGTAGAAAATTACAGTATTTTGATGCTGAATTAAATAAAAACTATGTCCCTTATGTGGTGGAAACCTCGGTGGGATTGGATAGAATGTTTTTGGCTGTTTTTGCAACCTCATTAAAAGAAGAGGTTTTAGAAGATGGGTCAACTAGAACAGTCTTAAAATTACCATCTGTTTTAGCGCCAACAAAAGCAGCGGTTTTGCCATTAGTTAAAAAAGATGGTTTGCCAGAAATTGCGCATAAAATCATTGATGATTTGAAATGGGATTTCCAAGTAGCTTATGATGAAAAAGATGCAGTAGGTCGTCGTTATAGAAGACAAGATGCATTAGGTACGCCATTTTGTATTACAGTAGACCATCAGACCATCGAAGACCAAACGGTAACGATTCGTCATAGAGATACAATGAAACAAGATCGTGTTAAAATATCGGATCTGAAAGAAATCATTGAAAATGAAGTTTCGATGAAAAACTGGTTAATGAAGATATAGTGACACTAATTACAGCGCATAAAAAAAGCTTTCCTATTGGGAAGCTTTTTTTATGCGCTATAAATAAAAAGTAAAAAAAGCCATTGTTTGTTTTCTTTCAATTCTACTGAATATGCTCTTTATCGGATTTATTTGCAGTTCATCAAAATGTATTAACATTTATTTAAAATATGTTAACATTAGAGAGTTAAAATGCTGTAAACATGTATTTTTAAAATGTTAAATAACAATTTCTGAAGTAAAAATCGATAATTTTATTTAATATAGTTTCCCAAAACTACTATAATCAAGCTATTGTTTATGATGTATTCTCTACTATAGAGTGTGTGTTACTATGCCTATAATTTAGGAAAAGCTATAGATGAACTATTCGTACATTATTATTGACGACAATCAAGAAAGTGTTTTGAAAACAAAAGCCATGGCTGATAGTTTTTCGGAGCTTGCTTTTGTAGCTACAGCCCATAATTATGAAGATGGTTTGAATCTTATATTAGAAAATACGCCAGACTTAGTTTTTCTAGAAATTGACCCAACTAATAAAAAAAGTAATTTATCCTTATCGCTTATTAATGAGTTGCATAGGTATTTAAAAGTGGTTCCCAAAATTATTGTTACCACTTCTAAAAAAGACTTAGCTTATGAAGCGATACAATATGAGGTAACGGATTACCTTTTAAAACCTTTAGCACGTATTGATTTTGTAAAATTTATTTTAAAATTAAACAAATCAAATACTGAAGCTGAAGTTCAAATTTTGAAGCCAACAGTTTCTACTGAAGAGCGACCAACCGTTTTTGTTCAGCATGAATCGACTAGTAAGGAAGAACCTCTCGTATTGTGTATTAAGTCTTATGGTGATTACAGGTATATTGATGCTAGAGATATTTGTTATTTACAAGCGGATAATAACTCTACTGATATACACTTAAATAACGGAGAGATGGTCACCGCTTTCAAAACATTAAAACATTTTGAAGGCGTATTAACCTATCCTTTTACAAGAATCCATAACAGTTATATTGTTAACAGTCACTTCATTTCAAGAATCCATACGGGTAATTCATTGTGTTACATTAAAAACACGACTACAAAACTTCCGTTTTCTAAAACATATAAGGTGAATATTGACCTTATTATCTCTGAAATTTCTAACGGGAATTACCTTGAAATTTAAAAAATAGTCATTCACCCTAATTTGACTATCATTCACTATCAGACGATAGTGTTCTACCATTGAGATCCTTTTTTGTAAGAAAAAATGGGATGTCCTGTGTATTTTTACACCGTGATACTGCTGATATGTAGGTCATTAAACAAGTAAACAATTTTAAAAACATAAAATCCCCAAATTATGAAAAAATCAATCTTAACAATCGCTTTATTCTCTTTAGTAATGGTATTAACATCATTTACTACACCAGAAACAAATAATGTAAATATTATTGGAGGAACTGCGACAGGAGGAAATGTAAAAGTGGATATTATAGGAGGAACTGCGACAGGAGGAAATGTAAAAGTAGATATCATCGGAGGAACTGCAACAGGTGGAAATGTAAAAGTTGACATTATTGGAGGAACAGCAACTGGAGGAAACGTGAAAGTGGACATCATTGGAGGTACTGCAACAGGAGGGAATGTAAAAGTAGACTAAAAATTATTTTTTTTAAATATAATTTAGGCTGTCAATTTATTTGGCAGCCTTTTTTTTATGTCAATAGTTTTATTTTACTATTTTTGGTAAAATTCATTTGTAACTATTGAAAAATAAATTCTTCATATATATATTATTTTTTCTTTTATTTGTTTTCTTTAGTTGTACTAAAGAAAAAACAAATAATACCCTTGTTACTTCATCTGAGGACAGTCTATCCACTTATTTTTCCTTAGCAAATGATTTTAGTTTGTCTAAAGAGAAAAGGCTGTTGTATACTAAAAAATCATTTGAAATTGTTGTAAGTCAGGATGATGACTCTTTGAACAGAGTTAATATGTTTAGAGTAGCCAATCGCTATTATAATATTAATAAATGGAGTGAATTTAATAAAACAGTTCATTTGGTTTTAGAAAAATCTGAAAAGGCTAATGACACTCTAAATGTTATAAAAGGTTATACTTATTTGGGAGATTATTATGAGTCACAAGCTATACTAGACAGTTCATTTCAGTTTTATTATAAAGCGGAAAAAATGTATGAGAAACTGGGCGATAATTTTAATTTGGGAAAAATACTCATAAATAAAGCAAATTTGCAATATAAGGCGGGTGATTTTTTAGGTTCAGAAAAATCTGTTTTTAATGTGTTGCGGATTATCAAAGGAGTAAAGCAAGCAAATAATATTCTATATGATGCTTATAATCTTTTAGGCATTATATATGGTGAACTAAGTGAATATGATAACGCAATCGCTTATCATAATAAAGCTTTGTTAATTAGTGATGATGAAATAATACCTAAAGTATTTCAAGCAAGAGCAACTTCCTATAACAATATTGGTTTTCTGTATCTTAGTTCACAAAAATACTTTCTTGCAAAAAACTACTTTCAAAAAGGATTAAGTCAGCCCAATTTAAAATTACAAAAGCCATATGTCTACACTATGCTATTGGATAATTTAGCCTATTCTAAATTTAAAATGGGAGAAAATGATGGGCTTCCAGATTTATTTTATCAATCTTTGAAAATTAGAGATAGCCTTCAATTAACAGCTGGGATATTTATCAATAAAATTCACTTAGCTGAATTTTTTGCTTCTAAAAATGATAAAATAAAAGCGTTGCAATATTCCAAAGAAGCTTTGTCACTCGCTCAAAGTACTAATATCTCAAGAGATATTTTAGTCGCTCTTAAGCAAATAGCTTTGATTGAACCTGAAAAGGCTTCACTTTATACTAAAGAATATATCCATGTCAACGAAAATTTACAAAAAGCAGAACGAAGTATGGGAGATAAATTTTCTCGTATTGAATATGAAACAGACAAGATAAAAGATGAAAACAGTAGTTTAGCGGATCAAAACAGGAATTTAGTTTATGTTTTTAGTTTCTTCACCATTTTAGGATTGTTTTTATATATCATCAAAGCGCAAAAAACCAAGAATAGAGAATTGTTGTACAAACAACAGCAACAAAAAGCAAATGAGGATATTTATAACTTAATGATCTCGCAGCAAAATACGATTGAGACCAACAGGGTAAAAGAGAAAAAACGCGTTGCTCAAGAATTACATGATGGGGTTTTAGGGAGAATGTTTGGGGTGCGAATGAATTTAGATGGTCTAAATAGGTTTAATGATGATATGGCTATTGAACAAAGAATTAGTTATTTATCGGAATTAAAAAATATTGAGCAGGATATTCGTGAAATTTCTCATGACTTAAATAGAGAAAAATCGGAATTAATTAATAACTTCGTAGCAATTGTTGATAATTTATTTGAAAAACAGCGTAATACTTTTAAGCCCAGATTGATTTCTAATATTGATAGAAACATTAAATGGGAATTATTAGTAAATGCTGTAAAAATCAATTTATATAGAATCATTCAGGAATCACTTCAAAATATTAATAAATATGCCAACGCTGAAAATATTAATATTGAGCTGAGAAAACAAGGCGATAATTTAGTATTAACGGTAACAGATGATGGCATTGGATTTAATGCCAGAGTTAAAAAAAAGGGAATTGGAATGCAAAATATGTTATCTCGAACTAAAGAATGTAATGGGATATTTAATGTAAAATCCAAAAAAGGAGAAGGCGCAATTATTACTGTTATAGTTCCATTAGAACAAATACAAATACCATCATAGAAATGACAATCGAATCTACTTTAATGCTAAAAGTAAAAAAAAACATATTAATAGTTGACGATCATCCGTTCATTATACAGGGATATAAAAATGCTATAACTAGGTATGATGCTGATAATTATGAGTTTTTTATAACAGAGGCAAAAGATTGTGAGTCAGCTTATCATGTTATTACTAATCCTGAATCGGCTATTTTTGATATCGCTTTTTTAGATATCAGTATGCCTTCGTATGAAGAACAAAATCTTTATTCGGGTGAGGATTTGGCAAAATTGATTTTAGAGAACATGCCAAATTGTAAAATAATTTTGTTGACTATGTTTACTGAGTTTCTAAAAATTAAAACAATCATAAGTAATATAAATCCAAATGGGTTAGTAATTAAAAATGATTTAACCTTTGATGAACTTTTATTTGCTTTTGATAAAGTGATCAAAAATGAATTTTATTACAGTAAATCTGTTTTAGAGATGTTAGAATCGCATGAAAATGACATCGAAATAGATTTATTTGATAAGCAAATTCTTTTCCATTTGTCAAAGGGAACTAAAGCAAAAGACATTCCTCAATACATTCCAATTTCGTTAAACGCAATTGAAGCGCGAAAATTAAATCTCAAGGAATTATTAAAAGTAACTGATGGAAGTGATATCGAATTGGTTCGGGAAGCTAGAAAAATCGGTTTGTTATTTTAATATTGGAAATTACATAAAAAAAAGCGACACCTAATGATGTCGCTTTTTTTATTCTTTTATAGCATCCCAACCTCTTGCCTTTAGAGGAATTCGAGTATTTGCTCTTGTCACTAAATGGATTCCTTCACTTTCTTGAACCATGTGTCCAATAATAGAGAAATTTGGATTTGCTTTTATTTTATCAAAATCTTCCATCGCAATAGTGAAAAGCAATTCATAATCCTCACCACCATTTATGGCAACTGTGGTGCTGTCAATATTGAATTCTTCACAAACACTGATGAACTGTGGATCAAGAGGAAGTTTATCTTCATATAAATTACAACCCACTTTAGATTGTTTACATAAATGCATAATTTCTGATGATAACCCATCAGAGATATCAATCATTGAAGTAGGTTTTATTTCTAAAGCATGTAATAAAGTTCTAATGTCTTTACGGGCTTCCGGTTTTAATTGACGCTCAATTATATAAGTATAAGAATCTAGATCTGGTTGTGAATTAGGATTTACTTGAAAAACTTGTTTCTCTCTCTCTAAAACTTGTAGTCCCATGTACGCAGCTCCAATATCACCAGACACAACTAGTAAATCGCTTTGTTTTGCTCCATTTCTATAAACAATTTCATCTTCATTGGCTTCGCCAATAGCAGTTATGCTTATAATTAATCCTTTTTGAGAAGAGGTTGTGTCGCCGCCTATTACATCTACTTTGTATTCATTGGCAGCATGAGTAATTCCTTCAAATAATTCTTCTAATGCTTCTAGTGGAAAACGATTTGAAACGGCAACAGAAACCGTAATTTGAGTTGCTTTAGCGTTCATTGCACAGATATCTGATATATTTACTACAACTGCTTTGTACCCTAAGTGTTTCAAAGGCATGTAAGCCAAATCAAAATGTACGCCTTCTATTAATAAATCGGTAGAAACCACAACTTTTTTATCCTTGAAATCAAGAACAGCGGCATCATCACCAATTCCTTTTAGAGTGGAAGGTTGGATTATTTCGAAGTTTTTTGTCAAATGGTCTATCAATCCAAATTCTCCTAATTGAGCTATACTAGTACGTTGCGGGTTTTTATCTTCAATCATTATCTTTATTTTAAAGAAGCAAAGGTACAAAGTTGTAACCCTTTAATGAGATAAAGTAGAAGAGATTTTAGAATTGACTTTATGAATATAATTTTTTTTTCGCATCTTTAAGAATAATTAAAAAAAGTTTACAATGAAATCATTTGATATAATTACACTAACAGTAAACCCCGCTTTGGATAAAAGCGCTCATTTTTCGGGATTAGTTCCTGAACAAAAAATAAGATGTGAAGCACCCCTTTATGATGCAGGTGGAGGGGGAATAAACGTTTCTAAAGCGATATTTCGTTTAGAAGGGAGCTCTTTAGCGGTAATGGCTTCTGGCGGTCCGTCAGGCGAAATTATTAAAGAAATTCTAAATAAAGAGTCAATTTCGTTTCGAGCTATTGAAACTAAAAATTGGACAAGAGAAAGTTTTGTTGCTGTTGATGATAATACCAATTCGCAATACCGTTTTAATTTTCCTGGAACTGCAGTTACGGAAATTGAAAAAAATGAAATTATCCAAGTTGTAGAAGGACTTGAATTTAAATTTCTCGTTTTAAGTGGAAGTTTAAGGGAGGGGTTACCTGTTGATTTTTATCAAAAAATAGCAGAAATTGCCAAAAAATCAAATTCAAAAATTATAGTTGATACGGCTGGCGAAGCTTTAGAAAAAGTATTAGAAACTGGTGCTTATTTAATTAAACCCAATGTGGGTGAATTAGCAAAACTAATTGGTGTCGAACGCCTGGAAATGGAAGAAGTAAACGAAGCTGCCAAAAAAATCATTGCTAAAGGCGGTGCCGAAATTGTTGTGGTTTCTCTTGGTCCTCAGGGTGCAGTTTTAGTTACTAAAGATGTGTATGAATATGTTCCCGCTCCTAATGTTGCTAAGAAAAGTACTGTTGGTGCTGGAGACAGTATGGTAGGAGGAATGGTTTGGGCATTGTCTCAAAATAAAAGCTTGAAAGAAGTAATTCGTTGGGGAGTAGCTTGCGGTTCAGCAGCAACTATGAACGAAGGAACACAGCTGTTTAAATTAGAAGATGCGAAACGATTGTTCGTGTGGTTGCAGGATAAATAAAGCTCTATAAAAAAACCTGATAATTTTTACATCATCAGGGTTCATTTATAATTTAAAATTCAGAATTTAAAATAATTTTTAATCATTCAATTTCAATACAGCCATAAACGCTTCTTGCGGAATCTCAACATTTCCTACCAATCGCATACGTTTTTTACCTTTCTTTTGTTTTTCAAGTAACTTACGTTTACGAGAAATATCTCCACCATAACATTTGGCAGTTACATCTTTACGCAAAGCTTTAATGGTTTCACGCGAAATTACTTTTACTCCAATAGCCGCTTGAACAGGAATGTCAAACTGTTGACGCGGAATCAATTCTTTCAATTTCTCACACATCTTTTTACCAATAGAATAAGCATTATCAACGTGCATCAAGGAAGATAAAGCATCCACAATAGTAGCATTCAATAAAATATCTACTTTAACCAAGTTGGAAGTTCTCATTCCAATAGGTGTATAATCAAATGAAGCATATCCTTTAGAAACCGTTTTCAATCGGTCGTAAAAATCAAATACTATCTCTGCTAACGGCATATCAAATGTCAACTCTACTCTTTCTGTAGTCAAATACGTTTGATTGGTAATCAATCCGCGTTTTTCAATACACAAACTCATTACGTTACCTACATAATCCGCTTTAGTAATGATTGTAGCTTTGATAAAAGGCTCTTCAACATGGTCCAAGCGAGAAGGCTCAGGCAAGTCGGAAGGATTGTTTACAATAAGTACAGTTGTTGGATCTTTCTTAGTAAACGCATGGTACGAAACATTGGGAACAGTAGTGATTACTGTCATGTTAAACTCACGTTCTAGACGTTCCTGGATAATTTCCATGTGTAACATTCCTAAGAATCCACAACGGAAACCAAAACCTAATGCTGCTGAACTTTCCGGTAAAAATACGAGTGAAGCATCATTCAACTGAAGTTTCTCCATTGAGTTTCTCAACTCCTCATAATCCTCAGTGTCTACAGGATAAATTCCAGCAAAAACCATTGGTTTTACATCCTCAAAACCTGTAATTATATTTGTTGTTGGATTTTTCGCATCCGTCAATGTATCTCCTACTTTTACTTCTTTGGCTTCTTTAATTCCAGAAATTAAATACCCAACATCACCAGCTGAAATCACTTGTTTTGGAACCTGGTTTAATTTTAAAGTACCAATTTCATCTGCAAAATATTCATTGCCAGTAGCCATGAATTTAATTTTTTGACCTTTCTTTATTTGTCCATTTTTCACACGGAAAATAACTTCAATACCTCTAAAAGGATTGTAATGAGAGTCGAAAATCAATGCCTGTAATGGTTCGTCAACATTTCCTGATGGAGGTGGAATTTTCTCAATAATTGCAGCCAAAATATTTTCGACACCAAAACCTGTTTTTCCCGAAGCATGAATAATATCTTCCAATTTACATCCAAGTAAATCAATAATATCGTCACTTACCTCTTCTGGGTTCGCACTCGGTAAATCCACTTTATTTAAAACTGGAATAATTTCCAAGTCATTTTCTAAAGCTAAGTATAAATTTGAAATCGTTTGTGCTTGAATACTTTGTGCAGCATCAACAATCAAAAGCGCACCTTCACAAGCAGCGATTGATCTCGAAACTTCATAAGAAAAATCGACGTGTCCCGGAGTATCAATCAAGTTCAAGATGTATTCTTGTCCTTTGTAGGTATACTCCATTTGTATGGCGTGACTTTTTATGGTAATCCCGCGTTCGCGTTCCAAGTCCATGTTGTCAAGCAATTGTGCTTTTTCTTGACGAGCGGTTACTGTTTGTGTAGCACCAAGTAAACGGTCAGCAAGTGTACTTTTCCCGTGATCAATATGTGCAATAATGCAAAAATTCCTTATATGTTTCATCTTCTATTTATGTCAATTTTTTAGGGCGTGACCACAAGGGTCGGGTTATTCGTTTCAATCTTTTCCTTTAAAAAAAAGGAAAAGGATTTTCACTGCTACCCCTCACGCAAAAGCGTCGAACAACGACAATTAATCTGCAAATATACGCTAAAATCAATAGCTTCAAAGCCTAGAATTAGTAAACTAATAGGTTAAGTTAGAAGTCTTTTCGATAACTACTTTCTGCGATTCATCTAAATGTTGTAATTTTGCACAAAATTAAACGAAGATGATTAAGATTGGCAACATAGAATTACCAGATTTCCCTTTACTTCTCGCTCCTATGGAGGACGTGAGTGACCCACCTTATCGTAGGTTGTGTAAAATGCATGGTGCCGATTTGATGTACTCTGAGTTTATTTCTTCTGAAGGTTTAATTCGTGACGCAATCAAAAGCCGAATGAAATTAGACATCTTCGACTACGAACGCCCCGTTGGAATCCAGATTTTTGGAGGTGATGAGGAAGCGATGGCTTTGTCTTCTAAAATTGTTTCAACTGTAAATCCAGATCTAATTGATATCAATTATGGTTGTCCAGTTAAGAAAGTGGTTTGTAAAGGTGCAGGTGCCGGAGTCTTAAAAGATGTGGATTTGATGATACGCTTGACGAAAGCCGTTATTGACAGTACTCATTTACCAGTAACGGTAAAAACGCGTTTGGGTTGGGATGACAATTCGATTAATATAGATGAGGTGGCAGAGCGTTTGCAAGATATTGGTGTTGCTGCTTTGAGTATTCACGCTAGAACTCGTGCCCAAATGTATAAAGGCCATTCGGACTGGTCGCACATCGCCCGAGTAAAAAACAACCCTAGAATCACCATGCCTATTTTTGGTAACGGAGATATCGACAGTCCAGAAAAAGCATTGCAATATAAAAATGAATACGGTATCGACGGAATTATGATTGGTCGTGCCGCGATTGGGTATCCTTGGATTTTCAACGAAATCAAACATTACTTCAAAACAGGGGAGCATTTAGCTAAACCTACAGTTGCTGATAGAGTAGAAGCCGTGCGCAATCACTTAACCTGGGCAATGGAATGGAAAGGAGAGCGATTGGGAATTGTTGAAACCCGTCCTCATTATACTAATTACTTTAAAGGAATTCACTCTTTTAAACCCTTCAAACAACAATTAGTTACACAAGATAATCCTGCCGAATTGTTTGCTATTTTAAATAACATAGAGCAAGCATATGCTGGTTATGAAGTGGTGTAGAAATTTTTGATAAAATAGTTAAACACGAATTCCACTAATTTATACAAATCAATTTGTGTAAATTAGTGGAATTTTTTTATTTACATCTGAAATCTTAATCCAATAACTTTTTACTTACTCGGCTACTAGCAATCAATGAAGCAATAAAGCCAAGCGTAACTATTGTCCCCATCACAATTAACACATTTTCAAGAGAGAAAATGACAGGATAAGCCAGTGTAGGAGTAATCATAACGAGTTGGAAGTGTTGTTGCAGTAAAACGATAATTATTCCTAAAACTAATCCGATTATTCCGCCAAAAACGCTCAATAAAGTACCTTGAAGTAAAAATATTTTTCTCAAATCTTTTATTTCAGTTCCTAAATTAAAAAGGGTTTTCAAATTTCCTTTTTTGTCTAGAATCATCATAATCAATGCACCAATGAGGTTGAAAAGAGCTACCACTATTACTAAAGTAAATATTAAATATACTGCGATATTCTCAGTGTTCAACATTTTATATAAGGATTCATTGAGTTGTGCTCGATTCTTTACAGTTATTTTATTGTTGAAAATAGATTGTAGTTTGTCTATAATCGCATTTTCATCGGCTCCAGTTTTTTCTTTAATTTCTATGCCAGAAATCTGATTGTTTTTGTATTCCAATAATTCTTGGGCTAGACCTAAATCAGAAAAAACATATTTAGAATCTAGATCTTCGCTGATAGCGTAAATGCCAATAGGGAAAACTTCACTTTTGTTAAAAGCTTGTTCCGCATTTTCAATTGTTCCTTTTCCAGGTTTTGGAACTAGAACTTCTAGGGTTTTGTTATAATCAAGCAAGCCCATCGAAAATTTTTGAGCAATGCCATAACCTACCACTACTTGATTTGTATTAGGCTCAATCCATTGCCCATTGTAAAGTGTTTTTTTGATGTCGTTGACTTTACTAAAGTTTTGGTCGACGCCTTTCAAATAGGTTACTTCTTGCTTGTCATCAAAAACAAACAAAACGCGCTCTTCTATTATTTTAGAATAAGAAACAACGCCTTCTATTTTTTTGATTTGGTTTTCTTGTTCTGGAGTAACAAAAAATGATTTCCCTAAAGTGCTACTTATTTTTAAATCGGGATCAATATCATTGGTAAACGAAAGGCTAAAAACTTTCAGCCCACTAAAAACGGACAAAACCACAAACAAAGCCATTGCGCCAACAATAATTCCCATGCTGGCAATTCGATTGATGATATTGATAGCATTATTTTTACTATTGCTAAGAATGTAGCGTTTGGCTATGTAAAGGGGAAAATTCAAATTTTATTGGAATCTGCGTTTGTCCAAAAGATCTCTATTTTCTATAGGATTATCTCTATTGGCTAACGCATTGTCAATTTTTTCAATGTAGTCTAAAGAGTCGTCAATAAAGAAAACCAAATTGGGAACTTTTCTTAATTGCAAACGAACTCGTTGCGATAAATCATGTTTTATGTTTTTAGCATTGGACTTAACCGCCTCTAAGATTTCTTTGGCTTTGTCCTGAGGGAAAACGCTTAAATGCACTGTAGCTACTGATAAATCTGTAGTTACCGTAACCTTGGATACCGAAATGATTAAATTAGCTACTCCGTTTTTTCTCACTTCACCTTGGAGAATATCAACCAAATCTTTTTGGATAACCCCACCTATTTTTTTCTGTCTATTTGTTTCCATGCTGCAAAAATACTACTTTTAAGTTTTATCCCGAAGTTTCGGGACAAATTTTAAAAGTAACCTAAAAATAGTTGTGTTTGTAGGAGCTATTTCCTGCTGTTCTTTGCAATCTTTTATAAAGCTGAAAGCATTCAAAAGGCTTCCAGCTTTATAAAAGGATTTCCACTTCTATCAGGGCCTAGGGGATTTGGGAAGAAAATAAATTTAGGTTTTTGAATGAAAATTTACGAGTTTCAAAAGCACTATTAATCGTTAAACTTGAATAATTCGATTGTATTTATTTTCAAGGCTTTTGACATTATTCACAAGGTAGAAAGAGTTGCATTTGCTCTGCCAGCTTCTAATCTAGACCTATTACTTTTCTCAAAATTGCGTTTGCCAACTTGTATTTGTTTTGATTTTTCCAAATTTTAATTATCATTTACGACAAGTCAAAATTTGTTTTGTATCTGCTCATCGTAAATTTATTTGCCCAAATGAGGAAAACCGTAAAGTAATCGATTTTTTCTATGGTAGATTTGTGAGAGGATTAGAGTTATTAGATACCTTTGAGAAACGTTACCTGAAAAAAGACTTGAAAACCTTTGATTTATTCAAGAAATGTAAGGAACGGTTAGTATTCTAACATTCGATAACGGTAAATTGTAGCGGGGAAAATTAGCCGAACAGATGCCCAAAAAGATAGTAGGCAGTCCAAAAATCAATGAAATGAAAAAAATTATCTTTTTATGTTTTAGTGTAATATTCACTAATTTTACTTGGTCACAAATAACAGTAAACGCACCATCGAGTGTCGAAGTAGGTTTGAATAATCAATTTAGTTTTACTTTTATGCCTAAATCATCCGATTATCCTGCTGGTAGTAGCTCATATAAATTAACCTCTTGGTTTATTAATGACGGAAGTTCTAATATGAATAATTCTGGATATGGCTCGTATAGTAATAACTCACAATCTTTAAACACTTACAGTATTGGCCAATCACAAAGTATAAATTTCCCAATTCGATGGGAAGATAATTCAAATTCTTTGACCTCCAACATTTCTATTGTTGCAAATGTTAGTTATTATGCAGTTGATGCTTTAGGCAATACTTATCCTACTGGAAGTAGAATTCATCCTTTGACCTACACCGTAAATATTAATCGAATTTTTGCACCAACAATTTCTTCTCCGACGATTTTGGGTTGCTGTTCAAACAATGTTTCTATACAAGCTTCAAATTATGGAACTGCCAATAAATTTGTTTGGTTAATTTCAGGGGCTACTATAATTTCAGGTCAAGGTTCTCCGACAATTACAGTTAGCCCAGATCCATTACAAGCTCTTGTTACAGTAGATTGTGTTGTTTCGAGAAGTAATGGAAGTATTATGTATCAAAAATCAAAATCCAATACAATCCCAAAAACAAATAGAACAGCCTCATTTACTCCAAATTATAGTACCACTCCACCCTATGATTATATATGCAAAGGAAGTGGTGGGTTGCAAATGATTATTCCTACTCAATGCGGAATTTCAAGCATTAATTGGGTGGCTCCAAATTGTACTATCTCTGGTCAAAATACATTAACACCAACTATAACCCCTACTAGTGCGATTGCAACAGGGAGTTCAATAAATATTTATGCCGAAGTTTCTTTTATTGGTGGTTGTATAGCAACAACTCCTTCAATTTTATTTAAAATTTTAGACAGCACAACTGCTCCAACTCCTCAGGGTTATTTTACTGTAACATCTTCAAATGGTGGTTCAATATGTACTGCGGAAATATTCGATTTGTCATTTGTAAGCACAAATGGCTTTAACAATGGAATAACTACTGTTTCTCCTGAATTTCTTTGGGGCCCAGGGGATGAATTGCATTATAGAAATGGCAGACCTACAACGGTTACTGTATCTAATAAAAATCTGTGTACTGGTTTGTCAAGCAGTAAAACGTTTACTGTTTATCCTCCTGCTCCTTGTACTCCTAGTGCCAAATTATCCTCAAAAGGCAAGTCAGTAACAAGTGTTAAAGTTGAATCTACTGAGATTTTGGCTGCTACCTTACTTATAACCCCGAACCCAACAAACGGCAATATCAATGCTATGCTGCCTGATAACTATTCGGGTAATTATCAAATATTTGATATAAATGGGATTTTAGTGCAAGAAGCAAAATTTGACAATCAAACTGAATTACAAATTGAACTTTCACAAAAATTAAAATCAGGTATTTACGTTCTCAAAGTGATTACAGATACTAACATTTTTACAGGGAAAATCATTTTAAACAAATAAAATAACTTCAATTGCATTGTCTACAGGCAATGCAATTGTTTTTTTTTACAATAACTTAAATCAACAAAAAAATGAAAATCAATAAAATTTTATTCATCGCAACTTTATTAGTTGCAGTTGCTTCAAATGCTCAAATAAACAAAGGAAACTGGATGATGGGGGGTACTGCAGGATTGTCAAGCTCTAAATCAACAATTGGTGGAAGTACTACTGAATCTTCAACTTCTTTAGGAATTGCACCAAATATTGGATATTTTTTCATTGATAAACTAGCTATCGGCGCGGCTGGCCAATTCAGTTATATTTTTCCGAAAGGAGGTGACCACTCCATAAGTTCAAATAATATATCCCCATTTATTAGATATTACTTTTTAGGAAAAGAAAAGCAAATAAATATTTTTTCGGAAGTACGTTATGAAATTGTAAGATTACATCGTAGCAATTTTAAATCAGATACATTTTTAATTAAAGCGGGGACTGTTTTCTTTGTGAATAGTAGTGTTGGTATTGAAGTTGCATTAAATTATTCAACTCAAAAACTTAATCCAAACATTGAAAATCGATCCATATATTTAAATGTTGGTTTTCAAATACATTTAGAGAAAGAATGAAATAATTAAAAACGTAAAACATAAATTTTTATTATTTGGAATAAGCTATGCAATAAAAAGATAAAATTATCATCCTAATAAATAACCACAAAAGCATTTGGCAACAGCTACGTGTTATTTATGCGCGCAGCACCAACAATAAAAACTGGGTTAAACGAAACCGATTACAAATCAGTAAAAATGATTAAAAGTTTAAGTTTTTTTGTTTTTTAAATTTGGTCTGACATTTCAATATTATAAAAAACCTTTGGCTAAGGCTAAGTCCAAAGGTTTTTTTGTTGAATTTATTGGCTTACATGATTAAGATTATAAAACAATAGAAAGTTATAAATCTTTGTATTACATTTAATGATGATTAAACAAAAATCAATATGCAAAGACCTTCATTCTCCATATACGACGCATCGGCAGGTTCCGGAAAAACCTACGCACTTGTCAAAGAATATTTAAAAATAATTCTTGTTGCCAAAAAAAATGATGCCTATCGCAACATTCTCGCCATTACGTTTACCAACAAAGCGGTACACGAAATGAAAAGCCGAATCGTAGGCAGTCTTTCTGAATTTGCCAAAGAAGAACCAAGCAATAAAGCGCAAGATTTAATGCAGGATTTGGCAATTGATACGGAATTATCTATCATTGAAATCAAAACCAAATCAAAGCAAATCATCAAGCATATTATTCACAATTATGCCGCTTTTGATATTTCTACGATTGATAAATTTACGCACAAAGTGATTCGCGCTTTTGCACATGATTTAAATTTACCTATGACTTTTGAGGTGACTTTGGACACCGAAAATTTATTGATTGAAGCCGTAGATGCCATCATAGCCCAAGCAGGAGAAGATGAAACTTTAACCAAGTTACTCATCGATTTTACAATGGAAAAGACCGATGACGATAAATCTTGGGATATTTCGCGCGAAATTCTAGACACAGGTCGCTTGGTACTCAATGAAAATCACCGTAATGAAATCACTCATTTTCACGATAAATCCATCGCTGATTTCGTCGAAATAAAAAAGAAATTAGAGGAGACTTGTAGAGTTTTAGATAAAGAAAACGCCTCATTAGCGGAAGGTATGTTGACTTTAATAGAAAATAACGGAATCGATTTAAAGTCGTTTTCTAGAGGTACTTTTCCAAATCATTTGGTTAGTATTCGTGACGGGAAATTCAACCCAAAAAATAAGACTTTTCACGAGTTTGATGATATTGCTATCAATAAAACCGCCAAAGATCGCGCTTTAATAGAAAATCTAATTCCGGAGTTAATCCAGATTCTAGCAACGATTTATAAAAATTTCGAAAAAAGAGATTTTTACAAAGCCTTTCTTAAAAATATCACGCCACTTTCTTTATTGAATACGGTGAGTAATGAATTGGCTAAAATTCAAGAAGAACAAAATGTACTTTCAATAACTGAATTTAACGCCATCATTCACCGCGAAATTCAAAACCAGCCAGCGCCTTTTATCTATGAAAGATTAGGAGAGCGTTACCGTCATTTTTTTATTGATGAATTTCAAGATACGTCTGAAATGCAATGGCAAAACTTGATTCCCTTAATTGACAATGCACTTTCGGGTCAAGATGATTTTGGAGAAAAAGGGACTTTGATGATTGTAGGTGATCCCAAGCAGTCTATTTACCGCTGGCGTGGAGGAAAAGCGGAACAGTTTATTGAGTTAAGCAAAGACAATAATCCGTTTAATAATCCAGATAAAAAGCTAGAACATTTAGATAAAAATTATCGTTCATATTCTCAAGTAATTGATTTTAATAATGAATTCTTTAAGTTGATCTCTGGTGAATTTGAACATCCAGATTATAAAGATTTGTACGAAAACCACAGTCATCAAAAAACGAATAGTAAAACCGGTGGATATGTGAATATTTCTTTTATTCCAAAAGTTGAAAATAGTGAAGACGATGAAGAAGCGCTAGATAAAACAGAATTATATGTTTTAGCGACTTTAAATACCATACAAAAAGTGTTACGTGAAGGTTTTGAGTATAAAGATATTGTGATTTTGACTCGCAAACGAGATCAAGGAGTTGCGATTGCTAATTATTTGACGGAACAAAACATTCCACTTTTGTCATCAGAAACCTTGATGATTCAAAACGCAACTGAAGTGCGCTTGATCATTCACCTATTAAAATACTTAAAAAATAACGCTGACTTAGAGGCAAAAGCGTATTTTCTGCATTACATCGCAGAGCACGTTCAAGATAAATTAGCGGTTCATGATTTCATCGCCCAAGGTATGGAACAAAAAAACGAAGTGGATTTTGAGAATTGGCTCACGAGTTTTGATATCTCGCTTTCGTTTCAAAACATTCGAAAAAAATCATTGTATGAGGCTGTAGAAATTGTGATTTCAAAATTTTTGTCGCCAGAACTAGCTAAAGGTGGCGGAGCGTATGTGCAGTATTTCCTTGATATCGTTTTAGAACGTGATGTTCGTAATCAAGCAGGAATTACTGATTTCTTGAATTTCTGGGATAAGAACGCTGAGAAGTTTAGTATTCCGTCACCAGAAGGGAATAACGCGGTTCGTATTATGACCATACATAAATCAAAAGGACTGGAATTTCCAGTAGTGATTATGCCTTTTGCTGAGGAAGATTATAGTAGGAAACCAAAAGATAAATTGTGGTTGGATGCTTCCGAAATGGATTTTGGTCTGCCTAAGGTTTTAATAGACAATAGTAGTGCTGTTGAAGGTTTTGGTGAAGAGGCAAAATCAGTTTATGATTTAAAAAAACAAGAAGAGCTATTAGATAATATCAATGTTTTATATGTGGCATTAACCCGTGCAGAAGAACAATTGTATATTATTTCAAATATGAACTTAACGAGTAAAGGAGAGGTGAAGACCAATAATATGTCAGCTTTCTTTATTAATTATTTGAATAGCAAAGATGGTTTTGAACCAGAGAAATTCGAATATGAATTTGGAAATTCGGCAAAATTATCATCAGCATCAAAACATGTGGATACTTCAAAAAAGATTGAAGTAGTAGCTGAGACGTTAGATGCAAAAAACATTAAGATTGCCCAACGAGAAGCATTAATGTGGGGGACGCATCAACAAGAGTCCATTGAGTATGGAAATGTCGTACACGAAATTTTATCATTTGTGAAAACTAAAGGAGATGTCGTTTTGGCTGTCGAGAAAGCGATTGAAAACGGATTGATCAATTTTGGACAAAAAGAGTTGGTCTACCAAACCATCCAGGATATTGTTAATCATAGGGAATTGGAATTCTTTTTTGCTGAAGGGAATGTTATTTTGAACGAACAAACTATTATTCAAAAAGAAGGAAGTACAATAAAACCGGACCGTATGGTAGTGAATAATAACAATGAAGTCTATTTATTAGATTATAAAACGGGGGGGCATAATGCAAAATATCAAAAGCAATTAGAAAATTATCAATATGCAATTGAGTTAATGGGTTATAAAGTCGTAAAAAAATCATTGATTTACATCGGAAAAGAAATCGATGTAGTAAATTTGTAGCTTAAAAATGAATTATTCGCAAAATCCAAACTTATAAAAAGATAAAAAATGTACGGAAAGATAAAAGAACATCTTCAAAACGAATTACAAACAATAGAAGATAACGGGATATTTAAAAAAGAAAGAATCATTACTTCTCCACAAGGAGCAGAAATTACGATTTCTACAGGTGAAACAGTTTTAAATTTTTGTGCCAATAATTATTTAGGCTTGTCATCTCATCCAGAAGTGATACAAGCTGCGAAAGATGCTATGGATACACATGGTTTCGGAATGTCATCTGTACGTTTTATTTGTGGGACACAAGATATTCACAAAACATTAGAAAGAAAAATCTCGGAATTTTACGGTACAGAAGATACGATTTTGTATGCGGCTGCTTTTGATGCTAATGGTGGAGTTTTTGAACCTTTATTAGAAGAAGGAGACGCAATAATCTCAGATAGTTTGAATCATGCTTCTATTATTGATGGAGTTCGTTTGTGTAAAGCATCGCGCTACCGTTATGAAAACAGTAACATGGAAGACCTAGAACAACAATTAATCAAAGCAAATGAAGCGGGAAGTCGTTTTAAGATAATTGTAACTGATGGAGTTTTCTCAATGGATGGAGTTGTAGCGCCATTAGATAAAATTTGTGACCTCGCTGATAAATATGATGCAATGGTAATGGTTGACGAATGTCATGCCGCTGGGTTTATAGGAGCAACTGGTAAAGGTACGCTTGAAGCAAAAGGAGTAATGGGAAGGGTAGATATTATAACAGGAACTCTCGGAAAAGCTTTAGGTGGAGCCATGGGAGGTTATACTACAGCTAAAAAAGAAATAATCGAATTGTTGCGTCAGCGTTCAAGACCGTATTTGTTTTCTAATTCATTAGCTCCTGCAATTGTAGGGGCGTCAATTAAAGTTTTTGAGCTTTTAGAAAAAGACACTAGTTTAAGAGATCAATTAGAATGGAATACGAATTACTTTAAAGCCGGAATGAAAAAAGCCGGATTTGACATTGTGGAAGGTGATTCGGCTATTGTACCAGTTATGTTATATGATGCTAAGTTGTCCCAGACCATGGCAGATGAATTATTGAAAAAAGGAATTTATGTAATTGGATTCTTTTTCCCTGTAGTTCCTAAGGATAAAGCAAGAATTCGTGTTCAGCTATCTGCTGCACATACAAAGGAACATTTAGATAAGGCGATTTCAGCTTTCATTGAGGTTGGACGTTTATTAGATGTTGTATAATTATTATTGAAAGTTATGAAATTGCCACTTTTTGTGATTTTAAAGGGTTTTTTTTAACATTTAGTTTTGTAATTAATAAATATCGCATTACTTTTGTTTGTAATTAACTAAATTGTAATTAAATAAATTAAGTATGAAACATCTTAACAAAATTTTAGTTGCTGCAATGATGGTGATGGGGTTAAGCTCTCACGCACAAGACAGTAACAACCCGTGGGCTATCTCTTTTGGAGTTAATGCCGTAGACACTAGAACAAGTGCTGGTGGTGGAAATGGATGGTTGGATCAACATTTTTCTCAGCCATTTGCTGTTAAAGATAATTGGAATGTTCTTCCTTCTGTATCTTACATTGGTATATCTAAATACCTAGGAGATAATTTCTCTTTTGGTGTTCAAGGATCTGTGAATAAAATTGAAAAATATGTAAAATTTGATCCTACTGCAACAGGTCATGATTCTCGTGGAATGGTTGTTTCTAATCCTGGAGATTTAATGTATTATGGTATTGACGCAACGGTTAAATATAGCTTCATGAGCTTAATCAACTCTAAAGTTATCGATCCTTCGTTACACGTTGGTGGAGGTTATACTTTCTTTGGAGATAGTAGTTATGGTACTGTAAATCCAGGTGCTGGATTAACTTTATGGTTTACTGAAAACATAGGTTTGTCATTTGAAACAAGCTATAAAAAATCATTTGGTGATAGAGAAGATGCTTCAGGTACTCCTGATGCTCCATCTCACTTCCAACATACCGCTGGTCTTACTTTCAAATTTGGAGGAAAAGATACTGACGGAGATGGAATTTACGACAAAGATGATGCTTGTCCAGAAGTTGCAGGTTTAAAACAATTCAACGGTTGTCCTGATACTGATGGAGACGGAATTATCGACGGAAATGATGCTTGTCCAGATGTATTTGGTTTAGCTGCATTAAACGGTTGTCCTGACACTGATGGAGATGGTATCGCTGATAAAGATGATGCTTGTCCAGATGTATTTGGTTTAGCCGCTTTAAAAGGATGTCCAGATGCTGATGGTGATGGAATTACTGATAAAGATGATAAATGTCCTACTGTTGCAGGTCCAAAAGAAAACGCAGGTTGTCCTTGGCCAGATACTGATGGAGATGGAGTATTAGACAAAGATGATAAATGTCCTACTGTAAAAGGAACTGTTGCTAACAAAGGTTGTCCTGAAGTTACTGCTGAAGTTATCAAACAATTAAACGAATATGGTAAAACAATTTTGTTTGATTCTGGAAAATCTACTTTCAAGAAACAATCTTATACAGTTTTAGAATCTATTGCATCAATCTTAAAAGAATATCCTAATTCTAGATTTATGATTGAAGGTCATACTGATAGTGATGGTTCTAATGCATTAAACCAAGATTTATCTCAAAATAGAGCTCATGCCGTTAAAAATTACTTAATTGAAAATGGTATTGCTGCTGATAGATTAGAGCACACAGGTTATGGTGAAACTAAACCAATTGCTACTAATAAAACAGCAACAGGAAAAGCTCAAAATAGAAGAGTTGAAGTTTCTTTAATCAAAGAATAATTTCTTCTAAAATAATTATAGAAAACGCCTCGATTTATCGGGGCGTTTTTTTTATTTTTATGAAATGATAAATACTTCTTTTTTAGATAAAATTGCACATGTTTTAATTAAAGATTATTCCGATAAATTATCGAATACAATAGTAGTCTTACCTAATAAAAGAGCCAAGATATTCTTAATCGAAGCCTTAAAAAAACAAGTAAGCTCTAATGTACTTTCTCCAGAGATTATTAGTATTGAGGATTTTATTCAAGATATTGCGGCTATTCGTACGGTAGATCCTATTGAATTATTGTTTGAATTCTATGAGGTTTATTTGTCAGTTACCGAAAATTCAAGCCAACAGTCCTTTGAGTTATTTGCAAATTGGGCCAAAATGCTTTTGCAAGATTTCAATGAAATTGACCGTTATTTATTAGATCCTACTCATGTTTTGTCTTACCTAAAAGACATTGAGGATATCAAAAAATGGGGAATAGAGGTAGAGAACAAAACCCAACTACTAGAGAACTACATTGACTTCTGGAAATTACTGCCCAATTACTACCAATCATTATATGCTCATTTGCTAAAAAAAGGGATAGGCTATCAAGGTTTAATTTACCGTCAAGCAGTAGAAAATCTTATTCATTTTTCGAAAACAATCACCGATAAGCATTACGTTTTTGCAGGCTTTAATGCCTTAAATGCTTCTGAAGAAAAAATTATTCAACACCTTATTGCTGCTGATCAAGCTAAAATATATTGGGACGCAGATCAAACGTTTCTAAATGATCCCTATCATGATGCAGGGCTGTTTTTAAGACGATTTAAAGCGAACTGGAAACACTATAAATCCAATCCTTTTGAATGGATTGTAAATGATTTTTCGGAAACAAAAAATATCCAAGTCATTGGCACACCAAAAACAATTGGTCAGGCCAAAATTACTGGAAGTATAATTGAAAAAATCATCAACAAGAATCCTTCAGCTTCACTTGATAAAGTAGCAGTTGTTCTTGGTGAGGAAAATGTGTTAGTTCCCCTTTTGTATTCGCTACCCTCAACCGTTGGTGCTTTGAATATTACCATGGGGTATTCGAGTAAAAACAATCCAGCTCAAATTTTGATTGCAAAGCTTTTCAAGATGCACACCAATGCCCTGTCTCGTAATGCTAAAAATTATGTGTTGTATTACAAAGATGTCTTGGATATTTTGACACATCCATTAGTGGAACCCTATGCCAAAACATCAGGATTGGTTACTATCATCAATCAAAATAATTATACATTTATTACCCATCAAAAGGTGATGGAATTAAATCCTGAACCTACTGATTTGTTTCTACTATTATTTAAAAAATGGGAGCAAGGGTCAATTGCAGTTTTAGATACTATTTCCGGTTTATTACTGACCATTAAGAACAACTTGAGTAATGATAATGAAGAAGAAAAAATTACAAAAGCCTTTGTTTTTGCTATTTTTAAGGTCATTAATAAATTGATTAATTATTATTCACAACACGAACATATTGACAAGATAGACACTTTACATGCTATTTACAAACAAGTAATTGATTTGGCGGAGGTTTCATTTGAAGGCGAGCCACTCAATGGTTTACAAATCATGGGTGTCCTTGAAAGTCGGGTTTTGGATTTTGATACCGTAATTGTTACTTCTATGAATGAAGGGAAGTTTCCGGCAGGAAAATCACAGAATTCTTTTATTCCTTATGATGTGAAACGCGAATTGGGATTGCCTACTTTCAAAGAAAAAGATGCGATTTACACCTATCACTTTTATCATTTACTGCAACGTGCAAAAAACATCTATTTGCTGTATAACACCGAAAGTGAAGGACTGGATGCAGGTGAAAAAAGCCGATTTATTACACAGCTAGAAGTAGAGAAGCAACGCAATCATAATCTTACGCACGAAATATACAATGCTGTGCTACCTGAAACGGCTTATACGCCAATGAAGATTCAAAAATCGGAAGCAGTGATGACGCGATTAAAGGAAATTGCCACTGTTGGTTTTTCACCTTCGGCATTGACAAGCTATATCAGGAATCCGATTCAGTTTTATTTTCAGAAGATTTTGCGCATTCGCGAAGTCGAAGAAGTCGAAGAAAATATTGCGTTGAATACGTTAGGAACTATTATTCATGAAACATTAAAAGTCTTGTATGAGCCTTTTATTGGTAAATTCATAGCCGAACATGATATTCAAAATTGCTTTAAGCAAATAGATGCTGAAGTACTCAAACAATTCAAGGCCGTATACAAAGAAGGAGATATTAAAAAAGGGCGAAATCTACTCGCTTTTGAAGTTGCTAAACGCAACGTGTCTAATTTCTTAAAAGTGGAATTAGAAAGTATCAAAGCAGGTGATGCGATCAAAATCATTGCCTTAGAACAAACTTTTGAACGGACGTTAACGCACCCAAGCTTGCCTTTTCCTGTATTGATAAAAGGGAATGTCGATAGAATCGAAGAGCGTAACGGCACTATCCGAATTATCGATTATAAAACGGGTAAAGTAGAGAAGTCGAGTGTGACTTTGAAAACGTGGAAAGGACTAACTGAAGAAATTAAAAACGATAAGATCATTCAGGTTTTGGCCTATGCTTTCATGTATGAAAAACTAGCGGATTCAAAACCTATTGAAGCAGGGATAATTTCGTTTAAGAATTTAAAATCAGGATTTTTACCTTTTAATTTTAAAGAGGAAAAAGACAGTGAATATGTGATAAACGATATTATTATGGCTAATTATTTAGAACAAATTGTGTTGCTTTTAAAGGAAATTTTGGATGAAAAAGTACCATTTGAGGAAAAAATAATTTAGTGAATTGTGAGACGTGAAATGTGAAAAGTTATAATTGAGAATCATATGCGTGATTTTTAATTAGCATTATTTTGTCATTGATATTCTAGAAATTTATTTTCTTTACAAAAAAGAGCAACTATCAAAAAAGCACTCAATATATTTGAATTTTTTAAAAGTACTTTAGTCATTAATTTGGCTTTTTGTGTTCTGCCAGTTCTTTACTTGGGGTTTTTTGCTTTCAAGTATACTTTTTTAACGGTTGGTTTTGCGGTTAGTTTATTAGCCAAGGAAATCAATACTAAAAACGAATATTTGTTTTATTACAACAATAATATTTCTAAAACAGAACTTTGGTTGTATGCTTGGTGTTGTAATTTTGTAGCTCTCATTTTTCTAAGTCTTACTATTAATTTTATCAGTTTACTATTTTGAAAAAACATGTACTTGAAATAGACAGCGTTCAGAAAAGGTTTGATAATAAATCCATTCTGTCGGATGTGTATTTAAAATGTGAAACGAATGATATCATCGGTTTATTAGGTCGAAATGGCTCTGGGAAATCTACATTACTGAAAATTATTTTCGGAATTGAGATTGCCGATTTCAAGTTTGTCCGAATTGATGGCGTCGTGAAAGATAAAACCAATGATTTGTTCCAGCAAATTAGTTACCTCTCTCAAGATAATTTTATTCCAAATCATTTTACCGTTAACAAAGCAATTGCACTAACATTAGAAAAAAGCAAAATAAATGCCTTTAATGATGATGAAATAATTAAGACTTTCAAGGATAAAAAAATTAATCATCTTTCTGGAGGAGAGTTGCGCTATCTCGAAATTAAACTGATTCTTAACAATACTTCTCAGTTTGTTCTTTTAGACGAGCCTTATAACGGTTTGTCACCATTAATGATTGAAAAAGTCAATCTTTTGTTACAAGAACATTCAACAAAGAAAGGAATTGTTATTACAGATCATAATTATGAAAATGTAATTGCTATTTCTACTAAATTGATATTGATGAAAGAAGGAAAAGCCCATCATCTAACCAATAAAAATGAATTGATTGAAAAAGGATATTTAAGAACTGGAAATTTCTAAATTTTCTTAAAAAATTGTAATAAAACGCCTGTCAGTTCTTCTTGGTTTTCAATATGTGACATGTGTCCGTCAGGAAAAGTAATTAATTCTACATTGGTATTTTCAACTTGAACTTTGGTTTCTTCGTAGTCTAAAACAGGATCTTTTTCGCCTAAAATCAACATTTTTGGATAAGGAGTAAGATGCAGTAAAACTTCTCGGTCTTTGCGTATTTTCATGCCTTCTAGTGAAGCAACAATAGCTTGAAGCGGTGTTTTTAAAGCTTCTTTTTTTACAATTTCAATTTGGTCATTTAATCGCTCTCGATTGTTTTCACTGAATAAATTGGTTATAGCCATGCTTACAAATCCTTTGTAGCTTTGTTTAACAGCCTTAATTGCTCGATCTCGATTTGTTTTTCGTTCATCACTATCTGCTTTTGCAGTTGAATTCAGTAAAACTAAACCTTTTACGGCATCAGGATGCATTTCGGCGAAAGCTAGAGCAACATAACCGCCCATAGAATGCCCAACGAAAATCGCTTTACGAATGCGCAACTCTGCCAAGACCGCATGAACAGCATCTGCATTGTCTTCCATGCTTTGCACATAACCCAAACATTCTGTTTCGCCATGACCCAATAAGTCAATCGTGATTACTCGATTTTTTTTGGTAATAGGGGCGATGAGGTTGTTCCACATTTTTTGATTTTCAAGAAAACCATGGAGGAAAACTATTGCGGTTCCTTTTCCAGTATCGGAGTAGGCAATACTTGTATTTTTGAATTGTATGTGATTCACTTTTTACTTTCGTTTTTGAGGGACAGCAAAATTAGTAATTTAATTACGTTTAAATCCTATAAGTTTTTAAGATAGTAGGCAAGATGGTTTTTTAAACGATATAAAGTATAGAAGTACATGTAAGTTTTTAGTTTCTAATTCTAACAACTGTCGTTATTTTGTCATTTAGACGGAGGAGAAATCACATAATAGGAGAAACTAGCGAGATGCCTCCTTCGCTGTATGACATGTTTGAGGAATAGTGTTAGTTGTTAAAATCGATTATCACCATCCAATAGATTTCCTAAACCGCCTAGTAAGCTTCCTTCGTCACGGCTGTTTCCACCTGCTTTGGGTGCGGAGGCTATGATTCTATCGGCTAGTCGGCTGAAGGGTAATGATTGTACATAAACAGTTCCAGGACCTCGAAGTGTGGCGTAAAATAACCCTTCTCCTCCAAAAATGGAATTCTTGATGCCGCCTATGAACTCGATATCGTAATCGACATCTTTGGTGAATCCTACAATACAACCGGTGTCAACTTTAAGTACTTCGCCTGCTTTTAATTCTTTTTTGGCTAGCGTTCCTCCTGAATGTACAAATGCCATTCCGTCTCCTTCGATTTTTTGCATGATGAAACCTTCTCCACCAAAAAGGCCGCGACCTATTTTTTTAGAAAATTCGATACCAACAGAAACACCTTTAGCAGCGCATAAAAACGAACTTTTTTGGCAGATGAATTTTCCTTGAAATTCGGTTAGATCAATTGGGAGGATTTTACCTGGGTATGGTGATGCAAAAGAGACTTTTCCTTTTCCGTGATGCTGATTGATAAAGGCTGTCATGAACATGCTTTCGCCTGTTAAGACTCTTTTTCCTGCACTTAAAAGCTTGTCAAAAATCCCTGATTGTTGTTGTGATCCGTCGCCAAAAATGGTTTGCATCTGAATGTTATTGTCCATCATCATGAAACTGCCTGCCTCGGCAATGACAATTTCTTGTGGATCTAGTTCGATTTCTACATACTGCATTTCTTCGCCGAAAATCTGGTAATCTATTTCGTGTGCTGTCATAATTTTGATTGTATTGATTTTTAAAAGATGATTTATGTTTTTTAACCATTAAGGAATTAAGGTTCATTGTATTTTATACTTTTTATAAGACGCAAATGGAGTTATAAAGTTACATTTTTTGGTAATTTTAGAATTGTTGTTTTGGGAAATTTAACGTTGTTGTAATGCGCAAGGGATGGCAGCGGATAGCCCACAGTCCCGTTTTTTAGGGACGAGGACTAGAAGTGTACAGCCCGACCCTGCCGGAGTTTACGGAGGCGGGATGCGCCCAAGAAAAATGTTTAATCGTTTATTTGTTTAATGGTTGTTTGTTTATTTGGGCTTTGAATATAAAAAAACGGCTCACATTGCTGTGAACCGTCTTTTTTTTTCTCTTGATTCTATTTTCTTACGAATGCATCAAACTTTCTATTTCGTCTGCCTCGATAGGAATGTTGCGCATTAAATTGAACGGCTCTCCTTTTTCTTGAATGACAACATCGTCCTCAAGACGGATTCCAAAACCTTCGGCTGGGATATAAATTCCAGGCTCTACCGTGAAAACCATATTGGCTTGCATAGGTTCAGTCAAGATTCCGTAATCATGCGTGTCTAGACCCATGTGGTGGGAAGTTCCGTGCATGAAATATTTTTTATAGGCAGGCCATTCTGGGTTTTCATTTTGCACATCGGCTTTATCGATTAAACCCAAACCTAATAATTCTGAAGTCATTAATTTACCCACTTCAACATGGTATTGTTTCCACATTGTTCCTGGAACAAGCATTTTTGTCGCTTCGTTTTTAACGTTTAATACGGAATTGTAAACTGCTTTTTGTCGGTCAGAGAATTTCCCTGATACAGGAATCGTACGTGTCATATCACTAGAATAATTAGCATATTCAGCTCCTACGTCTAGTAATATTAAATCACCCGCTTTACATTGTTGGTTGTTTTCGATATAATGTAACACATTTGCATTATTCCCTGAACCAATGATTGGCGTGTACGCAAAACCTTTGGAACGATTGTAGAGGAATTCATGAATAAATTCGGCTTCAATTTCGTATTCCATTACATTTGGTTTCACAAAAGAAAGGATGCGTCTAAATCCTTTTTCGGTGATGTCACATGCTTTTTGAATAAGGTCTAGTTCTTCACTTTCTTTCACTGAACGGATGCGTTGCAGGATAGGATTGCTTTTAGCAACAGTGTGTGCAGGATATTTTTCTTTCCACCATTTTACAAAACGGGCCTCACGAGTTTCAGTTTCTACTGTCGCTCTATAGTGCTCGTTTGTATTGATATAAATCGTATCAGAATGTGTCATTAATTCGAATAAAACTTTCTCGAATTCTTGTAACCAGTACACAGTTTTGATTCCAGAAACAGATAACGCGCGTTCTTTGGTTAGTTTCTCTCCTTCCCAAACGGCGATATGTTCGTTCGTCTCTTTTAAGAATAATATTTCTCTTTGATGCTCATAAGGAGCATCTGGAAAAAGTAATAAGATGCTTTCTTCTTGGTCAACGCCACTTAAATAAAAAATATCACGGTGTTGCGCAAATGGCATGGTGCTATCGGCACTTATAGGATAGATGTCATTTGAGTTGAAAACGGCAACACTTTTAGGCTTCATTTGAGCCATGAATTTGGCGCGATTTTTTATAAATAAGTCACGGTCAATTTGATGGTATTTCATAACGATCTTGTTTTTTACTTTTATTTATTCAAAAATACTAAGTTTAAATTGTTTCTAGTTATGAATTCGATAATTTTAAGTAAAAAACAACAAAAAACGCATTGGCTTAAAAAGAGTCTTTTTAAACCAATGCGTTTTGCAATTGAATTAGTAACTTATTTTATTTAAACTGTGCCGTTTCTGTTGAGTCTTTCATCGCTGTTGTTGAAGATCTTCCAGTGGTAACGGTATTTTGTACGGCATCAAAATAGGATGTCCCTACAAAGCCTTGGTGTTTAACCGCTTTAAATCCGTGCTTTTGCAACGCAAATTCACGCTCTTGTAATTCAGAATATCCTGCCATTCCTCTTTCTTTATAGGCTTTTGACAATTCAAACATACTGGTGTTTAAAGCATGAAATCCTGCCAAAGTGATGAATTGAAATTTGTATCCCATTGCAGCAAGGTCTTCTCTAAAGGTTTCCATTTCTGCAACGGAAAGTTTTGCAGCCCAGTTGAATGAAGGCGAACAGTTGTAGGCTAACATTTTGCCTGGGAATTCTTTGTGAATGGCATCGGCAAATTGTTTTGCATAAGCTAAATCTGGGTTGCTCGTTTCCATCCAAATCAAATCAGCATAAGGCGCATAACTTAACCCTCTATCAATTCCTTGTTGTACACCACAGTTTACATGGAAAAAACCTTCGGATGTTTTTTCACCTGTAATAAATTTTGCATCTCTTGGATCAATGTCGCTTGTTAATAGATTTGCCGCATCCGCATCAGTACGTGCTACAATTAATGTTGGTGTTCCCATAACATCCGTTGCTAAACGTGCAGCAACCAATTTGTTAATAGCCTCTTGGGTTGGAACTAATACTTTTCCGCCTAGATGACCGCATTTTTTAGCTGAACTTAATTGATCTTCAAAGTGAACTCCAGCAGCTCCCGATTCAATCATGGATTTCATTAATTCGAATGCATTTAGGTTTCCACCAAAACCTGCTTCGGCATCCGCTACAATTGGTACTAAATAATCTTTTTTATTTTCTTCTCCGTTTACAACCTGTATTTGATCTGCACGTAATAATGCATTGTTGATTCTTTTTACTACTAGCGGAACGCTATTAGCGGGATATAAAGATTGGTCAGGGTACATTTCACCGGCAACATTAGCATCAGCAGCTACTTGCCATCCGCTCAAATAAATAGCTTCTAATCCAGCTTCTACTTCTTGAATGGCTTGATTTCCAGTTAAGGCACCTAATCCAGCTACAAAATCTTGAGCGTTTAGTTTTTTCCATAATTTCTCAGCACCCATTCTTGCAATACTGTGTTCTATTTTATAAGAACCTTGCAAGTTGATTACTTCTTCAGCTGTGTATGGGCGCTCAATGCCTTTCCACCTTGGGTTAGTGATCCAATCCGTAACTAATGCTTGAATTCTTTCTTCTCTAGTTTTCATAATTTCTTTTTTTTTGGTATTTTTTTTTGGTTTGTTTATAAGTATTTGTAGCCTGGAATAGTTAGGAAGTCAATAAAATTTGGATTTACAACGAGCACATCTAACAATTGTTCGGCTAGTTTATATTCTCCATTTTCGTGGCTGTCTTCTCCAACTAGTTTTTTAATTTTTTCATATTCTTCCATAGCTAAACGATGGTAATAATTGTTGGTCAGTTTTTTGTTATTGTCCAAAGTGACTCCGTTTTGTAGCCACTGCCATAGTTGTGATCTTGAAATCTCGGCTGTTGCTGCGTCTTCCATCAAATGATGAATAGCGGCGGCACCTTGACCATGAAGCCAAGAAGCGATGTACAGAATAGAAACATTGATGTTTTTTCGAATGCCTTCTTCTGTAACGGTTCCTTTTGGCACTTCTAATAAATCACTCTCTGTAATGTGTAAATCGGTTCTTTTTACGTGAATCTGATTTTTTGTTGGCATTTCTCTGTCGAATACTTCCATGGCAAGCGGAATCAAATCTGGATGTGCTACCCATGTGCCATCATGCCCGTTTTTAACTTCTCTTTCTTTGTCGGCAATTACTTTATTGAAAGCAGTTGTGTTTGCTTCTGGATTGTTTTTTATCGGAATCTGCGCGGCCATTCCGCCAATTGCATGAATGTTTCTTTTGTGGCAACGCTGAATTACCAGTTGCGAATACGCGCTCATAAACGGTGAGGTCATGGTTACTTGGTCTCTATTTGGAACAATATAAGCGGGGTTATTTCTTAGTTTTTTGATGTATGAAAAGATGTAATCCCAACGTCCGCAATTCAATCCTACGATATGTTCTTTTAATTCGAATATGATTTCGTCAAGCTGAAAACTCGCTGTTATCGTTTCTACCAAGACCGTCACTTTGATCGTTCCTCTTTGCATACCTAGATAATCCTCGGTAAAATCAATTACTTCATTCCACCAGCGTGCTTCAAGATAATGTTCCAGTTTTGGAATGTAATAGTAAGGTGCTGAACCGTCTTTTAGCAATTGTTTGAAATTGTGAAAAGCATATAATCCAAAGTCAACGAGTGCGCCCGATGTTTCTTGATCTTCAATCAAAATGTGTTTTTCTTGCAAATGCAAACCTCTTGGGCGGACCAGTAAAACGGCAGTCGTATCATTCAGTTGGTATTTTTTATTTTTTGAAACATCTTCCAGAACGATGGTTTTGTTTACAGCATCTATTAGATTTTGTTGTCCTTGCATTAGATTACTCCAAGTAGGCGAGGTGCTGTCTTCAAAATCGGCCATAAATGTTTTTGCACCGCTATTCAAAGCGTTAATAACCATTTTTCTATCGACTGGACCAGTAATTTCGACTCTACGGTCTAATAAATCGTCTGGTGTGGGAGCGGCTAGCCATTCATTTTCACGAATGTTTTTTGTTTCCAATGGAAAAGTTGGCAAGGCGCCTGCATCAAATAATAGTTGTTGTTTTTTGCGATCTTCTAATAATACAATTCTTCGATTGTTGAATTGATGATGCAAATTAGTTAGATACTCCATCGCATCTTCAGTTAATACATCTGGGAATTGTTGATTGGCATTAGCCTTAATTCGCAATGTTTTTTCAATTGTGTGGGTTGATTGTTTCATGGTTAATATGTTTTACATGACAATGTTACGAAAAGTTTTTTACAAAACAAGCGAACGTACGCTAAAAATTTAAAAAACTTTTTTTTGCTGTTTTTATTTTTTAGCGTATATTTGAAATATGAACATGGAAAAGGATTACATCAAGTTAATTTTTGGGTTAAAACTCAAGCAAGCACGCACGAATAAGAATTTGTCTCTATTTGGTTTAGCCAAAATCACCGAGCTCTCTAAATCGTATTTGAATGAAATAGAGAAGGGGAAAAAATATCCCAAGACCGATAAGATTATTCTACTAGCTGAAAAGCTAGAGGTTTCTTACGATCATATGGTGTCTTTGAAATTGGATAATAATTTGGCTCCTATTGGTGAGATTTTGAAATCGGGAATTTTAAAAGAGATACCGCTTGACATCTTCGGAATCCAAGAAAATGATTTGATTGATATTATTGCAAATGCTCCAGCCAAAGTCAATGCGTTTATAAGTACGATTATTGAGATCGCGCAACACTACAATTTAAGTAGGGAAAGTTTTTTCTTGGCCGCCTTGAGATCTTATCAAGAAGCGCACAATAATTATTTTGAAGATTTAGAACAAAAGGTTTTGGATTTTTCCAAAGCGTTTCACATTGATATGAACAACAAAATTTCGTTAGATGAATTAACGGCAATTTTGAAAGAAGAATACGGCTATACGATTCAGGAACTTGTTTTTTCGGAGCAAGAAGAGTTGGGGGATTTGCGTTCGATTTATGTTCCCAAAAGCAAAACTTTATTGCTGTCACTTGAGATTGATGAACAGCAAAAAGCGTTTATTTTGGCAAAAGAAATTGCCTATAATTATTTAGAAATTCAAGATCGTTTGTATACGTTTAGTTGGATAAAGTTCGATAATTTTGATCAGGTTTTGAATAATTTTTATGCCTCTTATTTTGCAGGCGCATTGTTGATTCCAAGAAAAAAACTTATAGGGGAGCTCAATATTTTTCTGTCTAAGAGTAATCCAACATCACAAGAAATGATTGATTTGATGGGGCAATTTAATGTGTCGCCAGAATCTTTTTATCAAAGGTTAACAAACATTCTACCAAAGGATTTTCAGTTAAAAAACTTATTTTTCCTGCGTCTTTCTCATAAAATAGGAGCGGATACCTATCAGATAAAAAAAGAATTGCATATTACCAATCAGCAAGAGCCTCATGCTAATGAAATGAATGAGCATTATTGCCGAAGATGGATTTCTGTAAAAACAATTGAAGCGGCTATTGCCGAAAAAAAGAGTCATTATTTTGGCGCTCAAATATCCCGTTACGACAATAGTAGTAATGAGTATTTGGTTTTTTCATCAGCTACCGATGATCCGTTTAAGAAAGATTGTTTGAGAAGTATATCGGTTGGGATTTTAATAAGTCCTGCGATGAAAAAGAAATTCAAGTTTATCGATAATGAAAGTATTAAAAGGCAAATTGTTGGTGTTACTTGTGAAACTTGTGCGGTTAAAAACTGCGAAGAACGCGCGTCGCCACCCATTCAATTAGAGCAAAAAAAGCGGAATGAAAATACCGACTTAATTGTACAGCAGTATATGGCTAAATTTAGTTAGTCAAAATATTTTAATTAAAAAACCTCAATTATAAACTAGTTACAATCGAGGTTTTCTGTTGTGTTAATCTACCCATTTATAATAACGAGCACCCATAAGATTTGGGATTTCTTTTTCTATTCGGTCAAGAATCCATTCATTTTTTGGTTCTTGGATACTAGCACTTTGTTCTTTTTTGTGCAGTTTTTCATAAGTGTCAAAGTCTATTTCGTGACTCTGTGCTAACGTTTCAAAAAGCTTGCAATTTGCAATAGCGACTGTCCATTCTGGTTGAATTGTTCCTTCAAAAACTTTTGATTTTGAGCCACTACCATAAGCTAGGAAGCCAAATTTAGCACCATTTATTTCCTTCTCAGTATCCTGAAAATGTGCCAAAGTAGATAATAATCCCATGAAAATAGAACCTGTGTATAAATTCCCAATTAAAGAAGAAGCGAGTTCAGCGGGCATTAATTTTTGGATTACAAAATTCTTGTATTCCTCTGATTTGCTGGTTTCTTTTAGTTTGTTTTGGTACTCTTGAGCGTCTTCGTTTCCAGTGATCGTTTTGTTTTTAGCGTCTAAGGTGTAAATTTCAGATAACATGCGGCGTCCTTGAAAAGCATACGGTAAATGCATGATAATACTTTCCCATGAATTGTAAATAGTATCCTCCGTTTGTTTTAATTTTTTGAAAGAAAAATAAGCGTCACGAGTCCGATCCATATAACATTGATTCGAATATTGTCCATCAAAAACAGGTTGCTCTTTGTGAATTTCTATTTCGGATTCTAGGTTATCAAACCAAGGTTCATTGGAGTTATTTCTGGTAATAGCTTCTTTAGAAATGGTTCTGTAGGGTTTAAAGAAGTCAAAAACGCCTTTGGTACTTGTTGCCCAGTTATTCTCAAAAGAAATAATTCTTGGATTCGACGCTATCAAAATCGCAACTGCTCCAGCGCCTTGGGTGTATTCTCCAGTAGAATTCAAATCGTATTTAGCCAAATCTGTAGTGACAACTATGGCTTTCTTTGTTGGATTTAGTTTTACAAAATCAATGCAGTTGTGCATCGCGTCTACGCCACCAATACAGGCAAAAGTAAAGTCAACTACATCACATTGAGATAAAGTATTTTCTCCAAATTTTTGTTCCATCAATGCTATCAAGAAAGAACTGATGGGTTTTGAGCTATCAATACTGCTTTCGGTACCTATATATATACGGGCAATTTCATTCAAGTTGATGTTGTTGTCTTGAATTAATTTAGTTAAGGCATTAGCTCCAAAAACTACAGTATCTTGATGAACATCTGCTAAAGTCATTTTCAATAATCCGAGGCCTTTTTCTAGTTTTTCGGGTTCAATATTTCGGGCTTTCGCCAAAGTGGTAATGGGTAAATGTATCTTGGCAACATCAAAAGATATGCTATCAATTCCTACTTTCATTTTGATTTTTTTTAACTTGTAAAGTTAAAATCACGCAGGCAGAATGCAATTTTTTAAATGCACAAAATGCCTCTTTTTTGTGTTTTTATTAATTTAAAAGGAAAGGGCGGCTAAAATTATATGATTGATAATTATAACTCTTTATGGAGGGCCATTATTATTTATTTTACAAAACCATATTTAAGACTTTTTTGTCATTTGTTTAACTAACTTACCGTTGTATAAAGGGTTAGCGCTTATTTTTTAGGAATTCAATAGTTTTTTGGCTAAAACACTTTAAAATCATTATAAATAACAACGAAAAGGTTGTAGTTCAAGTCTATTTGCTTTATTTTTGTCCTATTTTTCAAAACAAACTTATTCAAAACTTATGGCACAATCTGCATTATTGAAGTCGTCAATAGCTAAAAAAGTGGCTATGGCGCTTTCAGGACTTTTTCTGATGTTGTTTCTAGCACAGCACTTCTTTATCAACATGACTTCGGTGTTTAGTCCCGACGTATTTAATTCTATATCTCATTTTATGGGGAATAATCCCTTGGTTCAATTTGTAATTCAACCCATCTTAATTGTAGGTGTTGTTTTTCATTTTATTATGGGATTTGTTTTAGATTTTAAAAATAGAAGCGCAAGACCAATCGCTTATGCAAAAAACAACGGAGCTGCAAATTCTACTTGGGCATCAAGAAATATGATTATTTCTGGTTCAGTAATTTTGGCGTTTTTAGGATTACATTTTTATGATTTCTGGGTTCCAGAAATGGTTTATAAATATGTAGCTTTTAATCCACTAGATGACACTAGATATTTTCATGAATTAGCAGAGAAGTTTGAAAGCCCAGTTCGTACCGCTTTGTACTGTATTTCATTTGTACTGTTGTCTTTACACTTACAACATGGTTTCAGTTCTTCTTTTCAGTCGATAGGACAAAACAATAAATACACAAAAGGAATGAAAAATTTCGGATTAGGTTTCGCAATTGTTATCCCTTTAGGATTTGTATTTGTAGCATTATTTCATCATTTCAATCATTAATATTAAATTATAATGGCATTAGACTCAAAAATTCCAAGTGGTTCGATTTCGGATAAATGGACAGATTATAAAGATCATATTAATTTAGTAAATCCTGCAAACAAGCGTAACTTAGATGTTATCGTTGTTGGAACAGGACTAGCTGGAGGTTCTGCTGCTGCAACATTAGCAGAATTAGGATATAACGTAAAAGCTTTTTGTTTTCAAGATTCACCTCGTCGTGCGCACTCTATTGCAGCACAAGGAGGAATCAACGCAGCGAAAAACTATAAAGGAGACGGAGATTCTGTTTTTAGATTGTTTTATGACACTGTAAAAGGAGGAGATTACCGCGCTCGTGAGGCAAACGTACACCGTTTGGCTGAAGTTTCTACTAATATTATTGACCAATGTGTGGCTCAAGGAGTTCCATTGGCACGTGAATATGGTGGATTGCTTGACAACCGTTCTTTTGGTGGAGCCTTAGTTTCTCGTACATTTTATGCACAAGGACAAACAGGACAACAATTATTATTAGGTGCTTATTCAGCAATGAACCGTCAAATCGGTCGTGGAAAAATAAAAATGCACAACCGTCACGAAATGCTAGATATAGTAATCGTAAACGGTAAAGCAAGAGGAATTATCGCTCGTAACTTGATTACAGGTGAAATCGAAAGACATTCTGCTCATGCAGTTGTTATTGCTTCTGGAGGATACGGAAACGTATTTTTCTTGTCTACAAATGCAATGGGATCTAATGCTACTGCAGCTTGGAAAATCCATAAAAAAGGAGCGTACTTCGCAAACCCTTGTTACACACAAATTCACCCAACATGTATTCCAGTTTCTGGAGACCACCAATCAAAATTAACGTTGATGTCGGAGTCTTTGCGTAATGATGGACGTATCTGGGTTCCTGCAAAAATCGAAGATGCTAAAGCAATTCGTGAAGGAAAGAAAAAAGCCAAAGATCTAACGGAGGCAGAAAGAGATTATTACTTAGAAAGAAGATATCCAGCATTTGGTAACTTAGTTCCTAGAGACGTTGCTTCTCGTGCAGCTAAAGAAAGATGTGACGCAGGTTTTGGAGTTAACAAAACAGGTGAAGCGGTTTATTTAGATTTTGCAGCAGCAATTCAACGTTACGGAAAAGAGCAAACCTATGTAAAAGGACTTGATTCTAATGATAATGCGCTTGTAACTAAATTAGGTACTGAAGTTGTAAAAAGTAAATATGGGAATTTATTCCAAATGTATTATAAGATTGTAGATGAGGATCCTTATACTTCACCGATGATGATTTACCCAGCGGTACACTACACAATGGGGGGAACATGGGTTGATTATAACTTGATGACTACAATTCCAGGTTGTTTCTCTATTGGAGAATCTAACTTCTCAGATCACGGAGCGAACCGTTTAGGAGCTTCCGCTTTGATGCAAGGTTTAGCTGATGGATATTTTGTATTGCCTTACACAATTGGTGATTACTTATCTCCAGATATTAAAATGGGACCGATCTCTACTGATTCTCCAGAATTTGAAGCTGCAGAAAAAGGGGTAAAAGACCAAATTGTGAAATTCATGAACAACAATGGAACACATTCTGTTGACTATTTCCACAGGAAATTAGGAAAAATTATGTGGGACAAAGTTGGTATGGCTCGTAATGCTGAAGGATTGAACGAAGCTATTACTGAAATTGCTGCTTTACGTGAAGAGTTTTACAAAGATGTTAAAGTACCAGGAACGGATAAAGGTTTCAACCAAGAACTAGAAAAAGCGACTCGTGTTGCCGATTTCCTTGAACTAGGTGAATTATTCGCAAAAGATGCATTACACCGTAACGAATCTTGTGGAGGTCACTTTAGAGAAGAGTATCAAACGGAAGATGGTGAAGCAAAACGTGATGACGAAAACTTCGCATACGTTGCTGCTTGGGAGTACAAAGGGAAACCAAGTGACGCTGTATTACATAAAGAAGATTTGGTATTTGATGCCGTTAAACTAGTTCAAAGAAATTACAAATAGCAATTAGTCGAAAGGCAAAAGTCTTACAGTCAAATGACTCCATGTCAAGCGACTTTCGACTTTCGACTTTATGACTTTCAAACTAAAATAGTATGAAACTTACATTAAAAATATGGCGTCAAAAAAACGCCCAAGATAAAGGAGCAATGGTTGATTATCAAATCGACGGAATTGAGCCAGATATGTCTTTCCTTGAAATGCTAGACGTTTTCAATGAAGATTTAATGAGTAAAGGGGGTGAGCCAGTTGCATTTGATCACGATTGTCGCGAAGGAATTTGCGGAATGTGTTCTTTGTACATCAATGGTGAAGCTCACGGACCTGATAGAGGAGTAACCACTTGTCAATTGCACATGCGTATGTTCAAGGACGGTGATACGATTACAATCGAGCCTTTCCGTGCAGCTGCTTTCCCAGTAGTAAAAGATTTAGTAGTTGACCGTAGCTCATTTGATAGAATCCAACATGCAGGAGGATTTATATCAGTGAATACTTCAGGAAACACTATCGATGCCAATACCATTCCAATCAACAAAGAGGATGCTGATAAAGCATTTGATGCTGCAGCTTGTATTGGTTGTGGAGCTTGTGTTGCGACTTGTAAAAACTCATCAGCAATGTTATTCGTAGCAGCCAAAGTTTCTCAATATGCTTTATTACCACAAGGGAAAATTGAAGCAGTTGATCGTGTATTAAACATGGTGCACCAAATGGATGCTGAAGGTTTTGGTAACTGTACAAACACTGGAGCATGTGAGGTTGAATGTCCTAAAGGAATTTCTTTAGAGAACATCGCTCGTATGAACAGAGAGTACATGTCAGCAAGTTTAAAAGGATAATAATCCAAAATATTCTTTGTCAGTTCGAGCGCAGTCGAGAACACACAAAGAATCTACATTTTAAAAAACGCATTCATTCATTTGGATGCGTTTTTGTTTTTTGGGGTGTCCTCCGCAAAAGCTCCGGTCGGGCTATGCGTAGCAATCTTTTATTCCATTGCATTTCATAAAAGGATTTCCACTGCTATCCCTCACCCTAAGAAAGAACATTAGCTTGATGATTTGTAGTAATTTATTTGTTATATTTGGTAAATACAAAAGAGCTAAAGAGTTGCTAATCTTGACTTTTCAAAGGATTTGCCATTACGCTTTTAATTAAAAAAACATTTTTTAAAAGAATGTGTCTCTATATAGTCCCGATTGCGTTTCTATTTAGATGTGTTTGTTTTACAAATGAATTATTGTGAATTAAACAAAAAAACTATAAAAACTGATGAATAAGAATTTATATTGGTCTGTTTTCAAAAATTTGGAAAAAGAACTTATTGAGTTATCTAATCAGATACATATTGATGATAATCAACTTAATGTTTACTCAGTAAAAATTTCTGAACTTTTAATTAGAACTGTTGTCGAAATTGAATCGCTTTCAAAAGAATTATATCAGATGATAGGTGGAACAAAACCTAATGACAAAACCTTATTCTTTGATACAGATTGTATTCAGCTTATAGAGGAAAGATGGAAATTAAGTAAAAAAAAAGTCTTTATATCTGCTGTTAATTTTTATTTAAATGATGATAAAAATAGGATACAAACACCTTTGAGAAAAGCCAATAAAATGGGTAGTAGTTCCTCTGATTGGCAAAAAGCGTATCAAGCAGTAAAACATAATAGAGTTAAAAACTTATCGAAAGGGAATCTAAAAAATTTAATTCAAGGATTAGCAGCGTTGTATCTTATGAATGTGTATTATAAGGATACTATATTCGAATCTGTAAGTGATTCCTCAGGAACAAATTTTGATTCGAGTATGGGATCTTCTATTTTCTCTATTAAAACTCATCGAAACAATGGAATTCATCCAGAATTAGAATATAATAAGTTAGATGATTTTGATGAATGTACATATTTGATAAAGGCTACGGATAAAACTCGAGAAGAACTTCAAAAAACTATGGCTATTTTTAACGATGAATATCAAAAAAAAATTTCCCAAAACACTGTTGAAGAAATTGGAAAATTAATAAATGAAAAGCAAATATTGATTAACGTGGATAAAAATATATTAATTCAAAAAATTAGGGATAAATCTCTATCTCAAGTTAATAAAGAAATTCTAATTAACACAAAAAATTTTTCTGACGGCCTTAATTATGAAGCAGTTCTTAATAAACAGCAATATTAAATTTTAAATTTCAAACCAGATAGCGCGGATATAAAATACATGCCCACAAAGTATTTCTCCAAAACAATTTTTAAACTAGATTATAGTTTCTTGGTGTTTTTAAAAATCCGTTTAAATCTGCGTTCAAATTTCACATGCCGTATTTCTCAATAAAACATCATCATCTGTATTTCATTTTTTAGTAATTTTATAAAATGAAAGTAGCTATAATACAGTCGGCCATAGTTTGGGAAAACCCAGATGCAAACAGAACTTATTTTGAAGAAAAAATTAATGCAATTGAGGATAGTATCAATCTCATTGTACTTCCTGAAATGTTTACAACCGGTTTTACGATGGAACCAGCCCAAGTGGCGGAGTCTATGAACGGCAAAACAGTGTTGTGGATGCAAGCTTTGGCGAAAGCCAAAAACTGCGCCATAACTGGAAGTGTTGTCATTGTAGAGAACTCAATTTTTTACAACCGCATGTTATTTGTATTTCCCTCTGGAGAAATACAGCATTATGACAAACGACATTTGTTTACACTCGCAGGGGAAGATAAAGTATACTCTAGAGGTGCTCAAAAATTGATTGTAGACTACCTAGGTTGGAAAATTTGTCAATTGGTATGTTATGACTTACGATTCCCGGTTTTCTCTCGTAACGTAGAGGATTACAATATATTGATTTATGTAGCAAGTTGGCCTAAAACTAGGATTAAAGCTTGGGATACTTTACTTGCAGCACGTGCTATTGAGAATATGAGTTATACTATTGGTGTAAATAGAATAGGGAACGACAATAATGGATATGAATATGTAGGTCACTCACAAGTGGTAGATTACTTAGGAGAACATTTGATTGAACCAATGGAACAGGAAGGTGTTTTTATAACCACTCTTGATAAACCTAAATTAATTGAAGTTCGTAAAAAGCTTAATTTTTTAAGTGATAAAGATAATTTTGAAATTATAAATTAAAAACTAGAATTTTTCTTGGGATCTATTTTCTTTTTTGGCTCAGGCGTATAAGGAAGGCTTACATCAAAAACTTGGTCTACATCCCAGTTGGCACGCACATCTATTTCTTTAGAAAAATAAACCACTTCTTCGGCGTATCTTTTTTCTAAATAATTACCAGCGTCATATTGTTTGTTTTTATTATCATCATAAATAATTCGAAGGGTAAATAGTGCGGGGTCAAGTAAATTGAAGTCGACGACATTGTTTTTTTCAGAATATTCTGAAGCGATGACGTCTCCTTTTGCATTGGTAAGCTCCACTATTACTGGAAAATGCTTTACGTTTTGCAATTGTACGCGTAGATTACCATATTCGGCAGTATTCTTTGTAGTTAGATTGTAGGTTAAGCTATCATTAGTTTTTTCATAAAAATCAGTAAGCGCACCTGGTAAAAGTGAAATAGTGTATTTTTCAGCAGGAGATTTTTTGAAATCAAAATATAGTTTTTGATTAAAATCATCATATTCGGTTGTAAAATCTATTGCTGTTGAATCTTTTGAAACTAATTTTATTTTTGAATTGTCAAATTTAATAAGCGGTATTGAGCTTTCTAAAGTGAATCGGTCTCTAAAATTCAATATCCCATTCTGCAAGGCAGATATGTTTAAAGAATCCTTTTTCTGATCTTTAACTTTCAACATGAAATTTTCTTGGTATTTCCCTTTGGAAACAGATAAAGCCAAAGAGTCTGCTTTTATAGGTTTATACCATATTTGTAAAGAATCTTTTTTTGGCATTTGTGTAATGATGGTTGGAATCACATCAGAACCTTTTTTAAGCGTGATTTGAGGTTTTGAGTTCTTTAAGTTTTGTTTGCCATTATAACCGAGTAATAATCGATTACCAGAAGCTTGACTAGGTTTTAAAGCTTTATAATCTAGTGTTTCTTTAAAGAGCTCCAACTCAAAAATGGAGTCGTTTGGGATAGTAATATATTGTTTTCTAAATCCTATTTTATCTTCTTTAGGGTTGAATTTATTGTTACTATTTTTATCTTTTAGAGCTACTAATAGATATTTTCCCGCTTTTAAATTTTCTAATCGAAACGTTTTTAAGCTATCTAAAGTATTAGTAACATATCTTGGAGTGTCTTTGTAGACAACCGAATCTTTAAAGCTGTCATTTACTTCATACAACATGACAGAGACAAAAGACTCTACTTCTTTATCGTAAGCATCTTTTATTTTGCCGCCTATAGCTAGTGAATCAATAAAATCTCCTGTTGAGAAGACATATTTAAATTGATTGTAAGGGTTACCTTCGTTGTTGTCAGCAATACTTTGACCAAAATTAAAACTGTAGGTGGTATTGGGTTGTAAGGTGTCTTTTATTTTTATGGTTAGAAACTTACTAGCAGTTGTAGGTAATATTAGAGGCTCCTGTTTCATAGGAGGTGAAATAATTAATTGCTTGTTTAGGTTTTTTAATTTTATGTTTTCGTCAAAAACTAATTTGATTTCATCGCCTTTAAAATTTGTGCTGAAGTTTTTTGGGAAGCTCATTGTTAAAACGGGAGCAATAGTGTCTTTAAGACCGCCTGTTATAGTTCCTCTTTTAGCACAATTGGCTAGTGATAATGCTAAAAGTATAAATATAATGAGTGTGCTATTTTTCAACATATAGAATTTGAATTTGATAATACAAAATAACAATTATATTTACGGTAATTGAAATTTTTATAGATTTATTATGATTGCCTAATTTGAATTGAAATAGAACGCTTTCATATGCTATAATGAAATAAGTTGTAGTTGTATTTTTGGGTAAAATTTTTTTGAGATTTTAATTAGTAAATTTGGAGTATTGTACAACAGGTTATACAAGATAAAGTTATTTAATAAAATTAGAGGAATGAGAAAAATTGAACATATTGGAATTGCAGTTAAAGATTTGGATGTATCTAATGCTTTATTCGAAAAATTATTTGGAGCTCCAGCTTATAAATCAGAAGAAGTGGCTAGTGAAGGTGTGATGACTTCTTTTTTTCAAAATGGCCCTAATAAAATCGAACTTCTTGCAGCTACAAACCCAGATAGTCCAATTGCTAAATTTCTTGAGAAAAAGGGAGAAGGCATTCATCATATTGCATTTGATGTGGAAGATATCGTTCAGGAAATTGCCCGATTAAAAAAAGAAGGCTTTATAGTATTGAATGATGTTCCAAAAAAGGGAGCAGATAATAAAATAGTAGCCTTTTTGCATCCAAAAAGCACAAATGGGGTGTTAATTGAGTTGTGTCAAGAAATAAAATAATTTTAGAATTCTAATAATCAGTAGTTTTGAATTTTTATGGTTTTATAATTGCAATTATCTAGAAAACTAAGTAAAAAATATTTGGAGTAAAGAAAAAATAGTAGTAATATTGCAAACTCTAAACCGGTCCTATAGCTCAGCTGGTTAGAGCACCTGACTCATAATCAGGTGGTCCCTGGTTCGAGCCCAGGTGGGACCACATTAACCCTTCAAAATTATTATTTTGAAGGGTTTTTTAATATAGGCAAAAACCAGACTAGTTAAAATATCGTATCTTTATATGTTAAAGGAGATTGTATGTTATTTAAGGTTAAATAGATTTTTTTTTGTCAGCTAATTTACTATTTTTGAAGCCAATGAAGATTGTGTCAAACAAATTTTATATTTTATTCATTTTCCTATTTTGGATTATGGACCTTACTGCTGGCAATGGTGCTGGTTCAGGTCCACCGTCTCCGACTGGAAAAAAACCACCACCTCCACCAGGGCTTCCAATAGACGATAATATTATAGTTTTATTTATTTTAGCGCTATTATTTGGGATATATATTATTTATACAAATACGTTAAAAACGAAGACTTCAGTTTAATAGAAGCTCTTGTAATTTTATACAAAAAGCCCCGTCAAAATATTTTGACGGGGCTTTTTGTATAAAATTAATTATGTTGTTATGCTATTAAATCTAGTACTAATGAGGGAAATAAACCTAAAGCAATATTCAAAACAATTGCAATTACCGCAACAGCATATATTACAACTGGCGTTCCTGTTCTTGTTTCATTAGCTTCTTTCGTATACATTGCAAGAATTAATTTAAAGTAGTATCCTACGCTTATAATCGAATTTACTACAGCAACTATTACTAAAGCAATATAACCAGCTTGAATCGTTTGATTGAATAAAACCATTTTTGCAAAGAATCCAGCAAAAATTGGAATACCCGCCATCGATAACAAGGAGGCAGTTAGAATTGCGGCCAATAAGGGATTAGTTTTTCCTAATCCATGAAAATTGGTGATATCTTCATTTTCGGTATTTTTACAAACATACAATATAACACTAAACGCTGCGATTCCTGCTAACGCATAAGCAGATGTATAATACAGTAAACTTCCAGCAGCATTTGTAATACTTAGTAATGTCATCAACATAAATCCAGCATGTGAAATTCCAGAGAAAGCCAACATACGCTTTACATTTACTTGACGCAATGCCATAATGTTACCCACTGTCATGGAAGCCATAGAAATGATTACAATTACGATTTGGAAAGAAGGAGACAAGTCTGCATTCATTACTGTTAGTAATTTAAATAAGGTAGCGATAGCAACAACTTTTGCTAATGTACTCATTAAAGCAGTCGTTAAAGCAGGTGAACCTTCATAAACATCAGGAGCCCAAAAATGAAAGGGTACAGCAGCAATTTTGAAAAACATTCCTATTGTTACTAATGCAATTCCGATAGGAAACCAAACTGGTAATTCAGCTGATCTTGACAATTCACTGATTTCAGTTACATCAAAAGTTCCCATAGCTCCGTAAATTAAACAAATACCGAACAAAATAATTCCTGAAGCAAAAGATCCCATTAAGAAATATTTCAATCCGGCTTCATTACTTTTGATACTTAATCTATTGCTAGCCGCCAAAATATAAAGAGCAATAGACAACACTTCTATTCCTAAAAAGAACATGGCTAAGTTCCCAAATGAAACCATTGCTACAGTCCCTGCCAATAAAAAAACTTTAATGGCGATAAAATCAGATATCTTAGTTTGGTGATTTTCATAAAATTTATGACTCAATGCTACTAAGAAAATCGTTAGTATGATAAACAAACCAGTGAATGCTGTAGAAAACTTACTCACAATAATCATATTATTGTAATACGATTGTGGAGAATAAAATTCAGATATGTTCAGACCAAGAATGGCCAATAATCCAATAATTGTTATAGGAACAATGGCTTTTCTTAATTCGAAAATTTCAAATAAAAGGCATAAAACACCTAATCCTATTATAGCTATTAATGTATTCATTTTTTTTATTTGACTAGTTAATTCTATTAATTTGAGTTAAAATATTTTCCAAACTTGGAGTAATCAAGTCTGTAATTGGTTTTGGATACAATCCGAAAAAGAATAATACTGCAATGATAAGTACCAAAGCTAATCCTTCTTTTAAAGTTACATCAGCAAACACTTTTGTATTGGTTTCTCCTAACATTACTTGTTGGTACATTTTTAACATATAGTAAGCTCCTAGGATAATCGTTGTTCCGCCTAAAAGAGCAAACCAAACATTGATTTGAGATAAACTATATAAAACCGTAAACTCACCCACAAAGTTGAAAGTAGTAGGCAAGGCAACTGATGCCAATACTAAAATCAAGAACATGGAAGCAAATTTTGGTGATTGTGTACGAATACCACCCATTTCAGCAATGGTTCTCGTTTCATATCTTCTGAAGATTATTTCAGAGATAAAGAACAATCCAACTACTACAAATCCGTGCGCAATCATTTGTAAAACCGCACCTCGTAATCCGTCAATAGTCAATGTATAGGTTCCTGCTGCAATTAGCCCTACGTGTGCTAACGAAGAGTAAGCCAATAATTTCTTTAGGTCTTTTTGTCTTAAAGCGACAATCGATCCGTAGATTACTCCAGCGATTCCTAGAGCGATAAAGATGTTCATGTATTCTTTGGCTGCAAGCGGAGCAATTGGCAACTGCCAACGAATCACACTATATAATCCCATTTTTAACATGATACCAGATAGTAACATCGTACCTACAGCGGGTGCTTTTTGGTACACATTCGCTTGCCAAGTATGGAAAGGAATAATTGGAATTTTAATAGCATACGCTAAAAAGAACGCCAAAAAGATCCATAATTGTTCTGCTGCGGATAAATTTAATTTATATAAATCTTCGATTAAGAAACTTCCTGCTTTTTGATATAGATAAATAAAAGCAACAAGCATAAATAAAGAACCTGCTAAAGTGTAGATAAAGAATTTTACAACTGCTTTTTTACGCTCTTCAGCATCGCCATTACCCCAAATTAATGCGATAAAGTAGATCGGAATTAAAGATAATTCCCAGAAGATATAATATAAAAGTCCATCTGCTGCAAGGAATGTTCCTACCATGGCAAATGACATAAATAAGATAAGTGCATAAAATGCTTTCGCATTTTTATATTCAGTACCAAATGAAGTGTAAATAATGATCGGTGTCAATGCTGTTGTCAATAAAAGCATGGCAATTGCTAATCCATCTGCCTTTAAAGCAAAAGAAACATTGGGTTGATTTATCCATTGGCATAAAAAGCTTATGTTTTCACCTAAATTATAATGGTTTAACAATACAATCGAACAGCCTAATGCTGCTATTCCAAAGAACAAAGCCACTTTTGAAGCTAGTTTATCACCAGCGATATAAGTTGCAAATGCGCCAACTAAAAGTATAATTAATATTAGAGATACATTCATAGTATAAAATTATTGAGCTAAAAATAAATAGGTTATGATGGCACAAATGCCTAATACAAAAACAAACAGATAACGTCCGATACTTCCGTTTTGTATTTTTTTACCTTGAAAACCTATTTCGTTGGTTACTTTTCCTAGACCGAAAACTAAAGACGATAAAGTAGTTTCTACATTATCTCTAAAGAATTTTGATAAACCGTTTATTGATTTTACAAATATAGAATCATAGATTTCATCAACATAGTATTTATTATAAAGTACTTTGGCAAATCCAGTAATTTGTGAATCTTCTTCTGGAACGCTATTTTGTTTGATGTATTTGGCGTAAGCAATCCCTATTCCAACTAATCCACCAATCACAGCAATTAACATCAAAGTGTATTCTGTTGTTCCAAAATGGTGTTCTTCAGTAGCTACTTTTGTAAATAACGGAGCCAAGTATTCGTTCAACCAGCTATTTGTAGGTAAACTAATTAATCCGCCTATAGTTGCTAAAATTGCTAGAACAATTAATGGGAACGTGATTAAAGAAGGACTTTCATGTAAATGATTTTTTTGTTCAGCCGTACCTCTAAAATCATTAAAGAAAGTAAGGTATAGTAAACGGAACATATAGAAAGCTGTCATTAGAGACGCTAATGAAGCGATGAACCACAGTATTTTGTTGTGCTCAAACGCAACCATTAAGATTTCATCTTTCGAGAAAAAGCCTGAAAAAGGTGGGATTCCTGAGATGGCTAATGACGAGATTAAGAAAGTAAAGAATGTGATTCCCATTACTTTTTTCAATCCACCCATTTTTCTCATGTCTTGTTCGCCATGTAACGCATGTATTACTGAACCTGATCCAAGGAACAAACAAGCTTTAAAAAAAGCGTGAGTGATTACGTGGAATACAGCTACTTCGTAAGCTCCTAATCCTAATGCTAAGAACATTAACCCTAGTTGAGAAACAGTAGAGTAGGCTAGTACTTTTTTAATATCCGTTTGAACTAATGCTATTGTTGCAGCTACAAGAGAGGTAACAGCTCCTACAATGGCAATGATGTTTTGAACATCTGGGGCTAAATCAAATAAGTAATTTAATCTGGTGATCATAAAGATTCCTGCAGTTACCATCGTTGCGGCATGTATTAATGCCGAAACTGGTGTAGGTCCTGCCATCGCGTCTGGTAGCCAAGTGTACAATGGGATTTGTGCTGATTTTCCACAAGCTCCTATGAACAATGCAAAAGCAGCGATAGAAATCCAATACATATTAAGATCAGTAGCACCTGTAATAGCAGTTTTTAAAGTAGCATAATCTAAAGTAGAAAACATGGAACCAATAATGAATATCCCGATTAGTAATCCAAGATCTCCAATTCTATTCATGATGAATGCTTTCTTAGCAGCATCATTGAATTCTTGATTTTTATGCCAGAAGCCGATAAGAAGGTAAGAACAAAGTCCAACTCCTTCCCAACCGATGAATAATACCAATAAATTGCTTCCAATTACCAAAGTAATCATGAAGAAGATAAATAAATTCAAATAAGCAAAATACTTGTGCATGTTCTCGTCATCATGCATATAGCTGATCGAGTACATATGAATCAATGAACCAATACCTGTTACAAAAAGCAACCATAAAATAGATAATTGGTCTAAAAGAAAACCAAAGTCTACTTTGAAATTACTAATTTGAATCCAATCAAACAATTGAATTTGGATTGCTTGATGAGTTTGGCTAATCTGCATGAAAAAGTAAACAGAAGCTGCAAATGAAGTTGCGACAGTTAATGTCCCAAGAATTCCAGAAGCCGATTTTCCGATGCTTTTTCCGAAGAAAACATTAAATAAAAATCCTATAAAAGGAGCTAGTAATAAGAGTAAAGTTAAACTTGTATCCATTGAAATTTATCCTTTTAAGTTTTTTAAATTATTGATGTCAATTGAACCTAAATTTCTAAATATCGAAACTAGTATTGCTAATCCTACAGCAACCTCGGCAGCGGCCACGGCCATAGAGAAAAATACAAAAATTTGTCCTTGTGCATCTTGATGGTAAGTAGAAAAAGCAACAAACAAAAGATTGACAGCATTAAGCATAATTTCGATTGACATAAATACGATGATGGCATTACGTCTATATAATACTCCGAAAACTCCAATACTAAAAAGTATCACAGAAAGGAAGATATAGTTTTCGATGCCTATTTCATTTAAAATATTGTTCATGTTATTTCTCTGTTTTTTCTTTTTTAGACAATAGAACCGTTCCAATCATTGCTACTAAAAGCAAGATAGAGGCAAATTCGAATGGAACCATGTACTCATTCAATAGTACTTTTCCTAAAACTTTTATTGATTGGTAATCTTCACCAGTAAAGTCGTATTCACCAGTAATTGGTTTCGAGTTGATGAAAACAGCAAGTAGAACCAAGCAAATCAAACAAAAGGAAACAATAGCTCCTAAACGAGTGATTCTAGGTTTATGAACTTCATTTTCTTTATTCAAGTTCATTAACATGATCGTGAATAGAAACAAAATCATAATTGCTCCCGAGTATACTATGATATGAACTACTGCTAGAAACTGTGAGTTCAATAATAAATAATGTCCTGCAATCGAGAAAAAACAAACAACAAGATATAGCGCACTGTGAATTGGGTTTCTGCTAAAGATTGTCAAAAATGCAGTTGACAATGTGATGGCAGCTAAAACACAAAATATAATAAGTATAGTTGACATTAGTTGGCGTTTTTAAGTTGTGCATTTTTCATTGCGATATCTAATGGCATAACCAATTTATCTTTTCCAAAAATAAAATCTTCTCTTTCATAACTGGAAGGAACCAATACTTTTGAAGTAGTCAGGTAAATAGCGTCTTTTGGACAAGCTTCCTCACACAAACCACAAAAAATACAACGCAACATATTGATTTCATAAATCGAAGCATATTTTTCTTCACGGTACAAATGTTTTTCTTCCGGCTTACGTTCTTCGGCTTTCATGGTAATTGCTTCCGCAGGGCATGATAAAGCGCATAATCCACAAGCAGTGCAGTTTTCTCTTCCTTGCTCATCGCGTTTCAACATGTGTTGACCACGGTAAACGGGACTCATTTCACGTACTTGTTCTGGATATTGAATCGTAACTTTTCTTGTAAATAAATGCTTGATTGTAATCATCAAACCCTTGACAATTGCAACAATGTACATTCTTTCCAAAAAACTCATCTCTTTATTAGAGACTTGCTTTTTTCTTCCCGATAAGGATATGGCTTCTATTGACATTTTTTTATTTTTTATTTAAAGCTTCTTCCTGCTATTCGTTTCAATCTTTTATCCTGAACTTGTTTCAGGATCCTGAAACAAGTTCAAGATAAAAGGATTTCCACTGCTATCAGGGCTAGGCGTTTTTTTGATGCTATTTAAAATCCGAAATAAATGGCGATTTGATCTCTCAAAATCACAATTCCAGTGATTATAATATTGATGATTGATAACGGAATTAATACTCTCCAACCTAAATGCATCAATTGATCGTATCTAAATCTTGGAATAGTCCATCTTACCCACATGTAAAAGAAGATGAAGAAACATATTTTTCCAAATAAAACTCCAATTCCTATTACGTTAGCAATATTCACTCCCCAGTGTTCTACTGCCCAAGCCATTCCTGGATAGTTGTAAGCTCCAAAGAACAAAACAGCTATAATGGTAGAAGAAATAAACATATTTGCATATTCAGCAAATAGGTAGAATCCCATTTTCATAGAGGAATATTCCGTATGGTATCCACCAATCAATTCACTTTCGCATTCCGCTAAGTCAAATGGTGTTCTATTTGTTTCAGCAAAAGCACAAATTAAGAATATGAAAAATGATAATGGTTGGTAAAATACATTCCAGTGCATTCCAGGTTGTTGCGCAGCAATTTCTCTCAAACTCAATGTTCCTGTCATCATCAACAAAGCAATAATAGACAATCCCATAGCAACTTCATAAGAAATCATTTGTGAGGCAGCACGAACCGCTCCCATCAAAGAGAATTTATTATTAGATGCCCATCCACCAATCATGATTCCGTAAACTCCCACTGACATTACACCAAATACATATAATAAGGCTACATCAATATCAGTCGCTTGTAAAATAATGTCTCTACCAAAAAGGTGAAACTTATCTCCCCAAGGAATTACTGCGCTGGTCATCAAAGCAGTACTCATAGCAATTGCTGGCCCTACGAAGAATAAAAATCTATTTTTTGTGTCTGGTTCAAACTCCTCTTTCGAGAATAATTTTAAACCATCAGCTAACGGTTGAAGAATTCCACCTTTACCAGCTCTATTTGGTCCAATTCTATCTTGAAGCCAAGCTGCTACTTTACGTTCAGCAAGCGTAGAATACATCGCCATTACCATTGTAATTGCAAAAACAACTAAGATGATGACACTTTTTTCTATAATTATAGTACTATCGATCATAGGTTAAAGATTTCCGTGATTAAATTTTTCTTGATCTTCTTTATCCAATGGGATAGCAGGCATGCTTATCTTTTTACGATCTTGTTCTCTACCTTTTAGAATTCCTTCTTCTGTAGCAATCGTTACTGTGTCTAGTTTTTGTGTGTAATTGTTTTGATTGATAACCGAATCTTTATCAAATTCTCTTGGTCCTTCAATAACCCAGTCCGCTGGATCTTTGTGGTCAAAACGACATTCATTACAAATGAATTCTTCTACTTCATGGTACACATCTTTACGACCTGTAACTCTTTGAATTTCGTCACCAAACATCCAAACCGTAGTTTTTCCACAACATCCTGGAGTAGTACACTCTCTGTGTGCATCGTAGGGTTTGTTGAACCAAACTCTTGATTTGAAACGGAATGTTTTGTCAGTTAATGCACCTACTGGACATACATCGATCATATTTCCAGAGAATTCATTGTCAATTGCTTTGGAGATACAAGTAGAAATATTCGAATGATCTCCTCTGTCCATAACTCCATGTACACGATTGTCTGTCAATTGATCAGCAACCATTACACAACGGTAACAAAGGATACAACGGTTCATATGTAATTGAATATTTGGACCTATATTTTCTGGTTCGAATGTTCTTTTTTCTTCTATGAAACGGCTTTTTGATTTTCCGTGTTCAAAACTTAAATCTTGTAAATCGCATTCTCCCGCTTGGTCACAAACTGGACAATCTAAAGGGTGATTGATCAATAAAAATTCAGTTACAGATTGTCTCGCTTCTCTTACTCTATCCGAAGATTTGCTGTTTACTTCCATACCATCCATGCATCCTGTTACACAAGAAGCCATCAATTTTGGCATAGGTCTTGGATCTGCTTCACTACCTTTAGCTACTTCCACTAAACAACAACGGCATTTTCCACCGCTTCCTTTTAGTTTAGAATAATAGCACATCGCTGGGGGAACAGATTCACCACCAATCATACGTGCTGCTTGCAGGATAGTTGTTCCTGGTTCTACTTCTATGCTTTGACCGTCTATTGTTACTTTCATTTCTTACTTTTGTTTTTTTAGTTTAAAGCTTAAAGTTTCAGGTTGTTACACTTGAAACTAAAAAAAACTTGAAACTTGAAACTATTTTAAACTGTTTGTTTTGTTACTAAGTGCTTTACTTGAGCAAATGGTTCTTCTACAAAGTGATTTCTATTTTTTATTTTTTCTGGGAAACGAACATGGTATTCAAATTCATCTCTAAAATGACGAATAGCTGCTGCTACTGGCCATGAAGCAGCATCTCCAAGTGGGCAAATCGTGTTTCCTTCAATTTTACTTTGAATACTCCAAAGCAAATCAATATCCTCTTCACGACCTTGTCCGTTTTCAATACGCCACAATACTTTTTCTAACCAGCCTGTTCCTTCACGACAAGGGGAACATTGTCCACAGCTTTCATGGTGGTAAAAACGAGCAAAGTTCCAAGTGTTACGTACAACACAAGAAGTGTCATTGTAAACGATAAATCCTCCAGAACCTAGCATCGATCCTGTTGCAAATCCTCCATCACTTAAAGATTCATACGTCATCAAACGATCATCACCATTTGCTGTTTTATAAATTAAATCAGCAGGTAAAATGGGTACAGATGATCCTCCAGGTACTAAAGCTTTCAAAGGTCTAATAGAACTCATTCCGCCAAGATATTCGTCAGAATTCATAAATTCATAAACAGATAAGCCCAATTCAATTTCATAAACACCAGGGTTTTTTACATGTCCTGAAGCAGAAATTAATTTAGTTCCAGTAGATCTTCCAATCCCTATTTTGGCATATTCATCACCTGAATTGTTTACAATCCATGGCACTGAAGCAATTGTTTCTACATTATTTACCACAGTAGGATTTGCCCACAATCCAGAAACTGCTGGAAATGGTGGCTTAATACGAGGATTTCCTCTTTTTCCTTCTAATGATTCAATCAATGCAGTCTCTTCACCACAGATGTAAGCACCAGCTCCACAATGAACGTAAAGTTCTAAGTCGTAACCAGTACCTAATATATTTTTTCCTAACCAACCGGCAGCTTTCGCCTCGGCAATGGCTCTTTCTAATATTTTATAAACCCACATGTATTCTCCACGAATGTAGATATACGATAGGTTTGCACCCAATGCAAAACTAGAAGTAATCATTCCTTCGATCAATAAATGAGGAATAAATTCCATCAAATAACGGTCTTTGAAAGTCCCTGGTTCTGATTCATCAGCATTACAAACTAAATGTCTTGGTTTTCCTGATTTTTTATCAATAAAACTCCATTTCATTCCAGCAGGAAATCCAGCACCACCACGACCACGAAGTCCTGATTTTTTTACTTCTTCAACAACTTCGTCAGGAGTCATTGCTTTCATTGCTTTCTCTACAGATGCGTAGCCACCTTCTTTACGATATACTTCGTAAGTTTTGATTCCGGGAACGTTTATTTTATCTAATAATATTTTTTTTGACATCTTATTTATCGTGTAATATTATTTTATTATCTCTACAATCAGCGATTAACTGATCAATTTTGTCTTCGGTAAGGTTTTCTTTGTAAAAATCACCCAATTGCATCATTGGTGCGTATCCACAAGCACCTAGACATTCAACTCCTTTTACTTCAAATAGACCGTCAGCAGTGGTTTCACCTATTTTAACGCCCAATTTTTCACAAGTATAATCCATCAAATCTTCAGTTCCTTTTAAACAACAAGGAGAAGTTTGACAAAATTCAAACATATATTTTCCAATAGGTTTTTGATTGTACATGGAGTAGAACGAAACTACTTCATAGACTTCAATTGGTAGAATTTGAATAATTTCAGCGACTTTGTCCATTAATTCAGTGCTAAGCCAATTTTCATGAGCATCTTGCACTTCGTGTAGAACGGGTAATAAAGCTGATTTTCGTTTGTCTGCGGGATAATGACTAATTAATTCATTGATGCGATTCATCAACTCGTCAGTCATATTTATTTCTTGTTTGTAAGGGGTACATTTCATAATTTATGCGTCTAATTCTCCTGCGATTACATTTAAACTTGATAAAATAACAATCGCATCTGATAGTAATGAACCTTTTATCATATCTGGATAGGCTTGGTAATAAATAAAACAAGGTCTTCTAAAATGCAATCTATAAGGAGTACGACTTCCGTCTGTTACTAAATAAAAACCTAGTTCGCCATTTCCACCTTCAACAGGATGATATATTTCTGCCACTGGAATAGGAACTTCTCCCATTACAATTTTGAAATGATAGATTAATGACTCCATATTAGTGTATACATCTTCTTTTGGAGGAAGATAATAGTCTGGAACATCTGCATGAAAATCATTTCCTTCTGGCATTTTTGCTAATGCTTGACGAATGATACTTAAGCTTTCCCAAACTTCGGCATTACGAACGCAAAAACGATCGTAAGTATCTCCTGATTTTCCAACAGGAATTACAAAGTCAAAATCTTCATAAGAGCTATATGGTTGTGCAACACGTACATCATAATCAACACCTGCAGCACGTAAGTTAGGACCTGTGAAGCCATAAGCCATAGCTTGTTCAGCAGAAATTGCACCTACATTAACTGTTCTATCAATAAAAATCCTGTTTCTTTCGAATAGGTTTTCAAATTCTTTCCAAGCTGCTGGAAACTCTTCTAAAAAAACATCTAATTTTCTAAAAGCTTCTGGTGACCAATCTCTTTCGAAACCACCAATTCTTCCCATATTAGTTGTCAATCGAGCTCCACAAATTTCTTCGTAGATTTCGTATACTTTTTCTCTAAATTGAAATACATAAAGGAAACCAGTATAAGCTCCTGTATCTACTCCTAAAATAGAGTTGCAAATAATATGATCTGTAATTCTGGCTAACTCCATTACAATTACTCTTAAATATTGTGCGCGCTTCGGTACTTCAATATCCAGTAGTTTTTCCAAAGTCATCCACCATCCCATATTGTTAATAGGAGACGAGCAATAATTCATTCGGTCTGTAAGTGGTGTAATTTGGTAAAAAGGACGGTTTTCAGCTATTTTTTCAAAAGCTCTATGAATATAACCAATAGTAGGTTCCGCTTCTAAAATTCGCTCCCCATCCATCAACAAAATGTTTTGAAAAATTCCGTGCGTAGCGGGGTGAGTAGGACCTAAATTTAGAATTGAAAGCTCGCTTCCATCTTCGTTTAGCTTCTCTTTTATTATTTTAGCATATCGATGCTCTGGTGGTAATAATAGTTCTGACATTTATAGAATGTGAAAAATTATATATTCTGTTTTTAGCAATTGTCTATTGTTCTACCGAAAAAACGGTCGTCTTTATCGGTTCTTCCGCCGTCTTCCATTGGGAACTCTTTTCGCATTGGAAAAGAAATCATCTCATCCATATTTAAAATACGTTTCAATTGAGGGTGGCCAATAAAGTTAACTCCATAAAAATCATACGTTTCTCTTTCCATCCAATTGGAGCTTAAGAAAATGTTTGATATTGTTTTTATTTCTGGTTTTTCACCATTAATAAAGGCCTTAATTTTTATGCGTTTGTTTTCGTACCAATTGTGCATATGATATACAATTGCAAACTGTCTGTCTACTTCGTTATCTGGATAATGAATACCACATAAATCAGTTAAAAAGTGAAAACGCAATATAGGGTCATTTTTCAAAAAAAGGATCACTGCCGTTATTTTGTCGGAAGCTACTTCTAATGAAAACACATCTCTTTCTTGATTAAAATTGAAGACCGTAGCACCAAATGTCTCTGTCAATTTATCCTGAATTTCTATTGTTTCTAAAGCCATTTTGTTATTTGATATTATAAGAAGCCAATAATTCTTGGTATTCTGGAGAACTTCTTCTTCTTACAGATTCTGTTCTAACTAATTCTTGTAATTTCATTACTCCATCTACTATTTGCTCTGGTCTTGGCGGACATCCAGGAACATATACATCTACAGGGATTACTTTGTCTATACCTTGTAATACAGAATACGTATCAAAAATTCCTCCTGAAGAAGCACAAGCACCAACAGCAATTACCCAGCGAGGTTCTGCCATTTGCTCGTATACCTGACGTAAAATTGGAGCCATTTTTTTAGAAATAGTTCCCATTACCATTAACATATCTGCTTGACGAGGAGAAAAACTAACGCGTTCAGATCCAAATCGTGCTAAATCATAATGTGATGCCATAGTAGCCATAAATTCAATTCCACAACATGAAGTTGCAAAAGGCAATGGCCAAAGTGAATTGGCGCGAGCCATTCCTACTACATCATTCAGTTTTGTAGCGAAGAATCCTTCTCCTACAACACCTTCTGGCGGGGCAACCATTTTTATATTCGAATCGCTCATTTTTTATTTTTTTGAATTATATATTAGAAATATAGAATTGAAATTCAATATTTAAAATTATTCTTTATTCCCAAACTAACGCTTTCTTTTTGATGATATAGAAAAATCCAACCAATAGTAAAAGCATGAAAATTACCATTTTCACCATTCCTTCCATTCCTAGTTCTTTGAAGTTAATTGCCCATGGATACAGGAAAATTACTTCCACATCAAATAGAACAAATAATATCGCGACTAGAAAGTATTTAACAGAGAAAGGAATACGTGCATTACCAACGGATTCAACGCCACATTCAAAGTTTTTGTCTTTGATTTCTGACTTTCTTTTTGGTCCTAATTTGCCAGAAACGATAATGGTTCCTACTACAAATCCTACAGCAAGTATAAACTGTATTAAAATGGGAATATAATTTAGTTGATCAGATTGCATAATTATTATTTTTAGGTACTAAAATAAGTGACAAAGATAGGTTTCAAGGAATTAAAACACAAGTTAATGAATGAAATTAGTTTATTTGAAAATGTGTTTTTTAATTAATTTTTAATGATTATAAATAGTAGTGTATTTCGGTTTGAGTATAATCAAAAAAAAACGCTTCGAAATAAATCGAAACGTTTTTAAACATTCGTAGGCAAAAAATAATTTTTGCTTAGATAACTGCTACTTTCGCAGCAACTTTTCCTTTTCTTCCTTCTTCTTCTTCATAGCTAACTCTGTCACCTTCGCGTAATTCTTCCGCGTTGATTCCTGAAGCGTGAACAAAAATGTCTTTTCCTGTTTCTTCGTCTGTAATGAATCCGTAACCTTTTGACTCATTGAAAAATTTAACTGTACCTGTACGCATTGTAATAGTAATAATAATTTATAATGAGGCAAATATAATATATAATATAATACGAATACTATCAATGTCATTTTTTTTATTAAAATAATTGATATTCAACGTTTTCCAACAAATAGTACCGACTAAATACCTTAGCTTAATTTGATGTGTAGTTCTTTTAATTGTGTTTCGTCAATAGGAGACGGCGCATCAATCATCACATCTCTACCTGAATTGTTTTTAGGGAAAGCAATGAAGTCACGTATTGTTTCTTGACCTCCTAAGATAGCAACTAATCGATCTAATCCAAAAGCTAATCCTCCGTGTGGCGGGGCTCCAAACTGGAATGCGTCCATTAGGAATCCAAATTGTGCTTTGGCTTCATCCTCAGTAAATCCTAAATATTTAAACATTAATTGTTGTGTTGCTTTATCATGGATACGTATAGAACCTCCTCCAATTTCATTTCCATTCAAAACCATGTCATATGCATTGGCACGAACTTTTCCTGGATTGGTTTCTAATAAGTGCATGTCTTCTGGTTTTGGTGAAGTAAAGGGGTGATGCATAGCATGATAACGTCCTGATTCTTCATCAAATTCCAATAATGGGAAATCAACAACCCATAATGGTGCAAATTCTGCAGGATTTCTTAGACCTAATCGTGTAGCTAGTTCCATACGCAAGGCACTTAGTTGCGCTCTTGTTTTGTCAGCAGGACCAGATAGTACAAAGATCATATCTCCAGCTTGCGCTCCTGTAGTTTTTGCCCAATTGGATAAATCAGCTTGGTCATAAAATTTATCTACAGATGATTTATAAGTCCCATCTTCGTTACATTTCACATAAACCATTCCTGAAGCACCAACTTGTGGACGCTTTACCCATTCGATTAATGCGTCAATTTCTTTTCTGGTGTAGTTTCCAGCTCCTGGAACGGCGATTCCGACAACTAATTCAGCAGCATTGAAAACCGGGAATTCCTTGCTTTTAGCTACTTCGTTTAATTCTCCAAACTCCATTCCAAAACGGATATCTGGTTTGTCATTCCCGTAGGTTTTCATGGCATGTTCATACGTCATACGAGGAAATTTATCTACTTCAATTCCTTTTATTTCTTTTAGTAAATGACGGGTAAGTCCTTCAAAAACATTTAAAATGTCTTCTTGTTCTACAAATGCCATTTCGCAATCGATTTGTGTGAATTCTGGCTGTCTGTCCGCACGTAAATCTTCATCACGGAAACATTTCACGATTTGGAAATATTTGTCCATTCCACCTACCATCAATAATTGTTTGAAGGTTTGTGGGGATTGAGGTAAAGCATAGAATTGTCCTTCATTCATTCGAGAAGGTACAACAAAATCTCTAGCTCCCTCTGGTGTTGATTTAATTAGGTATGGAGTTTCTACTTCACAAAAATCCAAGTCAGAAAGATATTTTCGAACTTCCATGGCTACTTTATGACGAAAAAGCAAACTGTTTTTTACAGGATTTCTTCTTATATCAAGGTATCGGTATTTCATTCGAATGTCTTCACCACCATCTGTTTCATCTTCAATAGTGAAAGGTGGTGTTAAGGCGGCGTTCAAAATGTTTAGTTTAGTAACTAAAATTTCAATTTCTCCTGTAGCAATGTTTTTGTTTTTGGCTTCACGTTCGATAACCGTTCCTTTAACTTGAATTACAAATTCACGTCCAAGAGTTTTTGCTAGTTCAAATACCGTTTTTTCGGTACGACCTTCGTCAAAAATTAATTGTGTAATACCATAACGATCTCTTAAATCAACCCAATTCATAAATCCTTTGTCACGAGATTTTTGAACCCAACCAGCTAAAGTTACTTCAGTATTTATATGTGAGGCATTTAATTCGCCACAATTATGACTTCTATACATTATTACAATTTTATATTATTTCAACAGTAGGCCATTTGACCCAGCTGCAAATTTAGGACTAATTATGAACAATGAATTGAGAAATTAGATTTTTTAGTAATTCTAAGTTAATATATTTTCAATTTCCAATGTTAAGCTTTCGTCCAATGTTACTAAATTGTTATCAAATAGTTTTTTAATTGTAAATACATCGTTATATTTGTGGAGATAACAATTAAAACCTTATACGATGAAAAAATATATAATGATTGCAGCCGTGTTAATTTCAGGTATGATATTCGCACAAAATAAAGAACCAAAATTAGAAGCTGTTGGAAATATGGTGAAAGTTACTTATCACCATGAAAATGGACAAGTACAACAAGAAGGATTTTATAAAAACGGAAAATTGCAAGGACAATGGGTTTCTTTTGATGCCAATGGGAATAAATTAGCAGTTGCTGAATACGATAAAGGACAAAAAGTTGGTAAATGGTTTTACTGGAATGATTCCGTTCTAAGTGAAGTTGATTATTCGGATAATAGAGTTGCTTCTGTTAAAAACTGGAAAAAAGATAATTTAGTTAACGTTGATTAATTAAAAAATATAATTCAATAAAAAGGCTTTCAGTTTATGAAAGCCTTTTTTTATGCCCGAACAATGGAGCAATCGATTTTGAAGTTTAGAAAATAGTATTAGACATAATTTCGACTTAGTAGTTAGTAATTGTAGAACTCAGATGAATGTACAATTATCATTCAATTGCGGTTTTGTATGTGTTTTAAATGTATCAGACTTTTTTGCTTTCTAGGATTTTAGTATAAAAAAACCTGTTCAAATTAATGAACAGGTTTTTAGAATTATAAATTAAATTAAGGTATTACAGTGTATGTTTTGGATTAAATCCATCTTCACTCAATTCTTTATGCTCATAGTCAGCAACCATTTCTGCTTCGTAATCTATTTTTTCTCCTTTACTGAACTTAGCAATTATTTTTTCCATGATTTCATAAATCACAGGAACTACGATTAGCGTAAGAAAAAGAGAACTGATCAGTCCACCAATGATTACCCAAGCTAAACCATTTTTCCATCCTGCACCTGCACCAGAAGCTAATGCAATTGGGAACATTCCGAAAACCATTGCAATGGTCGTCATCAAAATGGGACGAAGTCGTGCATGATTGGCCTGAATTAATGCTGTTCTTATTGTTTCACCAGCAGCTCTTCGCTGGTTGGTATAATCGACAAGCATAATCGCATTTTTACAAACTAATCCAATTAACATAATGATACCAAGAATGGTAAATATATTCAATGTATTGTTAGTCAATGCTAGGGCTAGTAGAGCTCCAATAAACGATAAGGGAATTGCAAACAATACAACAAATGGATGTGCAAAGCTATCATATAAACCAACCATAATAAGATAAACCAGTATAATAGCTGCTAATAAAGCAATACCTAATGTTCCAAAACCTTCACTTTGGTTCTCTTGATCACCACCCCAAATGTAATTTACACCTACAGGTTTTTCTAATTTATCTAGTTTTACTTGCCATTCAGCTACAATAGTACCAGCAGGAACTCCTACATTTTGTCCTTGAACGGTAACAGATGCTGTTTTATCTCTACGTTCTAATTGACTAGGACCAGAACCTTCACTAATAGTTGCAAATTGTGATAGTTTAATTTGTTGACCCGCATTATTGATAAAAATTAGGTTACTAACATCTGTAATACTTTTTCGATCAAAAGCATTGTATTTAATATTGATATCGTATTCATATTCTCCTGCTCTAAATTTACCATCAGTATTACCGCTATATGCAGTTTGCATTGTCATACCAACGGTTTGAAGAGTTAGTCCTAATGCGCTCATTTTATCGCGATCTACTTGAACATTGATTTCAGGATTTCCATCCTCAACAGTCAATTTGATCTCAGTTGTACCAGGAATAGTGCGCAATTCAGCTTCTGCTAATTTAGCAAACTTCATGGCACTTTCTACTGAAGGTCCCGTAACAATTAATCCAAGTGTTGCATTTTCAGCTGTTCCTAAAATACCAACTGGAACGGTTTTTACTTTTGCTCCAACTAATACTTTTTCCAATTTGCGTTTGATTTTCGCGGCATAAACTGATGCTCCATCTGTACGCTCTTTTTGGTCAATCATTTTTACATCAATCTCCGATTTATAAGCAGTGGCCTGTGAAGCACCCATTCCCTCACTTGTTTGTCCAACTGTTGTAATTTGGCTATAAACATATTGTTCTTTTTTCAAAAATGCTTCTGCTTTTTGGGTCATGAAATTAGTTTGTTCTAATGACGCATCTTTAGGCATTTCAATTTGAACTAAAAATTCCCCACTATCTGATGCTGCAAAAAACTCACCACCAATAAATCCTGCAGGAATTAGTGCAATAGAACTAAAAAATATTAATAGAACAATTGCTAATGTAGTTTTGTAATGATCCAAACACCAAGTTAGTAAACCTGAAATCCAGTTGATAAAACGTGTTAAATAGCTTTCGAAACCAAGAATAATTCTTCCAAACAAGTTTTTACCTTCAATATGCTCTAATTTTCCAAAACGAGAAGACAACCAAGGGATAATGGTAAAGGAAGCCAAAAGGGAAAGCAATGTTGAGATAATCACGGTCACACAAAATTGTGTAATGATATTAGAAACCAGACCAGAACTCATTGCAATTGGTAAAAACACCACCACAATTACTAAAGTAATCGAAGTTACTGTTCCACCAATTTCAGCTGTACCGTCATAGGAAGCTCGAATTCTATTTTTACCCATTTCCATGTGACGGTAAATGTTTTCTAACACCACAATTGCATCATCAACTAATATACCAACAACGAGTGATAGTCCTAATAAACTCATTAAGTTTAACGTATATCCTAAAAGGTAAATTCCTATAAAGGTTGCAATTAATGAAGCAGGTATTGAAACCATTACAATTAATGAGTTACGAATACTGTGCAGGAAAAACAACATTACAAAGGCTACCAAGATAACCGCAATTAATAAATCATGAAGTACAGAATCTGCTGCTTCTAAAGTATATATTGTACTGTCTTTAGCTATTTCTAGTTTTACATCATTCGTTTTATAATCTTTTTCTAATTGGTTGATACTCTTAACCAATTCTTCACTTACTGCAACTGCATTGGCATCAGATTGTTTTATTACTTGTAAAATAATTGCACTTTTTTGGTCTACACGAGATATTTTTTCAGCAATTTTCTGTGCATCTTGAACATCAGCGATGTCTTTTAATCTAATTTGAATTCCACCATTTGAAGAAACCACAAGATTTCTTAATTCTTCAACACTTTTATATTTTCCAGCAAGACGAATTAATATTTTTTGTTCCCGTGTTTGTATGTTTCCTGTTGGGAAATCCAGGTTGGAAGTTAAAATAGTTTGCTGTACTTGGGGAATGGAAAGACCATAACCTTGCATTTTAACGGCATCCAAATTCACTTGAATTTCACGTTCTTGACCTCCCACAATATTTACTTGTGCTACACCAGTAACACGAGATAATACAGGAGCTATTTTTTTATCAATCAAATCATAAAAAGCGGCTTCATCCATTTTTCCATTAGCACCAATAGTCATAATTGGTAAATCACTTAATGAGAATTTAGAAAGCGATGGTGCTTTAGCATCATCTGGTAAATCACTTATTATGGCATTTATTTTACGCTGTGCGTCGTTCATCGAAATATCGACATCGGCATTTGAATTCAAAGAGATCGATACAATTGATAAACTTTCGTATGATTTAGAATCAATTTTTTTGATATTTTCTAAAGAAGCAATTGCATCTTCAATTTTTTTAGTTACTGTGTTTTCTACCTCACTTGGAGAAGCTCCAGGATATATTGTTGAAACAGTAATTACGTTTTGTTCGAATTTAGGAATCAATTCGTAGCCCAATTGGCTATAGCTAAAGAGTCCACCTAGGATTAGAATCGTAAATAATACGATTACTAACGAGGGACGTTTTATGGATATTTCTGCTAATTTCATATTTTTTAGTTGTAAGTCGTGAAATGGATTTTAAAATTTAAAATTCATTTTTTAAATTATTTTATGATCTCCACTTTATTGCCGTCTTGTAGATTGATTTGTCCAGTTACAATAACATTTTCACCATCTGACAACCCATTTATGATTTCTACTTTGTCTCCTAAAATTCTTCCAGCAGTAACGGTTTTTAGTTTGGCGATTCCATTTTCAGCTACAAAAACTTGATTGCTACTCACACTTCCTACAAAAGCATTTCTAGGAACGGTCATCATAGATTGTTTTTGTTGTTTTGAAGCAAATTCAGCAGTTCCATACATACCAGCTTTTAAATCATTGTTGGAATTATTTGCTATTTCTATTTCTACTGGAAAACTTAAACTTGAATCTGCTTTTGGTGCGATAAAAGTTATTTTACCAGAAAAGGTAACGTCAGGGTAAACACTAGCTGTAACGTTTACTGCATTTCCTAGCTTTAAACTAGCAACTTGGCTTTCGTTTACGGATACTTTTAGTTTTAATTTAGATACATTTACAATTTCAAACATTTGAGTTGCAGCTCCTAATACTGAACCTGGTTCAATGTATTTTTTGTTTACAATTCCATTTATAGTTGACTTGATGTTTGTGTCTCCAATATTTACTTTGGCTTGCTGTAATCTTGACTTAGAAGTTACTAAACTTAGTTTTGCTTGATCCAATTGTTGTTTGGTAACACCACCAGTTTTATAAGCATTTTCAAAACGATTGTAATCCGTTACTGCATTTTGGTATGCTGCCTCAGCAGTTTGTAAATCAGCATTTATTGATTCGCTTCGTACAATAGCTAATGTTTGACCTATTCTAACGCTTGAACCTTCATCCACAAGTACTCTAACAACTCTTCCTGGTTTTTCGGCAGAGAAGTTTAATTCTTGAAATGGTTCAAAACTACCATTTACAGAAAAATCCAAAGAAATTTCTTCTGTTTTTACAGGGTTTATTTTTACGGTAACACTAGCGTTTTTTTCTGCAACAATAGCAGTTTTTGCTTCGTTCTCTTTTTTATTACTTGTTAAAGTATATGCTATAAGTCCTAAAGCAGCTATAATTACTATTCCGATTAGTATGTTTTTTTTCATTTTTATTAGTTATTTATAAGTGTTTTTAGTTCTCCTTTTGATTTGATTAATTGTATTTCTGCTAGTTTGTAATCTAATATTGCAGCTGTATAGTTATTTTGTGCTTCAGTAAATGCGTTTTCTGCGTCCAGTAGATCTGTTAAAGAAGCTAAACCTTGAACATAATTATTTTTAGTATTACTTAAAACTTCTTTTGCCAATTGCGCATTTGCTTTTTGATTTTGAATAGTTATTATACTGTTGTCTATTTGTGTTTTGGCATTAGCATAATCCAGATCAAGAGACAATTTTGTATCCTTTAAATCTTCTTGTAAAGATCGAAGTTCCACATCTGCTTTTCTTATTTTTGATCGGGTTTCAAAACCTGAAAAAATTGGTACTTTTAAATTCAATCCCACGGAAGAGAAATCAGACCAATATACACCGTCAGTAGGTTTTCCTCCCCAAGGCATTTTTGGTCCTTGTCCGATGTAGTTATATCCCGCTGTAAGAGATAGTGTTGGGTAGAGACCTGCTATTACTGACTTTTTTTGAAATTCTAGTAATTGCTCTTGCTTTTTCATTAACAAAAACTCAGTTCGAGTCTCTGTGTTTGGAGTTTCAGTAAATGATTGGGGACTTACTTCAAATGCAGCTTGGGGAATTTCAATTTTAGTCTCAATTGGCATTCCCATATAAAATTTTAAGGCATTTTCTTGAATTTGTACGGCATTCAAAACTTGTTGACGTTGTGTATTTATGTTTGAAATTTTCACCAATATCCTGTCTAAATCAATTTTCTTAGCGAGTCCGTTATCAAATTGTCCTTTAATAATATTCTTTACTTTAGTTGTATTTATAAAAGTGCTGTCAAGTACATTTAAATTTTGTCTTTGTACATATACTTGATAATAGTTATTAGCTACGCGTTCAATAACTTGTTCTTCTGTTAATTGTTCATTAATTTGGTAGAATTCTCGAGTTGATTTGGCAGCTTTTAATCCAGTAAATACGGACTGATCAAATAAATTTTGTGTCAAGGAAAGTCCGGCTGTTGAGCTCCATTTTTGTCCAAAATTTGCTTTTATTGTTTGTCCAGGTGTACCTCCAAAAGATCCTGCATCTAAAAATGTAGTTTGAAGAATTGGATTGTAAGTAAGCCCTCCATTAGCGGATATTTGTGGTAAAGCTCTAGCGCGTACTTCTTGAATTTGGTATTCGCTATTTTCAACTTTTAATTTCGCTTTTTTTGCATCTGCTTTGTTTTCTAATGCATAAGTTATTGCATCTTTTAGCGTTAGCGATTTAATTTCTTGCGATTTTGCTGTAATGGCAAAAGTTAAGAATGTTAATATGATTATTTTTCTCATTATATTTCTGGGTTAAGTAAGTGTTTTTCTAGTTCAATAAGTCCTTCTTGAGTAGCCATGGCTCTGGTGTGGTATTCTAATATTTCAAGCTCTATTTTTTGACCTTCTTTTTCTGAGCTAATGCTTCCTTTGATACTAAAAATGAGGTTGTAATAAAATTTTGTATAGTTTTCAGTATCAATATTTTTTCGATATAAACCTTGTTTAATTCCGTCCTCTATGTTTTTTCTAAAAACGGCATTGCACTCATTTATTTCTCTATCTATTACTTTTTCATATATTTCTGGATAATGTTTTTTCAATTGATAGACAGGCGAGGTGTCGGATGACTTAAACATTTCTTTAAACATTTTTCTAATTTCAAAATTTTCTTCAATTGCGTTGTAATTATTCGAAATTATTTGATCGATAATCTGATGTACTTCTTTATGAATGGCATTTGTGCTTTCTTCAATCAGCAACTCTTTATTACAAAAATACTTGTAGATTGTTTTTTTTGAAATACACATTTCTCCAGCAATATCATCCATTGTGATGCTCTTAAAACCTAGTTTTAAAAACATTTCACTTGCTTTTTTTATTATTTTCTCTTTCATGTTCATTTACTTTTTACACTGAAAACTCTAAATTGGCAATCAGCTTTATATCTTGCCCCATCGCTATACCTCCATTGTGATTGTAAGAGTTCGAGCTTAATTTAAAATCTTTTCGTTGTATTTGACCAACCACTTCAAAAACAGCTTTTTCGATACCGTTATAAGTTTTTATACCTATAAATTCAGCATCTAGTTCAACTATTTTTGTTATATTATTGATTGTTAATTCTCCTTTTAGAAAATTAATATTGTTGTTTATTTTTTGAAAAGATGTAGATCTAAAATGGATGTATGGGAACTCATTGATATCTAGAAAATCATTTAGTTGTAAATGAGTGTCCATTTGCTCCAGTTTTGTATCCTTGTTGTTTACATCTAAACAAAATTCAATAGATGCATCTTCAATTGCATTTTCATGAATGTCGATGTGTCCTTTGAACTTATTAATAGATCCGGCTATATATGCAATTATTGAATGTCTTGCTTTTATTAAAACGTCAGATTGATTTGAATCAATAGTCCATTTTGTTGCTGATAGTGGTAGAGTAGTATTCATAACTTTAAATCCTAGTGTTGATTTCGAGGGCAAATGTAATATGGAAACTTTGAATACCGAAATAGTTTCCATTGTTTTTTCATTTTTTTAACGTTTCATTAACAAAAGGAGTTTGCATTCAATTGTGAATGCAGTAAATTAGCCAAAAATTACTTTTTATGCATGCCATTTTTCAGTACCAAGATTTTTTTATAAATTTCCTACAAAAACAGTCAATAACTAAAGAGCCAAAGAATCTTTACGATCCTATTACCTATATTTTAGGCCTAGGAGGAAAAAGAATGCGACCGGTATTAACGCTAATGGCAACAGAAGTTTTTAATGCCGATTATGAAAAAGCCCTTCCTGCAGCGATGGCTGTTGAAGTTTTTCATAATTTCTCCTTAGTTCATGATGATATTATGGATGATGCTCCTTTACGACGTGGTAAAGTAACAGTACATGAAAAATGGGATATTAATACTGGTATTTTATCCGGTGATGCAATGCTTATTTTGGCCTATCAATATTTTGAGCAATATGAACCAACCGTTTTTAGAGACTTAGCAAAGTTGTTTAGTAAAACGGCTCTTGAAGTTTGTGAAGGGCAACAATGGGATGTGGATTTTGAAACACGTACTGATGTTACTATTCCGGAATACCTCAAAATGATTGAGTATAAAACGGCTGTTCTTGTTGCTGCTGCAATGAAAATGGGCGCTATAGTTGCTCAAACCTCAGATGAAAATGCAAACTTGATATATGAATTTGGATTAAATTTGGGACTGGCTTTTCAGTTGCAAGATGATTATCTAGATGCTTTTGGAGATCCGGAGACTTTTGGAAAACAAGTGGGTGGAGATATTATCGAAAATAAAAAAACGTATTTGTACTTGAAAGCAATTTCTTTTTCTTCTAAAGAGGATCGCGATAAATTGATGGCTTTGTTTTCAACTCAACCAGATGAGTATGTAGAAAAAGTCAATCATGCAAAAGATATTTTTAATAAATCTGGTGCATCAAAAGCAACTCAAGATGCTATTCAAGAATATACTTTTAAGGCTTTTGATACATTAGAAAAAATGAATATCACTGCCGATAAAAAAGCAATCTTAAAGAGCTTTGGTGAAAACTTAATGGATAGGAAGGTCTAGTGCGTAACTAGTACTGTTGAAAGAATTCAATGAATCGCAAATACAAATCACTTTAGATGTTTATAGCTCCACAAAATACCGATTTATTGTTATCTGAGGCCGAAGGGGAATCATTGTATCTTAAGTTAATTGAACAAATTAATAAGGATTTTAATTTGGCAAATGAAGGAATTGATTTCCCAATGAGTATCTCACCTAATGAATTGAAAATTCAAATGCATGAAAAAATCTATAGATTGATTCAGTATAAATTTGCCGAATATCTGAATCTTCTTTATATTATTGATGTGTCTGAAGAAGAGATAAAAAGATTAGATGGTTCAGATCTAGTTGCGCTTGCGGAACAGGTTTCTTTTTTAGTTTTAAAAAGAGAATGGCAAAAAGTGTGGTTTAGGAATAAGTTTAGTTAATCTCTTTTAGAAATACACCCTCACAAAAGGCATGAAAGCATCACTATAGACGCTTTTGTTGTCTTGTAATACATTATAACGTGCACCAATAGTTACGTTTCCTGATCGATAACCGGCTCCTAAAAACAAACCAGTATTCCAATAATCTTGAGAATTACTATTAGAACCGTCTAAATTTACATTGACACGTAATTCTTCTAATTCTACTGAGAGTTGAATTTGATTGATAGGATTGAATAAGGCTATAATACTGCCACCGTACAAATGGGAAGCGTAATAATCTCGCTGTTTTACATAGGTATATTGTGCGCCCAATCCCAAAGCTACATATTCATTAAAATTGTAAATCGCACTAGGTGCTATAGAAATATCAGTATAACCAGATCCAAAACCTAAACCAAGGCCACCACCAAATTGTACATGATTCCAAAAATCACTTCTTGATTTACTAGTAGAAGGTTGTTGTTGAGCAATTAAATTATTGCAAACAAATAAGATAATGGTAAGTGAAATTGATTTTGAAACCCTCATAAAGGCACTTTTTTTCATAAGTATCTAGTTTTTTAACATTTTAATAGATAAAATGTATTTAAAAGTAAATGTAAATTTAGTTGATTATTGTACTTTTGCCAAACTATTTTAACAAAAAGTATATTCAATAAATATTATGGATAGGTTTTCATTTTTAAACGCAGCACATACAGAATTTTTTGCACAATTATACGATCAGTACTTAGAGAATCCAGATAGCGTTGAGCCAAGTTGGAGAAGTTTTTTTCAAGGTTTTGACTTTGGAATGGAAACTTATAACGGTGAAAATCCAGTTCAGCATATAATCAGTGAAACTTCAGGCAACGTTGACTATTCTCAAATTTCTGAAAAACTTCAAAAAGAGTTTAATGTTTTGAAATTAGTTGAAGGATATCGTTCTCGTGGACATTTGTTCACCAAAACTAATCCAGTAAGAGACAGAAGAACATTTGAGCCAACACTTGAGATTACTAATTTTGGTCTTTCAACTGCAGATTTAAATACTGTTTTTGATGCGGCAAAAGTAATAGGTATAGCTCCTTGCACATTAACAGATATAATAAAACATTTAGATAACATTTACTGTCAACACATTGGTGTGGAGTATATGTATATTAGAAAACCAGAGATTATTCAATGGATTCAAGATAAACTAACTGTAAACGACAATCAGCCTAATTTCTCTGCAGACGAAAAGAAATCAATTTTAAATAAATTGAATCAGGCCGTTTCTTTTGAAAATTTCTTACATACTAAATATGTAGGACAAAAACGATTTTCACTAGAAGGGGGTGAGTCTATTATTCCTGCACTTGACGCTTTAATCGAAAGAGCAGCCGAAAAAGGAGTGGAGCAGTTTGTAATGGGAATGGCACACCGTGGCCGTTTGAATGTTTTAGCAAATATATTTGGGAAGTCTACTCAAGATATCTTCGGAGAATTTGACGGGAAAGATTACGATCAAGAATATTTTGATGGGGATGTTAAGTACCACTTAGGACTCACTGCTGATAAGATCACGAGCACAGGTAAAAAAATCAATATTAATTTGGCTCCAAATCCTTCTCACCTTGAAACAGTAGGTGCGGTAATTGAAGGAATTACAAGAGCAAAACAAGATAAATATTTTCCAAATGATTTTTCTAAAGTATTACCAATCGCCGTTCACGGTGATGCTGCGATTGCAGGACAAGGGATACTTTACGAAATTGTGCAAATGGCACAGTTAGATGGATACAAAACAGGTGGAACCATACATATTGTAATTAACAATCAAGTTGGGTTTACTACAAATTATTTAGATGCTCGTTCGTCAACTTATTGTACGGATGTGGCCAAAGTAACATTGTCACCAGTATTACACGTAAATGCAGATGATCCTGAAGCGGTAGTTCATGCTATTGATTTTGCTTTGGATTTCAGAATGCAATTTGGTCGTGATGTATTTATTGATTTATTAGGATATAGAAAATACGGTCATAATGAAGGTGATGAACCTCGTTTTACACAACCCGTATTGTATAAAATTATAGCGAAGCATAAAAACCCAAGGGATCTTTACGCAGAGAAATTATTAGCAGATGGTGTTATTGATTCTAATTTTGTAAAAGGACTAGAAGTTGAGTACAAATCTAGAATGGAAGAGAATTTGGAAGCATCTCGTAAAAAAGATTTGACCATTATAACTCCATTTATGAGAAATGAATGGTTAGGTTTTGAGCAAGTTACCGATAAACAAATGTTGCAAAATGTTGAAACTTCTTATTCAAAAGAAGGTTTGACTCAAGTAGCCAATGCGGTTTGTAATTTACCTTCTGATAAAAAATTCATCAGCAAAATCCAAAAACTAATCAACGACAGAAAAACGATGTTTTTCGAAACGAATAAATTAGATTGGGGAATGGCGGAACATTTAGCTTATGGCTCGTTATTGCAAGAAGGATATGATGTACGTATTTCTGGGCAAGACGTAGAAAGAGGAACTTTTTCTCACCGTCATGCCGTAGTAAAAGTGGAAGATTCTGAAGAAGAGGTAACATTAATCAATAGCTTAGAAGGTAAAAAAGGAAATTTTAATATCTTTAATTCTCTTTTATCTGAATACGGAGTGCTGGGATTTGATTATGGTTATGCTTTAGCAAATCCTAATACGTTGACTATTTGGGAAGCTCAATTTGGAGATTTCAGCAATGGAGCTCAAATCATGATTGACCAATACATCTCTTGTGGAGAAGATAAATGGAATAATCAAAACGGTATCGTGTTGTTATTGCCACATGGATATGAAGGGCAAGGAGCTGAGCATTCATCAGGAAGAATGGAGCGTTACTTACAGCTTTGTGCAAGACAAAATATGTTTGTGGCCGACTGTACCACTCCAGCGAATTTCTTTCACTTGCTAAGAAGACAAATGAAAACAAAATTCCGTAAACCATTAATTGTGTTTACACCTAAGAGTTTATTGCGTGACCCAAGATGTGTATCTACCATCGAAGAGTTAGAAAACGGAAGTTTCCAAGAAACAATAGATGATGAAACAGTAAATAAAGCAGATGTGAAAACATTGGTTTTCTGTACGGGTAAATTCTATTATGACATTACTGCCGAAAGAGAAAATAATGGTCGTAAAGATGTGGCAGTGGTAAGAATCGAACAATTATTTCCGCTTCCAGTAGAACAATTAAAAGCGATTATTGCACTATATCCTAATGCCGATGATTATGTTTGGGCACAAGAAGAACCAAAAAACATGGGAGCTTACAGCTTTATGTTGATGAACTTCAACTTGGTAAAATGGAGATTAGCTTCGTTAAAAGCATATTCAGCATCAGCATCAGGAAGTTACACAAGAGCAAAACGTCGTCAGGCCGATGCTATAAAAATGGTTTTTGATAAAAATTTATTCAATTAGAAGCTATTTCCTGCTGTACGCTGTATCTTTCTTGTCCAGAACTTGTTTCTGGATCCTGAACTAAATTCAGGACAAGAAAGGATGCCGCTACCATCAGGGCTAAAAAATAAAACAAACAATAAACAGTAGTTGTTTCAATAACAACTCAAACAATAAAATTCATAATTTAAAAATTATACAAGATGATTTTAGAAATGAAAGTCCCATCACCAGGGGAATCTATAAAAGAAGTTGAAATTGCAACTTGGTTAGTAAAAGACGGAGATTATGTAGAGAAAGACCAAGCAATCGCTGAGGTTGATTCGGACAAAGCAACTCTTGAATTACCTGCGGAAGCTAGTGGAATTATCACATTAAAAGCAGAAGAAGGTGATGCAGTAGCAGTAGGGGCAGTAGTTTGTTTAATTGATACTGCGGCAGCAAAACCATCTGGTTCAGCTCCTGCACCAGCAGCAGCTCCAGTTGCCGAAGCGCCAAAAGCAGCTCCAGCTCCAGTAGCAGCAGCTCCAGCAGCGACATATGCTTCAGGAACGCCTTCTCCAGCAGCAAGAAAAATATTAGACGAAAAAAATATAGCTCCAACAACTGTAACAGGAACTGGTAAAGACGGAAGAATAACTAAAGATGATGCTGTAAATGCAGTACCATCAATGGGAACTCCCACAGGAGGAAGCCGTGGAAGTGAGCGCACTAAATTATCAATGTTGCGTCGTAAAGTAGCGGAGCGTTTAGTTGCTGCCAAAAATGAAACGGCTATGTTAACTACTTTCAACGAAGTAAACATGACGCCAATCAACTTGATCCGTAATCAATATAAAGATGAGTTCAAGGCAAAACACGCTGGTGTAGGTCTTGGGTATATGTCTTTCTTCACAAAAGCAGTAACAAGAGCATTAAAATTATATCCAGATGTGAATTCTATGATGGATGGTGATTATAAAATTGCTTATGATTTCTGTGATATTTCTATCGCAGTATCTGGACCAAAAGGATTAATGGTTCCTGTTGTTCGTAATGCTGAGAATTTAACGTTCCGTGGTGTTGAAGCGGATATCAAAAGATTAGCAATTAGAGCACGCGATGGACAAATTACTGTTGATGATATGACTGGTGGAACATTTACTATTACTAATGGTGGTGTATTTGGGTCTATGTTGTCTACACCTATTATCAATCCTCCTCAATCTGGAATTCTTGGAATGCACAACATTATCGAGCGTCCTATTGCAGTAAATGGGAAAGTAGAAATTCACCCAATGATGTATGTAGCACTTTCATATGACCACAGAATTATTGATGGTCGTGAGTCTGTTGGTTTCTTAGTAGCTGTAAAAGAAGCTTTAGAAAACCCAATGGAATTATTGTTAGACAACAATCCTAAAAGAGCTTTTGAACTATAATTTACTAGTTTGAAATTTTAAAAAAAACTGCCTCAATAATTGAGGCAGTTTTTTTTTAATTATAGTAAATACAAAAAATGGTTGTAATAATCTACAATTGCTTTTCCTTTCATCAATACATCGGCGCCAATGATACCATGTACTGGTTTTGATTTATGCTGAATTAATGCTTCATTGACATGAGACAAATCAAAAATCACCAAATTGAATTCAACATCTTTCCAGAAGCCCAATTGTAGCGTATTATTCGAAGCCATCTGTGTTTGCATTCCTGTAGCTCCTGCTCCTGAAGCCAATGTTTTTGAGTCCTCAGCTTCGACTTGAAATAAGGTTACACTTTCAAAACCAATACAACTATTGGAAGCTCCTGTGTCCAAAATAAAATTCCCTTTCACACCGTTAATCTTTGCCTTTAATAAAAGATGTTGTGTTTTAGTAATTTTAAATTTAATTTTTTTATATTTTTCCTTTTTTAAGACTTCGTGGAGGTTTTTCATAGTTTGAAACTGATATTCAAAAGTAATCTAAATTACCAAGAATCTAAAAAAACAACAATTCAAAATAGTAACTTTGCTTCTTTAAATTAATAGAATGATACTAACGGATACGCATACCCATTTATATTCAGAAGAATTTGACCAAGATCGAGACGAAATGATACAAAGAGCTATTGAAGCTGGAGTTTCTCGTTTTTTTATTCCTGCCATAGATTCTAGTTGCACAAATGCAATGTATGAGTTAGAAAAGAAACATCCCAATCATGTTTTCTTGATGATGGGATTGCATCCAACCTATGTAAAAGAGAATTATCTGGAAGAATTGCAACATGTAGAAGTAGAATTAGCTAAAAGGAAGTTTTATGCTATAGGAGAAATTGGAATCGATTTGTTTTGGGATAAAACCCATTTAAAGGAGCAACAAGATGCTTTTAGCAAACAAATCCAATTGGCTAAAAAATATAAACTGCCCATTGTGATTCATTGTCGAGATGCTTTTGATGAAGTTTTTGAAGTTTTGGAACAAGAAAAAGGGGATGATTTGTTTGGAATTTTTCACTGTTTTACCGGAACATATGAGCAGGCTTTACAAGCTATTTCGTATAATATGAAACTTGGAATTGGTGGAGTTGTCACTTTTAAAAATGGAAAAATAGATCAGTTTTTGAAGCAAATTGATCTAAAAAATATTGTGCTTGAAACGGATTCTCCTTATTTAGCCCCTATTCCTTATAGAGGTAAACGAAATGAGAGTAGTTATTTGCTAAATGTAGCTGATAAATTATCGCAGATATATGAATCTTCGATAGCAGATATTGCCACGGTGACAACCGAAAATTCTAAAGCAATTTTTGGGATTTAATGCTAATTTCACTATAAATTGATATTTTTTTTGTTCATTTGCCCACTTAAAATTACCAAAATGCAAAAATTTGACGCTATTCGGCCATTTTATGATTCCGAAATAAATGATGCCATTCTAAATGTAGTGAATCATCCGATGATGAAGGCTATGATGAATTTTACTTTCCCTGATTCAGATGATGAAGTTTGGAAAGAACAACTTAGAAAAACACATTCTATTCGTGATTTTCAGTGTAATTTTATCTATCATACGATTCAAAAAGTATTAGAAAAAAGTTCTGATGGATTGACGACTTCTGGTTTTGAAAAATTAGAAAAAGGAGAGTCTTATTTATTCATTTCTAATCATAGAGATATTCTTTTGGATACGACCTTGCTAAATGTTTCTTTGTTTGAACACGGATTAGTAATGACAGCTTCGGCAATTGGCGATAATCTGGTTAAGAAAGATTTCTTGAATACGTTAGCCAAACTGAATCGTAATTTTTTGGTTCAAAGAGGTTTGACGCCAAGAGAAATGTTGCAAAGTTCCAAAACACTTTCAGAGTATATAGGCCATTTGTTACAACATGAAAACCGTTCTGTTTGGATTGCGCAAAGAGAAGGTAGAACAAAAGATGGTGATGATGAAACAAATCCTGGTGTTTTGAAGATGCTTGGAATGGGTTCTGATGAGTCAAATTTGATGGATTATTTTAAAAAAATAAAAATTGTTCCCGTTTCTATTTCATACGAATACGATCCAACGGATGTTTTAAAAATACCACAACTAATGGCTGAAGCCAATAATGAAGTTTACATTAAAGAAAAAAACGAGGATTTCATGACATTACTAAGTGGTGTAATGGGACCAAAGAAAAGAATTCATATTCATATTGGAGATGTTTTAGATACTGAACTGGACTCAATTAAAAATGAATTTGAAAATTCAAATAAGCAAATACAGGCTTTAGCACAAGTAATTGACGACTCCATATTGAAGAATTATAAGTTATGGCCTACAAACTATATTGCTTATGATATTTTGAATAAAACAAATGAACACGCTCATTTGTATACTGAAAATGAAAAATCACTGTTTGAACGTAGATTAGAGATGAGGATAGATGCCGAAAACCCGGTGGCTTTGCAAGGGATTTTGAATATGTATGCTAATCCAGTTGTTAATCAATTAAAACACATTTAATGAATACGAAGGCTAGGATTTTATTGATATATACTGGTGGTACAATCGGGATGAGTAAGGATTTTGAAACTGGCGCACTTAAGGCGTTTAATTTTAGTAAATTATTGAAAAACATACCTGAATTGAAACAACTAGATTGTGCAATTGAGACCTATTCTTTTGAAGATCCAATAGATTCATCCAATATGAATCCAGAACAGTGGTGTAATATTGGTTCTGTTATTGAAGAAAATTATGCCTCATTTGATGGTTTTGTAGTTTTACATGGGTCAGATACGATGTCCTACTCAGCATCTGCATTGAGTTTTATGCTAGAGAATTTGTCTAAGCCAGTCATTTTTACAGGCTCTCAGTTGCCTATAGGTGATTTGCGTACAGATGCCAAAGAAAATTTAATTACCGCTATTCAAATCGCTTCTTTATTGGAAAATGGTAAGCCCGTTATTCAGGAAGTTTGTTTGTATTTTGAATATAAATTATACCGAGGAAACCGTACAACTAAAATTAATGCGGAACATTTTAGAGCCTTTACATCTCCTAATTATCCTGAATTAGTGGAGTCAGGAGTACATTTAAAATTATATCCTGAATTGTTTCTTTCAGAAATCAGCGACAAGCCTTTGCAGCTTCATAAAAAAATGGATAATAATGTGGCTATTGTCAAAATGTTCCCAGGAATGAGTGAAACAGTTTTGTCAGGTATTTTATCAATAAAAGATTTAAAAGGAATTATTTTAGAGACCTATGGTTCAGGAAATGCTCCTACCGAAGATTGGTTTTTAAACCTAATGCGCAAAGCAATTTTAGACGGAATACACATTGTTAATGTTACTCAATGTTCGGGCGGAAGCGTGAATATGGGACAATATGAAACAAGTACCGTTTTAAAAGAAATAGGTGTTATTTCTGGTAAAGACATTACAACTGAGGCTGCAATCACAAAATTAATGTACCTATTAGGACATGATATTGCGCCAAATGCTTTTAAAACAGTTTTTGAAACCTCTTTGAGAGGAGAAATTGCATAATAAATTGATTTTGCTTTTCTAACTCATTTTTTTTCATGTTATTTGCAGCCTCAAATAAAAAGAGAGGTGTCCGAGTGGCTGAAGGAGCTAGCCTGGAAAGCTAGTATGTGGGTAACTGCATCGTGGGTTCGAATCCCATCCTCTCTGCAAAATTATTTATGCTTCCTAAAAGGGAAGCATTTTTTGTTTTATAGCTTTTATAACCTATTTTTCGTATGCGTTTAAAGGCAAAAAGGAATTTGGAAAGCATAAACGATTATTTCTTTGGGAAATACTCTCCTTACGATGCTACCTAATTAATCACTTCCTTTCAACAATAAGAACAGACTTTCTTTTTAGAAGCTTTTTTGCTTAAATTTTTAAACTTTCCAAAACGGACAAATAATGTATTTTGCTAATAAAAAATTGCTAATAAACAATCTTTATTTTTTGATTTTTGTTTTGCGTATTTCTGAGTGTGGAATGTTTGTTTATTCTTTAAAACCTGTACCTCTTTATTTAATTTTTTTAAAGTTTTAGTGATTATTTTGAGCCAATTATGAAGTCAAGATTTCTTTTGTTAGGATTGTAGTATGTCTTGTAGTTGTATAAAATTAAAATATAAGAAAAAACACATTTAAAATGATAAAATATGTATTTAATCGATTTAATTTGTTGTTTAAACGGATTATTTCGTAGATTTAACTAACAAAAAAATTGAATACTAACGAATAATAATTTACTAATGAAAATGGAAAATAAAAAAAACGAGATGTTTTTATACATAGGAAGCTTTTTTGTTATGGCAGCTAGTCTTTCCATAGGTGTATTAATTTTGATGGTTTTTTAATTTATATCGGTATCAGGGTATGCGGTTTTTTGAATTAAAAAAACGGCTGCAACAAGATATTACGAATTGATAAATTAAAAGAATTGTACTGAGTTTTATAACTCTACGCAAATACCCCACTAAATATATTTAGTGGGGTATTTGCATTTATATAAATGACAGTTTTTTTTAAAAACATTAGGTAGCATAAACCTGTCAAAATCCTATATTTGTACTGCTATAAAGAATAGCAATAGTTGAGAATATATTTAATTATGATTATGGAAATTTCATCAAACAAAAATAAGACTATGCGATTTTTTTTAAGTTGTTTCCTTTTAATTCCCTTTTTTAATGTTTTTTCGCAAGAAGAAAGTGTGCCGTTAGCGGAAAAAGCACCAACTAAGATTGATTCTTTATATAGAGAAGATCAGTTTTATTTTGGCTTTACATACAACACTTTACAACAAAAGCCTGCTGGGTTATCTCAAAAAAAATTCTCAACAGGACTTTCTTTGGGGTTTCTTAGGGATATGCCTATAAATAAAGACAGAACCGTTGCAATTGCATCTGGATTGGGTTTTTCATACAATAATTACAATCAAAATGTAGCAATTACAGGAACGAATCAATTGCCGGTTTATGACATAATCGATTCTAAAGCAACATATAGCAAAAATAAATTCACCCAGCTATTAATAGACCTACCTGTTGAGTTTCGATGGAGAACCTCTACATATGAGAGCCATAAGTTTTGGAGAATTTATGGAGGAGTTAAGTTTAGTTATTTAATTTATGACAAATCTGTTTTTAGTGATGGTGATGGAAAAACGACCATTACAGGAAATAAAGATTTTAATAAATTTTTATATGGATTGTATGTGTCTTCGGGCTACAATACAATAAATGTTTATGCTTATTATGGTTTAAACTCAATTTTCAAAAAAACGGCTCAAATTAATGGGGAGCAACTAGGTATTAAATCACTTAATATTGGAGTTATTTTTTACATTCTATAGCCATAAGTACATTAGCAATACTTGAGGAAGTGCACCTATTAAAAAGCCAATAATTAATTCTTTAACGGTATGTGCGTTCATTTCTAATCGGGATGAAGCTATAAAACCGTTCATCAGAATTAAAAATAGTATCGAAAAAATATTTTGTGTTTGAAAGTGTAAATTTAAACCCAATACAAAAAATGTCAAAGCACTTATTCCAATCATATGCAGGCTTACTTTCATTTTAGCAAATAAAAGAAGCAACGCTATTAGAGTACTTAATAAAGCCCCCAAAAAGAAAAAATGCAATTCTGGATAACGTTCGATTGTGATGTTGGTGCGAACCAAAAAAATGATTAAAAAACATTGAAGTACTAATGGAATTTTACGTTCAGAGAGAAGCGGCGCCATTGCCGAACTGATTTTCCCTGTTGAGCGCAACCCCCAGAAGAACAAAATCGGAAGGAACACGGTGATTATTACAACTTGTAGTAAAACTAAATATTTTTCTTTATTTAAAAAGTAAGAATTATTTGAAAAAAGATAGAACAAGGTGGCGTAAACAGGAATAAAAATCGGGTGCAAGATATAAGAAAATAGGGGAAGGATTTTTTTCAAGACTTCTATATTTGGTTAGCGTAGCAAAGATAAGAAATCTAGTAAAATAGGAAATCAAATCTACTCTAGAATTGATAATGATTTTAATTTAAGAGGAATTTGAATGAAATTGTTGTAAAGTGAATACTAGCATTATAAAAAGAAGTCTTATTTTTGAGGGAGATTAACCAATCCGTAAAAACATACGTTTAAAACGTTAGCTATAAATGAGTATATTAATAAAAAACATAATACCAATTCTTGAAGCCAAATGGTTTGGCACTGATTCGGATGCTGCAGTGGATACGGTTTCTATTGATAGTCGATCCTTGCAAAATAGTTCACAAACTTTGTTTTTTGCGTTAATAGGGCCTAATAATGATGCACATTTGTATATTAAAGAGTTGATTGCTATTGGTGTTCATAATTTTGTTGTGAATTATATTCCTGAGGGTTGTGAGAGTAAAGCTAATTTTTTGGTTGTCAAAAATACTTTGGATGCTTTGCAACAATTTGCGTCTTATTACCGCAATTTATTTCATTTTCCAGTTATTGGTTTAACAGGCAGTAATGGAAAAACAATTGTAAAAGAATGGCTCAATTTTTTATTAAGTCCCGATTTTAATATTATTCGGAGTCCTAAAAGTTATAACTCACAGGTGGGTGTGCCTTTGTCTGTAATTGCTATTAATGAAAAACATAATTTAGGGGTTTTTGAAGCAGGGATTTCCACTGTGGATGAAATGGGAAAACTTGAAAAGGTAATTCGACCTACAATAGGAATTTTGACAAATATTGGTTCTTCGCATGATGAAGGGTTTCAAAATTTAGAGGAAAAAATAAAGGAAAAACTAACACTCTTTAAAAGGGCTGAAGTTGTTATTTATCAAAAGAATAGTTTAGTTGATAACTATATTCTACCAACATCAAAAAAGTTCAATTGGAGTTTTGAAAATGAAGATGTAGATGTTTTTGTATTTAAAAAAGAAATAAAAAGCGAAAGCATAATACTGTATTATAAGTACAAAGGGAATCAGTTTACATTAGAAATCCCTTTTCTAGATAGCGCATCCATTGAGAATGCTGTGTCCTGTTTAATGACCCTGTTATATTTCAATTATGACAACGAAACAATTCAGGCAAGAATGTTATTACTTTATCCTGTAGAAATGCGGTTGAAAGTAAAAAACGGAATCAACAATTGTAGTATTATTGATGATAGTTACAGTTCGGATTTTCAATCTTTAAAAATAGCATTGGATTTCTTGGAGAGTCAAAAACAATTCCAAAAGAAAACGATAATTCTATCGGATATTTTTCAAAGTGGGTTGGCCAATGAGGAGTTATATTCCCGAGTTGCCACCTTAATTGTTTCCAATAATATCAATCGAATTATTGGAATTGGAGAAACTATATCAGCATTTAAAGATAAATTTGCCAATTGCATTACGTATAAAAATACAGCCGAATTTATTGCTGATTTTGAAAATCTTGAATTTGTAAACGAAACCATTTTGATCAAAGGAGCACGTTCTTTTCAATTTGAAGAAATCGTTCAATTATTAGAAGAGAAAACGCATGAAACAGTTTTAGAAATTAACCTAAATGCCATTAGTTACAATCTCAATTTCTTCAAGTCAAAGCTGAATCCCAAGGTGAGAATTATGGTCATGGTAAAAGCATTTGGTTATGGTAATGGCGGACTTGAAATTGCTAAATTACTCGAGCATCATAAAGTAGATTATCTGGGTGTGGCTTTCGCCGATGAAGGAATATCGTTGAAAAATGGGGGGATTCATTTGCCTATAATGGTTTTGAATCCAGAGAACACTAGTTTTTCGGCCATTATACAACATCAGTTAGAACCTGAGATTTATTGTTTGAAAGGACTTTATGCTTTTTTGAAGATTGCAACCCAAAAAAAACTAAAGCATTTTCCTATTCACATAAAACTAGATACAGGGATGCATCGTTTGGGTTTTGAAGAAGACACAATTGATGAGCTCATTGCAACGTTGAAAGGACATGATACGGTCTATGTGAAAAGCATTTTATCTCATTTGGCTACTAGCGATGATTTGAAACATCGTGAATTTGCTTTGGCACAGATTGCACTTTTTGAAAAGTTATCTTCTAAAATTTGTACTGAATTGGAAATAAATCCCATCCGACATATTTTGAATACATCTGGAATAAGCAATTACCCCGACTCTCAATTTAATATGGTTCGTTTAGGAATAGGGCTTTACGGTGTTTCTAATGATCCATCAGAACAAAAGTACTTAGAAAACGTGGGTACCTTAAAATCGGTTATATCACAAATTAGAACTATTTCTGCTGGTGAAAGTGTAGGATATGGACGGAAATTCGTCGCCAGTAGAACAACCAAGGTAGCAACAATTCCCATAGGTTATGCCGATGGCATTTCAAGAGCTTGGGGAAATGGAATCGGGTTTGTCACAATAAAAGACGAAAAAGCGATGATTTTAGGAAGTATTTGTATGGATATGTTGATGGTTGATGTTACAGATATTGATTGTACAGAGGGCGATTCTGTGATTATTTTTGGAGAAAATCCTACGGTATCTTATATAGCAAAAATGCTTCATACCATTCCTTATGAAATTCTTACAAGTATATCCCAAAGGGTAAAACGCGTTTTTTATCGCTGATATAGTGTAATTTTAACACGAAATTTCAATTCATGTTAATTATTTATTAATTTAGCACTAAATAAGTCTAATTTTTAAAAAAAAAGGTATGGGATTTTTCAGTGATTTTAAGGCATCTTTAATGAAAGGTGATGTGTTAAGTTTAGCAACTGCTGTAGTTATCGGTGGTGCATTTGGTAAAATTGTAGGTTCTGCGGTTGATGATGTTATTATGCCAATCGTGGGTTTAATAACAGGTGGAATTGATTTTACTACAAAATTCATAACATTAGATGGTAATAGCTATGCTGATTTAGCTGCAGCAAAAACGGCAGGCGCTGCTGTAATTACGTATGGTAATTTAGTTCAAGCGGTAATCAACTTTGTTATTATTGCATTGTTTGTTTTTATCATCTTAAGAGCTGCTGAAAAAACAAAAAAGAAAGAAGAAGTTGTAGCAGCTGCTCCAGCTGGACCATCTCAGGAAGAGTTACTTACTCAAATTAGAGATTTATTAAAAAAATAATACCGCTATACTTATATTCTAATAAAACCGCCTCTTGATTGAGGCGGTTTTTCTTTGTTTGATTCTTTAAATTAAAAGGTAGCTTCATTAAGGAATGATTAAAACTTACAAAATGTTTTATTTGTAACATTTTGTTATTTTTTGTGAACACTCTTGTTTTGATTTGAATATTACTTACTTTTGTACTTCAAAATTAATATTCAATAATAAAAATATAAGATGAGAATAGCAGTTGTAGGCGCTACTGGAATGGTGGGCGAAGTAATGTTAAAAGTATTGGCAGAAAGAAATTTTCCTGTAACAGAATTAATTCCTGTTGCTTCAGAGAGATCCGTTGGAAAAGAAATTGAGTACAAAGGAAAAAAATATAAAGTAGTTGGAATGCAAACTGCTGTAGACATGAAAGCAGATATTGCGTTGTTCTCTGCTGGTGGGGATACTTCATTAGAATGGGCTCCAAAATTTGCTGCTGCTGGAACAACCGTTATTGATAACTCATCTGCATGGAGAATGGATCCTTCTAAGAAATTAATTGTTCCTGAAATCAATGCTGCGTCTTTGACCAAAGAAGACAAAATTATAGCAAACCCAAACTGTTCGACTATTCAAATGGTTTTGGTTTTAGCACCATTACATAGAAAATACAATATCAAGCGTGTCATTGTTTCAACTTATCAGTCTATTACAGGAACTGGAGTTAAGGCAGTACAACAATTAGAAAATGAATATGCAGGTGTTCAAGGAGAAATGGCTTACAAATATCCAATTCATAGAAATGCGATTCCACAATGCGATTCATTTGAAGAAAATGGATATACTAAAGAAGAGATGAAATTGGTTCGTGAGACTCAAAAAATTCTTGATGATAAAACAATTGCAGTTACAGCAACTGCTGTTCGTGTGCCTATCGTAGGTGGTCACAGTGAAGCAGTAAATGTAGAATTCACAAATGATTTTGTGGTTTCGGATATTCAAAATATATTACATCACACTGATGGAGTAGTGGTTCAAGACAATAATGATACCTATACATACCCAATGCCAATGTATGCACAGGGTAAAGATGAGGTTTTTGTAGGTAGAATTCGTCGTGACGAAAGCCAAGCAAATACTTTAAACATGTGGATTGTTGCTGACAATTTGCGTAAAGGTGCAGCTACAAATACAGTTCAAATTGCGGAATATCTTATTGCTGCCAAATTGGTGTAAGTAGTAATACACAACTATTTTAAACCATCTAAGTTAATAATTCTTTATGTTTTGTTAATTTAGATGGTTTTCTTTTTGAGGTTTCCCTACATTTGTAGTGTATGAAAAAGAAACAACTCTTACTCAGTCTTTCTTTGGCGTTGATTATAGTGTTTTCGATACTATTTCAATCGCTACATACTTATGAACATTTTGTAAAGCAATTTTCGCAAACAGAATGCCACCACAAATACAATGTTACCCATACCGAAATAACACACCAACATCATAATTTTGATGATTGTAAAGTGTGTCATTTTACATTCGGTTCCTATGTTTCTCCTACTCAGTTTGCTTATAAACTGGATTCCAATTACAAATTAATACCTTATTTTTTTGAAAAAGGAGAGACTGTTATTTCCTTTTCAGGAAGCTTGTATTCCCATCGTGGTCCCCCCACTTTAATTGTTTAAACTGCTCTGCTATTTAAATTAAAAGATGATTTTAAATCTGAAAGGATCTAAATTGAGTGATTCAATTCGTGAAAAACGACTTTAATCCTTAGTTTTTAGACTATTTGGGTTTTTATGAATTGCCTTTGTTTTAAATAGCATTATAATTTCAAATACAATTAAAAACAATTTCACGCATGGAGTGCTGTTACTTTGCACCCATGAGAATACAATCATTTTCAATGAAAAAAATTATTATTACGCTAATATTAGGGTTTTCGGCACTACTACATGCCCAAAATTCCGTTTCAGGAACTGTACTTAACTTGGCAAATCAGCCTATAAAAGGAGTTTCTGTTTCTGCTCCAGAATTGCATAAAGGAACCACAACAGATGCAAATGGAAAATACAGTTTAACAAACCTTCCTAATGGGGATTTAAAACTGGACTTTACCTTCGTCGGTTTCACTACTCAAAATAAAACCATTCAAAAAGTACAAAAAGAGAATACACTAGATGTCATCTTAGAAGAAAGTATTTTTCAAATGGATGAGGTAATTGTTTCTACTGCTTTCAATAAATTGCAGTCGCAAAACGTGATGAAAGTAGAGCATGAGAGTATGAAGTCATTGCAACAAAAAGGAACGTCTACCTTGATCGAAGGATTAGCTACGATACCAGGAGTTTTGCAAGTTTCAACAGGAACATCTATCGGGAAACCGGTGATTCGTGGTTTGAGTGGCAATCGTGTTTTAGTATATTCTCAAGGAGTCCGTATGGAAAATCAACAATTTGGAGACGAACATGGTTTAGGATTAAACGACGCGGGAGTAGAAAGTGTTGAGGTGATAAAAGGGCCTGCTTCCTTATTATATGGTTCGGATGCGCTAGGAGGTGTTTTGTATTTCAACCCAGAGAAATTTGCCGACGCTAATACGTTCAAAGCTAATTTTAGCCAAAAATTATTTTCTAATACTTTAGGAAGTAATTCATCTCTTGGATTAAAAACATCCACAGACAACTGGAAATTTCTAGCTCGTGGGAGTTACAATACGCATTCAGATTACCGTATTTCTGGTGGTGATCGTGTGACAAATACGCGTTACAATGAAACCGATTTCAAAACAGGAATTGGATATAGTAATGCAAAGTTTTCTAGTGTGTTGCGTTACAACTTCAATAAACTGGATTTGGGAATTCCTGAAGATGGAATAGCAGCTCAATCTTCGAGCAAAAAGACGGGTTTTCCTAGACAAGGAGTTTTTAATAATTTACTGAGTTTAAACTCTATTTTCTACTTCAAAGATTCAAAACTGGATGTCGATTTAGGATACATCGCAAATGATCGTTCAGAGTTTGTAGATAGTAATGTGGCCGGTTTACATATGAAACTGAAAACCTTTAATTACGATGCAAAATACCATTTGCCTAAAATGGGCAAACTAGAATCAATTTTAGGAATTCAAGGAATGCATCAAACGAATACCAATTTCGGAAATGAATATTTAATTCCTGATGCTACAACGAATGATTTTGGTGTTTTTGGTACCGCTAATTATGAATGGGGGAACAATAGTGCAGTTCAAGCAGGTTTGCGATTTGATAACAGACAAATTTCAAGTGTCGAACACGGAACTGTTGGTCAAGAGGGGTATTTCAAAGCGGTTGATAAATCATTTGACAGCTTTAATGCTTCGTTAGGATATAAAACAAACTTAGCCGATGATTTTACTTTAAGATTAAATCTAGCTTCTGGATTTAGAGCGCCTAACTTGGCTGAACTTACTTCAAATGGGATTCATGAAGGAACCAATCGTTACGAAATAGGAAATAGCGATTTAAAAACGGAACAAAACGTACAAACGGATTTGAACTTGGAATACAAGGCCGATCACTTTGAGTTTTTTGTCAACGGGTTTTACAACCACATCAACAATTATATTTATACTTCACCTACAGGAACCATGTTGTCAAACACGGACGTATTTAATTATATTCAAAATAATGCGAAACTGTATGGAGGAGAAATTGGGTTGCATTTTCACCCACATCCTTTAGATTGGTTGCATTACGAAACCAGTTTTGAAACCGTTACAGGAAAGAAACAAAACGGAGACTATTTACCGTTAATTCCTGCGAATAACTGGAGCAATACCCTGAAAGGAGAATTCAAAATCAAAGAGTGGCTTGAAGATGGATTTGCTACTTTTAATGTCAATACCACTTTAAATCAAAGTAATGTAAGCGGTTTTGAAACTAAGTCCAATGGGTATACATTAATAAACTTAGGCCTTGGTGGAACAGTGAAATTAGGAAAAACGGTTTTTGATGTCAATTTAAATGCAAATAACCTTTTAGACAAAAGATACATTGCTCATTTATCAAGATTAAAAAATGATGGTGTTCCTAATATAGGAAGAAATATCGTGCTTGGGGTGAACTTCGGCTTGTAGTTTTTACAGTCTAAAGCTTTTTAAACCATTAAGGGATTAAGTTTCATTAAGTATTTATAACCATGTAAGGCTTTTAAGGTCATATAGATTATTAGCTTAATTTTCTTAATTTCTTAATGGTTTTTGTAAATCTGCTTATAGTTTTTGTTTCACAAAGAGCCGCAGAATAACCGCAAAGTCTCGCTGAGGCTTTTTAAGATGTAAGTCATATAAGTTTTTTAGTTGTTTGTTTCGCAAAGAATCACAAAGTAAACTCAAAGTCCCGCTGAGCTTCATTTTCTTAATTCCTTAATGGTTTAATAACAAAATCTTTGTGATTCTCTGTGAAACAATCTTCTCTCACAATCTAATAAGAAAAGCGTATCTGAGTTGTATGTTTAAGATAGCGATTGTTTGAAATACTTTTTACACAAAGCTTATATGGCCTTAGATACTTTATATGGTTTGTTTTTTATTGCTTTGCGACTCTAGTTAAAATACTTTTCAACACAATCAGCTAAAAAAAACTTATATGACTTATATGTTTAAAAAAAACAAGCCCAAAACGGTCAAAAAACGTATCTGACTTATATCTTTATATTTTGATTGTCTATTTTTGTTTTAACCAATTCCTTTTTTTAATGAAAAAACTACTCTTTATAATGGCAATACTTCCAACAATAACAACTTTTGGACAAAACAACAATCCAATCCAATACCCTAAAACCCCAAAAGGAACAGTTGTCGACCAGTATTTTGATACTGCAGTCAATGATCCGTACCGTTGGCTAGAAGACGACCGCTCTGCTGAAACCGCAGCTTGGGTAAAAGCACAAAACGAAGTCACTTACGGCTACCTAAGCCAAATTCCTTTTCGAGAAGCACTAAAAAACCGAATGGAAAAACTATGGAATTATGAAAAAATAGGTGCGCCATCCATAGAAGGGAAATTTACCTATTATTCTAAAAATAACGGACTGCAAAACCAGTCGGTGGTGTATCGCAAAGACGCCTCGGGTGTTGAAGAAGTTTTCTTAGATCCCAATACTTTTTCCAAAGATGGAACAACTTCACTAGGCGGAATGGATTTTTCCAAAGACGGTTCTATAGTAGCCTATGCGATATCCGAAGGAGGAAGCGACTGGCGAAAAGTAATTATTATGGATGCTTTGTCCAAAAAAGTAATTGAAGACACCCTTGTCGATATCAAATTCAGTGGCATTTCATGGCTTGGAAACAAAGGATTTTATTACTCTAGTTACGAAAAACCAAAAGGAAGCGAACTGTCGGCCAAAACCGACCAACATAAACTCTATTTTCATAAACTAGGAACCGCTCAAAAAGACGATAAAATCATCTTTGGTGAAGACCAAAAACGAAGATATGTAGGCGGTTATGTGACCGAAGACGATAATTTCTTGGTCATCACAGCGGCCAATTCGACTTATGGAAACGAATTGTACATCAAAGATTTAAGAAAAGCCAATAGTCCTATTGTGACGCTAGTCGATAATTTCAATAGTGACAACAGTATTATAGAGAGTCAAGGAAGCAAGCTCTTTATCGTTACCGATTGGAAAGCACCCAATAAACGCGTGGTAATGGTAGATGTAAAAAATCCAACACAAGAAAACTGGAACGATTTTATCCCCGAGACTCAGGATGTTTTATTTCCATCAACAGGAGGCGGATACATTTTTGCAAATTATATGAAAGATGCCGTATCAGTAGTGCAGCAGTACGATTACAATGGCAAAAAGATGCGTGAAATCCAGTTGCCGGGACTGGGAACAGCAGGAGGTTTTGGCGGAAAGATAAACGACAAAACACTCTATTATTCATTTACAAACTACACAACGCCAGGAACCATTTTCTCATTTGAACCCAAATCAGGAAAATCAGCGGTGTATGCCAAGCCAAAAGTAGATTTCAACAGCGACGATTACGAGTCAAAACAAGTATTTTATTCGTCGAAAGATGGAACCCAAATCCCCATGATTATCACTTACAAAAAAGGATTAAAACAAAACGGACAAAACCCAACCATGCTTTACGGTTACGGAGGATTCAATGTGAGTTTAACGCCTAGTTTTAGTATTGCCAATGCCGTTTGGATGGAAAACGGAGGTGTTTTTGCTGTTCCTAACTTGCGTGGAGGAGGAGAATACGGTAAAAAATGGCACGATGCCGGAACCAAAATGCATAAACAAAACGTCTTTGATGACTTCATCGCTGCAGCTGAATATCTAATTGACCAACAGTACACCTCTCCAAACTTTCTTGCCGTTCGTGGTGGGTCAAATGGAGGTTTGCTAGTAGGAGCCACCATGACCCAGCGTCCTGATTTGATGAAAGTCGCTTTGCCGGCCGTGGGCGTTATGGACATGTTGCGCTACCATACCTTTACGGCAGGAGCGGGCTGGGCGTACGATTACGGAACCGCGCAGGACAGCAAAGAAATGTTCGAATACATCAAAGGGTACTCACCAGTGCACAACGTAAAATCAGGTACACACTATCCCGCGACGATGGTCACTACGGGCGATCATGATGACCGAGTGGTGCCGGCACATAGCTTCAAGTTTGCTGCCGAGTTGCAAGAAAAACAAGCGGGAAGCAACCCAACCTTAATTCGCATTGATGTCAAAGCGGGTCACGGCGCAGGAAAATCGGTGGCGGCAACCATTCAGGAAAACGTCGATATCCAAGCCTTTACCTTATACAACATGGGCATCACCCAATTGCAAAAAGAAGACAACTAGGATTTGTATTTCATTTATTTTTAGGAGCTTTTTCCTGCTGTCCGCTGTATTCCCGATAAATAAAAACTACGGCTTGAAAAAAGCCTTGTTTTTCTAAATCGGGAGATGCCGCTCCCATCAGGGCTAGGGACAAAGAGGAATTAACAACTTTATTTTAATAAAACACCATTCGAAAGAGTAGCGTTTTTTTGTTACTACTCATCAAGTTCTCTTTGTCATCTCGACGCAAGAGAGATCACATAAATAAAATAGAAAAGGATAATAAGATTGATTCTTTCCTAGCAATGGCGAGAAACCGAGTCGCTTTACGTTTTTGACAATAATAACTCTCACAAACTACAACCACCAAATCCCTCCTCGTTATTTAATTACCTGAACTACAATAGATAACAATTCCTAAATAGGGCTTATTTTAAACTTTTTTAGTATCTTTAATGTCCTGATAATGAAAGTGTATTGGCTACAATAAGGCGAATAACGCACCGTATTTAAAAGACTTTTTACTACAATATTTAAAAGCCTCACTTATTTTTATTTTAAAAATGAAGCTATGAGAGTTGCTGTGACCCGAAAAAATGTAAAATTCACCCCAGATTCCAGTAGAGTAGTGGCTCGCTATTTTATGAATGGCGAGCAGCGAACCCGCGATATGGTTAGTCATATCATGGTGTTAGACGAAAAACAAGTCATTCATACACTGGAACACACACTGCGTGAGTTTGCTAGACGACACCGTAATATTTCACGTATATTCTTCAAGCATTGTGAAAACATTCGTGGCATCATTGAAGAAATGCAAATCAACTATGACGGCATTTCTGAGGAACGAAAAATGCTCATTGGTTCGTACTGCACTATGGAATACGCCATCGAATCGGCTGCTTTTTTCAATCCTTCCATGATGGAGGATTTCGATCAGTCTTTTCTGGGAAAACAGGAAAAGCGGGTTATTATTTCTTTTAGGGCCACAGGAGAAGGCCATATTTCTTCGGTCGTTTTTAGAAGAGGAATTCTCGATAAAAACAACGACCTCCAAATGATGAAGATAGGTGCTAATATCGATAAAGCTGAGATTGTACACAAATCCTTGTTTGACAAAAATAGATTTGTCAAGAAATTAGCCGAGATGAATACGCCAGATAAATACACGGCCATGATATTGCAAGACATGCCCGAGAAATTTGGATATGAAATTATAAAAAACGCCATCAATAAGGTGCTGAAAGATCCATCTATAAGCCAAGATCAGCGCAGGGCATTGGAAGAAATCATCTGGTTGGCAGATTCTTTTTATGACATACAATTCAAGCACGACTCGGATATCACGGAACGGGTTATATTTCCCATTTCGGACTCCGAAAGCCGGGGTATTGAAGATGCCCGTTTTGTACGATTCTTTGACGATGGCACATCCCACAAAATTTTTGGAACCTATACTGCATACAACGGCCACGTGATTATGCCAAAACTCATTTCAACCGAAGACTTTTATTCCTTTCATATCATGCCTTTATATGGAGAAGGGGCAAAAAATAAAAACCTGGCGATGTTCCCTAGAAAAATAAAAGGCAAGTACGCCATGCTTTCTAGAATCGATGGGGTCAATAATTACCTCATGTATTCAGACAGGCCTACGGAATGGAATTATCCTTTGCTCATCCAGCAACCCCGATATCCTTGGGAATTCACACAAATAGGAAACTGTGGTTCTCCCATCTGGACCGCCGAAGGTTGGCTAATAATCACTCACGGAGTAGGTGCCATGAGACGCTATTGTCTAGGCGCTTCCTTGTTTGATCTTGACGATCCTTCAAAGGAAATTGGCCGACTGGCCGAGCCCTTGCTTGCCCCACTAGAAGACGAGCGCGAAGGTTATGTGCCTAATGTGGTCTATTCGTGTGGTTCGATTATCCATAACAACAACCTCATATTGCCCTATGCCGTATCTGACTATTCCTCCACTTATGGAGTGGTTGACATGGTAGAATTACTCGATGCTTTAAAAAAGAGTAAATAATAAAACCAAGAACCTCTTTTTTTGTTTGGAGTTATTTCGTGCTTTTCATTGCAAGCCGTCGCAAAAATAAAAATCAATCCGTAAACAACAATTCGGCGAGTTTTTCATCATGGCCATAGATATCGTCATAAAAATGTACTTGGCCTTCCCGATCCACCCAAGCGGTGAAATAGCCTATGTAAACGGGGATTTTGGTCTTGAGGTTGTAGGTTTTTTCTACTTCACGATTCATGGCTCCGTCAATTTTTTCTATAGGCCAGTTGGTATCTCCTTCTAAAACCATAATTGCCAAATCGCGAGGGCGAGCCACACGAATACAACCGTGACTAAAAGCCCTTGTATCTTGGTCAAACAAGCTTTTGGAAGGTGTGTCATGCATATAAATAATATGCGAATTAGGGAATACAAACTTCACCTTACCCAAAGCATTTTGCTCTCCGGGTCGCTGCCTTACGCGGTTGCCCACCCATTCCATATCGTGTTGTACTAGGTAGTTGGAGTTCTTGGCAATGGCGGGTAAAATCTCTTTTCTTAAAATACTGGGAGGCACGTTCCAATAGGGACTAAAAATAACCTGACTCATCTGACCACTAAAAACCGCTGTTTTATTCATGGATTTCCCCACGACTACTTTGGATATCAAAGCAGGTTTGCCGTCCTTAAAAAAAGTAAGGGTGAAGGAGGGGATATTTACAATAATGTAGCGCTTGTTTTGGGTTAAACTAGGAGCAATCCATCGACAACGTTCCATATTGACCATAAGGGTTTTAATGCGTTCATTGACGGGAACATTCATGTCCTTGATGTGTTTAGGTAAGAGCAATGAATCCGCCGCATAGCCATTTCGCTCTTTGTATTTTACAACTCCTGTGAGCAGTTCCTCGTCAAACATATTATTTTTAGAATCGGTTTTTAGATCACCAGTTGCCAAGAGTCGAGTTCTAATTTTTAGAATCACAGCTGCGGTGTCACCAGGTTTTAGAGACTTTATTTTCTTAGGGAATTCAATAGCACTCCATCCGCCTTTTTTCTCGATGTTGCGGTAGTCTTGTAACGCTTCCTTTAATTGATAATACTGCCCCAGTATTCCTTTGTCTGGTTTGTTAATGAGGTTGGGATCTTGCAATAAAGAATCCAATCGGTTGCCATAAGATTGTTTTTTTCGAGGCAAATACCATCCCAGTTCTGTGGTTTTCTGGATGTCAAGCCCTTTGAATACCTTATCGGCATAAAAGAAATAGAGAGCGGATAATAGCAGTTCTACTTCTACATTTGATTTTTCCGTTTTCTCCGTGTCCTGAAAAATATCGCGTAGTTCCTCTTGATACGGAACCCGGATGCGCAAACCTTCCTGATCCAAGTTATTGACTTTGTCATACAATAAACTGGCAAATTCATTGATGCCTCGACTATCGTACCATAAATAATTGTATTCGTGTTTTCTATAGAGTTTTATCAACTCAGTTTTAAAGGAGTTGAATTTGGGGTATTTTTTAAAAAAAGGAGCAATCAACGTACTGTCAAATGGAACAGCAGGAAAGGAAGGGATTTTTTGGTAATTCACTAATTTAGTAACGAACAACACCTTTTTAGTGCTAGCCTTTGCCTCATTGGATATACCCAAAAGTACGAGGCAACAAAGAGGAAAAAGGAATGAAATGAAAGGACGATTCATGTTGTTACAATTTGATAATCAGTACTAAAGGTACAAAAAAGAGTCAGGAATCTAGTTGTTTTATTCGGTATTAACAGCGAATTTTAATCTAAATTATCATCAAATAGGAGTTCAGCCAGATGATTGTCTTTGTTATAGATATCAAAATAAAAATGAATTTCTCCCGCGTCATCTACCCAAGCCGTAAAATACCCAATATGAATGGGAATTGGTTTTTTTAAAACACATACGGTTTCGACTCCGCTATCCATCGCTTTATTGATTTTATCCAATGGCCAGTCTGGATTGTTTTCTAATATTAAATAAGCCAATTCTTTAGCTTTTTGCATATTAATGCAACCATGACTGAACCGTGGAAATTCATAATTAAAATTGAGTTTGTATGGGGTATCGTGTAAATAGATGCTGTAGGTATTTGGGAACACAAACTTGACTACTCCCAAAGCATTTGTAGGGCCGGGTCTTTGTCTGAGACTTTTTTTATTCCATTCCAGATTGTGTCTGGTCATGTAACTAGTGTCTTTTTCCATAGCAGGTTTGATTTCGTTTTCCAATATGCTTTGAGGAACGTTCCAGTACGGACTAAAGACTACCTTGCTAATGCTGGAACTAAAAAGTACAGTTTCCATCATATTAATACCCACAAACACTTTGGACTCTAGAATAGGTTGTCCGTTTCTTTTATAAATTAAGGTAAACGACGGAATGTTTATAATGATAAATTCGTCGGTTTTTGCTAAATTGGGTGGAATCCATCGACAGCGTTCCATATTGACCATAATGGTTTTTATGTATTTTTCTATAGGAAGATTCATGCGGTTGAGGTGTTGGGAACCTATGGGATAATCAGGTTTGTAACCATTTCTTTTTTTGAAATTCAGTATTCCTGCCATCAGTTCGGCATCATAGATATTGCTTTTAGAATCGGTATTCAAATCACCCATAACAAGCAATCGATGCCTGATTTGAGCAATAGTTTTTGAACTATCGCCCGGCTGGAATTCTTTGACTCCAGATTCGGTTTCAATGGGTTTCCAGTCACCGCTTTTTTCTATTTGACGGTAGCGCATTAAGGCATCACGTAGTTTGTAATATTGACCAAATAGTTGTTTTTCATTTTTATCTAATAATTCAGGGGTGTTTAATAACGAATCCAATAGCGTTTTATAGGAAATGTTCTTTCTAGGTAAAAACCAGCCCGTTTCGTGAACTTTATTGGTGTCAATACCATGAAATACCTTTTTTGCATAATAAATATAAAGTGTGGAAAGCAGCAGTTCTTTCTCGGTCTTTGTGATTTCAATTGCCGATTCCGTATTAAAAATCGCCTGAATTTTATCTTTGTAAGACAAGTTGAACTTGAGTCCCTCATTTTCAAGTTGGTTTACTTTCGAATATAATACGTTGGCAAACTCAATAAGCTGGTTGTCATCATACCAAATGGATTTGTAATTGCGGTTTTTATACAAAAGAATCACATCTGATCGGTATTTTTTTAAATTGGAATACATGTTAAAAAAACGGTTGATAGTATTCAGGTCAATAGTGACGATGGAATTGTTAGCAGTAATTTCTTCAGAGTTAGGGGTGCAATAGGAAAGCGTATCCGTGGTTTTTTTTTTATGATCACGGGGAATGGCAGCAATAGAATAGCCAGATAGTAAAACGATAAATAACCAAAAAAAGTTTTTCATGGCAAAAACGTTTCTTAAAGTTAATAAAAGTATCGCAAATTTGAAAGTCTATTAGGATGGAATTAACGGTAGGATTGTTTTTTGGTTTTTTATTCGAAAATCTTGCTTTCTTTTCATAATGTTTTATTAATTGCTTCGTTTTTTGAGGGAATTAACCTTAGTTTTGAAAGACAATCTTAAAATATTATATACTATGAAAATACAGATTAACACTGACAAAAATGTAGAAGGACACGATAGACAAGAGGCTTATTTTTCTACTGAATTAGCTAAATCACTATCCCGTTTTGATGATAAAATTACACGTATTGAAGTTCATTTTACAGATGAAAATGGAGAAAAAGTTGGGACACATGACAAAAAATGTCTTATAGAAGCACGTCCAGCAGGAATGCAACCTTTAGTAGTTTCTGATTATGCGGATGTTACTGAAAAAGCATTTCATGGTGCTCTAGACAAAATGAAAAAGATCCTAACCACTGCTTTTGAAAAACAAAAAGCACACTAAAAAAAAATAATTGAAGTTTAAAATATAAATTCAAAAAAATGACACTTCCTTTCAAAAAAGGAGTGTCATTTTTTTTTGGAATCTAAAAAGGGAATGTTTTATTTTACAAACAATAAAGAAGCTAAGGCATCATCTCTTTTGTACACATCATCATAAAAGTGAACAGTATTATCCTCGTCTACCCAAGCGGTAAAATAACCAATGTAAACAGGGATTTTGTTTTTGAGTGTGTACCAAGATTCTACACCACTGTTCATTGCTTCTTTAATTTTCTCAGCATCCCATTTTTTATCCTCTCTAAGGATTTTTTCGGCTAACAAATTAGGGTTTTGTATGCGAATGCATCCATGGCTAAAGGCTCTATCTTCCCGATTAAACAAGCTTTTAGAAGGGGTGTCATGCAAGTAAATGTCATTAGAGTTTGGAAATAAAAACTTAATGAGACCCAATGAATTTTTAGGCCCCGGTTTTTGACGTACAGTATTGTTGTTCCATTCCATATCGTGTTCCGCGAGGTAGTTTTCATTTTTCTCAATCCCAGGAAGGATTTCTTTATCAAGAATACTTTTGGGAACATTCCAGTACGGGCTAAATACAATGTATTTCATAGGCGCACTAAAAATCACTGTTTTATTCAGCGCTTTTCCTACAACGGCTTTTAGTCGCAGCGCCGGTTTTCCATCAATAAAATAACTTAGTTGATAAGAAGGAATATTGATGGCAATAAATTCTTTGGCTTTAAAGATGTCATTCGAAATCCAACGGCAACGCTCCATATTGATAGTAAGGGTCTTTATGCGTTCTGCTACAGAAATATTCAGTTCTTTAATGTGTTTTTGTAAAATAATGGTGCTGGCAAAAGTGCCCATTCTTTTTTTATATTTTAAGACGGCTTTAGATAATTCTTTATCATAAACAGCACTTTTAGAATCAGTTGTGATATCTCCAGAGATAAAGAGACGCTGCCTTATTTGAGCGATGACTTTGGCGCTGTCGCCTACTTTATAAGAAGTAACGGTAGAATCTATTGAAATCGTTTTCCAGCCTCCCTTTTTTTCCATTTCGCGGTATTTTTTTAATACCTTTTTTAATAGAAAATATTGGGCAATTAGCCCTTTTTCATTCTTGTTGATTAATCCAGGATTGGTTAATAGGGAATCTAAATAATTGACATACGATTGTTTTTTTCGAGGTAGATGCCATTCCATTTCTGTAGATTTTGTGGCGTCGAGTCCATGGTAAACAGTGTTGGTGTAATAGAAATACAAGGCGGAGTTTAATAACTCGGTTTCTATATTTGGCTTTTTCGAGTTCGTGGGATTGACGTAAATTAAATCTACTTCTTCTTTATATGGAACTGAATTTTCAATTCCTTCCTCTTCGAGAGTGTTGATTTTATTATGCAACAGATTACCAAATTCATTGACGCCACTTTTGTCATACCAAATATAATGGTACTGGTGTTTGCGATATAGTTGTAGTACTTCGGCTTGGTAGTCTTTCAGTTTAGGGTGTTTCTCAAAAAAAGTTTGTACTAATGTGCTGTCAAAAGGAGAGGCAAGGTCATCCGTAATAATAGCAATGGATTTGTATTCTTTTTTCTTGCAGGATAGGATTGTAAGGAAAAGAATAGAAACCATAAGGGCAAATGAAAAGAATAACTTTCTCATACTTGGGGACTTTCTTGATAATAGGATGCCGTAAAAATAAGTAAAATTGTATTCATTTGAAGTTGCTATTAGCGCATTAAGGACTAATATCCAAAAATTATATAAGAATGGTCACTTATGTCAGTTTTGATTAATAGCTATTTTTTTTTCCACAGTTAAATTAGATATTCCTATTTTTGATAAAAATCAAATTTGTTATGAAAAATACAATGGTACTGTTTTTAAGTTTTTTATTATTTTCTGCCTTTACTACAAACAGTCCAGAGCAAAATAAAGAGAAAGACAAAATTAATTGGATGCTGAATTCATGGCATAAAGCTGCTGCTGATGCAAAATATGACTCTTATTTTAGTATGATGACTGCTGACGCCATTTTTATTGGCACAGATGCTACCGAGAATTGGAATAAAGCTGATTTTAAAGTGTGGGCAAAACCTTTTTTTGATTCAAGGAAGACGTGGAATTTTACGATGTTGGAACGCCATATTTATTTTGATGAAACGGGTAAAACAGCTTGGTTTGATGAATTACTGAATACACAAATGAGAATTTGCCGCGGTTCAGGTGTTTTAGTCAAAATAGGAACGGAATGGAAAATAAAACAGTATGTTTTGTCTATGACTATTCCAAATGATGATGTTGATGCTGTAATTAAAATAAAAGCACCTATTGAAGATGGATTAATTAAAAAGATATTGGAAAAAGGAAGTAAATAGACTCTTTTAAATTGGATGTGAATTTAATTTAAACATAATTCTCAAAAAAGAGCTCAAATTACGGTCGTAAAATCAAGTACTCGTATTGAACGGTACTATAAATTATTAATTTGACTTAAATCAATTCTTGCTCCCCTCTTTAGCTCCGTTTTTTTAATAAAATTCAATTTTTTTTTACCTTTGCCCCCTATTTTGAAAGGGTAAATTAAATTAAAATGAAAATTGAGAAACGCTGGGTTATTTCGTTTATAATTATAAGTATTGTTTGTATTTTTGGAGTTTTATGGCCAGCAGTAACCGAAAAGAATCCTGTTCTATTGCAATTTGGAACTATGGATCAAATTGTTCCAGCTGATGTTGCTTGGATGTTAACGTCCTGTTGTTTGGTTTTAATCATGACTCCTGGATTGTCTTTTTTTTATGGAGGAATGGTAGGAAAGAAGAATGTAATATCGACCATGTTGCAAAGTTTTATTTGTTTGGGAGTTGTTACGTTGTTATGGGTTGTTGTGGGATTTAGCTTGGCTTTTGGTGAACCTATGGGAATACATATAGGGACTGGTTTTTATAGTTTTGTAGGGAATCCTACTACTTTTGCCTTTATGGATTATGTGGGTATTTTACCTCATAAAGAAATAGCTACTACGGTCCCTTTTATGTTGTATGCTTTGTTTCAAATGAAGTTTGCAGTAATTGCACCTGCAATTATTACAGGTTCGTTTGCGGAGCGGGTTCGTTTTATCTCGTATCTACTTTTCATATGTTTGTTTACGCTGTTTATTTATGCTCCATTGTGTCATGCGGTTTGGTATCCTACTGGAATTTTGGGTTCGTTTTTTGGAGTTAAAGATTTTGCGGGAGGAACGGTTGTACATATGAGTGCAGGGTTTGCTGCACTAGCAGGAGTAATTGTTTTAGGTAAAAGAAACAATAGCAATCATGTGCCTACCAATATTCCTTTTGTATTATTAGGAACGGGAATGCTGTGGTTTGGTTGGATTGGTTTTAATGCAGGTTCTTCCTTAGAAGCCAATGGAGTTGCAGCAATGGCTTTTGCAACGACTACCACAGCCTCTGCAGCAGCCATGCTAACTTGGATTTTCTTTGATCGAATTAATGGTAGAAAAGTTTCGGCATTGGGTGCTTGCATTGGTGCGGTCGTTGGTTTGGTTTCCATTACGCCAGCAGCTGGTTATGTATCAGTTCCAGAGAGTATGTTTTTTGGATTTATTGCAGCGATAGTTTCTAATTTTGTGGTGCATGCTAAATTTCTAAATAGAATTGATGATACCTTAGATGTATTTGCTTGTCATGGTGTTGGGGGAATTATGGGAATGATTCTTACTGCTATTTTTGCTCATGGTGAAGAGGCTAGTTTACTTCATGGCGGTTGGGGTGTTTTTGGGCATCACATGGTGGCTTTAGTACTGGTGTCAATTTTTACTTTTTTTGGTGCGTATATTTTATTCAAAATTACCAATAGAATTATTCCGATGCGTGTTTCTGAGGAATCAGAAATTATAGGTTTGGATTTATCGCAACATGACGAAACCTTGTTTCCAATTGAATGCACTGAATAACTGATTAATTTTTTGCAAATAGTAGTCTAAGAAGTCAAAAACGTATCGAAGAGTTTTATTAAGAAATCCGAGTTAGTCAAATTAAAAAATTTGCTATCATGTCCTTCGGTCTTATATATTTCCTTAATTTTGCGCAAATATTCAAAAAATCGTGGGAAGCAAAAATAAGTTAAAGAGATTCAAGGAAAACGAAACATTTACAAATGTTTTTCAACCAACAAGGGAAGAGGTAGTAGGAGATTTGTTTCCTTTAAAGGGGAACTGGAATACTGAATTCTTCAAGAATGACAATCCTTTAGTGCTGGAATTAGGTTGTGGTAAAGGAGAATATTCCGTTGGACTAGCAGAAAGATATCCAAATAAAAATTTCGTTGGAATTGATATTAAAGGAGCTCGTTTTTGGCGTGGTGCTAAAACGGCTGTAGAAACTGGGTTGCATAATGTGGCGTTCATTCGTACACAAATAGAACTAATCAATCATATTTTTGCCGAAAATGAAGTAGATGAAATTTGGATTACTTTTCCAGATCCACAAATAAAATACAAGAGAACAAAACACCGTATGACGAATTCGGAGTTTTTGCAATTGTATAAAAAAATACTTAAAAAAGACGGTGTTGTCAACTTGAAAACGGATAGTGAATTTATGCATGGATACACACTTGGTTTGCTACATGGAGAAGGGCACGAAGTATTGTATGCCAATCATAATGTGTATGTAAATGAGGGAAGTCCAGAGGAAGTTACTGCTTTTCAGACCTTTTACGAAAAACAATATTTGGAAGTTAACAAAGCAATTACGTATATTCGATTTAAAATTAAAGAATAATAATACGTTTTTTGCCGGAATAGGTAACCCATTTTGAATGTTTGACAACCAATAAATGAATTTTATTTTACCCTTATTTTTAGGATTTATTACAGCAGTTATAGGGATTATTCCGCCTGGATTAATCAATATGACGGCTGCCAAAGTGAATCTAAAAGAGGGAAGAAGAAATGCCTATTGGTTTGTTCTTGGGGCTATAATTATCATTTTTTTTCAAGCCTATCTTGCAATTCTATTTGCTACTATTATTAATATACGTCCAGATATTGTCATTTTGTTCCGAGAAATTGGGTTTGGTATATTTGGTGCTTTGACGGTTTATTTTTTATGGATAGCCAAAAAACCAAAAATCAAGAAAGCTAAAATTGACAAGAAAAGTAAAAAGAAACGTTTCTTTTTAGGGATGTTATTATCTGCTTTGAACTTTTTTCCCATTCCTTATTACGTTTTTATCAGTATTACATTGGCATCTTACGGTCTTTTTACCTTTGATACGCTTACTATTTTTACCTTTGTCAGTGGTGTAGTTTTGGGCTCTGCTTTTGTTTTTTACTGTTATATTCGTTTCTTTCAAAACATTGAAAATAAGGCGGATTATCTGTTAAAAAATATGAACACGATCATTGGTAGTATTACTGGTGTTATTTCTATCATTACCTTGTTTAATATTATACGATTTTATTTAGAAAAATAAAGAAAGAACCTAAAAGTACCTTTCTTATTACCCCATAAAGTCATGTCAAACGATAATTTTTTTGAACGTGTTTATGCTGTTGCTAGACTTATTCCTTATGGGAGAGTAACCTCTTATGGTGCTATCGCAAAAGCATTGGGCACAGCTCGTTCAGCAAGAATGGTGGGATGGGCCATGAATGCGTCGCACAATATAGAGGATGTACCTGCGCATAGAGTGGTGAATAGAAAAGGATTGCTTACCGGGAAATTCCATTTTGACGGTACTAATCTCATGCAGCAGTTGTTAGAAAGCGAAGGGATTCAAGTAATCGACAATCAAATCATCGAGTTCGAAAAACATTTTTGGGAGCCCGAGGTCCTAAGATAGTTAGGATTGTTTCATTTTTCTTTTGAGAAATGGTGTTTTTTAAATCCATAACTACAGTTAATCTGCGCATCAATAAATGCAATACAAAAACCTTTAGAATAAGAACTTAATCTGTTATCTTTGTAATCTGAAATCAGTTTAAATAAAGATAATATTCGGGTGCTAAAACGCCTTTGGAAAACAATAAACTAAAAATGAAATTAGACAGGAAAGATATTCTGAAAGCTTTAGAAACAATTACTATAGCTGGAGAAGGAAAAAACATGGTGGAAAGTGGAGCAATAGCAAATGTAATCACTTTTGGCGATGAGGTAGTAGTGGATTTAGTTTTACATACACCTGCAATGCATATAAAAAAACGTGCTGAAGACGACATCAAAAAAGCAATTCTTGAATTGGTATCTGCTGAAGCAAAAATAAAAATCAACAGTAAAGTAGAGGTTCCAGACAAACCTGAGATAAAAGGAAAAATGATTCCTGGAATAAAAAATATTATTGGAGTAGCTTCTGGTAAAGGGGGAGTAGGAAAATCTACTGTTACGGCAAATTTGGCTGTTTCTTTGGCCAAAATGGGGTTCTCAGTTGGTATCCTTGATGCTGATATTTACGGACCTTCTATGCCAATCATGTTTGATGTAGAAAACGAAAAACCAATTTCGGTTACTATTGACGGGAAATCAAAAATGAAACCAGTAGAAAGTTACGAAGTAAAAATACTTTCTATAGGATTTTTTACGGCACCAAGTCAAGCAGTAATCTGGAGAGGTCCTATGGCTTCAAAAGCATTAAACCAAATGATCTTTGATGCTGATTGGGGAGAATTGGATTTCATGTTAATCGATTTACCTCCAGGAACAGGAGATGTACACCTTTCTATTGTGCAATCATTGCCTATTACAGGAGTGGTGATCGTAAGTACACCACAAGCTGTAGCTTTGGCTGATGCTAAAAAAGGAGTTTCCATGTTCATGTCTGAAGCAATAAATGTCCCAGTATTGGGTATCGTGGAGAACATGGCGTATTTCACACCTGAAGAACTTCCTGAAAATAAATACTATATCTTTGGTAAAGAAGGAGCTAAAAACCTTGCTGCCGATTTAGAAGTGCCTTTCCTTGGAGAAGTGCCTATCGTACAATCGATTCGCGAAGCGGGTGATTACGGTCGTCCTGCTGCCATGCAAACAGGATCGTTAATTGAGTCTGTTTTTCAAGAAATAACACGTAATGTAGTTCAAGAAGTAGTGAGTAGAAATGAAAATTTACCAGCTACTGAAGCAGTTAAAATTACGACTATGGCAGGTTGTTCTGCAGTAAAAAAATAAAAAATTAGACTATTTGAAATGATTTCTAATCTTTCAATCTTTAAATAAAGAAAATGACAACAGAAGAATTAACAATAGAAGTTCAAAAAGCACTCGAAGAAATTAGACCTTTTTTGAATTCAGATGGTGGCGACATAACATTGATTTCCATAGAGGAAGACAAACATGTCAAAGTTAGACTGGAAGGAGCTTGCACTAGCTGTAGCGTAAACCAAATGACGCTTAGAGCAGGAGTGGAAACGACCATCAAGAAGTTTGCGCCCCAAATTGAAACTGTTGTTAATATCCTATAATTTTTGTTGGGCATGTCCCTTTTCATAAAAAAGGCTAATCCACTTTGCAGTGATAAGCCTTTTTTATGAAAACGGTCGGGCTATACGCGCTACTTTGGTAGCTTGCTTCTATCCCTCATGCAAACCCTATAACACACAACTAACTAACTTATAACTCATAATTTGTTTATGGATGTATTAATAAAAATCAAAGATAGAGAAGGAGTAGTGCATGACCTGCAAGCTCCTACTGATATGGCCATGAATATCATGGAACTGTGTAAAGCATACGAACTTCCAGTAGAAGGAACTTGTGGCGGAATGGCCATGTGTGCCTCATGTCAATGTTATGTTCTTAATGACGTTGCCTTGCCAGAAATGGGAGATGATGAAGAAGCGATGTTATCTGAAGCATTCTATGTAAAACCAAACAGCCGTTTGGGTTGTCAAATCCCAATCACTGAAAGTCTTGAAGGTTTAGAACTGGAGTTGGCTCCAGAAAGTTAATATAAAGTCCCGATAGCATCGGGACTTTTTTATTTTTTAATGGCAGTAATTGCTTTAGGTAAAATACGTTCTACAAATTTAGAATAAGCGAGCTGAGATGGATGTAGTCCGTCTTGTGCTACAAGATTGGGATCGGTTAATCCTTCTCGAGTGATGTCAGTAATGTTGATGAACTCAATCCCATTGTCGATGCAATACTTTTTTGCAAAAGCATTGTAGGCGTCGATTTCAGTTGAAATCCGACCTTGATTGCCTGTTTGTTGACCAAACGGAGTGTAAGCATAATCCGGTATAGAAACCACGATCACCTTTCCTTTGTCACCTTTTGCGAAAGCAATAGCTTTAGTTACTAATTCGGGAAACTCCTTTTCATACAAAGCAAAAGACCTGTTTTGATATTGATTGTTTACGCCAATTAATAGTGTAACTAAATCATACGTTGAAGGAGGATTCTGAGAATCAATTGCCGAAAGTAAATTGGAAGTAGTCCAGCCCGTTTGTGCGATAATCGTTAATGGGTAAGTATTAGTTGGATTTGTATTGCCCAAGCTTTTCTTGAGTTGTTCTGGAAATCGACAACTTTCACATACGCTTTGCCCTATTGTGTAACTGTCGCCAAGGGCTAAATAGCTATAGGATTTTCCTTCTGTTTGTGAGGAAGGGGTTGCTATTGGTGTTGTTTCTGTGATAACAGCTTCGGTGCTGCAACTTGCTGCGAAAAGAAGGGGTAGAAACAGAACTAGTATTAGAATTTTGTTTTTCATTAGTTTGAAAATTGGGATTAAATCAATTCTAATACTAGTTACGTTGTTCTGCTTTTATTGGTTTTAAATTTTAAGCCATTTCTACTTTCATCGTAATTGTTTCTTCTATGGCATCCCATAGACCGATTCTCTTTTCTAAAGCCAGTATTGATACTTCTTCTACATCGGCCCATTTTTGAGGATCGTCACCACAAAGTTCGGTAATCATTTTCATCGCCATTGGTCCGTGCTCATCGGCGTCTAATTCGATATGTCTTTCAAAATAATAAATCAATTTGCTTAGATCAGTGTCTGGGAAATTAGTTTGAAAGTTTTTTAAGATTACGGTAAACATATTTGGAATCAAATCTTCTCTACCAAAAGTAAAAGCGGCAGCAATTTCATGTGGTTTTCCTTCTTCAATAACACGAAATGTAAAGTCGAGAAATGCTTTGATATTAGGATGTAAGTTGCTTGTTTTTATCGCGACAAAAATGTTTTGTAAGGAATTTAACTCAGTTAAAAAATTGTCAATTTCCATTGTATTGGCGCCACAATCTTTCATGGCTTCTATGTACATTTCGTAATGACTTTGTCTGCGACCATCTAACGTCAAATCAGATTCTTCGGCAAGTACAATTTCATTAATTAAATATCTTGTTTCAGGATTTGGTGTGGCAAACCAAGGCGTAGTAGTACAGGTTAACTTGGATTGTAATGCTTTTAATAAGGACATAAAATCCCAAACAGCAAAGACATGGTTTTCTAAGAAACAATGTAAGTCAGTAATTGTTTTTACTTTCTCGTATAACGGGTGTTGTAATAATATTTTTTTTTGAGGTGTAATTGTGTCCTCGATATGCTGAATATTCATAAAATTTATTTTGGGTGTAAATATAAAAAAGCTTCTTGTTTCCAAGAAGCTTTTGCTATCAATTTTATAAATACTTTAATAGTTTTTCACATTATTTAAATGCTGGAATTCCAGTAATATCCATTCCTGTTATCAATAAATGAATGTCATGTGTTCCTTCGTAAGTAATTACTGATTCTAAGTTCATCATGTGTCGCATGATGGAATATTCTCCAGTAATTCCCATTCCGCCAAGAATTTGTCTCGCTTCACGAGCTATGTGAATAGCCATGTCTACATTGTTTCTTTTAGCCATTGAGATTTGAGCTGTAGTTGCTCTTCCTTCATTTCTTAAAACACCCAATCTCCAAGTCAATAATTGCGCTTTTGTGATTTCAGTAATCATCTCGGCCAATTTTTTTTGTTGCAATTGAGTTCCAGCAATTGGTTTGTCAAATTGTATTCTTTCTTTGGCATAACGCAAAGCCGTATCATAACAATCCATTGCAGCACCAATAGCACCCCAGGCAATACCATAGCGAGCAGAATCTAAACAACCAAGTGGGGCTCCCAATCCAGATTTGTTGGGTAATAAATTAGCTTTAGGAACTTTTACATTATCAAATATTAATTCACCAGTAGCTGATGCACGTAGTGACCATTTGTTATGTGTTTCAGGAGTAGTAAATCCTTCCATTCCGCGTTCAACTATTAATCCATGTATTCTTCCTTCTTCACTTTTTGCCCAAACGATGGCAATGTCTGCAAAAGGGGCATTAGAAATCCACATTTTGGCACCATTTAATAAATAATGGTCTCCCATATCTTTAAAGTTGGTGATCATGCTTCCGGGGTCAGATCCATAATTAGGTTCTGTCAATCCAAAACACCCAATGAATTCACCAGTAGCTAATTTTGGAAGGTATTTCATTCTTTGTTCTTCGTTTCCGTATTTCCAAATAGGGTACATAACTAAAGAGGATTGAACTGATGAAGTAGAGCGTACTCCTGAATCACCTCGTTCTATTTCTTGCATGATTAATCCGTATGATATTTGGTCTAAACCTGCACCACCATATTCCACAGGGATGTAAGGGCCAAAACCACCAATTTCACCTAAACCTTTTACGATTTGTTTTGGAAATTCCGCTCTTTGCGCATATTCTTCAATAATAGGAGAAACTTCTTTTTTTACCCATGCACGTGCAGAATCACGGACTAGTTTATGTTCTTCTGTCAATAAATCGTCTAATAAGTAATAATCTGGCGCTTGAAATAAATCTGGTTTCATAGGTAGCTTTTATTTGTTTAGTAATTAAATAGCGTTTGGGTACCTTTTGTAATTCTTTTTTAGAATGGATCAAATGGTAATTTTAAAAAACAAATTTACGCAAAGAAATATAACAAAACCATTATAAATTGTTATATTTTTATATTTGAATAAAAAAACTATCCTATATAACATTTTATAGTATTGGAATGGTAAGAATTTGAAAAAACAACAAGTTAAAAGCATTTTCTAAATAAGAAAAACTAACTTTTGTAATGGAGAAAAAGAGGTTTTGAATTACATCTTCAAATAAAACTCCTTTGTTAATTCAATGTATTCAGGTGTATATATATGTCTGGCTGTTTCAATGATTAATTCATCGATAGGAAAATCAGAAATTTCGTTTCGTGTAAAAGCCATCAAACTGCGTTTAACTTCTGTAGTAGGTGTTCCTTTGACACGGGTGATTTTCATAGGATACAATTCGCTTTCTTTGGCTAAAGCCAAAAAATGATCTTCTTCTTTAAAAGGAATGATGATAGATAAAATTCCGTTTTCAGAAAGTAATAAGTCGGCTGCTTCTATTAAATCTTCAAAAGGCATCGCATCTTGAAAGCGTGCTTTATCTCTTTGGTCAGTTTCGGTTTTATAATCTTCACTATAAAAGGGAGGGTTGGAAACGATTAAATCATATTCGTCTTCCGGTTCTTCTATGAATTCATCTAAGCCAGCATGAAAACAGAATAAGCGATCGCTCCAAGGGGAGTTTTCAAAATTATCAACCGATTGTTCATAGGCTTCTTCGTCAATTTCCAAAGCGTCAATCTGTTCTGCTTGACTTCTTTGTGCCAGCATTAAGGCAATTACACCTGTTCCTGTTCCAATGTCTAAAATGCTAAAGGGATTGTTTTCAATTGAAGTCCAGGCGCCCAGTAAAACTCCATCGGTGCCAATTTTCATGGCGCAACGGTCTTGTTCAAGAGAGAATTGTTTGAATTGGAATGTAGACATAAAGAGTTTAGTTTTTTTCGATTAAACGATTAAACAACTAACCGATTGAATCTGTCTATAAATACATTTCGATCAAACCTTCAGGAAGGTCCATGATGACTTTTTTATTCTCACGATCAATTTTTACAAGAAAATGATCAATCATAGGAATGAGAATTTCTACATCACCTTTGAGAACTTCAAATAAAGGTTGGGCAGTAGTATCGTTTATGGATTGGATGTCTCCAACATAGCCTAAGCGTTTGTCTTCCACTTCAAAACCAATTACTTCATGGAAATAGAATTTATTACCGGTAAGTTTTGGCAACATTTTCAAAGGAAGGTATAGGTCATTTCCTAATAAGGCTTCCGCTTCTTCTTCTGTATTTACATCTTCAAAACGAATTCTAAGAAAATCGTTTTTGTGTAGTGAGCTATTTTCAATAAAAAAAGGAACCAAGTGTTTGTTGCATTCAACAAACACTGATTCCAAGTTTTCGTATAACTCAGGTTCATCCGTGTCTAAATAGGCAAGAACTTCCCCTTTGAAACTAAATTTTTTAGCGATTTTACCTAAGTAGAAACAATCTTCTTTACGCATCGTCGCTTATAAAATTATGCTTGAGTTTCTTCGTTGTTTTCTTCAGCAGCAGGAGCTTCTTCTTCAGTTGAAGCTTCAACTTCTTCAGCAACTGGATTTGCAGCAGCAATTGCGTCAGCTTCTGCTTGTGCAGCTGCAGCTAAACGTTTTGCATTTACATCTTGTTCTGCTTTGAAAGCTTTTGCTTTAACATCAGCTTGTGCTTTAGTTAAACCATCTTTCTTAGCATCAACAGTTCCGTTTTTTGCTTCTAACCAAGTAGCTAATTTTGCATCAGCTTGTTCTTGAGTTAAGGCACCTTTACGAATACCACCATCAAGGTGATGTTTCAATAAAGCTCCTTTGTAAGAAAGAATTGCTTTAGCAGTATCAGTTGGTTGTGCACCATTGTGCAACCATTTCACTGCGCTATCAAGGTTTAAGTCGATAGTTGCTGGGTTTGTGTTTGGATTGTAAGTACCGATTTTCTCTAAGTATTTACCATCTCTTTTTGAGCGTGCATCTGCAGCTACAACCCAGTAAAAAGGTTTTCCTTTTTTACCGTGTCTTTGTAATCTAATTTTTACTGACATAATCTTGTATGATTAAATTTTGAGGTACTCGACCTCTGTTAATTAAGGGTGCAAAGATATTAAATTTATTTGAAATAACTAATAGGTTGTTATTATTATGAAAGAGAATGCTTTAGGTCTTTTTTAATGGTTTTTTTGGCTCCTAATTCTGTTTTTTAATGTATAATGTTATACTTTTGTTTGTTTAAAGACGCATTTTATGAAAAAACATTTTCTGTTTATTATCGTGCTATTTTCCGTTATATCTTGTCAAGAAGATATAAGGTTTAATAATCCTTCTTTTCAAGGAGTAAAAGACAACGTTTTTTGGCGTGCTATCCAAACGAAAGCATCGTTAGGCGCTAATGGGTCTTTGATTATTGAAGCTTACTCTGGAAATGAAGTTGTTACTTTTAAAACAACATCTAAGTTGCCTCAAACTTACCTTTTAGGAACTAGTTCTTCTAAAACGGCTACTTATGTCTTAACAGATAGTAATGGGTCTATTACGTTTGCCACTGGTTCTGGAATTGGTGACGGTCAAATTAAGATTACCGAATATGATGCTGTAAGTAATACCGTTTCGGGGACTTTTAAATTCAATGCGGAAAATATATACAATAATCCGTTGGCTGGACCAGTTTTAAATTTCCAACAAGGAGTTTTTTATAAGATACCTATAACTACAACAGTCCAGTAGGAGTAGTGGGAGGTTAATTTTAACATACACTTTAGGGTTTAGTTTTAGTAGTTTGTTTCTTTTTTAAATCAAAATAAAAACATAAATAAGCTAATTTATAGTTGTTTAGAAAAAAATTAGACTACATTTGTTGCAATTATTATAAATAAGTACATATGAATATTTTTGTTGGAAGCCTTCCATTCAGTATTGAGGAAGCAGATTTAAGAGAGTCTTTCGAGGCTTACGGAGCAGTTGATTCAGTTAAAATCATTACTGATAAATTTACTGGAAGAAGTAAAGGATTTGGTTTTGTTGAAATGACAAATGATGATGAAGCTCAAAAAGCGATTGACGAATTGAACGGAGCTACTGTTCAAGGACGTGCTATTGTGGTTAACAAATCTGAGCCAAAACCAGAAGGAGAAAGAAGAAGTTTTAATAACAACCGTGGTGGAGGTGACTCTCGTGGTGGTTATGGTGGAAACAGCCGTGGTGGAGATAACCGTGGTGGTGGAAACAGAGGAGGATATTAATATTCTTTTTAACAACTATAAAAAAAGGGGACAATTTACATTGTCCCCTTTTTTGTTTGATATATTCCTTTTAGAGATGCACTACAGTGTATCTCTAAAAGGAATTATTATTTTTATAGATTAGCGACTAACCAATCTCCAACATCACTTGTTTTATATGCTGTAGCTCCTTTTGGTGCTAAATCTTCGGTAACGATTCCTTGTTCCAATGATTTATTAACTACAGCTCTAATCGCTTCCGCTTCTTCTTTTAAACCAAAAGCATCTTCAAACATCATTGCTGCCGATAATATGGTTGCTAATGGATTTGCTATATTTAATCCAGTAGCTTGCGGGTAAGACCCGTGAATTGGTTCGTATAGCGAAGTATGTTCTCCTACTGATGCAGATGGCATTAATCCCATAGATCCTGAAATTACAGATGCTTCATCAGTTAAAATATCTCCAAATAAATTCTCAGTAATCAATACGTCATACGAATTTGGCCATTGTACCAAACGCATTGCAACAGCATCAACAAATTCATAGCTAACAGTTACTTCAGGATAATCTTTTTCCATAGCTTGCACTGTTTCTCTCCATAAACGAGAAGTCTCTAGAACATTAGCTTTGTCAACGCAACACAATTTTTTTGTGCGTGTCATTGCTAATTCAAAACCTTTTTTTGCCAAACGTTGTACTTCTGCTCTTGTGTAAACACAGTTATCAAAAGCGGTTTCTCCACCGTCTCTTCTTCCTTTTTCTCCAAAGTAGATTCCTCCGGTTAATTCTCTTAAGAAAACCAAATCAGTTCCTTCAATACGTTCTCTTTTTAAAGGAGAATTGTCAATTAGAGAAGGGAAAGTGAAAGTAGGGCGAACATTAGCAAATAAACCTAGTTTTTTACGCATCAACAATAACCCTTGTTCTGGTCTAACTGGTGCAGAAGGATCATTATCGTATTTTGGGTGACCAATAGCTCCAAATAAAACGGCATCAGCAGCCATACATATTTCATGTGTTTCATCTGGATAAGGAACTCCAACAGCATCAATTGCACAGGCTCCAGTAAGAGCTGGTGTCCAAGTGATTTCATGGTTGAATTTTTTTGCAATGGCATCCGAAACTTTTACAGCTTCATTGATTACTTCAGGTCCAATTCCGTCTCCTGCCAAAAGTGCGATAGTATATTTCATTATGATATTTTTTTATTACTGATTCTTTCTTCTTTTTTTGTAAAAATAGTGCTTTAGTTGGTAACTACGTTAAGCATTTTTTGAGTTGCTATAATTGCAGCAACAGTTTGATCGGAGTCTAGTCCTCTCGTTTTAAACTCTTTTCCATTGTTGGTCCAAGTGATAATGGTTTCACACAAAGCATCTGAGCTACTACCAGGAGGGATACGTACTGCATAATCAATCAGCTTTGGTAAAACCAATTTTTTGCTAGTATATATTTTCGCTAATGCATTCATAAAAGCGTCAAACTGTCCGTCACCTTGTGCATGTTCTTCGATTATTTCGCCATCAATTTTCAAGCACAATGTAGTTGAGGGGCGCATACCTTTGGCGTGTGACAGTAAATAAGATTCTACCGAAATTTTTTCTTCATAGGAATGACTGTCCAGTACATCCGAAATGATATAAGGCAAATCTTCTTTGGTTACCGTTTCTTTTTTATCACCTAGTTCAATGATTCGTTGTGTAACTAGTTTTAAATCTTCTTGGTTTAATTTCAGTCCTAATTCTTGAAGGTTTTTTTCAATATTTGCTTTTCCAGAAGTTTTTCCTAGCGCATATTGCCTTTTTCTCCCGAAACGTTCTGGAAGTAAATCATTAAAATAGAGATTGTTTTTATTGTCTCCATCGGCATGGATGCCCGCGGTTTGTGTAAAAACATTATCTCCTACAATAGGTTTGTTAGCAGGAATTCGATATCCAGTGAAGGTCTCTACTAATTTACTCACAGAGTATAAAGAAGATTCTTTTACGCCAATTTCTATCTGAGGTAAAAAGTCATTAATAACTGCAACGGTACTTTCAAGCGGTGCATTTCCAGCACGTTCTCCCATTCCGTTTACCGTTACGTGTAGCCCTTGAATTCCAGCTTTTACCGCTTCCATAACATTGGCAATACTTAAATCATAATCGTTATGAGCGTGAAAATCAAAATGGGTATTTGGGTATCTTGCTATGATTTTTGAAATAAATTCAAAAGTTTCTGAAGGAATTAAAACTCCTAAAGTATCGGGTAATAAGACTCTTTTGATAGGTTGTTTAGTCAAAAAGTCTAAATATTGAAATACATATTCGGGTGAATTACGCATTCCATTACTCCAGTCTTCTAAATAAACATTTGTTTCAATATTATTTGCTGAGGCTAAAGTTATTGCTGTTGCAATTTCGGAAAAATGTTGTTCGGGAGTTTTTTTTAATTGATGTGTCAAATGATTCAATGAGCCTTTGGTCAATAAATTTTGAACTTTGGCTCCTGCTTTTTTCATCCATTCAATTGATAATCCGCCGTCTACAAAAGTCAAAACTTCTATGCGGTCCGTATACCCTTTTTCTTTGGACCAAGCCATAATGCCTTTTACGCCTTGAAATTCTCCTTCGCTTACTCGAGCAGAAGCAATTTCTATTCGATCAATATTTAATTCTTCCAGTAATAATTGGGCAATGGTTAGTTTTTCTGCGGCAGAAAAAGATACTCCTGAGGTTTGTTCACCATCGCGGAGTGTCGTATCCATTATTTCAATTTTTCTTTTTTCCATATTCCTGTTCTAAATTCCTTTTAAAGGAAAATTATTGTTGTGGTGATTGGTTTTTTCCTCTCACCTCATTTAATTTCATTGTCATCGAAATCGCTTCTGTTTCTATCCAATTATTATATTCTTCAATGGCTTTCAATCGCAAATTATTGTCTAAATAACCTTCTTCTACCATTTGTGTTGAGCCTGCCACTTTTGACCAAATACTTATTTTCGATTTAAAATTGGAATCTTCTTTATTGTAAAACTCATCTGAGTTAATTTTTTCAATCGAATGAAAACCTACTTCTTTAAATAAATTAGGTAAATCTTCTGCAATTCTGTTATTCATTCCAGCATCTGCTCTCCATTTTAAGAACGTATTGTAAAATGTTTGCATACTTTCTGGTGGGGATGGATTCCATATCATATTTATGTGGTCATAATCAAGAATCGAAATTTGTCCGTTTGACTTTAATAATGATTTCATTTTTATCAAAGCTTCTTTTGGATTGCTCAACCATTGTAATGTTCTGGCTGAAACAATTAAATCAAATTTTTCATTTGGATGGAAATCAAATAAATCAACATGAATAAGTTCTAGATTTACGCTATTACCATACGATTTTTTGCCACTTAAAATAAAATTTTCTGTGTTGTCGATTCCGGTTATTTTTCCTTTTGGTCCTATAATATTGGCAATATCCTTCGAAATTGTACCTGTCCCGCAACCTACATCTAAAACCTTCATACCAGGTTTCAAAATTTGAATCAAGTGCCTGTAATCTTTTTTTAGACTTCTATTATCAAATATTTTATTAGCTTCTTCGTCTCTTTGTATGTGTTTGTTAGCTTTCATTTATAATTGAATTATTTAAATTTATTTTTTGTCGAATAATTTTAAACAATTATACTGATTTGCTTAATTTAGAAAGACCCGACAGCTTTTAAAAATCTGTCAGGTCTAAATATACTGAACTCGATTTTTTAGTATGGCAGTTTATCTGCAAAACCTACTATTTCTGGTTTGATATTTTGTAAATAATCAATATCATCAAAACCATTGATCATATTGTTCTTTTTGTATCCATTAATATCAAAAGATTCTTTTTCTCCAGTAGCTTTCAAAGTAATCGTTTGCTCCTGCAAGTTGATTTCTAATTCTGTTTTTGGATCCGCTTCAATTGCTTTGAAGATTGCATCAGCAAATTGAGGGCTCACTTGAACAGGTAAAACACCAATATTTAAACAGTTTCCTTTGAAGATATCTGCAAAGAACGAAGAAACTACTGCGCGAAATCCATAATCGTAAACCGCCCAAGCAGCGTGCTCACGTGATGAACCTGAACCAAAGTTTTTCCCTCCTACCAAGATTTTTCCTGAGTAAGTTGAGTCGTTCAAAACGAAATCTGCTTTTGGAGTATCGTCTCCGTTGTATCTCCAGTCTCTGAAGAGATTGTCTCCAAAGGCTTCACGTTTAGTAGCTTTCAAGAAACGAGCAGGGATGATTTGATCTGTATCTACGTTTTCTATAGGTAGTGGCACTGCACTACTGGTAAGGATGTTAAATTTATCGTATGCCATTTTTTGTAATTTTAGATTTTAGAATTCATATTTTAGATTCTCTTTTGAAAGACTAAATTGATATTCCAAAATGTTTTTTATTAATCATGTAAATCATTTTTCGATTGAAGATTTTAGGTTGTAATTCAGTAAAAGCTATTCGTTAGCGAAATCTGAAATCTAAAATCTGCATTCTGAAATTTTTAAAACAAATCTCTAGGATCTGTTAATTTTCCAGTAACTGCCGCTGCTGCTGCCATGATTGGTGAAGCTAACAGAGTTCTTGAACCTGGACCTTGACGCCCTTCGAAGTTTCTGTTTGAAGTACTTACCGCGTATTTTCCTGCGGGTACTTTGTCATCATTCATTGCTAAACAAGCAGAACATCCTGGTTGACGCAGTACAAAACCAGCTTCAGTAAGAATGTCTAATAATCCTTCTTCTTTGATTTGTGCTTCGACAACGTGAGATCCTGGAACCAACCAAGCTGTTACGTTATCTGCTTTTTTACGTCCTTTTACAATTTCTGTAAAAGCTCTAAAATCTTCAATACGACCATTTGTACAACTACCTAAGAAAACAAAGTCAATAGGTTTTCCTATCATTACATCATCCTCTTCAAAGCCCATGTAGGCTAATGATTTTTTATAGGTTTCAGCTCCGCCTTGAACTTGACTAGCATTTGGGATACTTTTTGAAATACCAATTCCCATACCTGGATTAGTTCCATAAGTAATCATTGGTTCGATATCTGCTGCGTCGATGTTTAATTCGGCGTCAAAAATAGCATCCGCATCTGTTTTTAATGTTTTCCAGTATTCAACTGCTTTTGTCCAAGCTTCTCCTTTTGGCGCATATAATCTACCTTCAAGGAAATCGAATGTTTTTTGGTCTGGAGCAATCATACCACCACGAGCACCCATTTCGATACTTAAATTACAAACTGTCATACGACCTTCCATAGACATGTCTTCGAAAACGTTTCCTGCATATTCAGCAAAATAACCTGTTCCTCCAGAAGTAGTCAATTGAGAAATGATATAAAGTGCTACGTCTTTTGGACCTACACCTTTACTCAAAGTTCCGTTTACGTTGATACGCATTTTCTTTGGTTTCGGTTGCATGATACATTGGGTAGCCATAACCATTTCTACCTCAGAAGTTCCAATACCAAAAGCAATCGCTCCAAAAGCACCGTGAGTTGATGTATGTGAATCTCCACAAACAATGGTAGCACCAGGTAAAGTAATTCCGTTTTCAGGACCAACTACGTGAACGATTCCGTTTTTTTGATGACCTAGTCCCCAGTGTGAAATTCCATATTCAGCAGCGTTATCCTCTAATGCTTTCAACTGATTTGCTGATAAAGCATCTTCAACTGGTAAATGTTGGTTTATTGTTGGTGTATTGTGATCGGCAGTAGCAAAAGTGCGCTCTGGATATAAAACTTTAATTCCTCTTTCTTTTAAACCTAAAAAAGCAACAGGACTAGTCACTTCATGAATGAAATGACGGTCAATAAAAAACACGTCTGGTCCATCCTCAATTTTACGCACCACGTGCGAATCCCATACTTTGTCAAATAATGTAGTACTCATTTTTAATATTTTTTAAGTGTATTTCTTTAGTTCCAATCAAGTTAACTTTCTAAAATTGTAAACATGGAGAGCAAATTTAATAAAACAATTAAAGTTGTCAATTTCGATTCTTCATTATATACGATACCCAAACTGTTTTTACGGTTGCTTACCACTTCCTTTTATCTATTTGGTGTTTTGTAAACTGTTTTTATTTTTATTTTAATTTTCTTTCGCGGATGGTTTAAAAAAGAGGTAACGGGATTTTAAAGTTTTGATGATTTAATGCCTAAAACACTAAAAGCAAACTTTTTTATGATTAAAAAACTAATATTTAGGTATTTTTGTATCGAATAATCAATGATTGTTTGTTTTTTATTTTTGGAGTAGACCTCTTTTTATTTGATTTTTAGTAGAATTAAAATTGCTTTTTCGACTGGATTGTATTTGTTTTTTTTAAGTAAATACTACGACATCCAAAAAAATGGCAGTGCAATTTTTTGTGACTTTGCCCTTCCTTTTTTGAGTTTAGCAGTATTGAAATTGAATTTAATTTACGAATTGTGAAGAGCAATAAGATTTTTATAGTAGCGTTCTTTTGTTGATAACTTGCGTTAGTTTTTACTTAAAAAAACAACTAAATTTGACATTCATTTTTTGTAATTCACACAAATTGCAATCACCTCATTTACAGCTATGTATTTAATATTCGATACGGAGACCACAGGATTACCAAAGCGTTGGGATGCCCCTATAACCGATACAAACAACTGGCCTCGATGTATACAAATCGCTTGGCAGCTGCATGACGATATGGGAAAACTCATCGAGCATCAAGATTATTTGGTCAAGCCCGAAGGTTTTAATATTCCGTATGATGCAGAACGAATTCATGGAATTTCTACCGAATTGGCTCAGGAAAACGGGATTTCTTTAGCTGAAGTTTTAGAGAAGTTCAATGAAGCGTTAGGTAAAGCTAAATTTATTGTAGGTCAGAACTTAGGTTTTGACGTCAACATTATGGGTTGTGAGTTCCATCGTTTAGGAGTTGAAAGTCCAATGGCTTCCATGCCTGTCCTTGATACTTGTACGGAAGTGACTGCAAAATTACTGGAACTCCCAGGAGGTCGTGGGGGACGTTTCAAGTTGCCAACGCTAACCGAATTACATCAGTATTTATTCAATAGGCCTTTCTCTGAAGCGCACAACGCTACTGCCGATGTAGAGGCAACTACCCGATGTTTCTTTGAATTGATTAGAAGAGAAAGTTTTACTAAGGAAAAACTAGATGTTCCAGCTGGTTATTTTCAGGATTTTCAATCAAAGAATCCAAGGGAAATTCAGCTTATTGGGTTAAAACATATTAATTTAAAAGAAGCTTCAGATAAAATTCGTCAGCAGTTTGGCGAAAAGCAAGCGGCTGTACTTTCTAAACAAGAACTTACTGAGAATAAAAAAGTACTTGTAGATACTGACTTTGTTCATTTACACAATCACACCCAGTTTTCGGTTTTACAATCAACTATTAGTATTGCACAATTGGTGAAAGCGGCTGCGCAACAAAAAATGCCTGCTGTCGCGATGACGGATCATGCGAATTTAATGGGAGCCTTTCACTTTGTTAGAGATGTTTTAAATCATAATAAAGCAGCTGAAGCTAAGAATGCAACTTTAATTGCTGATGGTGAAGAACCAACTGAGGTTCCTATGAAACCAATTGTGGGTTGCGAGTTTTTTGTATGTGAAGATCACAAAGATAAGTCTCGAAAAGACAATGGATACCAAATAGTACTTTTGGCGAAGACCAAAAAAGGGTATCATAACTTGGCTAAAATGTCTTCAATCGCGTATACTGAAGGTTTTTATTATGTTCCCAGAATTGATAAAAAAGTCATTCAGCAGTACAAAGAAGACATCATTGTTTTATCAGGAAATTTGTATGGAGAGATACCAAATAAAGTTTTAAATCTTGGTGAAAACCAAGCTGAAGAAGCCTTATTGTGGTGGAAAGAACAATTCAAAGATGATTTCTATATTGAGGTAATGCGCCACAATCAAGAAGATGAAAATAGGGTGAATACCACTTTGATTTCATTAGCGAGAAAGCATGAGGTCAAAATTGTAGCGACAAATAACACCTTTTATATTGATAAGGCCAATGCCAATGCGCACGATATTTTACTTTGTGTGCGAGATGGTGAAAAACAAACTACACCTATAGGTCGTGGTCGGGGTTATCGTTTTGGGTTACCCAACCAAGAATACTATTTCAAGACCGGTGAGGAGATGAAAAAACTCTTTACCGACTTGCCAGAATCGATTTCGAATCTAACTGAAATTGTTGATAAAATCGAAATTTACAATCTGGCACGGGAAGTTTTGCTGCCTAAGTTTGAAATTCCAGTAGAATTTAATGTTCCTGAAGATGCAGTTGATGGTGGAGTTCGAGGGGAAAATGCGTATTTAAGACATCTTACTTACGAAGGAGCTAATAGACGATACCCAGAAATCACGGAAGAGGTAAGGGAGCGTTTGGATTTTGAATTATTAACTATTTCAAATTCAGGTTATCCAGGTTATTTCTTGATTGTACAAGATTTAATTGCCGAAGCGAGAAGAATGGGGGTTTCTGTAGGTCCTGGGCGTGGATCTGCTGCAGGATCAGTAGTGGCGTATTGTTTAAAAATCACCAATATTGACCCTTTAAAATACAACCTGCTTTTTGAGCGTTTCTTGAATCCCGATCGTGTGTCATTACCCGATATTGATATCGATTTTGATGATGAAGGACGTAGCAGTGTGATGGATTATGTGATTCGAAAATACGGGTCAAAACAGGTAGCGCAAATTATTACTTACGGAAAAATGGCAACCAAATCAGCGATACGTGATACGGCTCGTGTATTGGATTTGCCTTTGTTTGAAGCGGATAAAATTGCAAAACTAATTCCTGGGATGATGCCGTCCAAATGGAATTTAGCACGATTCCTGAATGAGGATGAGGCGCTTATTAAAAAAGCGGTTCGCCCTGAAGAATATGATAAAATAAAAGAACTAATTGAGCTGGCTGGGGAAGATGGATTAGGTGGTGAGACGATTCAGCAAGCCAAAGTGTTAGAAGGAAATCTTAGAAATACAGGTATTCACGCCTGTGGTGTAATTATTACGCCTAGTGATATTACCGATTTTGTGCCTGTAGCTACGGCCAAAGATTCCGATTTATATGTAACCCAATTTGACAACTCCGTTGTTGAAACTGCTGGTTTGTTAAAGATGGACTTCTTGGGTTTGAAAACCCTGACCTTAATAAAAGACACGGTTAAACTAGTTAAATATAGGAGTAATATCGATTTGAATCCGGACGAGTTTCCAATTGATGATTTGAAAACGTACGAGCTTTTTCAACGTGGAGAAACGGTAGGGATATTTCAATATGAGAGTCCTGGAATGCAGAAATACATGAAGGAATTGAAACCGACAGTTTTCCCCGATTTGATTGCCATGAATGCACTCTATCGTCCTGGACCAATTGCTTATATTCCGAGTTTTGTTAAAAGGAAAAATGGAGAAGAAGAGATTATTTATGATCTTGATGCTTGTGAGGAACTGTTGAAAGATACTTACGGGATTACAGTTTACCAAGAGCAGGTAATGCTTTTGTCTCAAAAATTAGCCGACTTCTCCAAGGGTGATGCTGACGTTTTACGTAAAGCAATGGGAAAAAAGCAAAAGGATGTATTGGATAAAATGAAGCCTAAATTTATTAATCAGGCTGCAGCCAAAGGGCATGCCGAAGATAAATTAGAAAAAATATGGAAAGACTGGGAAGCCTTTGCGGAATATGCCTTTAATAAATCACACTCCACTTGTTATGCATGGATTGCGTATCAAACGGCCTATTTAAAAGCGAATTATCCGGCTGAATACATGGCAGCAGTACTCTCGAATAACATGAGTGATATCAAGCAAGTTTCGTTTTTTATGGAGGAATGTAAACGTATGGGCTTAGAAGTTTTAGGTCCAGATGTCAATGAATCGTACTATAAATTTACTGTAAATGACAATTATGCAGTTCGTTTTGGGATGGGAGCCATAAAAGGAGTGGGACAAGGAGCCGTGAATACTATTGTTGAAAATAGAAAAGACGGTCGATATAAATCGGTGTTTGATTTAACCAAACGTATTGATTTGCGTGCTGCCAATAAAAAGGCCTTAGAAAATCTGATACTGGCAGGCGGTTTTGACTCTTTTGAAGGGACTTTACGCTCTCAATATTTTCATGATGATGGCGATGGAATTACTTTTTATGAAAAAGCCATTCGTTATGGTGCCAAGTTTCAAGAGAACGAAAACTCCTCACAGGTAAGTTTGTTTGGCGAAAGCAGTGATGTTCAAATTGATGAGCCTATTGTGCCGCCTTGTGAAGATTGGAGCACTATGGAAAAACTGGCTAAAGAAAAAGAAGTAGTTGGAATTTATATTTCGGGACATCCATTGGATGATTATAAATTTGAGATGAAATATTTTTGCAATGCTAAGTTAGAAGCGCTTAAAAACTTAGAACTTCATGTAGGTAAAAATTTGACCTTTGGAGGAATTATAAATAATGTGCAACATCGAGTTGCCAAAAACGGGAAAGGCTGGGGGATATTCAATTTGGAAGGATATGACGAAAGTTACGAGTTCAAGATTTTTGGAGAAGAATATTTAAAATTCAGGCATTTCTTCATTCAAAATAATTTTACTTATATGAAAGTGTTAGTAAAAGAAGGCTGGGTAAATCAAGATACGGGTAAAAGGAGTGAGCCAAGAATTCAATTTATGTTGGTTCAATATTTACAAGATGTATTGGATACGTTTGCTAAAAAATTGGTTGTTTTATTGAATATTACCGATTTACAAGCAGAGTTTATCCATAAATTAAGTCATCTTTTTCAGGAAAATAAGGGAGACGGTCAAGTTTCTTTTGAAATTATGGAATTGGAAAAGATTAAAAAAATTGTAGAAACTGTTGCTGAACTGCCAGAAGGAGAAGATTTTGTAGAAGAAAACGAAGATGTTGAGGTGTCAGATGAAGTAGGAAATAAGGCGATTAGCGTTACTGAAGTGGAAGAAATTAAAGTAGTGACTAAGTTGACCATGCCTAGTAGAAGGCTTAAAATTAAGATTTCAAATGAATTGTTATTTGAATTAGAAAAATTACAAATTAATTTCAAGTTGAATTAGTAACTTAATAAATAAGGACTTTTTTTAACGGTTAAATTTTTGGTTTTTTTATGTTTTAATATGTTAAATCGTACTCAAATAGGGATTAATTTATCTAATAACTTGGGGTATTTGTATTAATAGTTTATGTTTTAAAATGACTTTAATTTACTACAAATTTAATTTAAATTTGTAGTAAATTAAATATAGAAAACATGAAAAAGAACCTATTTTTATTAGGATTTATAGCTTTTACAATGTCTGTTTTTGGTCAAACTGAAAAGAAGGAAAGTTGGTATTTTAAATTAGGAGGATCGTATTTTGTACAAGCCGCTGCGACTGAGTTTCCAAGTGTTAACGGTAGAGAACCATTAAAACAAGTGTATGAAAATGGAGTGCTCGTTTCGAAAGAAAGTATAACAGGATCGTTTGGAGAAGGATTTAGAACTGGTTTGTCAATTGGATACCGTTTTACGGATCGTTTAGGTGCTGAAATGGGGGTTAATTATTATGCGAGCAATAGTAAAACTATGGTGGAGACCATTTCTCAGGATGTAACGGTTTTGCAAGCTAAAGGTCAGGTAAAAGCACTAGATTTAGCTCCTGCATTAGTATTGTATTTAGGTAAAGTAAAAGGATTTGAACCGTATACAAAAGTGGGGGTAATTGTGCCAGTTAATGGTAAACTAGATATTAAAACCAATGCAATATCTAATGGAGCTGTGATTTATCGTGAAGATGTAATTAAGCCAAATCCGACCGTAGGGTTCCTTGCTGCATTGGGGACTTCCTATAAAATTTCCGGAAAACTAGCCGCTTTTGGAGAAATTGAATACCGTAATTTTACAGTTCATGGTAAAGATAAGGAAGTAACAGCCTATACTTATAATGGTACGGACCGTTTGACTTTGCCAGAGGGGCATCCGCTATATGTAACTACTGCTGAGCGATATACTAATTATTCGGATCATTTAGATCGTAACTCAAACAATCAAGAGACTAACGCATCTGGTTTTGATAGTTCGAAGCCAACAGATGATTTAAGTTCTTATATTAGTATTAGTGGTGTTGGTTTAACTTTAGGGTTAAGATATAGTCTATAAGCAGTGAGTTGATTTTATAAAAAGGAGTGGTAGGTTATCTCTTTTTTAGCCCTGATGGTAGCGGCATCCTTTTATGGACTGTTTTGACGAGGTACGAGGCAATCAGGTCATAAAAGATATAGCGGACAGCAGGAATAGCTTCATAAAAACAAGAAAACAATTCATTTGCAGGTTTTTTAAGATTAAAGATTTCACAATAAATCTAAGATTTTGGAGGTATAACGAATTACAATGCTTTTATAATCAAAACTAATTTACGAATAGTGTTTGGTTTGTTTTTAATTTCTAAATTTGTACTCTAGTTTTGAAATCGATTAAAACTTTAAACTTTAAATAAAGATAATATGGCTTTAGCAATAACAGACGCTACTTTTGAAGAAGTAGTTTTGAAATCAGACAAACCAGTGATGGTGGATTTTTGGGCAGCATGGTGCGGACCTTGTAGAATGGTTGGACCAATCATTGACGAATTGAGTACTGAATACGACGGGAAAGTGGTAATTGGGAAAGTTGATGTTGACGCAAACCAAGAATTTGCTGCAAAATACGGAGTGAGAAACATCCCAACAGTTTTGGTTTTTCATAACGGAGAAGTAGTAGGAAAGCAAGTAGGAGTAGCTCCTAAGCAAACTTACGCAGATAGTTTGGACGCTTTGTTGTAATCGGTAGATTATGATTTATTATAGAATTTTTAAATAAATTCAGATTAAAGGTTTGGCGCAAGTCAAGCCTTTTTTTGTATCCGATAAATATGTTTTGAGCCTCTGTGGTTCTATTTATTGTGCGTTTGCGTTTTGTAATCTTTTAATTTTTAATTCATTCAATCTTTTAATAACTTTGGAATATGAAGATCGAATCGCAAATAGAGAAAATTTCCAGTTTTCAGCATCTAGAATTGTTGGCAAACCAAGTGGTCGAAGGATTTATATCGGGCATGCATAAAAGTCCGTTTCATGGTTTTTCGGCTGAATTTGCAGAACATAAGGTGTATAATGTGGGCGAGAGTACCAAACACATTGACTGGAAGTTGTTTGCCAAAACGGATCGATTGTATACAAAACGGTTTGAAGAAGAAACTAATTTGCGTTGTCATATTATTATTGATAACTCTTCGTCCATGCATTATCCCAAATTAAAAGCTGATCAAAATTTCTACGAAAATAAGGTGGGCTTCTCTGTTTTGGCCTCAGCGGTCTTAATGAATCTTTTAAAGAAGCAAAGAGACGCGGTGGGCTTGAGTGTGTTTTCGGATAGTTATGAGTACTATGCTCCCGAAAAAGGGAGTGATCGTCACCATAGAATGATTCTGAATACATTGGAGAATTTGTTGGTTACCCCTACAATTAAAAAAAGTACGGATACGGTTACTTTTTTACATCAAATAGCGGAGAAAATGCATCGCCGTTCGATGATTATTCTATTTACGGATATGTTTCAAATGGGTGAGGAAGAAGTGTTGTTAAATGCTTTGCAACATTTGAAGCATAATAAACACAAAGTAGTCTTGTTTCATGTGGTGGATAATAAAACCGAATTGAATTTTGACTTTGACAATGGACCAAGAAAGTTTATTGATGTAGAGACTGGGGAAGAAATTTCGGTTTTTGCCGATAATGTGAAGCAGGAATATGAAAAACAGATGCAATCGTACTTTAAAAAACTAGCGTTAACTTGTGCTCAGAATAGAATTAAGTACGTTCCTGTAAGTGTAAGTGACGATTTTGAAAAAATACTAATGACATACTTGGCTGAGAAACAAAACTTTGGATAATACTTCGAAAAAAAAGCTATTTTTTAAGTAAAAACGTTTGTGTAACTCGAAATCTATTGTATCTTTGCCACCGCAATACGCAGCTGGTCTGGTAGTTCAGTTGGTTAGAATACCTGCCTGTCACGCAGGGGGTCGCGGGTTCGAGTCCCGTCCAGACCGCATATTGGGGAGAGCCTTTCTTAACGGAAAGGCTTTTTTGCCCCTAAAAGGTTTTTAAGATTAGTTGTGTTGTTTGGTCGAGTTGGTAGCAACGAGACCGGGTTTAGTAGTTAGACCAATGAAAAGCTTTCCCGTTTCTCGGGATGGCTTTTTTGATTTAAGGGCATTTTTAATTAACAGGTATTGGATAGGAATCCAATTTAAAGCTTGTTTTTGAAGTAATTTTACTTTTATTTGGTTTTAAAACAATAGTAATCAGAAGGTTGTGTTTTATCTTTATTATTTTATTTAAAAAAAGCATAAACTATTGTATTATTCGAGTTCTATTGTATCTTTGCAACCGCAATAATGAGTGGGTCTGGTAGTTCAGTTGGTTAGAATACCTGCCTGTCACGCAGGGGGTCGCGGGTTCGAGTCCCGTCCAGACCGCATATTGGGGAGAGCCTTTCTTAACGGAAAGGCTTTTTTGCCCCTAAAAGGTTTTTAAGATTAGTTGTGTTGTTTGGTCGAGTTGGTAGCAACGAGACCGGGTTTAGTAGTTAGACCAATGAAAAGCTTTCCCGTTTCTCGGGATGGCTTTTTTGATTTTAAACTGTTTTGGAAATTAAAACAAGGCCGATTTGTATTGCCAAACAATCGAAATAAACAATCCCAAATAAAGGATTGCAACTAAAAACTGCATAAAACTAGAAACCAGAAAACCTATCAATGATCCTGTCGCAGCTTTTAGTGCGCGCGTATGGTTTTTTGAATCATATAGTAATTCGCCAAGGAAGGCTCCAAGAAAAGCACCTATTATAAACCCAAAAGGGATTGGAATAAGGAGTCCGATAAATAAGCCAATATTTGTTCCCCAAATTCCATAAGAACTTCCCCCGAATTTTTTAGCGCCTTTGGCAGGAATGAAATAATCTAAAACAGAAAGAAGGAGTGTAATTAGTAATGTAATTCCCAAAACCCAGTAATTTACGGGAATAGTATTTGTAAAATAAAGTAATAATAAGCCAAACCAACTTACACTTAATCCAGGAATTACAGGCATAAAACTGCCAAAAACACCTATAATCATGCAAATAAAACCAATGATTAAAAGTAGTATGTCCATAATTTAATTTTTTAGTAATTTTGCATTAATATAATAGCTTTTAATTTAGAAACGAATATGAGAAAAATTAAATTAATAATAGGGTTAATGTTGTTTTTCAATATTTTTTTAGGAACGCTTTATGCTCAAACGAAAGCCATTAATACCGAAGATAGCTTGTTGAAAGATTCTATTTATATTGCGAATAAAAAGAAAGTTTCTAATTTTTCATTGAAACAATTTGATCAACTTTTTTTTGAATTTTCTAGTAAAAAAGGACTGCCTGATTTCATATTAACAAAGAAAGAGTTTTATAATTATACCATTCAAATTGGAGCATTCTCCGATAGATTGGCAGTTTTATATCCAGCGGAAAAAGAAGCTGCTGAGGCAAGTAAAAGGAAATGGTTCGCCGAAAGCTATCAAGATTATTTGCTTTCGAAAGCATCACATAAATAATAATTGTATTTTTATAAAATATTAGCCCAATTCAAAACCAAAACATTGAAGCACTATTACTTTTTTTTAGTATTCTTACTTTTTTCTTCCTGCCAATATTTCGAAAAGCAAGTGCCTTCGGAAAAAGAATTGTTGCAAAAAGAGTTGAAAGCCATCAATTGGAAAGAAGTCGATGAATTTCCTTCTTTTGTTGATTGTGATAAATTGGAGAATAAGGAGCGCAGACAACAGTGTTTCTTTACCTTTTTAACTCAACTAATACAGGAAAAATTAAGCAGTGATACCCTTTCAATCTTGTATCCTGAATTAGACACTATCGAAGTAAAAGTCACGATATTTCCAAATGCAAAAATGAAATTTGAGCCACTATTTCCTAAAGATTCAGTTGCTTATGACACCATAAAAATTGATAGTATATTGCATGTTAGACTCGTTGATTTTCCTAAAGTGAATCCAGCTATAAAACGAGGAATACCTGTGACAACACAATTTATTCTTCCAGTAATTCTTAAAGTAGAATAAATAATGCCTTTTACCTTATCACATCCAGCTATTATTTTACCGTTTTTAAAAAACAAAAAATTGTCAGCTACCGCTTTGATAGTAGGTTCTATGTCACCTGATTTTGAGTATTTCTTCCGAATGAGAATGCAAAGCGAGATCAGTCATACTTTGCTTGGTATATTTCTAATTGATTTTCCCTTGGGCTTTATAGTGATGTTTACTTTTCATGAAATTATAAAAAGACCATTTATAGAGAATACTCCAGTTTTTTTTCAAAAAAGAATGCAAGAATTAAAAGAATCAAATTGGGTTAATTATTTTAAAAATAATATTTTCACCGTTTTAATTTGTTTCTTTTTAGGAGCTGTATCTCATATTTTATGGGATTCTATGACACATTGGGATGGCTTTATGGTTCAAAATTTTTCTTTTTTTAATATAGAAATTTACGGGGTCCCTGTATATAAGATTGCACAGCATGTTAGCTCAATAATTGGTTTGATATGGATTGCATATTATATTTATAATTTGCCCGAAGAAAATAAAGATATCAAAAGAATTAACTTGAGTTACTGGTCGATAGCTGTACTTTTTGCTATGGTTTTGATTGCGATGCGATTTTATTTTGGGACAGAATTGGAAAAAATCGGGAATGCCGTTGTGAGTATTATTTCTCCAATGGTGATTGCCATTACTTTGACAGGTTTAATTTTTAGAAATAAAAAAACTATTTAGAAAATGGTCGTCCTTTCCATTCGTATTTTCCAAATAGAGAATATAAGGCCACATTAACACTAAAAAAAGGATAGAATAAACTACTCAGTAGAAGATAAGATGTTTTTTTTGAATTTAAAAAGTGATTGGATTGCAAGATTAAAATGGCATCGACAATAATTTTAAATGCAAGCAAATTTAAAAAAAGAAGACTACTGCTAAAGTGTAAAAGCCCATATCCAAGAGTCCAAATGCAAGCTAAATTACCAGTAAATACAATTATACCTAGTGTTTTTCCAAAAACACTTTGATACGAACTTGTCTTTGAAGCCCAACGCACTCTTTGATAAAATAAGGATTTCCAATCGTCCAAAGGTTTTGTAACTACAATATTATTTTTTGATTTTAGATAATGCACTTGCTTTGGGAATGCAACAATCGCTTTTTGCAATAAAAAGACATCATCACCGCTGGCAATTTTATCATTTCCTTCAAAACCATTTAATTTTTGAAAAAGGGATTTGGTGTAGGCCAAGTTAGCGCCATTGCACATGAACCCTTTTTTTATTCCAAAACTTCCTATTGTGGCGCCTTGTAAACTGGCGATGTCTAGTTGTTGAAACTGATGTAAAAAAGTGTTTTGACAATCGTAAGTCACAGCACCAGCAATCATAGTAACCTTATGCGTTTGAATGTAATTATCGAGAATTAATAACCAGTTTTTATCAACTACACAATCAGCATCAGTGGTAATAATCCAATCCGTTGTTACGGTATTCATTGCCGTTACGATAGCATCTTTTTTTGGCGATTTTGAAATTCTGATGTTGTTTAGTACCGAAACCTGAAAGGTGAAAGTTGGAACCAGAAATTTTTCTTTAGAATCATCATCTACCAGAATTACTTTGAATAAGTTTGTTGGATAATTGAGTTTGGATAAGCTAGCCAGAAGAAGGGGTAAGTTATCGGTTTCATCTCGAAACGGAACAATAATAGTGAATTCCGTCTTTGGTTCTAAGCCAATAGCATCATACTTTTTTATTTTTGTAAAGCCATAAATTAAAGCACCAATGGTTATGAAATAAATGGATAATATGATGATTAAAATAAGCATTATGCAATTTTTTGGGATTTAAAACTCAGTACATAGTAACTACCTATGAATACTGGCAAAACTACATTTAGAAACCACATCAGTGTAGATACAAATATGACAATCCATTCATTTACACCTAATATTCCAAAGAAAAAGATGGCGACACTCCCTTTTACTGCAAAGTCCAAAAACTGAAAAGTAGGTAGCGAGGAAGCTAAGAAATAAACACTAGTTACGGCAGCCATCAAAGTCAAGTAAGGTAAGTCGACATCAAAAGCCAAGAATAGAAAATAATATTGATGCGAAAAAACGAGGTAACGGGAAAAGCCTAATACTATGTTTTTCTGGTGAATTCGTTTTGGTATTTCATTGATTTTATGAATCAGTTTTTCGATAGAATAGCCTTTAATCGCAATTTTTTTCACTGAAAATAACACTATAAATGTTAGTAATAATGCTCCAAAAATAATGGCAACCGTTTTTGTAGTAATCACATTGTATTTAGCATTAAAATACAACAAGCCAAAGATTCCTATGATTACTGTCAATACCATTTGGATACCATTGCAAATCAGGTTAAGGAATACTACTTGCTTCGTATCTTGTTTTTCATAGTACAATGCTTTTCCTGCATATTCACCTACACCATTTGGCGTAAAAATTCCCGCTGTTAACGCGGCCAAAACTTGTTTAGTAGCTTCAGATAGGGAAATAGGTTTAATATAGGAAGCCAGGTTTTGCCATTTTAAAATCTCAAAATAGCGATTCAAAACACTCAAAAGTAATATAAAACCAATTCCAAGTACAGATTGGTTCTTTTTGAATTTAACTATAAACTGAACCCAGTCTAGTTTGTCATTATTGGCGAGTTGATTGTAAATGAAATAAAATGCGCCACCCACAATCAAAACTTTGATTAGAAGTACGAGGAATTGCTTAGTTTTGTGAGGAATTGAAATCATGAGTGCAAAGAAACAAAACTTTAAACTTTGAACTTTAAACTTTAAACAAATCTTTTGGCAAACGAACGCATCATATTAGGAATTGATCCAGGAACCACCATAATGGGGTTTGGTTTAATACGTGTTATCAATAAAAAAATGGAATTTGTACAATTGAACGAATTGCAATTGTCTAAATACGATAACCATTATCAGAAGCTAAAAATCATTTTTGAGCGCACTATTGAGTTAATCGACACCCACAATCCAGACGAAATTGCCATTGAAGCACCTTTCTTTGGAAAAAACGTACAGTCAATGTTAAAATTAGGTCGTGCTCAAGGTGTAGCTATGGCTGCGGGATTATCAAGAGATATTCCAATAACGGAATATGAACCCAAGAAAATAAAAATGGCTATTACCGGAAACGGAAACGCCAGTAAAGAGCAAGTGGCCAAAATGCTACAGCAATTATTAGGCTTGAAAGAATTACCCAAGAATCTAGATTCAACCGATGGATTAGCTGCAGCCGTTTGTCATTTTTTTAATTCTGGAAAAGTAGTTGGAGAAAAGAGTTATACGGGTTGGGATGCTTTTGTAAAACAAAATGAAGAACGAGTTAAAAAATAGTGTTCAGTGTTCAGTTTTCAAAACTGCGACTGATCACTGACCACCATTATATGTCAGGAATCTACATACACATACCATTCTGCAAGCAAGCGTGTCATTATTGTGACTTCCATTTTTCGACTTCCATGAAGAAAAAAGAGGAAATGGTTTTGGCTTTGGCCAAAGAAATTCGCTTACGCAAAAGTGAATCAAGTAACGAGAATGTGGAGACTATTTATTTTGGAGGTGGTACGCCAAGTGTTTTGAGTTCGGATGAAATTGATTTTTTGATTGCGACAGTTTATGAAAATTATACAGTAATAGAAGATCCTGAAATCACATTGGAAGCCAATCCGGACGACTTGTCAAGTGAACGAATTTTGGAACTTTCGAAAAGTAAAATCAATAGGTTGAGCATTGGAATTCAGTCTTTTTTTGAAGATGATTTACAAATGATGAACCGCGCGCACAATTCGGTGGAAGCCCGAAAATGTTTGACAGAAGCCACGCAATGTTTTGATAATATTTCGATTGATCTCATCTATGGAGTTCCGGGAATGAGTAATGAAAAATGGCAGCAAAATATTGAAACGGCCTTGTCTTTTGGTATTCCTCATATTTCTAGTTACGCTTTGACGGTAGAGCCCAAAACAGCTTTGAAAAAGTTAATTCAAACTGGAAAAATAGCAGAGCCAAATGACGAAGTCGCTCAAGAACATTTTATGATTCTGGTGGAAACACTTCAAGCAAATGGTTTTATTCATTATGAACTATCCAATTTTGGTAAAGAAGATTACTTTTCAAAGAATAATTCGGCTTACTGGCTAGGTAAAAAGTACATTGGTATAGGACCTTCAGCTCACAGTTATGATGGGATTTCTCGTAGTTGGAATATTGCTAATAATCCGTTGTATATAAAGTCAATTGATTTGAATCAATTGCCAAATGAGATTGAAATTTTATCCCTTTCTGATCGATATAATGAGTATATTATGACAGGATTGCGAACGATTTGGGGCGTTTCTTTAGACAGAATTGAATCAGAATTTGGGCCAACTTATTTGGATTATTTAAAGAAACAAGGACAAAAATATTTGGATGATGATTTGCTTTCGGTAGAAAATAATATTTTGAAACCTACTAAGAAAGGAAAGTTTCTTACAGATGGAATTGCAAGTGATTTGTTTATCCTGAACTAGTTTCAGGATCTGTTGAACTAGTTTCAGGATCTGTTGAACTATTTTAGGGTGAAACTTTTTAATTTTTATTATGGAAAAAGGATTTACATATATCTTGACTAATAAGAACCATACTGTTATATATGTTGGCGCCACTAAAAATTTAAAAAACAGAATTGATTGTCATAGAAACGGTACTGGCGCGCTTTTCACAAAAAAATATAATGCAACTATTTTGATTTATTTTGAAGAATTTTGTAATTCTTCGGAAGCGTTTAAAAGAGAAAAACAATTGAAGAATTGGCATAAAGATTGGAAATGGAATTTAGCAAAATTATCTAATCCTGAATTAAAAGATTTATATTTGATATTATAAAAGTATCTCAAGATGAGATGCTGAAATAAATTCAGCATAAATGAAAACTACCATTCAACACAACAATACAACATTTCAAGTCGATTTGTCAAAACCCATTGATATTTCGATTCCACTAACTAATACTGATGAAAATCCAATTGCGTGGTATATTAGTAAACCCGTAATGGAACCCGTGAAATTTGATGAATGGATAGGGAAAGTTGCATCAGGAATGTCTTCAACTAATTTCAATAACATTCAATTCAATCCGCATGGTCACGGTACGCATACGGAATGCTTGGGTCATATTACCCATGATTTTTATAGTGTAAACCAATCTTTGAAAAAATTCTTTTATATAGCAGAATTGATTTCAGTAGAGCCGGAATTGATTAATGGCGATTTGGTAGTCACTAAAAATCAGATTGAAAATGCCTTAAATGGGAAAACACCTGAAGCTGTTGTAATTAGAACTTTACCTAATAACGTAAACAAACTTTCCAAAAAATACTCCCATACGAATCCGCCCTATTTGGCTGAAGATGCGGCAGGTTTCATTTGCGAAAGCGGCATTCAACATTTATTGATTGATTTACCAAGTGTAGATAAAGAAAAAGATGAGGGGAAACTTTTGGCTCACAAAGCCTTTTGGAATGTAACGGATGTTAAAAATTTGAATGCAGATGCAAGATTGGATAGTACCATAACCGAAATGATTTTTGTTGCTGATGAAGTGCAGGATGGAAGTTATTTGTTGAACTTACAAATTGCCTCTTTTGAAAATGATGCCAGTCCCAGTAAACCCGTTTTGTATAAAATATGATAACCATTTCTACAGTAAAAAGTAAATTAGATGTTCCTTTCATTCAGCACTTTTTGAAAGACATTTATTGGGCCGCCGGACGTACAATCGAAGAAGTTCAAACAACGATTGACCATTCGTTTTGTTTTGGTATTTATTTAAATGACCAGCAAATTGGTTTTGCCAGGGTAATTACGGATTATGTTGTTTTTGCTTATGTGATGGATGTTTTTATCACTGAGGAACATCGTGGCAAAGGGTATTCTTCTCTTTTAATCGAAGAGATGATGAAAGAACCAAAACTGCAAGAGGTAAAGATTTGGCGTTTGGCCACATCTGACGCCCATTTTTTATATAAAAAATTTGGATTCAATGCATTAGCATATCCAGAAAAGATGATGGAAAAAACAATCAAATGAAAACAATACTCAAACTAGAAGAATTAGGCTTATTCGTTTTTGGAATCTTTCTTTTCAGCCAACTGGATTATGCTTGGTGGTGGTTTTTGGTTCTGATTTTGGTTCCTGATTTCTCTATGATTGGTTATGCTTTTGGTAATAAATCTGGAGCTGTGGCCTATGATTTATTTCATCATAGAGGTATTGCTGTACTTGTTTATTTAATTGGAATTTACAGTTCGAATCAAGTTGTTCAGCTTATTGGGATTATTTTATTTGCCCATTCTTCCATGGATAGAATGTTTGGATATGGGTTAAAATATGATACTGGATTTAAATTTACACATTTAGGTGAAATAGGTAAAAAATAGAATTATGAATTTAGAAAGTTATTATCAATATTGCTTGTCTAAAAAAGGTGTGACGGACCATTTTCCTTTTGATGAAGACACTTTAGTTTTTAAAGTTGGGGGGAAAGTATTTGCTTTAAGCTCTTTAAAAAAGTGGGAAATTGGCGAGCCGTCTGTCAATTTAAAATGTAATCCGGATTATGCACAGGAATTACGTGCGCAGTACGAAGCTATTGAGCCAGGGTTTCATATGAATAAGAAACATTGGAATACCATTGCTATAAATCAAGAAGTTCCAGATACGCTTGTTAAAGAGTTAATAGATCACTCGTATGATTTGGTTTTTAAGAGTTTGACTAAGAAAATTCAAGAAGAGATTTAAAAAAAGAATAAAACCATTCGTCGACACTTTATTACGATTGAACTATAGTATTTTTTTAATTAACGAAAATTAAATTCATTGTTTTTATAATTATAGTACTTTTAAAGTCCACGAATTATATATAAAACAAATGAACAGATCCCTAAATATTTTATTAATTGAAGATGACGCAATTGAAGTAATGAAATTCAATAGAGTTTTAAGTACGATGGATTTAAAACATAAAATAATTGAAGCAAATAACGGTGAAGAAGCACTAACCATTTTAAAGGTTAAAGAGATCATACCGGATATCATTATATTAGATTTGAATATGCCTAAAATTAATGGGATTGAATTTTTAGAGATTTTAAAAGGAGATGATCATTTAAAATATATTCCATCTGTAATTTTAACAACTTCTAATAATCGGAAGGATGTTATGGAATGTTATCGAATAGGAATTGCAGGTTATCTATTGAAACCTCTTAAGTATGATGATTATGTGGATCGAATAAAAAAATTAATCGACTATTGGAGTTGTAATGAATTAATATCTCAGTAAAATATGTACGGAATTGTAAATAAAGCAATTGAAGAGTTGGTTGTTGCTAATTTTGGAGAAGATAAATGGGATGCTATTAAAATTCGTAGCGGTATAGATATTGATTATTTTATAAGTAGCGAACCTTATGATGACGACATTACTTTTAAGTTAGCTCAAGCCGTTTCTGAAGAAATGGGAATGACATTAAGTGCCGTTTTAATTGCATTTGGTGAATGGTGGGTTATAAAAACAACTAAAGAAAAATATGGTGGTTTAATGGAGGCCGGCGGAGATGATTTAAGAGAGTTTTTAATAAATTTACCACTCTTCCATAATCGGGTCATGCTTATTTACCCTAAATTGACACCTCCGGAATTTAAAGTAAGCGATATTACTAAAAACAGTATTAATTTACATTATTTGTCAAAAAGAGAAGGGCTTCAAGATTTTGTTAGAGGTTTAATTCAAGGATTAGGGATAATGTATAATACGCCAGTTACTATTAATTTAATCCAAAGTCGTGACGAAGGTAGCCCACATGAAATTTTTAATGTAATTTGGTAAAAAAAGGATGGAAAAGGTAGAATTTAATTTTGATGAAGATAGTTTCAATAAACTATTCCCTTTTTATATTCTAATTAGTTCAGATTTAAAAATAAAAGGGTTTGGTAAAAGTTTAGCAAAGACTTTGCCATTGATTAGACTGAATGATGATTTTGCGACCTCTTTTAGAGTTAAAAGACCCCAGATTGACACTCCTACTTTTGAAAACTTAGTAGCTATTTTTAATCAATTAGTAGTAATAGAAGCAACGGCTGAATCTATTGATTTGAGAGGCCAATTTCAGGAACATAACGGAGCTATCTTATTTGTTGGATCTCCGTGGTTTGTTTCTATGAATCAAGTGAGGGAAAGAAAATTAACACTACACGATTTTGCTTTCCATGATCCTTTATTGGATTTATTACATGTGCTAAAGACGCAAGAAATTACTACCCAAGAATTAAAAGAATTATTAATTAAAATTAATAATCAAAAAAAAGCATTAAAAAGCGATCAAGAGGAGTTAAATCGACTATCACTTGTGGCAAGTGCTAATGAGAATGGAGTTGTTTTTACTAAACCTAATGGTGAAATTTTTTGGTGTAATGAATCCTATTTAAAATTGACTGGTTTTTCAAGAGAGGAAGTAATTGGGAAAACACCTATTCAACTTGGTAAATGTGATGAAACAAGTGAAGAAGAGTTACTTAAAATGGTAGTTCCGTTCATAAATGGGGATCTGTTTAATGTTGAACACCTTCATCGCCGAAAAAACGGTGATAACTTTTGGGTTAAAACTAAGGGGCAACCTATATTAGACTCCGATGGAAAAGTATTAGAATACTTTGCCATGATTGAAGATATAACCGAAAAAAAGAATGCTGATTTTAAATTAATTGAATCAGAGGATCGACTTTCATTTTTAATACGTAATCTACAAACGGGTATTATTTTAGAAGATGAAAACAGAAAGCTTTTATTGACGAATAAAAAATTTTGCTCCATGTTTGATTTTGAAGAAGATCCAGATGTTTTAATAGGGATGGACTGTTCAAATTCAGTAGAAGATTCTAAACGATTTTTCAAAAACCCAGATTTGTATACGGAGCGACTTAGAAATGTTTTTAAAAGTAAAAAATCTACTTTTAATGAAGTGTTGGAACTTGTTGATGGTCGGTTTTTTGAGCGAAGCTATATTCCTATTTTTAGAGATGGTATTTATAAAGGAAACCTTAGGGCGTACGTAGATATTACTTTAAAAAAGAAACACGAAGAGATATTACGAAACGAAAAAGAGAAATACAGTAACATTATTGCCAACATGAACTTAGGTTTGATTGAAGTTGATCAAGATGAAAGGATTGTTTTAGCCAATAATAGTTTTTGCGATTTTAGTGGATATAGCTTAAAAGAGTTAATTGGTAAAGAAGCATCAAGTTTACTTTTTACAAATGAAAGTAAGGAATTAATTAAGGCTAAAAATGCATTAAGGATTAAAGGGGTTACGGATTCTTATGAAATACAGGTAAAGAATAAAAGTGGAGAACTAAGACATTGGTTAGTCAGTGGTGCACCAAATTATGATATAAAGGGCAAAGCGACAGGGTCTATAGGGATTCATTTAGATATAACGGAACAGAAAGAACAGGAAGAAAAGCTTTATTTGTTATCCTTGATAGCTGAGAAAAATATAAATGCAGTTATCATCTCAGATATAGAGGGTAAAATTGAATGGGTTAACTCCAGTTTTGAAAAAATGTCTGGATATTCTAAAGAGGAATTGGTTGGAATAAAACCAGGCCATTTATTGCAAGGGGAAGAAACAAATCTAGAAACAGTTCATTATTTGAAAAATCAAATAAGAAAAGGACAACCTTTTACATGTGAAATTATAAATTATTCCAAAGCTGGAGAGAAATATTGGGTAAAAATTCAAGGTCAAGCTTTGTATAATAAAAAAGGAGAAATAGTTCGGTTTTTTGCAATTGAAGAGAACATAACCAATAAGAAATTATTAGAAAATCAAAGAGAAGAATTAGTAGCCAGTTTAGCAAAATCAAATAAAGAACTAGAGGATTATGCACAAATAGTATCACATGATTTAAAATCACCTATGCGTAGTATACATTCTTTAATCTCATGGATTAAAGAAGATAATGACAAAGCCTTTAGTGAGCAAACCTTACAGTATTTTTCAATGATTGAAAATAAAGTAGAAAAAATGGATCATTTAATTGAAGGAATCTTGACTTATTCTAAAATTGATAAAGAAGAGATGGCCATTGAAAAGGTAAATACACAACAAATTATTCAAAGTATAATTGATATTATCCATATTCCCCAGCACATTACGATCACTATAAAAAACACCTTGCCAGTAATTAATGCTGATCGGTATAGGATCCAGCAATTGTTTCAAAACATAATAGGGAATGCTGTAAATTATATTGAGAGAACAGTAGGTTTAGTTGAGATTTCTTCGGAAGAATTTGATTCTTACTATGTTTTTTCTATTAAAGATAATGGGGTTGGAATTGCAAAAAAACACCACGATAAAATATTTAATACTTTCCAGTCGTATTCCACAAATGAACATTCAACAGGACTAGGTTTATCTATAGTTAAAAAAATTATAGAAACGTATAATGGAGAAATTTGGATCGAAAGTGAAGAAGGAGTAGGTTCAACTTTTTTCATAAAACTTAATAAATAAATCATGAAAATCATTCAAGCTTCTAAAATTGAAAATCAAGAATGGAACTATTTTCAGCCGAAAAAAGTATTAAACAACCCTTTAGTATTGGTTTTTGGGAATCGAATTCTTTTAGAAAAGGAAGAAATCATAAATAATATTAGGCAAGAATTCCCGTATGAACATATTGTTTTTGGGTCAACATCGGGAGAAATATTATGTTGTAATGTAAACGACAATTCGATCTCTGTAACTGCAATTGAATTTGAAAAAGGTTCCTTTATTGTTGAAAGAGAAAATATTCTAGACTATGATAAAAACGCAAAAAAACTAGGTGAAACACTCTATCATAAAATTCCAAAAAAGAATTTAAAACACTTATTTGTTTTATCAGAAGGGAGTTTTGTAAATGGAAGTTCTTTAATAAACGGTTTAGAAAGTGATGTTGATTTAGCAGTGTCTATAACAGGTGGTATGTGTGGTGATGATGCCCGTTTTGAAAAAACTCTAGCTTCCTATAAAGAGAATCCAAAAGAAGGTGAAGTTATTTTAATTGGGTTTTATGGCGAAACTTTGGAAGTCTCTTATGCTAGCTTTGGCGGATGGATTCCGTTTGGACCTGAACGCATAATAACAAAATCAGAAGCGAATATTCTTTATGAAATTGATGGACAGCCTGCGCTAGATTTATATAAAAAATACTTAGGTGATAAAGCGGAAGAGTTACCGCAAGCTTCTCTATTATATCCTTTAAATGTAACTCCTGAAGGAAAAAAAGAACCTGTAGTGCGTACGATTTTGAATATTGATAACGAGAATCATTCCATGACTTTAGCGGGAGATGTTCCAATGAATTCAAAAGTTCAATTAATGATGGCTTCCGTTGATGGTATTGCAAATGGAGCACATATTGCAGCTGAATTTGCTATGAAAAACAGAAGGAACGCTCCAGAAATTGCAATATTGGTTAGTTGTATAGGCCGAAAATTAGTGATGAATCAAAGGGTAGAAGAGGAAGTTGAGCAAGTTAGAGAGTCAATTGGAGAGAAAATACCAATGACGGGGTTTTACTCCTATGGAGAAATGGCCCCTTTTAATGGAAGTGCCTCCTGTGAACTGCACAATCAAACAATGACATTAACCTTAATAAGTGAATAATGAACCCATTACTAAAAAGGCAAATTGATAAAAAACTAAAAGGAGGATTGAATGATCTGGATCTTTTTCTAGATGCAATTGATGATTCATACAAAAATTTTGAAGATCAGATCGCATTATTGCAAAGAGCTATGAAAATTAGTTCTGACGAGCTTTTTGAAGCCAATCAAAAATTACGAGATGAGGCAGAGAGTCTAAAAGAAGTGAATAAAAACCTTGAATTTATTCTTAATTCAATGAGCCTTGACGAAGGAATTGTTTCAAAAACAGCCGTTTTTAATTCGTCGGATTACATTAAACAACAATCTATAGAAATTGTAAAAATCAATAAACAAAGAGAGGAATTGTTAATGAATCTTGAAAAACAAAATCAGGAATTAAATGAGTATGCTCATATGGTTTCACATGATTTGAAAGCACCTTTGCGAAGTATTGACACGCTAATCAATTGGTTTATGGAGGATAACCCAGAAATGATGAATGAAGTTAATATTAAATCGTTAAATCTAATACTCTCTAATGTGGAGAAGATGGATTTATTGATTAAAGGAATTTTAGATTATTCATCAATAGAAAAACAAGAGGCAGAGAATAGAGTAATAGATTTGAATAATTTGGTAGACGAGATTTTAAGAACAATTCATATTCCTGATCATGCTGATGTTACTGTAAAAAATCAATTACCTAAGGTGTATGGTAATGACTTTAGATTCAAACAGTTATTTCAAAATCTAATTCAAAATGCCTTAAAATATAATGATAAAGAAAAGATTTTGATTGACATTGGTCATTCAGAAAAGGATAATGAGTTCTGTTTTTTCATTAAAGACAATGGGATAGGAATACCAAAACAATATCAAACTAAAATTTTCGATATTTTTTCTAAATTGGAAAACAATGATCCTTCATCAGGAATTGGACTTTCTATTGTGAAAAAAATTATAGATTTATATAAAGGGAAAATTTGGCTTGAAAGCCAAGAAAATAGTGGAACAATTTTTTATTTTACAATAGCTAAAGAAAATGGAACAGCCTAATTTGAATTATATAAACGAGCTCTCAGGAGACAATTTAGAATTTAAGAATAAAATAATAGGGATTCTCAAAAAAGAGCTACCAGAGGAAATTATAGTTTATGATGGAGAATTTAAAAAGGGCAATTATTTATTAGTGGCACAATCTGTACATAAATTAAAACATAAAATATCTATACTTGGTTTAGAAAAAAGTTATTATATTGCTGAAGAATATGAAAATAACTTAAAAAAGAACTCAACAGATTTGAATGCTGATTTTGAAAATATTTTAAAAAGCATGGAAGAATTTGTAGATCATTTGTAACACTCTTTGACTTATGAATTGCATTATAATTGACGATGAAGAAATGGCAAGAGCAATTATTGCACAATTCATTTCAAAGAATACAGAGCTAACAATTGAAAGTGAATTTTCAAATGCTTTGCAGGCTATCAAATATTTAAATCAAAATGATGTTGATTTAATATTTTTGGACATTCATATGCCTGATTTTACTGGTTTTGATTTTATTCAAACGATCAAAAATCCACCCAAAGTAATTTTAGTTACTTCAGATAAAAACTTTGCCATAGAAGCATTCGAATATGAATGTATAGTAGATTATTTAGTAAAACCTATTACTGAAGAGCGTTTTCAAAAAGCAATTCAAAAAGCAAGCGCATATAAAATAAATTCAAACTCAAAAGAAACTACCGTTGTTGCTGAGGACAATGTAAATGAATTTTATATCAATATTGACCGAAGGTTGATTAAAATTGAAATGGCTTCTGTTAATATTGTTGAAGCCAAAGGAGACTATATTCATATAAAAACGGAGGGTAAAAATTATATTGTGCACTCTACGCTTAAAAAGATTGAAGATAAATTACCTAAAGATTTATTTTTAAAAGTGCACCGTTCTTTTATAATCAACACTAAAAAAATCATTGATATTGAAGATAATAGTGTCTTAATTGCCAAAGATGTAATTCCTGTAAGCCGGGCCAATAGACCTGAATTAATGAAAAGGTTAAATCTGCTATAATCGATTCATCGTCATTAAACCGCATTTCAACTATAGTAAATACGGACTAAACTAATAGTTAATTTTAGATCATATTGATTTCATAATTTCGAGTAATAAATTTAGATAATTTAAACTTGAAATCTATGATCAACTCTACTCAATATAAAAACGGAAATTCTTTTTTAGGTATTTTTACTTTTATTTCTTTCTTGTTGCTTTTTGGATTTGTAAGTAAATTAAGTGCTCAAACCGCACCAAATTTTGGATCGGTAGCTAAATTTGTACTTTTTTCTGGAAATGGAGCAGTATCAAATACGGGAAGCTCTACTTTAAAAGGAAATGTTGGAGCAAATATTGGAGCAGTAACTGGATTTCAATCCCCTACAACAATAGATGGAACTATAGAAAATGTAAATGCGCTTACAGCACAAGCTGCTTTAGACTTGAAAGCAGTTTGTATTCAATTGCAAAATACTATAGCAACAAACACAACCCACAGCACAATTTACGGAAATGGAGAAACGCTAGTTCCAGGTGTATATTCTGCTGGAGCAGCAGCATCCATCGCTGGTACTCTTACGTTAGATGCTCAAGGAAATCCAAATGCTTTGTTTATTTTTAAAATTGGAGGAGCGCTTACGACAGCTGCTGGCGCTACCGTTACTTTGAGGAATGGTGCTGTAGCAGCCAATGTTATTTGGATTGCAAACGGGGCAATTGCTATGGCTGCGGGTACTACTATGAATGGTACTTTAATTGGATATGATGGCGCGGTTTCTATGGGTGCGGGTGGTATTCTTAACGGAAGGATGTTTTCTAATGTTGGAGCTGTTTCTGTATATGGAACAATAGCAACAATTCCTCCAGTACATTTATCTTATAGCTTTTTAGGTCCCTATACTTCAGATGGAACACCACAATATTTTGCAACGAGTGACGTAGTAAATTCATCAACGATAGATCTAGTTAAAAATTCATTACCAGAAAGTTTTCCAGTTCCAGTCTATAACCCACAATACATTTCTTCGGGTTATGATACGGATTTAGTTTTGGAAAAAGCAGCTGATGTATGGGTTACCTTTATTAGTGAGGGGGCAGGATATAGAAATGTGCTTGGTTTTTATACATACGATATAAATAATCCACCAACCACTGTACCAACAGTTGATCAAATAACGATAGTTTTTCCTAACGTATCTGGAGCTGGAAGTGGTGGGAGTTTAATTGCGGGAAATAAAGTAAAGATTGGAACTTTTACTGCTGGTACAGGGATTGGTTGGGTTTTATTAGCCAATGGATGGGATGGAACTAAAGTAACTCCAGGATTATGGCAGTTATTCTCTAATCCTAATTTTAATCCAGAAGCAACGGCTGCTTTAAGACAGCACAACGTGCTTTTAAGCGATCCTGCTAATGAGAGAATTATTCTTGGTTTTGAAGATATTAGAAGAGATTATTCTTCTTGTGATAATGATTTTAATGATGCGGTTTTTTACGTTTCGGCAAATCCTTTTGATGCGATAAGAATTAATAATGTTGCTGATGTGAGTATTGCGGCAAAGGTGACGTCGGGTAATAACGGTGGTTTGGAGAGTAATGGTGATTTGGCTACATTAATTGCTAAAAGAAATTTTAACAGAATCAAGGCTAACAGTTTTGCTGATAAAAAAACAACACAAAAAAAGTTCATTTCTTCTTCCATCACTGCTAAAACATCAGGTTCAAGTGTTGATTTTTCAACCATTATCCCAAATACAGGTATGTTTGGTACAGAAACAACTTATGTTTCCAGTCCTACTGATTTAATTGGAATTACAAATGCTAGTCAAGTATATTCAGTTGATTATTATGAAGGTGATAACCGGTTGGCAGCTGTATTAGCAACTGCAACTACGGGATCTATTTATGGACATTCAAAAGCAATTTGTGATCGTTTGAATAATTCTTCTTTGGAAGATATTAGAACCATTAATTTAAATGGGTACGAAATAATTATGGCCAAATTAAAAAGAGCCAATGGGGAGATGGAATATGCTTTGAATTTTTCGATCCAAGACTTAGGTGCCGAAAATAAACTACATAGTTATTGGAATATTGACCAATATCCGAAAGGAGATTACCTTAATTTTCAAGTTTGGGGTTCATCAATGGGACAAATTTGTAGCATTACAAATGCTATTCTAACTAAATTTCAACAACAAGGAACCTTGTCTTCAGATGCAGTTGATAATAGAATTCCAACTGTTTTTGTAAAAAAAGGGTTGTATAGTAACGGTAAACTGTATTTGACATTAATTAATAAATCTAAAAATACCAATGTGTCTTTTCAAGGCAATAAAAAAACAACCGAATTGACTACTTCTGATTTTGTGGATCAAAATATATCTTTAACTGGTGCTTACGAAGAGCATGTTGAAGTAGAATTAGGAAGGTTATTTGACATTGGATTTTCAATAATTGGGGATACATCAAAACAGCTAGACGCCTTATATTTAGCAGATGGCCCTTGGGGTTTAGATTATTCTAAAACGGAGACTACAATTACATCATATGGGATTGACAATGATGCTAATGACGCTATTGCAACAGATGAATATGGTATTGAAAGAAATACATCTGTTACTGGAGAGCTATATGGTACATTGAATGTGTTTAGAAACATTCTTCCTGGTGAATTAGTATTTGATGCTAGTTTATATTCTACTGTAGGTTTTGCGGTTCATAATTCATTGCCTATTGAGGTTGTTTTGGTAACGGAAAATACAACAGACTGGAATAACAGATTGCGTTTTCAAATACCTGTAAATACTTCTACTGCCGAAATGAATATTCTATTAGATCAGTTTACAAATCCTCAAGGGCAGAAATACACTAATGAAAAAATCAAAGGGATTGTGTTTTCTGTTCAAGGAGATTACAAGGTTTTTCAACCGTTTGCAGTTAACGTTTCCCAGTTAACATTTAAAAATGCAAGCACCTTAAGCGTACCTAGTTTTGTTACTTCTAATGCTAAAAATATTTACAACTACCCTAATCCTTGTGTGCAATCTACGACAATTGTATTGCCTAAGGTTACCGAAAGTGCTCATGTACAAATTGTAGATATGACAGGAAGAATCGTAAGTAGTAAAAATGTTATTCCTTATAATAATGAGATTACAATGGGATTAGACAACTTGAGTAAAGGAGTTTATTTATTTATTGTAACTACTGAAGAAAAAGAACAATTCCAAAACAAATTTTTAATCAATTAGTTAATTAAGATTTTTGTTTAAAAGGCTGCCAACCACGGGCAGCCTTTTTTATTGACCTAATTGCTATACATTTCATTACGCTACTATCTAAATATTTGATTGTTACTGGTGTTTTAATTTTTTGTAGCTAAAAAAGTACATTTAAATCGTATTAGTGTATTTAATCGTTTTAATTATGTATTTGAGCTGATTTTTATTATTTTAGGTAAAGAAATTTAATAAGAAAAAGGATGAAAATATTAGAACCTAAAGTAAATAAAGATACGGCGTCTAAGTTTTCGGATAGTGATAATGGGTGTTTTTTAGTCTCCATAAAATGGTCTATTTTAAATGATGAGTACATTACTTTTGTGAGAAAAAGTGCTATAGGCTACTGTTATAATATAGATTGGGCTGGACCTAAAAGTAAGTTTGAATTAGAGCAGTATGTGAAAAAGGAAGAAACAATTATAGTACAACTTTTTCAAATTCAACCATTTTTAATTCAATGCCGTGTTGAAAACAACGATTGTTTTATGTTGCCTAATACTGATGAAGTAAGAGAATCCATAGGGTTTAAAAGTACGGACTTTCAACTTGTAATTTAAAATCAATTACTTAGTATAGTGCTAATTACTGTTAAATTATAGAATATTAAATACAGTTTAACCTTAGCTGTATAACTCCTCAAATGTTTGGTTTAAACAAAAAATTACCCCCAAATAGTACGTTACTTTTTGGGGGTAATTAGGGAGTAAATCTTTTTATTATGTGGCTCTGTTTTAATTTAATTTAAAAATAGGCTTGTCAAACAAACTCCATTTTAATCGCAATCCAATTTCATTAAAGGTAAATCCAGCGGCTGTAGTGGAGGCAATATTACTTCGGGTTCCATAAATGTTAGTCAATAATCGATCTGAGAATTTATAACCAAATTTTGCTTGTACTCTGTATGTCCATTGCTTACTATTGTCTTCAATAAATTGAAAACCTGTAGCCACATTGGCATTATAGAACCACGACTTTGCTTCTACAATTTTTTCGTCTTTTAGTATTTCTAAAAAAAGTTCTACAGCATTGAATTTCTTTGGACTAAAATAATCCGTTGGAACTTGGTTTTTGAAAGCAATATATTGATAGTTAAGTCCCCCTTTCAACACAGGTTTAGACATGAAATTATAATAGAAAGAAGTAAACAAAAGGTTTCTTGTATTGTTATCCGTTTGTGAAGTATAGAAATATTGGGTAAACCAACCAAAATTAAAATTGGTCCCCATGTTATAGTTAAAATAATAGTTATTGGCAGCAATTTGTTTGTCAATCAAATCCGAGTTGAAATTTTGAACTTCTCTTTTATACCCAATTTCTAAATCTTGTAATTTAAAAGGTTTGATTTTAAAATAAGTATTGATCAATAATTGATTGTATTTAGTCGTATTTGAGTTGGCTGAGGTTACCCCAGCATCCAAAGTATAACTGATTTTAGGTAGGAATTTATAATCAATTCCCAATAGAAAATCGTTGGTTTTTGCGCTTACCTTAGTTGTTGTGTTTTCCGTTTCGCGATATTGGTATGTTGTATTTATGGTAAGTTTTGTAGATAATGGAAGTGAAATTAATGTTCTGGTTGCTTTTGCTGTATTGTCGCCGTTATCAAATGAGTAACTTAATTTTTCTTCAAGATAGGGTGTGAATTCTTGGTTGATTTTCTTCATGAAATTCATGGCGTCATTTTGGTTTTTAAAAATCTCCAATGTTGTATTTGCGGCAGCAACTGCATTTGAAACTTCTCCTGAAGCATAATAAGCATTAGCAATTCCTAGATTTCCATCAAATGATTTGGAGTCGTTTTCTAAAATTGTTGAATAGTATTTTATACTGTCTTTAAAGTCACTGCGGTATATTGCTAAAGTTGCTGAAAGTGCTAATAACCAATTTTCATTGGCATACTTGGTGTTCAGTTCGTTTATTTTGGCTTCGGCCAAAGTGTATTTTTTATTCCATATTAACGCTTGTACATAACGCTCTTGTGTTTGTTTTTTTATGGTTTCGTCATTTGTATTTTGTGCTTTTTGAATTGCTTCTTGAGCCAGTGTCAACGCTTGTTTGTCTTTTCCGTCAATATGTTCAATTAAAGACAATCCATTTAATGCAATAATAGGGTCGTTTTTAGCAATTATATTATACGTTTCTTTTCCCTTTGTGATGTTTTTGGTGATTAAATATAAGTTGGCTTTATTTAACAAGGTTTCTTTATCATTAGGAAAGTCCACTAAGATTTCATCGTAAAATGCATCGGCCTCTGTGTAGCTTTTTTCATTTACTTTTTGATTGGCATATCCTAATTTAATGTATTTTCTTGAAATCAAAGCGCCAGGATTGGCAGGAGATAATTCTAATGCTTTATTAACATTGATTAAAGCTTCTTTGAATTCTTTTAGATTCGATAATGTATTTGCAAACCCAAGGTGAGCTACAAAACTAGTTGGGTTTTTTGCTACAAGAGCAGTGTAAAAGACTTTAGCTTCATCAAATTTTTTGTTCCAAAGTAAGGCTTCAGCATAATTGAGTTCAATTTCCAGATCGCCAGGATTTTCTTTTTTTAAATCTATAAATAGATCTAAGGCTTTTTCGGCTTGTTTATTAAGACCAATTGCTCTAGCATAACACAAGCGAGCGGTTTTGTTTTGAGGATAGTCTTTTAAAATGTTTTTGAAGAATACTTCCGCTTGAGCAAATTCCCCTTTTTCCAGATTACTGAACCCTTTACTCATATCTTGAGCGTTTGTTACATTACTTAAAATAAGGAGCAGAAAAAAGATTGTTTGTTTTAATATTTTCATTCGTTTTGATTCTTGATTTATATAGATGCAAGTTAAGTATAAAGCTGTGATATTTCACCTACAGCAACTTGCCATTCATCGAAGAATTAAATGCTTTCATGTGAATTCGAAAGATATTTGCGTCAGTATTAACAAATAAACACAAATAAGATGGCAATTCAAATCACATACAATGCAGGAGTTTATGAAATCAATGGGACGTTAGTTTCGCAAAATGGTAATGCTCTAAAAAGCCATATTGAGACTTTGTTGAACTTCTCGAAGGGGATTGTTATTTCTTTAAATAAAGTTTTAGAAATTGATAGTGAGGCTGTAAAAAGCATAGAATCATTATATAATAATGCTTGGGGAAATGACAAGATGTTTTATATCGTAGGGATGGAAAACAAAAAAGTAAGTGACCTCTTTACTTCATTAAATTTAAATGATATTTTGCTTTAATATTTTTTGTAATTTTTAAAAAATTAATAGAAATGAAAATAGCTTCTTTTACAATTCCTGCTATCCCAAGAAAATTAAGTCCAGAACAACTCTTTATGGTTACAATTCTTTTTGTAAACGGGGGGAATTATCTATATAATTTATTGTTAGGCCGTATACTAGGACCAGCCGCTTTCTCAGATGCAGCTATTTTAATCACTTTTTTATTGATTTTATCCTTTGTGGGAATGACTTTTCAAATCGTTTCGGCCAAGTATGCCGTTTTATATAAAGATAAAAAACTGTCCTTATTTACACAGAGCATTACAAAATATGCAGCTTTGACAGGGGTATGTATAGGTGTTTTAATATTTGTTTTTAATAAAGAACTGCAAGAATTATTTCATACTAAAACTGCAACAATGTTCGTGATTTTTAGTTTTGGAATTCCTCTTTATTTTTTAATGAGTATCAATAGGGGATTGTATCAAGGCCAAAATGTAATGAACAAACTAGCTTTTACCTATCAAACCGAAATGGCTAGCCGATTATTGCTTACCATCGCGGCTATTTTATTATTTCCTGATTTTCCACCTTCTATCATAGTAGCAACAGGAATTTCGGTATCATTTGTTTTTGGGCTTTATCCTTTTCAAAAAAATATTGTAGGAGATTTAAAAATTAAGAAAGAGTTGGTTTCTGCAGATGATTTAATTGATAGTAAAGGGGTTTTTACTTTTTTCATGTTAACTGCTTTTTATGAACTAACACAAATCATTATCAACAACAGTGACATCATACTTGTAAAACACTATTTTGATAATGAGCAGGCAGGATATTATGCTTCATTGGCATTAATAGGTAGGGTCGTTTACTTTGTCGCTTGGATGTTTGTGATGTTGTTATTGCCCAAAGTAATTCAACTAAAAAAGGACGGAAAGGAAACCCAACCTCTCTTAATGAAATATGTATCTTATATTGCTGTTTTATCTACTGTAATTGTTTTGGTCACTTTTCTTTTTCCAGAAACGGTAGTGAACTTAATGTTTGGAAAAGAATACCTTTCTATAGCCTTCTTATTATGGAAATACGCTTTGGCTACTTCAATTTTTGCCATAGCTAATATTTTTGCCTATTATTTTTTATCTATAAATCAATACATTCCAGTTGTAGTTTCGGCAATAATAGGATTAACTCAAATTGGGTTGATTGTATTTTTCCATGACTCACTAGAACAAGTGGTTCATGTACAAATCATTGCTATGGTTATCCTGTTGTTTTCCCAATTATCGTTTTTCTTTTATCAGAACAAAAAGAATGTTCGTCTACGCTAAGTTTCCATTCACCGAAAATTAAAAAATAGCCCTTGTAAAATAAAGATATTCGTACTGTAATTAAAAACAGAACAAATATGAAAGTAGCTATTATAACGTCGTTTCCACCAAGTAAAGTAACCTTAAATGAATATGGATATCACTTAGTGAAGAATTTTGTACAGAATGAAGATGTATCGGAATTGGTTTTAATAACAGATAAAACAAAAGAACCAAAACAATTGGATTTTGAAAATAGTAATAAAGTTAATGTTAAAGACTGTTGGTCTTTTAATAGTTATTTTAACTTCTTTACCATTATCAAAACGGTATTAAAAGAAAAACCAGATGCTGTTTTATTCAATTTGCAGTTTGTAAAATTTGGTGATAAAAAAATCCCTGCAGCAATGGGATTGTTAATTCCTATGTTTTTAAAATTATTAGGATGTAATACAGTTGTTTTATTGCATAACATATTAGAACAAGTAGATTTAGAAAGTGCTGGTTTTACCAAGAATAAATTAGCTTCAAAAATCTACAACTTCATTGGGACTAACCTAACTAAATGCATCCTTAAAGCAGATATTGTTGCCGTTACGATCAGTAAATACGTTGATGTGTTAGGAGATAAATATAAAAGTGAAAACGTATCATTGATTCCTCATGGTTCTTTTGAAAAACCACAAACACCTAATTTTAAATTACCAGCTGGACCTAAAAAAGTTATGGCTTTTGGAAAATTTGGAACGTATAAAAAAGTAGAAATTTTAATTGAAGCCATTGAAATCATCAGAAAAAAATCAACTGAAGCGATCGAAATTGTGATTGCGGGGACAAATAGTCCTAACACTCCAGGTTATTTAGAACAAGTACAAGAAAAATATGCACATGTTTCTGGGATTACATTTACAGGGTATGTAGAAGAAAATGAGGTTCAAAATATTTTTAATGACAGTACGATGGTAGTATTTCCTTATACTTCAACTACAGGAAGTTCTGGAGTATTGCACCAAGCAGGAAGTTATGGTAAAGCGGTTGTAATGCCAGATTTAGGGGATTTAAGTCTATTAGTTAAAGAAGAAGGGTATAATGGTGAGTTTTTCAATCCAGAGTGCGCAGAGTCATTAGCAAAAGCCATTTCAGCCATTCTTAATAATGATGAGTACAGAGTGCAACTGGCCAAAACCAATTATAGAGCCGCAAGCGCCTTATCAATGGATAAAATTGTTGGAATGTACATGGAAAGCTTCAGACAAATTGAATACAGTAAATTAGAAGGACAATTAGTAAGTAATATATAAAAAGGATGGTTTTTTATTTCCTTTACTATCTAAGAAACCAAATTTTTTCTGTCTGATTTTTTGCCAAGGCCATTTCCCAGCCACTTGACTTGGAACTTGAGGAAAATCATATAAAGTCCACGACATAAATGCAAGCTTGTTCTTTTTGAATAAGGCTTGCATTTTTTTATGGTATTGCGCTTGATCTGCTTCACTATATCCTCTTAAATTCCATATGCCATTATAAGAAGGAACACCAAACTCTTGAATTACTACTGGTTTTTTTACTGCTTTTTCTAAGGTAGTATTTTCTTTTTCAAAATCCTCGATTGCATTATAAAAGTGGTAGGATACAAAATCTACTTTATTGGATAAATGTGTTGCTTCGTAGGCATTAGACCAACCAATAGTTACTAAATGATTAGGGTCAAATTTTTTAATGACAGCAACCATATGGTTCAACCAGTTGAGTACATTATCCTTGTCTCTGTTTTCAAAATCCAGATTGGGTTCGTTTTTTAAATCCCAGGCCAAAATAGCTTTGTGATTCTTGAATGTGGAAACTATTTTTTCGGCATGACGGTGGGTTAACGTCCAGTTTTCTAACGTGTAATCGCTATAAAAGTCAAAAAGAGTAACGATTACAGCCAAATTTTTGGATTCAGCCAAATCTAATATCTTTTTTAGCTTGTCTAATTTTTCTTGTTTTACATCGGCTTTGCCAAAGTCATCATACTGTATGAAAATCCGAATGGAATTAAGTTTTGCTTTCTTGATAATGTCAAAATCTTTAGCAATGGTATCGATGTTAAATAGTGGTCCAAAAGTATCCCAAGCCGAATTTTTTGGGTAATAATTAATTCCTTTAATCGTATAATTGACTTTGTCTTTGAGCATGTTTTTACCTTGAATTGTATAAGTAGGATGCGATTTTATAGTATCTGCAGCTAAAGTTTCTTTTTCCATTTTTTGCATATGCCTCACTCTCCAAAACCCATCTTCAAGAAGCATCATTACCTTATAAGTCGCTGTATCTTCAACAGTAGTAATTAGTTTATCTTGTTGGTAAATTTTTTGAAATTCGACTACATTTTTATCCGTAAAAACGACTAGCTGCCCGTCTGCACTATAAAATTCTAATGTGGGATGATGCTCTAATGTAGTGCTCTCAATAGTGATTTTATTTTTTTTATTGTAATTGATGGTGTTGTATAGATTGGCACGGGTATTTTGGGTATAATAATCTTCAATGCCTTCTTTAGTGTTGTCTTTAAAAGATTTGTTTTTAACAACCCATGAAAAAAGATAATCTTTTTCTACCTCTTTAAGTGTGTTGGCCTCCATTGCTCTACCCACATTTGTAACAGTTTCCCATATTGTTTTTGGTAAATACGTATTAATGGTTTCTTTTTCTAAATGGAGCATTGAAATTCTCTCGGCACCTGTATTTAAAAATATCAAGGTCTTATTGATTCCTAGTAATAATAAAAGGTTCAATAAAATAAAGGAGACAATTAGAATAGTCCTATAAACGCTTCGGTTATTTATTATAGACATAATTTTTAGTTTCAGTTTTTTTAATAATACCTAGAGTTTGAATTTCAAAGCGATAGTTTTTTTCTTTATAAAAGTCCGAAGGAATATAAAATTGTACCATTCCTTTTGAGCTGTCTTCTTGTAAACTGCTGATTAATTGATTATCATGGAATATTTTTAGAACTACTTTAATTCCATCGGGTACTAATTGTCCCATAAAGCTGTTTAATGGCCCGACTGTAAGTTTTCGATTATAATCAGAAAAAGAATATGTAAAGTCAGAAAGTATGGGTTTGTAATCAATTTCCAAAATGTTACTTTTTGCAATTCCTGTGATATATCCTTTTACGCTATAATGGTCTGGATGGTCTGGATGAAGGATTTGTCCTGAAGCAATTCCGTTTATAGTGGTGCCAAAGGTTTTTAACGCCATATTGTTTTTGGTAGTAATGTGAAAAACGACCATAGTTCCATCACTTACAGTATTGTTGTACGCATCTTTAATCAGTGAAGTAGTTAGAGTTGTAATTTGATTGCCATCTGCATAATCGTGATTTCTGGTATAATAAATTGAAAAATCAGTGGCTATATTTGGATAGACTTCGGTTTCTATTTCTTTAGTGACCGTTTTTTTACAGGCTGTAGAAGCCAGAATTTGTCCTGATTGAGTATTCGAATATATATTTTCCCAAATTATAAAGTCTTTTGTATTTTTTGAAATGGTAGTTACATTGTTTAAAAATTGATGTTTTATAACCACGGGCGTATTTTCTAATTTTGGATTGTCAAATCCGTCAGTAGGAACTGCAACCATCATTGTAAATTCCTTTCCACCAGCCAAGATACTTCTTGGGCCCAGATAATTTTCCATCTGAGTTTTGGTTTTTTCATTTGGAATTATTTCAAATGTACCGTTTGTAACTGTTTTTTCGTTGTCTATTAAAAACCAAGAAACAGTTCCTGTTTTTTTTGTGTAAACTGTAGGAATTGTAAAGGTGATTTTCCCATTAGAATTTTTTCCATCTATAATAGTTTTTCCATACGAATGAATGATGAAAAGTTGTGGTATAGTCGTTTTTGATGTTGAAGAAAAGGTTAGTTTCATATTGTCTCCAGCAACAAATACTTTATTTGTTGAGCTCAAATAAATAGTATTTTCTTTTGCAATAAAAGCAGCCGTCTCAAATGCGAATAAAAGCAAAAGAGCGAAGGAAAGTACGATGTATATTGTTTTCTTCATTATTTTGGATTTCCAATATAATTATTGATTTCTACTTTTATATAGCTAAATCCTTTTCCATTTACTTTTTGGAGTTGTTCTCCTTCTTGATCCAATCGTCTATTAGGAACAACTTCTTTCGCAATAACATCATTTGGTAATCCATTGACAAAACAGTTCTTTAAAGAAGACTGAATAAGAGTTAATCTCTCTAAATTTAATAAATTATATTCAAAATATTGTTTGCGTTGCACTCTAACTCCTTCACGAATAAAAAAATGATCTACATAAATCAATTTTTTGTCACTGTTGTAATAGGAGATTAATAATCCGGGAATGGTTACTTCTTGAATGCCATAATTAAACAATGTCCCTTTGATTTTGTTGTTACTTATTTCAAAATCAGATAAGGCCACTTGAGTGTATAAGTCAGTAATGGCAACATTTCCAGCACATTGAATATTGAAGTTTACAGGGTTTCGTTTTATTTCTAATGGAGTAAACTCATTTGGATTAAAAGTGGTAGGTTTTACATCGGTCATTTTTAACCAAGCTGTTTCTTCAAAATTAACTTTAAAGCTGGTTATTTCTTTAGGCATCAATTTGTGTTTGATTACAAATTTGGCATTAAAAGAGGCTAGCTTTTTATCTAATTTATCATATAAAGTTGCTTTCAAAACAACATCGGCGGGTACGTTGTCTACGTTTTGGACTTCGCCAATTACGATATATTGTTTGTCAAGCTGGATTAGATTTGCCGAAAGGATTTCAAGTACAGGTTGTTTTAAAACATCATCATGATAGGTTTGCTGAGTAGATATAACTCTTCGACCGTGCTTAAAGAATTCAGTAGTATTAGAGGATAAAAACTGGTTTGGTGGGATATCTAAGTCTAGTTTTTTAGGTTTTATGTACCATTTCCCATTTATTTTTACGACATCATGGCGGTACTCTTTATTTATAATCTCTAGTGGAGTAATCCATTTTGTTTTGGCAAGCAAGATGGCTTCGTTTTCGGTTTGTGCCATTATTTTTACTTCTATGGCGTCCAGTTTTGCATAGGAGTTTAGGATTCCATCGGCTACTGATGTTTCTAACATAAATTGAGATACCGTCAATTTACTTTCAGGACTGATAAAGGAATAGGCCTTTTCGAATTCTTTAAAATCAATGGCATCATAATAGGAGCGTACTACGTTTTTTGGGCTTATTTGGTAAGCCGTATTGATATAGAACTGGTAGATAAAATAACCGATAATCAACAATAAAAGGGCTGCCCATACATGTAAATAAGATATTAATCGATTGGAGAATTTGGTGTATGAAATGCCTAGTGATAAAAACTGAGGTTTCTCAATAACTTTTAGTTTAAGGGTTTTGTAAAACATCATTTGTATGTTTAATACAAATGCTATCACAACAGTTAACATTGGGATAATTCCCCACATTAATTTTTGATATAATGGAACATCCTCATATGGAAGTATTTTTGATAAGGGAGGGACATTCAATTTTTCCCAAACCATAATCCCATTTTCCAACTGTGACAAACGATGCCAACCACAGAAATACAATATGGGGTCGTAAAACTTATCATTCGAAAAGACATATTTTAAATTGTATTTTTCAGGAACGGTCAAGAATTGTTGTAGGGAACCTAGCCCTTCCAGTCCTCTAAATTTTGAATTTTCTAGGCGTTCTACAGCTCTAGATGTCAATTCAGGAAGTCTCCTTGCCGAGTGGTAATTACCGTCAACGGTTAACGCTTTGGTTTGATAAGATAAAGTGGCCATTTGATCTCCAAAACCCAATGGTAAATACCGCCATTGATCATGCTGGTCTTGATTTAGGAAATTGATAATGGGTAATGTATTTATCTTTTGGGGCTGAAACGGTCTAAAGTATCCTAATGTAATTGTAAAAACAGCCATGGTTAGAAAGGTACCTGCAATAAAACCACCAATGATTCTATGGTAAACGAGTCCAAAGCGCGCTTGCATTGCATCTTTCAAGTCCCCTTCAACAAAACGATATATGAATTCACCAAATAAGGGTAAACACATAATAGATGCCCATAACGTAAAGCGGTCAAGAGTAAGTATGTTAAATGCATTTTCACCTAATACCATTAATGGAATTGGTGTTGTACCACCCGTCCCTAATATTAATAATAAAGTTAATGACAAGCCAAAAAACAAATACCGTTTACTATAAAAGCGATAAAAAAGATACGGTAAAAAGAATAATAAAATTCCCCAAGGAATTAAAAAAAACATCAAACCGGAAGAAGTTACCTCTAGAAAATTATCCCTGCTTCCATGAGGAATAGGAACTTGGGTTATTGGGTTTTTCTTTGAATTAATCCAATAGGGTAAAATACATACTATAATTAAAATCAAAGAAGCACCGCCAAAAGAGACTATTCTTTTAAATAAACGGAGGAAAGATTGGAAAAATATTTTAAAAGTGATGTCTTTATAATTGGCTGTTTTTTCTCTAGAAACATCCATAATGACCATACCTATTAATGGGAAAATAAAAAATACCATTCCAAAAATAGGGGTAACATGATGGGAACATATGGTTACTGCAAGAAGCGACAATGAAGTAAAAAAGTATTTTAATCTACCTGTTTTTAACCAAAGATATATTTCGGGGAAAGAGTGCATTAATAGCGACATGGCTATCACACTAGGTAATTGACCGAATATATGTAATGTTTCTACAAATGAAGATGAAAACACAGCTACTAGTGCCGTATATCCGGCAACGTTTCTATTTCCAGTGAGGAGCAAAGAAAAGCGGTACGCACCAGTTATAAATAGGATTACACCAATTATTGCAACGGCAAACATCCCAAATTTCAAACCACCTATTAAAGATAATAATGCAATAGCTTGGTGAACTAATGGGGGATAACCCATAACTGTAAAGCCAGTGTACCAACTGTAATTCCAAGGTTCAAACCAACTATGAGCATAATGGTTAGCAAAAAACAGATGTATTAAAGCGTCGTATGTATTTTCTAAAGTAAAGAAAATAGCACTGGAGTGAAATACGACTCCTATCAATAGCGCAACGATTAAATATTTGTTAGTTTTTTCCTCCACTTAAAGCTGACTTAGTATCATAATTGTAAATATAGGAAATAAACAATACACAGTAGAATTTATAATATCTACATCATTTATCCATTCGTCGTACCATTCACCTCCACTGGTCTAATTTATAAAAATAAACAAGGGTTTCGAAATATATTTGTATAGAAATAACAATGAAAAACACAACACCATGAAAATATTAGTAATCGACGATCAAGAATTAGTTATCCTTTCTTTAAGCAAATGTCTAACAGATTTAGGATATGAAGTTAAAAGTGCTAATAACGTTTTTAATGCAATCATTGCCTATGATGAATTTCAACCGAATCTTGTAATTGCAGATATTAACATGCCTGTTTTAACTAATTCAATAGATACGAATCAGCCTTTTAGTGTGAACGATAAAGCATCAGGATTGGAAATTGTGAAATACATTAAACAAGTAAAAAAACACGACACACCAGTTATGATTTTATCTGGAAATAATGATGAAGAGGTTATTTTAAAAGGGTTTGAATTGGGAGTTTCAGATTATATGAAAAAACCATTAAGCTTAAATGAAATTGGAGCAAGAGTAAAAAGATTAATTGGATCAAATAATGTTGTAGCTGTTGATAATAGCAATAGGTTGATTCAAAACAACTGTATAGGTGTTGTAATTCCATGTTACAATGAAGAAGAAAGATTATCAAGTGAAGAATTTAAGAAATTTGTTCATTCTAATTTAGGATACCATTTGTGTTTTGTAAATGATGGAAGTAAGGACAATACGCTTGGAGTGTTACAAGAATTATGTAAAGGGAATGAGGACAGAATAAGTATTTATAATTGTGAAAAAAATGGTGGAAAAGCCGAAGCAGTTAGATTGGGGATGTTGCATTTGGCAAAAGACAGTCAATACAACTACATTGGATTTCTTGATGCAGATTTGTCGACAAATTTTGATGATTTCCAAGAGTTAGTGAATACAATTTCAAATTCTAAATATAAAATAGTTAGTGGTTCCCGTATCAACAGAATGGGAGCTGATATCGCAAAAGAATCGGCTAGAAAAATTATTAGTCAGGGGATTAATTTTATTATTAGAAAAACGTTAGGAATGGATTTTAAAGACACACAATGTGGTGCTAAAATCATGCACAAAGAGATTGTTGAAAAAACATTCCAAAAAAAGTTCTTGACTAAATGGTTGTTTGATGTAGAAATTTTCATGAGAATGAAAAAGATTTACGGGAAACAAGGAGCAATAGATTTAATATGTGAACAGCCTTTAAATAGATGGGTACATATGGATGGTTCTAAACTTTCGTTTAAAGATTCGTTTAAAATTGTAGGTCAAATTGGTCAAATTGCTTTTTATTATAATTAAAAATTAGATTACATATATTTTAGGGTTATTTCAAAGAGGTTGTGCTTTAAATAGTACAACCTTTCTTTTTTTATTTAAAATGTTTGGTTCACATAACTTTAACGAAGAAATTCCTGAATGAAATTACGGAAATATAGAATTAGGTATTACTTTTGCATTGGATTTTCTGGATGATGAAATACATTCAATATCCAAGAACAAATTGGAAATAAATTCAGCTTAAAATGAAAGAACAAATCAAGAAATTTTTAAACGAGGAACAAGATCCTAAAGCTATCGAAAAAATCACTTCAAAGCTGAATGACTTATTGATGAAAAATGAAGAAATAGGGTATATAGGTGTTCAAAAAAAACCAGCTATTACGGTGTTTCCAGATAGTATCGTTTTAACCAATAAGCGAATTATTTTATGCAAACCTAAAAATCTAGGATTGTCTATGGATTTTATTGATTATGACTGGGAAGATGTGGCTGCCGCTTTTGTGAAAGAAAATATTTTAGGTTCTGAATTTTCATTTTCGACCAAAAGTGAATTGACTATTTCAATCGATTATATCCCAAAAACACAGGCTAGAAAATTATATACTTTTGCCAAAGAGCAAATGGACCTTATAAAAACAGGGAATACTATAAATACTAGTGGTGTTGCGGAAGAAATTCTTGAAGCGCAACCTGTTGAAGAAGTGGAAGAAATTGAAGAAATGGAAACAGAAGAGGTGACTAATTATGCTGAAATAATTCCCGTTTCTCAACCTGATTTCAGTACTGACAATCAACATTATAATGAAACTTCAAAAGACAAAACCTTAAGTGAGTTGTCACAAGATGAGTTGTTTGAAAAACTACAGAATTACAAAAAACTTTTAGATAATGGTTTGATTCTTCAAGGCGAATATGATAACTATAAAAAAGAAATTTTAAGTCATATGTAATGTTCTTAAAATGGAAATAAAAACGAAACCCGACAACTTTTAAATTGTCGGGTTTTGTTTTGTTATAAAGTGCGTTTTTGCTTTTCTACAAAGTTATTAGATTGTAATTCTAATAAATCAGTTGTGTTTTTTCGCTGTAAATTATAGAGATTTTTATCCTGAGCAATATCTTCATATACTTTGTCATGCATGGATGCGCTTGTTTTAACCAACAGACTGCGTTGGTATTTGTCTTGTTCTAAGGTAGCTTTTAGTGCCGTTTCTAAATCTTCTAGTTTAAAATCATATTCTCCTTTTGGTGACAGTAGTTTAGCAATAATAGGAGAGGTCTCGATAGCTAGAAATAATAACATGATAAAGAAAGAAGGAATCCAAGGTAGTTTATCCAAAGCATTAATTCGGGCCATTAAACCATCAAATCCATCAATAATGGGTTGGGTTTCGGTAACTTTTTTATCTAAATCAGTTTGAAGTGTTTTGGTAGTTTTATCTAATACAGCAATTTTGGCCATATTGTTTTTTTGCAAAGTATCTAATTCTTTTTTTGCTAGATCGTGTTTGGCAATCTTCTCTTTAAAAACGGGGCCTTTACCTAGTTTTTTAGTTCCAGCAGTTCCTTCGGCTTCTGCAATGTAAGTTTCGTAATAGCTGTTAACTTCTTTTTCTTTGTTGGTTATTTCTAATTTTAAACGTTGGATTTCTGATTTGTTTTTGTCTAAATCCGATTTAAAGTAATTAGCTACTTCTTTTTTATTTTCAAGTGCCATAGCATTTTTCTCTTTCAATAAAACGGTATTGATTTCTTTTTCAAATATTTTAATTTCTAAAGGTTTAGATATTACAATCGCAATGATAATCGCCAGAATAATTCGAGGTGTCGCTTGAAGAAATTCACTGCCTATTTTGTCTCTTTTTCGAATAGTAGAAACAATAAAACGATCCAGGTTGAAGATTAGTAAGCTCCAGACTAATCCAAAAATTAGTGCAGGATATACATTGTCAAAAACAGTAAATAAAGCATAAGTACTTGCAATAAATGCCATTACGGCTGTAAAGAAAACAGTAGCACCAATACCTACATATTTGGTTTGTTCTCCTTCTGAGCATCCTTCTAGGATGTTTTTGTCTGCCCCAGAGCAAACAATAAAAAATTGTTTTAACATGATTGATTAATTTGATTGATTGATGACTGCAAATGTAACGCCAAAAAAACTATTTTGGTATAATTCACTGATTAGTTTTTGGTTAGGGACTTTTGTAAAACAAAAAAGAGCCGTTCCTAAGAACAGCTCTTTTTAATTTTGAATTAAAAATTAACTTATATTTGGGGTGCGCCAGCCATAATTTCGGCATTGGCAAATTCTTCAAATTTGGCAAAATTAGCTTTGAATTTTTGTCCCAATTCAATTGCTTTTTTATCGTATAAATCTTTGTCTTCCCATGTGTTTCTAGGGTTTAATATTTCGCTAGGCACATTAGGGCAAGATTGAGGAATTGCAATTCCAAAAACAACATGATTTCTATAATCGACTGCGTCTAGTTCTCCATTAAGAGCGGCAGTAATCATCTCGCGAGTATATTTCAGTTTCATGCGGCTACCAGTTCCGTATGCGCCACCTGTCCAGCCAGTATTGATTAACCATACTTTCACATTAGCATCTTGTATTTTCTTACTTAACATTTCTGCATATTTAGTAGGATGCAAAGGCATAAAAGGCGCTCCAAAACAAGCCGAAAAATTAGGCTGAGGTTCCGTTACACCAGCTTCGGTTCCAGCTACTTTAGCAGTATATCCAGAGATAAAATGGTATGCAGCCTGTCCTGGTGTTAATCTTGAAATAGGAGGTAAGATTCCAAAAGAATCCGCTGTTAAGAAGAAGATGTTTTTAGGGTTTTTACCTATTGATCCTGGTTGGATATTATCAATATGATAAATAGGGTAACTTACTCTTGTATTAGGAGTGATGGAAACATCTTTGTAATCAACTTCATTTGTTCCTTTTTTGAAAACCACATTTTCTAAGATAGCCCCTTTACGAATGGCTCTAAAAATATCAGGTTCATTTTCTTCGGATAAGTTGACTACTTTGGCATAGCAACCTCCTTCAAAATTAAAAACTGTGTTTTCGCTAGTCCAACCGTGTTCATCATCCCCAATTAATTTTCTTTTTGGATCTGCAGATAACGTAGTTTTACCTGTCCCAGATAAACCAAAGAAAATAGCGGTGTCGCCATTATCACCTACGTTAGCACTACAGTGCATAGGTAATGTGTTTTTATCTACAGGGAGAATGAAATTCAATGCGGAGAAAATACCTTTTTTCATTTCTCCAGTATATCCAGTTCCTCCTATAAGTACTATTTTTTTTGTAAAATTTAAAATCGCAAAATTACTTTGACGAGTTCCATCAGTAGCTGGATCAGCTATAAATTCAGGAACACATATTACGGTCCATTCTAGTTTAAAATTTTCTAACTCTTGCTCTTCAGGTCTTAAAAACATGTTGTAGCAAAATAAATTGGCCCAAGGTGTTTCAGTAACTACTCTTACATTTAAACGGTAATTGGGGTCTGCACATACATAAGAATCTCTTACAAAAACTTCCTTGTTAGATAAATACGTTGTGACCTTTTTATACAAAGCATCAAACGCAGTTGGCTCAAAAGGGATGTTGACTTTTCCCCACCAAACTTGATTCTCAGTGATGCTGTCTTTTACAATAAATCGGTCTTCAGGAGAGCGTCCTGTAAATTCTCCAGTGTTAATGGCTAAAGCTCCTGTTGAATTTTCAATTCCTTGGCCTAAAGCTAAGGTCATTTCATGTAATTCGTTGGCTGATAATTGATAATGAATCTTTGCGTTTTCGATTCCTAAGTTTTTTAGCGAAATCGATTGCGTAAACGGTGTGTTATTATTCATAAAATTATGTATTGTGTAGTTTAATTTATTATTTGCAAAAGTAGAACATATATTTAAGATACGATTTGATTATCTTAATTTTATGATTTTTTATTGATAATATTCATTAATAAGACACCCCAGCCCAGTATTAATAGGAGTCCGCCGATGGGAGTTATGAAACCAATACTTTTAAAATCAAAAGGAGTAAGTTCGTTTGTAGCTAATAAATAAATGGAACCTGAGAATAAAACAACGCCAGAAATCACCAAATTGTAAATTATTCTTTTGGTTTTTTCGCTTAGTTCAATTAGGGTCCCAATTAAGATTAAAAATAGGGCGTGGTACATTTGATAGCGTACACCGGTTTCAAAAGTGATAAGATGATCTGCTGATAGTATTTTTTTTAGGGCATGAGCGCCAAAAGCACCTAATATAATTGCTATCATACCCAAAAGGGCTCCCGTTGAAATTATTTTTTTATTCATTATTTTTAAATTTTATGTAAAAGTATTTCATAAATCGCCAAACTAAAAGAAATTTTCGGATACTTTTTTATGTATTTTATTTTAATTTTTTACGCAATAAGTGTTTGTTATAAATACAACATTTTCGTATGTTTGTGTTATATTTTTATAATCATGAGACAAATTTTAATTATTGGTGCAGGTAGATCGGCATCTTCATTGATACAATATCTTTTAAATAAATCCGAGAAAGAAAACTTGCATCTTGTCATTGGTGATATAGCGTTGGATTTAGCACAAAAGAAAACGAATAATCATCCTAATGCTACGGCAATTGCTTTGGACATTTTTAATGCTAGTCAAAGGAAAGAGGCCATAGAAAAAGCAGATATAGTAATTTCGATGTTACCTGCTCATTTACATATAGAAGTGGCTAGAGATTGTATTCTATGTAAAAAGAGTTTGGTTACCGCTTCTTATGTTAGTGATGCCATGCAGGAATTGGATGCTGCAGCCAAAGAAAATAATCTTATTTTTATGAATGAAATTGGTCTTGATCCTGGGATAGACCACATGAGCGCCATGAAAGTGATTGATGAAATTAAAGAACGTGGTGGTAAAATGTTATTGTTTGAGTCTTTTTGTGGTGGCTTAGTAGCACCAGAATCAGATACGAATCGTTGGAATTATAAATTTACCTGGGCACCTCGTAATGTGGTTCTGGCTGGACAAGGTGGTGCTGCTAAATTTATTCAAGAAGGAGCGTATAAATACATTCCGTATTGTAATTTATTTCGAAGAACGGAGTTTTTGGAAGTAGAAGGCTACGGTCGGTTTGAAGCGTATTCAAATAGAGACTCCTTAAAATACCGATCTGTTTATGGACTAGATGATGTACTTACATTGTATAGAGGAACGATACGTAAAGTAGGTTTTTCAAAAGCATGGAATATGTTTGTGCAGCTGGGAATGACGGATGATAGTTATGTTTTGGAAAATTCAGAAACAATGAGCTATCGTCAATTTGTCAATGCATTTTTGCCTTATCATCCCACGGATTCTGTTGAAATTAAAACCCGTTTAATTTTAAAAATAGATCAAGATGATATTATGTGGGATAAATTATTGGAGTTGGATTTGTTCAATGACAAAAAAATTGTAGGTCTTAAAAATGCTACTCCTGCCCAGATTTTGGAAAAAATATTAAGTGATAGCTGGACGCTTCAACCTCAAGATAAAGACATGATTGTGATGTACCATAAATTTGGGTATGAATTGAATGGAGTAAAACAACAAATTGACTCCAAAATGGTATGTATTGGAGATGATCAAACGTATACTGCCATGTCTAAAACAGTAGGTTTGCCTGTGGCTATGGCAACTTTACAGATATTGAATGGAAAAATAACTACTCCAGGTGTGCAGTTACCTATAAATAAAGAAGTGTATTTACCTATTTTAAAAGAATTAGAAGAATATGGTGTTGTTTTCAAAGAGCAAACCATGCCTTATTTTGGGTATAAACCCGATGCCGTTTTTTAGTTTTTAGTTTTTTAGATTTTTAGTTAGATAAATCCGTTTCAAATAGAAACGGATTTATTGTTTATATGATAGATTTTTTTATCTAAAATATAAAGTTTTATTTTTGCGTTAAGGATTGAAGAGAAAATCCTTTTTATTTTATTTTTCATAAAATAAAAAGATTGCAGCGGAAAGCCTGACCCGCTTTTTTCGGCGGGTAACGCCCCAAAAAAAAAATCCGCTCATTTCTGAACGGATTGTGTGTTTATTGAAATATAATTTATTTGCTAAGCTCCACGAAATATTTGTAAAATAACGGAATGGTTTCAATCCCTTTTAAGTAATTGAAAATCCCAAAATGCTCGTTTGGAGAGTGAATGGCATCGCTGTCTAAACCAAATCCCATCAAGATGGTTTTGCTTTTTAATTCTTTTTCAAATAAGGCAACGATAGGAATACTTCCTCCTGAACGAACGGGAATGGCAGGAATTCCAAAAGTTTCGGTATAAGCCATATTTGCTGCTTTATAACCTATGCTGTCAATAGGTGTTACGTATCCTTGACCTCCATGATGCGGTTTTACCTTTACGGTAACGCCAGCAGGAGCAATGCTAATGAAATGCTTGGTAAACAATTCTGTGATTTGTTCCCAGTCTTGATTAGGAACTAATCGCATAGAGATTTTGGCAAAAGCCTTGCTTGCGATAACGGTTTTTGCACCTTCTCCTGTATAACCACCCCAGATTCCGTTTACGTCAAGCGTAGGACGAATGGAATTTCTTTCATTTGTTGTGTATCCTTTTTCACCATAAACGTCATTTAGGTCTAGTGCTTTTTTATAATCTTCTAAGCTAAAAGGCGCTTTGGCCATCTCAGCTCTTTCTTCTAGTGACAACTCTTCTACATTGTCATAAAATCCTGGAATAGTAATGTGATTGTTTTCGTCATGAAGGGACGCAATCATTTTGGCCAAAATATTAATTGGATTTGCAACGGCACCTCCATAAAGTCCAGAATGTAAATCGCGGTTTGGCCCTGTAATTTCTACTTCGACATAGCTTAAACCACGAAGTCCAGTGGTGATAGAAGGTTGTTGATTAGAAATCATTCCTGTATCAGAAATAAGAATGACGTCGTTTTTTAGTTTCTCGGTATTGTTTTCTACAAATGTTTTTAGGTTTACACTACCTACTTCTTCTTCGCCTTCAATCATGAATTTCACGTTACATGGCAAGTTGTTGTTTTGAATCATGTATTCAAAAGCTTTTACGTGCATGTACATTTGACCTTTATCATCACAAGCACCACGTGCAAAAATGGCTCCTTCAGGATGAATATCGGTCGTTTTTATAACAGGCTCGAATGGAGGCGAGGTCCATAATTCAATTGGATCTGCTGGTTGAACATCGTAATGTCCGTACACTAAGATAGTTGGCAATGCAGGGTCAATTGTTTTTTCACCATATACAATTGGATATCCATCTGTTTCACAAATTTCAACTTTATCGCAACCCGCTTTTTCCAAACTTAATTTTACAGCTTCTGAAGTGTCTATTACATCTTGCGAGTAGGCAGAGTCAGCACTTACAGATGGTATTTTTAATAATTCAATTAATTCGCTAATAAAACGATCTTTGTTTTCTTGAACGTATGACTTTATATTTTCCATTTATGTGTTTTTTATTGAGTCTCAAAAGTACAAAAAATTGAATAAAAATTTTTTTGAAAAATTACTTTGAATGTTGGAAGATATGATTATATTTGCACCCACAATTACACGCGGATATGGTGAAATTGGTAGACATGCCAGACTTAGGATCTGGTGCCGCAAGGCGTGTAGGTTCGAGTCCTATTATCCGCACTTAAAAAGCTTCTCAATCGAGAAGCTTTTTTTTTGTTAAATACTTTTGAATAAAGGGGTTGATATTTGAGTTTTTGACTCTTTATGATGAATGCATCCTCGTTTACCCCATAAACAATAATAAATATCCCGCTAGTGCGCCATAAATTACAATAAAGGCACTATTGACTTTCGGAAAGCCAAATGTTACTATAACGCTGGTTATGGCGATAAGTAAGGTGCGCCAGTCTAAAATGGAATCGCTGCCCATTTGCCAACAGATTGCTACAATAATAGCAACAGAAGCAACATTAACTGCATCAAGAAAAATAGAAATGGAAGGTGAAGCCCGAAGTTTTTTAACCAATGGGTTTAACAAAGCTACAAATAAGAAGGAGGGAATAAAGATGGCTATTGTTGCTATAGCAGCGCCTATTAAACCATTAATTTGATATCCAATGAAAGTAACTGATGAGAAAACGGGTCCAGGCGTAAATTGACCAATTGCTATGGCGTCTACTAAGGTTGCTCGGGATATAATGCCAGTTGAAACTAATTCGGTATCTAGAAAAGCAAAAAGAACATAGCCACTTCCGTATAAGATAGCCCCAATTTTTAAAAATATCAAAAATAGATTCCAGTTGGTTGCTGTTACTATAGTCGTTTTTGTAACTTGAAATAATGTAAGCGGAATTATGTTGAATGTTTGTGGACTTTTGATTTTAGAATACAACAAAGCTACTAATCCAGCGCCAAACAAAATGTATATTTCATTACACTTTAATAGCGATAAAACCAATGTTAGGATTCCAATGAGAGCCAGTTCTTTTGTTTTTACTGATTTCTTAGCCAAAGGATAAATGGCAGCTAGAATTATGGCAATAATGGCGGGTTTAATTCCGTATAAAAAGGCTTGGGCTTCGGGTTGTTGCCCGTATTCTTTGTAGAAATAGGCAAAAACTCCAGTGATTAGCACTGCGGGCAAAATAAAGCATACGCCAGCAATAATTAATCCTTTTACACCTCCTCTTTCACGACCAATATGAATAGCCATTTCGGTACTATTGGGACCAGGAATTAAACTGGTAGCTCCTATAAGGTCTAAGAAGTGTTGTTCATTCAGCCACTGTTTTTTTATTACCACTTCTTGTCGCATCATGGCAATATGAGCTGCAGGACCTCCAAAGCCAATTACGCCTAATTTTAAAAATAATTTACCAATTTCTTTTAAAGAGTTTTTTTCACTCATAAAGACTTTTTTTCGATTGTCTAGAATGGCTAAAATAAATATAAAATTAGCCTCTGGTCTTTTTTTATATTACTATTTCATGAAGTTTTTAATGCGTGTTTTAAAAGTCGTGTATTTAAGATAATTTTTAAAATTGAAGTCTCATTTTTATCCGTGATAGACTCTTGAAGCTACAATTTTATCGTTTCTAATATCAAGTACTTCCGCAATAAGCATTTCCTCTTCGTTATCTACTGTTCGTATGTATTCCATAAAAACACGATCGCCATTGGCAGTAAGTGAGGTTACTTTATAGTTTAAACTAGGCAATCGGTCAAATGCTCCTTGCCACCATTGGCGTAAAGCCTCTTTCCCTGATACAAAACCATTAGTCTCTGGTTGGTGTATTTTTAGTTTAGGGCTAAAGTGTACTGCGTCGTCATCATATAATGCCAACAGTTTTTCTAATTCTTTATTATTAAAAGTCTCAAACCATTTAAAGGCAATTGATTGTAGTTTTTCGGGTGTCATAGAGGTCTATTATTAAAAAATCCCATTTCGATAAACACGAATGGGATTTTTATGAGTAAAAAAATAAAGAATTAAACGTTCTTTAAATTGATAATTTCTTGTTCTGTAAGTAATCTCCAGTTTCCTCTTGGTAAGTTTTTCTTTGTCAAACCTGCAAATGAAACACGGTCAATTCTTAAAACATCATAACTAAAATGTTCAAAAATAGAACGAACTACTTTTACATTTGATGATCTCAGTTTTAAACCTATTTCACTTTTTGCTTCTCCTTCAATATAACTTACGTCTTCTACAAAAACACGGTGTCCATCAAGAACAAGTCCTTTGTTGATTTTTTCTAAATCTTCAAATTTTAAGTTTTTGTCAAGAGAAACTTGATAAATTTTTGATGATTTTTGACTAGGTAAAGTAAATTTACGAATCATGTCTGTGTCATTGGTAAACAATAATAGACCAGTCGTATTTTTATCCATTCTCCCTACAGCTCCAATTTTTGAAGTTGTAGAACCTTTTACCAGTTCCAAAACATTACGAAATTCTTGACCTTCGTCAAGAGCTGTCGTGAAGTTTTTAGGCTTGTTCAATAAGATGTATACTTTTTTCTCTGGAGTTAATTTTACCCCGTCAAAGTTAACGACGTCACCTGGTTTTACCATATATCCCATTTCGGTAACGGCAATTCCATTTACTTTAACAGTACCTGATTGAATGTAAATATCAGCATCACGACGTGAGCAAGCACCAGAATTTGCGATATATTTATTCAAACGAATTTCATCTTTTACCTTAGGTCTCTTTGGAGCCTGATTCGGTTTTTTCTCTACTTTATCCGAAACGACTTCAGCAACCTTAGTATTTACCTTTACTTTTTTAGGCCCTTGTGCCCTTTTTTGCATCGCAGGTTTTGGCTTATTAGAGCTAGGTCTAGAACTCGTTGGTCTAGCACCGCTTTTTTTATTATTGCCTTCCTTATTATTCATAATATTCTATAATTTGTGCAAAGATAGTATTTATATAGTTGACAATCGATATATGGTAATTATAAAACGCTAACGATCTATCTAATAGGTTTTTGTTTCGTTTTTTTGGAGCTTTTTCCCGCTTTTCACTCTATCTTTTACTTTTTAAAGGAAAAAGTAAAAGAATGCCGTTGTAAACAAGGTTCACTGAACTCCAATTTAAATAAATATTATGTGAAGTAATCGGGGCTAAGAGTACAAGTTAATTAGGTATTCCTGAATTGTATTTTTTAAATAAGTAATAATAACTTTTTACCATTCCATAATACAGATGGATTAATCAATACAATACAAAAAACACCGGCAACAATTAGGAATTTCAAAACATTATGAAGTAATAAATACTGTTCTTTTTTATTAGATTTCCACAGGTATAGTATGAAGAAAATTAGAATAATAAAACAACAATAAAAGTAAATATCCATATAACCAACGTCGTAGATGTCTACTAAAACGTAAACTGGAAAAATAGTTAAAAGTGTCAAAACAGTAATTATCTTTTTAGAAACCGTTTCTCCAAAACGAATTGGGATGGTTTGGTAATCATTAGCCAAATCTCCTTTTAAATTTTCTAAATCCTTAATCATTTCTCGAATAAGTAATAGTAAAAATAAAAAGCAAGCATGTGCAAAAATTACAGCAAAATGGCCTTTGTAATTTTCAATCTCTTCAAAACTGAGGTTGTAATAATAATGCAGTAAAATGGCAAAAAATGGAATGACAGCCATTACTGTAGCAGTTAGATTGCCTACAACCGCATATTTTTTAATTTTATGAGAGTAAAACCAAATTAGAAAAATGTATCCTGAAAAGAATATAAATGCTTGCCAAGAAGCAAATATGGCTAACAATACAGCTAAAAAGTTTAATGCAAAATAAACTTTTAGTTTTGTGGATTGACTAACTAATCTGTCTAGCATTGATTTGTTAGGACGGTTGATTAGATCTTTTTGGCTGTCATAAAAATTATTGATAATATAGCCGGAAGCAATGGTAATAGCAGATGCAAATACGAGTAAAAACAAATTAAAATCCAATAGAATAGCAATGGCTCTTTTCTCTGGTGCCAGAATAAAAATTGCCGAAAGATACTGCGCTAGTATAATGATAGGGATATTATATCCTCTTACTACTGAGAATAAACTGACTATCTTCATTAATAAAAGCTTATACTTTCTGCTTAATGCCATACTTTTTTAAAATAATAAAGCTTAAAACCACAAAGAATTTTAAGCTTTAAATTTATTTTTCAGGTTCTATTAGAATTGATAGACCACTTCTAATTTATAATCTTGTAAAGATGCTTTGGCGCGTTCTAAATCTTCGGTAAAACCTAGAATATAACCGCCTCCACCAGAACCACATAATTTTAAATAATAATCATTGGTGTCAATTCCTTTTTGCCAAATGGCATGAAATTGCTCTGGAATCATAGGTTTGAAGTTATTCAAAACTACTTTTGATAATTTTTTAGTATTCATGAACAAAGATTTCATGTCACCACCCAAGAAATTCTCTACACAAGCGTCAGTATATTTTACAAACTGATTTTTCAACATCGTACGGAATCCTTTGTCTTTTAGGTTCTCCATAAAGATATTAACCATAGGTGCCGTTTCTCCTACAATTCCTGAGTCCAGCAGAAATACAGCTCCTTTCCCGTCAAAACTTTGATTTGGGATTCCAGTTGCTTCAATGTTGTCTTTGGAGTTTATTAAAATAGGAATACTCAAATAGCTGTTTAAAGGATCTAAACCAGAACTTTTTCCGTGGAAAAAACTCTCCATTTGAGAAAATATATTTTTTAATTGCAAAAGTTTTTCACGTGTCAAATTTTCAAGAACAGTGATTTTATCTTGCGCATATTTATCGTAAATAGCTGCTACAAGCGCTCCACTACTTCCTACACCGTATCCTTGCGGGATACTAGAGTCAAAGTACATTCCTGTTTCGATATCTTGCTTCAAAGTAGCTAGGTCAAATGTTACAAGAGTAGGTTGTTCTTGTTGTAAAGCTTCAAGATACACAGCAAAACGGTTTAAGCTGGCATTTGATGCAATTGCTTCTGCCGAAGGATTTTCATTTCTTTTCAATGCTCCATTATAAAAATTATAAGGAATAGACAAACCCTTAGAGTCACGAATAATTCCGTATTCTCCAAAGAGTAATATTTTTGAGTAAAATAATGGTCCTTTCATATTTATTTAAGAATTAACAATTTGGGGTTGGTAATTATTTCTTGTTTTTTTTTATAAATCTACTTGATCTCCTCGATTCTCTTCTAGAATTTTAGAGTCAATTTTTTCTTGTTGCTCAGGTGTTAATTCGTTCCAAACAACTCTCTTTTGTAATTCGAAAATGTTTTTTATTGCCTCAATTATAGTCTTGTCATTAGTATCTAATAACAATTTAATTATTTCTAATTTTTCAGACTCAATATCCATAATTTCAAATCTTTAAAAAAATAAAGATAAACAAAAAAATAGACTAATTCAATACAGCCCCAATTCCAATTTCGTCACAAAGGTACTGCCCATTTTGGCAAAAGCCAACTAATTCGTCCTTAATAAATTGTAAAACTGTTTCGCTAACGTTTTCGGGATATAATACATGAACATTTGCTCCTGCATCTAGAGTAAAACAAACAGGAATATTGGTTTCATTTCTAAATTTCCAAATCGCATTGATAATTTGCAAGGTATTGGGTTTCATTAAAATGAAATACGGCATTGAAGTCATCATCATAGCATGTAAAGTTAAGGCTTCACTCTCCACCACTTTAATGAATTCGTTCAAATCACCACTTTCAAAAACAGCAATTAGTTTGTCTAAGTTTTCATGTGCCTGTTCAAAACGTCTTTCGGCATATGGATGGTTGTGCATTAAATCATGACCTACGGTGCTCGAAACTTGTTTTTCGCCTTTATCTACTAGTAAAATTGTGTCTTGGTGATTCTTGAAGTTATCGTGTATCTTATTTGGAAATTCAACTCCAAATAAATCAGAACTCCCTTGAATATTGGCTTGATTTCCCCAAACAACTACTTTTCCTTTTACACTTCGACAAGCACTTCCTGATCCCAATCTGGCAAGGAATGACGCTTTTTGATAAAAGTATTCTTCAGTCATTGCTGGATTTAGTACTTTTTCTAAACTCATTAAATTCATTGCCAAAGCTGCCATTCCAGATGCCGACGAAGCGATTCCAGAACTATGCGGAAACGTATTTTGAGTGTCAATTGTAAAATGATACGATTTCAAAAATGGAAGGTAAACTTCTATTCGTTCCAAGAACTTTTGAATTTTTGGTTTGAAATCTTCTTTTGGTTTTCCTTCAAATAGCAAATCGAAAGAAAAATCATCATTATTATCTTTTTTGGCGAAAACCAATTTTGTAATTGTTTTACAATTATTCAACGTAAAACTTACCGATGGATTGGCTGGGATTTGATTCTCTTTTTTCCCCCAATATTTAACTAGGGCTATATTACTGGGTGCGCTCCACTGGTATTCACCACTTTCTATATCTTGAGAATAAGTTGTAGGGATAAAATCGTTTGCTGTTAACATGAATTGTAAAATTTTGGCAAAGATACTTATTTTTAGACCACAGATTCATAGATTTCTTTTCAAATAAAGGTAGATCTTATTGTAGATTTGGAGGTTATTTACGGTAATTACAATCTATTTTGCTCTTCATTAAGATCCGCATCCTTTACTTCTTTCTTTTTAGCTGTACCAAAATTATAAGTTAGTGACAGTGTTATTTTTCTTGTTTCCCAACGGTTTAGCCAATTCGTAGTGACATTATCTTGTTGCGTACTTTGTATCCATTGGCTTTTTCTTAAAACATTTTGTACGCTAAGATTCATTCTTAATTTTTTGTCAAAAAAATCTTTTCTCATGCTAAATGACATATCGTAAGATGGTTTGAAGCTTGTATTCCCGTAATCGCCATTCTTGCTATAAAAGCTATTCCATGCTGCGCTCCAGTCTTTTGCTAAAGTAAAAGATTGATTTAACGCTCCGGAGTACGATATACCGCTATTGTTAAATTTGTAACCTTCTAAATCAGATGTGGCTTGACCATATGAAACCTCAGTATTTAATTGCAGATCCCACCATTTTTTTAGCAAATAGCTTGTGTTAAATGACAGTCCAATACTTTTAGATTTTCCAATATTGTCATAAAACAAGGTTGTAATTTTTGTTTCCTTATCGTAGTCAATAATTTGATACATTTCGTTCTTTGAGAAATTAGCAAAAAAAGAAACCGATGTTTTTTGTTTTTTAATCCATACCAGTTCAAAGGCATCTGTGAATTGCGGAGTTAGTTCTGGATTCCCTACTGAAACATTGTAGGTGTCAATATATTCATAGTATGGATTTAAGTACAAATAGCGTGGACGCTGAATGCGACGGCTATAGGACAACTTAAACTGATTGTTTTCAAGGTTTGTATTAATGCTGAACGAAGGAAAAAGCGATAAATAATTGTCTTTGTTCGTACTGTTTGATGTCAAGGATGTAGCATTGTAATTGATGTATTCTCCACGTAAGCCTGCTTGAATATCAAATTTACCTTTAGTGAAATTGGTAATTCCGTAGCCAGATAAAATCGACTCTTTGTAGACTAAATGATTACTTCTATTGGTGTTCAAAGTGTAATTGCCTTGTGCATCTCTATCTTGTAAAACGATAGTGTAGTCATTATTTACATAGCTTAGTTTCGTGCCTGTCTCGAAGTTAAAGGTGTTATTTACCTTTTTTTCAAAATCTATTTTTGCACTGATTATATTAAAGTTCGTTGGGTTTTGATATTTTACAGCTTCTATATCTCGGTACATTTCGTTTGTATTGGCATTGAAATAAGTGTTAGAAGTAAGGCGGTCACTACTGTTTTGATAATTAGCATAATTAAGCTGAGCATCAATTTTAGTATCTAGACTATCTGAAGAGAAGTTGTAAAATACAGTACCTGTTAGGGTTGTGTTTGCAATATCGTCTTGTGTATCTAATATTGTAAATCTCTTGTAAACGTTATCATCAGATTCTTCGGTACGACCATTTGTTTTTTCGTCACTTTTGTAAATACTGTAATTTGTCGAAGCACCAACAGTAATGTTTTTATTTAATTGGTGCGAGGCTCCAAAATTCCCAGAATAATTATTAGTAGCAGGCAACCAGTCATTTTTTTGCTTAAGCAAAGTTGTAATATCTGGTGTAACTACAGTCTGATCGATTGTACGGCGATTCACGCTCTCGTTGTAACCATAGTTTAGACCAAATTTAAGATTCCATTTTTCGGTATTGTTGTAGAGGTTAAATCCGTTGTAGTTTTTAATAAATTCAGCAAAACCTACGGATGTTCTCAGGTTTCCTGTTAAACCCGTTGCTGCTGACTTTTTTAGGACGATATTGAAAATACCAGCACTTCCTGCAGCATCATATTTGGCAGATGGATTAGCGATTATTTCTACAGCTTTAATATTAGCACCGTCTAGTGTTTTTAAATATTGTTTGAGCTCTTCACCAGTTAGCAGCGAGGATTTACCATCGATCATTATTTGAAGATTATTGCTGCCTCTAAAAACTACATTTTCATCTTTGTCTAATTGTACGCCAGGTAGTTTGCTTAAGGTTTCAAGTCCATCATTTCCAGTTCCAAAACCAGCCTTAACAATGTCTACAATCATCTTGTCTCGGCTTAATTTAATGAGGCTTTTGCTTTGCATTACAACTACCTCGTTCAGCGCAAGGGCATCTTCCTCTAACTCAAAATTGAGATTTAAGTCGGTTTTGGTATTTGTAATCGTTTTTGATTGGACGGTTTTATACCCTAATATTTCAATTTGAACATAGAAAGCTACAGTAGCGACTTGGATTTCGTAGTATCCTTTTTCATCGGTTGCCGTTGATTTAACAAACGACTTGGTAGTAGCATCAAAAATAGCAACAGTTGCAAATGCAATTTTTTCCTTATTGTTTTTTGATACAATTGTTCCGGTTAGTTTGCTGTTTTGTGCAAAAAGCAAACTCATATTGAATAATAATAAAATGGCGATAGTTGTTTTCATGTTGTATGGTTTTGTTGTCAGCAAATGTATACGACTAAAAAGATGCTAAAAATCATTTTACACCATTGCGCTTTTCTACTACACAAAACCATGAAAACGAATCATTTTATGATTTTTGTCAAAAATCGACTTGTTTGTACCTTTATTTTGGGTATTCATGTAAAATAAATAGTAGTTCGAACTAAAATATGTAATTTCATCCCATGGAAATAAATAAAAAACAGTGTTACTTTCATCTTGCAGTAGTACTCACAATTGTACTGATGGATCTTTTCTCTGATTATGTATATGGAGGGAGTGAACGATTTTTAGGTAACTTTCAGTTGTCTTTAAATTATATGAGAGTCATTATGTATACAGCAACTTTTACAACTTATGCAGTTAATTTTTATTTTGTGTGTCCTTATACATTAGGAAAGAAGCATTATGTAAGATTTGCGATTGGTGTTGTTTTCTTGATTGTTATTTTTGGACGTGTGCGATACTTATTAGAAGAAGTACTCCTTTTTGAATTTACTGGAAAGCACAATTATTTTGAAGAATCACGAAAATTTTTATTTTACACCTTTGATAATTCGATTTACGCCATAAAAGGAATTTTGTATAGTACTTTGGTTTATTTTTTCTTCGAGTACGCGACAAACCAACATAGAATTCATAAATTAGAACTGGATTATAACAAAGCAGAACTTAGCTTATTGAAATCGCAGCTAGAGCCACATTTCTTATTCAACACGCTAAATGCTTTTTATACAGATTTAGTTGATGATAAGCCTGAAATTGCCAAAGACATTCTGCGTTTGTGCCAACTACTGCGGTATGTAACCTATGAAGCTGGAACTGATTTTATGCCACTTTCTAAAGAAATAAATTTCATTGAAGATTATATTTATCTGCACCGGAAAAGATTTGAAGACACCTTATTTTTAGAGTACGATGTTACGGGAATCGTAAGTGATCAGCCTGTACCTTCCTTAGTTTTTATTCATTTTGTTGAAAATATTTTTAAACATGGTGTTGTCACTAATAGTGCTTTTCCAGCAAAAATAAGTATCATTGTTACCGACGAATTTATTAGTATGGAAACAGCTAATCTAGTTTCGGTTGCGGAGCAATACAGTGCAAGCGGAATAGGAAAAGAGAATTTAAAACGAAGATTGAGTGCCATTTTTAAGCAAGATTATATCTTGCAGTACGATCAATCTAATGATATCTTTACAACAATTCTCAAACTACCATTTAAAATTAAATCATGAAAATATTAAAATGCCTTATCGTAGATGACGAACCGCCAGCGATCCGACTTTTAGAAAAATATGTGAGTAAAGTTCCGTTTTTAGAGTTGATTGCAACCACAACCAGTTCCTTAGAAGCACTTTCTAAAATGGAAGAGGGTAGTATTGATCTTGTATTTATGGATATCCAAATGCCAGATCTAACCGGTTTGCAATTATCGAAGATTGTAAAGGGAAAAACAAATATTATTTTCACTACTGCATATCCACAATTTGCACTTCAAAGTTACGAGGTAGATGCAATTGATTACTTATTAAAACCTTTTGAATTTGAACGTTTTTACGAAGCCGTTTTAAAAGTGAAGCATACCTTTCAAACCGAAGTAAAAGAGTCGCAAAAGGAAGTCTTAAAAGAGGTCAATGAATATATCTTTATCAAAACCGATGGTAAAAATAATTTCGAAAAAGTGTACGTTAATGATATCTGCTACATTGAAGGCTTGAAAAATTATGTTGCGATTCATCTAAAAGAAAAGCAAGTCATCACTAATAATACCTTAAAGAGCATCGAGGATTTTTTACCTGCTGCTGAATTTGTAAAAACTCATAAGTCGTTCCTTGTTTCTCTCCGTCATATCACAAAAACAGATTCATTATGTGTTTATATCAATGGCAACAGCATTCCAATAGGCGATACCTATAAAAAAGAACTTTTTGAAATTATTCAACAAAGAAAATTATAATTACTTGTGATGCCTCTTTTTGTAGATCAAAACTATAATATTCATTAATTTTGAATCCTCAAACAAAATAAAATATGAATAAGATTACTAAAATATTAGCAGTTGTTGTTACATGTCTTGCTATAGGTTATTTCTCTGGTATCGTTACAAAAGCTGCTATTACCACATGGTATCCTACATTAGTAAAACCCAGTTTTAATCCGCCCAATTGGATTTTTGCTCCGGTGTGGAGTATGCTTTATATTATGATGGGTATTGCCGCAGGGCTGGTTTGGGATCAAATTGATTTTGAAAAAGAGTTAGTAAAAAAGGCTTTAGTTCTTTTTGCAATTCAGTTGGGATTAAATGCTTTGTGGTCGTATTTATTCTTTGGTCTACACAACCCCATGTTGGCGGGAATAGAGATTATTCTTTTGTGGTTAATGATATTTGAAACCTATACTCAATTCTCCAAAATCAATAAAATAGCGGGTTATTTATTTATACCGTATTTGGCTTGGGTCAGTTTTGCAATGGTGTTGAATGCAAGTATTTGGTGGTTGAATAGATAAGTTAGTCGAAAGATAAAAGTCGTAAAGTCAAAAAGTCTCAGTATTGAAGACTTTAGTTGGAAATTAAACGATTCCGTTGCCAATAAATATTAACTATAGTTTTTTGAATTCGATATTTTTGGTAAATAAAAAATCCATTACGCTTAATGCATTATTAGTTTCTGCAATTGTTTTAGATTTTGGGTCTGCTTCACAGAATTGAAGGAACAGTTCTATTTCATCTGGTTTTAGTTTTAAGGTTTCTAGAAAATAGTTCTGATCACAAGTTGTATTAACTAAGTCTTTGAATTTTATTTTTGGCACCTCTTTTTTTTGAGGTTCTTTTTCTTTTGCCAAAAGACCAAAAAGCATACCTCCAATTCGCATGAAATTAGCCTCGTTTTCAATTGTTCCAGTGTTCACTCCAATTACTTTAATGGAGCTGGTAGCTTTTTCTAAAGCGTATTCATCTAATTTTTTTTGCTCGTAATTGGCATCTGAACATAAATGAATTGAAGGTATATTTGTAATTACCACTTCATTTAGCTCTTCTGCTTTTAAAAGCAAATCAATAATTAATTCGCCATTTGTAAATAGTTTAGGGTTTATGGTAAGTTTTTTTAATTGATGTTCTTTCGATATAAATACAAGAACATCATTCGTTTTTGCGACAATTGAAAATTCACCGTTTGGATCAGAAACAGTAATAATTTTTGAATTTGCATTAATTACTTCCACTTTTGCGACAGCATAATTATTAAATACGACTTTGCCTTTGATTGTTTGTGAGAAGCTAAATTGAGAAGTGAATAAAATTAGGGTGCTGAGTAGTTTTACTTTCATAGGTTTCGAATGGAATAACTTGATAGTAAAATTATTAGATTCGTCTTAATGAAAACTTAGCAAAGGTGTAATTCCTTGTTAATTAATGGTTTGTAAAATATTTTTTATATGGCATTCGCCAATATAAATCCGCTTGTCCATGCATTTTGAAAGTTAAATCCTCCTGTAATGGCATCAATATTTACTATTTCTCCAGCAAAATATAGATTTTTATGCAATTTGCTTTCCATAGTTTTGAAGTTGATTTCTTTTAAGTCAATTCCGCCAGCAGTTACAAACTCTTCTTTAAAAGTGCTTTTTCCATTGACTTGAAAAGTTCCATTTGTCAATTGATTGGCTAAGTTTTGCAATTGAGTTTTTGATAAATCAGCCCATTTTGTAGTACCGAGCGTAGTCGAGGTATCAATTCCTGAGGAAAGAACTAAACTTTCCCATAAACGGTTGGGGAAGTCAAATGGTGATTTCTTAGAGACCGCTTTTTTTGCGTGTTCTTGTTTTAATTCCTTTAATTTTTTCTCTGCATCAGTAGCGTCAACATCATTCAGCCAATTCACGAATATGTTGAACTGGTAATTTTTGTCATGTAGTATTCGGGCACCCCAAGCGGATAGTTTTAAAACTGCTGGTCCACTCATTCCCCAGTGCGTAATCAATAGAGGACCTGTCGATTCGAGTTTGCTGTCTTTTACTTTTACTGTTGCTAATGCAGCAACTCCGGGTAATTCCTTGATTCGTGAATCCTTGATGTTAAAAGTGAATAGGGAAGGGACTGGGCTTACAATGGCGTGACCATACGTTTGTAGCATTTCCCATATTTTAGGATTGCTTCCGGTGGCAAGAATTAATTTCTCCGCAATGTAATTCTCGCTTTGCGTTTCTATTTTCCAAATATTTTCTTTTTTGAAAATAGATTGTACACTTTGTCCTGTCAAGACTTTTATGCCTAGTTTTTGTGTTGCGGTTAAAAAACAATCAATTATGGATTGTGAGGAGTTAGAAACGGGAAACATTCTTCCATCGTCTTCCATTTTTAATTCTACGCCATGTTTTTCAAACCATTCAATTGTATCTCCAGAACAAAACTGATGGAAGGGACCGCGCAGTTCCTTTTCTCCACGAGGGTAAAATTTCACCAATTCATTGGGTTCAAAACAAGCATGTGTCACATTACATCTTCCTCCGCCCGAAATGCGTACTTTTTGCAATACTTCTGCTCCACGTTCTAGGATGGCGACTTTGAGTTTTGGGTTTTTCTCAACGATGTTAATGGCAGTAAAAAAGCCTGCTGCACCACCACCTACTATTATTATATCAAAATCTTGATTCATATTTTTGTTGTTTTTGCTTAAAGCAAAATTTATAATCTATCGGGAAAATCAGATATGATTCCGTCTACTTGATATGTTTTTATTCTTTTTATGTCTTCAGTTTCATTGACCGTCCAAGGGAATACTTGAAATCCTTTTTCCTGTAATTGGGCCGTATTTTCTTTGTTTAACAAATGAAAATAAGGATGAATGGATTTTGCTTGGATAACTTTGGCGAAAGCCAATGCCAGATCCAAATCCGTTTCTGTTATAACCCCAATAGGAATTAGTGCGTTTGCAGCAGCCACTTTTTGTAAAGCGTTCCAATCAAAACTAGAAACCAAAAATTGACTGTATATCCAGTTTTTTTCTGAAACGTATTTTTCAATTAGATCCACTACTTTATCTGCAGTTTCAAAACTTTTTAACTCAATATTGATGTCACATTTTTGATCAATCAAGTTTAGAACTTCTGATAAAGTTGGAATATGATGTTCTTTTTCTATGAGAAAACGTTTTAATTCAAGCAATGAAAACTGTTTTACAAAACCTTTACCATTGGTTGTTCTATCGATTGTTTCATCGTGAATAACCATTAATTCATTATCTACACTTAAATGAACGTCAAGCTCAATTCGATTAGCATGAAGGTCGATGGCTTTTTGAAAACCTATTAAGGTATTCTCGGGTTTATGCCCTTTTGCACCTCGATGCCCAATTTTTAACATGGTATAGATTTTTTACAAAGGTAGCTAAAATAAAAAAGCACAAACCGTGTTTGGATTGTGCTTTTCATATTTTATGGGACTGTTTATTTTTCTAATAGAATAATATCAAATGGAGAATCGATGGTCACCTTACCATTTGTTACTGTAGTTTCTTTTCCAGAATAGGCATCTTTTAATTTTGTTCCATTAGCAAAAATAGTTCCTACTGAAAGTTCTTTTTTGCCTATTGGTAAATCCAGTCCAATAACTACTTTATCAGTGTAATTCCCTTTAGAATACGTTCTTGAAAAAGTATAAGGTTGCGCAGAAATTTCTTGGTGAACTCCAGCTCCAATTGCGGGATGATTTTTTCTAAACTGTCCTAGTTTTTGCCAGTGTAAAAGTGCTTTTTGCGTATCAGAATTTGTTGTTATATCGTCCCAATTCATCATGGATCGCAAGGTGGCATCGCCTTCTGTACCTTCGACAATTAAAGAACGCGCTGACTCGTCTCCGTAATAGACTTGTGCAAGTCCTGGAGAAAGCAATAATTTTGTTGCAGTTTCTTTGTTTTTGGTTCTTGCCGCATCAAAAGGGCCTCCATCATCATGTGAAGACAAATAGTTTAAAACACTATATCCTTTTAATTCTCCGTTTAAGATTTTAGAATATTTAGAGAATATAAATTCATAGTCTTTTTGTGCATCCCATTTGAATTCGAAATTGATCATGTTGTTAAATCCGTTTTCGTAATAGTTTACTTTTTTATCTCCAAAATCAAAATATTTACCTGCACTAATGTTGTAATTGTAGACTTCGGCAATGGTGTAAAAAGAGTTGTTATCTAGTACTTTCGTAGGATTGTTTTTTTTCCAAGTTGCAAATGCATAATTACATTGTGTTTTAAAATCGGACCAAACACTTTCATTAGTATGTTTAACCGTATCTGCTCTATAACCATCAATTCCGTATTCAGCGATATAATCGGTTAGCCATTTTATGATATAATTTTTTGGGGTTCTAGGGTATCCCGTTCTTTTGAAAAATGCATCCAATGAAGTGACTTCTTTTTCATAACGCCCTTCTTTTTTCCATTTTTCGATTAAAAAAGGAGGAAGTGTAACTTCTTGATTGCTTTCGGTTTTTACATCGGGAAGGTTTTTTACTAAGGTACAAACGGTTGTAGTTTCAAAGGATTTATAATCACATTGTGGTCCTGTTCGCACCCAATCCGAAGGCCAAATAGTGTCATCATTTGTTACTGGTCCAGTGTGGTTTATTACGCCATCTAGAATAATACGAATGCCATGTGCATGTGCTTTTTGAACCAAAGCGGCCAAATCTTTTTTAGTTCCAAAGTTAGGATCTAAAGCAGTCCAATCCCTAGCCCAATAGCCATGAAAGCCATAGCTTAAGCCAGTTCCTTCGTCAACGGCATCATGTATTTGTTCTACAATAGGTGTAAACCAAATGGCATTTATTCCTAATTTATCAAAATAACCTTCGTCAATTTTTTTAGAAATACCTAGAATATCTCCCCCTTTAAAACCACGAAGTTTTCCAGCAGTTTTATTTCTGTTAAAGTTTAAATCATTGGATTTATCTCCATTGTTAAAACGATCAGTCAATAAAAAATAAACACTTGCTGACTCCCAAACAAATGGGGTTTCACTTATTGAATTATTTTTCTTAATTGTTTTTGTACTGGAACAGCTAGCAAAGAATGCCATTGTAAAAAGTAAAATGAGGGCTGTATTTTTTTTCATATTTTTATTCGAAAAGTAAATTAAAGAGATGTATCAAGTATCTAAAACTATTCTAATTCTAATATCAAAACAGATTTACTGTTTATATTAATTTCATTAGATAAGTTATAAGTATGATCAGTTAAGATATCTTTTCCTGTTTTATGGGTTTTGATGTTTTCTTGAAAACGATCTGTTTTTATAGTATGATCTTCCTTACTATTGTTCATAACAATCATTACCGTTTTGTTTTCGGTATATCTAAAATAAACATAGACATTGTGTTCGGGGATATAGTGGGTCATTTTTCCGAAATGAACCGCTTCATTGGTTTTCCTCCAATTAAAAAGTTTCGAAGTAAAGTCGAAGTATTGATTTTGCCAGTCTGTTCTTCCTTCTTTTATGAATGCATTATTTTCATCATTTTTCCAACCTCCAGGAAAATCTTGTCTAATATCAGCATCTCCTTTGTTTTTATCTCCTCTCATTCCTATTTCACTACCGTAATATAATTGAGGAATTCCTCGTACAGTAGCGATCAAGGCCATTGCCATTTTATACTTGTTGAAATCATTATTGTAGAGTTCGTTAAATCGACTGGTGTCATGATTTTCAGCAAAAACCATAATGTTATTTGGATTTGGATATAAAAAATCTTCTGTAAAATTATCATACATTTTCACCATCCCTTTGTTCCAATTTCCATCATCTTCGTTAAAAACAGTCTCAATAGCATCATGTAACGTAAAATCCATTACACTTGGTAAGTTTGAATTGAAGTTTTGGATGGCTCCAATTTTACTATCTTTTTGCCAATACGCCATTTGAGCTTGACTTTGCATCCAAATTTCCCCTACAATATTAAAATTTGGGTATTCATCAGTAATTGCTTTTGTCCAAGAGGCAATTCCTTTAGGGTCAGAATAGTTGTAGGTGTCTACTCTAAAGCCATCTACATTTGCATATTCAATCCACCAAATTGCATTTTGTTTCAAATAATTTAACACCAAAGGATTTGATTGGTTTAAGTCGGGCATTGAGGGAACAAACCAGCCATCTAAACATACTTTTTTATCAAATTCAGAGGCGTTGATGTCGGTGATTGTTGATCTTTTATGATTGGTTTGCGTATAATTATCAAATTGATGCACCCAGTCTTTTGTTGGCAAGTCTTTCATCATCCAATGTTCAATTCCCCAATGATTGGTTACATAGTCCATGACTAATTTCAAATCTTTTTTATGCATTTCTGATGAAAGACGAACATAATCTTCATTGGTTCCATAACGAGGGTCAATTTTATAAACATCAGATTGCGCATAAGTATGATAAGAGAAAGCGGGGTCATTATCCTCACAAAGTGGTGTACTCCATATTGCTGTTGCTCCCAGCGATGAAATGTAGTCTAAATTGTTTATAATACCTTGTATGTCTCCTCCATGTCTTCCACCAGGTAAATCACGATTGTATTTTTCGACAGTGTTGTCGTTACTGTCATTGTCTGGATTTCCATTAGCAAAACGATCGGGCATTAATAAATATAACATATCAGAGGCATCAAAACTTTTGCGTTGAGCAGAGTTTTCACGTCTTTTTTTGATGGAATATTTTTGAGTAAATAGTTCTTTGTTGTTGCTTTTAAAGCTAAAAACTAAATCGGTAGAAGGTGTTTTTTGTGTGTCAATAGTCACAAAAATATAGTTGGGATTTTCTGTTCTTTTGACATTGATTATTTTGGTTTCATTTGAAACGGTGACTTGATATTTAGCTATGTCTTTGCCATAAAACATAATCTGTAAATTTGGATTATGCATTCCCGCATACCAAAATGGAGGTTCGATTTTATCGATTTGAGCATTTATGGATAGGGACATAAAAAAAAGGAATAGGGTTATTTTTTTTATAAAAGCTTTGTTTTTTGACTGCGTGTAACCAAATTTATTCATATTTAAGGATATTTTGAACATTATTGAAATTATTTTATGGTAGATGGTTAGAAAAGTAGGATTACTAAAGAAGTATTAGTTTAAATTAAACAATCCCAATAAAATTGGGATTGTTTGTAGGCAAATTAGCCTTTTCTAAGAGAAAGAATTATCTACAAGTTCTTTACAATTAAATTGTTATAGAGTAGGGGAAACAACAACTGGTTTGCCATTTACGATTATTGTCAATTCCTTTGTTCCATCTACTGAAAAAGTGGTTTGATTGTGATTGATAGCCACTTTTAGAATTTGATTTCTGAAATTTATTTTAAAGGAGTACCCTTTCCATTCTTTTGGAATTTTTGGAGAAAAGTGCAGCGTGTCATTTTTTACTCGCATTCCGCCAAATCCTTCTACGATACTCATCCAGGTACCAGCCATTGATGTAATATGACACCCTTCTTCTACTTCTTTGTTGTAATCATCTAGATCTAGTCGCGATGTTCTTAAGTAGAATGTATATGCCATTTCCATTTTGTCAAGGGAAGCCGCTTGAATGGAATGAACACAAGGCGAAAGAGAGCTTTCATGTACTGTGAACGATTCGTAAAACTCAAAATTACGTTTCAGTTCCTCTTTAGAGAAATGCTCTTCAAAGAAATAGAAACATTGTAATACATCGGCTTGTTTGATATAAGGAGAACGTAATACTCTGTCCCAAGACCATTTTTGATTGATGGGGCGTTGTGATTTGTCTAAGTCTTTTACAGGAACAAGATCTTTATCTAAAAAGCAATCTTGTTGCAAGTAGATTCCTAGTTCTTCTGATTTTGGGAAATACATATTTCCTGCTACTTTCTTCCATTCTTGCAATTCAGCATCAGATAATTTTACTTTCTCAATAATACGTTTATGATCTGATGGGTATTCTAAAGAAACTTGCTGAATTTGTTCTTGCGCATAATCAATACACCATTTAGCAATATAATTGGTGTAGAAATTATTGTTGATGTTGTTTTCATATTCATTAGGACCTGTAACTCCTAGAATAACATATTGATTTTTGTCTTTGGAGAAATTTGCTCTTTGATGCCAAAAACGAGCGATACCTATTAATACCTCTAATCCTTTTTCTGGGATGTAAGAATAATCGCCAGTAAAACGGTAGTAATTGAAGATTGCAAAAGCGATAGCCCCATTTCTATGTATTTCCTCATGCGTGATTTCCCATTCATTATGGCACTCTTCACCATTCATGGTAACCATCGGGTATAATGCTGCGCCATCTTTGAATCCAAGGTTTTTCTCGGCATTCTCAATTGCTTTATCCAGTTGATTGTAACGGTACGTCAATAAGTTTCGAGCTACTTGTTGGTCTTTGGTCGCCATATAAAATGGAATACAATACGCTTCAGTATCCCAATAGGTTGATCCTCCGTATTTTTCTCCAGTAAATCCTTTTGGACCGATGTTTAATCGGCTGTCTTTACCTAAATAAGTTTGGTTCAATTGGAAAATATTAAATCGGATACCTTGTTGCGCTTTCACGTCACCGTCAATAGTAATATCTGACATTTCCCAAATTTTTGCCCAAGCATCAATTTGATCTTGTAACAATTGATCGTACCCTTTTGTTAAAGCAAGTTGGATTGTTTTTTCGGCTGCTGTAAAAGTATTTGTATGATTTAAAGAAACGGTATATCCCCCTATTTTTTGAATAGATGATTTTTTGCCTTGAGCGACAATAACAGCATAACTACTTTGAATTTTGTCTGTACCTGTTTCAAAGTTGCTAGGTGAAATATTTAAGTTTCGACCATTTTCTAAGATGCTGTTTTGCATAAAAGTGGTCACTTTGAAATGTGTTTTGAAGGTTTGTGCTGTAACAAAAGCTTCGTTGCCTACATGTTTTACTTCAAGTGGCTCCCAGAATTTTTCATCCCAGTTGGCGTCCTCATTTGTTACACCTGCATCGATGTACGGTTTGTAAACTATTTTTGCGTCTTTATTTAATGGCGTAATTTCATAATTTATGATACCTACTTCGTCCAAATCCAATGAAAGTAAGCGACGTACGTTTACGTCGATTTCAGTACCATTTTTTAGCTTGGCTTCAAATGAACGGTTGTACCATCCTTCTTTCATATTCAATTCACGACGAAAATGGTTTACTTCAACACAGGTGTTTAAATCTAAATTCTCGCCATTGATTTCAATATCAATTCCAATCCAGTTGGGTGCATTCAATACTTTTGCAAAATATTCAGGGTAGCCATTTTTCCACCAACCCACTTTAGTTTTATCTGGATAATAAATCCCAGCAATATAACTTCCTTGAAAAGTAGGGCCAGTATAATTTTCTTCAAAATTAGCACGTTGTCCCATAGCACCATTTCCAATACTAAAAAGGCTTTCTGATGATTTTACGCTTTCTGAATCAAATCCTTCTTCAATGATGGACCAATTGTCTGGTTTTATATAATCTTGGTTCATTTTTTTAATTTTATTTAAATACTGAAAATTAGCTTTCCAATAATTTCAATTCTTTATTTATTAATCAATTTTTCGATGAAAGCAAATTCAATATGAGTGAAATCCTCAAAAATATACTTAGCTTCATGAAGTGTTTTTTCTTCGCCAATTCCTATGCTTGTCATTTTACCAATATTGGCTGCTTGAACACCAGCAACAGAGTCTTCAAAAACAATAGCATCTTCCGGTTTTGATCCTAATAATTTTGCTGCTATCAAGAAAACTTCTGGATCAGGTTTGGCATTGGTAACATCATTCCCGTCAACAATAGCATCAAAATAATGTATGATTCCTGTTTTTTCAAGAATAGGTCTTGCATTTTTACTTGCTGATCCTAATGCTATGGGTTGGTTTTTATCTTTTAAAAACTGTAGAATAGGCATTACTCCGGGTAAGATTTCACTTTGATCCATATCAACAAGATAGGTGAGATATTCTTCATTTTTTTGAATCAACCATTTGTTTTTATCTTCTTGTGACGCTTCAACTTTTCCTAATTCTAATATAATATCAAGAGAACGTACACGACTTACTCCTTTTAATAGTTCATTGTGTTCTAGTGTGAAATCAATATTTAATTCTTGTGCAATTTTTTGCCATGCTAAATAATGGTACTTCGCGGTATCTACTATAACTCCGTCAAGGTCGAATATGAATGCTTTTTTATTCATTGATTGTAATTTTGGATTCGTCATTAATAATAAGAGCAATAATTCCGGCAAGAATCATGGAAGCTCCACCAATTAATAATGCGTATATGGGTTCATTGTTAAAAATTTGGGATACTAAAAATCCTAGAATGGATGCAGCAACTAGTTGCGGAATTACGATAAAGAAGTTAAAAACTCCCATGTAATACCCCATTTTGGCAGAAGGTAAAGAGCCAGATAACATAGCATAGGGTATTGATAAAATACTTGCCCATGCAATTCCAACTCCTATCATTGGAAGCCATTCCATAGTAAATGTGGTAGGTTCTTTTATGAAATAGATAGATATAAGACCAATTCCACCGCAAACTAATGCAGCAAAGTGGGTGAATTTTCTACTCGTGTATTTTGCTAATAAGGGCAATAAAAAAGAAGCGATTGCGGCAATTAAATTGTAGTTAGCAAACATTTCTCCCACTTGATTTGCTCCTGTATTGTAGGCAACTGATGTGGTATCAGTCGTTCCGTAAATATGTTGTGTTACGGCAAGAGTGGTGTAAATCCACATGGAGAAAAGGGCAAACCAAGAAAAGAATTGTACCCAAGCCAACTGTTTCATGATTTTTGGCATAAACTGGAAATCATTCATAATGGTAACAAAACCATTTTTGGTGTTATTGGTTTTTTGCATTAATCCTGAAGCAACCATTGCGAGACCACCTAAGCCAATAAGCCCAAGAGATAAAACGTATAAATCTTTCTTTAAATCAAAATGATAAATTACAAATGAAAATAGGATACTTACAATTAAAAATAGAGTTCCCTTAGTTAAATGAGATTTTCCGTTGGAGGTAAACCATTCTGCTGAATGATCTTCTTTTACAAACGTGATTTCTTTGTGTTTTTCAAAAGCGGCTAATTCTTCTGGCGAATATTCTTTGGACGTAATTACAGTCCATAGAACAGTAACTATAAATATAATACCACCAAAATAAAAGGAATATTTTACAGAGTCTGGAATAATACCTAAAGGAGCAGTGTTTTGAACACCCAAATGAGTAAAAATTAAAGGCAATTTTGACGCAAAATAGGCACCAATTCCAATGAAGAAACTTTGCATAGCAAACCCCATGGTACGTTGCTTTTCAGGAAGATTATCTCCTACAAATGCACGGAATGGCTCCATAGAGACATTGATCGAAGCGTCCATAATCCAAAGCATTCCTGCCGCAATCCATAACACTGGAGAGTTTGGCATAACAAATAGAGCTGCCGAAGCTAAAATTGCTCCTGCTAAAAAATAAGGTTTTCTTCGTCCTAATTTGGTCCAAGTTCGATCAGAGAAATAACCAATAATTGGTTGAATAATTAATCCAGTTAAAGGAGCAGCAACCCATAAAATAGGGATGTCATCAATGTTTGCACCTAAAGTCTGAAATATTCTACTAACATTAGAGTTTTGCAATGCAAATCCCATTTGTATTCCTAGAAATCCAAAACTCATGTTCCAAATTTGCCAGAAACTTAACTTACGCTTTTCCATTATCGTAATTTATATTAATAATACGATAAGCGCGATGCTTATCAAAACTTGTTCTTATTTTCGAAGTAAAAGTAAAAGCTTTGAGGTGGGTGTAAATATAAAATTTTTTTCCAAACTTCTATTTTTAACTTTTAAAAAATAGGAAAATATTTTACTACAAGGTTGTAGTAATGAATTATATAGAATTAAAAAGCTAATTTGTGGATTCTCTCTCTATAAGATGTGTTTCTATCACTTCAGTTTTATAATTTTCCTCTTCGTCTTCTTCTAATTCCAATCGGTCAATAAGCATTTTTGCCGCTTTATTGCCCATTTTTATTCCATTTTGACTTACAGTTGTAATAGTTGGCGTAGAATATTTTGAAATAATCCCATCCGTAAAAGCAATTACTGCAAAATCTTCAGGAACGCTTAAACCAATTTTACTGGCTGTCTTTATACAAGTTACGGCAAAAAGTTCATTTACGGCGAAAACTGCATCAATGGCCTTGTCTTCCAATAATTTTCCAATAATGATTTCGCATGTATCAATATCTTCAATTTTGATAATTAGGTTTTCGTCGAAAGGGATGTTATTGTCTAATAATGCTTTGGTATACCCATCGGTCCTTAGTTTACCTACACTTACATAATCTACGGTGGTGACTAATGCTATTTTTCTTTTGCCTTTGTCTATTAAACTTTGAACGGCTTCGTAAGCTGCAGATTTGTCATCAATAATAACTTTGTCACAAAGAATATCGTTAGTGACACGATCAAACATGACAACGGGCATTCCTTGATTTATCACCTCGGTAATATGATGAAAGTCTCCTTTTAATTGGGTTTCTTTAGAAAGAGACATAATAAATCCATCGATACTTCCATTAGCTAATAGTTCCATATTAAGGACCTCTTTATCAAAAGAGTCGTCAGAGAGACATATAATTACACTGTACCCATATTCATTGGCAACTTGTTCGATCCCATTGATAACGGTCGAAAAGAAATGATGTACTATTTCAGGGATAATGATCCCGATTGTTTTTGTCTTTCTGTTTTTTAGGCTTAGTGCAATGTTATTAGGTTTGTAATTGTAAAATTTAGCAAAAGCTTGCACTTTTAACCTAGTCTCTTCTCCAATTTCCAAGCTATTTCTAAGTGACTTTGAAACGGTTGAAATGGAGACGTCCAGTTCTTTTGCAATTTGTTTAAGTGTTACTTTTCTTTTCATGGATCAATTAAGGAATTATTTGGTATTCATAATAAAAATCTGTTTTAATATAATTTATGGCAATTTAACCCTTATAAAATTAAATAAAGTAGAAACTTTTCAACACTATCACGTTTTCGTAACCCAATATAAAAGTGACTTTGTCGAGCACGTTAAAATTTACATAAATTTAACGCTCGAAGTATAAGTAAAGTTCAATAAAAACAAATTAATTTAAACAAAAAGTATGAAAACAATTTATAAAAAGTTGTTATTTTTAGTACTGCTATTGCCTTTTAGTATTCTGGCTCAGAATACTCTTAATGGGACAGTTCTTGATAAAATATCAGGACAACCAATTCCTGGGGTAAATGTAAATGTACAAGGCGCTATTAATGGCGTTTCCACTGATTTCGACGGTAAATTTCAATTAGTAAATGTGAAGAAAGGCGATAAAATCGTTTTTTCTTTTATTGGATATAAAAATACCGTTGTTAGTTATGCTGCTCAAAAAGCACTGACAGTTTCTTTAGAAGAAGATGAAAATCAATTGAAAGAAGTTGTTATCCAAGTAGGTTATGGTACTGTTAAGAAAAAAGATGCAACTGGAGCCGTAACTGTTTTATCAGCAAAAGATTTTAACAAGGGGCCTGTAACTTCTGCAGATCAAATGATTCAAGGAAAAGTAGCTGGTTTACAAATTATTAATGGTGGTGGTTCACCTGGAGTTGACCCGGTTATTAGAATTAGAAGTGGGTCTTCACTTTCAGCAAGTAATGATCCATTATATGTAATTGATGGTGTGCCAGTTGCAAATGGTGGTGTAGAGGGTGGTAGAAATCCATTATCTACTATTAATCAAAATAATATTGAATCTATTTCAGTATTAAAAGATGCTTCTGCTACAGCAATTTATGGATCACGTGCTTCTAATGGTGTAATCATTATTACTACTAAAAAAGGAAAAGCAGGAGAATTGCAAGTTTCTTATAATGGTAATCTTCAGGTTTCTGAAATTACTAAAAAAGTAGATGCATTATCAAGTACTCAATTTAAAGAGTTTGTTGCAGCAAATGGAAATGCAGCTCAACAAGCACTTGTAGGTACTGCAAATACAGATTGGCAAGATGAAATTTATAGAACAGCAATTGGAACGGATCATAATGTTGCCTTAAGTGGTGGTGTTGATAATGTAGTGTACAGAGCTTCTGTAGGATATGCTAATTTGAATGGAATTTTAAAAAGAGATAATATGCAAAGAACTTCTCTTGGGGCTAATGTTACTGGAAATTTCTTTGATAAACATTTGAAAATTGAAATAAATAATAATACATCTGTTATAAAAAGTAATTACAGTACTACAGGTGCTGTTGGTGGAGCGGTTAGCTTTGATCCTTCACAACCAGTTAGAAATGCTGATGGTACTTATTTTCAATGGCAAACTTCTCCTACTGAAATCAATCAATTAGCTGGAGTTAATCCAGTTTCTCAAATCGAACAACAAAACAACTATGGTAGTTTCTATAGAAGTATTGGAAACGTTCAGTTGGATTATAAGTTGCATTTTTTTCCAGACTTAAAAGCCGTAGCTAATTTTGGTTATGATCAAATGACTGGAACTGGATATGGTAATACAGCGGCAGATTACCGTAATGGGTTTTCAGGTTCAGGATATAACAATACGTATAAAAATTTAGAGTCTCGTGATAATAAATTAATGGACTTGTACTTAAACTACAATAAGAAGGTTGAGTCTATTGATACACAATTTGATGTGACAGGGGGATATACGTACCAAGATTTTAAAGAATCAAAAAACAAGTCTTCTTATAATTTTGAAAGAGGAGTGACTAATAATGAGTTGTTTACGCCTACACGTATCAACTTGCAATCTTTTTTTGCAAGAACAAACATTACCATTGCAGATAAATATTTATTGACAATGTCTTTGAGACGAGATGGTACATCTAGATTTACAGAGAATTTCCGTTGGTCAAACTTCCCAGCAGTTGCTGTGGGATGGAAATTAAACGAAGAGAACTTCTTGAAAGATGTGGAAGCTATTTCTAGTCTTAAATTAAGAGGAGGTTGGGGTATAACGGGACAACAAAATATTGGTAAATCGTATCCTTCAATTCCGTTGTATTTAGCGTCTAATAATGCTGCTCAATATCAAATAGGGGATACTTTTTATACTACTTATAGACCAGAGCCGTACAATAGCAATTTGAAATGGGAACAAACAACAACAGTAAACGTTGGTCTTGATTTTGGATTGTTCAATAATAGAATAACAGGTAGTGCTGATGCTTATCAAAGAATTACTAAAGATCTCTTATTGTTTACTTACAATCCGGCTTTCTTTGGTTTCTCAAATCAAGACAACTATAATATTGGGACAATCGACAACAAGGGAATTGAGTTAGCTGCTGAAGTTATTCCGGTGAGAAATGATAATTTTCAATGGACTATTGGTGGGAATGTAACTTTTCAAGATTCTAAAATCACTAAATTAACTACGACTCAAGACAACACTCCTGGTATAACTGATGTGGGATCAATTGACGGAGGTACAGGAAACTACATTCAAAGTCATCAAGTTGGTTATGCGCCAAATTCATTCTTTGTTTATGAGCAAGCGTATGGAGCCGATGGTAAACCACTTGAAGGCGTTTTTATTGATAGAAATAAAGATGGTATCGTTAATGAAAGTGATAAATACCGTTTTCATAAACCAGCAGCTGATGTCTTTTATGCTTTTAATACAAGTGTAACTTATAAAAACTGGGATATGGGAATGAACTGGAGAGGTTCATGGGGTAATTATAATTATAATAACGTAGATTCTAATAAAGGGGTTTATAATAATGTTTTAACGAGAAATACCGATTTAAATAACGGAGTTGCTAACCTTTTAGAAACCGGTTTTACTAAATCAAATGATTTTCAATTGCATTCAGATTATTACATCCAAAATGCTTCATTTATCAGATTGGATAATGTGAGTGTTGGATATACTTTTAATCAAAAAGAAAATGCTACATCATTAGTTAAATTAACATTATCTGCACAAAACATTTTAACAATCACTAAGTATGATGGTTTAGATCCAGAGATTTCTGGAGGTATTGATAAAAATTTATATCCTAGACCAATCACATTTACGTTAGGTTTAAACGTTAATTTCTAATACAAATAATAAGAAAAATGAAAAATATATATAAACAACTATTGGGTATTTCTTTGTTACTGTTGGTCCTTACATTTCCATCATGTACCAATGATTTAATCCAATCTCCAGACAACGGAGATTCGGTTTCTGGTGATGAGTTTTTCAGCACGCCGGAATCGTATAAGCAAAATTTGGCCAAACTATATGCAGGTTTTGCCACTTCAGGGCAGCAAGGTCCTGCAGGAAAACCTGATATTTCAGGAATCGACGAGGGAACAAGTCAATACATTAGAGGGTATTGGATGATGCAGGAATTAACAACTGATGAGGCAGTTATAGGATGGAATGATGGAACTATTAAAGATTTTCATTCACAATCATGGACATCTTCGGATAGTTTTATTAACGCTACTTTTGCTCGTTTCTCTTTTCAAATTGTGAACTGTAACGAATTTTTGCGCCAAACTACTGATGAGAAATTGGCAGCTAGAGGTGTGGATGCAACTTTAAAAAGCGAGATTGCTACTTACAGAGCTGAAGCTCGTTTTTTGAGAGCAATGACGTATTGGCATTTGATTGATACGTTTGGTAGTGGTTCTTTGGTTACTGAAGATTCTCCAACTAATTTTTACTATCCAGATTATGCTACTAGAGCAGAATTATACAAATTTGTTGACGAAGAATTAACTGCAATAGCAGGGCAATTAAAAGCGCCAAAAACAAATGAGAAGTATCGTGTAGATCAAGCTGCTGATTGGATGTTACAGGCTAAATTGTATATGAATGCAAAAGTATATATTGGTGTAGATCATTATGCTGAAGCAGTGCCGTTAATTACTAAAATAAATGGATCAGCATATAGTCTACATGCAAATTACAACCAATTGTTTTTTGCTGATAATGATAAAAATGGAGCTCAAAACGAATTCATTTTTGCCATTGCATTTGATGGTATTCATACCCAAACGTATGGGGGAACAACTTTCTTAACTCACGCTGCGGTAGGTGGTTCAATGAATGCTGCACAATTTGGTATTAACGGTGGTTGGGCAGGAATAAGAACTACAGCTGCTTTTGTAGATAAATTTGACGCAAATACGACTGATACACGTGGACAATTTTATACAGACGGTCAAACTAAAGAAATAAAAGATTTAGGAACTTTTACGGATGGATATGCAATTCAAAAATTTAGAAATGTTGATGTCAACGGAGTACAAGGTTCTGATAAATCTGGAGATTTTTCAGATTCAGATTTTCCTATTTTCCGTTTAGCAGATGCATATTTAATGTATGCTGAATGTGCCGTTAGAGGTGCAGCAGGTGCTAATATGGTTACTGCAACAACATACGTTAACGCTTTGCGTACAAGAGCAAAAGGAGCAACAATTTCTGAAGGTGATTTAAACCTGAATTTTATTCTTGATGAAAGAGCAAGAGAATTGCACTGGGAAGGACATAGACGAACGGATTTAATTCGCTTTGGTAAATTTACTGGCGGAGCTTATTTATGGCCTTTTAAAGGTGGAGCCGCTAGTGGATCTCCAACACAATCGTATAGAAATTTATTCCCGATTCCTGCAACTGCATTGGCATCAAATCAAAAGTTACAACAAAATCCTGGATACTAATAATTTAAAAAATATATAAAATGAAAAATATAACTAGATCAATAATTGCTTTATTTGCGGTAGTTGCTTTGTCATGTAGCGTTGAAGACGTTCAAGATAGACCAGTTATCGAAGGTGTTGATTCACCTGTTTTAACGGCTCCAACAGACGGGGTGGCTTACATATTGACTCCACAAAATGCAGCTGCACAAGTGGAACGTTTTACTTGGAAATCAGCTAATTTTGGAGGAGATGTTCAAGTGAACTATGTAGTCGAAATGGACACTAAGGGGAATGAATTTAAAACTCCTAAAGAAATAGGAAGTGCTTTGCCTTCTGATAATCAGGTTTCGGTATCAGTAGAATCAATGAACGGAGCTGCATTGGCACTTAATGCTACTCCATTTTCTCCTTCTGAAATGGAAGTTAGAATTAAAGCAACTGTAGGAACAACAAATATGTTTTCTAATGTAATTGGAATTGTTGTAACTCCTTATACTACTGAAAGCCCTAAATTATGGGTTCCAGGAGGATATGCAGTAGCTTCTGGTTATACTAAAGATTGGGATCCTGCTTCATCTCCTAAATTAGCGGCTTCGGGTTATGGAAAGGTTGATTTTGAAGGGTACATTAATTTTAATGATGCTAATGCTGAATATAAATTTACTAGCGCTCCTGCATGGTCACAACCAGGAGAATATGCTGCAGGTGCTACACCAGGAACACTAGCACTAACTGGAGATAATCTTAAAATTCCTGCTGCAGGATATTATAAAATAGAAGTAGATACTGATAAATTAACTTACAAAGCCACTAAACAAGTTTGGGGAATTGTAGGTAATGCTACACCAGGAGGTTGGGATGCTGATACGCCAATGACTTATGATAAAGTTACAAAAAAATGGACTTTAATAGCTACTTTAACTACTCAATCAGCTCCAGATAATGGAATGAAATTTAGAGCTAATAACAATTGGGATTATAACTTTGGTGATACTGGAGCCGATGGAACTCTTGAAGGTGGAGGTACAAATATTGGAACTACTGCTGGGACTTATTTGATTACTTTAGATTTAAGTAACCCTAGAGCTTATACTTATACTATGGTTAAACAATAATATTTTTTAATATTTGAAAAGGCTATCTTTACGGTAGCCTTTTCTATTAAAACCAAAAAACCATGAAGAAATTTTTACTTTTATTATTACTTTTTTTAATCTCCTCATTAAGTTTTGCGCAATTTACTAGTAACCCATCACCTGCAATCGCAAATGGAATCGTTACTCTTAATTTTAATAAAACAGGAACTACTTTAGCTACTTATTCAGGTACAATCTATGCGCATATTGGATTGACGGTGAATGGAACAAGATGGCAAAACGTGAAAGGTACTTGGGGAAATAATACTACACAACCTAAATTAACTTTGGTTTCTGGCACTACTTATAAATTAGATTTAACACCTGATTTATATACCTATTTCGGTGTTCCAACGACAAGCTCTATTACTGAGATATGTGTGGTTTTAAGGAATGATGCTGGAAATATGCAAACCGCTGATACTTTTTTTAATGTTGGTGCTTTTCAAGCGACATTGACCTCTCCAACTGAAAATAGCTCAACAATAATTTCATCAGGTGGAAGTTTGAGTATTACCGCGAATAATACAGGTGGGAATGCAAGTTATAATTTGAAATCAAACGGTTCAAGTATTAATACCAATATAAGTACCTCTAATTATACTTTCAATCATAATAATATAACTGCAAACCAGAATTATGTATTGGAAATTACGCAAGGAGCCACTTCAGTTTTAAAAAAGTTTTCGGTTATTGTAAATCCAGGAGCAGCATCTGTGGCAATGCCTTCGGGATTATTAGATGGAATTAATTATAATTCAACGGATCCTACAAAAGCGACATTAGTTTTAGATGCTCCATTGAAGGATTTTATATATGTTGCGGGGACCTTTAACGATTGGCAACCTAATTCTAATTATGCAATGAAAAAGGATCCAGTATCAGGAAAATTCTGGTTGGAATTGACCGGATTAGTTTCTGGAACGAATTATAGTTACCAATATTGGGTGGGTGAAACAACCCCAATTGCCAATTCTCCAGCATTAGTAAAAACAGCTGATCCTTATTCGACATTAGTTCTTTCTCCTTATGACGATCCTTATATTCCTTCTTCAACTTATCCTAATCTTCCAGCTTATCCAGTAGGCCAGGAGAGAGAGGTAACTGTTTTACAAACGGGTCAAGCTCCCTACGCATGGAGTACGGCAACTACAAATTTTGTAAAGCCAGAGAAAGAAAAATTAGTTGTTTATGAAGTTTTAGTAAGGGATTTTGATGCAAATAGAAATTTTCAAGATTTGATTAATAAAATTGATTATTTCAAGAATTTAAAAATAAATGCAATTGAATTATTACCCGTAATGGAATTTGAAGGTAATGAGAGTTGGGGTTACAATACCTCTTTTCACATGGCTTTGGATAAGTTTTACGGACCTTCAAATAAATTAAAAGAATTTATTGATTTGTGTCATCAAAACGGAATTGCTGTTATTCTTGATGTAGCTTTAAATCATGCTTTTGGAAGAAATCCAATGGTAAGGATGTGGATGAATGATCCAGATGGGGATGGCTTTGGAAGCGCAACTGCCGAAAATCCTTATTTTAATACAGTAGCTAAACACAGTTATAGTGTTGGTGAGGATCTTAATCATACTTCTTTATTGACAAAAAATTATGTAAAAAGAGTGGTGAAGCAATGGATTGAAGAGTACAAAATTGATGGTTTTCGTTGGGATTTAACCAAAGGGTTTACGCAAAATTGTACTGCAAATGATGAGTCTTGCACAAATGCGTATCAAGCGGACAGAGTTGCGATTTTGAAAGATTATGCGGATTATTCGTGGAGTTTGGATCCAACACATTATACTATTTTTGAACACTTAGGAACAGATACTGAGGAAAAGGAATGGGCAAATTATAGAATTACTGAATCACCTAGTAAAGGGATAATGATGTGGGGAAAGATGACTGATCCTTACAATCAATTGACTATGGGATACAATTCTAATAATGATATTTCTAGAATGAACAGTACGGCTCATGGATTTACTAAAAATAGATTGATGGGTTATGCTGAAAGTCACGATGAAGAACGATTGATGTATAAAAACATACAATATGGGGCTAATCTAAATGGTTATAATGTAAAAACACCAAGTACTGCTCTTACTAGAATGTCAGCTTTAGGTGCGGTTACATTATTAGTTCCAGGACCAAAGATGATTTGGCATTTCGGAGAATTGGGTTGGGATTTGTCCATTTTTTCTTGTAACAATGGAACAGTAAACACTTCTTCTGATGCAACGGCTGGAGATTGTAAACTAGATACTAAACCACAACCACAATGGGTTAATAATTGGTTAGGGGATGCTGGCAGAGGTAAAATCTATACAGATTGGGCTAAAATGATTGCTTTAAAAATAAATGAACCCGTTTTCGTAGGTACTGTAACTATGGCTAGTGGGACTTCGCTGACTCCAAATATTAAGATTACCAACAGTGCTTTGGCATCGACTCAACTTAAAGATGTGTTAATTTTGGCTAATTTTGACCTGTCAGCTCAAAATGTAGCAACGGGCTTTCCATATACTGGAACTTGGTATAACTTGATGGATAATACTTCTATTAATGTTACAAACGTTAGCGCTACAATTAATATTCCAGCTGGAGAATTTAGAATATACGGAAATAAAGTGGCTGCTTTGGCAATTGCTAATTTCGAACATAAGGATAATTCAATTTATTTGTATCCTAATCCAGTCGAAAATTACTTTACACTCAACAGTGATGTAACTAAAGTAGAAATTTTTTCTATTACAGGACAATTGATGAAGAGTTTCAAAACGAATAAAAATGCTACTTTTCAATATGGGGTAAGCGATTTAGGTCAGGGAATATATGTTGTGAAAGCGTATACCGAAGAGAATCAAGTGAAAGTTATGAAGTTTATTAAGAAATAATTAAGTTGTTTTGGTTTGTTTGAAAAGCTGTTCTGAAAAGACAGCTTTTCTTATTTATAAAAAAAGCGACTTCATGAATGAAGTCGCTTTTTGCTATAATAAAAATTATAAAATTAAATTTTGCCGTTTTTTATTTCATCCACAATTTCAGGATTTAATAATGTAGAGGTATCCCCAAAATTAGAATAATCTCCTTCGGCTATTTTACGAAGAATCCTTCTCATAATTTTTCCTGAACGTGTTTTGGGTAGACCAGAAACAAATTGTATTTTATCTAACTTGGCAATTGGACCAATTTGATTTGAGATTTGTTGGTTGATTTCTTTCATCAAATTTTCTCTGTCGCGAGATTCCCCTGATTCTTTTAGAATAACATAACCATATAATGCATTTCCTTTTATGTCGTGTGGGAAACCTACAATAGCGGACTCAGCAACTGCTGGGTGCTCATTGATGGCGTCTTCAATAGGAGCTGTTCCTAAGTTATGACCAGATACAATAACTACATCATCTACACGACCCGTAATTCGGTAATACCCTACTTCATCACGTAAAGCACCATCCCCAGTAAAATATTTGCCTGGAAAGGCTGAAAAATAAGTTTCTTTATAGCGTTGATGATCGCCCCAGATCGTTCTGGCAATTCCTGGCCAAGGAAATTTAATACATAAAGATCCTACTACTTGATTGTCTTCAATTTCATTTCTTTTTTCATCCATTAATACCGGTTGAATTCCGGGTAATGGTAACGTGGCATAAGTTGGTTTTGTTGGGGTAACAAATGGGATTGGTGAAATCATGATTCCTCCCGTTTCTGTTTGCCACCAAGTATCTACCACGGGACATCTTTTATCTCCTACATGATCATTATACCAGTGCCAAGCTTCTTCATTGATTGGTTCTCCAACTGAGCCAATTACTTTTAAAGATTTAAGTGGGAATCGTTGTACATAATCTAAGCTTTCTTTTGCCAAAGCACGAATTGCGGTAGGAGCTGTGTAAAATTGATTTACTTGATGTTTTTCGATAATTTCCCAAAAACGACTAAAGTCAGGATAGGATGGTACGCCTTCAAATATAACTGTAGTTGCGCCATTTAGTAATGGTCCGTATAGAATGTAAGAGTGTCCGGTTATCCAACCAATATCTGCGGTACACCAAAAAACATCGTTCTCTTCATAATTAAATACATTTTTGAATGTGTAAGCAGTATAGACCATATAACCTGCGGTAGTATGTACCATTCCTTTTGGTCTTCCAGTTGAGCCAGAAGTATAAAGAATGAATAAAGGATCTTCGGCATCCATTATTTCAGCAGTATTGTTATCTGATGCTTGATCTAAAAGGGGTTGTAACCATTGGTCGCGACCTTCTTTCATTTTTATATCCGTTTTGGTTCTTTTTACCACTAACACTTTTTCGACACAAGTAGTGTTTATTAAAGCCTCGTCAATAATCCCCTTTAAGTCAATTGTTTTGTTACCACGATATCCACCATCTGACGTAATTACCATTTTGCAATCACTGTCATTTATTCTAGTTGTTACAGCTGAAGCCGAAAACCCTGCGAAAACAACAGAATGAATGGCTCCAATTCTAGCACAAGCCAGAGTGGTAATAGCTAGTTCAGGAATCATGGGTAAATAAATACACACGCGATCCCCTTTTTGAATGCCTTGATCTCTCAACACATTTGCCATTTTACAAACACGTTGATGCAATTCAGTATAAGAAATATGTAATGCTTCTTCTTTTGGATCATTAGGTTCAAAAATGATAGCCGTTTTATCACCCTTTTTTGCAAGATGTCTGTCGATACAGTTTTTAGTAATGTTTACTTTTGCATCTTCAAACCATTTTATTTCGGCTTCAGCCATATTAAAATCGACAACTTTACTCCATTCTTGGTACCAAGTGAAGTTTTCTGATGCGATTTTGTCCCAGAATTTTTTAGGTTCACGAACTGATTTTTTATATTCTTTAAAGTATTCTTCTAGGTTATTTATTTTGTAACGACTCATTTTTGTAATTTTTAATATAGTTAGTGTTATTTTTTATTATAAATGCCAATCTCATATTTTATTAAAATAGCATCGATTTCCTCAACTATAGCCTCGTCGTCTATAGTAGATGGAATTTGGAAAGAATCACCGTCTGCAATACTACGCATTAATTTTCTTAAAATTTTCCCCGAACGTGTTTTGGGTAATCGTTCTACAATCACTACGTTTCTTAATGATGCTACTGCTCCAATTTGTTTTCGGACTAATTTTATAATTTCCTGCTCTAATTGAAAATGTTCAATATCTTCATTTGACTTTGTAACTACAAGAGCTAGAGGTATTTGTCCTTTTAGTGCGTCATTTATTCCTATTACTGCACACTCAGCGACGGATTGATGGGATGAAACAATTTCTTCCATTTCAGAAGTGGATAGGCGATGCCCTGCTACATTTATAACATCATCGACTCTTCCAGTGATAAAAATGTAACCATCATTATCTTTGTAACCACCATCTCCAGAGAAGTAATATCCAGGAAATTGGGTTAAATAACCCACTTTAAATCTAGGGTTGTCATTCCATAAATCAAGTAAGGTTCCAGGAGGTAAGGGTAATTGTATAACTACATATCCTTGTTCATTTGGGCCAACTTCTATTCCTTCCTCATTAAATATTTTAATGTCATACCCGCACACTGCTTTACCTACCGAACCCGGTTTAACTGGTAATTGTTCTATTCCCATCATGTTAGCTATCATAGGCCAACCCGATTCTGTTTGCCACCAATGATCAATCGCGGGAACAGATATGTGTTTTGAATACCATTCTAAAGTAGCAATATCACAACGTTCACCAGCTAAAAATTGTGTTTTTAAAGAACTTAAATCGTATTTTTTTATAAAATCGCCATTAGGATCTTCTTTTTTGATAGCTCGAATTGCAGTAGGAGCGGTAAACATGGCATTCACTTTGTGCTCTGCAATAATTCTCCAAAAAGTGCTTGCATCTGGCGTTTTTATAGGCTTTCCTTCGAAAATGACAGTAGCATTTCTATTGATTAAGGGGCCATAAACAATAAAACTGTGACCCACAACCCAACCCACATCTGAGGCTGCCCAAAACACTTCATCTTTTTTTACATTATAAATGTATTGCATTGAAAATTGCAGTGCTACAGCATAACCACCTGTATCTCTTACCACTCCTTTCGGTTTTCCCGTTGTTCCAGATGTGTATAAAATATATAAGGGGTGTAAAGTATTTACAGGAATACAAGGGGTCTCTTCTGAGCCATACACTAAGGCATCATAATCAACATCGTATTTTTTAAACGGAACTTTAGCGCCTAATTTTCGATTGAATACAATTACTTTTTTAGGTCTATGTGATGCTAATTCAATTGCTTCGTCTACTAATGGTTTGTAGGTTATGAGACGGTCGATTTCAATTCCTGAAGAAGCAGTAATAATTAGTCTAGGTTTACAATCATCAATTCTAATTGCCAATTCGTGCGGAGCAAATCCGCCGAAAACAACCGAATGTGTTACTCCAATTCTGGCACATGCTAGCATTGCAAAAGCGGCCTGAGGAATCATAGGCATATAAATTATAGCCGTGTCTCCTTTTTTTAATCCTAATGATTGCATGCCTCCAGCAAGTTTGGCAACTTCTGTTTTGACTTCTTCAAAAGTATATTTTTTGACTGTTTGAGTTACAGGAGAGTCATAAATTATTGCCGTTTGATCTCCATAGCCATCCTGTATGTGTTTGTCTAATGCCAAATAACAAATGTTCAGTTCCCCATCTTTATACCAAAGCGGGTAGCCCTTTTCATCTTTTGATAAAATTATTTGTGGTTTATTGTACCACTCAATAGTATCTGCTTGAGCTGCCCAAAAATCTTCGGGCCGCTTAATGCTTTTATTATAAAAATCGTTGTAATTCATGATTTGGTTACTTCTAAATTATTGCAATAAATCGTGTACTTGTTCTACTAATTTTTTTAATGAAAAGGGCTTGACTACATATAAATTAGCACCTAATGAGAGGCCTTTTTCTATGTCTTTTTCTTTGTTTTTTGCAGAAAGGAATATCACTTTGCAATTTTGTAATCGATCATCTTTTTTTATTTGTTCTAATGTGGCAAAACCGTCAACCAGTGGCATCATTACATCGAGAATGATTATGTCTGGTAGTTGGTTTTGTAAAATGTCTAAGGCTTCTTGACCGTCACGTGCTATGAAAACTTCAAAATTATTTTTTTTGAAAGTATACTCCAAAGACATAACAATATTAGGTTCGTCATCTACAATTAAAATTTTCTTCATGGCAGTGTAGTTTCAGTAGTATTGTAATTAGGTAATGTGAAAATAAAAGTGGCCCCTTCGGTCTTTGTCTTTTTGGCCCAAATTTTTCCTTTGTGATGTTCAATTATTTGTTTGCAAATGGCTAGACCTAAGCCACTTCCAATGGGTTTTTTGACATTTTGGTTTCTAGATTGATAGAATTTATCAAAAATAGCTTCAAAATCTTCTTCTTTAATTCCTTTGCCATTATTGTGAATTTGGACTTCAATAACATCTTTATTTTCGACTATAGTAATGGTAATTTCCCCTTCTTTTTCAGGGCAAAATTTTATAGCATTCGATAATAAATTGTGAATTACTTGAACAATCCGTTCTTCATCATAAAAGGCTTTTATTTCTTTTTGAGCTTGATGAAATTCTACCTCAATATTCTTATTTTTTATCAATTGTTTTACCGATTCTATAGTATTTTTTATTGTTTTAGAAATGTTGTTTTTTGATAAATACAGTTTTTGTTTCCCAGTTTCAAATTTCTCTAAATCAAGAATTTTATCGATTAAACGATTCAATCGATCTGACTCGGAAATAATATTTTGCAAAAAACGTTTTTTTAGTTCTTCGGGAATGTCTTCGTCATCATGAAGGATTTCACTTGCAGCTCGAATGGCTGTAATTGGTGTTCTTAATTCATGTGTGACTGTATCAAGAAATTCATCTTTTTGAATGTCTTTATTTATTAATTCTTGATTGGCATTTTTTAACTGCTGGGATATTTTTTTTAATTCATTCGAAGTATCCGTTAGTTTTTTATTGATGATAATATTTTCTTTTGACTCTTCTAGAATTCGAAGTACTTCTGGCAAACTGATTTTGTCTTCTTTAATTACACTTGATATTAAAATTTTGGCGGAAGCCGTACCAATATGACCCGTTAATAAGTTTTCAGCAAATTTTATAAATCGAGCATCGGCTGTTGTAATGTTTTTATCGATATTGTATTTTAAATTAAAAATAGTAAGTGCACGTTTGGTTCTTTCTTCACCCAGGAAACGTTGCAACACTTTTTGAATGTCTGATATGTATGCCGTTCCTTTCCATACAAAAGCATTCTCATGATTGGTGATGTATTTGTCAATATCGACAAACATTTCGGCATAATTGCGTTCTCTGTAATTTCCTTTAAAACTTACAGAAATGGCAGCATAGCTCATTAAGTTGAATAATAAACTCCAAAAAACTGCATGCGGAATGGGGTCTAAATAATTTAATCCAAAAAGCTGGAATGGTCTCAGTAGTCCAATGCCCCAAGGTCCTTCTTGAATAAATAAGCTGGTCGATTTTGTAATTCCAATAGCATATGGAGCAAGAAGTGTATAACAACAAATAGTGAAACCAAGTATAATTCCAGTTACAGCACCATTTTTAGAACCTCTTTTCCAGAATAGAGCACCAAAAAAAGAAGGGGCTAATTGTGCAATAATCACAAAAGATACTAATCCAATAGATACCAATGTGTAATCCAGAATAAAAATTTTATAGATAGCATATGCCAAAAGGATAAGTAAAAAAATACCTATTTTTCTACTGTTTAGGATTCGTTTACTGTTTTTTTCTTGTAAAGAATTTTCTAAGGAACCTATGAATCCATAAGGAATTAAAAGATTGTTGCTGAGCATCGTAGCTAAGGCGATAGATGAAACAACAATCATTGATATTGCCGCCGAAAACCCACCAAGAAATACTAATACAGTAAGCGTACTATTATTGAAAAATTGAGGGATTAATAAGGAATACGTATCTGAATTTAACCCTTGTCCTTCAAATAAAATATTTCCTCCCCAAGCAATTGGGAATACAAAAATATTGAAAAGTAATAAGTACAATGGAAATAACCAAATCGCTGTTCGAATATGAGTTTCTTTATTGTTTTCAATAATTGCGGTATGAAACTGTCGAGGTAATAGAAAAATAGCAAACATGGATAATACACAAAGAAAAAACCAATTAATGCTTTCACTCAACCCGCCGATAGAATTTTTTTGCTCAAAATTTTCAAGAATAGCTGCTTTAGTGTAAATGTCCCCAAAACCATCATAAACAAAATAGGTTACGTAAATCCCGATGATCAAAAAGAAAACTAATTTTAATATGGATTCGATAGCTACTGCCGTTACTATTCCACGTCTTTTTTCAGAGGCATCTACATAGCGCGTCCCATAATAAGAAGCAAATAATGCCAAAGCAAGACAAACATAGGTAGTGGTATCATTGAAAATATTAGAATTTGATTGTGTTTTAGTGACAATATGAAAAGTATCTGAAATCGATTTTAGTTGTAAAGCGATATAGGGAACAATCCCAAAAATGCAAATCAAGGTAACTAATGCTCCTAGAAATCTACTATTCCCATAACGAAGGGAAATAAAATCGGCAATACTGGATATTTTATTCACTCTTGAAATTCGGATAATTCTCTTGAGGATAATCATCCAAGTGGGTATAATTATGATTGGACCTACATAAATTGGTAAATAACTTAATCCTGAATTTGCAGCAAGACCTATACTGCCATAATAAGTCCAAGCAGTACAATAGACAGCTAGTGAAAAGGAATAGATGTAGGGATTGTTTGTCCATTTAGAGTGGCTTCTTTTTTCTGCCCAATAGGCAATATAAAAGAGTATGGACACATAAAGTGCTAAAATAAATAAAAGACCTATACTACTCATAATATTTTTTTATGATTAGAAAGGTTATAGCAATTGAAAAAAGCCAAGCCGAAAAAATATAGATATACACGATTGGAAAGCCAAAAAGGGGTTTTGAACTGTCAAATAAAAGTAAAAGAGGAATGTTCAATACTAATAACATTAGTATTGAAAGGATAACCAACTTTTGTTCGTGTCTTTTTTTCATATTAAAGAACTTTTTGCTCTACAACAGAATTAGTGTATCACCATCTTTATGCCTTGTTTAATATATGAATCAAGGGATTTTAATGGAAATTAAAATAAGCAATCTCTACATGTAAATGTAGAGACTGCGTATTAAAAAAATGGTTTGGTTGTTATTTTTTTTCGTCGTAGTCACCCATTAAAGCATAATAGCCAAATGTGCCTAATCCTAAAACTATTAATGGTGTAAGTATGAAAAGGATAATAATTCCAAATACTAAATCGTCTTGTTTACCTGACATAAATTTGGGCAACCCAAAAGTGAAGATGCAAAAATAAGCAGCGGCTAATGCTAAGGCAATCCAAACTAATCCTAAAACTCTTTTTATTTGATTCATAGCTTTTTTTTTAAATGTGAGTGTTTTTTGTGTCTTTGTTTTTAATGTAAACCATTCCTACTACAAAGCATACAGAGGCAATGATAATTGGATACCAAAGTCCTTCTAAATAAAACTCAGCATCGCCAGCGTTTTTGCCGTTAATAACTAAGTAAGTGGATATAGCTGGAAGTAATCCTCCAAAAATTCCATTTCCTACATGATATGGTAATGACATAGAGGTATATCTAATTTTTGCAGGGAACATTTCTACTAAGAATGCAGCAATTGGTCCATAAACCATGGTGACAAATATAACCTGTACAAATATTAAGAATATCAATACCCACTTGTCATCCCAATTGATGTTGATTGTTGTTTTTGTCTCTATCTTAGGTTTTCCATCAATTATCATTGCTTTACCGTTCTCTAAAGATACGGTTTTTATTTCCAGCAAAGTGGTGCCATCAGAATACTCTTTATTAGTTGTATAAATAGAATCCATGGTTTGTTTTTTGTTCTCTTTCAGTTCAGAAACTATTTTTGTGCTAGCAACTAATTCTGTTTTATTTTTCACATTTGTTGTTTCAAACATTTGTTTATAAATAGGTCTGTATAGTAAAATAGCCAAAAGCATTCCTCCCATCATAATGTATTTTCGGCCTATTTTATCACTTAGCCAACCAAATACAATAAAAAATGGAGTTCCTAATATCAATGCAATTCCTAATAAAGTATCTACTTGAGAAGAGTCGATTGACATTACCGTTTTCATGAAACTCATGGCGTAGAATTGTCCAGTGTACCAAATAACTCCTTGACCCATAGTAGCTCCAAATAAAGCTAATAAAACAAATTTTAAATTGTAACGATTTCCAAAACTTTCTTTTAATGGATTTGTACTTGTTTTTCCTTCTGATTTTGCTTTTGCAAAAACGGGAGACTCATCCATGTTTTTTCTAATTAGATAAGAAACCCCTACCATGATTATAGAAACCCAGAATGGAACTCTCCATCCCCATTCGTCAAATTGTTCAGGAGTAAGGACGTTTCTTGTGGCTAAAATCACCATTAAAGAAATAAATAAACCAACTGTTGCTGTGGTTTGAATCCATGAAGTCCAATACCCTCTTTGGCCTACAGGTGCATGTTCGGCTACATATGTAGCAGCTCCACCATATTCTCCACCAAGTGCAAGACCTTGAAGCATTCTTAATATTAAGACTAAAACCGGTGCCATGAATCCTATTGTTTCATAACTAGGGATACAACCTATAAGAAATGTTGCTCCACCCATTAGTAATAAAGTAACCATGAAAGTGTATTTTCTTCCAATTAAATCCCCTAATCTTCCAAAGAAAAGTGCTCCAAATGGGCGCACTACAAAACCAACTGCAAATGTTGCTAATGTTGCTAAGAAGGCTGCGGTTGGGTTATCGGCTGGGAAAAATTTAGTTGAAATGACAACGGCTAAACTTCCAAAAATATAGAAGTCATACCATTCTATCATTGTTCCCATTGAGGATGCGGAAATTACTTTCCAAATTCCTTTTGTTGATTTAGTACTCATAAATTATTGGTTTTTTTGGTTTGTTAATTATAGATAAATCATTGCTTGAAGCGTGATTGTGTTTACAGCTTTGTCTGTTGCGTATTTTAAAGATTGGTATTCTAGTGTTAATTTAGAATTATGGCCACTAAAAAAGGCATTAGCACCAATGCCTATTTGAGAAGCGTTATCATTTAAAGCGTCAATTTGTCTTTCGTCAATTGATAAATAAGGCTGAAAACGTGTTTTTGATTTTCCTGGAAGCACATATCCTAGGTGTGCGTGAATCATTGATCCCGTTTCGTAAGTTGTTCCAACTCTATAATTTTTTCCGTAATCTGTATTTTGATATAAAGCGTAAGCGGTAACTGCAGCGCCATTTTTTCCAACAGGTACATCATAAAATGCGTCTAAGCCAAAAATAGTTACATTTTCACCACTTAGATTTCCGCTAAGGTCTGCAATCACAGATCCATTTGGATGAGAAAAGAATCCTGCTCCAATGTTGAATACTTTTTTAGTCCCTAGATAAGTTCCTACTTTGTATGGTAAAAAGTTACTCTCTGAATCTAAAAATCCGTATTCAAAATAACCTGCATAAGTTCTTCCTGCTTCTTTGGATCCAAGTAATCGAGCACCGGTATAAGTTGCTGCACCTCCATTTGTAGGTACTGTTGTTGCTTGTAAGTTATTTGTTGCGGCGCCATTTACTGCAACGCGATATTGAAATTTACCTAATCCCCCTTTTGCAAATATCCCTATATGTCTAGCAAACTGGTCGGATAGCCCTAGGGTAGCCCATGCTTGACGCTGATTATCTAAGGTCATTATGTTTAAAGTACTTTGGTTGTTTAATCGAGAAATTCCATTCCAGTAATGCAAACCTGCTCCAATCGCATTGTTTTTGCCAAGGCTATATTGCGTCCAAACATCATGTAAGAATAGCTGAGAGCTTTCTCCTTTTCCAGTAGGAGTTATGTTAGAAGCGTTAAGACTGTTTAGGCCAAAATGTGTTACGATTAAAAAATCTTTGTTTATTTGTGCATACATTAAAACACGAGCTCTTCTTACGCTGAAATCTAAATCAGCTTGTTTATTCCCGTTTCCGTCCAATGGGCGGTCAGAATTGTATTGTCCCCATATTTGTGCCCAAGAGATTATCCTAAGGTACTTTGAGCCCTCTTCGTTTAAGTTGAATTTCATTCCGGCTCCGTAATCGGGAGATCCTTGCGAATATCCTTTTAAACTGATTAACAGTATAACTGTAATCAAATATATTTTTTTCATAATTAATTAGGTTTGGTTGGTAAGGTGGTTGGTTATAACGGTGCCAAATTCTAATTTTTTGTTAATAAAAAAAATTATGATATATATACTTGTTAAGTACTATAGTTAATCTTTAAAACGTTCCCACTTGATAAGCATAAATTTGTCTCCTAACTCGGTTATTATCATACCGGCTCCAGATAATAATTCCTTTTTTTTAATGTATTCTACTAGTTCTAAATGATTAAATATTTTATAAGTAGGATGGTAATTAGCATGGGATGGTTTTTTAATGTTAAAACTTTTTACCCAATTACTTACAGTTACATGTGAAACCCCAATAATACGCTCGATTTCTCTATAACTCAGTCCTTCTAAATACAATTGTAATGCCTTTGTAACATAATAATCATCTATCTTTTTGCCCATTTTAGCTACAGTGAAAAAGTAATTGCATTTTTTGCATAAATACCTTTGTTTACTGTTGATTACGCCACTTTTTATAATTTTATTGCCTTGACATTTTGGACAGGTTAAAATCTCCATGTATATAAATTTTGCATAAATATATTAAATTAGCAAGTATTATTTTCTGAATTTATCATTAATAATAAAAAATAAATGCGAACCTTTCATTTTTGTCAGCAAATAGAAGGATTATTAGCAAAAAAAAGGAATTTATTAGAGTGTGGGTTAATTATGGAATTAGTTTAGGTCAGATAAATAAATGGAGGCTTGTAGATATTTAAGACGCTTTTTGCAAGAAGTAAAAAGAGGAAGGGTATTTAAATAGATTTAAAAACAAAAAACCCAAACATTGCTGTTTGGGTTTTGTGGTACCTCCAGGGATCGAACCAGGGACACATGGATTTTCAGTCCATTGCTCTACCATCTGAGCTAAGGTACCGTTCTTATTGCGGGTGCAAATATAGAATGATTTTTAGTATATCCAAAACATTTTTTTAAAAAAATCAATTCGTACCTTCGCCAAACAAAGATTTAAATTATGATTTTAACCATTGACGTAGGGAATACGAGAATAAAAGGTGCTGTTTTTGAGGGTAATACTGCTTTGGAGTATTTTGTTTTTGATGCTATTGAACTTGAAAAAAGTATTAAAAATATTTTAAATACTTATAAAAAAGTGACCCATTTAGTGGTTGCGTCTGTTGGAAATGTTAAAAAAGAGGCTTTTTTGGTATTTGAAAAACAGATTTGCATCCATTTTGTTTCTCATACGGATTCTTTTCCTTTTGTCAATGCATACGAAACGCCTCAAACGTTGGGAATTGATAGGATGGTGCTTGCTTCGGGAGCGACTTTGCAGTTTTCTAAGCAAAATCGGTTGGTTATCGACGCAGGAACTTGTGTAACTTATGATTTTATTGATCAGGATGATAATTATAGAGGTGGTGCAATAACGCCAGGATTGCGATTGCGATATGAAGCCTTACATAATTATACTTCCAAATTACCGTTGCTAGAATTGGAAAGGCCTAAAGATTTTATTGGAAACTCAACTTCTCAGTCGATTCATTCAGGGGTAGTAAACGGACTGGTCTATGAGATTGACGGTTTTATCGATGAATATAAAGGACTAAGTCTAAATTTTATAATAATTTTAACGGGTGGAGACACAGAATTTTTGGCTAAACGATTAAAAAATACCATATTTGCCAATTCAAATTTTCTTTTAGAAAGTTTGAATCAAACATTTCAATATAAAATCAAAAATGATTAAAAAAATTATAATAAGCGCTTGTTTGCTTTTATCACTAGTTTCCTTTGCTCAAGAAGGTACTTCATCGCCTTATTCTTTTTATGGAATTGGAGATGTAAGATTTAGAGGGACGGCAGAAAGTCGTTCTATGGGTGGTGTATCTGTTGAGCAAGACAGTATCCATATTAATTTAGAGAATCCTGCTAGTTTTGCTAATTTAAAGCTGACTACTTTTGCTCTTGGCGGGACTTATGCAACAAATAAATTAAAATCGGATTCAAAATCTGAAAGTGCAAAACGTACTACGTTGGATTATTTAGCCGTTGGATTGCCTTTAGGCAAAGTAGGTGTTGGATTTGGTTTAATTCCTTATTCATCTGTTGGTTATAAAATAGAGTCGCTTTCAGCAGATGTTAATGCTAATAATAGAAGATATAGCGGTACTGGGGGATTAAATAAAGCTTTTTTAGGGGTTGGATATAAAGTGACTTCTGGTTTTAGTTTGGGAGCAGATGTAAATTATAATTTTGGTAAAATTTCTACAAGTAGCTTAGAATTTATCACAGGTGTTCCAGTTGGAACTCGTGAACTGAATACAGCTGATTTGTCTGGAGTGAATTTTAATATTGGTGCGATGTATCAAACTAATTTAACAAAAAAACTTACTTTGTTTACTAGTTTGAATTATTCATTAGAAAGTTCACTGAATTCTAAAAACACGAGAAATATCTCTACGGTAATTTACAATTCAGGATTTGATGTGGCGGTTGTAGATGTTTTAGATCAGCAAAACAGTAAAGTCACAATGAAGTTCCCAAGTAAAATATCTTTAAGTGCAGGAATTGGAGAGTCAAAAAAATGGCTTATTGGAGGTAAAATAGCGTATCAAAAAAATCCAGGAGAGGCTAATGATTATAATGCTTCAAGTAATGTAGGGTATGGAAAATATGGAAGTGTAAGTTTAGGTGGGTACTTTATTCCAAACTACAATTCATTTTCTAGTTATCCAAAAAGAATAGTGTATAGAGGAGGTATTAGATACGAAAAAACAGGTCTAGTTGTTAATGGTGAATCTATAAATGATATGGGAGTAACGGCAGGACTTGGTTTTCCAATAACAGGAGTTTTCTCTAATGTAAACCTTGGGGTTGAACTAGGTAAAAAGGGGACTACTACTGCAGGTTTAGTTCAAGAAAATTATTTGAAATTTAGTTTAGGTTTTTCATTGAATGACAAATGGTTTGTTAAGTCTAAATTTAATTAATTACTACAAGCACACCTTTTTTTTATAAACTCAGCTAACTTGTTACGTTTATTAAATGACTTTACTAAAAAAATATAGCATGTTTCCAGTAGTCACAGTTTTAGCTGTGACTCTGTTTTTTGGTTGTGAAAGTAATTTTAAAGAAGTTCAAAAAATAAATTTTACTGAATTCACTCCAAGTAGCGATGCTGACAATGTGAATTTAAAATATACAGATTCAGGTCTTATAAAATTGATTTTAATAAGTCCTAAAATGTTAGATTTTGGAAGTGTTAATTTTCCTTTTACTGAATTTCCAAAAGGGGTGGATGTTACTTTATTTGATAACAAAGCTAAAAAAACCCGGATAACATCTAAGTATGCGGTTTCATATAGTCTCACGGGTATAATTGATTTGCAAGGAAAAGTTAAGATTGCTTCTCAAGAAGGGCAAACGTTAGAGACGGAGCAATTGTACTACGATCAGAAAAACGAGTGGTTTTTTACTGAAAAAAAGTTTAAATTTACAGATGTTAAAGGGTCTTCTAATGGACAAGGAATTGACTTTAGTAAAGATTTTAAAGTTATAAACTCACAAAGAATTACCGGCGAATTCGATTCAGCCGAATAAATTTCAAATTATAATATTATGGGTTACTTAAAATACACGCCTTACATTTATCTTATTTTTGCATTGTACTTTATGTATGAAGGGATTGTAAAGTGGAATGATACTGAAACTGGACCTTGGTTAAGTTTTATGATAGCCGGACTGGCTATTTTTATGTTTTTCTTCAGGAGGAAATTCGCAAAAAAATTGGGAGACCGTAATAATAAATTATAATCCATGGAAATTAGTATTATAATAATATGCTTAATACTATGTGCCTTTTTTTCTGGGATGGAAATAGCATTCATTTCTTCCAATAAGATTTATCTGGAAATAGAAAAAAAGCAAAATAATTTCCTTTCAAAAATCCTTACTAAACTTACTGAAAAACCTTCTAAGTTTATTGCTGCCATGCTTATTGGTAATAATATTGCATTAGTAGTGTATGGTTTTTTCATGGGGGATTTGTTAATGCGTTGGGTAGATTCTTTTAAATTTCATTTTTCAGATTTATCAAATTTATTTTTGCAAACCCTATTATCAACCTTAATTGTTTTGATAACGGCTGAATTTATGCCAAAGGTTTTCTTTCAGATTTATGCTAATGTGCTTATAAAATTCTTTGCAATACCTGCTTATTTTTTTTATCAGTTATTCTATTTCATTTCTACTTTTTTCATTTGGGTTTCTGATTTTATTCTAAAAAAATTCTTTAGAACTGATGGTGATCAAGTGCAGCTTTATTTTAGTAAAGTGGAGTTAGGGAACTACATCACGGAACAAATGAGTACGGTGGAGGATAATGATGAAGTCGATTCAGAGATTCAAATGTTTCAAAATGCATTGGAGTTTTCAGGTGTAAAAGCTAGAGATGTAATGAGTCCTAGAACGGAGATTGTTGCAATAGATTTGTTTGACTCTATAGAAGAGCTCAAAGAGTTGTTTATAGAAACAGGTTATTCTAAAATTGTGGTTTATGAGAATTCCCTCGATGAAATTGTGGGTTATGTTCATTCATTTGATTTATTCAAAAAACCTAAAAGTATCAAATCAGTAGTCATTTCAGTCGAATTTGTTCCAGAGACAATATATATAAAGGATGTCATGAATTTGCTTACTAAAAAAAGAAAAAGTGTTGCTGTTGTGCTAGATGAATATGGAGGGACATCAGGTATTATCACGATAGAAGATATTGTGGAAGAACTTTTTGGTGAAATTGAAGATGAGCACGATTCGGATGAGGAATTAATCGAAAAAGAACTTGGAGATGATAGCTACCTTTTTTCAGCACGATTTGATGTAGAGTATTTAAACCAAACTTACAAATTGAACATTCCTGAAAGTGATTCTTATGGAACTTTAGGCGGTTTTATTGTTGATTTCACAAAAGAAATTCCTCTAAAAGGAGAGGTAATTACCATTGGAAACTATCATTTTGTGATAGAAGAAGCTACAAATAAGAAAATTGAATTGGTTAATATGACCGTAAAAGAGTGATTTGTTTTGTAAAAATATTTTTTTTGTAAAATAAAACGCTACTAGTATAATTATTAATTAGATAATTGTATTTTCGCAAACTGAATATAAAATTAACAACAATAAAAATGGCAGTTTTATCAAAAATTAGACAACGTTCCGCTTTAATGATTGCAGTTATCGCATTGGCTTTATTTGCATTTATCATAGGTGATTTATTTAAAAGTGGTAGTTTCAACAGTACATCAAAAGATGTAGGAAGTATCAATGGAAAAGATATTTCATTTGAAGATTTTAGAATTAAAGTAAGTAATGTTGAAAAAAGTGGTCAAGGTATCACTTCTACAGCAGCAGCTAATAAAGTATGGGATCAAGAAGTTTCTGTTGCTTTATTGACATCTGAATTTGATAAATTAGGATTAAGAGTAGGAGAAAAACACTTATTAGAAGTTTTAAAAGCAGATCCAAATATTGGTAAAAACCCAATGTTTTTAAATGCTGCAGGTATGTTTGATTTGGCTAAATTTAAAGAATATTTCAAATCAAATCCTTCTCAAGCACAATATTTAAAAGACAGAGAGAAAGATGCAGAACTGAATGCGAAGTATCAAATTTATAATACATTGATTAAATCAGCTATCTACACAACTGAAAGTGAAGGGAAATTGAGATATGAAATGGAAGCTAATAAAGTGAATTTTGCTTTTGTAGCTGGTTTATATTCAACTATCAAAGACAGTGATGTTAAAGTTACTGATGCTGATATTGTGGAATACATGAAGAAAAACGAGAAAAAATTTAAGGCTGATGAGTCTCGTGAAGTAGAATATGTTTTAATTGAAGATAAAGCTTCGAAAGAAGATGAGGCTGAAGTTAAGTCTAAAATCAATGCATTATTGTCAGGAAGTGTGGTTTATAACCAAGCTACTGGTAAAAACGATACATTATCAGGATTCAAATCGGCTAAAAACACTATTGAGTTTGTGAATTCAAATTCAGATGTTCCTTATGATTCTACTTATATTGCTAAAAAAGATTTGCCAGCTATTGATGCAGATCAATTGTATAACCTTGCTCCGGGAGAAGTATATGGTCCTTATGTTTTTGGAAAGTACTATTGTATTTCAAAATCAATGGGTAAAAAATTAGGTGTAAATGCAAAAGCGAGTCACATTTTAATTAGCTATGAAGGGACACAAGTTCCTAATCAAAAAGAGAAAAGAACGAAAGAAGAAGCAAAAGTGAAAGCAGAAGCAATCTTAGCACAAGTAAATGCTAATCCAGATAGTTTCTTGATGTTGGCTTTTACAAATTCTGATGATTCATCAGCACAACAAGGTGGTGATTTAGGATATTTTGGTCCAAACCAAATGGTAAAACCATTCAATGACTTTGTTTTCAATAATGGTATTGGTAAAGTAGGTTTGGTTGAAACTCCTTTTGGATTTCATATTATCAAAATTACAGATAAGCAAGACGGAATCCGTTTAGCGACTGTAGCTCAAAAAATTGAAGCGTCAGAAGCTACTTCTGATAAAGTATTTACACAAGCGACCAAATTTGAAATGGATGCTACTGATAAGGGGTTTACAAAAGTTGCTAAAGATATGGCTCTAACAGTTGCAGCTCCTGTTACTGTAAGCGTGATGGATGAAAATTTTGGACCTTTAGGAAATCAAAGAGCTATTGTAAGATGGGCTTTTGAAGATGGTACTAAAGTTGGTGCAGTAAAACGTTTTGAAGTACCTAATTTAGGTCATGTTATTGCAACGGTTAAAAATATTGACAATTCAGGATTAGTTCCAGTTACTCAAGCAAGATCTTATGTTGAGTCTATTCTTAAAAATAAGAAAAAAGCGGAGTTGATAAAAGCGAAGATGACAGGAAGTTCACTTGAAGCTATTGCAAAAGCAGCTGGTTCAACTGTTCAACAAGCTTCTGATGTTACATTGCAAAACCCAGTTTTAACTGGTGGAGTTGGTCAAGAGCCTAAGGTTGTTGGTACTGCATTTGCTTTAGCAGCAAATAAATTATCGGCTCCTATAGAAGGAAATACAGGAGTTTATGTTGTGAAAAATATAAGTACTGTTAAAGCGCCAGTTTTAAAAGATCATGCTACGTATGTTGCACAAATGAAAGCACAATCTGCAGGAGATGTAAACAGAGTTTTACCTGCTTTGAAAGATAATGCTGAAATTAAAGACAATAGAAAGCAATTCAATTACTAATAAATAGTTAGTTATTATTTCATAAAAAAAACTCGATACTAAGTATCGAGTTTTTTTATGCATTGAATTTAAGAGTTTTTATTTTGATATAATTAATAGTTATTTCAATATCATTTCGTCGTAAGTAAGGATCGTATTGAATCCTTTAGAATTAAAATACGTTTTTGGGTTCACCTCTGAAACAACCATTACAAAATCTCCGCCCCAAGCTCCTAGGCTTTTTACTTGTCCGTTGAAATCAGAAAATAAGCTTTCCTTTACAGTACTTGTTTCTAAAACATAACTCATTTCAGCTTCATGTTTTTCTAATGCGTGTCCAAAAGAGGTAACTGCTTTAGCTTGTAAAACTTCAGTTGTTAGTTTATTAATCGTAATTATACTTTTTTCTATATCCTCCGTTTTGTTATTTTGATAATTGGCAATAGCCGTTTTGCTATTTTGTTTTTTATTGAGATAAATAAAATAAATGGTATCCGTAAAATCAGGTCGGAATTTTATATTTTCAACTTTAGGTTTTCCTTTTTGTAGCTGATATGTAATAGGACTGTCATTTTGTGCGCAGGCGATGTCGTAGCCACTACCTCCAAAACTTGTTTTAAGCAGTTCAAAAGCGTCAATTTGTAGCCATTGGGCAATGTTGTTAATAAGAGTAGAAGAGGTTCCTAATCCCCATTTTTTTGGAAAACTCAGTTCAGTAGTAATTTGATACCCTTTAGATGTATTTATAAATGCAGGTTGCATTTTATATGCTTCATTTAGTATGGTAATTAAAGTACTTTTTACAGATGGTGTTGCAGCAATTATAGGATTTATAATTTCCGAAAAAGGAATGGTGTCTTGAAACCAGATTGTTCCATCTTCGTTGTAGCTTTTCCAGGAAAATTCTTGATTTTCTCCTTCTTCAACATTTAGATTCTGGCCAAATTTTGTAGGTAATGCAAATGCTTTTGCACCATCTAAAACAAGGTATTCTCCCGTTATCAATAATTTTCCGTTGCTGTAAAATGTTTTCTTCATTTATGCTGAATTTAGTTCAGTGTTTTTTTATAGCCCCGATAGCAGCGATATCCTTTACTTGATTTTTTTAATCAAGTAAAGATTAAGCGTATAGCGGGAATAGCTCCTGAAAATTATTTTCGTAATGTTTCTATATAATCAACCACTGCGCTGTGTGAAATGGCGTGGTGTTTAAAATGCTTTCTAATAGTGATTCGTTCATTTTCATTAGCATCAAATTGATTTAAAATATTATTTAAATGCATTTTCATATGACCATCTTGTATGCCTGTTGTAGTCAAGGAGCGCAAGGCGGCAAAGTTTTGTGCCAATCCAGCAACGGCTACAAACTGCATTAGTTCTTGTGCTGAAGGGTTTTCCAGCATTTCTAATGATAGTTTGACTAATGGATGAAGTGAAGTTAGTCCGCCTACAGTTCCTAATGCAAGTGGGACTTCTAGCCAAAAAGTAAAAATACCATTCTCCACTTTAGCATGAGATAAACTGGAATATTGACCAGATTTTGCTGCATAAGCATGTATTCCCGCTTCCACAGCTCTAAAATCGTTTCCTGTTGCCAGTACAACGGCATCAATTCCGTTCATGATTCCTTTATTATGGGTAACAGCACGATAGGGTTCTACTTCGGCAATTTGAACCGCTTGTACAAATCGTTCTGCAAAAGCTTGAGGGTTTTCTATGTGTTTTTCTTCAAGATCTTCAATTGGGCATGAAACTTCGGCATGAACGATACAGTTGGGTACATAGTTTGAAAGTATACTCATGATCACCTGAATGTCTTTCTCTGTTTCTGTAAACAATTCGTAGGTTAGTGCTTCCTCTTTTAATGTTTTAGCAAATTGCTCTAAACAAGAATTGATGAAGTTGGCTCCCATACTGTCTTTTGTGTCAAAAGTCGCGTGAAGTTGAAAGTAATTATCAAGTAAATTAGTTTTGTCATTTAGTTGAATGTCAAGAATTCCACCACCTCTTTTTTGCATGTTTTTGGTGATGGTTTCGGTATCTGAGAAAAATTTAGATTTCACTTGCGCAAAAAACAAGGTTAATTTAGATTCGTCTCCTTTATAGATAAAGTGAACTTGTCCATTCTTTTCATTATTAATAATAGTTGCTTTGAAGCCGCCACGAGTGGACCAAAATTTAGCTGATTTTGATGCTGCAGCAACTACCGAACTTTCTTCAATTGCCATTGGGATGGTGCTGTATTTTCCGTTGATTAAGAAATTAGGGGCGACTCCAAGTGGGATATAAAAATTGGTTATGGTGTTTTCTATGAATTCATCATGTAATTTCTGTATTTTTTCATCCGTATTCCAATAATTTTTCAGCAATTCGATTGCTTCTGACGGAGTTGAAAAGTATTCTTTGGCAATCCAGTTTATTTTTTCTTGTTTGGATAATTTAGAAAATCCTGCAACGGCGTTATTCATTCTCAATAGATTATAATATAATTAGCTACAAAGATACGTTTTTAGCCCTTTTGTTACTCATTAAATTATCTGCATTAAAGTTGTGTTTTGGACTTTATTTTTAACATTTAACATATCATATGTGAGATAATTGTAAAATTTTCACTAAAATTGGACTCTTTTTTACATATAAAGCAATAGTATGAAATCTAAACAATTTTCGATCTTATTTTTATTTTTATGTTTCACTGTTTTTGGACAACAAAAAATAAATGTTACTGAAATTTATAACGGAACTTTTCGTGCCAAAGGAATGGACGAATTGCAATCTATGAAAAATTCAAATCAATATACCGTTTTGAATTTGGATCACGCAAACAGAAGCATGCAAATTGATTTGTATGATTTTGCTAGCTTGAAAAAAACAGCAACTTTAATTGATACTAAAGATCACGCAGATTTGCCAATGATCGACAGTTATACTTTTGATGCTTCGGAGAAAATGATTTTGTTAGCCTGTAACACGAATCAAATTTTTCGTCATTCTTTTACAGCGGATTATTATTTATATAATACGACTAACAAAGAATTGACTAAGTTGTTTGATTTTCAAATTCAAGAGCCAACATTCTCTCCTGATGGTAATAAAATAGCTTATGCAAAAGACAACAATCTTTTTGTCTATGAATTGGCAACAAAGAAAACAACTCAAATTACTACTGATGGAAAGAAAAACGCCATCATAAATGGAATTACGGACTGGGTTTATGAGGAAGAATTTGCTTTTGTAAAAGCATTTGACTGGAGTAAAGACAGTAAAAAACTAGCTTATATCCGTTTTGATGAAAGTGAAGTTCCTGAATTCTCGATGTCCATCTTTGGAAAAGAGTTGTATCCTACTATTGAAACGTTCAAATATCCAAAACCAGGTGAAAAAAATTCAGTAGTGTCGTTACATGTATATGATGCTTCTTTAAATGCAACTAAAGAAATCAATCTAGGAAAATATAATGATTTTTATATTGCTCGCATGCAATGGACAAATGATGCTAACGTATTATCGGCTCAGGTTTTAAATCGTCATCAAGATAATTTAGATTTACTATTTGTTGATGGAACAACGGGAACGACTAAAGTGGTTTTGAATGAAAAAGACAAAGCATACGTTGATGTTACTGACAATCTAACTTTCTTGAAAGATAATAGCTTTATTTGGACTAGTGAAAAAGATGGCTACAACCATATTTATGTTTATGATAAAAATGGAAAGTTGAAAAACCAAGTGACCAAAGGGAATTGGGAAGTAACGTCCTATTACGGTTTTGATGAAAAAACAAGTACCCTTTTTTATCAATCTACAGAGAATGGTTCAATCAATAGATCAGTGTACAGTATTGCATTGAGTGGAAAAAATAAAAAAGTTTTATCTAATGAAGTTGGGACAAATGACGCGACACTAAGTCCGAATTTTCAATATTATATCAATACATTTTCTAGTACAACGCAACCTACTAGATATACGCTAAATGACGCCAAGTCAGGAAAACAATTACAGGTTATTGAAGATAATGCAGCATTGGCTTCAAGCCTGAAAAAATATGATGTACCTACCAAAGAGTTTTTTGTTTTAAAAACAGCTAAGGGGCATGAGCTAAATTCTTGGATAATGAAACCAAAAGATTTTGATGCTACTAAAAAATATCCTGTTTTTATGTATCAATATTCAGGTCCGGGATCTCAACAAGTAGCAAATCAATGGAATAGTGCTAATGATTATTGGTTTATGATGTTGACACAGCAAGGGTACATTGTTGCTTGTGTAGACGGTAGAGGAACTGGTTTTAAAGGAGCCGATTTTAAAAAAGTAACTCAATTGCAATTAGGGAAATATGAAGTAGAAGATCAAATTGATGCTGCTCAAGTAATAGGGAATTACAATTATGTAGATAAATCTAGAATTGGAATATTTGGATGGTCTTATGGTGGATTTATGGCTTCTAACTGTCTTTTTAAAGGGAATGATACTTTTAAAATGGCAATTGCAGTTGCACCAGTAACAAACTGGAGATTTTATGATAGTATATACACCGAAAGATATTTGCAAACTCCACAAGAAAATGCAAGTGGATACGATGATAATTCACCAATTAATTATGTGGATAGACTAAAAGGGAAGTTTCTTTTAATTCACGGAAGTGGAGATGATAATGTACACGTTCAAAATTCTATGCAAATGATGGAAGCTTTAATTCAAGCTAACAAGCAATTTGACTCACAGATTTATCCAGATAAAAACCACGGGATTTACGGTGGAATGACTAGAATACAGTTATTCAATAAAATGACTAACTTTATCAAAGAAAATCTATAATCTGTAAATGAATACTATAAGTCCAACTTTAGAAGAGATTCAAAACTTTGAAGGCAAGTACCCAAAACAATTGTGGTATTTGTTTATGGTAGAGATGTGGGAACGGTTTTGTTTTTATGGAATGCGGGGAGTTTTGACCTTCTTTATGGTCGATCAACTTTTCTTAAAAGACGATGCTGCCAATTTACAATATGGAGCCATTCAGGCTTTTGTATATGCGTTTACTTTTATTGGTGGTATTTTCGCCGATAAAATTTTAGGATTTAGAAAGTCTTTGTTCTTTGGAGGTATTATTATGATTTTAGGGAATTTACTAATTGCTTATTCTCCTCAAGAATTGTTTTATTATGGGATCGCTTTTTCGATAATTGGCACTGGTTTTTTTAAACCAAATATTTCTTCCATGGTGGGAGAGTTGTATCACGAGAGTGATCATCGTAGAGATGCTGGTTATGGAATGTTCTATGCGGGTATTAATATAGGAGGTCTTTTAGGAGGTGCATTATGTATTTATTTAGGTAAATATTATTCTTGGAGACTGTGTTTTTTATCTGCTGCGGTAGTAATGATTCTCGGTCTTTTTACCTTTTTATTTACTAAAAAACATCTTGGTCCCATTGGGAATTCTCCTTTATTACTTTTGGATGCATCCAAAAGAAAAATGCAAGAAATTGCTGTATATATTGGTTCGTTAGTATGCATACCCTTCATATTTATAATGGTAAAAAACACGGATTATACAGACTACTTTATGTATACCATTGGTGTTATTGCTATTTTATACTTTGCTTTTGAAGTTGTTAATTTAAAGCAAATTACCCTACAAAAAAAGCTTTTAGCTGCTTTCCTATTTGTGTTTTTCTATTTTTTGTTTAATGCAATTTTTGAACAAAGTGGCGGTTCTCTCTCTCTTTTTGCAAAAGATAATCTTAATGACAGCTTATTATTCTTTAAGATTGACCCAAATGTGGTCAATAATAGTTCGAATTCATTATTTGTAATTATATTTAGCCCTTTAGTAGGGCTGTTATGGTTGTGGTTAGCCAAAAAGAAAATAGAACCTAATACAGTAATTAAGTTTGGAATCGGGTTTTTGTTTCTAGGATTGTCATTCTATATCTTTTATTACACTCGCTTTTTTGCTGATGTAAACGGGATCACATCATTGAACGTATTTACATTTGCTTACTTAATCACAACATTAGGAGAACTATGCTTAGGACCGATAGGAATGTCAATAATTACAAAACTTTCTCCTAAACGACTTTTTGGAATGATGATGGGATTGTGGTTTTTGGCTAGTGCTTTTGGGCAGTTTGCAGCGGGTAAATTAGGTGCGGAAATGTCTAGAGGAAATAATGGAGCAACTTTAGTAACAAAGCTTCAGTCCTATACCGAAGGATATTATGAATTGGCCATATATTCTATTATAGCAGGAGTCATCTTAATTTTCTCGGCTCCAATTATTAAAAAATTAATGCAAGAAGTTAAATAAAAAAAATAGTAATCTAAAAATAAATTATGTCAAACACCACTACAGTAGATCATTCTAAATCGACCTTATTCGGACATCCAATTGGGTTGTTTATATTGTTTTTCACCGAAATGTGGGAGCGTTTTTCCTATTATGGAATGAGAGCTTTGCTGGTTTTGTATATGACAACAGAAACATTGGGAGATGCAAGAGGACCAGGTTTAGGATGGACTAGTCAAGAAGCGTTGGCTTTATATGGTTGGTACACAATGTTAGTCTATGTAATGTCTATTCCAGGAGGAATGATTGCTGATAAATTATTGGGACAAAAGAAAGCCGTTTTATTAGGTGCAGTAATCCTTTGTATAGGACATGGTGTTCTGGTACTAACAGATACATGGGCTTTTTATACAGGGTTAGGTTTGGTAATCTTAGGAGTTGGGTTGTTAAAACCTAATATATCAACTATGGTAGGTGGGTTATATGCTCAAGGTGACATAAGAAGAGATAAAGGTTTTAGTATTTTCTATATTGGGATTAATACAGGTTCACTACTAGCAACTATGGTAATTGGATTTGTTGTTGCTCAATGGGGATGGCATGCTGGTTTTGGATTAGCAGGAATCGCAATGGTATTGGGATTAGTTGTTTACTTATGGGGTCAAAAATACTTAACGCATGTGGGAAATCTTGAGGTTCAAGAGACTGCTGTAGTTGACGAAAGTTCATATGGTTTACTTTTTAAAAATTTATTGAAATCAAAAACACAATTGTTTATTACAGGAATTCTTACTGTAGTTTCTGTTTTTGGATGGTATAGTTTAGGTTGGGGGTTTGGATTGTTGTTTGTTTTTTTAACAGTAATCGCTGCTTTAATGATGATGATTTACAAAGAATTAGATTCGCAAAAAGATAAAGATCGTTTTTTAGTTTTACTTCTTTCTTTTATTATGGTGATTATTTTCTGGGGTGCTTATGAGCAAGCTGGAGGATTAATGAACTTATATGCTGATTCAAAAACAGATAGAATGCTTTTAGGAATGCAGGTTCCTACGGTTATGTTCCAAAGTTTAAATGCAGGGTTTATCATTATATTTGCAGCTATTGTAGCATCTTATTGGGCTAAACGTAAATTAAAAGGAAAAGAAGCTTCTTCAATTTTCAAAATGGCAATTGGTATTGTAATCATGGGATTTGGATTTTTATTCATGGTTTTTGCTACCATGGAATTTGAAAAAGTAGGTTCGTCAAGTATGTTATGGTTGGTTATGGCTTATTTATTTCATACCATCGGGGAATTATGTATTTCTCCAGTGGCTTTATCATTTATAACCAAACTATCGCCTGTTAAATATGCTTCATTAATGATGGGTGTCTATTTTGCAGCGACTGGGCTAGGAAATAAAGTGGCTGGTATCATTGGTGAATCAGCAAGTGAATTAGGAGAATACGCTGTGTTTTTAGGAATCTTAGTTTTTACTATTATAATTGGTGCGTTGTTTTTAATGTTATTAAAACCATTAAAACGATTAACTCATGGGGCAGAGGATAACGAAAAATAATTTATAATTTAAACACCTAAATAAAACGAACACCATGAGTCAAAATACTAAAGATGAGTTTTTCGAAAATAATGTTTTAGGACATCCGGCAGGGCTGTTTGTGTTATTTTTTACTGAAATGTGGGAGCGTTTTTCTTATTATGGAATGCGTGCTTTATTGGTTTTGTTTTTAACTACATCTCTTATTAAAGGAGGATGGGCTTGGAGTGTTGAAGATGCTTTGGGTTTATACGGTACCTATACAATGTCTGTTTATTTTACGCCTGTTATTGGTGGTTTTTTGGCTGATAAATATTTAGGGTATAGATGGGCAGTTATTTTAGGTGCGTTGGCAATGACTTTGGGTCATGCTTCTATGGCAGTCGAGACACCTTTATTTTTATATATTGGTATTGGATGTCTAATTATAGGTAATGGTTTATTTAAACCAAATATGACTTCTATAATCTCAAATGCTTATGATGGGCACGAAGAAAAAAAAGATGGTGCTTTCTCTTTATATTATATGGGAGTTAATGCTGGTGCTTTTTTAGGAATCATGCTTTGTGGTTATATAGGAGAAAAAATATCTTGGAGTTGGGGATTTGGTTTAGCGGGTATATTTATGTTTTTCGGAATGTTGCAATTCTATTTTACCCAAAATATTTTTGGCGATATTGGTTTAAAACCAACAGCTGCTTCTAAACAAGAATCAAAAGATAAAGCAGCGAAAGAGAATACAACACCAAAAGTCATTCGAGACAGAATTATTGCTGTAATCATTTTTTCTGTTTTTACTGTTTTCTTTTGGGCGGCATTTGAACAAGCTGGAGGGTCAATGACCATTTTTGCTGAAAAATTTACCCAAAGAGAATTATTTGGAAGCAATGCTTCCATTTTTAAAATTGCGGATACCTTATTGACGATTATACCGTTATTGATTATAACTTATGTATTGATTAAATTGTTTTCTAAAACGTTTAAGAAATACTCTACGGGAAATCTTATACTTTCTTTAAGTTTTGTAATCATTTGGGGAATCGTACTTTGGAAAGTAATGAGAGAATATAATTCGCCAGAAACAGAAGTGCCAGCCACTTGGTTCGGAATTTTAAACTCCTTATTTATTGTTGTTTTTGCCCCTATTTTTTCTAAATGGTGGGAAAGTAAATACAATCTTTCTGGACCGATTAAATTTGGTTTAGGACTTACTTTACTAGGGTTAGGATTCGGTTTTTTAGCATATGGAAGTATGGGTATTGATACTGATTCTGTTGTTAGGGTAAGTATGTTTTGGTTAATAGCAGCGTATTTGTTTCATACATTAGGTGAATTATGTATTTCTCCTGTAGGATTGTCTTATGTTAGTAAGTTGGTTCCTGCAAGTTGGATTGGAATTATGTTTGGAGTTTACTACTTGTTTATTGGTATGGGAAATAAATTAGCAGGTTCCATGGGAGGTATGATTGAAACCATTACAGCGCAATATAGCTTAACTACTTTTTTCCTTATTTTTACAATTGTTCCTGTAGGAGCAGGGTTATTGATGGTGCTATTGTCTCCATTAATGAAAAAATTAATGCACGGAGTAAAGTAGGCGACATTTTGTGGTATTATTTTTGCTTAAATTTGTAGAAAATAAATCAGTTATGAAAAATATATATTTAATTGCAGTATTCTTTATAGGAATTGTTGCTACACAAGCACAAGATTTGAAATGGCATACAGATGTTAAAGAAGCTATTGCTATTGGAAATAAAGAACACAAACCTTTACTATTGTTTTTTACGGGTAGTGATTGGTGTGGATGGTGTATCCGTTTGCAAAAAGAAGTTTTGTTAACTCCTGAATTTGCAAAATGGGCCAAAGAAAACGTTGTTTTAGTTGAATTAGATTATCCAAGAAGAACACCTCAGACTCCCGAAATAAAGAAACAAAATAATGATTTACAACAAGCTTTTGCTATTCAAGGATTTCCTACTATTCATTTTGCTAACGGTATTGACAAAGATGGTAAAGTGAACTTTGAAGGTTTAGGAAGTACTGGATATGTTCCTGGAGGCCCTACTGCTTGGCTTGCAGTAGCAGATGGAATCATTAAAAAAAAATAAGTTCAATTTAGTTTAAAAAATCCCTTTTCGGCAGTAGCGTGGAAAGGGATTTTTTGCTTTAAGCAACTTTCTTTCCAGTTATTTTGAATTTTTTTATAGTTTGATCCATCTGCCACTATAATTTTTGGTTTTAGAATGGCTAACATTCGATCTATATTGATTTTTGGTGATTGAATAAGAATAACTATATCAGGTCTTATGTCTTTTGGGTACAATCCTAAACTGTCTAGTATTAATATTTTATTTCCATTGAAATAAGCGGTATTTTTAAATGTTTTTTTATTTTTTAAGTTGCTAAAATTACCAACTAAATAGGATTTTAGCACACTATTCTTTTTGGATATTGTTTTACTTTCATTTGAATATAATATTACATTTTTGCCATTGCGTTCTACAAACATTGTGCTTCTTTTTTGGTTAAAAACAATCCATTCGTTTTGATTTTGAACGTCCCATTTTGTTTTTATATATGAAACTTGAAAAGCAATGATTGAAATTAGTACAAGGATTAATTTGTTGAAATTTGGTTTTTTGAACCAAATAATACTTGCAATTATTAGAAGGTAAGAACTTAATAAGAAATAAAAATTAAGTGGAATGTCATGAATTACAAATTCTTCAAATGAAGCGATGGTGGTGATTATTTTATTTAAATAATAGATACTCCATTCTAATGGTTTTACTAATAATAAAGGAACATAATCAAAAGCAGCCAATATCATGACCAAAACCCCTACTACCATGATGAAACTCAATAAGGGCATAATTATTAGATTTGTTATAAAAAATAAGCCAGGAAATTGATGAAAGTAATAGATGCTCAAAGGCAAGGTTCCAATTTGTGCAGCAAATGAAACGGTAAGTGCTCCCCAAATATATTTATGTAACTTTTGCTTTGGCAACCATAAGGAGGCTAATAGGGGTTGAAACCAGATAATAAAAAACAACGCGACATAACTCAGTTGAAAACCGACATCAAATAAAAAGGAAGGTTGAAAAAGAAGTATCAGTAATATAGAAACTAGTAAAGTATGATAGATATTAACGGATCTTCTTAAATGATATCCAATGGCTACAAAGGAAAACATGGTTACAGATCGTACAATCGATGGGGACAAACCTGCAATTAGGGCAAAAATCCATAAGCATGTTATGATAATTACTAATTTTAATAAAGCACCTTTTTTTGTATTTGGAATTGGTTTAAGGATAAAAGTTAGGAATAGCAAAATAAAACCAACATGAAGTCCTGATACCGACAAAATATGGATTGCGCCTGCATATTGGTATTCTTGTATAATTTGGGGTGAGATGTCTTGTCTCTGCCCCATTATTAAGGCAATAGCTACACTGAGTTCTTTTTTGTGGAAATTATTTTTTTCTAAATTGTGAATTATGCTATTTCTCAATTTGGATATGTAGTACCAAATGTCTTTTTTAAAAACAGAGCCAATAGTTATGGCTTCGGTATCAGCATAAAGTTGGGCATAAATCTGTTTTTGCTCTAAATAGTTACCGTAATCAAACTGATTGGGATTGTCAGGATTTTTGTTTCGAATTAAAACGCCTTTAATTTGAAGGCAAGATCCCGTTTCAAATGTGTGGTTCAAACTGTCTTTAGGTAGGTTTACTATTATTTTACCCGAGTTTTTTTCGGAGCCTATTTGATTTATTATTGCAATGTAACGGTCGTTAAAATTGGTTTTTTTTAATTGCTCTCGGATGATAAGTGTTATCAGTTGTGGCTTTTCAAAAGCAGAAACGTTATGAATATAATTGTTTTTTTGATACGAATCGGTATGGACTGTCTGAGTAATTGTTCCTAAGCATACTACGAATAAGTAAGTGCATATTCCGAAATAAATCGTTCTTTTATGAGTGAAGTAGCTAACAATAAAAAGGGAAAAGGAAAGAAAGAGCAATCCAAGAAGATAATTTATATCTGGTTTGGCATAAAATGCAACTAGTATTCCTAGAATAAATCCAAAAGTAATTCGGGCCAAAGGGAATTGCAGTACTTTCATAGTTCTAAAGTACAGCTTTTTAACAAGAAATAAATTATTTTTTTTTATTCTAAAATTCGATTGATCTGAGCAAATGTTTTTTGGTAGTAAGGTTGTTTTGTTGAAGAGATAATTACTCCTTTGGAAGTAGAGGCATGAACAAATTTCACTTCGTCATCAGTCACTTCTGTAATGATTCCCACATGATTAATTTGGGATCTGTTGTTGGTTCTAAAAAATATTAAATCTCCTTTATGTGCTTTGTCAGTGTTTTTTCCTAAATCGGTTCCTGTTTTAGATTGCTCAAAAGAAGTTCGAGGGAGTGTAATATTATAGTGTTCAAAAGTAGCAAACACTAATCCAGAACAATCAAAACCAGATCTGGTTGTTCCTGCAGTTTTGTATTTCACACCAATATTATCTGTTGCTGATTCTACTATATTGTCAATAAGTTGGTTCGTTTTTCTAGTCGACAAACTGTTGTTGTCTTTGCCTTTCGTTGTTACAATTTTCGAAGAAGTTTTACATGAAGTAAATAAAACAATCAGGAGAAGAAAGCAGAGTACTTGTTTCAAAATTAGTTTTTTAAGGTTAAGTTTATAAAATGGCTTTTAAATCCTTAATGATTAACCCAGCGGTTTTTTCACTAGCTCCAATTCCACCTAATTTTTTTTCTAACGAGTCATATTTTTCCAAAAGTTGTTTTCGGTAATTGGTTTCTAGAATTTTTGTCAATTCTTTTTTAATATTTTTAGTTGTAAAGTTTTCTTGAATCAATTCAGTTACCACTTCTTCATCCATTATTAGGTTGACTAGCGAAATGTATTTTAGTGTAATAATGCGCTTAGCAATCTGGTATGAAGCCCAACTTCCTTTGTAGCATACTACTTCGGGAACTTTAAATAACGCAGTTTCTAGTGTTGCTGTTCCTGAAGTGACTAATGCTGCTGTGGCATTCTTCAATAAATCATAGGTTTTATTCGAGATGAATTTTATGTTTTCATTCTGTATGAATTGCTTGTAAAAAGAATAATCTTGACTGGGTGCGCCTGCAATTACAAATTGGTAATCTGGAAAATCATCAACAATGCTTAACATTCCCGAAAGCATTTTAGTAATTTCTTGTTTACGGCTACCTGGCAGTAATGCTATTATTGGTTTTTCACTCAATTGATTCTCCCTTTTAAAAACTGCAGAGTCTATAGCAGGGTGATTATGAATGGCGTCAATTAATGGATGTCCCACATAAGTGACTTTATAATTGTATTTTTCGTAGAATGGTTTTACAAAAGGCAATACCACATACATATGATCAATTGTTTTTTTTATGGTTTCGACTCTGCCTGGTCTAGATGCCCAAACTTGCGGACTTATATAGTAAAAGGTGTTGTATCCTGCTGGTTTTGCCCACTTTGCAATTCGGAGATTAAATCCTGAATTGTCAATAAATATTAAGGCATCTGGTTTGTAATCTTGAATATCTTCTTTACAAAGCTTAATGAATTCTAAGATAGAAGAGAGGTTTTTTATAATCTCTGCAAAGCCCATAAAAGAACGTTCTTTGTAATGAGAAACTAATTCGGCTCCGGCTTGTTGCATTAAATCACCACCCCAACATCTTATTTGAGCGCTAGTATCTTGTTTGAATAGTTCTTTTATCAAATTCGACCCATGCAAATCTCCTGATGCTTCTCCGGCTAGAATGTAGTATTTCATTTTTATGATTTGAGTTTAATAAAAACTTCAGTATTCAAAATTAGGTATAGAATAGGGATCAATCAAATAAATTGTTTCTTATTTTATAGGAACACGGTAATTATTGTTAAAATAATAACAGACAAAACGACACCTCTAGCCATTACCTCTTTGTTTGATTTTAATAAAATGGCAAATAGGATTAAGTCCAAAATGGAACCGAGTGTAACAAGTTTACCCAAAGAGCCTTGCGATTTCATAATTTGTACACCCGAAATAAAATTATATTGAGTTGCAAAAACAATAAATAAGTAACAACCAAGTAAGGAAGCTAAAAGACCAAGTAGGAACCCAATAAATAAGTCTGTTTTATTCATTCCAATTCCAGGTGTTAAGTTCTTGTGTTGCATGGTGAGCAGTTAAGTCAAATTGTACCGGAACTACTGAGATATATCCGTTTCCTAACGCCCATTCATCAGTATCTTCACCTTTGTCTTGGTTCACAAATTCTCCAGCAAGCCAGTAATAATCTCTTCCTTGCGGTGTTTGTCTTTTGTCGAATTTTTCAACCCAAAGTGCTTTTGCTTGACGGCAAATTTTTATCCCTTTGATGTTTTCTTTTTTTAATTTGGGAAAATTTACATTCAATACAACGTCTTTTGGCAATCCTTTTTCTAAAACCTCTGTTGTTATTTTTTTTACAAATGGTTTAATAGTTTCGAAATCAGCATTCCAATCATAATCTAAGAGTGAGAACCCAATGGCTGGAATGCCTTCAATTCCTGCTTCGACAGCAGCACTCATTGTACCTGAATAAATAACATTAATGGATGAATTTGACCCGTGATTAATTCCAGAAACACACAAATCAGGCTTTCTTTTTAATATTTCATTTACAGCTAACTTCACACAATCCACTGGAGTACCAGAGCAACTATATTCCGTAATTCGATCTGTGTCCTTTGAAATTTTATTTAGATATAATGTATTGTTGATTGTAATAGCATGTCCCATTGCACTTTGTGGCTTGTCAGGTGCGACAATTACAACTTCGCCAATTTCTGACATAACGTCAATTAATGCTCGGATACCTGGTGCCGAAACACCATCGTCATTTGTAATTAAAATTAAGGGTTTAACTTGAGTCATGATTTTATATTTTTAGTCTTCAAAATGGAATGAAAATTGGGGTCTATTTTATCAAACAAAGTAAAACAAAAAATAGTGATTGGCGAAGATATAAAGAGAAAACAAAAATCATTTTTTATATCTTTAACAAAAAATTATGGCGTGTCTATTATTGTTGGCACAGTTTTTACCGTAACTTAGTTTAAAAATTTTGGATGAATACTATTCTTAACTTTATGAAAAGAAATTATAAAATACTCCTTGCAATTGTTTTCCTTTCGGCTACATTATTTGCTTTTAAAATTAAATCTTCTAACGAGAATGATCCTGATAAAGATAAATTACTTTTAGAATTATTAACTTTTGTTATTGAAAAAGGACACTATAACCCTGCGGCAATTGATGATACATTCTCAAAAGGAATCTATAAAGATTATATTCAAGCTTTAGATCCCTCAAAACGATTTTTTCTTCAATCAGACATCGATGAATTTTCAAAGTATGAAACTGAATTAGATGATGAATTGATCAATAAGGATTTAACGTTCTTTAATTTGACGTATGATCGCTTGATGAAGCGAATGGAGGAAAGTAAAAAATTATACAAAGATATTCTTGCAGTGCCATTTGATTATTCAGTTGATGAAAGCTTTAACACGGATTATGTAAAAGCACCTTATGCTAAAAATAATGCTGAATTAAAGGATAGATGGCGCAAACAAATTAAATTATCTACACTATCTTCTTTGACAGACCGTCTTAGAATTCAAGAGAATAAAAGTAAAGGAATTACGGCATCAGCTGATTCTGATAGTTTAGTTGGCTTAAAATCTGGAGATAAAATTGACGATGATTTTTATAAAAAAAACAATACATCTGCTGATACAGGTAAGGTGAAAACGGTTGCTGAATTAGAAAAAGAAACTCGTGAAAGTGCTAAGAAATCACTTGATGAATATTTTGGTTTCATGAATGATTTGGATAGGAATGATTGGTTCTCTGTTTATGTTAATTCAATTACGGCTCGTTTTGATCCACATACTAATTATTTTGCTCCAGAAGAAAAAGAGCGTTTTGATGTTAGTATTAGTGGGAAGTTAGAAGGCATAGGTGCTCGTTTACAAAAGAAAAACGACTTTACAGAGATTTCTGAGTTAATTTCTGGTGGTCCAGCATGGAGAGGCAAACAATTAGAATCAGGAGATTTAGTAATGAAAGTAGCACAGGGAAATGCGGAGCCAGTAGATGTGGTAGGAATGCGTCTTGATGATGTTGTAAAAAAAATAAAAGGGCCAAAGGGAACTGAAGTTCGTCTTACCGTAAAAAAAGTGGATGGAACAATTAAAGTTATTTCTATAATTAGAGATATTGTAGAAATTGAGGAGACATACGCCAAGTCAAGTGTTGTAGAGAAAAACGGATTGAAATATGGTGTAATCTATTTGCCTAAGTTTTATATCGATTTTGAAAATAAAGACGGTAGAGATGCAGGTAAAGATATCGCTCTTGAAGTAGAACGACTTAAAAAAGCAGGAGTTAGCGGAATCGTTTTGGATGTACGTGATGATGGTGGTGGATCTTTATCAACTGTTGTTGATATTGCTGGATTATTCATTGAGCAAGGTCCAATTGTACAAATTAAATCTGCTGGAAGAAAAAAAGAGGTTTTATTCGATAGAGATAGTAAAATAGAATGGGACGGTCCTTTAGTGATAATGGTCAATAGTTTTTCAGCTTCAGCTTCAGAAATTTTAGCGGCAGCTATTCAAGACTACAAAAGAGGAATTATTATTGGTAGTAAACAGACCTACGGTAAAGGAACAGTACAAAATGTGATTGATTTAAATCAGTTTGTACGTAATAGTTCAGTAGGAGATTTAGGTGCGTTAAAAACAACTACTCAAAAATTTTATAGAATTAATGGAGGTTCAACTCAGTTGGACGGCGTGAGTAGTGATGTAGTTATGCCAGATCGATATGCTTATTTAAAAATGGGTGAACGCGATGTTGATAATGCAATGCCATGGGATAAAATAGATCCAGCTACTTATACTGTTTGGAATAAAACAGAGAACTTTAATAAGGCTATTTTAAATAGTAAGACAAGAATTGAGAAAAACCCTCAGTTTAAATTAATTGAAGAAAATGCAAAATGGATTGATAGCAGAAGTGAAGATAACACCTATAGTTTGAATATAGATAAGTTTAAAATTGCTCAAAATGATATAGAGGAGAAGTCTAAAAAATACAGACCTATTTCGCAATATAAAAATACATTGCACTTTTCTTCGTTACCTTATGAAGTAGCTCAAATGGATAAAGACAGTATTTTGAAAGAGAAAAGAGATCGTTGGCATGAAGGATTATCTAAAGATATTTATGTAGAAGAAGCTTTGAATGTTTTGGATGATTTGCAATCTAAGCCTATTGTGAAGAAAAATATGTCAGAAAAATTAAAAAAAGAAAAACTGGCTAAATCCTAAAAAAAACTTTCATTTATATAGATCGGGGTCCAACTTTAAACATAAAGTTGGACCCTTTTTTAATATGTTTCAATACTTATTATTTATTCTTATGTTTATAGAAATTATTTAAGAACATGGGAAAACACATTTTTAAAGCAGTACTATTTATTTTAATTGGTGGTTTTGTTTCTTGTAAGATGGATAATAAAGAGGTAGATTCATTTTCTTTAGAACAAGTAAATAGCCCAAAAGAGATGGTTACTACTGCTTCAACGGAAAAGTTAACTAGTAGAACTGTTCTCGATTACTTACCTACATCTACAACTCACCAAGTCATTAAACATTCTTATTTCACACTTTCATATAATGAAGAAGCGGAGCAGGCTGAATGGTTGGCCTATCAGTTAAAGAAGGATTATGTGAAGAATAACAATTTTAAACGACCTTTCTTTATAGTTGATCCAAAAGTTAAAACAGGTTCTGCAGATTGGAGAAACTATAAGAAAAGTGGATATGACAAAGGGCATCTTTGTCCAGCAGGAGATATGGAGTTTGAAGAAAATGCGTATAATGATACTTTTTTCACTTCGAATATTTCTCCTCAAGACCATGAATTCAATGCAGGAATTTGGAATAGATTAGAGCAAAAAGTACGCTATTGGGCATCACGATATGACGGTGTTTATGTGGTTACGGGAGGAATTCTTAATAAAACTAGCAAGACTATTGGAACCCAAAAAGTAGTTGTTCCAGAATATTTTTATAAAATAATTTTAGATGATTCCAATGGTAATTATAAAATGATTGCTTTTTTAATTCCTAATAAAGGTAGTGATAAGCCATTATATACTTATGTAGTTTCAGTTGATAGTATTGAAAAGTTAACGGGCATAGATTTTTTCCCTAAACTAGATGATGAATTAGAATCAAGTCTAGAAAAACGAACTGATTATAAATCGTGGATTTTCAATTAACTCTACACTATATTTTACCATTCATTGACTTTGTTTGCATCCATCTTTAAAAAGATAAAAAGCAAAATAGTGAATCCCCAAAGACCAGAGCCTCCATATGAAAAGAAAGGTAAAGGCACCCCAATTGTTGGGAAAATGCCAATAACCATGGCGATGTTGACAAAGAAATGTATAAATAGAATTCCTGCTACACAATAACCATAAACTCTACTGAATTTCGTTTTTTGTCTTTCAGCAAGATAAATTACTCTTAGAAATAAACTCACGAATAGCGCAATTACTACTAGAGAGCCTGCAAAGCCCCATTCTTCTCCTACAGTGGTAAATATGTAATCAGTATGTTGTTCTGGTACAAAACCACCTTTTGTTTGCGTTCCTTCTAGAAAACCCTTTCCTAACCATCCTCCAGAGCCTATAGCAATTTCTGATTGATTCGTATTATATCCAATTCCCTTTAAGTCGACAGTTTTTCCCAATAAAATGTTGAAACGATCGCGGTGATGCTGTTTGAATACATTTTGAAACACATAATTTACGGATAAAACAAAGCCAGAAATGACTGAAAAAAGAATTGCACTTAAGACTATGTTTCTATCGCCAAGCCTTGATTTAAAATGAACGATTAAAATAACTAATAATGCTAATAGAATAACATATTGAGGTTCTAAGACAAGCGTTAATACAAATAAAAGGATAGTAACAAAACCAGTCCATACGTACCATGATGGAAGTCCTTCACGATATAAAACAATTATAAAAATACTATAAATAAGGGCACTTCCCGGATCGGGCTGTGGTAATATTAGAAGTACTGGAAGAAAAACAATTGCAAGTGCTTGTATTTGCCTGTTTACATCTTTTAGATTAATTTGTGAATCACTTAAATATTTTGCAATCGCTAGTGAAGTAGCTGCTTTCGCAAATTCAGAAGGTTGGATAGTGAAACTTCCGATGGCATACCAGCATCTTTGTCCTGCTATTGTTTTTCCAAAAAGGAAAAGCCCTGCCAAAGTAAGTAAAGCAAATCCAAAAATAATACTGGCATATTTTTCATAAAATTTACCGTCAATGGCGAGTATTATGAATATTAAAGGAATCGTTAGTAAGATAAAAACAAGCTGTTTTTGGTAAGTATCTTCAATAGAGGATAGAGATGATGAATAGATGTTTAACCATCCCATTATCACTAATACGCTATAAATGATGACACATGTCCAGTCAAGATTTTTCTTTATACTTTGGTTTTTCATTTGAAACGAATCGCTTATTAATTTTGATTTGTTGAGTCTATCTGAACAGTTGAATTTGTCGTTACCTTTAATTTAGATATTGAATCTTTAGGTGTTGTTTCAATGGCACTTGCTTCTTTCATTCCACCTAGTTTTGCATAGCGGTCTTTTAAGCTTCTTTCTAGTATTCTCTTTTCTAAATCGGTTCTTGTTATTTTTTTTCTTAGGTACTTTTCAATCATTAAACTCGCAATGGGACCTGCAATCGTAGCTCCGTATCCACCATTTTCGACAAGGATCGCAATTGCAATCTTAGGGTTGTCTTTTGGTGCAAAGGCAACAAAAATAGAGTGATCTTCTAGTTTTACTCTTTTCCCATCAATTTTGGCATAATTTTCAGCTGTTCCTGTTTTACCACAAATGTCAATACCAGGTACATTAAGTCCTCTTGCAGTTCCTAAATTGTATACGTCAAACAAGCCACTTATCATTGGTTTGAAATATTTTTTGTCAATGGTGGTCTGATGTTTTACTTTGAATTTAGGATCTATATTTGTTCCTTTTATTTTTTTTATAATGTGAGGAGTATAGTAGTATCCTTCGTTTGCTACGGTAGCCATCATATTAGCTAATTGTATTGGTGTCATTAAAACTTCCCCTTGTCCAATAGAGTTTGAAATAATCGTTGTACTTCTCCATCCACCATTAGGGTAAATTTTCTTATATGTTTTAGAATCGGGAACATTTCCTCTTTTTCCAGTAGGTAAGTCGTATCCCATAAAATCACCCAATCCAAAACTTTTCACGTGATCGCTCCATACATCAACTGCATAGGCTGGTTTTACAAATTTGTTTATGGTACGCATATACACATTTGCAAAATAAGTATTACAAGAGTTATAGATTCCATTATGTAAATTATGAGGGCCAAAACCATGACATTTCATAAAACGACCTCGTGCATAACTAAAACCATGATGGCACATAAAAGAAGTTTGTTCATCAATAACACCTTCTTGCAGTCCAATCAATCCAGTCAGGATTTTAAATGGTGATCCTGGAGGATATTCCGCTAGTAATCCTCTATCATATAGCGGTTTTGCTATCGAGTCTCTATATAGTAAGGTGTAATTTTTAGAACGTTGTCTACCAACTAAAATAGAAGGGTCATAAGATGGAGCAGTTACTAGTGCTAATATTTCACCTGTACTAGGTTCAATAGCTACAATTCCACCTCTTTTATTTATCATTAGCTGTTCTCCATATCTTTGAAGTTCAGCGTCTAAAGTTAAATTGATATCCTCTCCTTGAACGGCAATCGTATCATATTTTCCGTCTTTGTAAGAGCCTATTTCACGATTGTATTTGTCTTTCTGAAAGTATTTCACCCCTTTAATTCCGCGCAAAATGTTTTCATAGCTTTCTTCTACTCCTTGTTTTCCTATTAAGTCACCGCTGTTATAATATGGGTTTTTTGCTATTAATTTGTCATTAACCTGTGTGATAAAACCAAAAACATTTGCTCCAAAATCGACTTCATAGTCGCGTAGAGAACGTTTTTGAAAATAGAAACCTTCAAATTTTCGTATTTTCTCTTGAAAAGCAGCAAATTCACTTTTGTTTAACTGAGGTAAGAAAACAGAAGGCAAGCGTGGGCTGTAAATTTTAGCTTTTGCAATTTTTTTAATATAATCTTCTTTGGTGATATTTAGTAGTTGACAGAACTCTAAAGTATCGATATTCTTTAATTCTCTAGGAATTACCATGATATCGTATGACGCTTGATTTGCCACTAATAGTTTTCCATTTCTGTCGTAGATATAACCTCTTTCAGGGTAATCGTATTTTATCTTAATCGCATTATTATCGGATTTTAATTTGAAAGTATCATTGATAACTTGCAAATAAAAGATTCGAATCACTAGCAATGATGCTGCAACAATAATTAAAGAAGGCAGCAATAATTTTCTCATCGTTTGTTAGGCTTAATAAGGTAAATGATAATAATACAACTAATTATGGTAAAAACCGCACTCAAAAGTGTTCGGATTAATATGTCCAAAAAGAAACTGACTTGAAAAGCTTCTAATAAGAACATTGTTATATGATGAATAATAACAGAAAGGAATATAAACGAAAATCTTTCGGGTGTTAAAACATCATTAATTTTTATGGTCTGGTATTCATAACTCACTCCAAATGAAAATTTAAAAATGGATGGTCTCATGTATGCTAGGACTAAACAAGCAGTTGCGTGAACTCCGCCTGAATTTAGAAAAAGATCCATTGTCAAACCCAATAAAAAGCTAGCAAAAAGTAAGCCAGATTTGTTCCCGTTCACGGGGTATAATATTATAAATAAGATATACGGAAGTGGAATTATAAACCCCAGAAAATTCATATTGTTAAATATAATTATTTGGATGGCTAATAATAAAATAAACCGAGAAACATTGACTAACAAAGTGCTATTCATTTTTCGTTGTTTTTTCTAGGTTATTAAGTTCATCTCTATCTTTGCTTTTTATGATATAAACATGACCTAAATTAGTCATGTCGTTAAAAAGTTTAATATCTAAAGTATAATAATTGGTTTGATTATCAATATAAATTTTGTTAATCGTACCAATATTAATGTTTTCTGGAAAGATTACTGATTGTCCACCAGTAACTATCGTGTCTCCTTTTCTTACAGATGCAAGTCTAGGAACGTCTATCAATTGAACGTAACCTGTACTTTTTCCATTCCAAACTAAAGATCCAAAATGATTTGATTTTTTGATTTTAGCATTGATTTGAGACTTTACATTCAAAATGCTTATAACTGTAGAATAGCTTGGAGAAGTATTATCAATTATCCCTACTATTCCAAGGTTGTTAACGACTCCCATATCTGATTTAACTCCTTGAAGAGAGCCAGAGTTTAAGGTCAGGAAATTTTCATGAACGTTATAGGAATTGTGGATTACTTTCGATACAATGATATCTTCAGGCAAGGTTGTTTTTTGATTTTCAAAATTTTTGATGGCAGAAGAGTCTACGGTTTTAAATAATAGACTTTTTAGTCTTGCATTCTCAATTGCTAATGCATCGTTTTGTGTTCTCAAATTGAAGTATTCACTTACATCATTGATTTTCTCATAAACACCCCCGCTTAAAAAATTAGCGGAACTTATTATTTTGCTTTTGTGATAAGAATGAGATTGTATCGTTAACGAAAACGAAAGGCATAATAACAGCAAAAACAGTATTCTATTACTGTTTTTAAATATAAAATTAAATATTTGCTGCATTTCTAAGTTTGTTATTTTGTTTCAAGATGTAATTTCATTAAACTTTAAAAATTATTTTCAGAGTTTAATGAAATTGTGCATCTAAGAAAGGTCTTATTTAATTAAGATACTTTTAAATTTTGTAATGTTTTTAAGTGCCATTCCTGTTCCACGAACTACTGCTCTTAAAGGGTCTTCTGCAATATAAACAGGTAAGTCTGTTTTTTGAGAAATTCTTTTATCTAGACCTCTTAACATTGATCCACCACCAGCAAGGTATATACCTGTGTTGTAAATGTCGGCAGCTAATTCTGGAGGGGTTTGTGATAGAGTTTCCATTACAGCGTCTTCAATTCTTTGAATTGATTTGTCTAATGCTTTTGCTATCTCTCTATAGGAAACTTCTACTTGTTTTGGTTTACCAGTAAGTAAATCTCTTCCTTGAACAGACATGTCTTCTGGAGGAGTTTCTAAATCTTCTATAGCAGCACCAATTTGGATTTTTATTTTCTCAGCAGTACTTTCTCCAACAAAAAGGTTGTGTTGTGTACGCATATAATATACGATGTCATTTGTGAAAACATCACCAGCAATTTTTACTGATTTGTCACACACGATTCCGCCTAACGCAATTACAGCAATTTCAGTAGTTCCACCACCTATATCTACAATCATGTTTCCTTTTGGTTGCATAATGTCGATTCCAATACCGATTGCCGCAGCCATAGGTTCATGGATTAGGTACACTTCTTTACCATTTACTCTTTCACAAGATTCCTTAACGGCTCTCATCTCCACTTCGGTAATTCCTGATGGAATACAAACCACCATCCTAAGCGCAGGAGTAAACATTCTTTTTTTCAATGCTGGTATGCTTTTTATAAACATACTAATCATTTTTTCTGAAGCATCAAAGTCGGCAATTACACCATCTTTCAAAGGCCTTATTGTCTTAATGTTTTCATGTGTTTTACCCTGCATCAAGTTGGCTTCTTTACCAACAGCGATTATTTTACCAGAAATTCTATCTCTGGCAACAATTGATGGGCTGTCTATTACAACTTTATCATTGTGTATGATTAAAGTGTTTGCGGTTCCAAGGTCTATCGCGATATCCTCGGTCATGAAATCAAAAAATCCCATAAGTTTTTCAGGGGTTTAAAAGTTAAAAATTAGGAGCATACAAAGTTAGACAAATTAATGTTTAAAATGACGTGTTCCTGTAAATACCATTGCAACTTTATTTTCATTACAATAGTTGATGCTTAATTCGTCTTTTATCGATCCTCCAGGTTGAATTACGGCTGTTATACCCGCTTTTTTTGCAATTTCCACACAGTCTGGGAATGGAAAAAAAGCATCGCTTGCCATTGAAGCGCCGTGTAAATCAAATCCAAATGTTTTTGCTTTTTCAATTGCTTGTAACAAAGCGTCTACTCTTGAGGTTTGTCCTGTTCCAGAAGAAATAAGTGTTCCGTTTTTAGCAAAAACGATCGTGTTAGATTTAGTATTTTTACAAACTTTAGATGCAAAAATTAAATCCTGAATTTCTTGTTCAGTAGGACTTGTTAGGGTAACGGTTTTTAAATCGTCTTTATTGTCTGTGATATTATTTCTTTCTTGAATAAGCAATCCGTTTAAACAAGTTCTCACTTGTTTTGCTGGTAAAGCGACTTCATTTTGAACTAATATAATTCTGTTTTTCTTTTCTTGTAAAATGCTAATTGCATCTGCATCATATTCAGGTGCGATAACAACTTCGCAAAATAATTTATTAATTTCGGTAGCAGTTGCTACATCAATTTTTGTATTTGCAATTAATACTCCACCAAAAGCGGATGTTGGGTCACAAGCCAGTGCAGCGTTGTACGCTTCGCTAATTGTATTTCTAGATGCTAATCCACAAGCATTATTGTGTTTTAATATTGCAAAAGTAGGACCGTCAGTTTTGAATTCATTAATTAAATTTACTGCAGCATCAACGTCAAGTAAATTATTGTATGATAATTCTTTACCGTGTATTTTATTGAACATGGCGTCAAAATCACCAAAGAAATATCCTTTTTGATGTGGGTTTTCACCGTATCTTAAAACTTGACCATTAGAAATACTTTCTTTATAAATAGTTTCGTCAGTATTGAAATAATTAAATATTGCAGTATCGTAGTGTGAAGAAACGTGAAATGCTTTTGTTGCTAATAATTTTCTATCGGCAAGAGTAGTTGCTCCATTTTGTTTTGTAATTAAATCCAAGAGAGAACTATATTCATCTACAGAAGCTACAATGACAGTATCCTTAAAGTTTTTTGCAGCAGCACGAATTAAAGAGATTCCACCAATATCGATTTTTTCAATAATGTCAGATTCACTTGCTCCAGAGGCTACTGTTTTTTCAAAAGGGTATAAATCAACAATTACTAAGTCAATTTGCGGAATATTAAATTCTTCCATTTGTTGCACATCACTTGGATTGTCTTGACGATTTAAAATTCCACCAAAAACTTTTGGATGCAATGTTTTTACTCTTCCACCTAGAATTGAAGGGTATGATGTAACATCTTCAACTGGGATAACGGGGATTCCTAAGTTTTTTATAAAATCTTCAGTTCCTCCTGTTGAATAAAGTGTAACATTTTGACTATTTAGTAGTCTTACAATTGGTTCAAGGCCTTCTTTTGAAAAGACTGAAATTAACGCAGATTGAATTGTTTTTGTTGTGTTCATGTGTAGTTATAATTATAAAGTGCAAAAATAGTTTTTTAATGTGAAAATTGGACTATTTGAAAAAGAGATAATTTAGAAATTATACTGTTATTTTTATAAATGATGAAATAATGATGCTGAATTACAATGAATATTTATTTCATTAGGTTTTTGAATTTAATTTATAGAATTTTACTTTAATAGAAAATGTATTTTTATGCTAGTTTATCTACGATTATTGAAAGAGAGTTTTGGTTTTGCAATAAATGCATTAACAAACAATAAGTTAAGAACACTTCTTTCTTTGCTTGGTGTTACTATAGGGATTTTATCCATAATTGCAGTTCTGGCTGCAGTTGATTCTTTAGATAGAAAAATAACAAAGGATTTAAGTAGTTTAGATAAAAACACTATTTATTTAATGCGTTTTTCTTTTGGGCCCTCTGATATACCGCAATGGAAAAGAGAGCAGTTTCCCAATGTTAAATTTGATGAATATACCAATTTGAAAGAGTCGTTAAATAATACGGATCAAGTAGGGTATCAATTATTTGTAAAGCGCGAATCTATAAAATATGAATCTAAACTAGTGAGCGATGTAAATGTTGTTCCTGTATCTAGTGAGTTTATCGATATTCAAGGTCTTGAGTTTGATGATGGTCGTTTTTATAATGAATCAGAGTCTAATTCTGGGACAGCTGTTATCGTTTTAGGCTATGAAATTGCTCAGGGACTTTTCGAAAATTCTAATGCTCTTGGGAAAAATATTCGTTTATATGGACAAAGGTTTACTGTTATTGGAGTATTGAAGAAACAAGGAGCGGGATTGTTTGGGGATAGTAATGATACATCTGTTTTTTTACCCGTTAATTTTTTAAGACGTTTGTATGGAGATAATAATGATGCAATGACTCCAGTTATTTTGTTGAAGCCTAATAAAGGGGTTGATATGGATGCTTATAAAGCGGAAGTGAGTTATAAATTAAGAAGTATGAGGGGATTGAAAGCAGGTGAAATTGATAATTTTTTCATCAATGTGTTATCTGGTTTTACAGATCTTATTGATGGTATTATTGGGCAGATGAATGTTGTGGGCTGGATAATAAGTGGTTTTTCATTACTTGTTGGTGGTTTTGGAATCGCTAATATTATGTTTGTTTCTGTAAAAGAGCGAACAAATTTAATTGGAATTCAAAAGTCTTTAGGTGCTAAAAATAGATTTATATTGTTTCAATTTTTATTTGAGGCAGTTATATTGTCTGTTATTGGTGGTGTAATTGGTTTGATTTTAGTGTGGATTATTTCTGTTATTTTGACGAAAGTGTTGGACTTTGAATTTGTTCTAAGTATGGGGAATATTATGTTAGGAACTGGACTGGCTGCCTTAATAGGATTGATTTCCGGAATTCTTCCTGCTATTACAGCGTCAAAATTAGATCCTGTTGAAGCGATTCGAACTGGGATGTAGACTTAGGTTTTTAATAATAATAATAATAATAAATAAAAACAAAAAAATCCCATCTGTACAGATGGGATTTTTTGTTTTAGAAGTTTTAAAACTATCTTATAGTATTGTTTTGAATTAAATCAATGTACAAGTTAATCTTGTCTTTCAATTCTTTTCTGGCTGTTATAAAGTCTAGGAAACCATGTTCAAGTAGAAATTCAGCCGTTTGAAAACCTTCTGGTAAATCTTTACCAGTTGTGTCTCTTACAACACGTGGTCCTGCAAATCCAATTAAAGCTCCAGGTTCAGAGATGTTAATGTCTCCTAGCATAGCATAAGAAGCGGTTGTCCCTCCTGTAGTTGGGTCCGTACATAATGAGATGTAAGGAAGTTTAGCGTCTGCCAGTTGTGCTAGTTTAACAGAAGTTTTTGCTAATTGCATTAAGGAATAAGCAGCTTCCATCATTCTTGCACCACCCGATTTTGAAATCATAATAAATGGAAGTTTATTTTTGATAGCGTGATCAATCCCTCTTGAAATTTTTTCTCCAACTACTGCACCCATAGATCCGCCAATAAAAGCAAAATCCATACAGCAAATAACAACATCTTTTCCTTTTGATTTACCAACTCCAGTACGCACTGCATCTTTAAGTTTGGTTTTTTCCATAACATCTTTTAATCGATCTGCATATTTTTTTGTATCAACAAAATGCAAAGGATCTTTGGAAGTTAAGTTTTTATCTAATTCAACAAACTCATTGTTGTCAAACAAGATTTCGAAATAGGTAGCACTACCAATTCTAACATGAAAACCATCCTCAGGACTAACAAACAAGTTGCGTTCTAGCTCATCGGCATCAATAATTTTTCCTGTTGGAGATTTGTACCAAAGTCCTTTTGGGACATCCATTTTGTCTTCGGTAGCAGTAGTAATTCCTTTTTCTTTTCTTTTAAACCAAGCCATTTCTTAAGTGTTCAGTGTTCAGTAATCAAGTAATCAGTCAAGTCAATGTTTGTAGTCAGTTTTAGTATTCAGTAACCTATTACTGAATACTAAAAACTGAGTACGGAATACTTTTTATAGCGTATTCACATTGTTTAAGTCAGCAAATGCTTGTTCTAATCTTGCATTGAACGTCATTTCGCTTTCACGCATCCATTTTCTTGGATCGTAGTATTTTTTATTTGGTACATCAGAACCTTCTGGGTTTCCAATTTGGGTTTTTAAATAATCAATATTTTTAACCATATAATCACGAATACCTTCTGTAAATGCAAATTGCAAATCAGTATCGATATTCATTTTTATTACACCGTAGCTAATTCCTTCTCTTATTTCTTCTAAAGTAGAACCTGAACCACCGTGGAAAACGAAGTCAACTGGGTTGTTTCCAGTGTTGAATTTCTTTTGAACGAAATCTTGAGAATTTTTTAAGATTTTCGGAGTCAATTTTACGTTACCTGGTTTGTAAACACCATGTACATTTCCAAAAGCTGCCGCAATTGTAAACTTAGGACTTACTTTTGATAATTCTTCGTAAGCATAAGCAACTTCTTCTGGTTGAGTATAAAGTTTTGAGCTATCAACATCTGAGTTGTCAACACCATCTTCTTCACCACCTGTAATTCCAAGTTCGATTTCTAGTGTCATTCCCATTTTGCTCATTCTCTCTAGGTATCCTTTGCAAATTTCGATGTTTTCTTCGATAGGCTCTTCAGATAAATCGATCATATGAGAACTGAATAAAGGCTTTCCAGTTGTAGCAAAATGTTTTTCAGATGCATCTAATAATCCGTCAATCCAAGGTAATAATTTCTTAGCACAGTGATCCGTATGTAAAATTACTGTTGCTCCATAAGCTTCAGCCAAGGTATGAATGTGTAATGCTCCAGCAATTCCACCAGCGATAGCTGCTTTTTCACCTGCATTTGAAAGTCCTTTTCCAGCATTAAATTGAGCTCCTCCGTTTGAAAACTGGATGATTACTGGAGCATTTAATTTTGCTGCAGTCTCAAGAACGCCATTTATTGTGTTTGAACCAGTAACATTTACTGCAGGTAGAGCAAAGCCTTTTTCTTTTGCATAATTGAAAATTTCTTGAACTTGATCTCCTGTAGCTACGCCCGGTTTGATGTTATGTGCCATTGTAATTTTTTTTAGTTGTTTTTTTAGTTTTTAGTTTAAGACTGCAAAAATAAGAATTAATTAGCATTAGAAGGGGTAATTTATTCCAAAATTTAAAACAGAGTGTCCAAAATTGTACTCACGAAACCATTTTTTGCCAGTTTCATTAGCTGGATTGTAGGTTTTAAAACCGAAATCAAATCGAATTACGAAGAAGCTTAAATCATATCTTAATCCAAATCCAGATCCTAATGCAAGATCTTTCAGACTTTTAAAACCTTTGAAAACTGATTTTTCGTCAGTCACATTATCATATACATTCCAAATATTTCCAGCATCAGCAAATAAGGCTCCTTTAAAATCGCCTAATATTTTAAATCTAAATTCGCTACTAAATGCAATTTTCATATTTGCTTCATTAAAGTCATTAGTAGCTCCACTTCTTCCTGGTCCTAAACTGTAGGGTTGCCATGCTCTGTTGTCATTAGAGCCTCCTGAAAAATAACTTCTTGAAAAAGGAACATTATCTGAATTTCCAAACGGGATTGCTATACCGAAAAAGGTTCTTACAGCAAATACTTTTTCTTTGCTTAAATCCCAATGTTTGATATAGTCAAATTCTGTTTTTATATATTCTGAATATTCTAAATTGAAAAGTTCAAAATTATTATTTTCGTTTTTAGGTTGATTTGCTGCTTTTGAAATAAGTGATAAAAGAGAACCTGCTGATTCGATTTTTGTTTTGAAAAGATAGAAAGTATTGTCTTGTAAGTCTGTTTTAGTCGTTTTACTAAAGGTGAAGCTTGTTGCTAATATAAAATCATTTTCGGTTAGTCTCACTCTTCTTTCTTCAATGCTTTTTACCGATTTAAAGGCATCATCTGACGGTGTTAATACGGTACTCTCATTTAATACATTCTTTATAAATCCAGAAGTTCCCGATTCGATAATTAAATCGCCATTATCAACATAAGATGCTTCTGTATTATAAATTTTACCAATTTCATTTAATGCATTGTAGGAGGAACCATATACATTGAAATAGTTTTCTGGATTTAGATTTCGAACAAACTGTACATTAAATAGATCAAAACGGGCAGTGTTGTTTTTTTTAGGTGTCCAATTATAAGAAAATGAACCTGTGAAATTTTCTTTATCTAATCCAATATTTGTTTGTCTGGCAAATCCTACGGCCATAAGTGTTGAAGGAATCATGCTCTTTGGGATGATTTTTTCAGTAGAGAATGGCATGAAAATTCTTGGAAAATTTAATTTTAAATCTACTCCATATTCTGATACATTAAAGAGTTGATTGTTTGGGTTTGCAAGGTCTTTTGATGATCCTATATTTCCACGACCAGAAATTTCAAGAGTTTCGGCACCATTAAATACATTACGTATTGATAGTGAAGGGCTGAACGAGATACCTATATCTTGAATGTTGGAATGTGTTACATCCACTGATGCGCCAAAACTATATTTTTTTCGAGGAGTCAAATATATTTTAGCTATCAAGGAACTGTATGTTGTGTCTCTTTTATCTACTTCATATTGAATGCTAGGGTAATTGAAAATTTTAAGATTATTTAAATAACGTGTAGTTAAAACCGTTTTGTTGTCAGCAAAAAGAGATCCTTTTGTTATGAAAATTGCATCCGTAATTGCATGTGGTTTGTATCTTAGTTTTTTATGACTGTATAAATTGAAGTTTTTGTAAGTGGTGCTATCCGTGATTTTTTGATTATTATTGTTAGGTGCGTAATCAGTGTATATATTAACATCACTAATGGTATACATTTTAAAAGGCTCCGTTTTTGTTGAGTCGTTTTCTTGATAAGAATAGTTGTTAATAATTAAATTAACGTTAGCCTGGTTTACTTTTTTAATGGTATCTATATCAAAAGTCACATAGGTAGGTTGGAAATAATAAACCCCATTATTTCTAAAGTGTGTTGTAATACGATTTTTTTCATTTTCAAAATCGATTGTTTTATACTGTTTGCCTGATTTTATTATCGTGTTGGATTTAGCAGTTTCGTATAAAGAGTCTAGAGCGGGAGTAGATATAGATGTCTTTAAGGAATCTAATAAGTAGGGTGAGCCCGTAGTAATGTTGTATTCTATTTTTCCTCTTTTTGGCTTTATAGAGTCTAATTTGGATAATGCTTTTACATTAAAAAAACCATTGTTAAAATAATAATATTTTAAACGCAATACTGATTTATCAGTTTTAGATTGATCAATTATGACAGGCGGTTCACCTGTTTTTTTTAAAAAATCATGAATACCATGATACCAGAATGATTTACCAAGTCTGTCCACCTGTTTCGCGGATAGCCATTTAGATTTTCGTTCGTATTTTCCTGGGTTATTTGTAAATTTAGCTTGATATGTTGAATCAGGGTTTAAATTCGCTAAATTGTATAGATTCAATCGCAAACGAAATCCTAATAATGTACTGTTTGGTTTTTGATATAGTTGTGTAAATACATTTTCTTCCTTGATGGATTTCCCGTTTACTATGATTTGATTTTTAGTAAGGAGCTTTTTTCCATCAGGAACTCTTTTTTCAGCATTACAAGCGCATATAAATATTGCAATTAGAATAAATGCTGTTATTTTTGTAGAGATTTTTTTCAAGTGTTCTAAAATATTTAATTCAAAAGTACATATTTTTATGGTTAGTAAAAACCAAATAAAACTTATAACTAGTTTACAGCAAAAAAAGTATAGAATAGTAAATCAATTATTTTTTGCCGAAGGGGTAAAAGTGATTCAGGAATTGTTGCAATCTGATTTTGAACTAGACCATTTGTACACTACTCAAAATGATTTTGAGGATGTTTTGATAAACAAGAAAACGTTAATTCATGAAAATGATTTAAAAAAAATTAGTGCTTTATCAACAGCTAATAGCTGTTTGGCTGTTTTTAAAATGCCTGCAGAAAAAGATATTGTTGAATCAGGTTTGATTATAGCCTTGGATAGTATTCGGGATCCTGGAAACCTGGGAACCATTTTGAGATTGTGTGATTGGTTCGGAATTCATCAAATAGTGTGTTCAAAGGAAACGGTGGATATTTATAATCCCAAAGTAGTGCAAGCTACAATGGGGTCGATAACCAGAGTAAATGTAAGGTATATTGATTTAAATGACTTTCTCTCTCAGACAAAACTGCCTGTTTTTGGTACTTTTATGGATGGAGCTAATATTTATAAAGAATCCTTGCCTCAAGAAGGAATCATCGTAATGGGGAATGAAGCTAACGGTATCTCTGATGAACTTGAAGAAATAATCCAAAACAGACTCTCTATTCCTCGTTTTGGAGATCTTAGAAAAACGGAAAGTTTAAATGTTGCAACAGCGACTGCAATTATTTTAAGCGAATTTAGAAGATAATTAGTTTTTTTGGAATCACTTAATAGTATTTCAATTAATGAAAAGAAAAATTAATTAATACGGCTCTGCTTTTTATGGATTGAATATTTCCTGTCCAAGGACTGTTAGGATCATTATCGCGAATCAACTCGTCATTTATACCAAATGAACCTCGAATGGAAGGAGAGAATATGAAATATTCCGAAAATATATCAATACCAAATCCTATTTCGTAGCTCGTGGTCCAAGGTTTTACTCTAAATCTTTGTTCTTTATTATCGTCTATTGATTTCGAATTACTTGATAAATTCAAAGTGGAAGCTACTCCACCTACTAAATAGGGGCGCACATTTCCAGTTCTCAATGAAGAGAATTTTAATAATAGTGGGAAATGAATGTAAGTGCTGTTTACTTCTCTTAGTGCGTCTAGTTTTGTTGTGAAGCCAGGATAATATAAATCTCTCTTTGTGTAATATAATCCAGGTTCAAATCGTAAGTTTATATACTCCTGTAACTTTAGATCTCCTATTATCCCTACATTAAACCCTGTTGTTCTTTTTACAAGAATGTCAGGGCCTACGGTTTTATAGTCTATTTTGAAGTCAAATGAATTAAACCCTAAATAATATCCATAGTATACTCGTGCTTTTTGAAAATTCTCCAAATTTATTATTGGGTCTTTTCCAAACATGCTTTTTTTAAACTGAGAGTTGCCCTTAATAGATAAAGCAAGTAAAATTAAGAGAGCAATTTTTTTCATATAGATGCTAAATAACAATCAATATTATTTTTTAGAAGCGGAATAAATTGTAGCTACTCCAAAAGTTTGTGGCATAGCTACTACATCTATAAACCCAACTTTTCTTAAAATATTGTTCAAAGCCTCTCCATATGGAAATGCCGCTGCTGATTCAGATAAATAACCATAGGCAACATCATCTTTTGAAAATAACTTTCCAATAAGTGGTAGTATGTTTTTACTATAAAAATTGTAGCCTTGTTTGTAAGGAGTTTTATCTGGAACTGATGTTTCTAAAATAACAAAAACACCATTAGGTTTTAATACTCTTAGGATTTCAACAAGTCCTTTTTCAAGAGTTTCAAAATTTCTAACGCCAAAAGCGACTGTTATTGCATCAAAAAAGTTGTCGTCAAAGGGCATTTTTTCTGAATCTCCTAATACCATTTCAATTGTATTAGAAAGTTTTTTATCGGCTATTTTTTTTACGCCAACTTCTAGCATTCCAGCAGAAATATCTAGTCCTATTATTTTTGTTGCTTTTGTTTGAGCCATTAAAATAGCTAAGTCTCCTGTTCCTGTTGCAATGTCTAAAATTACATTTGGATTTGCCTTAGATACTATATCTAAAACTTTTTTACGCCATTTAACATCTATTCCAAAGGAAATAACACGATTCAAATTATCGTAATTACCAGAGATTGTATCAAACATTTTTGCAACTTGTTCTTTTTTGCCTAGAGAAGAGTCTTTATATGGAGTTATGTTTTTTGACATTTTTTATTTTTTTACAAATATAATACAATCTATTTTGAACTGTAATTGACTATTCTAAAATATATAAAAGTTTTAGGACAGTTTTTTGTTTCGTTTTGCCGCAATCATGAGAATCCATTATTAATAAAAAAAATGAAATATCACTAAAAGTGGGTATTGTGGCGTCCATTAATATTGCCGAATTTTACAAAATAAAAGTATGATATTATTCAATGATTAAAAGGGAATTAATGATCCAAATCAAGTGGTTACTTCTTGCGCTAGTAATTTCACTTGTTCTTGTGAGCTGTTTTGATGGTGCTGTTTTAAAAAACAGTAATGTATTTTTAGCGCAACATACGTTCTTAGGATTAAATTTGTTTTTGGAAATTTTAATTTTCTTTGTCTTTAGTACCTTCGTGGTATTTGGTATTAAAGGCTTTTTTGAGATGTATTCTCAGAAAACAGCAAATGTTATCACCTTCATTTCTGGAGTGTTGTTGACATTTGTGATTTTTTTATTATGTTATCAAATTATGTTTCAAGAGTAAATCATTTTTTCCCAATCATTGAGTTTAATAAAAACACCCCAGTAAAATGGGGTGTTTTTTTTTATTTTCTAATGTAAGTTTGATAAGTAAAATCAAAAAGATGCTTTTCGTCTTTTTGTTGAAACTCAGAATTTATTATCTGCCATTGTTCCTTGTTTATTATTGGGAAAAAGGCATCGGCTTCAAAAGTATGGTGAACCAATGTCAGTTCTATTTTATCTGAAAAGGGAATTCCTAAATCATATATTTCTCCTCCTCCAATTATATATGTGTTCTCCTCTTTTGGGCAAATTTCAATTGCTTTTTCCATGCTGTTAACTATAATACATCCCTCTGGGGCATAGTTTTCTTGACGGGTTATTACAACATGTGTTCTGTTAGGAAGTGGCTTTGGGAAGCTTTCAAATGTTTTTCTTCCCATAATGATATGATGTCCCGAAGTAAGGTTTTTAAATCTTTTGAAATCATTAGGTAAATGCCAAACTAATTCATTGTTTTTTCCAAGGGCATTATTTTCAGCGGCTGCTGCAATCATTATAATCATTTTCTATTGTGCTAGTTTAGAGGGTTCTTCGGTTATTTGTGATTGTAATTCTTCTATTTTTTTTTGCTGTAAAGCAACAAGACGATCTATTTGGTCTCGTTCCCAGTTCTTATTCATAAAGCGATCGGTAATGTATACTTTAATAAAGTGTAAAAGAAATAAGAAAAACCAAATCGTAATTATCCAGATATACCAGTTTGAATTAATTCCAAAATTTAAAATTTTAGTAGAAACGAATAGAAATAAACTAGCTAAAAACAAAACAACAAAATGAAAATACAGCCTTTTTTTTTGTTTTAATCTTTTCCTGGCATATTCATATAATTCATGTTGTTCCCTTTCCATAAGTTGAATTTTAGTTTATAAAGATAAAATTTTAAATTTAAAGTCACTATTCAGCTAAGGTAATATTTATTAAGAAAACGTTTTCTCTTTTTTTTTATGTAATTTAACATTTGAATGATTAGAAAATTGTTTATAATTTAACATTCTTTAGACTATACTCTTAAAAGTTCGTGCCGATTGTTAAAAGTTCAAATGAATTTGTTTTCTTTGTCGCATAATATTAAAAATGAAATAGTTATGTCTGTTAAGAAACAATTTATAAAAACGAAACCAGTTTGTAAAGTTACTTTTTCTGTAGAAGCAAAAGAGGCAAGTAATGCTTCAGTTGTTGGAGATTTTAACAATTGGTGTCCAGAAGAAGGTGCATTAAGTAAGTTGAAAAATGGTACTTTTAAAGGAGTCTTTAATGTGGATAAAGGCGCTTCTTATGAGTTTAAATATGTAATTGACGGTGTTTTCGTTAATGATGATGAAGCTGATTCTTTCAAATGGAATGAATTTGCTGGAGCTGAAAATAGTGTTTTAGAGGTGTAGGCTTCTAAAACATTTTTTTTATACGGCAACACTTCCTTTTATTAGAGCGTGTGGTTCGTAGCCTTCTAATGTAAAATCATCATAACCAAATTGGAAGATGTCTTTTATAGCAGGGTTTAAAATCATTTTTGGTAATTGTTTTGGTTCGCGAGACAATTGTAGTTCTAATTGTTCAAAATGATTGTTGTAAATGTGCGCGTCTCCAAAAGTATGGATAAATTCTCCGGCTTCTAAATCGCAAACTTGAGCAATCATCATGGTAAGCAATGCGTAGGAAGCTATGTTAAAAGGAACTCCTAGAAATATATCTGCACTTCTTTGATACAATTGGCAAGAAAGTTTGCCGTTTGATACATAAAATTGAAAAAATGCATGGCAGGGAGGAAGTGCGGCCTTATTGTTGGCTACATTTTCGTCAAATGTTTTTGATGTATCTGGTAGAACAGATGGATTCCATGCTGAAACGATCATTCTTCGGCTATTTGGATTGGTCTTTAGTTCAGTAATTAGATCTTTTATTTGATCTATTTCTTCACTATTCCAATTGCGCCATTGATGCCCATAAACAGGGCCTAAATCACCATTTTCATCAGCCCAAGCATCCCAAATTTTAACACCGTTTTCTTGTAAATATTTTATATTGGTATCCCCTTTTAAGAACCAAAGTAGTTCATAAATGATTGATTTTAAATGTAGCTTTTTTGTAGTAACCATGGGGAACCCTTCACTTAAATCAAAACGCATTTGGTGACCAAATACACTTTTTGTACCAGTTCCAGTTCGGTCTCCTTTTTGACAACCGTTTTCCATTACGTGTTGTACTAAATCTAAATATTGCTTCATTTTTTTATACTTTGTGCTGAAGTTTATTTGCTTTAAATATATAGCCTATTGCTTATCATAATTACGATTCTCTTTTTGAAATTTCGTCTCTAATTTTTGCTGCTTTTTCATAATCTTCGTGAGCAACAGCTTGTTCTAGTAGTTCACTTAATTCTTGTAGACTGTGTTTAATATAGGCTCTGTTTGATTGACTGCTTTCTTCTTCTTGTCCAAAAGTTTCAGGATTTGAAAGAATGTCATCAATTTCTTGCGAATCTTTGTCAGCTTCTTGTGGGTTTGCTTTTAAGTATATACCCGCCTTGTCAAGAATATTTTTATAAGTATAAATGGGCGCATTAAAACGCAATGCTAGAGCAATAGCATCGGATGTTCTAGCATCAATTATTTCTTCTATTTTGTCTCTTTCGCAAATAATACTCGAATAAAAAACGCCGTCAACTAGTTTGTGTATGATAACTTGTTTCACCACGATATCAAATCTCTCAGCAAAATTTTTAAACAAATCGTGTGTTAATGGACGTGGTGGTTTGATTTCTTTTTCTAGTGCAATTGCTATTGATTGCGCTTCGAAAGCTCCTATTACGATAGGTAACTTTCTCTCACCATCAACTTCATTCAAAATTAAAGCATATGCTCCATTTTGTGTTTGGCTGTATGAAATTCCTTTGATGGATAATTTTACTAAGCTCATAATTGCTGAAATGAATAGTACAAAGTACTTATTTAGAGATTGGGAATTGTTGTTAAATTCAGTGCAATTTTAATAAAAAAAAAGGACACAAAAAAACTGCCTGTTTACAAAGATACAATTATCTTGTTTCAGGCAGCTTATTTATTTAACAATATAGTATTATTAAGAGTGTTGTAATTTGAATGCTTTTAGTTTTTCTATCAATCTGGGTACGATGTCAAATGCGTCTCCTACAACTCCATAATCAGCAACTTTAAAGAAAGGTGCATCTGGGTCGCTATTGATAACAACTTTTACTTTTGAAGAGCTAATTCCTGCAATATGCTGTATAGCTCCTGAAATTCCAATTGCTATATACAGGTTCGTTGCAACTGGTTTACCTGTTTGCCCTACGTGTTCACTGTGAGGTCTCCAACCTAAATCAGAAACTGGTTTTGAACATGCTGTAGCGGCTCCTAGAACTGATGCTAATTCTTCAATCATTCCCCAATTTTCAGGTCCTTTTAATCCGCGACCTGCAGATACTACAATGTCTGCATCTGCAATAGATACTTTTCCAGATACTTTTTCTACTGATTCTACTTTTACACCAAAATCATTTTCTCCAATTGTTGGGTTGAAATCTTCTTCAGTTAATGTGGAAGCATTTTCAAAAATCCCGTAGGAGTTTTTAGCAAGTCCTAATACTTTTACATCCGTTGTGATTTCTGTTGTGTTGAATGCTTTGTTTGAAAAAGCATTTCTTTTTACTTGAAATGGAGCAGTGCTTACTGGAAGTCCAACTACATTTGAAGCATAACCAGCTTCTAAAGCTACTGCTACAAGTGAAGATAAGTAAATGCTGTCAGTTGTTGAAGATAGTAGAACTACTTTAGCATTTTCTTTTTGTGCTGCTTGTTTAATAACATCAGCGTAAGCTTTGGCTGTAAAACCACTCAACTTATCATTGCTAACTTTTAATACTTTGTCCACTCCGTATTTTGCTAATTCTGAAACGTCTCCTGCGTTAACGGTTACAGCGGTTACAGTTGTTCCTAATGTTTCTGCTACTTTTTTTGCATAAGAAGCCAATTCAAAAGCTACTTTTTTGAATTTTCCTTCTGCTGATTCTGCATATATTAATATTGACATGATTTTTTATTTTAAATGTTGAATTATAAATTTTAAATGTATTTGAGAATGTTAATTCACAATTTAAAATTCATAATTTAAAATTATATTACTTTCGCTTCGTTGTGTAGTAAATCGATTAACTCATCTAAATTATCTGCAGAAACTAATTTTACTGCTGATTTAGCGGCTGGTTTTTCAAACTTTACTGCCTTTGTGTTTATTGGAGCATCAACAGGTTCTACAACTGCTAAAGCTTTTGATCTCGCGGTCATAATTCCTCTCATGTTTGGAATGCGTAAGTCTTTTTCTTCAACTAATCCTTTTTGACCACCAATAATTAATGGTAAACTAGTTGAGACAGTTTCTTTACCTCCATCAATTTCACGAACTGCTTTTACATTTGTACCATCAACTGTAATATCTGTACATGAATTAAGGAAGTTATAGCCTAAAATTCCTGCAATCATTCCAGGAACCATTCCTCCATTATAATCTAGTGATTCTTTTCCTGCTATAACTAAGTCATAACCTCCAGTTTTGATTACTTCGGCTAGTTGTTTAGCAACAAAAAAACCATCAGTTGGATTGGCGTTGATTCGAATTGCTTCGTTTGCACCAATAGCTAACGCTTTTCTTAACGTAGGCTCCGTCTCTGGACCTCCAACATTGACAACAGTTACTGTAGCTCCTTGTTTTTCTTGGAACCAAATAGCTCTAGTTAAACCAAATTCATCATTTGGATTGATTACATATTGTACGCCATTGGTGTCAAATTCTGAGTCGCCATTGACGAAATTAATTTTCGAAGTAGTATCAGGAACATGGCTGATGCAAACTAATATTTTCATGGTTGTATGTTTTATTTTCTTAATTTCTGTTACAAATTTAAAATAATAATTCGAATAATATACTATGCATGCATAATATTTTCAATTAACTATTACGATTTCGGAACTAGAAAATGAAATGAGTATATATTTGGGTTCTTTATTAATCAGGATGATATAACAAATTACTGAAAATAACATATCATTATTTTGTTGTAATTTTGCATTAAATGATTTTAAATATTTATTTTTGCTTTTCGAAAATTACACTGATACAATATCAAATATGAGAACGATACAATTTAGAGAGGCCATTTGCGAAGCAATGAGCGAAGAAATGCGTCATGATGAGTCTATTTACTTAATGGGTGAAGAAGTTGCTGAATATAATGGTGCTTACAAGGCATCTAAAGGAATGTTAGCCGAATTTGGAGAGAAAAGAGTTATTGATACTCCTATTGCAGAGCTTGGTTTTACAGGGATTGCAGTGGGTTCGGCAATGAATGGTTGTAGACCAATTGTAGAATATATGACTTTCAATTTTTGTTTAGTTGGTATAGATCAAATTATTAATAATGCTGCCAAAATGCGTCAAATGACAGGTGGACAATTCAATGTTCCTATCGTTTTTCGTGGTCCTACAGCTTCTGCTGGACAATTAGGAGCAACACACTCGCAAGCTTTAGAAAATTGGTTTGCTAATACTCCTGGTCTTAAAGTAGTAGTTCCATCTACTGTTTATGATGCAAAAGGATTATTAAAAGCGGCGATTCGTGATAATGACCCAGTTATTTTCATGGAGTCAGAGCAAATGTATGGTGACAAAGGCGAGGTTCCTGAAGGAGAGTATACGATTCCACTAGGAGTTGCCGATATTAAACGTGCAGGAACTGATGTAACTATCGTTTCTTTTGGTAAGATTATTAAAGAAGCACATATAGCTGCTGAAGAATTAGCTAAAGAAGGAATTTCTTGTGAAATCGTAGATTTAAGAACGGTTCGTCCGTTAGATTATGAAACGGTTTTAACTTCGGTACGAAAAACAAATAGATTAGTTGTACTTGAAGAAGCTTGGCCTTTTGCAAGTGTTGCTTCTGAGATTACTTATGTAGTTCAAGAACGTGCTTTTGATTTTCTTGATGCACCAATTCAAAGAATTACTACTGCAGATACACCAGCGCCATATTCTCCAGTTTTATTGAAAGAGTGGTTGCCAAATGCTGACGATGTAATTAAAGCAGTTAAAAAAGTAATGTATAAAAAATAATACATTTACAAATAATATAAAGGCTTCATCATGCGTTAGTGTGATGAAGTTTTTTTTTTTAAAGTTGAATTATGAAGAAGAATATACTATTGTTTTTGTTGTTATTAACAAATGTCATAATAGGGCAAACTAAAGTTAGTGGGATTGTTGTTGATAAATCAAATCAACCAGTTCCTTTTGCAAATGTAATTTTTAAGGATTCTAATACTGGTGTTTTGTCAAATGAGGACGGGCGTTTCTATATCGAGTCTGCTCAAAACTATACGGCATTAATTGTTACTTCAGTAGGGTATTCGGATAAAGAAATTTCTTTGTCAAAATTAATTAACTATGATTTTAAAGTACAAATAAACGAAGCCGAAAGTTTAAAAGAGGTTGTTATTTTTACGGGAAAGACATCTAAAAAAAACAACCCCGCTCTTGATATTCTTCGAAAAATTTGGGAGAGAAAACGTAAAAATGGTCTTTCTCAATTTGATCAATATCAAATGGAGAAATATGAAAAAGTAGAATTTGACATGAACACAATTGATAGTGCGTTTATGAAGAATAAACTTTTCAAAGGAATGGAGTTTATTTTTAATCACATAGATACTTCAAACGTTACAGGGAAAACGTATCTGCCCATTTTTATAAATGAGTCCTTATATGATGTTTATGGAAATAATAAAATTAATAAGGTTAAAGAGAAAATAAAAGCAAATAAAAACTCTGGATTTAGTAACAACCAACAAATTTTATCATTTGTAAAAGATTTGTATTCTGATTATGATATTTACAATAATCACCTTACTTTTTTTGATAAGAGTTTTACAAGTCCATTATCTAAAACAGGAATAGATACCTATAATTATATCCTAAGAGATAGCGCGTATATTGATAAAAAATGGTGCTATAATATTTTATTTTATCCGAGACGGAAAAACGAATTGACTTTCAAGGGGGACTTTTGGGTTAATGATACCACATTTGCAATTAAAAAAATTAATATGGCAGTGACAAAAAGTGCCAATATTAACTGGGTGAAAGATATTTATATCGAACAAGAATTTGAAGTGCAAAACGACTCTATTTTTCTCTTAACTCGAGATTATATGATGTCGGATTTTGCCTTGAATAAAAAAGACGAATCAAAGGGGGTCTATGGTAAGCGAACTACATTGTATCAAAATCATAAATTTAATATAGAAAAACCTACTACTTTTTATAAAGATGAGGTAAATTATATTGATAATGAAGTTTACAATAAATCAGATGAATTCTGGGAAGAAAACAGGTTTGAAAATCTGAATAAAGATGAAAAAGGGGTTTATAAAATGCTGGATACCTTGCAAACCGTCAAGAAGTTTAAGCAAATTTATAGTTTAGTTCAGGTACTTGGGAGCGGTTATATACCCATAGGTCATTTTGATTATGGTCCAATTTTTTCTTCTTTTGGTTACAATGAAGTAGAAGGAGTGCGTTTGAGAGCAGGAGGAAGGACTTATTTTGGGCCTAATGATGCTTGGAGATTACAAGGGTATACTGCTTATGGTTTTGATGACAATAAATTCAAGTATGGCCTGTCTGGGAAATGGATGGTGGATAAGAAAAAGAGAATCATAATTTCTGGGGGTAATAGAAGGGATATTGAACAAATTGGAGCAAGTTTAACCACAACAAATGATGTTTTGGGTAGAAGTTTTGCTTCGTCATCTGTTTTTTCATCAGGAAGTAATGGTAAATTGACTAATATAAACCTGACAAATGTGGGTGTCGAAATGGAACCCATTAAAAATCTTACGTTCCAAGCTGGTTTTTCATATAGAACATTAGAGTCTGCATCTCCTACTTTTAGTTTGGATTATTTTACAGATGCAACAAATACATCCATTAAAAGTGATGTAAAACAATCCGAAGTTAATTTTCAGGTTGAATATACACCTAATAGGAAAACAATTGGTTATGGAGTAGAACGTTCTAATGTTGATAGTCCATTTAGTCGTTTTTATGTCAATTACAGTCATGGTTTTAAAGGTTTGTTGAATAGTGATTTTAAGTACGAAAAAATTCAATTGTATTATAAGCAACCTATAATTATAGGACCACTAGGTCGTTCAAATGTGATTATGGAAGTGGGTAAAACTTTTGGTACTATTCCACTTGGTTTGATGAGTGTGATTCCAGGAAATCAAACTTATTTTACAATTGAAAATACGTTTAGTAATCTTAATTTTTATGAGTTTGTAACAGATCAATATGCTACATTACAATGGGAACATAACTTTGGAGGACGAATTTTCTCTAGAATTCCATTTATGAGAAAACTCAACTGGAGAGAAATAATAGGGGCAAAAGGTGTTTATGGAACCATTTCAGATGCCAATAGAGCCATTAACGCTTCGGGTTTAAATTATGTAGCTCCAGAAAATGTGTATTGGGAATATAGTGCTGGAATCGGTAATATCTTCAAAGTATTTAGAATCGATTTTGCTTGGAGAGGAAGTTATTTAAATACACCAGATACACAGCGATTTTCAGTGAAAGGATCTTTTGGTTTCTATTTTTAATTTATGCTGAACTTGTTTCAGTATCTGGAGCTATATCCAGCTATTCGTTTCAATCTTTTCTTTTTTAAAGAAAAAAAGAAAAGGATTTTCACTGCTATCTGGGCTAAAAAAAAAGAGTTCAAAGGCGATGGTAATATTTTTTTTAATTGTAACATTATTATTTAAAGAAAACACTTTTGTCCTTTCTCGTTGATAAATTGTAAAGCTTTTGTCTCATTGTGTTTTAAGATAAATAATTCTTGTAATAAATGTGTTTTTACCTTACTTTTGCTCACGCATAGATATAGAATTTAAGACAATATAATAAAATGACTGCAGACAAAATAACAACTTTCGATGTGTTAATCGAAATTCCAAGAGGAAGTAGAAATAAATACGAGTATGATTTCGAAATAAAAAGAATGCGTTTTGATAGAATGTTATTCTCTTCAATGATGTATCCAGCTGATTATGGTTTCATTCCTGAAACTTTAGCTTTAGATGGAGATCCACTTGATGTATTGGTTTTAGTAAATGAACCCACTTTTCCAGGATGTGTAATGGAAGTAAAGCCAATTGGTGTTTTCCACATGGCAGATGATAAAGGACCAGATGAAAAAGTAATTTGCGTACCAGTTTCAGATCCAATTTGGAATTCATTAAATGACTTGTCTGATATGAATCCACACTTACTAAAAGAAATTGAACATTTCTTTCAAGTATACAAAGATCTTGAAAACAAAACAGTTGATGTTGGTGGCTGGGGAGATGTAGGTGAAGCGTATGACATCATAAAAAAATGTACAGATCGTTTTAATCAAATCGAAAACAAACCAGAGGGATTATTTAGTATTAAATAATTTTATCCTATAAATTTTACAAAAAAAGCAATATTCTATAAAGAGTATTGCTTTTTTTATTTAAATTCGTTTCCTATACTATTGATTATTAACCAAAAACCAAAACGAATTTATGAATACAATTATGATTTACTTGCCAATAGTAATGGCATTTGTTGGACTTCTGTTTATGTGGGTTAAAAGAGCTTGGGTGTTAAAACAAGATCCTGGAGATGGAAAAATGAAAGAGATTTCAGATCACATCTACGAAGGAGCATTAGCATTTCTTAAAGCAGAATATAGGTTATTAACATTTTTCGTAATAGGAGCAAGTATTGCATTGGCAGGGGTTTCTTATTTCGTGCCGACTACAAATATATTAATCGTAGTAGCTTTTGTTTTTGGAGCGTTTTTTTCTGCCCTCGCGGGGAATATGGGAATGAAAATAGCAACTAAAACAAATGTAAGAACAACACAAGCTGCTCGTACCAGTTTGCCACAAGCTTTAAAAGTTTCTTTTGGTGGTGGGACTGTAATGGGATTAGGTGTAGCAGGGTTGGCCGTTTTAGGGTTAACTTCTTTCTTTATTTTCTTTTTTCATTACTTCATGAATGGGGTTTGGACTTCTAATGAAGACATGACAATTGTTCTAGAGACATTGGCAGGGTTCTCACTTGGTGCTGAATCTATCGCTTTGTTTGCTCGTGTAGGAGGTGGTATTTATACTAAAGCAGCCGATGTTGGCGCTGATTTAGTAGGTAAAGTAGAAGCAGGTATTCCTGAAGATGATCCTCGTAATCCAGCAACTATTGCTGATAATGTGGGCGATAATGTGGGTGATGTAGCAGGTATGGGGGCCGATTTATTTGGTTCTTACGTAGCTACCGTTTTAGCGGCTATGGTACTAGGTAATTATGTTATCAAAGATATGGGTGGGAAGATCGAGGATGCCTTTGGAGGAATCGGTCCTATATTATTACCGATGGCTATTGCTGGTTTCGGAATATTGTTTTCCATCATCGGAACGATGTTAGTAAAAATTACTGATTTGAATGCTAAAGAAGCTCAAGTTCAAAAAGCGTTAAACATCGGGAACTGGGTTTCTATTGGTCTAACTACTATTGCTTGTTATTTTTTAGTGCAATATATGTTACCTACAACAATGAAAATGGAATTTTTTGGTGAAGGAATACAGGATATCTCTTCAATGCGCGTATTCTACGCTACTATCGTAGGTTTAGTAGTTGGGGCAACAATTTCATCAGTAACGGAGTATTATACAGGATTGGGTACAAAACCAGTAATGGCAATTGTACAAAAATCAAGTACTGGAGCTGGAACTAATGTTATTGCAGGATTAGCAACAGGAATGATTTCTACTTTTCCAACAGTTTTATTATTCGCAGCCGCCATTTGGACTTCATATGCTTTTGCAGGATTTTACGGTGTGGCTCTAGCAGCTTCGGCAATGATGGCCACTACAGCGATGCAATTAGCAATTGATGCTTTTGGACCAATATCTGATAATGCAGGTGGAATTGCTGAAATGAGCGAATTGCCAAAAGAAGTACGTACTAGAACAGATATTTTAGACTCTGTAGGGAATACTACAGCGGCAACTGGTAAAGGTTTTGCTATAGCTTCTGCAGCATTGACTTCATTGGCTTTATTTGCAGCATATGTAACATTTACGGGGATTGATGGGATTAATATTTTTAAAGCACCTGTTTTGGCCATGTTATTTGTAGGAGGAATGATACCAGTAGTTTTCTCCGCATTAGCGATGAACTCAGTGGGAAAAGCCGCTATGGATATGGTGTATGAAGTGCGTCGTCAGTTTAAAGAAATTCCTGGAATTATGGAAGGAACTGGCAAACCTGAATATGCAAAATGTGTTGATATTTCTACAAAAGCTGCATTACGTGAAATGATGTTGCCGGGAATCTTGACCATTGGTTTTCCGATTGCAATTGTATTACTTGGTAAGTTAGTTTATGGCGATAATAACCAATTGATTGCGGAAATGCTTGGAGGTTATATGGCTGGAGTTACCGTTTCTGGTGTGCTTTGGGCTGTTTTTCAAAACAATGCAGGTGGTGCTTGGGATAACGCTAAGAAGTCTTTTGAGGCAGGAGTTATGATTAATGGAGAAATGACGTATAAAGGATCTGAAGCGCATAAAGCTGCAGTCACTGGAGATACTGTTGGAGATCCATTTAAAGATACATCAGGACCATCTATGAATATTTTAATTAAACTTACTTGTTTGATAGGATTAGTTATGGCACCAATTTTAGGTAATGGTAGTCATACTATTTCTGATTCTAAGGCTAGTTGTTGTATGACAACTGGGTCATGTACTTCGATGTCTAAAGAAGAGTGTATTGCAAAAGGATGTACAAATCCATCTTGTGAACACATGATGTCAGGGAATAAAATGATGCATGAAGAAGTCTCTAAACAAATAATGATTGAAAAAACAAGTGTAAACGGAACTGTTGTAGGAACAGTAACTACAACTGTTAATGGGAAAGTAGATACCCAAGTTTTTGAAGGTACGGATGCTGAGGTTCAGGCAAAAATTGATGCTTTGAAGTAATGCTTTTTACTTATAACGAAAAATGCCTCATGAAAGTGAGGCATTTTTCGTTTTATATTTTAATTGAGTTATGGTTTCTTTTTCCTAGCAATAGAGTCGGGGAAAGAACTAAAACAATCCGTTTATTTCAGTATCTATGCGGTGTATGATGCCTCCTAAATCTTCTGGATTGTCGACAAAATTAATGTTATCAACGTCTATAATAAGTAACTTCCCTCTATCATAAGTATGAATCCATGCTTCATAGCGTTCGTTCAAACGGCTTAAATAATCAATAGAAATTGTGGATTCGTATTCGCGGCCACGTTTGTGAATTTGACCAACTAAGTTAGGAATGGAACTTCTTAAATAAATCAATAAATCGGGTGCTTTAACTGTTGATTCCATTAGTTCAAAGAGAGAACTGTAATTCTGGAAATCACGATTTGTCATTAATCCCATCGAATAAAGATTGGGAGCAAAGATGTGAGCATCTTCATAAATGGTTCTATCTTGAATTATTTTTTTACCACTTTCACGAATTTGCATTACTTGACGAAAACGACTGTTCAAGAAATAAATTTGTAAATTAAACGACCAACGTTCCATTTGATGATAGAAATCATCCAAGTAAGGATTGTCGACAACATCTTCAAAATGGGGTTCCCACTTAAAATGTTTTGCTAATAAACGTGTTAAAGTTGTTTTTCCTGATCCAATGTTTCCTGCTACTGCTATGTGCATTATGGTATTGTGATTTTATAATTTGTAATTCCCTCTGATGTAAAAATAGATAAAATTTGGTCTTTGTAGCTGAAATTTTTAAAGGTTTTTTCTAAAATTTCAATTTCATATTTTTCATTTTTGTCAATATCTTCAATACTAAGGATTGAATTCTTAGAAATGAGGTATTGATTTTCGGTGATGATTTTTATTTGATCAAAATCAATGGTTTTTATCTTTGTAGTTATTTTGCCAAAACGGTCACATGAATACCAATTGTGTTTTTTATCGACCCAATAAAATGTTGTAAGATTGGATTGGTAGTATTTTATACTTTCAGGAAACGAAGTTGAGATAGATTTATATTCGTTTTTTAAATAATCATATAAACCTATTTGCTGATTCAAACTATTGTACACCCACAATTGGTTTTGGGAAGCTATTCCTACTGCATTTGCAACTATTGGAGTTGGGTTTTCTGAAAAGTTTATTTTTTGAATTTCATTCAATTGATTGTCTAAAATGATAACTGAATTGAAGTTTTCGTAGAATAAAATAATTTTCAAAGGATTTTGAATGTCCACTTTTGTGATTTTGCCTAAAGCAATATTTTTATAGTCTAACGATTCACCGTCTTTAGTTTTGGTGAACACATTATTTTTAATGGTGTAATGAAAGCCAAATTGGTCGTAACCTATAAATTCATCAGCATCGATTGCAATGTAATTTAACTTTGAAGCAAATAGCATTTTGTTCTGTCCAAAAACAGTAGCGATCGAGCTAAAAAAAAATAATACAATCAAGTTTTTCATAATGCAGGCAAATTACAAAAAAAGCATTATACTATTTTTTTTATTTTATGAGAATATAACTGGTGCAAAATGAGAAACCCAGCTTAAGAGCTGGGTTTTTTGTATAACTGAATTTAAATTAATTACAATCCAAAAGCCGTTTTAACTTGGTCAACAAAGTCTAATTTTTCCCATGTGAACAACTCAACTTCAACAGTTTTTGTTAATCCTCCTGGAGCAGAAAAAGTTTTCGTTACCGTTTCAGGTGTACGTCCCATATGTCCGTAAGCAGCAGTTTCACTGTAGATAGGATTTCTTAATTTTAAGCGTTGTTCAATAAAGTAAGGACGCATATCAAAGATTGCTTCTACTTTTTTAGCAATTTCACCGTCAGTCAAGTTCAATTTTGATGTTCCGTAGGTCTCAATAAAGATTCCCATAGGTTTAGCAACACCAATAGCGTACGATACTTGTACTAAAATTTCACTAGCAACACCAGCAGCAACCAAGTTTTTAGCGATATGACGAGTTGCATAAGCAGCACTTCTATCTACTTTACTAGGGTCTTTACCTGAGAATGCACCTCCACCATGAGCACCTTTTCCACCGTAAGTATCCACGATGATTTTTCTACCAGTCAAACCAGTATCTCCATGAGGTCCACCTATTACAAATTTACCTGTTGGGTTAATGTGATAGTGAATCGCATCGTTAAATAAATGAGCGCTTTTTGGGTTTTTTGCAATGATTCTAGGAATCAAGATTTCCACAATGTCTTTCTTGATTTTAGCAAGCATAATCGCTTCTTCGTCAAAATCATCATGTTGAGTTGATATAACAATCGCGTCAATACGAGTTGGGATGTTATCATCACTATATTCAAGTGTTACTTGAGATTTAGCGTCAGGACGTAAATAAGTTATTGCTGTATTTTCACGTCTTAATAGGGCTAATTCTTGTAATAATTTATGAGATAAATCAAGTGCCAATGGCATATAATTCTCTGTTTCGTTTGTAGCGTAACCAAACATCATTCCTTGATCACCCGCTCCTTGTTCTTCTGGATTAGAACGGTCAACACCTTGATTAATATCTGCTGATTGTTCGTGAATTGCCGAAAGAATACCACAAGAATTGGCTTCAAACATATATTCGCTTTTGGTGTAACCGATCTTTCTGATTACTTCACGAGCAATGTTTTGTACATCTAAATAGGTATTTGATTTTACTTCACCTGCTAAAATTACTTGACCTGTAGTCACTAAAGTTTCACAAGCTACTTTTGAATCAGCGTCAAATGCTAAAAAGTTATCAATTAATGCGTCTGAAATTTGATCTGCAATTTTGTCTGGATGTCCTTCGCTCACAGATTCTGACGTAAATAAATAAGCCATAATAATTTTTATTTTAAAATTAAGCGAGGAAAAATAATTGCAAATATCGAGCTAAAGGAGAGTTTCTGCTTTAGCATTTTTTCTACTGAAAAATTTTCAGTATTCATAATGAATTCGTTTCATTATGAAGAGGTTGCAATCAGTTCAAATTTTTCCTCTTGTATTTGGGTGCAAATGTATGAAACCATTTTGAATTGCAAATTAAACTTAACTATTTTTTAAATTAAAAATCAAATTAAATAGTACAACTGGTTTGAGGTCGTGATTTTTAAAAAAGTAGCAGGAGTGCCAGTTTAAAACGAAAAAGTAATTGATTTCATAACATTATCAGTGTTATTTGTTAATAGTATCTCTGTTTTTCATTTTAAAGATGAAAATATCGTTAAATAGTTGTGAATTATTTGGAAGATACAGAATTAAATAAGATATTTGTTTCAGTAAAAAATACCAAAGATGAATTTTAATATTTGTAAACAATTTGTAGTCCTATCGAAGAAATTCGGGAGCTAGTTATTGCTTTAAATTATATATAATATAATATAGCAAAAGCCTCCCAAGACAATTGGGAGGCTTTTTTAATTTATACAAATAGTACGATTCATAAAAATAAATAAATGAAAATATTTTCAAATAAAAAGATTCAGATAGTTGTCGCAATGTTTTGCGATAAGGTCTGTTGATTCCAAAAGTATAAGTTTTATATAACTTGAATCCTTTTGGTATTTTGTCCAAAAGGATTTTTTTTATTCTGGTATCTAAATTTTTTTAAAATAATAAAGAGAAAACAAACTAACTTAAATATAATTATCATGAGTACAACTAACAAATTTTCAAGAACATTGGGGTTTCTAAGGAATTTAAGAGGCAAAAAAAATACGGACAACGGACTAGTTGTTGATGAATTAGTGAATCCAAGATTGGGAATGGAAATACCAGACTCAAAAAAATCTAAAAAAGCAGTCAATTCATTACAACTTTTAATGTATTCAAAAGAAAATGATACACTTTTCATTTAATTGGAAGTTGTTCAACATCCCTTTTGTACGCGAGTAATTTCTGAATAGTTATATTCAGCGATGCCTTGCGTTTTTTTGTTAAATATATTTTTAGCTAAAAATCAGAATGTTTAAAATTTGGTTGTTTAAAAAATTAGTAGTTAATTTGCATCATTAAGTTCACAAACGTATTGAAATGTTATAAAGAAAGGACGAGGGATTAGACCCGATGAAGCCTTAGCAACCCTTTGAGAAATCGAAGAAGGTGCTGCATTCTACCACTCCCAAAAGTGGAAAGATAACAACAAGAAATTCTCTAGTAATTCCCTAGTTTTTTCTTTCTAATATTTCCAAATACAAATCAAAATCAATAAAAGATTTGACATTGGAAAATAAACCAACACATATTACCTTACAAAATTTCACCACCCATAATGGTGCATTATACGCTAGCCTCAACTTAAGTTATCAAGTTTTTGGTGCTCCGCTGCATACGGCTCCCATTATTTTAATAAACCATGCCTTGACCGGAAATTCACAAGTTATTGGAGAATCAGGTTGGTGGAATGATATCGTGGGTGTCGATAAAACAATTGATACTAGAAAATATACTATTGTCTCTTTTGATGTACCAGGTAACGGATTCAATTCGGCTACCATCGAAAATTACAGAGATTTTATCGCCAGAGATATTGCTAGGATTTTCATCGAAGGACTTCGGTTTTTGAAAATTGATAGTTTATTTGCTCTCATTGGCGGTTCTGTAGGTGGTGGAATTGCTTGGGAAATTTTAGCTTTGGAACCTAAATTGGCACAAAATTTTATTCCTATTGCTACAGATTGGAAAGCGACAGACTGGTTGATTGCTAATTGTTATTTGCAAGAGCAAATCCTTAATAATTCTAAAAAACCTATTGAAGATGCCCGTATTCACGCCATGTTGTGCTACCGAACACCTGAATCTTTCAAAGAAAAATTTAATAGGGATATCAATGTGCAACTCGAAACATTTCAAGTAGAAAGTTGGTTGAATTACCACGGAGAAAAACTAGAAAAAAGGTTTCAACTATCTGCTTATAAAATGATGAATCAATTGTTGAAAACAATTGATATTACTCGGAATCATGAGTCTTTAGAATCGATTATTTCAAAAGTAGATGCCAATATATACATTGTAGGAATCAATTCGGATTTGTTTTTTACAGCAAAAGAAAATCGAGAAACCTACAATGAAATTAAAAAATTTAAAAATAATGTATTCTATAGTGAGATTGACTCACAACACGGGCACGATGCCTTCTTGATGGAATACGAACAATTAGACAATTTATTAGAAGTTGTTTTTAAAAATAAAAAGCAGATGAAAATAGTAAAATTTGGTGGAAAATCTTTGGCTAACGGCGAAGGAATCAATACAGTTTTGGATATTATTGAAAGTAAAGTAAAGCAAGAAGAAAAAATTGCTGTTGTAGTTTCGGCACGTGGCAAAGCAACAGATGAGCTTGATGATATTTTAACCATCGCTGCCAAAAACGGAAACTATAAGCCTTTACTAGAAAGTTTTAAAACCTATCAAAAAGACGGTTTTGACGCAGTAGATTTCTCGGCTGAATTTGATAAACTAGACAAACTATTTGAAGGGGTAAGTTTAATTGGCGATTATAGCCCTAAAATCAAAGACCAAGTTTTAGCGCAAGGTGAAGTGCTTTCGGCAAAATTACTTGTGTTTTTATTGAATCAAAAAAACATTCCTGCAAAGCTGGCTGATACAAGAGAGTTGATTGTAACCGACTCTAATTTTGGTGATGCACAACCATTAGACGCTCTTTCTAAAAAGAATATTATCCAAGTTTTTAAAGAAAATAAAGATTTCGTTCTAGTACTTACTGGTTTTATTGGTTCTAATGGGAAACAAGAAACAACCACTTTGGGTAGAAACGGAAGTAATTATACTGCTTCATTAATTGCTAATTATATTAATGCCGAGGAATTACAAAATTTCACGCATGTTGATGGGATTTATACTGCTAATCCAGAATTGGTTTTAGACGCAAAGAAGATTGAATCGTTGTCGTATAACGAAGCGAATGAAATGGCTAATTTTGGCGCGAACATTTTACATGCGAAAACAATTATTCCGTTATTAGAAAAAAATATTCCACTTCGAATTCTGAATACGTTTAATCATGAAAATAAAGGAACGTTAATTACTTCTAACTCTAATGCTGCAGGAATTAAAACATTGTCTGTTTTAGAAAATGTGTCTTTGGTAAATTTAGAAGGAAGAGGATTACTAGGAAAAACGGGTGTTGATGCGCGTATTTTTAGAGTGATGGGTGATAATGATATTAGTGTAAGTATTATTTCGCAAGGTTCTTCTGAAAGAGGAATTGGTCTTGTGGTTGCTGCTGATAAAGCGACAAAAGCCATGATCGAATTAGAAAAAGAATTCGAAAATGATTTTTATTCTAAGGATGTCAATAAAATCACGGTGACTGATAATGTATCGGTTATTTCGATTATTGGTCAGGATCTAAGTACGTTTCACAAGCCTTATACGGCTTTGATAAAAAATAAAATTGTTCCTATTTTATTCAACAATACTGTTACAGGTAAGAATGTCAGTTTAGTGGTTAAAAAATCAGAACTAAACAAAGCATTGAACGTAATTCATGGAGAGATTTTTGGAGTGGCCAAGAAAATCAATATTGCCATTTTTGGTCATGGATTAGTAGGGGGAACTTTGATAAATCAAATTTTAGAATCGGCCAAAGCCATCGAAAAAAGAAAAGACGTTAAGCTAAATGTGTTTGCTATTGCTAATTCTAGAAATGTCCTTTTGAATAAAAATGGAGTTTCGGCTAACTGGAAAAATGAAATTCAAACTAACGGTGCTTCATATACGATTGATGATGTAATTGCTTACGCAAATGAGCACCATCTAGAGAATTTGATTGCCGTTGATAATACAGCTAGTGCAACGTTTGTAGAGAACTATATTCCGCTTGCCGAAAATAGTTTTGATTTAATCTCTTCCAATAAAGTGGCCAATACCTTGAGTTATGGTTTTTATAAAGAACTGAGAAAAGTATTGGCTGATAATCAAAAGAATTATTTGTATGAAACCAATGTTGGTGCAGGTTTACCGTTAATTGACACGATAAAATTATTGCATCTTTCGGGTGAAAATATTACTAAAATAAAAGGAGTTTTCTCAGGAACATTGAGTTATTTATTCAATAATTTCTCGGCTAAGGATGTTCCTTTTAGCGAAATATTGAAAGAGGCTATTGATAATGGATATACTGAACCAGACCCAAGAGAGGATTTGTGTGGGAATGACGTAGGAAGGAAATTGTTGATTTTGGCAAGAGAATTGGACTTACAAAATGAATTTGAAGAAATTGATATTCAGAATTTAATTCCAGAGCATTTACGTGAAGGAAGTGCCGCTGATTTCTTGACTAAACTGAAAGAATTTGATCCTATTTACGATAAAATAAAAAGCGATCAAAAACCAAATCACGTTTTGAGATACATTGGAGAATTATCAGGAGATTTGCAACATGACAAAGGGATTTTGGAAGTAAAATTAGTTTCCGTACCTTCGGATACCGCTTTGGGAGGCTTGAAAGGTTCTGATTCTTTCTTCGAAATTTATACAGAATCCTACGGAGATCGACCAATTGTAATTCAAGGAGCAGGAGCCGGTTCAGCAGTTACTGCTAGAGGAGTTTTTGGAGATATATTAAGACTATCGGATAAAGGGTAATGATTTAAGATTGTAGAGTAACTATTTTTGATTTCAGATTTAAAAAAATAATAAAATCCGCGTTTGCAAATCCGTTTCATCCGCGTTCAAATAAATGCATAACTATGAAAATCACATTAAATAGAGTAAATGACAATTTCCATTTCGAATTAAAAAACGAACGTGGGCATATTGTAAACGTAGATAGCCGTCCAGAATTTGGTGGCGATGATCAAGGACCAAGTCCGATGGAATTAGTATTAATGGGAGTTGCAGGATGTAGCGCCATCGATATGATTTCGATTCTAAAAAAACAAAGACAAGAAATTACTTCTTTCAAAGCTGAGGTTGAGGGAGAGCGCGTGCAAGTAGGAGAAGCAAAACCTTTTAAAGATATTCACTTGGTTTTTTACTTAGAAGGAAACATAAAAGAAGATAAAGCAGCCAAGGCAGCACAATTGTCTTTCGATAAATATTGTTCCGTTTCTAAGACATTAGAACCTACAGCAACAATTCACTATAAAGTGGTATTGAATGATATCGAATTAGCTAAAATTTAAAAATAAAAATTATTCGTTTATAGATGGAGTGTTGTAATACTAGTTTCCAGCAACTTTAAACTTTAAACTTTAAACAAAAGATAATGAGCGAACAAGAATACGGTTTTGAAACACAAGCCATACGTAACCAATTAGAAAGAACACAATATTTAGAACATTCAGTTCCTTTGTACTTAACATCAAGTTTTGTATTTGAAGATGCCGAAGACATGCGTGCTTCTTTTGCTGAAGAGAAAGATAGAAATATTTATAGCCGTTACAGCAATCCCAATACTAACGAATTCATAAACAAAGTTTGTAAAATGGAAGGTGCTGAAGCGGGATTTGCTTTTGCATCTGGTATGGCAGCGGTTTATTCTACTTTTGCAGCTTTGTTGCAATCAGGGGATCATATTGTGTCTTCTAGTAGTGTTTTTGGAGCGACACATTCATTGTTTGTAAATTATTTTCCAAAGTGGAATATTGAAACAACGTATTTTGATATCAATAAACCTGAAACAATTGAGAGTTGTATAAACCCTAATACGAAGATTCTTTTTGCTGAATCACCAACTAATCCCGCAGTTGATATTATAGATTTGGAACTGTTAGGGGCTATTGCTAAAAAGCACAATTTGATTTTGATTATTGATAACTGTTTTGCAACTCCATATATTCAGCAACCTATAAAATGGGGAGCACATTTAGTAGTGCATTCTGCAACTAAATTAATGGACGGACAAGGTAGAGTTTTAGGTGGAGTAACAGTTGGTGATGCCGAATTGATTCAAAAAATCTATTTATTTTCACGACTTACCGGTCCTTCGTTATCACCATTTAATGCTTGGGTATTATCAAAAAGTTTAGAAACATTGGCGATTCGTTTAGATAGACATTGCGAAAACGCATTGAAAGTAGCAGAGTTTTTAGAACAGCATCCTAATATAAATAGAGTAAAATATCCATTTTTAAAATCGCATCCACAATATGAAATTGCTCAAAAACAGATGAAGTTGGGTGGAAACATTGTGGCTTTTGAAATAAAAGGCGGACTAGAAGCAGGACGAGCGTTTTTGGATAAAATAAAACTATGTTCGCTTTCGCCAAATTTAGGAGATACAAGAACAATCGTGACGCATCCGGCATCAACAACGCATACCAAATTATCTGTTGAGGAAAGATTAGCAGTAAGTATTACTGATGGATTAGTGCGTGTTTCAGTAGGATTAGAAACCGTAGCCGATGTTATTGCCGATTTAGAGCAAGCACTTTCGTAACGATTATTGAATGTAGAGTAACGATTTTTGATTTCAGATTTTCTGTAAATCAAAAATCGTTTTTTTTATGTGATTTGTATTAAAAATAACATATTTTTGTTTTTATTCAAGTGTTAACTGATTATTTAAATCAAAAATCGCTATTCTTCACTAAAGAATCAAAACTCTTTAACATGCTTTCAAAGAAAACAAAATACGGAATTAAAGCTTTGACTTTTTTGGCCCGCCAAGAAGATCAAACTCCTGTTGCTATTGCTGATATTGCAAAAAGTGAAAACATTTCGATAAAATTTTTAGAAAGTATTTTGTTGCTTTTGCGTCATTCAGGTTTTTTGGGTGCCAAAAAAGGAAAAGGGGGCGGTTATTATTTAATCAAAGATCCGAAAGAGATCAATATGGCTAAAGTGTACCGTATTCTCGAAGGGCCAATCGCTTTATTGCCTTGTGCTAGTCATAATTTTTATGAAAAATGTGATGACTGTACTGATGAAGCTGCTTGTGCAGTGCGTAAATTAATGACAGAAGTGAGGGATAATACACTGAAGATACTCGAAAACAATTCCTTGGCTGACATTGCTTTTTAAGTAATATACAATCAAAAAAAGACCATTTCATTGTGTTCAAGCAATGAAATGGTCTTTTTTTACTCTTTTATTTTATTAAACTCTCGCTTAATCTAAAAAACTAGTTTGTATCCAACGAAGAATAACATTATTGCTATAGCATTTCTAAGGAATAAATCGGGTACTTTCCCACTCAGCATACTTCCTATATAAATTCCAGGAAGAGAACCTATTAACAATTGACCTAATAATCCAAGATCTAAATTACCCATTGTTGCATGTCCTAAACCTGCTACAAGCGTTAAAGGGACTGCGTGCGCAATCTCGGTACCAACCAATTTAGGTGTTGCTAAAATTGGGTATAGAAAAAATAAAGTGACTGTCCCTAGTGCTCCAGCACCTATTGAAGTCAGGGTTACTGTTGCCCCTAGCAATACACCAATGGCAACGGTTAGTGCATTTTGAGTTTTACTTTCACTGTGAAACTTGTCACCAGAATGTTTTTGAGAAAAAACTAAAAGTTTCTTTTTAAACAAAACGGCTACAGAGGTTAATAGTAATGCCCAACCTAAGCTGTATTTGATTACTGCATTTAGTGCTGTAATGTCTGTTTTTATGCTATGTAGTATCCATAGAGTTAGTAATGCCGCAGGAACACTACCTAGAGAAAGCCAACCTGTAATTGTCCAATTGATATTTTTTTTCTTATGGTGAACATAAACTCCACCCATTTTAGTAAAAGCAGCATATAATAAATCAGTCCCTACAGCTGTTGTTGGAGGGATACCAAACCATAATAAAATGGGCGTCATCAAAGAACCGCCTCCTACACCTGTCAGTCCAACAATGAAACCGACGGTTAAACCTGCAACTACTAATCCTATTTGAAAATCCATAAAAAATATTTTGGACAAAAATAATAACTATTTTATAATTATCCTATAGGCAAAGTAGACTAAGTAGAAAAATATTTGTACCAAATTAAAATTAAGCACAAAAAATGAAAAAAATATTTTGTTATTTAGAAATAAGTACTACTTTTGCATAGTAATCTACTAAACCGATAGGGTAATAGATTTTTTAATTAAAAAAAGTGAAATGAGTGCATCAATAGTACATACGCTAATAGAAAAAACAAAAGACTTCTCGATTGAGGAAACTTTTAGCTTTTTGGCTAATGAATATAAAGATAAGGTGGTTTTTTCAACTTCTTTTGGGCAAGAAGACCAAGTTATAACTGCTTTAATCGCAAATAGCGATGTGGCTATTAATATCTTTACTTTAGATACTGGACGTTTGTTTCAAGAAACTTACGATGTTTTTCATAAAACATTAAAGAAATATAAAAAACACATTGAAGTTTATTTTCCTGAAGCGTCAGATGTTCAAAATCTTTTAAATGCAAAAGGACCAAATAGCTTCTACGAGTCGGTTGAAAATAGAAAAGAGTGCTGTTTCATTCGAAAAGTAGCGCCATTAACTAAAGCTTTAAAAGGAAATTCAGTTTGGATAACTGGTTTAAGAGCGGAACAATCTGAAAACAGAAATGATTTGCAATTTTTTGAATATGACGCCAATTTCAATATTATAAAATTTAATCCTTTGTTAAAATGGACTTTAGATGAAGTTCAAAAATATATAGACGATAATAATGTACCACAAAATGCATTACACAAAAAAGGTTTTGTAAGCATCGGTTGTGCGCCTTGTACAAGAGCAATTGCAGAAGGAGAAGACATAAGAGCCGGAAGATGGTGGTGGGAATCAAGTCACAAAGAGTGTGGTTTACATCAGAAGTAATTATAAATTATAAATTATAAATGATTGTTGAGATCTTTAAATTTTTCAATCATTTAATCTTAAAATAATAAAAATGAGTTCAATATTAAAAACAAACGCATTAGAAAGCGAAGCAATATACATTTTCAGAGAAGTTATTTCTCAATTTGATAAGCCGGTATTGCTTTTTTCTGGAGGAAAAGATTCAATCACATTGGTAAGATTAGCACAAAAAGCATTCTTTCCCGCCAAAATTCCTTTTCCACTATTGCACGTAGATACAGGACATAATTTTCCTGAAACTATTGAATTTAGAGATCGATTGGTTAAAGAATTAGGATTGGAATTAATCGTTCGTAATGTGCAAGATGCTATCGATGAAGGAAAAGTAGTAGAAGAAACTGGTAAATATTCGAGTAGAAACAGTCTGCAAACAACAACTTTACTTGATGCAATTGACGAATTCAAGTTTGATGCTTGTATTGGTGGTGCGCGTAGAGATGAAGAAAAAGCAAGAGCTAAAGAACGTATTTTTTCTGTTCGTGATGATTTTGGTCAATGGGATGAAAAAAACCAACGTCCTGAATTGTTTGATTTATTGAATGGCAAAATTGAAAATGGACAAAACGTACGTGTTTTTCCTATTTCAAACTGGACAGAATTAGATGTATGGAGCTATATAGAGCAAGAACAAATCGAGATACCATCAATTTACTTCTCACACAAACGTAAAGTATTCTTGAGAGACGGAATGATTTGGTCACACTCTCCATACGTATACCAAGAAGAAAACGAAGAAATTGAAGAACGTATTGTTCGTTTTAGAACAGTTGGCGATATGAGCTGTACTGCAGCAGTTGATTCGTATGCAGCAACAATATCAGAAGTAGTAGGTGAAATCAGATTGTCTACTATTTCTGAACGAGGAGCTAGAATTGATGACAAACGTTCAGAGGCAGCGATGGAGAAAAGAAAACAACAAGGATACTTTTAGGATTATTTTAAATGTTGAATTTTAAATGTTGAATGAAAAGACACTCATTTTAAAATTCAAGTAACGATTACCATTTAAAATTCAAAATTTATAATTTAAAATAATAGAAACTGATGGAAGTTTTAAAAATAGCAACAGCAGGAAGTGTAGATGACGGAAAGAGTACATTAATCGGGAGGTTATTATATGATACGCAATCCTTAACTACAGATAAATTAGAAGCAATTGAAAAAAGCAGCAAGCAAAAAGGATATGATTATTTAGATTTTTCTTTAGCTACTGATGGTCTAGTTGCTGAGAGAGAACAAGGGATTACGATTGATGTGGCGCATATTTATTTTTCTACAGCTAAAAAAAGTTACATCATTGCAGATACGCCAGGTCACGTAGAATATACACGTAACATGGTTACTGGAGCTTCAACTTCACAAGTTTCAATCATTTTGATTGATGCTCGTAAAGGAGTGATTGAGCAAACCTACCGTCACTTTTTTATCAATAATTTATTGAGAGTAAAAGAAGTAATTGTTGCTGTTAATAAAATGGACTTAGTTGATTATTCGGAAGAAGTATACAATAAAATTAAAGCCGACTTTCAAGCATTAAATGCTAAAAGTACTTTTAAAGAGCAAAACGTAAGTTATATTCCGTTGAGCGCTTTAACAGGAGATAATGTGGTGGAATCATTAGGCGGAATGCCTTGGTATGAAGGGCAAACTATTCTAGAACACCTGGAAGCTTTAGAGCCAGCAGATGTGTATGAAAAAGGAAAAGCACGTTTCCCAGTTCAAACAGTTATCAGACCAAAAACCGAAGAGTACCACGATTTTAGAGGTTATGCTGGTAAGCTTTATGGTAACAATATCAAAGTTGGAGATGCAGTAACGGTTTTACCTTCTTTAACAGAATCTAAAGTGTCAAACATTCACTTTTTTGACAAACAATTTGACGAAGCTTCAGTAGGTTCTTCAATTACAATCGAATTAGAAAATGATATCAATGTAACTAGAGGAGATATGATTGTAAAATCATCTGAATTGCCTAAAGTAGAAAAAGATATTAATACAACAGTTTGTTGGATGGACAGTAAAAAACTAGTTCCAGGAGCAAAATATTTTATACAACACAATACGAACCGAGTTCTAGCTAAAATTGACAGCGTGAAAAACGTAATTGCAACTGATTTTTCAGGAACCACAGCAGCGTCTCAATTAGCGATTAACGAAATAGGAGAAGTAAACATCAAGTTAAGCAAAGCAATATATTTTGATGCGTACAACGATAACAAATCAAATGGTGCTTTTATCTTAATTGATGCAGCAACAAATACAACTGCAGGAGTTGGATTTATCCGTTAGTTTTTGGCTTTAGCCAATAAAAAAATCCAGATTTAAGAATTACAGTACTTAGCTAATAAGCCAACACAGATGGAAAGTTTTAGAACCGAAATAGAGAATCCGATTGTTCAAAAAGAAATAATCGATTTAGAAAGAAAAATTGCATTATTCAAAGACGGTAAAATTGATGACGAACGTTTTCGCAGTCTTCGTTTAGCACGTGGTGTTTACGGTCAACGTCAAGAAGGGGTGCAAATGATTCGTATCAAATTACCTTATGGTAAAGTGAGCAGCGAACAGTTGGAGCGTATTACAAAGGTTTCAGATGAATATTCTACTGGACGTTTGCATATTACAACCCGTCAAGATATTCAAATTCACTATGTGAGTTTAGATAGAACTCCGGAACTTTGGGCACAATTGGCAATAGACGATATTACACTTCGTGAGGCTTGTGGTAATACAGTGAGAAATATTACGGCTAGTGAATTAGCGGGAGTAGATGTTGACGAACCGTTTGATGTTTCGCCTTATGCACACGCCATGTTTCAGTTTTTCTTGAGAAATCCTGTTTGTCAAGAGATGGGGCGTAAATTCAAAATGTCATTTTCGTCTTCTGATAAAGATACAGCACTAAGTTACCTACATGATTTGGGTTTTATTCCAAAAATTGTTAATGGTGAGCGCGGATTCAAAGTAATGTTAGGTGGAGGACTAGGTTCTCAACCAAGTCATGCGGAGCTATTATCAGAATTTATTCCTGTAAACCAAATTATCCCAACAACAGAAGGGGTTTTAAGAGTTTTTGATCGTTATGGCGAAAGAGCCAAACGTTTAAAAGCACGTATGAAATTCTTAATCAAAGATTTGGGGCGTGACGAATTTTTGAGATTGGTAGACGAAGAGAAAAAAGCATTGTCTTACCAAACAGTTGAAATTGACACCACTGATTTTGATGGTGCTATTCCAGCCACTTTATTAGAAGTGCCAAAAGTTACTATCGAAGATACAGCTGCATTTGAAGCGTGGAAAAAATCTAACGTTATTGCCCAAAAACAATCGGGATATGTAGCTATTGGAATCAAGGTACTTTTAGGAGATTTTTATACGGATAAAGCGAGAATTTTAGCCAATTTAATTAAAAATTACGGAGCTAATGAACTGCGTTTTTCACTAAGACAAAACATTGTTCTTCGAAATATAAAAGAAGAAAACTTAGGGTTCTTCTACCAAGAATTAGCCAAATTAGATTTTGTAGCTTTAGGCTATGACACTATTGGTGATATTACAGCTTGTCCTGGGACTGATACTTGTAATTTAGGTATTGCAAGCAGTACAGGAATTGCCGAAGAATTAGAAAGAGTGTTGAAATTAGAATTCCCTCAATACAAAGACAACCGAGAAATTACTATAAAAATTAGTGGTTGTATGAATGCTTGTGGGCAACACAACATGTCGCAAATTGGTTTTCAAGGAATGTCTATCAACTCTGGTAAACTAGTGGCGCCAGCGTTGCAAGTGTTACTTGGAGGTGGGATTTTAGGTGATGGAAAAGGTCGTTTTTCGGATAAAGTAATTAAGATTCCAAGTCGTAGAGGACCTGATGCATTGCGTTATATCTTAAATGATTTCGAAGCAAATGCGAACGGATTGTCGTTTTTAGATTATTATGATGCAAAAGGAGAAAAGTATTTTTACGAATTCTTGAAACCATTGGCAGATGTGACCAATCTTACAGACGAAGATTTTATCGATTGGGGAAATGCCGATAATTATGTAAAAGCGGTTGGAGTAGGAGAATGTGCTGGAGTTGTAATTGACTTAGTAGCTACTTTAATCTTGGAAGCCAAAGACAAATTGACTTTCGCCCAAGAAGCTTTTGAAGGCAAAAAATGGGCTGATGCTATTTACCTTGCGTATGCGGGATTTGTAAATGGAGCAAAAGCATTGTTATTGGCTGAAAACCAAAAAACAAACCACCATGCAGGAATCATTAATTTGTTTGATACTGTTTTTGTTGAAACAAACAAAATTATTTTAGATTCTAGTTTTAAAGACTTGGTGTATCAAATCAATCAAAATGAACCATCTGAAGTGTTTGCACAAAAATACATTCAAGAAGCAATTGCTTTTTTTGAAAATATTGAAACATACAGAGCCAAAGATTTAGCAAATGCATAATACTATAAAACCCATAGTAACTTTAGTAGGTGCAGGTCCGGGAGATCCAGATTTGTTGACCATAAAAGGTGCGAAAGCATTGGCTGAAGCTAATGTGGTTTTATACGATGCTTTGGCTAATGAAGAATTATTAAGTTATGCTCCAAAGAGGGCTTTAAAAATATTTGTCGGAAAAAGGAAAGGATGTCACGCTTACACACAAGACCAAATCAACCAACTAATTGTAGATAATGCCTTGACTTATGGTCATGTCGTTCGTCTTAAAGGAGGAGATCCTTTCATTTTCGGCAGAGGAAGTGAAGAAATAGAGTATGTAGAAAGCTTTGGAATTCCTACATTTGTTGTTCCTGGAATTTCATCGGCTATCGCAGTTCCAGCATATCAAGGTATTTCGTTGACAAAAAGAGGAGTTTCGGAGAGTTTTTGGGTAATAACAGGAACGACTTCGGCTCGACAATTATCAACTGATGTGGCCTTGGCAGCTCAATCTTCAGCTACTGTAGTAGTACTGATGGGAATGAGCAAATTAGAAGAAATTGTTGCTATTTTCCAAAAAGAATCCAAAGGTGAAACACCTGTAGCGATCATTCAAAACGGTACGACTCCAGAGGAAAAAATAGGAATTGGAACAATAAATACGATTCAAAAAATTGTTGTTGAACAAAAGTTAAGTTCTCCAGCCATTATTGTAATCGGAGCGGTAGTAGGTGATAGTAAGAAAAGGAAAGGGTTTTACAAAGAGTTAAAATCCAATCATAACAAACTATTAGTTTATGGAAAGGAATGAATTATATCCCGTGTTTTTGAAGCTGCACAATATGAAAGTATTGATCGTGGGAGGAGGAAATGTAGGATTAGAAAAATTAAGTTTTTTGCTGAAATCAAGTCCGAATGCTAATGTTGAGGTGGTAGCACCACGATTTTTACCTGAATTGGTAACATTGGCAGATAAGCACGAAACGGTTACATTGACCGATAAGAAGTTCAAGAAAAAAATGCTCAAAAAACGGCATATGGTTATTGCTTGTACGGATGATCTTGAAGTGAATAGAAGGATTTACAATTTGTCTAGAGAAAGGTATCTCATTTGCAATATTGCCGATACGCCTGATTTATGTGATTATTACTTGGGTGGAATTGTAACCAAAGGAAATGTGAAAATTGCTATTTCAACCAATGGAAAATCACCAACAACAGCCAAAAGATTACGAGAATTTTTTGAAGAGGTTATTCCAGAAGACATCAATAAAATGGTCGAAAATCTAAACGAATATCGCAAAACCTTAAAAGGAGATTTCGAAGAGAAAGTTCAGAAGATGAATGAAATTACAGAATCGTTAAAGAATAAAGAATAGAACCGAGATAATACAGTCAACATTAAAGAACAAAGAATCCGAATGATATTTATCATTTATTTTTGAGATATTCATTCGTTCCTTTGTGAAAAGAATAATAAGTAAGAACAAGTATAACAAAAGAAACTCTACCCAGTCTCCCCCTCCTTGGGAAGGGGGCTGGGGGGAGGAATAAAAGTATTGAACATGATTGAAACAGATATCCTTATAATAGGAGCCGGTCCAACTGGTTTATTTGCCGTTTTTGAAGCAGGATTATTAAAATTAAAATGCCATATATTAGATGCTTTACCACAACCAGGTGGTCAATTATCAGAATTATATCCTAAAAAACCTATTTATGATATTCCAGGATTTCCTGATGTATTAGCAGGAGATTTAGTAGATAATCTAATGGAGCAAATCAAGCAATTCGAACCTGGGTTTACACTAGGAGAACGTGCTGAAACAATTGAAAAACAAGAAGACGGAAGTTTTATTGTAACTTCAAATGAAGGAACTGAGTTTCATGCAAAAGTAATTGCAATTGCAGGTGGTTTAGGAAGTTTCGAACCTAGAAAGCCGCTTATTGATGGAATTGATTTCTATGAAAATAAAGGGATTAAATATTTTATAAAAGATCCTGAAGAGTTTAGAAACAAAAGAGTAGTAATTGCTGGTGGAGGAGATTCAGCATTGGACTGGAGTATTTTCCTTTCTAATGTGGCTTCTGAGGTGACATTGATTCACCGTCGTAACGAATTTCGTGGTGCATTAGATTCTGTTGAAAAAGTACAAGAATTAAAAGATGCCGGAAAAATTCGTATGATTACCCCTGCTGAGGTCGTAGGAATAAACGGAGCAGAACATATTGAATCAATTGACATTGATGAAAATGGAGCGCATCGTAAAATTGAAACAGATTTCTTTATTCCTCTTTTTGGTCTTACACCAAAATTAGGTCCTATAGGACATTGGGGATTAGAAATTGAAAAAAATGCAATCAAAGTAAACAATGCTTTAGATTATCAAACTAATATTCCGGGTATTTTTGCCATTGGAGATGTGAATACCTATCCAGGTAAATTAAAATTAATTCTTTGTGGTTTCCATGAAGCAACATTAATGTGCCAGGCAGCGTACCAAATTATCAATCCAGGGAAACGATATGTGTTGAAATATACTACAGTTTCTGGTGTTGACGGTTTTGACGGAACTCGTAAAGAGGCGCCAAAAGCAGTGGTAAAAGCTATAGTATAACAATTTATCACATTCAAGTTAAAAAATATAGCGCTAATACTTGCAAGTATTAGCGCTATGTCTTTACTTTGCACCGTTCCTATATTTATTGAAAGTTATCACGAAAGGCGGAGGGAAAGACCCGATGAAACCTTAGCAACCCTTTATCTTTAAAGAAGGTGCTACATTCTACTTTATGCTGAACTTGTTTCAGCATCCAAGATAGATAACACAAGAATACTTTTACAGTATTTCTCAAACCTTTTCTTGACAACATATCGATATTTTTTTAGAGCGAATGATTGGTGCTTTTTTACCATCATCCTTCCTGCTTTCCGTTTCAATCTTTTTATCCTGAATTTAGTTCAGGATCCTGAACTAAATTCAGGATAAAAAGGATTTTCACTGCAATCAGGGCTAAAAAGAAACAATAGTGAACTTTTGTAATTAATAATCAAAAGTATAAATCACAACAAATCATTGTGGTTTACAAGAAATAAAAAGTTATGTCAAGTATTCAAGAAGCCATTAAAAAAAACATACTCATCCTCGATGGAGCGATGGGAACCATGTTGCAGCGCTACAATTTCTCCGAAGAAGATTTTCGTGGAGAGCGTTTCAAAGATTTTCCACATTCCTTAAAAGGAAACAACGATTTATTGTCACTTACACAACCACAAGCCATAAAAGCGGTTCACGCAGCTTATTTTGAGGCTGGAGCTGATATTGTTGAAACCAATACCTTCTCAGGAACGACTATCGGAATGGCCGATTATCATCTGGAAGATATTGTATATGAATTAAACTACGAATCGGCAAAATTAGCCCGTGAAGTAGCCGATGAATGGGCAGCTAAAAATCCAGACAAACCTCGTTTTGTAGCGGGTTCAATAGGACCAACAAACAGAACAGCAAGTATGTCACCAGATGTAAACGATCCAGGATATAGAGCCGTAACTTTTGATGATTTGCGCATTGCGTACAAGCAACAAGTAGAAGCATTAATTGACGGAGGAAGTGATTTATTACTCGTTGAAACTATTTTTGATACACTAAATGCCAAAGCAGCCCTTTTTGCGATCGAAGAAGTAAAAGACGAACGCAATATCGATATTCCCATCATGGTTTCAGGAACGATTACCGATGCTTCAGGAAGAACACTTTCTGGGCAAACAGTAGAAGCTTTCTTAGTTTCGGTTTCGCATATTCCATTATTGAGTGTAGGATTCAATTGTGCCCTTGGAGCTGATTTGTTGAAACCATACTTGCAGACTTTATCACAAAATACTTCTTTCAATGTATCAGCGCATCCTAATGCAGGATTACCAAATGCCTTTGGAGAATACGATGAAACGCCACAAGAGATGCAAGCGCAAATTAAAACCTACTTAGACGATAATTTAGTAAACATTATAGGCGGTTGTTGCGGAACAACACCAGAACACATCAAGTTAATTGCTGATATCGCCAAGGATTATAAACCAAGAGTTTCGACGGCAACAATGTAAACGGGGATAGAGACGCAATTTATCGCGTCTAAAACTGCTACATTATAAGTAAATAGCTTTTCCTGCAAGGTTTTTTTAACCTTGTAGGAATAAATTGAGAAAGTGAATCGAGAAATAAACCTACAAGGTTAAAAAAACCTTGCAGGATTGTAGGACGAGAGAATTCGTTTCTCGTAATGATAGGGGCATTGCCCGCGTGAGGGATAGCAGTGAAAAGCCCACAGACAAATGAAGCGAAAGCGGAATTAGTCGAGGACTTGTAACGAATAGCCCGACCCTTGTGGTCACGCCCAAAATAAGAAGAATTAAAAAGTTAAACCTACATGGTTTTAGAAACCTTGCAGGACAAATAAAAATAAAAAATGGCACAAGAAACTAGAAAAAACCTTGTATTATCGGGATTAGAGCCTTTAATCATTACGCCTGATAGCGTATTTGTGAATATTGGAGAACGTACCAATGTAACAGGTTCTAGAAAATTCCTTCGATTAATCAAAGAAGAAAAATACGAAGAAGCACTAAGTATTGCTAAGGAACAAGTAGAAGGTGGTGCGCAAATCATCGATATTAATATGGATGAAGGAATGCTGGATGGTGAATATGCCATGACAAAATTCCTAAATTTAATTGCTGCCGAACCCGATATTTCTCGTGTGCCTATTATGATTGATAGCTCAAAATGGGATATTATCGAAGCAGGTCTAAAAGTAGTACAAGGAAAAAGTGTGGTAAATTCTATTTCTTTGAAAGAAGGAGAAGAGCAATTTATTCACCATGCAAAACTAATTAAGCGCTATGGTGCTGCAGCAATTATCATGGCTTTTGATGAAACAGGGCAAGCGGATAATTACGAACGCCGAGTTGAAATTTGCCAACGTTCCTATGATATTTTGGTGAATAAAGTGGGTTTTCCGGCTCAGGATATTATTTTTGATTTAAATATATTTCCAGTTGCAACTGGAATGGAAGAACACCGCTTGAATGCGTTGGACTTCTTTAGAGGGACTAAATGGGTTCGCGAAAATTTACCGCATGCACACATTAGTGGAGGGGTAAGTAATGTGTCGTTTTCTTTTAGAGGAAATGATACTGTTCGTGAAGCGATGCACTCCGTTTTCTTGTATCATGCCATTCAAAATGGAATGACGATGGGTATTGTAAATCCAGAAATGCTTTCAATTTATGATGAGATTCCAAAAGATTTATTAGAACATGTTGAAGATGTAATTTTGAATAGACGTGATGATGCTACAGAGCGTTTATTGGATTTTGCCGAGAATGTAAAAGGAGATGTAAAAAGTAATGAAAAGGCTGTTCAAGAATGGCGTTCAGGAACTGTTCAAGAAAGAATTACACACTCACTTGTAAAAGGGGTGGATCAATTTATAGAGGAAGATGTTGAAGAAGCTCGATTAGCAGCTACAAAACCAATTGAAGTTATCGAAATCAATTTGATGGCGGGAATGAATGTGGTGGGAGATTTATTTGGTTCTGGTAAAATGTTTTTACCACAAGTAGTTAAATCAGCTCGTGTGATGAAAAAAGCAGTGGCTTATCTATTGCCTTTTATTGAAGCCGAGAAAGATGGTGTTTCCAGTTTTGCAGGCCGTATTTTAATGGCAACTGTAAAAGGAGACGTACATGATATTGGAAAAAATATTGTTTCAGTGGTGCTTGCTTGTAATAACTATGAGATTATTGATCTTGGTGTAATGGTGGCTCCCGAAAAAATTATCGCGGCGGCTATTGAACACAATGTAGATATTATTGGACTAAGTGGATTGATTACGCCTTCACTTGATGAAATGGTTTATTTGGCTAAAGAATTAGACAAAAGAAATATAAAAATACCAGTAATGATTGGGGGAGCAACAACTTCACGAGCGCATACTGCTGTAAAAATTGCACCTCAATATAGAGAAACAGTAATTCACGTCAATGACGCTTCCAGAGCTGTAACGGTGGCTGGAAATTTATTGAATAGTGAAAAGAAAATATACGCAAGTGATATACGAGCGGAGTACGATGCATTTAGAGAGACTTTTTTGAATCGTTCACGTGACAAAAATTTCTTGACTATTGAGCAAGCCCGTAAAAATAAATTGCAATTGGATTGGGATAATTTTACGCCTGTGAAACCAAATATAATAGGCGAGCAAGTGATCGAAGTTGATTTAGAAATTCTAGTTCCATATATCGACTGGACGCCGTTTTTTAGAACATGGGAATTGTTTGGTAAATATCCAGCGATTTTGACCGACAATGTTGTCGGTGAGCAAGCCACTTCGGTTTTTGCGGATGCACAAGAAATGTTAGCCGTTATTTTGAAAGAAAAGAAATTGACTGCTAAAGGAATCTACGGAATTTTCCCTGCAAATCAAATCAACGATGATGATATTGAATTGACAGACGAAAACGGAAAACCATTACAAACGTTCTTGACGTTGCGCCAACAATCTCAAAAAACAAAAGGAGCACCAAATATCGCTTTAGCTGATTTTATTGCTCCAAAAGACAATGGGAAGGTAGATTATATGGGAGCTTTTTGTGTGACTACCGGTTTTGGTGTTGATGAATGGGCTGCAGAATTTGAAAAAGATTTAGACGATTATAATTCGATTATGGTGAAAGCATTAGCAGACCGTTTTGCAGAAGCTTTTGCCGAATACCTACACGAAAAAATACGTAAAGAAGTTTGGGGATACGCATCAGATGAGAACATGAGTACCGAAGCGATGATTGCCGAAGATTACAAAGGGATTCGTCCTGCACCAGGTTATCCTGCTTGTCCTGACCATTTAGAAAAACCTACGATTTGGAAATTGCTAAATGTAGAAAAAGAAATAGGAGTGACTTTAACAGAGAGTATGGCGATGTGGCCAGCATCTTCCGTTTCAGGATATTATTTTGGAAATCCAGAAAGTAAGTATTTCGGACTTGGAAAAATAAAAGAAGACCAAGTTATTGATTATGCTAAACGTAGAAGTATTTCTACCGATATGGCAATGAAATGGTTGAATCCTAATATCGCAGATTAAAAAACTTGTTTAAAGTTTAATGTTTCAAGTTACTCAAGAGAACTTTAAACATTAAACTTTAAACCTGAAACAAAAAATAAAATGAAAGTAACTGAACATATAGAAAATGCCAAAGGAGAAACATTATTCTCTTTCGAAATCATTCCGCCTCAAAAAGGAAAAGGGATTCAAGAATTATACGATAATATTGATCCGTTAATGGAGTTTAAGCCCCCATTTATAGATGTAACGACTTCTCGTGAAGAGTATATTTATGTAGATAAGGGCAATGGTTTATTAGATAAAAAACTAACGAGAATGCGTCCTGGAACTTTGGGGATTTGTGCTTCGATTAAGCATAAATATACTGTTGATACAGTACCACACGTACTTTGTGGAGGTTTTACTAAAGAGGAAACAGAGTATTTATTGGTGGATTGTCATTATTTAGGAATTAATAATGTAATGGCATTACGTGGCGATGCAATGAAAGACGAACAGTCTTTTGTTCCAAAAGCAGGTGGGAATAATTATGCTGTTGACTTAGTATCTCAAATTCATCAATTGAATGAAGGGAAGTACTTACATGACGTAATGCATGTTGATAACAAAGCTGATTTTTGTATAGGTGTTGCAGGTTATCCAGAGAAGCATTTGGAATCTCCTTCTTTAATTTCTGATTTAAAAAGACTGAAAGAAAAGGTTGATGCAGGAGCAGATTATGTGGTTACACAAATGTTTTTTGACAATTCAAAATATTTTGAATTTGTTGCTAAAGCAAGAGAAATGGGAATCACCGTACCTATTATTCCAGGAATTAAACCTATTGCAGTGCAAAGACATTTACAAATTTTACCTCAGATTTTCCGTATCGATTTACCCGAAGATTTAATTCATGCAATTGATCAGTGTAAAAATAATACGGAGATTAAACAAGTGGGAATAGAATGGGCAATTCAACAATCATTGGAATTAAAAGCGGCGGGTGTTCCTGTATTGCATTATTATTCTATGGGAAAATCAGAAAATATTAGACAAATAGCCTCTAAGGTTTTTTAATTATAAAATAAAATCGATGTTGTTCTACTAGTCCTGACAGGTTTTATATACCTGTCGGGACTTTTTTTTTAATTTAAATTAACTAAGCAAATGAACCCAATACTCCAACAAGACTTAAATGAAGTTAAAAATATTCTTGAAAAAGTAAAGCAACAAGGAATTGATTTTTTAAACTCAATTGATACCGTACCTACTTCAAATAAAAATAAGATAACAACAGATCGAAATCTTAATGATGTTGGGTTAGGTTCTTTGTCAACTTTGGAAGAATTTAATGAACGGTTAGCACCATTGATGGTTTCACAAACGGGCCCGAGGTATTGGGGATTTGTAACCGGAGGAGCAACTCCAGCTTCTATTGTTGGGGATTGGTTGGCTACCATTTATGATCAAAATACACAAGCTACTAATGCACAAGGAGGTGTTTCTGCGTTGATAGAAATAGAAACAATTAATCTGTTGTTGCAGTTATTAGATTTACCGAAAAATTATCTTGGAGGATTTGTAACCGGCGCGACTATGTCTAATTTCACTTGTTTAGCAGTAGCGAGACAATGGATTGGTAGTCAATTAGGAAAAGATTTTGCTAAAAACGGAATTTCGGAACCCATTCATGTTCTGTCTGCAACACCGCATTCTTCTTCTGTAAAATGTTTGGCGATGTTAGGAATGGGTAGTCAAAATTTCACTAAGATAAAAACAAGTGAAGGAAATCGTGAAGCGATTGATATTGCCGATTTAGAAAAAAATATTGAAAGCTTAAATGGGAAATCTTTTATTTTAATCTCTAGTGCAGGAACCGTAAATACAGCTGATTTTGATGATTTCAATGCCATTACTAAACTGAAAAGTAAATACAATTTCTGGTGGCATATCGACGCAGCTTTTGGAGGTTTTGCTGCTTGTTCGCCTAGATACAGTCATTTGGTTAGTGGTTGGGAAAATGCGGATAGCATTACAGTGGATTGTCATAAATGGTTGAATGTACCTTATGAAAGTGCTTTTTATTTGGTAAAGGAAAAACATAAAAATCTTCAAATTGAATCTTTTCAAAATTCTAATGCACCCTATTTAGGGAATCCTCTTGATAATTTTAGTTACCTCAATTTTTTACCTGAAAATTCTCGACGTTTAAAAGCTTTGCCAGTTTGGTTTTCATTATTGGCATATGGAAAACAAGGCTATCAAGATATAATAGAAAATAGCGTTGCGATGGCATTGCGGTTTGATGCTTTTATTAGTGAAAACGAAAACTTTGAATTATTAGCACCAACGCGTTTGAATAACGTTTGTTTTACTTTGGCGGGAGACCATAACCAAGAAAAAGTAAATCAATTTTTGACACATCTAAATGAAAAAGGAAAAGTATTTATGACACCAACAGTTTATCAAAACCGAAAAGGGCTTCGGGCTTCTTTTGTAAATTGGAGAACTAATGAAAATGATATCCAAATTGTGATGAACGAAATGAAGGAAAGTCTGTTGTCAATTTAAGAATTAAAGTGGTCAAATGAGAAGTTATTCTGGAGCTTGCTTACGAGTTTTTAAATTCTTATATTTGATTATCAGCTCTTAATGATTTTAGTATGAGATATTTTAATTATTCCCTTCTTGCAGTTGCGATACTAATTATTTCTTGTAAAAATAATGATGTTGCGCAAGAACAAGGTGACCCAAGGTTAGTTGTGCCTTTCACTCAACAAACAAATACGGGGCTTCAAAGCCAGTCAACATCAGTTGCGACCCAAAATCATAACTTGTTTCATGAAAATAATAATGGAATAGCAAGTTCAGTTGCAGCAGGAATTAATCCAGCACATGGACAACCCAATCACCGTTGTGATATTGCTGTTGGAGCACCATTGAATTCGTCAGTAAATGAAAGTATTGCGGTACAACCTACAAATGGACAATCTACTCCAATGGGGCCCACACAAAATAGTCCAGCCAAAACGGTCACTGCAAAAGGGATGAATCCACCACATGGAGAAAAAAATCATCGTTGCGATATTGCTGTTGGTGCTCCGTTAAATTCGTCTTCAACAACCGCAAAAGCAACAAACTCAACTCAATCTTCACAAGAATATACAGTTCAGCAACCAGTGCCCACTTTATTGTCAACTGCTACCGCCGATACGGAAACACCTCCAGGTATAAATCCTGCACACGGAAAAGAGGGACATCGTTGTGATGTAGCGGTTGGAGATCCTTTGCCAAAATCATAAATCATATTTAGTATCTTTAAAAAAGCTCGTTTAAAATAATTTTAAGCGAGCTTTTTTTTATCTGGTAACTTGATTCCTTATGCTAACTTATTTTGTAATCTCTCTAAAAATAGCTTCTAGATTTTATTCTATTTATAGCACTTAAACTGAATAGTCTTGTTTGTAATTTTTTACTTCAATAATCAAGAAAAGTGTTAAAATGGGATTGCGGTTAGTTTAATGATAATTTTAAAAGCAATCATTTGATTAGTACAAAATTTAGAGTTTTATAGTTATATTTATAAATCAATAATTTAAAAGTCTAATAGATGAGATTCAATCTTTATTTTCTTTTGTTTTTTGTATTTATTTTTAATGTTGGATTTTCACAACAAAGTGGTTTGACAATTCCTCTTTGGGAAAATGGAGCTCCTGGTTTTGAAAACCGTAAAAACGAACCAGAACAGGCTAAAGACTGGTGGGTAAGAAACATTCATAATCCATCTATAACAGCTTATTTACCTAAGAAGCCTAATGGAATGGCTGTTCTTATTTGTCCTGGAGGAGGTCATGAAAATTTAGTATTCAATTCAGAGGGGAAAGATGCTGCTGAGTATTTAAATAGTTTGGGTGTTACTGCTTTTGTTTTAAAATATCGTTTAGCAAGAGAGAAAGATTCACCGTACAAACTAGAAATTCATGTGAAGCAAGATGTGGAAAGAGCCATGAGATTAATAAGAAGTAAGGCTGATGACTTCAAAATTGATTCAAATCGTATTGGTGTCATGGGGTTTTCGGCAGGAGGAGAAGTAGTAGCATTGGTCGCATACACTTCAAATAATGGTATTGAAAATTCCTCTGATTTGATTGACAAACAAGATGCACAACCTAATTTTCAAATATTAATTTATCCTGGCCCTTTGTTTATACCAAAAGAAATAAAACCAGATGCGCCTATCGCTTTTTTATTGGCAGCAAATGATGACCTGTGTTGCTCCTCTCCTATAGTTGACTTACTTAATAAATACCGTCAAGCAAATGTATCCGTAGAAATGCATTTGTATTCAAAAGGATCACATGCTTTCAATATGGGAAAAAGGGCTACGACTAATGCTTTGAAAACATGGCCACAAAGATTAACAGATTGGTTTGAAGAAAATAATTATTTTGCGGAGTATTGATGTTTCTTTCCAGCAAGACCATTAATCAATAATTTTTTGATATGATAAACTTTCCAATCATAATGGGGATTACCTCTGGAGCTGCTTTTCTACTGGGATTTTTACTTATTGCGCGTCCTCAGAAAAGTAATTTAATTGCAAATAAATATTTGGGATTGTTTATTATGACGCTCGGATTAGCAATGCTTGAAATACCTATGTCTTATCAAAAAATCTATTTAAGACATCCTAATGTATTTGAATTAATTGGCTTGGTCAGGTTTCTAACTGCTCCTTTCCTTTATATTAGTATTTTATACTTTACTTCATTAAAGAAAAAAATTGACAAGAAAAATGTATGGCATTTTTTACCCTTTTTGATTTTTTTGCTTTTCAGATTCCCGTTTTTTATTACAGGTAAAAATATTGAATTCAGTTATGTTTTTGGCAAAATTATATTTTTTATTCTGCAAACAGCATTACCGCTCCAAGCAATAATTTATTGGTATTTATCTTTTAGCAAATTGCAAAAACACATAAAATACATACGTCAATTTTCATCGTCAACGGAGAAAAGTGATCTTTCTTGGCTCAAATATTTTTTATTGGTTTTGATGCTAATTGTAATTGCTTGGTTTAATCTTATTTTTTTCGACTTAAAAAGTTTAATTAAGCTTACGCCTTTACTCTATTTTGTAGCTGTATTTTTGTTAGCTTATTTTTCTTTACAGCAAAAAGAAGTTTTTGATTTTAATAAAAACGATTTAAATGAACTTTCGACAATTAGAGATTATAAAAAAGATAATCCTAAAAGAGTTTCAGAAAAACGATTGAATGAATTAAATGAAAAATTGCGGATACTTATGAATTTTGAAAAAGTGTACTTAGAGAATGATTTAAGTTTACCAAAATTAGCCAACAGTATGAATGCTAGTTGTAATGAAACCTCATTTGTGATTAACGAATTATACGGCGATAACTTTTATAATTTTATAAATAAATACCGAATAGAAGAGGCGAAAATTTTGTTGTTGTCTGAAAAATACAAGCTACTAAATGTTTTAGGGATTGCTTATGAATCGGGATTTAATTCCAAAACCACTTTTAATACTACTTTTAAAAAGTATGTGGGGATTTCTCCAACGGCATTTGTGAAAGCAAATTTAGTTTTAGAAAAAAAGTAGTTTAAATAGGTTCGAACGGGTACATCGGAACAGTTGATATTTGATTAATAACCAAATTTGTGGACTATTAATTCAAATATAAAACGATATGTTAGAACAATCAACTTCATTATCAAAAAAAATCAGCACTTCTTTAACCCTTGGTATAGTGTTTTCGGCTTTAGTCTTAATGTTGGGTAACGGCGGGAATATTTCTTGGTTTCCTCCAATAATAGTTTTTTCCTTAGTTGGGATTTCTTTATTGGTTACGCTACTATTTCCGTTTATATGGCATTATTTAGAACAAAAGCAAAAAGTGGAATCGGATAAGATATATGGTTTTACGTATAGTACTATCCGATATTGTCTTGCTTTTAATATTGCCAGTTTTGGGTGGAAAAAATTTTACGGACTTCAATTTATAGTTCCTACTGAAATTGCAAGTTTACCTATCAATAAGCTATCAGGTGAATGGCTGACTTGGTTTTATTTTGGACATTCACAGACTTTTGGAATTATAGTAGCAGTGATCCAAATTGGGAGTGGTTATTTATTATTGTTTCGAAGAACTGTATTGCTTGGATCCATAATTTTATTTGCACTACTAGCTAATTTGACTTTAATTAATGTTTTTTATCAAATGAATGTAGGTGCATTATTGCAATCTGTAGTGTTAACGATTGGAGTTTTGTTCTTGATTTCGTTAGATTATAAGAGTCTAGTTGACTTTTTTCTAAAAACAAAATCCAATTTACCCTCGTTAAGTTTTAATAGTGTTTTTGTAAAAAATATAGTTCGGCTGTCGGCAATTGTGTTATCATTGTTGTTTACAATCTATTTGAAATCATTGATAAATTAAAAAAAAAGCTCGTTTAAAATTATTTTAAACGAGCTTTTTTTATCGGGTAACTTGATTCCTAATACTAACTTATTTTGTAATCTCTCTAAATATAGCTTCTAGATTTTTATTTTTCTGATTCAATTGTAATGTTTTTAAACCATTTGCTGTAGCAAAATCAAAAACTATAGGGCGCATGTCTTTGTCCGTTTTAAAAGTCAGTTCCCAAATCATGTCATGAGTATTTTTATAAGAAGATATGTTTTCGATTTTAGCAATCACTTGTTCTTCGATTTTATAATCAAATTCTACTTCGATTACTTGTTCCTTATCTTCAGAAATTAAGTTGTCCAGTTTTTTGTCGGTTACAATCTTACCATTATTGATGATAATGACACGATCACAAAGTGCTTCCACTTCTTGCATAATATGTGTAGAAAGGAAAACCGTTTTATCTTTCCCTACGTTTTTAATCACATTACGAATTTCGATTAATTGATTCGGATCTAAACCTGTTGTAGGTTCATCAAGAATTAAAACATCAGGATTGTGTAATAAAGCATTGGCAAGGCCAACACGTTGACGGAATCCTTTGGATAACTGTCCTATTTTTTTATGACTTTCAGTGCTTAAACCAGTTAGTTGAATTACTTCTTCGATTCGGGATTTAGCAACTTTATAGACTTCGGCATTAAAGGCAAGATATTCTCTAACATACAAATCCAAGTATAAGGGATTGTGTTCTGGTAAATAACCTATAGAAAGCTGCACTGCTTTTTGATTTGAGTTTACATAGTTCCCATTCACTTGCGCAGTACCTTCATCGGCATTGATATAGGTCGTCAATATTTTCATTAAAGTTGATTTTCCAGCACCATTAGGACCAAGAAAACCTACAATTTCTCCTTTGTTAATAGAAAATGAAACGTTGTCAAGTGCTTTTTGGGCACCATAACTTTTAGAGATATTATTTACTGCTATTGACATGATGAATTATTTGTAGCAAAAGTAAAAAGAAAAAGATTGATTTATTGTTTTTATTAGACAATATCAAAAAGGGATTACTACTTAATCTTTAATTATTGGTATTTGAGAAATAGAATGATATATTTATAAAAAATTATAAAAAGCAAATCTAAAAATGGAAGAAAGTAAGAGTTTGTTTAAAACCTATAGTGGTATTATATGGTTATTATGTGGTATAACTGCAGGAAGTATATTAGGTTTGGTTTTTGGGAAAGATGTAGAAGTGATTAAGCCACTTGGCGATATATTTCTAAATTTACTTTTTACGGCTATTATTCCTTTGATTTTCTTTACGATAGCGTCGTCAATTGCCAGTTTAGAAAAATCAGAAAAATTAGGAAAGTTATTTGTAGTCGTTATTGGAGTATTTTTAAGTACGGTATTGGTATCGGCTATAATTATGATAATAGGTGTTTTGCTTTTTCCAATTCATCAAGATATTATCATTTCCAAAATTCCATTGGAGAGTATGCAAACCGCTAGTCCTGGATCCCAAATCACTCAATTACTGACTGCCAATGATTTTTACGAATTGCTTTCTAGAAAAAGCATGTTGGCTTTAATCATTTTCTCCTTTTTAATAGGATTTGCCAGTTTACGTTCGGGAGAGAAAGGAGAAAGTTTTAGAGTGTTCCTAAATTCAGGAAACGAGGTAATGAAACAATTACTACACTTGATTATGAAAACGGCACCGGTAGGTTTGGGTGCTTATTTTGCGTATCAAGTAGGCATTTTTGGACCGCAGTTATTTGGAGCCTATGCTAAGCCATTAGGACTTTATTATGCAGTATGTGGATTCTACTTTGTGGTATTCTTTAGTTTGTATGCTTTCCTTGCAGGAGGAAATATCGGATTGAAAGTGTTTTGGAGTAATAATATTGCACCTTCCTTAACAGCTTTGGGAACTTGCAGTAGTATTGCAACAATTCCAGCAAATCTGGAGGCAACAGAGAAAATGAATGTTCCTTCACATATCCGTAATATTGCAATTCCATTAGGAGCTCCTTTGCATAAAGATGGATCAAGTATGTCATCTATTATAAAAATTGCTGTAATTTTTGCCATGTTTGGTAAAGATTTTACAGATCCCAATACCTTACTTTTAGCATTAGGGATTACGGTTATCGTTTCGGTAGTTGAAGGAGGAATTCCTAATGGTGGATATATTGGGGAGATTCTAGCAATCACTATTTATGGTTTTCCAATGGAACAAGCTTTACCTGCAGCCATGATTGTAGGAACATTAGTCGATCCCATGGCTACTTTGCTAAATGCGAATGGAGATGTAGTCTCGGCGATGTTAATCACGCGTATTTCAGAAGGAAAAGAATGGCTTTCAGTAAAATTAGCTCGCTAAACTGATTTATTAGTCATAAATTTAACCCAAAGCACTTTTCAAATATTTAAAAAGCAATGGATTAAAACCTATTTTTTTAAGTATTTGGTAATCAAAAGTCGCTTTCACAAAGAATTCGTTTTTTGTTAGATAAAATCATATTTTTTTATGTGTTTGTATTGAATATGTTTATACATTTGCATTGATAACATTGAAAAAAACATCAAAATGTCAACTAATAACCGTTTTTATTTTAGCAACACTTATTTCTTCTTTTATAGGAAGTAAGGATTGTGCTATGGTTATTTGAAATAAAAGAAACAAATAAAAATAATATACAATCCTGATGAAAATCAGGATTTTTTTTTGGAATAAATGGGAACAAAAATTGCAATTCAAGGGATACTAGGTTCTTTTCACCATCAAGTGGCACAAGAATATTTTGAGCAAAATATAGCAGTAGACGAGTGTCTGTCATTTGAAGAATTAGTGGACAGTCTATTGTCAGGAAAATCGGAGCAGGCAGTTATGGCCATTGAAAATTCAATCGCGGGGCCTATTATTCCTAATTATGCGTTGATTGATAAGAATAATTTGCACATCATTGGAGAACATTATTTAAGTATTCATCAAAATTTGATGGCGCTTAAGGGACAAAAATTGGAAGATATTGTTGAAGTACATTCTCATCCAATGGCATTATTACAGTGTATGGATTTTTTAAAAAAATATCCTAATATAAAATTAGTTGAAGATAAAGATACAGCCGAAACAGCTCGTAGAATTCAGGAGAAACAATTAAAAGGAATCGCTGCAATTGCCAGTAAAACGGCTTCAATTATGTATGATTTAGAAATTCTGGCACCAGAAATTCAAACGATTAAAAATAACATGACTCGTTTTGTTATAATTAAAAAAGAGAATGCATTTGTAGCAAAGGAAGATATTAACAGAGCGTCTTTGAAATTTGAATTGGATCATAAAAGAGGGAGTTTAGCAGCTGTACTTAATGTAATGAGTGATTGCAAAATGAATTTGACCAAAATTCAATCCTTGCCAAAAATTGAAACACCTTGGAAATATTCCTTTTTTGTGGATGTAACTTTTGAAAAATATGCAGATTACGAAAAAGCAAAATCGTTATTAGAAATAATGGCAGAGTATTTTAAAGTTTTGGGCGAATATAAAAATACAAAGCCATAATTAGTCAAAAGTTATAAACTCATCAAGGTCAAAAGAATTTAAAAAACAGTAATGATTACAACAGCAAAAAGATTAGATATCATTGAAGAATACTATTTCTCCTCTAAATTGAGAGAAGTAAGACAATTGGCATCCGAAGGGAATCCAATAATAAATATGGGAATTGGAAGTCCGGATTTGCAACCTTCACAAGAAGTTATTGATGCAGTGGTTCTTGCCGTGAAAGAGGAAAATGCTCATGGTTATCAAAGTTATCAAGGATTACCGGAATTGAGAAATGGAATGGTTGATTTTTATAAAAACAACTATAATGTGGATTTGAATCCCAATACTGAAGTTTTGCCTTTGATGGGTTCTAAGGAAGGTATTATGCATATTTCATTGGCTTTCTTAAATGAAGGAGATCAAGTATTAATACCAAATCCAGGATATCCTACTTATACTTCAGTAACTAATTTAGTGGGTGCTGTTCCCGTTTATTATGATTTAAAAGAAAGTACAAATTGGGAACCTGATTTTGACGCTTTAGAAAAATTGGATTTATCTAAAGTTAAAATTATGTGGATTGGTTATCCACATATGCCAACAGGGGCGAGAGGAAGTTTGGAGTTATTTGAAAAGTTAGTGGCTTTCGCCAAAAAACATACTATTTTATTAATCAATGACAATCCATATAGTTTTGTTTTGAATGATAAGCCAATGAGTTTGTTACAAGTGGAAGGCGCGAAGGACGTAGCATTAGAGCTAAATTCTTTAAGTAAAACGTTCAATATGGCAGGATGGAGAGTAGGAATGGTTCTGGGGAATGCAGCTTGTATTGATGCTGTTTTGAAAGTAAAAAGCAACATGGACAGCGGTATGTTTTTTGGAATTCAAAAAGGGGCTATAGCTGCTTTAAAAAGTGATAAAGCGTGGTTTGATTCGATGAATGAAATTTACAAGAAACGTCGTGTTTTGACAGAACAATTAGCGGAGAAATTAAACTGTAAAGTATATAAGGAAGGTGTTGGATTGTTTGTTTGGGCCAAATTGCCAGAAGGAATAACTTCAGCTGAAAAATTTATAGACCAAATCTTACATGAGAAACATCTCTTTATAGCACCAGGAACAATTTTTGGAAGTAACGGAGAAGGATATATTCGTTTTGCATTATGTGTAGGGGAAGAAAAAGTACAGGAAGCAATTGATAGATTTAATTAAATGAAAGTTTATATAATAGGAATAGGATTAATAGGAGGATCGATGGCGTTAGACATTAAAACCTTAGATCCATCAGCCACTATTTATGGTATCGATCATAACGAAAGTCATGTGAAACAAGCATTGGATTTGGGGGTTATTGATGAAGCCGCCCAATTCGAAGATCTATCGAATGCTGATTTTGTAATTGTATCGGTTCCAGTGGATGTCGCTTTAACGCTATTGCCTAATGTATTGGATGCTGTAGGAGAAAATTCTATTGTTTTTGAAGTGGGCTCTACCAAAGCGCCAATTTGTGAAGCAATTGCTAATCATTCAAGAAGAAGAAATTTTATTGCAACTCATCCTATTGCAGGAACCGAGTTTTCAGGGCCATCGGCAGCAATACATGATTTGTTCAATGGGAAGACTAATATAATTTGTGAAGTAGAACGTACTGCTTTTAAATTGCAGGAGAAAGCATTAGATCTTTTTAAAGCAATGGGAATGAGAATACGTTATATGGATCCAAAATCACATGACAAACATATTGCTTATGTGTCGCATTTGTCTCACATTAGTGCTTTTATGCTTGGAAAAACAGTAATAAACAAAGAAAAAGACGAGCAGGATATATTTGATATGGCGGGTTCTGGTTTTGAAAGTACAGTGCGTTTGGCAAAAAGTTCGCCTGCAATGTGGACCCCAATTTTCAAACAAAATAAGTTGGAAGTGGTGGAAGCTTTAGAAGGATATATAGCCAACTTGACTCAATTTAAAGATTTATTGGTAAAGGATGAATACAATGCCATTTTTGATGAAATGGAAAGTGTAAATAAAATAAAAGAAATATTGAATGGAATGAATGTAAAGAAGTAATTCACATTCAAATGATAGATTAAAATAGAGAAGAACAACACATAAAAAAATAATAAAATAAATAATTAGAAAAGATGGAAAACAAGAAAGAAATGAGAAATTGGTTGAATGAATTTAATTTAACTCATCCATTTGTAATTGCAGGACCTTGTAGTGCTGAAACAGAAGATCAAGTATTAAAAATTGCTCATGAATTGAAAGATTCAGATGTAAGTGTTTTTAGAGCAGGTATATGGAAACCAAGAACACGTCCAGGAGGATTTGAAGGTGTGGGAGAAATTGGTTTGAAATGGTTGCAAAAAGCAAAAGCAGAGACAGGTTTATTGATGGGAACTGAAGTAGCAACAGCGGCACACTGTAAATTAGCTTTGGAGCATGATATTGATGTTTTGTGGGTTGGTGCTCGTACAACTGCAAACCCGTTTGCAGTTCAAGAAATTGCTGATACTTTAAAAGGAACTGATAAAATTGTATTGATCAAAAACCCAGTGAATCCAGATATGGCTTTGTGGTTAGGTGGTGTAGAGCGTTTATATGCTGCTGGAATTAAAAATCTTGGAGTAATTCACAGAGGATTTTCTACTTACGAAAAAACAAAATACAGAAACATTCCTGAATGGCAAATTGCGATTGAATTACAAAATAAATTCCCTGATTTACCATTAATCATTGATCCATCTCATATCACTGGTAACCGCGATATGATTCTTGAAGTAACTCAAGAAGCATTGGATTTAAATTATGACGGTATGATCATTGAAACTCATATTGATCCAGACAATGCTTGGAGTGATGCTGCACAACAAGTAACGCCAGACGCTTTGAAACAAATTTTCAAAGATTTGAGAGTAAGAAAAGTAAGTGGAGACACGGATGAATATGCTAATAAAATGACAAAATTAAGAGCAAACATTGATGTTCTTGATGCTAATTTATTAGAGTTATTAGGAAAAAGAATGAAAGTGGCTGACGAAATTGGTCAAGTGAAAAAAGACTCAAATGTGGCTGTTTTACAAAACACACGTTGGAACGAAATTCTTGGAAAAATGATTCTTGAAGGGGAGAAAAAAGGACTTTCAGAAGAATTTATTCTTAGAATGTTCAAAGCAATTCACCAAGAAAGTATTGGTCATCAAGACAAAGTACTTAATGCATAATTAAAATTAGGATTTTATAATAGTAATCTCCACAGCTTTTAAATTAAAGTTGTGGGGATTTTTTTATTTGTAGACACTATTAAAAACTTTAAACTTTAAACTTTAAACTTGAAACAAAATTTTACCTTTGCAACATGACAGGACTCGTATATAAATCTACAGGAAGTTGGTACACTGTAAAATCAGAACAAGGTGATTTTATAGAATGCCGTATGAAAGGGAAATTCCGTATCAAAGGAATTAAAAGCACTAATCCAATTGCTGTGGGTGATGTTGTGGATTATGAACTCGAAGAATCATCGGATACGGTTACTGGAACAATTCATAATATTCATGAAAGAAAGAATTATATTGTACGTAAATCAGTCAACTTATCCCATCAGATGCATATTATTGCGTCAAATATTGATCGTGTTTTTTTATTGGTTACGGTAAATAATCCTCCAACGACTTTTAATTTTATTGATCGTTTTCTAGTAACTGCAGAAGCATATGGGATTGAAACTATTTTGGTTTTTAATAAGATAGACACTCTTGACGAACCAACACTTGACGAACAGTTGTATATGCAACATGTGTATCAAGAAGTAGGTTATAAATGCCTTAGAGTTTCATCTACCGAAATGAAAGGAATCGATGCCTTGAAAGAAATGATGATTGGTAAAGTAAGTATGTTCTCGGGACATTCGGGTGTTGGGAAATCAACGTTGGTGAATGCTATGGAACCGTCTTTGCACTTAAAAACTAAAACAATTTCAGACGCCAGTAAACAAGGGCAACATACAACTACATTTGCAGAAATGTATGATTTATCTTTTGGCGCAAGCATTATAGACACCCCAGGAATTAAAGGTTTTGGAATGGTAGATATGGAAAAAGCCGAGATTAGTGGTTATTTCCCTGAATTTTTCAAATTAAAAGATCAGTGTAAATTTAATAATTGTTTGCATAAAGACGAACCAAAATGTGCTGTAAAAGAAGCCTTAGAAAAAGATGAAATTGCATGGTCGAGATACAATAGTTACCTTAAAATTTTAGAAGGAGACGACGAGCATTATCGTACCGATATTTATAATGAAGATAGAATGGAAAGTGATGAATCTAGGAAATAATCTTTGCTAAAAGCAGTTTAAAAAAGTAAAATAATTTATAATTCACCATTAATTTGAAAGTAGTCCTTCAAAGAGTTTCTTCCGCCTCTGTTACAGTAGATCATAAAGTAATAGCCGATATCCAAAAAGGGCTGTTGATTTTGGTAGGTATTGAGGATGCCGATGTGCAAGAGGATTTAACTTGGTTAGTAGGTAAGATTACAAAAATCAGAATTTTTGATGATGAAAACCACGTCATGAATCACTCGATTCAAGATATTAAAGGCGAAGTAATTGTCGTGAGTCAATTTACACTGCATGCCGCAACTAAAAAAGGCAATCGCCCTTCTTATATTAAAGCAGCAAAACCAGAAGTTGCTATTCCGCTATATGAAAGCTTTATTGAAAAATTAGAGTTGGAGCTAGGAAAGAAAATCCAAACCGGAATCTTTGGTGCCGACATGAAAGTGAGTCTTTTAAATGACGGACCAGTTACCATAATCATAGATAGTAAAAATAGAGAGTAGAACTTGTTTATTGTCAGAATTATTCTATTTTTGATAGCCACGAATACTTAAAATTCCCAAAACATAAAGTAAAAGCTCCCTTAGAGGTTTTTGTTACTTTATGCAATCCTTCCTATTTGGTAATTATTCAAACTCTCAAAACCTACTATGAAAATAAAAATGCTATTGGTATCCCTAGTTGTTTTTACAACTTTTACCGTACAATCCCAAAAAAATGATTATTCGGCATTACTTATTGCTGATAGTTTAAAAGAAAATGCTAATGCTGTTGTTCGTTTGAATCAAATAGATATTGTTATCGCTTCCCAACGAGATATGACTATCAATTCAACTAGAGTAATTACGGTTTTAAATGAGAAAGGGCTGTCGGAGATTGATGCTGTAGAGAATTACGATAAAAAAACAACTGTCAAAGATATTCAGGCAACCATTTATGATGCAGCAGGCAAAGAAATAAAAAAAATAAAAAGGAAAGATTTTAAAGATAACAGTGCTGCAGGTGGAAGCACTTTATTCTCTGATAGCCGTTATATTTATTTAGATTATACACCTACACAATACCCCTTTACAGTTGTGTATGAAAGTAAACTGGAAACGTCTACGACGGCCTTTATTCCGCAATGGTACCCTATTTCCAATTTTTTTGTAAGTGTAGAGAAAAGTGTTTTGAATGTGACTTATCCAGATAATCTGGGTTTTAAAAAAATGGAATTTAATTTTGCGAATTTCAACATTCAAAAAACGATAGACACTTCAACTCAATTGTCTTATACAGCCATAAATATTCCAGTGCAAAAGCAAGAAGATTACAGCCCGTCCTATAGTTCTCTTTTTCCAAAAGTCATGATGGGTTTGGAACTTTTTCATTTAGAAGATGTTGATGGAAAAGCCAAGACATGGAAGGAATTTGGACAATGGTATTATGATGATATTTTATCAGGAACAACTAGTCTACCTGAAGGTACAAAAGAAAAGATGAAAACATTAATAGGAGATGAAACAGATCCAATAAAGAAAGCACAATTGATTTATGATTATGTTCAAAAAAAATCTAGGTATGTTAGTATTCAAGTAGGAATTGGAGGTTGGAAACCAATGTTTGCCAATGATGTTGATCGTTTAGGATATGGAGATTGTAAGGCTTTGACTAATTATACAAAAGCACTTTTAGAAACAGTTGGCGTGCCGTCCTATAATACCGTTTTATATGGAGATAGTCATAAGAAAGATATTGAATCACAATTTGTGTCTATGCAAGGAAATCATATGATTTTAGCCATCCCAAATGGAGATGATTATACTTGGCTCGAATGTACAAGTCAAGATGCCCCTTTTGGGTTTCAAGGAACTTTTACTGACGATAGAGATGTACTTGTTATAAAACCAGATGGAGGGGAAATAGTACATACTCAAAAATACATCGATAAATACAATAGCCAAATCAGTTCAGGAAATTATTCTTTGGCTGCTAATGGTGATTTGGCAGGTAAAATTGAAATAGTATCCAAAGGGTCGCAATACAGTCAAAAAGAACCAATAGAAAATCTTCAGCCAACAGAAAAAGAACAACATTATAAAGAGTATTGGAACACCATTAATAATTTAAAAATCAACAACTTATCTTTTTTAAATGATAAGTCAAGTGTCAGTTTTGCTGAAAAGGTTGAAATAAGTGCAGCAAACTATGGTAATTTATTGTCAGGTAAAATGATGTTTGCCATAAATGCTTATAACCAATACACGACAAGTGTAAAAAGGATAAGAAACAGAAAAAACCCATTTGAAATTCAAAGAGGTTTTGCTGATATTGACCAAATAACCGTTGCTTTACCTAAGGAGTTTGCTATTGAATTCTTGCCTACTAATTTTGAATTGAAAAATAAATTTGGGGAATATAAAACAGAATTTATTAAAAAAGATGACAGTACTATAGTGTATAAACGCAGTTTGTCTATTAAAAAGGGATTTTATTCTAATACAGAATATGATGAATACCGCCTCTTCATAGATCAAGTCTCTAGAAACGACAACGCCAAAATTATATTAACCAAAATCTAACCTAATGAAATCTAACCTATTCACTCTTTTATTATTTATGGCTTCTTTTTCTTCTAGCTTATATGCACAAGAATTCAAGCTAGGTAAAGTTTCTATTGCGGAACTTCAAGAAAAAAATCATCCAAAAGATACTGCTGCAGTTGCTGCAATTTTATACAAAAAAGGAGAAACTAATTTTGAATATACAAATGACGCTGGTTTTACCGTAGTTACTACTGTTGATGTTCGTATTAAAATCTATAAAAAAGAAGGTTATGATTGGGCAAATCAACAGGTAATATTTAGAATGGGAAGCTCTTTTAAAGAAAAAGTCACTTTTTCAGATGCAATTACTTATAATTTGGTTGATGGAAAAATAGAAAAGACAAAACTAAAAAGTGAAGGTGAATTTGAAGAAGTAGTTGATAGATATTGGAGTAAAAAGAAAATTACGATGCCTAATGTAAAAGTAGGTTCAGTAATAGAATACCAATATACTATTAAATCTCCAAACGTAGGTTCCCTTAGAGATTGGTATTTTCAGTCAAGAATACCAGTGAATTATTCTGAATATAAAACTTATATACCAGAATATTATACTTATTCAACCCATTTTAAAGGGTTTGTAACTCCAACAATTACTTCTGACAAAAAGAACAAAGAAATAGTTATGGTTGACAAGGAAATAATTATTGGGCAAGGAACCAAATTTTCGGAAAGAAAGACTTTTTATCAAGAAACGAATACAAACTATGTGGCTAAGAATCTTGCTGCTGTGAATGAAGAGGTTTATGTCAATAATGTCGATAATTATATTAGTAGTGTGTCGTTAGAATTGTCAATGATTAAATCTCCAAACAAACCTTTAGAAATGTTATCTACAGATTGGAAATCGGTTGTAAAGACCATCTATGATTATGAAGATTTTGGCCCTGAATTAAATAAAACAGGCTATTTTGAGGATGATTTAAAGGGTGTTATTGCTGGTTTAACAACTACTGATGAGAAAGTGTCAGCCATTTTTAATTTTTTAAAAACAAAGGTAAAATGGAACGATTATTACGGGTATTCTTGTAATGATGGAGTGAAAAAAGCCTATAAAGATAAAACAGGAAATGTAGCCGAAATTAACCTAATGCTTACCGCTATGTTGCGCTATGCCAAATTGACTGCCAACCCAGTTTTAGTAAGTACCCGTTCTAATGGAATTGCTATGTTTCCCAATAGAACTGCTTTCAATTATGTAATAGCTGCTGTTGAAACTCCTACTGGGGTTATATTGCTTGATGCTTCAGATAAATTCTCAACACCAAACGTTTTGCCTTTTAGAGCGTTGAACTGGATTGGCAGGTTGGTTAGAAAAGATGGAACATCAGATGAAGTGAATCTAATGCCTAACTCATTGTCTAATACGACAGTGATGATGAATTATTCTATTGATGCTAATGGACTTATAACAGGAAAACTAAGAAAACAACAAACAGATTATAATGCAATGGTTTTTAGGGACAATGTTAATAGCGTTACTGAAGATGCTTATTTAGAGAAGTTAGAAGACAAAAGCAATAGTATTGAAATAAAGGAATATTCTAGAAATAATGAAGCAAATCTTGAATTACCAATAATGGAAACCTATGCTTTTTCGGGAACTAATCTGAGTGAGCGTATTGGAGGGAAAATTTATGTAAAACCCTTGTTGTTTTTTACTGATCTAAAAAATCCTTTTAAACAAGAAGTAAGAGAATATCCTATTGATTATGGATTTCCTTTTTTAGAAAAATATACAATAAATATTAATATTCCTGAGGGATATAAAGTAGAACAGCTTCCAGCTCCAACTGTGATTACAATGGAAGATAACCTAGGAAGTTTTAAATTTATGACCACTTCATCTGATAATTCAATTCAGTTAGCAATTACGCATCAAATAAATGAAGCAATCGTTTCTTCAGAATATTATTCCATGCTTAAATCCTATTATCAAGGGATGATTGATAAACAAAGTGAAAAAATAATATTAACAAAAATCTAATTACAAATGCATCTAAAAAAAACTTTCTTGCTTGTTTTATTTGTTTTTCTATTTTCTAAAACAAATGCCCAAAATTTCGAATTAGGAAAAGTATCTATTGAAGAACTACAAGAAAAAGCACATCCAAAAGACAATGATGCTGTTGCTGCGGTATTATTTAAAAAAGGAAAAACTAGTTATGATTATTCCAAAAGTAACGGATTTGTAATGACTACTGAGGTGCAAACACGAATTAAGATTTACAAGAAAGAAGGATATGATTGGGCTAATCAAAAAGTAAGATACTATATAGGCAATAGTTCCAAAGAAAATGTCACCTTTTCAGATGCGATTACCTATAATCTTGTCGATGGAAAAATCGAAAAAACAAAACTGAGTAAAGACGGTGAATTTGATGAGGTTGTAAATCGATATTGGGGCCAAAAAAAAATATCTATGCCCAATGTGCAAGAAGGTTCAGTAATTGAATTTGAATATACTATAAAAACGCCTTATGTAGGCAGTCCAAAAGACTGGAGTTTTCAAGCGAGTATTCCAGTCAATTACTCGGAGTATCGTACTTTTATTCCTGAATATTATACTTTTAATGTTAATTATAAAGGATTTATATTTCCAAAAGTAACAGCTGAAAAAAAGGCAAAAGCAGTTCTTTTTTCTACAATGGAAAGAGATGAAGGTGCTGGATTAATGAAAGGACAAGCCAGTAATTACAGTCAAAGTAAATTATCGTACGAAGAAACGAGAACCACTTATTTAGCTGAAAACTTGCCTGCAATGAAAGAGGAAGCGTATGTTAATAATATTGAAAATTATACGTCTAGTTTAATTCAAGAACTTTCTCTTATTAAATATCCAAATCAACCACTGAAATCGTTATCCACCGATTGGAAAGCAGTGGCCAAAACAATTTATGATTATGATGATTTTGGTTTAGAATTGGAAAAAACGGGTTACTTTGAAAATGATGTAAATGCTGTAATCGCAGGTCTAAATACACCAGAAGAAAAAGTGGCAGCCATTTTTAATTTTGTTAAGGCTAACGTAAAATGGAATAATTATTATGGATATTCTTGTAATGACGGAGTTAAAAAAGCCTACAAAGATAAAACGGGGAATATTGCCGAAATTAACCTAATGTTAACCGCTATGTTGCGTTATGCAGGATTAACTGCTAATCCAGTATTGTTGAGTACACGTTCTAACGGAGTTGCGATCTTTCCAAATAGAACTGCTTTTGATTATGTAATAGCAGCAATAGAAACACCTAGTGGATTAGTTTTACTGGATGCTACCGAAAAATTTTCATTGCCAAATGTGCTTCCTCTAAGAGATTTAAACTGGTTTGGTCGCTTAATTAGAAAAGATGGTACATCAACAGAAGTAAGCCTAACTCCAACAACGCTTTCGAGGGAAACGGTGAATATGAATGCTGTTGTAAGTAAAGAGGGTTTTATATCAGGGAAGTTAAGAAAACAATTTACGGATCAAGAAGCATTATCGTTCCGACAAAAAAATGCAGCAACGAAAGAAGATACTTATTTAGAAGAATTAGAGAGTGATAACAATAGTATTGAAGTCAATGAATATACAAGAGAAAATGATTTAGACTTATCAAAACCTATCGTAGAATCGTATGCATTTAAAGACACTAAGGATTTTGAGAGAATCAATGATAAAATTTATATTACTCCGTCCTTATTTTTAGGAGTCAAAGAGAATCCTTTTAAACAAGAATCAAGAGAATACCCTGTTGATTTTGGTTTTCCTGTTCAAAGTAAATACAATATTACGCTTGAAATTCCGGAAGGATATGTGGTAGAAACCATTCCTACAGGCTTGAATATTGCCGGTGTTGACGGAATAGGAACTTTTAAGTATGTTATTGCCAATACAGGAAATAAAGTGCAAATTATTATGACATCTGAGATTAGTAAAGCTATTGTTGCAGCCGATTATTATCAAGCATTAAAAGAGTTTTTTCAAAAAATACTTGACAAACAAAACGAAAAAATTATTTTAAAAAAAGTATAATTAAATGAAGTATTGCAAAGTTGGAATTGTTTTAGTTGTTTTTCTTCTCTTTTCAAAAAGCAGTGCCCAGAATTTAGAATATGGTAAAGTAACAAAAGAGGAGTTGCAAGAGAAAGTACATCCTCTAGATTCAACTGCAGCAGCTGCAATTATTTTTAAAAAAGCAAGAACATATTTTGTGTATGAACGAGGAAATGGCTTTTATCTATACCATGATTTTAATATTAGATTTAAAGTGTACAAAAAAGAAGGTTTAAAATGGGCCGACTTTAGCGTCATTTATCTCAATAAGAGAGAGGGGTTTGAGGAAGAAATTGTTAAGTTTTCAAATTGTGTTACTTATAATTTAGAAAATGGAGAATTAAAAGAAACACCGCTCAGAATGGAGGGTAATTTGAAAACTAATATTAATAAATATTGGAATCAGACATTAATTACCATGCCAAACGTAAAAGTGGGTTCCATATTTCAAATCAATTATACTGTGAAATCTAGAAATAATGTGCGGTTTCCCGTATTTAATTTCCAGTATGAAATCCCTGTTAATTATGCAGAATATCAAACGGATATTCCAGAAGTATTCATCTATAAAACACTTTTAACGGGGTATAATAAAGTAGAAGCCACTTCAAAGATTGTAAAAGAAACGGAATCATTTTCTCATAAATACAATCAGCAATCTGATTTTCCGTATAAATATCAATTGGCAAGCTATAAAGCAGAGAATATTCCTGCCTTAAAAGAGGAGGCTTATATTGATAATATAAAAAATTACAGATCTTCCATTCAGCATGAATTAGAGACTACTCGGTTTCCGTTTGATGGAGTAGTTGACTATTCAATGACTTGGGATGGAGTAGCTAAGAATATTTTTGATTACAATAGTTTCGGGAGAGAACTCAATAAAGACAATTATTTGGATGCAGATGTAAAAGCACTCAATTCCAATGTTACTACTGAAATAGATAAGCTGGAAACCATTTTCAAATTTGTTCAAGCTAAAATGAATTTTGATGGAGATTACAGTATTTTGACAGATTAAGGAGTTAAAAAAGCATATAAAGATGGTACTGGAAATACCGCCGAAATAAATCTCATTTTAATTGCAATGCTTAAAAGTGCTGGAATAAAAACAGATCCAGTATTAATAAGTACAATACAGCATGGGGTTCCAGTTTACCCAAATAGGACCGTTTTTAATTCAGTTATTGCAGCAGCAGAAATTGATGGAAAACAAATTTTAATGGATGCTTCCAATAAATATTCTTCAGTTGGTATTTTGCCATTAGAAGATTTAAACTGGACGGGTCGTTTAATAAAGGAAGAGGGAGATTCCCAAGAGATAAATTTAGTACCAGATAAAAATTCCAATGAAAATGTAAATATTGTAGTTGCTTTAGATGCTCAAGGGAAAATGGTTGGACAAACTAGAATTCGCAAAACAGACTATGTAGCTCAAAGGTTTAGAGAGAGTACCGCTTTATTGACTGATGATAAATATCTTGAAAAATTAGAATCTGATTTAGGTGGAATTCTAATTGATGATTATAAACAAGTTAACGATGATACTAACTCATCTACTGTCATAGAAAGTTTTAAATTCACATCAAACAAACATTGCGAAATCATAGCGGGTAAAATATACATAAATCCTTTGTTGTTTTTTAATAGTACTCAAAATCCATTTGTGTTGGAAAAAAGACAAATGCCTGTTTATTTTGGATATCCAAAAACGGACAAGTATAATATCAACATTGAAATCCCAAAAGGATATAAAGTAGTTTCTGTTCCGCAGCCCATAAAAATTTCAACAGCTAATTCAGTTGGGTCTTATTCAATAAATATAGCATATGACAATGATAAAATACAAATTGTAATTGTAAAAGAAATAAACTTAGCTGTTGTTCCTCCTGATTTATATGATGCTTTAAAAGATTTCTTTCAAAAAATGATGGAGAAGCAGAATGAAAAAATTGTTTTAACAAAAATCTAATAACAGATGTCTTTAAAAAAAATAGTGTTTATTTTTTTATTTATTTTTTCTTTTTCGAAAAGTGACGCCCAGAATTTTGAATACGGTAAGGCCTCTCAAGAGGAATTGCAACAGAAAGTGCATCCACTAGATTCAACAGCAGCTGCCGCAATTATATTTAAGAAAGGTAGGACGTTTTATACTTATAGAAGAAATAATGGATTTATCTTAAATCATGAATATACTTTTAGAATAAAAATTTATAAGAAAGAGGGTTTAAGCTGGGCTACTTTTCAAGTTCCCTATTATGTAGGGTATGAAAAATACAATGATGATGTAGTTAAATTTTCAAATTGTGCAACTTATAATCTGGAAAATGACATTGTAGTTAAAACAAAGCTTAAAGGAGAAGGGGTTTTTAAGAATGAGATAAATAAGAATTGGGCTGAGGCATCAATTTTGTTGCCAAATGTAAAGGTAGGCTCAGTGATAGAGATCAAATATTTGCTTAAATCAGAAAATTTAGTAAAATTTCCTGTTTATAATTTTCAATATGATATTCCGGTAAATTACGCGGAATACGATACGGAAATCCCAGAATATTTTGTATACAAGCCAATTCTTACAGGATATACAACAATAAAATCAGAGGCTAAATATGCGCAAGGAAGTCAAAATTTTGAAGATGAGCATGGACAATCGGGAGGTTTTCGTTATAGCCAAATAAACAGCAAGTATAGTGTTGAAAATATGCCTGCATTGAAAGAAGAGGCTTTTGTTGACAATATTATAAACTATAAAACAGCGTTGTATCATGAGTTGGAAAGTACTCGTTTTCCTAATGAAAAAGTAAAGGACTATTCGATGACTTGGGAAGGAGTGACAAAAACCATTTTTAAAGATAATGATTTTGGAAAGCAACTGGAGGAGCGAGATTTTTTAATGCAAGACATTAAATTGATTCTTAAAGATGTTGAGGAAAAGAATAAACTAAATGTGATTTTTGAATTTGTAAAAAACAAAATGAATTGGAATAACGAATATGGTTATTTTACTAATAAAGGAGTGAAAAAAGCCTATTTGGAAAAAACGGGTAATTGTGCCGAAATCAATTTCATTTTAATAGACATGCTTAAATTAGCAGGAATAAAAGCAAATCCTGTTTTAATAAGCACGGTAGATCACGGAGTTCCTGTTTATCCGAACCGAACAGTTTATAATTATGTAGTTGCTGCAGTTGAAAGGGAGGGAAAACAAGTTTTATTAGACGCTACTCAAAAATACACCACCCAAAATATTTTACCTCTAAATGCTTTAAATTGGAACGGGCGACTGATTAGAGCAGACGGTACGTCGGAAGAAATTATTTTGGCACCCACTTTTCAATCGAATATCAATTATACCGCTTTAGCAAATATTGATTCCCAAGGAAAAATTTCAGGAAAATTAAGAATTCAAAAAACAAATTATGAGGCATATAGTTTTAGAGAAAAAAACAATGCTATCAACACCGATACCTATCTTGAAAAATTAGAAAATGAATTGGGTGGAGCACGCATTACTGATTACAAAATAGAAAATAGAGAAACAGATTTAATGAATCCTATTACTGAAACATTTACTTTTGTGTCCAACAATCATTATGAAAGAATAGGAGGAAAGTTGTTTATTAATCCGTTATTGTTTTTTGCTTATCAAAAGAATCCTTTTGTTATGGAAAAAAGGCAAATGCCAATCTATTTTGGATTTCCAAAACAAATGCGGTACAATTTGACCTTGGAAATTCCAGAAGGATATGAAGTCGAATCATTACCAACAGCTATAAAATTAACTACTGAGGATAATACGGCCGTTTTTAGTATTCTTTCGGCTAGTTCAGGAGATAAAATTCAAATTTCTATAATTAGGGAAATTAATAAAAGTGTTATTTCTCCAAGTTACTATAACACGATAAAAGATTTTTTTCAAAAAATGATTGTTGCACAAAACGAAAAAATTGTTTTAAAAAAAATATAAAATGGACTTGAAAAATTCGCAATTAGACGTAGACAACTGGATCAAAGAACATGGAGTTCGTTATTTTAATGAACTGACTAATATGGCACAATTAACCGAAGAGGTTGGAGAAGTAGCTCGTATTATTGCCCGTCGTTACGGAGAACAATCAGAAAAAGAAAGCGATAAAAATAAAGACTTAGGTGAAGAATTAGCCGATGTCGTTTTTGTAGTTTTATGTTTGGCTAACCAAACAGGAATTGATTTACAAGCGGCTTTCGATAAGAAAATGGATTTGAAATCGGTTCGTGATAAGGATCGTCATAAAAACAACGATAAACTTAAATAATGTGATTTATAAATTATGAATTATAATTGAGGAGTAGTAAATTGCGCCCGAAAGTTTTTGAGTTCAAAGCTACAGCCACAACTCATAATTCATAACTCATAATTAAAACCATGAATTTACTGTTACAAACTACCCACTCTAATTTACAAGCGCAAATTGCTGTTACCGGATCAAAAAGTGAAACCAATAGACTTTTGTTATTGAAAGCACTTTTTCCTAATATAACATTAGCAAATACATCCAACTCTGACGATAGTGAGGTGATGGAGAAAGCATTGAAAGGAAAGGAAGAAATTGTAGACATTCATCATGCAGGAACAGCAATGCGTTTTCTTACTGCTTTCTTTGCAGTAAACGAAGGACGTGAAGTGGTGTTGACTGGTTCACAACGTATGACAGAGCGTCCTATAAAAGTGTTGGTGGAAGCATTGGAACAATTAGGAGCAAAAATCACTTACGAAAAAGAAGTAGGATATCCACCTATTCGAATCAAAGGACAAAAAATTACCGCTTCAAAAGTAAATATTCCAGCTAACGTAAGTAGCCAATACATTTCGGCTTTAATGTTGGTTGCACCAAAATTAGAAAACGGAATCGAAATAAATTTAGTTGGTGAGATCACCTCAGTTCCTTATATCAAAATGACTTTGGCTTTGCTAAATGATTTAGACGTAAAAACAAGTTTTGAAGGAAATGTAATTAAAGTTTTTCCAAAAGCAACAGTAGAGCCAAAAGTAATGACAGTTGAATCCGATTGGAGTTCAGCTTCGTACTTTTTTAGTTTGGTGGCCTTGGCCGATACGGCTTCAATATCATTGAGTAGTTACAAGGAAAATAGTTTACAAGGAGATTCCGCTTTGGTTGAAATCTATAAACAAATGGGTGTTATATCTCTATTCGAAAATAATATGTTAACCCTAACAAAAGACACCACCTTTAAACCGGAGACTTTAAACTTAGAGTTAAACAACACACCCGATATTGCACAAACTATCGTGGTTACTTGTCTAGGACTAGGAATTGGTTGTCATTTAACTGGACTGCATACCTTGAAAATTAAAGAAACAGATAGACTGGAAGCGCTACGCATTGAGTTGACAAAACTAGGTGCTACTATTTCGGTGACGAATGATAGTTTGACATTAATCTCATCTACAAATATCTATCATAATATTAAAATCGCCACTTATAATGACCATAGAATGGCAATGGCATTTGCACCATTAGCATTAAAAGTGCCAATAATAATTGAAAATGCCGAAGTAGTTTCTAAATCCTACCCTGATTTCTGGGAAGATATGAAAAAACTAGATTTTATTATTTCCTAAGTTTTTCAATATTTATCAATGTTTATGGCATCTAACCCTTTATGGTTTTAAACTGTAATGTGGTTTGCTTAAAATAAACAGCAAAACACTTGACAACGCCTATCTCACAGTCGTATATTTGCATCCGCTTAGTTATTTGATTTTCAATTAACTTTTTGTCACCCTATGCTCGGTCCTAGGGTTCAACTTAAACAAAAAAATAAAGATGAAATTATCACATTTTCAATTTGATTTACCAAAAGAACTTCTTGCAGAATTTCCCGCAGAGAATAGAGACGAGGCTCGTCTAATGGTTATTGATCGTAAAAAACAAACAATCGAACATAAAATGTTTAAAGACGTTATCGATTATTTTGATGATGGTGATGTTTTGATTTTGAATAATACTAAAGTTTTTCCAGCACGTTTGTACGGAAATAAAGAAAAAACGGGTGCTAGAATTGAAGTTTTCTTATTAAGAGAACTAAATGCAGAACAACGTTTATGGGATGTTTTAGTAGATCCAGCTCGTAAAATCAGAATCGGAAATAAATTATATTTTGGTGATGATGACTCATTAGTTGCTGAAGTAATTGACAATACTACTTCTCGTGGTAGAACATTGCGTTTTCTTTACGATGGTTCTTACGAAGAATTCAGAAAAAAATTAACGGAACTTGGAGAAACTCCAATCCCAAAATACATTTCTAGAGACGTAACTCCTGAAGATGCGGAACGTTACCAAACTATATACGCTAAAGAAGAAGGAGCTGTTGCAGCACCTACTGCAGGATTGCACTTCTCTAAGCATTTATTGAAAAAATTAGAAATTAAAGGAATTAAATTTGCTGAGGTGACACTTCACGTAGGTTTAGGAACTTTTAATCCAGTTGAGGTAGAAGATTTATCTAAACATAAAATGGATTCTGAGGAATTAAAAATTACTCAAGAAGCGTGTGATATTGTAAATGATGCTAAAGCTAAGAAAAAACGTATTTGTACTGTAGGTACTACTTCTATGCGTGCAGTTGAAAGCTCAGTTTCTTCACATGGAACGCTAAATCCTTTTGATGGTTGGACAAATAAATTCGTTTTTCCTCCTCATGATTTTAGTTTAGCAACGTGTATGATTACTAATTTCCATACACCAAAATCTACTTTATTAATGATGGTTTCTGCATTTTGCGGACACGATTTAATGAAAAAAGCATATGAAGAAGCAATCAAAGAAAAATATAAATTCTATTCTTACGGTGATGCCATGTTGATCATCTAATAAGAAATAAAGGTTAATTCACTAAATCTCGTCAGCAATGGCGAGATTTTTTTTTTTTGGGCGTGCCCCAAGGGTCGGGCTATTCGCTACACTCTTATTTAGTATTTCGCTATCGCTCCATAATAAATAAGGATTTTCACTTCACACGAGCGATAGCGAACTGGCGAAGCAATCCCTCACGCAACAATGCATTTAGAATGAATTAGTCTACTTGATACACTAGTTTTACAGTAATGGTCGCGGTTTTGTTTTTGGAACTCGTATTAAAGGAGCCCCCATAAGAAAAATCTTCTGATGAATTTTGGCCAATAATTTGAAAAACACCCATATCTGATTTTTTTAAATTTCCAAGACTGGCATCTGCATTTTCGGCAATGCTCTTTGCTCTTGTACTAGCGTCTTTCGTTGCTTCAGCAATCATCTTGATTTTTAATTCCGCAAGTTTTGTATAATAATATTCGGGAGCACTAGAGTAAAATTCAACTCCGGAATTAATTAACTCAGTAGATTGTCTTGATATTTCTTCAATTTTATTCACATCCTTAGATTGGATATTTACACTTTGAGTTAAAGTAAAACCAGTAAAAATCTGTTGTCTGGTCGTGCCATTTTCATTATAAGTAGTTTCAAAATCTTTGTTGAAATTCACTGCCGAAAACACCATTTCAGTAGTTTGGATGCCCTTTCCTGTAAGATATGTTTTTATTTTTTCTCTATCATTATCAAGACTGGCGTAAGCGTCTTTCAACGTACTGCTTTTTTTAGAAAAAGAACCATTCCAAACAATTAAATCAGACACAAAATCTTTTTTACCTAGTCCTGTAACACTAATAATATCATTATTTTTATTTCGATTCTGAAAAGCATTCGAAAATAAGTAGGCAGAAATCACCATTGCAATGGATAGAATAAGGACGTTCAAATTATTTTTAAGCATATTTTTATTTTTAGGCGCTATCAAATATAGTTAAATATTGAACTGGTTTATAAATATTTATAGAAGCTTTTGTGTTTTGGTAATTAGTTATAGGAATATATTAAGAGGGTCCATTTTGTAGCAGAATAAATAAAACCTAATTTTACGACACAAATAAGATACATACCATGACTTTCGAAAATACTAAAGAATTTGCACGAAAATTAGATGCGCAAGATGCCTTAAATAAATACAGAGAAGAGTTTATTTTTCCAAAAGTAAACGGAAAAAATGTAATTTATTTCACTGGGAACTCTTTAGGACTACAACCCAAAAGTGCTAAGGCCTATGTTGATGAAGTTATGGACGATTGGGCAAATCTAGCTGTCGAAGGGCATTTTTATGCAGAGAAACCGTGGTGGGATTATCAAGAACGTTTTGCTGAACCATTAAGCAAAATTGTGGGAGCTTTGCCATCTGAAGTAACGGTTATGAATACGTTGACCGTAAATCTTCATTTATTGATGGTTTCTTTTTACCGCCCTACAAAAACCAGATATAAAATCATTTGTGAAGAAAAAGCTTTTCCTTCAGATCAATATATGTTTCAATCTCAAGTTCATTTTCACGGGTATAAACCAGAGGAAGCTATAGTCGAAATAAAACGTCGAGAAGGAGAACACAATATTCGCATTGAAGATGTATTAGCCAAAATTGATGAAGTAGGAGAGGAGCTGGCTTTGGTTTTAATAGGAGGAGTAAATTATTATACGGGGCAAGTTTTTGACATGAAAACAATAACGGCTGCAGGTCACAAAGTAGGTGCAACTGTAGGTTGGGATTTGGCTCATGCAGCTGGGAATATTAAACTGGAATTACATGATTGGAATGTGGACTTTGCTGCTTGGTGCAGTTATAAATATATGAATTCAGGACCAGGAAATGCATCGGGTTGTTTTGTGCATGAAAAACACCATAACAATCCAGATTTACCAAGATTTGCAGGTTGGTGGGGACATAATAAGGAAAGACGTTTTAAAATGGAACCTGTTTTTGATCCTGTTCACGGTGCAGATGGTTGGCAAATAAGTAATTTGCCAGTCCTTTCTTTGGCTCCTTATTTAGCTTCTGTCGAAATGTTTGATGAAATAGGGATGGACGCTTTAATTGAGAAAAGAGATAGAATAACTTCTTATTTGGAATTTATTCTACATGAAATAGATAAAGAAGTAGATAGTACTTTCGAAATTATTACTCCAATAAACGTATCTGAAAGAGGATGTCAATTGTCAGTTCTTCTTCATGGTGAAGGACGCACATTGTTTGATTATCTAATGAAAAATGGGGTAATTACGGATTGGAGAGAGCCCAATGTAATTCGTCTAGCGCCGGTTCCTTTGTATTGTTCCTTTGAGGACATGTACAATTTTGGGCAAATTTTGAAAGCTGGAATTCTAAGATAGATTTAGAGTTCTGATAATTTTATAAATTTTGCTCGGAATTATATAAGTTATTATAGGTGGTTAAACCGTTTCTTTGTAATGTATTAATAAATAAAATTAAAAATCATGAAAGCTTTATACATACTAGTATTATCAGTTGTGCTATTTTCTTGTAAAAATCAAGTAAAAATGGATGCTCAAGCAACTAAGGAAGAAACAATCGATTCAATGAAAGTAGCAATAGAGAAACAAAAAGTGATTGATTCGATGCAAGTTGAAATGGCTAAAGTAGAATCTCAAAAAGAAGTTGTTGTCGTAAATCAGCCAGCAACATCTAGTTCTACAACTTCCACTACCACGACTACCACTCAGAAGAAAGGGTGGAGTAGTACTGCCAAAGGCGCTGTTATTGGAGCGGGTGTAGGTGCTGCAACTGGAGCTATTATTAGTAAGAAAAAAGTTCAGGGAGCTATAATTGGTGGTATTGCTGGTGCTGGTGTAGGTGCAGGTACTGGAGCGATTATAGATGGAAGTAAAAAATAAATAAAGTTGTTTATAAAAAAAGTGGTTTAGGTCATATGATATAAACCACTTTTTTGTGCTGTTTTTTTAAATCTATTTTAAAAATGATTGAGTAGGTGTGTCTTTTCTAGCATATTGGAATCGGTCAATTAATTTGGGTAAGCAATATCCATCTAAGCCATTTAGCGCTACAACATTTCCTTTGTCGATTTGTAACCATCCATCATCATGTCTCAAGTTTTCTTCAAAAAATAAATCCTCAATGGATGCAATGACATGTATAGTGTCATTTTCTTTAATATAATATTCATTTACATATTTGCAATACAATTGAATGGGACTTCCTTTTGCAAAGGGTACTTTTATATTATCCTTGTATTCTTCTTCCAAATTAGTCTTTTCAAATTCTGAAACTCCAGTGTCATAATTGGCAGATGTATGATGCGCATCAGCAATCATCGATTCGGTCACGTGATTTACAGTAAAATAGCCAGTCTCTTTAATGTTTTTATAAGTATCTCTTGGAACTGTTGTAGGTCGAACGATGAATCCAATCAAGGCAGGGTCACTGCCTAGATGAGTAACACTACTAAAAATAGCAATATTTGATTTTCCATAGATAGATTTTGTTGCAATTAAATTAGCCGATTTATATCCAGTACACGAATTAATTAAATTCAATCGTTCTACTCGTCCCATTTTAGATAGATCTAATATTGATAATTGTTTCATTTTAAGTTTTTACACAAAGATACTTTTTGTTTATTGTTTTCTATAATAAATTAAACAAATTAATTATGTTTTTGTGTTTGCTTCCTCTTTATTGAGATAAAATTTCATCTCGTTTAATAGTGAAATCGTTTATATTTGTCAGTATAATTTCTGTAAATATGAAAATAGTCAAAAAAACGTTGCTCTTTGTTGTGTCATTAGTAGTTATTCTTTCCATTGCGATACTTGCCTATGGAATCTATCTAAGGCCAAAATATGATGGAAAAATAGAATTAAAAAATATTCAGAAAGAAACGACCGTCTATTTTGATGACTTTGGCGTACCTCATATTTATGCTTCAAATTCTAAGGATGCGATGGTTGCCCTAGGTTATGTGCATGCTCAAGATAGATTATGGCAAATGGAATTAATGCGACGCATAGCTCCTGGACGCTTGTCTGAGATTTTCGGAAAAGTAGCCTTAAAGAATGATAAATTTTTTGCAGGGCTCGGTATAGAAGAAGCTTCGGAAAAGGCGATTGCTAATTTAGATAAAAATAGCCCAAGTTATCAATTGACTATGGCCTACCTTGATGGAATCAATCAATATCTTGAAGAAGGAAAGACCCCAATTGAGTTTCAGTTGGTGGGAGTTAAAAAGGAAAAGTTTACAATAAAAGACGTTTATAATATTTTTGGCTATATGTCTTTTAGTTTTGCGATGGCTCAAAAAACGGATCCTTTGATGACTGATATCAAGAATAAATATGGAATGAATTATTTGAAAGACTTTGGTCTAGACGATTCGTTTAACACCGTAAAAATTAAAAATGCAAAAGAAAAGCCAGAGGAATATACCGCTATTTCTAAATCTATTACAGCATTATTAGATCAATCTCCTATTCCTCCTTTTATAGGAAGTAACAGTTGGGTTATTGGCGGAAAGAAGACCAAAAGTGGCAAAGTTATTTTTGCAAATGATCCGCATATTGGATTCTCACAACCAGGAACTTGGTATGAAGCGCATATTGTAACGCCAGAATTTGAATTGTATGGATGTTATCTTGCTGGAACCCCATATCCCTTATTGGGACATAATAGAGATTATACATATGGCTTAACTATGTTTGAAAATGATGATATCGATTTGTATCAAGAAGAAAATAATCCTACCGATGGAAATAAATATAAAACACCAGAAGGGTTTTCGGATTATAAAACTAGAAAAAAAACAATAAAAGTTAAAGACAGCGCAGATGTTGTTTTGAATGTAAAAGTGACTAGACATGGTCCTGTCATGAATGATTTAATTGATGGTCTAGATGTTAAAAAGCCAGTGGCAATGTCGTGGATTTATACACAACAGCCTATTCATATTCTCGATGCCGTATACATGCTTTCTCATGCTAAAAGTAAAGCCGAATTTCAAAAAGGGGTATCGCTAATTGCTGCCCCAGGATTAAATGTAATGTATGGTGATGCAAAAGGGAATGTAGCTTGGTGGGCAACGGGGAAATTATACAAGCACAATCAGGGAGTCGACACTCATTTTATTTTAGATGGTGCTTCAGGTAAAGACGATATAACAGATTATTTAGATTTCTCCAAAAATCCATCAGCAGAAAATCCAGACTGGAATTACGTTTATTCGGCCAATAATCAACCAGAAGCTATAGATGGTTTTTTGTATCCAGGATATTATCTCCCTGAAGATCGAGCCAAAAGAATAACCCATTTATTGGATCCTAAATCCGATTGGGACAAAGAAGCAGTGAGTAAAATGATAACTGATAATACTTCTTCAGTTGCTCCTGAAGTTGTGAGTAACCTAATAGCAAATCTTGACCTAAAATCCCTTTCTAATAATGAGCAAGCTGCGGTTACAGTTTTGAAAACTTGGAAAGGAACGAGTAATTTGAATGATGTTGCACCTACAATTTACAATAAATGGATTTATTTGTATCTAAAAAATACTTTTGAAGACGAACTTGGAGCTACTGGTTTCAAGCAGTTTTTGTCGACACACGTAATGAAACAAATGATTGCGAAGCAGCTTCTCAATGCTACTTCACCATGGTGGGATAACATTTCGACTAAAAACAAAATGGAAAGTAGGGAAGAAATCATATCAAATTCTTTTAAAGAAGCTGTTGCTACTTTAGAGAAACAGCTAGGGAATTCAGTTGCTGATTGGACCTGGAATAAAGTACATGTTGTAGAATATGAGCATCCTTTGGGTAAAATAGCCGCTTTAAGAAAAATATTTAATGTAGGTCCATTTGAAGTTTCAGGTTCAAACGAGGTGATCAACAATCAAATGTTTGATTATTCAAATGAAGAAAAATATACAATTAAGGGAGGTCCGTCAACAAGAAGAATTGTCGATTTTTCGGATATAGAAAATAGTTGGAGTATTTTACCTACAGGTCAGTCTGGAAATCCATTAAGCTCTCATTATAGTGACCAAGCCGAGATGTATAATCAAGGAAAATTCAGGAAAATGAAATTAAATAAAGAGGAAATTGTTAAAACTTCAACAAAATTAATTTTTATGCCAAGTAAAAACTGAGTTTTTTAAACTCCTTAAAATAATAAATCAGTAATTTTGCCTAACTTTTTATAAAAAATAATGCAAACTCCAAAAAGAATAGCAGTAGTCGGATCCGGCTTAGTCGGATCTTTATTAGCTATCTACTTACGTAAAGCAGGTCATATTGTTCATATTTATGATAGAAGTCCTGATATTAGACAAATACAATTTTCTGGACGTTCTATAAATTTAGCGATGTCTAATCGAGGTTGGAAAGCCTTAGATGGAGTTGGTGTCGGTCAAGCAGTACGAGAGATTGCAATCCCAATGGATAAGCGTGCTATTCATTTAGTTGATAAACTTAATTTTCAAAATTACGGACAAGAAGGAGAAGCTATTTATTCTATTTCGAGAGGAATTTTGAATAGAAAGATGATTGATCTTGCTGAAGAGGCTGGCGCAGTGTTTTTCTTTGATCAAAAAATTTGGGATGTAACTTTGAAAGAAGCTACGTTACATATTGGAGAAACGGAAAGAGGAATTTGGGAAGAAAAAAAATACGATATGGTTTTTGGTGCCGATGGTGCTTTTTCAAGAATTCGTCATCGCATGCAACGTCAAAGTATGTTTAATTACTCACAAGAGTTTTTAAATATGGGGTATAAAGAATTAAATATTCCTGCAAATTCCGATGGGACTCATAAATTAGATAAGAATTCATTTCATATTTGGCCTCGTGGGGAGTATATGTTAATTGCTTTGCCTAATCTTGACGGGAGCTTTACGTGTACTTTGTTTATGCCTTTTGAGGGCGAAAACTCTTTTGATTCTTTAAAAGAACAAAAAGATGTGGAATTCTTTTTTGAGAAAAACTTCCCAGATTCAATTGAAGTAATTCCAAAGTTGGCTGAAGATTTTTTCAAGAATCCAACAAGTACGTTGGTAACTATGAAATGTTTTCCTTGGACGTATCAAGATAAAGTGGCTTTGATAGGAGACGCTTGCCATGCAATTGTTCCTTTTTATGGACAAGGCATGAATGCAGGTTTTGAAGATATTTCAGTGTTGTATGAAATGATTGAAAAATATGGAGATGATTGGGAGACTATTTTTTCTGAATACCAAGATTCTCGTAAACCGAATGCAGACGCTATCGCAGAACTTTCATATAGAAATTTCATGGAAATGAGTTCTAAAACGGCTGATGATAATTTTCTTTTGCAAAAGAAAATAGAAAAATTATTTTCAGATAAGCATCCTGACAAATGGATTCCTTTATATAGTAGAGTTACTTTTAGTGACCGTCCATACACGGAGGCATTAGCTATTGGGGATTTACAAAATGAAATTATGCAAAAAGTGTTGAAAACCGAGAATATTGAAAAAATCTGGGATAGTAAACTAATTGAAGACAAAATATTAGAATTACTTAAGTAAAGTTTCAAAAACAGAATAGACTGTAAATTAAAATTCCTGCTTATTTTTATAAATATAAGCAGGAATTTTTTTCATTCTTCTCGATGTACTTTGGTAAAGTCAAATGCAGGTTTGCAAATGGCAATGTACTCACATTCTTCCTCAAATGGATTGGAATACAGGACACGGGTGTTTTTTTCTATATGAATAGATTGACCAACTGCTAGGATTACAGTTTCGTTGTCAATAATAAATTGTTTTTTTCCTCTTATTATATAGGTGTATTCGTCAAATTCAGGAGTTTGAAATGGTTCGCTCCATTTAGGAGGGGCAATCATATGAGCAATGGATAGCTCTTGATAGCTCGTGGAAGCTAGGCCATGATGTTCTTCAATTAATTTTCCGTCAGTTGTTGGGACTACAAATGGAGCGTTTTGAATGAAATATTTTTTCATCCCGTGTTTTATAAAAAAAACCCTTTCCAATTTTTAAAATGAGAAAGGGTTGTTGATTAATTGTAAAATTTTATTTTATAATCAAATCCAGTTTTATTTCTTCATAATTTTCGAAAGAACGCCGAAAAAACCTCTAATGAAAGTGGCGCTAGTTAGGACTTTTAAAACCGACTTACCTACTACTTCAGTAGTGCTAGGTCCAGATTTAGTTTTTGTTTCTACCGTTTTTTGTTCTTCTTTTTCTTTCTCTTGTTCTACAGCTATTTTTTCTGCTGCTAAAATTTTGTCGTTAAGTATTTCGTAAGCACTTTCGCGATCAATAAGCTCACTATATTTTTTAACTAGTTTTGATTTGCTGTTGATTTCCTGAATTTCACTTTCAGTAAGGACGTCCATTCTACTCATTGGGGCTCTAAGCATTGTTGCTACTAGTGGAGTAGGGATTCCTTTTTCGTTCAATGCAGTTACAAGTGCTTCTCCAATTCCCAAACTAGTTAAAACTTCACTTGTGTTGTAGTAATCAGAACTAGGGTAGTTATCAGCAGTTTGTTTTATGGATTGCCTGTCTTTTGCTGTAAAAGCTCTTAAAGCATGTTGTATTTTTAGACCTAGTTGTGCTAATATACCACTTGGAACATCCATTGGATTTTGAGTTATGAAATAAATTCCAATACCTTTTGAACGAATCAATTTTACAATAGTTTCTATTTGTTCTAATAAGGCCTTACTGGCTTCATTAAAAATTAAATGAGCTTCATCAATGAAAATAACCAACTCTGGTCTGTCAGAATCTCCTTTTTCTGGCATCTGTTGGTATATTTCAGCAAGTAAACTCAACATGAAAGTAGAGAATAATTTAGGTTTGTCTTGAATATCTGTTAACCGAAGGATGTTGACATATCCTTTTCCGTTTTCGTCAATTCGCATAAGATCATCAATTTCAAATGATTTTTCACCAAAAAATAGTTCTGCGCCTTGCTGTTCAAGTTCAATTATTTTTCTAAGAATGATTCCAGTAGTGGAGGTTGAAATCTTTCCGTAGCTTTTTGTAATTTCTTCTTTTCCTTCTTCGGTGATATAGTTAATTACCTTTTTAATGTCTTTAAGGTCTAATAAAGGCATTTTGTTATCATCACAGTATTTAAAAATAACGGATACAACTCCTGACTGCGTGTCATTTAAATCTAGTATTCTTGAAAATAATACAGGCCCAAATTCGGAAACGGTTGCTCTTAGTCGCACCCCATTTTGTTCTGATAGCGTAAGCAGCTCAACTGGGAATTTGGATATCTGGTAAGGAATTCCTATTTTAGCATGACGCTCTGTGATAAATGATTTTTCTTCACCCTCTTTAGCAATTCCGCTAAAGTCTCCTTTAATGTCCATCATTAAGATTGGAACACCAAAAGAAGAAAGCTGTTCGGATAAAACTTGAATAGTTTTAGTTTTTCCTGTTCCTGTAGCTCCAGCGATTAAGCCATGTCTATTCAGAGTTTTTAGTGGGATTTTTACATAACTATTAGCTAAAGCTTGTCCGTCAAGTATAGCGCCACCAAGGATAATGCTCTCGCCTTTAGAGGTATACCCTTCGTTTATATGTTTTGTAAAGTTATCTGTATTATTCATAATGTTATCTGAAATTAATTATCTGCAATATATTATTATTATTTGAAATTTAATAATTTAAGTGTTTACTGTAATATTATTACTTTTTTGTTGCTAATAATTAAAAAAAGCATTTTTAATCGATTTCAATATTTTGTTGGGTTTTTCTTTGTTTTTGTCACAAAATAATATGTATTTTTTTTTAAAATACCGATTTCGTGGAATCATATTGATAAAAAGGCAAAGAAAAAAATGGGCTAAGTTAATTTTGTTTAAAATTAATTCGAATAAAATTAAAAAAAGTTTTTTTATTTGAACTAAACATATAAATTTGCGGGACTACAAGTTTATTATAACTAAAAATAAATTATTTAAAACTATTAAAATTAAAAAAAATGGCAAACGTTAAAAAAGAAAGCAGTTCAAACGGAGGAGGAATGGTTTCGGGTATCATTATTGTATTATGTGTTTTTGTTGGTGTTTTGATCTGGAAATTTATCATGGGATCTCCAACAAATTTTGAAGGTGGAAACCCAGAAACTGGTCACCCAATAAATACTTTAGGTCAAGTTTACAAAGGAGGATTTATAGTACCAGTATTGTTAGGAATGTTATTAATGGTTATCGTATTTTCAATTGAAAGATTTTTCGTGATTTCTAAAGCTGCTGGAAAAGGTAACTTAGATGCTTTTATGAAAAAAGTACAAGGAAGTATCAAAGAAGGTCATATTGATGACGCTATTGCTTCTTGTGACAAACAACAAGGTTCTGTTGCAAATGCAATTAAATCTGCTTTGGTAAAATACCAAGATGTTAAAAAAGAAGGATTCAACAGCGAAGAAGCTTCTGAAACTATCCATAAAGAAATCGAAGAGGTTACTTCACTTGAAATGCCAATGTTAGAGAAAAATATGACTATTATTTCATCTTTAGTTTCTTTAGGAACACTTGGTGGATTATTAGGAACTGTATCAGGGATGATTAAAGCGTTTGGTGCATTAGCTTCTGCTGGTACTCCGGATCAAGCTGCTCTTGCAACAGGTATCTCTGAAGCACTTATTAATACTGCAACAGGTATCTCTACTTCTATCTTAGCTATTGTTGCTTACAACTTCTTTACTGCGAAAATTGATGATTTAACTTATTCTATTGATGAGGCAGGTACTACAATTGTAAATACTTACAGAAGATTCAGAGGAAGTTTGAAACAATAATAATTTTTGATATAATTGATATCAGAATAAAAAATAAAAAGAATGGCTAAAATAAAAATGAAAAAAAAGTCAACATCGACTGATATGACTGCCATGTGTGATGTTGCGTTCCTTTTGCTTACGTTCTTTATTTTGACAGCTACTGCTAAAATTCCTGAAGCGTTACCAGTTGATACACCTTCATCTACTGTTCAGACTAAAATACCTGAAACTGATTTGGCTACGTTGACTGTTGGTAAAGGAAAAGTGTTTTTTGACCTAAAAGGAAGAGAAGTTCGTGTTAGAACTTTGGAATTAATGGGTGAAAAATACAATGTTACTTTTACAGATGAAGATAAAAAAATGTTTTCTTTAATGGAAGGTTTTGGTGTGCCAATTACTAACTTGAAGCAAATCATTGAAATGAAGTCAGCAGATAGAAGTAAAGCGGGTCAGCCTGGTGTGCCTATGGATTCTCTTGATAATCAATTGAAAGATTGGATTTACAATGCACGTATAGCAAATATAGAGGTGAATGACAAAGAGTTGCAAATTGCTATAAAAGGCGATGCAAAAGAAGAGTATCCAGCTATTAGAAAAGTAATGGATATTTGTCAAGATCAAAAAATCAATAGCTTTAGTTTAGTTACTGGTTTGAGAACAGAAGATTTTTAATTAAAAAAAAGACACTAAAATGGCTGAATTAAATACCGACGGCGGTGGAGGCGGAAAAGGTGGCAAAGTAAGAAGTAAAAAACAAAACTCAAAAGTAGATTTAACTGCTATGGTGGATTTGGCTTTCTTATTAATCACATTCTTTATGCTTACCACTACGTTGTCTAAACCTCAATCGATGAGTTTGGGGTTGCCAGATAAAGATGAAGATCCTACTAAAAATAAAGATATCAAAGTGGATGAAAATCGTACGATGACTCTTTTGTTAGGAGCAGATAATAAACTTATAAGATATGTTGGTTTATTAGCTACACCTGTTGAAGGTGGCGCTCCTAAAGATTTTTCTTATGGTAAAGATGGTATCCGTAAGGAACTAATTGCTAGAAACAGAATGGTATTAGAATATTCTGCTGCTAAGGGGAAACCTAAAGATGGTATTATTGTAATTATCAAACCGAGTAAAAAATCAACCTATAAAAATGTTGTTGATATACTTGATGAAATGGCAATTGTTAAAGTAGGGGATAATGGTTCGTATGCTATTGTTAATGATTTTACGCCTGAAGAAACAAAATTGTTAGAAGGAAAATAAGAGCAATCTTGTTTTCTTAATAACCTAATAATTAAGAAAGATGAAATTAGATATATTAAAAAACCAATGGGTTGATATCGTATTCGAAGGACGTAATAAAACTTACGGTGCTTATGAATTAAGAAAGTCAAATACAAAAACTACTACTAGAGCACTTATCCTTGGTGCGATATTTTTTAGTTTAGCTGTAGCTGCTCCTCTTATCATAGACTTAATCCCTAAAGGTGATGACTCAGAAATGGATAGAGATGTAAAAATCACTACTATAAAGTTACCACCTAAGAAAAAAGAAGAGCCTAAATTGAATGTTCCACCACCTCCACCACCACCACCGAAAGTGGACCAAGTGAAGTTTGTGAAACCAGTTGTTGCTAAAGCAGAAGAAGTGACAGAAGAGCCACCAAAAATTGCTGAAATTAAAGACAAAAAGATTGGTGCTGAAACAGTAAAAGGGGATCCAGATGCAGTTTTGACTGTAGCGCCAGTAGGTCCTGGGCCAACTAAAATTGTTGAAGAAGATAACCAAATTTACAACACTGCAGGTATTGAGGTTAAACCGGAATTTCCGGGGGGTATGGATAAATTTTACACTTACGTTGGTAAAAATTATCGTGCACCTGAAGAAGAAGGTCTTAAAGGAAAAGTGTATGTTACTTTTGTAGTAGAAAAAGATGGTTCATTAACTGATATCAAAGTATTAAGAGATATAGGTTACGGAACAGGAAAAGAAGCTATCAGAGTTTTACAAAAATGTCCGAGATGGAATCCAGGTGTTCAAAATGGAAAACCGGTTAGAGTATTATACTCTTTGCCGATTACTATTCAAACAGCGGATTAATGTTGGATAAAATATATAGAAATATTCAGAAGAAATCGCTAAAAGAGCGATTTCTTCTCGTTATAGGGATTTTGTTTTTTCTTCTTTATTTCATCTTAGGATTATTTATTATATTTATGAAGAATTTTCCAATTGTGATGCCAATGAATTATAGAATTGCATTTGGAGCTCTTCTAATAGTATATGCCTTTATAAGGTTTGTGCGAATAATTAATGATAATAAAGATTAAAATGAAAAAGACAGCTAAACTTTCAAGTATTTTTGTTTGTTTGTTTTTATTGGCTTTTTTAGGTTGTAAACAATCTGAAAATTCTAATAAGAATAAAGAAACTATCCTAAAAGGTTCTACTTCTATTCTTGTTGATGAGACTTTAAAACCGATCATTGAGGAACAAATTGAAGTATTTCAAAGTGAATATAATGCTAAAATTACCTTGATTGCAAAATCTGAAAATGAGGTTATAAAATCTTTTTTAAAAGATAGTACAAGAATTGTAGTGTTAGCTCGAACCTTAAATAAAGAGGAAGAGAAATATTTTGAATCTGTTAAAATTAAACCTAAAACAACTATTATTGGAACAGATGCAATTGCATTTGTTTCAAATAAAAGCAATAATGACACTTTAATTGCGTTGCAAGATGTAGTTTCTTTTATGCAAGGTAAATCTCAACAAAAAATCAAAGGGTTGGTTTTCGATAATCTTAATTCTAGTACCCTTCGTTATTTGAAAGAAGTTGCAGGTTTAAATGTAAATCCTTCAAAGGGAATTTATTCTTTTAAAACGAATGAAGAAGTTTTGAAGTACGTTTCTGAAAATGAAGGAATGTTAGGTGTAGTTGGTTTAAATTGGTTGTATCGACCTACATCAACTGTTAGTGAGTATTTACAAAAACTTAATGTTTTAAGTGTAAAAGGGCTCAATGAGAAGACATATGTTTCGCCTACTCAAAATAATTTGGCGGAAGGGACTTATCCTTTGGCACGTGATTTGTATATAATAAATTGTCAGGGATACTCTGGATTAGGAATGGGCTTTGCTTCATTTATGGCGGGAGATATTGGGCAACGTATAATTTTAAAGTCTGGGTTATTACCATTTCGTACTCCTGGAAGAAAAATTATAATTACAACTAAATCAAAATAAAGGAAAAATGAAAATGTATATGAATAAATCAAATAAAGTTAAAATGAACAAATTTAAAATTTTAAGTGTTGCCTTTCTGGCTTCAGTTACGGTAAGTCATGCTCAAGATATTGATCAAGCAAAGAAAGAAATTGATGCCGAAAAATATCAAAACGCGAAAACAACTTTAAAATCTATAATTAAATCGGATCCTTCTGAAGGTGAAGCTTTCTTTCTTTTAGGGAATGTTTATCTTTATCAAAACGTTGCTGACTCTGCTAAGATTACATATCAAAACGGATTAGCGGCTAAAGATCATGCTCATTTAAATAATATTGGTCTTGGTCAGATTGATCTTGATAATGGTAATGTAGTTGCTGCAAAAACTAAATTTGCTGCTGCTATTAACGAAAAAAGGAAAAAAGATTTTGCAGAATATGTTTATGTTGCAAGAGCATACATGAATTCGGAAAAACCAGATTATAAAGCGGCACTTGCTACTTTAGAATTAGCGAAAGAAAAGAGTGGTCAAGAACCACAAGTTCTTTTAGCTTTTGGAGATGCATATTATGGAGATAAAAATCAAAATGCAGCTTATTCAGCGTACCGTAATGCTTTTCAAGCTGACAATAGTTTAATTAGAGCAAAAATGCAACTTGGTGTTTTATTAAAAGGGGCTAAGGCTTATACTGAAGCAGTAGCTGCTTATCAAGCTGTTGTAGGTACTAATCCTAATTATGGTCCAGTTTACAGAGAATTAGCTGAAACATATTATTATTGGGGACTTAATGTTCCTGGAAGACAAGAACAATATTTTAAAGAAGCCCTAGGGTATTATGAAAAATACATGGACCTTACTGACTATTCATTAGCTTCTCGTATGCGTCATGCTGATTTCTTGATTCTGACTAAAGATTATAAAGCTTTAGAAGTTGAAGCTAATAAAATGAAAGAATTGGATAAAGTAAATCCTAGAATCTATCGTTATTTAGGATATTCTGCTTATCAAAACGGAAACTATGATTTGGCTATTAAATCATTGGGAGAATTTACTGCTAGTGCTACTAACAGAGTGATTTCACTTGATTATTTATACTTAGGGTTGGCTAATATTAAGAAAGCAATCAGTGCTGATGGTGTTACTGTTGATCAAGCTCTTTTTGAAAAAGGTATAGCAAGTGTAAAAAAAGGTGTTGAGATGGATAATGCTGTAACTAGTGAACTTGGAGAAGTAGGTAAAGGTCTTTACGAGCAAAAATTGTATAAAGAAGCTGCTGCAGTTTTAGAAATTGCAACTTCAAACCCTGCATCAAATGGTTATTTATATGACAATTACTATTTAGGAAATGCAATTTATTTTGACAATACTAAACCAGGAATTGTTAAAGATACTATCGCATTGAAAAAGGCTGATATTGCTTTTGGAAATGTTATTACTGCATCACCTGATACTCAAGATGTTTATCTTTCTCGTGCAAGAACAAATAGTTTATTAGAGAATGATGAAGCAATGATTATGTATTACCAACAGTATATTGATATTGTAACTAAAAAAGGGGAAACTGAATTGGCAAAACCATCAGTGAAATCTAAATTAATTGAATGTTATAACTCAATGGCAGCAGGATATGCTAACTTTGATAAAGTTAAAGCTAAAGAGTTTTTCGGAAAAACTTTAGCTATTGATCCTGAAAATGCATACGCTACTCAATCTTTGAAATTACTGAAATAATTAATTTTAAATAATAATATTTTAAACCCGATAGTTAACGCTATCGGGTTTTTTATTTTGTGTAACGAGCTCTTTAGTTTTTAGTAATTATACTATTTTACAAAACCATTTTCATATTATAAATTAACTCCTTTTCAAATTAGTTATCTTTGCACTTTAAATTACAAAAATGTTATCAAAAGAAATACAATTAGAAGTAAATAAAGGGGCAATGCTTCCGTTAATGGAGGAGTTTTATACCATTCAAGGAGAAGGTTTTCATACGGGTACCGCGGCGTACTTTGTAAGAATAGGTGGTTGTGATGTGGGATGTCACTGGTGTGACGTGAAAGAGAGTTGGAATGCTGAATTGCATCCTCCAACTGCTGTCGATAGGATAGTTGAAAATGCTAGTAAATATGCAGAAACTGTTGTTGTAACTGGTGGAGAGCCTTTAATGTGGGATATGAGTTTACTAACGGAAAAGTTAAAAGAGAATAATCGAAAAGTTCATATTGAAACTTCGGGTGCATATCCTTTGACAGGAACTTGGGACTGGATTTGTCTTTCACCGAAAAAGAATAAGTTGCCAACTCAAACCGTTTATGATAACGCGCATGAATTGAAAGTTATCATATATAATAAACATGATTTCATTTTTGCAGAAGAACAAGCGGAGTTGGTAAATGGTAACGCAATTTTATTTCTTCAGCCTGAATGGAGTAAAAAAGAAGAAATGACTCCCCTTATTGTTGACTATGTGATGAACAATCCAAAATGGAGAGTTTCATTACAAACACATAAATATTTAAATATTCCTTAATATAAACTAATTATTATGAAAAAAGTACTATTTGCTTTAGCTCTATTTTCTATTTTCCAATTGGGTTTTGCCCAACAAGCTGCTTCGAAAGCAGATGTAATGAAATTAATAAACTTGAGTGGTAGTGATGCTTCCATGAAAGTGGCTAAAGAACAAATTCTAAAAATGATACCTACTGACAAACAAGGTGAGTTTTTAAAAGAATTTGATGCGACATTACCAAGTTTATATGATTCTTTGGCTAATATCTATATTGAAATGTATAGTGAAAAAGACATCAAAGAAATGATTGCATTTTATGAAAGCCCTATTGGGAAAAAGATAAACGGAAACATGGGGGATTTTACAAAGAAAATGATGGGTGCCTCAAAAGAATGGGGAGGAAGTTTACAAGGAATTATGATGAAATATATGAAACAATAGTTAGTCGTTTTATAAAGTTAAAAAGCCAAACAATGATTTTCATTGTTTGGCTTTTTTATTAGTTCCAATTATTTCTTTTCTTTAATTCAGTGATATGTGCTAAGTGGTGATTCCCGTGCCAAGCATAAGTGCCTATTATTTCTCGTAATTGAAAACTAGCGCCATGTTCTGGGTGAATAAATGATCTTTCTAAATCTATATTAGATAAATTCTTCATGATAAAAGCCAGTCTAAAATGCAATCCTTCTAATAGTGATAAGGTAGGTTCAATAGGCATTGTTAAACTGTCATCAAGTGCTGACCACAAATCTTCATGGTAATATTTTATCGTCGGGGTATCTTCTGTCAGTGTCCATTTTATTCGTATGTAACAATTCATATGACTTTCGGCACAATGATGAATCACTTGTCTTATAGTCCAACCCTCTTTGCGATAAGGAGTATCAAGTTGTTCTTCTGTTAAATGTTCTACTTCTCTTTTTAGTCTTTCTGGGAATGTTGCTATTTCGGCTATTTTATTTGATATGTATTCACTTGAATATGATTCAGGGGTGACAAATTTTCCAATAGGATACTTTAATTTTTCTAATTCTATTTCTTCCATCAGTTTTTCGTTATAAAATTAATTTATTAAGTAAGTTTTGCTAGATAATCATAATGCTCTCCTTCAAGGATTAATTCGGACTTTAAATTATTGGCGAAAGCGGCATTTTGTAATGTATTATAATCAATATACATCCAGTTAAATGGTTTTTCCTTTTCACCTTTATAAGCAATGTTAAAAATAACTTCTCCATAGTAGTTATTATTCGATGGAATCCATTTTCCTCCATCTTCGTCGTCATCGAACATGTAAATGATATCCGAACTGTCTAATAGAATTTGACCCCCAGGATTCAAAAGGGCTTTGAGTTGTAATAGGAATTTTGGAATATTAGTAAGTTTGCCACACATTCCAGCTCCATTCATTAGTAGTAAAATAGTGTCAAACTTTTCATTTTCTAAGGTCATAACATCCTGCACGCGCGCGTCTTTTATACCACGCAATGAACAAGCTTTAATAGCATTTGGTGAAATGTCAATTGCAGTTACTTCTAAGCCACGTTCGTTTTGTAGGTATAAACTGTGACTTCCTGCTCCACAACCCACGTCAAGAATTTTACCGTTGGCAAGTTGTAGTGCGTGTTGTTCCATTTTTGGCATTTCATTATAGGAACGGAATAAGTAAGCTACACTCATCTCATCTTCTTCGGATATAGTTGTTTCTGTTATTAAATCCTCAGGTGAATTATTTGTTTGATAATCAAGGATGGCTTTGCCAAAAAGGTCTTTCATCTTTTTTGTTTAAAATTTCAGGTTTCAGGTTGCAAGTTTGTTACTTTTGTGTTCCCAACTTTAAAATTTAAACTTGAAACATATTTTAAACAATCTTCCTAAAGAAGCCAAAGATAAGCATATTGAAAACAAAAAGTATTTCGATAAGCTTAAAAAGAAAACGCCTAAAAACTTAGATTATGTAATGCAAGACATTCATGATGCAGAGTTCAAGAAAACGGATTGTTTAAAATGTGCTAATTGTTGCAAAACTACAGGCCCTCTTTTTACTTCGGCAGATATTGAGCGTGTGTCAAAATATCTAAAACAAAAACCACAACAGTTTATTGAGCAATATTTGCGTATTGATGAAGATCAGGATTATGTATTGCAAAGTGTTCCTTGTACTTTTTTAGATACGGATAATACTTGTTTTATCTATGATGTACGTCCTAAAGCTTGCAGAGAATTTCCGCATACAGATAGGAAGAAGTTCCAGCAGATAACGGATTTAACATTAAAGAATGTAACGATTTGTCCTGCGGCATTTAATATTGTGGAAGAAATGAAGAAGAAATTGCCTTTATAAGTTTTGCTTTTTGAAGTCTAATTAGTAAATCAAATATTTTTCTCTCATTTCTTTAAAGTTTAGTAATCCTTCTTTCCAGCTTGCTCTTATTTCTACTTCAGGAATATTATTTTCTATTTGTGCCTGCAGTTTTTTTGTTCCAGCTAATTTGGTGAAAAAGGAATTAAAGAATTTTGATTTATCGTCTGTGTTTTTATAAGCCTTAATTATCCATTTTAATTCTAGTTGGTTTACTTTGGCAATAGCCGATAAATCTTCACCATAACATATTACACCATTGTAAATCGGATTTTGTGCTCCGATATTTGGTTTTGGAATAAAACTAAAATTAGATTTTGGTAGAAATGGGGATCCATAAATTTGGAATTGTTGCACAGTTCCTCTTCCTACGCTTACATTTGTCCCTTCAAAAAGACATAAACTTGCATATAAATTCACCGCTTGATCATTCGGAAGATTTGGAGAAGGTTTTACAGGTAAACTATATGATAAATTGTGATTGTAATTTAAACAAGGAATAACAGTCAATTTGCATTGAACTCTATTTTTCAACCATTTCTCACCATTTATCATTTGGGCATATTCACCAATGGTCATTCCATGCAATAATGGAACAGGGTGCATTCCTACAAAACTGGTGAATTCTTTCTCTAAAATAGGCCCGTCAACTATTCCGCCATTTGGGTTGGGTCTGTCTAGAATAAGAAGTGGAATATTATTTTCTGCACATGCTTCCATAATATAGTGTAAAGAAGAGATGTAAGTGTAAAAACGAGCACCTACATCTTGCAAATCAAAAACCATAATGTCGATACTGGCTAACTGTTCCGTTTTTGGTTTTTTATTATCACCGTAAAGGGAGATAATTGAAAGCCCAGTTTTAGAATCTTTTCCATCCACTATATGTTGACCGGCGTCAGCGGTACCTCGAAATCCATGTTCTGGAGCAAAAATATTTTGCACATCGATATTCTTGGATAGTAAAAAATCTACTAAGTGAATTTTATTAGATAAAATACCTGATTGATTGGTAACGATGCCAACTTTTTTGTTTTTTAACATAGGCAAATAGAGTTCAAAATTATCTGCACCCGTTTTAATGCTTAATAGGTTGTCCGCTTTATTTTGTAATATATCCATTTTTGGATATACTGCAGTTGCAATAGTATCTTGAGTCCAGTCCCAATTTGAAGTTTTCTTTTTATCCATGGCACTAGAGCACGCACATAAAAGAATAAACGGAATGATTGTAAACGATATTTTTTTTAGAAATAAAAGCATATTTACTGAAGTAGAATAAATTAGTGTCAATTAGTGTAATTCGTGTTTTAGCTGTATTTTTGAATCCAAATCAGAAACTCATCAAATTGAATTTAGAATATTTTATTGCCAAAAGACTCATCACTGCTAAAGATTATAAAAGTAGTATATCTGCCCCAATTATAAAAATTGCAATTTCGGCTATCGCAATTGGTATGATTATGATGATTATTTCTGTGGCGACTGGTATTGGATTACAACAAAAAATTCGAGAAAAGATATCAGCCTTCAATGGTCACATTATTATTTCAAATTTTGATAGCAATCAGTCGGAGGTTACTTTAGTCCCCATTTCTAAAAAGCAAGATTTTTATCCAAATTTCACTTCAGTTCCAGGAGTGATTCATATTCAAGCTATCGCTAGTAAAGCAGGAATTATTAGAACAGAAACCGCTTTTGAAGGAATTGTATTCAAAGGGGTAGGTCCGGATTATAAATGGGACAACATAAAGGAGTACCTCGTTGCGGGTAAACTGCCTGATTTTTCTAAGAACCTAAATGAGGATGTTGTTATTTCTCAATTTCTTGCCAATAGACTTCATTTAAAAGTTGGGGATGCTTTTAATACGTTCTTCATGAAAGAAGGTCAGAATAAACTACCCAATATTCGTCGATTTAAAATCACAGGAATTTTTAACTCTGGTTTTCAGGAATTCGATGCTACCTATATAATAGGTGATATTCGCCACATGCAACGCATTAATAAGTGGACTGCGGATCAAGTAGGAGCATTTGAGGTCTTTGTTTCTGACTTTGATAATATAAAAACAGTAGGAGATCAAGTGTATCAACAAACAGGCTCCACTCTTGACACCAAAACAATAATTGAAAAGTACAGCTATATATTTGAATGGTTGCAATTATTTGATTTCAATATCATCGTTATATTAGTAGTCATGATAATTGTAGCAACTATTAATATGGTTGTAGCACTATTGGTGCTTATCCTTGAACGCACGCAAATGATCGGAATCTTAAAAGCACTTGGGGCTAATAATTGGTCGGTTCGCAAAATATTCCTATATAATGCTTCTTATCTTATTCTACGTGGATTGTTTTGGGGGAACTTAATCGGAATCGCAATTTTATTGATTCAGAAGTATTTTGGGATAATCAAACTTAATCCAGAGAATTATTATGTAGACCAAGCTCCCGTTTATCTTAATTTTGGATACATAGCATTATTAAACGTACTTACAATTAGTGTTTGTTTCTTGGTATTATTAATTCCATCCTATATAATAACCAAAATCTCTCCTGTAAAAGCCATTCGTTTCGATTAGAATATAATTTATTATTAAAATAAAGAAATGAATTTGGAGCTTTTTCCTGCTATTCACTACAATCTTATCTGGCGAACACCGCCAGATAAGGATTTTCGTTACTATCAGGGCTAGGGATGTTAGATTAAAAGAGTGCTTTTTGTTTATATATTAGTATATAGTATAGGTAGGTTCTATTTAATAATGATAGAAAATGTATCAGTAATTCCATTTCTATTTAAATCTTCTTTAATTTTTAAAAATAATTAAATTTCAAAAACCACA